>NZ_CP071413.1:0-2215000 GCF_050220005.1 Streptococcus sanguinis
ATGACCAAAGAACAGGACTTTTGGAATCGTATTTTAGAATTGGCTCATGCTCAGCTAAAACAGACAACTTATGATTTCTTTGTTGCTGAAGCCAAGCTTGTTAAAGTTGAAGAAAAACAAGCTATTATTTTCCTAGATAGTCCAGTGAAACAACTATTTTGGGAACAAAACTTAGTAGGAGTTATTCTTACTGCAGGATTTGAGATTTTTAATGATCAGATTGCGGGAAAGTATATTTTTGAAGAAGAAACTAACACTGAAACTCCGAAATCTGCAGTAACCAGTCCTCAAATCAGCACTGTTCAGCCAAGCTTGCCACCTATTGATACTGGATTAAAGTCAAAATATACCTTTGACAATTTTGTTCAGGGAGACGGAAATATCTGGGCTAAAGCTGCTGCCTTGGCGGTGTCTGAGAATCTAGCCACAACCTATAATCCTCTTTTTATCTATGGAGGACCTGGCCTAGGCAAAACTCATTTATTAAATGCTATTGGCAATCAAATTTTAGAAAATATTCCAGATGCGCGTGTCAAGTATATACCGGCTGAAACCTTTATTAACGACTTCCTTGAACATTTAAGATTGGGAGAGATGGATAGCTTTAAAAAAATCTATCGTAGTCTGGATCTTCTGCTGATTGATGACATTCAATCTTTGGGAGGAAAAAAAGTTTCAACTCAGGAAGAATTTTTCAACACTTTCAATGCTCTTCATGGTGAAAATAAACAGATTGTTTTAACCAGCGACCGCAGTCCTGATCATCTGGACAATTTGGAAGAACGCTTGGTAACACGTTTCAAATGGGGATTAACTCAGAATATTACACCGCCAGATTTTGAAACACGCATTGCAATTCTGCGAAACAAAATTGAAGACTTAGATTATATTTTCCCGAATGATACCTTAGAATATCTTGCAGGACAATTCGACTCCAATGTCCGCGACTTGGAAGGCGCTTTGAATGATATCAGTCTCATCGCTAGAGTTCGACATCTAAAAGAAATCACTATTGATATCGCAGCAGAGGCTATTCGAGCACGCAAGCAGGATTCAAGCCAGGTAACAGTTATCCCGATTGATAAGATTCAGTCTGAAGTTGGGAAATTCTATGGTGTTAGTGTCAAAGAGATGAAAGGTAGCCGCCGAGTACAAAATATCGTTTTAGCTAGGCAGGTAGCTATGTATCTGACTCGTGAGCTGACTGACAACAGTCTGCCTAAAATTGGTCGTGAATTTGGCGGGAAAGATCATACGACTGTTATCCATGCACATGGAAAAATCAAAACCATGATTGAATCAGACGACAATTTGCGTTTAGAAATTGAAAGCATCAAGAATAAAATAAAATAGCGTGTGGAAAACTACAGAATTTTTTCAAAACTTATCCACACTTTGTGAACAAGTCTCAAAACTTGTTAGAATAAGGACGAAGCTATTTTTCCACATAATTCACACAAACTACTATTACTATTAATCTTATAATCATAAATAAATAAAAAGGAGATCCCATGATTCATTTTTCTATTAATAAAAATCTCTTCTTACAAGCTTTAAATACCACTAAAAGGGCTATCAGTCATAAAAATGCAATTCCTATTCTTTCTACTGTGAAAATCGATGTTACCAAAGAAGGAATCACCTTAATCGGTTCAAATGGTCAAGTGTCAATTGAAAACTTTATTTCTACTCAAAATGAAAATGCAGGCTTGCTTGTCAACTCAACAGGCTCAATTTTATTAGAAGCGACTTTCTTTATTAATGTTGTTTCTAGCCTGCCAGATATTATTTTGGATTTTAAAGAAATTGAACAAAAACAAATCGTCTTGACTAGCGGCAAATCAGAGATTACCCTGAAAGGAAAAGACGCTGACCAGTATCCACGAATCCAGGAAATTTCTGCCAGCAATCCCTTGGTTCTTGAAACAAAAATTCTCAAAGATGTCATTAACGAAACAGCCTTTGCAGCCAGTGTTCAGGAAAGCCGTCCAATTTTAACTGGTGTTCACTTTGTTTTGACAGATAACCGTTCTTTGAAAACAGTTGCGACAGACTCCCACAGAATGAGTCAAAAGAAAATTACTCTAGAGAAAAACGGAGATAATTTTGACGTAGTCATTCCAAGTCGCTCTTTACGTGAATTTACGGCTGTTTTTACCGATGAAATTGAAACGGTAGAGGTTTTCTTTGCTAACAATCAAATTCTTTTCAGAAGCGAAAATATCAGCTTCTACACCCGCCTCTTAGAAGGAAATTATCCAGATACAGATCGTTTGATTCCAACTGAATTTACGAGTGTCCTTACTTTTAATACTTCTGATTTACGTGCAGCTATGGAACGCGCTCGTCTCTTGTCTAATGCTACACAGAATGGAACAGTTAAACTGGAGATTGCAGGCGGTATTGTCAGTGCCCATGTAAATTCACCAGAGGTTGGCCGTGTTAACGAAGAAATTGATACAGAAAGTGTAACTGGCGAAGATTTGACCATTAGCTTTAATCCAACTTATCTGATCGATGCTTTGAAGGCCATTGACAGTGAAAAAGTAACGATTAGTTTTATCTCATCCGTTCGTCCTTTCACCTTGGTACCGAGTGAAGACACAGAAAACTTTATTCAGCTAATTACACCTGTCAGAACTAATTAAGATGAAAAGCAGTGGGCCAAGTTAAAGATTTTTAATTCTTGGTTCTAAGCTCTTTTCATTTACAAAGTATGATAGATGCTTAAGTTTTCTTCCTGAACTATGCTAGTTCCTTGAAAGGAGAAAGAAAATGTATGAAATTGGTCATTTTGTAGAAATGAAAAAGCCGCATGCCTGCACTATTAAAGCGACTGGGAAAAAGGCGAATCGCTGGGAAATCACAAGGGTTGGTGCAGATATCAAAATTCGTTGCACCAATTGTGAACATCTTGTGATGATGAGTCGTCACGATTTTGAAAGAAAAATGAAGAAAATAATTGATTGAACTAAAAATCATCGTAAATACAATTGTGGAAAACTAATTTGCATTGCTGAACGGCAGATTTAGATTTGATTTTCTTATTTTTCAATCAAAAAGGGATAGGACTTTTTTAGTCCTATCCCTTTTGCTTTTATTTAAGATCTTCAAATTTACCGTCTTTAACTTCTTTATAACCTGCTTTTTCGAGTAATTTAGCAGTTTCTTTATAGCTGATATAATCTGCTTTTTGATTACCAGATGTTTGAAGAAGCTGCTTACTTTGTAGTTCTTCAATATCAGCTTTACTAAAATCAATTGTCAGTTTTTCAGTTAAATAATCATCTTTGTACTCAATTTTATGAGTTAATCCTTTGATACCCTCAATAGATTTAGCATAGGCTTCTGTCTGCTCTTTAGCAGTGTCTTTTGTCAAGCCAACTGGTTTATAGTAGAAGGTGTTGTTTGTTTCGTTTATAAGAAGCTCATCACCTTTATATTCAACAGTGATGCGGCTATCTTGCTTAGTATTTTGGTCAATCAGCTGGAAATAAGCTTTTTTAGGACTGCTGCAGGCAGCTAAAACAAACAAAGCGGAAACCGTAAGGAAGGAAAGAAAAAGTGTTTTGAAAGTATTCTTTTTCATTAGAGACTCCTTTAATAAGAATATTAGCTATATTATACCATTTTTTTCTTCAATTTATTTTACATTTTTGTAAAGAAAGCTAGAAAAAATAACTTAAATCCGCTGTTTAGGATAAGGATTTATGGTATAATGGTTTGGATTGAAAAGATGAATGGAGAAGATAAGAATGGCTTTGACAGCAGGAATCGTTGGTTTACCCAATGTTGGTAAGTCAACTTTATTTAATGCAATTACAAAAGCAGGTGCAGAAGCAGCTAATTACCCTTTTGCGACAATTGATCCAAATGTCGGGCGGGTAGAAGTTCCGGATGCTCGTTTGGATAAATTAACAGAACTCATCAAACCACAGAAGAAAGTTCCAACAACATTCGAATTTACTGATATTGCTGGAATTGTGAAAGGTGCTTCAAAAGGAGAAGGACTAGGGAATAAATTCTTAGCCAATATCCGCGAAGTAGATGCTATCGTCCATGTAGTACGTGCCTTTGATGATGAAAATGTCATGCGGGAACAAGGTCGTGAGTCTGAATTTGTAGATCCAATGGCTGATATTGAGACCATTAATCTAGAATTGATTTTAGCAGACCTAGAAAGTATTAACAAACGCTATGCGCGTGTAGAGAAGATGGCTCGGACCCAAAAAGATAAGGATTCAGTGGCAGAATTTAATGTTTTACAGAAAATTAAGCCTGTCCTGGAAGATGGTCTGTCAGCTCGCACAATTGAATTCACAGAAGAAGAACAAAAAATTGTCAAAGGGCTCTTTCTCTTAACGACTAAGCCAGTTCTCTATGTGGCCAATGTCAGTGAAGATGAGGTAGCTGATCCAGATAATATTGACTATGTGAAACAGATTCGTGAATTTGCAGCTACAGAAAAAGCTGAAGTTGTTGTCATTTCAGCGCGTGCAGAGGAAGAAATTTCTGAATTGGACGATGAAGATAAGTCAGAATTTCTGGAAGCTATCGGCTTGACAGAATCAGGTGTGGATAAACTGACCAGAGCAGCTTATCATCTGTTGGGACTTGGAACCTACTTTACAGCTGGTGAAAAGGAAGTGCGTGCTTGGACCTTTAAGCGTGGAATGAAAGCTCCGCAAGCAGCTGGCATTATTCACTCAGACTTTGAAAAAGGCTTTATTCGAGCAGTCACTATGTCTTATGATGACCTAGTGCACTATGGTAGCGAAAAAGCAGTTAAAGAAGCTGGACGTTTGCGCGAAGAAGGAAAAGAATATATCGTTCAAGATGGCGATATTATGGAATTTAGATTTAATGTGTAAAGTATTTGTAAAGTTTAAAAATTCTAGGTTGGAAAATTTTTTCCAGCCCTTTTGGCTTTTATAAAGGAGAAAAATGGTAAAGTTAATAGTCGGTCTGGGAAATCCAGGAGAAAAATATATCGAAACCAAGCATAATATTGGTTTTATGCTAGTTGACAAGATTTGTAAAGATCTTGATTTAAAGTTTACAGCTGATAAAATCTTTCAAGCAGATATCGCCTCTACTTTTCTAAATGGTGAAAAAGTTTATTTTGTCAAACCAACTACATTTATGAATGAGAGCGGAAAGGCCGTTCAAGCTTTACTAGCATACTATGGTTTAGATATAGAGGATTTATTGGTCATCTATGATGATTTGGATATGGAAGTTGGTAAGATTCGTTTGCGCAGCAAGGGTTCAGCTGGTGGCCATAACGGTATTAAATCTATTATCAAACACATTGGAAGTCAAGAATTTAAACGGATAAAGATAGGGATTGGCCGTCCTAAAGAAGGCATGACAGTGGTTCACCATGTTCTAGGAAAATTTGATACAGATGATTATATAACAATTCTGAAGACTCTTGATAAGGTTGACAATGCTGTAAATTATTATTTACAGTCAGGCAATTTTGAACAAACTATGCAGAAATACAATGGATAATAAAATGAACCTGATTGACTTATTTTGTCAAAACCAGCAAATTTCAGATTGGAAGAAAAATCTCCATAAAAACAGCAGACAGTTGATAATGGGATTGTCTGCATCAACAAAAGCAATTACTATAGCGGCTGGATTAGAAGAAGCAGAGAAAATCCTTGTGCTGACTTCTAGTCAAAATGAAGCAGATCGTTTGGCTAGCGATTTGATTTCTTTGTTGGGAGAAGACAAGGTCTATACTTTCTTAGCAGATGATACTCCTATAGCAGAATTTGTCTTTGCCTCACAGGAGAAAATATTTTCGAGATTAGATGCTCTAAACTTTTTAATAGATAATCAAAAGTCTGGAATTCTAGTTACTAATGTAGCGGCTAGCAAATTACTCTTGCCTAATCCCATTGATTTTAAAAAGATCAACATAAATTTGACAGTTGGACAAGAATATGACCTAAACAATCTTGTCAAGATCCTGTCAAGAACAGGATACAAGAAGGTGTCTCAAGTTTTAAGTCAGGGAGAATATAGTCTAAGAGGAGACATCTTAGACATTTTTGAGCGCTCAGCAGAGGCACCTTATCGTCTGGAGTTTTTTGGCGATGAAATTGATGGTATTCGGATTTTCAATCCAGAAAATCAAACTTCAATTGATAACATAGAAAGTATTTTGATTAAACCTGCTTCTGATATCCTGCTTTCTGAGAAAGATTATGCTCGAGGACGGGAAAATCTGGAAGCTATTTTAGAAAAAGCTGTTGATCCTGCTTTGAAATCTTACTTAGAAGAATTACTAATCAGTTCCAAACAGGAGTTTCATCATGCAGATATTCGTAAATTCCTTTCTTATTTTTATCAGAAAGAATGGACTATTTTAGACTACTTGCCTGTTCATAGTCCTGTGTTTTTTGATGATTTTCAAAAAATTGTGGATCGACATGCTCAATTTGAACTGGAAACAGCTAGCTTGTTGACAGATGATTTACAAAATTGTAAAGCTTTATCAAGTCAGAAATATTTTGCAGATAAGTATCAAGATTATCGTCAATATAAACCAGCAACCTTCTTTTCAAGCTTTCAAAAAGGTTTGGGAAATCTGAAATTTGATGCTTTGTATCAATTCAATCAGTACCCAATGCAAGAATTTTTCAGTCAGTTTCCTTTGCTCAAGGAAGAAATTAATCGTTATAAAAAATCTGGCTATACAATAATCTTACAAGCGAATTCTTCAGCAGGTTTACAAAGTTTACATAAAAATTTACAGGAATATGATATTCATTTAGACTATATAAAAGAGGCTGAGATTCACAAAAATGCAGTTCAGCTTATAGAAGGAAATCTTGTTCAAGGCTTTAATTTCGTAGATGAGAAAATTGTTCTTATTACAGAGTACGAAATTATTCATAAAAAAATAAAACGAAAAATCCGGCGTCAGAATATCTCAAATGCTGAACGACTGAAAGATTATAATGAGCTAGAAAAAGGGGATTATGTTGTCCATAATATTCATGGGATAGGACGTTATCTGGGGATAGAAACGATTGAAATCTCTGGCGTCCACCGTGACTATCTGACAATTCAATATCAAAATTCTGATCGTATTTCGATTCCAGTTGACCAGATTGATCTCCTATCAAAGTATGTTGCCAGCGATGGAAAAACACCTAAGGTAAATAAGCTAAATGACGGTCGCTTCCAGAAGAGTAAGCAAAAAGTTCAGCATCAGGTTCAGGATATTGCGGATGATTTGATTAAACTATATGCTGAACGCAGCCAGCTAAAAGGTTTTGCTTTCTCAACGGATGATTCTAATCAAGAGGAATTTGACAATGATTTTCCCTATGTTGAAACAGAGGACCAGCTAAGAAGTATTCAGGAAGTGAAGAAGGATATGGAAAGCAGTCGTCCAATGGACCGGCTCTTAGTTGGTGATGTCGGCTTTGGAAAAACAGAAGTAGCTATGCGGGCTGCTTTTAAGGCTGTCAACGATCATAAACAGGTGGCTGTATTAGTACCAACAACGGTTTTAGCCCAGCAGCACTATACTAACTTTAAAGAACGCTTTAATGATTTTGCGGTTAATGTCGAGGTACTCAGCCGTTTCAGGAGTAAAGCAGAACAAAAACAGACTCTGGAGAAGCTGCAGAAGGGACAAGTTGATATTATCATCGGAACCCACCGACTCTTATCAAAAGATGTAGAATTTGCGGATTTAGGTTTAATCATCATTGATGAGGAGCAGCGTTTTGGAGTTAAACATAAGGAAACATTAAAAGAATTGAAAAAGAAAGTTGATGTCTTAACTTTGACAGCAACTCCTATTCCTCGAACTCTTCATATGTCTATGCTGGGGATACGCGATTTGTCAGTCATTGAGACCCCGCCTACCAATCGCTATCCTGTTCAGACCTATGTTTTAGAAAGCAATCCTACAGTAATTCGAGAAGCTGTCTTACGTGAAATAGACCGAGGTGGACAGGTTTACTATCTTTACAACAAGGTTGACACAATTGAAAAGAAAGTTTCGGAATTAAGAGAGTTAATCCCAGAAGCTTCTATAGGCTATGTTCATGGTCAAATGAGTGAGATTCGTTTAGAAAATACTTTACTGGATTTCATCAATGGAGAATACGATATTTTGGTGACCACAACCATTATTGAAACTGGAGTTGATATCCCAAATGCCAATACTTTGTTTGTAGAAAATGCTGACCATATGGGGCTGTCAACTTTGTATCAACTTCGTGGACGGGTTGGCCGCAGTAATCGGATTGCCTACGCTTATCTGATGTACAGACCAGATAAGATCCTAACAGAAGTTTCTGAAAAGCGTCTAGAGGCTATTAAGGGATTTACAGAGTTAGGTTCTGGATTTAAGATTGCCATGCGAGATTTGTCTATTCGAGGGGCTGGCAATATTTTAGGAAGTATGCAATCTGGCTTTATTGATTCTGTTGGTTTTGAAATGTATTCACAGCTTCTAGAAGAAGCCATTGCTAAAAAGCAGGGTAGAGAAAACAAGCGTCAAAAGAGCAATGCAGAGATTAATCTGCAGATTGATGCCTATCTGCCTAGTGACTATATTTCTGATGAAAGACAGAAAATTGAAATTTACAAGAGAATTCGTGAGATTGACAGCCGTGTAAACTATGAAAATCTGCAAAATGAATTGATTGATCGCTTTGGGGAGTATCCTGATGTTGTAGCCTATCTGTTGGAGATTGGACTTGCTAAGTCTTATTTAGATCAGGCATTTGTAAAGTCAGTGGAACGCCAGCAGAATGCAGTAAGTATTCATTTTGAGAAAATTTCGCAGCAGCTTTATCTAACGCAGGACTATTTTGAAGCACTTTCGATGACGAATTTAAAGGCTCGAATTGGTGAAAAAAATGGCTTGATTGAAGTGATTTTTGATGTGAAGAACAAAAAAGATTATGAGATTTTAGAAGGTCTAGTTAATTTTGGAGAAAAGATGCTGGAAATTAAACACCGCAAGGCAGAATAAAGGTTACAATTCAGTGAAGTTTGGCTTTTTAAGCTCTATTTTTCTCAAAAAATGGTAGAATAATAAATTAAGAGAAAATGAGGTAATAGGATGAGATTAGATAAATATTTGAAAGTGTCACGGATTATCAAGCGACGTCCAGTGGCTAAAGAAGTAGCTGACAAGGGCCGGATAAAAGTGAACGGTATCTTGGCTAAGAGCTCAACAGATTTGAAAGTGGATGACTTGGTTGAAGTACGCTTTGGTAATAAACTCTTGACTGTAAAGGTTCTGGAGATGAAAGATAGTACCAAAAAAGAAGATGCAGCTAAAATGTACGAAATAGTCAGTGAAACAAGGATAGAAGAAGATGCCTAAAAATATCGTCCAACTCAATAATCGTTTTATTCAAGATGAAAATCAACGCCGCAGATATGTGGATCAGGAACGGCGAAAACGCAACCGTTTTATGGGCTGGGTTCTGATTTTGGTGATCCTCTTATTTATTTTACCTACCTATAATTTGTACCAGAGTTATCAAACCTTGCTGCAGCGTCGTGAACAGTATTCTAAACTCCAGGAGAAATATCAGACACTCAGCGAAGAAAAGGTCTATCAATCTGATATAGCAACAAAGTTAAAAGATGACAGCTATGCTGCTAAGTATGCACGCGCTAAATACTCTTTTTCAAAAGAGGGCGAGTACATTTATACTATCCCTGATTTATTACCACAGTAGTTATGGAAGATTTATTAAAAACAATTGAGCAGTTCTTGGCCTTTTCAGATGAGAAATTAGAAGAACTGGCTGAAAAAAATCAAGCTTTGAAACTTCAAGAAAATCAAGAGGGAAGGGGAAAACATGCGTAAGTTTTTGTTACTGATATTTTTGTTGCCAGCTTTATTTAGCAGTATCACAGTTATTAGTACCGAAAAAGATTTCGTGTTAGACGAGGAAGAAAAATATCGTTTTACAAGCACTACGTATGGACGCTATTATGATAGCATCCCGACAAATCCTAATGTTTATGAAGAAATTCCTACATTTACAGATTCTACTCTGAGTAAGACTGCTGGAAAGCTAGTTCCAGACCAGCCTATTCAAATAGCAGGATTTTATGTAAATGAAGAAGAAGTTCCGATTTTCAAGCTGAAAAATGGGCAATTTGTGATAGCGGATAAAAATACAATTTACGAAGATACTGTCCAGTCAATTCAAGATATCCATCAAGAAATGTGGCTGAAACCTGGCTTCATTCTCTATGATAAAGCCAATATCAACGGAGCTAAAAAAATCAATACAACATTAGCTCCATATACAAAAGTAAACATTGTTCAAATTGTCCAGACAGTCAAAGGAACTTATGCCCAGATTGAAGGACAGGGCTGGGTTTCTATGGAATTTCTGGATGAGACTGATAATCGAATGGACAAAGTTCAAGAAATTCTGAGCAGTAAGTATAACAAAGCTGACTACTCTATCTATGTCAAACAGTTGGACACTGGCAAAGAAGCAGGTATCAATCAAGATCAAGAGATGTATTCGGCCAGTGTGACCAAACTGCCTTATCTCTACTATGTGCAGGAACAGCTGGATCAGAAAAAACTTTCCTTAGATCAGAAGTTCAAGTATATTGGAGCAGTCAACGATTTTGCAGGTGCTTATGAACCAGAAGGAAGTGGCAGTATTGCTAAGTCAGCTGATGACAAGGAATATTCAGTTCAGGATTTGATTAATCGAGTGGCCAAAGAATCAGATAATGTTGCCCACAATATCTTAGGTTATTATGCGACCAATCAATCTGATAAAAAATTTCAGCAAACTATCAACAAAATAGCTGGAAAGAAATGGGATGTGGAAGAAAGACAAGCATCTTCACGTATGACTGGAAATGTTTTGGAAGCAATCTATGAGCAAAATGGTATGATTATCGATGCCTTGTCTCAGACAAATTATGATAATCAACGGATTTCTAAAAATATTGATGCTAAAGTAGCTCATAAAATTGGCGACGCCTATGATTTCAAGCATGATGCTGCGATTGTCTATGCAGATTCTCCTTTTATCATTGTCATTTTTACTAATAATTCAAACTATGATAACATTTCCCAGATAGCAGACGATGTCTATGGAGTCCTGAAATGATTAAGCAAGAATTTCTTAAAAAAATGCAGGAGAAAAAGTATTTCCAAGACCATCGAAAAGTTTTGGTTGCTGTATCAGGTGGACTGGATTCTATGACGCTGCTGCAGCTGTTGGTTGATTATCAAAAAGAACTGGCTATCGAGCTTGCGATTGCTCATGTCAATCACAAACAGCGGCCAGAGTCAGATCAAGAAGAAAAGGCATTAGTAAAGATTGCGGAACAGCTTGGTGTAAAGATTTTTACATCAAGTTTTTCTGGTAATTTTTCAGAAAATGCTGCTCGGCAGTTCCGTTATGATTTTTTCGGGAAAGTGATGCAGGAGGGGCACTATACAGCTTTGGTAACTGCCCACCACGCAGATGACCAAGCTGAGACTGTTTTTATGCGGCTGCTGCGTGGAGCTAGACTTCGTCATCTGTCCGGCATGAAAGCTGTCCAGTCTTTTGCTTGCGGGGAACTGATTCGTCCTTTGCTTACTTTTCGTAAGTCAGACTTTCCAGATATTCAGCATTTTGAAGATAGCAGTAATTTTCAAAATGACTATCTCAGAAATCGAATTCGCAATCTTTATCTGCCGGATCTAGAAAAAGAAAATCCACAATTTAAGGATTCTTTGCGGTATCTAGGAAAGGAAATTGAAGATTGGCAGACCGCTTTGTTTCACTTGACCAGAGATTTAGATATAGAAAATGTCCAAGTCTTTCATCAGCAAATCCCCCAGGTTCAACGTTTTCTATTGCAGAACTATCTTGAAAACTTTCCTGGACTGAATTTGAGCAAGCAGCAGTTTGAGGAAGTTTTAAACATCCTGCGGACTAAGGCCAATTATCAGCACACTTTGAAAAAAGACTATGAGCTTGTTAAAGATTACCAGCGTTTTGAAATTAAAAAAATCAGTCGTAAGCCCGATTTAAAAATGGATTCAATTTTGTTAGAATTTGAGAATCTGATTGAGTTTGGGCATTATCGATTTTCATTCGGGATTCCTTTGAGTGGTGAAAATATCCAGAAAATTTTTGTTTCGCGTGAAACTTCGCTGACACTCCGCTTCCGAAAAGAGGGAGACAGTATTTTGCTGAATGATCATCACAAGAAACTTCGTCGTCTTTTTATTGATAAGAAGGTTTCCTTTGAAGAACGGAATTCATCTGTAATAGTGGAACAAAATCATCAAATTTTAGCAATCTTAAATATTGCTATCAGTGATTTGAGTAAGGCATTAAAAAGTGATATAATGAGTACTGTACTTTATATTCAGAAAATAGATGGGTAAAATTATGCTAGAACAAGATATCAAAAAAATATTGATTTCCCATGAAGAAATCGTGGATGCTGCAAAAAAGCTTGGTCAGCAATTAACCAAAGACTACCAAGGTAAGAATCCAATTTTTGTTGGAATCTTAAAAGGTTCCGTGCCTTTTATGGCTGAGTTAATCAAGCATATTGACACACATATTGAGCTTGATTTTATGTTGGTTTCTAGCTACCATGGTGGTACTGCTAGCTCAGGTGTCATTAATGTTATTAAGGACATTGATCAAGACATCACAGGACGTGATATCCTATTTGTTGAGGATATTATTGATACTGGTCAGACTTTAAAAAATCTGTGCAATTTGTTTAAGGAAAGAAATGCTGCATCAGTAAAAATTGCTACACTTTTGGATAAACCAGAAGGCCGTGTTGTTGAAATTGATGCAGATTATACATGTTTCACAATTCCAAATGAATTTGTTGTTGGATATGGATTAGATTATAATGAGAACTATCGTAATATTCCATATATTGGTATTTTGAAAGAAGAAGTTTATACAAAATAAAGGTTTACTATTAATAGATGAAAAATAAGCAAAACAATGGTTTTATAAAAAATCCATTTCTCTATATTCTGATTATTGTTGTCCTAGTGACAGGGTTTCAGTATTTCTTCTCAGGAGATACTGGCGGTCGCAGTCAACAAATCAATTACACAGAATTAGTGAAGGAAATTAAGGAAAATAATGTCACAGAGATGAGCTACCAGCCAAATGGCAGCGTCGTCGAGATTTCAGGTACTTACAAAACACCTCAGGAATCAAAAGAAGATACAGGGATTTTATTTTTCACTCCAAACATTTCTAAAGTAGAGAAATTCACAAGTATTATTTTACCGTCAGATATTACAATTTCTGATTTACAAAAATTAGCCTCTGAGCATAATACTGAAATCAGCATAAAGCGTGAAAGTTCAAGCGGAATGTGGATTACAATCCTTACTTCCATCGTTCCTTTTGTGATTGTCATCTTCTTCTTTATGTCCATGATGAATCAAGGTGGAGGCGGTGGTGCCCGCGGTGCCATGAATTTCGGCCGCAATAAGGCGCGTGCTGCTAACAAAGAAGATATTAAGGTTCGTTTTTCAGATGTAGCTGGTGCCGAAGAAGAAAAACAAGAGCTAGTAGAAGTTGTTGAGTTTTTGAAAGATCGGAAACGTTACACCAAACTAGGTGCTCGTATTCCTGCTGGTGTTCTTCTAGAAGGCCCTCCAGGAACTGGTAAAACCTTGCTTGCTAAGGCAGTTGCTGGAGAAGCAGGTGTTCCTTTCTTCAGTATCTCAGGTTCCGACTTTGTAGAAATGTTTGTTGGGGTCGGAGCAAGCCGGGTTCGTTCTTTGTTCGAAGATGCGAAAAAAGCAGCTCCTGCCATTATCTTCATCGATGAAATCGATGCAGTCGGTCGTCAGCGTGGTGTTGGCCTTGGCGGTGGTAACGATGAGCGGGAGCAAACCCTTAATCAGCTCTTGATTGAAATGGATGGTTTTGAAGGCAATGAAGGAATCATTATCATTGCGGCTACTAACCGTTCGGATGTATTGGATCCAGCCTTGCTGCGTGCTGGCCGTTTTGACAGAAAAGTGTTGGTCGGCCGTCCTGACGTTAAAGGTCGGGAAGCTATTCTCCGTGTTCATGCTAAGAATAAGCCACTGGCTAAAAATGTTGATTTGAAACTAGTTGCTCAGCAGACACCAGGTTTTGTTGGTGCTGATTTGGAAAATGTTTTGAATGAGGCTGCTTTGGTTGCTGCTCGTCGTAACAAGAAAGTCATTGATGCAGATGATATTGATGAAGCAGAAGATCGGGTAATCGCAGGACCTTCTAAGAAAGATAAGATGGTGTCTGAACGTGATCGTCAAATGGTTGCTTATCATGAAGCTGGACATACTATTGTTGGTTTGGTATTGTCAAATGCGCGTGTCGTACATAAGGTAACTATCGTACCTCGTGGACGCGCTGGTGGATATATGATTGCCTTGCCTAAAGAAGACCAAATGCTTCTATCTAAAGAAGATATGAAAGAGCAATTAGCTGGTCTTATGGGTGGCCGTGTAGCTGAAGAGATTATCTTTAATGTTCAAACAACGGGTGCTTCTAATGACTTTGAACAGGCAACTCAGATGGCCCGCAGTATGGTAACAGAATATGGAATGAGCGAAAAACTTGGTCCGGTTCAATACGAAGGAAACCATGCTATGTTTGGTGCAGCCAGTCCTCAAAAATCAATTTCAGAACAGACAGCATATGAGATTGACGAAGAAGTAAGAGAACTTCTTAATGAAGCTCGTAACAAAGCTGCAGAGATTATTCAGTCCCATCGTGAAACTCATAAATTGATTGCCGAAGCGCTTCTTAAATATGAAACTTTGGATAGCAATCAGATTAAATCATTGTATGAAACTGGCAAAATGCCAGAAGAGTCTGAACTTGAATTAGATAAAGAAGCTCATGCACTTTCTTATGATGAAATTAAAACGAAAATGGAAGAAAAAAGTTCCGAGTAGAAGAAGTTGGAGAAATTCCAACTTTTTTCTCTTTTTCTGAAATAATTATTGACAAAGGAAGAAAAGCTGATATAATGGAATATGTTCTGCAGAGGGACAAAAAATGGTCCGTTGGTCAAGGGGTTAAGACACCGCCTTTTCACGGCGGTAACACGGGTTCGAATCCCGTACGGACTATATAATCCGCCATAGCTCAGTTGGTAGTAGCGCATGACTGTTAATCATGATGTCGTAGGTTCGAGTCCTACTGGCGGAGCTAGGTTTAAAAAATCAAATGTGTAAGCATTTGATTTTTTTCTTGCTTTCATACTTCGCACAATCCTCCCAAATGACTAAATATACGCCTGAAATGACTTAAAAACAGTTATTCGAGTCAGAAGAGCTCCTGAAAGATGCTTTTTAGAAGAAAGAGCCCACCTTACTTTCTATTTACAGTAGAATTAAGTCAAGTAAATTTTAAGGAGGAACTATGGATTTTAGAACTACTTATGAGAAGGTAAAATGGATAGTTTGGAAGTGTAAGAAAGATTACTATATTCATTTGTGGGAACATAGTGATTGGGAGCAAGAAGGGATGTTAGTTTTATACGAGCTTCTACTTAAAGAAAAAGGAATTGAAAATGATGAGGAAAAACTCTATCGTTATTTCAAAACAAAATTCAGAAATCATATACATGATAAAATTCGCAAACAAGAAAGCCAAAAGCGCAAATTGGACCGCCAGCCTTATGAAGAAGTGAGTGAGATTGGACATCGTTTAAAATCAAAAGAATTGTTTCTGGATGAGTTAGTTGCTTTCAGAGAGGCAATTGGTAATTATAAAAGGACTCTTGATGATGTTGGATTGGATAATTATCAGAGATTGATGAGCAATGAGCGCTTCAAAGGAAGAAGAGCCATGCTCAAAGATTTGAAAAATCATTTAAAAGATTTTCAAGATAATACGATTTTATAATAATCAAGCTTGATGAGTCGAAATCTGTTTTAATAGAACAGGTTCGACTATCAAGTTTTTTTATTAAATAAAAATAAAAAAAGATTAAAAAAGGTATTGACAGGTAGTAGGTATAGGTGATATACTAATATAGTTGTCGCGAAAGACAAAGCCCTTTGAAAACTGAACAAGACGAACCAAGTGCAGGGTGACATAGAGATATGTAACCTGTCAAAAAAACGAGAAAATAAATCTGTCAGTGGACAGTAATGAGTGCGAACTCAAACTTTTTAATGAGAGTTTGATCCTGGCTCAGGACGAACGCTGGCGGCGTGCCTAATACATGCAAGTAGAACGCTGAAGAGAGGAGCTTGCTCTTCTTGGATGAGTTGCGAACGGGTGAGTAACGCGTAGGTAACCTGCCTGGTAGCGGGGGATAACTATTGGAAACGATAGCTAATACCGCATAAAATTGATTATTGCATGATAATTAATTGAAAGATGCAATTGCATCACTACCAGATGGACCTGCGTTGTATTAGCTAGTTGGTGAGGTAACGGCTCACCAAGGCGACGATACATAGCCGACCTGAGAGGGTGATCGGCCACACTGGGACTGAGACACGGCCCAGACTCCTACGGGAGGCAGCAGTAGGGAATCTTCGGCAATGGGGGGAACCCTGACCGAGCAACGCCGCGTGAGTGAAGAAGGTTTTCGGATCGTAAAGCTCTGTTGTAAGAGAAGAACGGGTGTGAGAGTGGAAAGTTCACACTGTGACGGTATCTTACCAGAAAGGGACGGCTAACTACGTGCCAGCAGCCGCGGTAATACGTAGGTCCCGAGCGTTGTCCGGATTTATTGGGCGTAAAGCGAGCGCAGGCGGTTAGATAAGTCTGAAGTTAAAGGCTGTGGCTTAACCATAGTATGCTTTGGAAACTGTTTAACTTGAGTGCAGAAGGGGAGAGTGGAATTCCATGTGTAGCGGTGAAATGCGTAGATATATGGAGGAACACCGGTGGCGAAAGCGGCTCTCTGGTCTGTAACTGACGCTGAGGCTCGAAAGCGTGGGGAGCAAACAGGATTAGATACCCTGGTAGTCCACGCCGTAAACGATGAGTGCTAGGTGTTAGGCCCTTTCCGGGGCTTAGTGCCGCAGCTAACGCATTAAGCACTCCGCCTGGGGAGTACGACCGCAAGGTTGAAACTCAAAGGAATTGACGGGGGCCCGCACAAGCGGTGGAGCATGTGGTTTAATTCGAAGCAACGCGAAGAACCTTACCAGGTCTTGACATCCCTCTGACCGCTCTAGAGATAGAGTTTTCCTTCGGGACAGAGGTGACAGGTGGTGCATGGTTGTCGTCAGCTCGTGTCGTGAGATGTTGGGTTAAGTCCCGCAACGAGCGCAACCCCTATTGTTAGTTGCCATCATTGAGTTGGGCACTCTAGCGAGACTGCCGGTAATAAACCGGAGGAAGGTGGGGATGACGTCAAATCATCATGCCCCTTATGACCTGGGCTACACACGTGCTACAATGGCTGGTACAACGAGTCGCAAGCCGGTGACGGCAAGCTAATCTCTGAAAGCCAGTCTCAGTTCGGATTGTAGGCTGCAACTCGCCTACATGAAGTCGGAATCGCTAGTAATCGCGGATCAGCACGCCGCGGTGAATACGTTCCCGGGCCTTGTACACACCGCCCGTCACACCACGAGAGTTTGTAACACCCGAAGTCGGTGAGGTAACCGTAAGGAGCCAGCCGCCTAAGGTGGGATAGATGATTGGGGTGAAGTCGTAACAAGGTAGCCGTATCGGAAGGTGCGGCTGGATCACCTCCTTTCTAAGGAGTCCGTAAGGACACACGGAATGCACTTGAGTCTTGTTTAGTTTTGAGAGGGCTATGTGGGGCCTTAGCTCAGCTGGGAGAGCGCCTGCTTTGCACGCAGGAGGTCAGCGGTTCGATCCCGCTAGGCTCCATTATCTAGTTTGACTAGATAAAGAACTTGTCCATTGAAAATTGAATACCGATATCAAATAGTAACAAGAAAATAAACCGAAAACGCTGTAAAAATTAATGAGTTTAAGACTGAAAGGTCAAAAATAAGGTTAAGTTAGTAAGGGCGCACGGTGGATGCCTTGGCACTAGGAGCCGATGAAGGACGTGACAAACGACGAAATGCCTCGGGGAGCTGTAAGTAAGCACTTGATCCGGGGGTGTCCGAATGGGGGAACCCAACAGGTTGATGCCTGTTACCCATTTCTGTTAAGGGAATGAGGAGGAAGACGCAGTGAACTGAAACATCTAAGTAGCTGCAGGAAGAGAAAGCAAAAGCGATTGCCTTAGTAGCGGCGAGCGAAGAGGCAGGAGGGCAAACCGAAGAGTTTACTCTTCGGGGTTGTAGGACTGCAATGTGGACTCAGAATTTATAGAAGAATGACTTGGGAAAGTCAGCCAAAGAGAGTAAGAGCCTCGTATTTTAAATAGATTCTGTACCTAGCAGTATCCTGAGTACGGCGGGACACGTGAAATCCCGTCGGAATCTGGGAGGACCATCTCCCAACCCTAAATACTCCCTAGTGACCGATAGTGAACCAGTACCGTGAGGGAAAGGTGAAAAGCACCCCGGGAGGGGAGTGAAATAGAACCTGAAACCGTGTGCCTACAACAAGTTCGAGCCCGTTAATGGGTGAGAGCGTGCCTTTTGTAGAATGAACCGGCGAGTTACGTTATGATGCGAGGTTAAGTTGAAGAGACGGAGCCGTAGGGAAACCGAGTCTGAATAGGGCGCTTTAGTATCATGATGTAGACCCGAAACCATGTGACCTACCCATGAGCAGGTTGAAGGTGCGGTAAAACGCACTGGAGGACCGAACCAGGGCACGTTGAAAAGTGCTTGGATGACTTGTGGGTAGCGGAGAAATTCCAAACGAACTTGGAGATAGCTGGTTCTCTCCGAAATAGCTTTAGGGCTAGCGTCGACATAAAGATTCTTGGAGGTAGAGCACTGTTTGGGTGAGGGGTCCATCCCGGATTACCAATCTCAGATAAACTCCGAATGCCAATGAATTATGGTCGGCAGTCAGACTGCGAGTGCTAAGATCCGTAGTCGAAAGGGAAACAGCCCAGACCACCAGCTAAGGTCCCAAAATAATTGTTAAGTGGAAAAGGATGTGGGGTTGCACAGACAACTAGGATGTTAGCTTAGAAGCAGCTATTCATTCAAAGAGTGCGTAATAGCTCACTAGTCGAGTGACCCTGCGCCGAAAATGTACCGGGGCTAAAACAATTTACCGAAGCTGTGGATACCTTTTATAGGTATGGTAGGAGAGCGTTCTATGTGTGGAGAAGGTGTACCGTGAGGAGTGCTGGAACGCATAGAAGTGAGAATGCCGGTATGAGTAGCGCAAGACAGGTGAGAATCCTGTCCACCGTAAGACTAAGGTTTCCAGGGGAAGGCTCGTCCGCCCTGGGTTAGTCGGGACCTAAGGAGAGACCGAAAGGTGTATCCGATGGCCAACAGGTTGAGATTCCTGTACTAGAGTATGAAGTGATGGAGGGACGCAGTAGGCTAACTCGTGCGTACGAATGGATGTACGTCTAAGTAGTGAGGCGTGGTATGAGTCAAATGCTTATACCTCTAACGTTGAGCTGTGATGGGGAGCGAAGTTTAGTAGCGAGTGAGTGATGTCACACTGCCAAGAAAAGCTTCTAGCGTTGTATCATACTCTACCCGTACCGCAAACCGACACAGGTAGTCGAGGCGAGTAGCCTCAGGTGAGCGAGAGAACTCTCGTTAAGGAACTCGGCAAAATGACCCCGTAACTTCGGGAGAAGGGGTGCTGACTTTTGTCAGCCGCAGTGAATAGGCCCAAGCAACTGTTTATCAAAAACACAGCTCTCTGCTAAATCGTAAGATGATGTATAGGGGGTGACGCCTGCCCGGTGCTGGAAGGTTAAGAGGAGTGCTTAGCGGTAACGCGAAGGTATGAATTGAAGCCCCAGTAAACGGCGGCCGTAACTATAACGGTCCTAAGGTAGCGAAATTCCTTGTCGGGTAAGTTCCGACCCGCACGAAAGGCGTAATGATTTGGGCACTGTCTCAACGAGAGACTCGGTGAAATTTTAGTACCTGTGAAGATGCAGGTTACCCGCGACAGGACGGAAAGACCCCATGGAGCTTTACTGCAGTTTGATATTGAGTGTCTGTGCCACATGTACAGGATAGGTAGGAGCCTATGAAATCGGGACGCCAGTTTCGATGGAGGCGTTGTTGGGATACTACCCTTGTGTTATGGCCACTCTAACCCGGTAGGTTTATCATCTACGGAGACAGTGTCTGACGGGCAGTTTGACTGGGGCGGTCGCCTCCTAAAAGGTAACGGAGGCGCCCAAAGGTTCCCTCAGACTGGTTGGAAATCAGTCGCAGAGTGTAAAGGTATAAGGGAGCTTGACTGCGAGAGCTACAACTCGAGCAGGGACGAAAGTCGGGCTTAGTGATCCGGTGGTTCCGCATGGAAGGGCCATCGCTCAACGGATAAAAGCTACCCTGGGGATAACAGGCTTATCTCCCCCAAGAGTTCACATCGACGGGGAGGTTTGGCACCTCGATGTCGGCTCGTCGCATCCTGGGGCTGTAGTCGGTCCCAAGGGTTGGGCTGTTCGCCCATTAAAGCGGCACGCGAGCTGGGTTCAGAACGTCGTGAGACAGTTCGGTCCCTATCCGTCGCGGGCGTAGGAAATTTGAGAGGATCTGCTCCTAGTACGAGAGGACCAGAGTGGACTTACCGCTGGTGTACCAGTTGTTCTGCCAAGAGCATCGCTGGGTAGCTATGTAGGGAAGGGATAAACGCTGAAAGCATCTAAGTGTGAAACCCACCTCAAGATGAGATTTCCCATAACGCAAGTTAGTAAGAGCCCTGAGAGAAGATCAGGTTGATAGGTTAGGAGTGGAAGTGTGGTGACACATGGAGCGGACTAATACTAATCGCTCGAGGACTTATCCTAGAATAAGAGATTCATCAGAGTGCAGCGGATGGTTTAGAGGAATGTTAGATTTGATATTGTATTCAATTTTGAGTTGACAAGACTTGTCTGAGAGGACAGGACAGTTAATTCAATAGTTAAGTGACGATAGCCTAGGAGATACACCTGTACCCATGCCGAACACAGCAGTTAAGCCCTAGAACGCCGGAAGTAGTTGGGGGTTGCCCCCTGTGAGATATGGTAGTCGCTTAGCGAAGGGAGTTTAGCTCAGCTGGGAGAGCATCTGCCTTACAAGCAGAGGGTCAGCGGTTCGATCCCGTTAACTCCCATATTCTGAAAAGAATAGGTCCCGTAGTGTAGCGGTTATCACGTCGCCCTGTCACGGCGAAGATCGCGGGTTCGATTCCCGTCGGGACCGTTGAAGTCGAGACGATTTCAAAAGTAAGAGACTCGTTAGCTCAGTTGGTAGAGCATTTGACTTTTAATCAAAGGGTCACTGGTTCGAGCCCAGTACGGGTCATAAGAGCGGGTTTGGCGGAATTGGCAGACGCACCAGATTTAGGATCTGGCGCTTTAGGGCGTGGGGGTTCAAGTCCCTTAACCCGCATATAAGATAATAATGAGCCGGCTTAGCTCAGTTGGTAGAGCATCTGATTTGTAATCAGAGGGTCGCGTGTTCAAGTCATGTAGCCGGCATTTTTGAATAGGATGCGAACGTAGTTCAGTGGTAGAACATCACCTTGCCAAGGTGGGGGTCGCGGGTTCGAATCCCGTCGTTCGCTTGAGGCGGCCGGGGTGGCGGAACTGGCAGACGCACAGGACTTAAAATCCTGCGATTGGTAACGATCGTACCGGTTCGATTCCGGTCCTCGGCATAGACTTGTAAGAGGCAGTAGAAGAAGATGAGCACCCTTAGCTCAACTGGATAGAGTACCTGACTACGAATCAGGCGGTTAGAGGTTCGACTCCTCTAGGGTGCATTAAGTAATAACTTAAGTTCGGGAAGTAGCTCAGCTTGGTAGAGTACTTGGTTTGGGACCAAGGTGTCGCAGGTTCGAATCCTGTCTTCCCGATAGATGGCGGTGTAGCTCAGCTGGCTAGAGCGTCCGGTTCATACCCGGGAGGTCGGGGGTTCGATCCCCTTCGCCGCTATAATGATCTTGTCGGACCTTTAGCTCAGCTGGTTAGAGCTCTCGGCTCATAACCGAGTGGTCGTAGGTTCAAGTCCTACAAGGTCCATAGTGTTATCTTGGAGGATTACCCAAGTCCGGCTGAAGGGAACGGTCTTGAAAACCGTCAGGCGTGTAAAAGCGTGCGTGGGTTCGAATCCCACATCCTCCTTAGGGACGAATAGTATTGACGCGGGATGGAGCAGCTAGGTAGCTCGTCGGGCTCATAACCCGAAGGTCGTAGGTTCAAATCCTGCTCCCGCAATAGTTGGCTCGGTAGCTCAGTTGGTAGAGCAATGGATTGAAGCTCCATGTGTCGGCGGTTCGATTCCGTCTCGCGCCATACATTATCATAGTGGTGATGCGGGTGTAGTTTAGTGGTAAAACTACAGCCTTCCAAGCTGTTGTCGCGAGTTCGATTCTCGTCACCCGCTTTGAACGAAAGTTCATACCAAGTTTTCAAACTTGGGCGCGTAGCTCAGGTGGTTAGAGCGCACGCCTGATAAGCGTGAGGTCGGTGGTTCGAGTCCACTCGTGCCCATTAAATATTGGAGAATTACTCAAGAGGCTGAAGAGGACGGTTTGCTAAATCGTTAGGTCGGGTAACCGGCGCGGGGGTTCGAATCCCCCATTCTCCGTATAATGAGGAGTTTAGCGTTTGCTATCTCCTTTTCTTATACTTTCTCGTCCTGTTTAGTGAGGTTTTTCTGATGAATCGATTTAAAAAGTCTAAGTTTCTGCTTTCTTTTTTTGTATTAGTTGTTACAATGACGATACTTATCTTATCTACCTCTTCTAGTTGGTTTGTATCAACTACTTCAAATATTATTTCATTGGTAGATAGACTTGTTGGTTCTCCTTTTGCTTTTGTAGCTGATAAAAAAGAAGAAATGTCAGATTTGATGTCTACTTATAGAGAGAATCAGCAGCTCAAGAAAAATCTTTATAAGGTTGAGGAAAAGGCTGGGAAGGCAGATTCCTTAGAAGATGAAAATGAGCAGTTGCGAAAACTTCTGGAATTTAAAGAGGCTGATAAAAATCAAATACAAATTGCCAGCGAAGTGATTGCCCGTACGCCAGCATCCTGGAAAAATGAGCTGACCATTGACAAGGGGACATCTGATAATGTGACAGATGCTATGTTGGTAGTAGCTAATGGTGGTCTAGTAGGAAGTGTTTCTGAAACTAGTAGTCAGTCTAGCTTGGTTTCTCTACTGACTAACGAGGAAAACTCAACTAAAATTTCTGTTAGAATTCAAACGAAGTCTGGTCCAGTTTATGGGATTATTACGGGTTATGATGCAAAAAACTCTGCTTATATCATCAGTCAGTTAAATAGTGCTGAAGATATAAAAGAGGGAGATGAGGTGGCAACCAGTGGCTTGGGTGCTTATAATGCAGAAAATATTCCTGTCGGTAAGGTACTTTCCGTGTCTGAGGCTAAGGATCAGTTAAACAAGATTGTTCTGGTTAAGCCGGCTGCGGATTTGTCGGATATCCGTGCTGTAATGTTGGTAGGGAACTGATATGAGAGATATTAAAGAACATCTTTTGACTCCTATTATTTTATTTTTTGTTTTATTGATCGACGGGCAGATTTCGACTTTTCTGGCTAATATTCTGCCTTTGCAATGGCACCTTGTCAGTCATTTTATCTTTATTTTCATGCTTTTTGTTTCCATCAACCTCTCTAGAAACTACAATATTCTCTTATTTTGCTGTTTGGGGTTGATTTATGATGTTTACTATTTTCATACCATTGGTATTGCTCTTATTCTTTTTCCTCTTCTAAGTCTCTTGGTTTGTCAGTCTAGTTCAACTATGCTTTTAAATAAATTTACTCGCTTTTTATCTGTTTTGATTCTTGTATTTTTATTTGAATTAATCAGTT
Source organism: Streptococcus sanguinis (assembly GCF_050220005.1). Lineage (GTDB taxonomy): Bacteria > Bacillota > Bacilli > Lactobacillales > Streptococcaceae > Streptococcus > Streptococcus sanguinis_Z. The sequence goes on from NZ_CP071413.1 coordinate 23,929, forward strand.
TTACTTTTGCGGTATTTTTGAATCTTTCTAGTCTGAATTTGCAGGATTTTGTCCTTAGCATTTTAGTACCGACTATCCTTCTCAATGGCCTGATATTCCTCATTTTTCAGCCTGTTTTCGAAAAAATGTATTTATGATAAACAAGAAATAAAAATGTAATAAAGGCGTAACATATGATACAGCATTTTCTGGTATACTAGTTAATGTCTTATAAGAAGGAGTGTATTATTTTTATGAAGAAAAAACTACTCACATCAATTTTATTGAGTACGGTTATCCTTTCACAAGGAGCTGCACTTGTGAGCGTTAAAGCGGAGACAACTGATGAAAAGATTGCTGCACAAGACAGCAAGATTAATAGCTTGACAGAGCAACAACAATCAGCTCAGACGCAAGTTGACGAAATTCAAGGTCAAGTGTCTGCTATTCAAAAGCAACAAGAAGAGCTTAAAGCAGAAAATGAAAAGTTGTCTGCTGAATCTGCAAAACTTTCTGCTGAAATTGATGAACTGTCTAAAAATATTGTAGCTCGTAATGAGTCACTTGCAAATCAAGCACGCAGTACCCAAACAAATGGAACTGCTACTAGCTACATCAATACAGTTGTAAATTCTAGCTCTATCACAGAAGCTATCTCTCGTGTAGCAGCTATGAGCGAAATTGTTTCAGCAAATAACAAAATGCTAGAACAACAAAAGAAAGATAAAGAAGCAATTGCTGAAAAGCAAGTTGCGAATAATGAAGCTATCAATACTGTAATTGCTAACCAAGAGAAGTTAGCTGATGACGAGCAAACTTTGGCAACAAAACAAGCTGAACTGAAAGCAGCTCAGACAAGTCTTGCAGCTGAAAAAGCGACTGCTGAAAACGAAAAGAATTCTCTTCTTGAAGAAAAAGCAGCAGCTGAAAAAGCAGCAGCTGAAGCAGCAGCTCGTGAAGCTGCTTATAAAGCAGAGCAAGAATCAAAACGCCAAGCAATTGAAGCTTCAGGAAACACTACCCTGCAAGCTCAGGTTCAAGCAGTTGTTAATTCAGCTCCAGCAGCTGAAGCAGCGGCTCCAGCTGCACCTGCAGTAACTCAATCTGTTGCCCGTGCGAATAGACCAGTTTATAGCTCATCTGCATCTTCTTATCCAGTAGGTCAATGTACATGGGGTGCTAAGACATTAGCTCCTTGGGCTGGCGATTACTGGGGTAATGGTGGACAATGGTCTGCAAGTGCAGCAGCAGCAGGCTTCCGTGTTGGTTCACAGCCAGAAGTTGGAGCGATTGCATGTTGGACTGACGGTGGATACGGACACGTTGCAGTAGTAACAGCTGTTCAATCTACTACAAGCATCCAAGTATCAGAAGCAAACTACCTTGGACAACAATCAATCGGTAACTACCGTGGATGGTTTAACCCAACAACTGCACAAGGTACAGTTTCATATATCTATCCGAACTAATCAGTAAAAAGCGCCTCTGGCGTTTTTTATTTTTAATTGAAAAATCAACTGAAAAAAGTTACAATGGTAATTGGGAAAAGTTGTAATTGGACAATGAAAGACGATTTAGAATCTGGAGGGAATCATGTCTTTTTCTGATTTAAAACTCTTTGCTCTTTCTTCTAATCAAGAATTAGCGCAGCGTGTTGCTCAAGAGATTGGATTGCCACTTGGAAAATCAACTGTTCGTCAGTTCTCTGATGGAGAGATTCAAGTGAATATTGAAGAATCTATTCGCGGGAAACACGTCTTTATTTTGCAGTCTACCAGCTCGCCAGTCAATGATAATTTGATGGAAATCTTGATTATGGTAGATGCTTTGAAACGGGCTAGTGCTGAATCCATTAATGTTGTCATGCCTTACTATGGCTATGCTCGGCAGGATCGCAAGGCTAGAGCTCGTGAGCCAATTACATCTAAATTAGTTGCTAATATGTTGGAAATTGCTGGTGTGGATCGGATGCTGACTATTGACTTGCACGCAGCGCAAATCCAGGGCTTCTTTGACATTCCAGTGGATCACTTGATGGGTGCACCTTTGATTGCTGATTACTTTGAGCGCCGTAATATGACAGGAGGAGACTATGTGGTAGTCAGTCCTGACCATGGTGGTGTGAGTCGGGCTCGTAAGTTAGCAGAGTTTCTGAAAACCCCGATTGCGATTATTGATAAGCGTCGCAGTGTGGACAAGATGAATAGCAGTGAAGTTATGAACATCATTGGTAAGGTGGAAGGAAAAACTTGTATCTTAATTGATGATATGATTGATACAGCAGGGACTATCTGCCATGCAGCTGACGCTCTCGCTGAAGCAGGGGCTGTAGAAGTCTATGCTAGCTGTACGCATCCAGTCTTGTCTGGTCCAGCTATGGATAATATCCAAAAGTCGGCGATTAAAAAATTGGTTGTGCTGGATACAATTTATCTGCCTCAAGAGCGCTTGATTGATAAGATTGAGCAGATTTCAATTGCGCATCTTTTAGGGGAAGCCATTGTCCGTATTCATGAAAAACGGCCGCTGTCACCCTTGTTTGAAATAGGTAAAAAATAATCTGAGATATATGGCTGGGATACTTGATTTCTGGCCTCTTTTTTATTTTATTCCTACTATCTTTTTTAAAAAAGTCCAACATTCACTTTGAAAGAAAACTCAAATTACTTGATGTTTCAAATATAAATAAATGACCATTTAAATAGTTGGTAAATTGACAATTTGTCTCATCCCTTGGTATTCTTTGATTTTAGAAATTTTTATGTAGTAAAATTCTTGACTTTTTTTAGAGTTCGAACTATACTTAATAGTAGGTAATATTAGGTAACGGGGAGTTACAATTATTTTTGAAAAGTAACGAGGAGATGAGATAATGAAAAAGGTTTTGCTTTCAAGTGCTGTGGCCCTTTCACTTTTCGCGGCTGCTGCACCAGTATTTGCTGAGGGTACAGCCAGTCTTTGGGTTAATGACATTGATAATAATGAAGTTCCCCAAGGCAGTACGGACTCAGAATCTAATAAAGTTATGGATGAATTGCAGGCCTATAGAGATGCACAATCAGCTTTGGATCAGCAAGTTGCTGAAGCTAAGAAAGCTCCGGTTGGCAAAAGTGCTGTGATGGAGGATCAAGCTGGTAACAAAGTTCTTGTTATTGGTGAGGGAGAGTCGGCTAATGCGGATCAGCCTTCAGTGGCACCATCTACTACAGATCCATCTACACCGGCTTATTCGGCAGCACCTTACTCCACAGCCTCTTCATCAGTTCCGACTTTTCCAGCACCGTCTCAATCTTCGGCGGCGTCCTCTTCATCAGCAGGTAAAAAGAAGGCTAAAAAATCAGAAAATAAAGCAAAAAAAGCTCCGGAAGCAAAAGAAGAGAACAAAGAAAATGAGGAGAATTCTGAAGAAAAGTCACTTCCTAAGACAAGTGCAGTCAAATAATTTTGTCTTTAATTTGTGCTAACGCCTAAATATCACTGAGCCTTCGTTCGGTGATATTTTTTGTAAAAAATGAAAAATAAAGGATTTTTAGATTATGCAAGAAAAAGATAGGAGTCAATCTTCGAATAAGAAACAGCTCCTTGTTGTTGGCATCTGCCTCCTGCTAGTTGTTCTGGTTATTGTTTCTGTTTTTTATTCTTTCCGTTCATCAGCATTAGGCAGCAAGCTTCAAGTTTCGCATCCTAGAAGGATTGAAACATCAAGCTCATCTGCATCTTCAAGTCAGACAGAAAAGGAATATTTAGCAGAGCGTTTTGCTAAACTGAAGGCTGTGAATTCAGAAACGATAGGCTATGTCTATGCTCCTGGTACACAGTTGGATGAGCCGGTGGTGCAAACGAAAGATAATGCGACTTATCTGCTGAAGACTTTTGAAGGAAAGCAAGAGCCTTATATGGGAGCGGTCTTTATGGATAAGGACAATCATAAAGATTTCAGTGATCGTCTGACTTGGCTTTTCGGGCATGCTCGGGGCAGCAAGGCAGGAGATCATCGCATGTTTAATGATGTCAACTACTATGATCGTCAGGATTATTTTGACAAACATAGATATGTCGTGATTGAGACTCCTGAGCGTAAGTATTATTATCAAGCTATGGGACTGGTCATCGTGCCGGAAGAGACTGCTTTTTATCGGACGGAGTTTAAGGATGACGAGGACTTTACAACTCAGCTTAGAAATATCTATGAGGCTGCTCGTACTAAGGATCCTAAGTTCCAGATTAAGGCGAGTGACCGGTATTTGGTTCTCTCAACCTGTCGTGAGGAAGATGATACGATTCGTTCTAACCTTTATTTGCGGCAGATTCCTGATTCAGAACTGCCAGATTTTCTGACCAAGCATGGCAAGGAATTGACTTATACACCGACTCGTTGACTGGCCAGTCACGTGAGATGCAGCTATAACCACTATCTGCCAGAGAAGAATTTTAAGGCAAGGAAAAAAGGGACTGAGTGCAAAGCTTAGTCCTTTTTCTGCATAAGAAATCATGTAATAGCTTTTGCTATGCTTCTGCATTTATAGTATAATAGTTCTATTGAGCGGCTGGAGGTATGTATGGATTTAAGTAAGAAATTTAATAAAAACTTAGAAAAAATAGAAATTTCGCTGATTCGTCAGTTTGACCAATCAATTTCTGCTATTCCCGGAGTTCTTCGGCTGACCTTAGGGGAGCCGGATTTTACGACACCGGATCATATCAAAGAAGCGGCCAAGGCAGCGATTGATGCTAATCAAAGTCACTACACTGGCATGAGCGGTCTCTTGGAGCTGCGTCAGGCGGCTAGCAGCTTTGTGAAAGAAAAGTACAATCTGCACTATCGCCCAGAAGATGAGGTCTTAGTCACTATTGGCGCAACAGAGGCCTTGTCGGCTACGCTGACAGCTATTCTAGAAGAAGGAGACAAGGTCTTGCTGCCAGCTCCTGCTTATCCAGGCTATGAGCCCATTGTCAATCTAGTAGGGGCAGAGATTGTCGAGATTGACACAACGGCCAATAACTTTGTCCTCACTCCAGAGATGCTGGAAGCAGCTATTTTGGAGCAGGGCGAGCAGTTAAAAGCGGTCATTCTTAATTATCCAGCCAATCCGACCGGCGTGACTTATTCGCGGGAGCAGATAAAAGCTCTGGCGGATGTCCTAGGAAAATACCAAGTCTTTGTGGTCTGCGATGAGGTCTATTCTGAGCTGACCTATACGGAGCAGGGGCATGTCTCCATCGCGGAGTATCTGCCAGACCAAACTATCGTCATCAACGGCCTGTCTAAGTCTCATGCCATGACTGGCTGGCGGTTGGGCTTTATCTTTGCTCCAGCAGTTTTCACTGCTCAGCTGATTAAGAGCCATCAGTATCTCGTAACAGCAGCCAATACCATGGCTCAGTTTGCAGGCATTGAAGCCCTGACAGTTGGGAAAGATGATGCGGAACCAATGAAGGCTGAGTATATCCAGCGTCGCGATTATATCATAGAGAAAATGGCTGAGCTAGGCTTTAAGATTATCAAACCAGATGGGGCTTTTTATATTTTTGCTAAGATACCAGACGGTTATAATCAAGATTCTTTCGCTTTTCTACAGGATTTTGCAGAGAAGAAGGCTGTGGCCTTTATCCCGGGAGCGGCTTTTGGTCAATATGGGGAAGGCTATATCCGCCTGTCCTACGCGGCTAGTATGGAGACGATTCGAGAAGCTCTGAAACGCCTCAAGGACTACATGGAGGCCTATGCTTAAATCTCTAACAAGTCAAGGTCTGGTTCTCTATAATCGCAATTTCCGTGAGGATGATAAGCTGGTCAAAATCTTTACGGAACAGGCTGGTAAGCGTATGTTTTTCGTCAAGCATGCTGGTAAATCTAAGCTAGCACCCGTCATTCAGCCTTTGACTGCGGCGAACTTACTGATGAAAATCAATGATGATGGTCTTAGCTATATCGAGGACTATCAAGATGTAGTCACCTACCATCGCATCAATGAGGACTTATTCATCATGGCCTATGCCAGCTATGTGGCAGCCTTGGCAGATGCCAGTCTTCAGGACAATCAGCCGGATCCGGCGCTCTTTGCTTTTTTGCAGAAAACTTTGGAGATGATGAATAATGGTCTGGACTATGAGGTGCTGACCAATATCTTTGAGATTCAAATTTTGTCACGTTTTGGGGTTTCGCTGAACTTCCATGACTGTGCCTTTTGTCATCGGACGGGCTTGCCTTTTGACTTCTCTTTCAAATATAGCGGAGTTCTTTGCCCTGAGCATTACCATCAGGATGAACGCCGCTGTCATCTAAATCCAAATCTTCCTTTTCTGCTGGACCAATTTCAGGCGGTCCGCTTTAGCGAATTGGAGACCATTTCTTTGAAGCCAGATATTAAAAAGCAGCTGCGGGATTTTATCGACCTGCTCTATGATGAATATGTCGGCATCCATCTCAAATCCAAAAAATTTATAGATTCTCTGGGGGACTGGGGAAGCATTTTAAAAGATAAGAACGAGGAATAAATCGAATGAAAAAAATAGCTGTTGATGCTATGGGAGGGGACAATGCCCCTCAGGCTTTGGTAGAAGGAGCCAATCGAGCGGTACAGGAGTTTTCGGATATTGAAATTCTCCTTTATGGCGATGAGGCGAAAATCAAGCCTTATCTGACTGCTGGTGAGCGGGTCCACATCATCCACACGGAGGAGAAGATTGACTCGGACGACGAGCCGACCAAGGCCATCCGTCAGAAGAAAGAGGCTAGTATGGTTCTGGCAGCCAAGGCTGTGAAGGCAGGGGAAGCAGATGCTATGCTGTCTGCTGGAAATACTGGAGCGCTTTTAGCGACAGGTTTCTTTATCGTGGGGCGTATCAAGAATATTGACCGACCGGGTCTCCTATCTACTATGCCAACGGTTGGCGGTCAGGGATTTGATATGCTGGATTTGGGAGCTAATGCTGAAAACACAGCCCATCATTTACACCAGTATGCGACTTTGGGTTCTTTCTATGCTGAAAATGTCCGAGGAATCAAGAAGCCGCGGGTAGGTCTCTTGAATAACGGAACGGAAAGCAGTAAGGGCGACCCTCTACGCAAGGAAGCCTATGAGATTTTGTCGGGGGATTCAACACTTAACTTTATCGGCAATGTGGAAGCGCGTGATTTAATGGATGATGTTGCGGATGTTGTCGTTGCAGACGGCTTTACTGGTAATGCCGTTCTGAAATCAATCGAAGGAACTGCTATCAGTATCATGGGTCAGCTGAAGAAGTCTATTTTAGGCGGTGGTTTCAAGGCTAAATTGGGAGCTTGGCTGCTCAAGGACAGCCTGCGAGGACTCAAGAATAGTCTGGACTATTCTAGTGCAGGCGGTGCAGTTCTATTTGGCTTGAAAGCGCCTGTTGTCAAAACGCATGGCTCTAGCGATGCTAAGGCTGTTTATAGCACAATTCGACAGATTCGGACCATGTTGGAAACGGATGTTGTTGGTAAATCGGTCATTGAATTTTCAGATGCAAAGGAGTAACCATGAGCGAAAAAGAAATTTATGCAAAAATTGTCGAAATCATTCAAGAACATGACAGCAGTAAGCTGCATGTCACTCCAGAGTTGAATTTGAAAGAAGAACTGGGAGTGGACTCTGTTGATTTGATGGAATTTATCATCAATCTGGAAGAAGCTTTTGATATTGAGATTCCCGATGAGGATATGGATAACTTTAAAACAATTTCCGATGTGGTGGCTTATATCCATGAGAAACTGAAGAAGCAACATTAAAAATCAAAGATCGGTATCTTCCGGTCTTTTTTTGTATCTTGGAAAGGAAACGATTTCTTTAACTGGGTATATGGTATATAAAGTTTATACGGAATTTCTTGTAAAATATATTCAAAGATGATAAAATGAGGGTATAAAACCACGAAAGGCGAATATTAAAATGTCTAACAAGTTGTTATATTCGGGAAAAGCTAAGGATATTTTCTCTACAGATGATGAGCAAGTCATTCTGGCACGCTACAAGGACCAGGCAACGGCCTTTAATGGAGTCAAGAAGGAGCAGATTGCTGGTAAAGGAGTGCTCAACAACCAGATTTCATCTTTTATTTTTGAGAAACTCAATGCAGCTGGTGTGGCGACGCATTTCATTGAGAAGGTTTCGGATACGGACCAGCTAAATAAAAAAGTAGAGATTATTCCTTTGGAAGTGGTGCTGCGCAACTACACAGCAGGTTCTTTTTCCAAACGTTTTGGAGTAGAAGAGGGCATCGCACTTGAAACTCCGATTGTGGAATTTTACTACAAAAATGATGATTTGGACGATCCTTTCATCAATGACGAACACGTGAAATTCTTGAAGATTGCTAGCGACGAAGAAATTGCCTTTTTGAAAGAAGAAACTCGTCGGATCAATGAGCTCTTGTCAGACTGGTTCCGCCAAATCGGACTGAAATTGATTGATTTCAAGTTAGAGTTCGGCTTTGATAAAGATGGCAAGATTATTCTGGCAGATGAATTTTCACCAGACAATTGCCGCCTCTGGGATGCGGAAGGTCATCACATGGATAAGGATGTTTTCCGGCGTGGCCTTGGTGAACTGACAGATGTCTATCAGGTTGTTTGGGAAAAATTGCAGGCGATTAAGTAAGGGCAGGGTGTAAAAAATCATGGACAAGCGTATTTTTGTAGAGAAGAAGAGTAACTTCGGTGTGAAGTCACAGAGCTTGGTGAGAGAGCTGACGCACAATCTTCAGTTGAAAACATTGTCAGATCTTCGGATGATTCAAGTTTATGATGTCTTTCATCTGGCAGAAGACTTGGTCGCTCGTGCTGAAAAGCATATTTTCTCCGAGCAGGTGACTGATAGATTGCTGGCGGAAGAGGAAGTAGAGGCTGCATTTGCAGAGACAGCGTTTTTTGCCATCGAAGCGCTGCCGGGTCAGTTTGACCAGCGGGCAGCCAGCTCTCAGGAGGCCCTCTTTTTGCTCGGCGCTGGGACAGATGTTTTGGTGAGGACTGCTCAGCTTTATTTGGTCAATAAAGACATCTCAGACAGCGAGTTGGCAGCAATCAAGAAATACTTGCTGAATCCAGTTGATTCACGCTTTAAAGATATTGAGCAGCCGATCCAGCTGGAGCAGTTCTCCGAGTCTGACAAGACCATTCCGGTTCTGGACTTCTTTAAGGACTACACGGAAGCGGACTTTAAAGCCTACAAGCAGGAGCATGGTCTGGCTATGGAAGTGGCAGATTTGCTCTTTATTCAAGACTATTTCAAGTCGATTGGTCGTTTCCCGACAGAAACAGAGCTCAAGGTTCTGGATACTTACTGGTCCGACCACTGTCGACATACGACTTTTGAGACGGAGTTGAAGAAGATTGATTTTTCAGCTTCTAAGTTTGAAAAGCAGCTCCAGGCCACTTATGATAAATACTTGGCTATGCGCGATGAGCTAGGACGTGGTGACAAACCGCAGACTCTCATGGATATGGCGACTATTTTTGGTCGCTACGAGCGAGCTAATGGCCGTCTGGATGACATGGAAGTGTCTGATGAGATCAATGCCTGCTCAGTAGAGATTGAAGTGGATGTGGATGGTGTCAAGGAGCCTTGGCTGCTGATGTTTAAAAATGAAACCCACAACCACCCAACAGAAATTGAGCCCTTTGGTGGGGCTGCGACCTGTATTGGCGGAGCCATTCGTGATCCGCTTTCTGGCCGTTCTTATGTTTATCAGGCTATGCGGATTTCAGGTGCAGGCGATATTACTGAGCCGATTGCTGAAACGCGGGCTGGCAAGCTTCCTCAGCAGGTCATTTCAAAAACTGCAGCGCATGGCTATTCTTCTTACGGGAATCAAATTGGTCTAGCAACGACCTATGTCCGTGAGTATTTCCATCCAGGCTTTGTAGCCAAGCGGATGGAGCTGGGTGCGGTTGTCGGTGCGGCTCCTAAGGAAAATGTTGTCCGTGAAAAACCAGCGGCAGGTGATGTGGTCATCTTGCTGGGAGGCAAGACGGGCCGTGATGGTGTTGGTGGAGCCACTGGCTCGTCCAAGGTACAGACAGCTGCATCTGTGGAGACGGCTGGCGCGGAAGTCCAAAAAGGAAATGCTATTGAGGAGCGCAAGATTCAGCGTCTCTTCCGCGATGGCAATGTGACTCGTCTCATCAAGAAATCCAATGACTTTGGAGCTGGTGGTGTTTGTGTGGCTATTGGCGAATTGGCAGATGGGCTGGAAATTGACCTTGACAAGGTACCGCTCAAATACCAAGGACTTAACGGTACAGAAATCGCGATTTCTGAATCGCAGGAGCGGATGGCTGTGGTGGTCCGCCCAGAAGATGTGGAACAATTTATCACTGCAGCAGCTAAGGAAAACCTGTTGGCAGTCGTGGTTGCAAAAGTGACAGAAAAGCCAAATCTGGTCATGCACTGGAACGGGGGAACTATCGTGGATATTGAGCGGAGTTTTCTAGATACCAATGGTGTGCGTGTGGTTGTGGATGCCAAGGTTGTGGATGCTCAAGCAGCACTGCCAGGGCAGACTGTGACTTCTGAAGCGACTTTGGAGCAGAACCTCAAGAGCTTGCTCAGCGACCTTAATCATACCAGTCAAAAGGGGTTGCAGACGATCTTTGACAGCTCTGTTGGCCGCTCTACTGTCAATCATCCTGTCGGCGGGCGCTACCAAATCACGCCGACTGAGGCTTCTGTGCAGAAACTGCCAGTTGAGCATGGCAAGACTGAGACGGTTTCTGTGATGGCGCAGGGCTACAATCCTTATGTGGCTGCTTGGTCGCCTTATCATGGAGCAGCTTATGCAGTGATTGAAGCGACAGCTCGCTTGGTTGCTGCTGGTTCGGACTGGTCCAAGGCTCGCTTCTCTTACCAGGAATACTTCGAGCGGATGGACAAGCAGGCTGATCGTTTTGGACAGCCGGTCTCTGCTCTGCTTGGTTCGATTGAAGCTCAGATTCAGCTCGGTTTGCCGTCTATTGGTGGCAAGGATTCCATGAGCGGAACTTTTGAAGAATTGACTGTACCGCCGACCTTAGTAGCTTTTGGCGTGACTACTTCAACTGCTGGGCGCATCCTGTCTCCAGAGTTTAAGGCGACAGGAGAGTCTATCTACTATCTGCCAGGGCAGGTCCTGTCTCAGGATATTGACTTTGACTTAATCAAGAATAATTTTGAAAATTTTGCGGCCATTCAGGCCAAGTATCAGATTACAGCAGCCGCCGCTGTTAAATACGGTGGTCTGGCAGAGAGTCTGGCCTTGATGAGCTTTGGTAATCGTATTGGTGCTCAAGTGGATGTTGCTGATCTGTCTTCCGTTTTAGAGGCGCAGCTGGGCGGATTTGTCTTTACAAGTCCGGAGCAGGATATTCCAGGTGTGGTGAAGATCGGTCAAACCAAGCCAGACTTTACACTGATTGTCAATGGTGTCCAGCTTGAGGGAGCAGAGCTTTTGGCAAGCTTTGAAGGCCGACTAGAGCCTATCTACCCGACAGAATTTAAACAGGAAACAGTTATTGAAGAAGTGCCGGCTCTTGTCGCTGATACAGTTATCAAAGCTAAAGAGACAGTGGTGGAGCCGCTGGTTTACATTCCAGTCTTCCCTGGAACCAATTCAGAATACGATTCAGCCAAAGCTTTTGAAGCAGCTGGAGCCAAGGTCAATCTAGTTCCATTCGTTACTTTGGATGAAGCAGCCATTGTCAAGTCCGTTGACAGCATGGTTGACAACATTGACAAAGCGAATATCATCTTCTTTGCAGGCGGCTTCTCTGCTGCAGATGAGCCAGATGGATCCGCTAAGTTTATCGTCAACATCTTGCTAAACGAGAAGGTTAAGAAAGCCATCGATGCTTTCATCGCTCGCGGCGGTCTCATCATTGGTATCTGTAATGGATTCCAGGCTCTGGTAAAATCCGGTCTGCTTCCTTACGGAAATTTCGAAGAAGTAGGGGCTAACAGCCCAACTCTCTTTTACAATGATGCCAACCAGCATGTGGCCAAGATGGTTGAAACCCGCATTGCCAATACCAACTCGCCTTGGCTAGCTGGTGTGCAAGTGGGAGATATCCATGCCATTCCGGTTTCACATGGTGAAGGGAAATTTGTTGTGACGGCTGAGGAATTTGCTGAGCTGCGCGATAATGGTCAGATTTGGAGTCAGTACGTAGACTTTGACGGTCAGCCGAGCATGGACAGCAAGTATAATCCAAACGGCTCTCTCTACGCTATCGAAGGAATTATGAGCAAGAACGGCCAAATCATCGGGAAGATGGGGCACTCAGAACGTTATGAAGACGGCCTTTTCCAAAATATTCCAGGTCAGAAAGACCAGAAATTGTTTGAAAGCGCCGTTCGTTATTTCCAAGCGAGTCACGAATAAAGTTGGCTTGCAAGAGCAAGCAAAAAAGGAGTCTGCTTGGCCTGGAAGGCCAGGTTTTCTCCCTTTTACAAGACAAAAGAATTTAGGTAAAACAATGACATACGAAGTAAAGTCACTGAATGAAGAGTGCGGTATTTTTGGAATTTGGGGTCATCCACAGGCGGCTCAGGTCACCTATTTCGGACTCCACAGTCTGCAGCACCGCGGTCAGGAAGGAGCTGGTATCCTGTCAAACGACCACGGAAAGCTCAAACGCCACCGCGATTTGGGATTGGTTGCAGAGGTCTTTAAAAACCCAGCAGATTTGGATAATCTGACAGGAGAAGCAGCCATCGGCCACGTCCGCTATGCAACGTCTGGCGGGGCATCTATCAACAATGTCCAGCCTTTCTTCTTCAGTTTCTATGATATGCAGATGGGCTTGGCGCATAATGGCAATCTGACCAATGCCCATTCACTGAGACGGGAGTTAGAAAAGAAGGGTTCCATCTTTGCCAGTTCGTCTGATACGGAAATTCTCATGCATTTGATTCGCCATAGCGAGCAGGAAAATTTCTTAGATAAGCTCAAGGAATCCTTGAGACGAGTTCAGGGCGGCTTTGCCTACCTCATCATGAGAGAGGACAAGCTCTATGCTGCGCTGGATCCTAATGGCTTTCGTCCTTTGTCCATCGGCCGCATGAAAAATGGGGCCTGGGTCGTTTCTAGTGAAACCTGTGCTTTTGAAGTGGTGGGTGCCGAATGGGTGCGCGACCTTGAGCCAGGAGAAATCGTGATTATCGATGATGAAGGCGTGACCTACGATAGCTATACGACAGATACCCAGCTGGCTATTTGCTCAATGGAATATGTCTATTTCGCTCGGCCGGACAGCGTCATTCACGGGGTCAATGTCCATGCAGCCCGCAAACGAATGGGTCGCAGGCTGGCTCAGGAATTCCAGCATGAGGCAGATATCGTTGTTGGTGTGCCGAATTCTTCCTTGTCAGCAGCCTCTGGCTTTTCCGAAGAGTCTGGCCTGCCAAATGAAATGGGCCTGATTAAAAATCAATATATCCAACGGACTTTTATCCAGCCGACGCAGGAGTTGCGAGAACAAGGAGTTCGAATGAAATTATCAGCTGTTTCCAGCATTGTCAAGGGCAAGCGCGTGGTCATGGTGGATGACTCTATCGTGCGGGGAACAACCAGCCGACGCATCGTCCAGCTCTTACGAGATGCAGGAGCTGCTGAAGTCCATGTGGCTATCGGCAGTCCAGAGCTTAAATATCCATGTTTCTACGGCATTGATATCCAGAATCGTCGCGAGCTCATCTCGGCCAATCATACTGTTGATGAGGTTTGTGAGATTATCGGAGCTGACAGCCTGACCTACCTATCGCTGGAAGGTCTCATTGAATCAGTTGGTATTGAGACGGATGCTCCGAATGGCGGGCTTTGTGTGGCTTACTTTGACGGTCAGTACCCAACTCCGCTCTATGACTATGAAGAGCGCTATCTGGAAAGTCTGAAGGAAAAGACAAGTTTTTATTAAAACGAGGTCAGCGGTAGTTGTCGCAATCTTTTTCAAAAATAAGAGTAAGGAAGAAAATTATGACAAATAAAAATGCATACGCTCAATCCGGTGTGGATGTTGAAGCGGGTTACGAAGTTGTTGAGCGAATCAAAAAGCATGTGGCACGTACAGAGCGGGCTGGTGTCATGGGAGCACTGGGTGGCTTTGGAGGCATGTTCGACCTATCTCAGACTGGGGTCAAGGAGCCAGTGCTAATTTCTGGTACGGATGGGGTCGGAACCAAGCTCATGTTGGCCATTCAGTATGACAAGCACGATACCATTGGGCAGGACTGTGTGGCTATGTGTGTCAATGACATCATGGCTGCAGGAGCTGAGCCCCTTTACTTCCTAGACTATATTGCCACTGGGAAAAATGAACCAGCTAAACTCGAACAAGTTGTTGCTGGTGTAGCTGAAGGCTGTGTTCAGTCTGGAGCTGCCTTGATTGGCGGGGAAACCGCTGAAATGCCTGGCATGTATGGTGAAGATGACTATGACCTAGCTGGTTTTGCGGTCGGAGTTGCTGAAAAGTCAGAGATTATCGACGGATCTAAAGTCGCAGAGGGCGATGTCCTTCTGGGGTTGGCTTCCAGCGGCATCCACTCAAATGGTTACTCCCTTGTGCGCCGTGTTTTTGTGGACTATACGGGTGAGGAAGAACTGCCAGAATTGGAAGGTAAAAAACTCAAGGAAGTGTTGCTTGAGCCGACTCGTATCTATGTCAAGGCTTTGCTGCCGCTGATTAAGGAAAAGCTGGTTCATGGGATTGCCCATATTACTGGTGGCGGTTTTATCGAAAATGTGCCTCGCATGTTTGCCGATGACTTGGCTGCTGAGATTGAAGAAGATAAGATTCCAGTCTTGCCGATTTTTAAGGCTTTAGAAAAATATGGTCATATCAAGCACCAAGAAATGTTTGAAATCTTCAATATGGGACTTGGGATGATTTTGGCAGTTGCTCCTGAAAATGTGAATCGTGTCAAAGAACTTCTTGACGAGCCTGTTTATGAAGTTGGCCGGATTGTCAAAAAAGAAAGTGAAAGTGTCCTTATCAAATGAAAAAAATTGCCGTTTTTGCTTCGGGCAATGGATCAAATTTCCAAGTGATTGCTGAGCAGTTTCCTGTTGAATTTATCTTTTCAGACCATCGTGATGCCTATGTGCTCGAGCGGGCGGATAAGCTAGGTGTCAAAAGCTATGCTTTTGAGCTTAGAGAGTTTGACAGTAAGGCGGCTTACGAGCAAGCTATTGTAGACCTGCTAGAAGAGCACCAGATTGACTTGGTTTGTCTAGCAGGTTATATGAAAATTGTCGGGCCGACCTTGCTTGGCGCCTATGAAGGCCGTATTATCAATATTCACCCGGCCTACCTGCCTGAATTTCCAGGAGCTCATGGTATCGAAGATGCCTGGAATGCCGGTGTTGATCAATCTGGTGTCACCATCCACTGGGTGGACTCAGGCGTTGACACTGGTAAGATTATCCAGCAAGTGCGCGTGCCGCGACTAGCTGATGATACGATTGAAAGTTTTGAAGAACGCATCCATACCGCCGAGTATCAGCTCTATCCTCAAGTGCTGGAGAGTTTAGGAGTGGAGAGAAGGTAGTAGGTAACTTATTTGGTGGGAATTCTAATTATAGGAAGGAAAAAATATTATGAAAAAATCACAAGCAAAAGGATATTTATTAGAAATTGTATTGGCCAAGTTATTAAAAGTTAACGGATATGATTTAGTAACAAGCTCTGATAATGAAATTAGATTCTTGGAAACGAATGGTTTAAATGTCAAGGGAAGAGGTGGTTATCATCAATTTGACTCTTTAGGAACGTTCCGTATCACGCCACCATTTGTATATCCTATACGTTTATTTTTAGAGGCTAAATTTTATACAGATAATAAGGTTGGCATAGATAGAATTAGAATGGGAATAGGTATTCTACAAGATGTAAATACTAATTATTCCACAGTTGAGATGACAAGTGAAGAGTTAAAGCTACCTAAATATAATTATAATTATGCTATTTTTTCTACATCAGGATTTACAAATGGTGCTCAAAGATTGGCTATCGCTCATAAGATTTACTTAATGGATTTATCGTCTGGTTATTATCAATGGATTAGAGATTTTATAAATCAAATTGTAGATAAATTATTTATCAGGTACAGTAATAGTGGCGATGATATTAGTAGTGATATTTTTAATGATTTTAAAGAATATTTTTCTAGGTGGGTTAATGATTTAAGTTACAATCAACTTTATAGATGGTTTGATTTCAATATTCAACAATCAGTTGTGAATGAATTTGTAAACCAAATGCAAAATGTTAGAAGTATTTATATAGCGAGTACAAAGAGTTCACAAATCATAGCACTTATACCTGATAATGATGATGAGTTTCGTAATTCTCTACTTAGAGATCCACATCAAGAAGTAACTATCACATGGAATGAAAATGAGAATGATGTATGGATAGTTAGACCAACTAGAAATTATGATCGATATAGACTTACATTTCAATTACCATCTGTTATTCGAGAGTATATTTTCAATAACTCAGTAAATCAGTATGAGAGTGCTTATGATGAAAAAAGAAGAAGTTTTGGGATGCTATCATTTATCGCTTATCTTGATGGAATAAATCCTACTTTGTGTACACTAAAATTTAATGAAGAAGAAACGAAATGCAGGGTAGAACGCTATAATAGCCAGTTCAGATTGGAGAATAATAATGACTAAACGCGCACTGATCAGTGTCTCAGACAAGACAGGCATTGTAGAATTTGCGAAAGAGCTGAAAGCTCTGGGCTGGGATATCATCTCAACCGGTGGTACCAAGGTGGCCCTAGAAAATGAAGGAGTGGGCACCATTGCCATTGATGATGTGACTGGTTTTCCAGAGATGATGGATGGCCGTGTCAAGACCCTCCATCCAAACATTCACGGAGGTCTCTTGGCTCGTCGGGATTTGGATAGCCACCTGCAAGCGGCCAAGGAGAATCAGATTGAGCTCATTGACCTGGTGGTGGTGAACCTTTATCCTTTTAAGGAAACCATTCTCAAGCCAGGTGTAGAGTATGCAGATGCGGTGGAAAATATTGACATCGGTGGGCCCTCTATGCTGCGCTCTGCGGCTAAAAATCATGCCAGCGTGACGGTTGTTGTAGATCCGGCTGATTATGCTCTTGTTCTGGAAGAGTTGGCAGCAAATGGCCAAACGACCTATGAAACGCGGCAGCGCTTAGCAGCTAAGGTTTTCCGTCATACAGCAGCTTATGATGCTTTGATTGCAGACTATTTCACGAATCAGGTGGGCGAAAGCAAGCCTGAAAAGCTGACCTTGACCTATGAGCTCAAGCAGCCTATGCGCTACGGGGAAAATCCCCAGCAGGATGCTGATTTCTATCAGACGGCCTTGCCACTGGACTATTCCATCGCTTCGGCCAAGCAGCTGAATGGAAAAGAGTTGTCCTTCAATAACATTCGTGATGCCGATGCGGCCATTCGGATTATTCGAGATTTTAAGGATCGGCCAACTGTTGTGGCGCTAAAACATATGAATCCTTGTGGCATTGGTCAAGCGGATGATATCGAGACAGCTTGGGACTATGCCTATGAGTCTGATCCAGTGTCCATCTTTGGTGGGATTGTCGTCCTCAACCGTCAGGTCGATGCTGCGACAGCTGAGAAGATGCACAGTATTTTCCTGGAAATTATCATTGCACCGAGCTATACGGCAGAAGCGCTAGCTATTTTGACCAATAAAAAGAAAAATCTGCGGATTTTGGAGTTGGCTTTTGATGCTCAGGCAGCTTCTGGAGCCGAGAAGGAAGTGACCGGTGTTCTGGGTGGTCTCCTCGTGCAAAACCAAGATGTTATCGAGGAAAATTCAGCTGATTGGCAGGTCGTGACCAAGCGCCAGCCGAGCGAGCAGGAGCGAGTGGCTTTGGAATTTGCTTGGAAGTCCGTCAAATATGTCAAATCCAACGGTATCATCATTACCAATGACCGTCAGGTGCTGGGAGTCGGTCCTGGTCAGACCAACCGCGTGGCTTCTGTCAAGATTGCTATTGAGCAAGCCAAAGATCGCCTTGACGGTGCCGCTCTGGCTTCTGACGCCTTCTTCCCCTTTGCGGACAATATCGAAGAAATCGCAGAAGCTGGTATCAAAGCCATTATCCAGCCGGGTGGGTCCGTCCGTGATGAGGAGTCTATTATTGCGGCCGACAAGCACGGCTTGACCATGATCTTCACTGGCGTACGGCATTTTAGGCATTAAGAAATATAAAAAATCCTCGGGTCAGCCGAGGATTTTTGAGTAGACTTATATTCAATGAAATTCATGAATAAACTAAGCAGGAGCAGTCTGCTCAAAGTAGTTTTGAGAAGTGCGAAAGCGACTTATTTAGGGTAGATATAGGTCAGGCGGCCCCAGTAGGAAGCAGTTGGGTCAAACCAGCCACGGAAGTTGCTGATGTACTGCTTGCCGAGGTAGTTAGACTCTTGAATCTGGATGCGGGTATTGGATTCGACATGAGTCACAACACCAACGTGGCCGTAGCCACCGTCATCCCAGCAGGCGATGGCACCAACCTCAGGTGTACTGCCGGTACGGAATCCAGCTCTTCTGGCACTAGCTGCCCATTGACCGCCGTTGCCCCAGTAATTTCCAGCCCAAGGAGCTAGAGCTTTGGCTCCCCAAGTACATTGACCGACAGGATAAGTTGTCGCATTAGCAGCGGCATAGTTAGGCTGAATATTAGCTGATTGAACGCTTGATTTCTCAACCTGATAGCTAGTTCCAGTCAGGCCGATTAACTGTCCCGCTTTTCTACGATAGACATGGGTGTTAAATAGACCGCTCCCCTTGTGATTCTGAGTATCTACGGTAAACTTGTATGTTCCATTGCCGACCTTATTAGCGGTATACCATTTGATATCATCTTGCCCATTGACTTCTGACCAAGTCGGCAGAATAATATCGCCATCTCCGTAGGCGTCTGTCACTGTCACCTCATAGCGATTAGCCTCAGTTTTCCTGACTGCAACCTTGGCTTGGATTTGGTCGGTAGACATTGAGACGGCATCTGCTGCGTAGCTACGCTCACTGCCGTCCTTATAGGTGACATACACATGGTTGTTATAGGTTCCAGACAAAGCCTGGTGATTACGGATATCAAAGGTTGCGCTGAAGGAGCCATCTCCGTTAGGAGTGGCTGCATACCATTTAAGATTGCTCTGATTACTAGTGCTCCAAATTGGCACCCGGACAGATTGAATAGGTTTAGATAAGCTAGTTTCGGTAGTTTTCACGGTGTAGGTCCCTTGTTTGGGGTTGATATTTTCCACAGTAAAAAGCGGTTTTTGCTCCTCTTCAGAAGGCAATTTTCCACTATCAATTTGTATAGTAGTTCCTGAGAGACCTGTTAAGTCAGATTTAACATAACTTTCACCGTAAAGGTGAATATTGTAAATCCCTGTGTCGTAGTTATGCTTTCTGAGTTCCACCCGAGCGCTGTAGCTACCATCTGGATTTTTGCTTGCTTCATACCATTGTAGATCATCTTGCCCATTTTTCTCAGACCAAGTTGGAAGAACAATTCGATGCATGGTATCGGGTACGTTTTTGACAGTAATGTCCATGATACCTGTTTGAGGGAAGCTGGTCTCAACAGTAGGATTAGGTTTTTCTAAATTGAAAGTGGTTCCGTTTAAGCCAATCATCTTACCATCTTTATTTTCATAAGTATGAATGTGATAAGTTCCATAGCCTTTGTGATTTGAAAGTTCAAATTCAGTAATATCTTGTCCTGCATTGTACCATTTGATATCATCTTGTCCATTTTCATCAGACCAAACAGCATGTAGAATATTAGAATTTATTTGGTCTTTGTTGCGATTAAAGTGAATTTGAGCGGTTTTCCCTAGGATATTAGAAGTGACATTAATGGCTGGTTTATCGAGAGTAAAGGTTGTTCCATTCAGCCCAATTAATTTTCCATAGAGATCAATATAGGTATGAACATGAAACGTACCATATCCTGGATGGTTACTCAGGTCAATGTCAGTGTTAGTAGTAGTTGTTGACGGTGCTTCATACCATTTGATATCATCCTGTCCGTTCTCATCAGACCAAACAGCGTAGAGAATACGATGAGGTTCTTGAGCTTGGGAACGGGTATAACTAATAGAGGCTGTACGATCGTTCACAGTCACATCGACATTGCTGGCACGATCAGTAGGGCCTAGAATTTTGACTTCAGATTCAGGCGTTTCGGTCGCATGAACTGTTGAGTGGCTCGCAAAGAGACCTAGGACAGCTCCGGATAATAAAAACAGTTTTTGATATTTCTTCATAAAACTCCTTTGTGAGAATGGTTTTGGATGGGCCCACCTGTATTATTCGGAAAACTTATTTGAAAATGATAGTAAATTTGACAAGCCCTGAATATTTTCTGTCTAAAATAGACATAATCCACTCAAAAAGGAGAAGGCTGAAGACAACAACAATTACGGCAATCAGATAGAAGAGACATTCTTTTTCTCATTAGAATGGAATAAAACGAACGATTATGATATAATTTAGATAAATAATTCGTAAAAATGCGATATTTTTACATGATGTGTTAGCTTGGTGCGTAAGCACCTGTGATATTGGATATTGAGGTATCTTGGCTATGAAGCTTTTAGTTGTTGGTTCAGGCGGTCGTGAACATGCGATTGCCAAGAAGTTATTAGAGTCTCAGGATGTGGAGCAGGTTTTTGTCGCTCCTGGAAATGATGGCATGATCTTGGATGGGTTGGATTTAGTAAACATTGGAATTTCCGAACATTCTAAACTAATTGAATTTGCCAAGGAGAATGATGTTGCTTGGTCTTTTATTGGTCCGGATGATGCCCTGGCAGCTGGAATTGTAGATGATTTTAACCAAGCTGGTCTCAAGGCTTTCGGTCCATCTCGTTTAGCAGCGGAGCTGGAGTGGTCCAAGGATTTTGCCAAGGAAATCATGGTCAAATACGGCGTGCCGACAGCAGCCTATGGCACATTTTCCGACTTTGAGGAAGCCAAAGCTTACATCGAAAAGCAGGGAGCACCTATCGTCGTCAAGGCAGACGGCCTAGCTCTGGGCAAGGGCGTGGTCGTCGCAGAGACTGTTGAGCAGGCAGTCGAAGCAGCTCACGATATGCTCTTGGATAATAAATTTGGCGACAGCGGTGCGCGTGTGGTTATCGAAGAATTTCTGGATGGCGAGGAGTTCTCCCTCTTTGCCTTTGTCAATGGCGATAAGTTTTACATCCTGCCGACGGCTCAGGACCATAAGCGGGCCTACGACGGGGACAAGGGGCCCAATACAGGCGGCATGGGAGCCTATGCGCCAGTGCCTCACCTGCCAAAAAGCGTGGTGGACCAGTCAGTTGAGACGATTATTAAGCCGGTTCTCAAAGGCATGATAGCTGAAGGACGACCTTATCTGGGCGTGCTCTACGCTGGGCTGATTCTGACAGCAGATGGCCCTAAGGTTATCGAGTTTAACTCGCGCTTTGGTGATCCGGAGACCCAGATTATCCTGCCGCGCCTGACGTCTGACTTTGCGCAGAACATCACGGACATTTTGGACAAGAAGGAGCCGACTATCACCTGGCTGGATGAGGGCGTGACCCTTGGCGTGGTTGTCGCATCAAATGGCTACCCGCTGGACTATAAGAAAGGCCTGCCTCTGCCGGAGAAGACAGCCGGCGACATCATCACCTACTATGCTGGGGCTAAGTTTGCGGAAAATAGCAGAGCACTGCTGTCAAATGGCGGCCGAGTGTATATGCTGGTCACCACAGCAGATACCGTCTCAGCTGCGCAAGAAAAAATCTACGACCAACTAAAAAAACAAGACACCACAGGCTTCTTTTACCGAACTGATATCGGAAGCAAGGCCATAAAAGATTAACAGATACTATAGTTGTCATGGCGAGCGAAAGCGCGCCACTATAGGATAATCGTCGCAGTAGTGGAACTCCTAGTAGCTTTGCTACTAGGAGCGGAAAACTGGAGACTTAGGCTCCAGTTTTAGTAATGGAACGCCATAGGCGGTCGCTTACGTCCGCACTACAATAGACGATTATCAAAAAAGAAAAGGAAAAATTATGACTAAACCAATTATTTCCATCATCATGGGCTCTAAATCCGACTGGGCCACCATGCAAAAAACAGCTGAAGTTTTAGATCGCTTCAGTGTTGCCTACGAAAAGAAAGTCGTTTCCGCTCATCGGACGCCTGACCTCATGTTCAGACATGCCGAAGAAGCCCGCAGTCGTGGCATCAAGGTCATCATCGCAGGTGCAGGTGGTGCAGCCCATTTGCCAGGAATGGTAGCGGCTAAAACCACCCTGCCGGTCATCGGTGTACCGGTCAAATCACGCGCGCTCAGTGGTCTGGACTCTCTTTATTCGATTGTGCAGATGCCGGGCGGTGTACCTGTGGCAACTATGGCAATCGGTGAAGCGGGAGCGATCAACGCTGCCCTGACTGCCCTTCGGATCTTGGCGATTGAAGATCAAGACCTAGCAGCAGCGCTAGCAGATTTTGCAGAAGAACAAGGAAAAATCGCTGAGGAGTCCGCGAATGAGCTCATCTAAAACAATCGGAATCATCGGTGGCGGTCAGCTGGGTCAGATGATGGCCATTTCTGCTATCTACATGGGGCACAAGGTTATCGCGCTGGATCCTGCGGCGGATTGCCCAGCCTCTCGTGTGGCGGAAATCATCGTAGCTCCTTATAACGATGTGGATGCCCTGCGCCAGTTGGCGGAGCGTTGCGATGTCCTGACCTATGAGTTTGAAAATGTTGATGCTGACGGGCTGGATGCCGTTATCAAGGATGGTCAGCTCCCTCAAGGAACGGATCTGCTCCGTATTTCCCAAAATCGCATTTTTGAAAAGGACTTTCTCGCAAACAAGGCCCAAGTCACTGTGGCACCCTACAAGGTTGTGACTTCTAGCCAAGACTTGGCAGATATCGACCTGTCGAAAAACCATGTCCTCAAAACGGCGACTGGTGGCTACGATGGGCATGGACAAAAGGTTATTCGCTCGGCAGCAGACTTGGAAGAAGCCCATGCTTTAGCCGATTCAGCAGCTTGTGTCTTGGAAGAATTCGTCAATTTTGACCTTGAAATTTCTGTCATCGTGTCAGGAAATGGCAAGGACGTGACGGTTTTCCCAGTTCAGGAAAATATCCACCGCAACAATATCTTGTCTAAGACCATTGTGCCAGCTCGTATTTCAGAAAGTCTAGCTGATAAAGCCAAAGCTATGGCTCTACGAATTGCAGAACAATTGAACCTGTCTGGAACTCTTTGCGTGGAAATGTTTGCAACAGCTGATGATATCATTGTCAATGAGATTGCCCCCCGCCCACACAACTCTGGGCACTACTCTATCGAAGCCTGCGACTTCTCCCAGTTTGACACCCATATCTTAGGTGTTCTGGGAGCACCATTGCCAGCTATCCACCTACATGCGCCAGCCGTTATGCTCAATGTACTCGGCCAGCATATCGAGGTCGCTGAAAAATATGTCACAGAAAATCCAAGCGCCCACCTCCACCTGTATGGTAAAATAGAAGCGAAACACAACCGTAAAATGGGGCATGTGACTGTGTTTAGTGATACGCCGGATAGTGTGGTTGAATTTGGTGAGGGGATTGATTTTTGAAATGACAGAAGAATTTGATGAATTGCTAGATGATGAAATAACGACCGTAACACTGACTTATACGGATGATTTGATTGTTCCAGAGATTGCGGATAGAGAGGGGATTCATATTTTAGAGAGAGCTGGCAATCAGCTAGTCTTAGAATATTCTTGTTCCGTGAAGGAAGTTAAGGATTATCTGAGTAGTTACGGCCTGCCTAGACATCCTGAGAGAATTTCATTTGAATTTTCTATACATGAAGACTCAGAAAATGATAATCTTTAAAGTTAAATGGAGACCAGTTTATGATTCAAATCATCGTTAATGCCTTTGTGGAAGAAGGCAAAGAAACTGCTGTTGTGGAAGTGCTCTTTGCCAGTGCCGACCATGAAAAAGTAAAAGCTAAATATCAGGAATTAAAGATTCAATATCCAAACCATTATCTGGCTATCTATGATTTGCCATTAGATACGGATCTAAGTGGCTTGCCACACTATCCGTCGGTAGCGATAAGCAAGGAGGAGTTTGATTAGTCTATGAAAACTATTGGTCTGATTGGTGGTATGAGTTGGGAAAGCACCACATCTTACTACCAAATCATCAACGAAACCATCAAAAAAGAGCTGGGTAGCTTGCATTCAGCTAAGATTCTACTTTATAGTGTTGATTTTGCAGAGATTGAGCATTATCAGGCAGTTGGAGACTGGGAGAAAAGCGGTCAACTGTTGACAGATATTGCTCAGAGCTTGGAGCAAGCTGGTGCGGATTTCATCGTTATTTGTACCAACACCATGCACAAGGTTGCTCCGCAGATACAAGAAAAGATTACAATACCAATCTTGCATATTGCGCAGGCAACTGTGCAGGCCTTGTTGACTGACGGCATTCAAAAAGTCGGTCTCCTAGGGACCAAGTACACCATGACTCAAGATTTTTACAAGGAGAAATTAATAGAGTCTGGGTTAGAAGTGCTGATTCCAGATCAAGCTGGCATTACAGAGGTTAATCGAATTATTTATGACGAACTTTGCCTAGGGAACATCAAAGAAAGCTCAAAACAGGCTTATCTTGCCATTATAGATGAATTGAAAAAAGCAGGTGCTGAAGCTGTTATCTTGGGTTGTACCGAGATTGGTCTCCTCGTCAAGCAATCCGACACTGACCTGCCACTCTATGACACAACGGTGATTCATGCAGAGAAAACAGCGGAGTGGGCGGTTGGGTAAGAGGAGGTTTAGAGAGAGGGAATTAGTAATATGATTGAAAAAATCATTAGTATAAAAAACTATGGTCCTTTTACAAATTACATGAGTGGTGGTAGTGAATGGGACGGTACTTTAAGAAAGAATAATATTATTTATGCCCCTAATGGAAGTGGGAAAACCACCCTCTCAATTTTATTTGATTCACTTAATGGTAAAACTAAATTGGTGGGGAAGAAAGCGTCGTTATTTGTGGAAGGAAAACCAGATATCCATTTAAGAATAGGAGGAGAAAATTATAAGTTTAAGGATAAGCAATGGGATAAAAAGTTGAGCAACATTGTTACGTTTAATAATTTTTATTTAGAAAATAATATATATTCTGTTGGAAGCGATTCTAATAGAGATGATTCATTGAACACATCAACTTTATTTAGTTTATTAAATGTTCCTGAGGCTTCGCTTATAATGAAAGAGGCTATTCGACTTGAATCTGATAGAAAAATCTTAGCTAGAAGACTCTGGGGGTCGCGTAATATAAATGGGATAAAAAATGATTGGGAACGCACTAGGCGCAAATGGAAACAGAATAAAAAAGCTTTACGACAAATTAAAAATGTACAAGTCAATAGTCTAGCAATAATATTCAAAAAATTTGAAGAAGCTATTAATAAATATTTACTCAGATTCACACCTAACATTGAAGTGACAAAAATCACACCCTTTTATTCCTTTGGAAAAGGAAGCGCAACATTTCAAAGAGCTGCTATTGAGATAAAAGTAAACGGAAATAGAGTTGTGCTAGATGAAGATGGCAAAAGTAAAATCCCATTAAGATATGTTCTTAGTGAGGGTGATAAAAATACATTAGCTTTGGCAATATTCTTAGCAAAGTTTGATTTAATAGCTGATTCTGAATCTTATATAGTGGTTGTGGATGACCCGTTTACAAGTTTTGATTCTTCCAGAAAAAAAGCGACTATTAAGGAATTATCTAGGCTATCTGAAAAAATAAAACAACTAATTGTTTTAACCCATGATTTAAATTTTGGAAGTGAGCTTGAGAGGAGTCTCTTAAATCCTGAAACATTACAAATAAGAATTTTACCTAAAAATCGTCATATTCAGAGTGTATCGTTTGAGGAGCTTTCATTGCAGGGATTATTGAAGGATATTACTGATTTACATAGTTTCTCAAATGGTTTATTAACAGATGAGAGCGATATACTAAGAGTTGCTAGAAGTATTCGTCCAACATTAGAGGGAATGTTTAGGATTAAATACTTTAATCATTTGAAAAAAGATGAGTGGCTAGGAGATATGATTGCTCATGTAAAAAAATCAGAACAAAGTTCTGTATTTTATAAATTAAAACCTTATCTGGAAGAACTAACTGATGTTAATGATTATTCAAAAGAATTTCATCATAGCAATATAAACCAAAGACAGTCTATTGATTATCAAGAATTGCTGACATTTGTTAGAAGAACACTAAAGTTAGTTGAAGTTATTTAGAAATAAAAAGGAGCAAATAATGATCAACCGTTATTCTCGCCCTGAAATGGCGAACATTTGGACAGAGGAAAATAAGTACAAGGCTTGGCTGGAGGTAGAGATTCTGGCTGATGAGGCCTGGGCTGAGTTGGGGGAAATCCCTAAGGAAGATGTGGCTTTGATTCGCGAGAAGGCAGACTTTGACATCGATCGTATTTTGGAGATTGAGCAGGAGACGCGCCACGATGTGGTGGCTTTTACGCGGGCAGTTTCTGAGACACTTGGTGAAGAGCGCAAGTGGGTGCACTATGGCTTGACCTCGACTGATGTGGTGGATACGGCCTACGGCTACCTCTACAAGCAGGCTAATGACATTATTCGTGAGGATCTGCGTTGCTTCACTGACATCATTGCAGAGCGGGCGCGGGAGCATAAGTTCACCATCATGATGGGACGGACTCACGGGGTGCATGCGGAGCCGACGACTTTCGGACTTAAGCTCGCGACTTGGTACAGCGAAATGAAGCGCAACATCGAGCGTTTCGAGATTGCGGCTGCGGGTGTGGAAGCCGGGAAAATCTCTGGAGCGGTTGGGAACTTCGCCAACATTCCGCCATTTGTGGAAAGCTATGTCTGTGAGAAATTAGGCATCCGTCCACAAGAGATTTCGACCCAAGTCCTGCCACGTGACCTCCATGCTGAATACTTCTCAGCCTTAGCCTTGATTGCGACATCTATCGAACGCATGGCGACTGAGATTCGTGGTCTGCAAAAGTCTGAGCAGCGCGAGGTGGAAGAGTTCTTTGCCAAGGGTCAAAAAGGCAGTTCAGCTATGCCTCACAAGCGTAATCCAATCGGATCTGAAAATATGACTGGTCTGGCGCGTGTTATTCGCGGTCACATGGTGACGGCCTTTGAGAACGTCTCTCTCTGGCATGAGCGTGACATTTCCCACTCATCAGCTGAGCGGATTATCGCTCCAGACACGACCATTCTTATCGACTACATGCTCAACCGCTTTGGTAATATCCTCAAGAACTTGACCGTCTTCCCAGAAAACATGAAGCGCAACATGAACTCGACCTTTGGTCTTATCTTCAGTCAGCGGGCTATGTTGACCTTGATTGAAAAAGGCATGACGCGAGAGCAAGCTTATGACTTGGTGCAGCCAAAGACTGCCCAGTCTTGGGATAATCAAGTGGACTTCAAGCCTCTACTCAAAGCGGATCCAGAAGTCACTTCCCGTCTTACTCAGGAAGAGATTGATGAAATCTTCAACCCAGTTTACTATACCAAGCGCGTAGATGAAATCTTCAAGCGCGTGGGGCTGGATTAAACAAAAAATAGGCATTTCGTAAGAAGTGCCTATTTTCTTTATATTAAATTTGACTGGCCAGCTGCCCGATTTTCTTGAGCATTTCTTGGCGTTGTTGGTCTGTTTTGCGTTCTACTCCGTTGAGCTCTGTCAGTTTGACTGGAGAAATACCACAAAGTTTCAGGATTTGATTTTTAAGTACCTTGCCGTAGTCTTGGACGAAAGGCAGGGCAAAACCTGGTGTATTATGGCTAACGATAATCCATGCAGACTTGCCTTGCAAGTGGCCTTGCATGCCGATTTTCTTATAAGAGTAGGCAAAGTCAGCTGCAAAGACGCGGTCGATAAAGCCTTTGAGAATGGCCGGCATACCGCTCCACCAGATAGGGAAAATGAAAATCAGATGGTCTGCCCAAGTGATTAAATCTCGGTATTTGGCCATTTCAGGGTCTTTATGCAAGTCACGGCGTCTGTGTTCTTGGTCAAAGCGCAAGATTGGATCAAAATTTTCAGCATACAAGTCCAAGGTTTTCACCTCGTGCTTTTTAGAAAGGTTGCTTTGAACTTCTTTGAGAATAGCAGCATTGAAGCCAGTTGGGCTGGGGTGGGTGTAAATAATCAAGGTTTTCATGATCGTTCTCCTTTGATATAAATGTCAAGCATGTGCTCAATCGTGCTTTGGATGGCTTGGGGATCAAGGTCTTGTCCGATGGGACTGTTGGCTAGAACGGCTAGGCCTGTGATAAAGCTCCAAAAGTGAAAAAGGCTTTCCGCTTCGCTATTGTTAAACTTTTCCTCCTTGCGAAGCTTTAAAACGAGCTCCTTAAATTTATCAAATCCAGGCAGGTCAGACTCCAAGAGAATAGTGTCCTGCGTCACCTTCATATATTTAAAAGGGAATTTGATAAAGAGTGCTTCGAAAAAATGAGGGTAGGTCTTGGCAAAAATAATGAAATTAAGACCAAGCTGGGTCAGCTGATCACGCGCAGAACCTGTCGCATCAATATTTTCATTGATTTCCTGATTGAGAAACAGCGAAAGCTGGGTCAAAACCACCTTGAGGTAGCCTTCCTTGCTCTCAAAATGGCGGTAAGGGCTGCCGTGAGTTACACCGCAGGCCTTGGCAACAGTCCTTAGCGAGAGCTGTTCAATTCCATGTTTTCCGATTTCGTCAATCCCTGTTTGAATGAGCTGTTCTTTCAGCTGGGCAGTATTGCGTTTCATTCATTTTCTCCTAAAGTATACACTGTCTACTTATCTATCTTTAGTATACACTGTCTACTTTTTCTTGTCAACTAATTTGATGCTTTCTTCTATTCTAGGATGTGGCAGAATTTGCTTTCGGTAAGATAAAATGTTAAAATAACATTAAAATGATAGCGCTTTCTTTTTAGGGCGAATTGCTCATTTTAGAGAAGCGCCGAGAAATGGAGGACACCTATGAAGAAAATTATCAACGACCCAACAGCGGTTGTGGACGAGATGCTGGACGGCTTGGCCTATATTCACAGCGATTTGGTTTATCGGGTGGAGGGCTTTGATATCATTGCCCGCAAGAGTGAGAAGACAGCCAAGGTTGGCCTGATTTCTGGCGGTGGCAGTGGTCATGAGCCTTCCCATGCTGGCTTTGTCGGTGAGGGCATGCTGTCGGCTGCTATCTGCGGAGCGGTCTTTACTTCGCCAACACCTGACCAAGTCTTGCAAGCTATCAAGGAAGCGGATGAGGGAGCCGGGGTCTTCATGGTAATCAAGAATTACTCCGGTGACATCATGAACTTTGAAATGGCTCAGGAAATGGCTGAGATGGAAGGGATTGAGGTGGCTAGTGTCGTCGTAGATGACGATATCGCAGTGGAAGACAGTCTCTATACTCAAGGTCGCCGTGGAGTGGCTGGCACCATTCTTGTCCATAAAATTCTAGGAGATGCGGCGCGTGCAGGCAAATCTCTGACTGAAATCAAGGCTCTAGCTGATGAGCTGGTCAAAAATATCCACACGGTCGGCTTGGCTCTGAGCGGAGCAACCGTTCCGGAAGTCGGCAAGCCTGGTTTTGTTTTGGCTGATGATGAGATAGAGTTCGGCATTGGCATCCATGGTGAGCCCGGCTATCGCAAGGAAAAGATGCAGCCGTCTAAGGACTTAGCCAAGGAATTGATCGAAAAACTCAGTCAGTCCTTTGAGCTCAAATCTGGTAAGAAAATCGGCATTCTCATCAATGGTATGGGTGCAACACCGCTTATGGAGCAGTATGTCTTTGCGGCCGATGTAGCAAATCTCTTGGCAGATGCTGGAGTTGAAGTTGTCTATAAAAAGCTGGGTAATTACATGACCTCCATTGACATGGCAGGGATTTCTCTGACCTTTATCGAGCTGGACCAGTCAGACTGGCTGACAGCTCTCAATAGTCCTGTCACGACAGCCGCTTGGTAAGGAGGTGCTTATGGACGCAGCAAGAGCAAAAAAATGGATGCAGTTGTTCAACGAGAAGATCCAGGACCAGAAAGCCTATCTGTCTGATCTCGACACTCCCATCGGCGACGGAGATCACGGTGGCAATATGGCCAGGGGAATGGCAGCAGCAGTAGAGAGTTTAGCTGCTAAGGACTTTGCTAGTGCGGCTGAGGTTTTTCAGGCTGTTTCCATGCAGCTGATTAGTAAGGTCGGTGGTGCTTCCGGCCCTCTCTATGGCTCGGCCTTCATGGGCATGGCCAAGGCCGAAAAAGACGGCAAAGACTTGTCAGAAGTCATCCAAGCTGGGCT
Source organism: Streptococcus sanguinis (assembly GCF_050220005.1). GTDB lineage: Bacteria > Bacillota > Bacilli > Lactobacillales > Streptococcaceae > Streptococcus > Streptococcus sanguinis_Z. The sequence goes on from NZ_CP071413.1 coordinate 54,300, forward strand.
GGACATGATTCAGAAGCGGGGCAAGGCTGTGCCGGGTGAGAAGACCATGGTGGATGTCTGGTCGGGGATTCCTGTTTCTCTGCAGTCCGGATGCTTGACGCATGAAAAAATTGGCTCCCTAGTGGAAGCGACCAAAGATCTGAAAGCGACCAAGGGGCGGGCTTCCTATGTCGGTGAGCGGTCTATCGGTCATATTGATCCCGGTTCGGCTTCATCTGGTCTCCTCTTTGAGGCTCTGTTAGAAACGGAGGCAGGCTGATGGCAGATACTGGCATTCTTATCGTTTCCCATTCCAAAAACCTAGCCCAAGGCTTGTTTGACCTCATTTCGCAGGTGGCGGCAGATGTGGCCATCAGCTATGTGGGCGGGTTGGACGACGGTAGCATTGGGACCAGCTTTGAAGGGATTCAGGCAGCTTTAGATGCCAATGACAAGGACACTATTTTGGCCTTTTTCGATTTGGGCTCAGCTCGCATGAATCTAGAAATGGTCGCAGACTTTTCTGACAAGGAAATCATTATCAATAATGTTCCTTTGGTAGAGGGAGCCTATACGGCTGCTGCCCTTCTTCAGGCTGGGGCAGATTTACCTAATGTTTTGCTTCAGGTTCGTGAATTAGAAATAAAGAAATAGCAGGTTTTATAGAGACTTAATAAACGACTTCATTTGCAAAATAAGGAACATTTTATATTATAAAGCTGGGATTCAACCTCAGCTTTTTTGCTTTATCGCTGTACTAATTTTCAGGGGAAGAGCCAGTGTTTCTTATTTCTTTCTTCTTTAAATTGATTAAAAATAGGACAAATTTATAGCCTGCGTTTAATTTTTGACACTATTCGCCTTTTAATGAACAAAAGTTCTTAGAATGGATTGCAAATTGGTATAGATAGACTTATAATAGATATAAGTACACAAGATGAAAGAAAAAACGACAGCCGATTAGAAGCCATCGTTTTTAATCTTAGTGGTCCCGATTGCAGGAAATGAACTTAATCTTGAAGAAGTCACCGCGTTTGTAAGTTTCGCTGTACTCTAAGATCTGTCCAGTACTTTCCAGCTGGGTAATCTTCACCTGATGAACGGTCGGGAAGTTGGTATCAACTTCCAGTACTTTCGCAACATCTTTTGGTGTTGGAAAGACAATTTCATTGGTCTCTTCAAAATGTTCATCATTCATGTGAATGTGGTAGTCAGTTTTGAAGCGGTTGTAAATGGAGCTGTAGTAGTCCATATCTGGATAGTTAGGATTGATGTATTGCTCAGGGATATAGGTTTGGTGATAGATATAGACTTTATCGCCAGTCCGTCTGATCCGGTCAATCTTATAGTAGAACTGCGTTGGTGCCAGTTCTAGCTTATCCAAGATTTTCAGGTCATTCCCACGTTTGATGGAGAGAACAGTCACCTTATCTTTTTGGATAGGGAATGTCTCAACGTCAGAAAATTCCACCAGCTTGTGCTTTCTTGCACGTGAAACGAAGGTTCCCTTGCCTTGCTGGCGGATGATGTAACCATCATTGGCCAGCTCATTCAAAGCGCGGACAACAGTAATGGAGCTGACATTAAACATCTGAATCAGCTCAGCCTCTGTGTAAAACTTATCGCCATTTTCAAATTTGCCAGAAATGATTTGCTGCTTGAGCTCATCTTTGATTTGTTGGTATTTTGGAATAGCCATTTTGTTCACCTCTCTTTTTTTACTTCTCTTACTTAAGATTTTAACATATTTTTAAAAAAAATGTTGACATTTATGCAAAAATTTATTATATTAATATTAATAAGAGATGAAAGCGGTTTTATAACTGAGGGAACATCAGATGGCAAGATTCAAAATTGGTCATTCCTTCTGTTTGGATGATCGAGAGTTTAAGATTTTATCGGGGGCCATTCACTATTTTCGGGTACAGCCTGAGGATTGGTATCATTCCCTTTATAATCTCAAAGCTCTGGGCTTTAATACAGTAGAGACCTATCTTCCCTGGAATATGCATGAACCTCAAAAAGGTGTCTTTAACTTTCAAGGGATTTTAGATATTGAGGCATTTTTACAGACGGCTCAGGATTTGGGACTTTATGCCATTATCCGCCCTTCGCCTTTTATCTGCGCTGAGTGGGAGTTTGGCGGTCTGCCGGCCTGGCTGCTCAATGAAAATATGCGCATCCGCTCATCAGATGAGGCCTTTCTGCAGGCTGTAGCCGGTTATTATGACGAGCTGCTGCCGCGACTGACTCCAAGGCTTCTGGACAATGGGGGAAATATCCTCATGATGCAGGTGGAAAATGAGTACGGTTCTTATGGGGAAGACAAGGCCTACCTGAGAGCAATCAGACAGCTCATGGAGGAGCGAGGTGTAACTTGTCCGCTCTTTACTTCAGACGGACCTTGGCGGGCTACCCTTCAAGCTGGTACGCTGATTGATGATGAGGTCTTTGTGACAGGAAATTTCGGCTCTAAGGCAGATTACAATTTTGCCCAGATGCTGGAATTCTTTGACGAGCATGGTAAAAAGTGGCCGCTCATGTGTATGGAGTTCTGGGACGGCTGGTTCAATCGCTGGAAAGAACCTATCATCAAGCGAGATCCAGACGAGTTGGCTCAAGCTGTCCACGAAGTGCTCCAGCAGGGCTCAATCAATCTCTATATGTTTCATGGCGGTACCAACTTTGGCTTTATGAACGGCTGTTCGGCCAGAGGCGTCATTGACCTGCCACAGGTAACTTCCTATGACTATGATGCTCTACTCGATGAGCGTGGCAATCCGACGGACAAGTACTATGCAGTCCAGAGGATGCTGAAAAAGTATTATCCAGAGTATCCGCAGAGGGAGCCCTTGGTTAAAGAGTCTTTTGAGCTCAGGAATATTCCGCTCAGTCAGAAGGTTAGTCTCTTTGAGACACTGTCTGACTTGGCAGAGCCTATCGAAAGTCTTTATCCGATGAAGATGGAAGAGTTGGGGCAAAATGTCGGCTACTTGCTCTATCGGACTTGGGCTAGTTGGGATGCTGATCAGGAAAGGCTCCGTGTCATTGACGGCCGCGACCGTATGCAGCTCTATGTGGACGGTCAGCACATTGCAACCCAGTACCAGACAGAAATCGGTCAGGATATCATGGTGGACGGTCAGAAAAAGGCAGAGCACCAGCTTGACATTCTGATGGAAAATATGGGCCGGGTCAATTATGGGCATAAGCTACTGGCAGATACCCAGCAGAAGGGTATTCGTACCGGTGTCTGTAAGGACCTGCACTTCCTGCTTGACTGGCAGCATTACCCATTGCCGCTAGATCATCCAGAAAAGATTGACTTTTCAAAAGGGTGGCAGGAAAAGCAACCAGCTTTCTATGCTTTTGACTTTAAAATGAAAGCGCTTAAAGATACTTATCTGGATCTGTCCGACTTTGGCAAGGGTGTCGTCTTTGTCAATGGTGTCAGCATTGGCCGTTTCTGGAATGTCGGACCGACCCTATCGCTCTATATCCCGCACAGCTTGCTCAGAGAAGGCGACAATCGCATCATTATCTTTGAGACAGAAGGGATCTATAGCGAAACCATTCACTTAGTTAACCAACCTACATTTAAAACAATAAAGGGGGAAAATCTATGACAATAGTAGGTGCACGTATCGATGGACGTTTGATCCATGGACAGGTAGCCAATCTTTGGACTACCAAGCTCAACATTTCACGCATTATGGTGATTGACGATGAGGTAGCTGAAAATGCTATCGAAAAGAGCGGGCTCAAGCTCGCAACGCCAGCTGGTGTGAAACTCAGTGTCTTGCCGATTGCTAAGGCAGCAGAAAATATCTTGGCTGGCAAGTATGATTCACAGCGACTCTTGATTGTCGCTCGCAAGCCAGACCGCTTCCTGCGGTTGGTTGAAGCTGGTGTTCCGCTGGAAACGCTGAACGTCGGCAATATGTCTCAGTCAGACGAAACTCGCTCCATTACCCGCTCGATCAACGTGGTAGATGCAGATGTTGAAGCCTTTCACAAGCTGCATGAAAAAGGAGTCAAACTGACAGCGCAAATGGTTCCCAACGATCCGGTTGAGGACTTCATGAAGTTATTAAAATAGGACAAAATTTTAGGAGGACATTGTTATGATACAATGGTGGCAAATTTTACTACTCACTTTGTACTCAGCTTATCAAATCTGTGATGAGTTGACTATCGTTTCGTCAGCAGGATCCCCTGTATTTGCTGGGTTCATTACTGGCTTGATTATGGGTGATTTGACGACTGGTTTGTTTATCGGTGGTAGCCTGCAATTATTCGTTCTTGGTGTAGGGACATTTGGTGGGGCTTCTCGTATTGATGCAACATCAGGTGCCGTTTTGGCGACAGCCTTCTCTGTAGCACAAGGCATTAAGCCAGAGTTGGCTATTGCGACAATCGCAGTACCAGTAGCAACTTTGTTGACATACTTCGATATCTTAGGTCGCATGACAACGACTTATTTCGCACACCGTGTGGATGCAGCAGTTGAACGCTTCGACTATAAAGGTATTGAACGCAACTATCTCTTAGGTGCCCTTCCTTGGGCTCTGTCTCGTGCCCTGCCAGTCTTTCTGGCTCTGGCTTATGGTGGAACATTTGTTCAAGCGATAGTAGATGGTGTTGCTGGTGTGAAATGGTTGGCTGCAGGTTTGACACTGGCAGGTCGTATGCTTCCAGGACTTGGGTTTGCTATCTTACTTCGTTACCTTCCAGTTAAACGTAATCTTCATTACTTAGCTCTTGGTTTTGGCTTGACTGCTATGCTGACTGTTCTTTACTCAAATATTCAAACTTTGGGTGGGGCTGTATCTAGTATTGTTGGAACTCTTCCAAAAGATGCTGCGATCACATTTGCCAACAACTTCAAAGGCTTGTCTATGATTGGTGTAGCTATCTTTGGTATCTTCCTTGCAGTACAGCATTTCAAATACAGCCAAAGAACAGTAGCTGCTGTTCCAGCTGCTAGCATAAAATCAGAAAGTGAGGAAATTGAAGATGACGAACTCTAATTATAAATTAACAAAAGAAGATTTTAAACAAATCAACAAACGCAGCTTGTTCACCTTCCAATTGGGCTGGAACTACGAGCGAATGCAAGGTTCTGGTTACCTCTACATGCTCTTGCCTCAGTTGCGTAAAATGTATGGTGACGGCACTCCAGAATTGAAAGAAATGATGAAATTGCATACGCAATTCTTCAATACATCACCTTTCTTCCACACCATTATTGCAGGTTTTGACCTAGCTATGGAAGAAAAAGACGGCGTTAAATCAAAAGATGCGGTCAATGGTATCAAGACAGGTCTTATGGGGCCGTTTGCTCCTCTTGGAGACTCTATCTTTGGCTCTCTTGTGCCAGCCATCATGGGATCTATCGCTGCTACCATGGCTATCGCAGGCCAGCCTTGGGGAATTTTACTTTGGATTGCTGTAGCAGTTGCTTATGATATTTTCCGTTGGAAACAGTTAGAATTTGCCTACAAAGAAGGGGTCAATCTCATCACCAACATGCAAAGTACTTTGACAGCTCTTGTTGAAGCGGCTTCTGTATTGGGTATCTTTATGGTGGGTGGTTTGATTGCTACTATGATCAACTTTGAAGTATCCTGGGTATGGAACATCGGTAAAAAAGCTATTGATTTCCAAGACATGATGAATCTGATTTTCCCACGTTTGATTCCAGCAGTCTTTACAGGCTTTATCTTCTGGCTCTTGGGCAAGAAAGGAATGAACTCTACTAAGGCTATCTTCATTATCATTATCATGGCAGTAAGCTTCTCTGCTATTGGCTATTTCCTGCTGGGACAAGTACCAGAATAATGGAGCGATTTATGAGTAAGAAATTAGTTTTAGTCAGCCATGGTCGCTTTTGTGAAGAGCTGAAAACCACTACGGAAATGATTATGGGACCTCAGGAGGACATCCATGCAGTAGCCCTGCTTCCGGAGGAAGGCCCAGAAGACTTCGCAGCTAAATTCTTAGAAACGGTCAAAGACTTTGAGGATTACTTGGTTTTTGCGGATCTCTTGGGGGGCACTCCTTGTAATGTAGTCAGCCGCTTCATTATGGAAGGACAGGATATTGAGCTTTATGCGGGGGTCAATCTGCCCATGGTCATTGAGTTTATTAACGCTTCTTTGACAGGAGCAGAAGTCAGCTATCCATCCAAGGCAGCAGAGAATATTGTTAAGGTTAATGATGTTCTAGCTGGTCTAATGGATGATGAAGATGAATAAAAGCTTGAACAGCCACTTCTAGTTAGGTCAAGTCCTTGCGCTGTCAGCAGATGGGAGACTGATGATAGGTGAGGCCAAGCCACTGTGGTTGATTCAAGCATATTGGTCTAAGAGGAATTTGGGAGATGCCTCTTGGCCTAGGGAAATGGATGGTTCAGCATTGCAAAATGCAGTCGCTGTCTGGTTTGAAAAAGCTTGTTAAAAGCATATTTCAAGTCTAGCCATCGTTGCGGGGGTGGGACAGCGAGCCGAAAATCTTTGATTTTCTGGATTTCTGTCTCGCTCCCCCTTTTTTCAAATGATGGAAAGGAATGAGAAAGAGAATGTTAGATTATTCACAGGAAGAATTGCAGCGTCTGGGGGCTGACATCACAACGAGAGAAATCTATCAGCAGCCTGAGGTCTGGAAGGAAGCTTTTGACAGTTACAAGTCTCAGGCCGCAGACATCGCTGCTTTTCTGAAAAAAATCGAGGAAAAACATGACTACATCAAGGTCATTTTTGCCGGAGCTGGCTCATCAGCCTATGTCGGAGATACCTTAACGCCTTATTTCAGGCAGATTTATGATGAGCGCAAATGGAATTTCAACGCTATTGCGACGACAGATATCGTTGCCAATCCCTTGGTGCATCTGAAGAGAGAAGTGCCGACAGTGCTGGTTTCCTTTGCCCGCAGCGGAAATTCCCCAGAAAGTGTAGCGACTGTGGACTTGGCCAAGCAGTTGGTAGATGACTTGTACCAGATTACTATTACTTGTGCTGCCCAAGGCAAGCTGGCTCAGCAGGCCCAAGGTGATGAGAAGAATCTCTTGCTCCTGCAACCAGAAGCTTCTAATGATGCTGGTTTTGCCATGACCTCTAGCTTCAGCTCCATGATGCTGACGGCCCTTTTGGTCTTTGACCGGGCTGAACTAGACCAGAAGGAAGTCAAGGTTGCGGCTCTGATTCAGATCAGTCAAGATGTTTTAGAAAACGTTGCAGATGTGCAGCAGCTGGTTGATTTGGATTTCAGTCGGGTCATTTATCTGGGAGCAGGGCCTTTCTTTGGTTTGGCACATGAAGCCCAGCTCAAGATTTTAGAGCTGACAGCCGGCCAAATTGCGACCATGTACGAAAGCCCAGTCGGTTTCCGGCATGGACCTAAGTCGTTGATTAACCAAGACACAGTTGTTCTGGTCTTTGGTTCGACAGATGCCTATACCAAGGCTTATGATTTGGACTTGGTGCAGGAAGTGGCTGGTGACGGGATTGTCCGCAGACTAGTCTTGCTGACTGACCGGGAGGAGCAGTTGGAAGAAGTCGAGCAAGTAGTGCTAAGTACCCAAGAGCCTCTGGGAGATAGCTATCGCATCTTCCCTTACATCGTTTACGCTCAGCTCTTTGCTCTCCTGTCCTCGCTCAAGGTCAAGAACCGTCCAGACACACCATCTCCGACAGGCACTGTCAATCGTGTAGTACAGGGAGTTATCATTCACCCTTTTGGGCAGTAAGAAAAGGAAAAGTTATGGAGAAATTACAAATCAGTCACAAAAAAGTGAGCCATTTGAAAAAACTATCAGACGAGCAGGGAATTATCGGGGCTTTAGCTATTGACCAGCGTGGTTCGCTCAAGAAAATGCTGGCCAGCGGAGAAGATGTGCCATCTGGTGATCAAGCTCTGGTTCAGTTTAAAGAATTAATCTCTAGTCGGCTGACGCCCTATGCCAGCTCCATCCTACTGGATCCGGAGTTCGGTCTGCCGGCAGCCGAGCTGCGGGATGCTTCCTGCGGGCTGATAGTGGCCTACGAGAAGACTGGCTATGATGTGTCAGTCGAGGGCCGCCTGCCGGACTTGCTGCCAAACTGGTCAGCTAGTCGCATCCGAGACATGGACGCAGATGCCGTCAAGGTCTTGATTTACTATGATGTGGATGACAAGGCAGAAATCAACGACATCAAGCAGGCCTGGGTTGAGCGCGTGGGCAGTGAATGCTTAGCTGAGGATATTCCTTATTTTCTGGAGATTCTGACCTATGATGCTAAGAGTGACAGTGTATTGGACGCTAACTATGCCAAGCTTAAGCCGCATAAGGTCAACGAGGCAGTCAAGCTCTTTTCAGATCCCCGCTATCATGTAGATGTCTTAAAGGTTGAAGTGCCGGTCAATATGAACTTTGTCGAGGGCTTCACCAAAGAAGGAGTTGAGCCAGTCTACAGCGTGCCGGAAGCCCAAGCTTTCTTTAAAGAACAGTCAGATGCGACGCACTTGCCTTTCATCTTCCTCAGCGCTGGTGTCAGTGCCGAACTTTTCCAAGAAACGCTGCGGCTAGCCCATGAAGCGGGCTCACAGTTTAACGGCGTTCTGTGCGGACGGGCTACCTGGAAGGATGCAGTATCAGTCTTTGCCCAAGAGGGAGCTGCAGCTGCTCAAGCATGGCTGGACGAAACAGGCCGTCAGAATATCGAGGATCTTAATCAAGTCTTGCGTCAAACAGCTGTGTCTTGGGTGGACAAGTTTGACCTGCCTTTTGAAGACAGGACTTGGCAAGTTCGTGATTTTTAGCAGGATAGATAAAAGAGGTTTTGTATGAAATCTTACCGAGAATCCATTTTTGGCAAGCTGGGCGGTCAGGAGATTCTGGCTTATACTTTTGAAAACGATCGAGGCTATCGTCTGATAGTCATGAACTACGGAGCAACCGTCATCAAGTATGTCACTCCTGATAAAAATAATCACTTTGACAATATCGTCGTTGGCTTTGATCAGTTTGAGGACTATATTGGGAACAGCCCTAAGCACGGAGCCAGCATTGGTCCAGTTTCTGGACGTATTGCTGGTGCAACATTTGATCTGAATGGTCAGACCTTTCAGCTAGAGGCCAATAATGGCTTAAACTGCAACCATAGTGGATCCAGCGGCTGGGACAGTAGCGTTTTTGAAGTAGAGGAAGTCAGTAATGACGGACTTACCTTTTATACAGAGCGGACTGACGGAACTGGCGGCTTCCCGGGCAATCTGAAAATCTGGGTTTCCTATACCCTGACAGAGAAGGGTGAGCTGGAAATCTCCTATCAAGTCCAGACAGATCAAGATACCTTGGTCAATCCGACCAACCATAGCTATTTCAATCTGTCTGGTCGTTTCAATCAACCGATAGATGATCATATCCTGCAGCTCAATACTGATGGTGTCTATCCTATCGCAGCTGACGGCCTTCCTGAAAAAAAGGCTGATGCAGAGCGTGACTTTGTCAAGAAGCTGACCAAGGGCGCTGCCCTTAAAGAAATTTTCGCTGCGACCGATGAGCAAATCCAGCTGGTATCTGGCTTGGATCATCCTTTTGCACTAAGCCCAAGCCGAAACCAGGCAGGTACGCTCTATCATCCAGCATCGGGCCGCCGTCTGACTATTGAGACTCAGGCGCCCTGCCTAGTGATTTATTCAGCGAATTGCGTGGATGATTCCGTTCAGTTTGATGGCCAACCTATGATTCAGCATAATGGCTTGGCCCTGGAAGCCCAGGCTTTGCCGGATGCCATTCACAGCAGCCAGCAGTCAGATGTCATTCTCAAGGCCGGTCAGATTTTTACCAGCAGGACGGTGTATTTTGCTGATGTACCAGCAACTTTATAAAGAAACAATCGCGAAAGAGCACAGAAAACGGCAGTACCTCCTTCTGCCGTTTTTCTTTGTCCAGTTTTCAGAGACTATGTTTCCATAAGTAGCTAATTTAAGCAAGTAAAAAGCCTCCACAATCAAAAGCAAAATCTTTTTTGCTAACTGAATTTTACTTTAAGTTTTTCTTAAGCTAAGGCTGCTATACTTATTTTTATCAAATGAAGCCCCCTAACTTTGTTTGATAATCCTAAACTTTTTCATAATAATCTCCCATAAAGGCCACCCAATCCGGTGGTCTTTTTTTGCTCAAATTTTAGAATAAGACAGGAAGTTTATCGGATTGTAACTCAAATGTTAAATTTTAAAGGATACGTTATACAAAGTTAAGGTTTCTTTAAGTTAGGGACAGTATACTATGAGTATCAAATGAAGACCTCCTAACTTTATTTGATAGAAATCCTAAACTTTTTCATAATAATCTCCCATAAAGGCCACCCAATCCGGTGGTCTTTTTTTGTGTTCAGACGTTGATTAGATTTGCTTCCTCTGCTTTATTTTCTGCTATAATAGTTCTATGAGTAGAATTTTAGACAATGAATTAATGGGTGATGAGGAATTGGTGGAGCGCACCTTGCGTCCCCAGTATTTGCAGGAGTATATCGGCCAGGACAAGGTCAAGGACCAACTGAAGATTTTTATTGAAGCGGCCAAGCTGAGGGATGAGGCGCTCGACCACACCCTTCTTTTTGGCCCTCCAGGTCTGGGGAAGACGACCATGGCCTTTGTCATTGCCAATGAACTAGGCGTAAATCTCAAGCAGACTTCAGGTCCGGTGATTGAGAAATCTGGTGATTTAGTTGCGATCTTAAATGACCTTGAGCCGGGTGATGTCCTCTTTATAGATGAGATTCACCGCTTGCCAATGGCAGTAGAGGAAGTGCTTTACAGCGCTATGGAAGACTTTTACATCGACATTATGATTGGCTCGGGTGAGACCAGTCGCAGCGTCCATCTGGATTTGCCGCCTTTTACTCTGATTGGGGCGACTACTCGGGCAGGCATGCTGTCCAATCCTCTGCGGGCTCGCTTTGGGATTACCGGTCACATGGAGTATTATGAAGCTGGCGACCTGACTGAAATCGTTGAGCGGACGGCAGAGATTTTTGAGATGGCTATTACCCACGAGGCTGCGAAGAAGCTGGCTCTGCGTAGCCGAGGCACGCCGCGGATTGCCAACCGTTTGCTCAAGCGGGTCCGGGACTACGCGCAGATTATGGGCAATGGCCTGATTGATGATAAGATAACCGACCAAGCTCTCTCCATGCTGGATGTGGATCAAGAGGGGCTGGACTATGTGGACCAGAAGATTTTGAAGACTATGATTGAGGTTTACGGTGGCGGTCCGGTAGGGCTTGGAACCCTCTCGGTCAATATTGCTGAGGAGCGTGAAACAGTGGAGGACATGTATGAGCCTTACCTAATTCAGAAAGGCTTTGTCATGCGGACACGGACTGGGCGCGTGGCTACCCGCAAAGCCTATGAGCATTTAGGATATGAGTATATGAAGGAATGATGACAGAAAAGGAGATTTTAGACCGACTAGGTCAAGCTCCAGACATCCGAGCAATTTTGGAAATTATTCGCAGTCTGGAGCTCAAGGACTCTTGGTTAGCAGCTGGATGTGTGAGGAATTTTATCTGGAATCTATTGTCAGAGCGACCAGGTTTTGACCCAGACACGGATGTAGATGTCATTTTCTTTGATCCGAGTTATGCTGAGGCAGAGACGGTAGAGCTGGAAGCCAAGCTCAAGGCAGACTGGCCACAGTATCAATGGGAACTGAGAAATCAAGCCTATATGCACCGGCATAGTCCTGGAACAGCGCCTTATAAAAACGCTCGCGAAGCCATGAGTAAGTATCCTGAGCGCTGCATGGCTATCGGCCTGCGCTTGCTGGCAAATGACAAACTGGAACTTTTTGCTCCCTATGGTTTGGAGGATATCTTAAACTTTCAGGTTAGACCGACTCCTCATTTTCTTGAAAATAAGGAGCGCCAGCGTGTCTATTCTGAGCGTTTGGCTAAGAAGAATTGGCAAAAACGCTGGTCGCAGCTGGAATATCACTATCCTGATAAATAGGTACAAGCTAAGAGTAAAATGTTTGAGTTATTTTAAGAAAGTTTTAAGAAATGGATATTATACTATAACCAAGTTAAGAAATTAACTTAACTCCTAAAACTTTTTTCTTTTTAAAAAATAATCTCCCTACAAAAAGCCACCGAACGGTGGTTTTTTGCTATTTTCAGACATGAGAGGGGCAGGGCTTGCCAGTTTTCAACGAGAATCAGGAAACTGTAAACGATTCAGAGCTAGTTTTTGCCATTATTTTGTTATAATAGATAGCGAGGTATTCTATGAAGAAAATTGTATTTGTATGTTTGAGCAATATCTGCCGCAGTCCGATGGCAGAATTCGTCATGAAGAGTTTAACAGACCATCTGAAAATCGAGAGCCGGGCAACCTCAAGCTGGGAGCACGGCAATCCTATTCATCAGGGGACACAGGCTATTTTTAAGAAATATGCCATTTCTTATGATAGGAACAAGACTTCTCAGCAGATTTCGACAGCGGATTTTGCGGATTTTGACTATGTGATTGGTATGGATGAAAGCAATGTCCGAGATTTGAAGCGGATGGCGCCTGAGGATTTTCAGCATAAAATTTATCAGTTTGAAGAAGAAAGTGTACCAGATCCTTGGTACACAGGAGATTTTGACCAAACCTATGATTTGGTCTTGGCTGGCTGCAAAAAGTGGCTAGAGCGTTTGGATGGATAGGAATATGGATAAAGTAAAAGAATTTTACGATAAATACAAGGTCTATCTGACCCGGCAGAATTTAGAACTCTTGGCTGTAACGGTCATTGTGCTGTCAGCTATTCTGGTCTTTACTTCGGGGATTTCTGGTAAGGGCGTTTTAACGCTGGATCAGGGGAAAATCAAGTATGAAGGAACCTTGGTTCGCGGGAAGATGAACGGTCAGGGGACTATGACTTTTCAAAACGGCGACAGTTATAGCGGTCAATTTCGCAATGGCATCTTTGACGGCAAAGGGACCTTTACCTCTCAGGCTGGCTGGAAATATGAAGGGGACTTCAGCAAGGGTCAGGCCGATGGACAAGGAAAGCTAACGACAGAAGGCAATGTCGTTTATGAAGGAACGTTTAAACAAGGAATTTATCAAAATGCGCATTAACTGGTTTTCGCTCGTCAGAATCACGGGGCTGCTTCTAGTTCTGCTTTATCATTACTTCCAGGGCGTTTTCCCTGGCGGTTTTATTGGCGTGGATATCTTCTTTACCTTTTCTGGCTTCTTGATTACCGCTCTGCTTATTGACGAGTTTGCCAAGAAGAAAGAAATCGATATCCAAGGCTTTTTCAAACGGCGTTTTTATCGGATTGTACCCCCTCTGGTCTTTATGATTTTGGTCGTTATGCCCTTTACTTTCTTAATCCGTAAGGATTTTGTGGCTGGGATTGGGACGCAGATTGCGGCTGCTTTGGGCTTTGTGACCAACTTTTATGAAATGCTCTCAGGCGGCAATTATGAGAGTCAGTTTGTGCCGCACATCCTGATCCATACTTGGAGTCTGGCTCTAGAAGTGCACTATTATGTTCTTTGGGGATTGGCTGCTTGGGGCCTGGGCAAGGTTGCCAAGTCAACGGCCCGCTATCGCGGTATGATTGCGCTAGTCTCTGCAGGTCTCTTTTTGCTAAGCTTTGTATCAATGTTTGCTGGCGCTTTGACCACTAAGAATTTCTCTGATATTTATTTCTCAAGTTTGACCCACGTCTTTCCTTTCTTTGCAGGAAGCATCCTAGCAACCTTATCTGGCGTTGGCCATGTCAGCAGCCGCTTTAAGATGCTGGAGGAAAAGCTGGCTCTCAAGCAAGTGCTTGGAATCATGGGGGGCAGCGCAGCTATTTTGCTTTTGCTCAGCTTCCTGCTCAAGTTTGATAACCTTTGGACCTACCTGGTAGGATTCTTGATTTCGACTATTTTGGCCTGTCTGATGATTTTGGCTGCTAGGATGTTGCATGACAAGCTCCCTGATGTGAAGGAACCTAGCCTTATCAACTTTATCGCGGATACTAGCTATGGTGTTTATCTCTTCCACTGGCCATTCTATATTATCTTTACCCAGCTGATGAGTAATGGCTTGGCGGTTCTCTTGACCACGCTACTGTCTCTTACCTTTGCAGCCTTGTCTTTCTATATCTTGGAGCCAACTCTGGCTGGTCGTCAGCCAGTTATCATGGGAACCAAGATGGACCTATCGTCTCTTACCAGACCAATCTTTTACAGCATGATTCCGCTGACTTTGATCATGTTCTTTATCTCGGTGACAGCACCAAAGGTAGGAGCTTTTGAGGAAAGTTTGATTGTCAACGCTCTGAATCAAGCAGATACTAAGATGCAGACAACTCGCAGTCAGGTTGATCAGTCCAAGGCGACTGAGTACAATGTGGCTGACGGGATTACTATGATTGGTGACTCGGTTGCCCTGCGCTCAAGCGATCAATTGCAGCAGATCTTACCAGGAATCGAGCTAGACACTGTCGTTAGCCGCAGTCTGAGTACAGGCTTGGAGGTCTATAAGACAGATATTGCTAATAGGGTGCTGAAGAAGCAGGTTGTCCTGGCTCTTGGAACCAATTCGTCCGGTTACTCGAATGAGCTTTTGGATGAATATGTTTCTAGCCTGCCTAAGGGTCATCAACTGATCCTCGTGACTCCTTATGACGGTCGCTCAGAGGGCGGTGTTTTAGCTCAGCAGCGGGAGTATGAGCTGGAATTAGCCAAAAAGTACGACTATGTCTTTGTGGCTGACTGGCATCAAACTGCTATCGAAAATCCGCAGATTTGGGAAGGGACAGACTATGTCCACTTTGGCTCAAACTCAGAGTCTATGATTGAGGGAGGGACTCTCTATGCCAATACCATTAAGCAAGCCATAGATGAAGCAAATTCTGGCAATGTGAAACCATAAATAATCAGCTCGGTTCGTCCGAGCTTTTATAGAAACCAAAAGAAAACACAGCCTTATCTAATGCTACTAACAGAGATTCGATGGGGATTCAAACTGGAAGTGCAAGGATTATCTTGATGTTGATAAATATTTCATAGTGGGTGCAGATATTAAATATGACTTGAGTTTATTGCAAGGTCATTATGGGGACAATGAAGGAGACGCTGCTATGATTCAGGATGGAATTGATGCATACAAGAAGGAGAATAAAGAATGATAACTTCAATAGTTTTTATTACTTCTCTAGTGTTACTTTTCCGTTATTTTAAAAATAGTAAATCACGGATTATTATTGCGTTATTATATAGTTTGTTTCTTATATGGTATGTTCAAGCAGTTTTGAATTACGGTAAATACACTTTGCAGCCTGGTCAAAGCATAGAGCTGAGAGCGCATCCTAATGCAGACCAACTGGAATATAGTTCTGAGTTGATTTTAAAAAAGAACGATGATAAAAAAATCAAATTAACAGGTATTGAAGTTTGGAGCGAAAAAAATTCTAGAATTTACTATTATGTTAAGGAACAGTATATCTCTCAATCTATTTATGAAAATGGTGAAACGAATGCTAAAAAACTATCTAATAATCAAAAAAATATTCACCTGGAGAAAGATGGAATTGTAGTTAATTATACTAATAAAAAAATCTTTGATGTTACTAAAAGTAAACCGTATAATATCACTATCACTAATATTGACGATAAACCCGCTCAATTTGAAGCCCGAGTGGTGGATAGATGAAGTCGAGTAGGAACTCGAAAAGTGAACCTACGTGTAGATTGGGAGCCAAGCAGTGGTACTAATAGCCGACTAAAGAAGCTTGGTACAAGTACAAAGGAAGAGATAATTAATAGGATTTTTAAGGGTTATCGAATTTATTACGGGAACTAGGTGGACAATATGCGACTATACATCAAAGGTGATTATGCTAAAAAAATAACATTTACTACTAGAGAACTAGTTTGGAAGATGTGGTTTAAAGAACGGAATGGCAAGAAAATAAGTTACTCCAACGTTGGTGATGATGAGATGCTGCAAGATGATTTTTATTTCGGAGCAGAGTTGCGCAAATGGGCTTCAGTTGATGAAAGATGGGATAAGGCTCCTTTTATAATTCCGAGCAATCCTTGGTTGTCCTTGCAATATGAAGATATTGAACTTGAATTTGAACATGCCTTTATTTCCGACGACCGCGAAAAAGGGGAGTTTCTTCGAATTGCCTCAACTCATGTAGATATTTTAATGGTTGACAAGCGCGCTTTATACGTTATGGCTATTGAAGTAGCATCTGCCATTGATGGTCAGATTAGCGAAGACGGCAAGCAAAGTTGGCTAAGTGTAGAAGAATTTAAGGAATATCACAAGGATGCTCTTTCACTGACTTATGATGAAGCTGTTGAAATCAGTTTGGAAGAATTAAAGACAATGGTACCGGTAAGAGATCCTCTATGGGAAGAGGAGGAAAGGCTTCGAGAAGAATATATCAAAATCCACGGTGAACGTGTTTATGACGATGAGGAAGATGAGTGAGACTATATCTTAAAGGCAACTACGAAACTAGTATTTACCAAAACTGTATGGAATATCCTTGGAAAATGTGGTTCAAGGAACGTAAGGGAGTGAAAGTTGGTTTTTCTTATGCACGTGATGATGACTTCTATTTTAGTGTTAGTTTGGATAAATTTTCTTCAAATGATGAGCGTTGGGGAATGACTGATTTTAAAATAGGAGATAATCCATGGAGTTCATTTAAATATGAGTATCTAATATTGGATTGTGAAGATTCCTATGAAAGTGATGGGCGAGAAAAAGGAGACTATCTTCGAATAATCACGACTCATAAGGATATTCTAACGGTTGATAAGCGAGCTCTATATATCATGGCGATTGAAGTAGCATCTGCCATTGACGGTCAAATCAGCGAAGACGACAAAGAAACATGGCTGAGTATTGAAGAATTTAAAACGAAACATGCAGACCTGCTGAATTTGACCTACGACGAAGCAGTCGATATTAGTTTAGAAGAGATAAAGGTTATGAAAGCCATTGACGAGCCACTCTGGGAAGAATTGGATAGGAAGCGCGAGGAGTATATCCGAATTCATGGAGAGGTAGAGTTGGACGACGATGAGGAAGATGAGTGAGAATTTATATTAAAGGTGATTACACCAAAGAAATTCCGTTTGATTATTTAGAACTAGCGAAGAGAATGTGGTTTGATACTAAAGATGGTAAGCGAGTAGATTTTTCTTATTTTGGAAATACTCGCCCATTTAAAACAGACCCAACTATTCACTTAAAATTAAATAAGTGGATACATGATAATAGATGGAGTAATGTTCGGTTGAAAGAAGGGATTACCAACAAATTTGGAAGTCATGTATATGAAAACCTTGAATTAGATTTTGAAGATAATCCAGCAACAGACTATCGAGAAAAAGGAGACTGTCTACGTTTAGCTTCTACCCACCTTGATCTTCTAACTGTTGATAAACGTGCCTTCTATATTATGGCGATTGAAATTGCGACTGCTATTGATGGTCAGATTAGCGAAGATGATAAAGAGAGCTGGTTAAGTGTGGAGGAATTTAAAAAACGGCATGAAGATATCCTTTCGATGAGTTATGAACAGGCTAATGAGATGAGCCTTGAAGAAATTCCGTTTATGGATGATGTTCGAGATCCAGTTTGGGAAGAAGACGACCGCAGGAATGAAGAATACATCAAAATCCATGGAGAAGTGGAGTTAGACGAAGAGGAAGACGAGTGAGACTATATATCAAAGGCGATTACACCAAAGAAATTCCGTTTGATTATTTAGAACTAGCGAAAAAAATGTGGTTTGAAAATTATCAAGGAGAAAGCATCCCTCTCTCCTATTCTGGTTTTCGTCAAATCAGAGATAGGAATGATATAGCCATTCATCTAAAACTAGATAAACAGGATTATGACGAACGTTGGTTGCATATTCCGATACAAGAAGGGATAAAATACCGTTTTTATTCACAAATTGATGAAGACCTAAATTTGGAATTTGAGCATGCTTATGTAACAGATTTTCGCGAAAATGGAGACTGTTTACGTTTGATCTCTACCCACCTTGAACTGCTCACTCTTGATAAAAGAGCGTTCTATATCATGGCCATTGAGATTGCCACAATCTTTAATGGACAAATTAGCGAAGATGACAAGAAAACATGGATAACAATCGATGAATTCAAGGAAAAACACGAAGATATCTTATCTCTAACCTTTGAGGAAGCAAATGAGATGAGTTTGGAAGAAATTCAGATGATTGATGCTATTGACGATCCCATCTGGGAAGAGTTGGATAGAAAACGCGAAGAATATATCAAAATCCATGGTGAACGAGTTTGTGATGATGATTGAGATTATCATTAAAAATAGAAATTAAGGTTCATCTTTTTGATGTTTATAAAGTAAAGATTAGCTCGGTCCATCTGAGCTTTTTATATCCAAAACAAGAAAGCGCTTTCATATATTATGTGAAAGTAAAAGTATGTGAAATCTTTAAAATGTAAAAAATTTTTTCACAATAACTAAAAGAATAGGCTGTAAAATAAGCGAATTTGTTATGTATTTCACAAATTAATAGAGAAAAGTTTGTGAATGTTAAGTGAAAGTGTTTACAAAAATCATTAAATGGGTTATAATTGAATTGTGAAATGTTTAACAAAGGTTAGGGTTCTTCGTCTAACCTAAGACAAAACCATTGGAGGAATAGAATGGCTGAAAAGAAGAAAACGGTAGAACAAGAAGACAAGGCTTTGGCAGCGCAAAAGCATGTCGACGAATTGGTGCAAAAAGGTCTGGTTGCACTCGAGGAAATGAGAAAGCTGAATCAGGAACAGGTGGACTACATCGTAGCCAAGGCCTCTGTAGCAGCTTTGGATTCCCATGGTGAGTTGGCTCTGCATGCTTATGAAGAAACGGGTCGCGGAGTTTTTGAAGATAAGGCGACTAAAAACTTATTTGCCTGTGAGCACGTTGTGAATAATATGCGCCACACGAAAACTGTCGGTGTTATTCAGGAAGATGATGTGACTGGTTTGACCTTGATTGCGGAGCCAGTGGGTGTTGTCTGCGGAATTACTCCAACAACTAACCCAACTTCAACAGCTATTTTTAAGGCTTTGATTTCCTTAAAAACACGTAATCCGATTATCTTTGCTTTCCACCCATCTGCTCAAGAATCATCTGCTCATGCAGCACAAATCGTTCGTGATGCTGCGGTTGCAGCAGGTGCGCCTGAAAACTGTGTGCAGTGGATTACAGCGCCATCTATGGAAGCAACTTCTGCGCTTATGAACCACGAAGGGATTGCGACTATCCTTGCGACAGGTGGTAATGCAATGGTGAAGGCAGCTTACTCATGTGGTAAGCCAGCTCTGGGGGTTGGTGCCGGAAACGTACCAGCTTATGTGGAAAAATCCGCTAATATCCGTCAAGCAGCGCATGATATCGTTATGTCTAAGTCCTTTGATAATGGTATGGTCTGCGCCTCTGAGCAAGCTGTTATCATTGACAAGGAAGTTTATGATGAATTTGTAGAAGAGTTCAAATCTTATCATACTTACTTTGTAAATAAGAAAGAAAAAGCTCTGTTGGAAGAATTCTGCTTCGGCGCTAAAGCAAACAGCAAGAACTGTGCTGGTGCTAAGCTAAATCCGGATATCGTTGGTAAGCCAGCTACTTGGATTGCAGAGCAAGCAGGTTTCAGCGTGCCAGAAGATACGAATATCTTGGCTGCAGAGTGTAAAGAAGTTGGTGAAAAAGAGCCATTGACACGTGAAAAATTGTCACCTGTCATTGCTGTGCTCAAGTCTGAATCCCGTGAAGACGGTGTTGAAAAGGCCCGTCAAATGGTGGAATTCCATGGTCTTGGTCACTCAGCTGCTATCCATACAGCGGACGAAGAATTGACTAAGGAATTTGGTAAGGCTGTTCGTGCTATCCGTGTTATTTGCAACTCACCTTCTACTTTCGGCGGTATCGGGGATGTTTATAATGCCTTCCTGCCATCACTGACTCTTGGCTGCGGATCTTATGGTCGCAACTCAGTTGGTGATAACGTTAGTGCTGTGAATCTCTTGAACATCAAAAAAGTAGGAAGACGTAGAAATAATATGCAATGGATGAAACTCCCTTCAAAAACTTACTTCGAGCGTGACTCTATCCAATACTTGCAAAAATGTCGTGATGTGGAACGTGTCATGATCGTAACAGACCATGCTATGGTAGAGCTTGGTTTCCTAGATCGTATCATCGAACAACTCGATCTTCGTCGTAATAAGGTTGTTTACCAAATCTTTGCAGACGTAGAGCCAGATCCAGATATCACAACAGTTGAACGTGGTACAGAGATTATGCGTACCTTCAAACCTGATACAATTATCGCACTTGGTGGTGGTTCACCAATGGACGCAGCTAAAGTCATGTGGCTCTTCTATGAGCAACCAGAAGTGGACTTCCGTGACCTTGTGCAAAAATTCATGGATATCCGTAAACGTGCCTTCAAATTCCCATTGCTTGGTAAGAAGACTAAGTTTATCGCAATCCCTACAACATCTGGTACAGGTTCAGAAGTGACACCATTTGCCGTTATCTCTGACAAGGCTAATAACCGTAAGTACCCAATCGCTGATTACTCTCTGACTCCAACTGTGGCTATCGTAGACCCAGCTCTGGTACTGACTGTTCCAGGATTTGTCGCAGCAGACACTGGTATGGACGTGCTGACGCACGCAACAGAAGCTTATGTATCTCAGATGGCCAGTGACTTTACGGATGGTTTGGCTCTCCAAGCTATCAAACTAGTCTTTGAAAATCTGGAAAGCTCTGTTAAGAATGCTGACTTCCACTCTCGCGAAAAGATGCACAATGCCTCTACTATCGCTGGTATGGCCTTTGCCAATGCCTTCCTGGGAATTTCCCACTCTATGGCCCATAAGATTGGTGCTCAGTTCCATACGATCCACGGTCGTACCAATGCGATCTTGCTGCCATATGTAATCCGCTACAACGGTACACGTCCAGCTAAGACAGCGACATGGCCTAAGTACAACTACTACCGTGCGGATGAGAAATACCAAGACATTGCTCGCATGCTTGGCTTGCCAGCTTCTACTCCAGAAGAAGGTGTGGAATCTTACGCAAAAGCTGTTTATGAACTGGGAGAACGTGTCGGTATCGAAATGAACTTCAAGGCTCAAGGTATTGACGAAAAAGAATGGAAAGAACATTCACGCGAATTGGCCTTCCTTGCTTATGAAGATCAATGCTCTCCAGCCAACCCACGCCTTCCAATGGTTGACCACATGCAGGAAATCATCGAAGACGCATACTATGGCTACAAGGAACGCCCAGGACGCCGCAAATAAGCGAGCAGCTTCCTCAATAAAAAATAAGACAGTCTGTCGGTCATCCCCTACCCTTTGGTGGGGGATTTTTCTATGTGTCTTAGCGAGGCAAGACCATTGGTCGAAGCCAAGCTTAGAGACATTGATGCTGAGGAGCGGAGCGACGTGAGCGCTATGTGTCTTAACGAAACGTGTCCGTAGGACAAAGTTGAGTTATAGAGCAGTAGATGCAGTTTTGCCCTTTAGGACAAAAGCTGTATACCTTGAAGAAACATTTAGCAAGGCAAGACCATTGGTCGAAGCCAAGCTTAGAGACATGGATGCTGAGGAGCGTAGCGACGTGAGCTCTAGGTCTCTTAACGAAAGGAGCTTGCTGGGGTAAAAAGACGTAAACCTTCTGATTACTTGTGATTAAGTGAGCTTTTGTGCTAAGATAAGAGGACAATGAAAAAAGGAGAGTAATGTGATTTTTTTATCTTTATGGGCTGGGCTGTTGAGTGGTCTTTGCTGGTTATTGGGGGATATTCTGCTGGTTGGCTTTGAGGTAGATAAGGAAAGTTATGCCTACTTTACGGAGCAGAGTCGGATTGGCAATAAGAATCTGGCTATGCTGATGCTGTCTGGTTCTGTCAATCGGCTGCGTCTGGGTGCTCTGGTGGCTAACTTCTCAATTCCTCTTATGTTAGTCTCGCTTTATGCTCTCTTTGGTTTGACAAATAAGGGCTTGTGGGCCTACCTGTCAATAGCCTTGTTAGGAATTGGATTTGCCCTATCGCCAGTGGCACATGTGGCTTTTTACTACGTTGGGATCATCAGCAAAAAGGCTTATAAACGAAGCAACGGACAGGTCTGCTCAGACGAAGACAGCGAGCTTATCAATGAAGCAGTGCTCTTTCTAGATATAACCTGGCGGACAGCTATCGCTCTGACAGGTCTAGGTTGGCTCATTTACTCACTGCTAATAGTTGCCGGTCAGACAATATTGCCTGCTTATCTGGGGCTGCTGACCCCTTTACCGCTCAGTCTGTTAACTATCTTACTAGTAGAAAAGCTGAGAATCGGACGTCCCTACCTTAACGGAGCTGGCCTAAATATAGGATTTAGTTTGTTCTATTTACTGCTCCTGCTTCATATAGGTTCTTAGGCAGTGAATCGGTTAAATTTCAGAAAAAACAGAAAATCTATATGTTAACCTATTGAAAAATTTCTATTTCTGTGGTATGATGAAAGAGGTTTCAAGAATCGTTGGGAGGATAAGACATGAAAAACCCTACTTTACTTAAAGAATGTTTACATTATCGCGGAAGAGATGAAATGCCCGACGATTTTGATACCTTTTGGAATAAACAAGTGGCGGAGGCTTGCTAATTGGCACTCTGCTGATTTAAATTTCAAATATGGGCTTTCAAATAAGCTGGTTGAGCATAGTGTTTGTTAACTTTTATTCCTTTAAGACTGAAGTCTACAAAACTGCTTCCCCCTGGGACTAGGCATTTGCCTAGTTCTTTTTAGTTGTAGAAAAATGTTGGAACAGCCACGAAAAAAATAAATACTTTAGCTATATTCGTCTGTATAAGTTTCAAACTGAGATAAAAAGTAATACTTAAAAAGAAAGTACTTTCTAAAAGTAAAACCATATTGAAACTAATTGCAATAAATGTTAAGATAATAAATGTAAAGGCTTACAATAAATGAGTAAGGAGGATAGGAATCAAATGGAAGAGTTGAGACATAAGTTAATTGTGTCGTGTCAGGCTCTACCAAACGAACCATTACATAGCGACTTTATCATGGCTCGTATGGCAGTGGCGGCCAAAGAAGGAGGTGCTAGCGGAATTCGGGCTAACTCGGTTATAGACATCAAGGCTATTAAAGAAGCGGTGGATTTGCCAGTAATTGGGATTATCAAGAGAGATTATCCAGATGCCCAAGCTTTTATTACACCAACTATAGCGGAAGTGGATGAGCTGATGGAAGCCCATCCGGAGATTATCGCTTTAGATGCGACAAATTCCAGCAGACCTCAAGGAGAGAGTTTAAAAGCATTTTTCCAGAAAGTGAAAGAAAAATATCCTCAGCAGCTTTTGATGGCTGATTGTTCAACTCTTGACGAGATGCTGGAAGCTGATCGAATGGGATTTGATTTTATCGGAACAACCTTGGTGGGCTATACTAGTCAGAGCGAAGGAGATAAGATTGAAGCCAATGACTTTGAAATCATCCAAAAAGCTTTAGCTGAGATTCAGCACCCTCTGATTGCTGAGGGGAATATTGATAGTCCTGAAAAGGTGAAAAGAGTTCTAGAGCTGGGAGCCTTTAGTGTGGTAGTAGGATCTGCCATTACACGGCCGCAGCTGATTACAAGGAAGTTTGCAGACGCAACAAAAGAATAGAAAAGAGGAAGAATATGTCAAAATTAGAAAAATATGAAGGTGTCATTCCGGCTTTTTATGCTTGTTATGATGAAGCAGGAGAAGTAAGCTCAGAACGTGTTCGTGCTTTGACTCAGTACTTTATTGATAAGGGAGTTAAGGGTGTCTATGTTAATGGTTCTTCTGGTGAGTGTATTTACCTCAGTGTAGCAGACCGGAAATTAATTTTGGAAAATGTCATGGAAGTGGCTAAGGGCAAACTGACAGTTATCGCTCATGTGGCTTGCAACAACACTAAGGACAGTGTGGAACTGGCTAAGCATGCTGAAAGTTTGGGTGTTGATGCTATCGCTGCTATTCCTCCTATTTACTTCCGTTTGCCGGACTATTCTATCGCTAAGTACTGGAACGATATGAGTGCAGCGGCTCCGAATACTGACTTTGTCATCTACAATATTCCGCAGCTGTCTGGAACGACTCTGACACCAGCACTCTATGCAGAAATGCGTAAAAATCCACGAGTTATTGGGGTTAAAAACTCTTCTATGCCGACTCAAGATATTCAAATCTTTGTCGCAGAAGGTGGGGAAGATCATATTGTCTTTAATGGTCCAGATGAACAGTTTATCAGCGGTCGAGTTATTGGTGCTAAGGCCGGAATTGGCGGAACCTATGCTGTGATGCCAGATCTCTTCCTCAAGCTCAACCAGCTCATCATTGACAAAGATCTGGATCGTGCTAAAGAACTGCAGCATGCGATTAATAGTGTGATTTACAAGATGGTCAGCGGTCGCGCAAATCTCTATGCTGTTATGAAAGAAATTCTTCGTCTCAATGAGGACTTAGATATTGGCTCTGTTCGAGCACCGTTAGAGCCTCTATCTGAGGGAGACTATGCGATTGCCAAAGAAGCAGCTGCTATGATTAAGCAGGTAAGAGAAGACTTCTTGTAATACAAAGAGTGTAACACCAGAGTTTAGGGCAGGCTAAACCTGCCCGTCCTAGGCTTTGACGATGAATAATAATGGAGAAATTCTATGGGAAATGTTGGTTTTACCACAATCGATATGATTATTCTGATTGTGTATTTACTAGTTGTTCTGGTAGCAGGTTTGCTCTTCTCGAAAAAGGAGATGCAGGGTAAAGAGTTCTTTAAAGGTGATGGAACGGTGCCTTGGTATGTAACATCTGTTTCCATTTTTGCTACATTGCTAAGTCCGATTTCCTTTATGACACTGGCGGGGAACTCTTATGCAGGGACTTGGCTTCTCTGGTTTGCCCAGTTGGGTATGATTTTTGCCATTCCAGTGGCTATTCGTTTCTTCTTGCCGATTTATGCACGTCTAGATATTGATACAGCCTATGACTACCTGCAAAAACGTTTTGGCTCTAAGGCCTTGCGAGCTTTGTCAGCTGTCTTCTTCATCATCTATCAAATCGGCCGCATGTCCATCATTATGTATCTACCTTCAGTGGCCCTGGCTACTTTGACGAAGATTGATGTCAATATCCTGATTATCGCGATGGGTGCGATTGCCATTGTTTACTCCTATACCGGTGGAGTCAAGTCAGTTCTGTGGACAGACTTTATCCAAGGTTCAGTACTCTTGATTGGTACAGTTGTAGGGCTTTTCTTCCTGATTGCTAATCTCAAGGGTGGCTTTGGCGATATTGCTAGTGAGCTGGCCAGTGGTAAATTTATCTCAGGGAAAGAAACTATTTTCAATCCTAACTTGCTGAAAGATTCTATTTTCCTAATTATCTTGGGATCTGGTATCAATACCCTGTCCTCTTATGTATCTTCGCAAGATATCGTTCAGCGCTTTACGACAACTCAGAATGTGAAGAAACTCAATAAAATGATGTTTACGAATGGAGTTTTGTCAATCTTTATCGCTTCTGTCTTTTATCTGATTGGTACAGGTTTATACGTCTATTATCAAGTACAGCATCCAGGCAGTGAGGGCAGCTCTATTCCTCAAGACCAGATCTTCACTTACTTTATCGCCTATGGTCTTCCAGTTGGAGTGACCGGTGTTCTGATTGCGGCAATTTATGCAGCAGCTCAGTCTACTATTTCTACAGGTCTTAATTCTGTAGCGACTTCTTGGACTTTGGATATTCAAGATGTTGTATCTAGCAATCTGGACGACAAGAAACGGACTAAAATCGCCCAATATGTTTCTCTAGGTGTAGGAGTCTTCTCCACAGTAGTTTCAATCGTGATGGCTCATACAGGTATTACATCGGCTTATGTTTGGTTTAATGGCTTTATGGGCTTGGTACTAGGTGTCTTGGGAGGAATCTTTATTCTGGGAATCTTCACCAAGCGTGCCAACCTCAAGGGAGCTTATGCAGCTATGATTGCTTCTAGTATTGTCCTGCTAGTCATCAAGTACGCTCTGCCAGCAGAAGCCGTTAGTATCTGGGCTTATTCCTTGATTTCAATTGTTGTTTCCTTGATTGTAGGCTATGTTGTTTCCGTCTTAACTGGCGGCAAGGCTGCGCCAGAGAATACAACAGTTTACGATATTGCAAGTATTCATGCAGATAAATCCTGGGAGGTACGGCACTAATGGAACTAGTTCAATATAAAGGAGCAGCTGTTGAGAGAGACATTCAGCAACCTGCCTTAAAAAAAGTCTTAGAATTTTTAAGGACACATGATGTCAGCCAAGATGAAAAGGGCAATCACCCTGTGTCTGATGATTTCTTTTACAATGTCATTGAAATGACGACCACGACCGATGAGGATCGGGTCTGGGAAAGTCATAGGGAATTTTACGATGTGCATCTGATTTTTGAAGGAAGGGAGCGCATCCACTATAACTTTTTGTCCAATATGGAAGAAGGGGATTATGATGCGGAAGGAGACTGGCAGCAGATGTCCGGCCAAGCTTTGTTTGACCTGATATTCACTCCTGGCAGCCTGCTCTTGCTGGATCCTAATGACGCCCATAAGACTGGACTGATAGCTGAAGAAGCCGGCCCCATCCGTAAGGTTGTCTTTAAAGTAAAAATTGTATAAAAGGCTGCGGGCGGGATGAGAAAGACGGATTGTTCTTAACATGCTGCCCCAGCTTTTTTAGTCAGTTTTGAACTTTATTTTCTGCTGGAGAATTCTAGCAAGGAAGGGTTGGAATTACTTTTGAGAAAGTGGTAGAATAAAGAAAATAGTTGCAGGAGGAAAATGTCTGATGGTTTCTTTGGAAAAAAACATTTTGCCAGTGATTGAGTCTGTATATGGTAGTCTGACACACCTGGAAAAGAAGATTGCAGATTATTTTCTGTCTGATGAGGCACTGACAGCTGATCTATCGGCTCAGGCGGTGTCTCAGAAGCTCTATGTCTCTGTGCCTTCTCTGACTCGCTTCGCCAAAAAATGTGGCTTTTCAGGCTACCGGCAGTTTATCTTTGAATTTCAGGAATCCAGCTCAGAAAGTAAAAATGTCAGTAGGGATTTGACGAGAAATGTCTTGTCTGATTATGGCGAATTGCTCAATAAGACTTTTTCCTTGATTGACGAAGAACAGTTCCTGCGCGTGGGGGATATGCTCAACAATGCTGGTCGAGTCTATATCTACGGGCAGGGGAGTTCAGGCTTAGTGGCTCGGGAAATGGAGTTTCGCTTCATGCGGTTGGGAATGGTTTGTAAGGCCATTACGGACGACCATATGATTCGGGTGAATAGAGTCATGCTGGATCCGGACTGTCTGGTTATTGGCATTTCCATATCTGGCGAGACTAAAATTATCACGCAGGCTATTCAGAATGCCAAAAAAGTCGGAGCCAAGACTGTGCTGGTAACTTCCAATAACAGCGACGACTTGAGGCAGCAGTGTGATGAACTGGTCCTAGTAGCTGTCAAGAAGCACTTGGCACAGGGCAATAATATCTCTCCTCAGTTTCCGGTTTTAGTTGTGATGGACATTTTCTATGCCTATTATATAGATTTAGACCGAGATTATCGCAGCCAAATCTTTACAAATACACTTTCAGCTTTAGAAGAAAATCAAGAAGAGAAGGAGCATGAATCGTGAATATTGTAGGAATAGATATCGGTGGGACAACGATTAAAGCAGATCTCTATCGGTCTGATGGACGTAGTCTAAATGAGTTTCGAGAAGTTACTACTGAGATCGATTTTGAAAAGAAAACGAATCAGATTTTAGAGCAGGTTTGCCAGCTAATAGCATTTTATAAGGAGAAGTTTGAGCTAGATGGAGTAGCGATTTCATCTGCTGGTGTAGTTGACAGCCAGGCTGGGAAAATCAGTTACGCAGGCTATACCATTCCAGGTTATATTGGGACAGATTTCCGTAGTCGGGTTTTAAAAGAATTTGGTTTGCCGATTGCGATTGAAAATGATGTTAATTGTGCTGCTCTGGGTGAGGCTTGGCTAGGTGCTGCCAAAGGTCATGCTTCTGCGGTTATGATTACTGTCGGTACAGGCATTGGCGGTGGCATTATCTATGATGGAAAAATTGTCAATGGATCCACCTATACCGCTGGTGAGGTAGGCTATCTGCCCATGGAAGATGGACAGGACTGGCAATCCCAGGCCTCAACAACTGCCTTGTTAGCATTATACAGCCAAAAGACAGGTGAACAAGGCCATACTGGGCGTAGTTTTTTTGCGGCAGTAGACCAAGGAGATAAGCTGGCGCAGGAAACACTTGATATTTTCTTAGGTCGCCTAGCTAAAGGTCTCTTAACGCTATCCTATATTCTAAATCCAGAGGTGTTGATTGTCGGCGGCGGCATATTAGCTCGTTCTGAGCTTATTCTGCCACGTCTTGAAAGTCTGATGAAGCAGCAAGTAGTAGATCCGCGCTTTTTGCCTAGAGAGTTGGTGGCAGCAGCCCTAGGGAATGAAGCCGGACGATTAGGCGCTGTTCAACATTTTCTGAATCAGGAGAAAAAATCTGTTTGAAAAAGATGTTTTCAGAAAGAATATGATATAATTTATGCAAGTACGAAGCTGTATTCTTGAAGATAACTTGCCAGATGGTTGGACAGTCAGTTAGGAATGCAGATTTTAAAATCCGTTTTCGAAGGTTTTTGAAAACGAGGGGGTGAATAGATGGCCAATGAAACACTTGAAAAAATGCAGGAAATTGAAACTGCTGCAGAAGAAGTTTTGATGGGCTACAGGACGCAGGCTCAGGAGCTACGACAGCGCGTAGATGAAGATCTCAGGCAGCTAGGTCTGACTTATGACGATGAAACGCAGAAGCTGGCAGAGGAATTAACCGCGACTTCCCAGCAAAAGTTGGTGCTCCTGCAGCAAGACTTGGAGCAGACAACTCAGCAGAATGAGGATAAGGTTGAGGCTGCGCTGACAGACAAAAAAGCAGACTTGGCGCGAGCCATTGTAGAGAAGGTGGTAGAAGCCTATGGCCATTAGTCAAATGCGGCAGTTGTCTCTGCTTCTGCCCAAGGAACTGCTGGATCAGCTTCTCTTTTACCTACAGGGTTTAGAGTCGGTTCAGATTCATGACTTGCGGCAGGAAGAGGACTGGCAGGCAGCCTTTGAGCAGGCTTTAGTCGGCCAGCCGGATCAGCAGTTATCTCAGCAGGATTTGCTCAGTCGTCAGGAAAAGCTCGAGAGACTGATTGCAGAGCTGGAGCCTTTTATGTCCAAAAAGAAACTGCTGGAAGCCTTAAAAGAAGAACCTTTGGAGTTGTCCTTTGCTGCTTTAGAGCAGGCAGGGAAGGCCCGAGATGAGGTGGCGCTGTTAGAAGGAATCAGCAAACAGCTCAAGGTCTTGCAAGAGGCCAAGGGTCAGATAGAAGCTGACCGCTTGGAAGTGGCTGCGCTGGAGAAGTGGGAGCCACTGGAGCTAACACCGCAAGCAGCTGCGACTTTCAGTCATCTGGGAGCTTTGATTGGGACGATTCCCAATACAGACGACGATGCTCTGCGCCTGACTCTGGGATCACATCCCGACCTGAAGTTTCAGGAAGTCTTTACCGATGATACGGAGCATGGGGTTCTTGTCTTTTATAAGACAGGCTCTCTGGAAGAAGTTCGCAAAATCTTGAAAGAGTATGGCTTTAAGCCTTTTGAGTATGACCACGCGGAACTGCCTGTTGAGCGGGTAGCCCAGCTCAAGGCCAATATTCGACAACAGGAGGCGGTGGCAGATGCTATGACTAAGAGTCTGGCAGCTTCTAAGAACGAGTTGGATCAGCTCAAGGTTCAGCTGGACTATCTCTGCAATCTCTCCTCTCGTCAAGAAAGTAAGAATCAGTTAGCCAGCACGCAAAATCTAGCAGCCTTGGAAGGCTGGATCGAAAGTAATCAAGTTCAAGCTCTTGAGGCTTGCTTGACAGAGCAGTTTGGCCAGAGCATTCTCATCCAGACCAGAGAAATCCGAGAGGACGAGGAAGATAAGGTTCCGACCAAGCTTAAAAACAATGCCTTGGTGGAGCCCTTCGAGCTAGTGACGGAGATGTATTCCCTACCTAAGTATGGTGATAAGGATCCAACCCCCGTCGTTTCTCTATTTTATTTTGTATTCTTTGGCATGATGGTTGCCGACATTGGCTACGGCCTTTTGCTCTTTGTGGGCACCAGCCTGGCGCTGCACTTCTTGCATGTCAAGCCGGGATTGGCTAAGAATCTGCGATTCTTCCGCCTGCTGGGTGTGGCAGTCATCATCTGGGGACTGGTTTATGGCTCTTTCTTTGGATTTGAACTGCCCTTTGCTCTGATTAGCACCAGCTCAGACGCCATGACGATTCTGGTTATTTCTGTTGTCTTTGGCTTTGTTACAGTGCTGGCGGGCCTTTTCCTCAGCGGTCTGAAAAATATCCGCCTCAAGGATTATGCAGAAGCTTATAATGCGGGCTTTGCTTGGGTGCTGATTTTGCTGGGGCTGCTACTCTTGGCCCTGGGAAATTTCTTCCCATCCTTGGCCTTTGCTGCAACGATTGGTCAGTGGCTGGCCATCATCAATGCTCTGGGCATACTGGCAGTATCCATTGTCAGTGCTAAAAGCTTGGCAGGATTGGGGTCAGGTCTCTTTAATCTTTACAATGTCAGCGGCTATGTAGGAGACCTTGTCAGCTTTACGCGGCTGATGGCTCTGGGGCTTTCGGGAGCCAGCATTGGCTCGGCTTTTAACTTGATTGTCAGCCTCTTTCCACCTGTCGCTCGCTTTAGCATTGGCATTCTGCTCTTTATTGCCCTGCATTTGGTCAATATGTTTCTATCTTTTCTGTCCGGTTATGTACACGGAGCGCGTTTGATTTTTGTGGAATTCTTCGGGAAATTCTACGACGGTGGCGGCAAGCCTTTCACTCCGCTCAAGCCTAGTGAGAAATACGTTCAGCAAAGCAAGAAATAAAGATTAGGAACTATGGTAAGAGATGAGAAGCTCATCTTTAGAAATACACTTTCTACAACATCAAAACAAGCAATATTCATTCAACTAGCTGTTGGTTTTACGACAATTACAGCATTTTCATAGGAGTAAATCATGGAACATTTAGCATCATATTTTGGAACTTACGGTGGCGCCTTTTTTGCAGGTCTGGGAGTAGCTTTGGCAGTCTTTCTCAGCGGAATGGGCTCAGCTCTGGGGGTTGGAAGCACTGGTCAGGCAGCAGCAGCCCTCTTGAAAGAGCAGCCGGAAAAATTCGCTCAAGCTCTGATTCTTCAGCTTTTGCCAGGTACCCAAGGTCTCTACGGCTTTGTTATCGGGATTACCGTCTTCTTTAATATCAAGCCAGAATTGGCTCTGCAGTCAGGCGTGGCTTATTTCCTAGCTGCTTTGCCAGTTGCGATTGTTGGTTACTTTTCAGCCAAGCATCAAGGACGAGTGGCGACAGCTGGTATTCAGATTTTGGCCAAGCGTCCAGAAGAGGTCATGAAAGGGGTTATCCTAGCGGCCATGGTTGAAACCTACGCTATCTTGGCCTTCGTTGTTTCCTTCATCATGGTTCTGAATGTGAAGTAAGGAGGCTTTTATGTCTGATATATCAGATCTCAAAGCTTCTGTCTTGGAGCAGGCTCACGAGAAGGGGCGTTTGCTTTTGGCCGAGGCTACTGAGAAAATAGAGCAGGAAGCCAAGGAGCGTGAAGCGCTGCTAATGCGGCAGAAGCTGACTCAGCGGGAGCAGCAGCTCAAAGAAATCAGCCGTCGCAGTCAGCGCGATATTCAGCAGTTAGAAAATCAAAAACGTCAATCTACCTTGGTCATCAAACAGCGGGTTCTCAGAGAGCTTTTTGAGGAAGCCTATGCTCAGATGGCAGCTTGGTCACCAGCTGAAGAGGAACATTTTCTAAAGAGTGTCCTGGCTAAATACCCAGAGGAAAAGTTGACACTGACTTTCGGTGCTCTATCAGCTGAGAAATTCAGCTCCAGCCAGTTAGAAGGCTTGAAAAAGGCCTTTCCGCAAGTACACTTTTCAGACCAGTTTATAGCCGGTCAGGCAGGTTTTGTACTAAGCCAGGGACGGGTGGATGACAGTTATCTCTATCGTGACTTGCTGGACTCTGTCTGGCAGGAGGAAAGCTACCGTCTGGCTCAGGATATTTTCAAAGACCAGGCAGAATAGGAGGCGGGCCATGAGTGAAACAAGCTTCTCTCAAGTCAATACAGCCATTAGTGTGCAGGAGGCTTCCTTTTTGACGCCCCAGCAATATGAACAGTTGCTGCAGGCTGACGATCCTGCCAGCCGTTCGGCTCTGCTGCAGGGAACGGTCTATGCCATGGATGCTGAAGCGATTAAGGATCTCAATGCCATTGAGCAAGTGCTGATGAAGCATTTGTATTCCGTTTATAATTGGGCGCTTGATATTAGTCCAAGTAAGGAGCTGGTGGAGATTTTCACACTCCGCTACACTTACCATAATCTCAAGGTTTTTCTCAAGGGCCGGGCGACAGGTCAGTCCTTGGAGCATTTGCTGATGCCGGTGGGGACCTATTCGCTGGAGGTTTTAGAGCACCTAGTCATGGCCTTTTCAGCTGAGTATTGTCCAGATTTCATGCTGGACGAGGTGCTTGCGACCTGGCAGGAATATCAGGATTATCAGGATGTGCGCGTGCTGGAGATTGGCATGGATATGGCTTATTTCCAGCATCTCAAGCGCCTGACACAGGAGTTGGAAGATGAGAGCCTGCTGCAGCTGGTGAATCTGACTATTGATTTTTACAATGCCATCACCGTCAAGCGGGCTGTTGACTTGGGAAAACCGCGCAGCTTTATGAGGCAGCTCCTGTCTGATGAAGGAAGCCTTTCTGCCGCCAACTGGATTGCCATGGCAGAGCAGGGAGATTTCTTGACTTGGTTTAGCCAGGTCAATCCCTGTGGTTACGATCTGGATCTGTGCTCCTATGAGGAAAAAATGCGGAACCAGACTTTGACGACAGTAGAGTTAGAATATCTAGCGGACCTCTTGCAGGCTAAGTTGCTGGCGGCTGGTCAGTTTGAGACAGATGGCCCGCTCCCTCTCGCCCGCTATTTGCTAGGTAAGGAGCTGGAAGTCAAGAATCTGCGGTTGATTTTGACCGGAATGGACAATCAGCTGCCCGTAGAGCTTATCAGAGAAAGGATGCGACCGATTTATGGACAAGACTAGCTACAAGATTGCGGTCGTGGGGAATCGTGATACCATTCTCCCTTTTAAGCTGATTGGTTTTCAGACCTTTCCAGTGAAGGAAGCTCAGGAGACGATTAATACTTTGCGTCGGCTCGCTCGTGAAGATTTCGGCATTATCTATCTGACGGAGGATATGGCAGCGGATATTCCAGAAACCCTGGCCTACTATGACCAGCTGGAGATTCCTGCTCTTGTGCTCATTCCTACCCATAAGGGGAGCACGGGACTGGCTCTGTCGCGGATTCATGAAAATGTCGAAAAGGCTGTCGGACAGGATATATTGTGAGGTTTTTATGCGAATCAATCAACTAGGTCAGCCCATTGGGGATGCTCTGCCGGATTTTCAGCCGGGGGACTTGCCTAAGCTGGAGCGAATCGAAGGCCAGTATGTTATTATCGAGCGTTTGTCTAAGGACAAGCATGGGGCGGATTTGTATGAAGTGTATGGCCCGGATTCTCCTGCGGATATGTGGACCTATCTCTTTCAAAATCCTGCCCAAAATCAGGCAGAATGGTCCCAGAAGCTAGATCAGATGCTGGCGGCACAAGACCGTTTTCACTATGCGATTGTGGACAAGGAGAGCGGTAAGACTTTAGGAACTTTTGCCTTGATGAGGATTGACCGAAATAACCGCGTTATCGAAGTGGGAGCGGTGACCTATTCGCCCAAGCTGAAGCGCACCAGACTGGCTACTGAAGCTCAGTACTTACTGGCACGCTATGTCTTTGAAGAGCTGGATTATCGCCGCTATGAATGGAAATGCGATGCCCTCAATCAGCCGTCAAGGAGGGCAGCAGAGCGGCTTGGTTTCACCTATGAAGGTAGGTTTCGTCAGGCGGTAGTCTATAAGGGGCGCAACCGAGACACGGACTGGCTGTCTATGATTGACAAGGATTGGCCGGCCGTCAAGAGTCGTCTAGAAAAATGGCTAAATCCTGACAATTTCGACGAAAAGGGCCAGCAAATAAAAGCCTTATCTGATTTTTAAAATAAAAAGAAACAATCCTTGCCCTAGAGTTAGCTAAGAAGGATTTCAAACTCGCGGCAAGAATCAAAAAACACTCTTTGGAAATGAAATTCAAACTAGGTCCGTATCTAACTTAGTTTGAGTTTTGATTTTCATTGAGAAGTAACAAAAATCTCCCAAGAATGGAGGAAGATTGTGAGTCAAGGAAAGATTATCAAAGTTTCTGGTCCACTGGTGCTGGCATCAGGGATGCAGGAAGCGAATATTCAGGATATCTGCCGGGTTGGCGATTTGGGGCTAATCGGTGAAATTATCGAAATGCGGCGGGACCAAGCCTCTATTCAGGTTTATGAAGAAACTTC
Organism: Streptococcus sanguinis; assembly: GCF_050220005.1. Lineage (GTDB taxonomy): Bacteria > Bacillota > Bacilli > Lactobacillales > Streptococcaceae > Streptococcus > Streptococcus sanguinis_Z. Next base: position 88,915 of record NZ_CP071413.1, read on the forward strand.
TGGCTTGGGTCCGGGAGAGCCGGTCATCACGACTGGAAGTCCTCTGTCCGTTGAGCTGGGACCAGGTCTGATTTCTCAGATGTTTGACGGGATTCAGCGGCCTTTGGAGCGTTTCCAGACCATCACGGCGAGTGACTTCCTCGTCCGCGGTGTCCAACTGCCAAATCTAGACCGAGAGACTAAGTGGGATTTTGTTCCAAGTCTGTCTGTCGGAGATGCGGTTGAGGCTGGCGATATTCTGGGAACAGTGCAGGAGACCAATCTGGTGGAGCACCGCATCATGGTGCCAGTCGGAGTCAGTGGACGTTTGACCCATATCTCAGCTGGCAGTTTCACTGTTGAAGAGACTGTTTACGAGATTGAGCAGGCGGACGGGTCTACTTTTAAAGGGACTCTCATGCAAAAATGGCCAGTCCGTCGTGGGCGTCCTTTTGCTCAGAAGCTGATTCCGGTTGAGCCTTTGGTGACAGGTCAGCGGGTCATTGATACCTTCTTCCCAGTGACCAAGGGCGGAGCAGCAGCCGTACCAGGACCTTTCGGGGCTGGTAAGACTGTGGTTCAGCACCAGGTGGCCAAGTTTGCCAATGTTGACATCGTTATCTATGTCGGCTGTGGTGAGCGTGGTAATGAGATGACCGACGTACTCAATGAATTTCCAGAACTGATTGACCCAGCAACTGGCCAGTCCATCATGCAGCGGACGGTGCTGATTGCCAACACCTCCAATATGCCGGTAGCGGCTCGCGAGGCGTCTATTTATACAGGGATTACAATTGCAGAATACTTCCGTGACATGGGCTATTCAGTGGCTATCATGGCAGATTCTACTTCGCGTTGGGCAGAAGCCCTGCGGGAAATGTCCGGTCGTCTGGAAGAAATGCCGGGGGACGAAGGCTATCCAGCCTATCTTGGCAGCCGGATTGCGGAGTATTATGAGCGGGCAGGCCGGGTCAAGACGCTCGGTTCGACTGCGCGTGAAGGCTCTATTACTGCTATCGGGGCCGTATCACCTCCGGGTGGAGATATTTCTGAGCCGGTAACGCAAAATACCCTGCGGATTGTCAAGGTCTTCTGGGGCTTGGATGCCCAGCTGGCTCAACGCCGGCATTTCCCAGCTATCAACTGGCTGAGCTCTTACTCGCTCTACCTAGACGAAGTGGGAGCCTATATCGACCAGCATGAGAAGATTGCTTGGGCAGAAAAGGTGACCAAGGCCATGAATATCCTGCAAAAGGAGAGCGAACTGCAGGAAATCGTGCGTTTGGTGGGCCTGGATTCCTTGTCTGAGAAGGACAGACTGACCATGAATGCAGCCAAGATGATTCGTGAGGACTACCTGCAGCAGAATGCCTTTGATGATGTGGACACCTATACTTCTTTCAAAAAGCAGGTGGCTTTATTGAGCAATATCCTGACCTTCGATGCAGAGGCCAATCGTGCCTTGGAGCTGGGGGCTTATTTCCGGGAAATCATGGAAGGAACGGTGGAGCTGCGTGACCGAATTGCCCGCAGCAAGTTTATCCATGAAGATCAGTTTGAAAAAATTCAGGCTCTCAGTCAGACTATCGAGGAAACCCTGCACCAGATTCTTGCCCAAGGAGGACTAGACAATGAGCGTCATTAAAGAATACCGCACCGTCAGTGAAGTTGTCGGCCCTCTGATGATTGTCGACCAAGTCGCTGGCGTGCATTTCAATGAATTGGTAGAAATCCAGCTTCATGACGGAAGCAAGCGTCAGGGCCAGGTTCTGGAAGTCCAAGAAGACAAGGCTATGGTCCAGCTTTTTGAAGGCTCCAGTGGGATCAATCTGGAAAAAGCCAAGGTTCGCTTTACCGGCCGTCCGCTAGAGCTGCCAGTGTCAGAAGACATGGTGGGACGGATTTTCAATGGAATGGGCAAGCCGATTGATGGCGGTCCAGCTATCCTGCCAGAAAAATACCTGGATATTGACGGTCAAGCCATTAATCCAGTGGCTCGCGACTATCCGGATGAGTTTATTCAGACTGGAATTTCGGCCATCGACCACCTCAATACCTTGGTTCGGGGGCAAAAACTGCCAGTATTCTCTGGCTCTGGTCTACCCCACAAGGAATTAGCTGCTCAAATCGCCCGTCAGGCCACCGTGCTTAACTCTGATGAAAACTTCGCCGTGGTCTTTGCGGCCATGGGGATTACCTTTGAAGAAGCCGAGTTCTTCATGAATGACCTCCGGGAGACAGGAGCCATTGACCGCTCGGTGCTCTTTATCAATCTGGCTAATGATCCGGCTATCGAGCGGATTGCAACGCCGCGGATTGCCCTGACAGCAGCCGAGTACCTGGCTTATGAAAAGGACATGCACGTTCTGGTCATCATGACCGACATGACTAACTATTGTGAAGCCCTGCGTGAAGTTTCCGCAGCTCGTCGTGAGGTGCCGGGCCGTCGTGGGTATCCGGGTTACCTCTATACTAACCTGTCCACTCTCTATGAGCGGGCTGGACGTCTGGTTGGCAAGAAGGGCTCGGTAACGCAGATTCCGATCCTGTCCATGCCAGAGGATGATATCACCCATCCGATTCCAGACTTGACGGGTTATATTACGGAGGGGCAGATTATCCTTTCACGCGATCTCTACAACAGCGGCTATCGTCCGCCGATTAATGTCCTGCCTTCTCTGTCTCGTCTCAAGGACAAGGGCTCAGGTGAGGGCAAGACTAGGGGAGACCATGCTGCAACTATGAATCAGCTATTTGCTGCCTATGCGCAAGGCAAGCAGGCCAAGGAGCTGGCTGTCGTTCTGGGGGAATCCGCCCTGTCCGAAACGGATAAGCTCTATGTGCGCTTTACTGACCGCTTCGAGCAGGAATACATCAATCAAGGTTTCCAGACCAACCGAACCATCGAGGAAAGCTTGGATCTGGGCTGGGAACTCCTTTCCATCTTGCCAAGAACGGAGCTCAAGCGGATCAAGGACGATATGATTGACCAATACCTGCCGCAGACCAAGGAGGAAGAAGGATGACGCGACTCAATGTCAAGCCGACTCGGATGGAGCTGAATAACTTAAAAGCCCGTCTCAAAACGGCTGTCCGTGGGCATAAACTGCTCAAGGACAAGCGGGATGAGCTGATGCGGCGCTTCATTGAGTCTGTCCGTGAGAATAATCAGCTCCGCCAAAAGGTCGAATCCGCTCTGGTCGGTCATCTGCAGGATTTTGTCATGGCCAAGGCGCTGGAGAGCGATCTCATGGTCAAGGAGATTTTCGCTGTGCCCATGCGGGAAGTCAATTTGCATGTGGAAACAGAGAATATCATGAGTGTGCGCGTGCCCAAGATGCACGCCCATATTGACAATCCCTACGGTGATGACGAGGGAGACGTGGTTTATAGCTATGTGGCTTCTAACAGTCAAATGGATGAAACCATTGAAAGTATGAGCGATCTGCTTCCCGACCTGCTGCGACTGGCTGAGATTGAAAAAAGCTGCCAGCTCATGGCGGATGAAATCGAGAAAACTCGCCGTCGGGTCAACGGACTAGAGTATGCTACCATCCCTGACCTCAAAGAAACTATCTACTACATCGAGATGAAGCTGGAAGAAGCCGAACGGGCCAGCCTCGTCCGAATGATGAAGGTGAAATAAGATACCAAGACCGTTAAGAGCTCACAGCAAAAATAGAAAAATAGACGAAGAGGCGTTAGCCTCTAGGAGATTTTGTCTTTTTTGCCAAGAGCTTAGGTCGGGTTCAGTTTAGCAAAATACAAAAAAATAAAGAAAACTGAATAAAAAAATAGGAACTGGATGATGGATTCGATGAATCTGACTCTAGTTCTTTTTTTACACTCTCTTTATCACTCTATCTCTTGTATGGTATAATGGGACAAGACGAACGCTGTTAGCTTCAATAAATATACCGATGGCCGACAGGACTATAGACTGGTAGAATGATGAGGGAAGCGATGAAGAATAAGAAAACATTGATATGGGGCGCTGGGCTTCTCCTTGTGTTAGCTTTGGGCTTGTTTAGTTTTTTCTACTTAAATGGACGAACTTCGAATAAGAAAGAAACATATAATACTTTCAAATCAATTACAGCAAGTGATATCATAGCATTCGGAGAAAACAAACAATTTGTAGCGATGGCAGGAGGCTGGGGGCCAGGGAAGCGATATACGGTCAGCCAAGAAGGTCACCTTCTTCACAAAGTAGATGGCGAGTATGTGCCAAGCCATCCTCAACGAAAAGGCGAGTATTTTAACTTGGTCATTTTTGACTTAGATCAGGAAGGGTATCCTTCCCAAAAGGTGGATCTTTATCAGGCTGTTCGGTCATATAATCCATCTTATTTTCCAGTTAATTCTGACTATATTACCCATTACCAAGGAACGGATTATCTAGTTTTGATTATCAGGCCTAAAGGGGCAAAGGATTCAGACAAGGATAAGAAAGTATTTCTGAATTTAGAGACGCATGAAATCAGTGACATCCCAGAAGACTATAAAAAGATTAATCCAAAACATCACTGGGCTGATCCTTCCAATCCCACTTTATCAAGTGATGTTAATGCGACAACGTTGCGTAACATTGCTCGAGAAAATGGCTACCTCCTGTTAGATCACTTGGAAAAGGATGCCCCTAAAAAAGGCAGTAGAATCAATTTAACAAGCGAGAATCCTCAGGTTAAAGAGATCTTAGACAGAGGAGGTACAGTGTATGGTCGTCAGGGTGTTGTAACGTCAAAGGACTGGTTTAACCATATGCTTCATTGGCTGGCGCCAGAGGGGGAAAGTGATTTAACAGTCTATCCAGTTGACAGACCCTATGCAAGCAATGCGCAGCCCTTAACAGACTATCCTATACAAAGCTATCAGGACTACCTCAACTGGAAAGAGCAACAAGAGAAAAAGGAGTAACTTAGTCAAGTTCCAGAAATACAAAAGAAATATCAATACAGAACCTCTCTAAATGGGGTTCTTTTGCTTATTACCAATTTTTATATGTTACAAACAAATCTCCATATTACAGGGGGCAGACAGTTCTGTTAAATAGGTCGAAAAAGGCTTTTTTCTTAGAAAATTTATGGTAAGATGGTTTTCGTATCATGAATGATTAGGAAGGTGCATTTTGCATATGAAAATGAATAAGAAATTACTTTTGGCTTCAACTGTTGCTTTGTCAGCATTGCCTTTGTTTACAACAAAAGCTGAGGAGCAGCCACAAAACTGGACTGCCAGAACAGTTGAGCAAATTAAAGCAGATATTACGAGCAATGAAAACCAACAAACATACACTGTTCAATATGGAGACACTTTGGGAAATATTGCTCAAGCGATGAACATTGATCTTGTTGAATTGGCTAAAATCAACCAAATTGCCAATGCAGACTTGATTTTCCCAGGTACTGTTTTGACTATTACAACAAATGGACATAATGAAATTACCTCTGTAGAAATCCAAAGCTATCAAGCAGGCAATAATGCAGGATTGGTAACGGAAGATTATACAGCTAGCGAGATTTTTGGTACTGAACAAGCCGCTCCAGCGGCACCGGCTCAACCAGCAGAAACTCCAGCTCCAGCTGTTGAGGAAGCTGTTGCAGCTTCAGCAGACCAAGCACCAGCGCCTGCTGAAGAAGCGCCTGCACCAGTAGCAGAAGTTGCAAGTGAAGCAGCCCCAGCTGCGGAAGAAAATGCAGCAGCTCCAGTAGAAGCAGCGCCACAGCCAGTAGTTGCTGCAAGTCCAGAAGCCCCAGCTGAAGAGGCAGCCCCAGCAGCAGCTGAATTAGGCCAAGACCAAGTCAGTCAAGCAACTGCTGCAGTTGAACCTACAACTTACAACGCTCCAGCTGTAACAGATGCTGCTAGCGTGACAACTAACAATCCTGCTAATGAAGGTCTTCAGCCACAGACTGCTGCTCTGAAAGAAGAGATAGCAGCTAAATATGGCATTACAGAATTTAGTCTCTACCGTCCAGGAGATAGCGGAGATCATGGTAAGGGCTTGGCAGCTGACTTTATCGTTGGTGAGAATACTGAATTAGGAAACCAAGTCGCAGCCGATGTTACTTCTAACATGACTGAAAGAGGAATCTCTTACGTTATCTGGCAGCAACAGTTCTATGCACCATTTGAAAGCATTTATGGACCAGCTAATACTTGGAACCAAATGCCAGACCGTGGTAGCGTAACTGAAAACCACTATGACCACGTTCACGTATCTATGAATGAATAAGATGAAAACAAGCCCAGAAATGGGCTTTTTCTGATATTCTCTGTGAAAAAGCGAGAATTTTCTGATAAATTTTGGTATAATAAAGCGAACTACAGATAAAGGATGAGTGAGAATGACCTTAGTTTATCAATCAACACGCGACGAAAAGAATAGAGTAACAGCTAGTCAGGCGATTCTGCAAGGCTTGGCGACAGATGGTGGGCTCTTTACGCCCATTACCTATCCGCAGGTCGATTTGGACTTTGCCAAGCTCAAAGATGCTTCTTATCAGGAAGTAGCCAAGCTGGTTTTGTCTGCTTTCTTGGATGATTTTTCTGAAGCGGAGCTGGACCACTGTATCAACCATGCCTATGACAGCAAGTTTGATGATGCAGCCATTGCTCCCTTGGTCAAGCTGGATGGTCAGTACAATCTAGAGCTTTTCCACGGAGCGACCATTGCCTTCAAGGACATGGCTTTGTCTATCCTGCCTCATCTGATGACAACGGCAGCCAAAAAGCACGGCTTGGAAAACAAAATTGTCATTTTGACGGCGACTTCTGGCGACACAGGCAAGGCGGCTATGGCAGGCTTTGCGGATGTTCCTGGGACTGAGATTATCGTCTTTTATCCCAAAGACGGTGTCAGCAAGGTCCAAGAACTGCAAATGACGACGCAGACAGGTGCCAATACGCATGTGGTTGCCATTGACGGTAACTTTGACGATGCCCAGACTAATGTTAAGCACATGTTCAATGACACAGACCTACGAGCTCGTCTCTTGGAGCATAAGCTGCAGTTTTCATCAGCTAATTCTATGAATATCGGCCGTTTGGTGCCGCAGATTGTTTACTATGTCTATGCTTATGCTCAACTGGTGAAGACGGGAGAAATCACAGCAGGAGACAAGGTCAACTTTACCGTTCCGACTGGGAACTTTGGTAATATCCTGGCGGCCTACTATGCCAAGCAAATCGGTCTTCCAGTTGGCAAGCTGATCTGTGCATCTAATGAAAACAATGTCCTGACTGACTTCTTCAAGACTCAAGTTTATGATAAGAAGCGGAGCTTCAAGGTGACGTCTAGTCCGTCCATGGATATTCTGGTTTCCTCTAACTTGGAGCGTCTGATTTTCCATCTGTCTGGTAACAGCGCTGAGAAAACAGCTGCCCTAATGGCGGCTCTGAATGAGCATGGACAGTATGAACTGACGGACTTTGATGCTGAGATTTTAGAACTCTTTGCGGCTGACTATGCGACAGAGCAAGAAACAGCAGCTGAAATCAAGCGGGTCTATCAAGCATCTGACTACATCGAAGACCCTCACACAGCCGTTGCGTCCGCTGTCTATCAAAAGTACTTGGCAGAGACAGGGGATCAGCGCAAGACTGTTATCGCGTCTACCGCTAGTCCTTATAAATTCCCAGTCGTGGCTGTTGAGGCTGTGACTGGTCAAATAGGACTCAGTGACTTCGAGGCTTTGGCTCAACTGCACGAACTTTCTGGCGTAGCCCTTCCACCAGCTGTGGATGGTTTAGAAACAGCCCCAGTGCGCCACAAAACGACGGTCGCTGCAGACCAAATGCAGGCAGCAGTCGAAGATTATTTGGGATTATAAAAAACAAAAACATCAGCTTATTCATTGGCTGATGTTTTATAATCTATTTCAACACAATCAACTGCTTGCCAGCTAGGCTGTAATTGTCAGCTAGCGGTGCAATTGGTTTTTGGACATCAATGGCTGGATACTGGAGATGCAATCTTTGCTTGTTTTTATTTTCGTAGTCAGCCTCTTGGTTGCCAAAGTTGATGACAATGGTCATGCTCTCTTTCCTGTCTTGAATTTTGTACTCCAATAAACTGTCTGTCAGCCAGTTGACCTGACAGGCTTGCTTGATAGCGGCGCTGGTTTTTAGATGCAGCAGCGGATGTGCTCTGCGAAAGGCAATCAGCTTTTTAAGAAAAGCAATGTCCTCTGTGTAATGCAGGGAGCGCAGCCAGTCTAGTTTATTGATTTCGTCAGGCATATTGTAGGTGTTATCAATCAGATTTTTTGTCCGGAAAAATTCCTGACCGCTGTGGATAAAGGGAACACCTTGAGCTAGGAGGACGAGATGGAGAGCCAGCCGCGAATTGGCCAGCCGATCCCGCAGGGTGATAGCAGGGTTGACGATATCAAAGTAATCAAAAACCGTTGCATTATCATGGCACTCCACATAATTAATAGCTTGCTGGGGCGCAGTGAAGTGGGCCTCGCCTTTTAGACCAACATTGGCTGTCAGGACATTCTCAAGCTGACTGGCAGGAGTCTTGCTCTCGATTTGCCGGCCTTGGGCGATGGTCTGCTTGAGACTGTCGCGGAAATGATCGCTGAAAAATCCATAATCCGGAAGCTGGGCAGCATTGTACTGATGGGCCAATCGCTCACTTGCCAGCCCAGTATCCATCTGCCAGCCTTCGCCGTAGAGGTAGATGTTAGGATAGAGCGTCTTGAGTTCGTCAGCTATCTGCTGCATGGTTTGGATATCTAAAATCCCCATCAGATCAAAGCGGAAACCGTCAAAGCCATAGATGCTGACCCATTGCTTGACCGACTGCTTGATATAGCGGCGAACCATGGCTTTCTCACTGGCTACATCATTGCCACAGAAGGTCCCGTTGGTCCGGTAGCCCATATCATTGAGCCGGAAAAAATAGCCGGGCACGATTTTTTCAAAAGCATAGCTGTTGGCATCATAGACATGATTGTAGACCACATCCATGATGACGCTGATATCAGCATTGTGGTAGGCAGAAATGGCCGCCTGCAACTCTCTGATGCGGGCATAAGGGTCTCGCGGATCGCTGGCAAAACTGCCGTCTGGGACATTGTACTGGACAGGATCGTAGCCCCAGTTGTAGACGAGCTCTGGATGCTTTTCATCAACGCTGCCAAAGTCGTAGACAGGCAGAAGCTGCACATGGCTGATACCTAGCTCTTTCAGATAGTCCAGACCAAACTTCTGACCGTGAACAACTGGAGATTCGCTCAGTGAGGCAAACTTCCCAGGATAGGAGAAACCAGCTTCTTTCTGCATAGAGAAATCGCGGACGCTCATTTCATAAATGACGGCTTCTGTCGGATTCAGCTGTGTTTTTGCTCGTTTGATAGGCTTTTTAATCTTGTCTAGATCGATGACATAGCTGTTGCCCGAATTGACATCTGAGGATAGGGCGTAGGGATCGTGGACTTCCACCCACTTGCCATTGATCTTATGGAGATAAGAATAGGAGGCTCCCTCTAAATCTCCCTCAATCCGGGTATGCCAGACTCCCTTATCCAGACGTTTGAGATGGTGAACTTGGTCTTTCAGATGCAGGAGGACTTTTTCGGAAATAGGTGCCCAGAGTTTGAAATCGGTGGCTTGGGGACTGTATTGAGCTCCCAAATCGTCGCCTGCATAGTCAAAAATATCATCGAAAACAGGCTTTTTCACGATATGGCGGTACTGCAAGTCGGTATGGTTGCGGTCTTGATCATAGACCTTGTAGGACTGTGTCAGGTCAATGGGCTCATTAGCTGACACGGTGTAGATAATCCGATCTTCCTGATTGTTGATGTTTTTGATGGTTAAGGGGCTGGAGCTGTGCTTGTCTTCCAGTGTAAAGTGGATGGAGTAGGCATCAAAGCTCTTTTCCAGTTCGATGGTGATGATGTTTTCGTCATCTAAATAGGCTTGAAAAATACGAAAGGCCATGTTTTTCCTCTTTCTTTGTCGGTTTCTCTTCGGGTAATTGCTTTTAGTTCAGGCTCTGCCCTGGGTTGGGACAAGGCCGTTCAGTGAATCGTTGATAAATGAGCAAAAGCACTCGGATTAGCGAGTGCTGATGCTATGCGGAATCAGCTGGCGATAGCAGATCTGCTTGTCTTCTTTATTGTCCTTGATGATTTGGAAGAGGGTCCGGAAAGACTCTTTCCCAAGCTCAAGGGCATTGATATCGATATAAGCATCCACATCAATGCGCGGTTTGAGAGAATCAAAGGTGATAATGGGAATCTGGTAGTCCTGATCTTTGAGATAGTGCAGGGCTCCTTCTGCTACCAAGGTATCAGAGGTCACGATGGCTTCAATCTCGTCCAGCGGCAGCTCCTCCATAATCTTGTAACTGTTGTCTTCCAGAAGGAAACCGAAGGCAAATTTGATAATGCGTTCATCCAAAGGCCGTTCTGCTTCATTCAGAGCTTGCTTGTAGCCTGTGTAACGATCCTGAGAAACGACCAGCTCCTTATTCCCGGCTAGAAAGGCAATTTTCTGATAGCCCTTGTCAAGGAAATATCTGGTCGCGTCATAGCCGGCCTTGATATTGTCATTGTCCACCAGAGAGATGAAAGGAGAGACAGCTTTCCCTAGGATAAGGAAAGGGAAGTTGTTCCTAACTGCAAAGTCGACCAAAGGATCGTCCTGCTTGGAGTAAAGGAAAATCAGTCCATCTACTCTCTTGCCTAAGATCATCTGCTTCATATTTTCTAAGCGGTGCTCTTCATCTTGCCCTGTGCTGATCTGGATGGCATAGTCATAATCAGAAGCAATCTGAGAAATCCCCCGCAATACAGTTGGGAAGAAAGGGTTTTGATAGAAGACATCTGAGTCGTCCGGCAGGACCAAGCCGATGACCTGGCTGGATTGGCTGACCAGACTTCTGGCATTGAGGTTGGGATGATAGTCCAGCTCCTTCATAGCAGCACGGACCCGTTTTTTGGTTTCTTCACTGATGGTTGATTTGTTTTGTACGACGCGGGTCACGGTAGAGGGCGACACGCCTGCTAGTTTTGCGACTTCTTTGATAGTAACTCGCATAAAAACCTCCTAAAGGCCTGCATTTGCTGGAAATCCTTACGATAACATGAACTATTTTAAATCTACTAGTAGAAGCACTTGCTTTCTAAGAGTCATGCAAACCTGTGCCAAAAATAGCTAGCAGCGACAGTGGTTTTGCCTGACTATTGTGGTCAAAAAAGCAAGTATGAGGCGGATTCTCCACAAACGCAAACGTTTTCTGTTTGTAAGAACATTTTAACACAAAAAGAGAACGCTTGCAAGAAGAGAAAAACGGTAAACAATTGGGGCAGTAGGAGAGTCCTAAAAGAGCATTATATCCATTAACCAATAAATTGAAAAAAATCTCAAAAACCCCTTGCACTTAAAAAAAAAATAGGTTATAATCAAGTCGACGCAAACGTTTGCATTAAGTAAAAATGAAAAGGCGTAGAGGAAAAAATAACGAGGTGACAAAATGAAAAAACGTCAAAGCGGTGTGCTCATGCACATTTCATCCCTTCCGGGCAAGTACGGTATCGGATCTTTTGGCCAAAGTGCTTATGATTTTGTAGACTTCTTGGTTCGCACCAAGCAGCGCTATTGGCAGATTTTGCCACTGGGAACGACCAGTTATGGTGATTCTCCTTATCAGTCTTTCTCTGCTTTTGCGGGGAATACCTACTTTATCGATTTTGATATTCTGATAGAAGAAGGTTTGCTGAACGAGGCAGATGTCAAGGGAGCTGATTTCGGAGATGATCCTAGAAAAGTAGATTATGCAAAGATTTTCGATGCTCGCCGTCCAATCATGGAAAAAGCAGTAGCTCGCTTCTTAAAAGCAGATGATCTATCTGACTATGAGAGCTTTGTAGAGCAAAATGCAGCTTGGTTGGAAGTTTTCGCTGAGTACATGGCTATCAAGGAGCATTTTGATAATCTAGCTTGGACAGAGTGGCCAGATGAAGCGATTCGCCGCCGTGAGGCTACTAGCCTCGCTTCTTATCGTGAGAAGCTGGCTAACAAGCTGACTTATCATCGTGTAACCCAGTATCTCTTCTTTAAGCAGTGGTTAAAATTAAAAGCCTATGCTAATGAACATCACATCGAGATTGTCGGTGATATGCCAATCTATGTGGCAGCTGACAGTGCTGATGTCTGGGCACAGCCGCACTTCTTTAAGACAGATGCTGTTGGCAAGCCAACTTGTGTGGCAGGCTGTCCGCCAGATGAATTTTCAGAGACTGGTCAGCTTTGGGGCAATCCTATCTATGACTGGGAAGCTATGGATAAAGATGGCTATGCATGGTGGATTGAGCGTCTGCGTGAAAGCTTCAAGATTTACGACATTGTCCGTATCGACCACTTCCGCGGCTTTGAGTCTTACTGGGAAGTACCTGCTGGCTCAGAAACATCTGCTTCTGGTAAGTGGGTCAAAGGTCCTGACTACAAGCTCTTTGCAGCGGTTAAGGAAGCCTTGGGTGATTTGAATATCATCGCAGAAGACCTAGGCTTTATGACGGACGAAGTGATCGAGCTGCGCGAGCGCACTGGTTTCCCAGGAATGAAGATCTTGCAATTCGCCTTCAATCCTGATGATGAAAGCATCGATAGCCCGCATCTGGCGCCAAACAACTCAGTCATGTATACCGGAACCCATGATAACAATACTGTTCTGGGCTGGTACAAGGATGAGATTGACGACGCTACTCGCCAGTACATGGCACAGTACACCAACCGTAAGGAGTACGAAACAGTACCTCATGCAATGCTGCGTACAATCTTTGCTTCAGTCAGCTTTATGGCCATTGCGACCATGCAGGACCTGCTGGAATTAGACAGTGCAGCACGGATGAACTATCCATCCACAATTGGTGGCAACTGGACTTGGCGGATGACAGCTGAAGAGCTGAATCCAATCGTCGAAGGTGAGCTTTACAGCTTGACCAAGACTTACCGTCGTATGAATACCGATTTAATTAACGAATAAAGAACAGCCGAATCAGGCTTGAAGGGATTAATCATGTCAAACTTACAAACTTATATCAAAAATACTTATTCAAAAAATCTTGCTGATTGCAGCAACGAAGAACTCTACCTGGCTCTTTTGAACTACACTAAATTAGCCAGCGCTCAAAAGCCAGTCAACACTGGTAAGAAAAAACTCTACTATATCTCAGCAGAGTTCCTGATTGGTAAACTCTTGTCTAACAACTTGATCAATCTTGGACTTTACGATGATGTGAAGCAAGAGTTGGCAGATGCTGGTAAAGACTTGATCGAAGTAGAAGAAGTTGAGTTGGAGCCGTCTCTGGGTAACGGAGGCTTGGGCCGTCTGGCTGCCTGCTTCCTGGACTCTATTGCGACATTGGGTCTCAATGGTGATGGTGTAGGACTGAACTACCACTTCGGTCTTTTCCAACAGGTTTTGAAAAATAACGAACAGACAACTATTCCTAACTTCTGGCTGACTGAGCAAAACTGGTTGGTTCGTTCTAGCCGCAGCTACCAAGTGCCATTTGCTCACTTCACTCTGACATCTACTCTTTATGATATTGATGTGCCAGGCTACAAGACAGAAACTAAGAACCGTCTTCGTCTCTTTGATTTGGACTCAGTGGATGCAGATATCATTACAGACGGTATTGACTTTGATAAGACAGATATCGCTCGCAACTTGACCCTCTTCCTCTATCCAGACGATAGTGACAAGCAAGGGGAATTGCTCCGTATCTTCCAGCAGTACTTCATGGTTTCAAATGGTGCTCAGCTGATTATTGACGAAGCCATTGAAAAAGGTAGCAACCTGCACGACTTGGCAGACTATGCTGTCATCCAAATCAATGATACCCACCCATCTCTGGTTATCCCAGAAATGATTCGTCTCTTGACTGAACGTGGTTTGGATCTGGATGAAGCAATTGCCATCGTACAGAAGATGACTGCTTATACGAACCACACGATTCTGGCAGAAGCTCTTGAAAAATGGCCTCTGGAATTCTTGAAAGAAGTAGTGCCGCATCTGGTACCAATCATCAAAGAGCTTGACAAGCGCGTGAAAGCTAAATACGCAGATCCAGCAGTTCAAATCATTGATGAGGACGATCGTGTACACATGGCTCACATGGATATCCACTACGGATACAGTGTCAATGGGGTTGCTGCTCTGCATACAGAAATCCTGAAAAACTCTGAGCTCAAAGCCTTCTACGACATTTATCCTGAAAAATTCAATAACAAGACCAACGGTATTACTTTCCGTCGTTGGCTCATGCATGCCAACCCACGTCTGTCTCATTATCTGGATGAGTTGCTGGGCCGCGACTGGCACCATGATGCAACTAAGCTCGAAGGCTTGTTGGAATTCACTGGCACTGCAAATGTTAAAGAAAAATTGGAAGGCATTAAGGCTCACAACAAGCGTAAATTGGCTCGTCACTTGAAGGAAGCACAAGGTGTGGAAATCAATCCAGACTCTATCTTTGATATCCAAATCAAGCGTCTGCATGAGTACAAGCGCCAACAAATGAACGCTCTGTACGTTATCCACAAGTATCTGGACATCAAGGCTGGTAACATCCCTGCTCGTCCAATCACTGTCTTCTTCGGTGGTAAGGCTGCTCCTGCTTACACAATTGCACAAGACATCATCCACCTTATCCTTTGCTTGTCAGAAGTGATTGCTAATGACCCTAAAGTGGCTCCACATCTGCAAGTAGTTATGGTAGAAAACTACAACGTTACAGCATCTAGCTTCTTGATTGCAGCTGGTGACATTTCTGAGCAGATTTCCCTGGCTTCTAAGGAAGCATCTGGTACTGGTAACATGAAGTTCATGCTTAACGGTGCTTTGACTCTTGGTACTATGGACGGAGCGAACGTTGAGATTGCAGAGCTGGTCGGCGAAGACAACATCTACATCTTCGGTGAAGATTCTGAGACTGTTATTGACCTCTACGCAAAATCTGCTTACAAGTCTAGTGAGTACTATGCGCGCGAAGCTATCAAGCCATTGGTTGACTTTATCGTCAGCGATGAAGTATTGGCAGTCGGTAAAGCTGAACGCTTGGAACGTCTTTACAATGAGCTGATTAGCAAGGACTGGTTCATGACCTTGCTGGATCTGGAAGACTATATCCAAGTGAAAGAGCGCATGCTGGCGGACTACGAAGACCGCGATGCTTGGATGGACAAAGTCATCGTCAATATCGCTAAAGCTGGCTTCTTCTCATCTGACCGTACTATCGCTCAATACGAAGAAGAAGTATGGCACTTGAACAGCTAATATTCTTTAAATCAAAAAAGCCGAGACAGCAGTGTTTCGGCTTTGATTTTTTAGTCGAAGAAATGAATAAGGATTTAGCTATTGTGTGGGCTTCTGAAAAGGTGAAAGCCTCTTGGCCTTGTCAGCTTTTTCTTTTCGGTGTATAATAAGTGAAAATATTTCTTTACAGGAGGCGTTCATGAAAAAGAAACCAATTTATCTTTATGTTTTGCTGGGCTTGTCAACCGTGGGAACTTTGTGGGGACTTTTTGGCAAGTTCACTTCTTCTGATGCTGGAGTAAAAAGCATTCTTAAGCAGATAGAAGAACCAGCAAAATCCCAGTATGCCACTTATTTTAGCAAGAGTGCAGAAGTGGCGAATTCGCTAGCCAATAATTTCTTTTTTTACGGGCACATCGTTCTCTTAATAGTGGCTCTTTTCTTCCTTTTTAGGAAAGATATATTTAAGGCCAATCTTATCTACATTGCCGATGTTCTTGTGGGCTTGATTTCGACAGCCTATGCTTATGTGGTATCAAAGGGAATTATAGCTTCTTCTTTTTCAGACTCAACTCTTCTTTCGGCACAGATGACGGGGCTGAATTTCTCCATTCTCCTTTCAGTAGTCATTAGCCTAATCTTCCTTTCCATCGTCATCTTTAAGCTAATCCAGCAGCAAAAAGAGGCTGAAAAAGCAGAACTAGCTGCAAAGGAATAAAATTTGACAAATAACAGATAAGTGCTTACAATTTTAAGAAGCAATATCTGTTATTTTTTAGAATGGAGAGTAAAATGACAAAGGTTTCCTTGGTTTACATCAGCTTGAGCGGCAATACAGAGAGTTTTGTCCGTCGACTGACAGACTATTTGCTAGAGCAGCATCCAAGTATAGAAGTAGAGAAGATTCATATCAAAGATCTGGTAAAGGAAGGGCAGCCCTTTTTTGAAATGGACAATCCTTTTATCGCTTTTCTGCCGACTTATCTGGAGGGTGGCAATGGTGTGGACAATGGCGATGTAGAAATTCTGACAACCGATGTAGGGGATTTTATCGCCTACGGTCAGAATGCCAGCAAGTGCCTAGGTGTCATTGGCAGCGGCAATCGTAACTTTAATAATCAATATTGTCTGACCGCTAAACAATATTCAGAGCGCTTCGGTTTTCCAGTTTTGGCCGATTTTGAAATGCGTGGCATGTTGGGAGACATTAAGAAGGTTGCAGGAATTATTGAGGAGCTCTATCACATTGAAAAAAACGAAAACCAGTGAGGTTTTCGTTTTTTGATGTTTCTAAAGCAAGCTTACATCTTTTCTGGCGCTTCTACTCCCAGCAGACGCAAAGCTTCTTTGAGGACAACAGCTGTTGAGTAGCTGAGAGCCAGACGGCTGTCGCGCTCAGGGCTTTCATCCAGAATCCGAGTGTGCGCATAGTATTTGTTAAAGGCTTGAGCCAGACTGATAGCGTATTTGGCAATCAGAGATGGCTCATAGTTATCAGCAGCACGTTTGACAACGCGACCGAAGTCTTGGAGCAGCTTGATAATTTCCCAGCTTTCTGGATCGTTTAGGCTGTACGTAGCCTCTGCATCTGGCTGGAAGTTAGCCTTGCGCAGGATAGACTGGATACGAGCATAGGCATACTGGATGTAAGGACCTGTTTCTCCCTCGAAAGAAACCATAGCTTCCAGATCAAAATCGTAACCATTGCGGCGGTCGGTTTTGAGGTCGTAGAACTTAACTGCTCCTACCCCAACTGCACGAGCAACAGCGTCCTTGTTTTCCAAATCTGGGTTTTTAGCTTCAATCTGGCTCTTAGCCCGGCTGATAGCTTCCAGCAGAGTTGGTTCGAGGAGGATGATATTTCCTTTACGTGTAGACAGTTTTTGACGATTTTTAGTCACCAGACCGAAGTCAACGTGAATCATGTCATCGCTCCAGTCAAAGCCCATCTTTTTCAGAACGGCCTTGAGCTGTCTGAAGTGGTTGGCCTGCTCTTGACCTACAACATAGACATTTTTGACAAAGTTGTAAGTGCGGGCCCGGTAGATGGCTGTTGCGATATCACGTGTGATGTAGAGGGTAGCACCGTCTGATTTTTTAATCATAGCAGGCGGAAGGTTAAAGTCTTCCAAGTCTACAATGCTAGCTCCTTTGGATTCCTGTAAAAGCCCTTTTTCTTCGAGGATTTGAATCCCTTCGTCCATCTTGTCGTTGTAGAAGGCTTCGCCGTTTAGACTGTCAAACTTGACACCTAGGAGTTCGTAGATACGGTTGAATTCTGTCAGGCTTTCATCGCGGAACCATTGCCAGAGCTCAGTTGCTTCTGGGTCTCCATCTTCCAGCTTCTTGAACCAAAGGCGGCCTTCTTCATCCAGAGATGGGTCGTTTTCAATCTCGGCATTGATACGCACGTAGAGTTTGAGGAGCTCGTCGATTGGGTTGGCTTCAACAGCTTCCTGGCTTCCCCACTTCTTATAAGCTACCATCAGGAGACCAAACTGTTTGCCCCAGTCTCCCAAGTGGTTGATTTTGATGGTGTTGTAGCCAATCTTGCGGAAGATGTTGGAAAGAGCGTCACCGATAACAGTAGAGCGCAAGTGGCCGACTGAGAAAGGCTTGGCAATGTTTGGACTGGACAGGTCAATGGTGATATTCTGATTATTTCCTTCGTTTTGCTGGCCATAATCAGCTCCGTCTTTGATGACTTCTTTGATGACTTGGCCAGAAATTTCAGCCTTGCTGAGGAAAAAGTTGACATAAGGACCAGTCGCAACGACTTTATCAAAATGCGCTGTGTCAATCTTTTCAGCGATGTCAGCAGCGATGATTTGAGGAGCTTTGCGCTCAGTCTTTGCCAGAGAAAAGGCTGGGAAGGAGATATCGCCAAGTTCAGAGCTCTTTGGCTGCTCCAATAAATTTAAAATAGCGTCTTGATCAAGGCTGTCAATAACCTTGGCCAATTCGCCGGCAATCAACTGTTTGTTATCCATATTTGCTCCTTTGTGTCTTTTGTTATTATTTTATCACATTTTTCAAGGAATCTTCAATTTTTTTGGGAATAATTTTTGGGCTAATAGGAATTTTTCTGATATAATAAGAGGGATAAGAACCTGTATTTATAGATGAGTTTTCCATCTAAATGCTTCCTTCTCTGACACTCTTGGTTAAAGTTTTTTGTTTATTCTCAGTATTCCTGCAAATCTTTGCTTAGATTGATGGAGAAGCAGTTTTTCATCGGATGGAGTATTCTTCATGAATGCAGCTTCTAAATATTCAATAATGAGGTAAAAATGAGAAAGAATGACCGTCATCAGTTAGTCAAAACGATGATTAAGGAGGAAAAGCTAGGAACGCAAAAGGAGATTCAGGATCGTCTGGAAGCGCAAGGGATTTATGTAACACAGACTACCCTGTCGCGTGACCTTCGTGAAATTGGTCTGACCAAGGTTAAGAAGAAGGGGCTGACTTATTATGTTTTGGCGCATGAGACTGAAGAGATTGATTTTATAGAGTTTTTAGCCAAGCATGTGGAGAGTGTGGCCAGGGCAGAGTTTAGTCTGGTTCTTCGCACGGGCCTGGGAGAGGCAACAGTGCTAGCCAATGTCGTGGACAATTCGTTCGATAGCCGTATTCTGGGGACCGTTGCGGGTGCCAATACTCTTTTAGTGGTTTGCCGGGATCAGGCAGCGGCTCAGGAGATTGAGGAGCAAATACAGGAAGTGATGTAAGAATCACAGTTTTTCAGGAAAAATGGAGAGGTTTGAGACGGAAGTCCTGACCTCGTTTGTTTTTAGAAAGGATAGAGATGGCAGTAGAAAAGTTATCGCCAGGCATGCAGCAGTATTTGGATATCAAAAAGGACTATCCAGATGCTTTCTTGCTCTTTCGGATGGGAGATTTCTATGAGTTATTTTATGATGATGCGGTCAATGCCGCCCAGATTTTAGAGATTTCCCTCACCAGCCGCAATAAAAATGCAGAAAATCCCATTCCCATGGCTGGAGTTCCTTATCATTCGGCTCAGCAGTATATTGATGTTTTGGTCGAATCAGGCTATAAGGTAGCGATTGCGGAGCAGATGGAAGATCCCAAGGAAGCCAAAGGAGTTGTCAAGCGGGAGGTCGTTCAGGTTATCACACCGGGGACGGTGGTGGACTCCAGTAAGCCGGACTCTGCTAATAACTTTCTGGTAGCTCTGGATTACTCAGAGGGCCTCTATGGTCTGGCTTATATGGACTTGGTGACCGGTGAGTTTCAGGTGACTAGTTTAGAGGACTTTGCCTTGGTCTGCGGGGAAATCCGTAATTTGAAGGCTAGGGAAGTGGTGCTGGGCTATGCTTTGCCAGAAGCTGAGGAGCAGGTCTTGGCTGGACAGATGAATCTTTTGCTGTCCTATGTACAGACGGCCTTGGACGATGTCCAGCTGCTGGGCGAGGAACTGTCTCCTATGGAGCGTCAGGCAGCGGGGAAATTGCTTGAGTATGTGCACCGGACTCAGATGAGGGAGCTCAGCCATTTAAAGAAGGCCCAGCATTATGAAATCAAGGACTTTCTGCAAATGGACTATGCCACCAAGGCGAGTCTGGATTTGACAGAAAATGCTCGTTCGGGCAAGAAGCACGGCAGTCTTTATTGGCTGATGGACGAGACCAAGACGGCCATGGGTGGCCGTATGCTGCGCTCTTGGCTCCAGCGTCCGCTGATTGATGAAGCGCGAATTAGTCAGCGGCAGAATGTCGTCGAGGTTTTTCTGGATCATTTCTTTGAGCGGAGTGATTTGACGGAGAGCTTAAAGGGAGTCTATGATATCGAGCGGCTGGCTAGTCGGGTGTCTTTTTGCAAGACCAATCCCAAGGATCTGCTGCAGTTGGCAGCTACATTGGGCAATGTGCCTCAGATTAAGGCTATCCTGCAAGGGATTGGCAGCCCTCATCTAGCTCGTTTGATTGAGGGCTTGGATCCTATTCCAGAGTTGGCGGGCTTGATTAGCTCAGCTATTTCGCCGGATGCACCTCATATCATCACCGAGGGCAATATTATTCAGACTGGTTTTGATGAGACCTTGGATCAGTATCGGCTTGTGCTGAGGGAGGGGACTGGATGGATTGCGGAGCTGGAAGTCAAAGAACGTGCCAACAGCGGCATCAGCAATTTGAAGATTGATTACAATAAAAAAGATGGTTACTATTTCCACGTGACCAATTCCCAACTGGCTCATGTGCCTAGTCATTTCTTTCGCAAGGCGACCCTGAAAAATTCTGAGCGTTTCGGAACGGAGGAGCTGGCCCGGATTGAGGGAGAGATGTTGGAGGCGCGTGAAAAATCTGCTAATCTGGAATACGAGATTTTCATGCGGATTCGCGAGGAAGCTGGCAAATACATCCAGCGCTTGCAGGCCTTGGCACAAACGCTGGCAGCTGTAGATGTCTTGCAGAGCTTTGCTGCGGTGGCAGAACAACTGCATTTGGTGCGCCCTGTCTTTACTGCGGAGCGCCGTCTGCAGATTGAAAAAGGTCGGCATGCTGTTGTGGAAAAGGTCATGGGTGCCCAAAGCTACATTCCAAATAGTATTCTGCTAGATCAGGAAACGGACATCCAGCTGATTACCGGGCCTAATATGAGCGGGAAATCGACCTATATGCGCCAGTTGGCTATCATCGTCATCATGGCACAGATGGGATCTTATGTGCCCGCTCAGTCTGCCAGTCTGCCGCTATTCGATGCGATTTTCACTCGCATCGGCGCAGCGGATGATTTGGTGTCCGGCCAGTCCACCTTTATGGTGGAGATGATGGAGGCCAATCGGGCCATTCGGCAGGCCAGCGATCGTTCGCTCATCCTCTTTGATGAGCTGGGTCGTGGGACGGCGACTTATGATGGGATGGCCTTGGCTCAGGCTATTATCGAGCACATTCATCACTATACTGGGGCCAAAACCCTCTTTGCCACCCACTATCATGAGCTGACAGCCTTAGAGGACAGCTTGGAGCATTTGGAAAATGTCCATGTGGCAACCTTGGAAAAGGACGGGCAGGTGACTTTCCTGCATAAGATTGAGCCGGGTCCGGCTGACAAGTCCTACGGAATTCATGTGGCGAAGATTGCCGGACTTCCTGAGAAATTACTGGAGCGGGCGGATAGCATTTTGAGTCATTTGGAAAGTCAGGATACAGGGCTAGGCTCAGAGCTTCCTGCTGAATCTAGACAAACACGTTCGCAAGTGGCGGAGCAGATGTCTCTTTTCGCAGAAGGATCGGGAAATCCAGTCCTGACTGAACTACGAGACTTGGACATCTATAATATGACTCCTCTGGAAGTCATGGCAGCAGTGGCCGATCTCAAGAAAAAGCTGTAAAAGCAAAGAACAGACTTGTTAATGCCTCAAGTCTGTTCTTTTTGTTTCTCACGATTTTCTAGACAAACGGCTATTGATTTTTTGAATGTTGCGGTAAGTGCGGTAGTAGATGGCACCTGAAATGATTAGATAGATGAGGGTGAATTCCCCGACGGCAGTCAGTGTCAGGCTGAGTAGTTTTTCTCTTGGGAAAAATCCAGCTAGATTAGCCAAAAGTGCAAAGCTCAGAATCATCACTCCATAGTGGCTGACGACGGAGCGCAGGATGCTCCAATCTCTTTGGAAGAAGCTTCCACTCCATCTGAAAACAGCTCCCATGTTAAACCAGATAAGCATGCAGTAGAGCATGATGAGGGAAACATGGACATGCTGGCTCAAAAAGAAGTGGCCGATAGGAGAGCGAGGGTGAAGCGGTAGATAAGCTGGATTGTAAAAATAAGAAACAATCATGGAGAAGAAGAGACCGATGAAAATCCCTCCAATCCCTCCGAAAAAGAGTTCTTTAAGACGAGTTTTCATAATTGCAACCTTTCTTTAATGGATTTGAGATAGCGGCGGGACGAGTATGTCTGATCGCCGTTTTTCAGAAATATTTGAATCAGACCATTTGGAGTCAGCTTGAGGTGGCTGATTTGTTGGCTGTTGATAATCTCCGACTGAGAAATCTGCAGGAAATAGTCCGGTAGGATCTGCAGCAATTGATAAAGAGCTTGTTGAGTTCGATAGCTGTCTTTTGCCGTTCGGACCCGAACCTGACGATTTTCTGTATAGATTCGGTGGATTTCCTTAGCGTCCAGCAGATAGATGTCGTCTTCTTTCTTGACATGAATCTTGTCCTCTTTGCCTAGATGTTGAGCAAAGTGGACCAATTCCTGAATGCTTTCTGTCATAAGGCGAGCCTCAATGCTGACGGAGTCTTCGGTGACTTGAGAATCGATTCTTAGCTTAACTTTCATAACTTCCTCCTTTCATCTTTATTAAACCGCAACTTAGTAGCGAAAACAAGCCCTTGTGTCTATGTGGCAGCTATCTGTGTCTATTTGGTTTGAATGGTGAGCAGAGTGGTCGAGATAAGGCTCCCTTCTGATAGAAAAAGCCCAATGTGTTATAATAGATAGCAGAACAAATACGGAGAAAAAGATGTCAAAAATTATCGAACTTCCAGAAATTCTGGCCAATCAGATTGCGGCAGGTGAGGTCATTGAGCGACCTAGCAGCGTGGTCAAGGAGCTGGTGGAAAATTCAATTGATGCGGGTGCAAGTCAGATTACTATCGAAATCGAGGAGGCCGGACTCAAGAGCATTCAGGTAACGGACAATGGCGAGGGCATAGAGCACCAAGATGTCCCTCTGGCACTTCGCCGCCATGCTACCAGCAAAATCAAGAAGCAGGCGGATCTCTTTCGGATTCGGACATTGGGTTTTCGTGGTGAGGCCATTCCTTCCATTGCTTCTGTCTCGCGTTTTACCATTGAAACAGCAACGGAAGCCGGCCAGCACGGGACCCTGCTGGTTGCCCAAGGCGGTGAGATCGAAGAGCATGTGCCTACCAGCAGTCCGGTGGGAACGAAAATCAAGATAGAAGATCTCTTCTTCAATACTCCGGCCCGGCTCAAGTATATGAAGAGCCAGCAGGCTGAGCTGTCCCATATCGTTGATGTGATTAATCGGCTCAGTCTGGCCCATCCGGAAGTAGCTTTCACCCTTATCAGTGACGGCCGCGAAATGACACGGACTGCCGGCAGTGGTAATCTGCGTCAGGCTATTTCAGGAATCTATGGTTTGGCAACAGCTAAGAAAATGGTGGAAATCTCTGCTTCAGATTTGGACTTTGAAGTGAGTGGCTATGTCAGCCTGCCTGAGTTGACTCGTGCGAATCGTAATTATATTACGATCCTCATTAACGGCCGCTACATTAAGAATTTCCTACTCAATCGTGCTATTTTGGACGGCTACGGCAGCAAGCTGATGGTAGGCCGCTTCCCACTAGCGGTCATCAATATCCAGATTGATCCCTATCTGGCAGATGTCAATGTCCATCCGACCAAGCAAGAGGTGCGAATTTCTAAAGAGCGGGAACTCATGGCCTTGATTTCGCAAGCTATTGCAACCAGTCTCAAGGAGCAGGATCTTATCCCGGATGCTTTGGAAAATCTAGCCAAATCAACTGTTAAGCGTGCGACTAAGCCCGAACAGACCAGTCTTCCGCTGAAAGAAAATCGCCTCTACTACGATAAGGAGCAGAATGACTTTTTCCTCAAGCCACAGGTGGCCGAGCAGCAGCTATCCTTTGAAGAATCAGCAGGGCCTGTTCATGAAGCGACAAATGAAAAAGCAGAGCCACAACCAACTTCAGTCAAATTTGCAGAGAGAAAGCTAGCCAGCTATGACCAACTAGATCATCCAGAGCTAGATCAGGCCAGTCTGGAGCGGGCTGTGGATAAGTTGGAACAGGAAGAGAAGTCAAGCTTCCCAGAGTTAGAATATTTCGGCCAGATGCATGGCACTTATCTCTTTGCTCAGGGCAAGGGTGGTCTTTACATTATTGACCAGCATGCTGCCCAAGAGCGGGTCAAGTATGAGTATTATCGGGAGAAGATAGGGGATGTGGACAATAGCCAGCAGCAGCTCTTGGTGCCCTATATCTTTGAATTTCCAGCAGACGATATGCTGCGAATCAAGCAGCGGATGGAGCTGTTAGAAGATGCTGGCATCTTTTTAGAAGAGTACGGAGCCAATCAGTTTATCCTCCGTGAGCATCCCATTTGGTTCAAGGAAGAGGAGATTGAGGCCGGCATCTATGAAATGTGTGATATGCTTCTCCTGACCAAGGAAGTTTCCATCAAGAAATATCGAGCAGAGCTAGCCATTATGATGAGCTGCAAACGCTCCATCAAGGCCAATCACAGTCTGGATGACTACTCTGCGCGTGACTTGCTCTTTCAGCTGTCCCAGTGTGACAATCCTTACAACTGCCCACACGGCCGACCGGTCTTAGTCAATTTTACCAAGTCGGATATGGAAAAAATGTTCCGCCGCATTCAGGAAAATCATACTAGCCTGCGGGAGTTAGGGAAATACTAAACTGTATAGAAGATCAAACAGCCCTAGTCATAGAACTAGAGCTGTTTTTGATGTTTGACCTGAACTTGTGTTCTAGCAAGCAAATCAGCTGGATGGCGTTTGTCCTTGCGAAGCAGTCCCATCAGCAGAAAGATCAAGAAGAGAATCCCTGCTGAAGTTGACAAGAAAATTGACAGGGCATCTGCTTGATAAGCACTACGGATAGCTCCCATATGTCCCAGCTGCCAAGGGAAAAATTTGATAGCAGAGCGCAAAAGGCTGTGGGAAAGGCTCCTATGTTTGTAAACCAACTGTAAACCTGCCCAACGCTTGCCAAGACTTCCTTTTCGATAGTCTAGCCAAGCAAAGATGATAGTTAGAGGCAGGACGGAGCTAGAAAAAGCCAGAAGTTGGCTCTGAGCTTCAGTGAATGAAGGAATGCCTCCTAGAACCAGATTGTAAAAGCCCATAGCTAGTAAAAAAAGAGAAATGAGATAGAATGAGATGAAGAGCCAGTCTCCAAGCAGCTCTTTCAGACGAGTTTTGACAGGTATGGGATTGTCAGTTTTTAGTTTCATCTTGAGCACCTTCTTTCTCAGAATCATCAAGGCCTATAACCTTGTCCAGATACTTTTTCTTAATCTTTAGTGCCTTGTTAATAGCCATTGCTGATGCGATTAAGAGGAAGAAAGTCAACCAGACCAGGGCAGTGAATGTTGCTGGAAAGCTGGAACCTGCGAAGAAGAGAAAAATAGCCAGAGCTGATATAAAAATATACAGAACCTGCCAGAAACCATAAGATTTCACTTCCTTATAGTAGCGATCTTTTTCGTCTTCTGAGAGGACAGGTTTTATTTCTGGTTTGTCACTTTCTTCTAAAAGCAGATAATCTGTCGTCACCTGGAAAATCTTGCTCAGCTCTACAATTTTTTCCAGCTCTGGCAGTGCTTGGCCAGATTCCCACTTGGAAATGCTTTGGCGAGAGACATTGATTTGTTCTGCCAGCTTTTCTTGTGACCAGCCTTTTTCTTTTCTTAGTTCAAATAATTTATCAGCGAGTTTCATCATCACAGCCTCCTTTTTTTCTATCTCTATCCTAACAGCTTTTATTTATCTTGAGAATACAGCTTCCTGTACATTTTGTCAACCGCTGGTTGCACTTCTATTTGCAGTTTCCAGACAGAAAATATGATATACTAGATAGGCAAAATGATACAAAAAGAAGGAAGATTATGTACGAATATTTTAAAGGAATCATCAGTAAAATTACAGCCAAGTACATCGTATTGGAAGTCAACTCTATCGGCTATATTCTTCATGTGGCCAACCCCTATGCATACTCAGGGCGTCTTCATCAGGAAGCTAAGGTCTATGTGCACCAGGTGGTGAGGGAAGACGCGGAGCTCCTGTACGGTTTTGCGACTGAGGAGGAGAAGCAACTCTTTCTCAGCTTGATTTCAGTCTCAGGTATCGGCCCAGTGTCTGCCCTGGCAATTATTGCGGCGGATGATAATGCTGGCTTAGTGCAAGCCATTGAGCAGAAAAATATCACCTACCTGACCAAGTTTCCTAAAATTGGCAAGAAAACAGCCCAGCAGATGGTGCTGGACTTGGAAGGCAAGGTAGTGGCGGCGGATGGTCTGGCAGAAAGCAAGGCGCCCGTCCAGACTGCGGATAATCAAGAGCTTGAAGAAGCCATGGAAGCCATGCTGGCTCTGGGCTACAAAGCTGCTGAGCTCAAGAAAATCAAGAAATTCTTTGAAGGAACGACGGATACAGCAGAAAACTATATCAAGTCAGCCCTTAAGATGTTGGTGAAATAGGAGAAAGTTATGACCAAACGATGCGGCTGGGTAAAAATGAACAACTCCTTGTATGTAGCCTATCATGATGAGGAGTGGGGCAAACCCCTCCATGATAATCAGAAATTATTTGAATTGCTCTGCATGGAGACCTATCAGGCTGGACTTTCTTGGGAGACCATTCTGAATAAACGTCAGGCTTTTCGGGAAGCTTTTCATTTCTATGATGCCCAGAAAATTGCTCAGATGACAGATGCAGATCTGGATGGTTTGTTGGATAATCCCGACATCATCCGTAACAAGATGAAGATTTATGCAACTAGGGCTAATGCCCAAGCTTTTTTGGCTGTTCAAAAGCAGTTTGGCTCTTTTAATGACTTTGTCTGGTCCTTTGTAGATTTCAAAACGATTGACAATCAAATTACGAACTACAAGGAAGCACCTACTAAGACAGAGCTGTCAGAAACTATGTCCAAGGCGCTGAAAAAGCAAGGCTTCAAATTTGTCGGTCCCGTTTGTGTCTATTCATTCCTAGAAGCAGCTGGCCTTATCAACGATCATGAAAATGATTGTGATTTTAATCCACGTAAAAATACCGTTTGAGAAAGATTCTCAACGGTATTTTTCAATTTCTTCTTTTAGAGATTTTACTAGCTCTTTTTCATCGGCAAGTTGTAGTAGAGCAATCCCTTTTTTTATTAATTCGTTATCATTTTTGCAAATTCCAAGTCGAATCTGTGAAAGCCCGAGGGAATCATAACGTTTTTCTTTTTTTGACAAATCGTAAATGTACGTAGTAATTTCAGCGCATTCTCTCTTTAATCCATTATAAAGATAGATGGTAGAAAGGTTGACTAAGAGTCCGATTTGTAGATTATTCCCATAGCGAAATGATTGGTATTTTTTTATGCTATTTAAAATCTTTTGGGTAAATTGTTTGATATTTTCTAAAGGGAAGAAATAAAGGATGGTAGAAAGCAGTCGAAAGTCACTTTCATACCAAGTGTCCTGTTTTTCTAAATACGCCCAAATTTTATTGGTAGTAGCATTAATTTCTTTTGTCTCAGAAATTCCATTTTGTCTCAGATGAATAGTAATATTGATGATATCTAAAGCATGTTTAATCGGAATATCGGAATGTTTATATAGATATGCCTCGCATTCTCTCTTTAGTTGTAACAAACCTTTTGTCCCTACAATAGACTCACCTTGGTTATACAGAGAATTTAAAATTTTCTGCCGTTGACTAGGTTGATAATAATCACAAATGTATTTAAATTCTTCTAGTGTCATATCTATCTGGCGAAGTAAAAAAATCATGGTATCGAACTTTGGCACGACTTGCCCGCTTTCAATTCGTGCCAAAGTTGAGCGAGCTAAAAAATCTCCACAAATTTCTTCTTGAGTCAACCCTTTTGATTTTCTAATTTCTTTATAGATTTTTCCATAATCCCAGCGCATAAGAACTCCTTTTTAAAATGTTACTAAAAGCTACATTTTGAAAAAATATTTTAAAATAGTATATCATGAAATAAAAGGGAGGGCAATGTGAAAAAAATTGTGTACAATTTAATTTTACTGGCGGTAACGTCAATAGTTACTACAGGTGTATCTCCATGGTGGTGGCCATGGGGGTAAAGTGAATAGAATAGGAAAGGGGCGAGTCCAATGGACTAAATAATTCAAAAAAGTAGGCAAAGATTAAATATATATATATTTAAAAATTAGAATCTATAAAATTAAAGGAGGTGAGACCAAGGGGTCGTTGATTGTGACTAGCTAAGCTATAAATTGGAAAGGTAAAATATTCTCTAAAAACTATAAAATATTCAATATAGGAGTGTAGTTATGAAAATAAGAATTAAAAATAAAACATTAGCTTTATTAGCTACAGTTTCTTTAGGTTTTGGGCTAACTACTATGACTAGTATCGTTAGTGCAGAAGTAGCATATCCAGCCCCATATCCGATTATTGATGAATGGAATTATGGTGTGAATGATAACTATGGTTATTCTAATTACTATGTTAAATCTCCGAATAATATTGGTTCAAAATCTTCGATAACTAATCTTTGGGGAACTGTTAAGTCATCTGATTCTCAAAAATATGGATGGGCAATGTCAAGTTCAACAAAAAGTTGGAATGATGTTCGATTAAATGCACATTGGAACTACTTTAAATTTTAACAATAGTTTATGAAAGTTGGAAGACCCAATAATATTATAGGGTCTTTTATAATATAGGTAGGAGCTTATGAAATTAAAATTAGGTGTTATAGGACTCTTTTTTTGCTTAATTGCTGCCATTGGTCTGGTTAGTATTAGTGATACTCAAAAACCAATACCTTTACCAATTGATGGTGCCTTCTCCATTCAAGGGAAAAGCAATCTTTCTAATGAAGAAGTGTATCAAATGATTAGTGGCCTATCAGAAGAAAAAAAAGTTAAAATATACAAGCCGGTGGTTCAGAATTCAGGGCAGTTGACTTATATAAATCTTGATGATGCCAGCCATGAACAATTAAAGTCTATACCGATAACAGGGATGTACTATACTCTAGGGGAAATAGATTCAAATGGTTTAAAAAAACTTACGTCTACAGGTCTGCAAGTAGTATATATGGCTTACCCTTGGTATATGGGAGGAATGATACAATTTACTGGCTCTTTAAGATTTTTGTTAATGATTTCAATTTACTTAACCTTATTAGTTGTTTTATTTGTTGTTAGAGCGAGAAAGATTAAAGAAGGGATGATAAGACGTTCTTTAGGATTGCCTGTGTATAACCTAAAAAAGGATTATTTAATTTCTGTTACTTTTGAGCTGATTTTAGTTGCTTTATTGATGGTTTTCTATGGCTCTTTTCTGGGGAGTGGTCTCTTCACCTATAGTTCCAAGTTATTCTTCTCTTTACTTCTAACCAATTTTATAATTTTTCAAATCATTGATCTCAT
The DNA here is from genome assembly GCF_050220005.1 of Streptococcus sanguinis. Lineage (GTDB taxonomy): Bacteria > Bacillota > Bacilli > Lactobacillales > Streptococcaceae > Streptococcus > Streptococcus sanguinis_Z. The sequence continues at coordinate 118,343 of NZ_CP071413.1, forward strand.
CACCTTTGTTTTATTTTGGCTGACGATTCAGGTTGAAAAGCCTATTGAAATTATAAAAAATAAGGCCAAAAACAGCCTCATTTTTATCGTATGGCTTGCGGTTATTTCTAGCATAATAGTTGTTTCAGGAGTCTTTTTACGGGAAACAAAGGCTAGTCAATCAAAGATAAATATACAGATAAAGCATTTAGAACCATGGAGTGCAGTAAAAGATTGGAAAAGACTAGAGTTTTTGGGTATTGAAAATGAATCTGTTACTAATGGAGAAGAAGCAAATGACTCAGGAGCTAAGTATATAGAGATTGCTAAAGCCTTAAAAAAACTGGATTTTATATATATCAAATCATCTTCAGCCTATGTTCCAGATTTTATGAAAACTTCTCATGTTACAGAAGATTTTTCTAAGCAATTAAAAAGTGATGGGATAACGAATCCAGAGGTTAATAAAGAGCTGGTTTATATCAATCAAACAGGTGCTAAGGTACAAAATAAAGTTAATGGAACAAACTATCGTATTTTAGATAATAAAATAGCAACCATCTATATTCCTAATAAATTTAAAGAGAATAAGGCATCAATCGAGAATACGGTTGTAGCAGAACAATTTACTGGTACAAACTATACAAAAGATGATCTTACGGTGCAAGTCATTCCTGATGGGCAAGAATTTTTCTATTTCAATGAAAATGGCAGTAGTGTCCCTGAAAATAAAGATAATCTACCTTTGGAAAGTGTGACAAATAGTAAGAGTAATATAGTGGTTGTATTAGATACTGATAAAATGGTAGAAACTAACGATTTTATTTTGGCAAGCAATATCATATATAACTCACTTTTTAGTCCAGAAGCAATTAAGGACATCAACGATTTGAGTGCTAGTTTGAATTTTTCAATCAATCCAGTCGAGGTTTACCAAACTGTGAAACTTAATATTCAATCTTTAGAGCACCAAATTCTCCTTTCAAAAATACTGCAAATAATTATTTGTGGAATTGTATTTCTACTCATTTATCAATATGCTCAAATGTTTGTTGCCTTAAAACAGAATGACTATGTCAAAAAAATCATTTTAGGCCTATCGAAAACAGGTATAGCCATTTCAAGTCTAAAATATTTTATGATAACGATTATAATGGTTATCTTATTGACATTTATCATGACTGGACAAATAGAGTTATTGTATATTGGTCTTGCTTCTTTAACGGTTTTAATGATGTCAATGATAATAAGTTTCAGAAAATTATCTGATAGATACACTCAAATTCTAAAAGGGGATGACTAATGACAATTGAAATTGTGAATGTTACAAAAAAATATGGCTCAAAAGAAATATTTACAGATTTAAATTTAACCTTTGAAGCTGGGAAAAGCTACGCCTTGATTGGCGGTTCGGGTTCAGGTAAAAGTACCTTGCTAAACATTATAGGAAGGCTAGAAAAAATTGACAGTGGAAAAGTGTTAGTTGATAAACAGGATATTTGGAAAACCAAAGAAAGAACCTATTTTAAAAATACTATTGGGTATGTATTCCAAAATTATTCTTTGATAGAAAACAAAACAGTATATGATAATTTAAAACTCCTCAATAAAGACAAAAAGATTATATCTGAGATACTTGAAAAAGTAGGCCTTTCTACGGACTATTTAAAACATAAAATATATGAATTGTCTGGGGGACAGGCTCAGCGTGTAGCTATTGCAAGAATGTTAATGAAACCGCGTAAAATTATTTTAGCGGATGAACCTACAGGAGCCTTGGATAGTGAGATTGGGAATGAAATCATCAACTTATTATTGAGTGAAGCAGCCAAGAATAATTATGTTATTATAGCAACACATGATCCAGCTGTATATAGTAAAGTTGATGTTATCGTTGACATAAAAGATATAGGAAGTCAGGCATGAAAAAGAAAATTTATATTAGTTTGCTACTAGTCATTGGAGTACTCGCAATCGTCTTAATTGGCAAACAAGTGATTAAAAAAGAAAATCCCAATAAACCTTCGGTGGATTTAACAGTCTATACAATCTCTTCGAATGATACCGAAAGATGGGATAAGGTAAGGCAAGTAGAAACAGAAGATGCTGTCTATCTAATATCTGTCAAAGAAGTAGCATCTTCAGAAGAAGTGTTTTCAAATATTATTGCAGATGGCACTGCTATGGGGTTTGGGGTTAGTGAAGAAGAAGTTAAACAATTTAACAATAATTTAGGAACTACTGTAGTAGATGCTAAAAATAATAAATTGATTGGGATAGAATTCTTCACTTTTTCTGATGATGGCAAGGGATTTTCAGTAGCGAATTTTGATTACGGCAAAAAAGAGTTTAATAATCAAAAAAAAGAAAAGAAAGAGTTCTATAAAAAACTATACGAAGCGTTTAAAAAATAATTTATGATGACACGACAAACGCATAAAGACAAAAGTTCCAATAAATTTTTGAAATACAAAATCTAATCTTGATTCAGCTCATTTGTCAAAGGTAGCTGCAGTTTTACTTTCCTCTTTTTCTTTGCTTGTCTGTTCTCTTTCATAATAGTGCGACTATATTCCTTGTTTCATAGAAAAAATTCCTTGGTTTTCTAACATCCAAGGAATTTCGTTTAGTTATCCTTCTGCCTCCAAATCTTTTCCTTGATAAAGATGCGCAGCTCGTAAAAGAGCATGAAGAGAGTAGAGATGAGGAAGCCAGCCATAAAGATATGGTGCAAGTAAGCAAAGACACCAATATAAACCAAGATGGAAAAAAGGTAGAGAATGACTAGATAATGCCATTTCTTAGCTTTACTGTCTTCTATGACCTTTTTCTCCAAGCGCTCATCCTCCTTGATGATTGTGTCCAGACTGATATCGAACTCCCGACTGATAGCGATGAGATTTCCAATATCAGGGATACCTTTTTCGCTTTCCCAACGGGCAATAGCAGAGCGGGAAACCTTGAGTCTTTCCGCCAAAGCCTCCTGAGTGAGTTGATTTTGTTGACGAATATCTTTGAGAACTTGTGAAATTTTCATGATGATCTCCTTTCTTCAAATAAAATTATTTAGATGATTTTCTTTTTTCATCTTTATTATAAAAATAATGAAACCATTTGCCAATAGCATTTCCCTAACAATCTAGTTATTCTGCATAACACCAATCCTTTTTAAAAGTTTTCCACAGCATATTGACAAGTTTGTCAAGGAACTTGACAGCTCTTTTTATTTCCTGAAATGAAAATCAACTTTTTTAAGATTTTTTGTGATAAAATAAAGCCAATTCCGAATAGTAAGGTAGGAGGTTCTATGAAAGCAGAAATTATTGCTGTGGGCACTGAGATTCTGACGGGTCAGATTGTCAATACCAATGCCCAATTTTTATCTGAAAAACTTGCGAGTCTGGGGATTGATGTCTATTTTCAGACAGCAGTAGGGGACAATGAAAATCGTCTCCTCTCTGTTTTGGAAATTGCCCAAAGGCGCAGTAATCTGATTATCCTGACAGGAGGCTTGGGTCCAACAGAGGATGATTTGACCAAGCAGACCTTGGCTAAGTTCTTAGGGCGTGAGCTCAATTTTGACTCACAGGCTGTGGAAAAGCTGGATCGCTTTTTTGCTAGTCGACCAGATTATGCTCGAACGCCCAATAATGAGCGTCAGGCCCAGCTGGTTGAAGGCTCGACTCCGTTACCAAATGCGACTGGTTTAGCAGTTGGAGGCTTGTTAGAAGCAGACGGAGTGACCTATGTAGTCCTGCCTGGCCCGCCTAGTGAGCTCAAACCCATGGTCAATAACGAGCTGGTTCCCCTCTTATCCACAGGCCAGAAATTGTATTCACGGGTGTTGCGTTTCTTTGGTATCGGCGAGAGTCAGCTAGTGACTATTTTGTCAGAGATGATTGAGCAGCAGAGTGACCCCACCATTGCTCCTTATGCAAAGACAGGAGAAGTTACCCTACGACTGTCTACCAAGGCTCTGAGTCAGGCAGAAGCCGACACCAAGTTTGAGGCTGTGGAAAAGGAAATTTTGTCCCATAAGACTTTTGAGGGGCAATCACTGTCAGAGATTTTCTATGGTTATGGGGATGACAATTCCTTGGCACAGGTGGCTTTTGATTTGCTCAAGAGTCAAGGAAAGACGATTTCGGCAGCAGAGAGTCTGACAGCTGGCCTCTTTCAGGCGACCTTGGCAGATTTTGCTGGAGCCTCTTCCATTTTTTCAGGTGGCTTTGTCACCTACAGCATGGAGGAAAAGAGCCGGATGCTGGATATTCCACTGGGAGACTTGGAGAAGCATGGAGTTGTTTCAGCTTTTACGGCTGGGAAAATGGCAGAGCAGGCTAGAAAGCTAACCGAAAGCGACTTGGCTGTCAGTCTGACAGGTGTGGCTGGCCCAGATTCACTGGAAGACCATCCAGCAGGGACTGTTTTTATCGGCTTAGCTAGTGCTGCTGGAACGGAAACTATTAAGGTCAATATTGCTGGACGAAGTCGGCGTGATGTGCGGAAAATTGCTGTTCTGCACGCCTTCAACCTAGTACGAAAAACTTTATTAAATAGCTGATTTTTGGTATAATGACGAAGATGGCCAAAAGACATTTTAGAAAAAACAGGAGAAATAAATGGCAAAGAAACAAAAAAAATTAGACGAAATCTCAAAGAAATTCGGCGATGAGCGCCAAAAAGCCTTGGATAATGCTCTTAAAAACATTGAAAAGGATTTTGGTAAGGGAGCCATTATGCGTCTGGGCGAGCGGGCAGAGCAAAAGGTTCAAGTTATGAGTTCTGGCTCTTTGGCCTTGGATATTGCCCTTGGCGCTGGGGGTTATCCTAAGGGACGGATTATTGAAATCTATGGTCCAGAGTCTTCTGGTAAGACAACCGTTGCTCTTCACGCAGTTGCTCAAGCGCAAAAAGAAGGTGGTATCGCAGCCTTTATCGATGCTGAGCATGCTTTGGATCCGTCCTACGCAGCTGCTCTGGGTGTCAATATTGATGAGTTGCTGCTGTCTCAACCTGATTCTGGAGAACAGGGGCTGGAAATTGCCGGTAAGCTGATTGACTCAGGTGCGGTGGATTTGGTGGTTGTGGACTCAGTTGCAGCTCTGGTACCACGTGCGGAAATCGATGGCGATATCGGTGACAGTCACGTTGGTTTGCAGGCTCGGATGATGAGCCAGGCCATGCGTAAACTGTCTGCTTCTATCAACAAAACGAAGACGATTGCGATTTTCATTAACCAGCTGCGTGAAAAAGTTGGCGTTATGTTTGGTAATCCTGAAACAACACCAGGTGGCCGTGCACTGAAGTTCTATGCTTCTGTCCGTCTGGATGTTCGCGGTAATACTCAAATCAAAGGTACTGGTGATGAGAAGGATACCAATGTTGGTAAAGAAACCAAGATCAAGGTCGTTAAAAATAAGGTAGCTCCGCCATTCAAAGAAGCTTTCGTGGAAATCATGTACGGAGAAGGTATTTCTAAGACAGGTGAGCTGATTAAGATTGCGACTGATTTGGATATCATCAAAAAAGCTGGTGCTTGGTACTCCTACAATGATGAAAAAATCGGTCAAGGTTCTGAAAATGCTAAGAAGTACTTGGCTGATCATCCAGAAGTCTTTGACGAAATTGACCGTCAGGTTCGTGTACGCTATGGTTTGATTGATGGAGACGAGCTGGAAGAAACAGTTGGCAACAAGGCTGACAGTCCTGTGGAAACGATGGAAGAAGTGACTCTTGATTTGGAAGATGCCATCGAAATTGAAGAGTAATTTTGCAAAATAGGTCGCAAGACCGATGGTTTTTGTGATATAATAGACTACGATATTAGTATCGTGTAGCGAAAGGAGTACTTACATGATCACAATCTATACTGTCTCAAGTTGTACTAGTTGTAAAAAAGCAAAAACCTGGCTAAACGCTCATCAATTAACTTATAAAGAACAGAATTTAGGCAAAGAAGGCATCACCAAAGAGGAACTTCTGGATATTTTAACCAAAACAGAAAATGGTATCGCGAGCATTGTTTCATCAAAAAACCGCTATGCTAAGGGTTTGGGTGTTGACATTGAAGAATTGAGTGTCAACGAAGTTCTTGACATCATCATGGAGACCCCGCGTATTTTGAAAAGTCCTATCTTAGTGGATGATAAACGTCTCCAAGTTGGTTACAAAGAAGATGATATCCGTGCTTTTCTGCCACGTTCTGTTCGCAATGTTGAAAATGCAGAAGCTCGTCTGCGGGCAGCTCTCTAATCTGGCTCTTTGTCAACTGTAGTGGGTTGCTAAAAAGTCATATCCTGGAGAGGACTAAATCAGTCCTCTCCTTTTTGATATTCAAAGCGATGAGGATTCTAGTTTTAAAGTTGTCAAAGTTCCGAAAGCCAAAAGCGTTGCGCTTGATTACTTTGATGAGGTTGTTAGTAGCTTCTAGTTTTGCGTTTGAGTAGGGTAATTCCAGTGCATTCAGGATCTTGTCCTTATCTTTCAAAAAGGTCTTAAAAACAGTTAGAAAGATAGGATTTATACAAGAAATGGTTTCTTCAATGAGTCCAAAGAAATGTTCAGCTTGTTTCTCTTGAAACTGAAAAAGTAAGAGTTGGTAGAGTTCATAGTGTTCTCTGAGTTCTTGAGAGTAAGAGAGAAGCTTTTCCAGAATCTCTTTATTGGTCAAATGCATACGAAAAGTTGGACGATAAAATCGTTTATGGCAGATTTTCCGGCTATCTTGTTGGAGCAGTTTCCAGTAGCGTTTCAGTGCCTTATATTCGTGCGATTTTCGATCAAATTGATTCATGATTTGAACACGAACACGACTCATAGCACGGCTGAGATGTTGCACAATGTGAAAGCGATCCAGCACGATTTTAGCGTTTGGGAATAGTTTTCTGGCAATATCGTAGTAGGGACTAAACATGTCCATGGTAATGACTTTTACTAGGCTTCTCACCTGTCTAGAATAACGAAGGAAATGATTGCGAATAGCCCCTTGTGTCCGCCCATATAAGATAGCTACAATCTTTCTTGAATCAAAATCCTGTGCAATGAAGCTCATCTTTCCTTTCTTGAAGCTGTATTCATCCCAGCTCATGTATTCTGGAAGGTAGTTGAGGTTCACGTTGAACTTGAATTCTTTCAATTTACGAATGACGGTGGAAGTGGAGATAGCTAGGCTTTCAGCGATAGCTGTCATAGGGACTTTCTCGATTAGTTTTTGAGCGATTTTCTGCTTGACGATGGTTGCGATTTGGTGATTCTTCTTGACTAAGGAAGTCTTTGCGACAGCTACTTTCCTACAGACTTTACATCGGAAACGGCGTTTCTTTAATCGAATCAGGATTTTATATCCTGCACACTCTAGATATGGAATTTTGGATTCTTTCTGGAAGTCATATTTAGCCATTTGTCCTTGACAGTGAGTGCATTTAGGAGCAGGATAATCTAGCTTAGAGATAATTTCTTTATGAGTTCCAGCATCTAGAACATCCAAAATAGTAATGTTCTGGTCTTTTATTCCCAGTAAGTTTGTGATAAAATTGAACTGTTCCATAAGAGTCTTTCTAATGATGGTTTGGTCGCTTTTCATTATAAGTCTTATGGGACTTTTTTTCTACAACAAAAGAGACTCCATCATTCCTACAGCGGTTTTACCCACTACAGAAATTATAGAGCCTCTAATCTTTGAAAATAACTGAAAGAGTCGGGAAGAGAATCTCGGCTCTTCTTTTTGTACGGGTTGACAGCAGTCTTTGCCGACTGGATGGATTGACAAGGAGCAGAACTGTGATACAATATCTCTGAGGAGGATGGAAGATGAAGAAAATTTTAGTAGGACTGGGATTGAGTGTGGCACTGTTAGCAGGCTGTGGACATAAAAAAACAGAGACGAATTCGAATGCGGCTGACAAGAAAGAAATCAGCAATAATCTGCCTATCATTGATAATGCCAAGCAGCAGGAAGTGATTACTCGGACACTTGTTTTTCCAAAGGATGAACGAGGAAACCAGCAGAGTCAGACAGTAACTTATCAGGGAGAGCATTTTAAACGCTTGGTTATTGAAAGGCTGACTGCGACTGATGATGAGATGAAAGAAGCCATCAAGCAGATGGGGCTGGAGGAAGCGCAGAAGTCGCTCAATGAGTCACTGGAGCAGGATGCAGACTATGTGCAGGCTCGTGGACTTCAAGGTTTTAGCGGCTCAGTGACAATTTTGAATGAGAACGAGCTGAAAATGACTTCTACCTATGACTTTGAGAGTTTGGATATCGAAAAAGCAGCGGCTATGCCTTATTTTCAAAATCTCAAGTTCAAAGAAATGATTAAGCTGACGCCAGAAGAATACATCAACAATCTCCTGATGAATGGAGCAGAAGAGCAGAAATAAGCTGCTCTTTTTTATTACATTTTAATGACAGAGTGACAATCAGTTTGACAGCGCCATTTTTATAATGATATGATAAAATCAGTTCAATATTGAAGGAGATAAGACATGAGAAAATTAATTGTCTTTTTGCTGGCAGCTTTGGCAATCTTAACAGCCTGCAGTCAGCAGTCAAATAACAGTTCATCCTCACAGGGAGGAGCTGGAAAAGGAGATATTGTCACTAAGTCCTATAAAACTGAGAAGCAATTAGAACATGGAAAAGAAACCAGAATCTTAACAGTCAGCTACAGCGGACAGAAGTATGATAAGGTTATCCTGCATGTCAGCAAGGCTATTCCTGACAACATCAAGGAAGCTCTGTCAAAGCAGGATGTTTCCACTGTGAAGAAAGAAATGCTGTCTTTGATCGAGGAAGCACTGGGTCTGAAAGAGGCGGTGAATATCACCGGCCTTGACTTGAAAACAGATATGACAGCGGAAGAGATTTCTCTGGAGATGACTATCGATCCTGAGAATCTAGACTACAAAGCCGCCAAAAAGCTTCCAAACTACGCGCAGCTATTTGAGCAAATCGAGACCCTGAGTCCGGAAGAATTGCTTAACAAGTTTAAGGGAAGCGACGGTGTAGAAGTGTCGTCTTCAAATTAGGAAGTTTCCATCCAGTTCTCTGAAGAGAGCTGGATTTTTGCTGGATTTCAGAGCCAGACTTCGGATAAATATTAGCTAAAGCTTATTGAAAAATTAGGAGAATTCGGGTGAATTAAATTTGTGAAAAGCCTATAATTATGCTATAATAGGGATATTCTAAAGAAAGAGGGTGTAATTGTGGGATTTACAGATGAAACAGTACGTTTTAATCTCGATGATTCAAATAAAAAGGAAATTAGCGAGACTTTGACCGATGTCTACAAGTCGCTCAATGAAAAAGGATACAATCCAATCAATCAAATCGTGGGATACGTACTCAGTGGTGATCCTGCGTACGTACCTCGCTATAACAACGCCCGCAATCAAATCCGCAAATATGAGCGCGATGAGATTGTTGAGGAGTTGGTTCGTTATTATTTGAAAGGACAAGGCGTCGATCTCTAATGAGAATTATGGGATTAGATGTGGGCTCAAAAACGGTTGGGGTTGCCATTAGTGATCCTCTTGGTTTTACGGCTCAAGGACTGGAGATTATTCCGATTCATGAAGATAAGGGCGAATTCGGCCTAGAGCGCTTGGGCGAGCTGGTTAAAGAGTATAAGGTTGATAAGTTTGTCATTGGCCTGCCTAAGAATATGAACAATACCAGCGGGCCTCGAGTGGAGGCCAGTCAGGCTTATGGTCAGCGGATTGCTGAGCTGTTTGGTCTGCCGGTTGACTATCAGGATGAGCGCCTGACGACGGTGGCTGCCGAGCGCATGCTGGTTGAGCAGGCGGATATTAGCCGCAGCAAGCGCAAGAAAGTTATTGATAAGCTAGCCGCACAGCTGATTTTGCAGAATTATCTGGATCGAAATTTTTAGAAAAGAAATGAAGGAGACACTAGTATGACACATGATCATAACCATGACCACGAGCATGAAGAGCGTGAATTAATCACCTTGGTTGACGAGCAGGGGAACGAAACTTTATTTGAAATTCTTTTGACCATTGATGGTAAGGAAGAGTTTGGCAAGAATTATGTTCTTTTGATTCCGGCTAATGCGGAAGAAGATGAGAACGGTGAGGTAGAGATTCAAGCTTATTCCTTTACTGAAAATGAAGATGGCACAGAAGGTGACCTGCAGCCAATCCCAGAAGACTCAGATGCTGAATGGGATATGATTGAAGAAGTCTTCAACAGTTTTATGGAGGAGTAAGACTGATCTAGCCTCGTTTCCAGAAATGGACAAGTGTGGGCGAAAAGCTAGCTAAAATTGACAGATGAAGGAAGTAGCTAAGAATTGGCTATTTTCTATCTCGTATCATAAACATTAGAAAGAGGAGCGAGTTGCAATTCAGATTTGAGTTCTGCTTCGCTGCTCTTTTTTAGGTAAAAAAATGAATGAAATTGAAGAATGGCTGAATAGCCGAATTGGTCTAAACTTTCGTTCGGGTCTAGGGCGGATGCAGCAGGCAGTGACTCTTTTGGGGAATCCTGAGCGGAGCTTTCCAACGATTCATGTAACTGGTACAAATGGCAAAGGCTCTACTATTGCTTTCATGCGTCAGCTGTTTGCGGGGCATGGTCGCAAGACAGGGAGTTTTACCTCGCCTCATATGATTAGTATTCACGATCGGATTTGTATTAACGGTCAACCGATTGCTCCAGCTGATTTTATCCGTCTGGGTCAAGCGGTGCAAAAGATGGAGCAAGAACTGCTCAAAAGTCATGACCAGCTGTCCTATTTTGAAATTCTGACCTTGATTGCCTTTCTCTATTTCAAGGAGCAGGAAGTGGACATAGCCCTGATTGAGGTGGGAATCGGCGGACTCTTAGACACGACTAATGTCATTACGGGAGATATTGCGGTCATCAGTTCTGTGGGCTTGGACCATCAGGAGACTCTGGGAAGGAGCTTGACGGCGATAGCAGATCAAAAGGCAGGGATTTTCAAGCCGGGGCGGCCAGCGGTCATCGGGCCGCTGCCAGAAGAGGCACGATTGGTTTGTGAGCAGCGAGCTCAGGAGCTAGGAATAGAACTCTATCAGCATGGTCGCGATTTTTCTCTGACGAATCAGACTTTTTCTAATTCTACTATGGCCCTATCCAATCTTGAACTGGGACTCAAGGGAGCCTATCAGGAGGAAAATGCAGCGCTGGCTCTGCAGGCTTTCCTACTCTTCATGCAGCAGCAAGACTGGGAAATAGATTCTGCTAAGATTCGGACGGCCTTGCAGGAGACTCGATGGGCAGGGCGTTTGGAAGAAGTCAGTCCAGGTATTTATCTTGATGGGGCCCATAATCTGCCTGCACTGGAAAGGTTAGTGGAGTTCATCCAGAGCCAGAATGACAAAGAGTGCCTGCTTCTTTTCGGTGCTCTCAAGCGTAAGGACTATAGCGCTATGCTGTCTTATCTGCGAGAGGCTCTGCCAAATGTTCAGTTGACGGTTACTTCCTTTTCTGATGGAGATTCCCTTGGTCAAGCAGAAGCGGAAGGCTTCTTATACATAGAGGATTATAGGCAGCTTATTCAGAACTTTCAGGAGAGAAAAAACACTAATCAGCTGCTTTTCATTACGGGCTCTCTCTATTTTATTGCGGAAGTCAGAGCTTATTTGACAAGTTTATAAATTGACCGCCAGAGTCCTGCTTTGGTACAATAAAGACAGAAGAAAAAGGAGAATACTATGGCAATTTCTAAAAAGTTAATATTTTTAGGTCTAACTGCTGCGGCTGTTTTGGCCTTGGCAGCTTGCGGCTCTAATCAGAACCAGACGGCACCTTCCTCTCAGTCTCAGTCAGTCGCTTCCAGCAAGACAGCAGAGTCTTCGTCGGTAGCTAGCACGTCAAGTGCGGCCAATAACAGCTCATCTGCTTCAGCGTCTTCTTCCGAGCAAGCAGCCAATGGTGAGCTGGATGGCAGCTACCAGACAAGTCATGAAGGCGATCAGCTGACCTTGCAGATTTCGGGCACTACTGGCCAGCTAACCAAGGTCGAAGCGGATGGTGATCAGGAAATTGAACAGGTTCAGATTGATGCTACCAACCAGACTATGGTCATTGGAGATGATGTCAAGCGCTATCGCATTGAGGGCAATCAGCTGACAATTGAGGATCTTTCCCAAGAGCCTTATGATGATGACACACTGGTCTTTACGAAACAATGATGAAAGAGCCCTGTCTTGAATAGGGCTTTTCCTTTTATCAGTTGTAATCTTGTAGTGAAATTTTGAGGATAGCGGTCTTCAAATACTGTTCTTGGTTTTTCATCAGCCAGAAATACGATTTGCATTGATATAAACGTTGTTTTAAGGCAGTTTTACTGATATACTAGAATATATGCAATGAGATAGGAGAGTGTATGACTTTCAGGAAATTCCGCTTATTAATGTCAAAATACGGTTTCAGCATTATTATTATGCTGCTGGAGCTGGTCTTTGTCTTTGTTGCGTTCTTCTATTTTAATGAGATTGCACCCAACTGGCTGTCAGTGGTCATGATTGTTTTCCTGTATATTGGGACCATTTTAGCCATTGTCAACCGCAATATGCCGCCGGAGAGCAAGGTGACCTGGCTCCTGATTGCGGTGGTGCCAATCTTTGGCTTCCTGCTCTATCTGATGTTTGGCGAGCGACGGCTGTCTAAAAAAGAAATGATCCAGCTGGAAAATATGGACTCCATGAAATTTCGTGAGGACAACAGCTACGATCTTCGTGTCCAGCTGAAAAAGAAAAACAAGTCAGCCTACGGTATTATCAAATCACTGCTGAGTATGGACAATAATGCAGATGTCTATGACGGTACAGCTTCTCGCTATTTTCCCATCGGTGAGGCGATGTTTGAGGCCATGCTGGCTGATCTGCGGGCTGCTGAGAAATTCATTTTTCTGGAGTTTTATATCATCGATGAAGGACTGATGTGGAACAGTGTTCTGGATATCTTGGTCGAAAAAGCCTCGCAGGGCGTTGAAGTCAAGCTGCTCTATGATGATATTGGCTGCATGGCTACTTTGCCGGGCGATTATACCCGTAAGCTGCGCAAGATGGGCATCGAGGCTTATAAGTTTAACAAGGTGATTCCGCGGATGACGGTATCCTATAATAACCGTGACCACCGTAAGATTTTGGTGATTGATGGTCAGGTTGGCTATACTGGCGGTATCAATCTGGCTGACGAGTATATCAATCATATTGTTCGTTTTGGACACTGGAAAGATGGCGGTGTACGCTTGGAAGGTCGGGCAGTCAAGGCTCTGACGCGGCTCTTTCTCATGAACTGGTACATCAACCGCGGGGAAATCACAGACTTTGACAAGTACCATCTGGAAAATAAAGCTGTTGAAGGCAAAGGGCTTTACATTCCCTACGGCAGCGGGCCTAAGCCTATTTATAAGGGTCAGGTTGGCAAAACGGTCTATCAAAATATCATCAGTCAGGCTACGGACTATGTCTACATTACCACGCCTTATCTGATTATTGACTATGACCTGACGGAGGATATTAAGAATGCTGCTATGCGGGGAGTGGATGTCCGCATCGTGACTCCTTTCATTCCGGACAAGAAGCTGATTCAGATTGTTACCCGCGGAGCCTATCCGGATCTGATGGAAGCAGGGGTTAAGATTTTTGAGTACACGCCAGGGTTTATCCACAGCAAGAATGTGGTGGCCGATGATGAATTTGCTGTGGTAGGGACGATTAACTTTGACTACCGCAGTCTGGTGCACCATTATGAAAATGCAGTCCTGATGTACCATACGGAGAGTATCCCAGCTATCAAGGTAGATTTTGAAGCAATTTTTGAGGCTTCTGAGGAAATTCTTCCTGAAAATCTCGATAGCAGCTGGTATCGTCGCTTTATCAAAGAAATCATGCAGCTCTTTGCTCCGATGCTATGATGGCAGAGTTGAGCAAGTTATGCAGTTAAATAAAAAGAAGATCTGAGGCAGAGCTCTGTCTCAGATTTTTTGCTTGTGCTTTTTCTAATCGTGTTGAGATGTGTTCTTGTCATTTTTGCTTTTATGTAGGTACGGATTTTTGCTTTGTTTTTACGAATGTAAAAAATAAAGGAATTTTTTAAGATGATGGAGAAAATTTCTAACCAGCCGCTTGCTTATGAAACGAGAGAATACCGCTGTTTTCGGGAATTGGAGGAGCTGGCTAGAAGCTATAATGCTCAGAAGAAGAGTCAAGAGAAAGCTGACAGGAGGACAGGAATTTGATATACTAGATGGGACTGATATCAAGGAGAATATTTTATATGCATGATACAACGGAAGAAAAAGTTTTAGAGGTTTCAGAGGAGCAGCTGACTAGGGCTGAAAGGTCTGAGCAAAAAATTACCAAGCCAGAGCCGACGCCCTATTTTTTGACGCTCTTGTGCAGTTTGGCTATCAGCCTGCTGAGTGTGGTTAATCCTTTTTTGACCAATCTAGCAACGAATTTACAAAGCCAGAACCTCTATGCCGGCTGGGCCATGACTCAGGGGCAGGTGCCTTATTCGCAAATATATGGGACTAGTGGCCTGCTTTACTATCTGATGGCTTGGACCAGCAGTCTAGCTTTTGGGCAGCTTTTGTGGATGGTCTTTCAGACGCTGGCTCTGTGGCTGGCTGGACTTTTCCTGCACAAGACCTTGGTGCTCTTACAGCCTAAACAGGATTTATCGCGCAGCCTCCTGCTGCTCTTTTACCTGCTAGTCTTTGCCCTTGGATTTGGTGGCCTTTACTCTAGTATTTTTGTTCTGCCCTTTATTTTTTGGAATCTTTCTTTCTTGGTGCGCTATCTGCAGGATTCGATCAAGGATGAAAAGTTCATTCTTTATGGGGCTTTCGGAGCTCTTGCTTTTATGATTGATCCGGTTTCCAGCCTAGTCTTCTATTCTTTGACTGGTCTGGTGCTTTTGGTCTACAATATCGTAGCTAAGCGTGTGGCTCGAGGCTTCTATCAGCTTTTAGCTGGTCTCTTTGGCTTCTCAGTGATTTTTTATCCTATCGGCTACTTTACTGTTGCCAATCAAACCTTTGGCCAGGCTATCAGTCAGGTGACCTATGCTTGGGATTCCATCAGCTTAATTGGCAGTCATAGTCTTTCTAATTTGATTTATTATGGCTTGCTGACGGTCGGTCTAGGTTTCATTTCTGCTTTGGGTGCCAATCTCTTTTCAAGAGAAAAGGGGCAGGCAACCAGCCTGCGCGTCTTGCGCTTTATCGGCTTGCTAGGGCTCTTCATTACTGTCTTTGCGGCTTTTATCCTGCCAGATCAGGGCAGCTATCAACTGCTTCCTGCTCTGCCTTTTGCCATGATTCTTTTTGCTTTGTGGTTCAATAAAGGCAAGCAGCAGGAATCAGGGCGTCATCGTCGGAATCGTCGTCGCCCTACGATGTGGACTTCTTATCTCTCAGGCCAGTTCTTTCTGCCACTCTTAGCCATTTTTTATCTGATTGGTTATCCTTTGGTGAATGAGTATATCCTTTCCAGCGGTGTCTCTGCTGAAAGAAGTGAGGCGGCTCAGTATATTAAGGAAAAGACCAAGGACGGGGACACTATCTATGCTTGGGATACCTCGGCTAGTCTGTATCAAAAGAGCGGACGCCTATCAGCTGTTTCTCTCTTGTCTCCAACTTTGTATGTGGAAACAGCTGAAAATCGTTTGGGTCTTCAGAATGGACTGGAAAACAGCCAGCCCAAGTATATTTTGGTCAACAATGATGTCAAACTGCTGTCAGATGTGAAGCAGCTAATTTCCCAAAATTACAAGGAAGCTGACCTCAAACTCGACCATTTCAAGCTTTATCAACTTAAGTAGTAAAATCAATATGTTGTGTATAAAAAGAAAAAATGACTTTTTTGCCACAACATATTGATTTTTAATTTTAACGTGCTATAATGAGTCTTGTATCGACTTATTGATAAAATACTGTTCTTTGGATGAACTGCTGTCGGAGATTTCTTGGAAATTTCTTCGCAAGCGATAGGTTTAAAGAGACTTGATTTGTCCTAAGGGCAGAGAAAAGGAAGTGTTCATGATGATTTTAAGGGAAGAGAAGTTTGAAACTGCTCCAGCGATTTATGTGGAGAAGCGGGACGGCCGCAGAGTGGCTTTTGATGTGTCAAAGATCTATAAGGCTATGGTGCGGGCAGCTCAGGAAGTCGGTCCGCTGAATCCAATGCTGGAAGCCAAGCTGGAAGCTATCACAGACCGTATTGTGGCAGAAATCAGCAGTCGCTTCGCTAAGTATGTCAAAATCTATGAGATTCAGAACATCGTTGAGCATGAGCTTTTGAATGCCAAGGAATATGCCATTGCAGAGAACTACATCACTTACCGCACCCAAAGGGATTTTGAGCGCTCAAAAGCGACTGATATCAACTTTACCATTGACAAGCTTCTCAACAAAGATCGTACGGTGGTCAACGAGAATGCCAATAAGGACAGCGATGTCTTCAATACCCAACGGGATTTGACGGCTGGGATTGTCGGCAAATCCATCGGTCTTAAGATGCTGCCGCCTCATGTGGCCAATGCCCACCAGAAGGGGGACATCCACTACCATGACTTGGACTACAGCCCTTATACGCCGATGACGAACTGCTGTCTGATTGACTTTGACGGCATGCTGAAAAATGGCTTCA
This sequence comes from Streptococcus sanguinis, assembly GCF_050220005.1. Classification (GTDB taxonomy): domain Bacteria; phylum Bacillota; class Bacilli; order Lactobacillales; family Streptococcaceae; genus Streptococcus; species Streptococcus sanguinis_Z. Next base: position 134,972 of record NZ_CP071413.1, read on the forward strand.
AGATTGGGAATGCAGAAGTAGAAAGTCCCAAGTCTATTCAGACTGCGACAGCGCAAATCTCGCAAATCATTGCCAATGTAGCTTCCAGCCAGTACGGTGGCTGCTCAGCCGATCGGATTGATGAAGTCTTGGCGCCTTATGCTGAGCTTAATTATCAAAAGCACCTCAAGGATGCGGAGCAATGGGTTTTGCCGGATAAGCAGGAAGAATACGCCTGGGCAAAGACCAAGAAGGACATCTACGATGCCATGCAGTCGCTAGAGTATGAGATCAATACCCTCTTTACCTCTAATGGTCAGACTCCTTTTACTTCGCTGGGATTTGGTCTGGGAACCAATCGTTTTGAGCGGGAAATTCAGAAAGCCATTCTCAATATCCGTATCAAGGGACTGGGAAGCGAGCACCGCACAGCGATTTTCCCTAAGCTGATTTTCACCCTTAAGCGCGGGCTTAATCTTGAGCCAGGAACGCCTAACTATGACATCAAAGAACTGGCTCTGGAGTGTGCCACCAAGCGAATGTATCCAGATGTCCTTTCCTATGACAAGATTATCGACTTAACTGGATCTTTCAAGGTGCCGATGGGTTGCCGTTCTTTCCTGCAGGGCTGGAAGGATGAAAATGGTCAGGAAGTCAACTCCGGCCGTATGAATCTAGGAGTTGTTACTGTCAATCTGCCACGGATTGCGCTTGAATCCGAGGGGGATTTGGATAAATTCTGGGAACTCTTTAACGAGCGGATGAATATCGCTGAAGATGCTTTGGTCTACCGAGTGGAGCGGACCAAGGAAGCCAGTCCAGCCAATGCACCGATTCTTTATCAGTATGGGGCTTTTGGCCAACGCTTGGGCAAGTATGATCAGGTAGACCAGCTCTTTACTCACCGTCGTGCAACGGTTTCCCTAGGCTATATCGGTTTGTATGAAGTGGCAGCAGTCTTTTACGGTGGTAATTGGGAGACCAATCCAGAAGCCAAGGGCTTTACAGTTGCCATTGTCAAAGATATGAAGCGCCGGGTGGAAGAGTGGTCCGAGCAGTATGACTATCATTTCTCTGTTTACTCGACGCCATCTGAAAGTCTGACCGACCGTTTCTGTCGCTTGGATACAGAGAAGTTTGGGGTCGTTCCAGATATTACTGACAAGGAATACTATACTAACTCTTTCCACTACGATGTGCGCAAGAATCCAACGCCTTTTGAGAAACTGGACTTTGAGAAGATTTATCCTGAAGTAGGAGCCTCAGGCGGCTTTATCCATTACTGTGAATATCCTGTGCTGCAGCAAAATCCCAAGGCACTGGAAGCTGTCTGGGACTATGCCTATGACCGAGTCGGCTACCTGGGAACCAATACACCGATTGACCGTTGTTACAAGTGTAACTTTGAGGGAGACTTCACGCCGACCGAGCGGGGCTTCACCTGTCCAAACTGTGGCAACAGCGATCCCAAAACGGTCGATGTGGTTAAGCGGACCTGCGGTTACTTAGGAAATCCGCAAGCACGTCCAATGGTCAATGGCCGTCACAAGGAAATATCAGCTCGGGTCAAGCACATGAATGGCTCGACTATTAAGTACGAAGGAAATTAAGATGGGAAAGTATCAATTGGACGACAAAGGAAAGGCTCAGGTGCAGCGTTTCCATGAAAAACATTCGCAGGGCGGCAACGGTAAGAAAGAGCGATTAGCCAAACTGCGTCAGCAATTTTTAGAAAAGAACACAAAACAATAGAAGTCAGAGTGGGGCGCAAGGCGGTCTCACTCTCTTCGTATCAGGAGGAAGTATGGAACTGAGACGACCGAAGCTAGAAGACAAGGAAAAGATTTTAGAGATGCTGGCTGACTTTGAAGCAGCTGGCAGCCGACAGGATGGCTTCTTTGGCGGAGCGGATTTTGTCTATGAGGACTGGCTGGAGACGATTCAGCTAGCTGAGGCAGGTCTAGGCTTGCCGCAAGGGTTTGTGCCCTACATCCAACTAATCTCTTTTGCTGCGGATGGTCAGGCTGTAGGCTTTCTTAATCTGCGCTTGCGGCTCAATGACTATTTGCTCCAAGAAGGCGGGCATATCGGCTATAGTATCCGTCCTTCTGCGCGTGGGAAAGGATTGGCCAAAGAGCAGTTGCGACAAGGCTTGCAAGTAGCCAAAAGTAAAAATATAAAACGAGTCCTAGTGACTTGCGATAGTGACAATGCTGCCAGCCGAGCAGTGATTCTGGCTAATGGCGGAGTTTTAGAGGATATTCGAGCTGGCAAGGAGCGTTACTGGATTGATATAGATTGAGGAGAGTTTATGGAATTACGACGACCAACTTTGGAAGATAAAGATGCAATTTTAGAGATGATTGCGGAGTTCAATGCTGCAAAATCCTATATGCACGGTGGCATGGGCTCCACTTGGAAGCGAGCAAAGGATTATGAGGATTGGTTGAAAATTATAGAACAGAAGGAAGATGTGGAAAACTTGCCAGCAGGTTGGGTTCCTGCCATCCAATTTTTGTCCTTTGATGAGACTGGCTTTCCTTTGGGATTTTTAGCCCTGCGCCTGTCCTTGAATGACAAATTATTTGTAGAGGGTGGGCATATTGGCTATTCTATTCGGCCCAGTCAACGCAGGAAGGGATTGGCTAAGTTGCAGCTAGAGTTAGGGCTGGCAGAGGCTAGAAAGCAAGGACTAGAACGAGTGCTGATTACCTGCGATGAAGACAACGAAGCCAGCCGCCGCACGATTCTCTCTGCTGGCGGTGTTTACGAAAATACAATAGACAGAAGTCAGCGCTACTGGATTAATTTGGAGGATGAAGATGAACAATCCCAAACCTCAAGAATGGAAAAGTGAGGAGCTGAGCAAGGGGCGAATCATTGACTATAAGGCCTTTAACTTTGTAGATGGCGAAGGTGTCCGCAACTCCCTCTATGTCAGTGGCTGTATGTTTCACTGTGAGGGCTGCTATAATGCAGCAACCTGGTCTTTCAACGCTGGCATTCCTTATACCCAAGAGTTGGAGGAGCAGATTATGAAAGACTTGGCGGAACCCTATGTGCAGGGGCTGACCCTCCTAGGCGGCGAGCCTTTTCTCAATACAGGCATTCTCCTGCCCTTGGTCAAGCGGATTCGGAGAGAGCTTCCAGACAAGGATATCTGGTCCTGGACGGGCTACACCTGGGAGGAGATGATGCTGGAAACGGAGGATAAGCTGGAGCTGCTGAGTTTGATTGACATTCTAGTGGACGGCCGTTTTGACCTTACCAAGAAGAATCTCATGCTGCAGTTCCGTGGTTCTTCTAATCAGCGCATCATTGATGTGCAGAAGTCCCTTCAGTCAGGCCAGGTAGTCATCTGGGACAAGCTGAATGATGGCCTCCAAGCCTATGAGCAAGTTGACAGGGATAAGATGCTTTAAAAACTAAGTAAAATACTGATATAAAAGAGGTTTTGCCTCTTTTTTCTATTGTCAAAAACGGCATAAAATATTGGTTTTTCGAGAAGAAAGAAAGAATTTACCGAAAATTAATACAGACTGTCCTTTTTTGTCAACAAATTTTGGAAAAAACTAAAATATTTTTAAATATTTTAGTGTATCATAATGCATTTATGATATAATAAAATGTATTTATATCTCAGGGGAGAAAAAGGGAGAATTATGAATCAACATAGGAGAAATGTGCCTGCTTCTAAAAAGGGGAAGAAGCTTAGGCTCTTTAATGCAGCTTTACTGTCATTGGTAAGCTTGGTTTCAGGTTTGCTTGTTTTTTCTATATTTAAAAATAATGTTCTGGCGTTTCATCACCTGAACCTTATTTTGTCTGCTCTTTTGGCGGCTGTTATTTTACTGGCAGCCTTCTTTGTATGGAAAAATAAGTTCAAAGTTCTGACAACCTTACTTTTGCTTGTGACCTTGCTGGTATCCTCAGGAGCCATGTACGGGGTCAAGGAGCTGATGGACTTATCTAGAGGTGTGAACTCCACCTCAAATTACTCTGAAATTGAAATGGCCGTTTATGTCCGGATAGACAGCGATAAATCAGATGTAACTCAGCTGAAGAAGCTGACAGCTCCGACTGAAAATGGGGATAAGGACAATGTGACAGCTCTTCTGGACCACATCAAGAAGACTAAAAAGACAGAACTCACAGTGGAAAACAGCTCGTCTTATATCGCAGCCTACAAGGCCCTCATCAATCAAGAGACTGAGGCCATTGCCCTCAATAGCTCGTTTGGAGACATGCTGGCTTCTCATGATGCTGACTATGCTTCAAAGATAAAGAAAATCTATACTTATAAAATCACCCGTCAAGTAGAGACAGGCAAGCGCAGGGATGCTGCCAATGCGGATGTCTTCAATATCTATGTCAGCGGTATTGACACTTATGGCTCGATTTCATCTGTCTCTCGCTCAGATGTCAATATCATCATGACGGTCAATCGCAAGACCAAGAAAGTTCTCTTGACGACAACTCCTCGTGATTCTTATGTGGCGATTGCAGATGGAGGAGGCGGACAGATGGACAAGCTGACCCATGCAGGGATTTACGGAGTAGATGCTTCTGTCCATACGCTGGAAAATCTTTACGGTATTCGCATTGACTACTATGTTCGTCTGAACTTCACTTCCTTCCTCAAGCTGGTTGACCTGCTGGGTGGGATTGATGTTGAAAATGACCAAGAATTTACCAGCCGACACGGCAATCATCATTTCCCAGTAGGGAAAGTCCATATGAACTCAGATCAGGCACTAGGCTTTGTTCGCGAGCGTTATTCTCTTCAGGGGGGCGACAATGACCGCGGAAAAAATCAAGAAAAGGTTATCGAAGCAGTCATTAAAAAGCTGACTTCAACCAGTGCTTTGAAGAACTACAATGAGATTATTTCCGGCTTGCAAGATTCTATCCAGACCAATATGGAGCTGCCTATTCTTATGAATCTGGTCAATACCCAGCTGGAGTCAGGTGGAAGCTATCAAGTTCAGTCACAAGCTATCAGCGGAAATGGCCGCATGGATCTACCATCCTATGCTATGCCAGATTCCAATCTCTACATGATGGAAATCCAGCCAGAAAGCCTTGACAATGCTAAGGCAGCGATTCAGCAGGTAATAGAAGGAACAACACCATGATTGATATCCATTCTCATATTATCTTTGATGTGGACGATGGCCCTAAGAATTTTGAGGATTCCAAAAAATTGCTGGAAGAAAGCTATCGACAGGGAGTTCGGACCATCATCTCTACTTCTCATCGCAGAAAGGGCATGTTTGAAACGCCTGAACATACCATTAGCTCTAACTTTAAAATGGTAAAAGAACTAGCAGAGCTTGTAGCGCCTGACTTGACGGTTCTCTATGGGGCAGAGATTTACTACACCAGCGATGTGGCGGATAAGTTGGAAAAAGGGATTTTCCCCAGTCTAGCTGGCACACGCTATGTGCTGATTGAGTTTAGCATGGCAACGCCTTATAAAGACATCCATAAAGGTTTGGCTCAGATTCTGCGCTTAGGTCTAACACCGGTCCTTGCTCATATTGAGCGCTATCACTGCCTGGAAAATGATGAAAAGAAGGTGCAGGAACTCATTAATATGGGCTGCTATACTCAGATTAACAGCTCCAGTGTTCTGAAGCCCAAGCTGCTTGGAGACTCGCATAAATTTATGAAAAAACGGACTCAGTTCTTTTTGGAGAAGGACTTGGTCCACTTTGTTGCCAGCGACATGCACAATCTAAGCCAGAGACCGCCCTTTATGAAGGAGGCCTTTGACATCGTCGCTAAGAAATACGGTTCCCGCCGGGCAGAGGCCCTCTTTGGCGGTAACCAAGCATTATTATTGAAAAATGAATTGATTTAGGGGAAAAATGGAAAAACAAGAAAAGCAAATCGTAGAAATCGATATTCTGTCCTTGCTGAGAGCCTTATGGCTGAAAAAGTTCACCATCGTATTGGGAGCTGTGCTCTTTTCTTTGCTGGCTTTTGGCTATAGCGTCTTTATTGCTAAGAAAATGTATCAGAGCACCACACGCATCTATGTGGTTAGCCGTCAGAACGAAACGCAGGCAGCTTTGACTAATCAGGACCTGCAGGCGGGTTCATACCTCGTTAAAGACTTTAAGGAAATCATTCTGTCACAGGCGGTTCTATCACAGGCAATTAGTGAGCTGAAACTGCAAACGTCGCCAAGAGAGCTGACGCGTCACATCACCGTTTCCGTTCCGGCGGATACTCGTATCGTTTCGATTACAGTTAAGGATGACAATCCAGAGGAAGCGGCTCGCATTGCCAATGCCTTTCGTAATATCGCCGCTGAGAAAATCATCGAGGTGACAAAAGTTTCTGATGTGACAACTTTGGAAGAAGCAACAGTCCCAGCAGAGCCTTCTTCACCAAATATTCGGCGTAATGTTATCTTAGGATTTTTAGGGGGCAGCGTCCTGATGTCAATCTTTATCATCGCTGTCGAAATCCTGGATGATCGGGTGAAGAAGCCAGAGGACATTGAAGAAGTCATGGGCTTGACGCTGTTGGGCGTTATCCCAGATATGAACAGAATGTAAGGGAGAGAAAATGGCAACCTTAGAATTAGTTAGGAAAAAAAGGAACCTTGTCAAACTAACCGAGGAATACTACAATGCTCTAAGTACTAATGTACAGCTGAGTGGCGCCAATATCAAAATGGTCGAAATAAGCTCGGTGACGGCAAATGAAGGAAAGTCTACAACCTCAGTGAACCTCGCAGCCGCCTTTGCCAGAGCTGGTCACAAGACCTTGATGATCGATGCGGATATCCGTAACTCAGTCATGTCCGGTGTGTTTAGCAGTCAGAGAAAAGTATCAGGACTGACGGACTATCTGTCAGGACAGGCTGCCCTGCATGAAGTTATCAACGATACAGATCTGGACAACCTAGATGTGATCTTATCTGGTCCAGTATCACCTAATCCGACGGGGCTTTTGCAAAGCAAGCAGTTTGATGCGCTTTTGACTGACTTACGTGTCCGTTATGACTATATCATTGTGGATACTTCACCGATTGGTCTGGTCATTGATGCGGCTATCATCGCTCAGAAATGCGATGCAAGCTTCTTGGTGACACAAGCAGGTCATATCAAACGAAAAGCAGTGATGAAAGCTAAAGAGCAGCTGGAACAAACGGGAACTCCTTTTTTGGGTGTTGTCCTCAATAAATATAACATTGATTTGGAACGCTATGGCGCCTACGGAACTTATGGGGGATACGGCAGCTATGGCAATTATGGGAAATAGGGATTAAAGAGTTTTAGGATAATTGGGAGATTAGGAACATGACAAGAGCGAGAAAAAGAGTCATCTTAATTATTGTTGATATTATTTTGCTCAGTATAAGTCAGGGGATTTCAAAATTCTTCTTAGCAAAATATGTCGGGATAACGGATTTATCTTTTGTCTCTATTTTAATGGGGATTATTGTATTGTATTTGACATTTGCAACACTGTCGAATGTCTTTTCTACCATTACAAGGTATACAGATTACAAAACAATGTTTCGAGTGGGGGGCTCAATTTTGGGAGCTTACTCAATTGTATACATTGCAGAGAAAATTTTTTACAAATCCACAAACAGTAGATATATTGTCCTTTCTATGCTGCTATCATTTTTGTTGGTTATTGCTTCAAGGCTGACTTGGCGGGAGATTCATGAATTCGTGCAGCACCCTTCAGCCTTACTGGGTAAGAAAGTAGATGGGACGAAGACCCTTGTTGTTGGTTCAGGGGATGGTGCTAGTCTTTTTATCAAGACAGCCCAGCAAAAATCAAAAGATTTGAAGATAGTCGCGATTGTAGATGACGATAAGAATAAGCAAAATACCTATCTTCATGGAGTAAAAGTTGTAGGAACAACTGAGCAGATACCTGAAATTGTAGGGAATTATGAAGTCGAACAAATTGTCATTGCCATTCCTTCGTTGGCTCCGGATGACTACGAACGAATCGTAGAGTACTGCCAACAGACGGAGGTCAAGGTCAATGCCATGCCTAAGTATGAACAGGTGATTACGGGGAAACTATCTGTCAGCAAACTTCAGGAAATTGATATTGCAGATCTGTTAGGGCGTAAAGAAGTTAAGCTGGATCAGCAAAGTTTGAAGTCCAATATTAAATGCAAGACAGTGCTTGTTACAGGGGCCGGTGGCTCTATCGGCTCGGAACTTTGTCGTCAGATTGCTCAATTCTGCCCAGCTAGGCTTCTGCTTCTAGGTCATGGAGAAAATTCAATTTATTTGATTCACAAGGAGCTGTCAAGCCGTTATAAAGATGATATTGAGCTGATTCCAATCATTGCAGATATTCAAGATAGAGAGAGGATTTTCCATATTATGGAAACCTATCGCCCTGATCGAGTGTATCATGCAGCAGCTCATAAGCATGTTCCTTTGATGGAGTACAATCCGACAGAAGCGGTCAAAAACAATATCTACGGCACACGAAATGTAGCAGAAGCAGCAAAGGCAGCTGGTGTCGCGAAATTTGTCATGATTTCTACAGATAAGGCGGTCAACCCGCCTAATGTTATGGGGGCAACTAAGCGTGTAGCAGAAATGGTCGTAACCAGTTTAAATGAAGAAGGAAAGACTCTTTTCTCAGCTGTCCGCTTTGGGAATGTTTTGGGCAGTCGAGGTAGTGTTGTTCCTTTGTTCAAGGAGCAGATTGCCAAGGGAGGTCCTATCACCGTGACGGACTTTCGAATGACACGCTATTTCATGACGATACCAGAAGCCAGCCGCTTGGTGATTCAGGCTGGAGCCTTGATGCAAGGGGGAGAGGTTTTTGTCTTGGATATGGGCGAGCCTGTGAAAATTTTGGACTTGGCTAAAAAGATGATCACACTCAGCGGCCATACTGAAGAGGAGATTCAGATTCAGGAAGCAGGCATTCGACCGGGCGAAAAGCTATATGAAGAGCTCTTGTCCGCCAAGGAAAAGGTCAATGATCAAGTCTATGAAAAGATTTTTGTAGGGAATGTTCAGTCGTTACCCAAGATAGAGGTGGATTCCTATGTGGACTCTCTTCTGTCTCTTGGTGCAAATGACCTTAAGGACAGCTTGGTAAAGTTTGCACAGCAATAAGTTTTTAGGATAATCATGTATAAATTTTTTAAACGAACATTAGATATAGTCTTGTCATTCTTAGGAATGATTGTCTTATCACCGTTTTTTCTGCTTCTAGTACTCGCTATTAAATTGGATTCAAAAGGACCAGTTTTGTTCAAACAGAAGCGGGTCGGTCTGCATAAGAAACACTTCTATATTTTGAAATTCAGAACGATGCGAATTGATACACCTAAGGATACCCCAACGCATTTGCTGGAAAATCCTGAGCAATGGATTACAAAGGTTGGGAAGTTTCTTAGGAAGACGTCTCTGGATGAGTTGCCTCAGATTTGGAATATTTTTGTCGGTGACATGAGTATCATAGGTCCAAGACCGGCTCTTTGGAATCAGTATGATTTGATTGAAGAGCGAGACCGCTATGGAGCAAATGATGTTTTGCCAGGTCTGACAGGATGGGCTCAGATTCACGGGCGAGATGAGTTGCCGATTGCCAAGAAAGCTGAGTTGGACGGCTACTACGTCCAGCATTTGTCTTTTGGATTAGATGTCCGCTGTTTCTTTGGCACCATTAAGAGTGTTGCTAAGAGTGAAGGTGTTGTTGAAGGTGGCACGGGAAATATGGAAAAGAAAGATTAAGGGCTGATGAAAAGAATATTAATTACGGGAGAGGGTAGCTATATCGGCCGGAGCTTTAAGAGGTATGTTTCTTCACGGGAGGAAGTTCAGGTTGATGAGCTGGACGTCCGCGGAGAAACTTGGAAGGAGAAAGATTTTTCGTCTTTTGATGTAATTTTGCATTTGGCGGCGATTGTCCATATCTCCAACCCATCAAAAGAGATGGAGTCGGTATATAAGCAAGTCAATACTCAGCTACCTTATGAATTAGCTCAAAAGGCTAAAGGCGAAGGTGTCAAACAGTTTATCTTTATGAGCAGTATGAGTGTCTATGGCGAAGTTTTGGGAGACCGGGTTATCACAAAAGACACACAAGAGCGTCCTGATTCTTTTTATGGCAAAAGCAAACTAGCTGCTGAGCAACTTCTGGCGGAATTGGAGAGCGAAGATTTCAAATTGGCAGTTTTACGGCCGCCCATGGTTTATGGTTATCAAGCTAAGGGAAATTATAAGCGACTGTCAAAGTTGGCTCAGAAGCTACCAGTCTTCCCTTTGGTCCAGAACGAACGTAGTATGATTTATATCGACAATCTTTGTGAGTTTATCAGACTGATTGTTCAGAATCAAGACAGTGGTGTCTTCTATCCTCAAAATCAGGACTATGTCAATACCTCTCAGCTAGTCAAAGAAATAAAAAGGACTCATGGCCAGAGAGTAGCCTTGCTGCCTGCATTTAACTGGATTTTAAAAGGACTGTCCCGCTATGTTTCGACTCTGAATAAGCTGTTTTCAGATTTAACTTATGAAAAAGAGATGTCTAGCTATCCTCAGTCTTATCAGGTAGCAAATTTTAGGAGGTCTATTGAGAAGACGGAGAAGGGAAACTAGTTTAGGATGATTGGGGGGATTGTAAGTGAAGTTTTCGGTATTGATGTCTGTCTATCAGAAGGAGAATCCGGATTTCTTAAGAAAGAGTCTAGATAGCGTTCTTATAGAGCAGAGCCGCAAGCCAGATGAGCTTGTCCTTGTAGAGGATGGACCGCTGACAGAAGAGCTGTATCAGACGATTCAAGATTTCAAGGAAACATTTCCAGAGATGAAAGTTCTACCCTTAAAGGAAAATGTCGGATTGGGAGAAGCTTTGCATCAGGGAGTTGAGGCTTGTTCTTATGACTGGATTGCTAGAATGGATACAGATGACATTGCGACACCGGATCGTTTTCAACAACAAGTTGACTATATTGAGCAGCATCCGCAGTTAGATGTTCTGGGTGGAAATATTATAGAATTTGACACGGAACCAGATCAAATAGTGGCAGAGAAACAAATGCCGCTTTCTCATGAAGAGATTATCAAAAGGTTGCAGCGGAGAAATCCTTTCTGTCACATGACGGTATTTTTCAAGAAATCATCTGTTTTAAAAGCAGGCAATTACAAGCCCTTGCCTTTAGTGGAAGACTATTATCTTTGGGCGAGAATGGCTGCTCAGGGATGTCGTTTCGCCAATCTTAATCAGGTCTTGGTTTATGCTCGTGTCGGAAACGGCATGCATACAAGAAGAAGCCAGACAGAGCAGATTGCCAGCTGGAAAGTAGTCAATAATTTTTTGCTGTCACATGATATGTTGAACCGAGGGCAATATTATCAAAATATGGTGATGATTCGTGCTTTTGTGGGAACACCTATTTGGATAAAAGCGTTCATTTATAAGTATCTGCTTAGAAGAAAGTAATGACTTTACAGACAGAGCAGTCTAGCTTAGACAGGGAGAAAGCTAGAAGTTAGGGGGATATGGGATGAAAAGTTTAGGAAGGAGGGAGAAATGATTTCTGTCGTGATGGCGACCTATAATGGGGCGGATTTTATTTTGGAGCAACTAGACTCTATCCGCACTCAAAAGCTGAAGCCTGATCAGGTCATTATCTGTGATGACTGTTCGACAGATCAGACAGTGGTGTTAATCAGGGATTACATCACCAAGCATCAACTGACGGATTGGCAGCTGATTGAAAATCAGGAAAATTTGGGTCATTATCGAACTTTTATAAAATTAGCGAGTTTGGCTGAGCATGATATTGTTTTTTTCGCTGATCAGGATGATAAATGGCTGCCTGATAAAACAGCTGCCTTGCAGAAAGTACTGTTAGAAACAGACGCTGCTATGGTGTATGGCCAGTCTTACTTGATTGATCAAAAAGGTCAGGTCATCAAGGAACCTAAGGTTTCAGGAGAATGTCGAGAAAGAAATCTAGCTTGGCTTCTGAAAAATTGGCCGTCAGGTTATCAGACAGCTTTTAGAAAGTCGGTACTGACTGATATTTTAGAGCAACAGTATACGGATTATCCTGGATTTGACTATCATGATGTTTTATTTGGTATGCTGGCTCCATTGTATGGAAAAGTTGTTTGCTTGGACAATCTTCTAGATCAGCATCGCATTCATCAGGCGAATGTAACCCAGTCTGCGTCGTCGCTCAGTTTTAATAAAACAAGGTTATCTAGGATTAACTATTTACAGAAGGTCATCAGTCGCTATGAGTCCGTGCAAAAAATCGCAGAAGAGCGCCAGATTTCTGAGGCGGATCATCGCCAGCTTGCTAGGGCTTTGGCCTTGACCAATCTTAGACTGAAATTATTACAGTCTAGAAATCCATTTTGGGCTTTGAGCCTGATGTTTCAAATAAGGGAGTATCGAACAATAAAAGATTTCATCAGTGATTTGGTATACACCTATTCACTGAATGGAGTTGCTAGGAGATTATTGAAAAAGTTTGGGAGGTAAGAAAAATGAGAGGAACCAGTAAGATTGAATGGGAGTTGGCTTTGGGAGAACGCTTCAGCCCCATGTATCAGAAAATTACGAATGATAAATTAAAGGTTTTACAAAAAGCCTATTTACAAATGTATAAAAAATTTGATGCAGAGTGTCGTCGGCATCATATTCATTCCTACATGGTTGCAGGGACCTTGATTGGTTCTTTGCGACATGGGGGCTATATCCCTTGGGACGATGATATCGACTTGGTGATGTTCCGAGAGGACTACAATCGTCTGCAGGAAATCTTTGCGGACAGCGAGGACTTCGAGCTAATCTCTCCTGCGGATGCGACAGACAGTGTCTTTAAGGTTCTAAAGCTGCAGAGCAAGTCACTGACCTACTATGATGTTTTAGGAGAAGGTTTCAGTAAAAAGAAACATCTTTATCTTGATATGCTGCCAATTGACTTTGTCCCAGAGAATAACATGCTTCGCAAGCTCAAGGGTCTTCTATTCAGAGCCTTGGATTTGTCACACAATAGCTCACGCTGCTATACGAAGTTTACTCCGCATCTGACCTATATGGCTAAAGAATCTAAAGAACTTAGACAAAATCTTTGGATTAGAAGACTGATAGGCTTCCCTTCTTTTATCATGGGGCCGGCTAATATGTATAAGTTGATGGAAAAACTCATCCAGTCTAATAAGAAGACTTCAAAAATAACAATTGCTTATGGTGTAAAAGGCTATTTGGGAGAGACTATCGACTATGAAAGTTTCTATCCAGCTAAGAAGTATTCCTTTGAAGGCTATGAGTTCGATGGACCTAATGATGCGGACAAGTATCTGACCAATCGCTACGGTGATTACATGACACCGCCTGAAAAAAAAGAACAGACAGAACGTCATGTCAGACTGAGAGATAATTGGGTTGAATTAATAGAAGGAAGATAATGGTTTTTTTACTAATTTTGGGTGGCCTTTTCCTCTTGTTTTTGACAATCAAAACAGTAGGGAGAGACTATGCTAACCCGGCTTTTATATATCTGGCAATATGGATGATAGCAAGCGTTTTTACTGCATTTTATTCATCCAAATGGGGAGAGGGACTTTCTCTGATAACGGTCACTGTTATCTTTGTTGGGAATGCCATTTTTTTAATGGGAGTCCTCTTGTCATCGAATTTGTTTGCTGAGAGGAAGTTGGACGCCAAACCTAGTCAAATAAAGGTGAGTAATTTTTTCATTATTTTAGTTCTCTTGTTTTTGGCTTATGCGGTCAGGTTTATTTATTCCGATTTGCTTTACTTGGCGGCGCAGAGCAAGCAGGTACCTGGGGGATTGTTTAAAACCATTGAATTGGCTCGGCATATGACTACAAATTATGATTTCTCTCTTAGTCGCCTTAGCCTCAATTTGCTGCGAGTTAACTTTTCCTTAGGAATTGTTTTCTTCTACTTTTTCTGTGAATCTCTTTTTTCAGGAAAAGATGGCATTTTCTACAAGGGCAAGTTACTGCTGGTTAGTCTGATTTCTTTAGGTATTTCCCTTTTGTCTACTGGGCGTACGGAGTTGCTGGGCTTGGTTGCAGGCTATGCTATTGTATATATGTTGTTTTTCTCGAAGTATTATTCGTGGAAAGACAGCAGGTATGGTGTGAAGCTTTTTCGCTCTTTGCTGATAATTGGCTTTGTATTCCTTGTCTTATTTATGGCGGTTGGAACCTTTGTTCTCAATCGAGTGGATAGTCGGGCAGAGTTCGGAATTTTGGATAATTTGGTTAAATATATGGGTTCTCCCATCCAGGCTTTAGACTACTATCTGAAAAATCCTACTCTTTATAGCGATAATCAAGTCTTTGGAGAAAATACTCTTATTGCTATCTATGGAACTTTGAAATCCCTTGGTCTGTCTAGCCATGAGCTGACACCTTTCTTGCCTGTTGTTCATTTTAACGACGATAAAACCAATGTTTACACCATTTATTACTACTTTATCAAGGATTTTGGCTATTTCTCAGTCCCTATCTTTCAGCTTTTATATGGCTTCTTTTACGGAAGTTTCTACTATTCTATCAAAAAACGCTATTTCACCCCGCTAAAGGTTATTGTTTTCGCTTTATTTGCGTATCCTTTGGTCATTTCATTCTTTCAGGAAACGTTGCTGTCATTGCTGACAACCCATATTAATCGGATTATTTATGCTTTTGTGATTTATATGGCAGCTGATTTACTGAGTAGAGTACGATTTACAACGAGAGGAAGGAAAGTATCGGTATGACGACATCAGCTCTGATATTCGCAGGCGGCACAGGCAGCCGCATGAATACCAAGACCTTACCCAAGCAGTTTTTAGAGTTGCACGGTAAGCCTATTATTATTCATACGATTGAGCATTTTGAAGACCATCCGGCAGTATCGGACATTGTGGTTGTCTGTGTAGACGGCTGGCTGGATTATTGCAGAGATTTATTAGCTCGATTCAATATTAAAAAAGTCAGTCAAGTGGTTCCTGGTGGAAAGACTGGACAAATGTCTATTTTTAATGGTCTATCTGTCTTACGGGAAAAGTACAAGAACGATGACGACTATGTGTTGATTCATGATGGTGTTCGCCCCTTGATTGACGGGGGAATCATTTCTAAAAATATTGAGGCGGCCAAAAAGTATGGGGCAGCTATTACGGTTAAGCCGGTTATCGAAACGGTTATTCAGGTCGATGAGGCGGATGTTATTAATCAGGTTATTGAGCGTTCCACTTGTCAGACAGCTGTCGCCCCTCAAACCTTCGCGCTTTCGAAGATTCACTCCCTGCATTTAAAAGCTCAGGCAGAGAATCAGTTTGATATGACGGATTCTGCGACACTGGCTCGTTATTTTGGACTCCCTCTGCATACAGTTATGGGGGGCAGCGAAAATATTAAAATTACGACTCCATCTGATTTTTATATTTTTAGAGCGATTTACGAAGCGCGTGAAAATGCACAAATTTTTGGTTGATATGGGAAATAATACGATTTTACAAAAGGATATGGAAGACCTAGCTGCTGTCAGTCCTATTCTCAGAGAACTGAGCAATGTTACAGTCTTGGTAACTGGAGCAACCGGACTTATAGGGAGACACTGCATTTCCGCTTTGATGGCTTTAAACGATTTGTACGATGCCAATGTCAGAGTAGTGGCCTTGGCGCGAAATCAGAAAAAAGCGGAAGATCTATTTCAAGATTTTTTACATAGTGAGAATCTGCAGCTAGTGTATGCTGACTTGCTGTCAGATTGGCAGATAGAGGAGGATTTGGATTATATTATCCATGGAGCCAGTGCGACGGACTCCTCTTTTTTCGTTAAGCATCCTGTGGAGACAATTGATCTAGCCATAAATGGAACGAAAAAACTGCTGGAGCTGGCTAAAAATAAGCAGGTTCGCAGTATGGTCTATCTCTCTTCTCTGGAAGTCTACGGGACGACAAATCCGGAAGCTTCCAGCATTAGCGAGAAAGATTACGGTTATTTGGATCCAACCAGTGTTCGTAGCAGTTATTCGGAAAGCAAGCGCATGGCAGAGTCCTTGTGTGTAGGCTATTGTCATCAGTATCAGGTGCCAGTGAAAATGGCTCGTTTGTCACAAACTTTTGGCCCAGGTGTGAGCTATGAAGACAACAGAGTTTTTGCACAGTTTGCGCGTGCTGTCCTTGAAAAGAGAGATATTGTCCTCCGAACTAAAGGAGAGACTGTTCGTAACTACTGCTATACCAAAGATGCTATTGAAGCCATATTTTACATTCTGCTGAAAGGCCAAGCAGGTCAAGCATATAATGTCGCCAATAAAGAGACGGCTATTTCCATTCGTGAGATGGCGAAAATGGTTATTGAACTAAGCGGTAGCAATGAAACAAAGTTAGTCTTTGATTTGGCAGAGGATGTGGAAAAGCTAGGCTATAATCCGACAGTTAAGATTCGTCTCAATGCGGACAAGCTTGAGAGTTTGGGCTGGCATGCTCATACTGATTTAGAAACCATGTTTTTACGGTTGATTGAGAGCATGGCATCAGATAGGAAGAAATAGGAGGGCTAATTTGTCTGGTGGATTTAAAAAAATAATAGCTAATTTTTCCTATGTCGTCTTGTCCAATTTGCTGACAGTAATAGTTTCTTCTCTGGTTGTCTTGATTTTGCCTAAGATTATGGGTGTAGAGGAGTATGGCTACTGGCAACTCTATATTTTCTATTTATCCTATGCCGGTTTTGTTCATCTGGGCTGGGTGGACGGAATCTACCTTCGCTACGGTGGTTTGGAGTATGATGATCTGGATAAAGAAAAGTTTTTCTCTCAGTTTCTCATGCTTTTGATCTATCTGACAGGGATTGGAATTTTATTTTTCTTAGGGACTTCTGCCTTTATTAGAGATGAGAGCAGTCGGTTTGTTTTTATACTTTTGGTTTATACCATGTTGGTCACCAATCTGCGCTTTCTCTTTGTGTACATTCTGCAGATGACTAATCGACTAAAGGAAAGTTCCTATGTTGTCAGTGGAGACCGCCTCCTCTATTTACTGCTTTTACTGGTCTTTATTTTCGTGGGTTTCCGAGACTTCAAAATTATGGTCTATGCAGATTTGATTGGTAGAGTTGCTTCTCTTTTTTATGCCATGTATCTATGCCGAGATATGGCCCTGCGACCTCTCAATCAATTTAAGCTTGATATACAGGAAACGGTTTGCAATATTGCTGTCGGAATCAATCTGATGCTATCAAATGTAGCCAGTATGCTCATTATCGGGACGGTTCGAATGGGGATTCAAAAGGTATGGAACATTGCTACATTTGGGAAAGTATCCTTGACCTTGAGCATTTCCAATCTGCTGATGACCTTTATCAACGCTATCGGTTTGGTCATCTTTCCGATTTTGAAACGGACGGACGAAAGCAAGTTGCCTAAGATTTACAATCAGTTGCGGAATGTCCTTATGGTTCTTATGTTTGGAGTGCTTTTGCTGTATTATCCTCTGAAAATAGCTTTGGACAGCTGGCTACCGGCTTACAGAGAGTCCTTGATATTTATGGCTCTGGTCTTTCCTATGTCTGTCTACGAGGGCAAGATGGCTCTGCTTATCAATACCTACTTAAAAGCCTTGCGAATGGAGAGGCAGATTTTTAAAGTAAATGTTATTGCCATGCTTTTAAGCTTTGCTACTACCTTGATTTTTGCAGTTTCTCTGCGCAATCTGAATGCTACAGTGCTGTCTATCGTGCTATTGCTGGCGACTAGGAGTATATTGGCAGAGCTAATCTTAGCCAAGAGGATGCAGATCGAAGTCGTCAAAGATATCTGGGTTGAGTTGCTAATGACACTTGTATTTATTGCTTCGAATTGGTTTTTATCAGTTTATCTTGCTGCAGTAGCCTACGGTTTTGTCTATCTGACCTATAGCATTTACAAATACCAAAGTTTGAAAGGCCTGCTCCAGCAATTGCGGGCTCGTTGATGCTCGAGAAATTATAAATAGTTTAACAATCTAAACGCTAAGCCCTGTCTGGGCTTTTTATATGCACTCCCCTGTCATCAATTGATATGTTTTTTAACGGGCGTGTAATCTGGTCTTGATGAGCTGTAATAATAAACATGCTATAATGTCTGCATGAAGACTGAAAACACAACTTTGCACGCTTTCAAGGCCCTAGCTTGCTTTAGTATTGTTTCCTTACACTTTCTGCTGCCGGGGCAATTTGGCGTTTTTTATCAAATTGTGGCTCGTTTTGCAGTTCCCTTTTTCATGATGCTGTCGGGCTATTTTTCCTTTAATATTTCCAAAGATAAGGTAAAGTATCGTCTCAAGCAGATGCTTCTTTTGACAGCTGCCAGTCTCCTATTTTACACGATTGTGCATTTTGTCAACCTAGTGCTGACCAGAGAGCTAACAGAAAAGATGGCATCTGTAGACCTGTCTGATTTTGCAGACTTTTTCCTCTTTAACAGTCCCAGAGACTTGATTGGCTCGGCCGCTACACCGACCTGGTATTTGCTGGCGATTTCTTATATCTACACGCTTTATCTGATTTTTTATAAGCATTTCCACCGCTTAACTAGCTTTGGTGTGTCCTTATTCTTGTTGGTTCTGGCCTTTTGTATCGAGTTCAATACAGATAGCGAATTTTACTATCGCAACTTCCTGTTTATGGGTCTTCCCTTTTTCATTCTAGGGATGCAGTTTGCCAAGCATCGGGATCGGATTTTAGCCTACGACTTGTCGTCTGTCAGGAAATGGGCGATTGGTTTGGGAATAGCAGGCTTGATTCTGCTTGAGTATTGTTTCATGGGTACGGGGTATGACCTCTATCCTAGTACCCTTTTGTCTTCCAGTGCAATTTTCCTCTATGCGGTCAGAAACGGGACCAATATTGATATTCCGATTTTGAATAATATTGCCAAAAAGTACGCCACCATGATTTATATCATCCATCCTTTTATTATCTTCATTTTCAGGTCGATAATGCCTCGGAATACTATTTATAGTTTTGGCTTTTTTATCATTTTCTTACTGTCTTATTTGCTGAGCATAGCTTTTCAGAAAACCATCAGGCCCAGACTTATCAGTGCACTTCCGGCTCAGTGATGTAAGCTGTCATAGCTTATCTTCGCTTTGACTCCGAACTAAAAGCAACAGAGAATACTGTTGCTTTTCTTGGTCTATCTTGGGTTCAGACTGCTCAATACTTTTTCAAAACTGTCAGAGCGAGCTTCGACGGTTATTTTTTCTAGCGTAAAAGGGTGGGTGAAGGTCAGGCGATGGGCATGGAGCATAAGCCGCCCTTTAGGCTGCGGATGATAAAGGGGGTCGCCGATAAGTGGGTGTCCGTGGTGAGCTAGATGAACACGGATCTGATGGGTGCGGCCAGTCTTGAGTTGGCATTTGACCAAGGCAGCCTGCCCAAGTTGCTTGAGCCTAGTCACATGGGTCTCTGCATAGAGTCCTTTTCGGGGGTCAACCAGCCGTTTTCTGCGATCATGGCGGTCGCGGCCAATCTTGTCTTTATAGATAAGATTTTTAGCTGGGAACTTGCCTTGAACCAGAGCCCAATATGCGCGGTTGATTTCTCGCTTTTCCAGCAGTCGATTGAGGATGGGCAGGACAAAGGGGTTCTTGGCAAAGAGGACAGCGCCGCTGGTTTCCTTATCCAGCCGGTGAACGACATAGCAGGTCTCACCGACATAGGCAGAAACATGATTAAGCAGGGCGAGCTCTGTTGGTTCATTAGCATGGGTTTTCATCCCCTCGGGTTTATTGACGATAATGAGGTGCTGGTCCTGATAGAGCTCTTCTACGAGTTCGCCATTTCCAAACAAGATTGTCTTTTGAGGATAATCCTCTTCATCAAATATCAGGCGGATATCATCTCCAGGTTTGACTACAGTCTGCCAATTGATACTTAGACCGTTGACGGACACATGCTTCTTGGTCCGCAGAAAATGACGGATTTTTCGCGGAATGAGAAATTGTTCTTCCAGCAGCTCTTTGACTGTCATAGCGGGCAGTCCATCTGGGATGGTCAGTGTAAATTTCATACATTTATTGTAGCAGAAAGCCATAACTTTGGAAATAGGCAGTGTCGGATAAAACTTGCTGCAGAGGGCTTTAAAAGGCTATTTAATATACCCTTTTTCTTAAAAATAACTAAAAATCAGACAGGAAATAGGGTACTTTCTTGTCTGCACCTAAATAAGGTGATAAAATAAGGTTTATGAAGAATTTAAAAGATTTGTTTGAAAAGTTAGTAGATTATTTTACTATACAGAAACCTCAAAAAGAAGCAGCAGAGGAGGTAGAGCTGACAGAAGAGCAGGCTAAGTCTGGTCTCAGCCGTTCGGGCAAGACCAAGAAGAAACCTCTCTCTCAGCACCCTATCCGCCGTTTTTGGCGCAGGTTTCATCTGACCAAGATATTCCTGATTCTCGGCTTGACCTTTGGTCTGGTGGTCGGCGGCTATCTCTTTTATGTGGCTAAGACGACCAATGTCAAGGATTTGCAGAATGCCCTCAAAGCTACCACGCTCATCTTTGACAAGGATGGTAATGAAGCAGGAAGTCTGTCTGGTCAGAAAGGAACCTATGTTGAGCTGACTGAGATTAGTCAAGATCTGCAGAATGCTGTCATCGCGACAGAGGACCGGACTTTCTATGAGAATGGCGGGATTAACTACAGTCGTTTTATCCTAGCTATCCTGACAGCCGGTCGCTCGGGTGGGGGTTCTACCATTACCCAGCAGCTGGCCAAGAATGCCTATCTGTCTCAGGACCAGACCATTGAGCGGAAGGCCAAGGAATTTTTCCTGGCTCTGGAAATCAATAAGAAATACAGCAAGCAGGAAATCCTGACCATGTACCTCAATAACTCCTATTTTGGAAATGGTGTCTGGGGTGTGGAGGATGCCTCTAAGAAATATTTCGGAGTTTCGGCTAGTCAGCTTAGTTTGGACCAGTCGGCTGTTCTGGCTGGTATGCTCAAGGGACCAGAGATTTATAATCCGCTGTATTCAGTTGAAAATGCGACCAATCGCCGTAATACGGTGCTGCAAAATATGGTTGCTGCAGGCTTTATTGATCAGGGGACGGCCGATCAGGCTGCAGCTGTAGGAATCGGTGGTCAGCTGGTTGATGCTTATGCTGGTAAGTCAGAAGACTATCGCTATCCATCCTATTTCGATGCGGTCATCAATGAAGCTGTCAATGACTACGGCTTAACTGAAGAAGAGATTGTTAATAATGGCTATCGAATCTATACTGAATTGGATCAGAACTACCAAGCCAGCATGCAGGTTATTTACAGCAATGTCTCTCTCTTTCCTGTAGCAGAAGATGGCACTATGGCTGAATCAGGCAGTGTTGCCTTGGATCCAAAAACTGGCGGTGTGCGGGCATTAGTTGGCCGAGTCAATAGTGCAGAAGGCTCGACTTTCAGAAGCTTTAACTATGCAACCCAGTCCTCCCGCAGCCCTGGCTCTACTATCAAGCCCTTGGTTGCTTACAGTCCGGCCGTAGCTGCTGGTTGGCCGACAGATAAGGAGTTGGATAATACTAGAACCACCTTTGGCGACTATACCATTAACAACTACGGCAATATCCAAAGCTCCCCTAAAGTTCCAATGTATCAAGCCTTGGCAGAATCTCTGAACATTCCAGCTGTTTCAACTGTAGATGAGTTAGGCATTAACAAGGCCTTTGAGTACGGGAAAAAGTTTGGTCTGAATATGGACAAGGTTGATAAGACCTTGGGCGTGGCTCTAGGAAGCGGAGTTACAACCAATCCAATGCAGATGGCTCAGGCCTATTCAGTCTTTGCCAACGGTGGCGTGATGAATGATGCCCATCTCATTACAAAAATTGAAAATGCCAGTGGTCAGGTTGTCAAGACCCATCGCCAAACCTCGACTCGGGTTCTTAATGGCTCGACTACTGACAAGATGAACAGCATGATGCTGGGGACTTTCTCGAACGGTACAGGTATTTATGCGGCTCCGTATGGTTATACAATGGCTGGTAAGACCGGTACGACTGAAACGGACTTTAACCCAGATCTATCTGGTGACCAATGGGTGATTGGTTATACACCGGATGTGGTTATCAGCCAGTGGCTAGGCTTTCCAAAAACTGACGAAACCCACTATCTGACTGGAACCAGCGCGAATGAAGCCTCGGCAGTTTTCCGAAATGTTGCCAATAGCATCCTGCCATATACAGAAGGAACATCCTTTGAAGGGCAGAAGAATGCCTATGCTGCCAACGGTATTG
The DNA here is from genome assembly GCF_050220005.1 of Streptococcus sanguinis. GTDB lineage: Bacteria > Bacillota > Bacilli > Lactobacillales > Streptococcaceae > Streptococcus > Streptococcus sanguinis_Z. Next base: position 157,209 of record NZ_CP071413.1, read on the forward strand.
CCCCTGTGGACACCTATGGTACGGAGGAAACGGGTACTACAACTGAAAACAAAGACTTCCTGCAGGACGTTCAGGACCGAGCTCAAAATCTGGTGGATGAAGCCAAGAAAGCCATTGATGACACTGGTATTCCTGAGAAAGCTAAGAATCTCTGGGATACTGTTACCAGCTGGTTTCAATAGGATTTAAAAGAGCTGAACGGCTTGTCAAAAGCATAGAATCCTGCTATAATAAGGAAGATGGAGGCGTTATGGCATTAAAAAAAGCGAGTCTAGCGTGTACAGTCTGTGGTTCTAGGAACTACTCGGTTAAGCTCAGTAGCACTCCAAAACCAACGCGTTTAGAAGTTAATAAATTTTGTAAGCATTGCAGTAAATACACGCTGCATAAAGAAACTAGATAGGAGATTGTTGTGAAATTCTTTAAAGATGTTTTTAAACTATTGAAAGATACAACTTGGCCTACCCGAAAAGAAAGATGGACAGATTTTATCTCTGTCATGGAATATACTGCATTCTTTGTAGTAATCATCTATATCTTTGACAAAGTAGTGGCAAGCGGTCTTTTCCAGATTCTGAATATTTTCTCTTAATACCTGTAGAGGAAATAGAAAAGAATCCTGCGACAGGTATATCATTCAAGGTCCCACCTATTGTGAGTAGGTGGGATTTTGGCGTATATCACTAGTTACTCGTTCTTTTATTTTTCAAAAAATGTAATCAGATTACAAGGCTTTGATTTGTCTGGCAAATAGTTACTAAATTCCTTTGCATTTGAGGAAATTATGGTATAATAGTGCTAGAAAGAAGCAGAAGCCCGCAGGCTTTTTTATTTAGGAAAGGATGAACTCATGGACAGTTTTGACAAAGGCTGGTTTGTACTGCAGACCTATTCAGGTTATGAAAACAAGGTAAAAGAAAATCTTTTGCAGCGCGCTCAGACTTATAATATGCTGGAAAATATCTTGCGCGTGGAAATCCCTACTCAGACCGTGCAAGTAGAGAAAAATGGCAAGACCAAGGAAATCGAAGAAAATCGCTTTCCGGGTTATGTTTTGGTAGAAATGGTAATGACAGACGAAGCTTGGTTTGTCGTGCGGAATACTCCGAATGTAACAGGATTTGTCGGCTCACATGGAAACCGTTCTAAACCAACACCACTCTTGGAGGAAGAAATTCGCAACATTCTCATCTCCATGGGGCAAACAGTGCAGGAATTTGACTTGGATGTCAAGGTTGGGGATACCGTTCGTATCATAGATGGTGCCTTTACTGACTATACAGGTAAGATTACGGAGATTGATAATAACAAGGTCAAGATGATTATTTCCATGTTTGGCAATGACACCGTGGCTGAAGTTAATCTTAGCCAAATTGCAGAGCTTTAATCGACGAAGTTGTTATCGTAGTCAAAAATAAAATCCAAGACTGAAAAGATCTTGGATTTTTATGTTTTTGGAACTGATTAGAAGATTACTTATCCTTAATGACGGAGTCAATAATGTCTTTGGTTTGTTTCATTTGATAGGTAGACATTACCCCAACGATTTGATTGTTCTGAGTAGAGAAACTAAACTGTTCGTCATTGGAATTCTTATAGACATAGGTTGTCTCGCGTTCTGAACGCATAATCATTTCCGGACGACCAAGCTTGTCGAAAGCTGTCTTTGGAGTGTCGGATGTGGTGATGCTAGAATAGCTACTTTTGGCTGGCTGAGCGTCTTTTAGACTAAAACTCAAATTCGTCAGGACATTATTGGTAAAGTAGCACATAATGTCTCCGTTGTCTGTGTGCCAGATGTTGACAGAGTTGCCAGGGTCATTCTCATCAGTGCTGAATGTAGATTGGCCTAGAGCTGCTGTTACCTCATCGTAAGACGTTTTAGGTTTGTCACCATTGATATCCTCTCCGTTTACCTGAATGACAAAGCCAGTGGAAATATGAAAATTTCTTATTTTCTCTAATTCAGGAATAGAAGCTGCATCTGGTATGTATTGTAGTGCAGAAGCATCATCTGGATCAAAGGTAGCACGTTTCTGAAATACCTCATCACTACTTTCATAGGTGCTAGAGCTACTGCTAGATGATTTGCTGGATGTTTCCTTAGAGGATGAACTTTTTGAGGCTTTGAGGGAGCTAGGCGTCTTTTTTCTTTGCTGCGTCTGCTTGGCAGGCATGCAGGCTGAGAGAGCTAGCAGAGAGAGAAGGCTGAGGGCATAGAAGCTAACTTTTTTCATAATCAATCTTTTTTCCTTTCGCTGATGATGAATGGTAATTTTACAATCTACATTATATCAGCAAAATTTGCTAGAAACAATAGGAAATGAAATGAAAAAAGCCCTTTGGTGGGCTTCTAGAAATGTATTTTTGAAGGCGGTAGACGGATTTGAACCGACGATCAAGCTTTTGCAGAGCCGTGCCTTACCACTTGGCTATACCGCCACAACTCTTATTATTCTATCGTAAATACTTGCTTTCGTCAAGAGTCTTTCATAGCTAAAGCAGAAAATGTTAGACGCTGCTATTCAGAACTCTTCGGGAAATACATTTTCTAATGAGAGGTAGAATTCATTCTTAGTGGCAGAAAATCTGGCAAACGCCTTGTCAAAGAGCTGTGCTTTTGTTATAATAAAAGGTGCCGTGTAAATGGCAAAATACTCATTTTAGATGAATTGTGGGACTGTTGCCCTTGGGTGGTCCTGCGAGCTGAAATCTAAAAGAGGAAAAAAACAAAAAGGAGAATTTACTCATGGCAGTAATTTCAATGAAACAACTTCTTGAGGCTGGTGTTCACTTTGGTCACCAAACTCGTCGCTGGAACCCTAAGATGGCTAAGTACATCTTCACTGAGCGTAACGGTATCCACGTAATCGACTTGCAACAAACTGTAAAGTATGCTGACCAAGCTTACGACTTTATGCGTGATGCTGCTGCTAACGATGCAGTTATCCTCTTCGTTGGTACTAAGAAGCAAGCTGCTGACGCTGTCAAAGAAGAAGCAGAACGTTCAGGTCAATACTTCATCAACCACCGTTGGTTGGGTGGAACTCTTACAAACTGGTCTACTATCCAAAAACGTGTAGCTCGTTTGAAAGAAATCAAACGCATGGAAGAAGACGGAACTTTCGAAGTTCTTCCTAAGAAAGAAGTCGCTCTTCTCAACAAACAACGCGCTCGTCTTGAAAAATTCTTGGGCGGTATCGAAGACATGCCTCGTATCCCAGATGTAATGTACGTAGTTGACCCTCATAAAGAGCAAATCGCTGTTAAGGAAGCTAAGAAATTAGGTATCCCAGTGGTTGCTATGGTTGATACTAACACTGATCCTGATGATATCGATGTTATCATCCCAGCGAACGACGATGCAATCCGTGCGGTTAAATTGATCACTGCGAAAATGGCTGATGCTGTTATCGAAGGCCGTCAAGGTGAAGATAGCGTTGAATCAGTAGAAGCAGAATTGGCTGCAACTGAAACTCAAGCAGATTCTATCGAAGAAATCGTTGAAGTTGTTGAAGGTTCAAACGAATAATCAGTAAACTAACCTAAAGGGGCGGGGCTCAGCCCAGCTCCTTTATTTACATTAAAAAATAGGAGAAGAAAAATGGCAGAAATTACAGCTAAGCTTGTCAAAGAATTGCGTGAAAAATCTGGTGCTGGTGTCATGGACGCTAAGAAAGCACTTGTTGAAACTGATGGTGACATCGAAAAAGCGATTGAATTGCTTCGCGAAAAAGGTATGGCAAAAGCAGCTAAGAAAGCTGACCGAGTTGCCGCTGAAGGTCTGACAGGCGTTTACGTAAACGGTAACGTTGCCGCTGTTGTTGAAGTGAATGCTGAAACTGACTTCGTTGCGAAAAATGCTCAATTCGTTGAATTGGTAAACGCAACAGCTAAAGTAATCGCTGAAGGCAAGCCGGCTAACAACGAAGAAGCTCTTGCTTTGACAATGCCTTCAGGTGAAACTCTTGAAGCTGCATACGTATCTGCAACTGCAACTATCGGAGAAAAAATCTCCTTCCGTCGCTTTGCTTTGATTGAAAAGACAGATGCTCAACACTTTGGTGCTTACCAACACAACGGTGGCCGTATCGGAGTTATCTCAGTTGTTGACGGTGGAGACGATGCTCTTGCTAAGCAAATCTCTATGCACATCGCTGCGATGAAACCAACTGTTCTTTCATACAAAGAATTGGATGAGCAATTTGTCAAAGATGAATTGGCACAATTGAACCATGTCATCGATCAAGACAACGAAAGCCGTGCAATGGTTGGTAAACCAGCTCTTCCACACTTGAAATACGGTTCTAAAGCTCAATTGACTGATGCAGTCGTTGCTCAAGCTGAAGAAGACATCAAGGCTGAGTTGGCTGCTGAAGGCAAACCAGAAAAGATCTGGGACAAAATCATCCCAGGTAAAATGGACCGCTTCATGCTTGACAACACTAAAGTTGACCAAGCATACACACTTCTTGCACAAGTGTACATCATGGATGACAGCAAGACAGTTGAAGCTTACCTTGAATCAGTAAATGCTTCAGTAGTTGAGTTCGCTCGCTTTGAAGTTGGTGAAGGTATCGAAAAAGCTGCTAACGACTTTGAAAACGAAGTAGCTGCAACAATGGCTGCTGCTCTTGGTCAAAACTAATCGTTTTTAGCTTAGAAATAGAACGATAAAAAGGTCTGAGATTTTTTCTCAGACCTTTTTATAGGTTTTTAAACATCAAGTTTAGAATGGTGAGCAGCATCACTTAGCTGCTTTTTCTCTTTCTTCCTTATGAGCAATCAAGCCATTGGTAAAAATCAAAACAACCAATATGAAGAGAAGTGCAGTTGTTTGGGGGTAAGTCAGGCTAACCTGGTAGACTTTGGTAATAAACAAAAGGGGCAGAGTAACCACCATCATGATCAGAAAGCTATACCATTTGACTCGGTTGCTGACCAGCTCCTGTTCGAAGAGTAGGGGAGCATAAAGACAGGCGATGAGAGCTCCGATAGGAATATCAACGTAATCAGCGGAAAAGATGGTGAAAATACTCAGAGCTGCAAAGAGCCATTTGAGTACATGACGAGAATAGTTGAGCCAATCCATTTTCATTGGATTATCCTCCTTGTTTAGATGATAGTTGGCAGGCAGGAGCTTCTGTCTGTCTTTTCCTTTTGGATTTCCACCTTTATTATAACGCTTTAAAAGCAAAAAGCAAGCGGTTACACCAGCATAGCAAAGCTTTTTCACTAGTTTGAATTGTCAGACCTTTTAGTCATCCCTTTTTCTTTCAAAATAGAGACTTTTCCGGTATAATATTAGTCAAAGATAGTCAATGTTAGAGAAGCAAGAAAAAAAGAAATTTATTCTGAAATTCTCAACTGGAAAGGGAAGTCATGGGTGCAAAAAACACATCGGACAGTATTGAAGCATATATCAAGTCTATTCTGGCTCAGGCTGGGATGGTTGAACTGAAACGCAGTGAACTGGCTGATGTTTTTCAGGTGGTTCCCAGTCAGATTAACTATGTGATTAAGACTCGTTTTACGGAAAGTCGGGGCTATATCGTCGAGAGTAAGCGTGGTGGCGGCGGCTATATTCGGATTGGAAAGATTGAATTTTCCGACCGGCATCAGATGCTTTGCGGTCTGTACGACAGTGTAGGAGAGCGTGTCAGCCAGCAGGTTTTTACAGATGTTATTCAGCTTCTTTTTGACGAGAAGATTATGACTGAACGTGAGGGCAATCTAATCTTGTCAACAGCATCGGACTCGATTTTGGGTGATGGAGCTGCTGTGATTCGTGCCCGGATATTAAAAAAGATTTTACAACAACTAGACAGAAAAGGAATGGAATCATAAATGAAATACTCAAAAGCCTTAATAGAAAGCTTGGAAGCAGCCCAGCTCTTGGCCGGCCATTTTACGACAGATTATCTGGAATCATGGCATCTGTTGATTGCTCTGGCTAATAATCCCTACAGCGTTGCTGGTTCAGTCCTCAATGAGTTTCCTGTGGAAGTTGATGGATTTGAAGAAGCGGCTTTTCAGATTACTGGTCAGGCTTATCAGAAAGACGGTCACTTTGAGCTGCTGCCTTTTTCTTATCGCTTAGAGGAGTTGTTTGAGGAGGCGGGGCAGATTGCAGAAGCTGTTCGGGCTAAGCATGTAGGTACTGAGCATGTGCTGCTGGCCATGCTATTTGACCGGGGGACCTTGGCCTTTCGTATTCTGGAATTTACAGGCTTTAGCTACGAGGACAAGGAGCAGGGACCGAAAATTAGTGATTTGCGAAAGGTCTTGGAGCAGCGAGCTGGCTGGGGCAAGGAAGATATCAAGGCTATTCGCAGTCTGAATAAGGGGGTAATGGCTGCCAAGCAGACCATGGCTAATATGATGGGGATGCCGGCTTCTACTAGCGGAGGCCTAGAAGACTACACCCGTGATCTGACCGAGCTGGCTAGAGATGGCCGATTGGAGCCCGTCATTGGCCGCGATCAAGAAATTTCACGAATAGTTCAGATTCTCAGTCGCAAGACTAAAAACAATCCAGTGCTGGTTGGAGATGCTGGGGTTGGTAAGACAGCTCTGGCTTTAGGTCTGGCCCAGCGTGTGGCAGCTGGTCAGGTTCCGGCTGAACTTGCCAAGATGCGGGTTTTGGAACTGGACTTGATGAATGTAGTTGCTGGAACTCGCTTTCGCGGAGATTTCGAGGAGCGGATGAACAACATCATCAATGACATTGAAGAAGATGGTCATGTTATTCTTTTCATCGATGAACTTCATACCATCATGGGCTCTGGCAGCGGTATTGACTCAACCTTGGATGCGGCCAATATCCTGAAACCGGCTCTGGCTCGCGGAACTCTGCGGACAGTTGGCGCTACGACGCAGGAAGAGTACCAGAAACATATTGAAAAAGATGCGGCTCTTTCTCGGCGTTTTGCCAAGGTCAGCATAGAAGAGCCTAATGTGGCTGACAGCATTGCTATTTTACAAGGCTTGAGAAAGAGCTATGAGGACCATCACAAGGTGCAGATTAGTGATCAAGCGATTGAGACGGCGGTGAAATACGCCCATCGCTATCTGACTAGCAAGCACCTGCCGGACTCTGCCATTGATCTTTTGGACGAGGCCAGTGCGACAGTGCAAAATAGAGGGCCGCAGAATTACGAGCAGTCGGATTTGACGCCAGTGGATCAAGCCTTGATGGCAGCGGATTTTAAAAAGGTTTCACAACTGCTTGAGCAAGAGCAGCAACCCAAGCTCTATAAACTGAAAGTGGAAGAAGACGATGTCTTGGCTACTCTTAGTGGTTTGTCTGGGATTCCTGTGCAGAAGCTGACTCAGACAGATGCGAAGAAATACCTCAATTTGGAAACAGAACTGCATAAACGCGTGATTGGGCAGGACGAGGCGATTTCAGCTATCAGCCGAGCTATCCGACGGAACCAGTCTGGTATCCGCAGCAGCAAGCGGCCGATTGGCTCCTTTATGTTCCTAGGTCCGACAGGAGTCGGGAAGACAGAGCTAGCCAAGGCTTTGGCCGAAAGTCTATTTGATGACGAGTCAGCCCTCATTCGCTTTGATATGAGTGAGTACATGGAGAAATTCGCGGCTAGCCGCCTCAACGGAGCGCCTCCAGGCTATGTAGGCTATGAAGAAGGAGGGGAGCTGACGGAAAAGGTGCGCAACAGACCTTATTCTGTCCTGCTCTTTGACGAGGTGGAAAAGGCGCATCCGGATATTTTCAATGTTCTCCTGCAGGTCTTGGATGATGGTCAGTTGACTGACAGCAAGGGCCGCAAGGTGGACTTCTCCAACACGATTATTATCATGACCAGCAATCTGGGGGCAACTAGTTTGCGGGATGATAAGACGGTTGGCTTTGGAGCGCGGGATATTCGCTTGGACCATGCCAATATGGAAAAACGGATGCTGGAAGAACTCAAGAAAGCATATAGACCGGAGTTTATCAACCGTATCGACGAGAAGGTAGTCTTCCACAGCCTATCTGCAGAAGATATGCAGGAAGTTGTCAAGGTTATGGTCAAACCGCTCATTGCCAGTCTTGCTGGGAAGGGAATTGAGCTGAAGTTTCAGGCTAGTGCCCTTAAGCTGCTGGCTCAGGAAGGCTACGATGTGGAAATGGGAGCACGGCCATTGCGCCGAACTCTGCAGACCCAGGTAGAGGACAAGCTGTCTGAGCTCCTCTTGACAGGAGATTTGACGACGGGTCAAACTCTTAAGGTCAGGGTCAAAGCTGGCCAACTCAAGTTCGAGGTGGCCTAGAAAGCGCAGTCTTTCAATGGAAAGTTGAGTGCTCGCGGTTAATTCCTGATAGCAATCATACCTATAGATACCCAACAGTTATTTCATCATTCAATGAAACTGGGAAATTGAAGGATTGGAGGCTGATATGTCGTTTTTTAAAGATTTGTTTGCTGGCAAGAAAGCCAGAGTGAAAACACCAGAAGAGCGCAAGGCGGCTAGTATCCAGCGGTTGAAAAAGGAGGGAATTCCTTACATTGAGCATTTGCCGGTCATCGAAAGTGCTGAGCAGGTGCGGCCGCGCTCGCTAGAAGAAATTGCGCGTCGGGCTATTACCAGCCTCTTGATTATCCAGGCGGCCTTGGATATCGAAAATAATAATTATAATGAGGAGATCCGCCAGTGGCTGCAGGATAAACTGCGACAATACGGAGTGCGGGAAGAGTTGACGCCCAAAGAAAGGGCGGTGTTGGAAGATCGTGCTGACCCGGCAGCTATCATCAATATGGTTTGGAAATACGAGGCCTATTGGTCCTTGATTTGGTACTTGGGTCTAGTAGATACTTTACCATTTCCAGATAAAATCTGTGATTGTGATGCTGCTATTGACGCAGTCGCTAGTGCGATTGACTTTCAGGAATTTCTGGGCAAATGCCAACCGCGCAGCTTAGAAGAGTTACTGGATGAGGATGATTTGATTTATCGTTATCATTGGGCCTGTGTTGATGCTCGGATTCATGACCAGCCAGCACCGGCAGGCCTTGATGAAAGTGTTGTTCTGGAGAGGCGGTCTGGTCTTGACTGGCTGCTGGGGCTGAATACGGCCCAGGACTGGGATGCTGTTGAGCTGCATACCTAGTCCAACTTCTATTGATTCACTCAATTAGAAAAGGAGGTACCTTTGTCTGCTCGCAAAATGGCTAAAATTGCCATCCTATCGGCTCTATGTGTGGCCTTCCGCTATGCATTTTCCTTTCTGCCCAATGTGCAGCCTATCTCAGCTATCTTTTTCCTGATAGTTATCTTTGAGGATTTGCCGACTTCACTCCTAGTGATGGCTGTGACGATGTTTACATCAGCTTTTCTTTTGGGAATGAGTCCAATCGTCCTCTTTCAGTTGCTGTCCTTTGGACTGATTCTTTGCCTTTGGCGGCTGCTCTATCCTCGGTTAAATCTAGTGGGACAGGGAATAGCAGCAGCTCTCCTATCCTTTAGCTATGGCATTGCCATTGATACACTGACAGCCTTGCTTTACAACTATCACTGGTGGTCTTATGCGATTATCAATGCTTTGACCTTCAATATAGCGCACGGACTGTCGACCTTGTTTTTTTACCCACTCTTGTACCCTATTTTAAGGAGGCTCTATAATGAAAAAAATCTTTAGTTTGCTCACACTTGCTTTTGCCCTTCTCCTTGTTGGTTGCGGCAGCAGCCAGACAAATACTGACAAGAGCTCTAGCTCGGCTGATTCTTCTGTCAAAAAGGAACTGAAAATCAGCATCAGTATTGCGCCAGAAGGTCAGGAGAAGAGCGAGAAAACGGTGGCTGTTGCAGAAGGAAAGACAGCTATGGATGCTTTGAAGAAGGCCTATAAGGTCGAAGAAAAAGATGGTTTTATCACTTCTATTGACGGCCATGCTCAAGATGAAGCAAAGGGCCTCTACTGGATGTTTAAGGTCAACGGAGAAATGGCTCCTAAGGCAGCCAATCAAATCACTGTCAAGGATGGAGACAAGCTGGAATTCTACCAAGAAGTCTATCAGCAATAAATCTTTTATAAAAAATCTGATGCTTAAGGCATTAGATTCTTTTTTTGCGCTTGATAAAGTTTTAAGTGTCTGAAAAATATTTTTATAAAAACTTATAAAAAACTATTGACAAAAGAAAAATATAGTTTATAATAAAATCATAGAAAAATAAAATATAAAAAATAATAAAAAGGTTAGATATATGAAAGAAAAAATTGCAATCGTCTTTGGAACATTTGCTCCCTTGCATCAGGGGCATATCGACTTGATACAGAAGGCTAAGCGTTCTTACGACAAGGTGCGCGTGGTGGTTTCAGGTTATCAGGGAGATCGTGGGCAGGAAGTGGGGCTGTCTCTGCAGAAGCGATTCCGCTATACGCGGGAGACTTTCGCAGATGATGAGTTAACACAGGTTTATAAGCTAGATGAAACTTCCTTTCCACGCTATCCTCTGGGTTGGGACAAGTGGCTGTCAGCTCTATTAGAGTTGGTGGGCTATGATGCAGAACGGGAGGAACTGATTTTCTTTGTTGGTGAGGCTGACTATCAGGAAGAGTTAGAAAAGCGCGACTTCAAAACTTCCTTGCAGGAGCGACAGTTTGGGATTTCAGCTACGATGATTCGGGAAAATCCTAGTCGTTATTGGAAATATATCGCCCAACCTTTCCGCCGTCACTTTACTAAGAAAGTGCTGATTATGGGTAGCGCCAGCAATGGTAAAACGACCTTGGCCAAGGATTTGGCTCGCTTTTATGATGCTCCGGTTAGTCTGGAATATGCTCGAGAATACCAGATTCAAAATAACGTGCGAGACGATGAACTGACCCCTAAAGACTACTATTATCTGCTCTTAGGACAATATGCTCAGACTTCCCGATTAATTGATAGCAGCGTTAACCGTGGTCTGGTCGTGGCTGATACAAATTCGCTGGTAACCAAGGCTTACTATGATTACTATCTGAAAGAAAGTCCGGTTCAAGACGAAGAGACAGATACCTTTGACAATCTCTTTGCCAGCATTTTGTCCAAGGAAAAATGGGATTTGATTCTCTTTGCTGAGCCGGTCGGCACCTATGTTAACGATGGCTTTCGCGATATGAGCATGGCAGACGAGGCTATCCGCAGTGATTTTTCAAGCCATCTAAAAAGGCTGAAAGAGCAGTGCTTGGCTCATATTCCTACGGTCTATCTGGCTGGCAGTTATTTGGACAATTATCAGGCGGCCAAAGAAGCGATCGACATGATTTATCAAGCGGATTAAAAAAGAAAGTGGTAAAATAGAATGGTAGTAAAAAATCAAAAACTCTCTCCTGCACCTCTCTATGCAGGACTGAAACAAAAATTTCAAACCTTTGCTCGGAATTTCCGCAATGTCTGTGCAGCAGCTAAAAAGCAGGGGATAAAAGGAATCGCGAAATTGCTCTGGCAGGATTTATTTGGCGGGCGTAGCTTGACTCAATGGCTCTACTTGATTGCTTTGTCTAGTCTGCCTTTCATTTTGGAGTTCACCAGTGGCCAGGAGCAGCATGACTGGCTGGGACTCTTTGCTTCTTGGACAGGCATCGTTTGCGTTATTCTAGTAGCCGAGGGACGGGCCAGCAATTACCTCTTTGGAGCGGTTAATTCAGCAATTTACCTCCTATTGTCCTTTCAGGCTAGCTTTTATGGAGAAGTGCTGACTACGGTCTACTTCTTTATCATGCAGCCTATTGGCCTTTATACTTGGCTGTCCAACCGGGTCAATGAGCAAGATAAGGAAGAACCCTCTCATTTTGAAGCTAAGAAGTTAGACTGGCATGGCTGGCTTAAATATTTGGCCTTGACGGCCTTGATTTGGATTGGTATGGGCTTTGCCTATAAAAGTATTCACAGTCACCGGCCTTTCCGTGATAGTGTGACAGATGCGACCAATGGTATCGGTCAGCTTCTTATGACTGGTCTCTACCGCGAGCAGTGGATCTTCTGGATTGCGACCAATCTCTTCAGTATCTATCTATGGTGGGGTAGCAACCTTCATATCCAGGCCATGTACTGGGTCTATACCCTCAATAGTATCGTTGGATGGTATCAGTGGACCAAGGCGGTGAAGAAAGCTTAGACCAAGGCCTGAGATTTTTGATAGAAAAAGATAGCTTAGGAAAGGAAGAAACTCATGACCAAACAGGATATCCCAGCGGGAATGTCGGAAAAAGAGTACTATGAAACCATGGCGGATGAGTCCGCCTTTTTGGCATGGTACAAGACACAGGATTTACCTAAGTATGAGACACCTAGCGTAACAGCAGATATGGTAGCCTACTGTTTCGTGGAAGGGCAGATAAAACTCTTGGTTATCAAGCGCAAGGCCCACCCTTATCAAAATAAATATGCCTTAGTCGGAGGTTTTGTGGACAAGCATGAGGATGCCTATCAAGCCTGCATCCGGGAAGTCAAGGAAGAGGTAGGGCTGGAGATACCGCTGGAAAAGGTGGAGCAGCTGATGACGGTTTCTACTCCAGGACGTGATCCACGCGGATGGGTCATCACCATTGCCCATCTGGTCTATCTGCCGGCTATAGCAGTAGATCAAGCACAAGCTGGGGATGATGCCAAGGAAGTCACCTTTCTTGATGTAGACTTTAAGACAAGGAGTTTTAGAGACGGTGAGCGGCTCCTGACAGCAGAGGATTTTGCCTTTGACCACTACCAAATCCTGCTGGAATCTATCAAGCGGATTCAGGGGCGACTGGACTGGAATCCAACTTTTCTCCATCTGCTGGAATCACCGTTTACTGTCTATGAAGGGACTGAGTTGGTCAATCTCATCACGCCTAGACGACCTATTGTCAGCAATAATTTTCTAGTGAAATTTGGAGAATACCTAGAGGAGGCTGGTGTTAAGCGCGTGCCAAAGAGGAAGCCGAGAAAAGTGTATCGGTTGAAGGCAGAAAAATCAGATTAAAAGAAAGCTGATCATATATTTCTCTTGCAGGATAAATTTGTCCTGTTTTTTCGTTTTTAATTACGAATAGATAAGTAGGAGCGAGTTTCTCATGACAAAAGAAGCATATTGAGAAACAGAACTTTACTTGGGAAAAAATTTTTTAAGAATTTTGCATAAATGATTGACATAGTAAAATCACAGTGTTACAATAATGTTACAAAAAGATTTCTTAATATTACAAGGAGACAAAAGATGAAAACACGTACTTATACAAAAATGATGGCAGCTGCAGTTCTGGCTTCTAGTCTGTTTTTAGGGGCATGTGGTAAGAAAGAAGAAAGTGCAACAAGTGCTAGTTCTAGCAAAACTGTTCAAGCTTCTTCTAGCTCAAAAGTTGCGTCATCCAGCAAGGCCAGCGCTTCTCCTAAGGCCAGCAATAGAGCTTCTTCAGAAGGAGCAGTTAGCCAGCCTGGACAAGCCCAAGCTCCTGCCAGTCAGCAACAGTCTACTGTAGAAGCGCCTCAAGCCCAACAAACGCAGCCACAGCAAGCTTCAGGTCGAAAAAATACTCAGTCTCAACCGGCTCAACCAGCCCAACCAGCCCAAGCCCCCGAAAGCAATCGTCAGCTTCAGAATAAGCAGGCAGCCAGCAATGCTCGCTATAAAGGTGTTTTGACTATGGTGGATGGGGATTTCTCAGCCGCTGTTGGTACTTGGAAAGATGCCAATGGAAATACTGTGACCGTATCGGGTAATGGCCAATTCACAGTCCAGTCTGCAGATGGAAAAACAGATAATTATTCCATCGCTTCCTACTCTTATACGCTGGATGATGGCAAATACAATGCTCAATTAAGCGGCCAAGGCAATGCCAATCTGCAGATTACAACAGGAGCGGATGGTTCAGTAACAAGCGTTGTGGTAACTCAACCCTAAACAGAACAAAAAAGGAAGTCCAATTGGCTTCCTTTTGGTTTTATTTTTGAATTTGTAAGAGTTCTTCGATTTCAGCCAGGCTTTCAGCTTGAGAAATAGCACCGCGGAGCTTGGCTGCTCCGGCAGTACCGCGCAGATAGTGCGGAGCTAGGCCCCGGAATTCGCGGATAGCCACATATTCTCCTTTGAGATTTACCAAGCGGGAGAGGTGGTCGTGGGCGATTTTCATCTTTTCCTCAAAGTTGAGGTCTGGAAGAACTTCGCCGGTTTCAAAGTAGTGGTTGATTTGGTTAAAGAGATAAGGATTTCCCATAGCTGCTCGACCTACCATGACGGCATCGGCACCGACTTCCTCGATACGCTGTTTAGCATCTTGGACACTGCGGATATCACCGTTAGCGATGAAAGGAATCTTTGTCAGAGCTTGGGCCACATCGTGCAAGGTCTCAAGGTCAGCATGACCAGTATACATTTGCTCACGGGTCCGCCCGTGCATAGCTAGGGCTGAGACTCCAGCAGCTTCAGCTGCCAGAGCATTTTCTACAGCCAGTGAGCTGTCAGACCAGCCAGTTCGCATCTTGACTGTCAGAGGAATATCCAGAACGGACTGGACCTTGTTGATGATTTTATAGATTTTCTCTGGATCCTTGAGCCATTTAGCTCCAGCTTCGTTTTTAACGATTTTATTGACCGGGCAGCCCATATTGATATCGACGATATCCGTCTTGGTGTTTTCTTGGATAAATTCTGCTGCGCGGGCTAAACTGTCCTCGTCGCTACCGAAAAGCTGGATAGAAACGGGATTTTCTCCCTCATCAATGTGAAGCATGTGGAGGGTTTTTTCGTTGTTATACTGGATGCCCTTGTCGGAGACCATTTCCATGACGACCAAGCCTGCTCCCAGCTCTTTGGCAATGGTTCGGAAAGCAGAGTTGGTTACGCCGGCCATAGGCGCCAGAACTGTGCGGTTGGGAATTTCAACATTCCCAATCATAAAAGGGGTATTAAGATTTGTCACGAATCAGTTCCTCCAGGTCGTTTTGGTCAAAGTGATAGGCAGTCTGGCAGAATTGGCAGACGATTTCAGCCCCTTGGTCTTGGTCACGCATCTCTTCTAAGTCAGCCTTTGGCAGAGTAGCCAAGGCATTCATGAAGCGCTCTTTGCTACAGTCACACTGGAAGCGGATTTCCTCTTCAGACAGGCGTTTGTATGGCTCATCACCATAGATGGCAGCCAGCAGAGCTTCGATATGGTTATCTGATTCCAGCAGTTTTGAGATAGCAGGCATTTCTTGGATCCGCTTCTCAAAGCGGGCGATTTCAGCTTCTTTGGCACCAGGCAGAGCTTGTACCAAGAAACCACCAGCAACCTTGACTTTATCATTCTCATCCAAGAGGACATTGAGACCAACTGCGGAAGGTGTTTGCTGGCTTTCGGTTAGGTAGAAAGCTAGGTCTTCGCCGATTTCTCCAGAGATGAGAGGAGTCATGGAGTTGTAAGGATTGCCAGTACCGTAGTCCGTGATGACGAGGAATTCGCCTTGGCCTACAAAAGGACCAACCAGAACTTCGCCGGTGGCAGTCTTTTTGATATCTACACCGGGATTCTGTACATAACCTTTGACATTGCCCTCGGTATCTGCTACTGTGATAATCGCGCCTAATGAGCTGGTTCCGAGGACCTTGACGGTAATCTTGGTCTGGCCTTTTTCATTTGCAGCCAAAATCTGGCTGGCAATCAGTGTGCGGCCAAGTGCAACAGTAGAACTTGCTTGAGTTTGATGTTTTTCTTGAGCGGTCCGAACCGTCTCTGTGCTATCCAGCACATAAGCGCGGAATGAACCATTTTCTGAGATAGTTTTGATAATTTTGTCCATACCTTTTATTTTAACATAAAATAGAAAAACAAGCGCGAGGCTGCGCTTGTTTTTTGGGGTTAGGAAGCATTTTAAGAGCAAAAATAGTATAATAAAATAAAGAGCAGAGGAGGCTAGTATGAACCAATCTTTGAAAGCGGCAGTCTATGGTCTGGCAGTGGCTGATGCATTAGGAGTTCCGTATGAATTTTTAACCCGAGGCAGTTTTAAAGCGGTTGAGATGACGGGCTATGGCAGCCATCAGCAACCTGCTGGAACTTGGTCAGATGATACCAGCCTTGTTTTGGCGACCTGTGATTCTATTAGGGGAAAAGGTAAGATTGACCCTGTCGATATGCAGCAGCGGTTTAAAAATTGGCTCTTCGAGGGAGCCTACACGCCGGATGGTCTGACTTTTGATGTAGGAAATGCGACTCGCGAAGCTTTGACAAGAGGACACGGTCTGTCTGATGAATATTCCAACGGAAATGGTTCTTTGATGCGGATTCTGCCCCTTGCCTTTACGGAAGCCAGTCCGTCTGATATTGAAGCTGTTTCCAGTATTACTCATGCCCATGCGACTTCCGTAGAGGCCTGCCAGCTTTATGTGGATATTGTTCGTAGGCTCTCAAAAGGCCAGCAACTACCGGAAATACTATCAGGCTTAGAGACTAGCAAGACCTATGCTCGTTTGCAAACTTTAGCAGAGCTGACCGAAGATGACATTCGCTCTAGCGGCTATGTGGTGGATACCTTGGAAGCAGCACTGTGGTGTTTGCTGACTAGCACTTCTTATCCGGAAACTATCCTGAAAGCTGTTAATTTGGGCGATGACACTGATACAGTAGCAGCAGTTGCTGGCGGCTTGGCTGGTATCATCTATGGTTTGGAAGGGATTCCTGACAACTGGCTAGCCCAGCTGCGCCATAAAGAACTGCTGGAAAGCTGCTTGTTTTAAGCTTGTAAGTCAGATGCTTGTTGTCCTTGTTATAGAGTTTTGCCATAGTTATCAAACAAAAATCGCAAGGAAATACCTGCGATTCTTATGTTATCAGTCCATTTCTGGGAAAAGTTTGGCCAATATTTTAGGGGTGATGTTTTGTCCCGGTCCCTCAGCACAATAGGTATGCATATACATAGAGGGATTGAAGTTGAGCTCGATGCAGGTACAGTTGGGATTTTCCTCTGTGGAAATAGCAGAGCTGTCAGGGATGATTAGGTCAACGCCACAAGCCCAAGCTCCCATAGCCTTTGCCATGTCCGCAGCAAGTTCCTTATAAGACGGGTGCATGCTGTCTGTGACATCAATCGAGTCTCCGCCAGTAGAAATGTTGGAATTGCGCCGCAAGTCAACCTTGACTCTAGCAGGCAGGATATCATCTGGTCCATAGCCTTGCTGGTCCAGCATAAGCAGTTCAATATCCCCCAGTTCAATGATTTCGAGCGGCGAGCGATGATCGCGCCCCCGCAGGGGATTGTCGTTTTTGATGGCAACCAATTCTCTCACAGTATGTAGACCGTCTCCAACGACATTGGCCGCCACCCGCAAGAGGACTGCTTGGCACTGACCGTCTAAGACAAAGAAACGGTACTCCGTTCCAGCGATGAATTCCTCCACCAAGACGGCGGCGTCTTCTGAAAAAGCAATCTCTAAAGCCTTGCGATAAGCGTCCAGACTGGCTGGTTCTTGGAAGATGGAGATGCCCAGTCCAAAGTTGGTTGACTTGGGTTTGACGACAATTTGTCGGTTCTTAATCAAAGGGTAGTAGGCCAGTCCATTCTCTAAGGAAGAAAATTCTGCTCCAGCTGGAACGGGAAAGTCAGCTGCAGCCAAAATCTTTTTGGTGACTGTTTTATTGGCCATTGCCAAAGGGATGACATAGTTATCCTTAGAGGTCATATTGCCGTTCTTGACATATTCAACATGGTGACCATGCCAAAGCTTGAGAAATTGATCGTTTTCATCTAAGATGTCGACATTCAGCCCCTTCTGAATAGCATCGAAGAGCAGCATCTGAGTGGATAATTCCATATTTTCATAGCCTTTGAGGGCATAAGGAGCAGTCCAAGCGTAGCGGTGATACTCCTCCGCTTTGTCTAGTCCAAAAGCTATTAAGGAATCTTGCTGAATATGAGGCAGGAGCTGGCCAGATAGGGTTAGCTGAGGATTCAGAAGTGCCTCCTTAAGCTGCTCAAGCAAGCTTTGGTAGTATGTCGGCAGTTCAAAATGCTGGATGAGGTCTTCCATGGCTTGGAGCAGGGCTGAGCTATCTGCCTCATCTGGCAGGGCAGTCAGCGGGTGGCTACAAGCAATCTTTTGGTTCAAGTCGTGGGCAGTTTTTAATGCCGTATCCACATTTTCTACATCATCTAACCAGAGCAGGCTCAGTAAAAAGAGATGGACGGTATCTAAGGTCTCTTGGCTAATGCCTAAATGGTCAAAAGGATTGAGATCGAAGCAGCGGAATTCCAGATAAGTAATGCCTTGCTCCAGATAGGCGCGATTGTGCTTCTGTCCACGGAAGCGAACGGCTGAGTAAAATTCTTTTTCAGCGCTGAGCTCGCCAGACTGAACGTAGTTTTCAATATCAGTTACATATTGCTCCAAAGAAGCGTAGGACACCTGAATATTCTCGTCATTGACATAGCCATAGTCGCTGTTACGAAAAGAGCGGATAGGCTGGGAAATTTCCTGGCTATAGAAGCCAGCTTCTGCTAGAGGGGCAGCACCGTAGAGATAGGTTAAAACCCAGCGAAAACGGAGAAAGTTTCGAGCCAGCTTGAGATAGAGGTCATTTTTAAAGTCCTTGAGTGAATGGTAGGAGCTGACTTGAAAGAGAGCAGTGACCAGATCTTTCCCTAGCTCCATATTGTAGTGGATACCGGAGATGGCCTGTAGTTTTTTGCCATATTTTTTCGCTAAGCCCTCTCGGTAGTGGCGTTCATAGTCGTTTTCCAGATGGGCGATGGCAATCTCTTCTTCTGTCAGCTGTAGTGGCATGGACAGGGGCCAGAGGCGTTCACTCTGGTCAATCGAGCGGCCAGCCACATCGCTGATAGCTCCCAGTAAGCGTCGTGCTTCCTTAGTCGAGTGAGCGATAGGTGTAATTAGTTCTAGTTGTTGCTCGCTAAAGTCTGTTTGGATGGTTGGGTGGAAATTGCGGGAACCAAGCTGACTCGGATGAGCAGTTTGAGCTAAGTGCCCATCAGTTGTCACCCGCAGATTTTCCCTCTCTAGACCAAAGGTCGCTTGGAGAATGGGGCTTGCTGTATCCAGTTTCTGCAGTAATTGATTAATCGTCATCGTTTCACCGTCCTATGGTAGTAATTTTAGTCTATTACAAACGGAAAAAGAAAACAAATTTCCGCTACGATTTTACAAAAATTCCGAACATTTATTTTTAATAAACTAACAAATTTCAGAAAATACAGATTTTTTGAAAATTTAATTCGTTTTTAAAAGGGAAAAAACAAATCAAGAATGGGTCCCATCTTGAAAAATTGTTAAATTTTTCATATAATGAGGTATAAAACATAATCGCAGGTGAGATTCCTGCCTGCTTTTCAAGAAAGGAAGAGCTGCTTCAGCTCAGACAAAATTATGACATCAGTAGTTGTTGTAGGAACCCAGTGGGGAGATGAAGGAAAAGGGAAGATTACAGACTTCCTTTCAGCCAATGCCGAAGTGATTGCCCGCTATCAGGGTGGTGACAATGCCGGCCACACTATCGTGATTGACGGCAAGAAGTACAAGCTGCACCTGATTCCGTCAGGGATTTTCTTCCCAGAAAAAATCTCTGTCATTGGAAATGGAATGGTGGTCAATCCCAAATCTCTGGTCAAAGAATTGAACTACCTGCATGAAGAGGGTGTGACGACGGATAACCTTCGCATCTCTGATCGAGCGCATGTCATCCTGCCTTACCATATCGAGCTGGATCGTCTGCAGGAAGAAGCAAAAGGTGACAATAAAATCGGAACAACAATCAAGGGAATCGGCCCTGCCTATATGGACAAGGCTGCTCGTGTCGGTATCCGCATTGCTGACCTTTTGGATAAAGATATTTTCAGAGAGCGCTTGGAGCGGAATTTAGCTGAGAAGAACCGCCTCTTTGAGAAGTTGTACGATAGTACAGCAATCAGCTTTGATGATATTTTTGAAGAATACTATGAATATGGTCAGCAAATTAAGCAGTATGTGACGGACACTTCTGTTATCCTCAACGATGCGCTGGATCAAGGCAAGCGAGTGCTCTTTGAAGGAGCTCAAGGGGTTATGCTGGATATTGACCAAGGTACTTATCCATTTGTAACTTCTTCTAATCCGGTTGCGGGGGGAGTCACCATCGGTTCTGGTGTTGGTCCGAGCAAGATTGACAAGGTGGTTGGTGTCTGCAAGGCCTACACCAGTCGGGTCGGAGATGGACCATTCCCAACAGAGCTTTTCGATGAAGTTGGTGACCGCATTCGTGATATCGGCCACGAATATGGCACCACCACCGGTCGTCCGCGTCGGGTAGGCTGGTTTGACTCTGTTGTCATGCGCCATAGCCGCCGTGTATCAGGGATTACCAATCTTTCGCTTAACTCCATCGATGTTTTGAGCGGTCTGGATACAGTGAAAATCTGTGTAGCCTATGACTTGGATGGGCAGCGAATTGACCATTACCCAGCTAGTCTGGAACAGCTCAAGCGTTGCAAGCCGATTTACGAAGAGCTGCCAGGCTGGTCAGAGGACATCACCAGTGTCCGCAGTCTGGAAGAATTGCCAGAAAACGCCCGCAACTATGTTCGCCGAGTGAGTGAGTTGGTTGGTGTTCGTATTTCTACCTTCTCAGTCGGTCCTGGCCGCGAGCAGACCAATATCTTGGAAAGCGTCTGGTCTAATTTATAAAAAAGTCAGCACAAGGAAATTGCTTCTTGTGCTTTTTTGCAAGAAAATTTCATCTTAAGATTCATTTAAGATATATATTTTATACTAACGACATAAACAAAGACCTCCTAACTTTGTTTAAAAATCCTAAACTTTTTTCATAATAATCTCCTGAAAGTCACCCCAGCGGTGGCTTTCGTTTTTTTCTGAGACGCCCGGCTGGCTTGTGGTATAATGGGGTAGAGAACGAAAACTTAAGAAAGAATATGATGAACTATACGATTGAAGAAAAAGAAGCATTTATGCGGGAATCTTTAAAGGAGGCGGAGATTGCTCTGGCTCATGATGAAATTCCCATCGGCTGTGTCTTGGTCAAAGAGGGTAAGATTATCGGCCGCGGTCACAATGCGCGGGAGGAGCTGCAACGGGCTGTTATGCATGCGGAGATTATGGCTATCGAAGAGGCGAATCGGCATGAAAATAGCTGGCGCTTGCTGGATACAACGCTTTTTGTGACCATTGAGCCATGTGTCATGTGCAGCGGAGCAATCGGTCTAGCGCGCATTCCTCACGTTGTCTATGGAGCAGCAAATCAAAAGTTTGGAGCAGCTGGCAGCCTCTATGATATTTTGACAGATGAGCGTCTTAACCACCGAGTAGAGGTGGAAACAGGTGTTCTCCAAGAAGAGTGTGCTCAAATCATGCAGGAATTTTTCAGACAGAGAAGGAAAAAATAAAATTAGCCAAAATCAAAAGTTTGTGTTATACTAATTAATGGAGCAACAGTTTTGCGTGAAGCGGGTCAGGGGAGGAATCCAGCAGCCCTAAGCGAAGTAAGCTGTGTGCTCTTTTCTATTGCTCTTAATGAATCAAGCCTGAAAGGCGCAGATGAATCTTAGAGCAATGGATGCAGTTTTTCCCATAAGGGAAAAATCTGTAAACCTTATAAAGATTCTCAACGAATCAACTCCGAAGGAGGAAGATGAGTTTAGAGACATTGACGCAGTTTAGGCAAAGCGAGAACTAGGTTCCAATGTTGAATGAATCAAGCCTGAAAGGCGCAGATGAATATTGGAGCAGTGAATCTAGTTCGAATGGACCTGAAATGAATTCAGCTGACATTCAATCTTAAGAAGCATATTGGCTTTCTTGTCAATCAAAATTATTCTTCTTTAATAGGCCTAAAATTTGTTGACTTACGCAAACGATTGCTCTCAGTTATATCCTAGGATTAGCTTATTTAGAAAAATAGTATAGAATAAAAAATGTAAACGTTTTAAAATAGTAAAAGCACTTGCTTATTTTTTCTTAAAGCGTTATCATAAAAGAAAAGAACAATTGGAGGATAAACATGACACATATTAAATTTGACTATTCAAAGGTACTGGATAAGTTTGTAGCACCACATGAATTAGATTATATGCAGCCTCAAGTGACTGCAGCAGATAATGCTCTACGAAACGGAACAGGTCCTGGAGCAGAAATGACAGGCTGGTTGAATTTGCCTGAAGAATATGATAAAGATGAATTTGCTCGTATTCAAAAGGCGGCTGCTAAAATCCAATCTGATAGTGAAGTGTTAATCGTCATCGGTATTGGAGGATCTTATTTAGGGGCACGTGCAGCTATTGATTTCTTGAATAATTCATTTGTAAACTTGCAAAGCAAAGAAGAACGCAAGGCACCTCAGATCCTCTATGCTGGAAACTCTATCTCTTCAAGCTATTTGGCTGATTTGGTAGACTATGTATCAGACAAGGATTTCTCTGTCAACGTTATTTCTAAGTCAGGAACAACTACAGAGCCTGCTATTGCTTTCCGTGTCTTCAAAGAACTCTTGGTTAAGAAGTATGGTCAGGAAGAAGCAAATAAACGGATTTATGCAACTACAGACCGCGCTAAAGGTGCAGTTAAGGTTGAAGCAGATGCTAATGGCTGGGATACTTTTGTAGTGCCTGATAGTGTTGGTGGTCGTTTTACAGTATTGACAGCAGTGGGACTCTTGCCAATCGCAGCTGCAGGGGCTGATATCAGCAAGTTGATGGAAGGAGCAAATGCTGCTCGCAAGGCTTATGCTTCTGATAAGTTGGCTGAAAATGAAGCATATCAATATGCAGTTGTACGCAATATCTTGTACCGTAAAGGTTATTTGACAGAAGTTCTAGCTAACTACGAACCATCTTTGCAATACTTCTCAGAATGGTGGAAGCAACTGGCTGGTGAGTCAGAAGGTAAAGACCAAAAAGGTATCTACCCAACTTCAGCCAACTTCTCAACAGACCTGCACTCTTTGGGGCAATTTATTCAAGAAGGAACTCGTATCCTCTTTGAAACAGTTATTCGTGTAGATAAGCCTCGCAAAAATGTGTTGATTCCTGAATTAGCAGAAGACTTGGATGGCCTTGGCTATCTGCAAGGAAAAGATGTTGACTTTGTCAATAAGAAAGCAACAGATGGAGTGCTGTTAGCTCACACAGACGGCGGAGTGCCAAATATGTTTGTGACCCTGCCTGAGCAAGATGAGTTCACTTTGGGCTATACTATTTACTTCTTTGAGTTAGCTATTGCTCTTTCTGGCTACCTGAATGGTATCAATCCATTTGACCAGCCAGGAGTTGAGGCTTATAAGAAAAACATGTTTGCTCTTCTTGGGAAACCAGGCTTTGAAGAGCTGGGTGCTGAGTTGAATGCACGCCTTTGATTCTCATATGCTTTGAGTTCATTTAGAATATAAAAAGATCCACAAGTTCATTTCTTGTGGATTTTTTAGTACAAGCCTCTTAATTAGTTTATTATTTTTTTGAACAGTGAAAAAAAGAGTGTCTTAATTCTTTTATGAAAGCGCTGTATAATTGCCTTGTAAATAAAATTTGAGAGGTATCAAAATGAATGATTGGTTAGACATTAAAGGCAAAACAGTTCTTGTGACGGGTGCGTCATCTGGGATCGGTAAGGCAATCGTCGAAGAATTGTTGGAATTAGGAGTCAATGTAGCGAATTTTGATCTTAGCGACAACGATTTACGTCACCCGAATCTATTGTTTGTAAAAGTTGATGTAACTTCTCGCTCTGAAGTAGAAGAGGGTGTTGCCAAAATAGTTGAAAGATTTGGCAATATTGATGCGGTAGTCAATAATGCGGGGATTAATGTCCCTAGATTATTAATCGATGCAGAAAATCCTAAAGGTCCTTACGAGTTGGACGATGAGACGTTCGAAAAAGTAACAATGATTAATCAAAAAGGTTTGTATCTGGTTAGTCAGGCAGTAGGACGTATTTTAGTGAAAAATGGAAAAGGTGTAATTGTGAACATGGCTTCAGAAGCAGGCTTGGAAGGTTCTGAAGGACAAAGTGCCTATGCTGCAACGAAAGCGGCAGTCTATAGTTACACTCGTTCATGGGCGAAAGAGCTTGGTAAACATGGTGTACGTGTGGTTGGAATTGCTCCAGGAATTATGGAAGCTACGGGTCTTCGAACTCTTTCTTACGAGGAAGCTCTTGCTTATACCCGTGGAAAGACGGTAGAAGATATTCGAGCTGGTTATGCTTCAACTTCAACGACTCCATTGGGACGGAGTGGGAAACTACGGGAAGTAGCTGATCTTGTAGCGTTCTATATTTCAGACCGTTCTAGCTATATAACAGGTGTCACTACAAATATTGCCGGAGGTAAAACTCGCGGTTAAAACAATGAAGGTAGGGAAGAGAGTTGACCTTAGTAAATCGGTGGTATAATATTTTAGATAAAATGGTCTCGCAGCCAACTTATTCCTTGGTAGATATGCGCTCAGAACTGGATATTAGCTTGCAAACCTTGCAAAAGAGTATCCAACAATTAAATGATGTTTTGGCTCCTAATATCCAGATTATCGCACAAGATGATCAGTTAATGTTAGAAGTGTATGACTATACAGAGTTGGAAAGGATTTTATCTGGTAGTTTAAAACAGGAGAGTGACTTCAATTCTTCCAGTAAAAGAATTGCCTATTTGCTAAAACGTTTAATTGAGTCAACCTCCCCTCTTCTTATTGACGACTTGGCTGAGGAAGTAGGTGTTAGTAGAAGTACCCTTAATAAGGATTTAAAACAAGTAAAATCTTTGGCAGAGAGTTACTCTATCACTATTTCAGGAAAGCCCAACCGTGGGCTGGAGGTCTTGGGGAGCGAGCTGAATTTGCGCTTGCTATATATTCACCAAGTGGCTCCTTACTTTGAAGGAAGGACACTCACTGAGGGAACATCTTCTTTTCTGGAGACGCTAGTTCAGGACTATAAAATCCCTAAAGAAACACAGGAACTCCTTCGAAAGACCATTTCAATTATGGTGGAGCGTATTCATACATCTAGAGTGTTGAATTGTCCTATTCCTTACTATAGGAATGATTTAACAGAGACACCTTTAGCTGAGAAATTAATCTATCATATTGAGATGACTTATAAGATTTCCCTCAGTCAGTTTGAGATAGACTTTTTGTGTTTTCCGTTTAATGTCCGTTTTATTGACACTTTAAGCAAGACATCTTATCAATCTGAACAGCTTGCAAATATTTTTGAAGGGATTGTCAAGAAAGTCAAAGAAACAATGTTGGTTCACTTTGATGATGAAGAATTATTTGAAGAAATCAAATCTCATCTAGGCTCCTTAATCAATCGACTGATTTTCCATGTGCAAGCTAATGATATATTTCA
Source organism: Streptococcus sanguinis (assembly GCF_050220005.1). Taxonomy (GTDB): domain Bacteria; phylum Bacillota; class Bacilli; order Lactobacillales; family Streptococcaceae; genus Streptococcus; species Streptococcus sanguinis_Z. Next base: position 182,493 of record NZ_CP071413.1, read on the forward strand.
TGGCGAGGTTCAAACTCAATATCCTTTTGCTTTTGAAATGGCAAAAATAGCTGGAGAAGAACTATCTGCAATTTTTGGTTCTGAATTGGAATTATCTGAAATCGGATATCTGGCTTTGTATTTTGAAATGATTTTAAGAAAGCAAAATTCTGCTGTTAAGGGTTATCGCAAGCAGATAGCTGTAGTTTGCACAACAGGAAGAGGAACTGCTGCGATGATTATTCAGCAACTCAGACGAGTCCTTGGAAATGATGTAGACATTACTCAGTATTCTGAAGAGGATTTTAATGTGGATTTAAATCAGGACTATTTCGCGATTTTTACGACAGTTCCTCTAAAATATAAAGATTCTAAATCTCCAGTCATTCAAGTTAATCATCTTTTTGATGATCAATGGCTGCAGGAAGAATGGCAGAGGGCCAATGCTTTTCATCAAAAAAATCTAGAAACAGTCAGCTTACGTTTTCTTCGGTTGAGCCCCCAAAAAACCTATCAGCAATACTTGCTAAATATGGTTGCAGAGTTAGAGAAACTTCAGATGATTGATGAAGGTTTTAGAAATCGGATAATTGATAGGGAGAAAAAGCAATCAACCATTTTTGGTGGAGGAATTGCCTTCCCCCATACAATTAACCAGGGTTATGCAAAGACTATTTTAATGTTTGGAAAACTAGAAGAGCCTTATCAAAAAGGAGATGAATGGATTGAATTTATCTTTCTAGTGGCCATACCCTCAGAAATTGAAAGAAAAATGGAAAGTGAATTGCTGGAATTGTATGACGACATTTTTCGAATTGCAGGAGAGCCTTCTCTAAAAGAAGCATTGAGGGCTGTAGAAACAGAGACAGAGTTTCTATCATTTTCTAAGAGCAAAGGAGTATTTTAATGAATTCGCTAATAATTTTCGCTGTATTTGTCATGGCAGCTTATATATTTCAAATATTCCTCGGCTGGCAGCAACTCAAAGACTTCAATAAGACCTATACGATGCTCCGAAAACTGGGGCGCGTAGCGATTGGCAGGAAGTCCGGAAGAATAAAATCCGGTACGATTGTCATGTTCGCGGTTGATGAAAACGGTCGGGTTCTTAAAGCTAGCAAAATGCAAGGAGTCACAATCTTAGCGCGTTTTCAAAATATGGACGATTATGTTGGAGAAGACATCCATTATTTTGACAAGTATAATCCTCTTGTGAGAAAAGAAAATAAGTTGATGCAATCAGCCATAGAAGATGCTAGAAAAGTCTATCTTTGGCATGAGGCAGGTATTGAGAAAGAGACAAGTTCATCTGATTCTTTTCTGGGATTCGGCTTTTATGCGAATTACTTACAATTATCTATTAAACAGTTATTTAAAAAAAATAAGAAAAGGAGTTCCTTATGAATCACATTACAAAATTTGCAGAGAGTTTTATGAAACTCTTCCAATTAGGTGGAGAAACCTTTATTAGCTGGATGACAAATATTGTACCGCTTGTCTTAATGCTATTGATTGCAATGAATACCCTTATCGCTTTCTTGGGAGAAGAAAAGGTCAATTCCTTGGCTAAGATTTCTGCCAAAAATCCTGTTAGCCGTTATATGATTTTACCTTTCATTTCAGCCTTTATGCTGGGGAATCCGATGGCGATCAGTATGGGACGCTTCTTGCCAGAATATTATAAACCTAGTTTTGTAGCAGCTCAGATGCAGTTCTGCCATACTTCAAATGGTGTATTCCCACATATCAATCCTGGGGAATTGTTTGTATGGATGGGAATTGCGACAGGAATTCAAACTTTAGGTTTAAGTCAGATGGACCTGGCAATCCGTTACATGCTTGTAGGAATTATCATGAACTTTGTTGGTGGATGGGTAACAGATTTTACGACTGCCTATGTTGCAAAACAGCAAGGTGTTACCTTGAGTAAAACATTTGATTGATAGAAAGAGTGAAATTATGTCATATAAGAGTATAAAAGTTGTTAAAGGAAATGGTGGTTTCGGAGGCCCTTTGGTCATTACACCTAGTGAGGCTAAGCATAAATTTATCTATATCACTGGCGGCGGAGAAAAGCCAGATATTGTAGATAAAATTGCTGATTTGACCGGTATGGAAGCTGTTAACGGGTTTAAAACTTCTATCCCTGATGAGGAAATTGCTTTAGCAATCGTGGATTGCGGCGGTACTCTTCGCTGCGGTATTTATCCTAAAAAGGGGATTCCTACAATCAATATTGTCGCTACAGGGAAAAGTGGCCCTCTAGCACAATATATCACCGAGGAAATCTATGTGTCAGCAGTTGGCCTTAATCAAATTTCTGCTGCTAATGAAGACGAAAAAGCGACAACTGTGGTAACAGAAAAGCCAACTTACGATACTAGTAAAAAAATTACAGAGCAAAAAGCTGAAACAAGTATTGTAGCAAGAATTGGGATGGGCGCTGGGAAGGTCGTTGCGACTTTCAACCAGGCTGCTCGTGAAGCCATCCAAACAATGCTCAACACAATCATTCCTTTCATGGCCTTTGTTTCCTTGCTGATTGGGGTTATTCAAGGTTCAGGTGTTGGAAATTGGCTGGCAAAATTAATGGTTCCCCTAGCGGGGAACATCTGGGGACTCATTTTGATTGGCTTTATCTGTTCCTTGCCATTCCTATCTCCTTTGTTAGGCCCCGGAGCTGTTATCAGTCAGATTATCGGAACCTTAATTGGAGTCGAAATCGGAAAAGGGAATATTCCGCCCCAAATGGCTCTGCCAGCTATATTTGCTATCAACACTCAAAACGGTTGTGATTTCATTCCTGTAGCACTCGGTCTATCTGAAGCCAAGTCTGAAACAGTTGAGGTTGGTGTCCCTTCTGTGCTTTATTCACGCTTTCTCAATGGTGTTCCGCGGGTGCTAGTAGCTTGGATAGCTAGTATTGGTCTTTATCAATAGACCTTTGATAGATGCACGTAAACAGAGCAACTATTATGTTAAACTTATCTATAAGCATAAGTTTAAGACAAATTAGAGAAAGGATAAATAGGAATTAGATGAAGAAAATTTTTGAAGCTAAAGTAATTCAAGTAGGGCCTGAAGCTCAGAATATGATTCAAGATGCCAATATGCTCATTTTATTTGGAGAAGAAGCACCGGAAGATTTAGCAGAGTATTGTTTTAAGATTGATAACAAAAATCTGCTAGGTTCAATACTAGAAGGCGGCAAGCTGGTGGTAGATAATCAGGAATATTCGATTAGTTCCGTGGGAAATGTAGTAGAAAAAAATTTAACTGGACTGGGCCATATCACGATTTCTTTTGATGGTTCAAAAGAGGGGAGCCTTCCTGGTACACTCCATGTCGCAGCAGACCAAGCAGTAGTAATTGAAAAAGGCTCTACCATTCAGATTTTTGAAGTAGCTCAAGTAGGATAAAATATCTAAATAAGAATACTAGAAAAATAAGAGTCTAAAAACTTGATTCAGAGCCTGGGCAAAAGTCCAGGCTTTTGAGTCTAAATTAGAAAAAATAGATGACGCAGTGGTTGATTGGCATCTTCCTTCGCTTTTTAAGCCCCAAAGATTGCCTGATCAACTGTGCGGGGGTGGGAAGACGAACTTTTTAACTTGTTTGAAGTTCTTTCCCACTCCCTTTTTGATTGGAAGAATAATTTATGTTATAATGTTGTAAAATTTGTCATTATTTTTCAATGTTTTCGCAATATGACAAATCAATAAAATTTATAAGGAGAAAACCATGTCAGATAAAGATGGACAAGGTCAAGTGCAAGGGGCTTGGCAAGAAAATCAACCTAGCCAGCCATTGCAAGGGAATTTCCAGCAGATTCAGCCGCAAGGATTGCCTGATAAGAAGGGCAATATCGGAAAAGTCATAGGACTTTCAATTTTTGCTCTCATAATTGGTCTTTTGATTGGCAGCGGTTCAGCTTATTTTATCGGCAAGCAGACACAGACAAATAAGGATATTCAAAGGATTAAGCGTCTGAGTAAGGCTCAGGAAGAAGCCAAAGACAAGAGTGACAGCTTTACTACAGACGGGCAGTCGGTTCAGTTTAATTGGACTTTGAAAGACTTGGGACGGTTGAGCTATACAAACGATGAAGGATTAGGTCTGACGGCTGATCAAATCGTTGAAACTTATGGCTTGGCTAGTTCAGCAGAATATGATCGTAATCGTCTGTTACTCCGATGGGGCCCTTCTGTCAGGGACAAGGAGCAAAATATTTCTTTTCAATTTGATAAAGTTGACCAGAACTACTATCTGAGACAAGTGGTAGTTGGAGATTCTTTTAAAGAATATAGAAAAGGGAAGGAAACGACAGATTGGAGCGTATTATCTCCCAAAGACCTTGAACGTTTGAAAGTAGGAGACAAGGAAACGGGTGAAGGAGGAACAGCTTTATCAGAGGTCCTGAAGAAGCATCCTGTTCCGTCAGAAATTGTCATCGCAACCGAACGTGACGTAGATAATAAGATTATCTCCAACCGTCTGATTGCTGAGGTGACTTATAAAACAGAAGATAGTTATAAATATCTTCTGTTTGTAGGCCAGCCAGATGGAAATTTCTTATATATAAAGTCAGAGGAAATGTAAGTTTTTAGTTATTTAGTTTATCTTTTGTGACTGATTGATTTCAAAGCATTTCGTTATTAAAAGAGAACTGATAAGACTATTGAAAATAAACAAGAAAGAGGAAAGAAGATTGACAGAACAGCAAACACAGCATTCTTTTGAGCCTTCAAGGAATGCTCAGTCGCAAGAGAAATTCCCGCATCATTTTCAACCTCAGCAAGGCCATGTTTCAAGTCCGCAGGGACCAACCCCACCTTTGGCCAAGAATAAATCTTGGAAAGGAATCCTGATAGGCGGAGCCTTGCTCTCTCTTGGTCTTGGACTAATCGGAGGGGGAATCTGGGGCTATAGAATGGGAGTAGCGGAGGTCATCAAAGGGGAATATCCTGTGCTACATCCTTTAGCAGATGCTGGGGGATCAAAGAGGGATCAATCAGACCGCTACATTGATCCCGATACTACTGAGTTCAAGTGGGATATTGATAGTTTGTCAGAGTTACGGTTCAATACTATTCAGACAGATACGAATGGTACTTCAGTGGAAGATATTCTTGATAAATATGGCAAGGCTTTAAAAGAAGAAATCTCTCGTGACAGCCTTGATTTAGAGTGGGGAACGCTTCAAGATTCTGATGATGAGGAGGACTGGCCAGTTTATTATACAGATCAAACTGCTTCTCTGGATTTTGAGAAGAAAAAAGATGGTTTCTATCTGAATAGTCTTCATATCTATAATATTCGCTTTGAAGGAAGCAAACATAATGCTGAGGACGAAGCGATGGCGGCTGATTACTTTGAAAAATTGAAAAAAGGCGATGCAAAGACTGGTAAAGATGGCATTTCCTATAAGGATGTTTTTAAGGAATATGGCAGTCCGCGAAGTATCTCTATTCGTGTAGATGAAGATTTCAGTGAGGATACTAGTCAAACCATTATGGAGGCGGCTTATGACGCTCCTAATGATGGTACTTATAGGTTGTTCTTCGTTCAGCAGGAGGACGGAAACTATCTTTTGTCCACTACTGCCAATAAATAAAATAGAACTCAAATAATAAAAGGAGAAACAATGCCAGAACAAAATAAACCGCAGGAACAATCTTTAGAAGGATTGGCTCCGTATCCACAGCAAGTCCAGTCATCAGATCCAGGACAATTTTCAGCTAACTCAACGGAGGGGCAGCCTTTCCCAACAGAAGGAGGCAGTCCTGAAATGCCGAATCCTAATCAAGATTTTGGTGTTCAGCAACCCATTTTTGATGCTCCACAGCAGCAGATGCCTCAGCAGGATAATTGGGGAAATCCTGCTTTTCAAAAAGCAACGCCTCAGGGATTTAATCCAGCTGGTCAGAACTTTGCCGTACCACAGCAAGCTGCAAACTTTGCTGCCCAGCCAAGTCCAGAGCCAAAGAAAAATAGTACGGGCAAGCTGATAGGATTTTTAGGAATAGGCCTGGCAGCGGGATTATTGCTAGGAGGTCTTGGCGGCTATTTCCTAAATGATTTTATGGGTGGGGGAAGTGTGCCAAGTCTGTCTCGAAAGGGACATCAAAGCGATGTTGCTTCTTTTGTGGCTCCGACAAAAGAGGATGTGTATGAGTGGGAAGTGAAAGACCTTGAAAAGCTGAGCATTGTTAGTGCGGATGATGAAGGATTGACCCCAGAACAAGTAGTCAAAGATTTTGGCTTGGCCAGCAGTGTGACGTTTCAGGAAGAAGGGCTCTCATTGTCTTGGCTACCTGACTCTAGTTATACCACTCTGACCTTTATGAAACACGAGGATGGCAGTTACCATCTTCAGGGTATGAGTATTATGCCCGGCAGTGATGACTATAATAAAAAGGTATCTAGCCAGATTACAGAGAACTTAAAGACGGGTGATGCGGAAACAGGCGAGGGCGGTTCTTCCTTTAAAGAAGTGATCAAGGAATACCCAGAATATCAACATATCTCAGTTTATGGGGATGGTGAATCAGAGCCGAAGATGCTTGTAAACTATGAAACCTCTTCAAATAAGGAGATAACTTTGACTTTTATCCGTCAGGAAAACGGACAGTACCTATTGAGTAATCTTTCTAAATAGAATAAATGAATAAGAGTGCTTGTCATACAAGCTAGAAGCTCTGAACGGTACGCAAAAGATCAAAATGACCATTGATGCCAACAGTGGGAACATTTTGAACGAAAGATTAAATAATATTGTTGGTATATAGTTTGGAATTGCTTTGTTGGGCACGGACGAGAGTTCGTGTCTTTTTACAATCCGTATCTCATGTAGAGAATTTTGTAGGAGTTTTGCAATCCCCTTTTTTGTGTTATAATATTGTCTAATCAAGCTTCTTGGTTTACTTCAATTGTTCTTCAAGTTGTTGGAGATTGAGGAGATAAACAAACTAAAAGGCTAAATCATTCACGAATCGAGGGAAAAATCATGTCTGCTACTAAAATGAACGCTCAAGAAATTATCAAATTTATCGCTGATGCCAAGAAAAAAACTCCTGTCAAGGTAACCTTTGATGGAGAATTACACGGATCCATCCCTTGGTCTGTTGTGAAGTTAGGCAATGTTCTTTTTGGAGACTGGGAAGAAATTAAGCCACTCCTAGTGAACTTAGAGGAAAATAAGACCTATGTCGTAGAGCAGGATGCCCGCAACTCAGCGGTGCCGCTTTTGGACAAGCGCGATATCAATGCCCGTATTGAGCCGGGCGCTATTATCCGTGACCAAGTCGAAATTGGTGATAATGCTGTCATCATGATGGGGGCAGTCATCAATATTGGTGCAGAGATTGGCGCTGGAACCATGATTGATATGGGTGCTATCCTGGGTGGCCGAGCGATTGTCGGCAAAAACAGTCATGTCGGTGCTGGTGCTGTTCTGGCGGGAGTCATTGAGCCGGCTAGTGCTGAGCCAGTTCAGGTTGGAGACAATGTGTTGATTGGTGCCAATGCGGTTGTGATTGAAGGTGTACAAATTGGCAGTGGTTCAGTTGTTGCGGCTGGCGCGATTGTGACCCAGGATGTTCCGGAAAACGTAGTGGTTGCTGGTGTTCCGGCACGAGTTATCAAGACCATTGACGAGAAGACCCAGCAGAAGACAGCTCTGGAAGACGCTCTGCGTACTCTTTAAAAATAGCATAAAGATGAATTGATTGGGTGCGGCCCGACACTTTGACTGGTCTGACAAGATTTTAAAGGAAAGAAAAATGCTTGATTATCTGAACATTCGCCGTGATTTACACCAGATACCAGAAATCGGTCTGGAAGAATACAAGACCCATGCCTACCTGATGCAGGTCATTGATGGCCTGACAGCTGGCCTAGACTTTGTGGAAATTCGAACTTGGCGGACTGGTATTTTGGTCTTTATCAAGGGCAGTTCACCAGATAAGACGATTGGCTGGCGGACAGATATCGATGGCCTTCCGATTGTGGAGGAGACGGGTCTGGACTTTGCCAGCACTCATGAAGGTCGTATGCATGCCTGCGGACATGATATGCACATGACGGTGGCTCTAGGCCTGCTGGAACAAGCTGTGAGCGCTCAGCCTACCCACAATCTGCTCTTTCTCTTTCAGCCTGCAGAGGAAAATGAAGCTGGCGGTATGCTCATGTACGAAGATGATGCTTTTGGTGACTGGCTGCCAGATGAATTTTACAGTCTCCATGTGCGACCGGACCTCAAGGTCGGCGATATTGCCACTAATAGAGGAACCCTCTTTGCTGGTACCTGTGAAGTTAAGCTGACTTTTAAGGGGAAGGGGGGGCATGCGGCCTTTCCTCATGAAGCCAATGATGCTTTGGTGGCGGCTAGCTACTTTATCACTCAGGTGCAGACCATTGTCAGCCGCAATGTCGATCCTATCGAGGGAGCAGTTGTGACCTTTGGTTCTCTCCATGCTGGCACGACCAACAATGTCATCGCAGAAACGGCCTTTCTACATGGCACCATTCGGACTTTGACTCAGGAGATGAACCTCTTGACCCAGAAACGCTTACGGGAAATAGCAGAGGGCCTAGCCCAAAGTTTCGGTTTGGAATTGGACTTAGAACTCAAGCAAGGTGGCTACCTACCTGTAGAAAACCATCCTGATCTGGCGGGTGAATTGATGGACTTCTTCCAGAAGGAAGAAGGAGTGCAGCTGATTGATATTGCGCCGGCTATGACAGGCGAGGACTTTGGCTATCTGCTCAGCAAGGTTAAGGGCGTCATGTTCTGGCTGGGAGTGGACAGTCCCTATGCCCTCCATCATCCCAAGATGACACCGGATGAGGCAGCACTGCCCTTTGCTATTGAAAAGATTGGGAAATTCCTAGATTATAAAATCAACGAAAGATAAGAAAAAGGTGGACGAGCTGCATGAAAAAAGAGCTGAGACAAACTGTACTGAACCAGATGAAGAAACTATCAGGAAAAGAAAAAGAGCAGGCAGATAGCTGGCTGACCCAGCACTTGCTCAGTTCAGCAGCTTATCAAAAAGCTCAGGTTATCGCTACTTATCTTTCAATGCCACATGAAGTCTCAACTGCAGCCTTTATCGAGCAGGCTCAGTTGGACGGCAAGCGGGTTTTAGTGCCTAAGACCTATGGCCAGGGTCGGATGATATTTGTGGATTATGATGAAAGTCGCCTTCAAAAAAGCTCTTTTGGACTTATGGAGCCGATAAGTGAAGAGGCTGTGGAGAAGACGGAGATTGATCTGATTCATGTGCCGGGTGTGGTCTTCAATTCTCAAGGCTTTCGGATTGGTTATGGCGGTGGCTACTATGACCGCTATCTGGCTGATTTTGCAGGAGCATCCATCAGCAGCATCTATAGTTTTCAACAGTCTGATTTTGAGCCCGATTATCACGATATAGCAGTAAAGGAAGTGTTGACTTATGAACTACATCTATGATAAAAAATATCCTGTAACCAGTATTTTGCTAATTTTGACAACACTTGTCTTTGTGGGGATGCTTATTTTACGTGGTTTTTCTTATGCTGAAGCACAAACGGTCTTTGAATTTGGAGCAGTATATTCTCCAACTATTATCATGAATCCCATTCAGATATGGCGTCTCTTTTCTGCTATCTTTGTGCATATTGGCTTGGAGCACTTTGTGGTAAATGTCATTACTCTTTATTTTATTGGACGGCAGGCAGAAGACATTTTTGGCTCGCGAAATTTCTTTCTGCTCTATATGATGTCTGGCCTAATGGGAAATATCTTTGTCTTCTTTTTCAGTCCGGATGCTCTATCAGCAGGAGCTTCAACCGCCTTGTTTGGACTTTTTGCCTCTATCGTGACCCTGCATTATGTCGTTCGCGACAGCTACATTCAGCAGCTGGGGCAGTCTTATATGACCTTGATTGTGGTCAATATCATCTTTAGTTTCATGCCTAGTATCAGCTTGGCGGGGCATTTGGGAGGTTTGATTGGCGGCATACTCTGTGCGGTCATTCTCCCTATCAAAGGCTCAAGCAATGCTTTTAAACCTGCTCAGCGCTGGCTAGTCTTGTTTGGCTATCTAGCCTTGGCCGCCCTTCTGATTTTTCTAGGCTTTCATCATTCCTTGATTTAATGAATCTTTAGAAAATAACTGATGAAATATCAAAAAAAGAGGTTGGGAACCTCTTTTTTATAGCTGAAATTTTATTTTCAAGGCTAGTTGTTTGAAGCCATTATTTTTTCTCTTGTTTTTTCTCTAGTTTATGACCTAAGTCAATGATATACTGCTTCAAGGAGTCTTTGACCTGCGGATGCTTGAGGGCGTAGTCGATAGAAGTCTTCATAAAGCCGAACTTGTCACCGACATCATAGCGATCACCCTTGAATTCGCGAGCGAAGACGCGCTGCGTCTTGTTGAGAGTATCAATCGCATCGGTCAGCTGAATCTCATTTCCAGCACCTGGCGCTTGCTTTTCCAAGATTTCAAAAATTTCTGGTGTCAGCAGGTAGCGGCCGATAATAGCCAAATCACTCGGTGCATCTTCAGGTTTTGGCTTTTCGACGAAAGTTTCCACGCTGTAGAGACCTTTGACGCCTTCACCTTGAGGGGCAATCACACCATAAGAAGAAACTTCCTCATGAGGGACCTGCATGACAGCGATGGTAGAAGCGTGAGTAGCCTCGTAATCATCAATCAATTGCTTGGTCAGCGGCACAGCCTTATCATTGGTGATGTCCATGAGATCATCGCCCAGCATGACAACGAAAGGCTCGTTTCCTACGAAAGCCTTAGCTTGAAGGACAGCATCTCCCAGTCCGCGCGGATGGCTCTGACGGATGAAATGCAGACCGATACCAGTGGTTTCATCAACCAATTTGAGCAAGTCGTCTTTACCCTTTTCTTTGAGGTTGTATTCCAATTCAAAGTTTGAGTCAAAGTGGTCTTCGATAGAGCGTTTTGACTTACCTGTAACAACTAGAATATCTTCAATTCCAGATTTGAGAGCTTCCTCAACGATAAACTGGATGGTTGGCTTGTCGACAATTGGCAACATTTCCTTGGCCAGAGCTTTGGTAGCTGGCAGGAAGCGGGTTCCGAGACCAGCTGCAGGGATGACGGCTTTCTTAACTTTTGACATAATTATTTCCTTTCTATTAGAACGAAGTCCATTCGTTCTCAGCCTTGAATTCATTGTTCATGATTTCATAAATGGCTTCTTTGATATTACACTTTTGATAAATAACCTTGTAGATAGCCTGGGTAATCGGCATATAAACATCCAGCTCCTGGGCCAGTTCATAGGCAGCCTTAGTGGTGGAAATTCCTTCGATAACCATGCCCATATTGGCTTCAATATCAGCTAATTTCTCGCCGCGTCCTAGAGCATTGCCGGCCCGCCAGTTGCGGGAGTGGACAGAGGTTCCTGTGACAATCAGGTCACCGACACCAGATAGGCCGCTATAAGTCAGAGGATTGGCTCCTAACTTGACACCTAGACGCGTGATTTCGGCCAGACCACGTGTGATAATAGCTGCCTTGGCGTTGTCACCATAACCTAGTCCATGGAGAGCACCAGCTCCGACTGCGATGATGTTTTTCAGAGCGCCTGCAGTCTCGACTCCGATAACATCGGTATTAGTGTAGAGGCGGAAGTAGTGATTGCTGAAGAGCTCCTGCACATACTTAGCTGTTTCCAGATCCTTAGAAGCAGCGGTGATCAGGGTAATATCGCGTACAATGGTTTCCTCAGCATGGCTGGGACCTGAGACGACGACAATCTCGCTACGTAGCTCTGCAGGGATTTCTTCTTCCAGGATAGTTGAAATCCGTTCGTGAGTATTGGGCTCCAGTCCCTTGGATGCATGCATGATTTTCACCTTATGGTCCAGAGCTTGAGCTACTTGTTTGGCTACCAGACGGGTTACCTTGGTCGGCACGACAAAAAGCACGGCATCCGCATCTTTTAAAGCTTCTTCCAGATTATGATAAGCCTTGATCTTTTCGTCCAGTACAATATCTTTGAAATAGCGTTTATTGGTGTGTTCGTCGTTGATTTCGTTGATTTGCTCAGCGATATTTCCCCAAATACGAACCTCGTGTCCGTTGTCATTTAACACTTGTGATAAGGCTGTTCCCCAAGAACCAGGACCAATCACAGCAACTCGTTGTTTATCCATATCTTCTCCTTATGATGAAATTCCGAGTCTGAATTTAAATCGGTTTTAGAGTCTATATCTCATTTTACCATATAATATAAGAAATTTCTTGCTTGACATTGTTTTTATGTGTGATATAGTAAGGAAACTAAGTCAAATAAGAAAAAAGTAGGAGGAAGCATGTTTTTTAAAAGTCTATTACGGTATAAATGGTATGCCCTGAGTTCGCTTTTGATGACCTCGCTGATGATTGCCAGCTCTCTTTTGCTGCCTTGGTTTTTAAAACATATCTTAGACGCTTTGCAGGAGCAAAATAGCCAGACCATCTACAGTATGGGCGGTTGGCTGATTGGCATCGGTTTTGTCGGGCTGGTGGCAGGAGGGATTAATGTAACCTTGGCGGCTTACATTGCTCAGGCTGTTTCATCAGATCTCCGTGAGGAGACTTTCCGCAAGATTCAGACCTTTTCTTATGCCAATATCGAGGAATTCAACGCTGGCAATCTAGTCGTGCGGATGACGAATGACATCAATCAGATTCTAAATGTGACCATGATGCTCTTTCAGATCCTCCTTCGATTGCCCATCCTTTTTATCGGATCAGTCATCTTGGCCATTGTGACCATGCCCTCTCTTTGGTGGATTATCTTCTTGCTGATTGTGCTCATAGCTGGTCTAACGGCTGTCATGATGGGGATGATGGGTCCTCGTTTTAAGAAATTCCAGACTCTTTTGGATAAGATTAATGCCATTGCCAAGGAAAATCTTCGTGGTGTGCGAGTGGTCAAGTCCTTCGTTCGGGAGGAAGACCAGTTTCATAAGTTTAGTCAGGTGTCTGATGAGCTTTTGTCAGAAAATCTCTATATTGGCTATGCTTTTTCAATCATTGAGCCAATGATGATGTTGGTCGGCTACAGTTCTGTTTACTTGGCTATCTGGACTCTGTCTGGCATGATTCAGGCGGAACCAGGCCTGGTCAGCTCCATCGCTTCTTTTATCGGTTATCTAAGCCAGATTATTTTCACCATCATTATGGTTGGTTTTTTGGGAAATGGCGTGACGAGGGGAATCATTTCTATCCGTCGGATCAAGGAAGTATTGGCGAAGGAGCCAGCTATGACTTTCCCAGACTCACCAGATGAAGAACTAGAAGGCAGCATCAGCTTTGAGCATGTGACTTTTTCCTATCCCAACGATGACGAGCCAATGCTAAAGGACATCAGCTTTGATGTTGAGCCTGGGCAAATGATTGGCGTTGTCGGTGCGACGGGTGCGGGTAAGTCTACCTTGGCCCAGCTGATTCCCCGCCTTTTTGATCCGCAGGAAGGTTCTGTCAAGATTGGCGGTCGAGATCTGCGAGAGCTTAGTCAGGGAACTCTTCGTAAAAATGTTTCTATCGTGCTCCAGCGGGCGATTCTATTTAGCGGGACCATTGCGGACAATCTTCGTCAGGGCAAGCTCAACGCTTCACTGCCTGAGATGGAGCGGGCGGCTCGTATTGCCCAAGCCAGTGAATTTATCAGCCGTATGGAAGAAAGCTTTGACAGTGCAGTGGAGGAGCGTGGCAGCAACTTCTCCGGCGGTCAGAAGCAGCGTATGTCCATTGCCAGAGGTGTTGTCAACAATCCCAATATTTTGATTTTAGATGATTCGACCTCAGCCTTGGATGCCAAGTCAGAAAAGCTGGTTCAAGAAGCCTTGAATAAAGAGCTGCAAGGAACGACGACAATTATCATTGCTCAAAAGATTAGCTCCGTCGTTCATGCAGATAAGATTCTGGTTTTGGATCAAGGACGGCTGATTGGCCAAGGGACGCATACGGAATTGGTCGCAACTAACGATATTTACCGTGAAATCTACGAAACTCAGAAAGGAAAGGAGGACTAAGATGCGGACGATTGCATTTTTCTGGCAATATTTTAAGCGTTACAAATTATCCTTTGTCGTTGTCCTTTTGATGATGATAACAGCGACTGTTTTTCAGGTCCTTTTTCCGGTTTATGTCGGTCAGGCTGTTCAGCATTTGGTTGAGTTGGGACGTGCTTTTGCAGAGAAGGGTGAGACTGATCAGATTCTGTCGACTTTTGGCAGCGTCATGGGCAGTGTATTGGTATCCTTTGTCTGCCTGTCTGTTTCTAGCCTGATTTACATGCTTTTGATGACCCGAGTTATTGCCCATTCGACCAATGAGATGCGTAAGGGCTTGTTTGGCAAGCTATCCAAGATGACAGTCGCTTTCTTTGATCGCCATCAGGATGGAGACATTTTATCGCGCTTTACCAGCGACTTGGACAATATCCTGCAAGCTCTAAACGAGAGTATGATCCAGGTTATGAGCAATGCCTTGCTCTATCTGGGCCTCGTGATTATCATGTTTGTCCAAAATGCTAGATTGGCCTGGATAACGGTAGCCAGCACACCGGTTGCTTTTCTTCTCCTAGTGGTCATCGTTAGGCTGGCTCGGAAATACACCAATCTTCAGCAAAAAGAAGTCGGCCGCCTCAATGCTTATATGGATGAAACCATTTCTGGTCAGAAAGCCGTTATCGTTCAGGGAATGCAGGAGGAGGTCATCAAAGGTTTTATTGAGCAGAATGACCGAGTACGCTTAGCGACCTTTAAAGGCCGGACCTTTTCAGGCCTTCTCTTCCCTATCATGAACGGGATGAATTTGATTAATACAGCCATTGTTATTTTTGTTGGTTCGGCTGTCTTACTGAGCGACCCTAATGTTGAAACGGCTGTTGCAGTTGGCCTGATTACCACCTTTACTCAGTTTTCTCAGCAGTATTATCAGCCCATCATCCAGATTGCAGCTAGTTGGGGCAGTCTACAGTTGGCCTTTACAGGGGCTGACCGGATTCAGGAGATGTTTGACGCGCCCGAGGAAGTCCGGCCAGAGAATGCACCTGCTTTCACAGAGCTTACAGACTCCGTGGAGATCAAGCATGTGGACTTCTCTTATGTAGAAGGCAAGCCTATTCTCAAAGACGTATCTATTTTAGCCCCTAAGGGCAAGATGACGGCTGTTGTTGGCCCGACTGGTTCAGGTAAGACGACCATTATGAACCTGCTCAATCGTTTTTATGATGTGGATAGTGGCAGCATTGAGTTTGACGGTCGCGACATTCGGGACTATGAGCTGGATAGCTTACGGAGCCATGTGGGGATTGTCTTGCAGGATTCGGTGCTATTTAGCGGTACGATTCGGGACAATATCCGCTTCGGTGTGCCGGATGCTAGTCAGGAGATGGTAGAAACGGCTGCGCGTGCGACTCATATTCATGATTATATTGAAAGTCTGCCAGACAAATACGATACCATCGTGGATGATGACCAGAATATTTTCTCAACTGGGCAGAAACAGCTGATTTCCATTGCTAGAACCCTGCTGACGGATCCGCAAGTCTTGATTTTGGATGAAGCGACTTCTAATGTCGATACAGTAACAGAGAGCAAGATTCAGCAGGCCATGGAAGCCGTTGTGGCTGGCCGAACTAGCTTTGTCATTGCTCACCGCCTCAAAACGATCCTAAATGCCGACCAGATTATTGTCCTCAAAGATGGAGAGGTCATTGAACAGGGCGATCATCACCAGCTCCTCAAACTCGGCGGTTTCTACTCCGAACTTTATCATAACCAGTTTGTATTTGAGTAGATGGTTGGTTTTGCAGCTGGATAATCAGCCAGGCTTTTAAAATATTAGATAGAAAAGTTAAAAAATCCAGCAGGTTTCTGTTCCTGCTGGATTTTTAATTAACATCAAAGTAGTGATTATTTCACATGTTTAGCCAGATCCTCTTGGGCCTTTTTATTGGATTCCTCTTTTTCTTTTTTCCATTTTTCTTGGGCCTTCTGATAGTCTTTAGTCGTGACAATCTCATCACTGATTTCCACGTATTTATGATAGTTGGCGTCTTTTGTACCTGTCTGAGCATAAGAGTTGGTAAATGGCACAATCCGAGAAATGAACGGTGCTGCTCCTCGGCTGCTCATAGTTGGCACAACGAGGGCGCTATCTGTCAGCCATGCTTGAGCTGCAGCATATTTTTCATAACGCTTATCAACATCTTGTGTTTCGTTTCCGGCCTCTTCGATCAGTTTGCTATACTCATCCAGTCCTACAGCTTTAGCAGCAGCATTGTCTTTGCCTTCAAATCCAAGGTAGGTTCTGGTCTGAGTGCTGTTACCTGGCACTAAAATGTCCAGGTAAGTAGATGGATCTTGGTAGTCTGGATCCCAGGCAACGAGACCGTTGATATCCCAGTCTTCCTGGCTAGCAGCTTCAGCATTGAAGGTGATGTTTAGTGCTTCGTCCTCAGCCAGCATCTGCAGGTCTACAGAGACATTGTCCTTGCCTAAAGCCTCTTCTAATGACTGTTTCAGAGATTGCATACGGTTGACGAAGTTAGTAGAATTCTGAGCGACAGGAACATCTAGGTGAATTGGGAATTGTACGCCTTCATTTGCAAGAGCCTGCTTGGCTTTGGCAAATTCCGCCTTGGCTTTGTCAGTATTGTGGAGACCGTCTTGACCGTCATCTAGCTTGATACCTTTCCACTCGTCACCATAGGAAGCCAGTGATTCTTCGACCAGAGTGCCAAATTCCTTGCCATTGGCTTGAACGAAAGTTGGCGGAACAAAGAGATTACGGACAGCTGGCTTGGCTGCATCTTCTCCGTTGACCTGAGCTGAATAGCTTTCGCGGTTAAGGGCAAAGGCTAGAGCTTGGCGGAAGTCCTTGTTTAGCAGAGCTTTTTTGGTAGCTTCTTTTTGTTCATCGCTGGTTTTAGAAGTGTGGTTATAACTTTGACGGTCAATGTTAAAGCTGATTAGAGCGACACCCGCTCCTGCTTCTGTCATGAAGATATTATCTTTGTATTTCTCGGCGATTGAGGAATAACTGGAAGTGGCTGGGTAGAGTCTTGCCAAACTGTAGCCGCCATCTCCAAAGGTCCGCGCTAATGAATCTTGGTCAGAACCATCGTAGTAAGACAGTTTGACACCATCAATCTTGACCTTGTCCTTATCCCAGTAGTTAGGGTTCTTCTCAAATTCGACAGAGGATTTAGAAGTAATGGATTTCATGATAAATGGACCGTTATACAGAATGGAATCTGCCTTGGTTGCCTGACCGAATTCCTTGCCTTGCTTTTCTAGGAAGGCCTCGTTGACCGGCATCATAACACCTGATGTTGTTTTAGAGTTCCAGTAGGTTTCAGGCTTGTTGAGTGTATATTGAACCGTATGATCGTCCAGTGCCTTGACTCCAACAGCTGAAAAGTCTTTGTTGGTACCGGCTGCGTATTCACTCAGCCCCTTAATAGAATCTTGGATAAGAGGGAGAGCGTCTGATTTGACATCAGCAGCATGTTTGATACCTGCCACAAAGTCCTGAGCCGTGACATCTGCGTATTCTTCGCCATCAGCGGTATACCACTTGGCATCTTTGCGCAGCTTATAGGTATAGACGAGACCATCTGGAGAAACTGTCCAATCTTCTGCGATAGACGGAGCTAAGTTTCCATATTTATCATTTTCCAGCAAGCCATCTACACCATTTGTAGTCAGCTCGTGGGTAGACCCCTTTGCCGACTGGATGTAGTCCAAAGTCGTTGGATCAGACGTAAAGACATAGCTGTAGATTTTTTTGCTGGATTGGGAACTTCCGCCTCCAGAACAAGCTGTAAGTAAGCCGACAGAGAGCAGAGTGAGCCCTGCGGCAAGAAGAATTTTTGATTTTCTCATAGGGACCTCCAAGTCATGAGTTTTTACACTGCTTATTATAACAAATTTCTGTCAAAAGTAAATAATTTTCTGACAATTCTGAAATGCTTTTCTAAATTTTAAAAAGAGATTTGTAGTGTTGCATATTCTGATAAAAAAATTTTATAACCAGCTTTAAAAAAATCTATTGGACGGCTTCGCAGAGGAGTGGTAAGATATACTATATCAAAATAAGGGGGAATCACGGTATGTGCAGAACAATTGTTGGAATTTCAGCCAATCTTTGTCCAGTAGATGAAGCTGGAAAGAATATTCACACCTCTGTCTCACGCAAGTTTGTGGACGGCGTACGAATGGTTGGTGGCCTGCCGATGGTGATTCCCGTTGGGGATAAAAGTTTAGTTCAGGATTATGTAGAAACGATTGACAAGCTGATTTTGTCAGGCGGGCAAAATGTTCACCCACAGTTTTATGGGGAAGAGAAGACCATTGACAGCGATGATTACAATATTGTCCGCGATGAGTTTGAGTTGGCACTCTTGAAAGAAGCCCTGCGCCAAAACAAGCCCGTCATGGCCATCTGCCGAGGTCTGCAGTTGGTAAATGTTGCTTTTGGCGGCACTCTCAATCAACATATCGAAAATCACTGGCAGGGCTTGCCATTTGGTACTTCGCACTCCATTCGCACGGAGAAAGACAGCGTTGTAGAGCGTTTGTTTGGTAAGGCTAGCCAGATTAATTCGGTTCATCGACAAAGCATCAAGGACTTGGCACCTAATTTCCGCGCGACAGCTTTTGATCCAAGAGACAATACCATCGAAGCGATTGAATCGGTTGACAATCATCGTATCATAGGCCTTCAATGGCATCCAGAGTTTTTAATAAATGAGGAAAAGGGAAATTTGGAGCTGTTTCAGTACCTCTTGCAAGAGCTGTAAAAAATTATTTTATTTTTTTAAGTTACTTTTAGGAAAATTTAAGATAAGTGTTCTATACTAAGACCATAAACAAAGACCTCCTAACTTTGTTTAGAAATCCTAAAACTTTTCTTTTTCATAATAATCTCCCTATAAGAACCGCCCAATCGGCGGTTTTTTTGCTTGTTCTTTGCGAATTTAGTATAATAGGGACAGCAAAAATAGAAAAGAGAAATACATGAAAATTCGCGGATTCGAGCTGGTTTCCAGCTTTACAAATGAAGATTTGCTGCCCAAGAGAGAGACGGCTCACGCAGCTGGCTACGACTTGAAAGTGGCAGAGCGCACCCTCATAGCGCCAGGGGAAATTAAGCTGGTTCCGACTGGTGTCAAGGCCTATATGCAGCCGGGCGAGGTGCTCTATCTTTACGACCGCTCGTCCAATCCTCGTAAAAAAGGTCTAGTCTTGATTAACTCCGTTGGGGTCATTGACGGCGACTACTATGGCAATCCTGGAAACGAAGGCCATATCTTTGCCCAAATGAAGAATATCACGGATCAGGAAGTCGTCCTTGAAGTTGGCGAACGTGTAGTGCAGGCTGTCTTTGCACCATTTCTGATTGCTGATGGAGATGAAGCGGAAGGTGTGCGGACCGGCGGATTTGGGTCGACAGGACATTAGTATGAAAATCATTTTTATCCGCCACGGAGAGCCAGATTATTCACTTTTGGAAGAGGCTGGTTATACTGGCTTTGGACTAGATTTGGCTCCCTTGTCGGCTGCTGGTCGTCGGATGGCGACAGAGGCCGCTGATAATCCTTTGCTGGAACAGGCGGAAATTCTGATCTCTTCTTCTGTGACGCGGGCTTTGGAGACGGCTTCCTATCTGATTCGAGACCGCCAACTCCCGCTTTTTGTGGAGCCTTTGCTGCATGAATGGCAGGTATATGAGAGTGGGACAGAAAAGTTTGAGCAGGCTCGGAAGCTGTTTTTTGAAAATAAAGGCTCACTTCCTTCAGGAAGTCCTGTCCGGTATGAGACAGCTGAGCAGATGAAAGACCGCTTTGTGCGTACCCTAAGTAAATACAGAGAATACGAGACGGTAGCTCTTGTAGCCCATCGCATGCTCATCCGCCAGTTTATAGCTGATCAGCAGATTGATTTTTGCCAGTTTGTTGAATGTGAACTGAAGTTTTAATTTTTCGTTGTAAAAAGAATCTTAACAAAAGGATTTAGAGATAAAAGAAATATGAAAGAATTTAAGAACAAGGACTATTCAACAGAAATTCGTCAGAAAATTCCAGGCTATGATGTGATGCTAGATGTGATTTTCCGAGGAGTATTGCTCAGGTTAGCACCCAGTTTAAAAGTCGATAAGGTGTTAGCTTTGGCAAGCCAGACGGATGAGTTAAATGGTTTGGCATCCTTATTTCCTGAGGCAGGGTTGACGGTTGTGGAGCCAAGTGAGGCGATGCTACAAGAGCTTAAAAGTCAGGTTCATCTGCCTCAAGCGGAGTATCTTAATAATCGATTTGAAGAAGCAGTGCTGCCTTCTGCTTATCAGATTTGTTCTTGCTTGCTAGTGTTGCAGTTTGTTGAGAATCCCAGCTTTTTTCTTCGAAAAATTTATGATTCTTTAGGTGAAGGTGGCCTTCTGATTCTTAGCTTTTTTTCCAACCAGCAACTAGGCTATTGGAAAACACTTGCTTCAGAGCTAGGAGCCAATCAGCAACAAGTTCAGCGTACTTATGAGAATCAAGATGGTTTGATGAATTCCCTCTCGCCTCAAGAAGTTGCAGACATGCTAGAAAATGCTGGCTTTACTAATATAGAGCAGGTGTGTCAGGTCTTATCTACTTTTGTTTGGATTATTAGAAAATAAGGAGAATCACCATCGCTAAGAAAAAAACGACCTTTGTCTGTCAAAATTGTGAATATCATTCGCCCAAGTATCTAGGCCGCTGTCCTAATTGTGGAGCGTGGTCTTCTTTCGTTGAGGAAGTAGAGGCTGCTGAGGTCAAGCATGCCCGTGTTTCCTTGACAGGCGAAAAGACCCGGCCCATGAAGCTGGCTGAGGTCACTTCGATTGATGTCAATCGGACCAAGACAGAAATGGATGAGTTCAACCGTGTGCTGGGTGGTGGCGTAGTGCCTGGCAGTCTGGTCCTGATTGGTGGGGATCCCGGTATCGGGAAGTCCACCCTGCTTCTGCAGGTGTCCACTCAGCTTTCTCATCGGGGCACCGTCCTTTATGTCAGCGGGGAGGAATCAGCTGAGCAGATTAAGCTACGGGCGGAGCGTCTCGGTGATATTGACAGTGAATTTTATCTCTACGCCGAGACCAATATGCAAAATATCCGCACAGAGATTGAGAAAATCAAGCCAGATATTCTGATTATCGACTCCATTCAGACGGTGATGTCGCCGGAAATTTCCAGTGTTCAAGGCTCTGTTTCTCAGGTTCGAGAGGTGACAGCTGAGCTCATGCAGCTGGCCAAGACCAATAATATTGCGACCTTTATCGTTGGTCACATGACCAAGGAAGGAACCTTAGCTGGTCCTCGAACTTTGGAGCACATGGTGGACACTGTGCTTTATTTTGAGGGTGAACGTCAGCATACTTTCCGTATCTTGAGAGCAGTCAAGAACCGCTTTGGTTCGACCAATGAGATTGGTATTTTTGAGATGCAGTCTGGCGGGTTAGTTGAGGTTGTCAATCCAAGTGAAGTCTTTCTGGAAGAGCGTCTGGATGGTGCGACAGGCTCATCCATCGTCGTGACTATGGAAGGAACGCGGCCGATTTTGGCAGAGGTGCAGGCTTTGGTGACACCGACCATGTTTGGCAATGCCAAGCGAACCACGACTGGACTGGACTTTAACAGAGCCAGCCTTATCATGGCGGTTCTAGAAAAACGGGCGGGGCTCCTCCTGCAAAATCAAGATGCCTACCTTAAGTCAGCTGGCGGTGTCAAGCTAGATGAACCAGCGATTGATTTGGCGGTAGCGGTCGCCATTGCTTCCAGCTACAAGGATCTGCCTACTAACCCTCAAGAGTGCTTTGTCGGTGAAATTGGCCTGACTGGTGAAATCCGTCGAGTCAATCGCATCGAGCAGCGTATCAACGAAGCAGCAAAGCTGGGCTTCACCAAAGTCTACGCTCCTAAAAACTCTCTGAACGGCTTCAAAGTTCCAGACAATATCCAAGTCATCGGTGTGACGACGATTGGGGAAGTCTTAAAGAAAGTATTTTCTTGATTAAAGTAGTATTGCGAAAAGTTGTTGTGCGTGCTATAATATTGCTAGAAAAAATAGGATTTGTCTGGAAATTCCTATAAGTTGTTTTTTCAGATTTTTTAGGAGGATAATCAACCATGGTAGATCATCGTATGAATGTTTCTATTACCAACAATGCTCAATTTCCCTTGGCGGAGATTGCCTTAGATGTATCAGAGTCTGTTCGTATTCAGACTGGGAGCATGATATATCACACCCCCAACGTTGTCTTGAATGCTAAAGTGAATGCAGAGTCTCAATCAATCTTTGGCATGGCAATCCAAGCTGTGGGCCGTTCTATGGCTTCTGGCGAAGGAGTGTTTGTCACTGAAGCAACTGCTCAATCAAATAACGGTCGTCTAGCCTTAGCGCCTAATGTACCTGGTCAGATTGTTGCTCTGGAACTAGGCGAAAAGCAATACCGCCTTAATGATGGAGCTTTTCTGGCTATGGATGGTTCTGCCTCTTATACTTTGGAGAGGCAGTCGGTGGGTCGAGCTCTCTTTGGTGGCCAAGGAGGCTTTTATGTGATGAGTACCCAAGGTCAGGGGACACTCTTGGTAAATTCCTTTGGCTCGATTCAAAAGGTCGAGCTGCATAATGATAGGATAACGATTGACAATGCCCACGTAGTAGCATGGAGTCGAGAGTTGGAATATGATATTCATTTAGAAAATGGTTTCTGGCAGTCCATGGGAACTGGTGAAGGAGTGGTTAATACCTTCTATGGAACTGGCGAAATTTACATCCAAAGTCTCAATATTGAAACCTTTGCAAATGTTCTTCGCCCACACCTGAATATTGACAATTCTTGAAAATTTCTAGGAGAGACTCAGGCAGTCTCTTCTTTTTTGATGCTTCAGTTTTCCTTTGTTCAAAATGTAGGAAAATGTTATAATCAAGTCATAATAAGAAGGAGGCAGATTCAATGCGATTTTCTATGGACAGTAATATGCAGTTTCCTTTGGTTGAGTTGTCGCTCAATCAGGGAGAAACCGTCTTTATCCAGCGTGGCAGCATGGTCTACCACACGCCTAATGTGACTCTGAATACTCAGCTCAATGCCAGTGGTTCTGGCTTGGGACGTTTTGTCAAGGCTGTAGGTCGGTCAATGGTTTCTGGTGAAAGTACCTTTATTACTCAGGCTGTTGCCCAGTCTGATAATGGCTACCTTGCTTTAGCGCCAGATTCTCCTGGTCAAGTCATTCCCCTTCAGCTAGGCGAAAAACAATATCGGCTGAATGACGGCGCCTTTCTAGCTCTTGATGGTACGGCATACTATACCATGGAGCGCCAGTCTGTTGGGAAAGCCCTCTTTGGCGGTCAAGGCGGTTTCTTCGTCATGACGACCCAAGGTCAGGGAACTCTTTTGGCTAATGCTTTTGGTTCTATTAAGAAACTTGAGCTTCATAACCAAGAAGTAACAATTGACAATGCCCATGTAGTGGCTTGGAGCCAGTCTTTGAATTATCATGTTCATTTAGAAAATGGTTTCTGGCAGTCTATTGGAACGGGAGAAGGAGTGGTCAACACCTTCCAAGGTACTGGTGAAGTCTATGTGCAAAGTCTCAATCTTCAAACCTTTGCAGGCTCACTCAGCAAGTTTATTCCAAGAAGCTCATAAGAAATAAAACTAGGACAGAAGATCAGGCTAGATGCTGGATTTATCTGTCTTATTTTTTTTGTAACAAAGCCGAGAACTGACAAATAGCAGAAAAGATGGTAAGATAATATAAAATTATTTGAATGTCAAAGTATTAGCAAGGGGAAAGAATGTCATATTTTGAAAACTTTATGAAGGCCAATCAAGCCTTGAAAAGGCAACGGCCGCCTTTATGATTTAGCTGTTAGCACCATCGGATGCGAACTCGTTCGTGGCATTTTTGGCGGATTAAAGAAACGTTAGGAGAATAAAGTGACAATTACTATAAAACCTTATCAGAAATTGGATAAAGAGGCTGTTTTAGAATTATCAATTCAAGCTTGGTCTCCAGTTTTTCCAAAAATGGAAAAAGGAGTTCCTAAGTTTGTTTATGATAATTTTTATCCTCAAGGGTGGGAAAAAAGGCAAATCAATGATCTAACAGCAGTCTTAAATGAAGAGAGTCAGTTTGCCTGGCTAGCTTTTCTGGAGGAAGAATTAGTCGGATGGATTCACATTCGCTTGCACCCTGAGGATAAGATGGGTGAGATTTATATCCTAGCTGTTGCTCCAAGATATCAGCGTCAAGGTATTGGAAAAGCGCTCATGACCTATGCTTGTGATCAGATTAAACAAAAAGGAATGGAAATGGTCATGGTTGAGACGGGTGGTGATCTAGGTCATGCACCGGCTCGTAAAACCTATGAGAACTTTGGTTTTGAACAATGGCCCGTTGCTCGCTACTTTAAGAAGTTATAACTAATGGGTCTTTACCAACAGTAGTGGGTGATAACAGCTAGCACAGAGAGCAGTTCATATAAGTTCTTTCTTTTTTGAAGTTAGGGAAGTTCTAAAGCCAAAACCTAGTATGATAAGGTTAATTCGTTTGAACATCAAATAATATAATTAGTCAGGAGTCAAAATGTCATATTTTGAAAACTTTATGAAGGCCAATCAAGCCTATGTTGATCTGCATGGGACAGCGCATTTGCCCATTAATCCCAAGACTAAGGTAGCTATTGTGACCTGCATGGACTCTAGGCTCCACGTGGCTCAGGCTCTGGGTCTAGCACTAGGAGATGCCCATATCTTGCGCAATGCCGGCGGTCGGGTAACAGAGGACATGATTCGCTCGCTGGTCATCTCCCAGCAGCAGCTAGGAACGCGGGAAATCGTGGTTTTGCATCATACAGACTGTGGGGCACAGACCTTCAAGAATGAGGATTTCACAGCCTATCTTCATAAAGAACTAGGTGTCGATGTCAGTGATCAGGACTTTTTGCCCTTTACAGATGTAGAGGAAAGTGTGCGCGAGGATATGGCCTTGCTGCGGCAGTCACCGCTAATCCCAGCTGATGTAAAAATCTCAGGTGCGGTTTATGATGTAGATACTGGTCGAATGACAGTTGTTGAGGAATAGTTGGGAAGTCAATTTCTTTGTCTGCGCATCAGCATTGAAATTGGCTCCTTTTTTATGTTAAAATAGAGAAACGATTTTAATTAGTTAGGACAATGTTATGATTATTTCCATTATTTCTCAGGGACTGGTTTGGGCCGTCCTAGGTCTAGGTATTTTTATGACCTTCCGGATTCTGGGTTTTCCTGATATGACGACAGAAGGCTCCTTCCCCTTGGGCGGGGCGGTGGCTGTTACCTTGATTACCAAAGGAGTCAATCCTTTTCTGGCAACAGCAGCAGCCGTTTTAGCGGGCTGTGCTGCGGGTGCCGTGACAGGTCTGCTCTATACCAAGGGGAAAATTCCGACTTTGCTTTCTGGGATTTTGGTCATGACCTCCTGCCACTCTATCATGCTGATGCTGATGGGCCGTGCCAATCTGGGGCTTTTAGGAAGCAGTAAAATTCAGGATATTCTGCCCTTTTCAGGGGAAGTCAATGACCTGCTGACTGGTTTAATTTTTGTCAGCTTAGTGATTGTGGCCCTGCTCTTTTTCTTGGATACCAAGCTAGGACAAGCCTATATCGCGACCGGAGATAATCCGGATATGGCTCGCAGTTTTGGTATCAATACCGGCCGTATGGAATTGATGGGACTGATTCTGTCAAATGGCTTGATTGCTCTGGCTGGGGCGCTGATTGCCCAGCAGGAAGGCTATGCAGATGTGTCCCGCGGGATTGGAGTAATCGTTGTCGGTCTGGCCAGTCTTATCATCGGCGAGGTGCTCTTCCAGAGTCTGACCTTGGCAGAGCGTCTGATTACCATTGTAGTTGGTGCGATTGCCTATCAGTTCTTGATCTGGGGCGTCATTGCTCTCGGCTTCAATACCAACTATCTCCGTCTCTACAGCGCGGTGATTCTGGCCGTCTGTCTCATGATTCCGACCCTGAAAAATAAATTCTTTAAAGGAGCCAAGTTAAGCAAATGACAGCGATTGTAGAATTAAGAAATGCAACCAAGCTTGTAAAGAGCGGCTTTGATGAAGAAAAAATCATCCTAAATGATGTTTCGCTAGACATTCACGAGCATGATTTTATTACGATTTTAGGTGGCAATGGAGCCGGAAAGTCAACCCTGTTCAATGTCATCGCCGGAACTCTGCCTCTGACCAGCGGCAGCATTCATATCTTGGGTGAAAATGTCACTCATTTTTCACCAGAAAAGCGGGCCAAGTACCTGTCCCGTGTCTTTCAGGATCCTAAGATGGGAACGGCTCCGCGGATGACAGTAGCGGAAAATCTCCTCATCGCCAAATTCCGAGGCGAAAAGCGTGGCTTGGTGCCCCGTGGGCTCAACAGTTACAGGGAAGAGTTTCAGGCGACAATTGAGAAAATCGGCAATGGTCTGGACAAGCATCTGGATACCCCGATTGAATTTCTTTCTGGCGGGCAAAGACAGGCTTTGAGCCTACTCATGGCAACGCTCAAGCGCCCAGAGCTTTTGCTTCTGGATGAGCATACTGCAGCACTGGATCCTAAGACCAGTGTAGCCTTGATGGAGCTGACCAATGAATTTGTCAATCGTGACCGCCTCACAGCTCTTATGATTACCCATCACATGGAGGATGCCCTCAAATACGGCAACCGACTAATCGTTATGAAAGACGGGCAGATTATTCAGGACTTAAACAAAGACGAGAAGGCCAAGATGACCATCGCAGACTACTATGACTTGTTTGAATAATCTTGCTAAAAACAAGAGAAAGAGTATGTACTAAATAATGTACGGCTCCCACAAAGTTAGACAATTAATGATCAAAAGTCTCTAGTTCTCTATTAAATAGGACTATGTCCTTTTTCTTCAAATTGCCCTAATAGATGAATAAAAACCGCTTGATTGCGGTTTTTTGTTATCAAAATAGTCTAAATCACTCATCTAAGCGAATAAACATCATTGCGTTAAGTAAGGAGATGAGTGCGACCGTATTAATATTATTGGAATAGATCAGTCTCTTGTTCTCAATGGGTGGAATAATAAAATTAGAAATGATGATATCGTAAGGTGATTCTTTTAAAGAATCAAGTGATAACTCTAATTCACTCCAAACCTCCAGATCAAAATTGTTGCTGCAATAATAAGAAAGTGTCTCTGCTACCGATCTTGCATGATACTGATCAAAATTGCTCATGACTAAAACTTTTAATTTAGGCTGATTTTGTAAAAGATTCAGCACTAAATGTTTGCTGTGAGTGATAAAAGTATAGGATAGATGGTTGACTTTCGTTGGTGTGCTATAGATACCCAATGTCCCTAGGTAATGTTCAATCCCTTTTTTAATATCTGAAACAAATTGAGGGAAAATATTTTGAAAGTTCTTGATTGTATTCCCTTTTTGATCAAACAGAATAAATTCTGTAGATAGTTCCTGGCGGTGCAGATGTGCTGTATTATGCAAATGCCAAATAAGATTGTCCTTATTGTCTATTTTTAGATTATATTTGCTTTCTATCTGATCAATTAAATCACTTAATAATTTATACGAATTTTTTACATAGCTGTCTGTTTTTGCGCAGCTCATAAATAGATTTTCATCAATGAAAAACATTTTTTGAAAATAGGAGACAAATAGTTGACCTATCACTTCTTTATTCAAAGAGATATGATATTCAGAATCAAAGCTCGCTACAATGTCTTCGATTCCTTCTGCCTGCATGAAAGATTCTAACAATTGATTATTAAAAGAATCTTTCTCAACTTCCAAGAAATGACCAAACTTTATTCGATATAAATTCGTAACGAGGAGCAATTTTAACATTCTTTGAGTTGCGAAATTGACAGGAAATGCAGTTTCTTTATAGACCAGTGCTAACAGCCTACACAAAGGTTCTACTGAAAAATCTGTAAAGGGCCATTCAAGAAAATAATATTTTTCCGAAAAATATTGTGCAAAAAAATAACGGATATCAATCTCATCTCCAATAATCCGAGCAGGATTGAGACTAATTTTAAAATTATATTGCTTTTTTATGATTTTGTTAATATGACTGATTATACGATAGAGTGAGGAAGAGCTTATATAAAACTCTTTACAAATACTCTCAGTTTCATATCCTTCGTTAAAGAAGATGAATTCTAAAATTGAAAAATGGGTTGAATGCTTAAAAAAATGGTGATAGACCATCTCAATATCACTATCATCAGTATTAATGATACGTATACCATTAGTGGACGAGTGAAAAATCAATTGAGGAAACGCAGACTTGACATGGGATAAATCATCTTTTACTGAACGTTCTGTACAATTCAATAGTTCAGCCAGTTCAGAAATATGAAACCAGCGTTTGTTTTTAAATAGTAGCTCTAATAGTTCTAATTGTCTGTGGCTCTTTTTAGACAGTAATTCTCGCATTAAAATATTATCTTTCTTTATATAGTGTTTTATTATCAGGCAATTATACCATATTTTATGCATTTAACCTCGTTTAACAACTTTAAAATATATCTAAAAATGCTGATAAAAGCCTATAGAACAATGAATTCTCATTTTAACGTATCTATAGTGCAAATAAACGAGAAGAAAACCAAGTTGAATTATTATGTTTCCAAGTTGGAAAATTATATAATTATGTTAATCAAAAAATAATAGTAAAAAATATTATTAAACAATTTTGATTTAGAAAAAATTAGAAAGGAGAATCAATATGCTTTGGTCTATTATTGTTGGAGGTCTTATTGGTCTTATTGCTGGATCAATAACTAAAAAAGGCGGCTCAATGGGTGTTATTGCAAACGTTGTTGCAGGTTTAGTTGGTTCTGCTGTCGGTCAGTCACTTTTAGGAACTTGGGGTCCTAGTTTGGCTGGTATGGCCTTGCTTCCTTCTATCATTGGTGCAGTTATTGTAGTAGCTGTTGTATCATTTTTTGTAGGTAAAAAGGCATAAATTGTCTTTTTACTTTCAAAATACAATTTAAAATTTAATGATGTGAGGATTCAATATGTCAAAATCAAGAAAAATACTTTCCCTTATTTTCTGTATTTTAATCTTGACAATTTTGATTCCTGTTTTGCTAGACTTTCATAAAGTCAGCGGTCTGGGGCTCCAGTTATTTAGCTGGAAGTTATTCACTTGGAAGCAGATTCCTTTTGTGGGCTACTATCTTTCTAGGTATGTTTTCTGGGGCACTGTGGTTTTAGCAAGCTTAATCTTACTACTGATGTTAGTGATAGCTTTTTATCCTAAGAGACGTTTGGAAATTCAGCTAGCTGATGCGGATGGGAAACTGATGCTGAAAAATTCAGCCATTGAAGGGTTTGTTCGTAGTCTGTTAACAGAACACGATTTAATTAAAGATCCTACAGTTTCAGTAAATAGCCGTAAAAACAAATGCATGGTGTCCGTTAAAGGGGCAATCGTTCCTTCGGAAAACATCATCAAGAGAAGTCAGTTGATTCAAGAAGAAATCGCGTCTGGATTGACAGAATTCTTCGGAATCAATCATAATGTCAAGCTTAAAATCTCTGTCTCAGACTTCAAGCCAAAAGAAGCGGCTAAAAAAACTACTAGCCGTGTAAAGTAAGGAAGTAAAAAATGGAATGGTTTAAAAAATATCAATATCCAATCTTGTCTGGATTAGCAGGCATTATTCTAGCGTGTTTTATCCTATCCTTTGGCTTCTTTAAGACTCTATTTGTCTTGATTTGCGCTACTCTAGGGGCAGGAATTGGATATTATATTCAAAACAAAAATATATTTAAATAAGAATAAAGGAGTTTAACATGTCAAATAAAGATGTTAAAGATGTTGCAAAAAAAGAAGTTGCTCAAGCAGCTCATGAAGTAAAAGGTGAATTGACTTACGATGATAAGGTCATTCAAAAAATTATCGGTCTCTCTTTAGAGAAAGTTTCAGGTTTGCTGGCTGTTGACGGTGGCTTCTTCTCTAACATAAAAGATAAATTGGTCAACTCTGACAATGTCACTCATGGTGTCAATGTTGAAGTTGGCAAAGAACAAGTAGCTGTTGACTTGAATGTAGTTGCGGAATATCAAAAGAATGTTCCTGCTCTATACAAAGAAATCAAGAAAGTTGTTGTAGAAGAAGTTTCTAAGATGACTGATTTGGAAGTTGTTGAAGTAAATGTCAATGTTGTTGATATTAAAACGAAAGAACAACACGAAGCGGATTCAGTAAGCCTTCAAGATCGAGTGACAGATGTTGCTGAATCAACAGGCGAATTTGCTTCAGAACAATTCGAAAAAGCAAAATCTGGCATTAGCGGTGGTTTCTCAGCTGTTCAAGAAAAAGTTGGCGATGGTGTAGAGGCTGTTAAAGACGCTGCATCAAATGAAAAAGCTCGCGTTCGTTAATTCTCTCACTAAAATTAGGAAATCTTATATTCTTTCATTCTTTAAAAATTGAAACTAATAACGGAGGTATCAAATATGTCTACAGAAGAAAAATTCAACCAAGCTAAAGGTTCTGTTAAAGAAGGCCTAGGCAAATTAACTGGTGATAAAAAAACAGAAAAAGAAGGAGCTGCTGAAAAAGTAGTTTCTAAAGTTAAAGAAGTTGCAGTAGATGCCAAAGATGCTGTTGAAGGCGCAATCGAAGGCGTTAAAAATATGGTTAAAAAAGACGATAAATAAGACCAATAGTTGATTTTCCTTATAAAAAGTCTTTGTTAACTATAGTCACTAAAAAGAGAGAACATTTAAGCCTGTTCTCTCTTTTTGTGTATTTGGCTAGGAAAATTGTTCCTATTCCTTGTTTTTAGTTGGAGTTTCTTTCTTCTCCTTTTCCTTATCAATTTTTTGAAGTTCATGGTCATTTTTATATTGAATAATATACTCGACGATGTCTTTTTCGGTCAATCGGTCATTGGATAATTGTGAAATTTGAATTGAAATATTTTTCAAGCCATAATCGTTTTGTTTACTAAGAATTTCTTTTACTTCCTCATCTGAAAGATAGTTTCCTGAAATAGTTAACTTTAAAGTATTATCTTCTTTATCATAGTTCTTTTTTAGGATTGTGTTCTCTTTAAACTGATCAGATAAGTATTTATTTATAGATTCATTGATTAAGGTCTCTCTCACTAAGGTAGTCGCTGAAACTAAACTTGGAATAATAAGAATAAGCGAAACCAGAATTAATATTTTTCGCATTTTATAGGCTTCTTGATTGTGTTTAATGTAATGATTTTTCACCATAGTTAAGCTCGTCCCTATGTATGTAGCAAGCATAATAAAACTACAGTTAATGAAAAATAAGTACGATGCTCCTAACATAAACTCAAAGTTTCCCGTTGCTATAGCATAACCGACAGTACATACTGGGGGCATAAGAGCTGTTGCGATAGCAACTCCAGGTACAATGTTATTTGCTTCTTTTTTTCGTGCTCCAATAACTCCAGCTACCCCACCCACAAAAGCTATAACTACATCCCAAATTGTTGGTGAAGTTCTGGCAATAATTTCTGAACTTGCATAAGAAATTGGAGAAATAAAAAAATAAACCGTAGATGCTAAGAGGCTTAACAAAACTTGAATAGAAAGAATTTTAAACGACTTTCTGAGCAGTTTCATATCTAGTATTGCTAATGAAAAACCAATTCCAATAATAGGTGTCATTAATGGAGAAATCAACATTGCCCCAATGATAACTGGAGTGGAATCCATGTTTAAGCCAATAGATGCAATCAACATTGCACATAACAAGGTAGCTAAATCGCTTCTTGATAAATCTAAATCATCGTAGAGCCTATCTCTAAATTCAACTAAAGAATAAAGTTTATCCTCTTTTAAAATTTTTCTCATAATAGTATTCCCCTTATTAAAGTCCTCTAAATTATAAATTCATGCAAAGCAATGAATGAAATAAGTAATATTCCAAATAAAATACCGGAAGAGGTATATAACCGTTATTTATTTTAACATAAAAATATTACGATTAGAATCTAATTTCTGAGAAGAGGTTTCTTAACATTCTTACTGGATTAAAAAAGCAACATATACTGAATTATTAACCAAATAACAAAAATTAGTTTGTCACGGCCTTTTTTCTTTGTGTAACTACTTTTTCAAAATTCTTAAAATATTTTTGTATTTTTAATGTGTAAACGCTTGCAAAAATCTAAATAGAGTACTATAATAGAGTTAAGGAAATAGAAAGAAAGGAAGCCAAATTCATTCGCTTTTAAGTTTACTTTGTTGGTATAGTTGTTTGTAATACATAAGTAGTTGCTTTACTTGACATATTGGTTGAATTGTCAGACAGGCCTGCTTAGCTTGCCTGATTGTAACGATAGTATAGAAAGTAGAAGCTTTTAGATGGTTTTCAAACTTCGAGAATTCAATCAATAGTGCTTTATTATGTTATAGAGATTTCCAATGCTAAGATAAAAAGAAAATCATTAGCGGTTGAAGGAATTAAAAGTTTATAAAAAATAATAAAAACAATAAATAAAAAATTGTTATTCAGTTACACCTTGGATGAACTGATTGCTCTCATACCAGCGAAGTAAACCAGACCTCTAGCCGAGTAAAGCTAGAGGTCGTTTTTTTGTGGTAAAGGGCGCTAAGAAGGGACACTTGACTTTGAAAAAACATGAAAAAATGCTATAATAGGTTGGATATGCGAACCTTAGGTTTGTAAGACTGTAATTCGACTTGGCTAGCCAAGGACCGTTAGTAATAAAATAAAGAATCTTTGATAAAAGTGAGGTTCTGAAAATTGAATAGGAGAAAAAATGAGCAAGAGCAATATTAAACTGATTGCTTTGGGCGGCGTACGTGAAAATGGAAAAAATCTCTACGTTGCCGAAGTGGATGATTCCATTTTTGTATTGGATGTTGGGCTGAAGTACCCAGAAAATGAACAGTTGGGTGTGGATTATGTCGTTCCCAACATGGACTATTTGTTTGAAAACAAGGAGCGGATTGCGGGTGTCTTTCTGACGCACGGGCACGCAGATGCGATTGGTGCTCTGCCTAATCTTTTGGCAGATGCTAAGGTGCCGGTTTTTGGATCAGAATTGACGATTGAGCTAGCTAAGCTTTTTGTTAAAAATAACGATGCAGTTAAGAAGTTCAATGATTTCCATGTGATTGATGAAAATACCGAGATTGAATTTGGCAAAACAGTGGTTTCCTTCTTCCGGACGACTCACTCGATTCCTGAGAGTTTGGGAGTTGTCATCAAGACCAGAAAAGGCAGTATCGTTTATACAGGTGATTTCAAGTTTGACCAGTCTGCCAGCCCGTCCTATGCGACAGACTTTGGCCGTCTGGCTGAGATTGGCCGCGAGGGCGTCCTGGCCTTGCTCAGTGATTCAGCCAATGCGGACAGTAGCGTTCAGGTGGCTAGTGAGAGCGAGGTTGGCAAGGAAATCGAAGATACGATTGCTGACTGGGATGGTCGTGTGATTGTTGCGGCGGTTGCCAGCAACCTGTCTCGTATCCAGCAGGTTTTTGATGCAGCTGCTGAGACTGGCCGCCGAGTAGTTTTGACAGGCTTTGATATTGAAAACATCGTTCGTACGGCTATCCGCCTCAAGAAGCTGTCCTTGGTGGACGAACGCCTCTTGATCAAGCCTAAGGAGATGTCTAAGTTTGAAGACCATGAGCTGATTATCTTGGAGACTGGCCGGATGGGTGAGCCTATCAATGGCCTGCGCAAGATGTCGATCGGACGTCACCGCTATGTGGAAATCAAGGAAGGCGATTTGATTTACATCGTAACGACGCCGTCAATTGCCAAGGAAGCGGTCGTGGCTCGCGTGGAAAATATGATTTATCAAGCGGGTGGCATTGTCAAGCTGATTACCCAAAACCTGCGGGTTTCAGGTCACGCAAATGCGCGTGATTTGCAGCTCATGATTAACCTGCTGCAGCCTAAGTACCTATTCCCGATTCAGGGTGAGTACCGCGGCTTGGATGCTCATGCCAAGTCTGCCATGGAAGTTGGCATGCTGCCGGAAAATATCTTCATTCCTAAGCGGGGCAGCATCATGGAATACGACCATGGTGATTTTGTGCCTGCTGGTGCAGTATCAGCTGGAGATGTCATGATTGATGGAAATGCGATTGGCGATGTGGGAAATATCGTCCTGCGTGATCGCAAGGTCTTGTCTGAAGACGGTATTTTCATCGTGGCACTCACGGTTAACCGTAAGGAAAAGAAAATCATTTCCAAGGCTAAAGTACACACCCGTGGATTTGTCTATGTGAAGAAGAGCAGAGATATTTTGCGCGAAAGCTCTGATATTATCAATAAAACAGTGGAAGATTATCTGGCGCAGGATAGCTTTGACTGGGGTGAGCTGAAGGGTGCTGTCCGTGACAGTCTGGCCAAATATCTCTTTGACCAAACCAAGCGTCGCCCAGCTATTTTGCCGGTCGTTATGGAAGTGCGGTAAAAATCTGAACACAAATACAAGAAAAGTCGGGCTTCGGCTTTTTCTTGTCAGGAAGATACGAAGGAGAAATGCGAATGGCAGTGATGAAAATAGAGTATTATTCTGAGGCTTTGGAGATGGAATGGGGTGTCAATATCCTCTATCCGGACGCAGCTCGTGTGGACAAGCCGGATGATAAGGACATTCCTGTTTTGTACTTGCTTCATGGTATGAACGGGAATCACAATAGCTGGCTCAAACGCTCAAATATTGAGCGTCTGGTTCGCTCGACTAATCTGATTGTTGTCATGCCTAATACCAGCAATGGCTGGTACACCGATACTCAGTACGGTTTTAACTATTACCAAGCCATCGCTGAGGAGCTGCCTCGGGTGCTCAAGCGCTTTTTCCCAAATATGTCAGACAAGCGGGAGAAGAATTTCATCGCTGGTCTTTCCATGGGCGGATACGGAGCCTTTAAGCTGGCTCTCAAGTCTAACCGCTTTTCATACGCGGCTAGTCTTTCTGGCGCTTTGAGTTTTCTTGATGCTCGACCAGATAATGCTGAAATGGCAACACCAGCCTATTGGCGGGGAGTTTTTGGAGACTATAAAGACTGGAGCAGCAGTCCTCATTCGCTAGAGAGCATAGCCAAGCAATCTGATAAAAAGACCAAGCTTTGGGCATGGTGCGGCGAAGAAGATTTTCTCTACAAGGCCAATCAGGAGGCAGTGAAAAACCTGCAAGACTTAGGCTTGGAGATTACTTATAGCCACAGTCCAGGTAAGCATGAGTGGTATTACTGGGAAAAGCAGTTGGAGAATGTGCTGGCCTGGCTTCCTATCGACTTCCAGCTGGAAGAGCGCCTGTCGTAAAAATAGACTGTAAAGTCGTATTCTGCCCTCAGAGTATGATATAATGATTACGTTTGAAAATCGGAGTGGGATTGATTCCCCAAAATACAAATAGGAGAATGGAACTTTGACAAAAGCGATTCGAGTGCGTTATGCACCAAGTCCGACTGGACTTTTACACATCGGAAATGCGCGGACTGCGCTCTTTAACTACCTCTATGCTCGTCACTATGGTGGAACCTTCATTATCCGTATCGAGGATACAGACCGCAAGCGCCATGTAGAAGACGGAGAACGCTCACAGCTTGAAAACTTACGCTGGCTGGGTATTGACTGGGATGAAAGTCCTGAGACTCACGAAAACTACCGCCAGTCTGAGCGCTTGGATATTTACCAAAAATATGTCAATGAACTCTTGGACAAGGGCTTGGCTTACAAGTCCTATGTAACTGAGGAAGAATTAGCGGCTGAACGCGAACGTCAGGAAGCAGCTGGTGAAACACCGCGTTATATCAATGAGTTTCTAGGTATGTCAGAGGAAGAAAAGGCAGCCTACATCGCTGAGCGTGAAGCAGCGGGGATTATTCCGACGGTTCGTCTGGCTGTCAATGAAGTTGGTGTCTACAAATGGACTGACATGGTCAAGGGCGAAATTGAGTTCGAGGGTGGCAATATCGGTGGTGACTGGGTGATCCAGAAGAAAGACGGCTACCCAACTTATAACTTTGCTGTGGTTATTGATGACCATCTGATGGAAATTTCGCACGTTATTCGGGGGGATGACCACATTGCCAATACACCTAAGCAACTCATGGTTTATGAAGCTCTAGGCTGGGAAGCACCAGAATTTGGCCACATGACCCTGATTATCAACTCTGAAACAGGTAAGAAGCTGTCTAAGCGCGACACCAATACCTTGCAGTTTATTGAGGATTATCGCAAGAAAGGCTACCTGCCAGAAGCAGTCTTTAACTTTATTGCACTGCTGGGCTGGAATCCTGGTGGCGAGCATGAGATTTTCTCTCGCCAAGAGTTGATTGAGCTCTTTGATGAAAAACGTCTCAGCAAGTCCCCAGCAGCTTTTGACCAGAAGAAGCTGGACTGGATGAACAATGAATACATCAAGAATGCAGATTTTGACACAATCTTCGCTCTGGCTAAGCCGTACTTGGAAGAAGCGGGCCGTTTGACAGACAAGGCAGAAAAGCTTGTAGAGCTCTACAAACCACAAATGAAGTCTGTGGACGAAATTGTGCCGCTGACTGACCTCTTCTTTGCGGACTTCCCAGAGTTGACAGATGCGGAGCGTGAGGTCATGGCTGGTGAAACGGTACCGACCGTGTTGACAGCCTTCAAAGAAAAGCTAGAAGCTATGTCTGATGCAGATTTTGTGACGGAGAATATCTTCCCGCAAATCAAGGCTGTCCAAAAAGAGACAGGGATAAAAGGCAAAAACCTCTTTATGCCGATTCGGATTGCTGTTTCAGGTGAAATGCATGGACCAGAGCTGCCAGATACGATTTACCTGCTAGGTCGTGAAAAATCTATCCAGCATATCGATAATATGCTAAGTCAAATTCAATAAGATAAACCAGCTTTCGAGCTGGTTTTTACTTTGCAAATTTTTGTTTTTATGTCACAATTGTAATAAGAAAATACCTTAAGGAGAGAAAAATGAAAAAATGGATCATTATCTTGGTTGGAGGACTAGTAGCCTTGCTCGTGCTAGTAACCTGTAACCAAAAGAAAGAGCAGACGAATCCTGCTTCCAACAATTCTAAAGCAAGTTCGACTAGTTCTGCATCTTCTAAAAAGTCTGAGAGAGGGGCCAGTTCGAGCGAACTTTCTGGCGACTCAGATAATCAAGAAACTTCTGATGCTGGCTCTCAGCAGCATTCGGAAACAGAAAGTGAAAAGTCTACCAAGGGAGCTAGCAAAGAAGAGAAAGAGATGGCACCAACTTCTAGTTTGGATATGAAGGCTATTGCTTCTGGAGATTTTTCCAGTATGACTGGTACTTGGCAGGATGCTAAAGGGAACAGTTATACATTCGATGCGTCTGGTATCGACTCAGATGTTGCCAAGCTTGAGACAGGAGATTACTCTGGGCCAGATGAAAATGGGATTTACCGAGCAGGGATTCGTTGGAAAAACCAAACCGGTGCTGCCTTTCTTATAATCCCAGCAGGAAAGAGTCTGCCAGCTGGGGAGACTGTCAATGGGACGGATCCGACTGATACCAGTCAAGATCGCTTTATCATTACTCAAAGCGTTTCCGAACATCCCGATGTTTTTTACCGCGTAAAATAAGGAGTCTTGACAGACTCTTTTTTCCTTATTTTTAGTCCAGTATATAATATATTGATTTTGAATAAAAATCGATAAAACGATTTTATTTTAATAAATATTAAATTTCCTCTTGACATTCGCATTTTCATACAGTAGAATGTTTAAAAATAAAATGTAGAAGGATAGAGGTAATCGCATGGTTAAAGAGAAAGTCATTTTAGCGTATTCCGGCGGCTTGGACACTTCGGTGGCTATTACTTGGCTGGACAAGGATTATGATGTGATCGCAGTCTGTATGGACGTAGGTGAAGGAAATGATTTGGATTTCATTCATGACAAGGCGCTGAAAGTTGGCGCTATCGAATCACATGTTATTGATGTTAAAGACGAATTTGCGGAAGACTACGTCTTGGTTGCTCTGCAAGGACACACCTTCTACGAACGAAAATATCCTCTAGTGTCCGCTCTGAGCCGACCTTTGATTTCTAAGAAATTGGTTGAAATTGCCCACAAGACGGGGGCGACAACCATTGCCCATGGCTGTACCGGAAAAGGAAACGATCAGGTTCGTTTTGAAGTCGCTATCGCCTCCTTGGATCCCAAGCTCAAGGTCATTGCTCCAGTTCGGGAGTGGAAATGGTCTCGGGAAGAAGAAATTAATTATGCCAAAGCTAATGGCGTGCCAATTCCTGCAGATCTGGATAGCCCTTACTCAGTCGATCAAAACCTTTGGGGACGGGCCAATGAGTGTGGTGTCTTGGAAAACCCTTGGAATGAAGCCCCGGAAGATGCCTATGATTTGACGGTTGCACCAGAAGCAGCGCCAGACAGCCCAGTCTATGTAAATATTGACTTTGAGGCTGGTGTGCCAGTTGCTTTAGATGGTAAAAAGATGAAGCTGGCGGACTTGATTCTTGAACTCAATGACCTAGCTGGACAGCACGGTGTTGGCCGGATTGACCATGTGGAAAATCGTCTGGTAGGGATTAAGTCTCGGGAAATCTATGAATGTCCTGGGGCGGTGACTCTCTTGGCTGCCCACAAGGAAATCGAGGATCTGACTCTAGTCAGAGAACTGGCCCATTTCAAGCCAATTATCGAAAACGAGCTGTCTAATCTCATCTACAATGGTCTCTGGTTTAACCCAGCGACAGAAGCCCTGATTGCCTATCTCAAGTCCACCCAGCAGGTGGTTAATGGAACAGCTAAGGTAAAGCTTTATAAGGGATCTGCGACAGTTGTAGCTCGTAAGTCTGACAATTCTCTCTACGATGAAAGTCTGGCTACCTATACTAGTGCAGATACTTTTGACCAGGATGCTGCGATTGGCTTTATCAAGCTGTGGGGGCTTCCATCTAAGGTTCACGCAGAGGTTCAGGCTCACAAAGACAAATAGAAAGGGGCTTTCCTATGGCGAATCATAAACTGTGGGGCGGACGTTTTGAAGCCTCTCTGGAAGGCTGGGTAGAGGAATTTGGCGCCAGCATTGGCTTTGACTATCGTCTTGCTCCCTATGATCTGCAGGGCAGCCTAGCCCATGTCAAAATGTTGGGGCGGACAGGAATTATTGCTCCAGAGGAAGCAGCTGCTATTCAGGCAGGCTTGGAAAAGCTGTTGGCGCGTTATGAGGCTGGAGAACTTGAGTTTGATGTACGTAATGAAGATATTCATATGAATATGGAGGATCTTCTGACTGAGGAGATTGGGCCAGTGGCTGGTAAGCTTCATACGGCTCGCTCTCGTAATGACCAGGTGGCGACAGATATGCACCTTTATCTCAAGGAACAGCTCGGTCAGATTGCGGATAAACTCTTGAATCTGCGTCAGGTGCTGCTGAATTTGGCAGAAGAGCATGTAGAGACCATCATGCCAGGCTATACCCATCTGCAGCATGCCCAGCCGATTAGCTTTGCCCATCATCTGCTGGCCTATTATCAGATGTTCAGCCGTGATAGTCAGCGCTTTGCCTTTAATCTGGAGCATACGGATTTGTCTCCTTTAGGAGCAGCGGCTCTGGCGGGGACAACATTTCCGATTGACCGAGAGTTGACAGCTGATTTATTGGGCTTCAAAGGTATTTACCACAATTCCTTGGATGCGGTAAGTGATCGAGATTTTATCCTGGAGTTTCTATCTAACAGCAGCATTCTCATCATGCATCTGTCTCGTCTCTGCGAGGAGCTGATTAACTGGTGCAGCTATGAATATGGCTTTGTCAGCTTATCAGATACCTTTAGTACTGGATCTTCCATTATGCCGCAAAAGAAAAATCCGGACATGGCGGAGCTGATTCGAGGCAAGAGCGGCCGGGTCTATGGCCATCTCTTCAGCCTTCTGACGGTTATGAAATCCCTGCCCTTGGCCTATAATAAGGACCTGCAGGAAGACAAGGAAGGCATGTTCGATACAGTAGATACCATCCAAAAATCGCTAGATATTATGGCGGGTATGCTGTCTAGTATGACAGTAAACAAAGAAAAAATGCTGGTTTCAACTCAGCAGGATTTCTCCAATGCGACAGAATTGGCTGACTATCTGGCCAAGAAAGGACTGCCTTTCCGGGAAGCCCATGAGATTGTCGGAAAGTTGGTACTGGAATGCAGCAAGGCAGGCTATTATCTACAGGATATTCCGCTGAGCCGCTATCAGGAAGTGTCGTCGCTGATTGAGGGAGACATTTATCAAGCGCTTGAGTCGCAGACTGCTGTACAGAAGCGGGATTCCCTTGGCGGAACTGGATTTGCGCAGATCCGTCAGGAGTTGGAAAGAGCGAAGAGACAGCTGAAAAAGGAATAAGATATAGGGAACATCGCAAGAGAATTGCGGTGTTCTTTTGGTGAATTGACCTTTTAAATATTTGCAAAAACGGCGTCATAGCGGCTCTTATTGGCATTTTCGAAAAATATGGTATAATAGATATAATTTTGGTGGATGGAGTTGAGTTTTGAGAAAAAACTATCGCGTCAAGAGCGAAAAAGATTTTAATGCGATTTTTAAAAAAGGGCAGAGTTTTGCTAATCGAAAATTTGTCGTTTACATGTTAGAAAAAGAGCAAAAGCATTTTCGAGTAGGAATTTCCGTCAGTAAAAAGCTAGGGAATGCAGTGGTTCGTAATCGTATTAAAAGAAAAATCCGCCATGTCTTGATGCAGCATCAGAAACAGTTAGTCCAGGCAGACTTCGTCGTTATTGCTCGCAAAGGAGTGGAAGAGCTGGACTACCACCAAGTTGAACAAAATTTATTGCATGTATTAAAGATTGCTAAACTTTATCAGGAAGGATTCATTTGTGAAACAGAAAAGTAAATTAGGGATTTTGCTGGTTGCCTCGCTGCTCTTTCTCACAGCCTGCGGAACCAGTCAAGTAACGGCCGATTCAAATGGCTTCTGGGAGAAGCTGGTCTATTTCTTTGCAGATACCATTCGTTTTCTATCCTTTGGCGGAAGCAAGGGGATTGGGATTATTCTCTTTACCTTGATTATCCGGACAGTTCTTCTGCCGGTCTTCCAATTCCAGACGACTTCTTCGCGTAAGCTGCAGGAAATACAGCCGCATATCAAGCAGCTACAGGAAAAGTATCCTGGTAAGGATATGGGGAGCAGAACAGCCTTGGCTGAGGAAACTCAAAAGCTCTACAAAGAAATGGGTGTCAATCCTTATGCCTCATTCATTCCGCTCTTTATCCAGATGCCAGTGCTCTTGGCTCTGTTTCAAGCCCTGACTCGGGTTGAATTTATGAAAACAGGTCACTTCCTCTGGCTCAATCTAGGAGCGACAGATCCGACCTTTATTCTTCCGCTGTTGGCAGCTCTCTTCACTTTCTTCAGTACGTGGCTTTCAAACAAGGCCTTGCCTGAGAGAAATGGCGGGATGACAGTCATGATGTACCTGATGCCAGTGATGATTTTCTTTTTTGCCCTTTATGCGGCGAGCGGGGTAGCCCTCTACTGGGCGGTCTCAAATGCTTATCAGGTGGTTCAGACTTTGCTGCTGAGCAATCCTTTTAAAATCATTGCTGAGCGGGAAGCTAAGGAACGATCAGAGCGTCAATTGGAACAGAAAAAGAAACGTGCCCTGAAAAAAGCACAGAAAAAGAAAAAGTAAGTAAGAAGGAGGACTCTTGCAATGGTTATTTTTACAGGAGCAAGTGTTGAAGAAGCCATTCAAAATGGTTTGAAAACGTTGGATATTCCACGGATGAGAGCGCATATCACTGTTATTTCACGTGAGAAAAAAGGCTTTTTAGGCTTGTTTGGCAAAAAGCCAGCTCAGGTGGATGTAGAGCCGATTGCTGAGACGACAGTTGTCAAGGCCAATCAAAAGGCTGTAAAAGGTGTTCCCGAAGAGATTAATGCTCAGAATGAGCCTGTGCAGTCTGTCAGTGAAGCAACGGTTGATTTGGGCCGTGTGGTAGCTGCCATCAAGAAGGTCGAAGGAGAAGGCGAAGTTATCTCAGATGAGGTCAAGGCTGAAATTCTCAAAAATGACAAGCAAGCCAATACGATTTTAGAAGAGACGGGCACCATTGATCTTCTCAAGACCAATCAAGCTATTGATGAGGCAGTTGCTCAAGCAGAAGCGGACGATAGCAAGATTATCTCTTTTGAACAAGCGGCTAAAGACAAGGCTGAGCCGACAGAAACAGAAGAAAGCTCTTTTGCTGACTTAGGCATCCAAGTCGAAGCAGACTACGATATTGAAGAAGTGGTTGACAACGTAACGAACTATGTTCAGAAAATTGTTGATGAGATGGATGTTGAAGCGGGCATTTCCAGCAGCCACAACCGCCGAACTATCAACATGCAAATTGATACCAATGAACCGGGGCGCGTGATTGGCTACCATGGAAAAGTCTTGAAAGCTCTGCAGCTATTGGCGCAAAACTATCTTTATAACCAATATTCTAAGAGCTTCTACATTTCAATTAATGTCAATGACTATGTTGAGCATCGGGCAGAAGTGCTGCAAAGCTATGCGCAGAAACTGGCTCAGCGGGCTTTGGAAGACCGACGCGGTCAGCACACGGACCCTATGTCTAACAGCGAGCGCAAGATTATCCACCGCATCATTTCTCGCATCGATGGCGTGACTAGCTATTCCGAAGGCGACGAGCCTAACCGCTATGTCGTCGTGGATATTGACAGTGAATAAAAAGAAAGCCAGCAGAGATGCTGGTTTTTGTATATAGAAAGGATTTTTTATGTCACTTTTTCCAGCTATTGAAAGTTATCTGCCTCATCAAGGGGCTAAGTATATATCTCCAGACAAGGCAGGGCAGCTGCGTGAGTCTATGTTGGAGCTAAGAGCTAAGGGGCAGGCGGCACGCAAGGAGTTTGCAGACTTGGTCAAGGATTTTCAGAGCCTCTATCCTAAGCTGACCTTGGAGCGAACCAGCCAGTGGATGAATCAGGCGCAGATACTGCGACCCCATTTTTGGAATTATCTTAAAGGCTATGGGGAAATCACAGAGCCAATGTTTGCCCTGCGCTTGTATGGAACTGCAGAAGATTTTGGAGTGTCGCTGGAGGTGAGCTTCATGGAGCGCAAGAAAGATGAGTACAGCCTCAGCAAGCAAAATCGGGTCTTGGAACTGCCTATTCAGTCGCCAGCTTATTATTTTGCCCAGATAGATGGTGTGAGTCGGCGCTTTGAAGGCACAGAGGAAAATCGCAAGTTCCTTACTCAGCAGCTGGCAGCCGGTCAGGTTCGTAAGGTCTTAGTCAAATACGATATTCCCCTTTCTCAGGTCGCTTCAAGAGAGCAGGTGCTGTCCCAGCTGCAGGAGGCCATGACAGCCTTGATTCCCTTTTATGAAGCGACTCGCACCTTGTGATTACGTTTACAAAGAGAAAGTTATTTAAGTAAGTATTGACAAAAGTCCCAGAATCATATAGAATAGTAAAGTATGTTTAGTAACTGATCACAACTAGCCGGCTAAACGAATACAAGAATCTAAGAGGAGGTATTCATCGTGAAACGTACTTATCAACCAAGTAAAATCCGTCGTGCGCGTAAACATGGTTTCCGCCACCGTATGTCAACTAAAAACGGTCGTCGTGTATTGGCAGCTCGCCGTCGTAAAGGACGCAAAGTTTTGGCTGCTTAATCCAAGCGATTTATCAAGAAACCAGCGGAGACTCGAGACCGCTGGTTTTTGTGTCTTAAATTTATGGGCAAAAGTCGATAGACTGGCAGGAAAGTTCTTCTTTTTGTCCAGTGTCTTTATTTATGACCTCCGCATACCAGTCTCCTTTGTGGCTAAATAGTTTGACAAATTGAACCTGAAGAGACTGCTGATCATACTTAATTGGAAAAAATTCTTCCTGCCTATGTAATAAAATATCAAGAATGATTCGCAACTGAGAGTTGTTGATTGTTTTCCTGACTTCTGGTTGAAGGATTTTCTCAATTTTTGTGATCTTACTTAACTGCTGTTCTGAAATCGAGTTTTCAAATTTTTCTTTTAATTTTTGCAGGTCAATATCAAAAGGGCACATATTGTAGTTTTCCAGAGTCAGCATGGAAAAATACAAGGCAGAAATTTCATCTATGGAGAAAATAATAGGAGATAACAAGTCGTTGCTAAGAATTTTATAACTGCCATTCCGACCTAAGTCAGAATAAATTGGAATGCCTAGCGTTTCAAGGCTGGCAATATCACGAAGGGCAGTACTTTTTGAAATGTGATATCGATTCATAATATCTTTTAGGTTGAATTGTCTTTTCTTATTGAGAAAAATAAGCATATCGTTAATTCTTTGAGATTTATTCATGCTAAGCTCCATATTTTATAAAATGGTTTCAAATAATGACACCTTTTTATATTATACTAGTTTTAGAGAAAATAATAAAGGAGTCAAATATGAATCAATATTTTAAGGCCTTATTGGCAGAACAGACAGAAATGGCCCTAGCTACTTCTGTAAAAGATATCCCAAATGTAAGAATTGTCAATTTTTATTATGATGAGGAGGCAAAGAAATTGTTCTTTATCTCATTTAAAAATAGTCATAAAATCCAAGAGTTGGCAGCCAATAATCGTATAGCTCTTACAACAATCCCGAAAGGTGATGGGAGGTATATCCGGATTCAAGGGAGAGTCAAAGAAAGTCAGCTTTCTATTGAGGATATAAGAAGCGTTTTTATCCAGAAGTACCCTTATTATCAAGCTATTATTGAGCAGCATAGCAACTCCTTGCAACTTTTTGAAGTATCTTTTTCTGACGCTGTCTTGGTCTTAGATAATAATCAAGTTGAGAAAATTAAACTATAAGGAGA
The DNA here is from genome assembly GCF_050220005.1 of Streptococcus sanguinis. GTDB lineage: Bacteria > Bacillota > Bacilli > Lactobacillales > Streptococcaceae > Streptococcus > Streptococcus sanguinis_Z. Next base: position 227,407 of record NZ_CP071413.1, read on the forward strand.
AAATAGATGCTTGATATAAAAAGATGCGACTGGGCTGAAAATAGTGAGCTTGAGAGAAATTATCATGACCATGAATGGGGGCGACCTGTGCATGACGAGCATAAACTCTTTAAAATGTTGATTTTAGAAGGTCAGCAGGCGGGTTTGAGCTGGCAAACTATTTTGTCAAAAATGGATGCTATGACAGAGGCTTATGAAAACTTTAATCCTGAAAGACTCTCCAATTATGACGAGCAGAAGATTGAAGAATTGCTTAGTGATCAAAGAGTGATACGAAATAGGCTAAAAATAAAGGCAGTTATAAAAAATGCTAAAGCCTATTTAAAACTAAAAGAAGAATATGGTAGTTTGGATTCTTATATTTGGTCTTTTGTAAAGAATGAACCGATTGTTAATTCATGGTCCAGTATTGAAGAGGTACCCGCTCGAACAAATCTATCCGATAAAATTAGCAAAGAACTCAAAAAGAAAGGTTTTTCTTTTGTTGGTTCTACGACTATATATGCCTTTATACAGTCCATTGGCATGGTCAATGATCATTTGCTGACCTGTGATTTTAGGATATAATCATTTTTCTTTGAATGAGAAAGGTAAGCAGTCTATTATTGAATACCGGTAAATGATATAAAAAAAGAGAAAAAAACCAGAAAGAAAATCAGTTTCTTTCTGGTTTTTCGTGTATAGTTAAGCACGGTTGTTTATTTTGTCACTGGTAAAAGCATTGGATACAGATAGCAGAGCAAGGTAAAGCTAATGAGGGCGTAAAAGATACCGATGCGAATAGCTTGGATAGGTTTATAGAAACGAATCAGGGTCAGTAGGCACCAAACCAAGAGAACTAGGATGAACCATGCTGAGATCAAGCGCAGCGGTGTTGGTCCATAAAGGTAGATGTAGATGCCAAATAATTTCCAGCCAGCTAGCAAGGCCAGCAGACCCGTAAAGATAAAGAGGATAGTAGCTGCGAATCGCGTCCCTTTTTGATCCCAGAGTGGCTTTTTGGCAATCAGATAGAAGACACCTAGAACTGCAAAGTTAAGGATAGACACCCGAACCAGCTGCCAGAAGCCAGCTACGGCAACAGTTGAAGCATTCTGCGGAGAAATAGCCTGAGCTACTGTTCCGGCGCTTAGGAGCTGACCGAGCTCACCCAGACCCGTCAGGAAGAAGAGCGCATAGGTCAGGCAGAGGCTGCCGATGATAATGTAGGCTGCGAAAGCGGGTGCTACTCGCAAAGGGCGGATGCTTGCTTGAAATTTTTTGTAGCTAAGTTTAGTATCTTTTTTGCCTAACAGACTGCCGGCTAGGAGGCCATACAAGTAGAGACTGACAGGGACAGCCAGGCAGGCCTTGAATAGAATCATGCTGCTATCAAGACTTGAAAAGAGGGAGTCAAGTAGATTCTCAATGAAATCAGAGGTATTGCTGAAGAAGGAGGCAAAGCTGTCTGAAACCTGACTCAGCTGGGACCAGACAAAGTAGACCAAGATTCCTGCGACAAAGAAGCTGCTAACGATAATTGCGAGCTGTTGGGCTTTCTTTGAAGACAGACTGTCAGAGCTATCGGAATAGTCCTGCTGCTTGCCTTCTATAAAGACTAGAATGGCAGCAATGAAATGTTTAAAGGGCAGGATGCAGAAGGCTTGAATGGCATCAAACCAGACCAGGATTCCCAAACGTCCCTGACTTAACCAGCCTGTGCGGGACAGAATATAGAAGGCGAATGAGATATGGATGGCCAGAAATTGAAAAAATTCTAGCTGACGATGAAGCCCCCAGAGACTTAAAGCCAGAGCTTGAGCTAGCGTCATAATCAGAAAGCTTCTAGCCTCTAATCTGCTGTCAAGATTCTTTATCTGCAGTGATGGATAGGACAATTTCCTGATTAGGGCTTCGCTTAGCAATATAAGACCAATTGCAAAAGGGAAAAAGGATGCAGTTTGATAATTAAAAAATACAGCAGAGTAAAAGTAGGTTAAGAGATAGAGGATTGGATAGCTAATTTTAAAGAATCGGAGTTGCTTGTCCTCTAGGCCTGCGAAGATGGTCTGTCGTTCTGCTTCTGCGGGCAGACAAGGCTGGACATTCATCTCTTCTTGTGCTGGATATTCCATAATTATTTCTCCTCCTCATCAGGGATATACTCCAAAATATCACCAGGCTGGCAGTCTAATTCACGGCAGAGAGCGTTGAGTGTTGAAAAGCGGACAGCCTTGGCTCGATTATTTTTTAGGATAGATAGATTGGCTGGTGTTAGGTCAATTAACTCTGCTAAACGGCCAGCACTGATGCGCTTTTGCGCCATGACAAGGTCTAAATTTATCTGAATCATAAGACCTCCTAAATAGTGTAGTCTACTTGATCCTGCAGCTCAATGGCCTTGCCAAAAGCATTGCGGATGACACGGATAATCAGGGTCAAGATACTGCAAGAAACAGTGACTAAGAGCATGGGCAAATAGGCTGTCAGTCCCATAAAGAGGGAGATAAGAGCGACAGTGCCGACTTCCCAGCCAAGATAGCGCATGTACTGAACATTTTGCGTGATAAAAACCTGATTTTTACCGATGCGGCTAAGGAGTCGATAGAGATGGACAATACAGGCCAGAGCCAGGCAGCCTAGGACATAGCCGAGCAGCAGCAAGACCCAAAAGCGCGTCTCCCCTTGAAAGAAAGGAGAGGGAAATTCGATAACTAGATTGACGACCCAAGGTCCTAGGGCTATCAGGATAATGGAAGCAATAAATAAAAGGCTGATACTGATTTTTGTAAGAGTAATGCTCATATCTTCAGCAGTCTTTTTCATTTTGTCTGTCATAATTTCCTCCGACTAACGTTTCATTTCTTAGTAACTATAACACGGATATTATCGATAATCAATAAAAAACTATCGAAAAAAGATAAAATCAGTCTTAAGAACTAGATGGAAGTTTCTAAAAAGTTCTTATTGTATAGAGATGGATTTCTTGTCAGAAGATGAACAGAGCAGAAGACGATGAATATTTCACCTGATTTTTGGTATAATGAAAAACAGGAATTGTATACTCTTTCTGATCAGAAGCGGAGTATGTGTAAGGAGGAAAGAATCTGTGGGTGTAAAGCTTGTTCATTATCGTAGTAAGTTATATGAATTTCTCATGGTGCCTGCCATCGTTTCAAGGGATGATAAACATATGTGGAAGGATTTACGGCAGAATCAAAAGGAGTTGCTTCTTGATGTACAGCCGCATTATGATAAGCTCTATCAGGATTTACTTCCTTTGAAAAACGAGCTTGTTGCGGTTAGTTTATTTGAAGGAGCTACGGTAGGACTGGCTCCGCTCCTCTACCTCTACTTGCTAGAAAAAGGAGAAGATCCGGTCGATTTGCATGACTTGTTAGAATGTTTGAAAAAACTAGATGCAGGGCAAATCATCTATTGCTTATCACTTAAGCTTTTTAAAGGGGAAGTTACCAAGGGACATCCTGAAGAGCTGCTGGCTTTTATAGAGAATAGTGACAAGTCTCCGGAAAATAAATGGTACTGGTACCAAGCTATTCAGCATCCAGAGAAGCTTCGGGACCAATTAGTTTCCTTGCTGGAAAGAGTGTTCGAGCTCTATCAGACTATTTATGAGCAGTTTGAGCAGGAAGTACTAGCTTTTGAACAAGAATTTAGCCTATCTGATGTGATGGATGATGAAGAGCAGAATGCCAAGCTTCTTGAAAAGGACACACAAGTCTTTGTTCTGTCACCTATGTTTATTGACTCTTTTCTCGAAAAGGTTCCTGATTTCACTTCCTATTCCTTAGTCCTTTCGACGAGAAGTTCCCAGTTATCAAAGGCGGAATCGGAGCTTGAAGATGAAACATTGGCTCTAACCTTCAAAACTCTTGGAGATGAAACCCGCTATAAAGTCTTGATTGAATTGATTCAGCCACATGCCAAGAATAAAGATATAGCTAAAAAACTGGGGCTTACAAGAGCCTCTATCTCATTCCATACGCAGAAGCTCCTAAATTCTGGCTTGCTGGAGCTTGTGATGGATGATGATTCTGTTAAATACACGGTCAATAAAGAACTGATTCGAAAGATTATAGAGAAGTTCAAACAGGACCTAACATAGTTTAAGAAGACCTGGATTCATTCTAGGTCTTCTTTTTGTAAAACAATAATCTAATAAAGATTTGACAACCGACTAATTTATTGTTATGATTTGTTAAACAAAAATCTAACAAGAGTAAAGGAGATGTCGTATGATTGTTTTTGCAAAAAACAAAAATTTTCGCCAGTTGCTCATCAATCAATGGATTTCAGGTTTTGGAGACATTGTTTTCTATTTGGCTTTGATGAACTATGTTTCCGCCTATTCCTTTGCTCCACTTGCGGTTTTATTGATTTCTCTTTCTGAAACGCTGCCTCAGTTAATTCAAGTTTTTACTGGAGTTGCAGCGGACTTTCAGAAGGATCGTATTCATAAATACCTGCTTATACAGTTTAGTAAGGTGCTCTTATATAGCTTGGTAACGTTTTTGTTGCTTGGACAAGATTTCTCTTTCTTGATTTTGCTTGTGATTTGCTTGATTAACTTTCTGTCGGATAGTCTGAGTTATTTTTCAGGTGCCATGCTGACGCCGGTTTATGTAAAGGTGATTGAGCAAGATATGAGCTCTGCTATGGGCTTTCGGCAGGCTAGTATGAGTCTGGTTCATATTTTGGGGAATCTAGCTGGCGGTTTTCTCATCGCTTGGATGAGTATCGGAGCTTTGGCAGGACTGAATGCTCTGACATTCTTGCTTGCTTACCTTGGCTTTTGGCACATTAGTCAAAACTTACAGGACTTAGAACCGGAGCTCAGCAGTGCCAAGGAGCTAAATAAAGAGAATTATTGGCAGCATTTATTGGATTCTCTTAAAGTCTTGCTGGGATTGAAAAACGTTGTGAGGCTGTTATTGGTTTCAACTTTTGGGCAGGTCACTCTGAATATTCTGACGCCAGTAGCGACTCTTTTATTGCTGAAAAGGCCTTTTTGGAATCTGCAGATCGGTCAGTCCATTGCCGTGTTAATTGTTCTAAGTTCCGCTGGTCTGATCTTAGGGAACATTTTGAGTGGCAGTTTGCTAAAAAAACTTTCGACTAAGCTTGCTATGTATGCAAGCCAAGTATTTGAGGGCTTTATTCTTTGCGGTTTTTTCTGGCAAAACTTTTTACTTGTACTGATAGCAAGCTTTGCTTGCTCAGTTACAGTCGGTCTGCTGAGTCCAAGATTGCAGAAATCTGTATTCAGTATGATTCCAGAAGAAGCGATGGGAGCCATCCAGTCAGCTATTAATCTATTTAGCATGGCTGTTCCGAGTGTTTTATCCATGCTGTTAATAGCTCTTGCCAGCAGTTTGGGGATTGTTTATATTCTCCTCCCGCTTGTGTTAATGCTGGCACTGTCTTTCTACTTAATTATTCCAATGGAGAACTTGAAGGCGGATTCGGATAGCTGTTGAATGGCAGCTATCTTAATTTTTCTGCTTTGAAGAGACTTCTGATTTTTTAGGTCATTTTTGGTATAATAAAGGACAGGAAATACAAGGAAGTAAAACATGAAGATTTTTGATACACACACGCATTTAAATGTGGAAGAATTTGCTGGTCGAGAGGAAGAGGAGCTGCAGCTGGCTGCAGAAATGGGCGTCAGCAAAATAAATATTGTCGGTTTTGACCGACCGACTATTGAGCGCGCCATGGAGCTGGCAGATAGCTATGATCAGCTTTATGCTACGATTGGCTGGCATCCGACTGAGGCTGGGACTTATGATGAGGCGGTGGAAGCCTATCTGCTGGATAAGCTTCGTCACCCCAAGGTTGTGGCTCTGGGCGAGATTGGGCTGGACTATCACTGGATGACAGCGCCCAAGGATGTTCAGGAACGGGTGTTTCGCCGCCAAATCCAGCTTTCAAAGGATTTAAATCTACCTTTTGTAGTTCATACTCGTGACGCTTTGGAAGATACCTATGAGATTATCAAGAGTGAGGGTGTAGGTCCTCGAGGCGGTATTATGCACTCTTATTCGGGTTCTTTGGAAATGGCAGAGCGCTTTATCGAGCTAGGGATGATGATTTCCTTTTCTGGAGTCGTTACCTTTAAAAAAGCGACGGATATTCAAGAAGCTGCGCAGAACTTGCCCTTGGACAAGATCCTCGTCGAGACTGATGCACCTTACTTGGCGCCTGTTCCCAAGCGTGGCCGAGAAAACAAAACAGCCTATACTCGCTATGTTGTAGAGAAAATTGCTGATCTGCGTGAGCTGACTGTCGAAGAAGTAGCGCAAGCGACCTATGCCAATGCAAAGAAGGTGTTTGGGCTTGACTGAGAAGATAAAAATCCCTCAGGTGATTGTCGTTGAGGGCAAGGATGACACAGCTAATCTGCAGCGATTTTACCAAGTGGACACTTACGAGACGAGAGGTTCTGCTATCAATGAAGAAGACCTAGAGCGGATTGAGAAACTGCACCAGCTTCGTGGGGTTATTGTCTTTACCGATCCAGACTACAATGGAGAGCGTATCCGTAGAATGATTATGAAGGCAGTGCCAACTGCTCAGCATGCCTTTCTTCGTCGAGATGAGGCAGCTCCCAAGTCTAAGAACAAGGGTAAATCGCTTGGGGTAGAGCATGCTTCATTTGAGGATTTACAGCAGGCATTGGCTGGGTTGGTCGGATATTTCGATGATGAGGATAATTTTGAAATCACCAAAAGCGATCTTGTGCGACTAGGTCTGCTTATGGGAAGTGACAGCCGTCAGCGTCGAGAGTATCTGGGTGAGCGACTCCGTATCGGCTATTCTAACGGTAAGCAGCTGCTTAAACGCTTGGAACTGTTTGGCGTGACCTTGGCGGAAGTGGAAGAAGCGATGCACAAGTATTCAGTCTAACGGAGTCAAAAATGAAAAAAGTAATTATTACAGGCGGCAATAGTGGTATTGGCTATCAGGCTGCTAAACAGTTGGCTGAAAAGGGCTGGTCAGTGACCTTATTTTGCCGGCGAAAAGAAGCTGCTGAGCAAGCCTGTGAGAAAATCCGTCAACAAACAGGAAATTCGCATGTAGATTATATCTTGGTTGATTTATCTGAGATGAAGAGCGTCAGGAAAGCAGTGGAACAGTATATCCAAAAAGAAGAGACTTTAGATGTTTTAATTAACAATGCGGCTGATTTTGACTTATCAATCAAAAAGCCAATTCTTACCAAAGACGGATTGGAAAAACAATTTGCGACCAACGTGGTTGCTCCCTTTTTACTTTCTGCCTTGTTGAAGGGCTTGTTGGAAAAGTCAGAAAGTGGTCGGACTGTTAATATTTCTTCCCAAGGGCTAGTGCTTTATCCTTTCATGAAGCTTGATTTTGAAAATTTATCTGGACAAAAACATTACAGTCCTGCTAAGACCTATTATCAGAATAAACTGGCCTTGTTGATGCTATCGCTTCATATGAGGAAACATTGGAAAGGCATCAAAATTCAGGCAATCCGTGTAACCAATGTCAAAGTTGATATGCGCCGCTATGATCACCTCAGCGCTTTTATGAAAAATCTGTATAAAATTAAGTCGAGATTTTCGATTAGTCCTGAAGAAATGGCGAAAGTCTATATAGCATTATCTACAGAAGATGGCTATGAGGGCTTTTTGTATGACGAGAAATACAGAGAAGTTAAGGCTAATGCATTTGCTTACGAGGAAGAAGAGCAGAAAAAACTTTACAGCTTGCTAGAGCAAATGACCTCCTTAAAAGATAATGAATAAATAATTAGAAAAGAGAAAAGATGCGTATTGCAGACCATAGTGTGACCCGTGCCATTCTGGAGCGTCACGGTTTCACTTTTAAAAAATCTTTCGGTCAGAATTTCCTGACTGATACTAACATCCTTCAGAAGATTGTGGACACAGCCGAGATTGACAAAAAGGTCAATGTCATCGAAATTGGGCCTGGTATTGGGGCTTTGACAGAATTTTTAGCGGAAAGTGCCGCAGAAGTTATGGCCTTTGAGATTGATGATCGTCTGGTGCCAATTTTGGCGGATAGCCTGCGCGATTTTGACAATGTGACAGTGGTCAATCAGGATATTCTCAAGGTTGATTTGGCCCAGTACATAGCAGAGTTTAAAAATCCAGACCTGCCTATCAAGGTAGTGGCGAATCTTCCCTACTACATCACGACGCCGATTCTCATGCATTTGATTGAGAGTGGGATTCCTTTTAGTGAGTTTGTCGTGATGATGCAGAGAGAAGTGGCGGATCGGATTTCGGCTCAGCCTAATACCAAGGCTTATGGTAGTTTGTCAATTGCGGTCCAGTATTACATGACGGCCAAGGTTGCTTTTATTGTGCCGCGGACAGTCTTTGTACCAGCGCCTAATGTAGATTCGGCCATTCTCAAGATGGTGCGCAGAGACCAGCCAGCTGTTGAAGTACAGGACGAGAAATTCTTTTTCAAGGTTTCCAAGGCCAGCTTTGTCCACCGCAGGAAGACCCTATGGAATAACCTGACCAGTTGTTTTGGAAAGTCAGAGGAGACTAAAGGCAAACTGACAGCAGCTTTAGAAGGGGCTGATATATCTCCGAGTGTTCGGGGAGAAGCTCTTAGTTTAGAGGAATTTGCGCGCCTGGCAGATGCTTTGAAGTCTGAAGGATTATAATAAAATAGAAGATCTGCTCTACATAGCTGGTCTTCTATTTTATTTATGAGGTGCATATGAGAGTGAAATATCTATCTTTGTTTTCTGCCCTGCTCTGGTTTTCGCAGTCTTTACTCCATTTCCTTCTACTGCCAGGACTTCCGCTGGGATTTTTGGTATTTGGCGGAGCATATATAGTATTTCCTTTATGGTTGCGGCCAGTTAACTTTCTGCTTTTCTTGCTGTGGGGTTTCTTTGGTTTCAGTTATTTATCGTTTGGAGGCTGGCTAAGAAGTAGCTTGGAGTCTTCTGTTCTGAGAAAGATCATCTTAAGTGGAACTGTTTTTCTCTTTTTGGCTACTGTTTTCAATTTCTTTGTGACCGCGAGTCTATTAGAGAAGTATTTAACAGGGGGGACTGACCTTTCTGGCTTTTCTCAGCAGTGTAACTCTACTTCATAATAACAAAAAATCCTATCAATCATGATAGGATTGCTTTTTATGCGGAGGAAGGGATTTGAACCCTCACACCCGTACGGGCACATGCGCCTGAAGCATGCGTGTCTGCCGTTCCACCACCTCCGCTTGAGATTCTATTATAACTTATTTTTGTGAAAATGCCAATAGAGAATATCAGTTTTTTTCACTGTATGAAAAAAGCAGAAAAATTTCTATTTTTTCTTTACTAAAATAGTTCTATGATATTGCCATTATAGCAAGTATTTGTTACAATTAGATTAATTACTTATTTAGGTAACGAAATAAAAAAGGAGAATGTTATGAAACTGAAAAAATGGCTGCTATTTTTGATGCTGCCCCTTCTGTTTTTGCTAGATTTGAAGCTGTTTACAGCAACTGCTCAAGCGGATGCTTTGAAGAATGCAATCACAGATATTAAAATCTGGGACCACTCTAATGGCCGCGAAGCAACCAAGGTTAATGGTGCTTACAATTTGGTTCAAGGGGGAAATTATCGCTATGAGCTAGTTTTTGATTTGTCTGCTTACGATAACCAGCTCAAGGATGGGGATACCTTTACCTTTACAGTACCGAACGGTGCAACCATTGCTGATGGTACAACTTTTACTCTGACGGATAATGAAACGCAGGTCCAGCTCGGAGCTGCTAAGATGACATCGAATGGTTCAGGTAAGGGCGGTCTGATCACAGTTACTATTCAGAATTTGGCAGATTACAAGTCTAAGACAACTGCTAGTGGAGTAAGAGGGAGCTTCTTCTTTGACTTTCAGGCGACGACAGTAGGCGCTGATCAGGACTGGAATTATAATCCCGAGGAAACTCAAGGCGCGATGAGCCATAAGGTAACCATTAACGAGCGCAAACAGAGCAGTTTTTCAACAGCTGGTGAAAACTACGCTAAGATTGGAGGAGTCATTGCTAAGAAGCCATATAATTCGGCTATTCTAGGAAAGAGCGGTGACTACTCGCACAACTGGACTGTTCGTATCAATACTCAGCAAAAGACTTATAATTCTCCGATTGTTATCAAGGATGTCATTCCAGATAGCAGTGCACCAATGCAATTCGTTCCGGAGCAATTTGTCCTTCGCCAAGGGGAGTACACACAGAGTTTATCAAGTATTGCGAATTCTGTTATCTTGAAAGAAGGTCAAGATTATACGGTTGCCTATAATGACACTTATACAGAATTTACTCTAACCATCAATAACCCAGACAACCATGCCTTTATGTTGAACTATATGACAACTTCACCAGCGGATGGTTCTTTGGTGTCGAATACAGCTGAGATGGAAGTTGATAATGAAAAACTGCCATTCAGAGATGACCGTCCTGGTCAGACGAGTTCTACAGTAGAGCGTAGTAGCCGGATTACAGAAGGCGGTGTCATTACAGCGGATATCAGCAACAGTCTGGTTCTCTACAAGCAAGATTCTAAGACTGGCAAAATGCTGGAAGGTGCTGTCTTTAAGGTGACAACTCCTAGCGGTGAAGAGATTACTCTGCCGCCGACAGATGCTAACGGTCGGGTTTCTACACAACCTTTCTCAAGTGAAGAAATCAAGAAAGGTCAATTCACAGTAGAAGAAGTAACAGCTCCGGAAGGCTATGTACTGGACAGCAATCCGATGAAAGTGACCATCAAGGCTGATGGTGCAGTCAAAACAGTCAAGAATACGGTAGATCCAAATGCCAGCAAAAAGCTGACAGTCAAGAAAGTTTGGAAAGATGAAAGCAATCAGGATGGCAAGCGTCCAGCTTCTATTGCTGTAGATGTCTACGCTAACGGTCAAAAAATGGCTGATAAGACAGTGACCGTAACTGGTGGCAGTACTGATGCGGAGTGGACAGCTCAGACAAGTGATTTACCAATCTTTGATACAAATGGTCAAAAAATCACCTATACAATCGGTGAAGATCAGCTTGATGGCTACGATGCTCCAGAAGTAGATCAGGAAAATCTCACTGTTACCAATAGTCGTACGCCAGAGAAAATCGCTATCAAAGCCAGCAAGAAATGGGATGACGCTGAAAATCAAGACGGCAAACGTCCTGCCAATGTTGTTGTAAAACTTTATAAAGAAGTCGGTGGTCAGAAATCAGAAGTTGCTAATCGAACTCTGACCGAAGCTGACCAGTGGGCAACCGAGTTCACCAACTTGAATAAATATGAAAAGGGACAAGAAGTTGTTTATTCTTTGGAAGAAGACGCGGTCCCTCACTATCAATCTCAGGTAACTGGCAATGCTGCTGATGGCTTTGTAGTGACCAACACTTACAAGCCAGAAACCATCAAGATTTCTGGTCAGAAGAAGTGGGATGATGCGGAAAACCAAGACGGCAAGCGTCCAAATGCTGTTAGAGTCAAGATCTTGAAAGGCCAAGATATTGTCGATGTGCAGGAAGTGACGGCTGCCAACGGTTGGAAATATGAATCTAATCCTCTTCCTAAATATGCAGCAGGCCAAGAAATTGCTTATACTGTTGCAGAAGAAGCTGTCTCAGGCTATACAAGCAAGGTGGACGGCTACAACATCACCAACTCTTACACTCCAGAAGCGGTCAAGGTTTCCGGTCAGAAGAAATGGGATGATGCGGACAACCAAGATGGTAAGCGTCCAGCTTCTGTTAAGGTTAAAATTCTGAATGGTGATACGGTTGTTGATGAGCAAAATGTGACTTCCGCTAACGACTGGAAGTATGAGTCTAAGGCCCTGCCTAAATATGCAGCAGGCCAAGAAATCACTTATACCGTAAGTGAGGAAGCTGTGCCAGGTTATACTAGCAAAGTGGATGGTTACAACATTACCAACTCTTACACTCCAGAGACAACGACTGTGTCTGGAAGCAAGACTTGGGAAGATGGCGATAACCAAGATGGCAAACGTCCAGCTTCTATCACAGTTAATCTGCTAGCTGACGGTCAAAAAGTCAATACTCAAACAGTCGGAGAGGCAGAAGGCTGGTCTTACAACTTTACTGGCTTGCCAGTCTACAAGAATGGCCAACGAATTACCTATACAGTAACGGAAGAAGCTGTACCAGGTTATTCAACCAATCTTAATGGCTACAATATCACCAACTCTTATACACCAGAGAAGACAGAAATCACTGCCAGCAAGACTTGGAATGACAGCGACAATCAAGACGGCAAACGTCCAACTAAGATTAGCATTAAGCTGATGAAGACCGTCGGCGGTGTCAAGACAGAAGTCGCTAGCAAGGAAGTGACAGCTGCTGATCAATGGCAAACCAAATTTGAAAATCTACCAGTTTATGAAAATGGTCAGAAGATTGATTACTCTATCGAGGAAGATGATGTAGCTGGCTACACTAAAGAAATCAAAGATTTCACAGTTACCAACTCTTACACTCCAGAGATGATTAAGGTTTCTGGTCAAAAAGTCTGGGATGACGCTGATAACCAAGACGGCAAGCGTCCAGCTTCTGTTAAGGTTAAGGTGAAAAATGGCGATACTGTTGTAGATGAGCTAGAAGTAACAGCTGCTAACGATTGGAAGTTTGAGTCTAAAGCCCTTCCTAAGTATGCAGCAGGTCAAGAGATTGCCTACACTGTTACTGAAGAAGCAGTTGCGGACTATCAAACTAAGATTGATAAATTCACCATTACTAATTCTTACACTCCTCAAAGTACGGAGTATGCTGTTACTAAGGTTTGGGAAGATGCTGATAACCAAGACGGCAAGCGTCCAGCTTCTATCACAGTGCAGCTGTATAGCTCAGTAAATGGTGAAGAGCCAGTTGCTGTCGCAGGTAAGACATTGACCTTGACGGCTGATAATGAGACAGCTGCTAACACTTGGAAAGCAAGCTTCACCAATCTGCCTCAGTTTGACAAGGGACAGGAGATTACCTACTCTGTCAAAGAAGATGATGCAACAGTAGCCGCTTTGAAAGAAAAAGGTTACAGTCCGAAAGTAGAAGGTCAGACAATCACTAACTCTCATACTCCAGAGCAGGTTAAAGTTTCTGGTCAGAAAGTTTGGGATGATGCAGATGATCAAGATGGTAAACGCCCTGCATCTATTACAGTTAAAGTAATGGATGGAAGCACTATTGTTGATACGCTTGAAGTAACAGCTGCTAATGGATGGAAGTTTGAATCTAAAGACCTGCCTAAATATAGAAATGGTCAAGAGATTGCCTACACACTTAAAGAAGATGCTGTTGCTCAGTATGAAACTAAGATTGATAAGTTCACCGTTACCAACTCCTATACTCCAGAAACCGTTAAAGTCTCTGGTCAAAAGGTTTGGGATGATGCTAATAATCAAGATGGCAATCGCCCAGCATCTATCAAGGTCAAGATTTTGGACGGAGACAAGGTAGTAGATGAACTGGAAGTAACAGCTGCTACTGACTGGAAGTTTGAGTCTAAGGATTTGCCTAAGAATAGGAAGGGCAAGAAAATCAACTATACAGTCCTTGAAGAAGTGACGGTTGAGGGGTATAGCAGCAGCCAAGAACAAGCAACAGATGGTAGCTTCACTTTGACTAACAGCTATAAACCAACACAGATTGCTGTTAAGGGAACTGCGGTATGGTCAGATGCTGAAAATCAAGATAAGGTACGACCTTCTAAGATTACTGTTCGCCTCTTGGCAGATGGCAAGCCAATCAAAGAAGAGGTTGTGTCAGGAGAAAATGGTTGGCAGTATGACTTTAGCGGCCTTCCTAAGTACAAGGATGGCAAGGAAATTGTCTATAGTGTTGCGGCTGATCCAGTTGATGGCTACAAGCTTGAGATCAACGGTACTCAGCTGACCTTTAGTCATATCCCTGCTAAGAAAGAGGTTGTTGACGGAGCGATAACTAATAAGCCAGGCGGTCAAGCTCCGAAAGTCGGAGGGAAAGCTCTTCCTCGTACTGGACAGGAAGAAAATCTCCTTGTTACTATTCTTGGCTTCCTAGCAGCGCTTCTCGCAGGAGGAATGCTGATGGCTAAGGCGAAACGCAGCTAATTTGTTTTGATACTTACTGAAAATTACAGTGAGCATCTCATTCGAAAAAGCGAACAGGTTCTTTTGGACTTGTTCGCTTTTATCATGTCAGTTTCATCTCAAGTATTTTAAAGTAGCTGCTTTCTATGAAAAAAGAAGTCAACCTTAAGAAATGCCTTCTATGCAAAACAAGCAAGCTAAATCTCGCATTTTTTGTTATAATGAGTGTATTAACTTTTAAGGAGCAATCTTGCAAGGAAAAATCATTAAGTCTCTAGCTGGCTTTTATTATGTAGAGTCGGACGGACAGGTTTATCAAACCAGAGCGCGGGGTAATTTTCGCAAAAAAGGGCAGACACCCTATGTCGGTGATGAAGTCGAATTTTCAGCAGAAAAAGACTCGGAAGGCTATATTTTAAAAATAGCAGAGCGTAAAAACAGTCTCGTGCGGCCGCCGATTGTTAATATCGACCAGGCAGTTGTAATCATGAGCGCGAAAGAGCCAGATTTCAATGCCAATCTGTTAGATCGCTTTCTGGTACTTTTAGAGCATAAACAGATTCATCCTATTATCTACATCAGCAAGTTAGACCTGCTTGAAGATGAGCAGAGCTTGGATTTCTATGTACAGATCTATCAGTCCATCGGCTATGAGGTCGTTAAAACCACTGAGGAGTTGTTGCCGCTGCTGACAGGGAAAATCACAGTTTTCATGGGACAGACTGGGGTTGGAAAGTCCACTTTACTCAATAAGATTGCCCCGGACTTGCAGCTGGAAACAGGAGAGATTTCTGAAAGTCTGGGCCGTGGCCGTCATACGACAAGAGCTGTCAGCTTTTACAATCTAAATGGTGGGAAGATTGCTGATACGCCAGGATTTTCGTCTTTGGATTACGAGGTGAGCACAGCTGAAGATCTCAATCAAGCTTTTCCAGAGATTGCTGAGTTTAGCCAGTCCTGTAAGTTTCGTACTTGCACTCATACTCACGAGCCAGCTTGTGCCGTTAAGTCAGCAGTCGAGTCCGGCCAGATAGCGTCATTCCGCTTTGATAATTACCTGCAGTTTCTCAGCGAGATTGAGAATCGTCGGGAAACCTATAAAAAAGTTGCCAAAAAAAATTCTAAATAAGGAGAAGAACTATGACATCATTCAAAATCGCCCCTTCAATTTTAAGTGCGGACTATGCTAATTTTGAAGCAGAATTGAAGAAGTTAGAAGCGACAGGTGCTGAGTATGCCCATATTGATATTATGGATGGTCATTTTGTACCAAATATCAGCTTTGGAGCTGGGGTTGTTGCCAGTATGCGTCCTCACAGCAAGCTAGTCTTTGACTGCCATCTGATGGTCTCCAATCCTGAGCACCATATCGAAGAATTCGCTCGTGCCGGTGCAGATATTATCAGCATCCATGCCGAAGCGACACCTCATATCCACGGAGCGCTGCAGAAGATTCGGGCAGTGGGAGTCAAGCCTAGTGTTGTGATTAATCCAGGAACACCAGTTGAAGCAGTCAAAAACGTTTTGAATTTGGTTGATCAAGTCCTTGTGATGACAGTTAATCCAGGCTTTGGCGGCCAGGCCTTTCTGCCAGAAACTATGGATAAGATTCGTGAATTGGTTGTCTTGCGCGAAGTCAATCAGCTGAATTTTGATATTGAAGTGGATGGCGGTATTGATAATAAGACTATTGGGATTGCTAAAGAAGCTGGTGCCAATGTCTTTGTAGCTGGCAGCTATGTCTTCAAAGGTGATGTCAATCATCAAGTTCAGACCTTACGGGATGCCCTGCATGACTAAGGTTGCACTGTTTGCTGGCGGGAACCTGGAGCATTTTAGTTTAGATTTTGATCTTTTAGTCGGAGTAGATCGTGGAAGCCTCTTTCTGCTTGAGCAGGGAGTTTGTCCTGACTTGGCTGTTGGAGATTTTGACTCTGTGAGTAAGGAAGAATTGCTGCGCATAAAAGATAGTGCCAAAGAAGTCGTTCAGGCCCATCCTGAAAAGGATGATACAGATTTGGAATTAGCTGTTCTAGCTTGTTTTGAGCGGTATCCAGATGCTTCTCTGACCATTTTCGGAGCCTTTGGCGGCCGTCTGGATCATGCCTTGGCCAATGTTTTCCTACCCAGTAATGAAAAAATTGCACCTTATATGGAGAAGATTTTTCTGGAAGACGAACAGAATCTTTTGACCTATGTTCCCAAGGGGCGCCATGAAATCAAACCAGTACCTGGCATGTGTTATCTAGCCTTTCTGCCATCGGATGATGCTACCTTAACGATTGAGGGCGCCAAATATCCGCTCAATAAAGATAACTTTTTTTTCAAAAAAGTGTATGCTTCTAACGAATTTATAGATAGGCCCATTTATTTGGACTTTGATAGCGGCTATACAGTCGTCATTTACAGCAAAGACAGGAGCTGATATGGAGTTTATAATCATCCTCATTCTTTTGGGAAACCTAGTGCTGACCTTTCTTTTATGGCAAAAGCTTAGTCAGCAGACTGAGACGCTAAAGCAAGTCTTGGAAAATCAGGCAGATCATCTATCGGATCAGTTGGACTATCGCTTGGAGCAAGAAAGCCAGAAAAAGCAAACGGCTCAGAAAGAGCTGGAATTAGCTCTGGGAGACCGTTTGAGCGAGGTCAGGACAGATTTGCACCGCAACTTGACAGAGCTGCGCTTGGAAATCAGTGACAACCTGACCAAGAATCGGGATAAAACTGACGAGCGTATGCGGCAGATCCAAGAGTCCAATGAAACCCGTCTAGAGCAGATGCGGCAGACTGTTGAAGAGAAACTGGAAAAAACACTTCAGACTCGTCTTCAGACTTCTTTTGAAACGGTCTCTAAGCAGTTGGAGTCTGTTAATCGCGGTCTGGGAGAAATGCAGAGTGTTGCTCGAGATGTCGGCACGCTGAACAAGGTTCTTTCCAACACCAAGACACGAGGGATTCTAGGGGAGCTGCAGCTAGGCCAGATTATCGAGGATATCATGACGGCCAGTCAGTATGAGCGAGAGTTTGTGACGGTGGCCGGCTCCAGCGAGCGTGTCGAATATGCCATTAAACTGCCAGGACAGACGGAGCATGAATATGTCTATCTGCCCATTGATTCTAAGTTTCCTCTGGCCGATTACTACCGTTTGGAAGATGCTTATGAGTCTGGCAGCAAGGAAGAGATTGAGCTCTATCGCAAGTCTCTCTTGGCAAGTGTTAAACGCTTTGCCAAGGATATTAAGAGTAAATATCTGGCGCCGCCGGCTACGACTAATTTTGGAATTATGTTTCTGCCAACGGAAGGTCTCTATTCGGAAGTTGTCCGCAATCCAGCCTTTTTTGACAGTTTGCGACGGGAGGAGCAGATTGTGGTAGCGGGGCCATCTACCCTATCTGCCTTGCTCAATTCACTGTCTGTCGGTTTTAAAACGCTCAATATACAAAAAAGTGCCGACGATATCAGCAAGGTTCTGGGTTCTGTCAAATCCGAGTTTAACAAGTTCGGTGGAATTCTGACCAAGGCTCAGAAACATTTACAGCATGCTTCGGGTAACATTGATGAACTCTTGACTCGTAGGACAGGAGCTATCGAAAGAACCTTACGCCATATTGAGCTGTCTGACCAAGACCTCGATTTGAACTTACTTGATTTTTCAGAAGAAAGGGAAAACAATGAAGATTAATCAAATGAAAAAAGATGAACTGTTTGAAGGTTTCTATCTGATCAAGTCAGCAGAAGTCCGTCAGACAAGGGCTGGGAAAAATTATCTGGCTTTCACTTTCCAAGACGATACAGGAGTGATTGAGGGCAAACTCTGGGATGCTCAGCCACATAATGTTGAAGAATTCACTGCTGGCAAGGTTGTGCACATGCAAGGCCGACGGGAAGTCTACAATAACACACCCCAGGTAAATCAGTTGACCCTGCGCCTTCCTAAAGCTGGAGAGCCCAATGATCCAGCGGATTTCAAGGAAAAACCGCCAGTAGACCAGAAAGAAATCCGAGACTATTTATCTCAGATGATTTTCAAGATTGAGAATTCGGTCTGGCAGCGCGTGGTCCGCTCGCTTTATAGCAAGTACGACAAGGAGTTTTATTCTTATCCAGCTGCCAAGACCAATCACCATGCTTTTGAGTCTGGCCTAGCCTTTCATACCGCTACTATGGTCAAGCTGGCAGATGCTATCGGAGACATTTATCCTCAGCTTAATAAAAGCTTGCTCTTTGCTGGGATCATGCTTCATGACTTGGCCAAGGTTATTGAGCTCAGCGGTCCGGAAAATACAGAGTACACCGTGCGGGGCAATCTGATTGGCCACATTGCTTTGATTGATGAAGAATTGACCAAGACCTTGATGGAGCTGAAAATTGATGATAGCAAGGAAGAGGTTATCGTCCTGCGGCATGTGCTTCTCAGTCACCACGGTCTCTTGGAATACGGCAGTCCTGTCCGGCCTAAGATTATGGAGGCAGAAATTCTGCATATGATTGATAATCTGGATGCGGAGATGATGATGATGACTGCTGCCTTGGGACTTGTAGATCCAGGTGAAATGAGCAATAAAATATTCGCTCTTGAAGGCCGTTCTTTCTACAAACCAAAACTTGAACAGTAAAATACGAAAAATGGACATTACTTGGAAAAGAATGTTCGTTTTTTTATTTCTGTTATGGTATAATGAATAAAATAACTTTAATTGGTGAAAAAATGAAATTAAGAAGAAGTGAGCGTATGGTGGTTATTTCTAATTATTTGATTAACCATCCTTATGAATTAACGAGCTTAAATACATTTGCAGAAAAATACGAATCTGCCAAATCTTCTATTTCAGAAGATATTGTCATTATTAAGCGAGCCTTTGAAGAGATTGAAATTGGGACCATTGAAACGATTACTGGTGCAGGTGGAGGAGTCATTTTTAGCCCGTCCATCTCAGATACAGAAGCTAAGACCATTGTACAAGGTCTTTGTGATCAGCTGTCTGAAAGCAATCGGATTCTTCCTGGGGGCTACATTTACCTATCTGATCTGCTCAGTACTCCATCCATTCTGAATAATATCGGACGGATCATTGCCAAAAGCTTTAAAGATCAACAGATTGATGCAGTAATGACAGTTGCGACTAAGGGTGTTCCTTTGGCCAATGCAGTAGCCAATGTTCTCAATGTACCTTTTGTCATCGTTCGTCGGGATTTAAAGATTACAGAAGGATCAACGGTTAGTGTCAACTATGTATCGGGCTCCAGCGGAGATCGTATTGAAAAGATGTTCTTGTCCAAGCGCAGTCTCAAGGCCGGCAGCCGCGTCTTGATTGTAGATGACTTCCTCAAAGGCGGGGGGACCATTACAGGGATGATTAGCCTCTTATCAGAGTTCGACTCTGAGCTGGCAGGTGTAGCTGTCTTTGCGGACAACGCACAAGCCAACCGCGATTATCTGGACTATAAATCGCTCTTGAAAGTAACCAATATTGATGTCAAGGCGAATACCATTGATGTGGAAATTGGAAATATTTTTGATTAGGGAAAAGGGCGGAGATTATAGATGAAAACAGTTTTAGAAAAGTTTGACCACAGTCCGCTGTGGATTCGTTTAGGAGTATTGTCGATTTTATTTGGGATTCTGATTACCGGCATGGTTTTTGTACAGGGACAGGCTAATTCCACCAGAAATTCAGTTAGTTCAGCTGCCAGCATCGCATCAAGCAGCTCTTCCTTACAGCTATCTTCTGCTCAAAAAGAAGCGCAGGAAAAAGAAATTCAGGAAGAGGAGCAAGCAGTTCAGGCCGCAGAAGAAGCGGTTAAACAACTTGAAACCATGCAAACTTTGGAAGATTTGCAGTTAGCTAAGACTGCAGCAGAGAAGGTCAAAGATGCAGCGACGAAGGCTAGATTCCAAAGCCGTATTCAGGCGATAGCAGTCTTGATTGACCCAGAAGGGGCTCAGGCAGCTGTTTCTGAAAATCCAGCTGCTGTATCAGAAGAAGCAGTGGCTCAGCCGCAGCAATAAGTTAGCAGCAATCTAATAAGCAGAGATAAGCTTAAAATAGAAAAAATGTATTGACAGAAAAGTATCGTCGTGCTATAATGATAGACGGTACTTTTTACTTTTGGTCTCTCAAAAGTGTACAGAGACGTGCTGACAAATGTTGCAAAAGTACACGCAGATGATAGCTGTCACCAAGTGTATCATCACCAAAATTAAAAAAATACAGGAGAATGTAGATGCCTACAATTAACCAATTGGTTCGCAAACCGCGTAAATCAAAAGTAGAAAAATCTAAATCACCAGCTTTGAACGTTGGTTACAACAGCCATAAAAAAGTTCAAACAAACGTATCTTCACCACAAAAACGTGGAGTTGCAACCCGTGTCGGAACTATGACACCTAAGAAACCGAACTCTGCCCTTCGTAAATTTGCCCGTGTACGTCTGAGCAACCTGATTGAAGTTACAGCTTACATCCCAGGGATCGGACACAACCTGCAAGAGCACAGCGTAGTGCTTCTTCGTGGTGGACGTGTAAAAGACCTTCCAGGGGTACGTTACCATATCGTCCGCGGTGCACTTGATACAGCAGGTGTTACTGATCGTAAACAAGGCCGTTCTAAATACGGTACTAAAAAACCAAAAGCATAAGGAAAGGGGAGAAAGATAAATGAGTCGTAAAAACCAAGCGCCTAAGCGCGAAGTATTGCCAGATCCGCTTTACAATTCAAAATTAGTTACTCGTCTTATCAACCGCGTTATGCTTGATGGTAAGCGTGGTACAGCGGCTTCTATCGTTTACGGAGCTTTTGACCAAATCAAAGAAGCAACTGGAAACGATGCGCTGGAAGTATTTGAAACAGCTATGGAAAATATCATGCCTGTACTTGAAGTTCGTGCTCGCCGTGTCGGTGGTTCAAACTACCAAGTTCCGGTTGAAGTTCGTCCAGAACGCCGTACAACACTTGGACTTCGCTGGTTGGTAACGATTGCTCGTCAACGTGGTGAGCACACAATGGTTGACCGCCTTGCAAAAGAAATCTTGGATGCATCTAACAACACCGGTGCAGCTGTTAAGAAACGTGAAGACACTCACCGTATGGCAGAAGCTAACCGTGCCTTCGCACACTTCCGTTGGTAAGAATAAGATACTAAGGGCGTTAAAAAAGCGACTGAAAATTAGGAAGCTTGACGCAGAATCAAAGATTCTAGGAAAGCTTATCTATTTGCCGAGCTTTTAGCCCGAGGTCAATTCAACTTATCTACAAGTTGAGACCAACAAAAACAAGATAAACATTGAGAACGGGTAGGTCCTGCCTATCCGTTTTTGCTAAATCATGTTATAATAAATTGTAAAATAAATTAATAGGAGAAATAACCAAATGGCTCGCGAATTTTCACTTGAAAAAACTCGTAATATCGGTATCATGGCCCACGTCGATGCTGGTAAAACAACAACAACTGAGCGTATTCTTTACTACACTGGTAAAATCCACAAAATCGGTGAAACTCACGAAGGTGCGTCACAAATGGACTGGATGGAGCAAGAGCAAGAGCGTGGTATCACTATCACATCTGCTGCGACAACAGCTCAATGGAACAACCACCGCGTAAACATCATCGACACACCAGGACACGTGGACTTCACAATCGAAGTACAACGTTCTCTTCGTGTCTTGGACGGTGCGGTAACCGTTCTTGACTCACAATCAGGTGTTGAGCCTCAAACTGAAACAGTTTGGCGCCAAGCAACTGAATACGGAGTTCCTCGTATCGTATTTGCTAACAAGATGGACAAGATTGGTGCTGACTTCCTTTACTCAGTAAGCACTTTGCATGATCGTCTTCAAGCAAACGCTCATCCAATCCAATTGCCAATTGGTTCGGAAGATGACTTCCGCGGAATTATTGACTTGATCAAGATGAAGGCTGAAATCTATACTAATGACCTTGGTACAGATATTTTGGAAGAAGATATCCCAGCTGAATACCTTGAGCAAGCTCAAGAATACCGTGAAAAATTGGTGGAAGCAGTTGCTGAAACTGATGAAGATTTGATGATGAAATACCTTGAAGGTGAAGAAATCACTAACGAAGAATTGAAAGCTGCTATCCGCAAAGCGACTATCAACGTTGAATTCTTCCCAGTATTGTGTGGTTCTGCCTTCAAGAACAAGGGTGTTCAGTTGATGCTTGATGCGGTTATCGACTACCTTCCAAGCCCGCTTGACATCCCAGCTATCAAGGGTATCAATCCAGATACAGAAGAAGAAGAAACTCGTCCTGCATCTGATGAAGAGCCATTTGCAGCTCTTGCCTTCAAGATCATGACTGACCCATTCGTAGGTCGTTTGACTTTCTTCCGTGTTTACTCAGGTGTTCTGAACAGCGGTTCATATGTATTGAACACTTCTAAAGGTAAACGTGAGCGTATCGGACGTATCCTGCAAATGCACGCTAATAGCCGTAACGAAATTGAAACTGTTTATGCGGGTGATATCGCTGCTGCCGTAGGTTTGAAAGATACAACTACTGGTGACTCATTGACAGATGAAAAAGCTAAAATCATCCTTGAGTCTATCAATGTTCCAGAACCAGTTATCCAATTGATGGTTGAGCCTAAGTCTAAGGCTGACCAAGACAAGATGGGTGTTGCTCTGCAAAAACTGGCTGAAGAAGATCCAACTTTCCGTGTTGAAACAAATGTTGAAACTGGTGAAACAGTTATCTCTGGTATGGGTGAGCTTCACTTGGATGTCCTTGTTGACCGTATGCGTCGTGAGTTCAAGGTTGAAGCTAACGTAGGTGCACCTCAAGTATCTTACCGTGAAACATTCCGTGCTCCAACTCAAGCTCGTGGATTCTTCAAACGCCAATCTGGTGGTAAAGGTCAGTTCGGTGACGTTTGGATCGAATTTACACCAAACGAAGAAGGAAAAGGTTTCGAGTTTGAAAATGCTATTGTTGGTGGTGTGGTTCCACGCGAATTCATCCCTGCAGTAGAAAAAGGTTTGGTTGAGTCAATGGCGAACGGTGTCCTTGCTGGTTACCCAATCGTTGACGTGAAAGCGAAACTTTACGATGGTTCATACCATGATGTCGACTCATCTGAAACAGCCTTCAAGGTTGCTGCATCACTTGCTTTGAAAGAGGCTGCTAAGACTGCACAACCAGCTATCCTTGAACCAATGATGTTGGTAACAATCACTGTTCCTGAAGAAAACCTTGGTGACGTTATGGGTCACGTAACAGCTCGTCGTGGACGTGTTGATGGTATGGAAGCGCATGGTAACAGCCAAATCGTTCGTGCTTATGTGCCACTTGCTGAAATGTTCGGTTATGCAACAGTTCTTCGTTCAGCATCACAAGGACGCGGTACTTTCATGATGGTATTCGACCACTACGAAGATGTACCTAAGTCAGTACAAGAAGAAATCATTAAGAAAAACAAAGGTGAAGCTTAATCTTTGAGCTAAACCTTGGCACTCGCGTTTGCGGGTGCTTTTTCTATTTATATAGAACCGTCCCTTAATAAAAAGAGTAAATGATTTATCTTGTAAGTTGTATTTCTTCATTTTCAAAAGATACTGCTTTGCTTTTTCAAATCAATGAAAGCCGAAATGAAAGTTAGTGAAAGAATTCATAATACTTGTTAATAACAATGAAATCAGTTGCATTTTACCTCAATTAAGTATATAATAGAAATGTTGAAAGGTGATTTGTAGCAACTCAAGTTACTCTTTTCACATAAAATTTTTTGATTTTCATAAGGAGGAAATCACGAATGGTAGTTAAAGTTGGTATTAACGGTTTCGGTCGTATCGGTCGTCTTGCTTTCCGTCGTATCCAAAACGTAGAAGGTGTTGAAGTTACTCGCATCAACGACCTTACAGATCCAGTAATGCTTGCACACCTGTTGAAATACGACACAACTCAAGGTCGTTTCGATGGTACTGTTGAAGTTAAAGAAGGTGGATTCGAAGTTAACGGTAAATTCGTTAAAGTTTCTGCTGAACGTGACCCAGAACAAATTGACTGGGCAACTGACGGTGTAGAAATCGTTCTTGAAGCAACTGGTTTCTTTGCTAAGAAAGATGCTGCTGAAAAACACCTTAAAGGTGGTGCTAAGAAAGTTGTTATCACTGCTCCTGGTGGAAACGATGTTAAAACAATTGTATTTAACACTAACCACGACATTCTTGATGGTACTGAAACGGTTATCTCAGGTGCTTCATGTACTACAAACTGCTTGGCTCCAATGGCTAAAGCTCTTCAAGACAACTTCGGTGTTGTTGAAGGATTGATGACTACTATCCACGCTTACACTGGTGACCAAATGATCCTTGACGGACCACACCGTGGTGGTGACCTTCGTCGTGCTCGTGCTGGTGCTGCAAACATCGTTCCTAACTCAACTGGTGCTGCTAAAGCTATCGGTTTGGTTATCCCAGAATTGAATGGTAAATTGGACGGTTCTGCACAACGCGTTCCAACTCCAACTGGATCAGTTACTGAATTGGTTGCTGTTCTTGAAAAGAACGTAACAGTTGATGAAGTAAACGCAGCTATGAAAGCAGCAGCTAACGAATCATACGGTTACACAGAAGATCCAATCGTATCTTCAGATATCGTAGGTATGGCTTACGGTTCATTGTTCGACGCAACTCAAACTAAAGTTCTTGATGTTGACGGCAAACAATTGGTTAAAGTTGTATCATGGTACGACAACGAAATGTCATACACTGCACAACTTGTACGTACTCTTGAATACTTCGCGAAAATCGCTAAATAATTCAATAGTAAAAGAAAGAGGCTTATTTGAGCCTCTTTTTCTGTGCACTGTTTTGCGAGAATTATCTGAGACAGGGCTATAGGAATGTATAGGTCTATTCCCTAATTTTTATTAGTCCCATAGAAAGTCAGTTCTGATACATCTGTCCATTTTTCTAAATGCTCCAAGGAGCTATTTTGCGGTATGAGAAGCTAAGCATACTTTTCTTAAAGAAAACTATACCAATTTCATGCTTGACAAAGTGAAAAACTGCGTGTATACTAGCTTTGTTGGAGTTTTTAGACTCCAAGAAGACTATACCAATTTTTAATAAGAAGGGCTGGTTTCTAAGGCTAGAAATCAGAAGTAATGTTATGTGTGGAATTGTCGGAGTTGTCGGAAATCGCAACGCAACAGATATTTTGATGCAGGGCTTGGAAAAGCTGGAATACCGAGGTTATGACTCGGCTGGAATTTTTGTAACAACAGGGAAAACTTCTAGTCTGATCAAGTCGGTCGGTCGTATCGCTGACCTACATGCTAAAATTGGCATTGATGTTGCTGGGACTACTGGTATCGGACATACTCGTTGGGCTACTCATGGAAAACCAAGTGAAAACAATGCCCATCCTCATACTTCACAGACTGGCCGTTTTGTCTTGGTTCACAACGGTGTGATTGAGAACTACCTTGATATTAAGAATAATTATCTAGCTGGTCATGACTTCAAGGGGCAGACAGATACAGAGATTGCTGTGCATCTGATTGGCAAATTCGCTGAAGAAGAATGCTTGTCTGTTTTAGAAGCCTTTAAAAAAGCTCTCCACATTATCCGTGGTTCTTATGCCTTTGCTTTGGTGGATTCAGAAGATGCAGATGTTATCTATGTTGCTAAAAATAAATCTCCTCTTCTAGTCGGACTGGGTGAAGGTTACAATATGGTCTGCTCAGATGCTATGGCTATGATTCGCGAGACAAGTCAGTTTATGGAAATTCATGATCAAGAGCTGGTTATTGTCCGTAAAGACAGTGTGGAAGTACAGGATTATGACGGGAATATTCTGGAGCGTGAAAGCTATACAGCTGAGCTTGACTTATCCGATATTGGTAAGGGAACTTATCCATACTATATGCTCAAGGAAATCGATGAGCAGCCAACTGTGATGCGTAAGCTAATCAGCGCTTATACAGATGATAAGGGGCAAGTATCAGTAGATGCAGATATTGTCAAAGCTGTTCAGGAAGCTGACCGTCTCTATATCCTTGCAGCTGGAACTTCTTACCATGCTGGCTATGCTTCTAAGCGTATGCTGGAAGAGTTGACGGATACACCTGTTGAGCTGGGCATTGCTTCTGAGTGGGGCTATGCCATGCCGCTCCTTAGCAAGAAGCCTCTCTTTATCTTTATCAGCCAATCTGGTGAAACAGCTGACAGCCGTCAGGTCTTAGTCAAGGCGAATCAGATGGGTATTCCAAGTTTGACCGTGACCAATGTTCCAGGTTCTACGCTTTCTCGGGAAGCCAATCATACCATGCTGCTGCATGCAGGTCCTGAGATTGCGGTTGCTTCTACTAAGGCCTATACAGCTCAAATCGCAACCTTGGCTTTCTTGGCTAAAGCTGTTGGCGATGCCAATGCTTCTGAAAAAGCGGCAGCCTTTGACTTGGTTCACGAGCTGTCCATAGTTGCGCAGTCTATTGAGTCCACATTGTCAGAAAAGGAGTTGATTGACAATAAGGTCCGTGGCCTTCTGGAAACGACCCGCAATGCATTCTATATCGGCCGTGGTCAAGACTACTATGTGGCGATGGAAGCCAGCCTAAAACTCAAAGAAATTTCTTATATCCAGTGTGAAGGTTTCGCGGCTGGTGAGCTCAAACACGGTACGATCTCTCTGATTGAAGACGGGACACCAGTCTTGGCCCTGCTTTCAGACGAAGTCTTGGCTAGTCATACACGAGGCAATATTTCAGAAGTCGTAGCTCGGGGTGCCAAGGTGCTGACCATTGCTGAGGAGAATATAGCTAAAGAAGGTGACGATATCGTACTCAATCAGGTTCATCCATACCTGTCACCAATCTCTATGGTGGTACCGACACAGCTCATTGCTTACTTTGCAACCTTGCACCGTGGTCTGGATGTTGACAAACCGCGTAATCTGGCTAAGTCTGTCACTGTAGAATAAGCTTTCTAACCAATCTTGATAATAATACTAAGCCTCAGATTTTTCTGGGGCTTTTGGTATGGTATTTTGGTGACGATGCTCTTTGGAAGTCTCTTTCGACCATGGCAAAGCCATGCTGACGACAGTCATCCTATTTCATACAGATGGACAAATAGGATGAGCATCATTTTTGTATTTATCACTAATTAGTGATAAAATATTTTTATCTTAAATATCAGGAGGACAAAAACATGGTGGAATTAGGTATTTCTACTTTTGGAGAGACAACGCCGCTGGAGGGGACAGGGCAAACCTATACTCATGACGAGCGGATTCGGCAGCTGGTAGCAGAGATTGAGCTGGCAGACAAGGTGGGGCTGGACGTGTATGGTATTGGAGAGCATCACAGGGAGGATTTTGCCGTCTCTGCGCCGGAGATTGTGCTGGCGGCTGGTGCAATCAAGACGGAGAAGATTCGCTTGACCAGTGCTGTCAGTGTCCTGTCGAGCTTGGATCCTATCCGAGTCTACCAGCAGTATGCGACGATTGATGCTTTGTCAAATGGCAGAGCAGAGGTCATGGCTGGCCGTGGCTCTTTTATCGAGTCCTTTCCGCTCTTTGGCTATGACTTGAAGGATTATGAAGAGCTTTTTGATGAAAAGCTGGACCTGCTCCTCTATGCCAGTGCCGAGACTCGGCTAAATTGGAAGGGCAAGCTGACGCAGACTATTGACAATCGGGAAGTCTACCCACGGGCTGTGCAAGAAACATTGCCAGTTTGGGTAGCGACGGGGGGCAATGTCGAGTCGACCATTAAGGTCGCCCAGAAGGGCCTGCCAATTGCGTATGCCATTATCGGTGGACAGCCTAAGCGCTTCAAGCCCCTGCTGGATGCGTATCGCCGGATTGGGCAGGAAAGTGGCCACTCAGATGAAAAGTTGAAGATTGCTGCCCACTCTTGGGGCTGGGTCATGGAGGATAATGAGGAGGCGGTCCGGACTTACTTCCATCTGACCAAGCAGGTAGTGGACGCTATCTCTAAGGACCGCCCTCACTGGCGGGAGATGACCTATGAGCAATACCTGGATCAGGTAGGACCAGAGGGGGCCATGTTTGTCGGTAGCCCTGAAAATGTCGCTCAGAAATTGATCAAGATGATAGAGGAGCTGGGACTGGACCGCTTCATGCTGCATCTGCCGTTGGGATCGCTTCCGCATGAGCAGGTTCTCCAGTCTATCGAACTCTTTGGCACCAAGGTTGCACCGCTCGTGCGGGAGTATTTTGCAGCTAAGGGTAAGTAAGATTGGAATAGCAGTTTTTTGATAAAAATTACCTATCTCGTCTATAGAAAATATATATGATACTTACCTAAAAAGGGTACAAAAAATAAGGTTGTTCAGCAGAGTCTGAAAAGCCTTGAAAAAGCTAGCTTAGTCTAGCTTTTTTATTTTGCTTTGATAAATATTTTTAATCAAGCTGATAGGGAAAATATATTTCCCAGGAGAAAGAGAGGATGGTAAGATATATTACAAATTCAAAGAAGGAGGAAGCAATGGTCAGCAAGAAAGAATTAGTGCTGAGAGCTTTTCGGGGTGAAGAAGTTGACCGAGTGCCTGTTGGTTTTTGGTTTCACTTTGTAAGCCAAGAGGAAAAGATGCTTGGCCTAGACAATCCAGTGATTTTCAATAAAAGTGTTGAGGGGCATGCTGCTTATGTTCGAGCTGCACGGCCAGACTTTGTCAAGATTATGAGCGATGGCTTCTTTAAGTATCCTAGCGCGCTTTATTCGGATCATATTGAGTCTATTCGGGACTTGGCAGCTATTCAGTCTATCGGTGAGCATCATCCTTGGATTGAGCAGCAGATTGAGATGGTTAAGGCTGTAAAAGCCAGCTATCCAGAGGACCTCGCTTCCTTCTACAATATCTTTGCACCGGTCTCCTATCTCAAGCGCTGGTTCCGCCGGGAAGGGTCGCGAGGAGATAGAGAAATTGCAGATTTTCTGGCAGAGGATCCCGAGCTGACAGGACATATTTTAGATGTCATTGCTGGTGATATTGCTATTTTGACTAGACGCATCATTGAGGAAACGGGCATTGAGGGAATTTATCTCAGTACCCAGCAAGTTCAAGACGGCCGGGTAGATGTGGCCAGTTATCGTCGTTATATTGAGCCTAGTACGATTAAGGTTCTGGAAGCGGCCAATGCGGCTGGTGGCCAGAATATTCTCCATATCTGCGGCTTTGAAGGAGCCAGCAATGATTTGGAACTGTTCAAGGACTATCCGGCTCAAGTCTTTAACTGGGCAACTCATCATGAGGGGGTCAGCTTAGCGGAAGGGCGCAAGCTCTTTGGCGGTCAGGCTGTCCTAGGCGGCTTTGAAAATGGCAGAGCAGCTCTTCTAAATACGGGCAGTCGTGCAGAATTAGAGAATGAGACCAAGCGGCTGCTGGCTGAAACTGGCAGTCAGGGAGTGATTCTAGGGGCTGACTGCACTGTACCAGATGATTTTGAAATAGAAAGATTGGACTGGATCCGCCAGGCAGCTAGTCAGTTCTGATGGAATTGCCAAAGTCCTAAAGAGCATTTTTCAACTCTTTCAAGGAGGAAGATAGATGAATCTTTATCAAAAAAGGCTTGCAGCTCTTGCTCTGATATTCTTGATAATAGGCACCTTTCTGAGCATCAGTCAGATTTATGCTCACCAGTCTTCAGACAAAAAAGAAGATGATTTGCAGGTGCTCAAGAAACTGCCTGAGCAGTCAACTGGATTGATGCAGCCAAATGATATCGCTGCCCTGCTCTTGTCGGATTAGAATTTTACTAAAAGGTTGACTTAGCTCAATGAGCAAGCTAAAAAAACAACCCATTAGCTAGATAAGGATAATAAAAAAGGAGAGAAGATGACTTCAAAAAGAGAATTAGTACTGAAGGCTTTCAGAGGAGAGCCTGTTGATCGAGTGCCAGTTGGTTTCTGGCATCATTTTACCAGCGAAGAGGAGTGGCTGGCTGGTTTTGGAAATCAGGCCATTATTGATAAAAATCTGGCTGGTCATCAAGCTTTTCTGGCAGAAGTCGAGCCAGACTTTATCAAGCTGATGAGTGATGGTTATTTTGCTTATCCTAATTATCGTTTGAAAAAAGTCCAATCTATCAAAGACTTGGAAGATATTGAGCCGCTAGGTGCTGACCATCCTTGGATTAGTGAGCAGGTGGAGCTGGTTCAGAAGATTAGGGCTGGCTTTACAGAAGACTTGGTCGCTATTTACAATATTTTTGCGCCAGTGACCTACTTCAAATGGTTGGTCGGTAAGGTTGCTGGTGGAGATGATATCATTGCAGATTTCCTGGCGGAGGATGCGGTGCTCACGAAGCGGGTGCTGGATGTGATTGCTAAAGATATTGCAGCTTTGACGGAGCGGATTATCAAGGAAGCTGGTGCGGATGGAATCTACCTCAGCGTTCAGAGCATTCAGGATGCACGGGTATCAGCTGAAGACTATAAGGCTTTTATTGCTCCTAGTGAATTGGCGGTGCTGGAAGCAGCCAATGCCGCTGGCGGAGTGAATATCCTGCACATTTGCGGTTACGAAGGCGCGCGAAATGATGTTCATCTTTTCACAGATTATCCAGCTCAGGTCATCAACTGGGCAGTGGGGCCAGAAGGTATCAGCCTAGCGGAGGGACGAAAATTATTTGGCGGTCGGACTGTCCTCGGTGGCTTTGAAAATGGCAAGGACGGCCTGCTCTACACGGGCAGTCAAGCGGCTATTCAAGATGAGAC
The DNA here is from genome assembly GCF_050220005.1 of Streptococcus sanguinis. Classification (GTDB taxonomy): domain Bacteria; phylum Bacillota; class Bacilli; order Lactobacillales; family Streptococcaceae; genus Streptococcus; species Streptococcus sanguinis_Z. Next base: position 258,200 of record NZ_CP071413.1, read on the forward strand.
CAAGCGGCTGATAGCAGGAGCTGGCAAGGAAGCTTTGATTATCGGGGCTGACTGTACTATTCCAAGCGATATTGAAGCAGAGCGGATTCAGTGGGTTCGCCAAGCAGCAAGCTTAACATAAGAAGGAGACGAAAGAATGAGCAAGAAAAAATGGATTATTGGTGGAGCAGCAGTGATTGCTATTGTAGCTGCGACTTACTTGGGCCGGACTTTGACAGGTGCTTCATCTAGCAAGACGAGCAGCTCTGCATCAGGCAGCGGCAAGGTCACGACTTTGAAAGTGGCACATACACAGAACTATGTTCCCTATGACTTTGTGGATGAAAAGGGAGAATCAGATGGCTATGAGGTTGCTGTTCTCAAGGCTATTGATGAAAAGCTGCCAGACTATCAGTTTGAATATACCGGTACCAGTGATGAGGATCTCTTAGTCGGTCTGGAATCTGGAAAATATGATATCGGAACCAAGGGAGCATGGTACACCGAAGAGCGGGCGAAGAAGTTCATCATTCCAAAAAGCCCAATCGGCGCTAGCATTATAGGTTTCACTATCCGCAAGGAAGACGCTGAAAAATACAAGACAATTGATGATTTTGCCAAGGAAAAGGGTAAGCTGGTACCAATCTCTCCGCAGAATGCTCAATGGGCCGTTATCGAAGAGTATAACCAGAAGCATAGCGGTGCTCCTATTGATTTGACTGCAGCAGAGTCCTTCAAGGTAGCTGACGCTTATGCTTGGGTTCTGGAAGGGCGCTACGATGCTTTCTTTGACATCAAGCTGTCTTTTGAAAAAGCTGTGACAGATAAAGAAGGTTCTTACCATCAGTATGCGGATCAACTGACTTGGTTCCCATACAAGGGGATTCCGACCTATCCCCTGCTTCATAAAAACGAAAAAAATGAAGAATTTGCCAAGGCATACGAGAAGGCAATTAAGGAACTGGAAAAAGACGGAACCTTGGCTAAACTATCTGAAAAGTATTTCGGAGAAGATGTCTTCTCTTATGTGGACAAGGATTAGTTGCTGCTCTCTGCTGATCATGGAAAATCAAAGGCGGACTGAAAAGCTAGCTGAATACGGAGTTGGTGGCTTCTAAGCTGACCTTGCTGCTGTTTGAAGGAATTTTCAAAGAGAGAGCAAGGCTGCTCCAATCTGAAAGTGTCCGTCCAAGAGAAGCTTATTCTATCTAATCATTGTCGAAGGAGAAGAAAATTATGGTCTCGTATGACTTGTCCCGTGTCTTTGGCCTGCTGCCTAGTCTGCTGCAGGCTCTGCCGACCACTTTATGGATTATGTTTGTGACAGCTTTGATTGGCTCCTTGCTGGGTGGTCTGTTGGCTTGGGCTCAGATTTCTGAGGAGCAGTCTTTCGCTGGTCTGGCTAGAGGATATATATTTATTCTTAGATGCACACCGCCTATCGTCTTGCTATTTTTGGTTTTTTATGGCATTCCAGAGTTTTTAGAATGGTGGCTGGGGCTGGATATCAATAATTGGTCGCGGACTGTTTTTGTCATCATCACCATGATTCTGCTCTTTGCGGCTATGATTGCGGAAGTCTTCAAGGCAGCCTATCTTGCTGTTCCCAAGGGACAGACCGAGGCTGGTCTCAGTATTGGCTTGACACCGGCGCAGTCTTTTCTGCGTATTGTCCTGCCACAGGCTTTTCGCATCGCCCTGCCCAATCTGACTACTGCCCTTCTTAATCTCATGCGGGATGCTGCGCTGGCTTATACGATTGGGGCAGTGGATGTCATGGGAGCAGGACAAAATCTCATCAGTCGGAATCTGGGCAATTATTCCCTCGAAACCTATACAGCGGTGGCCTTGATTTACTGGGGAATTGCTCTAGTGGTTTCGCTGGCTTCCCAGCTTCTGGAAAAAAGTCTGACAGTTAAGGAGAGGTAAAGCATGGATTTGAATTATATTGTAAATACCTTTCTGGTAACGTTGAAAGGCATACCGGTAACCCTGATCATTATGGTGGTGGCTATTCTGCTCAGCTTTATTCCGGCTCTGCTTCTAGCTCTGGGACAGATTTATAAAGTTCGGGGTGTTCGGACCTTTTCAGTGGTTTATCTGGCCTTTATTCGGGCGACGCCTCCCATTTTGCTCATTCTCTTTTTCTATAGTCTTTTTCCTAGCTTACTGAATCAAATTTTTAAAAGTCTGGGCAGTCAGGTAGACGTCTTTAAGTTCAATCCGCTTTACTATGCTTTCATCATTTATAGCCTGATGACGACAGGCAGTTTATCGGAAATTCTGCGCTCTGCTATTTTGACAGTGGATAAAGGGCAGTTGGAAGCGGCGCAGGCGATTGGTTTAACGAATTTTCAAGCCTATCGGAGAATAGTTTTTCCTCAGGCTCTGCGCTCTGCCTTGCCCAATCTGGCCAATCTAGTTATCAATCTAGTCAAGGGCACCTCACTGGTATTTGTCATGACAGTCAAAGATATCACAGCCCTGGCTAAGATAGAAGCCTCCCATTCTTACCAGTATTCAGAGTCTTACCTGGTGATTTTTGTTATTTATCTCATTATTTGTGGCTTGATTCAGTGGATTTTTAGGGGCTTGGAAAAGCGCTACGCTCTTGCTTAGGAAGGAAAGATTATGTTAGAAGTAAAGCATATCTCCAAACGATTTGGAGAGCACCAGGTGCTGGCAGATGTCAGTCTTAAGGTCAATCAAGGCGATGTTGTGGTTATTCTGGGCCCCTCAGGCTCTGGGAAAACAACATTTCTACGCTGTCTGAATCACTTAGAAAAAGCGGATAGCGGCCAGCTGACTTTGTCTGGTAAGGACTATGATTTAGCTAAACTCAGCAAAAAGGAGATTTTGGAAATTCGTAGAAAGACAGCCTTTGTCTTTCAGCATTATAATCTCTTTGCCAATAAAACAGCCCTTGAAAATATCTTAGAGGGCTTAGTGATCGCTCGTAAGATACCGAGGGAAGAAGCGCTTGAGATTGCGGAAGAGTCCTTGAAGCGCGTGGGCCTCTTGGCCTACAAGGACTATTATCCTTCGCAGCTATCAGGCGGCCAGCAGCAGCGGATTGGAATTGCCCGTGCCATTGCTGTCAAGCCAGACGTTATCCTGCTGGATGAACCAACTTCGGCACTAGATCCGGAATTGGTCGGTGAAGTCCTTAGTGTCATGAAACAGCTGGCTCAGGAGGGGGTGACCATGGTCGTTGTGACCCACGAGATGAGCTTTGCCCGTGATGTGGCCAACCATGTCATCTTTATGGACGGCGGTCACATCATCGAAGAAAATCCTCCTCAGGAATTTTTCTCTAGCCCGAAGGAAGAGCGGACCAAACAATTTCTGTCCCGCATTTTGTCAGATGCTAGTTATAGTGTAGAATATATGATTTAAAAATCTGGATTCTGTCCAGATTTTTATTATAAAAAAGCGTCTTTATAGGAATGAAAAGAACCTTAATGATAATTTTGATTACATTTGTAAATTTATTTTAAAAAATTATGTAAAATCTATTGACAAATAGATTTTATCGTGATAGAATTACAACTGTAAACAAAAAGTTTACGTAAATTTAATCAGAAGATATGAATACAGCCGGAAGGCAATTATTTTTGGGAGGATTAAAAGTTATGTAAAATTATCTTCGTATGAAAGAGATTTGATTCACTTATAAAAGTAGAGACTGACTCAGTCTTGATTTTTGGAAATGAAATAAGTTATGTAAAATAATAGATTGGAGAAGATCTCCCAAATGAAAATTTATAGTAGATAAGGAAAAGATTTCTTATCTGAAATTTTGGAAAACAAAAAATTATGTAAAGCAAAATATGAAAAAAAGTGAGGTAATGCTATGAACAACAACTACAACAATTTTAACAATATGGATGACCTTTTCAACCAACTTATGGGACGCATGGGTGGCTACAACAGCGAACACCGGCGCTACTTGATTAATGGTAGAGAGGTCACACCGGAAGAGTTTGCTCAGTACCGGGCTACTGGCAAGCTCCCTGGTCAAGGAACAGGTGAGCAGACTGGCCAAACTGCTGCTCATGGACCTAAGCAAGATGGTATCCTAGCTAAGCTGGGTCGCAATCTGACTCAGGAAGCGCGTGATGGCAAGTTAGATCCAGTCATTGGGCGCAATAAGGAAATCCAAGAAACTGCAGAAATCCTTTCTCGTCGAACCAAGAACAATCCTGTATTGGTCGGAGACGCCGGAGTTGGTAAGACAGCTGTCGTAGAAGGATTGGCTCAGGCTATCGTCAACGGTGATGTGCCAGCGGCTATCAAGAATAAGGAAATTATTTCTGTTGATATTTCCGGTCTGGAAGCTGGAACCCAATATCGTGGTAGCTTTGAAGAAAATATCCAAAACTTAGTCAATGAAGTCAAGGAAGCCGGTAACATTATCCTCTTCTTTGATGAAATCCATCAAATCCTAGGAGCAGGATCTATCGGTGGAGATAGTGGATCTAAGGGCATGGCGGATATTCTTAAACCAGCACTTTCTCGTGGTGAGTTGACAGTTATCGGGGCTACTACTCAGGACGAGTACCGTAATACTATCCTTAAAAATGCAGCTTTGGCTCGTCGTTTCAATGAAGTCAAGGTCAATGCACCGTCGGCCGAAGATACCTATCAGATCCTTCGAGGCATTCGGGACTTGTACGAAAAGCACCACAATGTCATCCTGCCAGATGAAGTGCTGAAAGCGGCTGTGGATTACTCTGTTCAGTATATTCCACAACGAAGCCTGCCAGACAAGGCGATTGACCTGGTCGACGTGACTGCTGCCCACTTGGCAGCCCAGCATCCAGTGACTGATGTTCATGCGGTTGAAAATGAGATTGCTGAACAGAAAGACAAGCAGGAAGCGGCTGTTGAGAAAGAAGATTATGAAGCAGCTCTGAATGCTAAGACTCGCATTGAAGAGCTAGAAAAGAAAATTCAAAATCACACTGAGGATATGAAGGTGACAGCTACAGTCAACGACGTAGCAGAGTCTGTTGAACGGATGACGGGTGTACCAGTATCTCAGATGGGTGCCAGCGACATTGAGCGCCTCAAGGGCATGAATGACCGTCTCAAAGCCAAGGTTATCGGCCAAGACAAGGCTGTAGAAGCTGTGGCTAGGGCTATCCGCCGTAATCGTGCAGGCTTTGATGAAGGCAACCGTCCGATCGGCAGCTTCCTCTTCGTTGGTCCGACAGGTGTCGGAAAGACTGAGCTGGCTAAGCAACTGGCTTTGGATATGTTTGGTACCAAGGAAGCCATCATCCGTCTGGATATGTCAGAATACTCCGACCGGACTGCTGTTTCCAAGCTGATTGGTACTACTGCCGGCTATGTTGGCTATGATGACAACAACAACACCTTAACCGAGCGTGTGCGCCGCAATCCTTACTCTATCATTCTCTTGGATGAGATTGAAAAGGCGGATCCACAAGTGATTACCCTTCTCCTTCAAGTTCTGGATGACGGTCGTTTGACAGATGGTCAAGGGAATACAGTCAACTTCAAGAATACGGTTATCATTGCGACTTCCAATGCTGGCTTTGGCTACGAAGCAGGCTTGGAAGAGGATGCTGAAAAGCCTGATTTGATGGACCGACTCAAAGCTTATTTCCGTCCTGAATTCCTCAATCGTTTCAATGCGGTTATTGAGTTCTCTCATCTCAAGAAAGAAGATTTGATGGAGATTGTTAATCTCATGCTGATCGAAGTAAATCAAACCTTGAGCAAGAAAGAAATTGATCTGGCTGTATCTGATGCAGCTAAGGAATTCCTGCGCGATGCTGGTTATGACCAAGTCATGGGTGTTCGTCCGCTCCGCCGTGTCATCGAGCAGCAAATCCGTGACAAGGTGACTGACTTCCACTTGGATAATCTAGATGCTAAGCACTTGACGGCCGATTTAGAAGATGGCGTCTTGGTTATCCGCGAAAAGGGTGCTGCTGCATCTGAAGAAGACAAGCAAGCACAATAAAGCTTACTAAGTCAACTAACTTTGCAAAGACCTCCTTCTTAGATGAAGGCAGGTCTTTTTTGCTGAGTATGAATTTCAAATAACTCTCCTTTCTGGAAATAAATTAGCGTTTATTCCAAAATATCAACTTGACTCTCCTTAACAGAACCTAAAAGCAAGCAACTTTATAAAGCCAGTATATTAGCCTATCAGGGGGATCAGCTTTATGCAGAAGGATTTAAAACAAGAGAGATGAATAATTTTTGACGAAAGCAGACTGCTATGAAATAGTCCATAACTACAATTAAGCGCAATGTCATTATCTTTGCATTCTTCAGCACCCTATGTGGTTGGATTGGTTATGTTGTTGATAAAGTAACCGGCCAAGCTCATTACGAAAATATCGGAACAGAGATAGGAAGTGGTTTTTTTAGGGATGCTGATTTGGCTGGTAGCTCCGTTAATCTGTACCATCTTTCTTCGAAGCTTTGGCGGAGACGGCTGGAAAGAGGCTGGTTTTTCCATTAATTTTAAAAATAACAAAAAAATTATAGCTTGTTAGTTTTTTAGTCTACCCTCTTGTTACGATGATAGTGATACTCTTGGGACTGATGACACAAGGTATCAGAGTGACAGATGTGAAGGTTGAGTTCACGGTCTATCTTGGAATCTTGCTCACACAGATAGGGACTCAATTCATAAAAAATATTTTTGAAGAATCTGTTTGGAGGGCAAATCTTACTAATCAATTAATCAAATAAAAATTATCCGATTTAAAACTATATCTACTTGTTGGCTTTATCTGGTGGATTTGGCATCTGCCTTACATTATGAAGCTTCTGTCTGAGAGAGAAATCCAAAATACCTTGCCGGTTGGAAGTCTTACATTCTTCCTTATCGGGCGGGATGATAATTGTTGTATGCTGGACGGTCATGTACACAGAGATTTTTAGACTTACTAAGTCTGTCTGGCCGCTGTTAATTATGCATACTATGGAAGATGCGGTTATAAATCCTTTACGATTACTAGGCTTTGTCTCGGTAGAAAAAAATCAAGCTTTCCTCTTCTCGCTATCAGTGGGGATGATTCCGACTATTCTTTATCTACTCATCGGCCTAGCTATACGGAAATGGGGAAAAAAACAGGAGTATGGAAAGGCGAGCTAACAGAGTAACAGAGAGCAGATTCCTGATAATGTTGCCGGCTCTCGCTTGAATCATCTGGCTGTCAAAGATTTGGAAGGCGATCTGGAGGATGAGTTTCTGATTATTCGGTAGCGGAAATCAGAGACTTTAAAAGCACTAGCTTAAGTAGGTTTAGCAATTAACAAGATTGGAATTATTTATCAGTCTTGTTTCTTTTTGGTTAAAAAGCAGGCGGAGACTTGAACTTATAATATAAATGTCATAAAATAAAAGCAAAAACAGAGGAGCAAGCAATGTCAGATATTAAAAGTGATAATGGGCTAGCAGCTAGCCATGCTAATAGCTTTTCAGTCGCTTCCAGTCAGATAGGTGCAGCATCTCAGGCTGACAAGGATGCTATCAGTCGTTTGGAAGGAAACAGTCGGGCCAGTGAGGAAATTGATCATTCCAGAACAGCGTCAGCTGATATCGCCGGTAAGATTACAAGCTTCAGTCAGCTCCTGCAAAGCGTAGCAGAGGAATTTCAGGCGACCGATCAAGGAATGGCTGCGGATATTGAGGGATAAGGGGGAAGTAGTATGAAGAATTCCCAAACTCTGGCTGCCGAACGCCTGCGGGCTTTTGAAAAGCTGGATAAGGCTGAGGAGCAAAAGCGTCGTCTAGACCGTTTTGAAGAGGATATGGACTATCTCTATGACCGGGGACTTTCGGCTTTAAGAGAGCTGAATTATTTGCCCTTAACGGCCAAGGACAGTCAGGATTTTTATGATATTATGGGTTTGGTTGAGCACAGTCACCGACTGCTGGATTTGGATATCCAGGATGGTCAGGATCGGCTGGATAAGGAAAGAAAAAAGCTAGACCGTCAAATTGAGACCATCCAGGGGCAGTATAGACAAGCCCTAGAAGCAGAAGAAAAGGAGGCTGGATATGGGCGCTAAGATGGAACTCCCTGCTTCCAACCAGCAGGCAGGGTCAATGGCTACTGCCGGCCAGGTGAGGATCGCGGCTTATGAATCTGCCATGCAGGCCATGGAAAATTTTGTAGGGGAAAGCGGGCTGACCGGAACAGCATATGACAGTGCTAAAACCTACTGTCAGGGGATGTTTCTTCCCCTCTTTAAGGCAGCGATTCTCTTTGAAGAAGAGTTGGTTAAGGCTGGCAGCGATCTGCCCAGCCGTTATGTCAGTGAGGTGGCAGAAGAGAGTTTGGATCAGGATGTCCTGGAGAGTCAAATTGCTTCTTATGATCAGACCATTGACAGCCAAAATCAGGCTCTGACCGAGGCCAATAAACAGAAGGATGTAGCTGATTCTACCAAAAGCAGCATCCAGAATGCCATTACAGCAGCTCAGGACAAACGTCATGAATTGCAGGACAAGCTAAATAAACTGCTGGCCTTTTATTCATCGTCGGCCACCATTTTCGACAATCTGCCGGGGCTGGCTGCTGCTTTGGACCAAGCTCTGAGCCTGATGACAGAAGGCTTTGCAAACTTTAACGGCAGCTTTGTCCTGCCTAGTCCGGACAGGATGACCTGGACCCAGACTGTTGAAACAGCTTGGGAGAGCAAAAAAGCAGTTGAAGCTGCCTTTCAAAAGGTCATGGATAAGCTAGACAGCGGTGAAGAGCTGACTCCGGAGGATATCCAGGCTGTCCAGGCCTATCTAGAGCGCTATCCCAGCCGGAACATTCCGCAGGCCCTCCGCAGCCATCTGGAAGAAGCGGTCCAGCAGGCTGATCCCATCCTCAAGGCACGACTGGACCAGGCCAAGGCAGATCAGGCTTCTGGTAGTCTCTCGCAGGCTGCTTTCAATGGGCTGTGGGCTGGGGCTATGCTGGGCTTTATGAAGCAAGCAGGCAATCAAACTGGTGCCCAAACAGTAGCTATGCCTGCTGCCAAACAGGCTGCTGGTAGTAGCGGTGGTTCATCGGGCTTTTGGGACTTTCTTTTTGGTCATACCAATACCCTGGAACACTCCAAAAAGACTGACTGGAGTACAGGCTGGTTATATAGTACCTATGCCAAATACTCGACAACTGTGGAAGAAGACGATCCTGGTATTTTCAAGTACAAGACAAATAATGGTATTTTTAATGGAGTAGCTGTAGATTTGGGTGTGGCTTCTGTTGATATAGATGCCAGTGACTGGAAGCTGAATGCCAGTCCTCAAATCAGTGTCGGTGGCTATCATATTGGTGTCAATGGCAGTGTTGGCTTAAATACAGACACAGGTTGGCTCCCTATGCCGGAGATTAATCTTTCTCTACATGCTGGAACAGAGCAGCACGATACTGGGGCCGGTCTTAAAGTATCTACTGATATCTGGAATGGTATGGTTGGAGTCTATGGCGTCGACTCGAATATCAGTAAAGACTCGAATGGAAATAAAACGGTGAATTCGGTTGAAACGGGGGCGCAAACCGTGAATGGTCTGGAAGTTGCAGCTGTAGTAGTTGCAGTGACAGTAGCTCCTGTAGTCGCCCTCCCAGCGCTTGCTCTGGCTTAAGGAGAAAGGAGACTTTGATGAAGCAACAATTACCTATCGGAAGTGTAGTCATGGTTAAGGGCAGTTCTCAACCCCTGATGATTGTCAGCCAGTTTCCTGTGACGACCCTTGACGGACAGACCGGCTACTTTGACTTTGGAGCAGTAATCCTGCCCTCCGGTCTGACGGGAAAAGAATTAATCTTTTTTAATAAAGAAGATATTGAGCGGCTGGTCTTTGTTGGTTATGTAGATGTGACTTTTCAGGATTTGCTCCAGCGTTATGACGAGCTGATAGCTGATATCCCCTATCCCAGGCTGACCGTCCCGGAAAGAGCAGGAGCGGCAGATGAAGCGTAAGACAATTATTTTCTCAGGCCTAGTCCTCCTTGCTTTAGCTTTTGGAGCTCTCTTCCTCTTTGCCAGCCTGAATGAGGCCAGTCTGGACGGAGTGTATTACCGCCAGATTGAGGATGGGGCAGACGGCTTCAGTGGCTTGGACAAGGAAACGATTCTGAATCTCAGAGACCAGCAAGTCACCTTCTATAAAGAGGGGCTGGAAGAGAAGGGCAGCATTGACCGCAAGGCCGGCAGTATCCGGCTAGGGTCTAAACTTTACAGCTATGTCCACAATGGGGATTTGCTCATGCTCAAGCTCAAGGAGGATCCGACCAATTCCAAGGAGGGCCTTTATCTGGTCAGAAAAGACAGCCCCTCAGCCAAGAGGCTAGAGCAGAAGTCTAAATCTCAGTCACCTTAATGCACAGCTACATCCGTCTCGTTCTAGCGAGGCGGATTTTGTCATTTGAACAGGCTCCTGCAGCAGAGAAAGAGCTGATAAGCCTTATACAAGTCTTCTATCAAAACCTTTCTATTGGCTTGGTGCTCCATTTCATAATTTGGAAATACTTGCAAGGGCATAAGAACTATAACTTGTCATCTGCTCTTTGTTTTCTTCTAGATACTGCCGTTCTCTCTGATAGACTAACATACTGGCTTCATGAAGCTGCTTACTTTTTAGAAAGGTTAACATTGCTATTTTCCTCTAAATTTTTTAAGTTTTTTCTTGAAAACTCTAAAGCAGACTAGTGTAAAATGCGGGAACGCAATACTGTATTTCATCAGCTTTCAGAAAATTTAAAAAACTGTTGGAAGACACTCACATAATCTGAACTAGCATGATTTAGGCTTCTAAAAAATGTTTAGATAATTTGGAGGAAGACAGCGAATAACAATTGAGCATTTTAACTTTTTTTAGATAATGGAGATAAAACATAAATGTTTATAAAACAGGAAAAGTTGACATTTCAATAGATTGTGTTCTAATTTTTTTGTACATTTTCAAGTTTTTATATATGTAAATGTCAGAAAAAAGTGTATAATGGATTAGTAAATTAAATTTTAGGAGAGGATTTAATTATGAAAAAGTTGGATATTACAACTATGCCTGACTATAGGAAAGTCGAGGCTGTTGTTCAGTTGTTAGTTAATGGAACCTTAACTAGTTATCGAATTGCGACGGATGCAAACATCAGCAAGATGAGTATCCTGACCTTAACTAAAGGGACCAGCAAAATTAAGAACATTACTTATCAAACTGCGATGGCCTTAATTAATTGGTATGAAGAAAACCATGAAAAATACGGCATCACCATTCATCAAAAGGCCGCAGGATAGTCTAAAACTATGATGTAGCTCAACCCTAACCCAGCTAACCATTTGGATAGCTGGGTTTTTCTATGCCCCTTAGCGATTGCTGGCTCGCAGAGTCAAGCAGAGCTTAGAGGCATTGATGCAGTTTGAGCGTAAGCGAAAACTACGTTCCGCAAAAACTTAATGAGACAAGCCAGAGGCGCAGTCGAATTTAGAGGCATAGATGCAGACTGAGCGGAAGCGAAGTCTAGGTTCTGCTAATTTCTTAGCGATTACCAGCTCGCAGAGCCGAGCAGGGCTTAGAGGCGAAGATGCAGTTTGAACGTTAGCGAAAACTACGTTCCTCAAAAACTTAATGAGACAAGCCAGAGGCGCAGTCGGACTTAGGAGCAGCGATGCTCACTTTCTTACTTTTTTCTGTCCTTAGGGGCAGATTTTTTTGACAGTCCAAGAGTGAACAGTCGCCTGTGTAATTCTTGGTCTTTTTGTTACCGTTTTCAAGATTTATAATAAATATATAAGAATAAGAAAAATAAAAAATAAAGGGGAGTTACCATGAATATCCTTCTTAATATTCTAAATTGGTTCTCGCAGAACATTCTGCAAAATCCAGCTTTCTTCGTCGGCCTTTTGGTGCTAATCGGTTATGCACTGCTCAAGAAACCGGCCCACGATGTGTTCGCTGGCTTCATTAAAGCAACGGTCGGCTATTTGATTCTTAATGCCGGAGCAGCCGGTCTGGTGAATACTTTCCGACCAATTCTGGCAGCCCTGAACTTTAAGTTCAAAATTGGGGCTGCAGTCATTGATCCTTACTTTGGATTGACAGCGGCGAATACAAAGATTGCGGAAGAATTCCCAAACTTTGTCGGAACAGCTACAACAGCTCTCTTGATTGGGTTTGGCTTCAACATCCTACTAGTAGCTTTCCGTAAGGTCACTAAGATTCGGACTCTCTTCATCACTGGTCACATCATGGTTCAGCAGGCTGCTACTGTATCACTGATGGTGCTCTTGCTGGTACCGCAGCTGCGCAATAGCTGGGGAACTTTGGCTATCGGCCTCATCTGTGGTCTCTACTGGGCTGTCAGTTCCAATATGACTGTCGAAGCTACTCAGCGTTTGACTGGAGGTGGTGGTTTCGCCATCGGTCACCAGCAGCAATTTGCCATCTGGTTCGTTGATAAGGTTGCGCCTTTCTTTGGTAAAAAAGAAGAAAATCTGGACAATCTGAAGCTGCCTAAGTTCCTGTCTATCTTCCATGATACTGTCGTTGCTTCTGCAACTTTGATGCTAGTCTTCTTCGGTGCTATCCTCTTAGTCTTGGGACCAGATGTTATGGCCAACAAAGAAGTTATCACGACTGGTACACCATTTGACCCTGCTAAGCAAGACTTCTATATGTATATCATTCAGACAGCCTTTACCTTTTCTGTCTATCTCTTCATCCTCATGCAAGGAGTGCGCATGTTCGTATCTGAGCTGACTAATGCCTTTCAAGGTATTTCAAGCAAGCTCTTGCCAGGTTCTTTCCCAGCGGTGGATGTGGCAGCGTCTTATGGATTTGGCTCACCAAATGCCGTTCTCTCTGGCTTTGCCTTTGGTTTGGTTGGTCAGCTGATTACCATTGTACTGTTGATTGTTTTCAAAAATCCAATCCTGATTATCACTGGTTTCGTTCCTGTCTTCTTTGACAATGCAGCGATTGCAGTCTATGCTGATAAACGTGGTGGCTGGAAAGCAGCTCTTGTCCTATCATTTATTTCAGGTGTGCTGCAGGTAGCCCTTGGTGCTCTCTGTGTGGCTTTGCTGGGCTTGGCTTCTTATGGCGGATATCACGGTAATATCGACTTTGAAATTCCGTGGTTAGGTTTTGGCTACATCTTCAAATATCTGGGTATTATTGGCTATGCTCTGGTTTGCTTCTTCTTCTTGCTCATTCCTCAGCTGCAATTCGCTAGGGCTAAGGATAAGGAAGCCTACTATCAAGGTCAGGTACAGGCAGAAGACTAAACTTTTATGACTATACAATAAGATTTCGGAGGAAACTAAAATGGTTAAAGTATTAACAGCATGCGGAAATGGCATGGGATCATCTATGGTGATTAAAATGAAAGTGGAAAATGCACTTCGTAATTTGGGACAGACAGACTTCACAGTCAATTCTTGCAGTGTCGGAGAGGCTAAAAGCTTAGCGTCGGGCTACGATATTGTCATTGCTTCTCTGCATTTAATCAATGAATTGGAAGGCCGAACCAATGGAAAATTAATCGGCTTGGACAACCTGATGGATGATAAGGAAATCACTGAAAAATTAAGTCAGGTATTGTAAGAATTTCTATCTATGAAGATGGGTTCTCAGTTAGGGTAGGGTGGTTAGGCTGCCCCACCTTCCTATTATTGTCTATTGTGAGATTGCGCAGGGGCTAAAATTCTGGAAAGTATTGAAGATGCCCCTTGTATCTAATGAAAGGAAGAGAAATGAATTTAAAACAAGCATTGACAGACAATAAATCCATTCGTTTAGGTCTTTCAGCCGAGACTTGGCAGGAAGCAGTCAAGCTATCAGTAGAGCCCTTGATTGAGAGCGGAGCTGTTCAGCCTCAGTACTACGATGCCATCGTCGAGTCGACAGAAGAATATGGACCTTATTACATTCTCATGCCAGGCATGGCTATGCCTCATGCCAGACCAGAAGCAGGGGTTAATCGCGACGCCTTCTCCCTGATTACACTGACAGAACCAGTCACTTTTTCAGATGGCAAGGAGGTTAGTATTCTGCTTTCTTTGGCGGCTACCAGTTCCAAGATTCATACCAGCGTGGCCATTCCGCAGATTATTGCTCTGTTTGAGTTGGAAAATTCCATTGAGCGCCTCAAGGCTTGCCAATCAGAAGAAGAAGTGCTGGCTCTGATAGAGGAATCCAAGGACAGCCCTTACTTGCAGGGTCTGGATTTAGATTCCTAATGCATGCTTAGAGATAATTGATTGCAACTGAAACTAAGAAATGAGGTAAAAAGATGTCAAAACAGATTCCAAATTTACAGGTAGCATTGGACCATTCAGATTTGCAGGGAGCCATCAAGGCGGCTGTTTCTGTCGGCCATGAAGTGGATGTCATTGAGGCAGGAACGGTCTGTCTCTTACAGGTGGGAAGCGAGCTTGTTGAAGTGCTCCGCAGTCTTTTCCCAGAGAAAATCATCGTGGCTGATACCAAGTGTGCCGATGCCGGTGGAACCGTAGCTAAAAACAATGCCGTACGTGGTGCAGACTGGATGACCTGTATCTGCTCAGCAACTATTCCAACCATGAAAGCGGCCTTGAAAGCTATTCAGGAAGAACGCGGCCAACGTGGAGAAATTCAGGTCGAACTCTACGGAGACTGGACCTATGAACAAGCTCAGACTTGGCTGGATGCAGGTATTTCCCAGGCTATTTACCACCAATCCCGTGACGCTCTTTTAGCTGGGGAAACTTGGGGAGAAAAGGATCTTAATAAGGTCAAGAAGCTGATTGAAATGGGCTTCCGTGTATCAGTGACAGGCGGTCTGAATATTGATACGCTCAAACTCTTTGAAGGAATTGATGTCTTCACCTTCATTGCTGGACGCGGTATTACTGAGGCTGAAGATCCGGCTGCTGCTGCGCGGGCCTTTAAAGATGAAATCAAGCGAATTTGGGGGTAAGTCATGGCACGTCCAATTGGAATTTATGAAAAGGCGACACCCAAGCATTTTTCCTGGCCTGAGCGTTTAGCTTTTGCCAAAGAACTAGGCTTTGACTTTGTTGAAATGTCGGTGGATGAAAGCGATGCTCGCTTAGCGCGCTTGGAATGGAGTAAGGAAGAACGCTTTGAAGTGGTCAAGGCCGTTTATGAAACGGGTGTCCGCATTCCGACTATCTGCTTTTCTGGGCACCGCCGCTATCCACTAGGATCAAACGATCCAGCCCTCGAAGCCAAGTCGCTGGAAACCATGAAGCAATGTATCGAGTTGGCTCAGGACTTGGGAGTACGGGTCATTCAGCTAGCAGGCTACGATGTTTATTATGAGGAGAAATCTCCTGCAACTCGTGCTCGCTTCCTGAAAAACCTCCGTCAAGCTTGTGATTGGGCGGAGCAGGCTCAGGTCATGCTGGCGATTGAGATTATGGATGATCCTTTTATCAACAGCATTGAGAAATATCTGGCTGTCGCGAAAGAAATCAATTCGCCTTATCTCTTTGTCTATCCAGATACGGGCAATGTCTCTGCTTGGCACAATGACCTTTACAGCGAGTTTCTGCTGGGCCATCAAGCCATTGCAGCCCTGCATTTGAAAGATACCTATGCCGTGACCGAGCAGTCCAAGGGGCAATTCCGCGATGTGCCTTTTGGTCAAGGTTGTGTCAACTGGGAAGATACTTTCAGAATTTTAAAAGAAACCAATTATCAAGGGCCATTTTTGATTGAAATGTGGTCTGAAAATTGTCCAACGGTAGAGGAAACCAAGGCGGCTATCAAAGAAGCCCAAGATTTCCTTTATCCACTCATTGAGAAAGCGGGGTTAAACTAATGCTGTTACCAGAATTAAGAGAGCGCGTTTACAAGGCTAATTGTGACCTACCAAAACATGGCTTGGTTAAGTTTACTTGGGGAAATGTCTCTGCGGTGGACCGCGAAGCGGGCTTGATTGTCATCAAACCGAGCGGTGTGGACTACGATAAGCTCAGTCCGGAAAATATGGTTGTGGCCGACTTGGATGGCAATATCGTTGAAGGCGACCTCAATCCGTCATCTGACTTGGCTACCCACGTGGAGCTCTACAAGGCTTTCCCAAAAGTCGGTGGCGTTGTTCACACGCACTCAACGGAAGCGGTTGGCTGGGCACAGGCTGGGCGCGATATTCCATTTTACGGAACGACGCATGCGGATTATTTCTACGGTCCCATTCCAGCGGCACGTTCATTGACAGAAAGCGAAATCAACACGGCCTACGAAAAAGAAACAGGCACCGTGATTATTGAAACCTTCCGCGAACGTCAGATTGACCCAATGGCAGTGCCAGGTGTCACTGTGCGCAACCACGGTCCCTTTACTTGGGGCAAGACGCCAGAAGCTGCGGTTTACCACAGCGTTGTCTTGGAAGAAGTTGCCAAAATGGCGCGCTTCACCGAGCAAATCAAACCCGATGTCAAAGAAGCACCAAAATACCTCATGGACAAGCACTACCTCCGCAAACACGGACCGAACGCTTACTATGGGCAAAAAGGCGCTAGTCATTAAAAAAACAAAGAGCAGTCCCAGGGATTGCTTTTTTGTGTTGGTTTTAAGTGGCATCTTGATTTTTAAAGTGGTATAATAAATGCAATTTGATGAGTTAGAAAGAACAAAATGACAAAAAAAGTAACAATCAATGATATTGCTAGCTTGGTTGGGGTGTCCAAGGCGACGATCTCCTATTACTTAAATGGAAATATGCGGAAAATGTCTTTGGAGACGAGGGAGAAAATCCGGCTGGCCATTGAAGAAACGGGCTATCAACCCAACAAAATGGCGCAGAGTTTGGTGACCAGAGACACCAAGACGATTGGCGTTGTGATTGCGGATATCACCAACCCCTTCATTTCCTCAGTTATCAAAGGAATTCATGACACTTGCAAGAAATACGGCTACACGGTTAACTTTACCAATTCGGACAATGACCAGCTGATTGAGCAGGAAAATATCGAGCGGCTTCAGCAGCAGAATGTCTCAGGGATTATTCTCGATACGGTGGATGCCAATTCGCTCCTGATTCAAAAGCTGAGTAAGAAGCGGACGGTTCTAGTGGACAGGCAATCGAGAGAAGTGACGCTGGACACGGTTGTATCTAATAATCGTAACTCGACCAAGGCTTTTCTGGCAGAAATGAAGAAGGCAGGCTATGAAGACATTTACTTTGTCACCTTTCCGATTGAGGGGATTTCGACGCGGGAAATGCGTTATCAGGGCTTTAAAGAAGAGGTTTCGGCTGACCCAGAGAAACTTTTGGTTTTGGGACAAGACGGGACAGCTCAAAAAATTCTTCAGTTGATTGAGCAAAGGCAAGAAAAAATCGCTTTTTTCACCATGAACGGCCCAGCCCTACTTGATTTTATGAAAATCTTGAACAAGACCGACTACAGCTATCCCCGTGATTTTGGTCTGGGTTCCTACGAGGATTTGGAATGGATGGAGGTTTTAAATCCGAATGTGTCCTGTATTCGCCAAGATTCTTATAAAATTGGTCAAGTGGCAGCAGAACATCTAATCAAAAAATTAAGAGGAGAGCTAGCGGCGGAACCTGCTCAACTCCTTGTTGTTCCTAGCTTTACAGTTTTTAGAAGCTCTTTTTAGAAATGAAGTATTCGCGCGAGTGGATACTTTTTTTAAAATATTTTTTGAAACCGCTTGCAATTCTAAAGAGAATAGTGTATACTATAACAGTAGAAAAGTGAAACGGTTAACCATAAATTAAAGCATTATTTTATAAGGGAAACGTAGTTCACTTTTATTTTTTGAAAATAAGTTAACCGCTTCGCCCAGAGTTTGAAAATAATTTCGCAGTGAAAGGTTGATTGCTCGTCTAGAAAGGAGACCTAGTGAATAGTAAAACAATATTAAGCGACCCCTTGGATGCCTGCTATGCCGTTGCAAGGTTGACCGATAGCGCTAACGACTATCTTTTGGTGGCTTCGGAGACCGAAAATGCCTGCTTGGCCTATGATGTCAATCTCGATTTCGCAAGGACGGTGGTTTGGAGCGAGGTTGGTGGCACCATGTCCATTATCCAAGTGCCAGGGACGCTGGATTTCTTGGCAACCCAGCGCTTTTATCCCGGTTTTGATGCCAAGGATTGCCGGATTGTTCACGGACAGTTCGAGGGCGAGGGCAAGTGGACAATCACGGAAGTGGGGGCTTTTCCTTATCTGCATCGCTTTGATTTAGTTGACAATGAGCGTGGAGCTATTCTTTTTATCGGTTGTACGATTGCCAATTCCAAGCAGTTTGTCGAGGACTGGTCGGATGACGGGAAAATTTTTGTCGGTCATTTTGATAAAAAGGTAAGGCAGCTGACAAATGTAGAAGAATTGCCACTTCGGCTCAAGAAAAATCACGGTTACTATCCTGTTCACGCGGAGCATTACTCGCTTATCACAGCGGTGGAAGGGATTTATCGTTTGGACTATCCGCAGGGTGCGTCTGACTGGACTTTGACCCAGCTCTTTGATGAAGAAACGAGCGATATTGTGCAGTTGGACATGGACGGTGACGGTCGTCTGGAAAATATGATTATCCAGGCTTTCCATGGCGATAGCTTGCGAATTTTGTCAGAAGATTTTAAGGAGGAATTATTTGCCTATCCAGAAGCGACGCCTTTTGGGCACGCTATCTGGTCGGGGACTTTACTCGGTCAGCCAACCTTTGTTTTTGGCTGGCGCTCAGGGAAGAAGCACTTGCTTGCTTTTACCTATGAAAATGGACGTTTTCTGGAACACATGATTGCTCCAGAAGTTGCTTCTAGCAACTGTTTGGCTTTTGAAAAAGATGGAAAATCCTATATCTTTTCGGCGAATAATGGGAAAAATACAGTTGCTCTTTACGAACTACAAAAGGAGGAAAAGAATGTCTAAGAAGAAAGTTCTTGTGACGGGAATTGTGCCTAAGGAAGGCTTGGTCAAGCTAATGGAAAAGTACGATGTGACCTACTCAGACGGGGAGCCGTTTTCACGCGACTATGTGCTGGAACACTTGCCTGAGTACGACGCTTGGCTCTTAATGGGGCAAAAAGGGGACAAGGAAATGATCGATGCGGGGAAAAACTTGCAAATCATCTCTCTTAATGCGGTTGGTTTTGACCATGTGGACATCGAATACGCCAAACAAAAAGGGATTGTGGTCTCCAATTCGCCGCAAGCCGTGCGGGTACCGACAGCTGAAATGACTTTTGCCCTTCTCTTAGCCGCTACCAAACGTTTAGCCTTCTATGACAAGATTGTCCGTACAGGAAACTGGATTGACCCGAGCGAAAGACGCTATCAAGGGCTGACACTTGAGGGCGCAACGCTTGGTATCTACGGTATGGGGCGTATTGGTTCAACTGTGGCTGGCTTCGCCAAGGCTTTTGGGATGAAAGTGCTCTATCACGACCTCTATCGATTGCCAGAGGAGAGGGAAAAAGAATTGGGCGTTAGCTATGTGGAATTTGATGATTTGGTTGAGAAGGCTGATGTCATTACCATTCATGCTCCGTCTCTACCGTCCACTCACCACAAATTTAACAAAGAAGTGTTCAAGAAAATGAAGAACAGAAGCTATCTAATCAATGCAGCGCGTGGTCCGATTGTGTCTGAAGAAGACTTGATTGAAGCGCTTAAAACTGGAGAGATAGCGGGAGCTGGTTTGGATGTCTTTGAGTTTGAGCCAGAAGTTTCTGAAGAGCTTCGCGCTTTGGACAATGTTATCATGGCGCCGCATGCAGGAACGGGAACGATTGAAGGTCGCCGTACCTTGGCAGCAGAAGCCGCAGCGAATATTCTTTCCTTCTTCGAAGGGAACCCTGTCAATGTCGTAAACAAATAAAATAAAGGAAAAAGGGTAAAACTATGCTAGAAGCCTTACAAAAATTTTTCGATGTTTTTGGTGCAACAATCGTTGTGCCAGTAATGATTTTTATTGTTAGTCTGTTCTTGAAAGTCAGTCCCAAGCGCGCTTTTTTCAGTGCCCTGCGCGCGGGGGTTGGTTTGACAGGATTTGGCTGGGTCATCTCTGCTTTTACACCGCTGGTAACCAAGTACATCCAGCAAATGGTTGACACGGCAGGGCTCAATTTGCCTATCGTTGACATCGGTTGGCAAACGGGTTCTCTGACTGCCTTCTCTTCTTCAATCGGTCTGTCCTTCTTCGTTTTTGGTCTGCTGATTGAGTTGCTTCTTTTCCTTTTTGGGATTACGCGGGTCTTTGTACCGTCCAATCTCTGGAATAACTTCGGTTACATGATTTGGGGAACCATGGCTTATGCGGCAACAGGAAACTTTATCCTCTCCTTTGCTTTCATGGTCTTTGTCCTTCTTTACTCACTGATTATGTCAGAAGTGGTAGCAGAGCGCTGGTCAGAATACTACGGAGTCAAAAATGCAACAATCAACTCTATTCACAATATCGAAACCTTGATTCCAGCCTTAGTATTTGATCCGCTGTGGAACCTTATCGGTATTAACAAGGTCAAACTCAATCCAGAATCGCTGAAAACCAAGCTGGGAATTTTCGGAGAACCCATGACTCTCGGTTTCTTGCTGGGGATGATTATCGGGATTCTCGGTAGCTTGAAAAATCTGGCGAGTTTGGAAGTCTGGGGTGGCATTCTAGGTTTTGCCATGTCACTTGCAGCCGTTATGACCATTTTCCCCTTGATTACAGGCGTCTTTGCAAGCGCTTTCGGACCTCTGGCTGAAGCGGTCGAAAAGAACAAGAAAAAAGAAAGCGAAGAAGAAGACGGACTGGCAGACAAGAAACGCTGGTTTATCGCAGTGGATGACGGAGTTGGTTTTGGTGAACCTGCCACTATCATTGCGGGGCTCATTCTGGTGCCAATCATGGTCTTGATTTCCTTGATTTTGCCGGGCAACCGCGCGCTTCCAGTCGTTGACTTGATTGCTATTCCCTTTATGATTGAAGCCATGATTGCCGTATCAAAAGGAAATATCCTCAAGGCGATCCTAAACGGAATCGTTTGGTTTTCACTGGGACTTTATGCGGCCAGCGCCCTCGGTCCAATTTATACGGAAGCTGTGCAGCAATATGGAGCGGTCTTGCCAGCAGGAGTGGTCTTGATTATGAGTTTCAATCTTTTGGCTCACCCTTTGACGGCTCTCGTCTTCTTTGCTTGGATTTCGGGCAATCCGCTTTGGATTGGCGTGACGATTGCTGTTTACCTAGTGTCTCTTTTCTTCCTACGGACAAAACGCGAGTCTATCTACGCTTATTTGCGGAAAATGGCAGATAAAAATAGTGGCTTTGAAGGAAGTAAAGAAAAGATTATGATTAGCGAAGACTAATGAATGACAGATTTGAATTTGGAGGACTGTATCATGAAGAAAATTGACGGACATGCACATATTTTAAATACCATTGCTGGTTTTAACGGCAAGGGCAGACTGAATGCTCTGGGCAATGGCTATGCCATTTGGGACGACGGCGAATTGATTAAGCTCATTCCAGACGGCTATGGCGACAAGGACTTTACAGCAGAGGCTTTTTTGAAGTACATGGATGCCAATGATATTGAGAAAGCGGTGATTTTGCAAGGACACTTGAATGGCTATCAAAACTACTATACTCATCTGGCGATTAAGCGCTACCCAGACCGCTTTACAGGCGCATTTTCGGTGGATCCATTTGCTGAAAATGCCATGCAGATTGTTCGCCGTCATGTAGAAGAGCTGGGCTTTAGAGCACTCAAATTTGAAATCAGCCAAGGTGGTGGTATCCACGGCTATCGTGGACAAAAGACGCCTTTCCGCTTGGACAGCGACCCGCATGTCAGCTTGATTTTGAGCTACTTGCTGGATTATCCAGGCTTCGTTATCACTGTGGACTATGGCAACTTTGACCAAATCAGCCACCAGCCGGATGCTATTGCCAATCTTGCTCGTTTGCACCCAAGCCTTGACTTTGTTGTCTGCCATTTGTCATTCCCGCATGCAGATACACCAAATCGTCTGCGGGCGGAACTCAGCATGTGGAAAGATTTACCAAACATCTACACAGATATTTCTGCTATCCAAGATATTGACCGTCCAGATACTTTCCCATTCCCTAAATCTGAAAAGAATGTTCGGATTGCTAAGGAAGTGCTGGGAGCGAAGCGCATCATCTGGGGCACAGATTCGCCTTGGTCAGCTACTTTTAACACTTATGAAGAGTTGGCAACTTGGCTGGAGCACGTGGATATTTTCACGCCAGAAGAGCTAGAAGATGTCCTCTACAATAATGCAGAGCGCGTTTACTTTAAGCCGTCGGCTGTTCAAGCAAACCGTGAAGCGGTTGATGCAGCGACTAAGGAATTAGGCTTGTACTAAAGCCGCATGTGCTTGTTCATAAAGAAGCTGTGAGGCAATCTCAGCTTCTTTTATACTTGAAATCGGAGGAGAAAAATGAAATATTTTTTAAGTATCGATTATGGGGGCACCAATACCAAGGCAATCGTATTTGATGAAGAAGGGCGACAATTAGGGCAGTCTGCTTTTAGTACCAAGAAGATTGAGGAAAAAGCAGGCTATCGCGAAGTGGATTTGAAAGAGACCTGGCAGGGGATTCGTCAGGCTATGAGGCAAGCTGTCAAAAATGCCCAGCTTAAGGCAGAAGACATCAGCGCTCTTGCCTGTATTGGTCATGGGAAAGGCCTCTATCTGCTGGACAAAAACGGTCAGGAATTTACGCGCGGTATCTTGTCTACAGATGAGCGAGCGGTCGAGCTGGCTCAAGAATTTGAGGAGCGGCTAGACGAAATCTGGGACTTGACGCACCAGCATGTTGCTGCCGTGCAAAATCCCGTTTTGCTTCGCTGGTTCAAAGAGTATGAACCAGAGATTTACCAGAATATTGGGGCAATTCTGTCGGCCAAGGACTATGTCCGCTTCAAGCTGACTGGGCGTATTCAGCAAGAAATAGGAGATGCTTCGGGCAATCACTGGATTAACTTCCAGACGGGTACTTACGACAAAAGAATTACGGCTTTCTTTGGTATTGAAGAAATGTACGAGCTTTTGGCGCCCCAAGTGGACTATGCAGAGCTTGTTGGTGGCTTGACCCAAGAAGCTGCCGCAGCAACGGGACTTCTTGCAGGAACGCCTGTGGTTGGTGGGCTCTTTGATATTGATGCTTGCGCAATCGGCTCTGGCGTCTTAGACGCCAGCACTTTTAGCGTGATTTCAGGCACTTGGAATATCAATACTTATCCCAGCAAGACGGCAGTCAGCCAAGATAGCGGCTTGATGCACTCTTATTTTCCCAATCGCGATTTTTTGATAGAGGCAGGCAGCCCAACTTCGGCGGGCAATTTGGATGCTATGATAAAAATGCTGATGATGGAGGAAATCCAACATCTCAAGGCTTCAAATTCCTCTATTTACGATGTACTGGAAGTGTTTTTGCAGGAGACGGACGCTTCTTACAGCAAGATTCTCTTTTTCCCTTTTCTTTATGGCAACAATATCGGCAGAGCTGCTGAGGCTTGTTTCTTTGGTCTGACAACCCAGTCCAGCAAGTCAGAGATGATTCGGGCGGTTTATGAGGGGATTGTCTATGCGCACAAGCAGCATATCGATGATTTGCTAGCGACGGTTGAGCAAAGACCGCGCGCTTTGCGCTTGTCAGGCGGTGCGACAAATTCGCCAGCTTGGATGCAGATGTTCGCTGATATTTTAAATATCCCAGTAGAGACGGTTGAAGCGCCAGAATTAGGGGGTCTGGGCGGCGCCATTGCTTGCTTGCAAGCGGTGGATGATTTGAGCCTAGAAGAAGCTGTCGAAAAAATGGTTCGGGTCAAGGAGCGCTTTGAGCCTCAGGCTAAGGAACATGAGCTTTACCAAAGGAAATATCGCGTTTACCAAAGTTTGCTTGCAGCCATGGAGCCTGCTTGGGCAGAGCTTTGTCAGCTACGGACGACATTAGAATAGAGGGTTAGGATGAAAATAAAGCGAGAAGAATTGATTATCAACACGATTGCTTTTAAGGAAGAATTAGACAGGGGAGTCAAGCAAGAAGATTTGCTAGAAAGCGTCAAAGAGCTAGGACTTTCAAGGGTTGAAATTCGGCGAGAGTTTTTAGGGGATATTGATGTAGAGTTAAAAAACATCAGAAAAAAAGCCGACCAGCTAGGGCTGTCGCTCTTTTACAGTGTCAATGAGGATTTTGTCATAGGAGATAGGGTCAATCCGAAACTTAAGACTTTGCGGCAGGAAGCGGAGCTCTTGGGCGCTCCCTTTGTCAAATTAAACACGGGCGATGCCGGTCATATTTCGGTGGCTTCTTTGGCAGAGTTGGCGCCTAGTTTTCAATCATCTGTCGGACTTAAGCTGGAAAATAACCAAGACTCTCTTTATGCCAGTATCAAGAATTGCCGTTTGATGATGAACAAGGTCAGCGCAGCAGACCTGCCTATTGCTTTCGTCTTTGACCTTGGCAACTGGGCTTGGCTGGGAGAAGATATAGAGCAGGCTTTTGCTAGCTTGGCAGAAGTTACCGATTACCTCCACTGCAAAAATTACCGTCATGTAAATGGTCAAGTGGAGATTGCTAGTTTATTTGAGGGTGAGTTAGATGCTCCTAGCCTCATGAAGCGCTTTAGCCATGTGCGCTATCTTGCCCTAGAATATCCGACTTCCTTGGAAAACTTAGAAGCAGACATCGCGCGGCTGCTGGAAAAATAAAACTGAGGTAGGTTCACCTACCTCAATTTTATGGTTGATAATTGCTTTTGTCTTGGTCAGTGATTGGTCGAATGACGCGGCAAGGAACGCCAGCCGCCACAACATTAGCTGGGATGTCCTTGGTCACGACGCTCCCTGAGCCAATGACACTATTGTCTCCAATCGTCACACCTTGATTGACATGAACGCCAGCACCTAGCCAGACATTGTCGCCAATCTTAATCGGCTTGGCATAGCAAGCCCCCTGACTACGCTCCCAAGCATCCAGAGCATGATTGGACGTGTAGAGTCCGACGCGCGGTCCAAAAAGGACATTGTCACCAATCTCAATACCGCCGCCGTCCAGCATAACACAGTCAAAATTTGCATAAAAATTGTCCCCGATGCTGATATTGTAGCCGAACTCACAACGAAAAGTCGGCTCAAAATGGGCATTTTTTCCGACGGATTTAAGCACTTCTTTTAAAATAGCCTGCCGCTCGCTAGCAGGCTGTCCAAAACTGGCATTGTAGCGGTTGGTCAGAAAGACCGTTTTTTCGCGTGCTTCGACCAACTCGGGAGTCAAGTCATTGTACATGGCACCCGAAAGAATATGATACTGTTGTTCTTCAAGATTCATGGAGAGCTCCTTTTTTCTTTTATTATAACATGCAAGGGAGTGGGAAACAAGACTTTCCAAGTAGCTGAAAAATCCTTCATCTTTCAATTTTGTAAGCGGTTGTGATATACTAGAAAGGAAGTTTAAAGGAAAGAAAAGCAAATGATTTATTTAGATAAAAGCAGCTCTGTCTTGCTCAACTATCTTTTGCAGTTGACAGAGCCTGAAACAATTATGGCGATTTCTCGTGCCACAGGGCAATCGCGCCGCAAAATTTATTATCATTTAGAAAAAATAAACGACGCTTTGCCTCAAGGAGTGGACAAGATTGTCAGCCAGCCGCGGGTCGGACTGGTTTTGACAGCGGAACAACGAGAGGCTTGTGAAGCCTTGCTTGAAAGCGTGGATGCTCACAGCTATGTCATGAGTATGGAAGAGCGCATGCAGCTGATGATTCTCTTTATCTGCGTCTTGAAAGAGCGCGTGACGATTGAAAAGCTCATGGATTTGACCGAGGTGTCGCGTAATACAGTGCTCAACGACCTCAACACCATTCGTAGCCAGCTGACGGTCGAGCAGTATCAGGTTAGTCTCATTACAACCAAGTCGCAGGGCTATGTTCTCAAATGCCACCCGCTCAATAAAGTCCAGTACGTTCACGCTCTGTTGACCACGATTTTTTCTGAGGGCAATAGCGGTTTTATGCGGATTTTGGGAAGTAAAATCAAGCAGTTTGTGCAGGAAGATGTGCTGCTGTCCGAGGAATTACAAATTTTTCTCAACCAGCAGGTGCATTTTATCGAGCAGGACTTGGGCAAGAAAATCAATCGCTATGAAATCGAGTTTATGCTCAAAGTTCTGCCTTATCTGCTGCTGTCCTACCGTAATATGACCTTGAGCGAGCAGGAGAGGGACGATTTGTACCGCGAGTTTTCTCTTATTCGTAAGCGCGTGGAATACAGCACGGCTAAGAAGCTTCAGACTTTGCTGGACGAAAAATTGGGCTTGCATTTGGATGAGATTGAGCTGTCTTGGATTGCGGTTTTGTTGCTTTCTTATCGAAAAGACCAGGATTTACATGCAACTAGTGAAGATTTCGCGGATTTGCATCTGGCCATTGACAATTTCATCTGGGATTTTGAAGCGCATTCTCCCTATGAGCTGGAAAATCGTGACGACCTGATTCGCAATCTCATGACCCACTGTAAGGCGCTTTTGTTCCGCAAGACTTACGGCATTTTGTCCAAAAATCCGCTGACGCGGCACATTCTGCAAAAGTATCCTGAGCTTTATCACTATACCGAGCAGAGCGTGGGGATTTTGGAGGAGGCTTGGCTCATTTCGCTGACGCGAGACGAGATTGCCTACTTGGCTATGCACCTAGGTGGTGCTTTGAAGCCGCAGGCGACGAGGCCCAAGGAGGTCAAGCAGATTTATATTGTCTGCGATGAGGGGGTGGCAGTCCAGCGCCTCTTGCTCAAGCAGTGCCAGTATTATTTTCCGCATGACTATATCCGCGCGGTCTTTACCAGTGAGCAATTTAAGAGCGTGGAAGACCTGTTGGAAGTGGATTTGCTGATTGTGACCAGCGACGGGCTTAGCAGTAGATTTCCGCTGGTGCAGGTCAATCCTATTTTTGACTATGAAGACGTGGTCAAGCTCAACCGCTTTATCAAGTATCGCCTGACAGCCAGTCAGCACAGCGATTTCAGAAGTGAGCTAGAGCGGCTCTTGGCGCATTATCTTGCCAATAGCGAAGAAGCCAAGGAACTCCAGTACCAAATCGAAAACCTGGTCGAAAAGCAGATTTTGACTGGAAATTAGCCTGATTTTACCAGTTCACGGACAAAAATGTACATTTCGAGGACTTGTGTTTTAATTTTCTGAAAAATCTTTTATTTTATTTTGCATATGAAAAGAAAAATCATCCAATATATCTATCCAATTATTTTACTTTTTCTAGTAAAAATGTTAACAACCGTGTGGGTTGAAGTTTTTTTAAACGGTAGGAAAGTAAAAGTCTACAGCGATTTAGAAATGACGATTTATTTGTCTGCTTTGCTAATTACGATTGTCTGTTCAATTTTTGCTATTTGGCGCTGGGGTGATAAATCTATCTTTAAATTTTCTAAAATAAAACTGTCTTATATTCTAGTAACAGTGGGACTTTATTATTTCCTTCAGTATTTTAACGAGCAGTATTGGCAATGGTTTCCTAATTACGTTACGACAAATCAACAAGGCTTAGATGATATTAGATATGCGCATCCTAGCACATTTGTATGGGGCAGTCACTTGTTCGTGATGTCTATTTTGAGCCCTGTTCGTGAGGAGTTGGTTTTTCGTGGAGCTATTATGACCAGTTATTTCAGGAATTCCCAATATTTCTTGGATGTTCTTGTTTCGGCAGCAGCCTTTGGTATTTTTCACATTATAGGCTTTCCTTGGTCTTGGATTGATTTTTTCTTTTATGCAATGGCTGGTGCTGTGATAGGTTTTATTTTTCGCTACACCAAGTCCATTTACTACCCTTTGACTTTCCATATTTTTTGGAATACAGCTAATCATTGGAGTGAGATTTGGAGTTTCATCTATTTGAATATTCTCAATCATAACCACCCGTCTAACGGGTGGTTTGTCCTAGGGCTATAAGCCCACATCACCAGCCAGCGCCTAAAGACGCTGGCTTTCACTTTGTTCAAGCCTCATTGCTCTTGACTCGTCACAAACCTCTCAAAGAGGTGTTTGCATTACTTACCACTATCCCTAAAGGGATCCTCATATTCTTTTACACTCAATTTATCCAACGCTATATCATGCTTTTCCTGCTCTTGGATATATTTCTTGATGGTGGCTTCATTAAGTCCTACTGTACTCACGTAATAGCCTTCCGCCCAAAAATGTCGGTTCCCAAACTTATATTTTAGATTGGCGTGCTTATCAAACATCATGAGAGCACTTTTACCTTTTAAATACCCCATAAAACTAGAAACACTTATCCTCGGTGGAATACTTACCAACATATGTACATGATCTGGCATTAAGTGACCCTCGATAATTTCAACACCTTTATAACTACATAATCGGTGGAATATTTCACCCAAACTGTTTCGATATTGATTATAGATGACTTTTCGTCTATACTTAGGTGTAAACACAATGTGATATTTACACATCCA
Source organism: Streptococcus sanguinis (assembly GCF_050220005.1). Taxonomy (GTDB): domain Bacteria; phylum Bacillota; class Bacilli; order Lactobacillales; family Streptococcaceae; genus Streptococcus; species Streptococcus sanguinis_Z. The sequence continues at coordinate 286,646 of NZ_CP071413.1, forward strand.
CTTTGTGTGTGATAAACTATGTGCCTTTTGCACCATATTTTTCTCCTTTCGCTTCACAATGGGCTTGAACACCTTTATTGTATCGCGTTTGGAGTTTTTTTGGTATAACCTTCGAGGCGCACCCGCATAGCGGGTGTTTTTATCAAAAAATAAAGTCCAATCTTGAACACAGACCTGTGTTTTATTTGGTCTTTTTTTATCCCTTGAGGCGGACTATACTAGAAGCATAGAAATCAATCAATTTTTGAGGAGGAATGGACTATGCCAAACGTGAAAGACATTACCAGAGAATCTTGGATTTTGTCAACTTTTCCAGAATGGGGCACTTGGCTCAATGAAGAAATTGAAGAAGAAGTAGTGCCAGAAGGCAATTTTGCCATGTGGTGGCTGGGCAACTGCGGTGTCTGGATTAAGACGCCGGGCGGTGCCAATGTCGTCATGGATCTGTGGTCTAACCGAGGAAAATCAACCAAGAAGGTTAAAGATATGGTCAGAGGCCATCAGATGGCCAATATGGCTGGTGTCCGCAAGCTGCAGCCCAATCTGCGCGTGCAGCCGATGGTTATCGATCCTTTTGCTATCAATGAACTAGATTATTATTTAGTTTCTCATTTCCATAGCGATCACATTGACATCAATACCGCAGCGGCTATTGTCAACAATCCTAACTTGGACCATGTTAAGTTTGTCGGACCGTATGAGTGTGGCGAAATTTGGAAAAAATGGGGTGTGCCTGAAGAACGCATCATGGTAATCAAGCCAGGTGAAAGCTTTGAGTTTAAGGACATCAAGGTGACAGCTGTTGAATCATTTGACCGTACCTGTCTGGTGACCCTGCCAGTCGAAGGTGCTGAAGCTCAAGATGGGGAACTGGCGGGACTGGCTGTGACCGATGAAGAAATGGCACGCAAGGCAGTTAACTATGTCTTTGAAACACCAGGCGGAACCATCTATCACGGTGCAGACTCTCACTTCTCTAACTACTTTGCCAAGCACGGTAAGGACTTCCAGATTGATGTAGCTATCAATAACTATGGTGACAATCCTGTCGGTATTCAGGACAAGATGACGTCTATCGACTTACTGCGTATGGCTGAAAACCTGCGGGCCAAGGTCATCATCCCAGTTCACTATGATATCTGGTCCAACTTTATGGCTTCAACGGATGAGATTTTAGCCTTGTGGAAGATGCGCAAAGAGCGCCTTCAATATCAGTTCCATCCATTCATCTGGGAAGTGGGCGGCAAGTATACCTATCCTCTGGACAAAGATAGAATCGAATACCACCATCCTCGTGGCTTTGATGACTGTTTCGAGCAAGAGTCCAATATTCAATTTAAAGCCCTCCTTTAATATTCTTTGAAAATCTTTAAACCTTGTCAGCCCTGCCATGCTGTTTTCAAATTCAGTCCTTGGCTAGCTTTCAAGTTTGCCCTTAGATTTTCATTGATTATAAAATGTTTTTCTACTTGATGAAGCAAAAGTTCAAATGGATAAAGGCTTCAGAAAGTATCCGATGAGTTTATCCCTATCTTGCGATATAGGGATAATTTTCTTATAATAGATATGAGGCAATTTTTATCGTTTCTACGACCATTGTTTATCCTGTTCTGATGTCAGAACAGATTTTAGTAAAAATAAGGAGAATCCAATGTCACAATTATCAGTTAATGCCATTCGCTTTTTAGGGATTGACGCGATTGAAAAGTCTAAGTCAGGTCACCCTGGCGTAGTCATGGGTGCTGCACCGATGGCTTATGACTTGTTTACTAAACAACTTCGTATCAATCCAGAAGAGCCAAACTGGATTAACCGCGATCGCTTCGTCCTGTCTGCAGGACATGGTTCTATGCTGCTTTATGCCTTGCTTCATCTGTCTGGCTTTAAAGATGTCAGCATGGAGGAAATCAAAAACTTCCGCCAATGGGGTTCTAAGACACCAGGTCACCCAGAGTTTGGCCACACAGCTGGTGTTGATGCTACTACTGGCCCACTGGGACAGGGGATTTCTACAGCTACTGGTTTTGCTCAGGCAGAGCGTTTCTTAGCTGCCAAGTATAATCGTGAAGGCTACCCAATTTTCGACCATTACACTTATGTCATCTGTGGTGATGGTGATTTGATGGAGGGGGTTTCAGCTGAAGCTGCTTCTTATGCTGGGCTGCAAAAGCTGGACAAGCTGGTTGTTCTCTATGATTCAAATGATATCAACCTAGATGGAGAGACTAAGGATTCCTTTACAGAAGATGTTCGCGCCCGCTATGAAGCCTACGGCTGGCATACTGCCTTAGTAGAAGACGGAACAGACCTTGCAGCGATTGATGCAGCTATCAATGAAGCTAAAGCTTCCGGCAAACCATCTTTGATTGAAGTCAAGACGGTTATCGGTTACGGTTCTCCAAACAAGCAAGGAACGAATGCAGTTCACGGTGCGCCTCTGGGAGCAGAAGAAGCGGAAGCTACTCGTAAAGCCTTGGGATGGGACTATGCGCCATTTGAGATTCCTGAGGAAGTCTATGCTGACTACCGTCAAAATGTGGCAGAGCGTGGTGCAGCGGCATACGATGCATGGAAGCAGCTAGTAGAGGACTACAAGCAAGCCCATCCAGAGTTGGCAGAAGAAGTAGCAGCTATCATTGCTGGTCAAGATCCAGTAGAGATTAAGCTAGAAGACTTCCCAGTGCTTGAAAATGGCTTCTCTCAAGCGACCCGTAATTCTAGTCAGGATGCCCTCAATGCAGCAGCTAAGGTGCTTCCAACTTTCCTCGGTGGTTCTGCTGACTTGGCTCACTCCAATATGACCTACATCAAGGAAGACGGCCTGCAGGATGACGCTCATCGTCTTAACCGCAATATCCAATTTGGTGTGCGCGAGTTTGCGATGGGTACGATTCTTAACGGTATGGCGCTTCATGGTGGACTTCGCGTTTATGGTGGTACCTTCTTCGTCTTCTCAGACTATGTTAAGGCAGCTGTCCGTTTGTCTGCCCTGCAAGGTTTGCCAGTGACTTATGTCTTCACACACGATTCTATTGCAGTAGGTGAAGATGGACCGACTCACGAGCCGATTGAGCATTTGGCTGGTCTGCGTGCTATTCCAAACCTGACTGTTTTCCGCCCAGCAGATGCGCGTGAAACTCAAGCGGCTTGGTATCTGGCCCTTAAGAGCCAATCTACTCCGACTGCTCTGGTCTTGACCCGTCAAAATCTGACAGTTGAAGAAGGCACAAACTTTGACAAGGTAGCTAAAGGCGCTTATGTGGTCTACGAAACAGGAGCAGATTTTGACACGATCTTGCTGGCTTCTGGTTCTGAGGTTAATTTGGCAGTTGCAGCTGCTAAAGCACTTGCAGCAGAAGGCGCTAAAATTCGTGTGGTCAGCGTGCCATCAACAGAGCTTTTTGATGCTCAAGATGCAGCCTACAAAGAAGAAATTCTGCCAAATGTAGTTCGTCGTCGCGTAGCGATTGAGATGGCAGCTAGCCAGCCTTGGTACAAGTATGTCGGTCTGGACGGTGCAGTTATCGGAATCGACCAGTTTGGTGCATCTGCTCCAGCAGGTAAGGTGCTGGAAGAATACGGCTTTACAGTTGAACACGTAGCAGAAGTTGTTAAAAATCTTAAATAAGAAGACATAAAATCAGGGTGTTAGTCATCCTGATTTTTGCTTTTTAAAAAATGTGGTTAGGCCAGTCATGCTTTGTCCGACTTGAGATGGACTTTGCCTGAAAAGTCAGAATCGTCTTGTAAAAATAAGGGAAATCTGCTATAGTAGTTCATATATGACATTCGAAGGAGAAAAGATATGAATCCAATTATGCTTATTGTATTTGCGGTTGTACTGGTAGGGATGACCTATTTCCAAATGCGTGCTCAAAAGAAACAGGCTCAGCAGCGTATGGAAAGCCTTAACAAGCTACAAAAGGGTTATGAAGTCATTACCATCGGCGGTTTATACGGAACGGTAGATGAAGTGGACACAGATAAAAAGACAGTTGTTCTGGATGTGGACGGTGTTTACCTGACCTTTGAACTGACAGCTATTAAGACTGTACTTCCGTTGACTGAGGGCATTCCTGCTGTTGCTGGCGGTGAAGGAAGCGTTGACGTTCCCGAGGAAGAATCAGCGATTGAAGAGTAAAGAAATAAACAGCTTGCGGGCTGTTTTTTTGTTTTGACCCATGTGGCTAGGAGGTGTCTGGTTTCAAGCTCATTCACCTTGAAGTTTGGATAGGCTGGGTGAGTTTGGTTTTTTTAGTTGACATTCTGTCCTTATTTTAGGTCATCAGGCTTGAAAAAGCGGATGAATTGCCCACATTCCAAGGATTTATGATATAATGAACTGACAAAACTTTAAATAGGATAAAAAGTATGTTTAGTTTTAAGAAAAAAGAAAAGCTGAACGCACCGCTGAATGTTCCCAAACACATTGCTGTCATTATGGACGGTAATGGCCGCTGGGCCAAAAAAAGGATGCAGCCGCGCGTGTTCGGTCATAAGGCTGGCATGGAAACCTTGCAAAGGGTGACGATTGCTGCCAAGGAAATGGGTGTTCAGGTCTTGACTGTCTATGCCTTTTCAACGGAAAATTGGTCTCGGCCGGAAAAGGAAGTTTCCTTTATCATGAATCTGCCGGTTGAATTTTACGACCGCTATGTGCCGGAGCTGCACAAGAACAATGTTAAGATCCAGATGATTGGTGATACGGCTAAGCTTCCTAAGGCGACATTTGAAGCTTTGGAAAAGGCGGAAAGCCTGACCAAGCTCAATACAGGTTTGATTCTCAATTTTGCCCTAAACTACGGTGGACGATATGAGATCAATCAGGCGGTTAAACTGATTGCTCAGGATGTTTTGGATGCCAAACTCAGTCCTGGTGACATTACTGAGGAAGTCATTGGCAACTACCTCTATACCAGCAACTTACCTAAGATGCTGCGCGATCCGGATCTGGTGATTCGGACCAGTGGAGAGTTGCGCCTCAGCAATTTTCTGCCTTGGCAGTCAGCCTACAGTGAGCTGTATTTTACGGATATCCTCTGGCCTGACTTTGATGAGAAGGCTTTGAAGGCTGCAATTGCAGAATACAGCCGTCGGAATCGACGCTTTGGCGGTGTTTAAGGGAGAAAGTAAAAGAGTATGAGTAAAAATTTACAAAAACGTCTAATCTTTGGGGGAATCGCTCTTGCTATTTTTATTCCTCTGGTATTGACAGGAGGCGTCATCTTTCAGATTTTTGTGGGGCTGCTGGCTATGCTGGCGGTGCATGAATTTCTCCAAATGAAAGGTCTGCCGACAGCGACCATCGAAGGTGTCTTAGCCATGCTGGCAGCCTTTGTCCTAACCCTGCCCCTGGAGAACTATCTGAAGTTTCTGCCAGTGGATGGTAATGTCGTGGCCTATGGCTTGGTCGTCTTCCTTCTGCTGATTTCTACTGTTCTAGGTTCCAACTACACCTTTGAAGATGCGGCCTATCCGATTGCAGCTAGTTTTTATGTCGGTCTTGGTTTTAATGCTTTGATTGATGCCCGCTTGATGAATATTGACAAGGTCCTGCTAGCTCTCTTTATCGTCTGGGCTACTGACAGTGGAGCTTATCTGGTCGGAGTGCGTTTTGGTAAAAGAAAGCTGGCGCCAAGAGTTTCTCCTAATAAGACTATTGAAGGAAGCTTGGGCGGTATTCTATCAGCTGTTCTAGTGACTGGAATCTTTATGTTGGTTCGACCGCAAGTGTACGCACCTTATAATGCCCTTGTCTTTTTGATTCTGGCAGTGCTCTTTAGTATTGCAGGCCAGCTAGGTGATTTGGTCGAAAGCTCAGTCAAGCGTCATTTCGGGGTCAAGGATTCTGGTAAATTCATTCCTGGCCACGGCGGTATCTTGGACCGTTTTGACAGCCTTCTCTTCGTCTTTCCGCTTATGCATTTCTTCGGCTTGTTCTAAGACAGTCGTGCATGGCTGAAAGCAAAGGATGGCAAGTTTGTCCAAAGACCGTACAATCTGAGAAGGAGCTGGGATTTGGAGCTCAAAAATTTTGAGTTGAGTTTCTATCCTATTTTCAAGAGTGTCAGCTATGCAGGGGCGGGAAGCTCGGTATTTGGCCGTTTTCTGCTCCTTCTTTGATTTAAAAGCAAAAACAAGATTTCTAGGAAAGGTAAAATATAGAAGTCCATGCAGTTTATAACCTTTATTATTATTTTTGGGATCATTGTGGTGGTCCATGAGTTCGGACACTTCTACTTTGCGAAGAAGTCCGGCATTTTGGTCAGAGAGTTCGCTATCGGTATGGGACCCAAGATTTTCTCCCATATTGGCAAGGACGGGACGGCCTATACGATTCGGATTTTACCCTTGGGGGGCTATGTACGCATGGCCGGCTGGGGGGAAGACTCCACTGACATTAAGGTGGGGACACCGGCTAGTCTGACCTTGGATGCAGAGGGCAAGGTGGTTCGCATCAATCTCTCTGGCAAAAAGGTTGACCAGACAGCTCTGCCCATGAATGTGACCGGCTTTGACTTTGAGGAAAAGCTGGAAATCACAGGTCTGGTCCTTGACGAGCTCAAGACTTATGCAGTAGATCATGATGCAACGATTGTTGAAGAAGACGGCACTGAGGTGAGGATTGCACCGCTGGATGTTCAGTATCAGAATGCTAGTATCTGGGGTCGCCTCATCACCAACTTTGCTGGGCCTATGAATAACTTCATCCTGAGCGTGCTGGTATTTATGCTGCTGGCCTTTGTTCAGGGCGGCGTTCGCGATGAGAACAGCAATCATTTCCAAGTTATGGATGGCAGTGCTATAGCAGCTGCTGGGGTTCAAAATAATGACCAAATCCTTAAGATTAATGACTATGAGATTAGCAACTGGGCGGATCTAACGAGTGCTCTGGCGAAAATCACAGCCAAGAGTAAGGAAGCGCCGACCTTGTCAGTTACCTACAAGCACGGCAGCGAAACGAAAGAGATTACCGTACAGCCTAAAAAAGACGGCAATCGTTATCTGCTAGGGGTATCTCCAACGGTCAAGACAGGCTTCTGGGACAAGGTCATTGGCGGCTTTACTGCAGCTTGGTCTACCACAGTTCGCATTTTGTCAGCTCTGAAAGATATCGTCTTCAACTTCAATATCAATAAGCTGGGCGGTCCGGTCGCTATTTACAATTTCAGCAGTCAGGCTGCAGAGCAAGGCTTGCCGGCAGTCCTTAGCCTTTTGGCCATGCTGTCGCTCAATATCGGTATTTTCAACCTGATTCCCATTCCAGCCTTGGATGGCGGAAAAATCGTCCTCAATATTCTGGAGGCTATCCGCAGAAAACCTCTGAAAAGAGAAACGGAGACCTATATCACTCTGTCTGGAGTGGCTATTATGGTCATCTTGATGATTGCCGTTACTTGGAACGATATTATGAAATTATTCTTCTAAGAGCTCGAAGCTCATAGAGCCATGAAAAAGAAATTATTCAATGAAAGTCAAGGAGTTTTGTTTTTATGAAACAAAGTAAAATGTTAATTCCAACCCTGCGTGAGATGCCTAGCGATGCTCAAGTTATCAGTCACGCTCTGATGCTGCGGGCTGGCTATGTCCGTCAGGTTTCAGCTGGGGTCTATTCTTATCTGCCGCTGGCTAATCGTGTGATTGAAAAAACAAAAAAAATCATGCGGGAAGAGTTTGACAAGATTGGTGCAGTGGAGATGCTGGCGCCTGCCCTGCTCAGTGCAGACCTTTGGCGCGAGTCTGGCCGTTATGAGACCTATGGAGAAGACCTCTATAAGCTGAAAAATCGTGAGAAATCCGACTTTATCTTGGGGCCAACCCATGAGGAAACTTTTACGGCTATCGTCCGTGATTCGGTTAAATCCTACAAACAGCTGCCGCTCAATCTCTATCAGATTCAGCCTAAATACCGCGATGAAAAACGTCCCCGTAACGGACTCTTGCGGACGCGTGAGTTTATCATGAAAGATGCCTACAGTTTCCACGCTAACTATGACAGCTTGGATGTAGCTTATGATGAATACAAGTCTGCCTATGAGAAAATCTTTACCCGCAGCGAGCTGGATTTCAAAGCCATTATCGGTGATGGTGGTGCTATGGGGGGCAAGGACAGTCAGGAATTCATGGCCATTACGCCAGACCGGACGGATTTGAATCGCTGGGTGGTTTTGGACAAGTCTGTAGCCAGCTTTGATGAAATTCCTGAAGATGTTCAGGAAGCTATTCGGACAGAATTGACCAGCTGGATGGTATCTGGTGAGGATACCATCGCTTACTCCAGTGAGTCCAGCTATGCTGCCAACCTTGAAATGGCGACGGATGAATACAAGCCTGCAGGACGTGTCGTGACTGAGGAAGAAGTTGCCCGCGTTTCCACGCCTGACTGCAAGACAATTGACGAAGTTGCTGCCTTCCTTGGACTGGATGAAAGCCAGACAATTAAGACCTTGGTTTACATGGCTGACGAGTCTCCTGTCGTAGCACTTCTGGTCGGCAATGACCAGCTTAATGAAGTCAAGCTGAAAAATCATTTGGCAGCGGATTTCTTTGACGTAGCTAGTGAAGATGAAGTCCGTCAGCTCCTAGGAGCAGGATTTGGCTCACTAGGGCCAGTCAATCTGCCAGAAGGCGTGAGAATCATCGCTGACCGCAAGGTGCAAGACCTGGCTAACGCTGTAGTGGGTGCTAACGAAGATGGTTATCACTTGACTGGTGTCAATCCAGGCCGTGATTTTACCGCTGAATATGTAGATATCCGTGAGGTTCGTGAAGGTGAAATTTCACCGGACGGCCAAGGTGTCCTCAAGTTTGCTCGTGGGATTGAGATTGGACACATCTTCAAGTTGGGAACTCGTTACTCTGACAGCATGAACGCCAATGTCTTGGACGAAAATGGCCGAGCAGTACCGATGATTATGGGTTGTTACGGTATAGGCGTCAGCCGTCTCCTGTCTGCTGTTATGGAGCAGCATGCCCGTCTCTTTGTCAATAAAACTCCTAAGGGTGAATTCCGCTATGCTTGGGGCATCAACTTCCCTAAAGAGCTAGCACCATTTGATGTGCACTTGATTCCGGTCAATGTCAAGGATGAGAAAGCCTTGGCGCTAACTGACCAAATCGAGGCTAACTTGCTAAGTGCTGGTTATGAGGTCTTGGTGGATGATCGCAATGAGCGCGCTGGTGTCAAGTTCAGTGACAGCGATTTGATTGGTCTCCCAATCCGTGTGACAGTTGGTAAGAAAGCTGCAGAAGGCATTGTCGAAGTCAAGATTAAGGCTACTGGCGATACCATTGAAGTCCACGCCGATAATCTGCTAGAAACCTTGTCAATTTTGACAAAATAAAACAAACTGCCAGTTTTGTCTGGCAGTTTTCTTTTGCTTATTGGAGGTGAAAATGCTATAGTAGGAAAAAATAGATTGGAGGACCGAATGATGGGATTATTCAGCGGTTTATTAGGCAATGCCTCTCAGAAAGATATTGAAAAAACAGAAAGACAATTGGAGGATATTCTGACAACAACAGAGAATGTGGAACTGGCTTTTAGCCTCATTCGTGACTTGATTGTCTTTACAGATAAGCGTTTAATCTTGGTCGACAAGCAGGGAATGACTGGCAAAAAGACTTCTTATAAGTCCTTTCCTTATCGCTCTATCAGTCGCTTCTCAGTAGAAACAGCTGGGCATTTCGACTTAGATGCCGAGCTGAAAATCTGGGTTTCCAGCGCTCAAGAGCCAGCAGAAGTCCTGCAATTTACCAGCGACCGCAGCGTCATCGCTATCCAAAAAGCCTTGGCAGAAGCAGTCTTAAGATAGACAGAAAAAGCCTTCTGAGTATTAACTATAAAGTTAAATCACTCAAAAAGCTTTTTTAATAAAAATAAGGCTGTTTTGTTTTAAAAATGTTGCATCAAACCTGAGATTTAAAATTTCTTAAATAGTAGATATTTTTATTAAAAATTTTTAATAAAAATATTTACTATTTTGAGAAGATGGTGTATAATATAATCATGTAAAAAGTATAATTGATTATACTTATATAGAAAAGGAGAAAAGGAGACGCATCAATGTTTAGTTATGCCTCTCCTAACTTGAGCTATTTCTTGTTGTGGAAAAATAGTTTGAAAACATTTAACATTAGATTGAAGCAACCTAATATTAAAGATAATATTTCGTATTCATTCATATTTTATTCTCCTTTCGTATTTTTTACAGCATAAAAATTACATTTGCGGTGAGGCTTTATGCAAATGTGTTTTTTGCTGTTATTTTATTCTAACTCATAATTACATATATGTCAATAGTGTATATGTGTAAAATATTTGATTATGAAATTTTGTTATTGTTGAGAGCGGACCAGTATGGGTCGCTCTTTTTCTATCGAAAAAAGTGCTGATTTATGGTAAAATAGGGTCACTACTGTACGAGGAAATATCATGTCAAACAAGTTTGAAATTTTAATGAATCAGCTGGATATGCCACTGGAAATGAGAAATTCAGAGGCCTTTTTGAATGCTGAAATTGAGAAGGTTCTGGTCCACAAGGTCAGTCGGGTCTGGGAGTTTCATTTTTCTTTTGCGAATATTCTGCCCATTGAGATTTTTCGGGAATTGCAGAAGCGCTTAGCTCAAGAGTTTTCGAAGACGGGCAATCAGGCTATTTTTGAAATTCACTGTCAGGCTCCTCAGCTATCGGATGAGCTCTTGCAGGCTTATTACCAGCAGGCTTTTGAAGAGGGACCTTGTGCCAGTCATGGATTTAAGAGTCTTTATCAGGATTTGCGGGTTCATTTGGATGGGGACAAGCTGCTGATTGAGGGGGCTTCGACCATTGATACGGAGCATTTTCGCAAGAATCACCTGCCCAATCTCAGCCAGCAGCTAGTCAAGTACGGCTTTCCTCAGCTGACCTGTCAGGTTCAGCACAGCGATGAGCTGACCCAGCAGCAAGCGGAGAATTTCCAGGCTGAGAATGACAAGATTGTTCAGGCGGCCAATGAAGAAGCGCTCAAAGCCATGGAATCCCTGCAGCAGATGGCACCACCGCCAGAGGAAAAGCCAGCCTATGACTTCCAAGCTCGTAAGGCTGCGGCTAAACCAAAGCTGGACAAGGCAGAGATTACCCCGATGATTGAAGTTCAGACTGAGGAAAATCGTCTGGTCTTTGAGGGAATGGTCTTTGACCTAGAGCAGAAAGTTACTCGGACCGGCCGGGTCTTGCTCAATTTCAAGATGACAGACTATACTTCCAGCTTCTCCTTGCAGAAATGGATGAAAAACGAAGAAGAAGCCAAGAAGTTTGACATGATTAAGAAAGGTGCCTGGCTGCGCGTGCGCGGAAATGTGGAGATGAACAATTTCACTCGCGACCTGACCATGAATGTACAGGATGTGCAGGCCGTCACCCACTATGAGCGCAAGGATTTGATGCCTGAGGGCCAGAAGCGGGTTGAGTTTCACGCTCATACCAATATGTCTACTATGGATGCCCTGCCTGAGGTAGAGGAAATCGTTGCAACGGCAGCCAAGTGGGGCCACAAGGCTGTCGCCATTACCGACCATGGCAATGTGCAGAGCTTTCCCCATGGCTACAAGGCAGCCAAGAAAGCTGGTATTCAGCTGATTTACGGTATGGAGGCCAATATAGTAGAGGACCGAGTGCCCATCGTCTACAATGAAGTGGACATGGAGCTGAGTGATGCGACCTATGTAGTCTTTGACGTGGAAACAACAGGGCTTTCAGCGGTCTACAATGACTTGATTCAAGTTGCGGCCAGCAAGATGCACAAGGGCAATATCATCGCTGAGTTTGATGAGTTTATCAATCCTGGGCATCCTCTGTCGGCCTTTACGACGGACTTGACTGGGATTACTGATGAGCATGTCCGCAATGCCAAGCCACTGGAGCAGGTGCTGAAAGAGTTTCAGGAATTTTGCCAGGACAGCGTCCTCGTTGCCCATAATGCTACCTTTGACGTGGGTTTTATGAATGTCAACTATGAGCGGCATGGCCTGCCGAAAATCACTCAGCCAGTCATTGACACGCTGGAATTTGCCCGCAACCTCTATCCAGAATACAAGCGTCATGGTTTGGGGCCTTTGACCAAGCGTTTCCAGATTGCTCTGGAGCATCATCACATGGCCAATTATGACGCGGAAGCGACGGGCCGCCTCCTCTTTATCTTTATCAAGGATGTGGCTGAAAAGCATGGTGTGACCAACCTTAAGGATTTGAATACGGATCTGGTCGATGAGAATTCTTACAAGAAGGCTCGGGTCAAGCATGCGACCATTTATGTGAAAAATCAGACGGGGCTCAAGAATATTTTCAAGTTAGTCAGTCTGTCCAATACCAAGTATTTCGAAGGTGTCCCTCGGATTCCACGGACCGTGCTGGATGCCCATCGTGAAGGCTTAATTCTGGGCTCAGCCTGTTCAGAAGGCGAAGTCTATGATGCTGTTGTCTCTCAGGGGGTGGATGCGGCTGTCGAAGTAGCCAAGTATTATGACTTTATCGAGGTTATGCCGCCGGCTATCTATGAGCCACTGATTGCCAAGGAGCAAATCAAGGACCAGGAAGAACTGCAGACCATTATTCGCAATCTGATTGAGGTCGGAGATCGCTTGGGCAAGCCTGTCCTTGCGACGGGGAACGTCCACTATATTGAGCCGGAAGAAGAGATTTATCGTGAAATTATCGTCCGGAGTCTCGGTCAGGGAGCCATGATTAATCGGACCATTGGTCATGGTGAAAATGCCCAGCCGGCTCCGCTTCCTAAGGCTCACTTCCGGACCACCAATGAGATGCTGGATGAGTTTGCCTTTCTAGGCGAGGACTTGGCTAAGAAGCTGGTCATCACCAATCCAAATCAGCTGGCGGAAACTTTTGAGCCGGTAGAGGTGGTCAAGGGCGACCTCTATACGCCTTTCATTGACAAGGCTGAGGAGACAGTTGCCGAGCTGACCTATCAAAAAGCTTTTGAGATTTATGGCAATCCGCTGCCAGATATCGTGGACTTGCGGATTGAAAAAGAGCTGACCTCCATTTTGGGGAATGGTTTTGCCGTGATTTATCTGGCTTCGCAGATGCTGGTGCAACGCTCCAATGAGCGGGGCTATCTGGTAGGCTCGCGGGGGTCTGTCGGATCCAGCTTTGTTGCGACCATGATTGGGATTACCGAGGTTAATCCTCTATCGCCCCACTATGTCTGTGGCAAATGCCAATACAGCGAGTTCATTACAGACGGCTCCTATGGTTCTGGCTTTGATATGCCGGATAAGGACTGCCCAGAGTGCGGCCACAAGCTGAGCAAGAACGGTCAGGATATTCCATTTGAGACCTTCCTTGGATTTGACGGAGACAAGGTACCCGATATTGACTTGAACTTTTCCGGAGAGGATCAGCCGAGCGCCCATTTGGACGTGCGGGATATCTTTGGTTCAGAATACGCCTTTCGGGCTGGTACCGTTGGTACCGTTGCGGCTAAGACGGCCTATGGATTTGTCAAGGGCTACGAGCGCGACTACGGGAAGTTCTACCGGGACGCCGAAGTTGAGCGTCTGGCGCAGGGAGCTGCCGGAGTCAAGCGGACGACTGGACAACATCCGGGCGGAATCGTTGTTATTCCTAACTACATGGATGTTTATGACTTTACACCGGTCCAATATCCAGCTGACGATGTGACGGCCGAGTGGCAGACCACCCACTTTAACTTCCATGATATTGATGAAAATGTCCTCAAGCTAGACGTTCTGGGACATGATGATCCGACCATGATTCGGAAGCTTCAGGACTTGTCTGGCATTGATCCTAATGACATTCCTATGGATGATGCTGGCGTCATGGCCCTCTTTTCTGGGACAGACATTCTGGGTGTAACTCAGGAGCAAATCGGCACGCCGACTGGTATGCTGGGGATTCCGGAGTTTGGGACCAACTTTGTACGGGGTATGGTTGATGAGACCCATCCGACGACTTTTGCTGAGCTCTTGCAGCTATCTGGTCTCTCCCATGGTACGGACGTTTGGCTAGGAAATGCTCAAGACTTGATTAAGCAAGGGATTGCCGACCTGTCTACCGTTATCGGCTGTCGGGACGACATCATGGTTTACCTCATGCACAAGGGCTTGGATCCTAAGATGGCCTTTACGATCATGGAGCGCGTGCGGAAGGGCCTTTGGCTGAAGATTTCTGAAGAAGAGCGCAACGGCTACATCGCAGCCATGAAGGAAAACAATGTGCCAGAGTGGTACATCGAGTCCTGTGGAAAGATCAAGTACATGTTTCCCAAGGCCCATGCGGCAGCCTACGTTATGATGGCCCTGCGGGTGGCCTACTTCAAGGTACATCATCCGATTTATTACTACTGTGCCTACTTCTCTATTCGGGCCAAGGCATTTGATATTAAGACCATGAGTGGCGGACTTGATGCCGTCAAACGCCGGATGAGCGAAATCGCTGAAAAGCGCAAGAACAACGAAGCTTCCAATGTAGAAATTGACCTTTATACGACTCTGGAAATCGTCAATGAAATGCTGGAGCGAGGCTTCAAATTCGGAAAGCTAGATCTCTACAAGAGTCATGCGACCGAGTTTCTCATCGAAGGGGACACCCTTATCCCGCCATTCTCTGCCATGGACGGTCTGGGGGATAACGTTGCCCGCCAAGTGGTCAGAGCGCGGGAAGAAGGCGAATTTCTCTCTAAGACAGAACTCCGCAAACGCGGCGGCCTCTCTAGCACCCTAGTCGAAAAAATGGACGACATGGGTATTCTAGGAAATATGCCCGAGGATAACCAGTTGAGTCTGTTTGATGAGTTTTTTTAAGAAGGATGTTTATGGAAAATATTACGGAACAATTTAATGCGGTTGCTTTAGAATATGATTGGGTAACTACTCTTTTGGAAGGCAAGCCCGATTATCTACTGGATAATTTGCCTGACCGTAGAGTTTCCGCTTTGGATATTGGTTGTGGCGGAGGGAATACCTGCATTTTTCTGTCTTCATATTTTCAACATGTGACAGGAATAGATCTTTCTGTGGATTTTCTGCAGATAGCAAAAGATAAAGTAGAAAAAGAAGATTTACAGAATGTAGAATTACTGCAGGATGATTTTTTAACCGCTGTTTTTGAGAAACAATTTGATTTTATTTTCAGTCGAACGACATTTCATCATTTGGACATCCCTGAAGCTTTGGAAAAATTTAAGAAATTACTAAAGCCAGGTGGCATCCTGTTTGTTATGGACAATGTATCAGAAAAGCCCACTCCTTCAACTTGGACCTATGTTGTAGGTGCCTATTTAGATTTTCCTCGACACTGGAAAAGATTCGGCTTGAAAAATGCCAGAAGAATCTTCAAACATAGCACCTCCAAATCTTGGCTCAATCATTTAGCAACAGATCGCTACCTTTCTAAAAAAGGATATGAAGAGATTTATGGGAAGTTGCTGCCAGGCTGTAAATTAATTCAGGATGGTTGGAATATGAAAGTCATCTGGCATCATAAACCAATAGATGGTTAACAAAGGAAAGGACTCTCTCATGAAACTTAGAATAAATGCCGAAGATAAGCCTGCGCAAAAGGTGTTTGATTACCAGCTGGATCTTGATCCAGATACGATTTTGAAAATGACTTCCTTAATTTGCGGAACAGTGGCAGCGGTTAGCCTGCTGTCCTTGTTTAAAGAGAAATAACAAAAGAAAAGGAGAAGCAGCATGGTTCTGCCAAATTTTAAAGAAAATCTAGAAAAATATGCGAAATTATTGGTTGCGAATGGAATTAACGTCCAACCTGGTCACACGGTGGCGCTCAATATTGATGTGGAGCAGCGTGAGCTGGCTCACTTGATTGTCAAGGAAGCCTATGCTCTGGGTGCTCACGAGGTCATCGTCCAGTGGGCGGATGATTTGACGACGCGGGAGAAATTCCTCCATGCGCCGATGGAGCGCTTGGACAATGTTCCAGACTATAAGGTGGCTGAGATGAACTATCTCCTCGAAAAGAAAGCCAGCCGCTTGGGCGTTCGTTCATCTGACCCAGGAGCTTTGAATGGCGTGGATGCCGAGAAATTATCGGCTTCTGCTAAGGCTATGGGGATAGCCATGAAGCCGATGCGGATTGCAACCCAATCCAATAAAGTCAGCTGGACAGTCGCTGCAG
Organism: Streptococcus sanguinis; assembly: GCF_050220005.1. Lineage (GTDB taxonomy): Bacteria > Bacillota > Bacilli > Lactobacillales > Streptococcaceae > Streptococcus > Streptococcus sanguinis_Z. Next base: position 302,806 of record NZ_CP071413.1, read on the forward strand.
CAGCCGGTACAGAGTGGGCTAAGAAGGTCTTTCCAAACGCAGCCAGTGATGAGGAAGCGGTAGACTTGCTTTGGGATCAGATTTTCAAAACCTGCCGTGTCTATGAGAATGATCCAGTAGCCGCTTGGCAGGCGCATGAAGAAAAACTCAGCTCAAAAGCTAAGGTTTTAAACGAGGAGCAATTCACAGCTCTGCACTACACAGCTCCTGGAACTGACTTGACATTGGGCTTGCCCAAGAACCATCACTGGGAGTCAGCTGGCAGTCTAAATGCTCAGGGCGAGTATTTCATTGCTAATATGCCAACAGAAGAGGTCTTTACAGCACCGGACTTTCGCCGGGCAGAAGGTTATGTGACTAGCACCAAGCCTCTCAGCTACAATGGCAACATCATCGAAGGCATCAAGGTGACCTTCAAGGATGGCCAGATTGTGGATATTACTGCTGAAAAGGGAGACCAGGTTATGAAGGATCTTGTCTTTGAAAATGCTGGTGCGCGTGCTTTAGGTGAGTGTGCCTTGGTGCCAGATCCAAGTCCGATTTCCCAGTCAGGCATCACCTTCTTCAATACTCTTTTTGATGAAAATGCTTCTAACCACTTGGCTATCGGTGCAGCCTATGCGACTAGTGTGGTCGGTGGAGAGAATTTCTCTGAAGAAGAGCTTGAAGCAGCGGGTCTCAACCGCTCGGATGTCCATGTGGACTTTATGATTGGCTCTGATCAGATGGATATTGACGGTATCCGTGAAGACGGCAGTCGCGTAGCCATCTTCCGAAATGGAGACTGGGCAATTTAAGATTTCGAGCTGCCTTAAATGGCGCATTCCATAATGATAGCTTCCACTTGCTTCTTGAGAAGCCTTGCTATAAATATAGAAAGAAGGGGAATATATGATTGGTAGTATGTTTGTCGGTTTTATTATCGGCCTTATCGCCGGGGCTATTACCAGCCGTGGGGAACGCATGGGCTGTATCGGAAAAATCCTCTTGGGCTGGTTTGGTTCCTTGATAGGTCAATTTCTCTTTGGCCATTGGGGACCAATGCTGGCTGATACAGCTATTGTTCCATCAGTGTTAGGAGCAGTTATTCTCTTGGCTATTTTCTGGAGACGGGATAGTTAGAATAGAAAAAGAGAAAAAACAACAGCTATACGAAATTATTAGCTGTTGTTTTCTTTGGTCAGTTTACAAACTGTACTTTCTATTATGAATAAACAATGATAAAGTAGAACTCTAAAGTTTATAATATTTTATTTGATTTTGAGCGGTTACATTTCCAACATAATGTTTGCAAATTATCTCGTGTAGATAATCCGCCTTTAGAAATTGGAATAATATGATCAATTTCTAATAGTAAAAGACTTTGCTCTTTGGTTGATGCACCGCAAATTTGGCATGTATAATTATCGCGCTCTTTAATATAGTTGCGTAATCTATTTGTCATTAATGATCGTTGGGCTTGAATACTTTTATTATATTGAATTTGTTCTAAAAGATATTGACAGACTGCTTCAACAGTTTCGTTGTTAAAGGTTATTGTTGTTCTTTGAGAACTGTTCCCAGAGTTACTTACATATTCAAAAACATATCTAGTATATTCAATATTAATATCAGGAACATTGACTTCTAAATGTTGTATTAAATCTTGTTCGTAATATTTAATGATATATTTTGGGACTTGAACATTATTTTTAATATTTTCAAGCCTATTTTTCAAATTCCCAAGAGTATTTTCTATCCGCGAAATATTTTCGCTAATTTCTTCAAGTTGTTTTAAGCTTTCTTCGCTTGCTTCTATATCGAAATATTTGCATAGGTATTTAATAGGTTCTTCTGAAGAACGTTTAACAATATATAAAGAAGCTGGATAGACTTTATCATTATTATAAGTTCGGATATTTCTATCTCTTCGATAGTTATATCTACTTGTATTTTCAAATGATGCTAAATGAATATGTTCTCCTATAACCTTCTTTGCTTTAAAACAATTATTGTTTGGTATTGACTTAGCATACTCTGCAATGTCGTTAAACTCTTTAATTGTAGATGTAATATTATTTTTTTGTTCTAGAAAATCTGGACTATTAAAATAAAGATTTTTCATCAAATTTCTAATTTTGATGTAAATAATGCAAAAAATAAACGTACCAATTACTGTTATAATTAAACCTAAAAATTGGTTCCATAAAAAAGGTAGCAAAGAAGGTAATAAGGCTAGACATACCAACAAAATAGTGATATCAAAAACCTTTTTTATGAGAATTCCTCCTCCTAAAATTTTTTAAAATAATCTCTTCATTTTTATAAACAATAATAAAACTAGTTTTAAATTATAACATCAGTATTTTCGATAATGATATGCAAGTTATTTACTCAATCACCAACATGCCGTCTTTGACTGCAAATGGGTCTTTTTCATTGATGCGGTCGTAGAACATGATGCCGTTGATATGGTCGATTTCATGCTGAACAACAATGGCATTATAGCCCTTGAGTTTGATACGATGCTTTTGACCGTCCTTGTCAAAGTAATCCACGGTGACTCGCGCATGCCGAACCACGTAGCCAGGTACTTCTCGATCGACTGATAGGCAGCCTTCACCATCGGCTAAGGCTGCATCCTGAACGGAGTGGGCTACAATCTTAGGATTGTACATCAGCGTTTGTAGACTATAAGCTTCCTTAGGTGGATTGCCCTCTTCGTCCTCAGGGTTGGGAACTAAAACAGCGATGAGCCGTTTGGAAATATCCAGCTGGGGAGCAGCAAGGCCAACACCACCGCGCAAGCCCATTTTTTCAGCCATGACAGGGTCCTGAGAATGTTTCAGAAATTGCATCATCTTTTCGCCCAAAATGATGTCCTGATCAGACAGAGGGAAGCTGACTTCCTCAGCGGTAGCGCGCAGGGTCGGATTGCCCTCGCGGATAATGTCCTTCATATCAATTAAATGGGCTGGTTTGGTTAATCGTTCAATAACAGATGTTTTTTCACTCACAGACATGATTCTCTCCTTTTTCTATCCTTCATCATAACATAAAACCTGCAAGAAATAAAGGCGGGAGCGGTTTTGACTGGCTGGTAGTGCCTGATTTTGAATGAAGCCACAGCGACCCATAATATTCCTGACAAAGAAATTGCGTCTTGGCCCAAAAAACTGTATGATAGAGGTAGTGTGAATTTTAAAGGAAAATAGAATGAAAAAATTGATGGAAAAGGTGAGTATCCTCTCGCTTTCTTTGATTCTGACTACGGCTTTTTCGATTTCCAGTGCCCAGTCGGCCATGTTTGCTTTTTATAAAGGGATTCCAGAAAGTTGGGTAGAACTATTGGTTTCCTTGCCTTCGGCTGGGATTATGCTCATGTTACTGTTTAATAGGGCCATTGAAAAATACCTGACAGAGCGTCAGATGATTGTGAGCGGACTTCTGATTTTTTCACTTTGCGGGCTTCTTCCTCTACTTAATCAGTCTTACTGGCTTATGTTTGTATCTCGGCTTGTCTTTGGGATGGGAATCGGTCTGCTCAATGCCAAGGCTATCTCGATTGTTAGCGAGCGCTATAAGGGACAGGAACGCGTTCGGCTTTTAGGACTGAGAGGGTCGGCAGAAGTAGTCGGGACAGCCCTCTTGACTTTTGGAGTCAGTCGACTTCTTCCTCTCGGCTGGCAGGCTGCCTTTCTCGTCTATACCTTCGGGTTGGTGGTTTTAGCGCTTTATCTGCTTTTTGTCCCTTATGACAAGGTCTCTGAAAAGCAGCACGAGCAGTCTGAATGGACTCCTAAGCTAAGCAGTCATGATTGGCAGCTGAGTCTAGCTTTTGCCTTTGTGGCGGGGGTCATTGTGCTGACTTATATTGCCATCAATCTACGCGTGCCGGGGATTGTAGAGAAGTCCGGCATGGGGACGGCCCAGACTGCAGGTGTGATTCTTTCCTTGATGCAGTTGATTGGGATTGCAGCGGGTATCAGCTTTGCTAGTTTGACCCGTCTTTTTAGAGATAAACTGCTGATGCTTTCTGGTCTGGTTTTTGGCCTGACTCAGATTATCATTGGCTTCTCACCTAATCTCTTGTCACTCAGCATGGCTACTATTAGCGCCGGCTTTGTCTATAGTGTCGGTCTGACGACCATTTTTTACACCCTGTCCGAGCGCATTTCTGCCCACCTGCTCAATCAAGCCACTTCTATCGTGATTTTAGGTTGCAGTATCGGAGCAACAGCCACTACTTTTGTCCTCAGCTTCATTGGGAGATTCTCCAACGCTCCAGCTTTTATCTTCAGTGTTTTGGGGCTGGCTATGATTCTGACCTCGCTCTTTGTTCTACGATTTAGCAAAGAAAAGAGCGGAATGGCTTCAGAAAGTTAGGAGGTTATACGATGCGTCTGGATAAATTTTTAGCAGAAAAAGGTCTGGGCTCCCGAGCCCAGGTTAAGCAGTTCCTAAAGAAAGGGCTGGTTTTGGTCAATGGCAGAGCAGAGAAATCACCTAAGACCCAGATTGATGAGACAGCAGATGAGATTGTCGTTTCTGGCCAAAGGTTGACCTATGAAAAATTCGTTTACTACCTTCTCAACAAGCCGCAGGGAGTCATTTCGGCGACAGAGGATGACCGTCATAAGACGGTTCTGGACTTGCTGGACGAGACTGCCCGTCTGAAAGAAGTCTTTCCTGTCGGCCGCTTGGATATTGATACTCACGGCCTGCTCCTTCTGACCAATAATGGCAAGCTAGCCCATGCCATGCTGTCACCCAAAAAGCACGTCGAAAAAATCTACCGAGCTCAAGTGGCTGGCCTGATGAAGCAAGCAGATGTAGAGCGCTTTGCTGCAGGAATAGAACTGAAAGACTTCACCTGTCAGCCAGCTCAGCTCAAGATTTTAGAGCTGGATGAAGCAAAAGAGACTTCTCTCGTAGAAATTACCTTAGCTGAGGGCAAGTTCCACCAGGTCAAGCGCATGGTAGCTGCCTGCGGAAAAGAAGTCACGGATCTTCAGCGCCTCACGATGGGCCCCCTACAGTTGGATCCCGCACTAGCTCTTGGAGAATGGCGGAGGCTGACCGAGGCAGAAATACTTTCTTTAGAAATCTTTGGGGTAGAATTGTAAATGAAAAAGCCTGAATTCCTCATACAAAAGAGTTGAAACAGAATCATTTGACAAAGGTAGTCCTTCTTGGTAGAATAAGTATGTCATAAAGACAAATAACTTCTTCTTGGTTGCAGGCCATGCCAAACCTGCCACTCGGATGAAGCGTAAAGAAAAGGAGTATATCATGGCAATCTCAAAAGAGAAAAAAAATGAAATCATTGCACAATATGCACGTCACGAAGGTGACACTGGTTCAGTAGAGGTACAAGTTGCTGTCCTAACTTGGGAAATCAACCACCTCAACGAACACATCAAACAACACAAAAAAGACCACGCTACTTACCGTGGTTTGATGAAGAAAATCGGTCGCCGTCGTAACCTCTTGGCTTACCTTCGTAAGAACGACGTTAACCGTTACCGTGAGTTGATCAACTCTCTTGGACTTCGTCGCTAATCTTGCGTCTAAAACGTTTCTATACTTCGTTGACTTCGCCTCGATGTACCATTAGTACAATCTTCGCCTCGTCGCCTAGTTTATAAACGTTTTATCCAGCAAGAATCATGATGCTAAGGGCGTCAAAAATCCGTATGAAAATAGGGAAACGACATCGTGTTCGATGAACACAAGGAGTTTCATCTTTTTCACGAGAATTTTAGTCCGAGCTCAAATTAGTTCTCTGATTTCAGAGGGCTTTTTTGTTTTATTAACTCGCTTAGGCCATGTTCAATTGAATACACAAGGTTGAAGCTGCTCTACAAAAGAGTAGCTTTTCTTTTTCACTAGGATTGTAATCTAATCTCAAATTAGTTTTCAAGGTTTTGGAGTACGATTATTCGTCTTTCCCCTTAATTCATTTTAAGCTCTTCAAATATCATTTCCTGGTCTAATTCTTCTAATTTCTCCAAACAAAAAGCTCTTCTATGATTTTAGAAGAACTTTTTCTATCAGCAACTTTACTCTTTCAAGAATTTTTGGATCGTAGGAGCTGCAGTGATAGCAAATCTTTCGTCAATACGATGCTCTCCGCCTTCTACAGTGACCAGCTCTGCATTTGGAATGGTCTGATTCGCTTGAACAGCATACTGGTAGGGCACAACTGCATCATCAGTGCCGTGGATAATGAGGGTCGGAGTTGTGATTTTGGCTTGCTCTGCTCGGATGTCAATGTCTAAGGCATCAATTAGATAAATCTTGCCCAGAGTAATATTATGGTGTGTCAAGCTATCTGGAAGTTGATCGAAGTCAGGACTCCCTAGCTCATGATAAGTCGCTTTGGCATCATCGAAAAGAACGAAAGCTGGAAAGATGAGCATAAGTTTGTGCACGCGGTCCGGATAAGCAGCAGCATAAAGACTGGCAACAACGCCGCCTTGACTGGCACCGAATAAGCTCATTTTGCTTTTATCTACAAAGGCCTCAGAACGAAGCTTTTCCATGACTTGGGTCAAGTCTGTTAGTTTGGTCTTGACCGACATATTCAGCATATCCTGTCCACCGCTTTTCGATTGGCGGCTGCCGCCGTAGAAATCAAAGCTGTAAACCAGATAACCTTGCTTTGCCAACAGCTGGCTGTACATTTCATATTGCTCAAGGGTGTTGTTCAATCCATGTGCGATAACAATAGTCGGCAATTTTTTACTCTTGTAGTCAGAAGGAGCAGTAATCTTTCCGTAGAGCTGCTTGTCATCGTATGAAACGCTGTATTCTTCAGACACGATGTCTTTTGTTGGAGTCGGTTGCTTGTCGCTCTTCTCGCTAGAAGCTGTCTGATAGGTTTCTGACTTTGTAGGAGTATGAAGTGGTTTAGTCTGGGAGAAGTAGAAGAAAAGTACAAGTCCGGCTAAACCCAAAGTTGCCAATAAAGCCCAAATATACTTCATAGTTCTCTCCTTTCAGTATTTGTAGTATTATAGCGGAAATGAATGTATTTTACAAGAAGAGAGCTTTCTTGTTTTTTGATTTTTCTGCCTTTCATACAAGAAAATCCAATTCACTTATCTAAGCGAGATTCTGATAATCTTGAATTTTTTAGAAAATCTTGCTAAACTGTAGCTACTAAGATAAAAACACAGTTCTGGTTGGTAGTCCAGACGCAAAAAATCGATTTTTTGTCAGTAACCTTCCTCCTTGGTTGTCCATTCTTAGGTTTTTTTTAAAAGGAGGTGCTGTCATGGATAAGATTTCAATGACGCTGACAGTTTACTTTGAAGAGGGATTTTGGCACGGTCTTTTCGAGCAAGAACATGCTCAATCTTATAGAGTTTGCCGAGTCACCTTTGGTGCAGAGCCTAGCACGCAGGAATTGTTGGATTTTCTAAACCGTTATTATCATCGGTTGCAGTTTAGTCCTAGCATCAGAGTGAAGGAGAAGACTAAGTTGGTCAGTCCTAAACGCCTGCAGAGACAGGCTAAAAAGGAGCAGATGGCTTCACGTTCTTCAAAGTCTCAGGAAGCGCTGAGTCTGCAATTAGAAGAGCAAAAGAAAATTGCTCGAGTCAAGCGCAAGCAGCAGAAAGAACTGGCTAAGCAAAGGAAATTCGAACTCAAACAGCAAAAACGATTGGAAAAGCACAAGGGGCATTGAGCCTGCTTTTTCTTATTTATATGGGAAAGTCTTCCGATGGGAGGCTTTTTTGTTTATCAGGAAATCGGTGAGTGGCTTGAAAAGCGAAATGATTTCTCCAAGTCGTTTTATTTGACAGATGTAACCAAAGATATTACGATATAATCATAAAATAAAAATTACAAGCGTAGTTTTAAAAAGGAGAGTTTATGATTGAAATCACATATTTGGATGCTGTCAAGCAGGAGCGCAAGATGACCTTTGAGTCTTATCAAGAGTTTGAGCAGTCCCAGCAGGCCTGCTTGATTGGAGTGGCAGATTATTACCCAGTTAAAAAGCTGACTTATAAAGGTCATGATTTGAACTACCAGGGTACTTACGGCGACGTCTTCTTTTTCCTGATGAAGCAGGATTTGACAAAGTTTGACTAAGAATAAAGGAGAAAAATAATGGTAAAAGCAATCACAGATGCGACATTTGAGCAAGAAACAAAAGACGGATTAGTGCTCATTGACTTTTGGGCCACTTGGTGCGGACCTTGTCGGATGCAGGGACCAATCCTTGACAAGCTCTCAGAGGAAGTTTCCGAAGATGAGCTCAAGATTGTCAAGATGGATGTGGATGAAAATCCAGCTACAGCACGCGACTTTGGAATCATGTCAATCCCGACCTTGATCTTTAAAAAAGACGGTCAAGTCGTCAAGCAGCTAGCGGGTGTTCATACTGCCCAGCAGATTAAAGCAATTGTGGCGGAGTTGGGATAAAGTAAGATTACGGTTATATAGGCCTGTTTTAAAATGAGGCTGCTCTTGTTTTGGAGCGGTCTTTTTTATTTCGATTATAACAATAATGAGTCAATTTAAAATTTTTGTTTGAAAATGCATATTTTAAGGTATAATAAGTAGAGGTAAATTTTTTCCAACGGGATCGCGCTATAGAGCCGCATTATTTAAACATAATGGGAACGAGGTAGAGGTTATTATTCAATTATTGACGAATTTTTTCTTTGCTTTCATGGTTTTGACACCATTCATCGCTCCAGCGGTTTTGTGTTTTTTTGTTGGCTGGATGATTCCTAGAGAGCAGATCACACAAAAAAGAATCTTATTAGTATTGGCTTTATTGATCCCTGTTTTGCTTTTAATTTCGTATTTTGCCCCTCAGATATTAGGTCTAGTGTTTTGGAGTCTGATCTGGTTTTTCATCGGGCTGCTGCGAATGAAGAGTTATACTAAGTCACAGTACTGGACAAGATGGCTTATATTGATAGGTTGCTTTGCTATCTATATTTTACTTTATCTGCACTTATTTAGATCTTTTTAAATTTTTTATACAGATTAAAAATCAGCTTGAACGAAATTCAAGCTGATTTTGTTTTTTTATTGCCTCAACTCCTCGCTGTAGGAAATAATCTGTTCAACTGTATCTGACAAGAATTGGATGGTGTCGAGCAGTGGTTTGTCATTTTCTGCATATTGTCTTAAGGATAAAAGAGGTGAAGGGAAAAATCTTTCTTATTCATCTCTTTTTATATTATTCTTTACTTGTGTGTCGTTTTCCAGAGGCAATTGCATCTGCTTCGGTCATGGACACGACTTTGTCAAAACGTGTATTGGATGGCATGTTCTCCATGCTATACCAATATACATCCGCGGTTCCGTTTCGAGCGACATAAACCGTTCTTGTTTGTTGCTGTTCCGCTGCCTGTCTCTCTGCTTCTTGGCGGGCTTCCTCAGCAAGACGTGCTTCTTCAGCTCGTTGATTAATTGCATTTTGAACTCGTCCGATGCGATCCGTCAAGTTAGATTTTGTAGTTGGATCTGCAACGCGTTCGACTGCTGCCTGTGCTGGAGAAATATTTTCTGCGACCTGATTATTTTCAAGCTGTTGGACAGCCTGATTGGCTTCCTCAACAATTTTCTTAGTCTCCGCTTCTTTACGTGCTTGTTCTTCGCGAGCTTTTTTCTCTTCTTCCTGCTTTTGTTTCTGAGCTTCCTTTAACTCTTTTTCTTTACGTTCTTTCTCTTGTTTTTCTTTTTCTTTTTTACTGCTAGATGCTGTAGAGCTGCTAGTTTGTGATGACGATGAGCTAGTTGAGGAACTATTAGATGTAAATTTTGTTACCTGGCTTTGTTCTGTCTGCTCTTTAATAACATCAGGAGTTAACTTCCCTACTGCATAGGTTCCTAATATTCCGACAATAGTGACAGCAATGGCGATATTGCGCTTTTGAATATTCGGTTTTCGTTTAGTGAAACGCCAAATACCAAAGCATCCTCCTAGGAACATCAATGGCATGGTGATTGGTGCAAGAATGATGATGAAGAGAACTGCCAGAACAAGCAGTATTTTCTTCAAGGTCGGCTTTTCAAAAATTTTTTTCATATTAAAACTCCCTTCGGATATTTATCCAAGGACATCATATCACAAAAAGGAAGCGTTTATAATATTTTTTGTAGTAATTGAAAATATAAATTTGATTTTGTTTTTTTTAAAAGAGTAAAAAATCAGACTCAGATGCATAATCTGAGTCTGATTCTAAAGATATGGGCTTACTTCCCCAACTCCTCGCTGTAAGCAATAATCTGATCAACCGTGTCAGACAAGAACTGGATGGTGTCGCGGAGTGGTTTGTCTGTCGAAATATCTGCTCCGATAATCATAGCTGACTCAAGCGGAGTCTTGCTGCCGCCAGATTTGAGCAGTTCAAGCCAGTCACGGGCACCATTTTCGTCATTTTTCAAATGTAGGTAGCCAGCAGTAGAGATGACCAGACCTGCGGAGTAAGTATAGCTGTACAGCCCCATGTAGTAGTGGGCTTGACGCATCCAAGTCAGGGCAGCGTCGTCGTCAATCTCAACGGCATCGCCCCAGAATTCTGTCAAGACTTCTTTCATGATAGCGTTGAGTTTGCTTGCGCCAAAGGTTCCGCCTTCTTCAATCAAAGTATAGACCTTGCGTTGGAAGGCAGCTTCCAGCAAGTGGGTGATGAAGTTGTGGAAGTAAGTATCCGTCAGACGGTGAGCCAGGGCAAATCGTTTCTGGCGTGGGTTATCAAATTGGCGTTCCAGATAATCACTGAGCAGGAGCTCATTAAAGGTAGACGGAGCTTCCACATAGTAGGTGGACATGTGGGCGTTGAAATAGCTTTGGTGATTGTCAGAAAAGATAAACTGACCGGAGTGGCCAATTTCATGAATCAGAGTATAGACATCGCTCATACGGCCAGTCCAGCTCATGAGGACATAAGGGTGGACCCGATAAGGATCTGCAGCATAGCCTCCAGAGTCTTTTCCGGCATTGGCTGCAAAGTCGACCCAGCGTTCTTCTTTGTAGCGGGCAACTTCTTGACAATACTCTTGTCCGAGTGGCTCGACTGATTTCATGACGAGGTCGTAGGCATCATCAATGCTGACTTCGGGATTGAGCTCGCTGTCCAAGTCCAGCTTCCAGTCGGCAAAGGTCATTTTTTCAAGTCCGTTTACCTTAGCGACATGTTTGAGGTATTTCTGAGCCACTGGGGCAAATTCGCTCATGATTAAGTCAATCTGCCGGTCGAACATAGAGCGATCAACTTCTTGCTCTGCCAGTAAGTAGTCAAAGACAGAGTCATAGCCTTTCATGTCAGCTAGCAGTTTTTCAGACTTGACCTGAGCCAGATAGGCAGCAGCAGCAGTGTTTTGATGCTGACGAAGTCCTTCAGAGAAAGAGCGGAAAGATTTTTCGCGAATTTCTGCGTTTTCATGGTTTTGGTAGAAATTCTCATAGGTGACAAAGCTATTTTTGTAAACTTTGCCGTCTACTTCAAAGTCAGCCATGGCAAAGTCACCAGCCCGCATCTTGGTGTAAATATCCTGTGGACTGTAAAAGACCTCTCCCAGATTAGTCAGAGCTTTTTCGACATCTGCTCCCAGATAGTGGGATTTTTTGATTTTAGCCTGGCGAATGGCTGAAGTCAGATGGGGTTCTTGACCTAGTTTTTCTAAGACAGCTTCATCTGCACCGACCAGGGCGTCGTCAAAAAAGCTGAGTGCGACATTGGCCTCGGTCTCAAACTCCATGGCTGCTTGGGCAATTTGCGCAAAGCTCTCGTCGCCAAAATCAGTGGTCTGTGGCATAAAGCCGTAGTTACCGATGTGGCTGATTTGGATATAAATCTGCTCTAACTCAGCAAAAGCCCGCTCAAAATCTTCGAAAGTGCTGAGCTTGCCTTGGTAATCACGGACGAATTTTTTGATATCCTCTCTGGTCTTTTCGATGGCCCGGAGGAAGTCCTCTGGATCTTGGTAAAGGGCTGTTAGGTCCCAGAGTTCATTTTCCGGAAATTCAGAACGATGTTTTTGTTCCATAGTATACTCCTTTTGTCATATATAGAAATAGTATAGCAAAAAATCCCCCAAAATGTCTTTGGAGGAGAAAGATAAGTCAGTATTTTTTAGATGTCTATCACTTAAGGATAAAAGTCAAAGTTTCTTTGCGGCAATTTTTTTAAAAAGCAGTAGATAAGACAAGAATACGAAGATAACCAAGCCCAATAAAAGGGTGAAGACGTTTTGAGTTCCTTTTGTCATATTGGGAGCTTGATTGGCGATGACAGCTGTGACTGCAGTACCTATAGCGCCCGCAAAGGTCTGGGCTAGCTGAAAGAGCGCAGTCGTATCTGCGGTTTTTTCTTTATCAACTTGAGTCGTCGCTAGGGCTAGTGTGTTATTAAAGGCCATGTTTCGCCCCAAGGTAAAGCAAATATAAATCGCAATAACAGCTGTTAAGGTAAGTTCTTTTGTAAAGATAAGGAGCAAGAGTACAGCCAGGAAAAGAAGTGAATTTCCTGTAAAAAGGGTTGGTTTAGGACCATTTCTATCATAGAGCTTGCCAAAGACAGGAGAGAGGAAGGCTCCGAGCATGGTTCCTGGAAGCAGCGCAAAGCCTGCCTGAGCGGTTGAAATGTCTTTTTCTATGACTAGGAAGTTGGGAATCAGAAAATTAGCTGATAGGTTGATAAATTGAAAAATGAAGAAGGGTAAAATAGCCAATAAGACCGTTGGTTGCTTTAAAATCCGAATATCTAGGAATGGATGGTCAATCTTCAAGCTCCGATAGATGAAGCAAGCTAGTGGCACTACACAGAGAACAAGATAGAGCCAATCGATATGTCCTTCTTCTAAGCTGGAGATGGCTACAATGGCAAAGACGAGTGAGCCTGCTAAGAGGAGAAATGAGAGAAGATCAAAGGTGCGTTTCCTAGACTTCTCAGAATTTCTTAAAAAGAAAAAGCCAAGGATAAAGGAAATGATTGGGACAGGAAGAATAAAGGTATAAATCATATGCCAGTCAAAACGACTAATCATAAAACCACCGTAAGTCGGCCCAATTGCTGGTGCTAGGCTGACCACCATCCCAGACAAGCCCATGTAGGTTCCAATTTTTTGCTTAGGAACACGCTCAACAATCAAGTTAAAGAGCAAAGGAATGGCTAATCCAGTAGCTCCTCCTTGCAGGATTCTTCCTACCATCAAGATGGGAAAGCTTGAAGCCAACATGGCAATCAGCGTGCCCAAGCAAAAGTTGGCCAAAGCGGTAAAGAGGATGGTTCGCTCTTTCCAATTGTGGGCTAAGGTTGCTCCTAAAGTAATCGTAATGGCCACTGCTAATAGATACCCTGTCGTAATCCATTGTAACGTTCCCAACCCTAAGCCAAAGACCTTGCTTAGATGCGGGAAGGTTACATTCATACTGGTTTCAGATAAGATGCCTGCAAAGCTGACTAAGGCTGTCGCAAGGAGCGAGAAAAAATCTTTCTTTTCAACTGTTTGATGATCTGGCACGATTGTCTCCTTTATATGTTTGAAATGAGTCACTGTATTTATTATAAAGCAAGAAGTTCTCTTTGAAAAGTGAATAATGGCTATACCGCCATCTTATTTGACGAATCGAAAGGGGAAAAACGAACTCAGCCAGCCAACTATAATCAGCTATAGAAAAGAAAAATAGATTTTCAGTACTTTTATAGAAAAAAGCCATTTCCAGCCTTTTTCTTTTGCCTGAAATTGTGGTAAAATAAGGTCTATACGTGCTTGATACAAAGATGAGGATATAATAAGCTATTAAGGCCATAATTTTAAAATCACAGTGCTAACTGAACATGTCCTATGAGTTGATTAAAGTCTTAATATCTTGATCTTTGTAGCCAAGGCGTATGAAAAAATTTGAGCATGTGCTCGGCAAGGAGTCTTTATGACAAAACAAGTTTTTAAAACCGTTTTTGCAGGTCGTGAACTGGTAGTTGAAACCGGTCAGGTTGCAAAGCAGGCAAATGGCAGCGCCGTTGTTCGATATGGAGAAAGTACCGTTTTAACTGCGGCAACCATGTCCAAAAAGATGGCTACTGGTGACTTTTTCCCATTGCAGGTCAACTATGAGGAAAAAATGTATGCAGCTGGGAAATATCCTGGTGGCTTTAACAAGCGCGAAGGCCGTCCGTCAACGGATGCGACTTTGACTGCCCGCTTGATTGACCGTCCGATTCGTCCTATGTTTGCGGAAGGTTTCCGCAATGAGGTTCAGGTTATCAATACTGTTCTTTCTTATGACGAAGATGCTTCGCCTCAAATGGCTGCTATGTTCGGTAGCTCTTTAGCTCTCTCTATCTCAGATATTCCTTTTAATGGCCCTATCGCAGGAGTTCAGGTCGGCTATGTAGATGGTAAATTCATCATCAACCCTAGCAAGGAACAAAAAGAAGTTTCGCTTTTGGAACTGACAGTGGCTGGTACCAAAGAGGCTATCAACATGGTAGAATCCGGAGCTAAGGAACTTTCTGAAGATATCATGCTGGAAGCTCTTCTCAAAGGGCACGAAGCGGTCAAAGAATTGATTGCCTTCCAAGAAGAAATCGTTGCGGCAGTCGGCAAGGAAAAAGCGGAAGTGGAACTGCTGCATGTTGATGAAGAGTTGCAGGCAGAGATTGTCGCAGCATATAACAGCGATTTGCAAAAGGCTGTTCAGGTAGAAGAAAAGCTGGCGCGTGAAGCCGCAACTCAGGCTGTCAAAGAACAAGTCACAGCAGTTTATGAAGAGAAATACGCGGACCATGAAGAATTCGACCGTATCATGCGTGATGTGGCTGAAATCTTGGAGCAAATGGAGCATGCAGAAGTGCGGCGTTTGATTACCGAAGATAAGGTCCGTCCTGACGGTCGTAAGGTTGATGAAATCCGTCCGCTGGATGCGGAAGTGGATTACCTGCCGCGCGTGCATGGTTCTGGTCTCTTTACTCGCGGGCAAACCCAGGCCTTGTCTGTCCTGACTCTGGCACCAATGGGCGAAACGCAAATCGTGGACGGCTTGGATCCAGAATACAAGAAACGCTTCATGCACCACTATAATTTCCCGCAATACTCTGTCGGTGAGACAGGTCGTTATGGGGCTCCTGGCCGTCGTGAAATCGGACACGGTGCTCTTGGGGAACGTGCCTTGGAGCAAGTCTTGCCTAGCTTGGAAGAGTTTCCTTACGCTATCCGCTTGGTGGCAGAAGTCTTGGAGTCAAACGGTTCTTCCTCACAGGCCTCTATCTGTGCGGGGACTTTGGCTCTGATGGCAGGTGGTGTGCCGATTAAGGCGCCGGTTGCCGGAATTGCCATGGGCTTGATTTCAGATGGCAGCAACTACACGGTTCTGACGGACATTCAAGGTTTGGAAGACCATTTTGGTGATATGGACTTTAAGGTAGCTGGTACTCGCGAAGGGATTACCGCCCTGCAGATGGATATCAAGATTGAAGGAATTACAGCGGAGATCCTGACAGAAGCTCTGGCTCAGGCTAAGAAAGCCCGCTTTGAAATCCTGGGCTTGATTGAAGCGACGATTCCGGCTCCACGTCCTGAGTTGGCTCCAACTGCTCCGAAAATCGACACCATCAAGATTGATGTAGATAAGATTAAGATTGTCATCGGTAAAGGTGGAGAAACCATCGACAAGATTATCGCTGAAACCGGTGTCAAGATTGATATTGATGAAGAGGGTAATGTATCCATCTACTCAAGCGACCAAGATGCGATTAATCGTGCCAAGGAAATCATTGCTGGCTTGGTCCGCGAAGCAAAAGTGGATGAAGTCTACCATGCCAAGGTTGTTCGGATTGAGAAATTCGGAGCCTTTGTTAATCTCTTTGACAAGACGGATGCACTGGTTCATATTTCAGAGCTGGCTTGGACTCGGACTAACAATGTTGAGGATGTTGTACAAATCGGTGATGAAGTGGATGTCAAGGTTATCAAGATTGATGCCAAAGGCCGAGTAGATGCTTCCATGAAAGTATTGCTGCCGCGTCCACCAAAGTCTGATAAGCCAAAACATCATCACGACAAGGGACATCATCCGCGCAAGGAGCACAAAGGTCATAAGGACCATCAAGAAAGCCCTAAAACAGAAGAATAAGAGGTCGCTTATCCCTGTAGACCTCATCAAAAATCGGCAGAGGCGAGCCTAGTTCTCGTCTCTCCTTGTTTAGAGAAGGAAGGAGGCCAGCATGGGTTGGTGGAAGGAATCCATTGATATTGTAAAAGAAAATGACCCGGCGGCACGAACGTCGCTGGAAGTCTTGCTAACCTATCCAGGCATCAAAGCTTTGGCGGCCCACCGCCTCTCGCATTTTTTGTGGCGGCACGGCTTCAAGCTGTTAGCGCGCATGCACAGTCAATTCTGGCGTTTCTGGACCCAGATTGAGATTCATCCTGGCGCTCAGATTGAGTCAGGTGTCTTCATTGACCATGGCAGTGGCTTGGTGATTGGAGAGACAGCCATTGTGGAGAAGGGGGCCATGCTTTACCACGGCGTGACCCTAGGCGGTACGGGCAAGGATACAGGCAAACGCCATCCGACCGTCCGTCGAGGTGCCTTGGTCTCTGCCCATGCTCAAGTCATCGGACCAATTGAGATTGGTGAAAAAGCCAAGGTCGGAGCCGGTGCAGTTGTTGTAGCTGATGTTCCTAGTGATGTGACGGTGGTCGGAGTTCCGGCGAAGATTGTCCGTGTCCACGGTGAGAAAGACGAGCCAACCATTCACGAGGTAGAGGAGAAACGGGAATACTATCTAGACAAGCTAGAGCATGCCCGTGAAGCCAGCCATCATTCATCAAGTCTGTAGAAAAGGCTAGCAAAGTTATCTAAGTAAAATATGACAGGAGGAACCGACATGTCAGATTTATCAGATGCTATTTTGAACCAGGTAGTCCTTGAACTGAAAGAGCGCTTGGACGGTCCTGCCAAGGAGCGTTTTATAAAACTACCGCCTAGCCACCAGCGCGAATGGGCTCGCTATATCAGTGAAGCCAAAAAAGATGAGACCAAACTGCGCCGTCTAAATAAAATGAAGGCGGATTTGCTGGAGACTTAAAGAAAGAGAAGTTATGCTATTAGAGGAATTTGAAGATGTAGCAGCAGTCATTGAGCCAACTGAAAAGCCAGTCCATGACAAGGGTGAGGTATGCGAAACCATTATCCTGTCCTTTAATGGAGAAATTCTGAAACGTTTGGTTGAGTCAGAAGAAGTCTATCCGGGAGGCTATTTGAAAAGTATAAACGGACAGCATCCATGGTATATTTATGGGCAAGGACCTAGTAAGCTAGCAGTTATGTTGGCTCCAATTGGGGCTCCCATGATAGTCGGCCAGCTGGAGGAGTTGGCGGCCAGAGGCTTCAAGAATTTCATCATTCTAGGTTCCTGTGGCGTTTTGGATCGCTCAATTGAGGCGGATAAGATTATCCTGCCCGCAGCCGCATTGCGAGATGAAGGGACTAGCTATCACTATGTTCCACCGGGTGACGAAATCTCCTATGATGAATCCTTGTTGATTAAGCTGGAATCCATCTTTGACAAGCACGATATAGAGCACATCCGCACTAAGTCTTGGACGACTGATGCCTTTTATCGGGAAACGCCTGAGAAAGTCAAGCGTCGCTTGGCTGCTGGAGCCAAAGTGGTGGACATGGAAGCTTCAGCTATCATGGCTTGGAGTCAATTTCGCAAGAGTAAAGTCTATCAGTTCTTCTACACAGCTGACTATGTGGATCATCATAACCGAACCTGGGATGCCCGCCATGAAGAGCGGACAGCTGATGCCATGACTTTTTTCACTATCGCTTTGACAATAGCAAAGGAACTAGAAAGGTAACTACAAGAATGGCAGTATATTTTTACGGCTGTATCACCATGGATGGCTACTTGGCAGACAGCCAGCACAGGATAGACTGGCTGCATCAGCTTGGTTCTGTAGAGGATACAGGCTATGATGACTTTTACAGGCAAATGGATATCACCATCATGGGCAAGCGGACCTTTGAGGAAATCCAAGATTTGCAAGATGTAGAAAGTTTTTATCAAGCTACGGAAAACTATGTCTTTACGCATGATAGGCACCTGCCTGTCAGCAATTACCAGCCAGTAGCTGGGGATGTGGTGGACTTTGTTCACCAGATTGACAAAGGCAAAAATGTCTTTGTAATTGGTGGTAATTCCTTGGTAGGACCGCTCTTGGATGCGGATCTTTTCGACCACCTCATTATTCAGATAGCACCCCTTATCCTAGGAAAGGGGGTTCCCCTCTTTACCCAAGAGGAAGGGCAGCGCTTTTACCAACTGGATAGCCTCAGACAATTTGGCCCTTTTGCAGAGCTGGTTTTCAGCCGAAAAAGTCAGAAATAGAGAAGGGAGTGGACCGCATGATTAAAATTTACGACACCATGACCCGCAGCCTACGTGAATTTGTGCCCATTGAAGAGGGCAAGGTTCGCATGTATGTCTGCGGTCCGACGGTTTATAACTATATCCATGTCGGCAATGCCCGCTCAACAGTAGCTTTTGACACAGTTCGTCGCTATTTTGAGTATCGGGGATTTGAGGTCAATTATATTTCCAATTTTACAGATGTAGATGATAAGATTATCCATCGCGCCAAGGAAGAAGGCATCACTCCCAAAGAAGTGGCTGACAAGTATATCGCTGCTTTTCGTGAGGATGTGACGGCCTTAGGTGTTAAGCCGGCTACTCAGCATCCGCGAGTGATTGATTTTATGGAGGCAATCATTGACTTCGTGCAGACTTTGGTGGACAAGGGCTACGCCTATGAGTCAGAGGGCGATGTCTATTTCCGTGTGGAAAAGTCTCACAATTATGCCAAACTAGCCAACAAAACCTTGGCAAACTTGGAGTTGGGTGCTTCTGGTCGGACGGATGAGGAGACTGCTCGTAAGGAAAATCCGGTGGATTTTGCTCTCTGGAAGGCAGCTAAGCCGGGCGAGATTTCCTGGGACAGTCCTTGGGGAGCAGGTCGTCCGGGCTGGCACATCGAGTGTTCGGTCATGTCGACGGAGATCTTGGGTGATACTATTGATATCCACGGTGGTGGAGCAGACCTAGAGTTTCCTCACCATACCAATGAAATCGCCCAGTCAGAGGCCAAGACTGGTCAGACTTTTGCCAACTACTGGATGCATAATGGCTTTGTCAATATTGACGATGTTAAGATGTCCAAGTCTCTAGGCAATTTCATCACCGTTCATGATGCCCTCAAGACCATTGATGGTCAGGTGCTGCGTTTCTTCTTTGCTACCCAGCATTACCGCAAGCCGATTAATTTCACAGAAAAAGCTGTTCATGATGCAGCGACTAATCTCAAATATTTGAAGAATACCTATGAGCAGCCTTTCACGGGTCAGGCAGATTCTAATCAGCTTCAGGCCTTTCTGGACAAGTTCACCGCCGCTATGGACGAAGATTTCAATGCGGCTAACGGTATCACGGTTGTCTTCGAGCTAGCCAAGTGGATCAACTCTGGTAACTACACCGCTGAAGTCAAGGCAGCCTTTGCCAAGCTCTTAGAAGTTTTTGGTATCGTCTTCGTAGAAGAAGTTTTGGACGCGGACATTGAGCGCTTGATTGAGGAACGCCAAGAAGCGCGTGCTAATCGAGATTTTGCGACAGCAGACCGTATTCGAGATGAATTGGCCGCTCAGGGTATCAAGCTTTTGGATACTAAGGATGGAGTGAGGTGGACACGTGACTGATGTCAACCTGATTAACGGTATTGCTCTCGCCTTTGAGGGAGATGCTGTCTACTCCATGTATATTCGGCGCCACCTGATTTTTCAAGGTCTGACCAAGCCCAATCAGCTGCATAGGGAAGCGACTAAGTACGTTTCTGCCAAGGCTCAGGCCAATCTCATCTCTCTCATGCTGGAAGAAGGGATTCTGACGGAGAAGGAAGAGGATATCTACAAGCGCGGCCGCAATGCCAACAGCCATACCAAGGCTAAGAATACGGACATCGTCACCTACCGTATGTCTACCGGCTTTGAGGCAGTCATGGGTTACCTGCATATGACCGAAGCCATTGAGCGACTGGAAGAGCTGATTGACTGGTGTATTCAACGGGTGGAGGAAAGCAAATAAAAAAAATTATCTAGCTCCGTTTACAAGCTAGATAAATTGAAGATATCTAAAACAGGGTTGCTGCGGCAGCTCTTTTCTTTAGTGTCTGTATTTGCTATAATATACACAATAGAAAACATTTATAGGAGAAAAACTGTGAAAAAATATTTTACTCTGTCGGTAGCGACTTTATCTTTGCTTTTGCTCTGTGCTTGCAGTAATAAGAAGCAAACAGAATCTTCTTCTAGTAGGGTTTCTAGTAGCAAGACTAGCAGTTCCTCTAGCAAATCTTCTTCTAGCAAAAAGGTTGAAAAAACTGATATAAAACTTTATGATTCTATTTTGGATATGTATGCTCAGGCGATTCAGAATCCGAAAGCTAATCAACAAAACCAAGAGATTAATTGGATTGTTTCTCAAGCTGATAATCATCCGCAAGTTTATAGTGGAGTCTTCTATAGTTATTATGACCTAGATAAAAACGGAACAGAAGAGTTGATTGTTGCTATGGGGCGCGTGAATGCTGATGTGAAGTATGATCTTCTGGATATTTATACTATTGATGACCAAAAACCACTTCGTTTGACAAATAAGGAAAATCAGTTGGCTTGGATTGGAGAGCGGATGATTCTGACGCCTCTGAAAGATGGCACTTTCCTCTATCGCGGTGCCTCTTCAGCTACTGAGGCTCAATATATTCATTACAAATTCAACCCAAAAGGAAATGGATTGGAAAAAGTGGCAGAGGGCGAGAGCCAAGAATCCTTAGGACAACTGGCCGATTTTCTGGATTTATCCACTCTGGACTGGAAAGCCTTGGGTAAAACGGAAACGAATACGGAAAGTTCTGAATCTTCCATGAATGAAGAAGAGATAAAAAATGGAGACTACTCTAGCATTGTAGGAACTTGGAAAAGTGGTACTGGAAATACATTGGTGTTTGATGCCAATGGTTTGGTGAGCGAAACTCAACATTTGAGCGAATATGGTGCAAGAGATATGTATGGTTTTGTTAGTATTGGAGTCCTCCCTAAGCAAGGTGCAGGTGGTTATGTAATAGCTTTTATACCTAAATGAAAAGACTACACTATCACTAATGCAGGAGAAACATATAAAGATGCATCAGATCATGATCGAGATCGGATTTGGGCTGGTCAAGGACTGGGAACCAATACAGATCCGAATTCCTTTTATTATAAAATAGACTGAAAAGACTAGCTGCTTTCCATGGCAGCTAGTCTTCTTTATAATTTTCGTAAAATTCTACCTTAATCCTAATAAAGGTTTCCAAGTCTCGCAGGAGCTGCAGGAGTATGGCGCGGGTTTCAAATTCCTGGCGGGTCTTAGGGAGCGGCCGCTCGCGAAATACGGTCAAATAGTTGTCAATCTCGTCCAAGAGGTCTCGGGCGGGATTTTCTTGGCTCAGCTGCTTAGCGGTCTGGGAGAAGAGGCGGGCTAAAATCAAGCTTTCACTGGCTGCTAGATGGCAGTTATTAATATTGCTGGCCATGTCTTGCAGGATGCGGTTTTGGGCCTGTCGCATTTCAAAATAGTGAATATGGTAGTTGGTCTGGTGAAAGAGGTGGTTGGAGTGGTCCAGATAGACCAGCTGCAAGGCCTGCTGCAAAATCTTGTCCAGCTCCTTAATCAGAGCTGCATCATTTCGGCCGTCTCCAGCTTTTAAGAAATATTCAAAGCGTAGCAAAATCTTTTTCAGCTGTTCCTCCACTTGCTCATGGTAGCTGTCAATTTCTTGCTGGCGCGAGGGCATATAGAGATTGGCTAGCAGAGCAAAGCCAGTTCCAATAAGAAATAGAGCTAGCTCATTTCCAAGCAGTGACCAGGAGGTGGATTTTTCTAAGAGCAGATGGGTGACCAGGACGGTACTGGGGGTAATGCCGATTTCCCAGCCAAGCCGAAAGGCCAGAGGTACATAGAGCGCGATATAGATGGCCAATGCTCCGAGATGAAAACCTAGAAAGTGAAAAGCCAGGCTTCCGATAGCCAGAGCCAGCAGGGTAGATAAAAAGCGATTGCCAGCTAGCTTTGCAGTACTGCGGCGGGTATCGGTCACGCTGAGGATGGCAATAATTCCGGCTGAAGTTGAGTAGGCCAGACCTAAAAAGTCAGCCAGCCAAGCAGCTAGACAGGTGGCTAGTACTAGCTTGATGGTGCGTTGGAGGAGAGACATGAGTAAGAGTTTCCTTTTTTAGACTTCTTTCTATTATAGCATGACAGGCGTAGAATCTTGGGGACTGCTGATTGCTTTTTATCAGAGCAGAATTCTGTCTCGCCCGAGTAAATCCTGCCGCCATTTGTTCGCCTTTGTGTTATACTAGTCCTATGGAAAAAAACGATATTGTCTACGGTGTGCATGCGGTGACAGAGGCTCTCGCAGCTAACACTGGAAATAAACTTTACATTCAGGACGACCTGCGTGGTAAAAAGGTCGATAAAATCAAAGATTTAGCTGCAGAAAAGAAGGTTTCTATCTCATGGACGCCTAAGAAAACCTTGCAGGAGATGACTGATGGAGAAGTTCACCAGGGCTTTGTCCTGCGGGTGGCGGAGTTCGCCTATACTGACTTCGAGGTGCTGTTGAAGAAAGCAGAGCAGGAAGACAATCCTCTCCTATTGATTTTGGACGGACTGACTGACCCGCATAATCTAGGTTCTATCTTGCGGACGGCTGACGCGACCAATGTAGCGGGAGTCATCATTCCCAAGCACCGGGCAGTCGGTGTGACACCAGTCGTAGCCAAGACCTCAACGGGTGCCATTGAGCATATTCCTATTGCCCGTGTGACCAATCTCAGCCAGACTCTGGATAAGCTCAAGGAAGCTGGTTTCTGGATTTTCGGTACAGATATGCAGGGGACGCCTTCTCATAAGTGGAATACAGCAGGCAAGCTGGCCCTCATCATCGGCAACGAAGCTAAGGGGATCTCAAGCAATATTAAAAAGCAAGTGGACGAGATGATTTCCATTCCCATGAATGGGCATGTTCAGAGCCTCAATGCCAGTGTCGCAGCGGCTATTCTCATGTATGAAGTATTTCGCAATCGCCTATGAAAAGAAAAATCTTACTGGTGGACGGTTACAATATGACGGCCTTTTGGCGGGAGACTCGTCCTTACTTTAACCGCGGAGAACTAGATGCCGCACGAACGATTCTGCTTCAGAAGCTCAGTAATTATGCCAGTTTTGAAGGACTGGAAGTTATCTGCGTCTTTGATGCCCAGTATATGCCGGGAGTTCGGCAGACCTACGAGGAGTTTAATGTGACGGTCGTTTTCACTGAAGAGGAGGAAACGGCGGATGACTATATCGAGCGCTTGGCAGCTGAGCTCAATACACCCAAAAATCAGGTGTCAGTTGCGACTAGCGATCTCAATGAGCAGTGGACTGTCTTCGCCCAAGGAGCTTTGAGAGTTTCCGCTAGAGAGCTAGAGAAGCGAGTGGCTGTTACCAAATCAGACCTCAATAAACTGAGCGGACAAATCAACCTGCAAAGACCGCCCTTGCGACCGATGGACAGCCAATCTTTGCGTGATTTACAAAAAATGATGGAGAAAAAAGATGACCTTTAAAATTTTAACCGATTCAACAGCAGACCTGCCAGAAAACTGGACCCAGGAAAATGATGTTCAGGTCCTAGGCCTGACCATTCAGCTAGATGGCCAAACTTATGAGACAGTTGGCGCAGGCAAGCTGACCAGCCAAGAACTTCTGGATAAGATGGAGTCCGGCAGTAAGCCGACTACCAGTCAGATCAATGTCGGCCAGTTTGAAGATGTTTTTCGTAGCTATGCCAAGGAAGAGACACCAGTTCTCTATGTAGCCTTTGCTTCAGCCCTGTCAGGTACTTATCAGAGTGCTGTCATGGCACGGGAGATAGTCTTGGAAGATTTTCCAGGTGCACTGATTCGCATCATTGATACCAAGGCGGCTTCTATGGGGGAAGGACTTTTAGTCATGAAAGCGGCAGAAGCTAGAGCGGCAGGCCAGACCTTGGAGCAGACAGCAGACTTGATTGAGAGCTTGGTGCCTAAGGTCAAGACATATTTTCTGGTTGATGACCTCAATCATCTCATGCGGGGTGGTCGGATTTCCAAAACTGCTGCGCTTATGGGGAGCTTGGTCAATATCAAGCCGATTATCGCTGTCAAGGGAGATGGGACTCTGGACTCGGTCGCTAAGGTTCGCGGCAAGAAGAAGGCACAGGCTGAAGTTGTCCGCATGACTCTGGAGGGAGTTGCTGACCCGCGGGTGGTTATTGCCTATGCAGGTGCCAAAGAAGTTGCTGAGAGTCTAAAAGCCCAGCTGCTGGAAAGCGACCAAGTAGAGGAAGTTCTCCTCATGCCTCTGGGACCTGTCATTTCTACCCATACTGGTCCTGGAACTTTGGGACTCTTTAGTATTGCCCAAGACATTCAAGACTAAGAAAACATGAAATCGCTATTTCATAAATAATTGCTTCAAATCTATTGCTTTTGCCTACTATTTTTGATATGATAGTAGGCGGTATTGTTTACCCCATTTGTAAGGCCCCGGAACCTTTCAAATAACTCGCGGACCGGAACATCCGCCCTGTAAACAAAAACGATATTCATAGGAGAAATCATGAACAAAACAACATACATGGCTAAGCCAGGTGAAGTTGAACGCAAATGGTATGTAGTGGACGCTACTGATGTCCCTCTTGGACGCCTTTCTGCTGTTGTAGCAAGCGTACTTCGCGGAAAAAACAAACCAACCTTTACACCACACACTGATACAGGTGACTTCGTAATCGTTATCAACGCTGAAAAAGTAAAATTGACTGGTAAAAAAGCGACTGATAAGATCTACTACACTCACTCTATGTACCCAGGTGGATTGAAACAAATCTCAGCAGGTGAGCTTCGCTCTAAGAACGCTGTTCGTTTGATCGAAAAATCAGTTAAAGGTATGCTTCCGCACAATACTCTTGGCCGCGCTCAAGGTATGAAGCTGAAAGTATTTGTAGGCGCTGAGCACACTCACGCTGCACAACAACCAGAAGTTCTTGATATTTCAGGACTTATCTAAGGAAAGGAACAAATAAGCTATGTCACAAGCACAATATGCAGGTACTGGACGTCGTAAAAACGCTGTTGCACGCGTTCGCCTTGTTCCAGGAACTGGTAAAATCACTGTAAACAAAAAAGATGTTGAAGAGTACATCCCACACGCTGACCTTCGCTTGGTTATCAACCAACCATTCGTAGTTACTTCAACTGTTGGTCAATACGACGTTTTCGTAAACGTTGATGGTGGTGGCTACGCTGGTCAATCAGGCGCTATCCGTCACGGTATCGCTCGTGCCCTTCTTCAAGTAGACCCTGACTTCCGCGATTCATTGAAACGCGCAGGCCTTCTTACTCGTGATGCCCGCATGGTAGAACGTAAGAAACCAGGTCTTAAGAAAGCTCGTAAAGCATCACAATTCTCAAAACGTTAATCAATACGATTATATCAACGTTTACAGACATTCAAGAATTATTTCTTGGATGTCTTTTTTGTTTCAAAAAATCAAAGTTCACCCCAAAATTCACCCCATATTCACCCCATCAATTTTTTAAACTACGAAAAGCAATATCACCTACAGTCTGATTGACTTTATCTTTGATATTAACGTAAGTTTTTGTAATCTCTTTATCACTATGAGTAAGAGCTTCTGAGAAGGCTTCAAGAGAAACACCTGCTTGTTTAGCAAGAGTAGCACCAGTATGTCTTAGTTTGTGTGGTGATGCTGGTGCTAATTCGGGATGTCTTCGTCTGACTGATTTCATCTTGATAAAACTTAAAATTTTTCTAATTATAACGAAGCATAGTCAAAAAGCTATGACCTCTATATTCACAAAAAAATCCAGACCAATACTAGTCCAGATTTCTTGTCTATTAAACATTCTTTTCAAAGAATGGAAGAACGGCTGTAACGGCTTTGTCAACGCAATTATTTAACTGTGAGAATCCGACGCACATAAATTTTAAATGGTGTCTCAGTCACATTTAAATTTATGAGACGCTTAGACGTTAGGCTTTCAATTTGTCAAATTTTGCTTTGACATTTGCCTTGAATTCTTCAAGTTTAGCCTTGCGTTCGGCTTTACGTTCAGCCTTCATTTGTGCACGTGCCTGGTTGTAGAGGTCTTCTTGGACTTGCAGAGCTGCTTCGATTTCGGCTACGACGGTTGCTACATCCCAACGCACGATTTGGGTGTCGTACTTGGTGAAGTAAGCATCGATGACTGCTTCGTTGTTTTCTTGCACCAAGGCGACAACGGCTGTTTCGCCGTCGATCAATTTTTGAGACACAACGTCAATCAAGCCAGCTTCTGCCGTATCAACGGTATCACCAGCAGCCAAACCATAGAGGCTGCCAATACCATAACCAAACAAGACGCCGATAGGACCACCCAAAAGCCCGATAACTGCACCGAGCAAGCCACCTTCTAGGGTTGCATCCGTCGTTGAATCTTCAAAGTCATAGCGTTCTTTTTCAACGATGTGACCGTTTTCATTTTTGACCAAGGCGATTTGAGCAACCTTGGTCGTCTGAGTTTGGCGGAAAGCCTTCAAATCCGCAAAGGACTGATAAGCTTCGCTTTCAGTGTTAAAGACTGAAACTACTAGGTTTTCCATAGTTAGTACCTCTTTTCTAAATATATACGTTCATTATAATACAGTTTCAATCACTTTTCAATCATTTTAGTGCGACATTTTAATTGATATGTCGCGTTTATCAGCGTCAAAGAACAGTTTCAGGCAGCGGTATATCTTTGCCATATCCCAGCCCAGACACTCTGGCGACTCTGAGTGATTATCAAGAAAGGCGTCCAGCAACATCTTAAAGCCTCCCGTGCAAAAAGTAAATAAATAGTGTTTTTCCTGTATGCCTGTCACACGGCTAAAAGACCGCTTGACCAAATCTTCCAGAAAATTATAGCAGATATTATGTACCAGCTCTGTGTAGCGAGTCTGATGAGCGTGCCGAATCACATCGACACTTTTATAGAATCTGCCAACTGTTTCCTTATGGTCGAATCCTTGAAAGAAGTCGCTTTATTCGTCGGTCAAGACAATTAATTTGGCTGGTGCAACTGATTCGCCAAGCTATGAACAAGCAATTATTACCTTTTGAAAGCAAAAATGGCAATTATGAAGGTGAAGCTACTCAGGTCTTAGTTCTTCTATCCAATTACTATGCAGACAAAAAACTATTTGATGAAAATACAGATGAATATGGAAATATCTTGATTTTAAAGGATTCATCCATCATTTCTAAATTATCGGCTATCCCAGATTTATTAAAAAGGGGATCTAGTAGGTAACAATAATATCGAATATATCAAAGTACGCAATATTAGGATTTCTTCAGAGGTTGAGTTAGAGTCAGATGTTGATGGGGATAAGTCGGATAATCTGCCAATAGATATAAAAATACTAGAAAACAGGCTTGAAAAAGGCTCGTAAAGCTAGCCAGTTCTCTAAACGTTAATTCGTTGCTGGACAGCAGAATACAAACGAAAACACTTTGCATCTTGCAAGGTGTTTTTTTCTATGAGAACTGGCGGTGCGCAATTAGGATAGCTCTAGCGACTTTAGTCGCATAGAGATATGCTATGCACAGTTGCCTCAAGAAAACAATGCTTCTTGGTCCACCCTGTTAGACAAGCTTCAAAACCAAGGAATCCAACAGATTTCTCTTGTAGTTACAGATGGCTTTAAGGGGCTTGAGCAGATTATCAGTCAGGCTCACCCATTAGCTAAACAACAATGTTGCTTAATTCATATTAGTCGAAATCTAGCTAGTAAAGTGAAACGAGCAGATAGAGCGGTTATTCTGGGGCAATTTATAATGATTTATCGTGCTGAAAATTTAGAAATGGCAGGACAAGCTTTAGAGGACTTTCTCGCCGAATGGAAACCAAAGTATAGGAAAGTCATGGAAAGTCTGGAGAAGACGGATAATCTTTTAACTTTTTATCAGTTTCCCTACCAGATTTGGCACAGCATGTATTCGACAAACCTCATTGAGTCTCTTAACAAAGAAATCAAACATCAAACGAAAAAGAAGGTTCTTTTTCCTAATGAGGAGGCTCTGGAACGTTACTTAGTTACGTTGTTTGAAGATTATAATTTCAAGCAAAGTCAACGAATCCATAAAGGGTTTGGTCAATGTTCTGATACACTTGAAAGCTTATTTAATTAACACTCCGTAACTCTACTTAAGTGTTTACACATAATTATTGACAGTATCAAAAAATAAAGTATATTGTTTTCATCATAATATAATTAAATATCAGTATAGAGAATTTTATCTATATATCAGATATCAGCAATTGCTTTTGCTGTCATTTTTCGCTACAATAGTTACAAGGAGGAAATAAACATGTTAAAAGAAGTATTAAACGTCGCAAAAGTTGCGAAAAAATCATCTCTCTTCTTAGGAGGGGTAGCATTTGGGACGCTTGGCTTGAAAGTCTTAGCAAGTAAAGAAGCTAAGAAAGGCTATTCTAAGGCCTTGGCTAAAGCTTACAAATTGAAAGATGGACTGGATGCATCTGTTTCTGTTGTAAAACAACACGGTGATGATGTTTTACAAGACGCTAAATATTTATACGAACAGGAAAAGAAAGAAGAACAATTAGATAGCCTGACAGGTGAATAATATGTCTTTTAAAGTGCTACACAGAGGATATCAACATATCCGATTATCGTCCTCGTTTTCACTGACCTTGGATATTCAAGATTATCTTCGTTCCTTGGCTAAAGATGAAAAAGGGATCGACTCTATTCAGTTTTATATGGATCAGCAGCACTTTACTCTACGTATGAAAGAAGGCTTCTCTGTATTAGAAAATGCAGAGGCCTTTTTAAAAAAAATTGACAAGGGGAAAGTTTCGGACTTGATGACTCTTCCCATTCGTAGAGAAGAGAGTGCTTATTCAATTGTATCGGGTGCAGCGATTAAGCGTTTGCTGTTTCGAAGTTTTGTACCCTACCCTATTCGTTATATTTGGACTTGTTATCAGGCTTTGGGTTATGTCAAAGAAGCCTATCAAACTTTAGCGCGCAAGGAACTAACCATGGAGGTCTTGGACTGTTCGGCCATTTTGTTGTCCTTGTTTATGAACCAATCCAAGACAGCTAGCAACATCATGTTTATGCTTGATTTGGGTAATCATCTGGATCAGTGGTCTTTAAAAAAAACAGCAACAGATTTGGAACAAAGCCTTCTTGCTAAAGAAAGTGATGTTTTCTTAGTGCGGGGAGACATGGTCATCAGCATCAAGAGTTCTGATGTTCAAGTAGGTGATGTATTAGTTGTCTCCCAAGGGAATGAAATCTTGTTTGACGGCCAAGTGGTTTCAGGATTAGGCATGGTCAATGAGAGTTCCTTGACTGGAGAGAGCTTCCCTGTTGAAAAGAAAGAGGGAGATTCTGTATGTGCGAATACTGTTTTGGAAACAGGAGAGTTAAGAATTCGTGTGACTGATAATCAGATAAACAGTCGTATTTTGCAACTCATCAATCTGATGAAAAAATCTGAAGAGAGTAAGAAGACAAAACAACGTCATTTTATTAGGATGGCAGACAAGGTTGTAAAATATAACTTCTTAGGTGCTGGTTTGACTTATCTGTTAACAGGTTCGTTTTCAAAAGCCATTTCCTTTTTATTGGTGGATTTTTCATGTGCTCTAAAAATATCCACACCTGTAGCCTACCTTACGGCCATAAAGGAAGGTCTAAATCGAGAAATGGTTATTAAAGATGGTGATGTATTAGAAAAATATCTGGAAGTGGATACTTTCTTGTTTGATAAAACGGGTACCATCACGACGAGTTATCCTTTGGTTGAAAAGGTTCTTCCTTTCGGAGATTATACTGAGAAAGATATTTTAAGAATAAGTGCATGTTTGGAGGAACATATCTATCATCCTATTGCCAATGCAATTGTTAAACAAGCTGAAATTGAAGGCATTGAACACGAAGAAATGCATGGCAAGCTTCAGTATGTTGCAAGCAAAGGGATTAAATCGCAAATTGATGGTCAATCGGTTGTCATTGGAAATTATGTACTAATGCAAGACGAACAGGTAAGAATTAGTTCTGAGCAGCTGGCCTTGATTGAGCAATATAAGACTCATTACAATTTATTGTTTTTGGCTTATAAGAAAGAATTAATTGGGATGTTTTGTATCCACACTCCCTTGAGAAGCGAGGCGAAAGTTGCATTGAAAAAGCTAAAGCGCCAAGGGAAAAAACTGATTCTGGCAACTGGTGATACGTTGGCTAGAACAGAAGAGTTGGTTAAAGATCTGCCATTTGACAACGTTTATACTGATTTAAAACCAGATGGTAAGTTTCAGTTGGTTCAGGAATTACAGAAAGCTGGCCGAACTATTTTGATGGTTGGAGACGGGTTAAACGACTCTGCTGCCTTGACGCTTGCAGATATTGGGGTTGTGATGAATGAAAGTGCTGATATTTCTAAGCAGATGAGTGATATTTTATTATTAGATAATCGTTTAGATTTCTTCGAGGAATTGAATTCTTTATCTGAATCGTTGCAGAAATTAATTCAAAGAAATATTCAAGAAACAGTTGTAATAAATGGAAGTTTAATTGGATTTGGGTTGTTAAATTGGTTAAGCCCATCTAATCTTTCGATATTGCACAATCTGACTACTTTAAGAATCGTCCTTCGTAGTCTTTCTATTAAAACTAGGTAAGAGACCGAGAAGCTGAGGTTATAAAAACTAAAAGGAGTTGTCTCATTTGAGAATAACGGCTCTTTGTCAACTGTAGTGGGTTGATGGAAAATTATACCCTGGAGAGGACCAAATTGGTTCTCTCCTTTTAAATATTGAAAAAACCATTGGCAGTGGACATACTTTAAGACTATATATTTCTGAAACTAGTTTCACAATACAAATATTGACATGCAATTATTAATTGGTGGATTTGAAGTTGACATCTACAAAGGTTAATGTTAGAATACATTCAAAAATATATTTGAATGAGGTGTTTTATGATTCAAAATATTGTTACTTCAATAATCCTGTATTCTGGGACAGCCGTAGACTTACTTATTATCCTAATGTTATTTTTTGCCAAAAGAAAAAGCAGAAAGGACATCATTAACATCTATTTAGGACAATTTCTAGGCTCTGTTAGTCTAATATTCCTAAGTTTGCTTTTTGCATTTGTCTTAAATTATATTCCTAGTAAAGAGATTTTAGGTTTACTCGGTTTGATTCCAATTTTCCTAGGCCTCAAAGTTTTGCTTTTAGGAGATTCTGATGGAGAAGCTATTGCAAAAGATGGTTTGCGAAAAGACAATAAAAACCTGATTTTTCTAGTCGCTATGATTACTTTTGCAAGTTGTGGCGCTGATAATATTGGTGTCTTTGTCCCATATTTTACCACCTTAAATTTAGCGAATTTGATAGTGACTTTACTTACTTTTCTAGTCATGATTTATCTCTTGGTTTTTTCTGCCCAAAAATTAGCACAAGTCCCTTCTGTTGGAGAAACTTTGGAAAAATATAGTAGATGGTTTATTGCCGTTGTCTATTTAGGATTGGGGATGTATATCCTGATTGAAAACAACAGCTTTGACATGCTATGGGCTGTGTTAGGCTAGGAGAAAAAATTATGAAAAAAGATAGTATCTGTCAAGTGGATGTTATAAATCAACAAAATGTTACAACCGCAACGAACTACCTTGAAAAGGAAAAAGTCCAAAAATCACTTCGCATTTTATCAAAATTTACCGATAATAAACAGATAAATATCATCTTTTATCTCCTTGCCGTCGAAGAACTCTGTGTCTGCGATATAGCCTGTTTATTAAATCTCAGTATGGCATCTGCCTCCCACCATCTTCGTAAACTAGCCAATCAAAACATCTTGGACACTAGAAGAGAGGGGAAAATTATATATTATTTTATAAAGGATGAGGAAATCAGAGATTTTTTTAATCAACTAGGATAACAACTATTTTTACTACTTTTCCATGATTATAGGGAGATTATAATCGTTGTTGTTTCAACGGTAGCAAACTGGTTTTTACATAAAGTAATTGATAAACCCAATATAGATCAGAAAGAATTACTTGAAGCTACCGCACAATATAGAAAGTTATTGATACCTGACCTAATAATTAAAGGAGTGGGATTGATTCTATCCTTAATTGTCTATCCTCCGATTATGATGTATAGTGTTTTAATTGCGGCATTTTATATCATAACTTTAAAAACACTATCTGAAAAAAGAGTGAATAACTAAAAAAATGGTGATCAAAGTTAGGTGTATTATTTTAATGCTTACAGACCTAAACTATTCCCCTATTTATAATCTATTGATTCATATTTTATGAAATTAATCAGTAGATATCGTTCTGAAAAGCCTTGATAATACGCTGTTTTTAGTCCAACTGAAACCCATACTTTCCAAACCAGGCTTGAAAAAAGCTCGTAAAGCATCACAATTTAGTAAACGTTAAAACTTATTTAAACTTATTGAAAGCATTTCGTATCAAAAATACGGGATGCTTTTTCTGTTCACCCCAAATTTTTGTAACTAGGTGATACTTGAAATTAATACAAATTTGGTTGTTTTTGATAAATCTAAGCAACACTACATGATGAAGTGAAAGGGGATGAATCTTTGATAGTATTCACTTATTGTGAAATATGATATATTTATTAATTAGATGGATGAATACTTCTAGAGTTAAATATAGTATAATAGGGACATACTTTTTGGTTTATTTTTGTTTGTAGTCGGATTATGAAAGAATATCCAATATTATGCGATAAGATAGAATGTTACAAAAAAGAAAGGGGATGCAATCCGATGAAGAAAGACAGATTAATTGTATTGACAGATGCTGTTCTAGCAATTATTATGACCATCTTGGTTTTAGAGTTAGAAAAACCAACAACACCAAGTCTTGAAGCTTTTTGGGATTTACGGCAAAATTTCTTTGCTTGTTTTCTTTCCTTTTTCTGGTTGGGATCGTTATGGATGGCACTAAACACATTATGGGAAAAGGTTGAGAAAATTTCCTCAGAAATTATTTGGTGGAATTTGTTTCTACTCTTGGAGCGGCAGGAGTTCTCTTTGGAGAATTTCATGCCATCCAAGATACCAGTCTGAATGATGTGGTGGACCGGATCTATATAAATGTCAAGGATTTACCGTTTCAGTCCTTGGGAGCTTTAGCTAATATCCTGTCTGATATTAAGAAGGGACTGATTCAAGACAGTCATATCTGGTCTTTCTTCCAGTCATTTTTCAAACAATATCAGTTGATAATCAGCTTAAATCAGATCTATCAGTTTGTCTATCTTTCTCTGATGGAGATCATGTCCTATCTTCACTTTGATTATTGGAAAAAAACGGCTCGGTCAGGAGCTAGTATGAATAAGGAGAACAAATGAAACGTTTAAAAATGTTATGGCATATTATGCAGGTTACGGGTTTTACTCGGTTTGCTCTGAGTTTTGTGACCTTTGTTTTTGGGTCAGGAGGCGTGCTTTTCCTAGTTGAACCTGCTATCACAAATTACGGAGACGGTCTTTGGTATGCTTTTGTGACTTCGACGACTGTCGGCTACGGGGATCTCCTAGCTGTGACCTTGATTGGAAGGATTACCAGTGTCTTCTTGACGATTTATGGGCTCATATTTTTTGGCTGTTTATCAGCTGTTATTTTTAATTATTATACCAATTTAAATAAGGAAAGAGGAGAGGACAAATGACTGCCAATTATTCAACACGGGAATACCGTGAGAAATTATACGATGACCTTCATGTTCGATTGAGAGATACAGCGATTTTGATGTGTGCAATTTTTATTGCCTCTATCGGACTAAATATGAATTCAACAGCTGTCATTATAGGAGCCATGTTGATTTCACCTCTCATGACACCGATTGTTGGACTGGGATTCGGTTTAGCTATTTTTGATACGCGTTTAATCAAGCAATCTCTAGAGGTTTTATTGACTCAAGTGTTGGTCAGTTTGCTTGTCTCGACTCTGTATTTCTGGATTTCTCCCTTGTCTTATGCAAGTAGCGAGTTGATTGCACGAACCTCTCCAACCATTTGGGATGTCCTCATTGCTATTGCTGGTGGGATTGCTGGTGTGATCGGTTCAAGGAAAAAAGAAGCAAACAATATCGTGCCAGGAGTAGCCATTGCTACAGCTCTGATGCCGCCTATCTGTACTGCTGGCTATGGTTTAGCTAATGGGAATGTACGATTTTTATTGGGGGCTCTCTATCTTTTCTTGATCAACTGTGTCTTTATCATGCTAGCCAACATTGTTGGAACAAGAATTTTGATGAGAAAATCTCCTTTAACTTCATTTAAAGAGCTGAGCATTAAAATGAGAATTGGCTTGATATCTTTGATTGTATTGTTGATTCTTCCAGCTAGCTATTCGGCAGTTACTCTGACAATAGAACAAGCGCGCAAAGAAGGGATCAAACAGTTTGTAGGAAAAGAGTTCGCCAATTATACGGTTATTAATCAAGTCTACAAGTCAAGTAACAATGAATTGGTCTTGACGGTTGTTGGAGATCCGATTTCAGAAGAAGAATTAGAAACACTCCACCAAAAACAAGCCTCTTACGGTATTCAATCTGTTCAATTGAAAGTGAATCAAGTTCAGAACTCGCCAACATTAGATAGTGAAGCGACCAAGGAATTTTATGAAAACATTGACAAGTATATTGATCAAAAACTCTCTGAAAAAGATTCACAAAACGATCTCGTAAAAGAAAATGAAGCAGACAAGGATTGAGGACAATGAACTGAATCGGTTTTTACGCCGTGTTTTTCTTGTATCTTCCTCTTTCTTACTTATAGCAGGTTGTTTTTGCTTGAATAAGAAATAAATTAGAAGTTCTATCATCTAAGAAAAATGATGAACAAAAAATCATTTAACTAATGGTGTGAACGTTTAGTGTTTATCAGCTCCATTCTCTGTAATTTTGGGGGTAAAATCCACACCATTCGGATAAAATTAGTTGAATTTGATTGGAAAAAAGCTTTTATAAAAGCGGAGAAAAGTCTTGATATTACGCTGTTTTTAGTCCAACTGAAATTCATACTTTCCAAACCAGGTCTTAAGAAAGCTCGTAAAGCGTCACAATTCTCAAAACGTTAATCAAT
The DNA here is from genome assembly GCF_050220005.1 of Streptococcus sanguinis. Taxonomy (GTDB): domain Bacteria; phylum Bacillota; class Bacilli; order Lactobacillales; family Streptococcaceae; genus Streptococcus; species Streptococcus sanguinis_Z. The sequence continues at coordinate 338,096 of NZ_CP071413.1, forward strand.
ACGATACTATCAACATTTACAGACATTCAAGAATTTCTCTTGGATGTCTTTTTTGATGTAAAAAACAATTTAACCTAAAAATACACCAAGATTCAAAATCTTGGTGTATTATCTTTTTTTAGATAATTGTTCTCTAAAAAGTTTTGTCATTTGTTTTTGTCCGGCAGGAGTACCTAGTGCTTCTTTGCTTATTTCTCCTTTAAATATTTGTTCCATTAAAAATAGGTAAGCCTCGCCTAAAGCAGTTGTAATTAATCCAGCAGTGGTTCCAGAAATCGTTCCGCCAACTGCTGTTCCTACTCCGGGAATAAATTTGAGTATATTAGAGACAATTGTTTTTCCGAGGAATGTTGCTCCCCCAGACCCTAAGGTTGAGGATACAAAGGCGGTTAGAAAAGTTTTATTTATATCAAGTCCAAATATTACAGTGATGCCAGTAATCATGCTTATCTGGGTTGGAACAAGCATGAATGCATCTGCGAATGGAACTGGAGCGAAACCTTCACCAAAACTTGCTGCTACTGCAGTCGCAATGACTGCCCTAGCATGTTTTTTTTTAGATTCCAGAGATACTTTTTGGATATTTTGGAGAGTATCTTGTAGTTCAGTTGGCAATACCTCAGACATTACATCAATCAAAGTATCTAATCCAAAAGCTTTAGCGACATATTCCTCATCAAAATCCATATCTTGAGCTAAAATTGGCACAACTTTACAAACATCTAAGTTTTCCTGCTCAACATGAGCTTTCATTTCTAGTGCTTTCTTCTTAGGTACAGATTGAGTAAGGACAACAATGATAGGTACCTTAGACGTTTTATTCTTCTCAGAAAACTCTCTAAGCCATTCCACTTCCGAACTATCGAAAGTACGGTTTGAACCGACATTAATACAATACCAAATGCAGTGGATCACCTCATTGATATCATTAGAAGAGTAACCGTTGTTAATTAGGTTAATCACTTCATCTTTGACACTCTCCTGTTGGGTATATGATAATTCAAAGCCGGGTGTATCATAGATAGCCAAAGGATATCCATTTTTTTCAATTTTGCGAATTTCCTGAGTTACTGGTCTACCCAATCCAGTATCGGCAAAATTACCTCTAAACAAACTGTTGATTAGTGTGCTTTTACCGACGCCTGATTTCCCAATTACAATGATGTTTAATCTTTTTAAATTGTGAATTCTATCATTAATCGCATTAAGACACTGTTGCGCAATATTGTCAGTATTAATTTGCATGATCTTCTACCTTTTTATATTCAGATTTTTTAACCAATTTGTCCTTACAATCAAAAGTTACTTTTCGATGATTAGTTATTTTTACTTGCTTTTTATATAAATAATTTGTTGTTTTTTTCAAAACTTTAGGCAGAATCACTGTAGAAGCTAAAATTAAAGCTCCGCTTCCTAAGATATATTTGACTTTAGAAGAATTTCTTTTTTTGTTACCTTTTGTCTTTGACATAATATTTCTCACTAATATGATATTTAAAATAATTATATCATATAAGAAATTAAAAGAGTCAATTTAATGATTTTGTTTATCTCTTTGTTTTAAAGCTTTTAGAACAAGTTCTTCGATAGAAATTGAAGTAATGTTAGCAGAGTAATATTAGTTGTAATGAAGAGGGGACAAAGATATTGAAGATAGAAAAGTAGTTATGTGGCTTTCAGCTTTGTCCGGCAGATGGGTGTCAGATTGGGCAAAAGCCTGCTCAGTTGGAAACATCGGATAAGTTTCAAATCACGGAGCCGCTGCCTGCTAGTCAAAGACAGGCTTATGAAACCTTTCTAGCTAAGGCTGGTATTGATGTAGCAGCTATTGAGTGGGTAGAGTCGGAGTCGGGTCAGATTTATGTCTATGATGTGAACACCAATACCAACTATAATCCGACAGCAGAAGAAAAAGCAGGAATTTTTGCTCATCAGCACTTGGCAGAATATCTAAAGAACGAGCTGGCAGCATCCTATCCAGAATAAATTTAAAACAAACAAAAGCTTTCCGTTTTGGAGGCTTTTTGTTTTTTCTTCGTTTCTAAAATATGACATCTGTCATTTTGTTTTTGTGACAAACGTTAGGTGAAGCGCTTACAAAAATTTGTTATATTTAGATTATTGAGATTGCTTCTTTTTTATAAAGGAGTTAGGTGATAAACGAGGTGTTCATTTTGAACAAGAAAAGGTGAAAGGAGTGCGTTATGTAGCAGTAATTTGGTTGTGAGGAGTCTGACTTTATTTTTAGAATATTGAGGTGTGTCATGAAAAATCATCAGGAAAAAGTGTGTAAAAATTGGTTTATGAGAAAAAGCGGCAAGCGTTGGGTTTTTGGGTGTGCCTTGCTAGCTTTTGGAGCTTTCTTGTTAGATGGCGGCGGAGTGGTTTATGCGGATGATGGTAAGGCTAATCCAGCTCCTACTCAGGTCTTGCAGGCTGATTCATCAGCTGTCTCGGAGCCTGAGAGCGGGCAAACAGCTGCTCCTACAAGGAATGCCGATAAGACAGAAAATCTTGTAGCTGGGGAGACTGCTGCAACTGCAGCGACGGAAGCGGGTGGTCAGGATGCAGCAGTGGGGTCAGCCAACCAAAAGTCTGATAAGGAAGATCAAGTCACAGCAAATGCTAGAGAGACCAAGCAGGAAGAAGACGAACAGACAGCAGCGGCGAAGGAAGTTGTTTCGGAAAAACTCCCTGCCGCAGAGACTGTAGATAAACAGTCAGGCTTCAATACTAACTTGGCAGAAGCCAAGGGAGACAAAAATGGAGTTTGGGAAGTCCGGGAGCAAGGTCTTTATAGTGATGCCAGAGGCAAAGGTGATAGTTTCCTTTACTCTCAAAGTCAAGGAAAGGATTTTGTTTACTCAACAGATGTAACCTTCCTCAGTAAGGAAGGGGCGGCAGCCCTCATTTTCCGCAGTAATAATAATCCGGATGACAAGAGCAGCTATGCAGTTAATATTGATGGTGGCAGCAACAATGTGAAGTTTTGGCGTTGGCAAGGCGGTCGGGACTATCAGTTTATCAATGAAAAACATATCGAGCCAACGGATGATAATAAATATCGGCTCAAGGTTGTTTCTATCGGCTCTTGGGTATCCTACTATGTCAATGATATCCTAGTGGCCAGCTCAGGAGATTACACGCTTCAGAGAGATGATAAGGGGCAGAATACTTATCTGTCAGAAGGTTATTTTGGCTTACTAAACTGGAACAGCGAGCTGCTTTTTCAAAATACCTTTTATAAAGAAATCACTCCTCAGTCTAATCCCGAGTTGGAGGATATAAGGGTGACTTCTTCGGTTGGGAAAGTGGAACAGAAAGGTCAGTTCACTGCCCCTATCACTATCCAGTATGTCAAGCATGATGCTGAGACTGTAGACTTGACTGTCGTAGCGAAAAATCCTGCTGCCAAGGTAAGCGTGACTGATGCTGCAGGTAGGGTTTATAGTGATTTGAAGAATATTCCGCTGGCAGTGGGGGCAAACTATCTGACTGTGACCAGCACTGTGACGGATGCGGATGGGCAGGAGGTCAGCCTGACTTATCGGCTCAATGTCCATCGTCGGCAGGCAGATGAGATTTACTACAATGAACTCTATCGCGGTCAGTATCATTATTCGGTCAAGGACGGTTGGGCCAATGATCCCAACGGGCTGGTTTATTATAAGGGAGTCTATCATTTCTTCTATCAGTTTTACGACGATACAAAGTGGGGACCTATGCACTGGGGCCATGCGACCAGCAAGGATTTGATTCATTGGGAAGAACAGCCGATTGCCTTTTATCCGGATGCTAATGGGGCTGTGTTCTCAGGATCAATAGTAGCAGATACCACCAATTCCTCTGGTTTGTTTGACAATGACCAGGGCGGTTTAGTCGCACTGATTACTGCCGACGGAAATGGTCAGCGCATCAAGTTAGCCTACAGTAAGGATGAGGGCCGGACTTGGACGAAGCTTGATCAAATTGCAGCTGACTGGACGGATGATCCACTGCAATCACAGGATTTTCGTGATCCCAAGGTCTTCCGTTGGGAGGGTAAATGGTTTATGGTCGTTGCAGGCGGACCACTGAGAATTTATTCGTCTGATAATCTGCGTAATTGGAAGGTGGAGTCAACTTATGCGGATCTCCATACGGAGTGCCCAGATCTCTATCCTCTGCTAGCAGACGATGGTAGCCTAAAATGGGTCCTGTCTCGTGGCGGGCGCTCCTATAAGGTCGGTGATTTTAGACAGGTGGAGGGCAAGTGGACCTTCGTCCCAGATGCTGAGTTTGCTCAGGCTGATCAGGTCATGAACTTTGGTAAAGACTCTTATGCGGCCATGACTTACTACGTTCAGGACTTTGGTAGCAAGTCTAATCCAACCCTACCTGACATTATCGCGTCTAACTGGATGAATACCTGGGAAGATTACTGTAATCTGGTAGCCGATACCGTCGGTCAGAAGTTCAACGGCACCTTCAATCTTAACCTCAAACTAGGCCTTATCAAGCAAGACGGCAGCTATCGGCTGACTCAGACGCCAATTACAGCTTATCAGTCTCTGCGTCAGGAAGACAAGGCTGTGTTGTATAAAGACGTGGAAGTTAGTGAGAAGAATGGGCTGTTGAAAGATTTTTCCGATGATCAGTATGAAATTGTCTCTACTTTCCGTCCGAGTGAAACGACCAAGAAAGTTGGTTTTAACCTGCGGGTTGGAGATGGAGAAGTGACTAGAGTTACCTATGATTTAGAAAAGGAAACTCTCTCTATTGACCGCAGCCAGTCCGGCATTCTTCTCAGTAATAAATTTGCTCAGGTGGATAGTCAGTCCGTCAAGCGCAATGCGGATGGCAGCATAGATCTGCATCTCTATGTGGATCGCTCCAGCCTAGAAGTCTTTGCAAAAGGGTATACTGTAGCGGGTGCCAATCAGATTTTCCCTGCACCAAATAGCCTTGCCGCTAGTGTGTTTGTAGAAGGTGGTGCTGCTAAGGCTGACATTGCTCTTTATCCGCTGAAGGGCATCTGGAAAGACAAGCAGGCAGTGACCAAACCACTGGAACTAGTGCAGGCTTCTCCTGTAACAAATAATATTTATGTCGGTGATAGTTTGGATTTGAAAGCATATGTCATGCCAGCAAGCGTCTCTCAAGCGGTCAGCTGGAGTGTGGATCAGCCAGACCTAGTCTCTGTCACGGAAGATGGCAATAAGCTACGAGTGACTGTTCTGCAAAGGGGTGTGGTTAAGGTAACGGCGGCCTCTAAGGAAAATCCAAGCCTTTCCAAGGTCTTCACTATCAATATCAGCCGTAATGACTTTAAGACCAATGTTCCAGATCTAAAAGCTGTTTCCGGTAAATGGTATGTTGACGGTGAAAGCCTCTATAATCAGAATACCAGCGCCAATGATTATTATATGGGAGGTCAGAAGATACCTTTCCCTGAGTATAACTTGGATGTGGATCTCAAGTATCAAAAAGGCTTGATTAACATCTTCTATGCGTCTGAAAATGTTGACCCTCGCAATGCTTATTCTATTCAATTTGGCGATAATGATAAGATTCGACTTTACCGCTTTATGGGAGAAACGATTGCAGAAAGTAGCATGAATGGCAAGCATCTTAATGACGGCCAGTTCCACCATGTTAAGCTAGTGAAAACTAAAAATGGTGTCAGTGTATCTGTGGACGGTGTAGAATACCTGAACCACCAATTTGATACGGTTGAGCCTTATTATAATGATGCCTACGTCGGTCTGGGGCTTTGGGATGGAGATTTGGAAGCGCGCAATTTCTTTGTGACCAATCTTCATGCGCCAGCGGTTAATAAGACTTCTCTGCAGAAAGTGGTAGACAGTACGGTTAGTCTAGATCCAAGCCTCTACACAGATGAGACAGTTCAGGCTTACCAGTCAGCCTTGGCTCGAGCCCAGTCTCTCTTGGCAGATGAAAAAGCGGAGCAGGCAGATTTAGATAGAGCAGAGCAAGATCTGAAGACAGCTCTTGCTGCTCTGGCTGTGAAACCAAGTCATCAGGTCACTCCGGAAGAGGGGATAAAGGACCTAGTGGAAGAAAAACCTTTCTTAGAAGTCATAATGGAAGAGATTGCATATCAGACCCGAGAACAGGAAAATCCAGAACTGGAACAAGGGCAGCGGAGGATACTTGTAGCTGGCCAAAAAGGTCAAAAGCGAGTCTTTGTAGAAGTCTTGAACGGTCAGCGAACCGTCCTCGGTCAGGAAGTGTTCTCTCTAGCAGTTGACGAACTAGTAGAAGTTGGCAGCAAGGTGGTGGCTGAAAGTGCTAAACAGCCTTTGACAAGGACCCAACCTCAAGCTCTGAAGCAAGGTGAGGAAGGAAAAGTTATTTCGTCGCCAAGATTGCAGCCAGCTCCCGACTCAGCTCTGCCTAAGACTGGCACTCAAGAAGATAAGTTTCTGCCTCTGGCTGGTTTAGCTTTTCTGGGAATGGGTCTTCTAGCTGGAAGAAAGAAGCAAGAAGACTAAGATGCTAAGCAATGGTTATTTGCACATAAAAAGGATGGGTGTTTTCCCGTCCTTTTTTTATATAATTACGGCTTGTGAAGTGATTCGTTTTTGGCTGAGCTTGCTCCAGTATCTGGCAAGAAATTCCGCTACATCCTCTTTCCTCCTTTTTTAATCCTCTATCCGAACTTGCATCCGGATGAACATATCGCGGTGCTGCTCCTGGAGTTGTGGCTGTTCATGGATGACCTCGCAGATATAATCACCCACAGGAGTATACCCAGCTTGAGTCAGAGCCTGGTAAAAATGCGGCAGAGCTTCAAGTTCATCTGCAAAGGAAGAGCAGTAAGCAACAGCATAATTTCCTGCCGGAAGCAACATTCGATTTAAGTGAGGGAGTTCATTGGGAGTATGATGGAAGAGACAGAGTTGTTTGGAAATCCATCTTTCTTTTTGGAAATCTTCTTGTTTCATAATGGAACCAACACGACTGAAATGGGTGAAAAAAGGACTGTAACGCAGGATTTCTTGTTTGAAGTAGCGGAGAGCAAGTTCGTATTCCTCACTTTTCATTTGATAAATGTTTTGATCAATTTCAAAAGTAAGCAGCTGCCGTTCAGGAAAAGTTAGAATTTCCAGTTCTTGCTCGCTCTGCTTTTCGCCATAGATACGGGCACCAGACCGAAAGATTTCGATTTCTTGGATTTGTTTTTCTAAATTCTCTTTTTCCTCTAGAAGACGCTGATAGCGCTCCTCGATAAGCTGGTGCAGTTGAAAATGGTCTTTGTCAGATAGGATTTCTTTGATGTCTTCTAGAGAAAAATTCAGTTGACGCAGGTACTGAATGGAGTCAACCAGAGAAGATTGATTGATGTGGTAGTAGCGATAGTTGGTTTCTGGATTGACTTTATAGGGTTTTAAAAGACCGATTTGGTCATAGAATCTTAGAGTTTGGATGGAAATCTGATTTATTTGGGAAAATTCTCCGATACGCAAAATTTTTTTCATTTTTTAAAACCCTCTATTGACTCTCTAGTTACTAGAGATATTATACTATAATTGTGAAAATAATAACAATTAATGGAGGGTTTGCCATGAGAAATACAAAAATTCGTGCTGTTCAGTATGGCTGCGGCAAGATGTCTAAAGTGATTTTCAAGTACCTACTGGATCACGGTGTAGAAATCGTAGGAGCTATTGATAACAATCCTGCTGTAGTAGGACAGGATGTTGGTGATTTTGCAGAGCTAGGCTATAAGACTGGTGTCCTGATTTCTGATAATGCTGAACGTGTCTTTGGAGAGTGTGACGCTGACATTGCCATTGTCACCATTGCTTCCTATATGCCGGAAATGTATGATTTTTTTGAAACAGCCATCAAGCATGGAGTTAATATCATCACGACCTGTGAGGAAGCCATCTACCCTTGGACGACGTCGCCATCCGAAACAAACCGCTTGGACAAGCTGGCCAAAGAATATGGTGTCACTATAATGGGATCTGGCATGCAGGATATTTACTGGATTAATATGCCTTGCTTGGCTATGTCTGGCCTTAATCGCATTCAAAAGGTGAAAGGGATTGTCAGCTATAATGTGGAAGATTATGGTCTAGCTTTGGCAGAAGCGCATGGTGCTGGTTACGATTCAGAGCGATTTGAAAAGGAAATTGCTAGTGCTGAGAGTCTGCCGTCCTATATGTGGAATGCTGCTGAGGCTATTTGCTCTAAGATGAACTGGACCATTCAGGATATTTCACAAAAGAGTGTTCCTTATATTTTGGATGAAGATGTTTATTCTGAAACGCTGGGTCGCACAGTTCCGGCGGGGCAAGTAACGGGTATGTCAGCTGTGACAACCATTCATACCCATCAGGGAATTGAGTTGGAAGTAGAGTGTATTGGCAAGGTCTATCGTGAAAATGACGGAGATATGTGTGATTGGGAAATTACTGGTGAGCCAAATCTAGTCTTCTCAGTCAGCAAGCCTGATACTGTAGCCTTGACCTGTGCCACTATCGTCAATCGAATCCCTTCTGTGTTAGATGCACCGGCAGGTTATGTAACCTCAGAGTTGGCGCGTGACTTGGCCTATCCGACTTATCCGCTTCATACCTATGTGGAAAAATAGCAGAGCTTATAACTAAAAATACACCTCCCGCATCCATTGGGAGGTGTATTTTTAAGTATTAGTCTTCCTTTTTCTTTAAAAGTAAGAGTCCAGCTGCTCCTGCGATTAGGAGTCCAGCTAGAGCAAAGCTAGCACTTTTTTCTTGGCTGCCGGTCTGCGGAAGTGTCTGGCTCTTGTAGGTCAGGACTACCGTTTGAGCCGGTGGCTTCACTGTAGCAGGCTTCCAGTCAAGGACAGTCTGACTTGGCGCTTGATAGGTTGGATCAGGTGTCGCAGGACTTGGGAGGTCTGTCAGTTCGGCCAACTGGCTGCCAAAGATAGCATTTGAGATCCAACGGTAGAAGTGAACAGGGTGAAGCCGATTGGTCGGATTGCCAGCATAGACAAAGAGAGGCTGCTCTTTATAGGTACCAGCAATGGCTACGACTTTGTTGGCCAGTTGTTCATTGCCAGGCCACCAGCCAGCGATATAGAAGTCGCTGCCAGCAATGCTGGCAAGAGTCCTAAAGTTGGCAGGAATCTTAGCAATCCAGTTACCAGAGTTGGAGTAAAAGAGTCCATCTTTCTTGTAGCCGCTGGTCAGCGGGTCTTGGTCTTGAATAACGGCTTTCATCAATCCTTCATAGTCACTGCCGTTCTTGAAGCGCTCAGCGTCAAATCCATCTAAGATTCCTAGTTTTTCCAAGCGCTGCATAGCAGAACCTCCGACGACGATGGTTGGCTTAAGTCCGACAAGAGACTTGTCATAGTTGTTGCTTTCAAGAACTATGACGTCCGCTTCTTCTGGGCTGTCGACGATTTCAAAGCCCATATTTTTCAGAGCCAAAGCAGTGTGAGCTGGTGAGTCCACACCTGCCCAGTAAAACTGATGCGGCGGTGCATAGACCTTGAGAGGCTTCAGAGTCGGTCCCTGTGGAATCTTATAGAGGGCATCACCATAAATGGCATAACGATTTAGGAGACTGGTAAAGGTCGGTGTATCAACGATGTAGCCGTCATCTGTCAGGTAGACTTTCTTACCTTCAGCAAGAGCTTGGTTGACGGCCTTGACCGCGCTCTCAGACGTATTGGCAATGACGTAATAAGGCGCTTTATGATCAACCTGACTGGTCCGAGCAGCACGGAGGGCTGTCACATCGCCTAGCTTGCCTTCAAAGAGCTTGTCGCCAAAGACTGGCTGGGCTTTGAAGCCTTTCATATCAGGGAAATTGACAACCAATTCCGCATACATGGCAGCCCACTTGGATTCATTTGAGCCTTTGTAGAGGACATGATTGGCATAGCCACGCTTGGCCTGCGCCATATCGACAACCAAATCGCCTTTTTTATAGTTTCCGCTATCTTCCTTGAGTTCTTTGACAAGGACACCGTTGCGCTTGAAATAGTCAATCATATTAAAGGCTTCTTGGGTATCATTGTCCTTGTCCACTCCCATCGGGATGACATAGTAGTCTGGGAAGAATTTTTCCTGGCCTTTTTTAATCCGGCCTACGACCTGACCATCTGGTCCGACGAGTTCATTTTCTGCCTTAGGATCTTCGACTTTATTGATGCCGCGCAGGTAGAAGTTGAGACGCATCTCCATGAGCTTGTCGGGGTTCTGAGCTAGATAGTCAAGACCTCCTAAAACTGCATAATATCCAGCCTTGTAGGACTCTTGATTACCCTCGGGAATTTCGATGGTATGTCCCAGGATGCCATGATACATAGAATAAACCGCTGTGTAGCCGGAGAAGGAATCGTCCCATCCGTCTCCCCAGTCCAGTTTTGGAATGATGTATTTTTCGTAGCCAGAGTTGGCAACGCCGGCCCGTCCCATATGATGGGCATTGTCCAGCATGAGGTCAGCTAAAAGGTCATATTCAAAGTTAGGATCGTGAGGCGGGGTTGCCGGCTCAATCAGGAATTCCTTGACAAATCCGTGGATATCATAGAGGGCAATTGGGTTCCATTTGTTAATCAATCCAGCAACAGTACGGGTTTCAGGATTGGCTTGGTAGCCAGTATCACGGTTAGGGTCAAGTCCATTGGCCAGAGCCCGAGTGTTGAGGACATCGCCGTCAGGATTCTCCGTAAAGTCAAAGAGAAAGATAAACTTCTTCAGTAAATCTTGGATTTTGAGAGTGACAAGTTTTTCAGAACCATCTGCAGCGGTTGTTTTGAAGCTGATTTGGTCTTTAGTTGCAAAAGTTTTAAAGAGACCTGTGATAATATCAATAGCAGGCTGTTCATCAGCGTGAGTGTTGTTAATGAGCACAGGTAGTTTATAGTCTAAGTTGCCATTTTTGAGAGCTGCCAGCATTTCTGCTGGTTTGGTCAAGGCCTGTGGATTAGTTGTGCTGAGGTAGTCGTCAATGCTCTTTTGGTCAGAACTGATGATACCCAACTTGATATCGCGACCCTGAGCACTCTTTCCGATGTTCTCAATCTGTACCAAGCGATCGGTCTTGGCATCCTGTCTGCTCTTTTCGATGGATGCCAGCATCTCCTCATGGCTGTGGGAGTCTTCATAAGGGCGCAAGACGATATTTTTGCGAATGGTCAAGCTCAAGTCCTGGCTCGTACCAACCAGTTCATGGCTGCCAATGAAGTTTCGATAGGTCCGGCGAATATTATGGGGAGAGCGCAGGCTGAGATCGTCTCCGAAAAGCTTTTGAAACTGCAGATTCAGATGAAGATCGTTCCCGTCGGCCTTTTCCTCAATTGTGACAAAGGGTTGGCCGGTAAAGGTGCCGCTGTCCATGTTCCAGGTTTTCCAGTCGGCAATCGGTTTATTGTCCAGAGTCCAAGTCAGCTTACCCGCCTGAGAAGCCTGTCCTTGGACGGTTTCCTTGACCTCTGCAGGCTCGGACATATAGACAGTGCTGTCGGCCAGCTGGGTCTTGCCTTCTTCAGAAGCAACTGCTCTTGTTTGAGCTGCTGCAGAGACAGCTGGATTGTCCGCTGCAGGAGCAGGAGTCTGTTCTTTTTCTCCTGTCTGATTTGGAACAGCTTGAGCAGCTTCTGTCGCAGGAGTTACAGCCTCTATCTGATTGGCGGCTGGCTGTGACTCAGTGCTGTTCTGCTGGTCAGCTACGGCCTTGCCCTGAGCTAAGACAGCCATCAATACAGCGGCTGATAAACTCAAGGCCTGAGTATAGAGACGCTTCTTGTATGAATCGTTCATTAGGAAATCTCCTTTGTGTAAAATATTCTATATTTAGTATAACAAATATAGAAAGCGCTTTCAAATGAAAATAGAAAAAACATACAAAGTTGCCCAAAATGGTCTCTCAGATGAATTGCTGAGCGTAGGAGAATTTTCCTTGTTTCAAGTGCTATTTGCAATATCCGAACCTTCTGCCTTTATTTTCTGAAATAGTATACAAAATCCTCGAATTTATGCTACAATGAGACAAACTAAAAATGATTGGAGCCAAGCATGAAAGCAATTATTACCGTTATCGGAAAAGATAAAACAGGGATTGTAGCCGGAGTTTCCACTAAGATTGCGGAGCTGGGGCTGAATATTGATGATATTTCCCAAACCGTTTTGGAGGAATATTTCACCATGATGGCCTTGGTGTCCAGCGATGAAAAGCAAGATTTTACGGCCCTTCGCAATGAGTTTGAAGCTTTCGGTCAAGAGCTCAACGTTAAAATCAACATTCAAAGCGCAGCCATTTTTGATGCCATGTACAATATCTAAGGAGTGAAGAATGGATATTAGACAAGTAACAGAAACCATTGCCATGATTGAGGAGCAGAATTTTGATATTCGGACCATCACCATGGGCATTTCACTCTTGGACTGTATTGACACAGATATTGATCGGGCGGCGGAGAAGATTTACAAAAAAATCACGACCAAAGCGAAAGACTTGGTGGCAGTTGGGGATGAAATTGCTGCAGAGCTCGGGATTCCCATCGTCAATAAGCGGGTTTCAGTGACTCCGATTTCGCTGATTGGGGCAGCGACAGATAGCAGAGACTACGTGCCTCTGGCCAAGGCTTTAGACAAGGCAGCCAAGGAAATCGGCGTTGACTTTATCGGTGGTTTCTCGGCCTTGGTCCAAAAGGGCTATCAAAAAGGCGATGAAATTCTCATTAATTCCATTCCACGTGCTTTGGCTGAGACGGACAAGGTCTGCTCCTCTGTCAATATCGGCTCAACCAAAACTGGTATTAATATGACAGCTGTTGCGGATATGGGGCGGATTATCAAGGAAACCGCTCAGTTATCTGATATGGGTGCGGCCAAGTTGGTCGTCTTTGCCAATGCGGTAGAAGACAATCCTTTCATGGCAGGCGCCTTTCACGGTGTCGGCGAAGCAGATGTGGTCATCAATGTCGGTGTTTCTGGGCCCGGTGTTGTCAAGCGAGCCTTGGAAAAGGTCCGAGGTGAGAGCTTTGACGTGGTGGCTGAAACAGTCAAGAAAACAGCCTTCAAAATCACACGTATCGGTCAGTTGGTCGGTCAGATGGCCAGCGAGCGTCTGGGCGTCAAGTTCGGGATTGTTGACTTGAGTCTGGCTCCAACACCAGCGGTCGGGGACTCAGTCGCCCGTGTCTTGGAAGAAATGGGTTTGGAAACAGTCGGCACTCATGGCACGACAGCAGCCCTTGCCCTGCTCAATGACCAAGTCAAAAAAGGCGGTGTCATGGCCTGCAATCAGGTTGGCGGACTGTCTGGTGCTTTCATCCCTGTGTCAGAAGACGAGGGCATGATTGCGGCTGTGCAAAATGGCTCGCTCAATCTAGAAAAGCTAGAAGCGATGACAGCTATCTGCTCTGTAGGTTTGGATATGATTGCCATTCCAGAAGCGACACCGGCTGAAACCATCGCAGCCATGATTGCGGATGAAGCGGCGATTGGAGTTATCAATCAGAAGACAACAGCTGTGCGGATTATTCCGAAAGGCAAGGAAGGCGATATGATTGAATTTGGCGGGCTCTTGGGAACAGCTCCGGTCATGAAGGTCAATCAAGCTTCGTCTGCTGCCTTTATCGCGCGGGGCGGTCAGATTCCAGCGCCTATTCACAGCTTTAAAAATTAAAAAGCTAGATTTGAAACAGCTTTTAAGAAAGCATCATAAAGGACAGCTATTCAGTTTCCGAGTAGGAGTTTGCGGGATTGAGTCTAGCTGGATGCTTGAAAGATAGGGGATTATAAGGAGATTGTTTAGGTTATGAATAAAAGAGAGCTAGCTGAGCTGGCCCTTGATTTAGGTTTGGATTTTGATAAGGAGAGCGGCATTATATATGGCCGTAGAGGGGATTATGCTTTTTATCTAGAGACTATAACAGATGGCGACGAATTTGCGATTTTTTTCTCAGTCAGATGTGAGCAGGGCTATATCGGTCGAGATACCTTGGAAGCTTTGATCAACGATTCTGAGGTCTTGATTGATTTTGAGAGAGCTGGCTATAACTTGGCTTGTCAGATTTTGGCTGATCAGGATCGAGATCTGCTGCCGGATATTTTGGAGGAGGCTATTGAGGACTGCACCCGCTACTTTGAGGAGCAAGGGCTGGTTAGCGCCTGTGAAAAAACCGGTGAAACCGGAGATGTGGACCTGTATCAGATCAAAGGCGATTGGCTCTTTCTCACGCCATCTAGCTATGAGCGGATGATTTCCATCTCACAGGATAAGGTGACAAAGCGTTCCCTTCCTCATCAAAGTCCGCAGAAAATACATTATTTTCTGGGTGTTCTCGGAGCATTCTTGACGAGCTTGCTTGGCGCATGTCTTGTCTTCTTTCTGACAGGTGCATCCTTGGCCATGGGCTTCATATCAGGTTTTACACTGCTATTTAGCATTGCTTGCTATGAAAAGTTTGTCAAAGGTATTTCTGTTTTAGGAATTGTGGCAAGTTTCTTTTTTACTTTAGCGATGAGCTTTGTAGCTGTTCAAATTGGTTATGCCAATTCTTTTTACCAAGGGGAAGGCAATATTTTGCAAGCCGTTATCGCTATTAATAAAGCCGCTTTATCCGGACAGTTTGGTCTTAATTATTGGCTCCATTATCTGTACATTGTTCTTGGATGTGTCAGTGCTGTAAAAGTTCATATTAAGTCTCTATAGTTGATTAGATGCTGACTTCAAAGTGAGCAGCTGTCTATCATAGTGGGAAACCGGGTTCTCCCTCTTCTTTATCTAAAGAATACGAAGGCCTATACTATAATAAACAAAGAAAAAATAAAAGAGGTGAAGTATGTCAAAAACAAGACTCTATGTTATCCGTCATGGCAAGACCATGTTCAATACTATCGGCCGGGCTCAAGGTTGGTCTGATACCCCGCTGACTGCTAAAGGGGAGCGCGGTATTCGCGAGCTGGGTATCGGATTGCGAGAGTCTGGTTTGCCTTTTGTCAAGGCTTTTTCCAGTGATAGTGGTCGGACCATTCAGACCATGGGGATTATCCTAGAGGAGCTGGGCCTGACTGGTCAGATTCCCTATCGCTATGACAAGCGCATCCGGGAGTGGTGTTTCGGCAGTTTTGATGGTGCTTATGGTGGTGAGCTCTTTCATGGCGTTATCCCACGAGTTCTTAAGACGGATAATTACAAAGAACTCAGTTGGCCGGATTTGGCGAATGGCCTGGTAGAAGTGGATTCGGCAGGTTGGGCTGAGCCTTGGGACAAGCTAAGCGGTCGGATTTTAGAAGGATTTGAAGCCATTGCTAGAGAGGTGGAGTCCTCAGGCGGTGGCAATGCTCTGGTCGTCAGCCACAGTATGACCATTGGTACTTTGGCTTATCTGGTTGATGAGAATATCACGAAAAATCCTAATGTCGACAATGGCAGTGTCACAGTGCTGGAGTATGAAGATGGTCGCTTTAGCATCCAGGCCTTGGGTGATGTGTCTTACCGTCAGGTTGGTGCAGCTATATTGGATCGAGAAAATCAAGAATGAGCAGGAGTTTTGAGACTCCTGCTTTTTGCTTTGAAAGCCAGATGGAGCCAATTTCTTCATAAAATGGTATAATATGAAAAGAACAACGGAGGAAATGAAATGGCAAAAACAAGATTATACTTGGTTCGTCATGGCAAGACCATGTTTAATACTATCGGCCGGGCTCAAGGCTGGTCTGATACCCCATTGACTGAAGTTGGGGAACGTGGCATTCATGAGTTGGGCATTGGCTTGAGAGAAGCTGGGCTTGATTTCAAATTGGCCCGTTCCAGCGACAGCGGCCGGACTATTCAGACTATGGGCATTATTCTGGAGGAGCTGGATCTGACTGGTCAGATTCCTTATACCTTTGACAAACGGATTCGCGAATGGTGCTTTGGCAGTTTTGATGGTGGTTATGATGGGGAACTCTTTATGGGTGTGATGCCCCGGGTTTTCAATATTGAGCACGTTCATCAGCTCAGCTATGCTGAGTTGGCAGAAGGCCTTGTAGAAGTCGATACAGCAGGCTGGGCAGAAAACTGGGAAAAGCTCAGCGGCCGAATTTGGGAAGGCTTTTCAGCCATAGCTGAGGAGCTGGAAGCTGCTGGCGGTGGGAATGCCCTTGTAGTCAGCCACGGCATGACCATCGGAACCTTTGTCTATCTAATCAATCGAACTCGGCCTCATGGTTTGGACAATGGCAGTGTGACGGTTGTAGACTATGAAGACGGTAAATTCACAGTAGCTTGCGTCGGAGACATGTCTTATCGAGAGGCCGGTGCCAAAGTAATGGAGGAAGAAGTTGAAGCGCGCTAAACATCGCAAAGAAAAGAGAAAATCGAAGTCTAAGAAGATTGGGTTAACGCTTTTGTTGTTAATCATCTTGTGTCTGGCAGCTGGAGGAACGGCGATTTATTTCCGTCCGTCCTTGTTACAAGATCTGCTTGCAAAGATTCAGTTTTCGGGTTCGTCTAGCAGTTCTGCTACGAAAGGCTCTTCTGGCTCAGAGAGCTCGCAGTCTGATTTGCCCAAGGTTTCTTCTACTGACTGGAATTTGATTTTGGTCAATCGAGACAACCAGCAAGAAGAAAAAACACCTGATCTGACTCAGATTGGAGAGGTGCAGGTCGACAGCCGTATTGCTGAAAATACTCGGCAATTCCTAGCAGCAGCCCAGGCGATAGCTCCTGAAGAAACTTTAATCTCTGGCTATCGCAGCCGAGCTGAGCAGGAGGAACTCTATAACGAAAAAGTTGCTGGGGAAGTTGCCAAAGGCTTGTCAAATGAAGAAGCAGTCAGCATCGTGCTGAAGCAGGTGCAGCTTCCAGGAGCCAGCGAGCATCAAACGGGCTTGGCTATTGATATGAGCGCTCCAGAAGGCCAGGGGGATGAATTGGCAGCCAAAATTGCCCAACTAGCTCCGCAGTATGGCTTTGTCCTTCGCTATCCAGATGGCAAGAGTGACATTACTGGAGTTGATTTTGAGAACTGGCATTACCGTTATGTCGGTGTGGAGAATGCCCAGTATATGCAGAAGCATAATCTGGTTCTGGAAGAATATATCGCCCTACTCAAGGCAGCGGGGAAATAAACAAGTAAGTCAGGTTTTCCTGGCTTTTTTTTATGCTGATTTATCAGAATGCAGGTCTATAATCACTTATGCTTCTGACTTAAAGCAGCTTTAGCTGAAGCATTGATAGATAAAAATGAATCACTTTTTGTAAAAAATATTTACAAATCCTTGACAACTATATCGGACTGCGATATAATTTTGTATATCAAGGTTCGATATATCGAGGTGAAAGTGAGATAAAAAGATGAGCGGATTGACAGAAAAGCTTAGGAGAGTCTATGTGCCAATGACAGAGACAGGTTTTTATATCCTCTTCTGTCTTCAGAAAGAAAGGCATGGCTACAGTATTACTCAAAAAGTCAAGCAATTGACAGAAGGACAGCTATCTATCAGCCCGGGGACCATGTACGGGACCTTGGCAAAGATGGAAAAAGATGGTCTGATTGCCTTTGTTCGTGAGGAAGAAAAGAGAAAGCTCTATTCTATCACGGAGCTTGGGAAGCAGATTTTAGAGTTGGAAATCCAGCGGATTGAGCGCCTTTACCGCAATAGTAAGGAGGAAGTTTGATGGAAAAGAAAATTGTCTATAAAATCTTTACCATTGCAGACTATGACAGAGAAGCAGCTTATTTTAAACAAATGCATAGCAAAGGCTGGAAATTGAAAAAAGTAAGTTATTCTCCCTTTCTTGTTGCGGTTCGTTATACATTTGAATCCTGTCCGCCTCAGGACGTGGCCTATCAATTAGATTTTCGCCCCATAAAGAAGGCGGAGCAAGAATCCTATTATCAACTGTTTGAGGATTGTGGCTGGAAGCATATTACAAACTTTAATCAGTTCTCTTATTTCCGCAAGCCGGTTTCTCAGCTTGATGCAGACAGCGATCTTGAAATCTATAATGACGCATGGTCTAAGCTAGAAATGGTCAAGCGTTTGCTTATATGGCGATTTTTGCCGGCCATCATGGTTTTGTGTGTCACTACCTATCTCATTTTAGATATTTTTCAAAAGAGTTTGAAAGCAAGTCTACTATTCAAATCAGTCTTAGCAATAGACTGTCTTATATTGCTCATTCTGTTCTGTCAACTGGTCCATATTGCCTTGCGTTTTTGGAAAATGAGGCAGGAACTGAAAGACTGATTGCAGTTTTGTTAAATACTGTTGTGAAAGCGAGGAAAACAATGAAAAAGACCATTATTGAAGTGCAAGGCTTGAAAAAGAAATTCAAGGAACAAGAAGCCTTAGCAGGAATCGATTTTTCCATCCGAGAGGGAGAAATCTTTGGCTTCCTAGGACCATCTGGATCTGGTAAAACGACGACTATCAATATCTTGACTGGTCAGTTGTCTGCAGATGCTGGGACAGCTCATGTGCTGTCTGCACCGGTTGAGGATTTAAAGGCAGAAGTGCTGGAGCAGATTGGGATTGTCAGCGATGGCAGCGGTTTTTATGAAAAGATGTCACTTTATAAAAATCTCAAAGCCTATGTTATGCTCTTTGGTGTTAAGATGACAGAAGTCGATGAACTTCTCCGAAAAGTGGGGCTTTATGATAGTCGCAACAAGGTGGCTGAAAAACTATCTACGGGTATGAAGCAGCGCATGTTGCTGGTCCGAGCCTTGATTAATCGACCTAAACTGCTCTTCTTGGATGAGCCAACCAGTGGTTTAGATCCGTCAACCTCTCGCACCATTCACGAATTGCTGCTGGAACTAAAAGAGCAGGGGACAACTATTTTTCTGACGACTCATGATATGCAAGAAGCTACCCTCTTGTGTGATCGCTTGGCCTTGCTAAGTAAAGGAAAATTAGTCGAAGTAGGCAGTCCGCATGAGATAATCCAAAAGTATAATACAGATAAGAAGGTTCGTTTAGAATATGTAGATTTGACGACGAAGACGGTGGCCTTTGAGGAACTACAAGGAGGTTTGGATTTGTCCAATGTTATCAGCATTCATTCCTGCGAACCAACTTTGGAAGATATTTTCATCACGTTGACAGGAGGTACCTTAAATGTCTAATAAATTAAAAGGTAAGATTTGGCTGAGAGGTCAAGTGACGCTAGCTAATAAAAGTATTCTGTTGCAGGTTTTCATGCCAATTTTCCTCATTTTTCTCTATAAATTTATTTTTTCACTGAATGGAGCGGGTAAGGAAATTGGAGCTGATAAACTAGCTACTATGTTGCTTACGATCTCTCTGCCTTTCTCTCTAGCCATGTCTGTTGGGACACCTATCATCATCATCCTAGCTGAGGAAAGAGAAAAACATAATTTGCAAAGTTTGCGCTTGGCTGGTGTGACAGCTGGTCAATACATTCTCTCTGCCTTAATCTGGCCAGCGATTATTGGGATCTTTTATATTGTCATTACCCCAATTTTGGTGGGAGCTAAGCTTTCTAATCATGTATTCAGCTATGGTTTGGTTCTCTTGTTGACCATGCTGGTCTTAATTTTCTTCTTTTTAATGGTTGGTCTGTTTTGTAAAAATCAGGTCATGGCACAATCTCTTAGTGTTCCGGCTATGCTCTTGGCGGCATTTATTCCTATGTTTTCAAATATGAGCGAGGATTTATTTAAGGTGCTGCGTTATAGCTTTATGGGCCTCTTTAGTACTTATATGAAAGATTGGTCTCATTTCCATTTATGGAGTGGAGAATTTTTGGCTCTGCTAGTTTGGTTGCTTCTTTTTGCAGGAATTTCTTTCTATTTGATGCGCCATTTGCAAATTCTGGAGGATTAATCTAGGTCGCTAGACTGATTTTTAGCACTCTTGTAAAAAGAGTGCTAATTTTTTGAGTTTTTGTCTTGACTTTGGTGTGGAAGAGTGTATAATAGAATCATGAGTTAGCACTCGAGGTGGTTGAGTGCTAATCGATAGCAGAATCTTGATTGGAGGTGATGCCGTGGTCACGGAGCGTCAAAATGAGATTTTGAATTTGATTATTGATATCTTTACCAAGACTCACGAGCCAGTCGGCTCCAAAGCCCTGCAGGATTCCATCAATTCCAGTAGTGCTACTATCCGAAACGATATGGCGGCTTTGGAAAAGCAGGGGCTTCTTGAAAAGGCGCATACGTCCAGCGGCCGTAAGCCTAGCGTGGCTGGTTTTCAGTACTTTGTTAAGCATTCTCTGTCCTTTGATCGTCTTGCTGAGAATGAACTTTATGAGGTTATCAAAGCCTTTGACCATGAGTTTTTCAACTTGGAGGACATTCTTCAACAGGCAGCGGACCTTTTGACCAAGCTCAGTGGATGTACGGTTGTTGCACTGGATGTAGAACCCAGTCGGCAACGCTTGACAGCTTTTGACATCGTTGTGCTCAGTCAGCATGCGGCTCTGGCAGTCTTCACTCTGGATGAGTCCAATACCATTACCAGTCAGTTTATGATTCCGCGCAACTTCCTAAGAGAAGATCTGGACAGGCTTAAAGGCTTGGTAAGGGAGCGGTTCTTGGGACAGACAGTGCTGGACATCCATTACAAGATTCGGACGGAAATTCCGCAGATTATCCAGCGCTATTTCACTACGACGGACAATGTCATCCAGCTCTTTGAGCATATCTTTGGTGATATTTTCAAGGAAAATGTGATTCTATCTGGCAAGGTTCAGCTCTTGGAATTTTCAGATCTGTCAGCTTATCAGTTTTTTGATGACCCGCAGAAAGTAGCCTTTGAAATCCGCGACAGCTTGGCCGAGGATCAGATGCAAAGCGTGCGCGTGGCAGACAGTAGGGAAAGCTGTTTGGCTGATTTGACATTGATTTCCAGCAAATTCTTGATTCCTTATCGAGGATTTGGGGTGCTGGCAGTTGTCGGTCCGGTCAATCTTGACTACCAACGACTGGTCAGTCAGATGAATGTCGTCAACCGCGTGCTGACCATGAAACTAACCGACTTCTATCGCTATCTAAGCAGCAATCACTATGAAGTCCATTAAATATAGTATAAATATTCCTAAATAGGAGGTGCCTTGTGGCAAAGCATAAACAAGAAGAACATCCAGAAGATGTAGAAGTAAAAGAGGAAACTGTAGAAACAGCTGAGCAAGCTGAATCGGCAAACCCTGAAAAATCAGAATTAGAACTAGCTAATGAGCGGGCAGAAGATTTTGAAAACAAATATCTCCGTGCTCATGCAGAAATGCAGAACATTCAGCGACGAGCGAATGAAGAACGCCAGCAGCTGCAAAGATACCGCAGTCAGGATCTGGCAAAAGCTATTTTGCCTTCGATAGATAATCTGGAGCGCGCGCTTGCAGTTGAAGGGTTGACAGATGATGTCAAAAAGGGACTGGAAATGGTGCAGGAAAGCTTGATTCATGCTCTCAAAGAAGAGGGTATCGAAGAAATCTCAGCTGACGGAGCTTTTGACCATAACTATCACATGGCCATTCAAACCGTTCCAGCTGACGATGAGCACCCAGCTGACACTATCGCGCAGGTCTTCCAAAAAGGCTACAAACTTCATGACCGTATCCTTAGACCGGCTATGGTGGTAGTTTACAACTAGGCGAGTCACTAATATTTGCGAAGTGAACTGCCAATCAGCTACTACGTAAAACTTGTCCGAAACGACAATAAACTATGAAAGAAGAAAACATTCGTTCAGCTTTGCTTTTAACGAGCTAAGCGAACCAAAGAAGAGTATCAAAAATAAAATTAAAGTAAAAAGAGGTAAAAATATGTCTAAAATTATCGGTATTGACTTAGGTACAACAAACTCAGCAGTTGCAGTTCTTGAAGGAACTGAAAGCAAAATCATCGCAAACCCAGAAGGAAACCGTACAACACCTTCTGTAGTGTCATTCAAAAATGGTGAAATAATCGTTGGTGATGCGGCAAAACGTCAAGCAGTAACAAACCCAGATACAATCATTTCCATCAAATCAAAAATGGGAACATCTGAAAAAGTAGCTGCTAACGGCAAAGAATACACTCCGCAAGAAATCTCAGCTATGATTCTGCAATACTTGAAAGGCTATGCAGAAGAATATCTTGGTGAAAAAGTAAGCAAAGCGGTTATCACAGTACCAGCTTACTTTAACGATGCACAACGTCAAGCGACTAAAGACGCTGGTAAAATCGCTGGTCTTGAAGTAGAACGTATCGTCAACGAACCAACTGCAGCAGCCCTTGCTTACGGTCTTGACAAACAAGATAAAGAAGAAAAGATTTTGGTCTTTGACTTGGGTGGTGGTACTTTTGACGTTTCAATCCTTGAGTTGGGTGATGGCGTCTTTGATGTATTGGCAACTGCTGGTGACAACAAACTCGGTGGTGACGACTTTGACCAAAAGATCATCGACCACATGGTAGCTGAGTTCAAGAAAGAAAATGGCATCGATTTGTCAAATGACAAGATGGCGCTTCAACGTTTGAAAGATGCAGCTGAAAAGGCTAAGAAAGACCTTTCAGGTGTAACTTCTACTCAAATCAGCTTGCCGTTTATCACAGCTGGTGATGCTGGACCTCTCCACTTGGAAATGACTCTGACTCGTGCTAAATTCGACGATTTGACTCGTGACTTGGTAGAACGTACTAAAGAACCAGTTCGCCGTGCTCTTTCTGATGCAGGCTTGAGCTTGTCAGAAATTGACGAAGTAATCTTGGTTGGTGGTTCAACTCGTATCCCAGCTGTTGTAGAAGCTGTTAAGGCTGAAACTGGTAAAGAGCCAAACAAATCAGTGAACCCTGATGAAGTAGTTGCTATGGGTGCGGCTATCCAAGGTGGAGTGATCACTGGTGATGTCAAAGACGTTGTCCTTCTTGACGTAACACCATTGTCACTTGGTATCGAAACAATGGGTGGCGTCTTCACTAAGCTGATCGACCGCAACACAACAATTCCAACTTCTAAATCACAAGTCTTCTCTACAGCAGCGGACAACCAACCAGCCGTTGATATCCATGTTCTTCAAGGTGAACGCCCAATGGCAGCGGATAACAAGACTCTGGGACGCTTCCAATTGACAGATATCCCAGCTGCTCCTCGCGGAATTCCTCAAATCGAAGTAACCTTTGACATCGACAAGAACGGTATTGTATCTGTTAAAGCTAAAGACCTTGGAACTCAAAAAGAACAACACATTGTCATCCAATCTAACAGCGGCCTGACTGATGAAGAAATCGACCGCATGATGAAGGATGCAGAAGCGAACGCTGAAGCAGATAAGAAACGTAAGGAAGAAGTTGACCTTCGTAACGAAGTAGACCAAGCTATCTTTGCGACTGAAAAGACTATCAAGGAAACTGAAGGCAAAGGCTTCGACGCAGAGCGTGACGCTGCCCAAGCTGCTCTTGATGAACTTAAGAAAGCGCAAGAAGACAATAACTTGGACGACATGAAAGCGAAATTGGAAGCTCTTAACGAAAAAGCTCAAGCACTGGCAGTGAAACTCTACGAGCAAGCTGCTGCAGCTCAACAAGCCCAAGCGGGAGCAGAAGGAGCTGAAAACGCGGGCTCAACTAAAGCAGACGACGATGTCGTAGACGGAGAGTTTACTGAGAAGTAAAACAATCCAGTAAATTTGGTTTGGTCATTACTCATGGAATGAGGAGGATTGTATGAAAGTTGATGAGCTGATTGGAGAGCTTCAGAAAAAAGATTTGTCTGTAATACAAAGTGAAACTTCCAAGTCTGGTTATATTTCTTTAGAATGTGTAACTAACAAAGGCAAAAATAGGAAGTTTCTAGAACTGCCCAAAAACAATAATGAAGACATAACTTGGCTAAAATGTCATATAGATACTATTTTGCCTGCTATGGATGATACTAGGCCAACGAAGGATGGTGCTCCAATTAATCGACAAGTCTATTTTGATAATAAAATTGGAGATGAAAAAATTATAAATATTGCAGTTGCTAGTTATAATAAAGTTAAAAATCTTTATTAAAATATACAAAATCTGATTAAATTTTATCTATTAGATTGAAGATAATGTACTACAGAGGTTGCAACCCAGCCTCTGTTTTTCGGTAAGAAAGGCATTGGAATTGAAATTTCCGGTTCTTTCTTATACTAAGTTAGAAAGGAACTGAACCCGACCTAAATTCTCAGAAAAAAGAAAAATCAGTCTAGGAGCATCGCTCCGTCGCCTGATTTCCTATTTTTCAGTCGAATTTTACGGTCTTGGTATCTTACATGAACAATACAGAATATTATGACCGTCTAGGTGTCTCTAAGAATGCTTCTCAGGATGAGATTAAGAGAGCCTATCGGAAATTATCTAAAAAGTACCACCCCGATATTAATAAAGAAGCTGGGGCGGAGGACAAATATAAAGAAGTCCAAGAGGCTTATGAAACGCTGAGCGACGAGCAAAAGCGGGCAGCCTATGATCAATACGGCGCAGCGGGAGCTAATGGTGGCTTTGGCGGCGGTGCAGGCGGCTTCGGTGGTTTTGATGGCTCCGGCTTTGGCGGCTTCGAAGACATCTTCTCTAGCTTCTTTGGTGGCGGTGCTTCGCGTAATCCTAATGCTCCGCGCCAAGGGGACGATCTTCAGTATCGTGTAAATCTCCGCTTTGAAGAAGCCATTTTCGGAGCTGAGAAGGAAATCAAGTATAACCGCGAAGCGACCTGTCATACCTGTGCTGGGTCTGGTGCCAAGCCAGGGACTAGTCCTGTTACCTGTGGCCGCTGTCATGGCTCAGGTGTCATCAATGTTGATACCCAAACACCGCTTGGCATGATGCGTCGCCAAGTGACCTGTGATGTCTGTCACGGCCGAGGAAAAGAAATCAAAAGTCCTTGTGAAACCTGTCATGGAACGGGGCATGAAAAACAGGCTCACAGCGTCAAGGTCAAAATCCCTGCTGGTGTGGAAACTGGTCAGCAGGTCCGTCTGTCTGGTCAAGGTGAGGCAGGCTTTAATGGCGGCCCTTATGGTGATCTTTATGTCGTGGTCCAAGTTGAGCCGAGTGATAAGTTTGAGCGCGATGGCTCTACCATTTACTACAAGCTCAATCTCAACTTTGTCCAAGCAGCTCTTGGTGACAGTGTAGATATTCCAACTGTTCATGGGGATGTGGAGCTGAATATCCCAGAAGGAACACAGACTGGCAAGCGTTTCCGCCTGCGTGGCAAGGGAGCACCGAGTCTGCGTGGTGGAAGCATGGGTGATCAGTATGTTACTGTCAATGTTGTGACGCCGACTGGCCTCAACGACCGTCAAAAAGTTGCCCTCAAAGAATTTGCGGAAGCTGGCAATATCTCGGTCAATCCTAAGAAAAAAGGCTTCTTCGACAAAATGAAAGATGCCTTGGAAGATTTGTAATTATATAAAAAGGAGCAGCCTAATGCTGTTCTTTTTATGTTTTCTAGAAGGAGATTTGGCAAATGCAGTCAAGAAAGAGAGCCACTCTGATCAGCCCTTTAATTAAAAGAAATTCGCTATAAAGAGCAAATTAATTTTCTCTATTTACTTTTACAAAAATTAATTGTTTTTTTAAGCAAAATCTATTGTAAAAATTTCCTAAAAGATATATGATAATAGTATATGTATAAAACGCATCTTTTTAGCCTGCTGGGGAGTTGGCTAGGGAGATAATGGGAGATTAGCTTTATACATTTTAGGAAAAAGGGGATTTATAAAGTGAAACGTTTTGAAAAAGTGCAGGAGCGAATTCAGAAATATTCGATTCGCAAATTGTCTGTCGGTGTGGGCTCAGTTGCCATTGCAGCTCTGATTTTTGGGAGCTCTTTGTCAAGTTCGACAGTTGCTGCAGATGAAGTAGGAGGCGGTGCGACTGCTCACTATACTTACGTTGAAGAGCAAGAGCTAACAGAGCAGGAAAAAGGGCTGATTAAGAAAGGTCTGCCTGAAAATCTGCAAAAAGGGGAAAACTATTACCTGATTTATCGGAAGCAAGATGGGCAAGCTGTCTTACCGAGTACAGGAAATAACGGTCAGCCGCTTCTCGGCTTATTTGCGGGAACGGCTATTTTGGCTGTCTTGGTATTCTCACGAAAGAAATCTGGCAAATTACTAGGAGTGCTTTTGCTAGGCAGCTTGGGACAGACTGTATTACAGTCTCCTCAAGCGTTTGCGCTAGAAAATCGGGAATTGCTTTCTTATAACCGTCAAGTTGCGGTTTCGTCAACAGTTTCTGAAGCGGATGTGACCATTGCAGGCTATAACTATATCGGTTACTTTACTGCTTCTGATTTGCTGGCTTTGACAGGAACCAAGCCAACTTCTCTGCCATCCGGTCAAGAAGCTCGAGGACAAGCAGAATTATCAGAAGTTGCAAAAGAGGACTCTGACTCTATTGATCGAGCTGCTCAGGCAGGGTTGCTGTATCGGCTGAATCCTGATGAAAGTGATTCTGGCCAGATAGGGAAGCTTCCTACTCCGACTCCAGCTCCAAATCCTAGTCCAGCTCCTCAGCCGTCAAATCCACCTATAGAAACGGCGAAAGGGGAAAGTTTACAAGAGCCAGCCTTGCCAGAGTACAGCGGTGCTGTGAACGGTGAATCGTTAGTTCAAGCAGACAATCCAGTCTACACGGAACCAGTAGGCACGGTAGGCGACACAGCCCCGATTGAACCTGCTTTGCCAGAATACACTGGCGGCGTTAATGGGGAATCAGCAGTTCAAGCGGACAACCCAGTCTACACAGCCCCGGTAGGGACAGCGGGAGATATAGCACCAGTCGAGCCCGCTCTACCAGAGTACACGGGCGGTGTCAACGGCGAATCAGCAGTTCAAGAAGAACTTCCAGTCTATGATGCTCCAGTAGGCACGGCAGGAGACATAGCTCCGGTCCAGCCCGCCCTCCCAGAATACACAGGTGGGGTTAATGGCGAATCGACAGTTCAACCAGAACAACCTAGTCTGCATACAGACATCAAGCTAGAAACGATTGAGCCTCAAGTTGTCAACAAGACAGATGATAGCAAGTATCTTGATGAGGAGACCACTGTCGATGGAACTCCAGGACAAAAAGAAATTGTTACCAGCTATGAAGTCTTGGGTGGTAATCGCATATCAGAGCCGCAAATAACTGAAAGAATCTTGCATGAAGCAGTTGATACAGTGGTCACTCGGGGTAGCAAGGCTCGCATCAATAAAGAAGAATTGAGCAAGCAGCTAGCTTTAGCAGCGGCTGTAGATCCTGCAGTTTACACTAATCAATCCTACCAGCAGCTACAAGCAATTAAGAATATGGCTGCGATAGTTTATCAAACTTCGTCGAGTCAAGATGAAGTAGATGCGGGTGTCAACCAACTCAAGCAGGCTTTAGCTGACTTATTGGCCCTTAAAGCAGCACCAACTCTGACTGTTTCAGCGGTTAAGAAGGATGAATTGCAGAAATCAGCTCAGATTCAATACCAGCTGACGGACAGGGATCAAGCCTTTACTAGTGCTCATGTTCGTCTGAAGAAAGATGGCCAGCTGATAGCAGAGCAGAACTTGGCGGCAGGCCAGTTGACTGCTAGCTTCAGTGGTTTGGACTACTATACACCATATAAGATTGAGACGACTCTGTCTTATGACTTAGGAAATGGCTCTGAAAGTCAGGAATTAGCTCAAGAGAAAGTCCAGCTTGACCTGAAGAAGGTAGAGCTCAAATCGATTACTAATGTCTCCTTGATGAAGGTTGAAAATGGCCAGACAAAATTGATGCCTACTTTGGCTGAAAAACCAGCAAATCTGGACCAATATTATCTGCACTTTACATCCGACCAGTTCAAGGACACTGTCCTGCCAGTTACTTCTATCGAGGAAGTGGTCGTTGATAACCAGCCTGTCTTTAAGATCCAGGCTCAGCTGCCAGACTTGCTGCAAAGAAGTGCAACTGGTCTTCAAAACAGCTTTGATTTCTATCTGGAAAAGGCCAAGAAGCGTGAAGGAAATGTCTATTATGACTTCCAAGACCTCTTGGACGGAATCAAGGAAGATCCTTCTGGAACCTTTATTTTGGGCCGCAGTATCAGTGCCAAATTGATTGACAAACCTGCCAACAGCAAATCTTACTTACCAGGTGAGTTCAAAGGCCAGCTGATTGGTGGTCAAAATGGTGAGCGCCATGCGATTTTAGACTTAGCGCATCCT
This sequence comes from Streptococcus sanguinis, assembly GCF_050220005.1. Lineage (GTDB taxonomy): Bacteria > Bacillota > Bacilli > Lactobacillales > Streptococcaceae > Streptococcus > Streptococcus sanguinis_Z. The sequence goes on from NZ_CP071413.1 coordinate 366,209, forward strand.
CTATTTGATACGATTACTGGTGGAACGGTCAAGGATATTGACTTTAAGCGGGTCAATATGGTTTATCCAGATTCGCAAGCGGGCGATACAGTTGCGACAATTGCTGCTCGCTTGAAGAATAAAGGAGTAATCGAAAACGTCAATGTCCAAGGCTACTTGGAAGGAAGAGACCATATTGCCGGTCTGGTTAACAATATAGAAGGCCAATCTCGAGTTGAAAATGTCTCCTTTAAGGGTCAGATTAAGTCCAAGGGTGGAAACTCTGTTACAGCCGGTATTGCAGGAACCAACGCCATGTCCTTAGTAAGCCGAGCTTATGTCGAAGCAGATATTTGGGTTAAGAGTGGTCAAAATGCAGGTATGCTGGTCGCTCAAAACTTCACTAACTATTCAGGTGCAGGCTGGGGGAATTGGGGCAAGCTGACTCAGTCCGTTGCCAAAGGTAAGTTAGAGGATGCGGGCTCAAGAAATGCGGCTGGTATCGCTGCTTCCATTTGGCCGTATGGAACTATCAATGACACTGTCAGCTATGCTACAGTAGTGAACGGAAAAGAGCTCTTTAGCTCAGATAATGAGATTACTGATGCTTGGATGGGACAAAAACTCCAAAACCTCTTTGGTGTTCAGGGACAAAGCTCTGGAACCAAGACAGGAAAAGATGCCAAGTTCCGTCGCTTGACAGAAGCTGAAGCAGAGCAAAAAGTCAAGAGCTATCGGATTACGGCTCTTGAACAAAGCAGCGCCAATGAAGTAACAACTGAGAAGCTAAATGCTGCTATCCTGAGAACAAGTACTTATCAAGATAAGACAGGTTACAAGGCAGAAAATGAACAGCTTTATCAGAACTTAGAGCGCTTTATGCCTTTCTACAATCAAGAGTTCTTGATTCATGAAGCCAATAAGCTGGTGGATGCTGGTAAGGCAGGTGACCTGTTGACCAAGAAAGTCCTATCTGTTCAAGCACTGAAGGGCAATCAGTTTGTTGCTGGCGGAACGGATGCAGATAAGATCTTAGTCCATTTTGAAGACGGAAGCAAGACTATCTACAATCTTCAAAATCAAGCACGATTTGAACAGACTGCTCTGCCGGAATATCAGATTGCAGAGCTTGGTACAGTCTATACTCCAAATCATTCAACGGCAGTCAAAGAAGACTTGCTGACTCAGCTGACTGAGAGCTTGAAGAGTTTTGAACTATACAGTGATGAAGTCTATCGTTCTGTTGGTCTGCCTAATGATAATGACAAGGTCAACAAAGTGAAGCGTCTCTTCTTGGATGAATCTCTGGCTGAGGTGAAAGCCAACTTGCAGGATATGCTTGGTAAGCTCCTGGCCAATGAATGGACAAGATTCCATGCTGACAATCCAGCAGCCAACGAAGCTCTGAAAGCTAAAATCGAAGAGAATAAGACGGCTATCATGCTCGGTCTGACCTATCTCAACCGTTATTACGATCTCAAATTTGGCGACTACAACCTCAAGGAGCTGGTGCTCTTCAAACCAGACTTCTATGGTGAAAAAGTACCATTGCTGGATCGCTTGATTAAGATTGGTCGTTCGACAGAAAATCAACTGAAAGGGGCAGACAATGTCAATATGTTTGCACGTCAGTTGAAGGCTGAGTCCAAGTCTAGTGATTTGGTGGCTTACTTGGATTACAACCGTCGCCTACTGACTGACTTTGCGGATATGGATTCATGGTTCAAGGATGCAACCCGAGGCTTTATTCAGTTTGAAGAACGCCAGTCAGAAGTCGAGGAGATTAAGTCTGCTAAGTATCGCGTCTTTGATAACCTCAACTCTGAATATTTCAGTAACTATATCCTTCCGCTGCTAACCTTGAAGAATACGCGCTTAGCCATTCTGTCAAACTATAGCACGATGGCCTTTGTCAACAGAGACAAGCGCCGGTCATGGTCTGATGAACGATTTAATGCGCGCATCAAGGAAGTAGCGACCCAGCATCGAAATCACGTAGACACTTGGTACAAACTGCTCTCAGATGATATCAAGTCCAGAATGGTCAAGCAAAATGTAACGGCTGTATGGGATGGTTTTGATGTGGAAGGACGCGGCTGGATTGATGTCAACGGAAATGATAATAAGGGCAATCCTTATGCACCATCCCGCGAGTTCTTTAACCTAGTTGGGGGCAGAGCTGGTGGCTGGTACAAGTCAAACGGTTATGGTGCCCATGCTGCCGGTTCAATTCGTGTGAACTTTGAGGCCTTTGACCTCTTGACAGAATACGGTGTGTCCGTCTTTACGCATGAGCTCACCCACGTCAATGACGGCTATATTTACCTGGGCGGACATGGCAGACGACAAGGTATCGGACCAGAAGGCTATGCCCAAGGGTTGCTCCAATCGCCTGTTCCTGGTCAGCCGGGCTGGGGTGCTCTGGGTCTCAATATGGCCTTTGATCGTCCAAATGATGGCAGTCTCATTTTCAATAGCTCGCCAAGTCTCTTCAAGAACCGAGCAGACATCGACCATTACATGAAGGGATATAATGATACCCTCATGCTGCTGGATTACCTTGAAGGTCAAGCGGTAGTGGCTAAAGGAAATGAAGCCGCGGCTAAATGGTTCAAGAAAGTTGAACCGAAGGTTGTAGATGCTCGGACTCAATACGATGTCGTGAGAGAGTTGACGGCAGAGGAGAAAGCGGCCATGTCAGTCTCATCTGTAGAGGACTTGGTTGACCAAGGCTTGCTGTCTAACCGTGCGGTTGACAATCGAACTTATAACCCTGCTGACTATGACTCTAGTTACATTGCTATCGACTTTATGACAGGTATCTATGGTGGCGGCCAAAACAATACTGGAGCGCCAGGTGCCTTGATGTTCAAGCATAATACCTTCAGAATCTGGGGTTACTATGGCTATGAAAAAGGCTTTGTAAGCTATGCTTCCAATAAACACCGTAAGACAGCCAATGAGCAAGGGGTGACTGGTTTGAGCGATAACTTTATCATCAAGCAAATTTCTGAAGGCGAATTTGAAACCATGGAAGCCTTCAAGAAAGCTTACTTCAGAAAAGTTGTGGATAAAGCACAAACCTCAGGTATTAAGCCAGTGACTGTCAACGGAAAAGTCTATAGTACTTATGAAGAGCTGAAAGCTGGCTTTGCAGAAGCTGTTGACAAGGATCTGAAGAAGTCTCGTGTCGATGAACGTGCAACCAAGGACTTCAAGTATGCTGTCTTTACGCAGTTGCTCAAGAATACCAACAGCTTTATGGATGAAAACTCCATTTGGGGTTCCTAAGAAAAAGTGTTTAATTGCCTACATGAGTAGCTGCAAATAATGACCTTTAGCAATATGTGATCAATAACCCATTTGAATTAGTTCTGTTTGTGTCGTCACTGACAGTCTGATTCAGATGGGTTGTTTTGTTGTATAATGGCAAGTCAGAGTGCAAATTATCCCTATTTCTTATACAATATTTTTAAAAAATCTGTCCCCGGACAGTTCCTGCTTTTAGGGCTTGCTGGGGGCCTTTTTTCCTGCTAAAATAAACACATGACACGTTATAAAGCAATTATATCCTATGATGGTTATGGCTTTGCTGGCTTTCAGCGACAGCCCCATGCCAGAAGTGTTCAGGAAGAGATTGAAAAGACCCTGACCCGTATCAATAAAGGCCAGCCTGTGGTCATTCATGGAGCGGGCCGGACCGACAGCGGTGTCCATGCTCTGGGCCAGGTGCTGCATTTTGATTTACCAGAAGAGCGGGATGAAGAGAAATTGCGTTTCGCCTTGGATACCCAGACGCCGGAAGATATTGATTTTATTAGTGTGGAGCGGGTATCGGATGATTTTCATTCTCGCTACAATAAGCACAGCAAGACCTATGAATTTTTGGTGGACATTGGCCGGCCTAAAAATCCTATGATGCGCCATTATGCCACACATTATCCATATCCTTTGGAGCTGAGTTTGATAGAAGAAGCGATTGCTCAGTTAGAGGGGACGCATGATTTTACTGGATTTACGGCTTCTGGGACCAGCGTGGAAGACAAGGTTCGGACTATTACCGAGGCTAAGGTCCGCTATGATGCAGAGCGTAATTTTCTGGTCTTTACTTTTTCGGGCAATGGCTTTCTTTACAAGCAGATCCGCAATATGGTCGGTACCCTGCTCAAGATTGGCAATAAGCGCATGCCGGTAGAGCAGATTCAGAGGATTTTAGCGGAGAAAGATCGCCATCTGGCAGGACCAACAGCCGGTCCAAACGGCCTCTATCTAAAGGAGATTCGTTATGAAGAATAAGTTGATTTTAGCCCTTTCGGGCAATGATATTTTCAGCGGCGGCGGACTGCACGCTGATTTGGCTACCTACACGGTCAATGGTCTGCATGGATTCGTAGCTGTGACTTGCCTGACAGCCATGACTGATAAGGGATTTGAGGTCATTCCAGTTGAGGAAGAGGTTTTTGCCCAGCAGTTAGCCAGTCTCAAAGATGTTCCTTTTTCTGCTATTAAGATAGGACTTTTACCCAATCTGGAAATAGCAGAGCAGGCATTGGCTTTTGTCAAGCAGCATGCGGATATACCAGTTGTGCTGGATCCTGTTCTGGTCTGCAAGGAAAATCATGATTTGGAAGTCAGTGCGCTGAGAGAAGAAATCATCAAGTTCTTTCCTTATGTCAGTATCATCACACCAAATCTAGCAGAAGCTCAGTTATTGACCCAAAAAGAAATCAAAAGTCTGGAGGATATGCAGGCTGCAGCCAAGGAGCTCTATGATTTGGGGGCCAAGCATGTGGTGATTAAGGGCGGTAATCGCTTGAGCAAGGAGCGGGCGGTGGATGTTTACTATGACGGTCAAAATTTTGAAATCATGGAATCGCCAGTGCTGGCTAGCAACAATACCGGAGCAGGCTGCACATTTGCTTCCAGCATTGCTAGTCAGCTGCTTCTAGGCAAGTTTCCGCTTGCAGCAGTTCAAATTTCTAAAGATTTTGTTTACCGAGCGATTCAGCGCTCAGATCAATATGGGGTAGTTCAGTATGAGAAATCATCAAGTTAAAAAATTAGTTATCTTAGCTTTCATCACAGCTCTATCTGTGGTTTTGGGGAATTTTTTAAAAATCCCAACTCCGACAGGCTTTTTGACACTGCTGGATGCAGGGATTTATTTTGCAGCCTTCTACTTTGGCCGCAAGGAAGCGGCTATTGTCGGAGGCCTTTCAGGCTTTTTGATTGATATGATTGCCGGCTATCCTCAGTGGATGATTTTCAGTCTGATTTGCCACGGACTTCAGGGGTTCTTTGCTGGCTTTGAGGGCAAGAAACGCTACCTTGGGCTGGTCTTGGCCGCAGTGGCTATGGTCGGTGGCTATGCCCTCTTTGGTAGTATCATGAATGGTGTTGGGGCTGCCCTAGCCGAAATCTTAAGTAATTTTATGCAGAATGCATTTGGTTTAGCAGTTGGATTTGCTCTTTACAAGGCCTTCCCAGAGAGTTTGAAAAAGACAGTCGCAGTGAAATAAACGAGGTGAGACATGGACTTAGCTAAGATTGGAGCAGAAACTCGTCAGATTGTTCTAGATGTTTTGGACAAGGCTGCCTTGGTCGAGGGAGATATTTTTGTTCTGGGGCTATCCTCTAGTGAGGTTGTCGGAGGACATATCGGTCAGAATTCCAGTCTGGAAGTCGGACAGGTCATTGTCAAAACCTTACTGGATATCTTAGAAGAGAAGGGTATCTTTCTAGCAGTTCAGGGATGTGAGCATCTCAATCGCGCCCTTGTAGTCGAAAGAGCCTTGGCGAACAAGAAGGATTTGGAGATAGTCAATGTTCTGCCTACTCTTCATGCTGGAGGCAGCGGTCAGCTAGCGGCTTTTCAATACATGAAGGATCCTGTTGAGGTGGAGTTCATTGTCGCTCAGGCGGGGCTGGATATTGGCGATACTGCTATCGGTATGCATGTCAAGCATGTGCAGATTCCTATTCGACCGATTCTCAAGGAATTGGGATCTGCCCATGTCACAGCTTTAGCCAGCCGTCCCAAGCTAATTGGCGGCGCCAGAGCGGCCTATACAGAGGATAAAATCAGGAAGGGATAAAAGGAAAAATAATTTTGAAAAAAACTCTAATTATGCTATAATGGGTTGTATTCAATAAATTTTAAGGAGAAATGACAGAATGTCTGTATCATTTGAAAACAAAGAAACAAATCGCGGCCTTTTGACTTTTAGCATCAGTCAAGAGAAAATCAAGCCAGCCTTGGACCGTGTATTTAACTCAGTAAAAAAAGATATTGCTGTACCAGGTTTCCGTAAAGGTCACCTTCCACGTGCTATCTTCAACCAACGTTTTGGTGAAGAAGCCCTCTACCAAGATGCTTTGAACTCTCTTCTTCCAGAAGCATACGAAGCTGCTGTTAAAGAAGCAGGTATCGAAGTAGTTGCTCAGCCTCAGTTTGATGTCGAGTCTATGGAAAAAGGCCAAGACTGGGTCATCAAAGCTGAAGTAGTCACTAAGCCAGAAGTTAAGCTGGGTGCTTACAAAGACTTGGAAGTAACTGTTGAAGCTACTAAAGAAGTGACTGACGCTGAAGTAGATGAGCGCATTGAGCGTGAGCGTAACAACTTGGCTGAGTTGGTTCTCAAAGAAGGTCCAGCAGCTGACGGTGATACAGTTGTGATTGACTTTGTTGGATCTGTTGACGGCGTTGAATTTGACGGCGGCAAGGGCGATAACTTCTCACTTGGACTGGGTAGCGGTCAATTCATCCCAGGATTTGAAGAGCAGTTGGTTGGCCACAGTGCAGGTGAAACAGTGGATGTTGTCGTAACCTTCCCAGAAGACTACCAAGCAGAAGACTTGGCAGGCAAGGAAGCTAAGTTTGTGACAACTATTCACGAAGTTAAAGAAAAAGAAGTTCCAGCATTGGACGACGAACTTGCAAAAGATATCGACGAAGAAGTGGAAACTCTTGACGAGCTGAAAGAAAAGTACCGCAAAGAATTGTCAGAAGCTAAGGAAACAGCTTATAAGGATGCGGTAGAAGCAGCAGCTATTGATCAAGCAGTAGCAAACGCGGAAATCGTTGACTTGCCAGCAGAAATGGTCCACGAAGAAGTGCACCGCGCTGTTAATGAATTCTTGGGCAACATGCAACGCCAAGGAATCTCACCTGACATGTACTTCCAAATCACTGGCACTACTCAGGAAGACCTGCACAAGCAATACGAAGCAGATGCTGAGTCACGGACTAAGACAAACCTTGTCGTAGAAGCAGTTGCTAAGGCAGAAGGTTTTGAAGCTAGCGCAGAAGAAATCGAAGCAGAAGTAACTTCATTGGCTACAGACTACAACATGGAAGTGGAACGTGTTCGTCAATTGCTGTCAGAAGATATGCTGAAACACGACATCGCTATCAAGAAAGCTGTTGAAGTGATTACAAGCACTGCGAAAGTGAAATAAGCTTCATCATTCAAAACGATATCATTTGAAACTAGTGTATAGATGCACTAGTTTCTTTTTGTACTTGTTCCGTGATTTTTCCTGGATTTTCTTTTGACGAAAATAGAAATTTATCGTACAATAGAAAGTAGCGAAAAATTGCAAGAGGGCGACAAGCCTTTACTTAATCTTAAAGGAGATCAACTTTGGAATTAGAAGTATTTGCTGGACAGGAAAAAAGTGAGCTTTCTATGATTGAAGTGGCGCGTGCCATTTTGGAAGCCCGCGGCCGCGACCATGAGATGTATTTTAATGATCTGGTCAATGAAATTCAAAACTATCTGGAAAAATCAAACAGTGAGATTCGTGATGCTCTGCCTTTATTCTACACAGAACTCAATGTAGACGGCAGCTTTATTCCGCTGGGAGATAATAAATGGGGCCTGCGTTCATGGTATGCTATCGACGAAGTGGATGAAGAAATCATCGCCTTGGAAGAGACTGATGAGGACGACGCACCTAAGAAACGCAAGAAGAAACGCGTCAATGCCTTTATGGATGGCGATGAGGATGCCATTGACTACAGCGATGACGATCCAGAAGATGAGGACGGCTACGAAGCAGATCCGGCTCTCTCGTACGACGAGGAAAATCCAGACGATGAGAAGAATGAAGTGGAAGCTTATGATGCTGAAATCAACGAAATCGCTCCAGATGATCTAGGTGAAGAAGTCGAACTCAACGAAGAAGATGACGACTACTCTGACGAAGACACGGAGACCGAAGAGGAAGAATAAATCAACCAAAAGAAGCAAGGGATGAAAACCCTTGTTTCTTTTAATATTCCTTGAAATATGAGTTTGGAAGGTGTAGAATACTAATAAAATTTAATAAAGAAAAGATGGAGGTATGCTGCTATGAAATTTGTCATTGATAAGAGTCTGGGTGAACTAGGCATAAAAAGTGTCGTTATCGGGATTGCCAAGAATGTTAATCCTCATGCAGAACTGTCACCCTCATTTCTAAAAAAGAAAAAGGAAATGGAAGACTGGGCTCTGGCTTGCGACTTGGATGAGGTGCTTGAGTCGCCAGTGGTTCAAGGTTATATAGAAATACTGCAGCGCGTAGGTCGCAGTGTCAAGAAAAATCCTCCGACGGTTCCTGCTCTGATTCGCAATATCCAGCACCGAGGCTCGCTCCCTCATATTAATAGCATTATTGATATTTATAACGTCGAAGCCCTGCATTCTCTACTGGCTATTGGAGGGCATGATTTTGATAAGATTGAAAGTCAGATAGAATTCACCGTAAGCCAAAAGGAAGATGTTTTTCTGCCTATTTTGTCCAAGGAGAAGCATGTTGCCAAGACGGACTATGTCTATCGGGATGCCAAAGGCATTTTGGCTTGGTTGGATGTACGTGACAGCGAGTATTATAAGTTTGATGAGGAGACCAAGGATGCCATTTTCATCATTCAGGGGAATGCCAATACCTCTGTCGAAATGCGTCTGGCAGCCTTGGAACGAATCCGACACGATTTAGCAGAGTGCATGCCTGATTTAGAATTTGAAACACATGTCATCAGTATTGAGGAAAATTAACTGGAATAGGCTTTCCAATTTTGATTCTCACTGACTATCAGCTTCCTGTTTTCAGGGAGCTTTTTTGAGTGCTTTTCGATTTCTTTTGTCAGAGTCGTGGTTGAAAAAATGAGAAAGGTGGGAATTGATTATAGTTTGCTTTTCTGAAAATAGGAGACATTACTCAATAAAAAATGGTATAATAAACAAAGAAAAAGGAGCGTGCGATGACAGAAACACTATTAGAAGCTAAATCAATCAGCAAAAAATATGAGGATGAGTATGTCCTGCAGAATACGGATCTAAAAATTGATCAGGGGCAGTTTGTAGCAATCTTGGGTCACAGCGGCTCAGGAAAGTCAACGATGCTGAATATCCTATCTTCTCTACTGAAACCAAGTTCTGGACAGGTCTTATATAAAGGAAAGGAGATAGGTCAGCTGAGTAAATCGGCAGTGGCCAAGTTTAGGAGAGAAGACATTGGTTTGGTCTTTCAGCACTACATGCTAATTCCTAATCTGACAGTTGAGGAGAATATTCAGTTGGGCAGCAAGTATGCCGCAGAGACAGCGGACCTAGAAGAATTGGCTTCGCTACTGGGAATTGAGAAACTTTTGAACAAATATCCTCATCAGCTGTCAGGCGGTGAGCAGCAGAGGGTCTGCATTGCCAGAGCTGTGATTAAGAAACCGGCTGTTTTATTCTGTGACGAGGCGACAGGCGCTCTGGACAGCGAAAATAGTAAGAACATTATTGTTTTATTGCATGCTATCAAGCAAACCTACGGAACCAGTATCCTTTTTACGACACATAATCGAGAAATTGCCAGAACAGCTGACCGAATACTGCTCTTAGAAGATGGCCGTATTGTTAGGGACGACATGAATATGGAGAAGCTGTCGCCGAATCAAATGAGTTGGGAGATTTAATATGGATTTGCTATTTAAATATCTATCCAGAGACTTTTTTGCTAAGAAGACGATGGTGGCCATTCTATCTCTGATTTTAATCTTCATTTCCTTTATGTTCTTCTTCGTTCATTTTGCCATTGATGCCAATTTACTTCGTTTAGGTGTAGAGCAATTATCAGGCAATGAGGCTAATTATTTCACAGCTTTGAAAAGTAATCAACTCTTAATCAGAAACATTACTGTCGCCATGGTAGCCATTTTCGCCCTCATTTTATCCTTATTCATCAGAGGAACGCTCCAAAGAAATCGAGTACAGCTAGCCCAGCTGATGTCCCTTGGCTTTTCCTTCTCCAGTATGCTGGCAAGCTATGCCCTATTAATCTGCGGGTTATCCTTAATCAGTTCCTTGATTGGCTTAGTCTTGGGCTTCTGGGGATCCGATATCCTCCTTTCTGCTAATAGCCAGACCTATCTCGTTCAAGGATTGAGTAAAGGAGTTTCTCTACAGTCGGTTATGACAGGAACCCTCTTCCTAAGTCTTTTCCTAGGAGCTCTTACTTATCTGGCAGGACTGACGGTGAGAAAGACGGATCTGGCTCTAATGATGAAACAGACAGACGGAAAAAGCATCCGTCCCGGTTTGATAGAGAAGATGATTCAAAAGCTGCCGATGAAGCATAAGTTTAAATTTAAGCTGACTTTAAATCATTTTAGCACCTTAGGGCTCTTGTTGATTGCTATCGTTACATTTAGCATCATGTTTGTCTTAAGCTTGTCTCTTACTTTTAGCTCCTCTAAAATCCTTGAATCTCAGAAGGCCGGCCGGCACTATTCTTATGATATCAGCTATGATAACTACCGAAAGGAGGAGGCTGAGTCAGCTTCAGATTCTGTAACCTATCTGAGATACGATGTTGATCTAATGATAAAAGGCGAAACTATAGCCTATCAGGCGCTTTCGCTTACAAGCCAAAATGACTTGTTTCAGCTGATTGACAGTAAGGGAGAAATTCTAGATCCCACACAAGGTGTCTTTGTAAATCCTGAATTGCGAGAGAATTATGGTCTTAAAGTTGGGGATACTCTAGAGCTAAGAGTAAAGGGAAAGCAACATCAGATAAAGATAGCTGGATTTGCGGAGAATGCTGATTTAAAGACGATATATATTCCCAAAGACCAAGCATCTGCTATGGTGGCTGAAACGAATGATAGTTTTAATGGCAGATTAACCAATAACGCTCAAGATAAGGGTCAGGGAAAAACTCGCTCCCTAGAGGAAAAATTATCAGCTGTTCAAAGAAGTCAGACTTCCAACAAAGCAAGTGCTATTATCAACCAAAGTATCGGTGTTATAACAGGCTGTTTATTGATTTACTTAGCAGTCTTTATCGGCTTGAATGGTAATATGAAGACTCTATTGATGTTTGATTTACTAGGATATGAGGAGAGAGAGGTTTATCGTATCCTGCTTAACCCCTACATTGTGATCAGCAATCTACTTTTCTTGCTCACTCTGCCTGTGGCCATCTATGCTGCAAGGAATATCCAGATTATGACTTCTCTTCAGACAGGTGACTATATGCCATTCCAGCTCAACTGGATGACCTTTGTTTATATGTTTGTTATCTTGAATGCCCTATGTTTTATCATCAGATTTTTATTTATTCAAAAGGTTAAAAAAATCAGGGATGATAATCGGCAGGCAGAATTCTTATCAGAATGGTGAGAAACAGCATGAAGATTTTTAAGATAAGAAGTCGGGCATCTTGAAAGGGATCCGACATGATTTAGCAGAGTGCATGCCCGATGTAGAATTCGAAACACATGTCATCAGTATTGGTGAAAATGGATGAAAACCGAATGAAAACATTTGACAATTTTTTAGGTTTGCGATATCATACTGTTCGGGCACCTCTTTTAGAGGTCAGAGCTTCCTGTTTCCAGGGAGCTATTTTTCTTTTTCAGACAGATTATGGAAAATCCTCCTATAGCTAAGTTTCCAGCAACTGTGATGCTTGCTGGAACGAATTGTTTTATGAAAAGGAGCACGTATGTCAACTAAATATATTTTTGTCACCGGCGGTGTAGTTTCTTCTATCGGGAAAGGGATTGTGGCAGCTAGCTTGGGCCGACTTTTGAAGAATCGCGGTCTCAAGGTTACGATTCAGAAATTTGACCCTTATATCAATATTGATCCCGGTACCATGAGCCCTTACCAGCATGGGGAAGTGTTTGTCACAGATGATGGAGCCGAGACGGATCTTGATCTGGGGCATTATGAGCGTTTTATTGACATCAATCTCAATAAATACTCCAATGTCACAACTGGTAAAATCTATAGCGAAGTCCTGCGCAAGGAGCGAAAAGGCGAGTATCTGGGGGCGACGGTCCAAGTCATTCCACATATTACAGATGCTCTCAAGGACAAGATCAAGCGGGCAGCACGGACGACGGACTCGGATGTGATTATCACAGAGGTCGGTGGCACAGTGGGCGACATCGAGTCTCTTCCTTTTTTAGAAGCTTTGCGCCAGATGAAGGCGGATGTCGGTGCAGATAATGTCATGTATATCCATACGACCCTCTTGCCCTATCTCAAGGCAGCCGGTGAAATGAAGACCAAACCGACTCAGCATTCTGTCAAAGAGTTGCGCGGTTTGGGGATTCAGCCTAATATGCTGGTCATCCGCACAGAGAAGCCATCTGGACAAAACATCAAAAACAAACTGGCTCAATTCTGTGATGTGGCGCCGGAGGCGGTCATTGAGTCGCTAGATGTGGAGCATCTTTACCAAATTCCTCTCAATTTGCAGGCGCAAAAGATGGACCAAATCGTCTGTGACCATCTGAAGCTGGATGTGCCGGCAGCGGATATGACGGAGTGGTCAGCTATGGTAGAAAAAGTGATGAACCTGAAAAAGCAAGTACGTATTGCTCTGGTTGGTAAGTATGTCGAGTTGCCAGATGCCTATATTTCAGTTGTCGAAGCGCTCAAGCATGCCGGCTATGCCAATGATGCAGATGTTAAGATTGACTGGATTGATGCGAATCAGGTAACAGCCGAAAACGCAGCAGAGCTTCTTGGAAGTGCAGATGGAATTATCGTTCCGGGTGGCTTTGGTCAGAGAGGAACTGAGGGTAAGATTCAGGCAATCCGCTATGCGCGTGAGCAGGATGTTCCTATGTTGGGGATTTGCTTGGGTATGCAGCTAACCTGTGTTGAATTCGCCCGTCACGTCCTTGGGCTGGCAGATGCCAACTCAGCGGAGCTCAATCCAGACACAACGTATCCGATTATTGACCTCATGCGTGATCAGATTGATGTCGAAGACTTGGGTGGAACGCTGAGATTGGGGCTCTATCCTTCTAAGCTTAAGAGTGGCTCTAAGGCAGCAGCGGCTTACGACTATCAAGAAGTCGTGCAGCGCCGTCACCGTCATCGCTATGAGTTTAACAATGACTTTCGCGAGCAGTTTGAGGCAGCTGGATTTGTATTTTCCGGAGTTTCACCAGACAATCGCTTGGTCGAAATAGTGGAAATCCCAGAAAATAAATTCTTCGTGGCCTGTCAGTACCACCCAGAGCTTTCCAGCCGACCGAACCGACCTGAAGGTCTTTATACAGCCTTTGTCACAGCAGCGGTAGAAAAGAGCCAGGAGAAATAGACTAGCTTTGTCTAATCTAAGCGACTTTTCTAGAGAAATGTTATAATGAAAAGCAAAAGGAGGGAAGAAGATGTTTCTAAACATTTTAGCTAGTATTCGTACTAATAATTTTCAAGATGAGCATTGTGTAGAAAAAATCCAAGCTCTCTGGCAGGAACAAGAGGGAGCTGTGAAAGAAGCTTTTGCCCAAGGAGAACCAGTCTATGCTGTCTATAATGACTATGCTAGTGATTACAAAGGAGACTACAGTCTCTCTATCTGCCGTTTGACAGATGGGGAAGTCTATGATTTTGACACATCCGAGCAGACCTATCAAGTGTTTGAAGCGGATAAGGAGGATCCGCAAGCTATTTTTCATACTTGGCAGAGGATTTGGCAGGCAGAAGAAACAGGTGAGCTACATCGGGACTACACTATTGACTTTGAAAAATACGATCCCGACCAAACGGTGGCTGTCTTTATTGCGACTCAGCAGCACTGAGTTTTCTGTGTTCCTGCCTTAGCTTCATTTTCGCTTAGATTTCCCAATTTTGTTGATTGAGTAGAAAGTTGATTTTTTGAAATAAACTGAAAAATTTTCTTGACAAGCCTTAGCTGTCCTGTTATACTAGTAAGGTACTCAATCGCGGGGATGGCGGAATTGGCAGACGCGCAGGACTAAGGATCCTGTGACCGCTTTAGGTCGTGAGGGTTCAAGTCCCTCTCTCCGCATCAAGTAAGCTGACTTCGGTCAGCTTTTTCTTTTTACACTAGAGACGCTTAAAAAGGCTAAGCGTCTCCCTGCAATTCTTTAAAATTTCAGGAAAAACTAGCAATTTTAGTGAAAAAGTGATAAAATAAACAATGTAAGTGGTTTAACCACAAAAAATAAGAGGAGGCCTGATAAGAATGGCAATCGTTTCAGCAGAAAAATTTGTCCAAGCAGCTCGTGACAATGGTTACGCAGTTGGTGGATTCAACACAAACAACCTTGAGTGGACTCAAGCTATCCTGCGTGCGGCAGAAGCTAAGAAAGCACCAGTGCTTATCCAAACTTCAATGGGTGCTGCTAAATACATGGGTGGCTACAAAGTTGCTCGTAACTTGATCGCTAACCTTGTAGAATCAATGGGCATCACTGTACCAGTTGCGATTCACTTGGACCATGGTCACTACGAAGATGCACTTGAGTGTATCGAAGTTGGTTACACTTCTATCATGTTTGATGGTTCACACCTTCCAGTAGAAGAAAACCTTAAATTGGCTAAAGATGTTGTTGAAAAAGCACACGCTAAAGGTATCTCAGTAGAAGCTGAAGTTGGTACTATCGGTGGTGAAGAAGACGGTATCATCGGTAAAGGTGAATTGGCTCCAATCGAAGACGCTAAAGCAATGGTTGAAACTGGAATCGACTTCTTGGCAGCAGGTATCGGTAACATCCACGGCCCATACCCAGCAAACTGGGAAGGTCTTGACCTTGACCACTTGAAGAAATTGACAGAAGCTCTTCCAGGCTTCCCAATCGTATTGCACGGTGGTTCAGGTATTCCTGATGACCAAATCCAAGCAGCTATCAAACTTGGAGTTGCCAAAGTTAACGTTAACACTGAATGCCAAATCGCATTCGCTAACGCAACTCGTGCATTCGCTCGCGACTACGAAGCAAACGAAGCAGAATACGACAAGAAGAAACTCTTCGACCCACGTAAATTCTTGGCTGACGGTGTAAAAGCTATCCAAGCATCAGTTGAAGAACGTATCGACGTATTCGGTTCAGAAGGTAAAGCTTAAGAAGCTTGTAAAAGCTTGATATAACAGGGTTTATCCAATTTGGATAAACCTTTTTTCTTTGTTTTAGAACAAATATAAAATATTATGATACAATAACTATGCAAGCGATTTTATAAGCGTTTGTAAAATGATTTATACAATTATAAAATTTCCACTTTTTTTAGGAGTTAAAGATGACAGATCAGAATGTATTTGTAATGGCTGGGGGGACAGGTGTAACAATACCCTATCTTAATACAATAGAGAAGAAGGTTTCCAGATCTATTATTATATCTGCTTTAGAATCTGAAAATGGAGATTTGAATGACAGAAAAGAAATTCTAGAGTCCATAGAAGAATCATTCTCTGTTTGGGGTTATAGTGAGAATGATAATAATTTAAAAAGAAATCCACCTAAATCGGGGGATGTTATATTTATTACGAATAATAATGCTGCAATTTATTTAGCTACTGTTTTTAAGAAAATCGAAGCTAAAGAATTAGACTATGTTTGGGCAGGTCGACAAAGTTGGAAGTATAAACTAATTCTTAAGAATGTAATTCGAATTTTTATCCCATATCCGTTAGATGTGGATATTGAAAAATGGTGTGATGCTCATCCTTTTGCACCCAGTCTGTCAAGAATTCAAAATATTAATAAAATTTACAAAGATAGAGAAGAGGGATTTAGACATATTATTGGTAGAAAAAATCAAACAGGGCCTATTCAAGGTGCGTTAACAGTAAAAATTCCTGATAATGATAAACAGAAACATGAAGAGGAAATGAAAGATATAGAAATAGTTCTCAGTAGATTAGATACTTATTGTATGCTTACACACTTTGAATGTATAGTAAAGGAAATTTAAAATGGAAAATAATCGTAGTAGCTTTAAGTATAGATTAAATTATTCTAATGAAATTGAATCTGTGCACTGTGTAGTTGGTGAAAACGGTTCGGGAAAAACAAGGTTGATAAATTCTTTATTAGAAAAGGATGAGTATTCAATTGCAAAATTCTATCAGGATACCAAGGATATATTAGCTTATTCTTTTGTTAAGTATTCAGCTTCCGTAGAGTTGAATAAGTTACAAGTTAATTCTAGTGGTTCTATTGATATTTCTACCTCTGCATACTTAAACACCATGGATCTTGTAAACTTGAATCGAGAAGATTCGATCAAACAAGTAAAAGTAGTGATTGATTATTATAAAAAGGGAAATAAAAATACGAAATGGCAAAATTTAATTGAACTTTCGGATAAAAGAGTATTTCTTAGATTAAATCAAATTGGTGAAGGGATAATTTCGTATAATAAATATTATCTGAAAGGTAATAATTTGAATGATGAATGGGAAAAAAAACTAAAAGAAATAATAAAATATGTACATAAAGAAAAGAACATAATAAAAGTTCTATTGAGAAAATTCTTTGCAGTATTTAGCGATTATATTGTTTTCGACTTGAGTCGTGAACAAATCATCACTTTAATTAATGAAATAGATCCTAAAACTATACAACCAACTGAAAGATTCTATGTGGATTTAAATAAGTTTTTAAATGATAATACAAAATCAAAGATAACTAAGTTAAGAAATTTCTTTAATGCTTTAAGTACTATTATTAGTAATGTTGGAAGAGACTTTGTCTTTACTAAGGATGATGATAGAAAGATGTTAGAAGATATTTTTAAAAGTTTAAATACTGAAGAATCGGATAATTTGATTTCACAAGAAACATTTTCTGTCCTTGAATTTGAATGGAATGGACTTAGTTCGGGTGAGCTAGCGTTACTTAATTTACTTGGACGTTTAAATAGTGTTAAAAGTAATCTTAATAGTAATAAAGTACTAGTATTGCTTGATGAAGTTGATCTAGGGCTGCATCCTGAGTGGCAAAGAAATTGGGTAAACAGTGTTTTACCTATTATCGGTAAAATTATGAAGAAAAGGAATGGTGCAGTTAGGGTAATATTATCAACACATTCACCTATTATTCTCTCAGACTTTCTAGCAGAGGATGTAATATATTTACCAGAAGAGCCTAATAAAATATTAAAAACTTTTGGTCAGAATATTTATAGTTTATTTAAGAATTCATTTTTCTTAGAGGCTCCTAAAGGAGCTTTTTCGCAACAAGTTATTGAAGATTTGTTAGTAATTTTTACGACTTCTTCAAATAAAAAAATGATTCAAGAGACTGATGCTTATAAGCAGTTTATTGATAGATATGGATTAATGCTTAGTGAACAAACAACAACTAAGGATGTTAAAAAATTTTTTGAAGAATTAGTTGATATGATTGGTGAGGATATTATACGGAATCATTTAAAAAGACAGATGAAAAATGTTAGGTGGCACAATGAACAAAATGATAGTTTAAAATATGAAAAAAAAATTGAAGAACTAAAAAAACAGATAAAAGAACTTGAAGAAAAAAAACAACAAAATGATAAAGATAACAAATTTTTATAGTCCAGAAGAAATTGAAAGATATTATCAATTTTTAATTTCTAGAAAGCCTAAGAACGAATCTGTAGATACTGCAATATCTAACAAAACAATAAATGAAGTGGGAAATGATATTGTTTCACTTTTAAACGAATTGCTTAAAAAAAATAGGGAGAAAGAAATTTCGGATTTTCATGAGTTAATTACAATGAGTTTTTCTGAATTGAAGAAATTTCATAATTTTCTTAAAATACATGAATCGAATTATGAAGAATTACTTGATAGGAAAGGTACTCAGAAATTATTAGATATTTATAAAGGATATTACTCAAGATTCTTCACAAAAAATGATGGAAATATAAAATTAAAAAATAATATTAGTCTTATGAGAAATTTAGGAATCACTGTTTGTCCCTACTGTAATAGAAATTATATTAATTCTAGACACGATAAATTAGGATGTGAGTTTGATCATTATTATAATAAAGATAAATTCCCTTTTTTCGCCTTGACCCTCTCCAATTTAGTTCCATCATGTAGCGCTTGTAATAGGATAAAACAGGCCAATGATTATGAATTTTGTCCTTTTGATCTTGAGGAGGATATAGAAGTTAAATTTGTAGTGTCTCCACCAAGTAAGGGCAGCAAAATAAAGATTCTTTTTGGTGAGAAATCACAAGAAGATAATGTTTTAAAATTAGAAGATGCGTATGAAATTCATAAAAAAGACGTTGCTGAAATGTTTATGAAAGAAGAAAAATATTGTAAAGAATATCGTGATTATTTAATTTCTCTTTTGGGAGATAAAGGTAACATAGTAAATGAATTTTCAGAAGAATTTTTCGATAGTATGATATTTGGAGAGATTGCCAATGATAGTTTTGACGACTATTTAAATCATTCACTATCAAAATTAAAAAAGGATACATATGATTATATAGTTGAGTTGAGAGAAAAGTGAAAAATTAACTTATTAAAGTTTTACATGTAAAATAGGAGGATATGGCTGATGCTCTTTGGACCTAAATACATAGAGTTCTTCTCAAACCAGATCATATGATTAGTGGCAAATTCACCTTAAGATTTTGCCCCTATTTTGCCACACTTTTTTAATAACTAAAGGGAATAATGAAGCATCTTTCTAATACAGTGTGGGTAGAAGAATACCTGAATATAGCCCTTTTTAGTGTATAAGGAAGTATAGCAAATAAATGATTTATGTTCAGAAGTTAAAGCTTAATCTAACTGAAGACTACAAAACAGAAGCCTGCCCGTAAGGGTGGGTTTTTTAGTGTGTGGTAAAATATGAAAATTATTTTTGAATTTCCTATGTTAGTTTAGAAGTAAAAGTGGTAGTATAGTGGGGAGATAAGATTCTATTTTCCTGAGTTAGGTGGGGAAAGGGTCTGAAACATGAATTGAATAATAGGATATTGAGAAACGTATGGCAATGATAGAAGTAGAACATCTTCAGAAAAATTTTGTGAAGACAGTTAAGGAACCAGGTTTGAAAGGAGCTTTGCGCTCCTTTATCCATCCTGAAAAGCAGACTTTTGAAGCGGTCAAGGATTTGACCTTTGAGGTTCCAAAAGGGCAGATTTTAGGCTTTATCGGGGCCAATGGTGCTGGGAAGTCAACAACCATTAAAATGCTGACAGGGATTTTGAAACCGACATCTGGTTTGTGTCGAATCAACGGTAAAATTCCGCAGGATAATCGTCAAGACTATGTCAAGGATATTGGAGTGGTCTTCGGGCAACGAACCCAGCTATGGTGGGATTTGGCTCTGCAAGAGACTTACACGGTCTTGAAAGAGATTTACGATGTACCAGATTCGCTCTTCCATAAACGCATGGACTTTTTAAATGAAGTCTTGGATTTGAAGGAATTTATCAAAGATCCCGTGCGGACTCTGTCACTTGGTCAACGGATGCGTGCGGATATTGCTGCTTCCTTGCTCCACAATCCCAAGGTTCTCTTTTTAGATGAGCCAACCATTGGTTTGGATGTTTCGGTAAAGGACAACATTCGTCGGGCCATTACCCAGATCAATCAGGAGGAAGAAACAACCATTCTCTTGACCACTCACGACTTGAGTGATATTGAGCAACTTTGTGATCGGATTTTTATGATTGACAAGGGGCAGGAGATTTTTGATGGAACGGTGAGCCAGCTCAAGGAGACCTTTGGCAAGATGAAGACTCTTTCCTTTGAACTGGTACCAGGTCAAAGTTATCTAGTTTCTCACTATGAAGGCTTTTCGGATATGACCATTGATAGACAAGGAAACAGTCTCAATATTGAATTCGATAGTTCCCGCTACCAATCAGCTGATATTATCAAGCAAACCCTGTCTGATTTTGAAGTCCGTGATTTGAAGATGGTGGATACGGATATTGAGGATATTATCCGTCGCTTCTACCGAAAGGAGCTCTAAGATGGTCAAATTGTGGAGACGTTATAAACCCTTTATCAATGCAGGGATTCAGGAGTTGATTACCTATCGAGTCAATTTTCTTCTTTATCGGATTGGTGATGTCATGGGAGCTTTTGTCGCTTTCTATCTTTGGAAGGCGGTCTTTGATTCCTCGCAAGAGTCCTTGATTCAAGGCTTTAGTATGGCAGATATCACCCTCTACATCATCATGAGTTTTGTGACTAATCTTCTGACCAGGTCGGATAGCTCCTTTATGATCGGGGAGGAGGTCAAGGATGGTTCCATTATCATGCGCTTGCTGAGACCAGTTCATTTTGCGGCCTCTTATCTCTTCACCGAGCTTGGTTCCAAGTGGTTGATTTTTGTCAGCGTTGGACTTCCATTTTTAAGTGTTATTTTTCTGATGAAAATCTTATCTGGGCAAGGCATTGTAGAAGTGTTGGGTTTAACTGCACTATATCTTTTTAGCTTAACCCTAGCCTATCTGATTAACTTTTTCTTTAATATCTGCTTTGGATTTTCAGCTTTTGTTTTTAAAAATTTATGGGGTTCCAATCTGCTCAAGAATTCCCTAGTGGCTTTTATGTCTGGAAGCTTGATTCCTTTGGCTTTCTTTCCAAAGGTTGTTTCTGATATCCTGTCCTTTTTGCCTTTTTCGTCCTTGATTTATACTCCAGTTATGATCATTGTTGGAAAATACAATGCCAGTCAGATTCTTCAAGCACTTTTGCTTCAGTTCTTCTGGCTCTTAGTGATGGCCGGCTTATCTCAGTTGATTTGGAAACGAGTCCAGTCATTTATCACCATTCAAGGAGGTTAGTATGAAAAAATATCAGCGTATGCATCTGATTTTTATCAGACAGTACATCAAGCAAATCATGGAATACAAGGTCGATTTTGTGGTTGGTGTGCTGGGAGTCTTTCTGACCCAAGGCTTGAATCTCTTGTTTCTCAACGTGCTCTTTCAACACATCCCTTCCTTGGAGGGCTGGACCTTTCAAGAAATTGCCTTTATCTATGGCTTTTCCTTAATTCCCAAGGGATTGGACCATCTCTTTTTTGACAATCTCTGGGCACTGGGGCAGCGATTGGTGCGAAAGGGAGAGTTTGACAAATACCTGACTCGTCCCATCAATCCCCTCTTTCACATCCTAGTCGAGACCTTTCAGATTGATGCCTTGGGCGAACTTTTAGTTGGTGGAATCCTTCTGGCGACAACGGTCACCAGTATTAGCTGGACCTTTCCTAAATTTTTGCTTTTCCTAGTATGTATTCCTTTTGCGACCTTGATTTATACTTCTTTGAAAATTGCGACAGCGAGTATTGCTTTTTGGACCAAGCAATCAGGCGCTATGATCTACATTTTCTATATGTTCAATGATTTTGCCAAGTATCCGATTTCGATTTACCACTCGCTTATCCGTTGGTTGATTAGTTTTATCGTGCCTTTCGCCTTTACGGCCTACTATCCAGCTAGCTATTTCTTGCAGGAAAAGAATGGACTCTTTAATATCGGTGGTTTGATTCTAATTTCCCTTGTCTTCTTTGTCATTTCTTTGAAACTATGGGACAGGGGCTTGGACGCCTATGAAAGTGCTGGATCGTAAGATAGAAAATATGATTGGTCCTAAAGCTTAAATCAAGAAAGGGTTTTAAGATGATGGTAATTGAAGAAGTGAAGGAAGAAAAACAAAAGATGATAGTGGTTAGCGAAGTTTTGAAGGATCTACCAGAATGGTTTGGAATACCTGAAAGTACACAAGCTTACATTGAAGGAGCTACGGATTTGCAAGTTTGGGCTGCCTATCAGGAGAGTGATTTGGCTGGCTTTGTAAGCTTATCATACTCTAGTGAAGATTGTGCTGAGATTGACTGTCTAGCTGTTAAGAAATTCTATCATAGAGCAGGAATTGGCAGTCAACTTCTAGGAGTTTTAGAAAAATCTGCTCGTCAAAAAGCATCCTATCTGCAGGTAAAAACGGTAGCACCAGGTCATTATCCTACTTACGACAGGACGAACGCTTTCTATCAGGCTCGGGGCTTTAAAAAGTTAGAAATCTTTCCTGAACTTTGGGATAAAAGCAACCCTTGTTTGATTTGGGTTAAAAAGTTGTGAAATTTTCCCTTGACAAAAAAACTCAAGATGCTAAAATAAAGGGGAAAAGACGCCGATTTAGCTCAGTTGGTAGAGCAACGCACTCGTAACGCGTAGGTCACAGGTTCGATCCCTGCAATCGGCAGAAAGAAAACCAGCAACTTTTTCATGGGTTGCTGGTTTTGTTTATCTAATTCTTATAAAGAAGTAAGAAAAGTTAGACCGCCTAATATCACTCCTGCCGCATTGGGAATGATAAGGATCCAGTCTTTTTTAGGTTCTTTGGTCCAACCATAGATTACCCAAATTAAACAAGAAACTGCTGCGAATAGTGGTTGGAATGGTTGAGCTTTTTCTCCTTGCAAGTTAGCGATAATTTGTGGAATATATGCAATAAAGACAAGAATCCCAATAAAAGCTCCAATAGATCCGACAAAGCGATTAATTTTTTGTTTAGACATATAGTACCTCCTGAGGTACTATTATATCAGAAGGAAAAAAGTTTTCAAATTTGTTTGATCATAAAATAAGACAGATATTCAATATGTGTAAGTCGTGCTTTTATACTAAACGAATCTATTGGAGAGTCTAGGATGAGAAATCAAATTTGCTTAACATTTTTTGAGAAGGGTAAGCTACCACTTAGTTATCAAAAATAACCACTTACTGAAAATGCCTTGTTTCTTTTTTGAAAATTGTTATAATGAAGTCAGAAGCAAGGAAAGGAGTGGCTATGAAGATTAGGATTGAGCTTGATACAGATATGGCAGAAACTGAAGTCGTTATCCGAACGGCTCAATATGGTGAAGAGGTGGCTCGGATTCAAGCAGCTCTTGAACAAGCCAACCGTCAACCGATAGCTTTCTATAAGGATACAAGTGAATATTTTGTCGATTTGAAGAATATTTTATTTTTTGAAACGGATGCTACCAAAATTTATGCTCATAGCAGGGATGATGCTTATGAAGTCAAATTGAAGCTATACGAATTAGAAGAGAGACTTCCGGCATATTTCTGTCGCATTTCAAAGTCTACTATTGCCAATGCCAAGGCTATTTACGCTTTGGATAAATCATTTTCGGGAACCAGTACTATCCAATTTTATGACACACATAAACAAGTGCACGTTTCCCGACACTACTATCAAATTTTAAAAGAAAAGTTAAACGAAACGAGGTAATTTTCATGAAAAAAACAATTTTTGGAATCGGCTTTTTAGTCTTGGCAGCTTGGGTTCTGCTGCAGGGGAATTTTGGGATTCCTGCCTTCAATTTTAATATTTGGCCCATGCTAGTAGTTGCAATGTTTGCCTATTTCGCCTTGGAAAATTTCTTAGAAAGAGACTTTGGCACTGGGCTGATCATGGCAGTTATTGCGCTGATTATTGCCAATGCCGTTTACCACTTTTTAGCTATTTCAACAGGAACCTTGGTTTTGGGTGGTATTCTGGCTTGCATCGGTCTCAATATGATTTTCAAGCCCCGGCGCATTTTTAAGGGGCGTATCTTCTCAACTGCCTCTTCTTCCTCAAAAGATGATATTGCTTTTGGCAGCGGCACGCGCTATATCAACTCAGATAACTTCACCTATGAAAAGTTAGACTGTGCTTTTGGCAGTGCATCGGTTTATTTTGATAATGCGACTATCGAAGGGGACTCAGCAACTTTTGAAGTGGATCTGTCTTTTGGCAGTGTGATGCTTTATGTGCCCAGCGACTGGCGTGTAGAGCTGGATGTAGATAATGCCTTTGGCTCTGTCTACAATCCCCGCAATGTCAATGAAAAGAGAAAAACTCTCTATGTCAAAGGCAACGTAGCTTTCGGTTCTTTGAAGATTAGCTATGTTTAGGAAAACGGATTAATTTCGAAACTTTGGACAAATGTACTTGTCAAACGTCAAGTTTTTTGGTAATATAGGAAGGTATGTGGTGCTAGCACATCCGTAATATTAGATCTAATAGGAGGAAACACGATAATGGCTAAAGTATGTTACTTTACTGGTCGTAAGACTGTATCAGGAAACAACCGCTCTCACGCGATGAACCAAACAAAACGCGCTGTTAAACCAAATCTTCAAAAAGTTACTGTTTTGATTGACGGTAAACCTAAAAAAGTTTGGGCTTCAGCTCGTGCCCTTAAATCAGGTAAAGTTGAACGCGTTTAATTTTTATTTAAAAGGATGGAAATTTTCCGTCCTTTTTTGCTTGTAAATTTCCGCCTAGACAGTTGATTTAGACCCTTCCTCTTTTACACCCTGTATAAAATATGGTAGAATAAACTATAAAATACTTTTGAGGTACAAATTATGACTGTGAAAATTAATACAAAAGATGGTCAAATTGAGCTGACTGATGATGTGATTGCGACAATCGTCGGCGGTGCAGCGACTGAAATTTTTGGTGTAGTTGGCATGGCCAGCAAAAATGCAATCAAGGATAATTTTCAAGCCCTTTTAGGAAAAGAAAACTATGCTAAGGGCGTGGTTGTGAAAGCGACTGATGAAGGTGATATCGCAGTTGATGTCTACACTGTGTTAAGCTATGGAGTCAAAATCAGCGAAGTTTCCAAAAACATCCAAGAGCGTGTTAAATTCAGTTTGGAAAACAAGCTCGGAATTACTGCCCATGCAGTGAATGTTTATATCCAAAATATTAAAGTCGTAGGAGAATAATCGTGGCAAATATTACTACTAGTTTATTTCAAGAAATGGTGCAGGCGGCATCTACTCGCTTAAATAAACAGGCTGAATATGTAAACTCTTTGAATGTCTTCCCGGTTCCAGATGGCGATACAGGGACCAACATGGGTATGACTATTGAAAATGGTGCTAAGGAAGTGTCAGATAAGTCTGCTTCAACAGTTGGCGAAGCGGCGGGTATCTTTGCGAAAGGCCTTTTGATGGGCGCGCGTGGTAACTCAGGAGTTATCACTTCCCAGCTTTTCCGCGGTTTTTCTCAAAGTGTGAAAGAGCATGAAGAGCTGACTGGTGAAGATCTAGCTCTGGCCTTTCAGTCTGGTGTAGAAGTGGCTTACAAGGCAGTTATGAAGCCGGTTGAGGGAACGATTTTGACTGTTTCCCGCGGTGCGGCTATCGGAGCCAAGAAGAAAGCTGAAGTCACTAATGATGCTGTAGAAGTTATGAAAGCAGCTCTTGAAGGAGCAAAGGCTGCTTTGGCTAAGACACCGGATATGCTGCCGGTTCTGAAAGAAGTCGGTGTTGTGGACTCTGGCGGTCAAGGGTTGGTCTTTATCTACGAAGGCTTCCTGTCTGCTCTTACAGGCGAATATATTGCTTCCGAGGACTTCGTGGCGACACCTGCGACCATGTCTGAGATGATTAATGCTGAGCATCATAAGTCTGTAGCTGGCCATGTTGCGACAGAAGACATCACTTTCGGCTATTGTACTGAAATCATGGTGGCTCTCAAGGCAGGACCAACCTATGTAAAAGACTTTGATTATGATGAATTCCGTAACTACCTCAACGATTTGGGAGATTCCCTGTTGGTAGTCAACGATGATGAAATCGTCAAAGTCCATGTTCATACTGAAGATCCAGGACTGGTTATGCAGGAAGGTCTCAAGTATGGTAGTTTGGTCAAGGTCAAGGTTGATAATATGCGCAACCAGCACGAAGCGCAGGTTGAAAAAGAAGAGCGCTCAGCCAAGCCGGCTCAAGAGAAAGAGTTTGCGATTATCGCTGTAGTGGCTGGTGATGGTCTGGCTGAAATCTTTAAGGCTCAGGGAGTTGACTACATCATCTCTGGCGGGCAAACTATGAACCCATCAACGGAAGACTTTATCAAAGCTGTGGAGCAAGTCAATGCTCGTAATATTATTATCTTGCCAAACAATAAAAACATCTTCATGGCAGCCCAATCAGCAGCAGAAGTGATTGAACAGCCTGCAGCTGTTATTGAGACTCGCACAATCCCTCAAGGTTTGACCGGTCTCCTAGCTTTTGATGGCAGCAAGACTATCGAGGAAAACCAAGAGCGTATGACTGCAGCCTTGGCAGAAGTAGTCAGCGGCAGCGTGACGACTGCGGTTCGTGATACGACGATTGATGGCTTGGAAATTCATGAGAATGACAACCTCGGTATGGTGGATGGTAAGATTGTTGTTTCAAATCCCGATATGCTGACAGCTTTGAAAGAAACGTTCAGCAAGATGCTCAATGAAGACAGCGAGATAGTCTCTATCTATATCGGTGAAGACGGCAGCGAAGAATTGGCTAGCAGTCTTGCTCAAGATTTAATGGAACAATTCGAGGATGTTGAAGTAGAAATTCATCAGGGCAGTCAGCCGGTTTATCCATATATTTTTAGTGTTGAATAGCATAAAAAGGCAATCGAAAGGTTGCCTTTTGTCATTTTATAGAAAATACTTAGACAAGAAACTGGTATTATGTTATACTGTAACAAATAAAAAGTAAAAAAGGTGAACTATGAAAAAATTTTTCATTCTTGTTATTTCTGCTTCGGTGCTCTTGACGGGCTGTGTGTTTCCTAACTTCAGCAAGCATCGTCCTAGACATTCTTCTGAATCAGTAGCTTCTTCTAGGCGGACTAAAACCAGCTCTAGCTCCAGCGAGTCATCCAGTTCTTCTTCCGAAAGTACAGAGGTCGTCTCTAAAACTTTAGTCGGAGACATTGAGGGCATTCATCATCGAGATACCATTACTTATCAGGGCAAGAAAATCTTGAATCTTCGGATGGAATTGCTTACTTCCTTGCCAGAAGAAGCTAGTGCGGTATCGGCTACTTTGACTCCAGAGGAGATGACGACTATTATTCGTGAAGGAATGCAGTCTGATTCAAACTATGTAGCAGCTAAGAGTCTGGAGGGTGTCAATATTGATTATTCAGTTACAGCAGAGAAGAAATTGCAGACCTTGATTGAAATTGATTTGCAAAAGGTCAATGTCGAAGAGGTGGAAAAGAACAGTTTCTTCCAAGGTTTTGGACTGAAGGACATTAAGGATATTACACCTGAGATGTTCATTCTGAGTCTGAAACTCAATGGTCTCAAAGAAGAGGGGCAGAGCTAAAGTTTAAAAAGCGTTGGTCGCCTCATCTTACAAAGTTGAGTAGCTAGTTTATTGAAAATTTTTTTAGATTAGGCTGCTTTAATTACAGTTTCTATCTGAATTGCAACAGACCTACAACTAGTCGGTTCCTCTCAATGAGGGGGCCGGCTTTTTTTGTGTCTTCATGCAGAAGGGATATAAATAGATTATTCCAATATTTGCTAGCTTTGGGTTCAAAAAGTGGAATAGTGACATTTGTCATGTCAGTCGGTGACAAAATCAACTAGTAGGAAAAATTTCTTTGCCTTATAATATAGTTAACAAAATGATAAAAGGTTGCTGTAATAATTCAAACAGCATTTGGCCTTCGTTCTTCTTTCGCCTTTTGAAAAATAAAGGAAAGATGCACATGAGGCTTATCAAATCAAAGGAGGAGCAAAATGGAACTGATTGAAGTAAAGAAGCTTTCAAAAAGCATTCATGGTAAGGAGATTTTAAAGGATATTTCCTTTGAAATCTCCCAAGGTGATTGTGTAGCCTTGATTGGTCCCAATGGAGCAGGGAAAACGACTCTCATGGACTGTTTGTTGGGTGATAAGTTTCTGACAGCGGGTCAGGCTACAATTCAGGGACTCAAGCCAACTGACACTCATCTCAAGCAGTCGGTAGCGATTTTACCACAGGAAAATACAGTGGTGGAGGATTTGAAGGTCAAGGAACTCTTGACTTTCTTTCAAGCGATTTATCCAAATAGTTTATCCAATCAAGAAATTGATGATTTGCTGCAATTTACAGACAAGCAAAAGAATCAGTTGGCCAGCAAGCTGTCTGGTGGACAAAAACGTCTCTTCTCTTTTGTTCTGAGTCTGATTGGACGTCCTAAGATTCTGTTCTTGGACGAACCGACTTCTGCTATGGACACCTCTACTCGTCAGCATTTCTGGGAAATTGTTAATCAGCTCAAGCAGCAGGGAGTGACCATCGTTTACTCCTCTCACTATATCGAAGAAGTTGAGCATACGGCAGACCGGATTTTGGTGCTGCACAAGGGTGAGCTGATTCGGGATACGACGCCTTATGCCATGCGCAGTGAGGAGCAGGAAAAACACTTTACCTTGCCGCTGACTTATCAGTCTGTGCTGGAAAAGCTGGATAATGTGACTGATTTAGAAATCAAGCAAAAGGCTTTATCTTTTGCGACTAGAGATGCTGGACAGGTCTGGCAGGTTCTGCAGGAACACGGCTGTACAATCGAAGAGATTGAAGTACGTAACCGTACCCTCTTGGATAGTATTTTTGAAACGACACAAGAATAGGAGAGTAATCATGAAAAATATGGTAAGTCTTATGAAGATTGAGTTGATTTTAATGAAACGGCAGGCAGCTTATTATCTCTTGTCTATTGGTCTGCCCAGCGTCTTTTACCTGATTTTCTCAGGAATGATGTCTGGAAGTGATACGCCTGAACATGTGCTTCGAGGCTACCTCTTCTCTATGACTCTTTTTAGTATCATGTCTAGTGCTTTCTTTAGCATTCCTAGCACTTTACAGTCTGATAAAAATAATAACTGGCAAAAAATGATTCAGCACTCGCCGATTTCTATGGTAAAATATTATATATCAAAACTTTGCAGTACGCTGTTGACTTTTATGCTTTCTATTATCGTAGTCTTCTCGATTGGGCATTTTGTTCGCGGGGTTAATCTGCCAATGGTAGACTGGCTTCTTATTGCCGTGATCCTTCTGGTAGGAAGTGTGGTCTTTATTGCTATGGGTGTATTGGTCAGTCTCTTGCCAAGCGCTCAGCTCATGTCTGTAGTGGGCAATATCGTTTATATGGCACTAGCTGTTCTGGGCGGTCTATGGTTCCCTCTGACTATGTTTCCAAAATGGCTCCAGCCAATCGGTAAGTTGACGCCAAGTTATCAACTGATGCAAGTCGTGTCTTCTTATCTAGAACACCATCAGTTCAATGGCAAAGCCGCTTTGATTGTTCTGATTTATACGGTTTTGGTCAGCATTCTTGTGCTACAACTCAAAAAGCGAATTGAGGTAAAATAAATTCATGTGGGAAAAACTTAAACAAGTCCACTATATGTTTCATATTGCGCTGGTCTTTATCATCTTTCCAGTGGCGGGAGTAATCAGCGGGGAATACCCGCTTTTCCTCTTGCTCTGGACAGCTATTTTTGTTGTGGCTTACTATGCGGTTTTGCTAAGTAACCATCGCCTTATTCAATTTTTTTCTTGGTGTTTTTTGGTTGCTTACATATACTATGGTTCTGTCTGGTTAAATACAGGATTTACCTGGTATATTTTTTATCTATCTAATCTGCTGATTTATGAGCTGGATGATGTCTCGTTTAAATCCTGGCGTTTTTGGACCTTTATTGATTTGCAGCCTGCTATTGTGCTGACTAATTATTTGATGGGTAATGTTGGTCCAGCAGAACTACTCTTCTTTATTGTCACTTTTCTCTTTTCGGATGGCTTGACCTTTGGTCTCCATCGGATTCAAACGACAGAGCGAATCAAGGAAGAAAAGACCAAGCAAAATGCCCAGCTGAATCTCTTTCTAGCAGAAAATGAGCGGAATCGGATTGGCCGTGACTTACATGATAGTCTAGGGCATACCTTTGCTATGCTCAGTGTTAAGGCTGAGCTGGCTCAGCAGTTTTTGCAGATGGAAGCCTATGACAAGGCAGCAAAAGAACTGCAGGAAGTGCAAGAAATTAGTAAGAAATCAATGGCTGATGTTCGGCGGATTATTAATGATCTAAAGAATCGGACTCTGGACGAGGAAATAGTGACCGTTCGAGCTATGCTGGAGATGAGCGGCGTTCAGGTCGAGATAGATAACCAGCTCAATGTTGCTAGTGTCACACCAAGTCAGCAGTCAACAATCAGTATGATTTTGCTGGAGGCAGCGACCAATATCATCAAGCATGCCAAGGCTAAAAAGAGTAATTTCTCTTTGGTGAAGAAAAACGAAAAAATTGTTTTAGACATTCAGGATGATGGTTGTGGTTTTCAAAAGCTGACCGGTCGGGAGTTGCATAGTATTCGGGAGCGGCTGTCTGCCTTGTCAGGGAGGCTTGAGATTCTTAGCAGTCAAGATCCGACGTGGATTCGGATTGAATTGCCATACGGAGGGAAGGAAGCATGAAACTTTTGTTAGCAGAAGATCAAAGTATGCTGAGAGATGCCTTAGCTCAGCTCTTGCAGCTGCAGCCAGATGTCGAAGAAGTCTATCAGGCCGCAGATGGGCAGAAGGCTATTGACTGTCTTAGCTCAGAAACTGTTGATGTAGCTATTTTGGACGTGGAAATGCCCCACCAAACCGGCCTAGACGTTCTCGAATGGGTCAAGGCCAATCGACCCAACATCAAGGTCATCATCGTCACAACCTTCAAGCGACCGGGCTACTTTGAGCGAGCTGTTAAGGCGGATGTTGATGCTTACGTGCTCAAAGAGCGTAGCATTGCGGATTTGATGAAGACCATCCACACTGTTCTAGATGGGCAAAAGGAATATTCGCCGGAATTGATGGAGGTGCTAATGACCAGTAGGAACCCTCTCTCTCAGCAGGAGAGGCTAGTCCTGCAAGCTGCGGCGACTGGCCTGTCCAATAAAGAAATTGCTGAAAAACTCTACCTGTCAAATGGAACGGTTCGTAACTATATGTCATCTATTTTGACCAAGCTAGATGCTGAAAATAGAACAGAAGCCGTCCGAATCGGGCAAGAGAAAGGCTGGTTATAGCTGGCAGAATCAGTTTTTTAGAAAAGATGAGGAGCTGGAGCTTTCCCATAAACGGAACATTTGAGAGCTAATAATTCTAATGAAAGGTCAGTACTATAAATATAGTTCTGACTTTTTATCTTTTATTAGAAAAAACATTCGGATTTAGAGAAAAATTGTAGAAAAACATTCTGCATGGCTTGCAATTTTTTTCAAAAATGTTATCATAGTAGAAAGCTTTTTGAATTTTTAGAAAATTGTAAATAAATGAAAGGGGAAGAATGGAGAAAATCAAATTAGAAACTTCTAAGACAGGCTCAGAGCTTGTTTTGGAAACCTTGAAAAGTCTTGGTGTTGATACGATTTTTGGCTATCCCGGCGGCGCTGTACTGCCGCTTTATGATGCTATCTATAGTTTTGAAGGCATCCGTCATATTCTAGGCCGCCATGAGCAAGGCTGTGTTCACGAAGCAGAAGGCTATGCTAAGTCTACTGGGAAAATCGGAGTTGCAGTTGTGACCAGCGGTCCGGGAGCGACTAATGCCATTACCGGCATTGCCGATGCCATGAGTGATAGCGTCCCCCTTTTAGTCTTTACTGGTCAGGTAGCCAAGGCTGGGATCGGTAAAGATGCTTTTCAGGAAGCGGATATTGTTGGGATTACGACTCCTATTACCAAGTACAATTATCAGGTTCGGGAGACGGCAGACATTCCGCGTATTATTACAGAAGCTATTCACATTGCGACGACAGGTCGTCCTGGGCCAGTCGTTATTGATTTGCCTAAGGATGTCTCGGCTCTGGAAACGGACTTTATCTACGACAGCAAGTTGCATCTGCCGAGTTATCAGCCGACTATTGAGCCCAATGAATTGCAGATTAAGAAGATTATCAAGCAGATTTCTAAGGCTAAAAAGCCGGTCCTTCTTTCAGGAGGGGGTATTAGTTATGCTGGGGCAGCAGCGGAATTGGTTGCGTTTGCGGAGCGGTATCAGATTCCAGTAGTCACTAGCTTGTTGGGGCAGGGAACTATTGCGACAGACCATCCTTTGTTCTTAGGTATGGGTGGAATGCACGGTTCTTTTGCGGCCAATATTGCCATGACTGAGGCCGACTTTATGATTAGTATCGGCTGCCGCTTTGATGACCGTCTGACTGGTAATCCGAAAACCTTTGCCAAGAACGCTAAAGTAGCACATATTGATATTGATCCAGCAGAAATTGGAAAAATTATCAGCGTAGATATTCCCATTGTAGGGGATGCTAAGAAAGCCCTGCAGATGCTGCTGAATGAAGAGCAGGTGCATAATAATACCAGCAAGTGGATTGAAAAAGTAACGCAGGACAAGGAGCGGGTTCGCTCATATGATAAGAAAGAACGTGTCGTCCAGCCTCAAGCTGTCATTGAGCGCGTGGGTGAGCTGACCAAGGGTGATGCTATCGTCGTAACAGACGTGGGTCAACACCAAATGTGGGCCGCCCAATATTATCCATATAAAAATGAGCGCCAACTGGTAACGTCTGGTGGTCTAGGAACCATGGGCTTCGGTGTACCAGCAGCGATTGGGGCTAAGATTGCCAACCCGGATAAGGAAGTGGTGCTCTTTGTCGGAGATGGTGGCTATCAGATGACAAACCAAGAGATGGCTATTCTCAATATCTATAAGATTCCGATTAAGGTCATCATGCTTAACAATCATTCGCTAGGCATGGTGCGCCAGTGGCAGGAAGCTTTCTATGATGGTCGTACCTCTGAGTCTGTCTTTGAAACATTGCCAGATTTCCAGCTCATGGCTCAGGCTTATGGTGTTAAATCCTATAAATTTGACGATCCGGAGACTATTGTCCAAAATTTGGAAGTGCTGAAGGAAGATATACCAATGTTTATCGAGGTGGATATCTCTCGCAAGGAGCATGTTCTTCCAATGGTGCCGGCTGGCAAGAGCAATCATGAGATGTTGGGGGTGAAGTTCCATGCGTAGAATGTTGACAGCTAAACTCCAAAACCGTTCGGGTGTTCTGAACCGCTTCACGGGTGTCCTTTCCAGACGTCAGGTTAATATTGAGAGTATCTCAGTCGGAACGACAGAAAATCCAGAAGTCTCCCGTATCACCATCATCATTGATGTGGCTTCGTTGGCAGAGGTTGAGCAGATTATCAAGCAGCTCAATCGTCAGATTGATGTGATTCGGGTTCGAGATATCACAGACCGTCCTCACTTGGAGCGTGAAGTGATTCTGGTTAAGGTCTCGGCTCCAGCTGATAAGCGGGCAGAGATTCTATCTATTATCCAGCCATTCCGGGCGACAGTTGTAGATGTAGCACCTAGCTCTATTACCGTTCAGATGACCGGTGATGCAGAGAAGAGCGAGGCTCTGCTTCGAGTCATTCGCCCATATGGTATTAAAAATATTGCTCGGACTGGAGCGACAGGCTTTACCCGAGATTAAACCAAACCTTTAATTTGTTAAAACCGCCTAACAGGCAATAAAAATAGAAAAGAGAGTAAAACTTATGGCAGTAACAATGGAATACGAAAAAGATATAAAAGTAGCAGCACTTGACGGTAAGAAAATTGCCGTAATCGGCTATGGTTCACAAGGTCATGCTCATGCGCAAAACTTGCGTGATACAGGCCACGATGTGATTATCGGTGTTCGTCCTGGTAAGTCATTTGACAAGGCTAAAGAAGATGGTTTTGATACTTATACAGTAGCAGAAGCAGCTAAATTGGCTGATGTTATTATGATTTTGGCTCCAGATGAAATCCAACAAGATCTCTATGAAGCAGAAATCGCTCCAAACTTGGAAGCTGGAAACGCAGTTGGATTTGCTCATGGTTTCAACATCCATTTTGAATTTATCAAAGTTCCTGCTGATGTAGATGTCTTCATGTGTGCACCTAAAGGTCCTGGTCACTTGGTTCGCCGTACTTTCGAAGAAGGTTTTGGTGTACCAGCTCTCTATGCAGTTTACCAAGACGCCACTGGAAATGCCAAAGATATCGCAATGGACTGGTGTAAAGGTGTTGGTTCAGCTCGTGTTGGTTTGCTTGAAACAACTTATAAAGAAGAAACAGAAGAAGATCTCTTTGGTGAACAAGCTGTGCTTTGTGGTGGTCTGACTGCCCTGATTGAAGCAGGATTTGAAGTTCTGACTGAAGCTGGCTATGCACCAGAATTGGCTTACTTTGAAGTGCTGCACGAAATGAAACTGATTGTCGACTTGATCTATGAAGGTGGCTTCAAGAAGATGCGCCAATCTATCTCAAACACAGCCGAATATGGTGACTATGTATCTGGTCCGCGCGTGATTACTGAGCAAGTCAAAGAAAACATGAAGGCAGTCTTGGCTGATATCCAAAACGGTAAATTTGCTAATGACTTCGTTGACGACTATAAAGCTGGTCGTCCAAAACTGACTGCTTACCGTGAGCAAGCTGCTAATCTGGAGATTGAAAAGGTCGGTGCAGAATTGCGTAAAGCAATGCCATTCGTTGGTAAAAACGACGACGATGCTTTCAAGATTTACAATTAAGGTAAAGAGCAGATAAGACATTAGGGGTTGGAATGCGAATTCCCAGCCCCTTGTTTTGCTTGATAGAGAATAAACTGGAGAGACAGGGAAGGAAAAAATATGCTCAGAGCAAAAGATATCACGCATGCTCATAAAGTGTTAAAAGATGTGGTTGTCAATACTCCGCTTGACTACGACCACTATTTGTCGGAGAAGTACCAGGCCAAGATTTACCTGAAGAAGGAAAATATGCAGCGGGTGCGCTCTTTTAAACTTCGTGGGGCTTATTATGCCATTTCTCAACTTAATGAAGAGGAGCGCCAGCGTGGGGTTGTCTGTGCTTCTGCGGGAAATCACGCCCAAGGAGTGGCCTATACTTGTAAGGAAATGAAAATTCCAGCAACTATTTTTATGCCCATCACGACTCCTCAGCAGAAGATTAGCCAGGTCCGCTTCTTTGGTGGTGAATTTGTGGATATCAAGCTGGTTGGAGACACCTTCGATGCTTCGGCTAAGGCAGCGCTTGACTATACTAAGGCTGAAAATCGCACCTTTATCGATCCTTTTGACAATGAAGATGTCCAAGCGGGTCAAGGGACTGTAGCCTATGAAATCTTAGACGAGGCCAAGAGAGAAGCTATTACTTTTGATGCAGTTTTGGTACCAGTTGGCGGCGGCGGCCTGATATCAGGAGTCTCAACCTATATAAAAGAAAGTCAGCCAACTATTGAAGTCATTGGTGTGGAAGCCAACGGTGCCCGCAGTATGAAAGCAGCTTTTGAAGCAGGTGGTCCAGTCAAGCTCAAAGAAATCGACAAATTTGCGGACGGTATCGCAGTCCAGAAAGTCGGTGCATCAACCTATGAGGTCACACAAAAGAATGTTCAAAATCTTATCGGTGTAGATGAAGGGCTTATTTCAGAGACCATCATTGATCTATATTCCAAGCAAGGGATTGTCGCAGAGCCAGCTGGTGCTGCAAGTGTTGCTGCTTTGGAAGTCCTGAGCGAGTATATCAAGGGGAAAACTATCTGTTGCATTATCTCAGGTGGTAATAATGACATCAACCGGATGCCAGAGATGGAAGAGCGGGCTCTTATTTATGATGGTATCAAGCACTATTTCGTGGTTAACTTCCCGCAGCGTCCAGGTGCCTTGCGTGAATTCGTAAATGATATTTTAGGACCCAATGACGATATCACTCGCTTTGAATATATCAAGCGGGCAAGCAAGGGAACGGGACCGGTTTTGATTGGTATTTCTCTGGCTGATAAGCATGATTATGCTTCTTTGATTAACCGTATTGAGCAGTTTGACCCGTCCTTTATCAATCTGAACGGGAATGAAACACTCTACAATATGCTTGTCTAATTGTAAATATATTTTAGCCTAATTTGTATGCTTTTATTTGAAACTGCAAATTAAATATGTTAGAATATACTATAGTGAATCAAGGAGGCTTGAACATGTTTTTTATTCCATTTTTCTTTATCATATTGATCATAATCTTTATATTCTTGCTGCTTAGTGCAGTCTATGTGGTTCGTCAGCAATCCGTGGCAATCATTGAGCGTTTTGGACGCTACCACAAAACCAGCAGCAGCGGTATCAATTTCCGTCTTCCTTTAGGGATTGACAAGATAGCGGCTCGTGTTCAGCTGCGTTTGCTGCAGAGCGAGATTGTCGTTGAGACCAAGACACAGGATAATGTTTTCGTAACTATGAATGTTGCGACCCAGTATCGTGTAAATGAAAACAACGTGATTGACGCTTATTACAAGCTTATGCGGCCAGAAGCTCAAATTAAGTCCTATATTGAAGATGCTCTTCGTTCCTCCGTTCCAAAACTGACCTTGGATGAGCTCTTTGAAAAGAAGGACGAAATCGCCCTAGAGGTCCAAAAGCAGGTAGCTGAAGAAATGTCTACCTATGGTTACATTATTGTCAAAACCTTGATTACCAAGGTTGAGCCTGATGCTGAAGTTAAACAGTCTATGAACGAAATCAATGCGGCGCAGCGTAAGCGCGTGGCTGCTCAGGAATTGGCTGAAGCGGATAAGATTAAGATTGTGACAGCTGCCTCTGCAGAAGCTGAGAAAGACCGTCTTCATGGGGTTGGTATTGCCGAGCAGCGGAAGGCCATTGTGGATGGTTTGGCAGACTCGATCAAGGAATTGAAGGGAGCCAATATTGAGTTGACAGAAGAGCAGATTATGTCTATTCTTTTGACCAACCAGTATCTGGATACGCTGAATAATTTTGCAGATAGTTCGGGTAATAATACTATCTTCCTTCCAGCAAATCCAGAAGGTGTCGAAAGTATTCGGACTCAGATACTTTCAGCCCTCAAAGCTAAGTAAAGAAAATTCAGAATTATTTAATTTGTTCGAATTTGGTTTGTTTAAGTTGACAAACTGTATAAAAACAATTATAGTAGTTGATGTAGCTAGAATAGAGAGGAGTAAGAAATGGCTAAATCTAATTTCGAGAAAGTAGAATCTGTTGTTAGTTGGGTACGTGATAAGAAGCTCACCGGTTACCGTATTAGTAAAGAAACAAATGCACGTGAAATGTCTATCATTGCTCTTGCTCAAGGACGTGCAAAAGTGAAAAATATCTCTTTTGAAACAGCTCTTGGCTTGATTGATTTCTACGACAAAAACCATGAAAAATTTGAAGACTAAACTTCAAAATTGTGCAACTGATATTGCTCATTAAATCAAAAAAGGAATCTGGACTTAGTTCCAGATTCCTTTTTTTGTTTTTGAAAATAGAAGTAATTTAGCTGAGGAAGCGTTGCAGGAATTCTTTGGTTCTTTCTTCTTTGGGATTGGTGAAGATATCCTGCGGGCTACCAGCTTCAGCGATGACGCCCTTGTCCATAAAGATAACACGGCTGGAAACATCACGGGCAAATTCCATCTCGTGGGTTACGACTATCATAGTCAGCCCTTCTTGAGCTAGTTCTTTCATGATTTTCAGAACTTCACCAACCATTTCAGGGTCGAGGGCTGAAGTCGGCTCGTCAAAGAGGATGGCATCAGGATTCATGGAGAGGGCGCGGGCAATAGCGACCCGCTGCTTCTGACCGCCTGAGAGCTGCTTAGGCTTGGCCTGCCAGTATTGCTCGCCCATGCCAACCTTGTTGAGGTTTTCTTTGGCAATTTTCTCGGCTTCTGACCGTTCTTTTTTTAGGACGGTTGTCTGAGCGACGATGGTATTTTCTAGGACATTAAGATTTTCAAAGAGATTGAAAGACTGAAAGACCATGCCCAGCTTTTCACGGTAATGGGTCAAGTCGTAATTCTCGTCCAGAACATTCTTGCCGCGATAGAAAATCTGTCCGCCAGTTGGTGTTTCCAGAAGGTTAATGGAGCGCAGGAAGGTTGATTTTCCGCTGCCGGAACTGCCGATGATGGAAATCACTTCTCCTTTATGAACGGTGAGGGAGATGTCCTTGAGGACTTGGTTTTCACCGTAGGACTTTTTGAGGTTTTTAATTTCTAGAATAGTTTCTGTCATGATTTTACTTCTCCTGTCTGCATTTGATTGGCACCTGTCGTGTAGTTGTCTGTGTCGAAGCGTTTTTCAACATAGCGAAGGATGCGTGTCACGCTGAATGTCAGGACAAAGTAGATTACAGCGATGATAGTAAAGGTTTGGAAGTATTGGTAGGTTTGGGTAGCGATGGTATTTCCAGAGAAATAAAGCTCAACCACTGAGATAACGTTCAACACGGATGTATCCTTGATGTTGATGACAAATTCGTTACCAGTTGCGGGCAGAATATTGCGGACAACCTGAGGCAGTACAATCTTGCGCATGGTCTGACCATGGGTCATACCCAGTGCTGTTGCGGCCTCGAATTGCCCTTTATCAACAGCAAAGATACCACCGCGGACAATCTCGCTCATATAAGCTCCCGTATTGATGGAGACGATGAAAATGGCAGCGATAGTCCGGTCGATAGAAATTCCAAAGGCCTGGGCTGTTCCGTAATAGATAACCATAGACTGAACAATCATTGGAGTTCCGCGGAAAATCTCAATATAGACATTTAAGAACCAGCCGAAGATTTTTTGCAGTGATGCTAGGAGTTTATTCTTAGAAGCTGGTGCCGTCCGATAAACGCCAATCAGCAGTCCGATGATGAGACCTGCGATGGTCCCTGTAATCGAAATGAGCAAGGTCAAACCAGCTCCGCGTAGGAATTGCGGCCAGTTTTCAGCCAGAATCTTAGCCACTTGACTGAAGAATGATTCATTCGTTGTTTCACTATCCGTATCAACAGGCTGTTTCTGAATCATCTCATCCATCAGCTTGACTTGGTTATTAGTAGAAATCTTACCGATAGCTGCATTAGCTTGCTCGATGCGATTGTCATCTTTACGCATCCCAATGGCAATGGAAGCATCTTCTTCTCCTACTTCAAAGCCTTTCTCAAATTGGATCATTTTGAAGTTAGAGTTGGCAGTCTCAGCAGTCAAAGCTTCTGGCCGCTCAGAGATATAGCCATCAATAACTCCAGATTCCAAGGCTTGACGCATCTGAGCAAAATCGCCCATAGCTGTTTCTTTTTTGGCACCAGGCAGTTGGTCAATGAGATTGTAGAGGTAAACTCCTTGCTGGGAAGTGATTTTAGCGTCTTTGAAGTCTTCTAGAGTCTTAGCGGATGCATATTTTCCATCTTTACGAACTAGGAGAACTGGTTCGCTGGTGTAGTAACTGTTAGAAAAGGCGATTTCCTTTTTCCGCTCGGCAGTTGGACTCATACCTGCAATAATCATGTCAATTTTGCCGGAGGTCAGAGCAGGAATTAAGCCATTCCAAGAAGTCTTGACAACCAGAGGTTCCTTGCCCATCTCTTGAGCAATTTTTTTGGCAATCTGCACATCGTATCCGTTGGCATATTGGTTGGTGCCTTCGATTTTTACAGCACCGTTGGAATCGTCATCCTGAGTCCAGTTGAAGGGCGCGTAGGCTGCTTCCATACCGATCCTCAGATAGTCATCGGCCTGAATAACATGGACCGTTCCTAAGGTGACCAGGAGGGCTGTAAATAAAGTGAGTAATAATTTCTTCATGGGTTTCTCCTGCTTATCTAATAATAGTTCTTCCTATTCTATCGAAAATTACCGTTCTTTTCAATCCTAGTAAGCCCTTACTTGATAAAAATGATATAATAGAACAAAATATCTGTAAAGAGAGGTTGAGTATGAAACGATATTTTTGTCTTCTGTTGGTTTTGTTTTCCTGCCTTTGTTTTGGTCGGGTTGTCTCGGCTGTTGACTATGATATTGAATCCTATCAAGGCGATCTGGCCTTGCGTGAGGACAATACAGCTACCTACACAGAGAAAGTGACCTACAAGTTTAATGACGACTATAATGGTCAGATTGTTTCGCTGGGCTCTGCTGGAAAGATGCCTAATGGCTTTGCCATTGATGGGAATCCGACGGTCTCGGTTCTGACGAATGGTGAGGTAGATATGGATATTAACCCCCAAGTCAGAGACTTAGGAGATGGCTATGAGGTCAAAATTTATAATTCAGGAAACGACGGTGACAGAGTTGTTGTCACTGTGACCTGGCAGCTGAGAAATCTCCTTTTTCTTCACAAGGATATTGCTGAGCTCAACTGGACTCCTATCAGCGATTGGGACCAGGGGATAGGTGAGGTCGTCTTGACAGTTTCTGGCTTGAGCAATCCAGATAAGAGCGAGCTTTTTGCTCATAGTGGCTACTTTGGTACTCAGCCTTTCGTGGATAAGAATGGCACCGACTATCTGGTCAAACTCAATGGAATTGGCTCGGGCGATAATGTCGAGCTCCACGGCTATTGGGATCGACAAGCGGTCTCTCTTGTGTCCCAGAACGAAGACGAGAGTGACTACTTGCCAACCTTTAAAGCTCAAGAAGAAAAAATTGCCCGCAAGACGATCTTTTACCGGCAGCTAGGAGAAATTTATATACCCTTGCTGCTCCTATGTGCCATCCTTGCAGCGGCTATTCTTTATTTTGTCTTTGCTAAGAAGATCAAGCCTAAGCAGTCTTATCCCCAGAATGCCCGTCTATACGAAGCTCCTCAGGACTTGGCTCCCCTTGTCTTGGCGGAAAATATTTACGCAGTAGACATGGAGGATGTCGATCCGACTAGGGGCGGCAAGGCAGTGCTGAACTTTGAAAATATGGTCCAGGCGACTTTGTTAGACTTGCTGGATAGGGGCAATCTCCTCCTGCAGGGAGATGCTGAAAATCCTGTTCTGCAAATAGCGACTTATGATGGGCTAGCGGACTTTGAGAGACGTTTTCTGGGCATGGCTTTTAACAAGCAATCCCAAGCCAGAGTGAAAGATCTCTTTTCAGCCTATCAAATTTCAGAAGATATTTATAAGCACAAGTCTTCTGCGGATGAGTCCTATATCCGTAACATTGGTAGCAATATCAAGTCCTTATTTACTAACAGTCTGCGCTCCTTATCTAAAGAAGTGCGCTCTGAAGGCAAGCGTTTGGGTCTCTTTGGTCACTACCGGCCTCTGAAAGTTCAGGAAAAGAGATTGCTGATTACTGCCATCATTCTAGCTAGTGCTGTTTTGTTGTTCTCTCTTGGAGTTTTGTTTGTCTATATGGCCGCTTTTGAAAGTCTTATCTGGATATATATTCCCTTAGCACTGGTGGGACTTGTTATGATTTGCATTTTTGCTAGTAAGGCGCAGCTTTATTGGCGAGATGGTGTCCTGAATGACGAAGGCGCGTATGATTACTATCTGTGGAGAAGTTTTTCCAATATGCTGCGAGATATTGCTCATCTGGACAATACAGAAATTGAAGGTATTATCCTTTGGAACCGTCTCTTGGTCTATGCGACCCTCTTTGGCTATGCAGATCGCGTCAGCCGTGTCATGGCTCTGCGTCAGATTCGCTTGCAAAATCCATCTATGGACAGCTATGTTCAGGCTAACTTGCACTATGCCTTCTATAGCAGTATGCACAGTTTCTCAAACTACGGCCATGTAGCGACCACAGCCAGCAATTTCTCTGTCTCTTCTGGCGGAAGTTCAGGTGGTGGGTTCTCCGGTGGCGGAGGCGGTGGAGGCGGTGGAGCTTTCTGATAGATAAGCTCCCTCCTAGCCAGAAAAGTCTTAGTACTGGCTTTTCCTAGCCTTTAAATTGTGATATAATAAGACCTAATACTCTTTGGGAATTTAATTGCGACTTTCCTTGAGTAGACCCTTGTTTCAGGAGTATTCTATGTTTATCATTGAAATTTTTATCTCTATTATTTTCGGTATCATCGAAGGAATCACAGAATGGCTGCCGATTTCTAGTACAGGCCACCTGATTTTGATTCAAGACTTTATCCAGTTTAAGAATCAAAGTCCAGCCTTTATGGAAATGTTTAATGTCGTTATCCAGCTGGGAGCTATTTTGGCGGTTGTCGTTATCTATTTTGACAAGCTAAACCCTTTTAAACCAGGCAAATCAGCCCGTCAGGTTCAAAAGACCTGGCAGCTTTGGGCTAAGGTCGTCGTGGCAGCCTTGCCGGCTGCTGTTATCGGCTTATTCTTGGATGATTGGTTTGAAGCGCATTTCTACAATCTAGTATCTGTATCAGTGATGCTGATTGTCTATGGGGCGGCTTTTATCTATCTGGAAAGGCGGGAGCATGAGGAGCCTGCTGTGACAGATTTAGCTTCTCTTCCTTACAAGACTGCCTTGCAAATTGGTCTCTTTCAGGTTCTAGCTCTCTTTCCTGGGACTAGCCGTTCTGGTGCCACCATTGTCGGTGGTCTCCTGAATGGTGTCAGTCGTTCTGTCGTGACAGAGTTCACTTTCTATCTGGGGATTCCTATTATGTTTGGTGCTAGTGGCTGGAAAATTCTCAAGTTTATCAAGAATGGGAACAGTCTGGGATTTGGGCAAATCTTCTTGCTCTTAGTTGCCATGGGGGTTGCCTTCGGTGTTAGTCTAGTCGTGATTCGTTTCCTGACAGACTACGTCAAAAAGCATGACTTTACAATTTTTGGGAAATATCGGATTGGCCTAGGCGGTGTGCTTCTGGTTTATGCAGCAATCAAAGCCTTGATGGGTTAAAAAGGTAATTTTAATGTTTCCCTGACTCTTTCTCATGTAATGAAATAATAAGCTCTCGGAATTTTCTGAGAGTTTTTTCTTGCAAATTCCATTTTCAAAGCGTTACTAGCTATTTTTTGAAATACGGGGGATTTTTTAGTATAATAGTAGGACTAGAAGTGTATGAGGTAGAGATATGGAAATGAAACAGATTAGTGATTCGACCATAAAAATCACGATTCAGCTGGAAGATTTGGAAGAGCGCGGCATGGAAATGGCTGATTTCTTGGTTCCCCAAGAAAAGACGGAAGAGTTTTTCTATACCATCTTAGATGAGTTGGAGATGCCGGATAATTTTTTGGACAGCGGTATGCTGAGTTTTCGAGTGACGCCTAAACCAGATAAGG
Organism: Streptococcus sanguinis; assembly: GCF_050220005.1. Classification (GTDB taxonomy): domain Bacteria; phylum Bacillota; class Bacilli; order Lactobacillales; family Streptococcaceae; genus Streptococcus; species Streptococcus sanguinis_Z. The sequence goes on from NZ_CP071413.1 coordinate 409,278, forward strand.
TGGATGTGTTTGTTACCAAGTCTAAGTTGGATAAGAATCTGAGTTTTGAGGATTTGGCAGATTTGCCAGACATGGACGAGCTGTCTCATATGTCTCCAGATGAATTCCTCAAGACATTGGAAAAGAGCATTTTTGAAAAGAGTAAGGAAGACATAGAAGCAGTCCAATCTTTGGAAACAGCCGAAGCAGAGGAAAGGGAGCAGCTTTCTCAGGAGGCGGCTGATGAGCAGTCGGCGGAAAATGCAGAGCGTTACATTTACTACATCCTGCGTTTTGAAGATATTAAAGCTGCTGCGGCTTTTGCCCAGACGGTGGACTATAAGATTGACTTATCAGAGCTTTATAAGTATGATTCAGCTTATTATTTGACGATTTTAGTAGATGTTGAGGGCTTTCCAGAGCGCTATCCAGCTTGGCTCTTGGCCAAGATGCGTGAATTCGCAGATGATTCAGATATCACTCGGGCAGTGCTGCAGGAGCACGGTCATCTTCTTTTGGTGACAGATGCCGTCTCCGGCCTGCAGAAGGTTGAATGCCTATGATTACTTTTCCTTTAAAGTTTATCTTGGTATTGCTGGGAACTTTTTTTATCGGGGTGATTCTAACACCCTTGGTTCGGCTCCTAGCCTTTAAGATTGGTGCGGTAGATTATCCCAATGCTCGTCGCATCAATAAAAAGCCCATGCCTAGCAGTGGCGGGCTGGCGATTGTAGCGGCTTTTTCTATCTCTACTCTGCTCTTGATGCCGCAGATTGTTGCTGTAGATTTTTTTGGACAGACCTATTTTGATTATGTTTGGCCGGTCGTTCTAGGTGGTTTGATTATTGCCTTTACAGGGCTGGTCGATGATATCAAAGAACTATCGCCTATGTTGAAAATGGGTGGAATTGTTCTAGCAGCCAGCCTAATCTGGTGGCTGACTGATTTCCGATTGGATGATTTTAAGATTCCTTTTGGCGGACCTTTCCTGCATTTTGAGCCTTGGCTGTCCTATATTTTGACAGTGGTGTGGATTATTTCTATCACCAATGCGGTTAATTTGATTGACGGTCTGGATGGTCTGGTGAGTGGGGTGTCCATCATCTCCTTGGTGACGATGGGGATTGTTTCTTACTTCTTTTTGCCCCAGCACAATCTCTTTTTGACCCTGACAATTTTCGTCTTGGTCTTGTCAATTGCGGGCTTTTTCCCTTACAATTACCACCCGGCTATCATTTATCTTGGTGATACGGGGGCTCTCTTCATCGGCTTTATGATTGCTGTTCTGTCCTTGCAAGGACTAAAAAATGCGACAGCTGTTGCTGTGGTGACGCCTATGATTATCTTAGGAGTGCCGATTACGGATACTTTTCTGGCGATTATCCGCCGTACTCTATCTGGTCAGAAATTCTACACGCCTGACAAGCACCATCTTCATCATAGACTCTTGTCCTTGGGATTGACTCACCGAGGAACAGTACTGGTTATCTACGGGATTTCGCTGGTCTTTGCCATGATTTCTCTCTTGTTGAATGTTTCCAGTCGAATTGGTGGCGTGCTCTTGATGATTGGCTTACTTCTGGGTGTTGAACTCTTTGCTGAGCTGGTTGGAGTTTTGGGACCTAATCGTACTCCTTTGCTCAATATTCTCCGCTTTATTGGCAACTCCTCCTACCGAGAGGAAGTTCGGCGGAAATGGCGTCAAAAGCGGAATAAATAAGAATAGCTCTAAACAAAATAAAAGCCTTTTGGGCTTTTTTTTGGTATACTAAAGTATGTAAATCAGCTAAGCAAAGAAAGGAAAAAGAAATGTCTGTCTTAGAAATCAAAGATCTTCATGTCGAAATCGAAGGAAAAAAAATTCTCAAAGGGGTGAATCTCACTCTGAAAACGGGAGAGGTTGCAGCCATCATGGGCCCAAATGGAACAGGGAAATCCACCTTGTCTGCAGCAATTATGGGCAATCCTAACTACGAAGTGACTCAAGGAGAGGTGCTTTTTGATGGAGTCAATATCTTAGAATTGGAAGTGGATGAGCGTGCTCGCATGGGACTCTTCCTAGCTATGCAGTACCCTAGTGAAATTCCTGGTATTACTAATGCAGAGTTTCTACGTGCAGCTATGAATGCTGGCAAAGAAGACGAGGAAAAAATCTCCGTCCGCGACTTTATCATGAAGCTGGATGAAAAGATGGAACTGCTCAACATGAAAGAAGAAATGGCTGAGCGCTACCTTAATGAAGGTTTCTCCGGTGGTGAAAAGAAGCGCAATGAAATCCTGCAGTTGCTCATGCTAGAGCCGACTTTTGCGCTCTTGGATGAGATTGACTCGGGACTGGATATCGATGCTCTTAAGGTTGTGTCCAAAGGGGTTAATGCTATGCGCGGTGAAGGCTTTGGTGCTATGATTATCACCCACTACCAACGCTTGCTCAACTATATCACTCCTGATGTGGTTCATGTCATGATGGATGGTAAAGTCGTTCTTTCTGGTGGTCCAGAATTGGCAGTCCGCTTGGAGAAAGAAGGATATGCTAAATTGGCTGAAGAGTTGGGCTTCACCTATACCGAAGAAGCCTAGTCAAACATTCTTTTGACTTTGATAAAAGATAGGAGAATGACATGACTAAAGAATTAATTCAAGAATTTTCACAGCTACATGCAGAGCCAGACTGGCTCTTTCAACTGCGCCAGCAGGCCTTTGATAAAATTGACCAGTTAGAATTGCCACGTATTGAGCGGGTTAAGTTCCATCGCTGGAATCTGGGAGACGGCCGTATTTCAAAGAGTGAACCGCTGACAAGTGTTCCAGACTTTACAGCCCTAGAAGACAATCTCAAGCTTGTTCAGGTGGGAACTCAGACTGTTCTGGAGCAATTGCCAGCTGACTTGGCAGCGCAAGGTGTGATTTTTACTGATTTCCACTCTGCTTTGGAAGAAATTCCAGAGCTGGTAGAAAAGCATTTTATGTCCGCGGTCAAGTATGATGAGGACAAATTGGCGGCTTATCACACTGCCTATTTCAACAGCGGTGCAGTTCTTTATGTGCCGGACAATGTTGAGATTGACCAGCCGATTGAAGGAATTTTTTATCAGGACAGCGAAAGCGATGTTCCTTTTAACAAGCATATTTTGATTATCGCAGGCAAGCATTCCAAGGTTAACTACTTGGAACGCTTAGAAACTTACGGCGAGGGCTCTGTTCCAGTAACAGCCAATATCACCGTCGAAGTTATTGCTCAGGCTGGAGCTCAGATTAAGTTTTCAGCTATTGACCGCTTGGGCGAAAATGTAACGGCTTATATCAGCCGTCGTGGCAAGCTGGACAATGATGCTATGATTGACTGGGCTATCGGTGTTATGAACGAAGGCAATGTCGTGGCTGACTTTGACAGCGATCTCTATGGTAAGGGTAGCCATGCGGATATGAAAGTGGTGGCTCTTTCAAGCGGTAAGCAGGTTCAGGGAATTGACACCCGCGTAACTAACTATGGCTGCAACTCTATCGGAAATATCCTGCAGCACGGGGTTATCTTAGAAAAAGGAACCCTGACCTTCAATGGTATCGGCCATATTATCAAAGGGGCTAAGGGAGCAGATGCCCAGCAGGAAAGCCGGGTTCTCATGCTGTCTGACCAAGCTCGCTCAGATGCTAATCCAATTCTCTTGATTGATGAAAACGATGTGACAGCTGGTCACGCGGCTTCTATCGGTCAGGTGGATCCGGAGGATATGTATTATCTCATGAGTCGGGGTCTTGATAAGGCAACAGCAGAGCGCTTGGTCGTTCGTGGCTTCTTAGGTTCAGTGATTGTGGAAATCCCTGTTAAGGAAGTCCGTGATGAAATGATTGAAAATATCGATATTATTCTCGCAAAAAGATAAAAAGCTGGGCCTTGTCCCGTATTAGTTAGATAGGAGTCTTCATGTCTGGATTTAATGCAGAAGCAATCAAGCAAGATTTTCCCATTTTGGACCAAATTGTCAATGATGAGCCTTTGGTTTATTTGGACAATGCGGCGACAACCCAGAAACCCAAGCAGGTGCTGGATGCCATCGAGAACTACTATCTTAGAGACAATGCCAACGTCCACCGTGGTGTGCATACGCTAGCCGAGCGGGCGACAGCAGCCTATGAAACAGCCAGAGAAAGAGTGCGTTCTTTTATCAATGCAGCTTCTAGCAGAGAGGTTCTCTTTACACGAGGAACCACGACGAGTCTTAATTGGGTGGCTCAGTTTGCGGCTGAAAGGCTGCAGCCTGGTGATGAAGTGCTGATTTCTATCATGGAGCACCATTCCAATGTCATTCCCTGGCAGGAAGCTTGTAGGAAGACTGGAGCCAAGTTGGTCTATGTCTATCTCAAAGACGGTGCTCTGGATATGGAAGATTTCCGTGCCAAGCTCAATGAGCGGACCAAGTTTGTCTCTCTGGCTCATGCTTCCAATGTTCTCGGTGTCATCAATCCCATCAAGGAGATTGCCCAGCTGGTTCATCAGCAAGGAGCGTTTTTGGTGATAGATGGGGCTCAATCCATTCCGCACATGAAGATTGATGTGCAGGATTTGGATGTGGACTTCTTCGCCTTTTCGGGGCATAAGATGGCTGGGCCTACCGGCATTGGGGTTCTCTATGGCAAGGAAGAACTGCTAGAGCAGATGTCGCCAGTCGAGTTCGGCGGCGAAATGATTGATTTTGTCTATGAGCAGGAAGCGACCTGGAAGGAGCTTCCGTGGAAGTTTGAGGCCGGAACGCCGAATATGGCAGGAGCAATCGGTCTTGCGGCAGCCATTGATTATTTGGAAGACTTGGGTATGGATGCCATTGCCCAGCATGAACAGGACCTGATTGCCTACGTATTTCCTAAGCTGCAGGCAGTGGAAGGCTTGACCATTTATGGATCTCAGGACTTGGCCCAGCGTTCGGGCGTGATCGCCTTTAACCTAGATGGTCTCCATCCGCATGATGTCGCGACGGCTCTAGACTACGAAGGAGTGGCTGTTCGGGCGGGTCACCATTGTGCTCAGCCTCTGCTTACCTATCTGCAGGTGCCAGCGACTGTTCGAGCCAGCTTTTATGTTTACAATACCTATGCGGATTGCGACAAGCTGGTAGATGCTTTAGAAAAGACAAAGGAGTTTTTCAATGACGCTTTCTAAGTTAGACAGCCTTTATAAGGCGGTTGTGACTGATCACTCGGCTCACCCCCATCATCATGGTAAGTTGGAAGATGTGGAGCAAGTAGTTCTCAATAACCCGACCTGTGGCGATGTTATCAGCCTGTCTGTCAAGTTTAATGCTGAAAACCAGATTGAGGATATTGCCTTTGTGAATTCCGGCTGTACCATTTCAACGGCTTCGGCCAGCATGATGACAGATACGGTTCTGGGCAAGACAAAAGAGCAGGCACTGGAATTAGCAGAAGTCTTTTCGCAGATGGTTCAGGGCCAAGAAGACAGTCGCCAGAAAGAATTGGGAGATGGCGCCTTTTTAGCAGGCGTTACCAAATTCCCGCAGCGAATTAAGTGTGCGACCTTGGGTTGGAATGCCCTCAAGCGAGCAATTGAAGAAGATAAAAAGTAAGAATGTGAAAGGAAATTATGTCAGAAGAAAGAGTAGAACCAAAACCGATTGATCTCGGTGAATACAAGTTTGGTTTCCATGACGATGTTGAACCTGTTCTCTCGACAGGGAAAGGGCTGAATGAAGCGGTCATTCGTGAGCTTTCTGCAGCCAAGGATGAACCAGAGTGGATGCTGGATTTCCGCCTCAAATCCTACGAGGCTTTCAAGAAGATGCCGATGCAGACTTGGGGGCCGGATTTGTCAGAAATTAATTTTGATGACTTGATTTATTACCAAAAGGCCTCTGATAAGCCAGCTAGAAGCTGGGATGAAGTGCCTGAGAAGATTAAGGAAACCTTTGAGAAGATTGGGATCCCAGAAGCAGAGCGAGCTTACCTGGCTGGTGCGGCGGCCCAGTATGAATCAGAAGTTGTGTATCACAATATGAAAGAAGAGTTTCAAAAGCTTGGCATTGTCTTTACGGATACCGACTCAGCTCTTAAGGAATACCCAGAGCTCTTCAAACAGTATTTTGCTAAGCTGGTCCCTCCGACAGATAACAAGCTAGCAGCTCTCAACTCCGCGGTCTGGTCTGGTGGTACCTTTATCTATGTACCAAAAGGCGTCAAGGTAGATGTTCCCTTGCAGACTTATTTCCGGATTAACAATGAAAATTCTGGTCAATTTGAGCGGACTTTGATTATTGTCGATGAGGGCGCTAGCGTCCATTATGTAGAAGGATGTACTGCTCCGACTTATTCTAGCAATAGCTTGCATGCGGCGATTGTTGAAATTTTTGCCCTCGATGGTGCCTATATGCGCTACACCACTATTCAAAACTGGTCCGATAATGTCTACAACCTCGTGACCAAGCGGGCGCGGGCTATGAAAGATGCGACAGTTGAGTGGATTGACGGGAACCTTGGTGCGAAAACGACTATGAAATATCCGTCTGTCTATCTGGACGGACCTGGAGCGCGTGGAACAATGTTGTCTATTGCCTTTGCCAATACCAATCAGCACCAAGATACAGGTGCTAAGATGATTCATAATGCTCCGCATACCAGCTCATCTATCGTGTCTAAGTCTATTGCTAAGGGCGGAGGTAAAGTGGACTACCGCGGTCAAGTGACCTTTGGAAAGAATTCACAGAAATCTGTCAGCCATATTGAGTGTGATACGATTATCATGGATGATATTTCGGCGTCAGATACCATTCCTTTTAATGAAATTCATAACTCTCAAGTGGCTCTGGAGCATGAGGCCAAGGTTTCTAAGATTTCAGAAGAGCAGCTCTACTATCTTATGAGCCGTGGCTTGTCTGAATCCGAAGCAACCGAAATGATTGTCATGGGCTTTGTCGAGCCATTCACCAAAGAACTGCCTATGGAGTATGCTGTTGAGCTTAACCGCTTGATTAGCTATGAAATGGAAGGATCAGTTGGGTAAAGCTTTGTCTAAGCGAAACTTTAAATTACTGCTTGAAGACACGCATTGCGAGTTAAGATTCAAAGAAGTTTACTAGTTCTAGTCCAACATTTACAAAACATAAAGAACAACCGCGAATCATTTGATACGCGGTTGTTCTTTATAATTTCTCGTTGACATAGCGGACAAAGTCATTCCACCAGACCTTGAAGAAAATGCTTTTTTCCACCTCTTGGCCTGCCACCATTGTGACAGAAGGTGCTTTGTTTTCCAGATAGCCTTGGCCGATCGGTTCAGGGTCGGTATAGGTCAAGGTGCCAAGTTCAGTATTTTTTTTTAGTGGAGCTTGGAAGCCTTTTTCGTTGGTTGAAAATTCTACCTTGTGCTCAGCCTGATTGGCGATGCGCTCAATGATGGTGAAATCCTTGCTGGCAACGGCTGGAACGGTCTTTTGCTTGCCGTCAATAACTGTTGAATGGCTTTTATTGTAGGCTTCCCCCTCAGCCACAATAGTCGTCTGGGTGAAGTTTTGCGAAACATAGTTCATTAAAGACGCTGTGGCTACAAAGCGTGCGTAGGGGTCGCCGTCGGTTTGCTCAACGTCCAGCACAACAGTAATCATGCGGATACCATTTTCAGTAGTCGTCGCAACAAAGGAAGATCCTCCTTTATCCGAACTGCCGGCTTTAAGTCCGTCTACACCTGAGCGGAAGTTGGACTGGTTTTCCAGCATGAAGTTATAATTTTCCAGACTCGTCCCCGCAATTTTGGCTGTAGACTTGGACGTGATGTCTGTCACTTGAGGGAAGTCCATAATCAGATGCTGGCTGATAACAGCTAAGGCGTAGGCACTGAATTTGTTTTCAGTGTCCTTGCTTTTTTTAGCTGTGCTAGCTGAGGTGCTATACTCTGTTTCCTCAGTTGCGTATTCTAGAAGAAGAGTATTCAGCCCTGTGGAATTCACAACAGTAGCATCTGTGATTCCCCATTCTTTAAGCTTGGCCTTCATCATTTCAATGAAATTTTCTTCGCTGCCCCCAACCTTTTCAGCCAAGGCAATCGTGGCACTGTTGGAGCTGGACATCAAGGAGGCGGCAATCAAGTCCTTGACTTTGTAACGTTTGGCTTCCAAAGGGACATTGCTGATATTTGGATTAGCTGTCAGATTATAAGCATAGTCTGAAATATCAACATAAGTATCGGCAGTCAGGTCTCCTCTGTCAATGGCTTCATAGACCAGATAGACGGTTAAAAGATTGGTGATGGAGCCGACTTCAATTGGTGTATTAGCATCTTTTTCGTAGAGAATCTTTCCAGAAGTAGCATCCACAGCCATTGCACTTTTAGCGGCAATGTTGAAATCATCTGCTGCCACCTTGTTGGCGGTCATTCCGACCAAAACTAGTAAACATAGGAATAATCGTTTCATTTCTTTCCCCTAAAACAAGATATAACCATTGTATCATAAAATTCTCTTTTCTTTTATAAATCAAGGATAATAAAAGGTTACAAAATAAATGTAGAGAAAAGTAGGGTAATCCCCTTAAAGAGATTTTTTATAAAAGCATCTTTCGGAAAAACTCACAAAATAGAAAAATATTTGAAATAATACAGATATACAAGCTGAAAAATAGAAAATTATTATTTTTCTACATAAAACATTTGTTTTTATAAAAAAATATTGTATAATAATACAATATAAATTGAGAAGGAGAATGCTCATGAAAAAATCTAAATGGTTGGCCATTACTGGACTGACAGTCGTGTCAACACTGATTTTAGCTGCTTGTGGAAATTCCAATGCAAGCAATACCTATTCTTATGTCTATTCGAGTGACCCTGATACTTTGGACTATGTCAATTCAAATCGAGCTACAACTTCCGATGTTATTACAAACTTGGTGGACGGCCTTTTAGAAAATGATAAATACGGCAATTTGGTTCCATCTATTGCGGAAGACTGGACTGTTTCAAAGGATGGTTTGACCTATACCTATAAGCTTCGTAAAGATGCTAAGTGGTACACATCAGATGGTGAAGAATACGCAGAAGTCAAAGCCCAAGACTTTGTAGCAGGTTTGAAGCACGCGGCAGATGAAAATTCTGAAGCTCTTCCTATCGTCCAAAATTCCATTAAAGGCTTGGATGCCTATGTCAAAGGAGAGTCTAAAGACTTCTCAACAGTTGGAGTAAAAGCAGTTGATGACCACACGGTCGAATACACGCTCAACCAGCCAGAAAGCTACTGGAACTCTAAGACAACCATGGGGATTCTGTTCCCTATCAATGAGGATTTCTTGAAGTCACAGGGCAAAGATTTTGGTACCGTAAAACCTTCTTCCATTCTTTATAATGGTCCTTATATTCTGAAGGCTTTTACTTCTAAGTCTGTCATTGAATACGCTAAAAACCAGAACTACTGGGATAAGGACAATGTCAAGGTTGAAAATATAAAGCTGACTTACTTTGATGGTTCAGATCAGGAATCACTGATTCGCAACTTCTCAGACGGTGCCTATTCTCAAGCACGGCTTTACCCAACAAGTTCTAACTACGCTTCTGTAGAAAAGCAATACAAAGATAATATTATCTTCTCACCGCAGAATTCAACTAGTTTCTATTTTGCTTTCAATCTGAATCGTAAGACTTATAATCATTCGTCTAAGACATCAGATGCTCAAAAGGCATCAACTACAGCGGCTATTCAAAATAAAGACTTCCGTCAGGCAATCAACTTTGCCTTTGACCGGACATCTTTTGGAGCTCAGATGAATGGTAAAGATGGGGCGACTAAACTCATCCGTAGCTTACTTGTTCCTCCTAGCTTCGTGCAGGTTGATGGCAAAGACTTTTCAGATGTAGTAGAGAGCAAACTTCCTACATACGGTGATGAGTGGAGCGGTGTCAAACTGACAGATGCCCAAGACAGCATCTACAATGCTGACAAGGCCAAGGCTGAGTTTGCTAAGGCTAAGGAAGCCTTGCAAGCAGAAGGTGTTGAATTCCCGATTCATATCGATATCCCTGTGGATCAGACTGACAAAGTCTTAGTGCAGCGGACTAATTCTTTCAAACAGTCTGTTGAAGCAGCACTCGGTCAGGACAATGTCGTCATTGATGTTCAGCAAATGTCTACAGATGACTTTGATAACTCTGCCTACTTTGCAGAAACAGCAGCTCAGAAGGACTACGACCTTAACATGTCTGGTTGGTCAGCAGACTACCAAGATCCATCAACTTATCTGAATATTTTCAACCCAGAAACGGGTGACGCTACAGATAATATTGGTTTAGAAAAAGGGAAAAATGCTGATGTTGCAAATAAAGTTGGCTTGAACGAATACAAAGAGTTATTGGATGAGGCAGATAAGGAAAAACAAGATACCAATGCTCGTTATACCAAATACGCAGCAGCTCAGGCTTGGCTGACAGATAGCTCCATTGTTATTCCTGGTGTTTCTGGCGGTGGTTCACCAGTCGTTCAGAAGGTCGTACCATTTACCAAGTCTTACTCTTATGTCGGAATCAAAGGAGATGTCTATGTCTTTAAGAACATGGAGCTCCAAAATGATATTGTGACAGCTAAAGACTACGAAGCTGCTCTTAAGAAATGGGAAAAAGAAAAGGAAGCATCCAATAAAAAAGCCCAAGAAGAGCTAGAAAAACATATCAAATAAGATTTTGAACAGCAAAAGTTTGTCTCTTTGCCAGCTGTCTTGAATCAAGTTGTTTAGTTGAGAGAACATTTTTGTTCTCTCTTTTTTTATATCGGCCTTCATCGCATTGAAGCGTTTACATCCTGTCGCAGAAGTGCTATAATGAAAGTAATCTTAATGAAAACTGGAGGAAGTTTATGAAAACATCTAAGTTAGCTGCAGCTGCTGGGCTTGTCATTCTCTCTGCAGGAATTCTGGCTGCCTGTTCGTTTGGCGGCTCCAATTCATCTGGGAAAAACTATAGCTATGTTTATACCGCAGATCCAGATACGTTGGATTACACTGTGTCCAATAAGCGGGCAACCAACGAGATTATGGCTAATGTAGTGGATGGTTTGCTGGAAAGCGATAAGTATGGTAACTTAGTGCCTTCTTTGGCAGAAGATTGGACCGTTTCAAAAGATGGTCTGACCTATACTTATAAGCTTCGTAAGGGAGTGAAATGGTATACTTCTGATGGTGAAGAATATGCAGATGTGACTGCTAAGGACTTTGTGACCAGTCTGAAGCATGCTGCAGACAGCAAGTCTGATGGTCTTTATATCGTTCAAAAATCCATTAAAGGCTTGGACGACTATGTCAATGGTAAAATAACTGACTTCTCCCAAGTAGGTGTCAAGGCGGTGGATGATTCTACTGTTCAATACACTTTGAATCAGCCAGAAAGTTTCTGGAATTCTAAGACAACCATGGGGATTCTTTTCCCAATCAATGAAGAATTTCTGAAATCAAAAGGTGACAAATTTGCTCAGGGGACAGATCCAACCAGTGTCCTCTATAACGGTCCGTTTATCTTGAAATCTATCACTTCGAAATCTCAAATTAGCTTAGAGAAGAATCCAAACTATTGGGATAAGGAAAAGGTAAAAATTGACACTGTCAAATTCTCTTACTATGATGGTCAAGATACAGAATCTCTAGTGCGTGGCTTCTCTGACGGCAACTACACCATTGCTCGTCTTTTCCCAAATAGCTCAAACTTTGCCAGTGTGAAGAAACAGTATGGGGACAATATCGTCTACACTCCTCAAGGTTCAGGAACCTTCGTTGTCACAACTAATATCGACCGTCAGTCTTACGAGCATACTTCTAAGACAACGGATGCACAGAAATCTTCCACTAAGAAAGCACTGCTCAATAAAGATTTCCGCCAATCTCTGCTTTTTGCCTTCGATCGAACTGCCTATTCTGCCCAAACCAATGGCGAAGAAGCAGCAGACAAGCAGCTTCGTAATACCTTTGTTCCGCCAACCTTTGTTCAAGCTAATGGTAAAGAGTTCGGCAGCATTGTAGAAGAAAATCTGGCTAGCTATGGCGATGAGTGGAAGGGAGTCAAATTAGACGACGCTCAGGATGGTCTTTATAATCCAGAAAAAGCCAAGGCAGAATTTGCCAAAGCTAAGGAAGCGCTGCAGGCAGAAGGAGTGGAATTCCCAATCCATCTGGATATTCCGGTCAGCTCAGCAGATACCAATGGTGTTAAGAGTGTTCAGTCACTGAAGCAGTCTATCGAAGCTAATCTTGGCTCTGACAATGTGGTGATTGACATTCAGCAGATGACAGATGATGAGTTGAATAATATCACCTACTTTGCGACCTCGGCATCTCAAGAAGACTGGGACTTGAATAATAATCTTGGTTGGAGTCCGGATTATAACGATCCATCTTCTTATCTGGAAATCACTGGATCTAAGACTGGTGAGAATGTTGACAGCTACTTTGGTTTTGACCCTGGCACAGATAATGCAGCAGCTAAAGAGGCCGGCTTTGAAGAGTATGACAAGCTCTTGGAAGATGCAGCTGCGGAAAACGAGGATATTAACAAACGTTACGAAAAGTATGCTGCAGCTCAGGCTTGGCTGACAGACAGTGCTCTGTTGATGCCAGCTTGGTCATCTGGTGCAACACCAAGTGTCCGTAAGGTTGTTCCATTCTCAGGACCATTTGCTTGGACTGGAAACAAGGGTGAATACAGCTTTAAATATGTTGAAATCCAAGATAAACCAATAACGACTAAAGAATATGAAAAAGCGCGTGAAAAATGGGCAAAAGAAAAGGAAGAATCCAACAAAAAAGCTCAAAAAGAACTCGCAGAACATATCAAATGAAGCAAGAAAATCCCATTGTAGCTACAGTGGGATTTTTGATGATTTTGAAGACGAAATGGACGAGGTTGAGCTTGTCTGGTCATAGATAATCAACATCCGAGAAAACCAATTGCATAAACATCTTAGGGTGTTAGTGAGCTAACTTAATATTCTGAAAATTTATTTTACTTTTAGTACTATCTATGCTATAATCTTAATTAAATCTAAAAATCTAAAAGATGGAGAAACCCATATGAAACAAAGCAAAGTCCTTGCATTAGCAGGAGTTACTCTTCTTGCAGCTGGCTTTCTTGCGGCTTGCTCAGGCTCCAAGCCAAACACAAAGTCAGGCAGCTCAGACTCTTCAAAGACCTTTAATTATATCTACGAGACAGATCCTGAAAACTTGAACTATCTCACTTCAAGTAAGGCTGCTACAACAGATTTGACAGCCAATGTCATTGACGGTCTTTTAGAAAACGACCAATATGGAAACTTGGTTCCTTCAATGGCAGAGGAATGGACTGTATCACCAGATGGAAAAACTTATACTTATAAGCTTCGCAAAGATGCTAAGTGGTATACTTCTGAAGGTGAAGAGTATGCAGATGTGACAGCAGAAGACTTTGTTACAGGTCTTAAGTATGCAGCAGACAATAAATCTGAAACAATCTACTTGGTTCAGGATTCTGTCAAAGGGCTTAAGGACTATATTTCTGGGAAGATTGATTTCTCAGAAGTAGGGATTAAAGCAGTTGATGATCATACTGTTGAGTATACTCTTAATGAGCCAGAAAGCTTCTGGAACTCTAAGACGACAATGGGAATTCTATACCCAGTAAACAAAGACTTTTTGAAAAACCAAGGTGATAAGTTCGCTCAAGCAACCGATCCAACAAGCTTGCTTTATAACGGACCTTTCTTGCTCAAATCATTGACTTCAAAATCTGAAATTCAATTTGAGAAGAATCCTAATTATTGGGACAAAGAAAATGTTCATGTAGATGCAGTGAAACTCTCTTTCTATGATGGACAAGATCAAGGGAAACTAGCTGATCAGTTCAGTCAAGGGGCTCTGACAACAGCTAGACTCTTCCCAACTAGTGCGACTTATGAAAAGGTTGAAAAAGACTTTAAAGATAATATCGTCTATACACCTCAAGATGCCTCAACTTTCTTGGTAGGTACAAACATTGATCGTCAGTCTTACAACCATACTGCTAAGACGTCAGAAGCTCAAAAAACTTCAACTAAGAAAGCCTTGCTTAACAAGGACTTCCGTCAGGCTTTGACCTTTGCTTTCAATCGTGAGTCCTATGCATCTCAGATTAATGGTAAGGACGGAGCAGATAAACTTCTTCGTAACCTTTACATCCCACCTACATTTGTGCAGGCTGGTGACAAGTCCTTCGGTGACCTAGTTAAGGAAAAAGTAGTAACTTATGGTGACGAATGGAAAGATGTTGATTTCTCAGATGGTCAAGATGGTCTCTATAACGAGAACAAAGCAAAGGCTGAATTTGCTAAAGCAAAAGAAGCTTTGAAAGCTGATGGCGTAGAATTCCCAATCCATCTGGACATTCCGGTTGATCAAACAGCTACTTCTAAAGTACAGCGCGTTCAATCCCTCAAGCAATCCATTGAGAAGACTTTGGGAACAGATAATGTTGTGATTGATGTTCACCAATTGTCTAAGGATGAAGTGACTAACATTACCTTGTTTGCTCCTTCTGCTGCTGAAGAGGACTGGGATATTTCAGATAATGTCGGCTGGTCTCCGGACTATCAAGATCCATCTACCTATCTTGATGTTATCAAACCTGGTGGTGAAAACACCAAGACCTTCTTAGGATTTGATGGCACAGATAATGCCGCAGCGAAACAAGTTGGTTTGGATGAATATACCAAGCTGGTTGACGAAGCTGGTGCAGAAAAGCAAGATTTGAACAAGCGTTATGAAAAATATGCGGCTGCTCAGGCTTGGCTGACTGATAGTGCTTTGTTGATTCCGGTAACTTCTAGAACAGGTCGTCCAACCTTGACTAAGGTAGTGCCTTTCTCAGCACCGTTTGCTTGGTCTGGTGCTAAGGCGCGTGAAGCAGCAAGTTATAAATACATGAAATTGCAGGATGAGCCTGTAACGACAAAAGATTATAATAGCGCTCAGGAAAAATGGAATAAAGAACGTGCGGAATCTAATAAAAAAGCTCAAGAAGAATTAGCAGACCACGTGAAATAAGCTTGCTAAGAGAACTTTCTCTAATAGAGGAGAAAGTTCTTTTGGAATTTAAAGGAAACGATAAATGAAAAAATATATTTTTATGCGTATCTTACGCTCAATTGTGTCGATTTTCTTGGTGACGACCCTGACTTATGCCATTATCTATACTATGGTGCCAAGAAGGTTGATTTTCAAGCAGGATCCTAACTATAATAAAATAGCGACCAATAAAGATAAAAAGACTAACTATGAAAACACCATCTTTGAGCGGATGGGTTACATTGACTATTATGATACCAAGGAACTGCAGGAGAAGGCTAGCAAGGAAGATTCTTCTGTTACCACAGAAGCTACTGAAGCAAACGAGAAGATTTATCAGAAGTATATTGATAAACTCGGTAATGGCTGGAAATTGCAGAAATTCCCACTGAGCGGAGAATTCTATGCTGTACGTGAAGTACCTGTTTATGAACGTGTCTTTGAGTTCTATGCTAATCTGATTCAAATTGACCATCCAAATGTTATCCAAGATGAGGAGAATCCAAACCTAGAGCGTTATATCCGCTTTGAAAATGATCCTTCTGTTGGCTGGTCTCTTGTGGGTTCAGGTACCAAGCATAAATATTTGCTTTACTTTAATGGTCAGTTTCCATTTGTCCACCAGAACTTTATCACCTTTAATTTAGGTAATTCTTATCCGACCTATGCTAATATCCCTGTTTTGCAGGTTATTACACAGGGACAAGGACAAACTAAATCTTCTGAAGTTCAATTTCCAACAGGGGAAAAGACATCGTCTGTTAATATTTATTCTCGTACTTACAAGACGCCAAGCAAAGCTGATTCACAGGACATTTCTAAGTTTGGTAAGGGAGATGCTTATACGGCGACTCAAAGCAACTATCAAAATCCATCCATGATTACCAGCTCAGCAATTATCGGTTTGATTGGTGTGGCTCTGTCTTATCTGATTGCTATTCCACTCGGATCCTACATGGCTCGACTCAAGAATACATGGTTTGATAGCATTTCTACAGCGGGCTTGACCTTTATGATGTCACTGCCAACCATCGCCTTGGTCTACATTGTCCGTTTGGCTGGGTCTGCTGTTGGTCTTCCAGACTCCTTCCCAATCTTGGGAGCGGGAGATTGGCGTTCTTATGTCCTTCCAGCTGTTATTCTAGGGCTTTTGAGTGCTCCTTGGACAGCTGTTTGGATTCGCCGGTATATGATTGACTTGCAGTCTCAGGACTTTGTCCGCTTTGCGCGTGCGAAGGGACTCTCTGAAAAAGAAATTTCTAACAAGCACATCTTTAAAAACGCTATGGTACCGCTGGTATCTAGTATCCCAGCTTCTATCGTTGGTGTTATTGCAGGTGCGACTCTGACAGAAACTGTCTTTGCTTTCCCTGGTATGGGTAAGATGCTGATTGATTCTGTTAAGGCATCCAATAACTCTATGGTTGTTGGTCTTGTATTCATCTTCACATGTCTGTCTATCTTTGCTCTCTTGCTGGGTGACATTCTGATGACCGTACTGGACCCACGTATTAAGTTAACATCAAAAGGAGGTAAATAATGGCTACAATTGATAAAAGCAAATTCCAATTTGTCAAACGTGACGATTTTGCCTCTGAAACGATTGATGCTCCAGCCTATTCTTACTGGAAATCAGTCATGCGTCAATTTCTGAAAAAGAAATCAACCATTACCATGCTAGGGATTCTGATTGCCATTATTCTCATGAGCTTCATTTATCCTATGTTTTCAAACTTCGACTTTAATGACGTGAGCAAGGTAAATGATTTTAGCATGCGTTATATCAAACCAAGTGCTCAATACTGGTTTGGAACGGATAGTAATGGTAAGTCTCTCTTTGATGGTGTTTGGTTTGGTGCTCGTAACTCTATTCTTATTTCGATTATTGCGACGGTTATTAATCTGGCCATCGGAGTCATCATCGGCGGTATCTGGGGAATTTCCAAAACAGTCGACCGTGTCATGATGGAAGTCTACAATATCATTTCAAACATCCCTGCCCTCTTGATTGTCATTGTCTTGACCTACTCTATCGGTGCTGGTTTCTGGAATCTTATTTTTGCCATGACGATTACTGGTTGGGTCGGTATTGCCTACACTATCCGTGTGCAGATTATGCGCTATCGGGATTTGGAATACAACCTTGCCTCTCGTACTCTTGGTACACCAACTCTCAAGATTGTAACGAAGAACATTATGCCGCAGTTGGTATCTGTTATCGTGACCACCACTTCACAAATGTTGCCAAGCTTTATCTCTTACGAAGCCTTTCTGTCCTTCTTTGGATTAGGGCTTCCTGTAACAGTGCCAAGTTTGGGACGCTTGATTTCAGATTATTCTCAAAACGTGACGACGAATGCCTACCTCTTTTGGATTCCACTCACAACTCTGATTTTGGTATCCCTTACTTTCTTCGTAGTTGGTCAAAACTTAGCCGACGCCAGCGATCCACGTACACATAGATAGGAGTAAATATGACAAAGAATGAAAATGTAATATTGACTGCTCGCGATATTGTCGTGGAATTCGATGTTCGCGATCGTGTCTTAACCGCCATTCGTGGAGTCTCTCTGGACTTGATTGAAGGCGAAGTTCTGGCTATTGTTGGTGAATCAGGTTCTGGTAAGTCTGTATTGACCAAGACCTTTACTGGAATGCTAGAAGAAAATGGCCGTGTAGCTCAAGGAACCATTGACTACCGTGGCAAAGATTTGACAACTCTTCGGAGTAACAAGGATTGGGAGCCGATTCGCGGTGCAAAAATTGCGACTATCTTCCAAGATCCGATGACGAGCTTGGATCCCATTAATACGATTGGAAGCCAGATTACAGAAGTCATTATCAAGCACCAGGGAAAATCAGCCAAAGAAGCTAAAAAAATGGCCATTGACTATATGAGTAAGGTCGGGATTCCAGATGCGGAAAAACGTTTCGAAGAATATCCTTTCCAATACTCAGGTGGTATGCGTCAGCGGATTGTTATTGCTATTGCCTTGGCTTGCCGTCCTGATATTCTTATCTGTGATGAGCCGACAACGGCCCTTGATGTAACGATTCAAGCGCAGATCATTGACTTGCTCAAATCCTTGCAGCAAGAATATCATTTCACAACCATCTTTATTACGCACGACCTTGGTGTTGTGGCTAGTATTGCAGATAAGGTTGCGGTCATGTATGCCGGTGAAATTGTAGAATACGGTACAGTTGAAGAAATCTTCTACGAGCCAAAACATCCTTATACATGGAGTTTGCTATCCAGTTTACCTCAGTTGGCAGATGCGAATGGTGCGCTCTACTCGATTCCTGGAACTCCGCCGTCACTTTATTCACCAATTAAAGGGGATGCCTTTGCTTTGCGGTCTGACTATGCCATGTCAATTGACTTTGAAGAAGAAGCACCAGCTTTCAATGTTTCAGATACTCATTGGGCTAAGACTTGGCTGCTGCACGAAGATGCGCCTAAGGTTGATAAACCAGAGATCATCGAAAATCTGCATGAAAAAATTCGTTCAAAAATGGGCTTCAATCAATTAGAAGCTTAGGAGGAAGGAAATGACTGAAAAATTAGTTGAAATTAAAGATTTAGAAATTTCCTTCGGTGAAGGAAGTAAGAAATTTGTGGCAGTTAAAAATGCAAATTTCTTCATCAATAAGGGAGAAACTTTCTCTCTTGTAGGAGAATCAGGCTCTGGTAAAACTACTATTGGTCGAGCTATTATCGGTCTTAATGATACCAGTGCAGGTGATATCTTCTATGAAGGCAAAAAGATTAATGGTAAAATGTCAAAAGCAGAAGAAGCGGACTTGATTCGCAAGATTCAGATGATTTTCCAAGATCCGGCTGCCAGTCTGAATGAACGTGCAACGGTTGACTATATCATATCTGAGGGGCTCTATAATTACCATTTGTTTGATAATGAAGAAGATCGTCAAAGAAAAGTCAAGAATATCATCAATGAAGTTGGCTTGTTGGCTGAGCATTTAACTCGCTATCCTCATGAATTCTCTGGTGGACAGCGTCAGCGGATTGGGATTGCTCGTGCATTGGTCATGCAACCAGACTTCGTAATTGCAGATGAGCCGATTTCTGCCTTGGACGTATCTGTTCGGGCTCAGGTTTTGAATCTTTTGAAAAAATTTCAAAAAGAGCTTGGCTTGACCTACCTGTTTATTGCCCATGACCTTTCGGTAGTTCGTTTTATTTCTGATCGTATCGCCGTGATTTACAAAGGTGTCATTGTAGAAGTGGCAGAGACAGAGGAATTGTTCAACCATCCTGTCCACCCTTATACACAATCCCTGCTCTCAGCTGTTCCAATTCCAGACCCAATCTTGGAGCGTAAAAAAGTGTTGAAGGTCTATGATCCTGAACAGCACGATTATTCAGTTGATAAACCAGAAATGGCAGAGATTCGTCCGGGACACTATGTCTGGGCTAATAAAGCTGAACTCGAAAAGTATAAACAAGAACAAGAATAGAAAAAATGTCCGAAAGGGCATTTTTTGTGCCTTTAACAAAGATAGAATGTAGGTCAATTGACCAGTCTCAAAGGTGTGTAAAATGATCCACCAATTTAAAAATAATAAATTTTAATTTTTTTCAAAAAAGGTATTGACAGGTAGTAGGTATAGGTGATATACTAATATAGTTGTCGCGAAAGACAAAGCCCTTTGAAAACTGAACAAGACGAACCAAGTGCAGGGTGACATAGAGATATGTAACCTGTCAAAAAAACGAGAAAATAAATCTGTCAGTGGACAGTAATGAGTGCGAACTCAAACTTTTTAATGAGAGTTTGATCCTGGCTCAGGACGAACGCTGGCGGCGTGCCTAATACATGCAAGTAGAACGCTGAAGAGAGGAGCTTGCTCTTCTTGGATGAGTTGCGAACGGGTGAGTAACGCGTAGGTAACCTGCCTGGTAGCGGGGGATAACTATTGGAAACGATAGCTAATACCGCATAAAATTGATTATTGCATGATAATTAATTGAAAGATGCAATTGCATCACTACCAGATGGACCTGCGTTGTATTAGCTAGTTGGTGAGGTAACGGCTCACCAAGGCGACGATACATAGCCGACCTGAGAGGGTGATCGGCCACACTGGGACTGAGACACGGCCCAGACTCCTACGGGAGGCAGCAGTAGGGAATCTTCGGCAATGGGGGGAACCCTGACCGAGCAACGCCGCGTGAGTGAAGAAGGTTTTCGGATCGTAAAGCTCTGTTGTAAGAGAAGAACGGGTGTGAGAGTGGAAAGTTCACACTGTGACGGTATCTTACCAGAAAGGGACGGCTAACTACGTGCCAGCAGCCGCGGTAATACGTAGGTCCCGAGCGTTGTCCGGATTTATTGGGCGTAAAGCGAGCGCAGGCGGTTAGATAAGTCTGAAGTTAAAGGCTGTGGCTTAACCATAGTATGCTTTGGAAACTGTTTAACTTGAGTGCAGAAGGGGAGAGTGGAATTCCATGTGTAGCGGTGAAATGCGTAGATATATGGAGGAACACCGGTGGCGAAAGCGGCTCTCTGGTCTGTAACTGACGCTGAGGCTCGAAAGCGTGGGGAGCAAACAGGATTAGATACCCTGGTAGTCCACGCCGTAAACGATGAGTGCTAGGTGTTAGGCCCTTTCCGGGGCTTAGTGCCGCAGCTAACGCATTAAGCACTCCGCCTGGGGAGTACGACCGCAAGGTTGAAACTCAAAGGAATTGACGGGGGCCCGCACAAGCGGTGGAGCATGTGGTTTAATTCGAAGCAACGCGAAGAACCTTACCAGGTCTTGACATCCCTCTGACCGCTCTAGAGATAGAGTTTTCCTTCGGGACAGAGGTGACAGGTGGTGCATGGTTGTCGTCAGCTCGTGTCGTGAGATGTTGGGTTAAGTCCCGCAACGAGCGCAACCCCTATTGTTAGTTGCCATCATTGAGTTGGGCACTCTAGCGAGACTGCCGGTAATAAACCGGAGGAAGGTGGGGATGACGTCAAATCATCATGCCCCTTATGACCTGGGCTACACACGTGCTACAATGGCTGGTACAACGAGTCGCAAGCCGGTGACGGCAAGCTAATCTCTGAAAGCCAGTCTCAGTTCGGATTGTAGGCTGCAACTCGCCTACATGAAGTCGGAATCGCTAGTAATCGCGGATCAGCACGCCGCGGTGAATACGTTCCCGGGCCTTGTACACACCGCCCGTCACACCACGAGAGTTTGTAACACCCGAAGTCGGTGAGGTAACCGTAAGGAGCCAGCCGCCTAAGGTGGGATAGATGATTGGGGTGAAGTCGTAACAAGGTAGCCGTATCGGAAGGTGCGGCTGGATCACCTCCTTTCTAAGGAGTCCGTAAGGACACACGGAATGCACTTGAGTCTTGTTTAGTTTTGAGAGGGCTATGTGGGGCCTTAGCTCAGCTGGGAGAGCGCCTGCTTTGCACGCAGGAGGTCAGCGGTTCGATCCCGCTAGGCTCCATTATCTAGTTTGACTAGATAAAGAACTTGTCCATTGAAAATTGAATACCGATATCAAATAGTAACAAGAAAATAAACCGAAAACGCTGTAAAAATTAATGAGTTTAAGACTGAAAGGTCAAAAATAAGGTTAAGTTAGTAAGGGCGCACGGTGGATGCCTTGGCACTAGGAGCCGATGAAGGACGTGACAAACGACGAAATGCCTCGGGGAGCTGTAAGTAAGCACTTGATCCGGGGGTGTCCGAATGGGGGAACCCAACAGGTTGATGCCTGTTACCCATTTCTGTTAAGGGAATGAGGAGGAAGACGCAGTGAACTGAAACATCTAAGTAGCTGCAGGAAGAGAAAGCAAAAGCGATTGCCTTAGTAGCGGCGAGCGAAGAGGCAGGAGGGCAAACCGAAGAGTTTACTCTTCGGGGTTGTAGGACTGCAATGTGGACTCAGAATTTATAGAAGAATGACTTGGGAAAGTCAGCCAAAGAGAGTAAGAGCCTCGTATTTTAAATAGATTCTGTACCTAGCAGTATCCTGAGTACGGCGGGACACGTGAAATCCCGTCGGAATCTGGGAGGACCATCTCCCAACCCTAAATACTCCCTAGTGACCGATAGTGAACCAGTACCGTGAGGGAAAGGTGAAAAGCACCCCGGGAGGGGAGTGAAATAGAACCTGAAACCGTGTGCCTACAACAAGTTCGAGCCCGTTAATGGGTGAGAGCGTGCCTTTTGTAGAATGAACCGGCGAGTTACGTTATGATGCGAGGTTAAGTTGAAGAGACGGAGCCGTAGGGAAACCGAGTCTGAATAGGGCGCTTTAGTATCATGATGTAGACCCGAAACCATGTGACCTACCCATGAGCAGGTTGAAGGTGCGGTAAAACGCACTGGAGGACCGAACCAGGGCACGTTGAAAAGTGCTTGGATGACTTGTGGGTAGCGGAGAAATTCCAAACGAACTTGGAGATAGCTGGTTCTCTCCGAAATAGCTTTAGGGCTAGCGTCGACATAAAGATTCTTGGAGGTAGAGCACTGTTTGGGTGAGGGGTCCATCCCGGATTACCAATCTCAGATAAACTCCGAATGCCAATGAATTATGGTCGGCAGTCAGACTGCGAGTGCTAAGATCCGTAGTCGAAAGGGAAACAGCCCAGACCACCAGCTAAGGTCCCAAAATAATTGTTAAGTGGAAAAGGATGTGGGGTTGCACAGACAACTAGGATGTTAGCTTAGAAGCAGCTATTCATTCAAAGAGTGCGTAATAGCTCACTAGTCGAGTGACCCTGCGCCGAAAATGTACCGGGGCTAAAACAATTTACCGAAGCTGTGGATACCTTTTATAGGTATGGTAGGAGAGCGTTCTATGTGTGGAGAAGGTGTACCGTGAGGAGTGCTGGAACGCATAGAAGTGAGAATGCCGGTATGAGTAGCGCAAGACAGGTGAGAATCCTGTCCACCGTAAGACTAAGGTTTCCAGGGGAAGGCTCGTCCGCCCTGGGTTAGTCGGGACCTAAGGAGAGACCGAAAGGTGTATCCGATGGCCAACAGGTTGAGATTCCTGTACTAGAGTATGAAGTGATGGAGGGACGCAGTAGGCTAACTCGTGCGTACGAATGGATGTACGTCTAAGTAGTGAGGCGTGGTATGAGTCAAATGCTTATACCTCTAACGTTGAGCTGTGATGGGGAGCGAAGTTTAGTAGCGAGTGAGTGATGTCACACTGCCAAGAAAAGCTTCTAGCGTTGTATCATACTCTACCCGTACCGCAAACCGACACAGGTAGTCGAGGCGAGTAGCCTCAGGTGAGCGAGAGAACTCTCGTTAAGGAACTCGGCAAAATGACCCCGTAACTTCGGGAGAAGGGGTGCTGACTTTTGTCAGCCGCAGTGAATAGGCCCAAGCAACTGTTTATCAAAAACACAGCTCTCTGCTAAATCGTAAGATGATGTATAGGGGGTGACGCCTGCCCGGTGCTGGAAGGTTAAGAGGAGTGCTTAGCGGTAACGCGAAGGTATGAATTGAAGCCCCAGTAAACGGCGGCCGTAACTATAACGGTCCTAAGGTAGCGAAATTCCTTGTCGGGTAAGTTCCGACCCGCACGAAAGGCGTAATGATTTGGGCACTGTCTCAACGAGAGACTCGGTGAAATTTTAGTACCTGTGAAGATGCAGGTTACCCGCGACAGGACGGAAAGACCCCATGGAGCTTTACTGCAGTTTGATATTGAGTGTCTGTGCCACATGTACAGGATAGGTAGGAGCCTATGAAATCGGGACGCCAGTTTCGATGGAGGCGTTGTTGGGATACTACCCTTGTGTTATGGCCACTCTAACCCGGTAGGTTTATCATCTACGGAGACAGTGTCTGACGGGCAGTTTGACTGGGGCGGTCGCCTCCTAAAAGGTAACGGAGGCGCCCAAAGGTTCCCTCAGACTGGTTGGAAATCAGTCGCAGAGTGTAAAGGTATAAGGGAGCTTGACTGCGAGAGCTACAACTCGAGCAGGGACGAAAGTCGGGCTTAGTGATCCGGTGGTTCCGCATGGAAGGGCCATCGCTCAACGGATAAAAGCTACCCTGGGGATAACAGGCTTATCTCCCCCAAGAGTTCACATCGACGGGGAGGTTTGGCACCTCGATGTCGGCTCGTCGCATCCTGGGGCTGTAGTCGGTCCCAAGGGTTGGGCTGTTCGCCCATTAAAGCGGCACGCGAGCTGGGTTCAGAACGTCGTGAGACAGTTCGGTCCCTATCCGTCGCGGGCGTAGGAAATTTGAGAGGATCTGCTCCTAGTACGAGAGGACCAGAGTGGACTTACCGCTGGTGTACCAGTTGTTCTGCCAAGAGCATCGCTGGGTAGCTATGTAGGGAAGGGATAAACGCTGAAAGCATCTAAGTGTGAAACCCACCTCAAGATGAGATTTCCCATAACGCAAGTTAGTAAGAGCCCTGAGAGAAGATCAGGTTGATAGGTTAGGAGTGGAAGTGTGGTGACACATGGAGCGGACTAATACTAATCGCTCGAGGACTTATCCTAGAATAAGAGATTCATCAGAGTGCAGCGGATGGTTTAGAGGAATGTTAGATTTGATATTGTATTCAATTTTGAGTTGACAAGACTTGTCTGAGAGGACAGGACAGTTAATTCAATAGTTAAGTGACGATAGCCTAGGAGATACACCTGTACCCATGCCGAACACAGCAGTTAAGCCCTAGAACGCCGGAAGTAGTTGGGGGTTGCCCCCTGTGAGATATGGTAGTCGCTTAGCTTTTATCCGCCATAGCTCAGTTGGTAGTAGCGCATGACTGTTAATCATGATGTCGTAGGTTCGAGTCCTACTGGCGGAGTTTCAAAGAGGTTTTTACCTCTTTTTTATATTTTTACTGATAGGATATACTGGAGACAAGTTATTCCATAGTATTATTGATGAGCTATGGAACTTCTAATAGTACTTAGTGTATTCTGAAGTTTGACTTCTTATTCTTTATAGTTAAATGAAAAAAGCAGAAGTTAGTCTCAGACTAGTTTCTGCTTTTTTCATTAGAGTTTGTTTGATAAAAATGGTTTCTAGGTCTGGTCTTACTCCAGAGTTTGGGGTTCAAAGAAAGCTCGGTAAAGCGCGCGAATGGCAGCTTTTTCTTGATTTTTTTCAACAACAAACATGATGGATACTTCGCTTGAGCCTTGGGACATCATTTGAATGTTGATGTTGTTTTCCGAAAGAGCTTTGGTTGCAGTGGCTGTAACCCCGATATGACTCTTCATTTTTTCGCCAACAATCATAATAATGGAAAGGTCGTGTTCAATTTCTGCATGATCAACCTCTGCCTTTTGGACAAGTTGGCGAAGAATCTCTTCCTCTTTGATTGGAGTTAGTTCGCGCTCACGTAAGATAATGGAAAGGTCATCAATTCCTGTAGGCATGTGCTCCCAACCAATATTCAGGTCTTCTAGAATTTGAAGGACGCGTCTACCAAAGCCAATTTCTCTGTTCATTAAGTACTTGGACATATTAATGCTGACAAAGCCAGCATCTCCAGCAATCCCAACGACCGGGAGGTGGTCCTTGCTGTGTTTATGGACAATTTGAGTACCTGGATGTTCTGGATTGTTGGTATTTTTAATAATCAGCGGAATTTTGCCACGGTAAGCTGGAAGCAGAGCTTCATCATGGAGAACGGTAAAGCCAGCGTAGGCCAATTCACGCATTTCCCGATAGGTTAGCTCAGGAATAGAATGTGGCTTGTGAACGATGCCTGGATGAGCAGCAAAGATTCCGTCAACATCAGTAAAGTTTTCATAAACATCTGCTTTGACTCCCGCAGCAATGATAGAGCCGGTAATATCAGAACCTCCGCGAGAGAAAGTACAGATTTGTCCATCTTGAGTTACACCAAAGAAACCAGGAATAACTAGAACTTCATCAGAATTGTTGAGTTCTTCAATCTTATCATAGCTAGAAGGAAGAATTCTTGCATTGCCAGGTTCACTGGAAACGACGAGTCCTGCTTCTCTCGGATGAACGTAGCTAGCTGGAACGCCATTTTGACTGAAATAAGCTGCAATTAATTTGGCATTGTTGTTTTCTCCTGCAGCAAGAAAAGTATCATAAAGAAATGCATTATCTTCAATTGGCAAAGTTGCAAGGCTTGTGATGCTTTTGGAAATTTTCTCCAGAACTTTTGGTTTCAAACCAAGTTCTGCCACCATATCTGCATAGCGATTGATAATCCACTGTTGGTTAGGTGTGACATCATTTCCTGCAATATACTCTCGGTAATATTTAATCAGGGCATCGGTTACTTTGATATCGTCATCGTGGCGTTTTCCTGGCGCTGATACTACAACAAATCGACGTTCAGGATCAGATTTGACAATGTTCAAAACTTTTTCTAATTGAGTCGCAGAAGCCAGTGAACTTCCGCCAAATTTTACAACTTTCATAGGTTCTCCTATCTTATTTTAAAAATTATAACAAAATTCTGAAAATTATTCAAACGCTGTTTTTATACTATTTTTATCCAAATTATTACTTTCACACTTCAAATTTGAAGACCATCTAATTTTTCCCATTTTTTATTTCCTTTCTTTTATATTTTATGATAAAATATAAGTTGTGTATAATTTGAATATCAAATTATTTAAGAATAAAACAAAACGGCTGATTTGAAATCGGGTCGGGAATGGAGCTGAAATGACATTTAATGGAATTCTCTATCATGTAGCAGATGAGGTAGCAACGATTACTTTTAATCGCCCTGAAGTTTCAAATGGCTTTAATATTCCTATGTGTGAGGAAATTTTAGAGGCTATTGAACTTGCTGCTAAGGATGAGTCCGTCAAATTTTTAGTTATCAATGCGAATGGTAAGGTTTTTTCAGTGGGTGGGGATTTGGCTGAGATGCAGAGAGCTGTCAGTGATGATGACGTCCAATCCTTGGTGAAAATCGCAGAACTGGTGAATGATATTTCCTTTGCTATGAAGCGTCTGCCTAAGCCGGTTATCATGAGTGTTGATGGCCCTGTTGCTGGTGCGGCTGCTAATATGGTCGTTGCAGCAGATTTCTGTATTGCCACTGAAAAATCCCGTTTCATTCAGGCCTTTGTTGGGGTTGGTCTGGCGCCAGATGCTGGTGGTCTTTTCTTACTGACTCGTGCTATCGGGGTAACTCGGGCGACCCATCTGGTTATGACTGGGGAAGCTCTGACTGCAGAGAAAGCTCTGGATTACGGCTTGCTTTATAAAGTCTGTGAAACAGAGAAATTGGAAAAAACAACGGAACAGTTGCTGAAGAAGCTGAAACGTGGCTCTCTAAATTCTTACAGAGCTATGAAAGAAATGGTCTGGAAGAGTCTGTTCAGTGGCTGGTCTGAGTATGCTGAGCTAGAGTTGGAACTACAGAAATCGCTGGCTTTTACAGAAGATTTTAAAGAAGGGGTTCGGGCTTACTCTGAGAAACGTCGTCCAAACTTTACTGGTAAATAATGTATCGGTTCAAGGTTGCTTATTTTGCAAGTTGTTTACAAAAATATTTGAAAATCAAATTAATTTTCAAAAAAGCTTGCAAATTACTTTTCTATCTGATAAAATTTGATTGTCAAAGTATTTTCTTAAGGAGGGTTGGTTTTGAATTTTCAGTTAGTAAATGATTACTTAACGTCTATTTTCAATAATGTCTTGGTTATTGAAGAATCGAGCCTAAGAAGCAGTCGCTTCAACGACGTCTCCATTAAGGAAATGCATACGATAGATGTCATTGGCACAACGCCAAATGCTACTCCAAGTGATATATCACGAGAACTGATGGTTACTTTGGGAACTGTTACGACCAGTTTGAATAATCTGGAGCGTAAGGGTTATATTGAGCGGCGTCGGTCGGAAGTTGACCGTCGTGTGGTGCATCTGAATTTGACAAAGAATGGGCGGCTTTTGTATCGTCTTCACAAGCGATTCCACAACCGCATGGTCATGCAGGTAGTGGATGGAATGAGTCCAGAAGAGAGACAAGTGATGCAAAAGGGCCTGCAAAATTTATATAGTTTCCTAGAGGATTTGAAATAATGAACTATGCTAAGATTAGCCAGGTGGCTCATTATGCTCCCCGTCAGGTTGTCAGCAATGATGATTTAGCCGAGATTATGGATACCAGTGATGAGTGGATTTCAAGTCGAACTGGGATTAAAAACCGCCATTTATCGTCAGATGAAACGACCAGTGATTTAGCGACAAAAGTAGCAGAGAATTTGCTGCAAAAGTCGGGAATTTCTGCTCAAGATCTGGACTTTATCATTGTTGCTACCATTACGCCGGATTCTTTAATGCCTTCAACGGCTGCGAGAGTACAGGCAAACATCGGTGCTAACAATGCCTTTGCCTTTGATTTGACGGCAGCTTGCAGTGGCTTTATCTTTGCCCTATCTACTGGGGAAAAGTTTATTTCTTCAGGTCGTTATCAAAAGGGTCTAGTCATAGGAAGTGAAACTCTCTCTAAGACGGTAGATTGGTCGGATCGTTCAACAGCGGTTCTCTTTGGAGATGGTGCTGGCGGTGTCCTGTTGGAAAGTGCTTCAGAACAGCATTTTTTGGCAGAAAGTCAGTTTACGGACGGATCTCGCGGAGATAGTCTGACCTGCGGAAAAATCGGTTTGTCTTCACCTTTTTCAGAAAAAGGTGAGAATCAGCCTTATCTGACAATGGACGGTAGAGCTATTTTCGACTTTGCTATTCGTGATGTTGCTCGTTCTATCAGGGAAACCATTGAAAGCAGTCAGCTTTCAGCGGAAGATTTGGATTTTCTGTTGCTGCATCAGGCCAATATCCGTATTTTGGATAAAATGGCTAAGAAGCTTGGTGTTGCGCGGGAGAAACTTCCAGCCAATATGATGGAATATGGCAATACTAGTGCAGCTAGCATCCCGATTTTATTATCTGAGTGTGTGGAGCAAGGACTGATCAAACTGAACGGAAATCAGACAATTTTGATGTCAGGTTTCGGTGGAGGTTTGACATGGGGCACGCTTATTGTTACAATTTAGTTAATCAAGTGGAAACACATGATAAAAAATATTTTATTTTTAAAGGAGTCTATCCATGGCAGTATTTGAAAAAGTACAAGAAATTATCGTTGAAGAACTTGGCAAAGAGCCATCAGAAGTTACTCTTGAGTCAACTTTCGATGATCTTGAAGCAGATTCATTGGACTTGTTCCAAGTGATTTCAGAAATTGAAGATGCATTTGACATCCAAATCGAAACTGAAGAAGGTTTGAACACAGTTGGTGATTTGGTTGCTTATGTAGAAGAAAAAACTAAATAAGCAAGTAATTGAGAGTATCGAAAGATATTCTCTCTTGTTTAGGTAATAGTTTGACTGTCAAAGTAAAGGAAATACATCTAGCGTGTGGTAGTTTGAGATCAAGCTATTACTTAAGCAATGATAAAAGGAAGGTATTATGCAAACACGTATTACAGAATTATTGAACATTGATTATCCTATTTTCCAAGGCGGAATGGCCTGGGTTGCTGACGGTGACTTGGCTGGTGCAGTTTCAAAAGCTGGTGGTCTTGGTATCATCGGTGGCGGAAATGCACCCAAGGAAGTGGTAAAGGCAAATATTGACAAGATTAAGTCTTTGACAGACCGTCCTTTCGGTGTTAATATCATGCTCCTGTCTCCTTTTGCGGACGACATTGTGGATCTCGTCATTGAAGAGGGAGTAAAAGTAGTAACAACTGGTGCGGGTAATCCAAGCAAGCACATGGCTCGTTTCCATGAAGCGGGAATTACAGTTATCCCTGTTGTGCCAAGTGTGGCCTTGGCTAAGCGGATGGAAAAAATCGGTGCGGATGCAGTCATTGCAGAAGGTATGGAAGCCGGTGGTCACATCGGAAAATTGACTACCATGTCCTTGGTTCGTCAGGTTGCAGAAGCAGTTAGCATTCCGGTTATTGCTGCCGGTGGTATTGCAGATGGTGCTGGTGCTGCAGCTGGTTTTATGCTGGGAGCCGAGGCTGTTCAAGTCGGAACTCGCTTTGTCGTTGCTAAGGAATCCAATGCCCATCAGAACTATAAGAACATGATTTTGAAGGCTCGAGATATTGATACGACTATCTCTGCCCAGCATTTTGGTCATGCGGTTCGTGCTATCAAGAATAAGCTGACGCGTGATTTCGAAAAGGCAGAAAAAGAAGCTTTCAAGCAAGAAAATCCAGATTTGACTGTTTTTGAAAATCTTGGAGCTGGTGCTTTGGCCAATGCGGTTGTTCGCGGAGATGTGGAAAATGGTTCCGTCATGTCTGGTCAAATTGCTGGTTTAATCAGTAAGGAAGAAACAGTCGAAGAAATCCTCAAAGATATCTACTATGGTGCTGCTGAGAAGATTCAGCAGGAAGCGAAACGTTGGGCAGGAGTAACTAGAAATGACTAAAAGAGCCTTTCTCTTTGCCGGTCAGGGAGCGCAGTACCTTGGAATGGGGCGTGAGCTTTATGATCAGTATGAGCTTGTTCGGTCAACTTTTGATGAGGCTAGCCAAGTTCTAGGCTATGATGTCCGAGCTTTGATCGATCAGGATGAGGAAAAGCTCAATCAAACTCGCTACACGCAACCGGCTATTTTAACGACTTCAGTAGCTATTTATCGGCTCTTGGCTGATAAGGGAATCGAGCCTGATATGGTAGCAGGTCTCTCGCTTGGAGAATATTCTGCCTTGGTAGCTGCTGGCGCCCTTGATTTTAAGACTGCAGTGGCCTTGGTTGCTAAGCGCGGTAGCTTCATGGAAGAGGCTGCTCCAGCTGGCTCTGGGAAAATGGTCGCTGTTTTAAATGCAGAGGTTTCTCTCATTGAAGCAGTCTGTCAGGAAGCAAGTGCTATTGGTGTAGTCTCACCAGCCAACTATAATACGCCTAGTCAAATCGTTATCGGAGGAGAAGTCGCAGCGGTAGATAAGGCTGTGGAGCTTTTGAAAGATGCCGGTGTCAAGCGCTTAATCCCGCTCAATGTATCTGGACCTTTCCATACAGCGCTTTTAAAGCCAGCCAGCGAACGATTGGCAGAAGTCTTGGAAACAGTTAAATTTTCAGGTTTTGTACTGCCATTAGTCGGAAATACTGAAGCAACTGTGATGGAAAAAGAAAGAGTCAGAGAGCTTTTGACTCGTCAGGTAATGGAGCCAGTGCGCTTTTATGACAGTATTGCTAAGATGCAGGAAGCAGGTGTGACTGAATTTATCGAAATCGGTCCTGGCAAAGTTCTGTCTGGTTTTATTAAGAAAATTGATAAATCTGCGGATGTACGCCAAGTTGAAGATGTAGAAAGTTTGAATGCTCTTCTAGAAAAATAATGAGGAATCATCATGGAATTACAAAACAAGAATGTGTTAATTACAGGATCCGCTCGTGGGATTGGGCTGGCAATTGCGCATAAATTTGCCAGTGTCGGAGCCAATGTTATCTTAAACGGACTAAGCGGGATTTCTGATGATATTTTGGCTGAATTTGCCGGCTATTCTGGTAAAGTCGTAGCTGTTATTGGGGATGTGTCTAAATCTGCGGATGCTCAGCGGATAGTGGAAGAAGCTGTTGCGGCTCTGGGTTCTGTGGATGTATTGGTCAATAATGCCGGTATTACACGTGATAAGCTCATGCTGAAAATGACGGAAGAAGATTTTGAGCAGGTGCTGAAAGTGAACTTGACTGGAACATTCAATATGACACAATCAGTCCTGAAACCGATGACAAAAGCTCGTCAGGGTGCTATTATCAACCTATCGAGTGTCGTTGGTTTGGCTGGAAATATCGGTCAGGCAAACTATGCAGCTTCCAAGGCCGGTCTGATTGGTTTTTCTAAGTCAGTAGCCCGTGAAGTGGCAGCGCGTAATATCCGTGTGAACTGCATTGCCCCTGGCTTTATCGCATCTGATATGACAGATGTGCTCCCAGAAAAAATTAAGGAAGCGTCTCTGGCGCTCATTCCGATGAAGCGTTTTGGTACTCCAGAAGAAGTAGCAGATGTTGCTCTCTTCTTGGCAGGTCAAGAATATCTGACAGGTCAAGTCATCACGATTGATGGCGGCTTTACTATGCAGTAAGTCACAATTTTTGAATATTAACGAGTAGAAAATCAGTTGATTCATCTAAATAAAGGAGCTCAATATGAAACTTAATCGAGTTGTTGTAACAGGATACGGTTTAACTTCACCTATCGGCAATACTCCAGAAGAATTCTGGAATAATTTAAAAGAAGGCAATATTGGAATCGGTCCAATTACTAAATTTGATCATAGTGAATACAGTGTTCACAATGCGGCGGAAATTCAGGATTTTCCTTTTGATAAATACTTTGTCAAAAAGGATACCAATCGTTATGATAATTACACACTCTATGCGATTTATGCTTCTCAAGAAGCGGTCAACAATGCTCACTTAGATGTAGATGCGTTGGATAAGGATCGCTTTGGTGTCATTGTGGCTTCAGGTATCGGTGGGATTCAGGAAATTGAAGAGCAGGTTGTTCGCTTGCATGAAAAAGGTCCTAAACGTATCAAACCTTTGACCTTGCCAAAAGCCCTGCCAAATATGGGGGCAGGAAATGTAGCGATGCGCTTTGGAGCCAATGGTATCTGTAAGTCTGTCAATACAGCTTGTGCCTCAGCTAACGATGCGATTGGTGAAGCTTTCCGCTCAATTAAGTTCGGCTATCAAGATGTGATGCTGGTTGGTGGTTCAGAAGCTTCTATTACACCATTTGCGATTGCTGGTTTCCAAGCTCTGACTGCTCTTTCTACGACAGAAGATCCTAAGCGCGCTTCTATTCCTTTTGACAAGGACCGCAATGGCTTTGTCATGGGTGAAGGTTCTGGTATGCTGGTTCTGGAAAGCTTGGAACATGCTGAGAAGCGCGGAGCGACTATCTTGGCTGAGGTGGTAGGATACGGTCATACTTGTGACGCTTACCATATGACTTCTCCGCATCCAGAAGGTTTGGGCGCTATCAAGGCGATCAAACAGGCAGTTGAAGAAGCTGAAATTGAGCCGAAAGATGTAGCTTATGTCAATGCTCATGGTACATCAACTCCTGCTAACGAAAAAGGCGAAAGCGGAGCCATTGTTTCTGTCTTTGGTAAAGATGTAGCGGTGTCTTCTACTAAATCCTTTACAGGACATCTGCTCGGTGCAGCGGGCGCGGTTGAGGCTATTGCGACGATTGAAGCAATGCGTCATAGCTATGTGCCAAAAACAGCTGGTACAACAGAGCTGCCAGACTATATTGAAGCCAACGTTATTTATGGCCAAGGTAAGGAACAGGAAATCCCTTATGCGATTTCCAATACATTTGGCTTTGGCGGCCACAATGCCGTTCTTGCCTTTAAACGCTGGGAGGCTTAAAAACCTATGAATATCAACGAAATTAAAGATTTAATGGCGCAGTTTGACAAGTCTAGTCTGCGTGAGTTTTCTTACAAAAATCAGAGCGATGAGCTGACTTTTAGTAAGAATGAAGGTCAGGCTGCAGTTCCAACAGCAAGTTCAGCTCCAATTGCTGCACCTTTGCAGGCTGCGAGTGCGCCTGTGATTGAGCCAACTCCTCAAGCAGCTCCGTCTGCAGAGCCAGAAACAGCTTCAGAAGCTCCGGCACCTGCTGCTGAAGGTGATGTTGTGGAAAGCCCTTTGGTTGGTGTGGCTTACTTAGCAGCTGGTCCAGACAAGCCGCCGTTTGTATCTGTTGGAGACCAAGTTAAAAAAGGTCAAACCCTGATGATTATTGAAGCAATGAAGGTCATGAATGAAGTTCCAGCACCTAAAGATGGCCTGGTTACAGAAATTCTAGTTCAGAATGAAGAAATGGTTGAATTTGGGAAAGGGCTGGTACGCATCAAATGATTGATATCAATGCAATAAAAGAAGCACTTCCGCACCGCTATCCGATGCTTTTGGTAGATCGCGTATTGGAAGTTAGCGAAGATGAGATTGTCGCTCTGAAAAATGTGACAGTCAATGAGCCTTTCTTTAACGGACATTTTCCTCAATATCCTGTTATGCCAGGTGTCTTAATCATGGAAGCTCTGGCTCAAACAGCCGGCGTGTTGGAATTGTCCAAAGAAGAAAATAAGGGCAAACTGGTCTTCTATGCTGGCATGGACAAGGTCAAGTTCAAAAAGCAAGTTGTACCAGGTGATCAACTGATTATGACAGCTAAGTTTGTTAAGCGTCGCGGAACCATTGCGGTTGTAGAGGCGAAAGCAGAAGTTGACGGAAAACTTGCAGCCAGCGGTACCTTGACCTTTGCGATTGGCCAGTAGATAAAAGGAGCTTTCACCATGTTTCGTAAAATTTTAATTGCTAACCGTGGGGAAATTGCGGTCAGAATTATTCGTGCAGCCCGCGAGTTGGGAATTGATACGGTAGCTGTTTATTCAACAGCTGACAAGGAAGCACTCCATACCTTACTGGCTGATGAGGCTGTCTGTATCGGTCCAGCCAAGTCTACAGATTCTTATCTGAATATGAATGCAGTCCTGTCTGCTGCTGTTCTGACAGGTGCAGAAGCCATTCATCCTGGTTTTGGTTTTTTGAGCGAAAACTCTAAATTTGCGACCATGTGCGAAGAAGTCGGCATTAAGTTTATTGGGCCCTCAGGTGCTGTTATGGACATGATGGGGGACAAGATTAATGCTCGGGCTCAGATGATTAAGGCGAAAGTGCCAGTTATCCCAGGTTCTGATGGAGAAGTTCATACCTCTGCAGAAGCCTTGGAAGTCGCCGAGAAGATTGGTTATCCAGTCATGCTTAAAGCTTCTGCTGGCGGCGGCGGCAAGGGCATTCGTAAGGTTGAAAAGGCTGAGGATTTAGTAGCGGCCTTTGAGTCTGCGTCTAGCGAAGCCAAAGCAGCCTTTGGTAATGGTGCTATGTATATGGAGCGAGTCATCTATCCAGCGCGCCATATTGAAGTGCAGATCTTGGCAGATCAGCAGGGGAATGTGGTTCACCTAGGCGAGCGGGATTGCTCTTTGCAGCGTAATAATCAGAAGGTGCTGGAAGAAAGTCCATCTGTGGCGATTGGGAAAACCTTGCGTCAGCAGATTGGTGAAGCAGCTGTTCGGGCTGCTCAGTCTGTCGGCTATGAAAATGCCGGTACGATTGAGTTTCTGCTTGATGAAGCCAAGGGTGAATTCTACTTTATGGAGATGAACACTCGGGTGCAAGTCGAGCATCCAGTCACCGAGTTTGTTACCGGTGTGGATATTGTAAAAGAGCAAATCAAGATTGCAAACGGTCAAGAGCTGTCCTTCAGTCAGGATGATGTTGAAATCCGAGGGCATGCAATTGAGTGTCGAATCAATGCTGAAAATCCAGCCTTTAACTTTGCGCCGAGTCCTGGTAAGATTTCAAATGTTTATCTTCCAAGCGGTGGAGTGGGGCTGCGCGTGGATTCAGCCGTCTATCCTGGCTATACCATCCCGCCTTATTACGATAGCATGATTGCGAAGATAATTGTTCATGGGGAAAATCGCTTTGATGCTCTGATGAAGATGCAACGTGCACTCTATGAACTAGAAATTGACGGTGTTGTGACCAACAGTGGTTTCCAATTGGACTTAATCTCAGATTCTAATGTAATTGCTGGTGATTATGACACAGCCTTTCTCATGGAGAAGTTCCTTCCGGCTTATCAAGAGAAACAATAGATGAGACATGTAAGAGCTGCTCTGTAAACTCGAAAGATAGTGGCTCTTGCTGTTTGATGTGCCTGAGTATAAAATCTTGAAAAGGAGAAGACGTAAACGATGGCTTTGTTTTCAAAGAAGGATAAATATATCCGTATCAATCCTAATCGAGCGAGTCGGGAAAAGCCTCAAGCAAAGCCTGAGGTACCAGACGAACTCTTTTCGAAATGCCCAGGTTGTAAGCATACCATTTACCAAAAAGATCTTGGGAATGACAGTGTGTGTCCTAACTGTGGCTATAATTTCCGTATTTCTGCTCATGAGCGCTTAAATCTAACTGTGGATGAGAACAGTTTTGAGGAGATGTTCACTGGAATTGAGACCAAGGATCCTCTGAACTTTCCTAACTATCAGGAGAAATTGGCTCTTACCCGTGAAAAGACAGGCTTAGATGAGGCGGTTCTGACTGGAACAGCTTGCATCAAGGGGCATAAAACGGCTCTTGGTATCATGGATTCGAACTTTATCATGGCTTCTATGGGGACAGTTGTGGGTGAAAAGATTACCCGTCTCTTTGAGTATGCAACAGAGCATAAATTGCCAGTCGTTCTGTTTACGGCTTCTGGCGGTGCCCGCATGCAGGAGGGCATTATGAGTTTGATGCAGATGGCTAAGGTCTCTGCGGCTGTTCAGCGGCACTCTGCAGCAGGTCTCTTCTATCTGACCGTCTTGACAGATCCGACAACTGGCGGTGTCACAGCCTCTTTCGCTATGGAAGGTGATATTATTCTGGCTGAAACACAGGCTCTGGTTGGATTTGCGGGGCGTCGGGTTATTGAATCCACGGTTCGTGAGAAGCTGCCAGATGATTTTCAAAAGGCTGAATTTCTCATGGAGCATGGTTTTGTAGATGCCATCGTCAAGCGTGGCGACATGAGAGATACACTTGCTACCTTATTAGCATTCCATGGAGGTCAAGCATGACAAAAATCACTCGGATTATTAAAGAAGCGCGTGATCAGGCTCGTTTGACTGCGCTGGATTTTGCACAAGGAATTTTTGATAACTTCGTCGAGCTGCATGGGGATCGCTCTTTTCGAGATGACGGTGCAGTGATTGGCGGTATTGGGACGCTAAAGGGTCAGCCTGTAACGGTGGTCGGTATTCAAAAGGGTCGCAATTTGCAAGACAATTTACGCCGAAACTTTGGACAGCCGCATCCGGAAGGCTACCGTAAGGCTCTGCGCCTCATGAAGCAGGCGGAAAAATTTGGCCGTCCTGTGGTAACCTTTATCAATACGGCAGGTGCTTATCCTGGTGTCGGTGCTGAGGAGCGTGGTCAAGGGGAAGCCATTGCCCGTAACTTGATGGAAATGAGCAATCTCAAAGTACCGATTATTGCCATCATCATTGGTGAAGGTGGCTCAGGCGGAGCCTTGGCTTTGGCTGTAGCAGACAAGGTCTGGATGCTGGAAAACTCTATGTATGCAGTTCTCAGCCCGGAAGGTTTTGCTTCTATCCTCTGGAAAGACGGCAGCCGCGCTATGGAAGCGGCAGAGCTGATGAAAATTACTTCACACGAGCTCTTGCAGATGGAAGTGGTAGATAAGGTTATTCCTGAAAGAGGCTTTAACAACCATGAATTACTGGCTGCAGTGAAAGAAGAAATCGCAACTGAGTTGAATAGTCTGTCTCAGCTACCCTTGGAGCAATTATTGGAAAATCGCTACCAGCGGTTCAGGAAATATTAAAAAATCGAAGCCCAAAGGCTTCTTTTTCTCGTTTCGGATTCTTGTTTGGAATTGATGTGGAGCTACCTTACGAGGGAAATATATTTTAGTTTGAAAAATCGCATTATATTCTCTTTATAGGACTTATATAAAATATATATTATACAAGCCATTGGTCCTATGTTAAGATAGTTTCTAATTAAAAGAAATGAGGTTTCATATGTCAGAATTTACTATCCACACGATTGAGTCCGCACCAGCTGAGGTAAAAGAAGTCCTGGAAACTGTTCAAAAAGATAATGGTGGCTACATTCCCAATCTTATCGGTCTTTTGGCCAATGCGCCAACAGCTTTGGAAACATATCGGACGGTTGGAGCAATCAATCGCCGTAACAGCCTGACACCGACTGAGCGTGAAGTAGTGCAGATAACGGCTGCAGTTACTAATGGCTGTGCTTTCTGTGTAGCGGGTCATACAGCTTTTTCAATCAAGCAGATTCAAATGAATGATGATCTTTTAGAGGCTCTGCGCAATCGTACTCCGATTGATACAGATCCGAAGCTAGATACACTTGCTAAATTTACCATTGCTGTCATTAATACTAAGGGACGGGTCGGAGATGAGGCTTTGGCAGACTTCCTAGAAGCAGGCTATACACATGAGAATGCTCTAGATGTAGTTCTGGGTGTCAGCCTTGCGACCCTTTGCAATTATGCCAATAATTTGGCCAATACGCCAATTAATCC
Organism: Streptococcus sanguinis; assembly: GCF_050220005.1. Lineage (GTDB taxonomy): Bacteria > Bacillota > Bacilli > Lactobacillales > Streptococcaceae > Streptococcus > Streptococcus sanguinis_Z. The sequence goes on from NZ_CP071413.1 coordinate 447,412, forward strand.
GGAATTACAGCCTTATGCCTAGTCTTTGAGGAGGTGGCAAATGACATTTTTTTCAGAAGAGTTTATCAACTGGTTGGATGACCACGCTGATCAAATTGACAAAGAATCCTGTGCAGCGGGTAACCAACTGATTGAGCGTATCGCCGCTGAAGGAGCCTTTAGGGTTGGCGTTCCAGAAGAGCTGGGAGGCCGAGGTGGCAATGATACGGATGTGATTGAAGTGCTCAAGGAGCTGGCTCACCATTCCTTGACCGCTTCCTTTATCTCTTGGGGGCAAAGGACCTTTATTGATAACATTTTAAAATCTCCTAATCCCTACTTTAGAGACCACTATTTGGAAGGGCTCTTGTCAGGGGAATATGCAGGTGCGACAGCCTTGTCCAATGCTGTTAAATTCCTGTCGGACCTAGAAGAGTTAAATGTCTCTATTGTGGAGGAAGACGGGCGGCTTTATCTAAAGGGGCGCCTGCCTTGGGTGACCAATGCTCGCGCGGATCGCTTCCTCAGTATATTTGTTGCCGGTTTCGAAGATGGGAGCCGCCAACCGCTGGTTCTGGCTGTGCCGTCTGACGCAGAGAATTTCTCCCGTTCGGCGGATTTAGAATTTGTATCCTTGCAAGGGGGAAATACAGCTGCCCTGACTTTCAACCATGTGCCTTTACAAGAGGAATGGATTCTTGCACAAGATGCTCAGGCCTTTTTGGCAGAAAATCGCCCAGCTTTTCTAGGTTATCAGTTTGGTTTGGCTCTTGGCTTAGCAGAGAAGTCTCTGGCGGAGGTCGAGGCCAATCTGTCAGTTCGCTCCATTTTGAGAGAGGAGTGGGAGGAGCAAGTGGCTGCTCTGACTGCGATCCAGGAACAGCTCTATAGAGGTCTTCTCCAGCCTAGTTATTTTGTTGAGCGTCCTAAGGAACTCTTTCAGCTGCGAATTGATATAGTTGATGTGGTAGCCCAAAGTCTGCTCTTGGAGCTACAGGCTAGTGGAGGCAGAGGATACTTGAGTAATTCGACTTCTGGCTTTATCCGCCGTTGGAACGAAGGAGCTTTTCTTCCCATTGTCTCACCGAGTGCAGTCCAGCTGCGGCATATTTTAGAAGTTTCATAGAAATGATAGCAAACAAACGTCTGATTGGCATTGAAAAGGGACTTCAAAACATTACTATAAAGGAGTTGCTTCGTGAACAGCAAACGACCGCCCATTCTCTTATCTGGGTTGATTCTTGGCCTATTTGGCTTAGCTAATCTTTTACTGAACTACCATTCTATCTTTTTCCACTTGTTAAATGGTCTGGCATTGATACTTTGGATTTATCTGACACTGGCTTTAGTACTGTCATTTTCGGACTATCGGCAAGATTTGCAAAAGGCCCCTTTCTTATCGAGCTTTGCGACTTATCCAATGGCTAGTATGCTCTTAGCTTCTTACCTAAGTAAGCTTGGCTTATTTTTGGTGAGCCAGTTTCTTTGGTACATGGCCTTGTTGCTGCATATTGTTCTAATAGCTATCTTTACATGGAAGTATGTGCTTAAGGCTGAGGGATTATCTTTGACCCCGAGCTGGACGGTTCTCTATGTTGGATTGGCCATGGCAAGCTTGACCCAGGGAGTAGTTCATCAGCTGCTTTTGGGCTATTTGGCTTGGTTTTTTGCTCTGCTACTGAGTTTGATTCTCTATCCCTTGTTTTACAAGGTTAGGCGGTCACAAAGGATGCCAGATACTTTAAAGCCACAGTGGGCCATTTACTGTGCACCTTTCTCGCTCCTGTTGGGAAGTTATATCCGTCTGGCTGGTTCTGATGCTGAAGGTTGGTTTGTCGCCTTGCTGCTCCTCTTATCGCAGGCCTTTTATCTCTTGGTTTTATGTCTTTTACCCCGCATTTTCCGACTGGGGCCTCGGCTTAGCTGGTCAGCCTTGACCTTTCCTCTTGTCAATACAGCTTTTGCCCTGAAACTAGGACTTGATTATCTAGGTTGGACCTGGCTTGTTTGGCTAAGTCATGCAGAAGCTCTGCTAGCCGTCGTAATTGTCCTCTATGTCTGTTTTTACTATATAGTCTCATTGCGAGCTAGAAAGATAACAAAAAATCCGAGATGATACTCTTTGAAAATCAGTTTTTGATTTTCTCTGAGTTGAACTCGGATTTTTTTAATTTTAGCAAAATAAGTCTGCATTCAGACCTAGTGATAAGGGAAATGTTGTGTACAAGTCATCCGTTTTTAAGGTGGGGCATGACTGTCAAAGCTCGTTTAAACCAGAAATAGCTCATCCTAATCATCAAATTCCGCACAGAGAGCATGAAGTATCTGAGTGAGAAAAACTCTTCTTGAAAGCCTTTACAAGTTTAAAAAGAATCGGTATAATAAATACAGAAAACGTTTGCATAGATGTTCTCTATAAGAAAAAATAAAGGAGTTTTCTGTTTATGAAAAATAACTATCACCTACAGTCTCGGATGGGCGAAAAGCGTCATTATTTCGGCATCCGTCGCTTAAAAGTAGGAGTAGCCTCTGTTGTCATTGCCTCAGGTTTCCTACTGGGAAATGCCCAATTAGTCCAAGCGGATGAAGCGAGCACAACTACCAGCCCTGCAACAGAAGCAGTCTCTGATACAAATGCGGCAGCCCAACCTAAGTCAGCAGATGAAGAAAAAACTGGAGAGGCAGATAGTTCAGGAGCGGGGGCTTCAGAGCAGGCGGCTCCAACTGGTGTTCAAGCAGCTCAAGATCCAGCTCGTGCAGGTTCAGAAGCAACTGGGCAAGATGCAAAGGAAACTGCCACTCCCACTGAAAAAGAGAAGAAAGAAGCAAGTAACCAAACAGCTGTATCAGATACTTCCGCGAAAGATGCTATCGCAGAAGGCAATATTCGCTTTCATTTCAAAACCTTGCCTTCACAAAATCTAGATAGCATGGGCTTGTGGACTTGGGATGATGTCGAGACGCCTTCTAGCCAAAAGGGTGGTTGGCCGACTGGAGCGACTAGCTTTGCGACTGCCAAAGAAGATGACTACGGTTATTACCTTGATGTAAAAATGGCTGAGAAAAGAAGCAAAATCAGCCTTTTGATCAACAATACAGCAGGGCAAAATATTACCGGTGACAAGACAGTTGAGCTGCTCAGTCCTCAGATGAATGAGGTTTGGTTTGACACGGACTATCAACCTCATACTTATGAGCCATTGAAAAAAGGGATGGTTCGAATCAACTACTATCGTACAGATGGCCAGTATGATAAGAAGTCGCTCTGGCTCTGGGGAGATGTCCAAAACCCAAGCAAGAATTGGCCTGACGGAGTGGACTTCGAGAAGACTGGGAAATATGGTCGCTATGTAGATGTCCCCTTGAAAGATGCTGCTAAGATGATTGGCTTTTTGCTTCTAGACGAAAGCAAATCAGGAGATGATGTGAAGATTCAAAATCAGGATTATAATTTTGCTAATTTGGAGAAAAACAGCCAAATTTTCTTGCGTGATGAGGATCCGACAGTTTATACCAACCCTTACTTTGTCAACGATATTCGTATGACAGGAGCCCATCATGTAGGATTGACCGAGATTGAAGCCAGCTTTTCTACCTTAGAAAACGCTAAAAAAGAGGATATTTTAAAGAATTTAAAGATTACAGACAAAGATGGCAATGACGTCGTTGTTAAAGATGTAGTTCTGGATCCTAAGACTAAAAGCGCCAAATTCATCGGTGATTTTAACCAAGCTCAGTCACCTTACCTTATCAAATATGGCAATGATCAATTCAAAACCAGCATGAACTGGCAGCTGAAGGATAGTATTTATAAGTATGATGGTGAATTGGGAGCTCGTGTTTCTCAAGCGGGCAAACAAGTAGACCTAACTTTCTGGTCACCAAGTGCGGACCAAGTCGATTTGGTGGTCTATGACAAAGAAGATCAGAACAAGGTCGTTGGACGCATGGCTATGCAGAAAGGTGAGTCTGGCACGTGGACCAGCAGCTTGACACCTGAGAGCGGTCTAGGGATTTCAGACTATCGAGGGTATTTCTATCATTATGAAATTACTCGCGGTGGCAAAAAGGTTCTTGTGTTGGATCCCTATGCCAAGTCTTTAGCCGCTTGGAACAGTGAAGATGCGGACAAGGGGGATGCTTACAAGATTGCCAAGGCTGCCTTTGTAGATCCAAGTGAATATGGTCCGAAAGACCTGACCTATGCTACTATTCCGAACTTTAAGAAGCGAGAAGACGCCTTGATTTATGAGGCACACGTTCGTGATTTTACTTCAGATCCAGCTATTTCAAAAGATTTGAAATCTCAATTTGGAACTTTCTCAGCTTTCATTGAGAAATTGGATTATTTGAAAGACTTGGGAGTGACCCACGTTCAGCTCTTGCCAGTTCTAAGTTATTATTTTGTAAATGAGCTGAAAAATGCTGAGCGCATGGACAAGTACGCTTCCAGCAACAGCAACTATAACTGGGGCTATGACCCGCAAAACTACTTCTCGCTGACAGGTATGTACTCCAGCGCGCCGACAGATCCAGCCAAGCGCATTGAGGAATTTAAAAACCTTGTCAACGAAATTCATAAGCGTAGAATGGGCGTTATCCTGGATGTGGTCTATAATCATACGGCTAAGACCTCTATCTTTGAAGATTTGGAGCCCAATTACTACCACTTTATGGATGCGGATGGCACACCGAGATCCAGCTTTGGCGGCGGCCGCTTGGGTACTACTCACTATATGAGCAGACGGGTCTTGGTGGATTCGATCAAGTACCTGACAGAGCAGTACAAGGTAGATGGTTTCCGCTTTGATATGATGGGGGACCACGATGCAGAGTCCATCCAAAAGGCCTATGAAGAGGCTAAAAAGCTTAATCCAAATCTCATTATGCTGGGTGAGGGCTGGAAGACTTATGCAGGTGATGAAAATAAAGCTGTCCAGCCGGCTGATCAATCTTGGATGAAGTCAACAGACACGGTAGCGGTCTTCTCAGATGATATTCGCAATACCTTGAAATCGGGTTATCCAAATGAGGGAACACCAGCCTTTATCACCGGTGGCAAACGCAGTGTGGAAAATGTCTTCAAAAACATCAAGGCGCAGCCAACCAATTTTGAGGCGGATAGCCCAGGGGATGTGATCCAATACATCGCAGCCCATGATAATCTGACGCTCTTTGATATCATTGCCCAGTCGATCAAGAAAGATCCGGCAGTGGCTGCCAATAATCAAGAGATTCATCGCCGCCTACGTCTGGGAAATCTGATGATTTTGACTTCGCAAGGGACACCATTTATCCACTCTGGTCAAGAGTACGGCCGAACCAAGCAATTCCGTGATCCTGCCTATAAATATCCTGTCTCCGAAGACAAGGTTCCAAACAAAGCGCATTTGTTGACCAATGAGGACGGCACGCCGTTTGACTATCCGTACTTCATTCATGATTCTTATGATTCGAGCGACGCGGTCAACCACTTTGACTGGACCAAGGCGACTGATTCGGAGAAGTTCCCTGAAAATGCCAAGAGTCGTGCCTATATGAAAGGCTTGATTGCCTTGCGGAAGTCAACGGATGCCTTTACCCGCAGCTCCAAAGATGAAGTGGAGCAAAATGTAACCCTTATCACCCAGCCTGGCAAGGATGGTGTTGAGAAAGAAGACATGATCCTTGGCTACCAAGTGGTTGCCTCTAATGGCGATATTTATGCAGTCTTTGTCAATGCGGACACCAAGGAACGACAATTCAACTTTGGTGAAGCCTACAAGCATCTAGCAGGTGCAGAGGTTGTGGCAGATGGCAATACCGCAGGAGTGACAGCCATTTCTGATCCAGCAGGTGTCACCAGAAACAGCAACGGTTTAGCTCTAGCTCCGCTGACAGCGACTATTTTGCGACTTCGAAAAGCGAACCCCGATCAGGAAGAAAAATCCCAAGATCCAACAACTCAAGAAGAGCAACTGTCTGCCCCTTCTGTAGCTAAGGCTCAACCTCAGACTTTATCCTTGGATGCGCAAAAACCTAAGGCTTCAGAAGTAAGAGAAGCGGCTAGCCAAACAGAAAAAACCTTGCCAAAAACGGGAACAAGCACTTCCCTACTGGCACTTTTAGGTGGCTTCCTTGCTTTCCTGGCCGGTCTGATAACCTTTAGAAAGAAACAGTAATCATTTGATGAATGCCCTGTGAGAAATTTTTTAGACTATGGCTAAATAAAGACGACTTCCAATAATGGAGGTCGTCTTTGCTTGTTTATATCTGCGTTAAACACTCTTACCAGGCAAGAGACTGACTGGCAGGAAATAGCCAGTCGTTTGAACTTCTTGGCCAGCAATCTTTTTGAGGAGCAGATCCACAGAGAGGCAGGCAATATCTTTCAGCGGCTGCTTGATCGTTGCCAGCTGTGGGTAGTAGTTCTCTATAAAGTAGGTGCCATCGTAGCCAATGATTTTCAAATCTTTGGGAATCTGGATGTCCAGCTCCTGAGCGACTTTCATAATTAAGATGGCTGTCAAATCATCTGAAGCAAAAATAGCATCGGGCTTAGTTTGACTCAGGATTTGCTTGATTTCCATTTCCTTTCGGACAGGAGAAAAATCACTGGATACATTGATAATCGGTGCGTCTGGCAGGACGGAAGCAAAGCCAGCATGGCGCAGGCCGGTTGGTGAGTTGGAATTGTCATTGCCAGTAATCATGATGATGTTTTGAGCTCCGGCCTTGACCAAGGTCTGAGCCGCCAGCACCCCGCCACCATAGTTGTCTGAGGAAACAACAGGGATATCCGGCGAAAGATTGCGGTCAAAGGCAATGATTGGAGCAGTCACGCGATTGTAGTCCTCGATGCCTAGATTGTGGCTACCAGAAATGATGCCGTCCACCTGATTGGCTTCCAGCATCTCAAGGTATTCACGCTCCTTGTCAGAGTCATGCTCACTATTGCAGATGATGGTTTTATAGCCTTGTTTAAAGAGCTCATGCTCCAGCTTGTCAATCAATTCTGCATAAAAGACATTGCTGATATTAGGGAAAATGAGTCCAATTAGCTTGGCCGACTTTCCCTGGAGGCTGCGCGCCAGATTATTGGGCTTGTAAGCCAACTCTCTCATGGCTGCCTCAACCTTGGAAATCGTTTTGTCAGATAAGTAGCCTTTTCTGTTGATGACGCGGGAAACAGTTGTGGGGCTGACTCCTGCAAGTTTTGCTACATCAGTTAGCTTTGCGACCATAATCTAATTCATAGTAAGTACCGGTTGGATTGCCCTTGGTAATAGCAATACCTGTCTGGTCTTCTCTTGGGAAGACACGGCCGGAAAATACTTTCTCTCCTTTATTGATGAAAATTTCAAAAATCGATTTATCGATGAAGATAGTAGCGCTCGTTGCTTCTTTGTCAATATTACAGCTTCGGCTGGTTCCAAAGTCCAGAGCAAATGGCTCACCAGCCTGACTGCGGTCAACGGTCACTTGACCTGCCTTGAGGTCGAAGTTGATGCGTAACCCCTTGCCATCCTTGTCTGCAAAGAGGACGATTTCGTGCTCGGTGTCCGCAGCGAGATTCAGCTCTAGTTCGTAGCTGTTCTTGCTTTCTGCCAGAGCAGTGAAAGGCTGTTCCTCTGCTCGCAAGTCCTTGATAGCAGGCACTGGGTATTGGTAGAGCTTGCCGTCTTTCAGGGTTAATTCCTTGACGAGAGAGAAGGCCCCTTGATGGTCGAAGCGGTCAGATGGGTATTCCACATCAGGCAAACCTAGCCAGCTGACAGCGAGTGCACGGCCGTCAGGCGCGTTAAAAGCTTGGGTCGCGTAGCAGTCGAAGCCGTAGTCCAAATTTTGGATAGGGCTAGGATTAATCATAGCAGCTTTTTTTGTGTCAAACGATTGACCTATTTTATACATGTTTGGATAAATGTTGCCATAATCCAGCACGTCCTTAGAAAAACCTTGAGGGCAATAGAGCAGGACTGGTTGGTCATTGATAAAGACTAGATTAGGACACTCCATCATATAGGCTGTCTTGTCATTGGCGAAGTCCAAATCGCCAACGACTTCCCAGTTGGTATAGTCGTTATCAACAGCCTTGTAAAGCTTAACATAGCCTTGTTTGTTTAGATTTTGCCCGCCGACAATGGTATAGAATTGCCCTTTGTAGTTGAAAATCTGCGGATCGCGGAAGTGGTCAGTCGCTTCAGCAGGTTGTTCAATCAAGACCTTGTCAATTTTTTTGAGATTGCCTGATTTATCTAACAAAGCGCCGATTTGATAAGGGTGACGCACCCAATTCTCATCACGAACATTGCCAGTATAGAAGAGAAAGAGCTTGTCGTCAAACTGCATGGCAGAGCCTGAGTAGGCACCGTGGCTGTCCAGAGCAGTATCTGGCAGCACTCGAAGACCAGTTTCCGTGAAGTGAACTAGGTCGTCACTTTCCATCTGGACCCAGCACTTGAGACCGTGAGCTGCTCCGAAAGGAAAGTTTTGGTAGAAAACCACCCACTTGCCGTCAAAATAAGAAAAGCCATTGGGATCATTGAGCAGTCCTGTCTGAGGCTCCACATGGTAGTTAGCCCGCCAAGGAGATTTAGCGATGTTTTCTTTGATCTGCTGTAGATCTTCCTGAGTCCAGTCTTCATAGCGTTTGTAGCGTTTTTCAGTCGTCCAAGCCAATCTTTTGTCCTCCGAATCATATTATTTTTTATTACTATAGTAAACGTTTTCCGCTGAAAAATCAACATTTAACAGTAAAAAAATATTTTTTCTGCAAAACGCTTGACATATTTTTGAATCATGGTAAAATAATATTCGTAAAGGCGATAAAATCGCTTTCAAAAGTTAAAAATATTTATAAGGAGATTTTTGCAAATGAATAATACTGACATTGCAAAAAAAGTCATCGAAGCCCTTGGCGGACGTGAGAATGTCAACAGTGTGGCTCACTGTGCGACTCGCTTGCGCGTGATGGTTAAAGATGAGGGTAAAATCGACAAAAATACTGTCGAAAATCTGGAAAAAGTTCAGGGTGCCTTCTTTAACTCAGGCCAGTACCAGATTATCTTTGGTACCGGTACGGTTAATAAAATCTATGACGAAGTTGTAGCCTTAGGATTGCCAACTTCATCAAAAGATGACATGAAAGCAGAAGCTGCTAAGCAAGGGAATTGGTTCCAACGTGCCATCCGTACATTTGGTGACGTATTTGTACCAATTCTTCCAGCTATTGTTGCGACAGGACTTTTCATGGGAGTTCGTGGAGCAATTGCTCAGGATCAAGTTTTAGCTTTGTTTGGTACTACTGCGGATGCTTTCAAAGCAACTGACTTCTATACTTATACAGTAGTCTTAACTGATACTGCCTTCGCTTTCTTCCCTGCTTTGATTTGCTGGTCGGCTTTTAGAGTCTTTGGCGGAAACCCAATCATTGGTTTGGTTCTTGGTCTAATGATGGTTAACTCAGCACTTCCAAATGCTTGGGAGGTAGCTGGTCAGGCTACTAAATTTGCTGTTGATCCTTCTAAGGACATTTTAGACAAAATTGCTAATATGGATGTTCTAGGAAGTTTGAAATTTACCAGCGAAGTTACAGCAACAAAAGTTCACCCAATTTACTTCTTTGGTTTTATTCCAGTAGTTGGCTACCAAAACTCTGTGCTTCCAGCCTTCTTTGTAGGTTTGTTTGGTGCAAAATTTGAAAAATGGCTGCACAAGAAAATTCCAGATGTTTTGGATCTTCTTCTTGTTCCATTCCTTACTTTCCTTGTCATGTCTATTCTGGGACTCTTTGTGATTGGCCCAGTCTTCCACATTGTAGAGTCATATGTTTTAAATGGAACAGAGTTCCTTCTTAGCCTTCCGTTTGGACTTGCTGGATTGATTATCGGTGCTGTGCATCAGCTGATTGTCGTAACTGGTGTTCATCACATCTTCAACTTACTGGAATCTCAGTTGGTATCTCAAACTGGGAAAGATCCATTTAATGCGATTATCACTGCTGCTATGACAGCTCAAGCTGGTGCGACTTTGGCTGTAGCTGTGAAGACAAAATCTAAAAAACTCAAGGCTCTTGCCTTCCCAGCAGCACTTTCTGCAGGATTGGGTATTACTGAGCCAGCTATCTTCGGGGTTAACTTGCGCTTTGTTAAACCTTTTGTAATTGGACTGGGTGCCGGTGCCGTTGGTGGTTGGTTAGCTTCTATTATGGGGCTTGCAGGTACAAGTTTCGGTATCACAATTATTCCAGGTACTCTCCTTTACCTGAATGGTCAATTGTTGCAGTATATCTTTATGGTTGTTTTGACAACTGGTTTGAGTTTTGTTCTGACTTATTTGTTTGGCTACAAAGACGAAGAAACTGCTGAAGAAAAAGCTGAAACTGAGGAACTGGTCGAAGAAGAAACAACTGGTAATGTGGCAGCTTCCCTCCAAGATGAAACAATTATTTCTCCAATTGTTGGTCAGGCAGTAGCTTTGAGCGATGTTGATGATCCTGTTTTCTCTAGCGGAGCGATGGGACGAGGAATTGCCATCAAACCTAGTGAGGGTGTGGTTTATGCACCGGCTGATGCTGAAGTGACGATTGCATTTGCGACTGGTCATGCATATGGTCTCAAAACTTCTAATGGTGCTGAAATTCTGATTCACGTTGGAATCGACACAGTGTCTATGGGCGGCGAAGGTTTTGACCAAAAGGTTGCTCAAGGCGATAAGGTTAAAGCTGGTGATGTTCTGGGAACATTTGAAGCTGAGAAAATTGCAGCCGCTGGTCTGGATGATACGACTATGGTCATCGTTACAAACACTGCTGACTACGCTTCTGTGACTCCAGTAGCAGAAGGAGCTCTTGCTAAAGGCGACGCAGTTATTGAAGTGAAAGCCTAATGGAATTTAGAAAACGAACAAAAGTTGATTTGTTCGTTTTTTCTAATAACATGAGTCTATCTATAAGAGTGTACCAAGGAAAGTTTTTGGCAAGAAGTCTGCAAGAGATATGCTATAATGAATAGAGTAGAAATCAAATTTTAAAAGAGGATTTATAATGACAAAATTGTATGGAAGTTTGGAAGCTGGCGGCACTAAGTTTGTCTGTGCTGTAGGCGATGAACGGTTTGAAGTTGTTGAAAAGACACAGTTTCCAACGACCACGCCTATTGAAACGCTAGACAAGACGATTGAGTTCTTTTCTCGTTTTGATAATCTAGCTGGTCTAGCTGTAGGCTCTTTTGGGCCTATTGATATTGACCCTAATTCAAAGACTTACGGCTTTATCACAACTACTCCTAAGCAGCACTGGGCTAATGTGGATATTGTCGGAGCTTTGCGCCGTGCTCTCAATGTGCCTATTTACTTCACAACGGATGTTAATAGCTCAGCTTATGGTGAAGTAGTAGCCCGCAACAATGCTGGCGGCCGTATTGAAAATCTGGTCTATTATACGATTGGGACAGGAATCGGTGCCGGTGCTATCCAGCGAGGCGAATTTGTAGGGGGGACAGGACACCCAGAGATGGGGCATTATTATGTGGCTAAGCACCCTATGGATGTGGAAAAAGAGTTCAATGGCGTTTGTCCTTTCCACAATGGCTGCTTGGAAGGATTGGCAGCTGGACCAAGCTTAGAGGCGCGGACCGGAGTTCGTGGGGAAAATATTAAACTCAATAGTTCTGTCTGGGATATTCAAGCTTACTATATCGCTCAGGCGGCTATTCAGGCGACAGTGACTTTCCGTCCAGATGTCATCGTCTTTGGTGGCGGTGTTATGGCTCAGCAGCACATGCTGGATCGGGTTCGTGAGAAATTCACAGTTCTCCTGAATGGCTATTTGCCAGTTCCCGATGTTCGTGACTATATCGTGACACCAGCTGTGGCTGGAAATGGCTCCGCAACGCTGGGCAACTTTGTACTGGCTAAAGAAGTTAGTGAGCGCCACGCAAAATAAGTTTATAGGGTCTGATTTATCAGGCCCTTCTCTATGAGGAAAAGTAATGGAAAAAGCAATTGTCAAAGATATTTTCTTCCTACAGCAGCCATCAGAGCAGGCTAGCAGAGAAGACCTTTATCTGGCTCAAGACTTGCAGGATACGCTGCAGGCAAATCAAGAAAACTGTATAGGACTCGCAGCCAATATGATTGGCGAGCGTAAGCGGGTCATTATCTTTCTGTATGGCTTGGTACCGGTAGTCATGTTTAATCCGGTGCTGCGCTATAAATCAGGGCCTTATCAGACAGAAGAGGGCTGCTTGTCCCTGACTGGAAGCCGTCTCACTCAACGTTATCAGGAAATCACAGTCGATTATCTGGATAAAAATTGGCAGCAGCAGACCATGACCTTGAAAGGCCTGCCTGCCCAAATCTGCCAGCATGAATTGGATCATTTGGAAGGGATTATCATTTAGAAAAATTTGACAAAATTGCAAAAAATGTCTAAAATTAGAGATAATTAGCAGAATAATATTGAAGGAGGCAAGATGTAAATGAAAACAAAAACTTTAGCACTGATAAGCGGTCTGGTTGGTTTGATTGGAGGGACTATTTTGCTGCTCTCGAATATCTTTTTTGTTCCTTTTTCAGCCCTACTAGGTGATTCTGGCCTGAATTTACTGGGAGCGGTGATTAAATTGGCAGCTCTGGGCTTGGGAATTACTTCCTTGGCTTATTACAAAGGTCAAATGCGTTTCAGTGTCGCAGCGGGCGTCCTCCTTATCGTCGGAAGCAGCAACATCGCGCCCATTCCATTTATAGGCTGGATTGCAGGCATTCTCCTTATCATTGGAGGGGCTCTATTCCTCGCTTCTTCTTCAAAATTTTAATGCGGGACCAATCAATTTTTAGGCTGTTTGTCAGTTTGAAAGGAAGGGTGAAGAAATTTTCTTCGCTTTTTTTCTTGTTGAAAAAATAGTTCTCATGGAAACTTTTTTCTTGACTTTCTTTTTTCTTGTGTTAAAATAGTTCTCACGAAAACTATTTTTACAAAGGATACAGGTATGGATAAGCCTTTACTGGAATTGAAGCGTTTTGGACGAAAGATTCATCTCATAGCGGAAAAGCTTGCCAAGGAGCAAGGTATTGAATCCATGGCTGGCCCGCAGGGGCAGGTCTTGCATATTGTTGCCTGTCGTACGGAAGAGGGGAAGGATACTCTTATCAAGGATATTGAGCAGAAGTTGGATATTTCCAAATCGGTGGCCTCTAACTTAATGAAAAGGATGGAGAAGAATGGCTTTATTCAGCTGGAAACGAGCAAGACGGACAAGCGGGCCAAGTATATCCGCCTTACTCCGCAGTCGCAGGAAAGAATGAAGAAAATCCGTGACTTTTTTGATGAAATGAACCGTTCTATTTTGAATGGTGTTTCTGAGCAGGAACTGCTGATTTTTTTTCAAGTCATGGCCAAGTTTTATCAGAATATCGAAAGTTTAGAAAATGGAGGAAAAGATGTTTAAGTTATTTAAACGGCTGACGGTAAGGGAAGTGAGCATGATTGTTCTCAGTGTGCTCTTCACCTTCCTAACGGTATATTTGGAATTAGAAGTTCCAACCTATATTTCGACGATTACAGAGCTATTGCAAACACCGGGGACTGGTTTGGCAGATCTGTGGGAGCCAGGTCTGAAAATGATTGGCCTGTCTTTTGCTAGCTTGCTGTCAGCTATTGTGGTTGGCTTTTTTGCCGCTCGTCTAGCTGCCAGTTTTACCCAGAGCTTGCGGAGCGATATTTTCAACCGTGTGCTAGATTATTCACAGACGGAGATTAAGAAATTTTCGATTCCTAGTTTGCTAACTCGGACAACGAATGACATTACTCAGGTGCAAACTTTAATTACCATGGGACTGCAGGTCGTGACCAGAGGACCGATTATGGCGATTTGGGCCATGACCAAGATTATCGGTAAGTCTGAGAACTGGCTGACAGCTGTTCTCATTGCCGTTCTTGTTAATATCCTGCTGACAGTAGTTTTGGTTACACTGGCCTTTCCCAAGCAGTCAGTAGCGCAGCGCTTGGTCGATAAGCTAAACAGCGTCACTAGAGAGAGTCTGACTGGGATTCGCGTGGTCCGGGCTTACAATGCTGAGGATTATCAGGATAAGAAGTTTGCGGCGGCCAATGATGAAGTAACCAGACTCAATCTTTTTATCGGTCGTCTGATGGCTATGATGAATCCAGTTATGATGGGGATTTCCAGCGGTTTGACACTGGCTATTTACTGGATTGGTGCTTATTTGATCCAGGAGGCTGGGCTGCAGGAGCGTCTCCCGCTCTTCAGTGATATGGTTGTCTTTATGTCCTATGCTATGCAGATTGTGATTGGATTCTTGCTCATGGGTGCCCTCTTCATCGTCCTGCCTCGGACCATTGTATCCGCTAGCCGGATTAATGAAGTACTGGATCTGCATTCTTCTATCACCAGTCCGGAACAGCCTAAGGCAGCAGCGGATAGCAAGGGAGAGGTGGTCTTTCGAGACGTGTCCTTCCGCTATTCCAAGAATTCAGAAGCGGTCATTGAGCATGTCAGCTTTACAGCGCAGGCTGGTGATACCGTGGCCTTTATCGGTTCAACCGGTTCAGGGAAATCCACGTTAGTCAATCTCATTCCTCGTTTCTATGATGTGACTGAAGGAGAGATTCTGGTAGATGGTGTCAATGTTCAGGATTACCAGCTGGAAGACTTGCATAATAAGGTCGGCTACATCCCGCAAAAGGCGGTGCTTTTCTCTGGCGATGTTGAGAGCAATCTGGACTTCGGTCAAAGCCAAGAAAGCCCGCTGGATGAGCAGAAAATGTGGGAGGCTCTTGACCTAGCACAGGCTAAGCCCTTTGTCCAAGAGAAGGAAAAGGGGCTGAAAGCAGAAGTAGCTCAAAGCGGAACCAACTTCTCTGGTGGCCAGCGTCAGCGTTTGGCCATTGCCAGAGCCTTGGCTCGTAAGCCAGAAATCCTCATCTTTGACGACTCCTTCTCAGCACTAGACTATAAGACAGACCGCATTTTGCGCAAGGAACTGGCTGAGCGGACGCAGGATATGACCAAGCTGATCGTGGCGCAGCGGATTTCTACTATCATGGATGCGGATCAAATCTTGGTCTTGGATGCTGGTAAGGTAGTCGGTCAAGGTACTCACCGAGAACTTTTGGCCAGCAACGAAGTCTATCAAGAAATTGCTTACTCACAACTATCCAAGGAGGAATTAGAAAATGGAAAATAAGAAGCCTTCATTATTTAGCCAGATACGGCCTTATCTCAAAGGCTTCCAGCTTCCTCTTGCTTTGGCATTTGTGGGAGCTGTCTTGTCAAACATTATTACGGTCTATGGGCCAAATAAATTAAAAGAAATTACCAATCTCATTTCTGATGGTCTGGCTACCAGCATTGATTTGAAAGCTGTGTCTCAGATTGCCCTTCTGCTGACCGTGCTCTATGCAGTCGGAGCCCTGCTCAACTATGGCCAGTCCTTTATCATCAGTACGGTTATCCAGTATTTTTCCAAGCGGCTGCGGACGGCCATTGCAGAGAAGATAAACAAGCTGCCGTTGGGCTATTTCGATGGTCATTCTCAGGGGGATACTCTGTCGCGCGTGACCAATGACGTGGATACGGTCGGCCAATCCCTCAACCAGAGTTTGGGTAACGTCATCTCTGCCAGCCTGCTCTTGGTTGCTGTGGTTTTGACCATGTTCTTCATGAACTGGATCTTGGCCATGGTAACTATCTTGGCTACTGTATTAGGTTTTGTCTTTGTTGGTCTCATCATGGGCAAGTCCCAGGGTTATTTCACTGCCCAGCAAAACGATCTGGCTGCGGTAAACGGTTATGTGGAGGAGATGTACTCCGGTCATAATGTTGTTACCAGCTATAATGCCATTGAGCAGTCTAAGGAGCGCTTTGCGGTTCTCAATCATAATCTCTATAACAGTATTTGGAAGTCTCAATTTATCTCTGGCATGATGATGCCGCTCATGTTCTTTACGGGGAATTTTGCTTATGTGCTGGTTATTTTGGTCGGTGCTGCTCTGGCGATTAATGGCTCTATTAGCATCGGAATTATCGTCGCCTTTATGGTTTATGTGCGGACCTTCTCTCAGCCTTTGTCACAGATTGCCCAAGGTATCACTGTCTTGCAGCAGGCTGGTGCAGCACTGGTTCGTGTCCTTGACTTTCTGGCTGAGCCTGAGATGGAAGACGACCAGCATAAAGAGCAGCAGCTTACTGCTGTCAAGGGAGATGTTGCCTTTGAAGATGTCTTCTTTGGCTACAAGCCAGACCAGACGATTATTCATGATTTCTCAGCCCAGGCCAAAGCCGGACAGAAGATAGCCATTGTCGGCCCAACGGGTGCTGGTAAGACAACCATCGTGAATCTGCTCATGAAGTTCTATGAAATTAATAAAGGGCGTATCAGCATTGATGGTATAGATATTAAGGATATGAAACGCTCTGAGGTTCACGATGCCTTTTCAATGGTCTTGCAGGATACCTGGCTCTTTGAGGGGACGATTCGGGAGAACTTGATTTACAATCAGGAGCATGTGACAGATGAAGCAGTTATCGCTGCAGCGAAGGCGGTCGGTGTTCATCACTTTATCATGACTCTGCCGCAGGGCTATGATACGGTGCTGGATGACACGGTCAACTTATCGGTCGGTCAGAAGCAGCTGCTGACCATCGCTCGTGCTCTGCTGAAAGATGCGCCGCTCTTGATTTTAGATGAAGCAACTTCGTCAGTCGATACGCGGACGGAGGAACTCATTCAAAAGGCTATGGACAAACTCATGGAGGGCCGGACTTCCTTTGTCATTGCCCACCGCTTATCTACTATCCGTAATGCGGATCTTATCTTGGTCATGCGCGATGGAAATATCATCGAGCAGGGCAACCATGATGAACTCATGAATCAGAATGGCTTCTATGCGGATCTCTATAATAGTCAGTTTGTAGAGGAAGATGCAGGTTGATGCTCAAATAAAACATCAGGAATGTTCCTTTTCCTGATGTTTTTTTAAATTTAACAGAATTGTAAAAAATGCTCAGTTTTCAGTGAAGACGCTCTAAAATCCTGACTTTTTTCGCAGATGCTCTAGGAAAAACTTGACAGCTTTTGTCGTTTATATTAAAATAAATTTAATATAAGAACTGAAAGCGAACACAACGGGGTGTTTGTTCTACATATAAGTGAGCAACGGTGCTACAAAAAAAATAAAGATTCCTTATTTTTTTGTAGTACTTTTTTTATCAGCGAATCTGGAGTAAAGCGATGAAGCAATTTATGCTAGCTGGTGTTTCCAGCGGTGTTGGAAAGACTACAGTTACCCTAGGGATTTTGAAAGCTCTGGCAGACAGAGGTTATCAGGTCCAGCCTTATAAGGTAGGACCTGATTATATTGATACAGCTTATCATAGTCGGATTACCAAGCGACCGTCGCGGAATGTGGACAGCTTTATGATACCGGACGATCAGAGTCTGGCTTGGTCCTACTACAAATGGCATGGAGATGCTGATGTGGCAGTGGTCGAAGGAGTCATGGGGCTCTTTGATGGTCTGGGAACAGACAAGGACTGTGCGTCCTCTGCTTCTGTTGCTAAGAAGTTGGAAATTCCGGTTGTCTTGATTATCGATGGAAAGGCGACATCCACCTCGGCGGCAGCCATGGTCCATGGTTTTGCGACTTTTGATCCGGATTTGGATATTGCTGGGGTCATTATCAATCGGGTGGCTTCGCAGACTCACTTTGAACTCATCAAGGGCGCCATTGAGCGTTATACAGATGTGGAAGTTCTGGGTTATCTTCCTAAAAATGCAACAGCAGAGCTGCCATCGCGCCATCTGGGTCTAATCCCAGACGTAGAAATGGATGATTTGGACCGTCGATTTGAGGAGTTGGGAGCAGCAGCAGCCAAGCATATAAATCTAGACAGGCTGCTGGAAAAGGCAGAACTTCCCGATAAGCAGATGGCCAATCCTTTTCATATCCGCAACAATCAGCCCTTGACTTTGGCCTATGCCTTGGACGATGCTTTCCACTTTTACTATGAAGATAATCTGGACTTTTTAAGAGAGCTCAATGTCCAGCTAGTGCCTTTCAGCCCCCTGAAAGATAAGGAACTGCCAGTTGCAGATGCTTATTATTTTGGCGGCGGTTTTCCAGAAGTCTACGCTCAGGAGCTGATGGCAAATGCTGACTTTCGGGCTTCGGTTAAGAAAGCTCACGAGCAGGGCCGGCCAATCTACGCAGAATGTGGCGGACTCATGTATCTGGGAGAGTTGCTGGAAGTAGAGGGGCAGGTCTATGAAATGGTCGGTATTTTCAAGGGCAAGAGCCTGATGACACCTGGCCTGAAAAGCTTTGGCTACTGCCAAGCAGAAACGCAGATAGACAGTCTTTTTGGCCCTAAAGGTACAGCGGTCAGGGGACATGAGTTTCACCATTCGGTCTTTGAGACGGAGGAAGATACAGTCCTCAAGCTAGAGAAGGTCAGAGACGGTCAGGTCGTAGCTGCCTGGACAGGCGGTTATCAAAAGGGCCGGACCTTTGCTAGCTACCTGCATGTTCATTTTTATCAGGATGAGCAGCTGCTGGCCAACTGGCTGAACTATATCAAAGAGGCGAACTGATATGACACTCATTGCAATTTTTTTGGCCGTCTTACTGGACTGGCTCATTGGCGACCCCTATAGCTGGCCTCATCCAGTCAAGTGGATGGGTTCCTATATTTATTTATGTATGCGTTTGCAGGAGAAAAGGCAGTTTTCGCCCTATCTATTTGGCTTCTTCCTCTGGCTGACAACAGTAGGACTGGCGCTGGGAGTGAGCTACGGGTTGCTCTGGCTGGCTGGTCTGGTTCATCCCGTCCTCTACTGGATCGTCTGGATCTATCTGGCCTATGCCAGTCTGGCAGCTAAAAGTCTGGCTTTTGAGGCCCAAAAAGTTTACCATACGCTCAAGTTTGGAACTTTGGAAGAAGCTAGAAAACAAGTTGGCATGATTGTCGGTCGTGAAACTTCCCAGCTGACACCAGAGGAAATCAGCAAGGCGACGATTGAGACGGTGGCTGAAAATACTAGTGACGGGGTTATCGGCCCTCTGCTCTGCCTTTTTCTAGGTGGCCCCATTCTAGCCATGACCTATAAGGCCATCAATACCTTGGACTCCATGGTAGGCTATAAGACGGAAAAATACCGCAAAATCGGCTTGATATCCGCCAAGATGGATGATCTGGCTAATCTGATTCCTGCGCGTTTGACTTGGCTGTTCTTGATTCTCAGCAGTCAGATTTTACTGCTGGATGTCAAAGGAGCCCTGCGGATCGGCTGGCGGGATCGCTATCAGCATGCTAGTCCCAACAGTGCTTTTTCAGAGGCAGTTGTAGCTGGTGCTCTGGGCATTCAGCTGGGCGGACCGCACGTCTATCACGGAGAGCTGATTGAAAAACCGACCATTGGAGAGGCTTTCAGACCGGTTGAGGCGGATGATATTCAGACGGCTATCTCTCTGCTTTATACAAGCACCATGACAGGTTTAATCTTGTTCACTCTTTCTTATTTAGTAATGCAAGCATATTTCTAGGAGTATACTATGACATATATCCAAAATCCTTCCTCTATTGAGGAAAAGAGCTTTCAAATTATTCAGTCTATGATTACTGAAAAAGATCCTGATTATGTCTTCCATTCGGAAATGGAAGAATCCATCATCAAGAGGGCTATCCATACGACGGGAGATTTTGATTATCTCTATACCATGCGCTTTGAGCACGATGTCCTTAAAAAAATTGAAGAGGTAATCAGAGCTAAGGGTACCATCCTGCTGGACTCTAATATTTCTCTCAATGGGATTAATAAACGCGTGCTTGACCAGCTGGGTGTGAGCTATCGCTGTTTAATTAGTGATGAAGAAGTGGTTGCGCTGGCCAAGGAAAAGCAGATTACCAGAGCTATGGCAGCTGTTGAGATAGCAGCTAAGATTGAAGGACCTAAAGTGTTTGCCTTCGGTGGTGCTCCTACGGCTCTGTCTTATCTGATTGAGCTGGCAGAGCAGGGACTGGTAGAAGCGGATGCAGTGATTGGGGTTCCAGTCGGCTTTATCAATGTCGAAGAGTCAAAAGAAGAACTGCTTCAGTCAGGTCTTCCGGCCCTTGTCAATCTCGGCAGAAAAGGCGGCAGCACGATTGTAGTAGCCATTATCAATGCCATTATCTACCAACTGAGAGAAGTGGTGACGGATGACTATGTCCGCTACTCTACACCATCCAGTAAAGAAGGAGGAAAGAACTAGATGTCCTATCTAAAAGCAGCGCACAAGATTGAAGAAGCTAGTTTCAGCAAGATTCAGGAAATTATTGACCAAGAGCATCCAGATATTCATTTTTCGGATCCTTTTGAAGAGGCAGTGCTCAAGCGGGTTGTCTTTACCAGTGCAGACTTTGACTACCTCTACAATATCAAGTTTTCCAATCAGGTTATTGAGAAAATCCTCTACGTCCTCCGAAACAAGGGTACCATTTTTACAGATACAACCATGGTCTTGGGCGGTTTTAATAAGAAATTGCTAGATGATCTAGGTGTTTCCTACCGTTGTCTGGTCAATGAGCCAGCAGTCTTTCAGGAAGCTAAGGAAAAAGGAATTACTCGCTCCATGGCCGCTGTAGAATATGCAGCTAAAGTGGACGGTCCAAAACTATTTGTCTTCGGGAATGCTCCAACGTCCATATTTAAGGTTTTGGATATGGTTGAAGAGGGAAACTTGCAGCCGGATGCAGTTGTCGGAGTTCCAGTTGGCTTTGTCGGAGCGGCAGAATCCAAGCTCAAACTGCATGAAAGTTCGGTACCTTCTATCGCGGCACTGGGGCAAAAAGGCGGCAGTACCATCGCAGCAGCTGTGGTCAATGCCATTCTCTACCAGCTCAAGCTCGACACTACAGACTATGAGCGTTACAGTGTTTCAGATAAAAAGCAGGCTCCGGAGAAAGGAGAGGGCTGATGATGGATGAATACGCTTATGTCAATGGAAAAAAATTAAGAAAAGGTTTTACAACTGGCACTTGTGCAACGGCAGCGACTGTTGCAGCCTTGAGCATGATCTTAAATCAGGAAAGAGAAGAAAAGGTCACTGTTCATACGGCTTCAGGTGTGGAAGTGACCATGGATGTTCACAATCCTTCCTTTGGGCCAGAAGAGGCGACAGCGGCCATTGAAAAAGATGGCGGCGATGATGCGGATGCGACGCATGGCCTCTTGATTTATTCGACCGTGACTCTTTTACCAGATCAGACGGAAATCGAGATTGACGGTGGTCAGGGAGTGGGGCGCGTGACCGAAAAGGGACTGGCCTGCGATGTTGGCATGGCAGCCATCAATCCGACTCCTAGACGGATGATTGAGCAGCATGTCCGTGAGATTATCGGTCCCAACTGTGGAGCACGGGTTATCATTTCCGTTCCCGGAGGAGAAGAAACGGCCAAGCTGACCTACAATTCCAGACTAGGTATTGTCGGTGGCATTTCAATCTTGGGAACGACAGGGATTGTCAATCCAATGTCTGAAGATAGTTGGAAAGCGTCCATCACGATTGAGCTGACCATGCTCTACAATCAAGGACATCGCTCAGTCGTCTTGGTACCGGGGAACTACGGTGAAGATTTTGCGACTAATACTGTGGGGATTCCAGCTGGGCGCATCGTCAATATGAGTAACTTTGTCGGACATGTCCTCAAAGAAGTCCAGCGGATTGGCTTTACCAAGGTTTTGATGATTGGCCACATGGGCAAGTTTGTCAAAGTGGCGGCTGGTATTTTCTCTACTCACAGCAAGGACTCGGATGCTCGTATGGAAACGCTGGTGGCTAATCTAGCCCTGATGGGGGCGCCTATTGAGCTGCTGGAAAAGGTTGACAAGTGCTTGACGACCGAGGCAGCTGGAACAGCCATTAAAGAATTTTCTTATGAGGGTGTCTATCAGGTCTTGGCGGATAAGATCAAGGCTAGAAGTGAGCGCCTGCTCCGCTATCGTAAGCCAGAAGTCAATATTGAAGTGGTCGTCTTTGGGACTGAGGAAGGCTATTTGGCCTCAACCCAGCCTTTGGAGCAGATAAAGGAGGAATGGACATGATTTATGTTATCGGAATTGGTCCGGGAGATCCTAGCTATGGTCTTCTGGGACAGGAAGCCTATTTTGAAAAGGCTGACCGCATTTTGGGCAGTGAACGCCATCTGGAAATTTTACCGCCGGCTTATCGGGACAAGGGCCTGGTCCCTCCTAAAAAATTGGCTGCGTTAGCAGAATTGCTGGAAAGCTTTGGTGAGGATGAAGAAATTTTATATCTGGCCTCAGGCGACCCTCTGATTTACGGTTTGGGCAAATGGCTATCAGAGAAGTTCAAGGGGCGCGTGGTCATCTCGCCGGGTATCAGCGCCATGCAGTATCTGGCTAGTAGAATTGCCCTGCCCATGAACGATGCTTATCTGACGAGCAGCCATGCTAAGGAGCCTAATTTTGACCTGATTATGAGTCTGTCAAAAGTCTTTATGGTGACCGATCAGAAAGTTGGCCCCTATGAGATTGCTCAAGAGGCTGTTAAAAGAGGCTTAGATAAGGTGCTGGTCATCGGTGAGCAGCTGAGTTATGAAGACGAGCGTATTACCATTCTGCCTGCGAGTGAGGTAGAAGATAGAGAATATGAAATGAATGTAGTGGTGGTGTTAGATGAGGGATTCGGAATTTATCAGGGCTAAAGTCCCTATGACTAAGGAAGAAGTCAGAGCCATCAGTTTGGATAAGTTGGAGCTGCATCGAGCCAAGCGCATGCTGGATGTCGGTTCTGGCACTGGTAGTGTCACGATTCAGGCAGCCCGAACCTATCCAGAACTGGAAGTGGTGGCGGTGGAGCGAAATGAAGACGCGGTGGCCTTGACGCAGGAGAATATCCAGCACTTTGGCTGCCACAATGTCCGTCTCCATCAAGGACTGGCTCCGATTGAGCTGGATGGCAGCTTTGATGCCATTTTTGTCGGAGGGACCGGGGGCAATATGCAGGAGATTTTCGACTGGTGTGCCCAGCTCATGGAGCCGGGCGGTCGGCTGGTCTTGAACTTTATCCTGCTGGAGAATGCTCTGGAAGCAGCTCAAATAGCGGAGCAGATGGACTGGGAGGATTTAGAGATTGTCTCGGTTCAGGCTAGTCGCTGGACAGCTATAGGCAAGGGGCACTACTTCAAACCTCAGAATCCGACCATTATCGTTTCCTGTAAGAAAAAAGAAAGAGAGGCTAATTGATGTCCAAAGTACATTTTGTTGGAGCAGGCCCAGGTGATGTCGAGCTGATTACGCTCAAAGGTTACAAGCAGCTGTCTGAGGCTGATGTGGTCATTTACGCAGGCTCCTTGGTCAATCCAGATCTGCTGAACTTCTGTAAAGAAGGAGCTGAGATTCACGACAGCGCCAGCATGCACTTGATGGAAATCATCGATGTCATGGAGGCTGGAGTCAAGGCTGGTAAAGATGTGGTTCGCCTGCAGACGGGAGATTTCTCCATTTATGGCTCCATTCGAGAGCAGATCGAAGAGATGAAGAAGCGGGACATAGAGTTTGACTGCACGCCGGGCGTCAGCTCTTTTCTGGGAGCTGCTTCCAGTATCGGGGCAGAGTATACCGTACCAGAGGTTTCTCAAAGCCTCATCATTACTCGGATGGCTGGCCGGACGCCTGTGCCAGATCGGGAATCCCTGAAAAGCTATGCTCAGCACCGGACATCTATGGCTATCTTCCTGTCCGTTCAAGGCATTGAAAAGGTCGTCAGCGAGCTGATCGAGGGTGGCTATCCTCCAGAAACGCCTGTGGCTGTTATTTACAAGGCTACTTGGCCGGATGAAAAGAAGGTCTTTGGCGATTTGACAAATATTGCTGAGAAGGTCAAGGAAGCTAAGATTAGAAAGACAGCTTTGATTTTGGTCGGTGACTTTTTAGGTCAGGAATTTTACTATTCCAAGCTCTACCATGCGGATTTCCAGCATGAGTTTAGACGGGGGAAGAGCAGCCATGCTAAGTAATTCTCAACCTCGCTACGCAATCGCAACAGTGACAGCGGTCGGCAAGGACTTGGCTCTGACTCTGCGGGAGAAGCTAGGCAAGGAAATTCCTATCTATACGACTCCTCGCTTGGCAGATGACAGGGTCATTGCCATCGAAGGACGTGTGATTGAGGCGCTTGGGCAGCTCTTTCAGGAAGTGGATGTTCTCATTTGTATTATGGCTATTGGTGCAGTTGTGCGAGCTATTGCACCAGTCTTGAAAGACAAGGCAACTGACCCAGCAGTGGTTGTCATGGATGAGAAAGCGACCAATGTCATCAGCCTGCTGAGCGGACATCTAGGCGGAGCCAATCAAGTGACGCTAGACATCGCAGAATTGCTCGGTTCCAATCCTGTTATCACGACAGCGACAGATGTGCAGAATGTGACAGCTTTGGACAATCTGGCCCAGTCAGTCAATGGCTGGCAGCCGGAATTGAGAGAATTCATCAAACCTTTCAACAGCTATCTAGGTAGCGGCCGAACCGTCTATTTCTATCAGGAAAAGGACTGGGTTACGGACCTTCGCGGTCTGACTCTGGTGGATGAGGAAGGACTTGCGGCTGTTCTCAAGGGAACGGAACCGCTGATTCTGCTGACTGCAGAAAAAAAGGACATTCAAAGAGAAAATCTGGCTCTCATCTATCCTCAACCCTATATTTTAGGAGTTGGCGCCAGAAAGGATGTGGCTCCCGCTGTCTTCCGCGAAGGCTTTGAGGAATTTTGTCAGCAGGAGGGAATTTCTGCCAGCGAGATTTCCAAAATCGTCAGCATTGATGTCAAGAAGGATGAAGCAGCTATTCTAGCCTTGGCCGAGGAATTGGGCTGTCCCTTTGAGACCTTTAGTAAGGAAGAGCTGTCTGTCGTAGCAGACCGCTATCCTCAGTCAGAATTTGTCAAAAAGACAGTCGGAGTCGGCAGTGTCGCCTTGGCCAGCGCAGATCTGGCCAGTCAAGGTCAAGTCCTGACAGAGCGCTTTGCCAAGAGCGGCTGTACCTATGCGCTTGCAAAAGCAATAACCAAAAAGTAAATCAAAAAGAGCAGACGGTCTTATGAACCAACTGCCATTATAGAATTTTATCATACCCATAAAGGAGAAAAAATATATGTTATACGTTATCGGATTAGGCCCAGGTAAAAAAGAATTGATGTCACAAGAAGCATTGGCTGCTATAGCCGATTGTGAGATTATCGTTGGCTACTCGACTTATATGCGATTGATTCTTGATTTGGTCAAGGACAAGGAGCTCGTAGCGAATGGCATGCGCCAGGAAATCGACCGTTGTCAAAAGGCAATTGATTTGGCTAGAGAGACTGGCAAAAATGTCGGAGTTGTTTCCAGTGGAGATGCCGGAGTCTATGGGATGGCTGGCTTGATTTTAGAATTGCTGGGAGATGCCAGTGATGTAGAAGTTAAAGTGGTTCCAGGTATTACAGCTAGTCTGGGTGCCGCTGCAGCTATGGGAGCTCCCCTCATGAACGACTTCTGTCACATCAGTCTGAGTGACTTGATGACGCCTTGGGAAATGATTGAGAAGCGTCTGCATGCCGCAGCTCAAGGTGACTTTGTAGTCTGCCTCTATAACCCTCGGAGTAAGGGACGCCCAGACCATCTGGCCAAGGCACTTTCTATCATGTCTGAGTACAAATCAGAGGATACTATTGTCGGTATCGGTAAGGACATTGGCCGTAAGGATGAGGAAATCATCTTGACGACTATCAAAGACTTGGATGAAACTTTGGTAGATATGACGACAATCGTTATCGTTGGTAACAAAGAAACTTATGTTAAAAACGGACGCATGATTACACCTCGAGGATATACTTTATGATGAAATTACTGCTGGGAGGGACATCCGACAGCACCGCTATTTTAGAAGTGCTTGACCGCTTGAAAATCGATGTGACCAGCTCTGTTGTCACAGACTACGGCCGGCACTTGGCTTCCAAATTCGGCCAGCCGGTCATTCAGGGCCGGCTGACAGCCGAGGATATGGTTGCCTTTATCAAAGAGAATGATGTGGATGAAATCATTGATGCGACCCATCCTTTTGCGGACATTGTGTCCAAGGAAGCCATCCGGGCGGCAGAGATGGCCGGTGTATCTTACCTGCGCTTTGAGCGTCAGGCGACCTTGGATTTGAGCGGGGCCATCGTAGTGCACTCGACCCAAGAAGCGATTGAAGAGATTGCTAAGCGTGGCTACAAGACAGTCTACCTGGGAACGGGCAGCAAGACCTTGCCTCTCTTTGTCAAGGGGCTGCCAGAGCAGCGGATTGTTGTTCGCGTTCTGCCGACTTCGGAAGTGCTTCTGGCTTGTGAGCGGCTGGGACTGGTAGCGGATCAGATTGATGCGATTAAGGCTCCATTTTCCAAAGAGTGCAATAAAGAGCTCTTGCTGCGCTCGGGGGCAGATGTCTTTGTTTCCAAGGAGAGCGGTACCGTCGGTGGTATTCGTGAAAAGATTGACGGCTGTCAAGAGCTGGGGATGGACTGCATTATCATCTCTCGGCCAATTGTGGCCTATCCGCAGATGGTTTCTAGCTTAGAAGAGCTAGAGGTTTATCTGACAAAATAGCTAATAAAAGGAGAAAAAATGTCCGGTTTAGTAACATTACTGGGAGCAGGTCCAGGTGATGCGGAGTTGTTGACCCTCAAAGGAAAGAGACGGCTTCAAGAAGCAGATGTCTTGGTCTTTGACCGCTTGGTCAATCAGGAGCTCTTTCAGCATCTAAAGTCTGGCTGCGAAAAGATAGATGTCGGTAAAAAGCCAGGCCAGCCCTGTATCCGACAGGAAGAAATTGAAAAGATTCTCATCGAAAAAGCCCGTCAGGGCAAGCGGGTAGTCCGCCTCAAGAGCGGTGATCCCTATATCTTTGGTCGAGGCGGAGAAGAAGGAGTCAAGCTGGTGGAAGCCGGTGTGGACTTTGAAGTGGTGCCAGGTATCACCTCTGCTGTGGCTGGTCTGACCTATGCAGGGATTCCTATGACTTATCGGGATGTAGCAACTAGCTTTCATGTTTTTACAGCCCATCTTAAGGATGAGACAGAGATGCTCAATTGGGAAGCAATTTCTGAGCTCAAAGGAACCTTGGTCTTCCTCATGGGCATGAAAAATCTGCCTTCCATCGTCCAAGAGCTAACGGCTAGAGGCTATGGCAAGGACAAGCCAGCCGCCATCGTTGAATGGGGAACCCATCCTCAGCAGCGCTCAGTGGACGGAACCTTGGGGAACATAGTAGAACTAGCAGAAGCTGAGGATTTTAAGGCACCCAGTGTCATTGTGGTAGGTGATGTCGTGGCCTATAGACAGCAGCTGAATTTCCATGAGAATCTGCCGCTTTTCGGCCGTAAAATCTTCATCCAGCAGTCAGAGACGGGCAGACTTCCTCGCTTGCTCAAGGATGCTGGAGCTGCGCTGACCACTTTCCCATCTCGAGATTTGGTTGAAGAGTTAGAATTGCAGCTGCCGGACTTGGAGCAGGTAGATGGTCTCCTCTTTGCAGATATGCAGAGCTGGCCTCTCTTCTTGAAAGCCCTCCGCAAGGCAGGCAAAGACTTGCGCAGTCTGCCGCACATCCGCTTTGCGGCTATCGGTCATCATACGGCTAAGTCTATCGAAGCGAGCGGCATTGTTCTAGATCGGATGACGCCTCAGCAGTCGGATGCGGATTTCGCTGCTGCTCTTGAAAAAGAAGGCGGCAACTGGTATATTCTGACAGCTGAGCATAAGAAAGCCAGTCTGGCAGAACTCTATTCATTGCCGATTATTGCTAGCCACAGGCTGGCCTTTGACAGTCAGATTAGCAGTGACAATTGGTCAGAGATTGAAGTGGTCTGTCTTCCGAACTCTGCTGCGGCCATGAACTTTGTGGCAGCCAGTCAAGAAGCTGGATATGACTGGAAGGATGTTCCAATCGTTGTCATGGGTGCCAGCACACGGGCTGTTTTAGAAGAAGCAGGCTTTAGCAAGATTGTTGAGACAGATGAAGCGACTATTGCTTCCATCATTGACAAATGTCGGGAAATTCTCTGAAAGGATACGGGTCATGAGTAAAGCTATAGTAGTAGTCAGTTTCGGAACAACCTATCCCGAGACCAGACGTAAAACAATTGAGGCTTGTGAGCAGGCTATTCAGGAACATTTTCCAGACTATCCAGTCCACCGAGCTTTTACCTCAAATGTCGTTAGACGGCGGATTAAGAAGCAGGAAGGTCTAGATATTCCTACGGTCAAAGAGGTTTTGGAACAGCTCTTGGAAGCGGGCACTGAAGAGGTCTATATCCAACCTCTCCATGTCATTTTGGGCAGCGAGTATGAAAAGATTCTTGCCCAAGCCAAAGAGTTTGAATCAGCTTTTAAAAAGCTGGTCGTTGCCAAGCCTCTGCTCAACAGTCAGGAAGACTATGAGGCCGTCAAGGATATTCTGCTGGAACGGTATGGCCATGAGGGTCAGGGTGCAGCAACAGTTTTGATGGGCCATGGCAGTCAGCATTATGCCTTTACAGCTTATGCGGCCTTGGATCATATGATGAAGGGAAGCTCAGTCTATATCGGATGTGTAGAAAGCTATCCTCCGGTTGAGCTGATTGAGCAGGAACTGAAGCAAGAGGGTGTCCGAGAAGTTCACCTGGCACCTTTCATGCTGGTAGCGGGCGACCATGCGACCAATGATATGAGCTCAGATGAGGAAGGTTCTTGGTATCACTTCTTCAAGGAGCGAGGATATGAGGTTAAGGCCCATCTAGTTGGTCTGGGCGAATACCCTGAAGTTCAGCAGCTCTACATCCAGCATTTAGAAGAAATCATCGAATAGGAGGAAGGAATGGCAAAATTTTACGGAATTGGTGTGGGACCGGGTGATAGCGAGCTAGTGACTATCAAGGCCAGTCGGCTTTTGGAAGACTTAGATATTCTCTATACACCTGAGGCTAAGAAAGGGAGTAAGAGCTTTGCATTAGGCATTGCAGAGCCCTACCTGAAAGAGCAACTGGAAATCAAGCAGCGGCATTTCCCTATGGTCCGTTCCAATTCGACCAAAGAAGTCCAGTGGCAGGCCATCTCTGCTGAAATCGCAGAGGATGTCAAGTCTGGCAAGAATGTCGGCTTTATCACACTGGGTGACCCCATGGTCTACAGCACATACAGCTATCTGCTGGCCCTGCTGGAAAAGGAAATCGACTGTCAGACCATCCCTGGTATCACCTCTTTCTGCAGCATGGCTTCTGAGCTAGGTCAGCCCCTGACTATGGATGAGGAATCTCTGGCGGTCATGCCGGCTACGGCTTCTGCTGAGAAGATTGAGGCAGCGCTTGAGCTGCATGACTCGATTGTGATCATGAAGGTGGCCAATCACCTAGATACTGTCCTGCCCCTGCTAGAAAAGCTCGATCTCTTGCAGCAGACTTTTATGGTTAGCAATTCTTCGACGGATAAGCAGCAGACCCTGCTGGGCCTCGAGGGAATCACACCAGAAACCAAGCTGCCTTATTTTACTACCTTCCTCGTGAAAAAGAAGATTTTTTAATATCAGAACCCATGTTCATGGATAAACATTCATCCTTTTGAGCTTAGGTTCTTAGTAAAGGAAAAAAATATGAAACTATTGAAAAATAAAAAAGTAACTTTTGTGGCCTTGTTGGCTATTTTGGCGGTACTGAGTACCCAGTCTGTGTCAGCTATGCATATCATGGAAGGCTATCTTCCACTCTTTTGGTGTATCTTCTGGTTCGCCGTATTCCTGCCTTTCTTTGTGGTCGGCTTGATGCGCATCAAGAAAATCGTTGCAGAGGATCCAAATTCCAAGACCATGCTAGCCTTGTCCGGTGCCTTTATCTTTATCCTGTCTTCTTTGAAGATTCCGTCTGTTACAGGATCCAGTTCGCATCCGACTGGGGTTGGTCTGGGGACAGCTATGTTTGGTCCGTCCGTTATCAGCGTTTTGGGAACCATCTGCTTGCTCTTCCAAGCCCTCCTCTTGGCTCACGGCGGCTTGACTACTCTGGGTGCCAATGCATTCTCAATGGCAGTGGTTGGTCCATTTGTTGGTTATTTTGTCTATAAGTTTGCTAAATCCATCAAGCTGTCTACACCGGTATCTATCTTTATCTGTGCGGTGATTGCGGACTTGGCGACTTATGCGACAACTTCTATCCAGCTCGGTTTAGTCTTCCCAGATGCTAACAGCGGTTTTGTTGGTTCTGCATTGAAATTCATGGGTGTCTTCTTGACCACTCAAATCCCGATTGCTATCGTAGAAGGATTGCTGACAGTTGTCCTCTATAACTTAATCTCAGAAAATGTCAAAGAAAGAGCAGGTCTGTTCAAATGAAAAAATATAAGAATCTCATCTTGATCTTGGCTGCAGTAGCAGTCACTCTAGCTGCCTTTATCTTTGCCCCTAAGGGTGTGGAATACAGTGGAACAGATGACGCTGCTGAAAAAACCATTAGCACTATCCAAAAAGACTACGAGCCTTGGTTTTCACCGATTTTTGAGCCAGCAGGTCCGGAAGTAGAGAGTCTGCTCTTTACCCTGCAAGGCAGTATCGGAGCGGGGATCATCTTCTATGTCATTGGTTACCACAAAGGGAAAAAACAAGGCCAACAAAAGAAAGTTTCTGAACATAAATAAAAGCCTTCAACAGTAAGAGCGAGCTCTGGTTCTTGATAGCGATTAAGCCTGTCTGGGACTGGAGTTGCTCTGTTCTGGGAGGTATTGCAAAACATAGCTAGAAAGGAGAGCTACCTCATGTTTGCGATTGATAAATACGCCTATCAAAACCGGTTGAAAAATCTGCCGGTTGCTTATAAATTTGTCATCTATGTACTCTTGTTAGCTGTCAGTTTTTCTGGTGTCAGGAGTCTGCAGCTAGGGCTCATTGTCTTGGTGGCGCCTCTGACTTGCTATCTAGCTCGGCTTCCGTGGTTGCGCTATCTAAAGTGGTATCTTCATGCTAGTATCTTTATCCTGATTAGTCTCTTGACCTTTGTCTTGACCTATCAGAATAATCAGGAACAGCTCTTGCTGGCCTTGCCTTTAGGTCAGGGTTATCTGGGCATCAGCCAATCCTCTGTTCAACAGACCATTTTTATCCTTTTGCGCATCTATTCATCCTTGGTTTCGACTTATTTCTTTGTCCTGACAGTGCCTTTTGCGCAGATGCTGCGGCTTTTTAAAGCCATGCACGTCCCGCGGGTACTGCTAGACTTGATTGTCCTCATGTATCGCTTCATTTTCCTGGTCTTCTATGAGTTTGTGACCATTCGAGATACCTTGGACTTGAAATTCTCCTTTTACAATAAAAGGAAGCAGCACCAAGCTTGGGGCAGATTAGCCAATACTCTTTTTGTTAAATTGCTGGATGATAATCAGCATTTAAATGAAGTACTGACGCTAAGATTTGATGCTGAGCACAGTGAATAATGAAAGCGCATTTACAATAAGACTGCTTTTATACTATAATGGAAAGTAGATAGGAAACATAGATGTTACAAGTAAAGAATATTTCTTTTTCGTATGACGAAAATCCAACGCTGCACGATATTTCTATGGACTTCGAAGAGGGCCGGATTACTGGCATTCTGGGAGTCAACGGTTCAGGTAAGTCTACCATCATGAAAATCATCACCCGACTGCTCCAACCGCAGAAGGGCAGTGTTTTATATGATGGTCAGCCTGTAGGCGACTCTAAGAAGGCCTTGTTCCAGTATCGGCAGCATGTCAATATGGTCTTTCAGAATCCAGAGCAGCAGCTCTTTTATACCATTGTGAAGGACGATATTGGCATGGCCTTGGAAAACTTGGGCTATGAAGAAGACGAGATAACCAGCAGAGTGGCGACGGCTTTAGAGATGATGGACATTTCTCATCTGCAGGACAGACCCTTGCAGTATTTGAGCTACGGCCAGAAAAAGCGGGTGGCTATTGCTGGCATGCTGGCCCTGCAGCCCAAGTATCTGCTGCTGGATGAGCCTACGGCAGGACTGGATCCAAAAGGGCGGGACCAGATGGCAGCGACCATGAAAAAGCTGGTCCAGGCTGGAACCAACATTATCGTATCCAGCCATGACATGGATCTGATGTATGACTGCTGTGACTATGCCTACCTACTGGAGAAGGGGCATTTGATCGCACAGGGCAGCAAGTTTGATTTCTTCCAGCAGGGAGATCTGCTAGTAGAGGCAGGCTTGGCTGTACCTTGGATTGTCAAGCTTCATCAGACTATCCAGACGCCACTGGCAGAAAATGAAGCTGCTTTCTTTGAGCAGCTAGGAGGAAATGGAACATGGTCAAATCATTGATGGTACAGGGGACTGCCTCAGATGCTGGAAAAAGCATTATTGCGGCGGGCCTCTGTCGGATTTTTAAGCAGGATGGCCTAGAAGTGGTGCCTTTTAAGTCGCAGAATATGGCGCTTAATTCCTTTATTACCAAAAAAGGAGATGAAATGGGCCGGGCTCAGGTTGTTCAGGCTGAGGCAGCTGGTAAAGAGCCGGATGTCCGCATGAATCCAGTTCTGCTCAAGCCCACGTCTGACCGCAAGTCCCAGGTCGTCTTTTTAGGCCGTGTACTGCGGGATATGGATGCCGTCGAATACCATGAATACAAGCAGCAGCTCCTGCCTAAGATTAAGGAAGTCTATGAGGAGCTGGGCGCTGAGAATGATATTATCATTATTGAGGGAGCAGGCAGTCCAGCTGAAATCAATCTCAATGACCGAGACATTGTCAATATGGGCATGGCCAAGCTGGTCGATGCGCCAGTGATTTTAGTGGCGGATATTGATAAGGGAGGAGTCTTTGCCTCTATCTACGGAACGATTGAGCTCATGCCTCCTGAGGACCGCAAGCGGATCAAGGGTGTTATTATCAATAAATTCCGTGGCGATGTGGCCCTGCTGCAGTCCGGTATTGATATGATTGAGGAGCTGACCCAGGTGCCGGTTATCGGAGTCGTGCCTTATGCCCAGCTGGATATTGACAGCGAAGACAGTGTGGCATTGGTACAGAAAAGTCGGCGCTTTGATAGCAGAAAGAGTCTGGATATCGCAGTTGTCAGCCTCAAGCGCCTGTCCAACTTTACGGATTTTCACAGTCTGGAAATCCAGCCGGATGTTTCTGTCCGCTATGTCCAGCCTGGTGATGCAATCGGTCGGCCGGATCTCTTGATTCTGCCAGGCAGCAAAAATACCATTGAAGACATGAACTATCTGAGAGAGTCCGGACTTGAATCCGAGATTCTCGAGTGTCTGGAGCAGGGCGTGCGAATCTTTGGAATCTGTGGCGGCTATCAGCTGCTGGGGCAGAAGATTAGCGACCCGCTGCACCTAGAGTCTGACTTAGAAGAGATTAGCGGTCTAGGTATTTTAGAGACCGAGACAGTGCTTCAGCCGGTCAAGCGGACGACTCAGGTCAGAGCCCTGCATGAGGGGCAAGAGCTAGAGGGCTACGAGATTCACATGGGGGAAACCCAGCTGGCGGATAGCCTTGAGCCATTTTCCATCATCAAGGAGCAAAATGGTGAGGCGACCGAGCGTCTGGATGGAGCAGTGGCTTATGGCGGTCAGGTGCAAGGAACCTACCTTCATGGGGTCTTTGACAATCTAGAATGGACTCGTCAGTACCTGAATGAACTTCGGCTGGCTAAGGGCTTAGAGCCGCTAGAGGACCAGCTTGTCAGTATCAAAGACTTTAAAGACAGAGAGTATGATAAGTTAGCAGACGTCCTGCGCCAGTCTTTGGACATGGAGCAGATTTATCAAATCATCAACAGAGAAGAAAAATGAGAATTTATACGAAATACGGTGACAAGGGCTTTACACGGCTCTACGGTGGGGACCGAGTATCCAAGACTCATATTCGGGTCGAAGCTTATGGAACGATGGATGAGCTATGCTCTCATCTTGGCTATGTCGTATCTGAGATGCGTGACTATCCTATCTTGGATGACCTGCGTCTGGAATGCGAGGAAATCCAGCAGCATCTCTTTGACTGCGGCAGCGACTTGGCTACGCCGCGGGAGTTACGCCCCTACAAGCAAGAACCAGCCAATGTCAGCTGGCTGGAGGAGCGGATGGATGAGTATATGCATATCCCTCCGAAAATCGACCGCTTTATCATTCCGGGCGGCCATCGGATTGCCAGTCTCCTGCATGTGGCCCGCACCATGACCAGACGTCTGGAGCGACGCATGGTGGCTGTTATAGAGGCAGATGAAGCGGTCAATGAGATAGGCTTGATCTATATCAACCGCCTGTCGGATTACTTTTTTGTGCTGGCTCGATTGGTCAATGACCGGCTCGAGGAGCCAGATACAATCTACAAACGCAGCGCGAAAATCTTTCGGGAAAAGAAATAGGAGAAGCCAGCATGTATCCAGTCATGATTAATATCAGAGAGAAGAAAGTCGTGGTAGTGGGAGGCGGCAAGGTCG
This sequence comes from Streptococcus sanguinis, assembly GCF_050220005.1. Taxonomy (GTDB): domain Bacteria; phylum Bacillota; class Bacilli; order Lactobacillales; family Streptococcaceae; genus Streptococcus; species Streptococcus sanguinis_Z. Next base: position 481,867 of record NZ_CP071413.1, read on the forward strand.
CAGCGCGGAAGATTAAGACCCTGCTGGCTGAGCAGGCTGCTGTGACGGTGGTCAGTCCGACTCTGCATGCTGATATTCCACAGGCGGAGATCCAGTGGCTAGCTAGACCCTACCAGACAGGCGATTTGGAAGGCGCTAAGCTGGTCTTTGCCTGTACAGATCAGGCTGAGGTCAACCGTCAGATTATGGAGGATGCTGCACCCAGTCAGCTGGTAAACAATACGGGCGACAAGACCTTTTCTGACTTCTACAATGTAGCCATTGCGAGAAAGAAGGACGTATCTGTCATGATCTCGACCAACGGTCTCTCGCCCAGCCGTTCCAAGGAGATTCGCAAGAAGATAGAAGCGATTTTAGACCAACTTTAAAAGAAGGAAAGAAGCATGCACCTATTATACGTGGGTTTGACCCATCGGGAAACGCCGCTGTCAATTTTGGAAAAAGCACATTTTTCAGATCAGGAGGGGCTGAAAGCTCTGAAGCTCCTGAAAAGAGAAAAAAGTATCTTGGAAAATATCATCCTGTCCACCTGCAATCGGACTGAGCTCTATCTGGTGGTGGACCAGCTGCACACTGGCCGCTACTATTCCAAGCATTTTTTGGCTGACTGGTTTCAGATTCCTGTCAAGGAGCTGGAAGAGTATTTAGTCTTTCGTGAGGGGGATGAGGCCTTGCGGCATCTGCTGCGGGTCTCTATCGGATTGGAATCCAAGATTGTCGGTGAAAGTCAGGTCTTGGGCCAGCTCAAGCAGGCTTTCCTGACAGCGCAAGATGCTGGTACGACTGGAATTGTCCTCAATCAGGCTTTCAAGCAGGCGCTGACCTTTGCCAAGCGCATGCATGATACTTATCGAATCAATGACCGGCCCATTTCTATCGGTCTGACCGCCATCCAAGAATTGGACCGACTGGGGCTGGATTACAGCACTAAAAAGGTAGCTGTGATCGGTCTGGGAGAGATTGGTCAGTTGGTGACTAAGTATGCACTCCAGCGTTCATTCGAATCCGTCATGCTGCTCAATCGGACAGTCAGCAAGGCCCAGCCTTTTCTGACAGAGGACAGGGTATCTGCCCATGGCTGGGATGAGTTGGAGGCAGTGCTGGCGGATGCGGATGTGGTCTTTTCAGCTGTTAAAACGGAAGAATATATTATCTTTCCCTCCATGCTTAAGGCGGATGCGGTCGTGTTTGACCTCTGTCTGCCTCGTTCCTGCCATCCAGGCTCATCTCTGAAGCTCTATAATATCGAAAATCTGACCAATCAACTGGAGCAATACAAAGCGGAACGGCAGGAGATTGCCGGTCGGATTGCTTTGGAGATTGATGAGGAGCTGGTCAAGTTTGCTGACTGGCGTCAGCAACTGGGCATTATTCCTCTGATTCAGGAAATCAGGGATAAGGCTTTGGAAGCTCAAGCTTCGGCCATGGAAAGCCTTAATCGTAAGTTTCCGGATTTGACCGAGCGGGAGCAGAAGCAGATTTCCAAGCACATGAAGAGTATTATCAACCAAGTCTTGAAGGAGCCAATCTTGCAGCTCAAAGAGCTGTCAGTCGGAGAGCATTCAGACTATGACATTGCCTTGATTGCCAAGATATTTGGCTTGCACAGAGAAAGGGGAAAAGATGAAGGTCATTAAGGTAGGAACCCGCAAGAGTAAGCTGGCCATGACCCAGACCCAGCAGTTAGTGGACCAGCTCAAGGCGATCCATCCAGAGCGGGATTTTGTCCTCGTTCCCTATACCACAAAAGGAGATCGCTTGACCCATGTCAGCCTCCAGGAAATTGGGGGCAAGGGAGTCTTTGTCAAGGAAATCGAACGAGCCCTCTTGGCTGGTGAGATTGATATGGCAGTCCATAGTCTCAAGGACATGCCGGCTAAACTAGCTGAGGGCTGTGCGCTCGGTGCGATTAGTCAGCGAGAAGATGTCCGGGATTGCTTGATTTTCCGTCAAGCTGGCCAGACATTGGCTGACCTGCCTAAGGGCGCTCTGATAGGAACCAGCAGCATTCGCCGGCAGGTTCAGCTGCAGGCTCAGAGACCGGATTTGACGTTTAAGCCACTTCGAGGCAACATTGATACCCGCATCAAGAAGCTGGAAGAGGGTGAATACGATGCGATTGTCTTGGCTATGGCTGGACTTAAACGTTTGGGCTGGTTGGACCAAAGCCGTCTTCACATTCAGCCTTTAGAGACCAGTCTTTGCCTGCCAGCTATTTCTCAGGGAGCTTTGGCAGTGGAATGCCGGGAAGAGGATGAGGAGCTACGGAGTCTCTTGGCAACTGTTCAGGATGAGAAGACAGCTGCTGAAGTGGCAGTTGAGAGGGCAGTTTTGGCTCAGATGAATGCGGACTGCACCTTCCCTATCGCTGCTTTTGCCCAGAAAAACGGTCAGGACTACCAGCTAGAGGCCATGCTGGCCAAGGAGGACGGTCAATGCATCTTTGTCAGCCTTCAAGGGCAGGATGGTCAGGTATTGGCAGAGCAGGCTGTACGCCAGTTAGCCGATAAGGGAGCAGTAGGAATGCCATGGTTAAAAAAATAATCTTTACCAGAGAGCAGGCGCCAGACTCTGCTTGGCTAGAAGAAATCAGACGGGCTGGATTTGAGACGCACCATGTTCCTCTCATTCGCTGTCAGTCCCTGCCCTTGCCAGAAGATGTCCAAGCAGCACTGCCAGAAGTCGACTGGGTCTTTTTTACCAGCGCTGTCGCAGTAGAGGCTTTCAGTCCCTATCTGAAAGCGGACTTCCAGATTGCGACCATTGGGCCGCAGACCAGTCAGGCGCTGGATAAGCTAGGCCGAGCCTGTGATTTTCAGGCCAGTAGCCACTATGGTCTTGACTTTATTCAGGAGTGGCTGGATTTGGCTCTGCCGACACAAAAGATCTTGCTGCCTCAGAGCAGCCTCTCCAATCCCAGTCTGGCTGAGAAGTTAAAAGAAGCAGGTCATGAGGTCTGGGCTTGGCCTATGTACGAAACGACCTCAAATCCTGCTGGTCAGGACCAGCTTGAGACCTATCTGTCCCAAGAGGATGTGATTTGGACCTTTGCCAGTCCATCGGCTTGGCAGAGTTTTTGTGCTATTAAGCCCCATCTAGCATCCAGCCATCAGATTGCAGTGATTGGCCAGACAACGGCTCAGGCAGTCAAGGAGTCCGGCTATGGGGTAGACTACCAGCCCCAGAGTCCTTCTGTTGAGGAAATGGTCAAGGAAATAATCAAGAAAGAAGAGAAGAAGCATGGAATTTTATAGACATCGCAGGCTGAGGAGAAGCAGCGGTCTGCGGCAGCTGGTTCGAGAAACCAAGCTGTCTGTGGATGATTTTATCCAACCCTTGTTTGTTAAGGAAGGCTTGACTGAAAAGCAAGAAGTAGCCTCCATGCCGGGAGTTTATCAGTTCTCCCTCGAGGATTTGCTGCCAGAAGTTCAGGAATGTGTGGACTTGGGCATTCGGGCTTTTATCGTCTTTGGCATTCCATCAGAAAAGGATGAAACTGGCAGTCAGGCTTCAGCTGAAAATGGCATTGTGCAGGAAGCTATCCGTCTAATCAAGAAGCATTTCCCTGAGACAGTCGTCATTGCAGATACCTGTCTCTGTGAGTTTACCAGTCACGGCCATTGCGGTATTTTGCGAGGGGAAGAAGTGGACAATGATCTGTCTCTGACTAGACTGACAGAAGTCGCTGTCAGCCAAGCCAGGGCTGGAGCAGATGTCATTGCGCCCTCCAATGCCATGGACGGTTTTGTGGCGGCTATTCGTCAGGGGCTTGATGCGGCTGGCTTTGAAGACATTCCCATCATGTCCTATGCGATTAAGTTTGCCTCTAGTTTTTATGGACCTTTCCGAGATGCAGGTGAGAGTGCTCCGGCCTTTGGTGACCGCAAGACCTATCAGATGGATCCCGCCAATCGCTTGGAGGCTTTGAGAGAAGCCAAGAGCGATGAGGAGCAGGGAGCAGACTTTCTCATGGTTAAGCCAGCTCTAGCCTTTCTGGATATCCTCAGAGAGCTGCGGCAGGAAACCCGGCTGCCTCTGGTGACCTATAATGTCAGTGGAGAATACGCTATGGTCAAGGCAGCAGCCCAGCAGGGCTGGATCAATGAAAAAGCTATTGTCATGGAAACCTTGATCAGTATGAAGCGGGCTGGTGCAGACTTGATTATCACTTATTTTGCCAAGGATGCGGCTGGCTATCTGAGAGAAGGATAGAGACTGCGGAAAACAGCAGTTTTCTAGATAAGGAGGACGAACTTGAAGAGAGAACATTCCAACCAATATTTCGCAGAGGCTCAAAAGCTCTTTCCAGGCGGGGTCAACAGTCCTGTCCGAGCTTTTAAAGCTGTGGGCGGTCACCCGCTTTTTATCGAAAAAGCCAGCGGAGCCTATCTGCATGATGTTGATGGCAACCGTTATATTGACTACGTCCTGTCTTGGGGACCTATGATTTTGGGGCATGCTCCTAAGGATGTGTTACCAGCAGTTGAGGAAGCTATTTGGGAGGGAACCAGCTTTGGTGCTCCGAGCCCCAGAGAGATTGCCCTCGGCCAGCTGGTGCAGGAGCGTCTGCCTTTCATGGAAAGAATGCGGATGGTCAATTCGGGAACGGAAGCGACCATGAGCGCCATTCGGGTAGCGCGTGGAGTGACCAAGCGCTCTAAAATTGTCAAATTTATCGGCTGCTATCACGGCCACAGCGATTCCTTTTTGGTTCAGGCTGGTTCAGGCTTGGCCAGCTTTGGGATTGCTGATTCTGCCGGAGTCATTGCTCAGGTAGCTGGGGAAACTCTGGCTTTGCCTTACAATGATACAGATGCTCTCAAGGCTTGCTTTGAAAAGCATGGAGATGACATCGCCTGTGTCATTTTAGAAGCCGTTGCGGGCAATATGGGCTTGATTCCAGCGGATGCGGACTTTATCAGTACTATTCGCTCCCTCACTCATGAATACGGCTCTCTCTTCATCGTGGACGAGGTCATGAGTGGTTTCCGAGCTCATTATCAGGGGGCAGTCGGCCTCTATCAGACAGAGCCAGATCTGGTCTGTTTGGGCAAGGTTATCGGTGGCGGCTTCCCAGTCGCAGCATTTGGCGGCAAGGCCGTCTATATGGATCAGGTAGCGCCTCTAGGCAGCATCTATCAGGCCGGCACTTTGTCGGGCAATCCAGTCGCCATGACGGCCGGTTATGAAACCCTGAAACAGCTAACACCGGAGCTCTTTGCTGAGATTGAAGAGAAAACAAGCTACCTCTGTGATGGCTTGCGAAGTCTAGCCGATAAGTACAGTATTGATCTGCAAGTCGTATCAAAAGGTACCATGTTTGGCTTCTTCTTCAGTCAGAAGCCAGTCCGTAACTTTGAGGATTCTAAGGCGGCTGACCATGCTCAGTTTGCACGACTGCATGGACTATTGCTGGAACAGGGCATTTATCTGGCGCCATCTCAGTACGAAACCAACTTTATGTCCAGTGCCCATACTAGAGCGGACCTAGACCAGACCTTGGCAGCCTTTGAGCAGGCATTTCAAGTAATGAAAGAAGAAGCAAATGGCTAAGATTGTGTTAGTGACAGGCGGTGCCAGAAGTGGCAAGTCTGCATTTGCGGAGGAACGACTAGCGGACCGAGAGCGAGTTTGCTATATTGCGACCGGCCTGCCCCGAGGAGAAGATCCAGAATGGCAGGAGCGGATTCGGCTGCACCAAGAACGGCGGCCGGCTTCCTGGACGACTCAGGAGCAGTATGCAGGGCTTGCGGACTGGCTGCGAGAGCAATCACATCCAGTTTACCTGCTGGACTGTGCCACGCTTCTGACCAGCAATCGCCTCTTTGATTTGATTGCCCAGCATTTTCCGGATAAGCTGGAGCTGACGGAAGAAAACTTTCTCAGCCGTCAGGAGCAGTCTTTTCTGCTGCAGCTCTTGGAAGAAGAATGGCAAGAGCTCCTATCTGCAATCCATCAGACTGATGCTGAGTGCTGGATTGTAACGGACGAGGTTGGACTGGGCATTGTCCCAGAGACCAGACTAGGACGCTTTTTCCGTGATGTGCAGGGCAAGATTAACCAACTGATTGCAAAGGAGGCGAGTGAGGTTTATCTAGTCATTTGCGGCCTCGCTCAGCAGTTGAAATGATAAAGGCATTGATTATCTATACCCAATTTTTTAGCCGGATTGTGATTCCAAAGGCAGTGGATATTTCCTATCTGCGACGGGGACTTCCTTTTCTGACCCTCTTTGGTCTCTTGCTGGGTTTGATTTCAGGTGGATTTTATTTCCTAATGAGTCTAGTCTTACCAGGAATGGTTGCTTGGGTTCTGACCCTTGCTTTCGATGTTCTGCTGACAGGTGGCTTTCACTTGGACGCTTTAGCGGATACGGCGGATGGGCTCTTCTCCTCTCGTAAGAAGGAGCGGATGCTGGAGATTATGAAGGACAGCCGGATTGGCAGCAATGGCGTTCTGGCGCTCATTCTCTACTATGCTTTGATGCTGGTTCTCTATCCTTATCTGCCAGAGCCTCGCTGGTTTATCGTGGCCAGTCTGACCATGATTGGCAAGGCCGGTTTGAGCCTACAGCTTTACCGGATGACCTATGCCAGAGAAGGCGGCGGCTCGGGAAATTTCTTCAGTGGCAGCAAGACGAGTCATATCCTGCTTGCCCAGCTTCTCCCCTTACTCTTATCTCTGCTGGTTTTCAGCTGGAGAGGCCTCTTGGCTTATGGCTTGGTATTTCTGGGAGCAATCGGCTATCGCCGGTTCGTTTATAATAAAATTGACGGCCACACAGGCGATACGCTAGGGGCCTATGTCGAAATCGCCCAGCTCCTCTATCTCTTGGGATTGGTGGTGCTAGGATGAAAAGATGGTATCTGATGCGGCATGGTCAGACAGACTACAACCGTAGGCGCTGTTTCTACGGCAGCCATGATGTCTCTATCAACGAGCAAGGCCAAAAAGATGCCAAGCAGCTGGCGCTGCTGATGCAGAAGCATGCGGTTGATGCAATCTACACTAGTAGTCTTAAGCGGACGCAGGAAACAGCCCAGCTGGCTTTTCCAGACAGGCAAGTCCAGCCCATAGGCGACTTTGACGAGCGGGGCTTTGGGCAATGGGAAGGCTTGACAGCTGATGAGATTGAAGCGGCTTTTCCAGAAGTCTGGCAGGCTTGGCTGGAAGCCCCCTTTGAGATCACGCCTCCTGAGGCAGAAGTTTTCTCAGCTTTTCAGACCAGAGTCTGGACAGCAACAGACCGCCTGCTAGATAGTGCTGAGGAATCAATGGCTCTAGTAGCTCATTTGGGAGTCCTTCGCTTAATTTACCAGCATTTGGTTGACCGAGAGGCTGTTTTTTGGAACATTGATGTCCCCCAAGGACGAGTGCTGCTCTTGGAAGAGCGGAACCAGACTTGGCAGGCGACCTTACTCTAAGGCTCTATTATTTAAAAACAAACGACATGATTTATCTTGGGAAAGAGGTGACTAGATGAATACACAGATTCAGGATAAATTTACTTTTAAAAATGGTCAGACCATGCGCAATCGCGTTGTCTTGGCGCCCATGACTATCTGCGCTAGTGAGCCGGGTGGCTATGTATCTCAGGCAGATATTGACTTTTTTACCCGCCGGTCGAGATCGGTTGGCATGGTCATTACTGGCAGTACCTATGTCCATCCTCTGGGCAAGTCCTTTGCAGAGAGCTTCAGCGGCGCCGAGGACGATAAGATTGAGGGGCTTAGCCGTCTAGCCAAGGCCATCAAGGACCAAGGGGCTCTGGCTATTGTGCAGCTTTATCATGGTGGTCGTATGGTTCTGCCTGATTTGATTGACGGTCAGCCAGTAGCACCCAGCGCTGTCAAGGCCCCGCGCGATTATCTGGCAGAGCCGAGAGCGCTCAAGAATTCTGAAGTGGAGCAGGTGATAGAGGACTTTCTGTCAGCTATCAGACGGGCCATTCAGGCTGGCTTTGACGGAGTCGAGCTTCATGGAGCCAATACCTATCTGATCCAGCAGTTTGTCTCTCCTCATTCAAATGTCCGTCAGGACAAGTGGGGCGGCAGCCTTAACAACCGCCTGCGCTTTCCAAAGACCTTGCTGAAAAGAGCCAAGCAACTAGTCAAAGAAGAGGCCGACCGCCCCTTCCTGATTGGCTACCGCTTTTCTCCAGAAGAGATTGAAGAGCCAGGTATCCAGCTTTATGACATCCTGCAGTTGCTGGAGCAGCTCATCTATCATCAAGTGGACTATCTACATATTTCGACCTCTGATGTCTGGCGCTCGTCTATCAGAGATTCTCAGGACTCAGAGCCAGTGATTCAGAAAATTATCAAAAAAATTAATGGTAGAGTACCCCTTATTGGTGTCGGTCAGATAAAGACCAAGCAGGATGCCCAGCGAGTATTGGATGCGGGGATTCCGCTCCTTGCCCTCGGCAAGGCCCTGCTCCTAGACCCAGACTGGGCTGAAAAGGTTGTCTCCGGCCGAGAGGAAGAAGTCATCCGAACTTATCGCGATGAGTTGCAGGCTGACCTGGCTTTGCCAACTGCCTTTGTCGAAGATGCTAGAAGCTATCTGGAAGGAAAAGATTAAGACAAGCACATCCCCAAGGAGGAAAGAGGATGAGCAATCATTTGTTTTTCACTCGTCTGCTCTCTCATCTTCAGGACATAGAACCACCTTAGACAGAGAGCGAAGCGTATTTAGATTTGACTAGGACAGAACGTCTAAAAGTAGTTTACAAAATAGAAAAGGAATTTGAATATTTTATGAAATATTTAAAAAAAATAATGGTTTTAACCTTGGCAGGCCTAGCCCTAGCTTCCTGTGTAAACCCTAGCAAAACCAGCGAGCCTGCTGGCGATGGTGACAGCAAGACTGTGACTATTGGCTATACACAATTTCCAGAAAATATTGACCCAGCAGCGGAATACAATGGCTGGTTCACGGTCCGTTACGGAGTGGGAGAAACCCTCTTTAAGATGGACGACAAACTTGAGGTGAAACCTTGGTTGGCTGAGAAAATCGAAGCAGTATCAGACCTAGAGTGGAAAATTACCCTCAAGGATAAGGTTGTCTTCCAAAATGGTGAAAAAATGACCGGTGAAAAGGTCAAAGCTTCTCTAGAACGTCTGGTTGAGAAGAGTGAGCGGGCAGCTGCTGATCTGGGCATTGACAGCATTTCTGCAGAGGGTCAAACTGTGACCATTAAGACAAAGGCTGTTCAGCCTATCATGGCTAATCTCTTGGCAGAGCCCTACTCCGCCATTGTCGATACGACTGGCAAGAGCGCATCTGATAAGGCTCCTGTCGGAACTGGACCTTACATGGTGACCAAGTACACTCCTGAGAGCGGAGCAGAGCTCAAGGCTTATGACGACTACTGGGATGGTAAGCCAAAAGTTGCTAATCTGAAGATTAAATACTTCTCTGATCCGACAGCTATTTCTGCAGCCCTCAAGTCTAAGGAAGTCGATGCCGTCTATGGTCTGCCTTATGCAAATCTAAGTACCTATACTTCCGATAAGAACTACAAAATTTCTGAAGTAGAAGGTTCTCGCTACCTAGCTTACTACTATAACTTTGAAAATCCTTACGTAGCAGATGACAAGTTCCGCCAGGCTTTAGATACCTTGGTAGACAAGAAGACCTACTCAGAATCTCTCTTTAAAGGCTCAGCTGTGCCAGCTGTTGGACCTTTCCCTACTGGCTTTGCATTTGCCCTACAAAAGAGTGTCCATGAATTTGATGTAGAAAAAGCTAAGAAACTCTTGGATGAAGCTGGCTACAAGGATACTGACGGCGATGGTTATCGTGAAAAAGACGGTCAAAAAGTCAGCATTGAGCTGCTGTCCTTTACCCGTCTGCCTGAAATGCCGCTGGCTGTAGAAGCAAGCCAACAACAGCTCAAGGAAGTCGGAATCGAAGCGACTATTAAGAAAGTTGAAGTCAGTGCCGTTGCCAGTGAAAAGGACTATGCCTTCACACCTTATGCGGTGGTAGCAGCTCCGATTGGTGATCCGTATGCCTTCTTCAACAGTGCTGTTAAGACAAACGGTGCAGCTAATATTGGTCACTACAGCAACCCAGAAGCGGATAAGAAAATCGAAGAGCTGGCGACTGAAACAGATCCAGCTAAGCGCAATCAGCTCAGCAAGGAAATTCAAGAAATCATGGACAAAGACTATGGCTTTACCATTATCGGCTTCTTCAAGGTCGCTCTGGTAATGGACAAGTCCGTCTCTGGTTTGGAATCCCATCCAACAGACTACTATCACGTCAGCAACAAACTATCAAAGGAATAAAACATGCTGGAAATGAAAGATCTGCTGGTGCAGTCAGCAGATAAAGTCATTCTCGATCGGGTCTCCCTCTCTCTTGCAGAGGGGGAGTCCCTTTCGATTGTGGGCGAGAGTGGCAGTGGCAAGTCCACCCTGCTCAAGATGCTGCTGGGCCTCCCTCTTAGGGGGCTGACAGTGACAGAGGGCAGTATTACCTTTGAGGGGCAGGAAATTCAGCCCCAGGACCACCGCATTTATCTGCCTTTTGTAGGCCGAGAAGTGGCTTGGATTAGTCAGCATGCCAGTCTCAGCTTCAATAACCGTCGTAAGATCAAAAAGCATTATCAGGACTTGGTGAAAAATCAGGGCCAGCAGGCAGCAAATCTCCGTCCCTTGGAAGAATGTCTAGAAATGGTGGGACTGCTGCCTGAAAAAGTCGTCAATAAGTATCCTTTCGAACTTAGTGGCGGTATGATGCAGCTAGTCGGTGTGGCGCTAGCTCTAGCTAGCAGACCCAAACTATTGCTGGCTGATGAGCCGACTAGCGCTCTGGATGTCCTGTCGAAAATGAAGCTGCTGGATCTCTTGAGCAAGCTTCATCAGGAGGAAAACATGGCCATTCTCTTTGTCACACATGATATCAGTGTAGCTGAGCATCTAGCGCAAAAGGTAGTCGTCATGAAAGAAGGGCAGATTGTCGAAAGTGGTCCAGCCCATCAAATTCTCCGCCGTCCTGAGCAGGCCTACACCCAGAAATTGCTGAAGGCCGTGCCTAAGCTAGCAGCATTTAGAGAAGGGGGGCAGCTATGAATCAAATATTGGTCGGTCGCCAGTTGACCTACGAGTATGGTCAGATTGATAATCGGAGAATTGGTGTCTTTGATATTGATATTAGCTTGGAAAAGGGACAGGCTTTAGGGCTGGTCGGAGAGTCAGGCTCTGGTAAGAGTACCATTGCTAAACTCATCTGTCGCTTTTTAAAGCCGGACCAAGGGAAGCTGACCCTACTGGGCAAACCAGTCTATGACTACAAGGATAGGGAATACTATGCTCGGGTCCAGTATATTGCCCAGCAGCCCCAGTCGACTTTTCATCCCAAGCGCAGCATTCAGCAGAGCCTGGAAGAGGTCTGTCGTAACTTCTCTCTCTATCAGCAGCAGTTAGATAGAAAGCAGGCCATCCATGACTTGCTGACCTCAGTTGGTCTGACAGCTGAGCTTGCCCAGCGGCTGCCGTATCAGCTGAGCGGAGGAGAATGCCAGCGGGCGGCCATTGCCCGTGCCCTGCTGATTAATCCCGATGTGCTCATCTGCGATGAAATCACCAGTGCCCTTGATGTGACTGTTCAGTATGAAGTCATGCAGCTGCTGGCAGATATCAAGGAGCGCTCGCAGACATCCTTTCTCTTCATCTCTCATGACATCGCTCTGGTCAGCAATTTTGCGGAAGATTTGGTCGTCCTCAAGGACGGAATCGTGCAGGAAAAGGGCAGCATGCGAGAGGTCGTCTCTGCTCCCAAGAGTGACTATACCAAGCTCTTGCTCAGTCAGTACAGGGAGGATAAAGATGAGGATTAAGCAAGAACTAGACTCTATGGCTCCTTGCAGCAGCTATCAAGGCAGTCTGCCCATCACGGATGAGCTGGCTATCCAGTACACCCTGCTCAAAGGACAGGCTACCCAGCCCTTGCTGACCATCAGTGCGGCGGTTCATGGCTGTGAGTATGTCGGGGTTAAGGCGCTGATGGACTTAGCGCATGAATGGGACTTTAACTTTCAGGGCTCTGTCCTCCTCCTGCATGCAGTCAATGTCAGCGGCTTCTGGGCTCGGGAGACGACACTTGTACCTGAGGACGGCCTCGATCTGAACAGGATTTTTCAGGATCAAGAGCCGGTTTCCAGCCTCAGCTATCAGATTCGGTCTGTGATTGAGAGCCAGGTCTTTAGTGTCAGTGACTTCCTCATTGACCTGCACAGTGGTAATCGGGAAGAACTGCTGACACCACATGGTTACTATTCTCTGCGGGCAAATCCAGAGGTAATGGAGAAGTCCTATCAGATGCTGCAGGCTTCTGGGACACCGATAATCTACCAATCTCAGGACCGTGGCAATCTTTATCACGCTGCCTCGGTGGACTATGGTTTGCCTAGCATCCTGCTGGAGCAGGGAGAAAACGGCACCTGTCTGCCAGAGGATGTACTGGCCATGAAAGAGTCAGTCAAGCAAGTCGCCCGCTATCTTTTTGAAGGGACTATGCCCTATTATAAGCAGGCGCCGCTGATCTTTGACGACAGTTATTATCTGACCTGTCAGAGGTCGGGCTGCTGGATGTGCTTTGTTCGGCCCAATCAAACAGTACAGGCTGGTCAGGTCATTGGCGAAATCTGTGATATTTATGGCAATATTTTAGAAAAGGTGACTGCCAAGGAAGACGGTCTGGTCCTCTACCAGAAAGCGACCTTGGTCGTCCACCAAGGCGAAGTGCTGCTGGCCGTTGCCAGCAAGAAGACTGAAAGCTACCAGACATCTGAAAGGGAGGCGCATGATTAAATTTATTATCAAAACTATTCTGCAATTCGTCCTCATCCTGCTCTGCGTCAGCTTCATCTCCTTTTTACTGGTTTATCTAGCACCGGGAGATCCGGCTGAGAGCATCCTCAATGCTCAGGGCATTCCTTTTACCAAGGAACTGCTGGAAATCAAGCGGGCAGAGATGGGACTGAATGGCAGCTTTATGGAGCAATATCTGGCCTGGCTGGGCAGGATTGTCCATGGTGACTTTGGTGTGACCTATAATTCTGGAGCTTCGGTCTGGGAGCAGCTGGTTTTCTATTTTCCCAATACAGTCTACCTAGCTTTCTATACCCTGCTAGCGACTCTGGGAATTTCCCTGCCGACGGCTCTCTACACATCCTACCATGCTGGAAAGCCAGTTGATCGCTTCCTGATGGCAGGTCTGGCCTTCCTAAATGCCATTCCTAGCTTTGTTATGGGGATTATCTTGATTCTGATTTTTTCCGTTCAGTTGCACTGGTTTCCCATTCAGGCAACGGCTAATGAGCTGGGTCTAGTCTTGCCAGTCATGACACTGGCCATGATTATGTCCACTCGCTATATCCCGCAGCTGCGGACCGCTTTGATAGAAATACTGCATTCACCAGAAGTCGAAGGTGCGCGAGGTCGGGGGATTCGAGAGGGACATATCCTGCTGCATGATGTGATTTACAATGTTCTGCCCTTTCTTCTGACCTTGGTCAGCCTTTCTCTGGGCTCGCTCTTGGGTGGTGTAGCTATTATCGAGCATCTCTTTTCCTGGCCGGGTATCGGTAAGATGCTGATTGGAGTAGTTGCCAAGCGGGATTATCCCCTCATTCAGGGGGCGATCCTCTTTATTACAGCTGGGGTCTTGACTGTAAATCTAGTCTTTCAGCTGCTTACGGTTTGGCTCAATCCTCGCGTCCGACTGGCTCAGGAAAATCCCAAACTGCTGCCGCGCATGAAGAGACTAAAAACAAGCAAGGAGGGCTCGTATGGATAAGAAAATCAATCGAAAACTCTTAGTCTTGGGCGGCCTTATCATCCTGGCCCTGGTCCTATCCTCCTTGGCTCCTCGTCTCTTGGGTGACAGTTTGACCAAGGTCAATCTGGGACAAGCCCTGCAAGGACCGAGCAGCAGTGAGTGGTTCGGAACAGACGCTCTAGGCCGGTCTGTCTTTGCGCGTGCAGTAAGCGGAGGTGCGGAAACAGTTCTGCCAGCCCTGATGATTCTAATGCTGATTGCGGCAGTGGGCTCCTTTATAGGGGTGATCAGTGCCTTCATCGGCGGAAAATTCGACCAGCTCATCTTGCTGGTTATCACGGCTTTTCAGTCTTTCCCCTCTATCATTTTGGTTATTGCCATCGTCAGTATCTTGGGCATCGGTCTCCAGCAAACCCTCATCGCTATCTGCCTGACGGCCTGGACCAAGTATGCCTACCTGATGCGCTCCATGACCCTACAGCTGAAAAATGAACCCTATATCCAGTCCTCGAAAATGTATGGCAATAGTTTTTGGACGACTCTGAAAAACTATTATTTCCCCAGTCTTTTTCCTCAGATTCTGACGACCATGAGCTTTGACATCAGCACCATTATCATGGAAATCGCTGGTCTCAGCTTTGTCGGATTGGGAGCTCAGGCACCGTCGCCTGAGTGGGGAGCCATGATCAATGACGGCCGGATTTACATCCAGGAAGCTCCCTGGATTGTGGTCTTCCCTTGTATCTTACTGATTCTGACCATTCTCCTCTTTACCAAGTTCGGAGATGCTCTCAACAGCAAGTACAACCGCATGAATTGATCATAAAAAAAACATAAACTATAGCCCCCTATCTCTTGGGACTGCGATCATAAAAATATGAATACAAGAAAGTGATTCAATAAAAATGAGAAAAAAACTATTTTTATTAGTTGTCCTCTTGCTGCCCTTATTCTTGGTAGCCTGCCAGCAAAACTCAAACTCATCCAAACAGGTCGGTGAGAAAGACAAACTCACCATGGTCTGGGGAGAGGACTTTGGGGATGTCAATCCTCACCGCTACAATCCAGACCAATTTGTCATTCAAGATATGGTCTATGAAGGCCTAGTCCGCTACGGTGACAATGGTAAGATCGAGCCAGCCTTGGCTGAAAGCTGGGATATCAGCGAAGATGGTAAAACCTATACCTTCAAGTTGAGAAAGGCAAAATTCTCAGACGACTCTGACTTTAATGCTGAGAATGTCAAACGGAATTTCGATACCGTCTTTTCAGAGGAAAATAAGAAAAACCACACTTGGTTTGACTTTACCAACCAGCTGGAAAGCTATCGAGTTGTAGATGAGCATACCTTTGAAATTAAGCTCAAACAAGCCTACAGTGCGACTCTCTATGATTTATCAATGATTCGTCCAATCCGCTTCATAGCTGATGCTGCCTTCCCTGATGGAGATGATACGACCAAGGACAACCTCAAGAAGCCAATCGGAACCGGTCAATGGGTTGTCAAAGACAAGAAGCCAAACGAGTACATCACCTTTACCCGTAACGAAAAGTACTGGGGTGAAAAGCCTAAACTGAAAGAAGTAACTGTCAAGATTATCCCAGACCCACAAACCCGTGCTCTTGAGTTTGAGTCTGGCAATGTTGACTTGATCTATGGAAATGGCGTTATCGGTTTGGATAACTTTGCTAAGTATGCCAAGGATGATAAGTACACGACAGACGTATCTCAGCCAATGTCCAGCCGCCTCATGCTCTTAAATGCCAAGCAGGAAATCTTCAAAGACAAGACTGTCCGTCAGGCGATGAACCATGCGGTTGATAAGAAGTCTATCGCGAAAGACATTTTCCGCGGAACAGAAACACCAGCTGATACCATCTTCTCTAAATCTACCCCTCACTCTGACGCCAATCTGACTCCCTATGAATACGATATCGAGCTGGCTGAAAAGATGCTGGATCAAGCAGGCTGGAAGAAAGGTTCTGACGGTATTCGTGAAAAAGACGGCAAGAAATTGAGCCTAAATGTTCCTTATATCTCGTCTAAGGCGACAGACAAGGACTTGGTTGAGTACTTCCAAGGCGAATGGAAGAAAATCGGAATTGACGTTCAGCTTAAAGCGATGGAAGAAGATGACTATTGGGAAAATATTAAGACTGGCGACTTTGATTTGATGCTAACCTTCTCTTGGGGAGCACCTTGGGATCCACATGCTTGGATGACTGCCCTGACTTCACCAGCAGACCACGGTCACCCAGAAAATGTTTCCCTAGAAGCTTTGCCATCTAAGCCAGAAATTGATAAAATTATCAAGGCGACTCTGGTCGAACCAGATGAGGCAAAAGTCGATGAAGGCTACAAGAAAGTCCTCACTATGCTCCACGATGAAGCTATCTATATTCCAATCACTTACCAATCTGTTGTTTCCGTCTACCGCAAGGGAGAACTCGATGGCATGCGCTTTGCCCCAGAAGAAAATGCTTTCCCACTGCGCTATATTGAGAAAAAATAAAAGCTGACTTCATAACTGCAAATTTTAATATAAAGGGAGTAGTGCTGCTAAGTTGAAAAGCTTATCAGCCGCCCCTTTTCTTTTAAGGACTATGAAAAAAGATTTATTTAAAAAAATAGTTTCTTTCTTAGCTGCTCTATTGATGATATCAGTATTGACCTTTCTCTTGGCCAAGCTATCCTCGGCTGATCAAGCAGAAAACTATTTAAGGGTATCTAAGATTCAAGTAACCCCTCAATCCTTGGAAAAAGCCAGAGAATATCTGGGTCTCAATCAACCTTGGCCCCAGCAATATCTAGCTTGGCTGACTAAGGCCCTTCGTGGAGATTTTGGAACATCTTATCTATTAAAGGTTCCTGTCCTGCCCTTGGTGCTGGAGCGTTTCCAGTCGACTCTTTCTCTGGGCTTGACATCCTTTGCTCTCATTTTGCTTACGTCCATTCCTTTGGGAATTTTTAGTGCAGTCTACAAGGGTTCTCTCTTTGATAAGGTCACTCGCTTTTTATCCTTTTCCAGCGTTTCCATGCCCAGCTTTTGGCTAGGCTACATGCTGATTGTGATTTTTGCTGTTCAGCTCAGATGGCTGCCAGTTTCGGGCAAGCAGGATTTTAGCAGCTTGATTCTTCCTAGTCTGACCCTTAGCATGTCATTGATTGGCCAATATACCGCTTTGATCCGCAAGGCTGTGCTGGAGCAGATGAACAGTGTCCACGTTGAAAATGCCCTCCTGCGTGGAGTCAGCAAGTTCTTCCTGGTTAAGAATCATCTTTTGAGAAATTCCCTGCCAGCCATTGCGACAGGCCTGAGCCTGACCTTGGTCTATCTCCTGACAGGCTCCTTGATTGTCGAAGAAGTCTTTTCCTGGAATGGTGTCGGTTCCCTCTTTGTAGATGCGCTCCAGTCTGTGGATCTGCCCATTATCCAGTGCTGTATGCTTTTATTTGGCCTATTATTCTTGGGAAATAATATTCTAACCCAGCAGCTGCCGCTCTGGATAGACCCTAGAGTCAGAAAAAGGAGGAGCAATGTCTAAACGATTTATTTTTTCAAGTGTCATTTTGCTGGCCCTCTTCATCTGTGCTCTCTTTGCTCCCTATCTATCGAGTTTCGACCCCCAGCACGTGGAGATTTCAAATAAACTAATGGCACCTGACGCTGTTCATCTATTGGGAACCGATCAGTTAGGCAGAGACGTTTTGTCTCGTCTGTTGCATGGGGCTCGTTATTCTCTCTTTTTATCCCTGACCATCAGTCTGCTGGAAGTGGTCATCGGTGTCACAGTTGGCTTGCTGATCGGATGGTACCAGGGAAAGGCGGAAGCCACCTTCTTATGGTTTGCAAATGTTATTTCCGCCTTTCCTAGCTTCCTGCTATCGCTAGCTACTGTTGGGATATTAGGACAGGGAATGACCAATATGATTTTAGCTATTGTCATCATAGAGTGGGTCTACTATGCAAGGGTGACAGCCAATCTAGTCAAGAGTGCCAAAGAGGAAGCTTATGTCATTTCTGCCCAGACCATGGGACTCTCCCAGATTCATATCCTCAAAACCCATATTCTGCCCTTTATCTACAAGCCTATTCTGATTATTGTGCTGATGAATATCGGGAATATCATTCTCATGATTTCTGGCTTTTCCTTTCTGGGAATCGGTGTCCAGCCCAACATTACCGAGTGGGGTATGATGCTGCATGATGCTAGAAGCCATTTTCAAACGGCAACTTGGATGATGCTGGCGCCCGGACTGGCTATCTTTCTGACTGTGGTCGCCTTTAATCTATTTGCCGAATGCTTTGAAGAGAAAGGCTGGAAACAGATATGGAAAAAATAGCAGTAAAGAAACTGACAGCCCAGATTGAGGGAAAGACCATTCTGCAGAACATCAGCTTTGAAGTGGAGGCAGGTCAGTCTCTGGTCATCATTGGGGAGAGTGGTTCTGGTAAAACCCTCTTAACCAAGATATTGATTGGCCAACTGCCTTCATCCTTGAGCATGCAAGGTGAAGTTCACTATGGCTCTATGTCTCTGGAGCGCAACTCTATTAAGGACTGGCAGAAGCTGCGGGGGAGCCAAGTCGCCTATATGTCTCAAAATCCGATGGCTATGTTTAATCCCTTTCAGACCATTCAAAGCCATTTTTGGGAAACCCTGCGCAGCCATAGCAAGATTTCAAAAAGCGCTTGTCTGGCTATGGCCCTAGCCTCTATGAAAGAGGTCAGACTAGGAGAGCCGGAAGAGCTTTTGAAGAAATATCCTTTTGAGCTCAGCGGCGGTATGCTGCAGCGGGTCATGTTGGCTATCTTGCTTTGCCTAGAGCCAGAGACCATCATTTTGGATGAGCCTACTTCGGCGCTGGATATCCACAATCGCGAGCAGATTATCCTCATCTTAAAGGAGCAGTTGGCTAAAGGCAAGACACTCATCACGGTGACCCATGATTATCATTTGGCGCAGGAGCTTGGAGGCAAGATGCTTGTCATGTATCAGGGGGCTATCATGGAGGAAGGGCCGGTTGCTAAGATCCTCGAAAGTCCTTCGCAGGCCTATAGCCAAGACCTTATCTTAGGAAATCCATACGAACGGTTGGTGAGACAAGATGCTGGAATGTAGACATGTATTTAAAAAATTTGATGGCAAAATGGTTGTCAAAGACTGTAACTTCTCCGTCCAGAAAGGTGAAATGATCGGTCTGATGGGCGAGAGCGGCAGTGGCAAGAGCACGCTGGCTAAATTGCTGATTGGTCTAGAAAAGCCCAGTCAAGGCCAGGTCTTACTGGATGGCCAGCCCTATTCAGTCAAAAAGTCTGGGGTGAGAATTCTGCTGGTCTTTCAAGACTCGCTCCATTCAGTAAATCCTAACTTTACAGTCGATCAGGTCTTGACAGAGGCCCTGCCAAAAGATGTGGCTAGAGAAGAGATAGAAGCCATTCTAGAAGACGTCGGTTTGGATAAAAGCTATCTAAATCAGCCTGCGCGCCAGCTCAGTGGCGGCCAGCTTCAGCGGATTTGCATCGCCCGCGGCCTGCTCTTAAAGCCAGATATTCTCATCTTTGATGAGGCTCTGAGCGGTTTGGATCCCATTGTTCAGGGAAGGCTATTACGCCTCCTATATGATTTGTGGGAGAAATACCAGCTGACCTATCTTTTCATCTCGCATGATTTCAAGCTGAGCTACGCTCTCTGCCATCGGATTTTGGTCATGGCAGACGGAGGAATCGTTGATGAGATAAAGGACTTTGAGCTTCCTATCCAAGCTCATCACCCCGTGACAAAAAAGTTGATAGGTGACAAGAGCCATTTCAGCTCACGAATATCTTAATTAGCTGATCTATTTTAAAATTAAAAATAAAGGAATATATATGAAACGTACTTTTGAAACAAGAAAACTTTACTTCGGCTTTCCAGTCTTCTTTTTAGGCTATAAGGACGATGTGCACGGCTATAATATTTCGACTTCAAGCTCGGTTTATTCCTTGGGCAGTATGATGGTTATTGCCATGCGTACCAAGGGAAATGCCATTACAGAGATTACCAAGCACCAGCAATTCACAGTCAATGTCCCAGAGAAGGATCTGACCAAAGAGTCTGAAATTGCTGGCTTCAACAGTCGTAAGGATAAGTTTGCCCTGACCGGTCTCAGCTACACAATCGGCGAGACTGTGGATGCTCCGCTGGTAGACCAATGCCCTGTATCCATTGAGTGTCAGGTGCTGGATATGGTCGAATGCGGTGCCTTGACCAATGTCATCGCCCGTGTCACTCGGCGCGTGGTAGATGAGGAGTTGATTGATGAGAATGATGCTTTCCGCAGCGACCGCTTTTCCCCTATCAGCTACATGGGAGATGGTGATGGACGGCTTTACCGCTATTTCAGCGACGAGTCAGTCAAGATGGGCTCTATTATCAAAGAAATCCGAAAACAAGAAGAAAAATAAAGAAACCGCTGAGATATTTAGGTCTCAGCGGTTTAGTTTTCTATCACAAGCTTTTCTTCTAGGCCAAATTTCTCTAGAAAACGGCCTTGCTCTTCTTGGATTTGCGGTGTTGGAGTTTTGATGCCCATGACTAGTTCTATCATTTCTGGATGGACCTCACGCACCAGCTGACCCAGAGCCCAGATAGCTGTAGCGACATGAATCGGATTTTGCCCCTTGTCGATAATTTCTAGCATTTTAGGAATAGCAGAGCGATCATTTGCATTTGCGAGAGCGATAATGGCATTGCGCTGCAGGATGTTTTTCCCCCGCCAGCTGCCGGCTACATGACCGAATTTCTCCTTAAACTGACCGTTGGAAAGCTCCAAGAAAGGCAGGAGCTCGGGATGAGAAAGGTCGGGGTCAATTTCTGTTGCGAGCGGATTGTCCAAGCCTTTATTATAAGGACAGCAGATTTGGCAGATATCACAGCCATAGATGACTGTTTTAATCTTCTTGCGAAATTCCAGATCCATGACGCCCTTGTCCTGAGTCTGAAAGGATAGACAACGCTTGGCATTCATGCTGCCATCACCAATCAGGCAGGAAGTAGGGCAGGCTGTCACGCAGCGGTTGCAGTCTCCGCAGCCGTAGTCGACAGGCTGATCAGGCTCGATGTCCAGATTGGTGATGAGCTCTCCTAAGAACATATAGGAGCCAAATTCCTTAGAGATGACCAAGCCGTTCTTGCCGATAAAGCCGATTCCTGCTCTCTGGGCTACGGCGGTATCGACCAAGGCGCCCGTGTCCACCATGCCCTTGTATTCAAAGTCAGCGGTCAGCTCTTCGATTCCCTTGGCAAGCCGGTCCAGCTTGTCCTGCAGGACATAGTGGTAGTCTAATCCCCAGCTGTTGGGGGTGAATTTGCCCCGCTTGTAGACTGTTTTCTGAGGCTGCTGCTTGAGCTTGTGGGGGTAGGCGACTGCTATAGAGATGATGGTCTTAGCCGAAGCCAGGCTCAGCTTGGGCTTGATCCGCTCCTCGATGTTTTTATGTTCAAATCCTGAATTTCGCCCTTCGTCTACAGCCAAGCGCAGCGACTTCTCCAGATAGTCGAAATCATCCGCTGTCGTAAAGCCAATCTTAGAAATCCCAATGTCTTTTGCTAAGTTAATAATTTCTTCTTTGATCTTCATCCTTATTATTATAGCGGAAAAATGCCAACTTGGCGAATGATTGAGAAAGGGAACTATCCTATAGAGATATACCTATAGTTTTATAAGACTTCCTTAGCCTATATACTGTATGATATAATGAAATGTGGAATTTTTTTATAGAAAATTTCGCGAAGTTTAGGGGAAATTTTATAAAGTTAAACAATGGGAGTTTACAAAATGAAAAAGAGATATTATGAATTTTTGAATGTTCTTGTTACGGATTGTAATCCAATCAGAAACTTAGATTTTTATAAGGCTGGTTTAATTGAGTTGTTTTTTATCTCACTGGTATCTATCGTTTCGATTTTCTTACGCGGTGAGATGCATGAGCGGAGCATGATGGTCATGCAGTTTACTATTGGGCACATCGCTATCTTGTTGCTAGCCTTCTTATTGTTCCAAAAGTTTTTTGATACCAAAGCCTTGCAGCTCATTCCGACCAGCTCTTACCTATTTCTTCATTTTGAGTTGCTGTTTTGGGGCTCCATCTTTTTTGGTGAGAACCACTTAGCATTTTTTATGATTTTTATCATACTCAGCTTGTCTTATCAGTTGATTAATTTGCTCTATCAGATGGTGATCGTTTCAAAATTGAGATATTTTGAACAGAAACAAAAAATCAATATTTTGCAGATTCACGCCATCGTCCTGTGCTGCTTGTCAGCAGCAGTAGCAGTCATCACTCGCCTGTTTATGCTGTCAGGAATCTATATGATTATTGCCTTGGTAGGCTTGAGCATCGCATTGACGCCCTTGTATCTATTGGGCTATGCACAAGTTTTCACTGGCTGGAGAAATCAAGTACCTGAAAAATTGTAGAATTAAAGGGGGATTGTCTGTCTAGTCTTGAATACGTTAGGTTTCCTCTAACACATTGATTGAGAAGATTAGAGTATATGCATTTTAATCAGTAAGGCAGAGAAATAATTTTTCTCTGCCTTTATTTTTTTACAAATCTGAAAGCGCTTCATTGACAAAGTCTGCCAGATAGTTTATAATATAATAACAGTATAGAAAATGGCAAGGAAGCCTGATTTGATCGCAATGAAGCGAGTGTTTCAGAATCAAAGGGGTTTTCTATGCCATTTTTTTGCGCACTATTATTTTTTATGGAGGATTGTTTCTATGCGGACAAAAGGAATTGTGCTGCTTTGTAGTTTGGCTTTGCTTCTGGGAGCTTGTCAAGCGGGGAATAATAAGACGACGACGGAGTCATCCTCGGCTAAGACAGAGACAACGGATAAGGACAAGGCTAAGACTTTGGATAAGGGAGTTTGGGAAGACAAGCTTTATGCCCGCCTGACTAAGCTCATCAAGGAGAATGGGAACACCAGCTCTAGCTATGATAAAAATAAAAAACCTTATGCCGTCTTTGACTGGGACAATACGACAGTCATTAATGACATTGGCGAAGCAACCTTTACCTATCAAATTGAAAATCTGGCCTTTAAGATGACGCCGGAAGAATTTGACCAAGCAGTACGGACCAATATACCGAGCGACGATTTTGTTGAAGATTTCCATAACAAAGATGGTGAACCAGTGAACATTGACAAGATTGCGGCCGACTTGCTTTCTGACTACACGGTTATTTACAATAGCTATAAGGAAATGAAGGGAGACAAGTCTCTGGAAGAAGTCAAAAAGACCGATGAATACCAAGACTTTGCTGCTAAACTCCGCTATCTTTACGAAGCGATTGGTGATACCTTCAGCTCTGACATCAGCTATCCATGGGTGACTTACCTCTATGCAGGTATGACTTCTGAAGAAGTTCAAGCCCTATCTGAAAAGTCTATTGACCAGGCTCTTGAGGACAAGCTGACTTCTGAAACTTGGGAAAGTCCTGAAGGCTTGAAAGGTGAGTCAGGCCAAGTCACTGTAACCTTCAAGCGGGGTGTTCGCTCAGTCAAGGAAATGCAAAATCTCTACAAGACTCTGATGGCCAACGGCATTGATGTCTATATCTGCTCAGCGTCTTATATTGATGTGATTATCCCTTATGCTAGCAATTCTAAGTATGGCTACAATATTCCTAAAGAAAATGTCACAGCTATGCGCCTGAAAAAGGATGACAAGGGCGTGATTCAGCCAGAATACGATACCAACTATGCTCAGACTCAGGGTGAGGGCAAGACAGAGACTATTAAGAAGCTGATTGCTGTCAATCATGACAATCAAGAACCAATCCTGATTGCCGGCGATAGTAATGGCGACTATGCTATGCTCAAGGACTTCCCTAAACTGCAAATGGGTATTATCTTCAATCTTTTGAGAGATCCTAGCAAGGGAATCGGTCTTTTGCAAACTAAGGCAATTGAAACTTACGGCCAGGAAGATGCACTTTACTACCTGCAAGGCCGCGATGAAAATAAAGGTGTACTGCTCAACGGCAGGGAAACTATCAAACTAGATAGTAAGGAAGCCCAGCTCAGCAAATAGCGGGCAGTTCCCTGTCATAGAGAGGAATGGATGCAAGATATGAAAAAAATCATGTTTGTCGGTCCAGTCGGAGTGGGTAAGACTACTCTGACCCAGCGACTGAAAGGCTTGGAGCTAAGCTACTTTAAGACTCAGGCTATTGAGTTCTATGATGCCATCATTGACACGCCTGGAGAATTTCTCCAGCATCGTAAGTATTATAATGCTCTGAACGTGACAGCAACAGAAGCTGATGTGATTGGTCTATTGGTGGCGGCTTCCAATCAGATGCAGACCTTTCCTCAAGGCTTTTCTTCCCTCTTCAATAAAGAAGTGATTGGTATTGTCACCAAGATTGATATGGCTGAACAGCCGGAGCAAATCGAAAAAGCACGGCGGCAGCTGAAAGCGGCTGGAGCCAAGGAAATTTTTGAAATATCAGCGACGGAAAATGAAGGAATTGACCGTCTCCAGGCTTATCTGGAGTCAGACTAGGGACGAAAAGCCGAATATGGTATACTAGATTCTAACAAGGAAACGAGGAAGGAATGTCTATTTATGAAAGTAGAGCACGGGGGAAATGCGGCAGCTTTGGCTGAGGAATTGGGTTTTTCTCTAGAAGACTGTCTGGATTTCAGTGCCAATATCAATCCTCTGGGGATTTCTCAAAAGCTGAGGGCTTGTCTGACCGAGTCCATTGATTGGCTGGTTCATTATCCAGACATCAGCTACAGCCGCTCCAGAGAGCTTTTGGCACATCATTATGGCCTAGAAAAGGACAATGTCCTGCTGGCAAATGGTGCGGTAGAAGTCTTTTATGAGCTGGCCCGCTTCCTGCGTCCAAAAACGGTCCTGACTCTGAGCCCTACTTTCATGGAATATGAGAAAGCTTTCTCGCAAGTGCAGGCCAAGGTGGAGCGCTTTAGCCTCCCTTCTCCATCCTATGAATGGAATCTAGCTGACATGTTGCCGGCCTTGGATTTACTGACTGCAGGAGACGCTGTACTCATCTGCAATCCCAATAATCCGACGGGTACCTTGATTCGGCGTACTGAGTTAGAAAAGCTGGCTGAGGACCTGCAGGAGCGGCAAATCTTTTTGATACTGGATGAGGCTTTTATGGACTTTCTGGACGATGAGGAGGACTATAGCTTCGTCTCACGTCTGGCCACCTATCCAAATGCAGTAGTGGTGCGGTCTCTGACCAAGTTTTATGCTATTCCCGGTCTGAGACTGGGCTATGCTCTCAGCTGTCATCCGACTTGCTTTGATGAGATAGAGGAGAGCCGCGCTCCTTGGTCGGTCAATGCTATGGCGGACCAGGCCCTGCCTGTCCTTTTGGAGGATCAGGCCTATCAGCAAGCTACCAAGCAGTGGCTTCGAGTAGAAAGAGATTTCCTTTTTCAAGGACTGACTGCATTTTCACAGATTCGGCCGGTCAAGCCTAGTGTCAACTATATCTTCTTTGAATATTTAGGTCAGCAGGACCTGCGTCAGGAGCTTCGGCAGAGAAAGATTTTCATCCGTTCCTGTCAAAATTATCATGATCTGACAGACCGGCATTACCGCATAGCCATCCGCAGCCATCAGGAAAATGAACAGCTTCTGGCTTGTCTGACAGAGGTATTGGCGAAAGAGGCTCCTTATGACTAAGGGAATCGTTTCCTGTCCAGGTTCCTGCGGTGAATTATTCCAAGGTTTAGTAGGAGAGCAGGAGGTTCTGCTCTCCTATGGGATTGAGAAGTACAGTCGAGTGAGATTGGACGGGGCTTCGTCTCTCGCAAGGCAAGCCCAAGGTGAAAAGGTACGACGAGCTTTGGAGCTCCTGCCTGAGCCCAATGTTTTCTCTTTTGTTCAGGAGTCAGACCTGCCCATCAGCAAGGGCTATTCTAGCAGCACAGCAGATATGGTTAGCTGCCTGCAGGCAGCTGCTCTGGGGCTGAAGCAGCCTCTGAAGGCAGCGGATTTGACGCGTCTCTGTGCCATGATTGAGCCTACTGACT
The DNA here is from genome assembly GCF_050220005.1 of Streptococcus sanguinis. Taxonomy (GTDB): domain Bacteria; phylum Bacillota; class Bacilli; order Lactobacillales; family Streptococcaceae; genus Streptococcus; species Streptococcus sanguinis_Z. Next base: position 507,727 of record NZ_CP071413.1, read on the forward strand.
CGGTGGCTTTTGCGGACTGGACGGTCATTAATCCCCTGACTGGTCAAGTGGTCTGGCAGACAGACTGGAAGCCTGAACTCTATGTGTATATCTTGGAGCCTGTGGAGATGGTGACTACTCTTGACTTGGTTCGGATGATGGCCAGTCCTAGCTATCCGGCTGAGGAGTCCAAGCGTTTGCTTCCTCTCTTTCAGGCGGCTTGTCAGGAGAAGAGTCTGACAAAACTTGGCCATTTGGCTAGCTATAGTGCTTTGTTGAATAACCAACGGCTGCCTAAGCCCTATCTGGAAGAATTACTGAATTTGGTAAAAAAATACCAATGCTTAGGGCTCAATGTTGCCCATAGTGGCACATTAGTTGGTCTGCTGCTGAGCAGGGAACAGCTAGCAGTCTTGCCCAAGCTAGAGGCTGAACTAGCTCGCTCAGCTAGTGGGGCTTATTATCAGACTCGGACCTTGAGCAGGATTATTTTTGAAGGGGTGCAGCCGGTCAGGGAGGAGACAGACTAGTTTGAAAGACTTAGAAAAAATTATTGAGCAGATTCTTCCGATAGATAAAGACAAGCTTCAAGAAGGCCAGCGCTACTGTGATCAGCTAGGAAAGCCGCCAGGCTCCTTAGGGAAGCTCGAGACCATCTATGCTCGCTTGCATGCCATGTTTTCTGGTCCCATTGATTTGGAGAAGAAGATTGTCCTTGTCTACGTAGCGGATAATGGCATCGTGGCTGAAGGCGTTTCTGCCAATCCTCAGGAAACGACCTATACTGTTGCTCGCAATATTCTAGCAGGGAAATCAGGCTTGTGTGCTATTTCCAAACATGCTGGTTCAGACATCTGCCTGGTAGACATTGGCTGCAAGAAGGATATCTTTGAGGAAAATAAGGACAAGGTCTGTCATGGGACGCGCAATATGCTTGAGGAGCAGGCCATGACTCGCGAGCAGGCCATAACGGCAATTCTAGTCGGCTACAAGAAGACAGAGGCCTTGATTAAAGACGGCTATCGTCTCTTTGGAACAGGAGAAATGGGGATTGGCAACACCACTACCTCGGCTGCTGTCATTGCGGCAGTTCTCGGTCTCAAAGCAGAAGACGTCACAGGCTATGGAGCTGGTCTGACTCAGGATATGAAGACTCATAAAACAGCCGTTATCCAGCAGTGTTTGGATCGTCACGCTCCTTATGGAGATATTCTGGATCTGACCGCTAAGCTTGGTGGGCTAGATATGCTGGCTATGGCAGGCACTCATCTCGCCTGTGCCAGCTATCAGCTGCCATGTGTAGTGGACGGTCTTATTTCTCTGACGGGGCTGCTGATTGCCCATCAGCTGACTCCTCATGTCTTGGACTATACCTTTGCTTCCCATGCTTCGACGGAGCCTGCTTACAAACTGGTCAGTGACTTTCTAGGACTGGAGCCTATGCTTTTGCTGGATATGCGGCTAGGTGAAGGCTCGGGCTGTCCTTTGGCTTTCTTTCTGCTGGAAAATGCTGTCTATACCATGGAGCATATGCCAACCTTTGCTGAAGGCAGCTTGAAAGAAGAAGATTATGTTGATATTCGCAAAAATGTGACTTAAAGGAGGAAAAATATGCAACTCTATACAAAAACAGGTGATAAGGGCTTGACCAAGCTAGTTGGTGGCCAAAGTGTCGCCAAGGATGCAGAACGAGTGAATGCTTATGGAACCATTGATGAGCTGAACTCTTGGATTGGTTATACTATTACCAAGCTGGATAAGGATGATAAGCTGAGAGATGAGCTGCTCCAGCTGCAGCATTATCTCTTTGACTGTGGTTCAGACCTCTCTACACCAAAGGGAGTTTATCCCTATAAGGTTGATCATCAGCTAATTGACTGGATTGAGGAGAGGATTGATACCTACGCAGAAATTCCACCAGCTTTGGAAAGGTTTATCCTGCCGGGCGGTGACGAGATTGCTTCCATGATTCATGTGGCTCGGACCATTGCAAGACGGGCAGAGCGTCATATCGTAGGGGCTATGTGGACTACAGAAATTAACAATAATGTCCTGATTTTTGTCAACCGTCTATCAGATTACTTCTTTGCCTTGGCTCGAGTAATCAACTTTACTAAAAATCAAGAAGACATCGCCTATGAAAGAGGTGCTAAGGTCTTTCACAATATCACCAAGGCAGATGTTGAGCGTTGGGCAAGCAAACGCCAGTGATAAAAAGAAACAGAAAAAGTTCTGTCTTTCCAAATTGACTTTACCAAGTCTTGGAAGGACAGAACTTATTTTGATGTTCTAAAAAAGAAAGCCGCCTATACATCTTCGTATCTTTATGCTAAGCTTCGTTGATTAGCACTAGCTTTCCAATTATTGACTCTGCTCCTTTGCAGAAAGACAAGTGAAACCTCATCTTTAGAAAATTAACGTACTTAAACGTAGAGTCAATAATGGAAACTAAGCTAAAATGTTTGTTCCAAACTGACATCACTACCTTACATCGAGGCATGAAATCTACTAAAATTTAAGAATAAAGACCTGACTTAAAGCTGAAAAGCTTATCACAGTGGCGGGACCGCGCTGGATTTGCACCAGACTTCCATATCCTTAAAAGTACTAAAATCAATTTCCTAGTAACTAGATTGTAACACCTTTCACAGGGAATTACAAGGAAAATGAACTAAATTTTAATAAAAATTTAATCCTTCAAATAAGCTTGGCTTTGTAAGGAGAAGCGGCACTAAAAATTTCTTATATTAATGACTTTTTCATTGCCATGAAAGCGCTTTTGTGTTATAATTCAATATAGTACAAAGGGGTACTGAAGATAAATAAGCAATGAAGCTATATGAAAATGCTGTGACGTGTGTAGGGGAGCAGTCTTATTTTCATATAGTTTCTTTTTGTTTAAAAACAGATACAACAGAAAGGAGAAAAGATGTATAAGATTTCCTATAAGACTGAATTGCATGTGGGCAAGGGCGCTCTGCAGCAATTAAGCCATTATAAAAACGAGCATATTCTAGTCGTTGCCGATCCTTTTTTGAAGACATCTGGCACGTTGGATGCTATTTTAGCCAACTTTGATGACAGCAATGACATTGTTGTTTTCACAGATATTGTGCCTGATCCGCCAATCGAAACGGTTGTAGCTGGTATCAAGAGTGCAGGAGACAGACCAATCAGCATTGTGCTTTCCATTGGTGGCGGCTCTGCTATTGATGCTTCCAAGGCTATATATTATTTTGCCAAGAAGCAAGGTGCCTTCTCAGAGGCTATTCTCATTGCCATTCCGACGACAAGCGGAACTGGATCTGAAGTAACGTCCTTTTCTGTCATCACGGATGCAGAGAGAGGTACCAAATATCCTTTAGTGACCAAAGAAATCCTTCCGGATGTAGCTATCTTAGATGCGGATTTGGTTCTGTCACTTCCTGGTAACATAACGGCTGACACTGGAATGGATGTATTGACCCATGCCATTGAAGCTTATGTATCGACCAAGGCTACGGACTTCTCTGATGCCTTGGCTGAAAAGGCGATTAAGCTGGTCTTTGAATACCTGCCTAAAGCCTACAAAAATGGTCAGGATGTAGAAGCGCGTGAAAAGATGCATGCAGCATCCACTCTGGCTGGTATGGCCTTTAACACAGCTTCTTTGGGTATCAATCACAGTCTGGCACATGCGGCAGGTGCCAAATTCCATGTTCCTCATGGTCGTTTAAACAGTATTTTAATGCCCCATGTCATTCAGTATAATGCTGGTATCGAATTCAACAATCGGAACCGGCAGGCAGCGGACAAGACTGTAGCCAGTCGCTATCAGGATATTGCCAAACTACTGGGATGCAGTGCTTCAAGCCCTGTGTCAGGAGTAAGACAGCTGGTTGAAGCCATCAAGAAGCTGCAAAGAAAGCTGGAGATGCCAACTTCTCTGAGAGAATACGGTGTGAAGACAGATGTCTTTGCTCAGTACAAGGTAGAAATTTCAGAAGCTGCTCTGCATGATGGCTGTACTCCGACTAACCCTCGTGTCCCTACGGCAGAAGAACTGCTTAAAGTATTAGAGAAAGCGTTTTAATCCTCTGAATTGCTGTTATGCCAAAATTATTGTATAATGATTAAGAGCATGCAGTACACTTCTGAAGGTTTAAAATCATGAAGAAGGTTTACTAAATTGGAAGAAAAACAAAGAATGATACAGGAATACGTTCCTGGGAAACAAGTGACCTTGGCGCACCTTATCGCTAATCCTGATGAAGTCATTTTTGAAAAATTGGGATTGCAGGCAGAAATCAAGGATGCGATTGGAATCTTGACGATCACTCCGAGTGAAGCGGCTATCATTGCGGTTGATATTGCGACCAAGGCTGCGGATGTTCAAGTTGGTTTTGTGGATCGTTTCAGCGGCTCTGTCGTGATGACAGGTGACGTTTCTTCTGTTGAGGCAGCTCTCATTGCCGTTTTACAAGGTCTGGAAGAGATTTTAGGCTTCTCCAGCACTGTTGTAACGCGGACATAAAAAATCAAACTGTCGAGGGGAAGTATGAAGGGCAGAATACTAATTGTTGATGATGATCCAATTGTAAGATTAGATATCCGAAATATATTAGAGGCAGCTGATTATGAAGTGGTGGCTGAGGCATCCGATGGCTTTGAGGCTATTGATTTGTGTCAGAAATATCGTTGTGACTTGGTCATGATGGACATCAAGCTTCCGCTTCTGGATGGCCTGACAGCGGGTAAGAAAATACTCGAAGATGCTTTAGCCTACAGTGTGATTCTACTGTCAGCCTACAGTGATGAACACTATGTTCAAAAAGCTAAAACCAATGGGATTAGTGCTTACTTGGTTAAACCTTTGGATGCCAAGTCCTTGATTCCTATGGTAGAGGTCTGCATTGAGAAGGGGCGCCAGCTTCAGCAGATGTCCAATGAAATGGTCAAGCTGTCTAAAAAGATAGACGATCGGATTGTGATTGAAAAGGCCAAAGGCTTACTGATGGCTCGTGATCATTTGTCAGAGCCAGAAGCTTTCAAACGCATTCGGACAATTAGTATGCAAAAGAGAGTGCCGATGATTGAGATTGCTAAATTGCTGGTGCTCCAAGATGATGTGTAATGATTTATAAAGATAAGATAAAGCAGCTTTGTCAGGAACAGACAAATTTGGATGAGGCTGATATCGAGCATCTCGTCCAAGAGGCTGACGAATTATTGAAAAACTCAGCTTATGCCAATGAAGATGTCTTCATTGACGTAAAGAACATCTTTTCGGAACATGCCATTGTCATCTTTCACAAAAAACCAGAAAGCAAGCTCAGCTTGTACGAAAACTCGGTCGTAGGTGCTATGGCCTATCTGGAAAATGAGCCAGGTGTTATCCGGACCTTGGAGACGGGCGCTCCCTCGATTGGGCTTTCGGCCAGATCGCAGGAGGGCTTAGCCATCCATCAGACGGTCTTTCCGATTTTGAGAGAAGAGCGCGTCATTGGAACGCTGATTATCGAAAGAAATGCTCCCCAGACTTTACCAGATCACTTGTCTTTAGATAAAGAGGACGACGGTTTTGAGTTGCGGAGCACTCCTGAGATTTCAGCCCAAGAGCAGTTTGTTTTATTTGATCATATAGACGAAGCTTGTTTGGTCTTTGACCGGCAGGGCTATCTCAAATATTTCAATCAAGCAGCTGCCGACTCTTATCGCCATAAGCTGGGCTATATGGACTCGATTGAGGGAATGCACTATAGCAATCTGGTCTTAGACAGTCTGACTTTTGAAGAAATCCAGCAACTGGGACCACAAGCCCCTCAAGAAAAACCTCACCAAGTTGAGGTACATTATGGCACTTATTGCTTTTTGGTCAAACGCTATCTGCTGGCTGAGAGTGAAAATGTGGTCATGATCTGTAAGGATATTACAGACATCAAGGAAAAGGAAGCACAGCTCTTAACCCATACAACTACCATTCGTGAAATGAACCATCGGGTAAAGAATAACTTGCAAACCGTTGTTTCCTTGCTGCGACTACAGGCTCAGCAAAGTCCAGGAGCAGACACCAAAAAAGCTCTTAATGACAGTATGAATCGTGTGCTCTCTATAGCGGCGACCCACGAACTCCTGTCTTCTCAGCAGGATGACAGCATTCAGATTGAGCATCTGCTGAAGAGAGTTATCGATAATGTTCAGCGTTGTTTTTCCGGGCATAGGGAAATAACCCTGACCTACAGCCTGGAACCGGAACTCTGTCTCGATAGCAGCCGGGCCACTTCACTGGCACTAATCGTCAATGAATTACTGCAAAACAGCTATGAACATGCTTTTAAGGACAAAAAAAATCCAGAAAAACCGCAAATCCATTTGCAGGTTGGACTTAAAAATGATATAATAACTTTAAAAGCACTGGATAATGGTAGCGGTTACAATCAAGAGCATTCCTTTGAGAATCATCTGGGTCTACTCTTGGTGGAGCGCTTTGTCCAAGGAAAATTGTTTGGAACCTTGTCTATCCACTCAGACCATGAGGGGACAACAACGACCATTCGTTTTAAAAAATAAATACTACCAGACTAACAATGATGTCAGTCGAAAAAAGCAATGACGCTTGAAGAATGTAAATGAACTCTGTTTGTTTGCATTGCTTTGAGCGTCTTTTTTGGAGGTTTTTAGTATGTCAGATAAAATTTTGAGTGTGGGGCTCGATATCGGGACAGCCACTACACAGCTGATCTTGTCAGAGCTTACCATCGAGAATATTGCTTCTGTGTTTACTATTCCTCGTGTCTATATTACAGATAAAAAAGTTCTTTATAAAAGTGAAATTATCTTCACACCAATTTCGGATCAACTTTTGATCGAGGTAGATAAGATCAAAAACTTTGTTCTGAATGAGTATGCGAAAGCAGGCATTCAGAAAAAAGATATTCAGATGGGGGCAGTCATCATTACTGGTGAGACAGCTCGCAAGGAAAATGCCAGTCAGGTGCTCCAAGCCCTGAGTGGTTATGCTGGTGACTTTGTTGTTGCGACGGCTGGGCCAGACCTTGAGAGTATCATCGCTGGTAAAGGGGCCTGCAGTCATCAGTATTCCCAAGAGCATCATACATCAGTCGTCAATATTGATATTGGTGGGGGGACTTCCAATCTGGCAGTCTTCCGAGAAGGAGATGTGATTGATACAGGGTGTTTTGATATCGGAGGTCGGCTGATAAAAATGGATCCGCAGACCCAGCGGATTAGCTATATTGCTCCAAAACTGCAGACTATCATTGCAGAGCAGGGGCTTCAGCTGGCAGTTGGTGAAACAGTCCATCGAGCTGATTTGGATCGACTGATTCAAGAAATGGTCTCCGTATTAGAACAGTCTGTAGGAATTGACAATCACAGTCCTTACTATGATCTCCTACAGACCAACCACGGTCTCAAGTTGAACTATGATCTCCACTGCGTATCTTTCTCTGGTGGTGTAGCTGATGGAATATACTTGGAAACGACCTCGGCGGATGATTTCCGCTATGGGGATATCGGTATCTTGCTAGGCAGGGCGCTGAGCAAATCCAAGATTTTTGATCAAAAGAAAGTCATCCAGTCAGCTGAGACCATCCGGGCAACCGTTGTTGGAGCGGGCAGCCATACGACCGATGTCAGCGGCAGTACCATTACCTACATCTCTGATATCCTTCCTATTAAAAACATTCCAGTTCTCAAACTGGCTGCTTCTGATGAGCATGAGGATAAGGAGGGACTGCAGCAGATTATCAGGGACAAGGTGGCCTGGTTCACACTGGAAAATGAAGTCCAGCAGGTGGCTTTGGCTATCAATGGAGAAAAAAGCCCAAGCTTCGCCCGGGTTTTGGAATACGCAGAGGCTATTGTCAAGGGAATGAGCGAAAGCATTGAAAAGAACATTCCGTTGCTAGTGGTGGTCAGAGAAGATATGGCCAAGGTTCTAGGCCAATGTCTCTTTGCTCAATTGCCTAAGGATTATCCATTTGTCTGCATTGACTCAGTGGATGTTCAAAATGGCGACTATATCGATATTGGTAATCCAGTCATTGAAGGATCGGTCTTACCGATTGTCGTGAAAACATTGGTGTTTAATTAAACTTTTATTTACACAAAGGAGGAAGTAATCCATGATTTTGAAAACAAAATTGTTTGGTCGGCTTTACGAATTTAAATCCGTAAAAGAAGTGCTGGCCAAAGCCAATGAGTACAAATCCGGGGATCAGCTAGCCGGAGTAGCAGCAGAATCTGCCGAAGAGCGTGTCGCTGCTAAGGTTGTACTAGCTCAGCTAAAACTGTCTGATTTGTTCAATAATCCGGTAGTGCCTTATGAAGAAGATGAGGTAACACGGATTATCATCGACGACGTCAATCTTCGTACTTACGAAAAGATTAAGAATTGGACAGTAGAAGAGCTGCGTGAATGGATCTTGGATAACAAGACTAAGAACGTAGATATTCAGTGGCTGTCTCGTGGGTTGACTTCTGAAATGGTAGCAGCGGTTGCTAAGTTGATGACCAACTTGGACTTGATTGTAGCTGCCAATAAGATTGTCATTACCAAACATGCCAATACAACGATTGGTATGCCGGGAACATTCTCTTCTCGTCTTCAACCAAACCATACCACAGATGATCCAGACGGTATCATGGCTTCTACTATGGAAGGTTTTGCTTATGGATGTGGGGATGCTCTCTTAGGATTGAACCCAGTAGATGACTCAGTAGAAAGTACCAAACGCGTCTTGCATAAGTTTAACGACTTCATCGAAGAGTACAATATTCCAACTCAGCACTGTGTGCTAGCTCACGTTACTACTCAGATAGAAGCCATGAATCAAGGTGCTCCGACAGGATTGGTCTTCCAGTCTATCGCTGGATCTGAAAAAGGAAATGAAGCCTTTGGTTTTGATGCTAAAATCATTCAAGAAGCTTGGGATACAGCTCTGAAAGTGGGAACAGCTGCTGGACCGAATGTCATGTACTTTGAAACAGGTCAAGGTTCTGAACTTTCATCTGATGCTCACCATGGAGCAGACCAAGTGACTATGGAAGCTCGTTGTTATGGTTTTGCTAAACGCTTCGATCCATTCTTGGTAAATACCGTTGTTGGATTCATCGGACCTGAGTATCTTTATGATTCTAAGCAGGTTATCCGTGCTGGTTTGGAAGACCACTTCATGGGCAAACTGACTGGTATCTCAATGGGTTGTGATATCTGCTACACTAATCACATGAAGGCTGACCAAAACGACGCTGAAAATCTCTTGGTTCTTCTCGGAGCAGCCAATGTTAACTACATCATGGCGATTCCTCATGGTGACGATATCATGCTTAACTATCAAACAACTGGTTACCATGAAACAGCAACCATGCGTTCACTTCTCAACAAACGTCCAATCAAGGAATTTGAAGAGTGGATGGAAAAGATGGGCTTGATGGAAGATGGCCACCTGACAGAAATCGGCGGAGACGGCTCCATCTTTATGAAATCAAATTAGCAAGGAGGAAATCATTGTGGATGAATTGCAATTAAAAGAAATGATTCGCTCATTGTTAAATGAGATGGGCGGCGACTCAGCTGTTAAAGAAACAGCAGCGACTGACCAGAACAAAGCTGAAAAACCTGCGGTTTCTCTGCAGGAAGAAGTCAAACAAGACACTTCAGTGATTGAAGATGGCATTATTCCGGACATAACAGAAGTAGATATTCAGGAACAGTTCTTGGTTCCGAATGCCATCAATGAAGAAGCCTACCGAAAGATTAAGAAATTTACTCCGGCACGTCTGGGCTTATGGCGGGCAGGCGATCGCTACAAGACACAAAGTGTTTTGCGTTTCCGTGCAGACCATGCGGCAGCTCAGGATGCGGTCTTCTCCTATGTATCAGATGACTTTGTCAAGGAAATGGGCTTCATTCCTGTACAGACCAAGGCAGCAACTAAGGATGAGTACTTGACACGTCCAGATTTTGGCCGGGTCTTCCCTGAAGATCAGCAGGCGATTATCAAGGAAAAATGCAAACCTAATGCCAAAGTTCAGATTGTCGTTGGTGACGGTCTTAGCTCATCAGCTATTGAGGCTAACGTCAAAGACTTCCTGCCAGCTCTGAAGCAAGGTCTGAAAATGTTCGGACTGGACTTTGGTGAAGTACTCTTTATCAAGCATGCTCGGGTTGCAGCTATGGACCAAATCGCAGAGCTGACTGGTGCAGAAGTTATCTGTATGCTGGTTGGTGAGCGTCCAGGTCTGGTAACAGCTGAGTCTATGAGTGCTTATCTGGCTTACAAGCCAACAGTTGGTATGCCAGAAGCGAAACGGACCGTTGTTTCCAATATTCATAAAGGCGGAACACCAGCCGTTGAAGCTGGAGCCTATGTAGCAGAAATCATTAAGAAGATTCTTGATAATAAGAAATCAGGAATTGATTTGAAATAATAGGAGGTAGTGGCTTTGAAAAATGATCGATTAGGTGCAAATGTATTAAGTGCCCTTCTGATTTCAAACGTGGATGCAGGTTTGGCAGCTTCTTTGGAGCTTAAACCACATCACAGAAGCCTGGGAATTATCACTTCTGACTGTGATGATGTCACTTATGTAGCCTTGGATGAAGCAACCAAGGCAGCAGATGTAGAAGTGGTCTATGCTCGCAGTATGTATGCTGGTGCAGGCAACGCTTCAACTAAGCTGGCTGGTGAAGTCATCGGTATCTTGGCTGGTCCAAACCCAGAAGAAGTTCGCAGCGGTCTGGATGTAGCAGTCTATGAAATCGAAAATGGGGCTAGCTTCTACAGTGCCAATGATGATGACAGTATTCCTTATTTTGCTCATTGTATCTCTCGTGCAGGTTCTTACCTGTCAGAGGGGGCTAATGCAGAAGAAGGAACAGCGATTGCTTACTTGATTGCTCCACCGGGTGAAGCTATGGTGGCACTGGATGCGGCTTTGAAAGCGGCTGATGTGCAGGTTGGAGCCTTCTACGGACCACCAAGTGAAACCAACTTTGCCGGCGGACTTCTGGTCGGATCACAGTCAGCATGCCGAGCTGCCTGCGACGCATTTGCGAATGCAGTTATCGCAGTAGCAAATGATCCTAAAAGTTATTGATTAGGAGTTGATTAAATGGCAGATAGAGCACTAGGTTTAATTGAAGTAAAAGGTTATCTAGGTGCTGTAGTTGCGGCAGATGCGGCTTTGAAGGCTGCCAATGTATCATTGCTTAATATTGAAACGGTCAAAGCTGGTTTGAATACGGTTCAATTAATAGGCGATGTCAGTGCAGTCCGCTCAGCGGTTGATGCAGCAGTTGAGTTGGTACAGGATAAACCTTACTATCTGGCCAGCCATGTAATTTCTAGGTTGGATAACCAGACAGACCTTCTCTTTGTACCAAAGAGAAACAGTAAAACAGCTAAAAAAGAGATTGCTTCTACGGCGGAAACAATCCCTTCAGAAAAAATCGAAGAAAAGCCTCAGCCTGTAAAGGAAACTAAGGCTGAACCAGCAGAGAAGCTTGAAGGAGAGACAAGGACCTACACCAGAGAAGAACTGGAAAAACTAAAAGTCGTCGAACTACGCAGCCTTGCCTATCATCAAGAAGGTATCCGTCTCAGCAAGAAAGAAATCAAATTTGCCAACAAGAAACTTCTCGTTGAGACTTTGATGGAAACAATAGGAGAGGAGTAATTGCGGATGTTTTTAGAAGATAAAGATTTGGTATCGATTCAGGAAGTAAGGAATTTGATTCGGGATGCAAAGAAAGCCCAAGCAGAACTTGCTAAAATGAGCCAAGAGCAAATTGATACCATTGTAAAAGTAGTAGCGAAAGCTTGTTATGATGAGCGTGAACGCCTAGCTAAAATGGCGGCTCAGGAAACAGGCTTTGGCCGCTGGGAAGACAAGGTATTGAAAAATGCTCTTGCTTCCAAAGGTATTCTTGAAGAAATCAAGGATATGAAAACGGTTGGGGTTCTCAGCGAAGACAAGGAAAAGAAAGTCTTGGAAGTTGGGGTTCCAGTAGGTGTCATTGCTGGCTTGATTCCATCAACCAACCCGACCTCAACGGTTATGTATAAGGCTTTGATTGCTTTGAAGGCAGGAAACAGTATCGTCTTCTCTCCTCACCCAAATGCTCTTAAGTGTATTGAGGAAACGGTAGAAATCATCAAGAAAGCTGCTAAGTCAGCTGGCTGTCCGGATGGAGCCATCAGTGCGATTCATCGGGTATCCATCGCAGCTACAAATGAGTTGATGCGGCACAAGGATACAAATCTGATTTTGGCGACTGGTGGGAATGCCATGGTCAAAGCAGCTTACTCATCTGGTACACCAGCAATCGGTGTAGGTCCTGGTAATGGTCCAGCCTTCATCGAAAGAACAGCAGATGTGCCAAAAGCAGTTCGTCAGATTTTGGATTCTAAAACCTTTGACAATGGTGTGATTTGTGCATCTGAGCAGTCTATCATCGTTGAAGAAGATATGAAGGAAAAGGTTGTAGCAGAATTCAAGAAACAAGGTGCTTACTTTGTTCCAGCTGAAGATGCTAAGAAACTAGGCTCCTTCATTATCCAGCCGAGTGGTGCGATGAATCCGAAGATGGTTGGTAAAACACCGCAAGTGATTGCTGAGTTAGCTGGTATTTCAGTTCCAGCTGATGCTCGGGTCTTGATTGCAGAAGAAACTGGCGTCGGTAAGCAGTATCCATATTCTATGGAAAAACTGGCTCCAGTCTTAGGTTTCTACACTGTCAAGGACTGGTTGGAAGCTTGTGAGCTGAGTATTAAGATCTTGCATCATGAAGGTGCAGGCCACACTCTTGCTATCCACAGTCAAAATGAAGAAATTATTCGTGAATTTGCACTGAAAAAACCAGTATCTCGTCTGCTGATCAATACGCCAGCAGCCCTAGGTGGTGTCGGTGCAACGACTGGTCTCTTCCCAGCCTTTACTTTGGGTTGTGGAGCTGTGGGTGGCAGCGCAACATCTGATAATGTCAGCCCGCTCAATCTCTTTAATATCCGTCGTGTAGCTTACGGTACATCAGAACTGTCAGACCTGCGACAAGCAGAAAATATGGCAGTGGAAGAACCAAAAGCAGTAGCAGTTGACGGATCAAACGAAGAAGAACTGGTAACCTTGTTGGTTCAACGCGTATTGGAAAAACTAAAATAGTCAATATTAAACATTATAATTGGAGGATACAATCATGGCAAACGCAAATGCATTAGGAATGGTAGAAACAAAAGGACTTGTCGGCGCAATCGAAGCAGCTGATGCAATGGTCAAAGCCGCTAACGTAACTTTAGTTGGTAAAGAACAAGTCGGCGCTGGATTGGTAACAGTCTTGGTTCGTGGTGATGTCGGTGCAGTCAAAGCAGCGACAGATGCTGGAGCAGCTGCAGCTGAAAACGTTGGTGAATTGATTTCAGTTCACGTAATCCCACGTCCACATGCTGAAGTGGAAGTAATCTTGCCTCATCAAGAATAAGATTACAGACTTTCGGATAAAATTAAAAACAAGAAAATAATTGGAGGAAATAAACATGGCAAACGCAAATGCATTAGGAATGGTAGAAACAAAAGGACTCGTCGGCGCAATCGAAGCAGCTGATGCAATGGTCAAAGCCGCTAACGTAACTTTGATTGGTAAAGAACAAGTCGGTGCTGGTTTGGTAACTGTAATGGTTCGTGGAGATGTCGGCGCAGTCAAAGCTGCAACAGATGCTGGAGCAGCTGCAGCTGAAAACGTTGGTGAATTGATTTCAGTTCACGTAATTCCACGTCCACATGCTGAAGTGGAAGTTATTCTGCCCAAATAATATGGGACAGATAAATATTTGCTGAAAGGGCCTGTATTGTAGTGTTCAGGCTTGATACAGGCCTCTGATGCAAATAGAATACTCAGTGAAAATGAAGCTTATGGGCAGCAGCTCGATACTAGACAGAAATGTTGATTTTCGGAGAGTATCAGATTGATTTTCACAGAGTATCAACGGAGTAGAAGGATGTGAATACATGTCAGTTTTTACAGAAGCTAAGATTAGAAAGCTTTATAGAGAATCCGTTCTCGCTGATAACGGTGTCTTTGAATTAAACAAAGATGAAAAACTGACGCCAGCAGCCAGAGGTTTTCTCAATGATCACCATATTCGAATTATTTCTTCAGGTCAGACCAAAGGGAAACCAGCCTCAGCTGTTGATGCTATCAGGGTACCGATTACAAACCTTGAGGACTCTGCTGTGTATCCACGACTATTTAGACTGACTAAACTTTATACTTGCTTTTTGAAGAACCAGAGAGAGTTGCATCAGGCTTTTCAGGATGAAAAGTGTGAGCAAGTTGGCCAACTATTGAACATAGTAGAACAAATCGTCGGCCATCATATTCTGGATGATATTTCTGATTACCAGACAGACCTGCCTAGCAATGCAGAATTGCAGGCCATTCGGGTCAGTCGACAGCTCGATCAAGAGACGGTTATGATGAGTTACCAAGAACCGACTTGGCAGCTGAATTGCTATGAAACATATATCGAAACGACCCTCCTGCGCAAAGAATTGGAGCAGGCTGCTGATGGTGACAGAGATCAATTTGCTTGTAAGGTTTCTCAATTATTAAAATCAATTGAAGTCTTGCTCTGGTTGATAGCAAGCTAATAACAAGAGAAAGAAGAACAGCAATGACTTTAGAAAATTTGGTAAATAAAGTAATTGATAAAGTTCAGGAAGAATTGCAGGGGTCATTTGAGGTAGAAGCGAGCGGACGTCATGTCCATTTGAGTCAGGAAGATTTGGAAGCCTTGTTTGGTCCCAACTATCAATTAACAAAAGCAAAAGACCTATCACAGCCAGGCCAGTTCGCTAGTCAAGAAAGGCTGACAGTTGTCGGTCCAAAAGGCGCTTTTCACAATGTGGTTATTCTGGGACCTGTTCGCAAACATTCTCAGGTAGAAGTTTCTCTGACCGACTGTTTGCAGCTGGGCACCAAGGCTCCCATTCGCGAAAGCGGCGATATCGAAGGAACACCGGGCGTCATTTTGGCTCATGGAGACAAGGCAGTTTGTCTGGATAAGGGCCTGATTGTAGCTAAGCGTCATGTTCATATGACACCGGAAGATGCTGAACGTCTGAATGTAAAAAATCATGAGATTGTACAAGTCAGAGTAGAAGGTGCTCGTCCGCTGATATTTGATGATGTAGTCATCCGTGTTAGTCCTAAATTTGCGACTTATATGCATATTGACTACGATGAAGCTAATGCCTGTGGTTTCAAAAAAGGAACACGCGGACGGATTATTAAAAAATAAGTCGTATGAGCAAATAAAAGGTAGGTAAAGAATGGAAAATCTAGATCATTTAGTAGATTTGATTACAGACCGCCTGATGGAAAAGTTGAAGAAAAAGCCTCAGAAACCTTCAGTATACGTCATTGGAGGCGATAAGATTCCTGACTTATTAGAAGGGGAAGGCTTTCAAGTTGTAAAAGATTCTTGCACAGCAGAGATTGTTGTTGTTGAGTCACTTGGTTTTGATGCTTTTCTAAGACTCTCATCCCTTTGCCCTTTAGCGGTGGAGGAAGCAGTCATTTTAAAGAGTCTTTTGAAAGGCAAAAAAGTCCTCGTATCAGACAACGCCTTTGCTATTCAACAGTACAAGCAATCTTCTAAAGTGTACTTGTATCAGGAACTGCAGGGACAGCGAGAAAAGCTTATTCGCTACGGTCTGCAATTTTA
The DNA here is from genome assembly GCF_050220005.1 of Streptococcus sanguinis. Lineage (GTDB taxonomy): Bacteria > Bacillota > Bacilli > Lactobacillales > Streptococcaceae > Streptococcus > Streptococcus sanguinis_Z. The sequence continues at coordinate 523,434 of NZ_CP071413.1, forward strand.
TAAAGAAGGCCAACTCTTAGCACTCCTAGAAAGCGATCAGGCTGAAGAGCCTCGCCCGGAAGTGAAACGGGCGGTGGCAGAAGAAGTCAGCCAGAAGACTAAGGCGCCAGGCAAGCCAGTTTTGCTGACAGAGAAGAGGCTGAGAGAGATGGGCTTACCTGAAAGCGGAAGCTTTAAAATAGAAAAAGGAATGATTGTGACAGCCTTGGCGAGAGATTATCTAAAACGTCAAAAAATAGAAATCATAGAATAAAGGAGTGGGTAGAGATGTTTGTTGGTAAAGTAAAAGGAAGCCTTTGGGCGACTAGAAAAGACGAAAATTTAAATGGTTTGAAATTTTTGGTGGTCGAACGGCAGCTAAATGAACATCAAAGTGACCCAGCTCTGCTTATTGTGGCCGACTGCATCGGTGCAGGCGAAGGAGACCAAGTAATGGTAACCACTGGCAGTTCTGCCCGGATGAGCCTAAATAAGACGAATATCCCTGTGGATATGGTCGTTGTGGCTATCATTGACAAGGTTGACTATCACAGTGATGAAGAATATTAGAAACTAAGGTAATGTTATGAGTATCAATGAAATTATCATTTATATCATGGTTCTATTCATGCTGATCGGTGCAGTGGATAAATGTATCGGTGGCAAACTAGGACTAAGTGAAAAATTTGAAGAAGGTATCATGGCTATGGGAGCTTTGGCTCTTTCTATGGCTGGGATTATGGTAATCGCTCCCCTCTTGGCGGATGTCTTGAAACCAATTGTCGTGCCTTTGTATGGCTTGGTGGGCGCTGACCCGTCTATCTTTGCGACAACCTTCATTGCCAATGATATGGGAGGAGCTCCTCTGGCTCTCAGTCTGGCTCAGGATCCAGCAGTAGGAAATTTCGCTGCCTTTGTACTGGGCTCTATGATGGGGCCAACCATCGTCTTTACGATTCCAGTTGCCTTGGGTATTATCGAAAAAGATGACCGTCCGCTTTTGGCTCGCGGAATCCTATACGGTTTGGTAACTGTTCCGATTGGCTGTCTTCTCGGAGGAATTTTCGTGCCAGGTCTGCCTTTTGGAACCTTGGTTGTCAATCTTATCCCGATTATCATTGTATCTGCTCTGATTTTCATAGGATTGCTTTTGGCACCTAATGCCATGATTAAAGGTTTTGAAGTGTTTGGTCAGATTATTGTTATCTTGGCAACGCTTGGTTTGGCCTTTGGTGCAGCTCAGCTTCTGACTGGCAATGAATGGCTCATCAGCATCTATCCAAAAGGTGCTGAAACATTGAAGGAAGCTTTTGAAGTTGTCGGAACGATTGCCGTAACCTTGGCTGGAGCCTTTGGTCTGGTAGCTGTCTTTACCAAGGTAGCCAACAAACCACTTTCTGCTATCGGAAAATCCCTAGGAATGAACGAAGTTGGTGCAGCTGGTTTGGTAGCTTCTCTGGCTAATAACATTGCCATGTTCCAGATGATGAAGGATATGGACAAACGCGGTAAGATTATCAACGTAGCCTTTGCTGTATCTGCTTCCTTTGTTATCGGAGATCACCTAGGCTTCACAGCCGGTCAAAAACCGGAAATGATTGTGCCGATGATGATTGGTAAATTTGTCGGAGGTATCACAGCGGTATTACTGGCTTTCTTCCTAACGAAGAAGGAAGCTTAGACTTGGAGGTATGAAGTATGGCAGATATTAATCGTTCTGACCTAGAAACATTGGTTCGTAAGATTTTATTGGAAGAATTAGCCACTAAAGATGGTGGGAAGAAAGTCAGCAAGGCAGGCGTAGCTTCTATCGCCCTGCCAGGTCTAGATGTTCGTCCAGAAGATCGCTTGGATACAGGTGATGTGAGCCATCAAGTTTATACACGAGACTTGCTGACCTTAGACGAAAGCCCAAGATTGGGCTTAGGTCTGATGACCATGGAAAAGACAACTTTCCCTTGGCATCTGGACTATGATGAAGTGGACTATGTTATTGAAGGGCGTCTTGATATTATCGTTGGTGACGAAGTCATGACAGCTGGCCCTGGCGAAGTACTCTTTATCCCTAAAGGCAGCGACATTCAGTTCTCTGTCAGAGATAAGGCCCGCTTTATCTATGTGACTTATCCGGCTGACTGGCAAGGCTAGTTTGTTGGAAGATTGAACAATTGGATTCAATAGTTTGATTCCCCACTAAGTGGAAGTGAAATACGGATGGTATCCCCATATAAAAACCAGTGCCTCTGTACTGCACTACAAAAGTTAGACACAAAAATCTAGCTTTTTAGAGTCGGTACACTTTAGGTGCTGGTTTTCGTTTATATAACTTTCAGCCCGTCTAGTTCCATAAGACTCTAGCCAATAAATCACGCCATGCAGGTGCAAATTGAAGATTCTCCTAAAAAATCCAAATGCGATACAATTAAGGTGTTGAAGTTTGCTCAAAACTGAGAGGGGAAAATATAGATTGAAAAGCACATAGTTTATCATGCACAAATTATCCTCGAATATCCTGCCATCTCCCAGTTCTGTAAGCACAGTCTAATGGAGCTTTTTTGCTTTTTTCATTCTTGAAAGATATAGGAAAACATGCTATAATGAAAAGAACATTCTAAAAATCAGAAAGATTATTATATAGTAAGGAAAAAAATGGCGAATATTTTAAAGACTATCATTGAAAATGATAAAGGTGAATTAAGAAAATTAGAAAAAATGGCTGACAAAGTCTTGGCTTATGAAGACGAAATGGCAGCCTTGTCTGATGAAGAACTTCAGGCAAAAACAGAAGAATTCAAGAAACGCTATGCTGATGGTGAAACTTTAGATCAGCTCTTATTTGAAGCTTTTGCGGTTGTCCGTGAAGGAGCTAAGCGAGTGTTGGGCCTTTTCCCTTATAAGGTTCAGGTTATGGGAGGGATCGTTCTCCATCATGGTGACGTTCCAGAGATGCGTACCGGTGAAGGAAAAACCTTGACAGCGACGATGCCAGTTTACTTAAATGCCCTTGCAGGCCAAGGAGTACACGTTGTCACAGTCAACGAATACCTGACTGAGCGTGATGCGACCGAAATGGGTGAACTCTACTCTTGGCTGGGCCTTTCTGTCGGTATCAATCTGGCAGCTAAATCTCCATCTGAGAAGAAAGAAGCATACGCTTGCGACATTACCTATTCAACCAATGCTGAGATTGGCTTTGACTATCTGCGTGATAACATGGTAGTCCGCGCTGAAAACATGGTACAGCGCCCACTCAACTATGCCTTGGTCGATGAGGTGGACTCAATCCTGATTGACGAAGCTCGGACACCATTGATCGTATCCGGACCGGTTTCTTCAGATACCAACCAGCTTTATCATATGGCTGACCATTATGTCAAATCTCTGGATAAGGACGACTACATCATCGATGTTCAGTCTAAGACGATTGGTCTGTCTGACTCAGGTATTGACAAGGCAGAAAGCTACTTCAAGCTGGACAATCTCTATGATATTGAAAATGTTGCCCTGACTCACTTTATTGATAATGCTCTGCGAGCTAACTACATCATGCTCCTTGACATTGACTATGTGGTTAGTGAAGAACAGGAAATTCTGATTGTCGATCAGTTTACCGGTCGGACTATGGAAGGCCGCCGTTACTCTGACGGTCTCCACCAAGCGATTGAAGCCAAAGAAGGTGTGCCGATTCAGGAAGAAACAAAGACTTCTGCTTCCATTACTTATCAGAACCTCTTCCGTATGTATAAGAAGCTGTCCGGCATGACAGGTACAGCTAAGACGGAGGAAGAAGAGTTCCGCGAAACATACAACATTCGTGTTATTCCAATTCCAACCAACCGTCCGGTAGCACGTATTGACCATTCTGACCTGCTCTACCCAAGTATTGATTCTAAGTTTAAGGCAGTTGTTCAGGATGTTAAAGAGCGTCATGAAAAAGGCCAGCCAGTTCTGGTCGGTACCGTCGCGGTTGAAACCAGTGATTATATTTCTAAGAAATTGGTAGAAGCTGGGGTTCCTCACGAAGTTCTTAATGCGAAAAACCACTATAAAGAAGCGCAAATTATCATGAATGCTGGCCAACGTGGGGCGGTTACTATTGCGACCAATATGGCCGGACGGGGAACCGACATCAAGTTAGGTGAAGGTGTTCGCGAACTGGGCGGTCTCTGTGTTATCGGTACAGAGCGCCATGAAAGCCGCCGTATTGACAATCAGCTGCGCGGACGTTCAGGTCGTCAGGGTGATCCAGGTGAGTCACAGTTCTACCTGTCACTGGAAGATGAGCTGATGCGTCGCTTTGGGTCAGAGCGTATTAAAGCCCTCTTGGATCGGATGAACCTTAGCGACGAAGATTCTGTTATCAAGTCTGGCATGCTGACCCGTCAGGTAGAGGCAGCTCAGAAGCGTGTCGAAGGAAATAACTACGATACGCGGAAACAAGTCTTGCAGTATGATGACGTGATGCGTGAGCAACGGGAAATTATCTATGCTGAGCGCCACGATGTCATTACTGCTGACCGTGACCTCAGTCCTGAAATCCAGGCCATGATCAAACGGACTATCAACCGTATCGTTGATGGCAGCAGCCACTCTGATCAGGATGATAAGATTGAAGCAATTTTAAACTTTGCTAAGTATAACTTAGTTTCAGAAGATTCTATTTCTGACAGCGATTTGGAAGGCAAGTCCGACCAAGAAATCAAAGATTATCTGTTTGAACGTGCATTGGAAGTCTACGACAGTCAAATTGCTAAGCTGCGAGACGAAGAAGCAGTGCGTGAATTCCAGAAGGTCTTGATTCTGCGCGTGGTGGACAGCAAGTGGACTGACCATATCGACGCCCTTGACCAGCTGCGCAATGCTGTTGGACTACGTGGTTATGCACAAAATAACCCAGTTGTCGAATACCAAGCAGAGAGCTTCCGTATGTTCAACGACATGATTGGCTCCATCGAATTTGATGTGACTCGTCTGATGATGAAAGCGCAGATTCATGAGCAAGAGCGTCCGCGGACAGAGCGGGCTATCAATACCACAGCTACCCGCAATATCTCTGCCAAGGCGCCAAATATGCCTGAGAATGTAGACCTATCTAACGTAAAGAGAAACGACCCTTGTCCATGTGGCTCTGGCAAGAAGTTCAAGAACTGTCACGGCCGTAAAAAGTAAGCATAAAAGAAGGAGAATAGATGACCTTTAAAGCAACCAGTCAACCCATTGATGTGGCAGAAGTTCGCCAACTTGCTAAGCTAGAAGGCGACATGCTCGCTCGCAAGGAAAAGCGTGACCGAGAGTTAGAAGCAATTCTGCGTGGTCAAGATGACCGCATTCTCTTGGTCATTGGTCCCTGCTCTTCAGATAATGAAGAAGCGGTGCTGGAGTATGCCAAGCGTCTATCTGCTCTCCAAGAAGAAGTAAAAGATCGCATCTTTATGGTCATGCGGGTCTATACTGCCAAGCCTCGGACGAACGGAGATGGCTACAAAGGGCTTATTCATCAGCCTAATGCGACTGCCGCTCCAAGTCTGATTAACGGCATTAAGGCAGTCCGCAATCTGCACTATCGGGTTATTTCTGAGACAGGCATGACCACAGCTGATGAGATGCTCTATCCAGAAAATCTGCCTCTGGTAGATGATTTGATTTCTTACATGGCAGTCGGAGCTCGCTCGGTCGAAGACCAGCAGCACCGCTTTGTGGCTAGTGGGGCAGATCTGCCAACCGGCTTGAAAAATCCGACTTCTGGTAATCTTAATGTCATGTTTAACGGCATCTATGCTGCTCAAAACAAGCAGAGTTTCCTCTTTTCCGGTAAGGAAGTAGAAACATCTGGCAATCCCTTGGCGCATGCCATCTTGCGCGGTGCCCTCAATGAATACGGCAAGAATATTCCCAATTACTATTATGATAACCTGCTGGATACCATTGCCCAGTATGAAAAAATGGGCTTAGAAAATCCCTTTATCATCATTGATACCAATCATGATAACTCTGGTAAGCAGTATCTGGAGCAAGTTCGTATCGTTCGCCAGACGCTGATTAATCGGGACTGGAATGAAAAGATTAAGGCTACCGTGCGTGGCTTTATGATTGAGTCTTATCTGGAAGACGGCCGTCAGGACGAGCCAGAAGTCTTTGGTAAGTCCATTACTGACCCTTGTCTGGGCTGGGCAAATACAGAACAGCTGGTTCGTGAAATTTATGATACATTAGGAAAATAGTATGGCATTTATTGAAAAAGGTCAGAAGATTGACATTGAGCAGATTAAGTCCAGAACCAGACTGACTGGTCAGGCCTTGACTCATAAAAACAAGCGAGACCAAGAACTAGCTGAGATTCTCAGTGGGGAAGACGAGCGTATTCTCTTGGTGATTGGCCCTTGCTCATCGGACAATGAAGAGGCTGTGCTGGAGTATGCTCGCCGCTTATCAGAGCTGCAGAAGAAGGTCGCAGATAAGATTTTTATCGTCATGCGGGTCTATACTGCTAAGCCGCGGACCAATGGAGATGGCTATAAGGGCTTGGTTCACCAGCCAGATACATCTAAAGCGCCTAGTCTTATAAATGGTTTGCAGGCAGTTCGTCAGTTGCACTACCGTGTCATTACAGAGACTGGTCTGACGACAGCTGATGAGATGCTCTATCCGTCCAATCTTGTGCTGGTAGATGACTTGGTCAGCTATCATGCTGTGGGTGCACGCTCAGTTGAAGACCAGGAGCACCGTTTTGTGGCGTCAGGTCTTGATGCCCCGGTAGGCATGAAAAATCCAACTTCTGGCAATCTGGGTGTTATGTTTAACGCTGTCTATGCGGCACAAAATAAGCAGACTTTCCTTTTTCATGGTCAGGAAGTAGAAACCTCTGGGAATCCTTTGGCTCACGTTATTCTGCGTGGGGCAACCAATGAATATGGTAAAAATATCCCAAATTTCTACTATGAGAATATGCTGGATGCCATTTCCTACTACGAAAAGATGGGCTTGGAGAATCCTTTCATCGTCATCGATACCAATCACGATAACTCTGGCAAGCAATATCTGGATCAGATTAGGATTGTGCGTCAGACCTTGCTTAATCGGGATTGGAACGAAAAGATTAAGAGAGCGGTTCGTGGTTTTATGATTGAGTCTTATCTGGAAGACGGCCGGCAAAATGAGCCGGAAGTCTTTGGTAAATCCATCACCGATCCTTGCCTAGGTTGGGACAATACTGTTCAGCTCATTGAAGAAATTTACAACACTTTAGATAAATAAGGAAAATTGAAAGGGACAGTCTTGACCTGTAAAGAGGACTAACTGTCGGGTGAAGACGAACTCAGCTGGCGGCCCAGCTGAGTTTTGTCGCCTTTCCAGAGAATGATATGATAAAAGGACACGGAATTGATATAGAAGAGTTGGCTGCCATTGAGCGAGCCTATCTGAAAAATGCCCGCTTTGCAAAGAAGGTGCTGACAGAGGCGGAGCTTTCTCGTTTTGAGGAGTTATCCGGCAAGCGGAAAATAGAATTTCTAGCTGGCCGTTGGGCTGCCAAGGAGGCTTTTTCTAAAGCTTGGGGAACTGGAATCGGTAAGCTCAGGTTTCAAGATTTGGAGATTTTAAACGACCGTCAGGGAGCACCTTATTTTAGCCGGTCACCTTTTACTGGCAAGGTTTGGATTTCGCTCAGCCATGCTGCTGGCCTAGTTACAGCCAGCGTTATTTTGGAGGAAAATGATGAAAGCTAGTCTGCATAGACCTAGCAAGGCAGTGATTGATTTAGCTGCCATTGCTTTTAATATTAGACAACTGAGTGCCCAACTGCCTCAGACGACTGAGAAATGGGCTGTCGTTAAAGCCAATGCTTATGGCCATGGAGCTATTGAGGTTTCTAGGCATATTGAGCCCCTCGTAGATGGATTTTGTGTGTCTAATATTGATGAAGCCTTGGAGCTGCGCTCAGCGGGCATTGGCAAAAAAATTCTGGTGCTAGGAGTATCAAATCTGGCTGCGCTCCCGCTGGCTAGAAAGGGAAAGGTCTCTCTGACTGTAGCCAGTCTGGAGTGGTTGGATTTAGCTTTAGCTGCGGAAAAAGACTTAACAGGATTGAAGTTTCATATCAAGATTGACTCTGGTATGGGGCGGATTGGTTTTCGAGATAGTCAGGAAGCTCAGGAGGCAATCCATCGCTTGCAGGCTGCTGGGGCTGTCGCGGAGGGAATTTTTACCCACTTTGCAACGGCAGATGAAGCGGAGCACCATAAGTTTGAAGCCCAGCTGGCTCGTTTTCATCAGATCTTATCTGAGCTGGACAGTGTTCCTCCTCTCGTTCACGCTAGTAATTCCGCTACTTCTCTCTGGCATAGCGAGACCGTCCTAAATGCCGTACGGCTGGGTGACATCATTTATGGCCTCAACCCTAGCGGAACTGTTTTAAAACTTCCTTACGAATTCAAGCCAGCTTTGTCTCTGGTCTCAGAATTGGTGCATGTCAAGGAAGTAGAGGCTGGAGCAGATGTTGGCTATGGAGCTACCTATACCAGCAAGTCTCAAGAGTGGATTGGTACCATTCCTTTGGGTTATGCGGATGGCTGGACACGCGATATGCAGGGCTTTGATGTCTTGATTGATGGTCAGCGCTGCCCTATTGTCGGCCGAGTTTCTATGGACCAGATTACAGTGCGCCTGCCTCAGGCTTATCCCCTTGGCACTCCGGTTGTGTTGATTGGAAATAGCGGAGCGGAGACCATTACGGCGACAGATGTGGCAGAAAAGCGTGGCACCATTAACTATGAGGTGGTTTGCTTGATTAGCGACCGTGTACCGAGGGTCTACAAAGACTAAGAAGATTAATGCAGGGAACCGCTTGCAGTATTTGATAATGTTCTAGCTTGGCCCCTGTCTGTGATGTCAGCAGCGCAGCAGTATCAGAACTGAAAGAGGAATTATGAATTTACACCAACCTTTGACGGTTCTGCCTGGTGTGGGACCGAAATCAGCAGAAAAATTTGCCAAGCTGGGTCTAGAGACCTTGCAGGATTTGCTGCTTTATTTTCCTTTTCGTTATGAGGATTTTAAAAGTAAGAATGTCCTAGACTTGGAGGATGGAGAAAAGGCGGTTGTTTCTGGTCAGGTCGTGACTCCGGCTAATGTCCAGTATTATGGGTACAAACGCAATCGCCTGCGCTTTACCATCAAGCAGGGAGAAGTCGCTCTGGCAGTTAATTTCTTTAACCAGCCTTATCTGGCAGACAAGATTGAAGTGGGAGCTAATATAGCTGTCTTTGGCAAGTGGGACAAAGCCAAGGCTAGTCTGACTGGCATGAAACTTCTGGCTCAGGTAGAGGACGACTTGCAGCCTGTCTATCGGCTGGCTCAGGGAATTAGTCAGGCTAGTTTGGTCAAGCTGATTAAGACTGCCTTTGACCAAGGTTTGGACTTGCTCTTAGAGGAAAATCTGCCCCAGCCCCTGCTGGAACGCTACCAGCTAGTGAGCAGAGTGGAGGCTGTGCGGGCTATGCATTTTCCAAAGGACTTGGCGGACTACAAGCAGGCTCTTCGGCGGGTTAAATTTGAAGAACTCTTTTATTTCCAAATGCAGCTGCAGGTCTTGAAGAGAGAAAGCAAGGCTGTCAGCAATGGATTGAAGATTGATTGGCGGTTGGATGCTGTAGCCGAGAAAAAGCAGAGCTTACCTTTTGAGCTGACTTCGGCTCAGGAGCGCAGTCTGACAGAGATTTTGCAGGATTTGCGGTCGCCTGGGCACATGAATCGTCTGCTGCAGGGTGATGTGGGAAGCGGAAAGACAGTAGTCGCTGGTCTGGCTATGTATGCTGTTTATACAGCAGGCTATCAGTCCGCTCTGATGGTTCCAACAGAAATTTTGGCTGAGCAGCATTTTGACAGCCTAGCTCAGCTATTTCCAGAATTGAAGCTGGCCCTGCTAACTGGTGGGATGAAAGCAGCTGAACGTCGGGAGACTTTGGCAGCGATTGAAAAGGGTCAGGTGGACATGATTGTCGGAACCCATGCCCTGATTCAGGAAGGAGTCCGTTACCATGCGTTGGGCTTGGTCATTATTGACGAGCAGCATCGCTTTGGGGTGGAGCAGCGCCGGATTTTACGGGAAAAGGGAGACAATCCTGATGTCCTCATGATGACGGCGACGCCTATTCCCAGAACCCTTGCTATCACAGCATTTGGTGATATGGACGTGTCCATTATTGACCAGATGCCGGCGGGACGCAAACCTATCATCACCCGCTGGGTCAAGCATGAGCAGCTGGAAGTCGTCCTCGACTGGCTGAAAAAAGAGCTCCACAAGGGTGCTCAGGTCTATTTTATTTCTCCTTTGATTGAGGAATCTGAGGCGCTGGATCTTAAGAATGCCATTGCCCTAGAAGAAGAACTAACAGCCTATTTTGGTCAACAGGCCCAAGTGGCTCTGCTTCATGGCAAGATGAAGAGCGAGGAAAAAGAGGCGATTATGCAGGACTTCAAGGAAGGACGGACTGATATTCTGGTCTCTACCACGGTCATTGAGGTCGGAGTCAACGTCCCCAATGCTACGGTGATGGTCATCATGGATGCGGACCGCTTCGGACTCAGCCAGCTTCATCAGCTGAGAGGCCGCGTCGGCCGAGGGAATAAGCAGTCTTATGCCGTCCTTGTTGCCAATCCTAAGACGGAGTCGGGCAAGCGCCGCATGAAAATCATGACTGAGACGACCGATGGTTTCCTGCTGGCTGAGGAGGATCTGAAAATGCGAGGCTCTGGAGAAATCTTTGGCACTCGGCAGTCTGGTATTCCTGAGTTTCAAGTGGCAGACATAGTAGAAGATTATCCGATTTTAGAAGAAGCCAGAAAGGTTGCCAGCCAGATTACAGCTGATCCGAACTGGCGGACAGATCCTAGTTGGCACTTGATTGCTCTTCATTTGGACAAGCGAGATTACCTAGATTAAGAGTTCTTTGGATTAAGTTTCCTGCAAGTTATTTATAAGTAGGCTTTAAGTTTGAGGAATTATACTATTGTCAAATCAAAGAAAGAGGTAGGACCAATGACAATGTAAACATCCCTTAAAATCTTGTAACCAAAGCTTGAAGACTAGAAGACCTGCGAGGTATGAGGCACTCAAAGAAGCAGAATAAATTAGAATTTTTTCATCATAAATCTCCTAACAAATCACAAGCTTCACCCAATCGGTGAAGTTTTTTTGTATTTGATTGAAAAGACTTGTTCATTTCAATTAGTAGATAGAGATTGCTGGACTTCTTTGACTATAAGCTTTTCCTAAGAAATCTATAAGAGATTCTTAAGTTTAGGGCTGTATCCTTATATCCAAGTAAGAACAAAAAGATTAGGGACCAAACTTGAAGCCAAACACTCCAAGAGTTTCGTTTTTGCTCTTAAAGAATTAATGATAAGCGAGGTAAAAGCTATGAAAGTTACAATCAAAGTCCACTATCCGAAGACATTTAAGCAAGCTCAGAAAATGGAGATGACCTATGGTAAGTGAATATATTTTTGAAATTCTAGAGTCTCTGTTTGAGATTATCTTTTAAGTCCGGCGATTCAATGAGGTTTTTCCAGTGTTAGAATATGAAAGAGTCAAAAAAGTGCTAAGCAAACTTAGCACTTTTTGATTTAAAGAAAATAAATAGGGACTTTTTCTCTCAGCCTTCCATATAATCCCGGAGTTCTTGGCCTTTGAGTCCAGCATTCAGGGCGATGAGCAGTTTGATTCTGGCCTTTTGGGCATTGAGCTCTTTGACGAAGAAGACACCAGCCTGGTGCAGCTGAACGCCGCCTCCTTCATAAGCATAGACTGGCTCAGCGATTCCGTTAAAGCAGCGAGAGACCAGAGCAACTGGCAAGCCGGCCGCTATCATATCAGCCAGTTTGTCAGCTACTTCCTTGGGGAGGTTGCCAGCACCGAATGCTTCTATGATGAGGCCGTCTATCTTGTCTAAATCCAGCATGTCCAGAAGCTCTGTCTTCATACCGGCATAAGCTGGAATGATGGGCACCAGACCAGAAATGCTGTTCAAGTCAAAGCGGACCCGAGGCTCCGCTGTCTTAAAATAGAGAATCTCTTGTTTCATAATCAAGCCAAGCGGTCCGTGAGTCGGCGTCTGGAAGGTGCTGACATTGGTCGTGTGGGTTTTGGTTACATACTTAGCAGCATGTGCCTCATCATTCATAACGACAAGCACGCCTTTATCACTGGCTTTTTCATCACTGGCTACCCGCAGGGCTGTCAGGTAGTTATAGACTCCGTCGCTCCCCAGCTCATTGGAACTGCGCATAGCTCCGGTCAGAACGATTGGAATCTTCGGCAACTGCATAGTATCCAGAAAGTAAGCCGTCTCTTCTAAAGTGTCCGTCCCATGAGTAATGACTACTCCGTCAAATTGGTCAGCACTGGCTTTGATTTTTTGATAAAGCTTGAGCATGTGCTGGGGCGTGATATGAGGACTAGGAATATTAAAAAAGTCAATGACTTCCGTCTCAATCCCCTCAAGCGGAACTGTCACATGGTTCATAGGGTTATCAGCATTGGTGACGACAGCCCCAGAGCCGTCAGCCTGCATGGAAATGGTTCCTCCTGTGTGCAGGACCAAGATTTTTTTTGTCATAAATCCTTTTTCTCCTTGTAGTCATAATGCAGAGTTGAAAACTCACATTATGTTTTCATAGAGTTTTCATTTCTGTTGCATGGATATTACTCCAGCTTTTCTTTTCTGCAATTCATGTGATTGTATGTCATTTTTGTGTTATAATTTATTGTATCATAAAAGGAAAGAATGAGAAAATCAATGGAAGTAAAGGCCGTCTTTTTCGATATTGATGGGACACTGGTCAATGACAGTCGAACGGTTTTGAAATCTACAGAAAAGGCTATTCAGAGTTTAAAGGAGCAAGGAATATTGGTCGGTTTGGCAACAGGCCGCGGTCCTTTCTTTGTCAAACCTTTTATGGAGCAATTGGACTTAGACTTTGCTGTGACCTACAATGGCCAGTACATTTTTTCAAGAGACAGAGTGATTTCTGCCAGTCCCATTGACAAGCAGAGTTTGCGGGATTTAATCTCCTATGCTAAGAAGCATCGGAAAGAGATTTCCTTGGGGACGGCTGAGGCTATGCTGGGCTCCAAGATTATGTCCTTCGGCATGAGCCCTTTCTCCCAGTGGACTAGCCGCTTCATCCCTAAGCGAATGGCTCGAACAGTCAGTCACGGTTTTAATAAAGTCATCAGCAAGGCCTTGCCCCAGCATGAAAAAGATCTCCTGCAGCTGATTCAGGAGCCGATTTATCAAGCTTTGATTTTAGCCAGTCCAGAAGAAAGCCGTAAGATTGAAGCAGACTTTCCTGATTTGAAATTTACCCGCAGCAGCCCCTATGCGGTTGATATTATCAATAAAGATACATCTAAGCTAGAGGGGATTCGCCGAGTCGGCAAGGAATATGGTTTTGACATTCATCAGGTCATGGCCTTCGGTGACTCTGACAATGACTTGGAAATGCTATCGGGAGTTGGTCTGTCCATTGCTATGGGAAATGGAACAAGCTCAGTCAAGGAAGTGGCCAAGCATACAACTAGCAGCAATAGTCAGGATGGGATTCACAAGGCTTTGGAGCATTTTGGTATCCTAGCGAGGGAGAAGGTCTTTACCAGCAGCGACCATCACTTTAATAAGGTTAAAGAGTTCCATAGTGTTATGGATGAAAGCACTCAGGAAGAGCCAATTGCTTGGTCGCCTCAGGACGCTCGCTATAGGGCAGGCTTTAAGCTAGAAGAGCTGGTCGAGTTTCTGCGGGCAGCTAGTAACTCAGAGGAAGACTTTGATAGCTCTGTAGCTTATCTCCATCAAGCGCTTGACAAGGCTGCTGACAAGGTTCGCTCCAAGAGTCAGGCTGAGGTTTCTCTAGTCGGTCAGGTAGATGCCCTGATTGATACTCTATACTTCACTTATGGCAGTTTTGTCCTGATGGGAGTAGATCCAGAGCAGCTGTTCGATATTGTCCATCGGGCCAATATGGGCAAAATTTTCCCAGACGGAAAAGCTCACTTTGACCCCGTCACCCATAAAATCCTCAAACCAGATGACTGGGAAGAAAAATACGCTCCCGAAGGAGCTATCAAAGAAGAACTGGAACGACAGATTCATGCTTACCAGCGTACCATAGAGCAGAAAGAATAAACACTTTAAGAGCAGACTATTTCTTGGAAATTTTTTGCTCTTTTTTTATTTTATGGTACAATAAGAAAAAAATGTAGAGGAGAGGACGGATGGATCAATACCAAGTTAAGAGCGACCTATCAACAGCAGCCCGACATGCGACGGCAATCGGAGATGCAAATTTCCTGCAGATGATGGCTATTACTCGAGATTCGCAGACAACCGTTGCTGGAAATTCTAATGCAAATGCAGGGATTTCAAATGTTGAGAGCTTACAAGGGCAGCTCGGGGCACACATTACAAGTATTATTCAGAATGTTCATAGTGTAGCAGCAGAGTTTGAGGACAAGGATGCTATGATTCGTCAAAGTCTGACTACTAACTATTTACCGCCTAAAAAGGAACCGACAGTCACTAAAAAAGATTTAGGTCTGAATACCTTAACTGCTTTGGAGGAATAATCAATGCAGGAAGATAAGCGATGGACTGCCTTGTTGGCCAAGGAGCGGAGGCTTTCTGATCATGAATGGGAACTCTATCAAAAGTTGGGACAGGCAAAAACTCAAGAAGAAGATGTATTATGTCAGTTAGATTCTATGGGGATATGGTTTCATGATTTGTCTTATGATTTCGAAGGAAGTCGATATTACAATAAGGTAGTAGATTATCAGCTAGATTTTTCTCATCGAAGCAGACAGCTAAAACTAGATATAGAGGATCAGATACAAAAATTGCGGAAAGATCATCAAAACGCAGAAAATCAACTAGAAGAAGTCTACCAAGAGAAGCGTGCCTTAGCTGGCGAGGAGTAAGGATGAGTATTGATATGTATTTAGAAGCTGCTCGAACGCAGGCAGAAAGCCTTGGAAGAGCGGTTGAACAATGTTTGGGGCAGAATCTTAAATTAATAAGCGTTTTATCAGCTTTTCATAATGAGGATGAACTAAAAGGTAAAGCGTATGATTCTGCCAAGAATCATGTTGTCGGAACGGTCATACCGATTGTTCAGGGGGTCATTCTCTATGAGGAAGCGATAGCCTTAGCTTGTCAAAATTTTGTCAGTAACTATACGGCAGAAGTAGACGGTAAGAGCTGGCGCCAATCAGAACTGGAAGAGAAAATTCGTTTTGCAGAACAGCAACTGGCAGAGTTGGAACGCAAATCGCAACTCTATGCAAATAATAAGGGTATGTCTATTGTGGATTTCAGTGCTTCCATCGCTGTTGCAGAAAGTGCTAGGCAAGTCTTCCAAGAAATTCTGGATAATTTGCTTACTTTTAATGAGAGTTCGCCAACTATCTTCGCTGAAGCTGAAACGTATTTAGCAGCCGCATCTACCGGCCTATCTCAGGCAGCTCAGAGCTGGGATGCATCTACTCAGACTTATCTTCCTCCTCGCCGAGATGCTGATCTCAGCTGGAAAGGTACCATCAATACTGGATGGACTAAGCGGCAGGAGATGATTGAGGAAGTAAAGAGACAAAATGCCTCAATGACATTAGAGGAGAAGATAGCCAGCCTTTCGCGAGAACATATTGAAAAAGAGTATCCTAGGATTGTAGAGGCATATTGGAATAATGAGATTTTTGACTATCGCTGGCGTGGGAAATTCACTCAAAAGGAGATAAAAGAAGTAGATCTGGTTATTGAGCGCTATAAAAAATCCTTGGAAGAAAGTCCGGGCTTAAGAAAAGATGTTTTAGCCAAGGTAGATCCCTTTTTCAAAGCAAAGATTGACCGTATGAACCAGAAGGAGCTGGAAGAATATTATCCTGGATTAAAATTTAGTCCTATAGCTCCGATTCTAGATCATAACTATTATTCATCCGAAATAGATCAAGCTAATGATATATATTTGGTTGCTCGCTATCAAGAATTGGACAGCCAAAATCCTATCAGCAAACACGATCCTAACTTCGAGCAAAAACGTTTTGAATATATCTCTAGAACGGGCCTTGATCCAGTCACAGGCAAAGAGGCTGATAAGGAACTCCTGAATTATGCCACAAACTATACCAAGTATGCACCAAGTATAAAAGCGGGTTATGACTTCCTAATGGTAGGAACAGCAGCTTGGAGTACTCGGGCTTATAATAAGGATTTACAAACACAAAGGGCGGATGCCCAGATTAATGAGTATTATCAGATTAAGGATGCGGTGAGAAATTCGAGTGTAGGGAGTCAGCCGGTAATGCCGAATGCTGAAATGAATACTAGAGTTTTTACTGAAAAAACCGTTCCGGATTTTGTAACTCGAAACGATAACAATTTCTATGATACTCGAAATTATAAAGGAAACCCTAAAGCTTATATCAATGAGGATGGTTATCTAGTGTCAGTAAATCCTGAGGGAGATCTTCCTATCCATTCTCAAATACGAGGGGGTAATTCTGATCGTACACCTTATATTTCAACAACAGATCCAGAATTCAGTACAACTCCCAAAAATTATGGATCAGATAGGATAAGGATTGATTCCAAGCAAATTCAGCATGATATTGAGACAGGAAAACTTAAAAATGTAGAAGTTATAACACACCAAGAAATAGTTGACCATTTGCAAAAACGAGTTGACCAAGCACAAGTGAGATATAATAAAAATCCAAATGATATAAATACGAGAAGGCTAAATGATGCTAAAAAAGATTTATTAAATACTAAACGTGATGGGGAAGTATTGATAAAAGGAAGTATTCCACCCGAATATTTTACTTTTGAATAAGGAGAAAAAATGACTAGAGAAGAACTTGATAATCTATTTTACAAAGTCCCTAATGGTGTAGACTACGCAGACCTGCTTGAAGAAGTTGACTTAGAAGATGTGCCAGAAGAAACGATTAACAAACTTATCTCTTTATTATCTAGCGATGATGATTTTTTGCGCTATAAAGCTTCTAGGCTTTTAACCATTTGGGGGCTGAAAGAAGGTTTTGATGTGTTGACTCAGATGCTTGTTGAAGGGAAATTGGAAGGCTACATTCCTCATCGGCTATATAGTTATGATGATACAAATCGAATTATATTAGATGCTCTTACTAGCTATTGGGCTAATCAATCAGATATTGGCAATGGTGATAAAGCAAGGCAAGACATATTCCCTTATGTCTGCAAAATTATAGAGCAGGCGGAAAAAGGTTATTATGATCTTTCATATTTTTACTATCTAGTTGAAGATAATGGCTTTTCTGAATATATCCCTTACCTAAAGCACTTTCTATCTGTTATTATGGATAAGCCAGAAGATAATTATTGGCGAATTCATGATACTTTGAAACTGTTTTTAGAGATAGAACCTGATTATGTGGAAAAACTTCTGGAGGAGAAAGGTAAATCACTAGCTGATTTCGGATTGGAGGAAGAGAATGAAGGAAATTAAATTCTATAAGGTAAACGATGCTTACGGTTATATGTCCAATTTTGCTCCTTATCCTTTTTCGGATGGAAATAAAATCTGGCCTACATCGGAACATTATTTCCAGGCTCAGAAATTCTTTGTTCCAGAAATTCAGGAAAAAATCCGCCTGCTGGAGTCACCTATGGATGCTGCTTTGGAGGGACGCAATCGCCAGAATCCGTTACGAAAGGACTGGGAAGATGTCAAGGATGATATTATGCGTTATGCTGTCTGTGAGAAATTCCGTCAAAACCCAGTAATTAAGAAAGATTTATTAGAAACTGGAGATAGTATCATCATTGAACATACGAAAAATGATAGCTACTGGGCTGATGGTGGCGATGGTACAGGAAAAAATATGCTGGGGCAAATTCTGATGGAAGTACGGACAGAACTTCGTTAAATACAAACTACTAACAAAGACAATCTATTCAGTTAGGTTTTAAATTCCCCTAGTTCAGTCTGTAAAGATAAAAAAATCCCGATAAACAGATATATATGTGTTTATTGTCGTAAAAAGTGAAAGGGAGAGATAAATCTTTTGCCCTTTTCCTCTAAGTTTAGAGCTGATTAGCCGCTATTTCACAGATAGTCTGCAGGTTTTGGGCTTAGCTATCCAAGGAGCGACGCAGCTTAGTCAGGTATTGGTAGACAGTGAAGGTAATTACTCTACTGATGGCATAGATATGATGAGTTGGTCTACTAAGATGGAGACTCAGAAGATTCAGACTGTTTCAAAGAGTGATTATCGGACACCACAAGAACAGGCTATAGACAAGGCTGTCAAAGATATGAAGTTATCCGGTGCTGCTGAAATCTATTACCGAAGTAAGCTCACAGAGAATCTGTAGATACCATTAATGGGGCATATTCTAATAAAGTTTTAGCTTATGGAAACACATACATTGGAAAAAGTCGTAATGGATTAAAGATTGAATTGTATATAAGAAAATCTGATGGAAAGATTATCTCGGCATTCCCAATGGAATAAAATGAATTTAGAGGTATGATTAATGGAGAGAATATATTCAGTTGTGGTTTTTGGAAATGAAGAAAATGACATAATGTTAGTTTTGAAGTTTACAGATCAAAAATTTCAATCGCTGTCAGACTTTTTAAATTCTGAGGTTCATAATTTTTACACCCATATTCAAAAAGAATTAGAGGCAGTTGTTACTGGTCAAAAAGAAGAATCAGACTTTGGCGGTAATATGCTAAATATTGATATAGGTAAAGAAGAAACAGAAGTATACTATCAAATGGATGATGAAAGTCTTGGGGAACCTTGCTTTATTTCAACTGATGAACTATATAAATTGGTTTTAGAGTGGAAAGAAATGGAAGAAAAAATGCATAGAGGGGAAGATATTTTTCCTGTGATTTTAGAAGATTGATATAGTATAAAGAATTTTAGGGTAGGATGCTTTTCTTACTCTTTTCGTATCATAATCATCATCCCTCGCATAAACAAAAAAACTAGAGCAGATGTGTAGTGCACATCTGCTCTAGTTTTTATAAAGTCTTTTCTGGGTCTCTGACCACCAGCAAGTCAACCTTGGCGTGGCGCAAGATATATTCGGAGGAAGAGCCGACTAGCAGCCGTTCAAAGGCATTGAGACCGGTAGCACCGACCATGATTAGATCTACCTTATGCTCTTCTGGGATATCTGTAGCCAAGAGAGTCTTGGGATTGCCCATCTCAATGACAATGTCAACATACTTGATACCGGATTTTTGAGCCTTTTCTTTCAGTTCTGCTGTCAGCTTTTTAGCATCTTCCTGTAAGTCCTCGTAAACATCTGCATCAAAGGTTGAGACACTTTGCAAAGCCCGGGTATCAATGACATGGGCGATAGTGAGACGAGAGCCGTTTCGGAGAGCTACGTTAACACCCTTTTCAAAGGCTAGTTCGGATTCGTGAGAACCATCCACAGCAACCATAATGTTTTCATATTTCTGAGTCATAGAGCTACCTCCTCTAAAATGGTTGGCAAAGGACGTCTCATCATTCGCAGAATGATTGGGCTGACCAAAAATCAATCAGTCCATAACGTCCGAGTGATTTGCAACTATTTTCTTGTTTCTATTGTAACCCTTTTCAGAAAAAAAGTAAAGATAAAATGGAAATGCTGTCAGAAAATTGCAAGCTGAGAAAGAGTCCTTTACTTTGAGGAATTAGAAGGAGAATGGCGCTTTGTATCCTAAAATTCTCTTTTTAATTATATGAAAAGTGAGTTTATTTTTTGTTGTCAATCGCTTTTTCTGGTGGTATAATGATAACATTCTGATGAATAGAGGAAAAATAAGAATGAAAGAATTTGACAAGTCCAGCAAGCTGGAACATGTTGCCTATGATATTCGTGGTCCGGTTTTGGATGAAGCTATGCGCATGCGGGCCAATGGCGAAAAGATTCTCCGCCTTAATACAGGGAATCCGGCTGAATTTGGTTTTACCGCTCCAGATGAGGTCATTCATGATTTGATTATGAATGCGCGTGACAGTGAGGGTTACTCTGACTCCAAGGGAATTTTTTCAGCCCGCAAGGCCATTATGCAGTACTGCCAGCTTAAGAATTTTCCTAATGTAGATATTGATGACATTTATCTGGGAAATGGCGTCAGCGAGCTGATTGTCATGTCTATGCAGGGCTTGCTGGATGACGGTGACGAGGTGCTGGTGCCAATGCCAGACTACCCACTCTGGACGGCTGCAGTCAGTCTGGCTGGTGGGAATGCTGTTCACTATGTCTGTGATGAGCAGGCAGAATGGTATCCAGATATTGATGATATCAAGTCAAAAATCACATCTAATACCAAGGCTATCATTATTATCAACCCTAATAATCCTACGGGAGCGCTTTATCCTAAGGAACTTCTGCTAGAAATTGTGGAAATTGCTCGCCAGAACAATCTCATTATCTTTGCGGATGAAATCTATGACCGCATGGTGATGGATGGCAATGTCCACACCCCTGTGGCTAGTCTAGCTCCGGATATCTTCTGTGTCAGCATGAACGGTCTTTCCAAGTCCCACCGTATCGCAGGCTTCCGGGTCGGCTGGATGGTGCTCTCTGGTCCTAAGCATCATGTTAAGGGTTATATCGAAGGATTGAACATGCTCTCCAACATGCGCCTATGCTCCAATGTCTTGGCTCAGCAAGTCGTCCAAACCTCACTTGGCGGTCATCAATCTGTGGATGAACTGCTTTTGCCAGGTGGCCGTATCTATGAGCAGCGTAATTTCATCTATCAGGCTATTCAGGACATCCCGGGGCTATCAGCTGTAAAACCTAAAGCTGGTCTCTATATTTTCCCGAAAATTGACCGGAATATGTATCGCATTGACGATGATGAGCAGTTTGTGCTCAATTTCCTCAAGCAGGAAAAAGTCCTCCTCGTCCATGGACGAGGCTTTAACTGGAAAGACCCAGATCATTTCCGAATCGTTTATCTGCCTCGAGTAGATGAGCTAGCTCAAATCCAAGAAAAAATGACGCGCTTCTTGCGCCAATATCGCCGTTAATAAGCGGATGCTACAAAAAGGCTGGACAAAGTTCCGGCCTTTTTCTTATCTATCTTACATATTTTTTAGTCCAATGACTGTCTTTAAATTGCAAAAATAAAAAAATTAAGATGCTCTGGAAACCGAATTTGAGGTCGATTGGTAAAAATTATAGGTGGTTTTACCGACATTTTTTAGGATTTTGTCCAACATTTTTTATGTATCTGTCCAAAAATGCTTAAAAAAATGTGTTAGCGTCTTCCTTCCAGAAGACAAACATGGTAGAATGTGTTTGTCAATGTTTTTAACAATGATGAAAAAGTGGAGGAGATTATATTGACAATGAAAAAGACACTTAGTGCTTTTTCTGTCAGTGCAGCGGCATTGTCTTTGGTGCTCGCAGAAGGAGTTCAGGCTGATCAATTAGTTGATAATCAGTCTTATTCTGATGCGCCCGTTAGTCAAAGCCAACCACAGGCAGAAAACGCACAGAAGGATGAATCTGTTTCGAAAGAACAGGTAGACGCTGCTCAGGCTCTTGTACAAGAAGCCGACAGCAATGTTGCACAAGGGAAAGCTGATTTGGCTCAGGCTCAGGCAAATACTGCTGCGGCTCAAAGTCAGGTCGAGCAAGCACAAGCTGAAGCTAACCGGGCACAGGAGACAGCTGATAAAGCTGGTCCGGAAGCTATTGAAACAGCTAAGCAAGAAGAGAGCAATCAAAAAGCTCAATTGGACAGCAACAAGTCAGAACTGGCTAAAGCTGACCAAGCAACCAAGACGGCTGAAGCTGAGCGCGATGCTCAGGCAGCCAAGACTAAAGAAGCTCAAGAGCAAGCGAAAACTCAAGAAGGTCGCCTTGCTAAAGCGCAAAATGACGTGAAGGAAGCTCAGGCTAACCTAAGCGGTGAAGCTACAGCTAAGGCAGAAAAGAATGTGAAAGCAGCCCAAGATAAGGTGGCAGCTGACCAGTCTGCTGTTGAAACAGCTCAAGCAAAAGTAGCTACAGCTCGTCAGACTGACAGTCAGAAGCAGGCTGAGGTTGCAAAAGCTCAGACCAACCAGACTCAGGCTAAGACGGCTCGTGATGCTTCTCAGAAGAACTTGCAGGATAAAACTGCTGCAGCTGAGAAGACCCAGTCAGACTTGAACCAAGCTCAACAGGCTTTGAAAAAGGCTCAAGCTGGAACGATTACTACTGAAGCTTCTAGCAATAAAAACCGTGTGTCTATGACTCCAGAATACATTGCAGCCTTGAGAGAGCTAATTACACCAAATTTATCAGAGCAAAAAACTAATGAGATTCAAAAGAGATTGGCTGCACTTAATGCCAGTGCTAAGGCTCTCAACCGTTATGTAGCAGATCCTACAGATAGCAAAGCTTTGATTGATACCAACAATATTCCACAGAATGTTCGTCAGGAACTTTCACAGTTTGCTTCAGAACTCATCAACCAGCTGCGTGCTCAGATGGGAACAGGTGAAGTAGTTGTGACACCGTCTTCAATTGATTTCGCTGATAAAGTGGCAACAGAATACCGCAAAGACAACTGGAACTGGGATTTGATGGAGAAATACCATCACGACGCTCGAGGAATTAACCGCGTAGCGCGTGAATATGGTTTAATGACCACAAGTGCTGAGCAAGAGAGCAAAGGTCTCCAGTATTATGAAAACGCTTATATTTGGAGAGAAAAAGCTGGCCAAATGAGTGTGGCTGAAATGAAGAGACGAATCTATGATTCTGTTGTTGAATTCATGTTTAATGGCTATGAATGGCTGCATGCTACATCAATCTCTGGTCTCAATACTGGTCGCCAGAAAAACTATCTGGGTGTTGATTTCTCAATGGAAAGCGACATCACTATGGCTCATTTCACCATGGTGTCAGAAGATCAGGTCAAATATGCCAGCAAAAAGAACTTCAATGCCAGCCCGATTACAGGCAAAGTTGCAACAGCAAAAGTAGATCCGCAGGAAGTAGCTAAGGCTCAAACTGCCTATGACTCTGCCTTCAAGGCTAATCAACTGGCTCTGGCGTCTAAGGGAGTTGCTCAAACCACTTACAATCGGAAGGCTGCAGCCTTAGAGCAAGCCAATCAGCAACTGGCTCAGGCCCAAGCTCAAGCAGGTGAGTCAGCAACTGCTCAGGCCCAAGCAGCTCTTGCTGAAGCTCAAGAGAAGTTGGCAGCTGATCAAGCGGCTTTAGCAGCAGCACAAGCAGCCCTGCAAAACTCAAACTTGGATGACAAGACCAAAGCAGAGAAATTAACTCAGGCCCAAGCAGCTCTGACTGCTGTTCAAGCGACAGTTGCCGCAGCTCAAGAAGCTCTAAAAACTGAATCAGATAAGTTGGCTCAGCTAGACGCAGCTTTGAATGCAGCAAAAGAAAGAAAGACTACTCTTGAAAAAGCTGTTACAGATGCTGAAGCAGCTTTGCAAATGGCTAAAGAGTCATTGTCAAATCTTGAAAATGCAGAAGAAAACTTGGAACAGGCTAAAACTAAACTAGCCGCAGCTCAGGCTGCTTACCAAGCAGCTCTTACAGCTCAAACAGATCAAGAAGCAAAAGTAGCAGTTTTAACTGCGGTTCAAGCACAAGCTAAGGCGACATACGACTTGCTAGCTCAAACATATGCTGAGCAAAATAAGGAAGAAGATATTCGTTATTATCAGTCTGTTTTGGCTCACACAGAGGAGCGCTTCGCTCGCTCTCCGCTTACTGGACAAGTAGGAGATCCTCAGCATACAGCTCTTGGAACTACTGGAAATGCTGGAAGTGCTAGCCCTGTAAACCATAAACAGGCAGTTGCTTCAGGTCATGTCTTGCCTAAGACAGGAGAAAACTCTTCTTGGCTTCTTCTGGCAGGCCAAATGCTTCTGCTCATGGCTATGAAATTGTTCTACAAGAAACGTTCTCTTGATTAGAAAGAACAAAAGCAATCAAAAACAGTCAAATTCTTGACTGTTTTTTGTTTAATATGACTTGATATATCAAGTCATATACTTGAAAAATTCTTTATTTTATAGAATTGTATGTAATTGTTTTTCAATAAAAAATTTTCAGATAATTATTGAAATTTCACTGCTTTTATGTTACAATGAAGCTAATAAATATGAGGTAAAAATATGGCCAATTTACTAGAAAAAACACGAAAAATTACGTCTATTTTGAAGCGCTCGGAGGAGCAGATGCAGGAAGAACTGCCCTACAATGCTATTACGCGTCAGTTGGCTGATATTATCCACTGCAATGCCTGCATTGTCAACAGCAAGGGCCGTCTTTTAGGCTATTTCATGCGCTACAAGACCAATAATGATCGAGTGGAAGCTTTTTTCCAGGATAAGAATTTCCCAGAGGAATACGTTCACGAAGCTAATCTGGTCTATGAAACGGAGGCTAATCTGCCTGTTGAGCATGATCTGACGATTTTCCCAGTGGAGACCAAGGATGATTTTCCAGATGGGCTGACCACCATTGCTCCTATTCATGTGTCAGGGATTCGTCTGGGTTCATTGATTATCTGGCGCAATGACAAGGAATTTGCGGACGATGATCTGATTTTGATTGAGATTGCCAGCACAGTGGTTGGTATCCAGCTGCTTAACTTCCAGCGGGAAGAGGATGAGAAAAATATCCGACGCCGGACAGCAGTGACCATGGCAGTCAATACTCTGTCTTACTCAGAACTGAGAGCTGTTTCAGCTATTCTGGGCGAGCTCAATGGCAATGAAGGCCAGCTGACAGCGTCTGTCATTGCTGATCGTATTGGGATTACCCGCTCAGTGATTGTCAATGCCTTGCGTAAGCTGGAAAGTGCTGGGATTATTGAAAGCCGTTCGCTGGGGATGAAAGGAACTTATCTGAAAGTGCTGATTCCCGATGTCTTTGATGAAATTAAAAAGAGGGACTACTAATGGCTAAAGCACTGATTTCCATTGATTATACAGTTGATTTTGTCGCAGATGAGGGCAAGTTGACAGCAGGAGCGCCAGCTCAGGCGATTTCTGAAGCCATTGCTCAAGTAACAAAGGCGGCTTTTGAGCGAGGAGATTATATCTTCTTTGCTATTGATGCTCATGATGAGAATGATGCCTTTCACCCTGAGAGCAAGCTGTTCCCGCCTCATAACATTAAAGGGACTAGCGGTCGCAATCTTTATGGTCCTTTGGCTGATTTTTATGAGAAGCATCAAGCAGACTCTCGGATCTTTTGGATGGATAAGCGTCATTATTCTGCTTTTTCCGGTACAGATTTAGATATTCGATTGCGAGAAAGAAAGATAGATACAGTCATTTTGACTGGAGTCTTGACGGATATTTGCGTCTTGCATACAGCGATTGATGCCTATAATCTTGGTTATCAGATTCAGGTGGTAGAGCCGGCAGTGGCTTCTCTGTCAGAGGAAAATCACAAATTTGCCTTAAACCACTTGCAAAATGTCCTGGGTTCGACTATAATAGATACAATTTAAAAGTAAAAGAGAAGCAGAGTAGGCTTGCTGACTTGCACAGAGAGTGCTGATAGCTGAGAGCAGCACCAAGAAAGCAAAAAACGAAGAACATGTTTCGTAATCTTTTGTGTGATTAAGCACAAACGTCGCTCACGTTACGAGCTCAGAGGCTGCCTTTTAGGGCGGCGAATAACAGTGGTACCACGGCTTTCGTCTGTTTTAGAGACGGAAGCTTTTTATTTTGTAGTAGATCCAGTGAAGATGATAAAAGAATGCTTCAAATATCCTTGACAGCAGGGCGGAGCTACAAATTGATTTGAGAGGGAAAGAACATGAAAGAAATTTTTATCGGAAACTATGGTTTAGAGCAGGTCGGACAGACCATGACCGCAACTGGCTGGGTGGCCAATATCCGCAATCACGGCAAGCTAGCCTTTATCGAGCTGCGAGATCGCGAGGGCTTGCTTCAGGTCTTCGTTGGCGGTGAGATTGAAGATTTTGCTAAGCTGGAAGACATTGGCAAAGAGGATGTTATTGCAGTGACAGGGCAAGTAGTTCAGCGGGAAGAGCGTTTTGTTAACAAGACTATCAAGTCTGGTCAGGTTGAGCTGAGGGCAGAGAAGATTGAGCTTATTGCTAGCAGCAAGGCCCTGCCTTTTGAGCTGGACCAGCATGCCCATACAGGGGAAGACCTGCGTCAGAAATACCGCTATCTGGACTTGCGCCGTGAGAAGATGACACATAACCTCAAACTGCGCCATCAGGTCACCTCAACCATTCGGGAATATTTGAATGGTTTGGACTTTTTGGAAGTGGAGACGCCTTATCTGACCAAGTCAACTCCTGAAGGTGCTAGAGACTTCTTGGTTCCTAGTCGGGTCTATAAAAATCAATTCTACGCGCTGCCTCAGAGCCCGCAGATGCTCAAGCAGTTACTGATGGGAGCTGGTCTCGAGCGCTATTATCAGATTGTTCGTTGCTTCCGTGACGAAGACTTGCGGGGCGATCGTCAGCCAGAGTTTACCCAGATGGACTTAGAGCTGAGTTTTGCCAGCGAGGAAGAAATCAGAGATCTGGTTGAAGCCATGCTCAAGGCTGTTGTCAAGAAAACTCATGGTTTAGAGCTGACGGAAGCTTTTCCGACTATCAGCTATGAAGAGGCTATGAGCCGCTTCGGCTCTGATAAACCAGATACGCGCTTTGGTTTAGAGCTGAAGAGTTTGACGGATTTGTGCCAAGCAAATGATTCGCTTCTCATCAAGAAAGCCTTGGACAACCAAGAGGAAGTGATGGGAATCTGTGTTCCAGATGCGGCTAGTGCTTTTAGCAAGAAACAGCTGAGTCACTACTATCAGGAAATGAAGGAATTTGGTTGTAGCTGTTTTGCCAGTCTAAAGGTTGAGAATGGCCAGTTGGTTGGTGATTTGGCTAGCACCTTTGAGGCTGAGAGTCAGGATTTACTAGCACTTTTTGAGGCCAAGGATGGAGATTTGATTCTGCTAGTCATGGCTAAGAAGCGTCGGGCTCAGGAAGCTTTGGGACATCTGCGCATAGAAGTCGCAAAAGCTTTGGATTTGATTGACCCGAGTCTGCTTCATTTCCTCTGGGTTGTGGATTGGCCGCTGCTGGAGTGGAATGAAGACCAAAACCGCTATCAAGCCATGCACCATCCTTTCACACAGGGGATTTTTGAAGATGGACAGGAGCCAGATCAATTCCGCAGCCACGCTTACGACATCGTCTTGAATGGCTATGAGATTGGCGGAGGGAGTCTGCGGATTCATGATCGAAAAGCTCAGGAAGCGATGTTTGAGCTATTGGGCATGAGCCGGGAAGACTATGAGCGGGACTTTGGTTTCTTTCTAGAAGCCTTAGAATACGGCTTCCCACCACACGGCGGCTTGGCTCTAGGCTTAGATCGCTTGGTTATGATTTTGGCTGGGGAAGAAAATATCCGCCAAGTCATCGCTTTTCCGAAAAATGGTACTGGCTTTGATCCTATGCTGGAAAGTCCAAGTTTGGTGGACCAAAGACAGCTCAAAGAACTGCATTTGGAATTGAAGAATTAGCCTGAAATATGGTAAAATGAAATGATGCGAATTCCTGAAGAATAGCAGGAAGAAGCTGAAGAAAAGAGCTAGTGGATGCCAAATAAATCAGTGTCTCTAGCTTGTCAAAGTAAAGGTGAGCTGAAGCTTGGAAATAAAGATATCATCTAGAAATTGTTATTTTCAGTCGCTAAAGCTCACATATCTTATGAAAGGAATCAGAGATGAAGATTACTCAAGAAGAAGTAAGTCACGTTGCTAAGCTGTCAAAACTGGCTTTCTCACCAGAAGAAACAGCTGAGTTTGCGACGACCTTAACCAAGATTGTCGACATGGTCGAATTGCTCAATGAAGTGGACACGGAGGGTGTGCCTTTCACTTCTAATGTAGCTGCCAATATCAACTATATGCGAGAGGATGTGGCTCAGCCAGGCTGGAACCGGGAAGAGCTTTTCCAAAATGTACCTGAAAAAGAGCGGGGTTACATCAAAGTGCCTGCCATCCTAGATGACGGAGGAGATGCCTAATGACTTTTAATCACAAAACCATTGAAGAACTGCATGACTTGCTGGTCAAGAAAGAAATTTCTGCGGTAGAGTTAACTCAGGCAACTTTGGCAGACATCAAAGAACGTGAAGCGGCTGTGGACAGCTTCATTACTGTCAGCGAAGAGGAGGCTTTGGCTCAGGCTGCGGCTCTGGATGCCAAGGGCATTGATGCTGACAATCTTATGAGCGGAATTCCGCTGGCAGTCAAGGACAATATCTCAACCAAGGGAATTTTGACGACGGCTGCTTCCAAAATACTCTACAATTACAAGCCGATTTTCGATGCTACCAGCGTGGAGAAGCTCTACGGTAAGGACATGATTATCGTTGGTAAGACCAACATGGACGAGTTCGCCATGGGGGGCTCCAGCGAAAACTCTTACTTTAAGACGACTAAGAATGCTTGGGACAGCAGCAAGGTTCCTGGTGGATCATCTGGTGGTTCAGCGACAGCTGTTGCCTCTGGTCAGGTTCGTCTGTCACTGGGTTCAGATACGGGTGGTTCTATTCGCCAACCCGCTTCCTTTAACGGTGTAGTTGGTCTCAAGCCAACCTACGGACGGGTTTCGCGTTTTGGTCTTATTGCTTTTGGTTCTTCTTTAGACCAGATTGGACCGTTCTCTCAGACAGTTAAGGAAAATGCCCAGCTTTTGAATGTTATTTCTGGTAATGATCCTAAGGACTCTACATCATCACAAGAAGCAGTACCAGACTTTACCAGCAAGATTGGCCAAGATATCAAGGGGATGAAGATTGCCTTGCCTAAGGAATACATGGGTGAGGGAATTGACAGCAAGGTCAAGGAAACGATTTTAGCAGCAGCGAAGCACTTGGAAAGTCTAGGAGCCATCGTTGAAGAAGTCAGCCTGCCCCACAGCAAGTACGGCGTGGCTGTTTACTATATCATTGCTTCCTCTGAGGCTAGTTCTAACCTGCAGCGTTTTGATGGCATTCGCTATGGCTACCGCGCAGAAGGCATTGAAAATCTAGAAGATGTCTATGTCAAATCCCGCAGCGAAGGCTTTGGTGAAGAGGTGAAACGCCGGATTATGCTGGGAACTTTCAGTTTGTCATCTGGTTACTACGATGCCTACTTCAAGAAAGCTGGTCAGGTTCGGACCTTGATTATGCAGGATTTTGCCAAGGTATTTGAAAAATATGACTTGATCTTAGGCCCAACTGCACCAACGGTTGCTTATGACTTGGGCAGTCAAAACCAAGATCCAGTGGCCATGTATCTGGCTGACCTTTTGACCATTCCAGTCAATCTGGCTGGCCTACCGGGCATTTCAATCCCGGCTGGCTTTGCAGATGGTCTTCCTGTCGGCTTGCAGCTGATTGGGAACCACTTTGATGAAGCGATCATCTATCAGGCAGCCGCAGCATTTGAAGCGACGACTGACTACCACAAACAGCAGCCAGTTATCTTTGGAGGTGAAAAATAATGAACTTTGAAACAGTTATCGGACTGGAAGTCCATGTTGAATTGAAGACCAATTCAAAGATTTTCTCACCAGCTCCAGCTCACTTCGGTGAAGATCCCAATGCCAACACCAATATCATTGACTGGTCCTTCCCAGGTGTTCTGCCTGTTATGAACAAGGGTGTCATTGACTATGGGATCAAGGCTGCTCTGGCTTTGAACATGGATATTCACCAGAAGATGCACTTTGACCGCAAGAATTACTTCTACCCGGACAATCCAAAAGCCTATCAAATTTCTCAGTTTGATGAGCCAATTGGCTACAATGGCTGGATTGAGATTGAACTAGAAGATGGCACGACCAAAAAAATCCGTATCGAGCGGGCCCACTTGGAAGAAGATGCCGGAAAGAATACCCACGGTAGTGACGGCTACTCTTATGTGGACCTCAACCGCCAAGGAGTGCCACTGATTGAGATCGTATCCGAAGCGGATATGCGCAGTCCAGAAGAAGCTTATGCCTATCTGACTGCCCTCAAGGAAATCATCCAGTACACGGGTATTTCGGATGTCAAGATGGAAGAGGGCTCCATGCGGGTCGACGCCAATATTTCTATCCGTCCTTACGGTCAGGAAGAGTTTGGTACCAAGACTGAGCTGAAAAACCTCAACTCTTTCAACTTTGTCCGTAAGGGTCTGGCATTTGAGGAAAAACGCCAAGCAGAAATCCTACGCAGTGGTGGTCAAATCCGTCAGGAAACCCGTCGTTATGACGAAGCGACTGGCGAAACCTTGCTCATGCGGGTCAAGGAAGGTTCAGCGGACTACCGTTACTTCCCAGAGCCTGATCTACCTATCTTTGAGATTGAAGATGCTTGGATTGAGCAAGTACGCAGCAGTCTGCCAGCCTTTCCAAAAGAACGCCGGGCTAAGTATGTGGGCGATTACGGTCTGTCTGATTACGATGCCAAGCAGTTGACAGCGACGAAGGCTGTGTCAGACTTCTTTGAAGCAGCTCTTGCAGCAGGCGGTTACGCCAAGGCTGTCTCTAACTGGCTCCAAGGGGAAGTGGCTCAATACCTCAATGCCGAAGGCAAGACCATCTCTGAGATTGAGCTGACACCTGAGAACCTGACTGAGATGATTGCTCTGATTGCAGACGGAACGATCTCCTCTAAGATCGCTAAGAAGGTCTTTGTTCATCTGGCTAAAAATGGTGGCTCTGCCAAAGAGTATGTGCAGAAAGCAGGCCTGATTCAAATCTCAGACCCAGCCCAGCTTCTGCCAATCATCCAAGAAGTATTTGCCAACAATGAAAAAGCTATTAATGACTATAAGGGCGGCAATAAGAATGCGGCTAAATCCCTGATCGGTCAATTGATGAAGGCTACTAAGGGGCAAGCCAACCCACAAGTAGCGCAAAAACTGCTTAATGAAGAGTTGGAGAAATTATAGAAATAAGTAGAAAACCAGTCGTGAGGCTGGTTTTTAATCTTTTCTTTAGCCATTAGTTATGTTAAAATAATTAAAAAAATAACGGAGTCTTTTATGTCGGAAATCAAAGTGAAACGTGGGACAGGTTTTGTAGGAATTATTGGAAAGTTTCCAATCTTTATCAATGATCAGAAAGTTGGCGCAATTAAGAATGGTGATGAGGCTGTCTTCCCTATTGAGGGGGAAGAAGCTGTTGTTCGTGTGGGAGCAGCTCCTATGAAAACCAAGCCAGTGACAGTTAAAGCAGGACAAACCTTGCTGATTGAAACAAATTTTACTAATTTTTCTATTTGTTTAGGAACTTTAGTGGTTGCTTTTCTATTTGGCGGATTGCTCCGTGCGATACTCTTGATTCTTTATATTGTTTTAATGTTTCTTTTTCCGTTTTACTCGGCTAGAATTGCAGAATAAGTCTATGACCAGCTGATGCTGGTTTTTTGTATGATTTTTTTTGAAAATGTAGCTAATCTTTTGACAAGATTTCTGAAAGGGTTTACAATTAAACTAACAAATTATAAAGCGAGGTATGTTTATGGCAAAAATGAATGCTGCGCGTTGGTATGGCGCTAAAGATGTTCGTATTGAAGAAGTGGATGTACCGGAAGTCAAACCGCATCAGGTCAAGATTGCAGTCAAGTTCACTGGAATCTGTGGAACTGACTTGCACGAATATCTGGACGGACCGATTTTTATTCCGACAGAAACAGAGCATGTCTACTCTGGTCAGAAAGCGCCTGTGACCTTGGGACATGAGTTTGCTGGGGAAATTGTTGAGGTCGGCAGTGCTGTGACACGGGTCAAGGTTGGCGATCGGGTGACAGTTGAGCCTATTTTGGCTAAGCATAATCTTGTCGGTGATTATAATCTGGACCCCAATCTAAACTTTGTCGGTTTGGCGGCAGACGGTGGTTTTGCCAAATACTGTGTTTTGGACGGAGACATTGTTCACAAAGTTCCAGACAGCCTTAGCTATGAGCAGGCAGCCTTGACAGAACCTGCTGCTGTGGCTGTTTACGCGGTCCGTCAGTCAGCTCTTAAGACGGGCGATACAGCGGTTGTCTTCGGTTTGGGACCAATCGGGCTCTTGATTATTGAGGCTTTGCGGGCAGCCGGGGCATCTAAGATTTATGGGGTTGAATTATCTCCAGAACGCCAAGCCAAGGCAGAGGAGCTTGGGGCGATTATTGTGCGACCAGAAGAAGGCGAAGATGTGGTAGCTGCTATTCAGCGTTTAACTGGTGGCGGGGCAGATGTGTCTTATGAAGTGACTGGGGTGCCGGTTGTGCTGGGACAAGCTTTAGCTGCTGTCCACAAGGCCGGAGAATGTATGGTGGTTTCTATCTGGGAACGAGAAGCTAGCATCAACCCTAATGAATTTGCTATTCAAGAAAAAACGCTCAAGGGTATTATTGCCTATCGGCATATTTTCCCTAAGGTGCTGGAACTGATGGAGCAGGGTTATTTCTCTGCTGACAAGCTTGTGACCAAGAAGATTAAGCTAGAGGATATTGTGCAAGAAGGCTTTATCGAGCTGACTCAGGACAAGGCGCAGATCAAGATTTTGGTATCGCCAGAGTAAAATCTTTGCTTAATCATGAGATGAAAATCAGTCAAAACTGGCTGATTTTTCTTTATGGTTTGTGCTATAATAAGCAAAGATATAGAAAGAGGTTTGGGATGTCAAAAGTTTTGAAAGTAACCATCTTTTCCTACACGGTCTTTTTAAAGGGTACTTCACTGATAGGTCCTGTCAAATCCAGTCTTCTAGCTTCCATCGAGCCTATTTCAGCAGTCTTCTTTGCCTTTTTTCTGATGAATGAGCATTTTTATATCGTTGATCTGGTAGGGATCGTTATGATTTCAATAGCTGTTTTGCTCATTTCCTTAAAGATTTATCGCTGCAAAAAAAGAAAAAGTCCTGCAGACTCTCTTAGTTGAATCATTATATATGGGAGACAAAAAGTATAAATAAAAAAGGAGTTGACTTCATTCAACTTCTTTTCATTTGGAGACCATTTTCCAGAAAAAATCAATGATATAGGTCAATCCGTAGGTATAGATGACGAGAGTGATGGGTTTGCAGAGAAGGATAATCAGCATGTACTTTTTGAAAGTCATCTTAGTCAAGGCGGCCAGCATGCAGAGAAAGTCGGCTGGACTGATAGGCCAAATCATCATGAAAATAAAGAAGCGTTCAAAGCGATTACCCTTATCCAGCCAGCCGATATATTTATCATAGGTGCGCTTGCTGACGACAGACTGGACAAAAGCCGGACCGTAGGTTCGGGCCAGGTGAAATATAATGGCGCAACCAATGACAATACCGATATAGTTATAAATGGTGCCGACGATATGACCGTAGATGAAAACACCAGCAACAGAGGTCAGGGCGCCAGGGATAATGGGCACGACCGTCTGTAGAATCTGCAGGAAGATAAAGAGGGGTGGGCCCCAAATGCCCGCCTGCTGGATAAAGGCTGAGAGAGTTTCCTTGGACTGGAGAATACCTGCGAAATAGGCCCAAAGACAAAAGGCCACCGTTCCTAGAGCGCCAATGGCGGACGACCAGTTGATAATCTTTTGCAAAAGAGGGGAAACAGCCTGCATCTGCCTGTTTTTTTCTGTCATACAAACCTCCAGGACATTTATACTATCACCACTATAATATCATCTTTTTTCCTTTTTGTAACTCTTGAGGCTGAAGGTGCCAAAAAGCCTCAAAGATGATATAATGATGTAATTAGTAAACCATAAGTTTTCAAATAATCGTTCAAAATCAAAAAATGCGTAAGAGGAGAGCCTATAGTGGAAGAATATCTAAATTTATATCATCAAAAATTATGGGAAATTGCATATGATAATCTCATAAGAGTATTTTCCCACCCTCATACAATTATTCTCTTTGTATTATTTTTAATTATTTGTTCCTTAATTTGTTTCTTATTTTTCGGAAAAACACGTACTTTACTATTTGTAGTTAGTTATTTCTTCTTGTTCCTTTTGGGAGGAGTCGCAGAGTATGTGAATAGCTATAGCAAAATTATGAATCCATCTTCTCCATACAACAATTCTTTTAGCATTGCTTCATTAAGACATGAAACCGTTCTTCCGATGCTTGAGCATGTAGATGAGATTCCCCTAGCTAGTGTCGATGGAGAGCTCAAGAGAGAAGATATTATATTGTTTGCAGTGTCGAATCCTACCTACTACGATGGTCTTTTTAATGATATAGCAATGTTATTAACTGGTGAGTATAAAATAGGAACAGATTTTCTAGTTGCATTAGTAGGCTATGAAGAGAAAAATGGTGAATGGCAATCTGTTGATATTCGCATTGCCCCGGGTATTGAGGAGAAGGATTTTCAGAAATTTTCTAAGGTTCTTCATATAAAAATAGATGAAGCAGAGGGTGCTACCGGTATTATTCTCGATCTTCAAGAATTTTATGAATTAAAATTACGGAAAGAAAAAGATGGCCACTGGCCTAGACTGTGAGTATAAATTTTTGTTCCATTTAAAATGAAGCTTCCCGCTTGGGGAGCTGTTTTCATTTGCTTGAAAAATAGAAAAGTAAACATCACCTATTCGCTCTAGAAGAAATAGGACCAGGAGTGCCAAAAAGCCCATTTTATGCTATAATAATGAGAATACGAATTTTTGGAGAGAGATGTGGCGATTGAAGATTATATGCCGGACTTTGCGGTTGAGGCAGTTTACGATTTGACAGTAGAGAGTTTGAAAAAGCAGGGGATCAAAGCGGTTTTGGTGGATTTAGATAACACCCTGATTGCTTGGAATAATCCTGATGGGACCCCAGAGATGAAGAAGTGGCTCCATGATTTGCGGGACGCGGGTATTCGGATAATCGTGGTGTCCAATAATAACCAAAAACGGGTCAAGCGAGCTGTTGAAAAGTTTGACATTGACTATGTCTACTGGGCGATGAAACCCTTCACTTGGGGCATTGATCGGGCGCTCAAGCTTTTTCATTTTGAAAAAAATGAAGTGGTCATGGTGGGCGATCAGCTCATGACGGATATTCGAGCTGCTCATCGGGCCGGAATTCGTTCGATTTTGGTTAAACCACTGGTCGAGCACGACTCTATCAAGACTCAGATCAATCGGGCGCGTGAACGCCGTGTGCTCAAGAAAATTACTGGAAAATACGGCCCAATTCAATACAAAAAAGGAATTTAAGTATGGAAGAACTTCTCTGTATCGGCTGCGGAGCCCCTATTCAGACAGAAGATAAGGGCAAGCTGGGCTACACACCTCAGTCAGCTCTGGAAAAAGGCTTGGAGACAGGCGAACTCTATTGTCAGCGCTGTTTCCGACTGCGCCATTATAATGAAATCAGCGATGTCCAGCTGACGGATGATGACTTTCTACGGCTTCTGCATGAGGTTGGAGATAGCGACGCTTTGGTCGTCAATGTTGTCGATATTTTTGACTTTAATGGATCGGTTATCCCTGGCCTGCCTCGCTTTGTTGCTGGAAACGATGTTCTCTTGGTTGGGAATAAAAAGGACATTCTGCCTAAGTCGGTCAAGGATAGCAAGGTGACCCAATGGCTGACGGAGCGAGCTCATGAAGAAGGTTTGCGTCCAGTTGATGTGGTCCTGACCTCTGCTCAGAACAAGCAGGCGATTAAGGAGTTGATTGACAAAATCGAGCATTGCCGCAAGGGACGTGATGTTTATGTGGTTGGCGTGACCAATGTGGGCAAGTCTACTTTGATTAACGCCATTATTCAGGAAATCACGGGCGATAAGGATATTATTACGACTTCACGCTTCCCGGGAACAACTCTGGATAAAATCGAGATTCCTTTGGCGGATGGCAGTCATATCTATGATACACCGGGTATCATCCATCGTCACCAGATGGCTCACTATCTTTCTGCTAAGAATCTCAAATACATTAGTCCCAAAAAGGAAATCAAACCCAAAACCTACCAGCTCAAACCTGAGCAAACCCTCTTTTTGGGTGGTTTAGGCCGTTTCGATTTTGTGGCAGGAGACAAGCAAGGCTTCACAGCTTATTTTGATAATGAGCTTAAGCTCCACCGGACCAAGTTGCAAGGTGCTAGCAACTTTTATGATAAGCATGTCGGCAGTCTCTTGGTGCCGCCAGTTGGCAAGGAAAAGGAAGAATTTCCAGCCTTGGTCAAGCATGAATTTACCATCAAGGACAAGACAGATATCGTCTTCTCAGGTTTGGGCTGGATTCGCGTCAGTGGTCCTGCCCGAGTAGCTGGTTGGGCGCCAGAGGGTGTGGCGGTTGTCACTCGGAAAGCTATTATATAATACTCAAGAAACAAAGGGGAATAAACCTCCTTTAATAAGAAAGGGAAAGGCCATGAGCAGTGGGGAGACAAGCAGGTCCCAACTGTCTCAAGCCTTATAGAAGAACATGACACTAACATCAAAACAACGGGCCTTTCTCAACAGTCAGGCACATAGTCTCAAACCTATCATTCAGATTGGGAAAAATGGACTCAATGACCAAATCAAAACCAGCGTCCGTCAGGCACTGGATGCACGAGAGCTGATTAAGGTCACGCTCTTGCAAAATACGGATGAGAATATCCATGAGGTCGCTGAGATTCTGGAAGAGGAAATCGGAGTGGATACGGTGCAGAAGATTGGCCGGATCTTAATCCTCTACAAGCAGTCCAGCAAAAAGGAAAATCGCAAACTCTCTGTCAAAGTCAAGCAAATTTAAGAACAAATTTCTGTGGAGATGTCATCCTATGGCTATTGAATTACTTACCCCCTTTACCAAGGTGGAATTAGAACCAGAAGTTAAAGATAAAAAACGCAAGCAGATTGGTATTTTAGGCGGAAATTTCAACCCTGTTCATAATGCACATTTGGTTGTGGCGGATCAGGTCCGGCAACAGTTGGGCTTAGATCAGGTCCTGCTCATGCCAGAGTACGAGCCACCCCATGTGGACAAGAAAGAAACTATCGATGAAAAACACCGGCTGAAAATGCTGGAGCTGGCTATTGAGGGGATTGAAGGCCTAGGAATTGAAACTATTGAGCTGGAGCGCAAGGGAATTTCCTATACCTACGACACTATGAAGCTCCTGACAGAACAACATCCAGATACGGACTATTACTTTATCATCGGTGCGGATATGGTTGACTACCTGCCCAAGTGGTACCGGATTGATGAGCTGGTTGAGCTGGTTCAGTTTGTTGGTGTTCAGCGGCCGCGCTACAAGGCGGGGACTTCTTACCCCATCATCTGGGTGGATGTCCCACTTATGGATATTTCCTCCAGCATGGTGCGGGATTTCCTGGCCCAGGGACGGACTCCTAATTTCCTGCTGTCTCAGCCAGTCTTAGACTACATCGAGAAAGAAGGGCTTTACCTATGACCTATGAAAGTTATATCAGTATGAGTCGTGAGGCCTTGCTAGCTAAGATGGAAACAGTCATACCCGAGAAGCGCCTGCGGCATTGTCTAGGTGTGGAAAAGGCTGCCCGTGAATTAGCGGAGCGCTTCGGTCTTGATGTCGAAAAAGCAGGTCTGGCAGGACTTCTACACGATTATGCCAAAAAGGTCTCGGATGAGGATTTCCTATCTTTGATTGACAAATACAAGCTTGATCCTGACCTGAAAAACTGGGGCAATAATGTCTGGCATGGGATGGTGGGCATTTACAAGATTCAGGAAGATCTAGGAGTGGAAGATTCTGAGATACTGCGAGCCATCGAGATTCATACAGTGGGTAGTGGCACCATGTCTGAGCTGGACAAAGTGGTCTATGTCGCCGACTACATTGAGCACAACCGGGAATTTCCGGGAGTGGACAAGGCAAGAGAGCTGGTTCAGCGGTCACTCAATCAAGCTGTGGCCTACGAAACAGCAAGGACAGTAGAGCATTTGGCTCACAAAGGAATGCCTATCTACCCGCAGACCTTGGAGACTTACAATGCCTTTGTAGGGTATTTGAAGGAAATAGAAGAATGAAAACAGCTCTAATCATTATTGATGTACAAAATATCTTAGTGGAGACAGGTTTTCAGTCTGATAAAATGATGGATAAAATTTCCTTTCTGCAGCATCAGGCTAGGAGTAAAGGTGCCGAAATTATCTATATTCAGCATGTGGAAAATCCAGAATACAATGCATTGGAAGATTGGCAGTTGTCTCCTCTCTTGAATAGAAAGTCAGATGAAAAGGTCTTTCAAAAGAAGTATAATAGTATTTTTAAAGAGACAGCTTTGAAGGATTACTTGGATAAAGAAGATATTGATCGTCTAGTTTTATGTGGAATGCAGACGGAATATTGTATAGATGCATCAGTTAAAGTTGGATTTGAATTTGATTATAAACTTGTCATTCCAGAAGGTGCTTTTACAACTTTTGATGGAGAAGACGCTTCGGCAGAAAAAATAAATACTTTTTACCAAAAAATTTGGGACGGACGTTTTGCGAAAGTTCTAGATTACAAAAATATTTTTAATTAAAGAGGAACTATGAAAGAACAAGAATTATTAGAACTGGTCGTGAAGGCGGCTGATGAAAAGCGTGCAGAAGATATTGTGGCTTTGGACTTGCAAGGTCTGACTACTGTGACAGATTACTTTGTCATTGTCAGCTCGATGAACAGTCGTCAGCTGGATGCGGTAGCTGAAAATATCCGTGAGAAAGCTGCAGCGGCAGGTGTGTCTGCTGGTCATGTTGAGGGAGACGCAGCTGGCGGCTGGGTGCTCTTAGACTTGGGCGGTGTGGTCGTCCATGTCTTTTCTGAGGAAATGCGGGCGCATTACAATCTGGAAAAACTCTGGCACGAAGCAACGGGTGTGGATGTTGCGGCCTTATTGGAAGAAAAAAACAAGTGATTTTTTGCCCTTAGGCAGAAAGCAGAATTTAGCTCAGTCAGCCTGCTGGCTGGGCTATTTTTGAAAGGAAAAGTATGGCAACTTATGAAACCTTCGCGTCGGTTTACGATGCGATTATGGATGATTCTTTGTATGAGAAGTGGACGGATTTTAGCCTTCGTCATTTTCCCAAGGATAAGAAAAAGCTGCTGGAACTGGCCTGTGGCACGGGCATTCAGTCTATTTATTTTAAGCAGGCAGGGTTCGAGGTGACGGGGTTGGACCTTAGTCAGGAAATGCTGGATTTGGCGGAGAAACGCAGCAGAGAGGCCGGTTTTGACATACCCTTTATCCAGGGCAATATGCTGGATTTGAGTGGCGTCGGTCAGTTTGATTTGGTGACTTGTTATTCGGACTCGATTTGCTATATGGAAGACGAGGTAGATGTCGGTCAGGTCTTCACTCAAGTTTACCAGCATCTAAATGAGGGTGGCCGCTTTATCTTTGATGTGCACTCGATTTACCAGATTGACGAGGTTTTTCAAGGCTATTCCTATCATGAAAATGCTGAAACCTTTGCCATGGTATGGGATTCCTATGCGGACGAACCGCCTCATTCCATCGTGCATGAGCTAACCTTCTTTGTCCAAGACGAGGATGGGCGCTTCACGCGCCATGATGAGGTGCATGAGGAGCGGACCTATGAGATTCTGACCTATGATATCTTGCTGGAGCAAGCTGGTTTTAAGAATGTCAAGGTTTACGCGGATTTTGAGGACAAGGAGCCGACAGACAAGAGCGCTCGCTGGTTCTTTGTGGCGGAGAAATGAGATGACAGTTACCGGTATTATCGCAGAGTTTAATCCTTTTCATAATGGGCACAAATATCTGCTGGAGCAGGCTTCTGGTCTGAAAATTATTGCTATGAGTGGTAATTTTGTTCAGCGAGGGGAGCCGGCTATCGTGGACAAGTGGACTCGGGCACAGATGGCTTTGGAAGCGGGAGCGGATTTGGTCCTTGAGTTGCCTTTCTTGGTCAGCGTTCAGGCGGCGGACTTTTTCGCTAAGGGGGCAGTAGACATCTTAGAGAGACTGGGCATTGATCATCTAATATTTGGAACTGAGGAAGTGCTGGATTATGAGAGTATTTCCAAGGTATATAGTCAAAAGGCAGAGCAGATGGAGGCTTATCTGGCTGGCTTGCCTGATTCCTTATCGTATCCCCAGAAGACTCAGGCTATGTGGCAGGAGTTTGCAGGGCTCAATTTCTCAGGATCTACTCCCAATCATATCTTAGGCTTGGCCTATGCCAAGGCTGCGGCGGGAAAGGCTATAAAACTGTGTCCGATTCAACGTCAGGGAGCTGGCTACCATTCCTTATCAGCTAATCAGGAATTTGCTTCCGCAACTGCCCTTCGTCAGAATCTGGACCAGCCAGACTTTCTCAAAAAATTCACTCCAGCCCATCACTTGCTTGAAACGGCTCCCAAGGTGATCTGGTCGGACCTCTTTCCTTATCTCCGTTACCAGATAGTGACCTGTCCGGATTTGACAAACTTTTATCAGGTCAACCAGGAGTTGGCCGTTAGGATTAGAGAGGCCTTGAAAAACAGTGAGACTATAGAAGAGTTGGTTGAGCAGGTGGCAACCAAGCGCTATACCAAGGCACGAGTCAGGCGTCTTTTGACCTATATTCTGGTCGGAGCTAGGCAAGAAGAGCTTCCGTCAGGAATCCACATTTTAGGCTTTTCCGAGCAGGGGCGCCAGCATTTGTCTCAGCTTAAGGGAAATGTTGAATTGGTCAGCCGTATCGGCAAGGAGCCATGGGATAGTCTAACCCAGCAGGCTGATAAGGTCTATCAATTAGGCAATCCTGCACTTACGGAACAGAACTTTGGACGAGTTCCGATTATGAAAGACAAGTAAGGCTGAATGTTCAGCCTTTTTGCTTTGTTTGCGACGGTAAATAAAAAATGGTATAATAAACAAATAAACTTGTTTTCACTAAGAAGCACGATTTGCTTTTTAGTGATTTGACTGTAGATATGAAAGCTAGCATTTGGTCAATAAAACATTGCTGTGCTGATTGAATGATTATCTTTCCTATCCATGTCTCAAAGGAGGAAGACTCATGAAAATTCAAAAGATTACCTTTATGGTACTTACAGCCTTGCTTACGCTTAGTTTAGGTGCTTGTAGCTTGATTGGGCAGAAGCATTCTCAAAAGAATCAGGGTGGTACTGAGAATAGCTCCCGTGAGAGCCAAAAAAATACTTCTTCTGACGATATTGAAGAACTCTTGGAGAAAGCAGAAACTGCGAATGAAGATCTAACTTCAATGAAAATGAAGGTAAAACTATCTATCACTGTAGATGGTTCCAATAAAACTCAAACGATGAGCGGGGTTCTTCTCTATGATAAAAGCACTGATGAGCTGGCCAAGGGGCATTTAATCATAGATGGAAAAGAGAGCGGTCAGGAGAGTTATCAAGAAGCGATTATGCCAGGCGGAGAGAATAAACTTTTGTATACTCGTTCTTCTAAAAATGGAACATGGTCTAAGCAAGAAATGGGAAGCGGTGCAGATTATTATGTTCAGCCCGATTATTTCAAACTTATGGACGGCTTTTATCAAATGGCTGATGATGTCACTGTAAAGGAAAGCGGCGATGAATATATCTTTAAATTAAGCAGTAAAAATGCTGATTTGCTAGGACTTTTTGGTGAAGAATTCAAACTAGAGCTGACAGGTGTTACTCAGGCTGATATGGATAAAACGT
The DNA here is from genome assembly GCF_050220005.1 of Streptococcus sanguinis. GTDB lineage: Bacteria > Bacillota > Bacilli > Lactobacillales > Streptococcaceae > Streptococcus > Streptococcus sanguinis_Z. Next base: position 565,050 of record NZ_CP071413.1, read on the forward strand.
TAGAAGTACGCTTGGATAAAAAGACCTTATTCTTAAAAGACTTTAAGCTAGGTCTATCTTATAAAGGTGAAGAAGGCAGTTTGGATGTTCAAACAGACACTCAATATTCTGACTGGAATAAGGTAGAGGAAGATGAGTTTAAGGCGCCTCAGTAAAGCATAAGCAAAACGATTAGCTGAGAAAGAAGGGAAAAGCCATGCCTTTAGTGTTTGCTTTTCGCTATCGTAGAGGACTCTATTTGACCATAGTCATCTTGACCTCTGTCTTCTTGGTCTCAGGCATCATTTTTGGCGCTTTAGCTTGCTTGCTCCTGTTTTCAATTGATAAAGCCATGCCTGGATCAGGAATTCGTTCATTCGGTTTGCCTTCTTTCCTTACATTTCTTTTAGCCAGTCTACTTGAAATTTTTATAATAATCCATGCAGGACGGAAGTTGAGTAAAAAGTGCTTTGTTCTTGCGGGAACAGAATGGGGCTTGACCGTGCGAGGTGCTTTCTTGAAAGAGCATAGCTTTGCTTGGAATCAATTGGAAAGCATCTTTTACCGGCCGGCTTGGGGAAGAACTTCTGATGGGCAGGCTTCTTTTCGACTGGGAGTCAGGTACTATCGGAGAGACTACCTATATGTCAAGCCTTATCATGGCAAGTCCGTTCGAGTAGATGTTACTTTTTTAGATGGCCGAATAGAGGATGTTTTTGTCTGCTTAAGTAGGTGCAAACCGGATTTACCTATCGTGAAAAATTATCAATGATATTTTTGATGGATTTCGGTAAAGGTCCGTTATGAAAGACCTGCCGGTTTCGGGAAATAGAATGTACCGTCCAGTTGCTTTTTTAGCGACTGGATTTTTATGGAAGGAAAACAGAAATCAATTTTGTCTCGATTTTAGCCCAGTAGAAGTCGAAGAATGCAAGCTGAATCTTCTGGAAGCTATCATTTTTCTTAGTGATTTTTCTGATTCCCTGTGTTATAATAAGAAAGATTAAAAATGTAATTTATCAAAAGGAGAATCTCCAATGGGACGTAAATGGGCCAATATTGTGGCAAAGAAAACAGCCAAAGACGGCGCAAACTCAAAAGTATATGCTAAGTTTGGTGTGGAAATCTATGTAGCAGCTAAAAAAGGTGATCCAGATCCAGAGTCTAACACAGCTTTGAAATTCGTTATTGACCGAGCTAAGCAGGCTCAGGTGCCGAAGCATGTCATTGACAAGGCCATTGATAAGGCAAAAGGAAACACGGACGAAACCTTTACTGAAGGCCGCTATGAAGGATTTGGGCCAAACGGTTCTATGCTGATTGTCGATACTCTGACTTCAAATGTCAATCGGACTGCAGCCAATGTTCGTGCTGCTTTTGGTAAAAATGGCGGCAATATGGGAGCTAGCGGCTCTGTAGCCTATTTATTTGATAATAAAGGCGTGATTGTCTTTGCGGGGGACGATGCTGACAGCGTCTTTGAACAGCTGCTGGAAGCGGATGTGGATGTTGATGATGTTGAAGCCGAAGAAGGAAGCATCACTGTCTATACAGCGCCAACTGACCTTCACAAGGCCATCGTGGCTCTGCGTGAATCTGGCATTCAAGAATTCCAAGTAACCGAGCTGGAAATGATTCCTCAGTCTGAAGTAGAGTTGACTGGTGAAGACCTTGAAACCTTTGAAAAACTTTATAGCGTTTTAGAAGATGACGAAGATGTTCAAAAAATCTATACGAATGTAGATGGATTCTAATTACAGTATAATTATAAGAAGCTGAGTTTATATCGGCTTTTTTAGTTTAGGAAAAAATATTAATGAGATGTTACAAATATATCTTTTGTATTGGCGTTTTGTAAACAAAGTGTAAAAAAAGGGTTTACACTAATAGGCAAATATGGTAAAATAAATTTTAAATTATAATGTTTTTAATTAGAGATGCTTAACTTTCTTAACAGACTATCTTTATAGTTTTGGTAACTAATGGTTATCTTTTCAATACAAATAAGATATAATTAGCAGCTCTTTTTGATGTTATATTTTATATTATAAAAAGGAGAAAATCATGCAAAAGGTTTTTCGATATTTATTTCTTTCAGTCTTGGTTGTTTTTCTTACTGGTTGTAGCTTTACTAAAAAAGCAAGTGAGAATGGAGTTTCTGGTAATAACGATGTAGATGTTAAAATAAAAGGCGGTACTTATGTCTTGCCAAATGATGAGTCTTCAGATTCAAAATATCTTGCTTTAAATGTTGAAATTAAGAATAAGAGTGATAAGAAACTCCGCCTTTCTGAGGGAGATATTACACTATATAATTCTGATGATGAAAAAATTAAGCCACTTAATGTTTATGATTCAAATGATAAATTTAAAACAATGTCATTTGAACAAGTTTCTAAAAACAAGAGTATCAGCGGCTATGTTGTCTTTGAAGTAGATCCGAAAGAAAAGTACGAACTTCATTATTCTCCTCTCTATACTGATATAGATGCGAAAGAAAAAGAAGATGTCACTATTAAAGTTGATGCTGCTAAATATCCTGATAATGTTGAAAAAATTGAAGAGCTTGCTAAACAATATGTTGATCAAGTTTTCTTAAACGGAGCTGACTCGGCTAATGCGGGAAATGTTAGCAACAACAATCCTAATTCTGCGACCCTTACCCCATTGGCGGACAAAAAAGAGGATAAGAAGAAAAAAGATAAAGATGCCGATAAGGGAGATGAATTTATTCTAGGTGGAGATTTAGCTAAGGCCAAGAGTGATTTTACAAAAGCTTTCACAACACAATTTGGAGAAGAATTCACTTACTACAAACCTTCTGAAGCAGAGTTGCGTACATTTGTAGATGCCTATGCTAAGGCGAATGCAAAACGTGCTAAGATTAGCTATCAAGTGAAGAGTTTCTTCCCTGAAAGCGCAATTGTCTATGTTCGTCCTGAGACAATTGGCTTGGAAAATATTCGAACTTATGATCTAATTTCAAAATTTGCAGATGAACATAAGGCTGATTACTCTAACTATAATGATGCATACTCTGCTGCTGAAAAATACATCTTAGAACAAGCCCCAAGTCAATTTGACAGCATTCCGTTAGTGACAAGTAAGTACATGGAAAATGAAGGCTATGAACTTAAATTAGTCAAGAAAAATGGCAAGTGGGTAGTTGATACGTCTGATAGTATTGGCTACAAATCGCTTGTTCGAGCATTTAGTGGAAATTCTTATTAAAAGAAAAAATGATTCTTTAATCATATAAAGAGTCATTAATAGAAAGAAACGAACAGATTTATCGAAGCAGATTCTTGCTGATAAATTTGTTCGTTTTACGTTACAAAAACTTCCTATTATAGAAATATCTTATTCTAATTTTCAATAATTGGTACTTATTTTGAGTTTATTTTAGAAGGAGTCTGCCATGAAAAAATTTTATGATAAACTGATGCAAACGCGGCATTATCTTCATCAGCATCCAGAGCTGTCTGGGCAGGAATTTGAAACGACGGCTTTTCTAAAAGGCTATCTGGAAGATTTGGAGATTAGGATTTTGGAATCCGGTCTGAAAACGGGCTTGGTTGCCGAGATTGGCTCTGGCAAGCCGGTTATTGCCCTGAGGGCTGATATCGATGCTCTGCCCATTTTGGAGCGGACAGGTCTACCTTATGCCAGTCAGAATTCAGGCGTCATGCACGCTTGCGGCCATGATTTTCATCAGACCAGCCTTTTGGGGGCAGCGGAGCTGCTCAAGGCTATGGAAGGAGATTTGAGAGGGACAATCCGTCTGATTTTCCAGCCAGCTGAGGAAACTTCTCTGGGAGCCAGTCAGGTTCTTGCGACAGGTCTGCTGGACGATGTGTCAGCTATTATCGGTTTTCACAATATGCCGCAGCTCAAGGCGGGACAGTTGGCACTTAAAGCTGGAGCCATGATGGCTGGGGTTGAGAAGTTCAAGGTGGAGGTAGAAGGAGTCAGCAGCCATGCGGCTAGACCAGATTTGGGTGTTGATACAGTATTGACCTTGACTAGTATGATTCAAAACCTGCAGGCTCTAGTGGCTCGCACAGTATCTCCTTTTGAAGCGGCTGTCTTATCTGTGACTCATATCGAAGCAGGAGCGACCTGGAATGTACTGTCGCAATCGGGCTTTTTTGAAGGAACCATTCGCAGCTTCAATCCGACCTTGCAGCAACGCCTCAAGGAAGATTTTATCCGAATTGTAGAGAATACAGCGGAGAATTTTGGGGCTCAAGTCAGGATTTCTTGGGACCATACTCCTCCAGTGACCTATAATGATCCCGAATTGGCCGAGCTGCTCTATGAGCACTCACAGAATCTGGCTGAGGTCCTGCCTGCCAGTCCATCCTCGGCTGGAGAAGATTTTGCCTTTTATCAGGAGAAGCTTCCAGGTGTCTTTGCCTTTATCGGCTCAAATGGGGCAGAAAATGCTCCTGACCTCCATCACGACAGCATGATCATTGACGATGAAGCCTTCAAAGTTTCTGTTCCTTACTATGTCGAAAGTGCCCTCTTTCTCCTGCAGCACTACAGGAAAAAAGTCTAGCGAATGACTGACTCAAAGCTGATAAAGAAAAGCTATCACTTCCATAAAAAATATATAATGGTCAAGCTTCTCCTTATTTGATATGATAAAGAAAGACTTTTTAGGAGGAATTCGAAATATGAACCTGAAGAAAACCTTGAAATACTTCTCTCTGGCGGCTGTCAGTGTCTTGGTCATTGGTGCCCTGGTGGCTTGCTCATCATCAAGTGAGAAGAAAACAGAGAAAACAAAGGTAGAAGTCGGAACAGTGGGGACGACCAAACCATTTTCATACGAGGATAAAGACGGTAAACTGACTGGCTACGATATCGAAGTCCTTCGTGCTATCTTTAAGGACTCAGACAAGTATGAAGTCAATTTCAATAAGACCAAGTGGGCTTCTATATTCTCAGGTTTGGACAGCGACCGCTACCAGATCGGTGCTAATAATATCAGTTATTCTGAAGAGCGTGCTAACAAATATCTCTATGCTAGTCCCTATGCGAAAAATCCAACAGTGTTAGTTGTCCGTAAAGGTGAGGGCATCAAATCGCTGGATGACATTGGCGGCAAGTCTACTGAGGTTGTTCAGGGGACTTCAACAGCTCAGCAACTAGAGGACTACAACAAGGAACATAGCGATAAACCGACAAAAATCAATTATACGGACGGAACCATTCAGCAAATCTTGGCCAATCTGAATGACGGCCGTACGGACTATAAGATTTTTGAGCGCATAACTGTAGAGTCTATTATCAAAGACCAAGGCTTGAATAATCTGGAAGTGATTGAGCTTCCGAGCGACCAGCAGCCTTATGTTTATCCGATTATTGCAAGCGGTCAGGAAGACCTGCAAAAATTTGTCAACAAGCGAATCAAAGAACTCTATGAGGATGGTACGCTTGAAAAACTATCACAAGAATTCTTTGGCGGCTCTTACCTGCCAGATGCAAAAGACATCAAGTAAGAAATCTCATCAAGTCCGATCTGCAATTTGTCTGACTAGACTTTGATACAAGAAATACGATAAGGGCGGGGAAGCTTATTTCCCCAGCCCTTTATCTGCTGTTAATAGGAGTAACGCATGCCTTTCTCAACTGAGACTGAACAAATCAAGAAATTTGAAAACGACGAGGTAGCCCAGCACTATTTTGAAGTGCTGCGGACCTTGATCTCTAAAAAATCGATCTTTGCCCAGCAGGTTGGCCTTCAGGAAGTGGCTAACTATTTGGGAGAGATTTTTACAGCTGCAGGTGCCAAGGTCATGATTGACGACAGCTATACTGCTCCATTTATTTTGGCGAAGTTTCTTTCTTCAAATCCTGCTGCTAAGACTATTATTTTCTACAACCACTACGATACAGTGCCGGCAGACGATGACCAGCCTTGGACAAATGATCCCTTCACATTATCAGTTCATTACGGGGTTATGTATGGACGAGGAGTTGATGATGACAAGGGGCACATTACCGCTCGTTTGACGGCCGTTCGCAAGTATATTCGAGAGCACGGTGATTTGCCAGTCAATATCATCTTTATGATGGAAGGGGCAGAAGAGTCTGCTTCGACAGACTTGGATAAATATTTGGTCAAGCATCGCAAACGCCTACGCGGAGCGGATTTGCTGGTCTGGGAGCAAGGCAGCCGCAACAATCTAGGTCAGCTGGAAATCTCAGGCGGTAACAAGGGAATTGTTACCTTTGACATGACGGTCAAAAGTGCAGCTGTTGACATCCATTCCAGCTTCGGTGGCGTTATCAATTCAGCTTCTTGGTATTTGCTCAATGCTTTATCCAGCTTGCGCAGTCCAGACGGCCGAATCTTAGTTGAAGGCATCTATGAGCAGGTTCAAGAGCCTAATGAACGGGAGATGGCCCTAATTGAGGAATATGCCCTGCGGACTCCTGAAGAGTTGAGTCAAGTCTATGGCTTGAAATTGCCAGTTCTATTGGACGAACGTAAGGAATTTCTCCGTCGCTTTTACTTTGAGCCTTCGCTGAATATTGAAGGCTTCGGATCAGGCTATCAAGGCCAAGGGGTTAAAACCATTTTGCCTTCAGAGGCTCAGGCCAAGATGGAGGTTCGTCTGGTGCCTGGTCTGGAGCCAGAGGATGTGTTAGACAAGATTCGTCAGCAGCTGGATAAAAATGGCTATCCGGCGGTTGAACTGACCTATACCTTGGGAGAGATGAGCTATCGCAGCGACATGAGTGCGCCTTCCATTCTCAATCTTATCGAGCTGGCTAAAGATTATTACCAAGAGGGCATCTCTGTTCTGCCGACTTCAGCTGGAACTGGTCCGATGCACACTGTCTATGAGGCCTTGGAGGTTCCTATGGCGGCTTTTGGACTTGGGAATGCCAACAGTCGAGACCACGGCGGAGATGAGAATGTGAAAATTGCTGATTATTATACGCATATAGAGCTCATTCAGGAGCTGATTGGCAGTTACCGTCAAGCTGATTAGTGGGAAAGGAAGACTTATGCTATACTCTATAAGAAAAGACAAACTGAAGCAGGCTGGCTTCTTTTACCTCTTTTATTTTTTAGCCATGATCTTAGGCGTCTTGGTTGGACTTTTATTTGACCACTCAGGCAATATGTTTTACGCTCCAGCTTTTACAGCTTTCTTTGGCGGAGTTCTGTTCCTCTTCTATACAGAGAAAATAAAGACCTTCGGTCTGATCAGCGGCTTAGGCTGTCTGCTAGGTTTCTTCTTTCTGCTCAGTCGACATGGCTTTGGAGCCTTTCTACCAGGTTTGATTTGCGGTGTTTTAGCGGATCTGATAGCTCGGTCAGGCAGCTATCAAAAGACTGTTAGAAGCTTGCTAGCTTTTATGGTTTTCAGCTTTAGCACAGCGGGCCCTATTTTCCTAATGTGGCTGGCACCCAAGCAGTATGAAGCTAGTCTTCTTGCCAGAGGAAAGACTCAGGCTTATATCGACCAGGTCATGCTTAAGCCAGAACCCAGCTTAGTCCTCTGGTTTATAGCCAGCATTTTACTGGGCGCTTTACTTGGAGCCCTGTTAGGAAGGAAGATCCTCAAAGCAAGACTTTCCAAGTCAGCTTCGGCCTAAATACCATTGAAAATATAACTAAGGAGAAAACATGAACAATTTACTTGTACTCCAGTCGGACTTTGGTCTGGTAGATGGAGCCGTGTCAGCCATGATCGGAGTGGCGCTAGAAGAGTCGCCCACTCTGAAAATTCATCATCTGACTCACGATATCACCCCTTACAATATCTTTGAGGGAAGCTATCGCCTCTTTCAGACGGTTAATTACTGGCCGGCAGGAACGACCTTTGTGTCGGTAGTGGATCCGGGCGTTGGCTCCAAGCGTAAGAGTGTGGTAGCCAAGACTAAAAAAGGACAGTACATCGTTACGCCTGACAATGGCACCCTGTCTTTCATCAAGAAGCATGTTGGCATTGAGGCCATTCGGGAAATTTCTGAAGTGGAAAATCGCCGCAAGGATACGGAGCATTCCTACACATTCCACGGCCGTGATGTCTATGCCTATACAGGTGCCAAGCTAGCCAGCGGCCATATCAGCTTTGAAGAGGTTGGACCGGAGCTTAAAGTTGAAGACATTGTCGAAATTCAGGTAGTAGAGACTACGCTTGCGGATAATTATGTCAGCGGAGCTATTGATATCCTGGATGTCCGCTTCGGCTCTCTCTGGACCTCTATAACCCGCGAGGAATTCTACACCTTAAAACCAGAATTTGGTGACCGATTCGAGGTTACCATCTATAACAATGACATGCTGGTTTATCAAAACCAAGTAACCTATGGCAAGTCCTTTGCGGATGTCCGCATCGGCCAGCCTATCCTCTATATCAACTCCCTCTATCGGGTTGGCTTAGCGATTAATCAAGGTTCCTTTGCTAAGGCCTACAATGTTGGCGTCGGTGCCCAGTGGCATATTGAAATCAAGAGAATTGAGAATTAAGGAAGAAGAAAATGAAAAATAATACAATCAGAAACGTAGTCGCAACAGGAATTGGAGCTGCCCTATTCGTGGTTATCGGAATGATCAATATCCCAACGCCTGTACCTAATACGAGCATCCAGCTCCAATACCCTCTGCAAGCTCTTTTTAGCGTCATCTTTGGACCAATCGTTGGTTTCCTGATGGGCTTCATTGGCCATGCCATTAAAGACGCTATGAGTGGTGGCGGACTTTGGTGGTTCTGGATTGCTGGCAGCGGGGTCTTCGGTCTATTGGTTGGCTTCTTTAGAAAATTCTTCCAAGTGGAAGAAGGAAAATTTGAAGTCAAGGATATTATCCGCTTTAATTTAATTCAGTTTGGAGCCAATGCAATCGCTTGGCTAATCGGCCCGATTGGTGACGTGATTGTGTCTGGTGAGCCGGTCAATAAGGTTATTGCTCAAAGTATTGTAGCAATTCTGGTGAATTCTGCGACAGTAGCAGTCATCGGAACTGTCCTGCTGACTGCCTACGCTCGCACCCGCACCCGCGCAGGAAGTCTGAAAAAGGATTGATTACATCAAAAATTGAAAGATTGGGAGAATTCCCAGTCTTTTTTTGTACAAAATAAAAAACATAATGTAAATTATATATTGTATTATAGAAATTTATAAAGTGAAAGGAAAATCTGTAAGAGAATACAGTAAAAGCGCTTTAAGAAATATTTGGACCAATTGGAAGAAGAGTGATAACCTGTTTTTCTCATTTAAACTTTCCAGCTCTGCTATTTTTCAAACAAATATTTTGCCCAGCTTTTCTTCTCGCGTTATAATAAATAGATGAATTAAAAAATTCAGAAAATTTTATAGAGAAAAGAGAGTTGAAATCTTATGGCAAAAGATATTCGCGTCCTACTTTATTACAAATATGTTCCGATTGAGAATGCTGAGAAATTTGCAGCTGATCATCTGGCCTTCTGTAAATCTATTGGTCTTAAAGGCCGTATCTTGGTAGCAGATGAGGGAATCAATGGAACGGTTTCTGGTGACTATGAAACCACTCAAAAATACATGGATTATGTGCACAGCCTTCCGGGCATGGAAGACCTATGGTTCAAGATTGACGAAGAAAATGAGCAAGCTTTCAAGAAAATGTTTGTTCGCTACAAGAAGGAAATTGTGCACTTGGGCTTGGAAGACAATGATTTTGACAACGACATCAACCCACTGGAGACGACAGGAGCTTACCTGTCGCCTAAGGAATTTAAGGAAGCCCTCTTGGACGAAGACACTGTTGTCCTAGATACTCGTAACGACTATGAGTACGACCTAGGTCACTTCCGTGGGGCTATCCGTCCAGACATCCGCAACTTCCGCGAATTGCCGCAATGGGTTCGTGATAACAAGGAGAAGTTCATGGACAAGCGCGTGGTTGTATACTGTACCGGTGGTGTTCGCTGTGAGAAATTCTCAGGCTGGATGGTACGTGAAGGATACAAGGATGTCGGTCAGCTTCATGGTGGTATCGCGACTTACGGCAAGGATCCAGAAGTCCAAGGTGAGCTTTGGGACGGTAAGATGTATGTCTTTGATGAGCGTATCTCTGTTGATATCAACCATGTTGATCCAGTTGTGATTGGGAAAGACTGGTTTGACGGTACTCCTTGCGAGCGCTATGTCAACTGTGGCAATCCAGAGTGTAACCGCCGCATCCTGACTTCAGAAGAAAATGAAGACAAGTACCTCCGTGGCTGTTCTCATGAATGCCGCGTTCACCCTCGCAACCGCTATGTGGCTGAAAACGGCTTGAGCCAGGCAGAAGTGGTGGAGCGTTTGGCTGCGATTGGGGAAAGCTTGGAAACATTGGTAGCTCAGTAATCGCATAGTAAAGATAAAAAACTTTAGACAAATTTACTGTCTAAAGTTTTTTCATTATTTATTTGTAGCTTAGCTTTTCTTTATTCAGGTTTCGATGTTTTGTGCCTTCTTTTTGATGTGATATAATGGGCTTAAATAAATGGGAAAGGAGCAAGTCTATGTCTAAAGCTATCATGGAAGAAGTGGCGGCCTATCTACGTCAGCATGCAGATGAAGAGCTGAGTCTGACTGATTTGTCTCAGTATTTCCATTATAGTCCTTCCCATCTATCCAGAACTTTCAAGAAAAAGATGGGCTTTTCTATCAAGCAATATGTGGAAGCTCTTAAGATGGAAAAAGGGATTCAGGAGATTGTAGAAGGCCGGCAAAATGTGACTGAGACCTCTATGGAAGCTGGTTATGATAGTCTAGGCAGTTTTTCCAATACGTTTAAGCGGCATACTGGACTTTCGCCTAAAAAATATTATCAGGAATCAACCAAGGCTTATGATTTTATAGTCAAACAGCTGGATGAGAAGGGAGCTTTCTTGCATCAGGATCCCGACTGTAAAAGTGGCAATCGCTTGACTGTGGCGTTATCTTATCCCGAGGGGTATGAGCCACGCATTAGTTGTGTCGGGCTTTTTAAGACCCGCATACCTAAAGAAAAGCCAGTTATCGGAGTGGCACTTAGTCAGGAGAGGCAGTTTATTTTTGAAAATGTACCGGATGGTCACTACTATCTTTTGGCCTGTGAATTACTGGAGGATTTACGCCTGTCTAAAAACTATGTCTTGAAGCATAACTTTCGCTGGGGCAGTGATGAGCCTCTCACATTTTCAGGCGATAGCATCTATCAAGAGGAAATCAGCATGCGCAGGCCCTTGCCCAGTGATCCACCTATTACAGTTAATCTTCCAGTTTTAATCATGCGTTCCCTAGCCAAACAAGCGCAATTGAGAATAAGAAAATTTTTATCCTAATTGATAAACTGATACTAGAGATTTATTCTCAGATATAAAAAATTGGAGGAACAATAATGAAATTAGACGTGTTTTTAAGTTTTAATGGTCAGGCAGAAGAAGCTTTTCGTTTTTATGCAGATCTTTTTCAGATAGAGATAAAAGGACTTGTCCGAGCCAGTGAGATGATGGATCCAGCAGACCTTCCTGCAGAAAAACGGGATAAGATTGCCTGGATTGCCTTAGATACGGAAAACTTGACCCTGAATGGTGAGGATGTAGGCATTTTTAACGACCTATCTATTCCTAGCAATCATCAGCCCAATCAATGGTTAGTTCTGAGCCCAGACAGTAGAGAAGAAGCCGATGAGCTCTTTGCTAAGCTTGCTGAAGGTGGACAAATTCTCTATCCTTTAGAGGAACAAGCTTTCGCAGAGTTTTATGGTCGCTTGATTGACCGTTTTGGTATCGGCTGGGATGTGATGAAATGAGGCAGAAGGATGGCTTATAGTGAATCCTTAGCCCAGCAAGTCCGTGCCATTTTAGCTACTGAACTTCCTCCTCATGTTTTTGAAGAAGAGGTAGAAGAGAAGAAGATGTTTGGTGGTTTGGCTTTTATGGTCCGAGGTAAGATGACCGTTACTGTGAGTTCGAGAAGTCAAGAGCTTGTCATGGTACGCATCGGTAAGGAAATGGAAAAGCAGGTTCTGCCTAAAAATGGTGCTAGTGTGACTTTAATGAAGGGTAGGCTTTATCATGGCTATATTGATTTAGATGGCGAAGGACAAAAGGAACTGTCTTACTGGATCAAGCTAGCCTTGTCCTACAATCAGGAGCTGACGCAGCAGGATAAAAAGTAAGAAGTGCTCAGAATGAGTTTTGCTTTCTTAGAAGTTTATTCATTACCTTTTTATGAAATTCAAATATATTCTTAGAATCTGTATTGATGAAGTTTTCAGTCGGAAAGTCTCTTCATGGATACAGGTTTTTTCGTCTTTTTCTTCCAAAAATGTTATACTAATACCAGAGTCCGTTTTGCGAATGAAGTTTATCTTTAAAAGTCTTGGAGAAAATCTAGTTTGTACCTGTATTGAGTTTTGATTTTGCATTTTCTCGCTTTCTGAAAGGCTTTTTGTAGTTAGAAAGGAGCATAGTATGAGTATTTCTTTTTACATTCAGAACCGAAAGGGCTTGTTTAGCTATAAGGCGGTCGAAACACCCTTGTCTTTGGTTTCCTTAGTAGAAGGGCTTGAGGTCGTAGGCCTCGAGGGCGATAAGGCTTATCAATCCTTGGATCAGGTCGGAACTTTTCTGGCTGTCTATTGGGAAGGGGCAGGCCGTGGGTTTGAAGTTTATTATCTGCCAGACCGAGAAACCTACCAGGTCCGCGTCTTGACACCATCAACGGTGGGCGACTGGAAAGGGGCTATTCTCTTCATGAGTCGTTTGGCTCAGAAGATGAAGCAGGATATTGTCGATGAATACGGCAATACTTACACTGCTGACGGGATTTTTAATATTGATTTTGAAGCGGATATTCTCTATGGCCTGAACGATGCCAGAGTGGCAGCTGCGCCTATGCATGTTTTCGAAGGCTATGCTCATGATTTGTACATGTCGCAAGAAAAACTTCTGGAACTTTTCAAGGCTGAAGATCCTGTGGAGGAGTTTGGCAGGCAGATGGCCGAGATGCAGCAGGTTCAGAGTCAATTTTCTACTCCTAAGTATTATAAGGATCAGGGTGGGAAATACCTGGGTTCTTATGTTCTGGCAGAAGGAGTGGACACAGTCCTTCCAACTCAGCCCATGCCCAAGGGCTACCTGATTAAAGAGATGATTGAGAGCGGTGCTAGTCAAGACATGGAATGGCATCTTCATATCCTGATAGAGGATGCTAGCAGTCCCCAGGGCTATAAATATCTGACAACAAAGGACTTGCAGGCTTTTTTGGAGAAAATTCCAGACACTCACCGTAGCTATCTGGATTCCAGCCAGATCCGGATTCAGCCACTTAGTCGACTGGAACTGGAAGCCATTTTGAATCAGCTTCCCGATGGAGAACCGAAGTTTTAGCGCTAGGAAAATTTACTTTTTGAATCTTAACAGAGCTGCCAAAAGGCGGCTTTTTTAGGGCTGTCAGCAGTTCTCACAATTTTGTGACTCTTTTCGTTTTGACAACATTGTTGAAAATATATTGAAAATTTCAGAAAGAAACTATAGAATAGAGGTCAGTTTTATAAAAAGGAGAACGAAATGAAAGAAAAACACATGCTAATCTTGGGCTGGGTGGCTACTTTTATGTCTGTTATGATGTATGTTTCCTATATCCCACAGATTATGAATAATCTAGCTGGCAACAAGGGTGACTTTATCCAGCCTTCAGTAGCTGCTCTAAACTGTACTCTCTGGGTCATTTATGGCCTATTTAAAGAGAAGCGGGACATTCCTTTGGCAGCGGCTAATATGCCGGGTATTGTATTTGGCTTGATTACTGCTGCTACAGCACTTATGTAAGATTGGGAGTTGTTCCCAGTCTTTTTTTGTTGGAAAAACATTGGACAAAGTGCTCACCTCATTTGTAGCTATAGAGTCTGCCTATGGCTTTTGCTATGTAGAAAATATGCAGGCAGCGTTCAGCAGACCGCCTTTTTATGATACAATGGTAAGATGAAGTCAGTAGACATCTGCTGGCTGTTTCATCAGGAAGAAAGGGGTAAGAGAGCAAGCCTATGATACTTGAAGAATTTGACCAAAGTCGCAAGGCCATCATTAACCCAGAGGACTTGAATGAATCCATAGAGGGTTTTCCGGAGACGGCTGTTTCCTGCTTTGCTAGGGAGACCTTTGCGCGGATGTTGGCGGATTTTGATTATGAACTGATTACGACAACTAGCATGGCTAATATTGAAATTCCTATCTATCGTATTTTTGCAGATGGACGGGAACTGGCTCTCTTCAATGCACCTGTTGGAGCTTCGGCCTGTGTAGCTATTCTGGAAGACTTGATTGCTTTTGGAATAAAGAAACTGGTGCTTTTTGGTACTTGCGGTATCTTGGATGAGGAGATTAAGGAAACGTCCGTCATTATCCCGACGGAGGCCCTGCGTGATGAGGGGACTAGCTATCACTACCAGCCAGCTAGCCGTGAGCAGGAAGTCAATCTTGGCTTGAAAGATTTTCTGACGGCTTTTCTGGATGAGCGCGGTATTTCCCATAGCAAGGGCAAGGTCTGGACGACAGACGGCATTTACCGTGAGACGGTAGCTAAACTCCGCCAGAGAAAGGCTGAGGGAGCTATATGTGTGGATATGGAATGCTTAGCTGTAGCGGCTTTAGCAGCTTTTCGAGAGATAACCGTCTGCCAGTTCTTCTATGCAGCCGACCACTTATCAGAGGAAGCTTGGGATATGCGCAACCTGGCCAATCATGCAGACTTAGACGAAAAAGATAAGATTGCCAATCTAGCGATTCAAATCGCTCTGGCACTATAGAGAAATAAGATGAAAAAACCAATTATCCAATTTGAAGACTTTAGCTTTCAATATCAAGCCCAGTCTGAGCCGACCCTGAAGCAGATTAATCTGACTATTTACGAGGGGGAGAAGGTTCTGATTGTCGGTCCGTCTGGCTCTGGTAAATCAACGCTGGGCCAGTGCCTCAATGGAATTATACCTAACATTTATAAAGGAGAGGCCAGCGGTCAGCTTTTGATTAAGGGGCAGCCAGCCTTTGAATCCAGCATTTATGATAAGTCCAATCTAGTCAGCACGGTCTTGCAGGACACGGATGGCCAGTTTATCGGGCTTAGCGTAGCAGAAGATTTGGCCTTTGCGTTGGAAAATGATGTGATGGAGCTGTCGCTTATGCGCGAAAAAGTCCGAACCTGGTCAGAGAAGCTGGATTTATCAGAGCTTTTGCAGCATCGGCCCCAGGATTTATCAGGCGGTCAAAAGCAGCGCGTTAGTCTGGCTGGAGTTCTGATTGACGAGAGTCCTATTCTGCTTTTTGACGAGCCCTTGGCCAATCTGGATCCCAAGTCAGGGCAGGATACCATTGATTTGATTGACCAGCTTCATCGGGAGACGGCAACGACGACTCTGATTATCGAGCACCGCTTGGAAGATGTCCTCTATCGTCCAGTAGACCGGCTAGTGCTTATCAATGACGGACGCATTCTCTTTAATGGACAGCCGGATGACCTGCTCAGAACCCAGCTGCTAGCTGAAAATGGCATCCGTGAACCGCTCTACATTACGACCCTGCGCCAGCTGGGCGTTGAAGTGGAAAAGACTGAAGACTTGTCCCGCTTGGATCAGCTGCAGCTGGCAGATGTGACCTTTGAGGGCAGAGACTGGTCTGATTCTGATAAAGGGCTTCAGGAGCCCTTGCTGGAACTGGAGCATGTGTCCTTTGCTTACCAGAGCGGCGGCAAGCCTATTTTGCAGGATATCAATCTGAAGATTTTCAAGGGTGAGCGAATAGCTATCGTTGGTAAAAATGGAGCTGGTAAGTCAACCCTGGCCAAGGCCCTCTGTCAGTTTATCGAGACTGATGGGAGCTATAGCTGGAAAGGTCAGGACATCAAAGGAGACTCCATCAAGGAGCGAGCAGAGCGGATTGGCTATGTCCTGCAGAATCCCAATCAGATGATTTCGGCAGCCATGATTTTTGATGAAGTGGCTCTAGGCTTGCGCTTGCGCGGACTTGCAGAAGCGGAAATCGAAGAGCGGGTCCATGCGGCTCTTAAGACCTGTGGGCTCTATGAATTCCGTAGTTGGCCGATTTCGGCCCTGTCTTTCGGACAGAAGAAGCGAGTGACCATTGCATCTATCTTGGTGCTGAATCCGGAGATTATCCTCTTGGATGAGCCGACAGCTGGCCAGGACCAGCGCCATTATACCGAGATGATGGACTTTCTAGACGAGCTCAATCAGCAGGGACATACGATTATCATGATTACCCATGATATGCAGCTAATGCTGGATTACTCAGATCGGGCGGTGGTTGTGGTGGATGGTCAGATTTTAGCCGATAAGGCGCCTGCTCAGGTGCTGACAGATCAAGAGTTGATTGCGGCGGCTCATCTAAAGGAAACGTCAATCTTTGCTCTGGCTGAGAAGATTGGTGCCGACCCTCTGGCTTTGACCGAGTTTTATATGCAAAAAAAGGAGGACAAGCATGCTTAATCAGCGAAAATTAATCGGCTACCATGCAGGCGAGACATTTCTTCATGGTCTGTCCGGTGCCAGCAAGATGCTGTTCTTCGTTCTGGTATCAGTGGCAGCCATGATCAGCTATGATACTCGCTTTTTGCTGGGGCTAGCCCTGCTGTCCCTCTGTCTCTTTCGGCTGTCTCACATCCGCATCCGAGACATTTCATTTGTTTTAGTCTTTGCGGCATCCTTTGCTGCTCTTAACTTAGTGATGGTCTATCTTTTCGCGCCTCAGTATGGTGTTGATATCTATGGAGCCAAAGATGTCCTCTGGACCGGATGGGGAGCTTATAATTTAACAGCTCAGCAGCTGTTCTACCTCTTTAATCTCCTGCTCAAGTATGTTTCTACTATACCTCTGGCAGTGATTTTCCTCATGACAACCCATCCCAGTCAGTTTGCTTCCAGCCTTCATCAGCTTGGTATTTCCTATAAAATTGCTTACGCGGTCAGTCTGACGCTCCGCTATATTCCAGATTTGCAGGAAGAGTTTTTCCTGATCAGGATGTCTCAGGAAGCGCGTGGTCAGGAATTATCCCAGAAAGCCAAACTGTCTCAGCGCGTAAAGGGAAATCTACAGATTATTATTCCGTTGATTTTCAGCTCACTAGAGCGCATCAATACCATTGCCACAGCCATGGAGCTGCGCCGTTTCGGGAAAAATAAAAAACGCACCTGGTATACCTATCAAGCTCTAAGCAAACGAGATATGCTGGTGCTGACACTGGCAGTCGCCTTTCTATTGCTCTGCTTTGCCCTCTTCGCAGTCAATCACGGCCGCTTTTATAACCCGTGGAGGTAGGATGGAGCATGTTTCTTATGAATGTACGGTTTCCTAAAGTATCTTCTATTTATACAATATTTTAGGAGCTTTTGGAGACTTACATGCTGAAAGGGAAGGAGTAATATGAAGAAAAAATGGAAATTTATAGCAGTTCTCGTAGTTGTTTTGTCTTTAGTTGGCTCTTACGATGCGTATCGATATTTTACATATAATCGTTATAAAGAAAGAAACTATGCAATTGAACCACGAGCTTATGAATTTATTGCAGATAGGCAAGGGGTAGCTATTATATGGCGGCCAATAGATTCTAAGTATAGATCGAAATTTGGAGGTTATTCAGATGCAATTTATGGCAAGAAATATATTGCGACGGATAGCTATCAATTTGTTCACCGTTTTAATGACTCTGACTTTGATTTGAAACATCTAACTTGGGGTGAGTACTGGAAAATTCAAGTATATGATACTAGTACGGATAATTTAGACCGTAAGGAGTACGACTTACTTAAAGCTGTTCAGGAATATGACGATGGCTATTATCCTTATGACAGCTACACCTATTTTGTTAGCTATAATAATCAAGAATATCGAACAATAAAATTAAGAAAAATTGGTGGAGGGCCTGGTCGCTTAGTCTTATTCAATCTTGGAACAGGGAAGGTGGAAGATGTTCCAGAAGGGGCAAATATGGGTGGGGATAGACGAACTAGTATTTTTGTCAACTATACAAGCCTTAAAAATTACTATTCTGAGAGCATGACAAATACTAATTCTTCTCTCTATTTCCCCAATTCAGTTATTAAACAATCTTCTGATTGGCGCCTAAAGGAGGAATATCCTAAAGCTTATGACTTGATGACGAATCAGGGAGGGCAATTATATCTTTTGATGGATAAGACAGATCCTAAACTGATGTCAGACATTTTCAGTCTTTTAATACCGAAAGATAAGCAACTATTTGATAACTTAACTGTTTATGGTAATATCACAAAAGACGGTCGAGATCATGTGGTGAATTCTTATGAAGAATTTATCAATGTTTTAAAACTGGAGGAACAGGACAGTAAGTAAGTGACTTTTTATACTTGCGGTAGTCTTGTAGCATCTCTTTTCTACATTGAGCTTCTAGTCGGTGACATAAAAAAACCAGGCAATTTTTGCCTGATTTTTTTCTTATAATGGTCTTTTATTTGGCATACCGGCTTTGCGGGGATATTTATTGGGGGTTTCTTTCTTCTTTTCTACCACTGTGATAAAGCGGGGATCGCCGTTTGGTAGGGCATAGCTGAGGTTGTCTTGGACCTTGCTAAAGAGTAAGTTAAGGGCATTTTTGGCTTCTTCCAGTTCCTCTGGAGCATTAGAAGCTTTGAGAGCCAAGAGCTTCCCGCCAACTTTTAGATAGGGAATGGTTAGCTCAGACAGAACTTGCATTCGAGCGACTGCACGGGCAGTGACCAGGTCAAATTGCGCCCGAAAGGCCTTGTCCTGAGCAAAGTCTTCTGCGCGGCCGTGGTAGAAGTGAACCTTGTCCAGCCCGAGCTCTTCTGCCAGCAGTTTGAGGAAGTTGATGCGTTTGTTGAGCGAGTCAATGATAGTCACATCCAGCTGGGGGCAGATAATTTTCATGGGGAGGCTAGGAAAGCCAGCACCGGCTCCGATATCCAGCAGCTTAAGCTCTTGATTCTCAATCAGGCCTTGCAAAACGGGCGCAATTGAATCATAGAAATGCTTGAGATAGACTTCATTTTTCTCGGTGATAGCAGTCAGATTGATTTTTTCATTCCATTCGACCAAGAGTTCAAAATAACGCTCAAACTGGTCTTTCTGGCGGTCGGTCAGCTCGATTCCCTGCTGGGCTAAGAGCTGGTAAAATTCTTGCGGTGTCATAGTTTCATCCTTGTTTGTCAGTATACATCCTATTATATCATAAAAAGGAGACCCCGGCATTCTGCCAAAGGGCCTCTTGTCTTATATGCCAATCTGATTGAGCTCCGCCAAGAGCAGCTGGCGCCGTTCATCCTGATTAGCAGCTGGGTCAAATAGAACTTCTTTTTTTATCTTGCCATCTAAAATGAGCAGAACCTTGTCTGCATAGGTAGCCACACTGGCATCATGCGTCACTAGGAGAATGCTTGCACCCTGCTGGTGGAAGTGCTGCATGAGCTCCATAGCTTGACGGCCAGCCTGAGAGTTGAGCGCTCCTGTCGGCTCGTCAGCAAAAATGATTCGAGGCTGGTTCATGAGAGCCCGGCAGATGCCGGCTCGCTGGAGCTGGCCGCCCGATACCTGATGGATAGAGCGGTGAGCAATGTCCTTAATGCCAGTCAGAGCCATTAACTCCTTGGCTCGCTCATAGGCTGCCTTTCGCTCGCTGCTTTTCTTACCAATAATACTCGGTAGGCAGATATTGTCTAGGATATTGAGATTTTTCAGGAAGGTTGCCTGCTGGAAGACAAAGCCGAAAGCCTCTCTGCGAAGGCAGTCTAAGTCCTTGTCTTTCATAGCTAGCAGGTCCTGTCCCTCGTAAAGAATCTGTCCTTGGTCAGGTCTGTCAATGGTGGACAGAAGATTGAGAAGGGTGGATTTCCCGCAGCCAGACGGCCCCATGATGGCGATGAATTGGCCGCTTTCAATCTCTAGCGACAAATCGCGGAGAATGGGCTCCTGATTTTCCTGATAGCTTTTGCTGAGGTTATGTGCTTCTAATAACATAGGCTTCTCCTCGGATGTAAAATAAATGCTAAGCTCTCGAAAGCTATCTGCTTAAGATTAATGTTCCTTGAGATAGCGTCCAATTTCCAGCTTGTTCAGCGCTCGGAGACTGATGTGTGCTGCTGTGAGTCCGCTAAGAAGCAGAGCCAGCGGTGTCCATAGAAAAGTAAGGGACTTATTGATGATGAGCTGGAGTTTGCTGATACCGAAGCTGCTGAGCAGCAGACTGCAGACTTCTTGCCCCAGACTAAGGAGCAGCAGGTTGGCTATTGCCAGAGCCAGCATTAAGATGAAGCAGACAGCGAGCAGGTAGTGGCTCCTGAGTCGTTCACTGCCAAATCCCAGCATCCGATAAAGTGCCAAGTCAGCTTGGTCCTTGGTGAAAATCATATAGACAAAGAGAGTCATAAGGATGAAGACAATGCCGAGTCCTGTCCAGAAAACGCTGATCTGAATCAGGCGGAGCATGGCTAGCGTATCATCAAAAGTCTGATGGAAAAAGTCTTCTACGTCGGTTAATTTATAATTGGAATAGTGTTTTTTCCATTCGTTGATTTTTTGAGCTTTGTTGCTAGCATCTTTAAGGCGGATGGTCGTCAGACTATTGAGCGTTTGCGCTTGCTTTATCACAAAGACAGCCTTGGCGGTTTTGCCGCCGTAGGTCAGGTCTGAGTAGATACCGACTACTTTTAGTTTTCTGGCTTGACCGTCTACCGTCAAGGTCAAGCTGTCCCCTACTTTTAGCTTGAGCTCTTCTGCCTTCAGCTTAGAGAGGGCAATTTCATGCTCGTTTTTAGGATAGCGGCCTTGGCTGTATTTGACTGGAAATCCCGCATGGTTTCCCAGAGTTACCCGCAACTGCTGGGTCTGACCTTGCTGGTCTTGATAGGAGAAATTCTGGCTCTGGTACTGATTAATCTCTGCGATATCCTTGTCTGCCTGCAGTTCTTTCATAAGCTGGGCAGCCTTGGTATCAATATCTTCAGTCTGAGAAATATCAATCAACACATCTGCCTGACCAGCTCCTAGATACTGGATGAAGTTCTTGTCCATCACAGTGCCGTAGAGACTGGCTGGCAGCAGGATAAGCAGGCTAATCAGACTGACAATGAGCAAGATAGTCAAATAGAGTTTTTTATGATTCAGAATCGTTTTCAGGGCGAAATAGAGTCTGTCTAAGAAGGGGATAGACGGTAAACCCATCTTCGGAGTAGAACGAGTCTCGGTCAGACTGTTGGAAGAAGCTAATCTTAAAGCTTGGCCAGGCGTCATTTTCTTAAAGGAGCTTAGAGGTCGGGCAGTCAGCCAGAAGACTAAGAGACAGAGCAATAGAGCCACTAGCGCTTCCAAAAGATAGCTATAGAAGGGCGTCGGACTTTGCCCCATAGATAGTGCCATCTGCTTTTTAAAAGGACTACTCAGAAGAAAGGACAGTCCCCATCCAGCGATGGTTGCTAGAGCTAGGCAGAAATAATACTTGGTCAGATAGACCTTGCTGATAAAGCTTTGGGGTAACCCCATTACCTTCATAACGGCAATCTGCTGCAGGTCTTCTTGAATCTTGGTCAATAGGGCAAAGCGCATGCAGAGAAAGGTGATGCCAATGATGGCCATAACCAGTAGCCCCATGACTAGGATGACTAGAGCATCATTGAAGCCGTTAATCATCTTGATAGTCGGATAGGTAATCATAGGCGGCCCGTTGGACTCAAGCTCCGCATTTTTATAGGCTTGCTCGATAGTAGAAATCTGGCTAAGCTTATGCACTCGAAAGGCGATCAAGTTCTCATTAGATGCAAATGCTTCTGTTTTCAGAATCTGCAAATCAGTCTGTGAGATGAGGAAGCGTTTGGAGGAGACTAGACCGGCATTCATCTGGGCATCTCGGATAAATCCCTGGACAGTCAGCTGCAGCTTGCCGACTCTTATTTGGTCGCCGATTTTGATTTTTCCGCTATTGTAATAATAAAGGGGGATATAAACTTGCCCTGGCTGAGGCTGGGCAGGCTGGTTATTCTGATCCAGCAGAAAGTCAAAGTTTTGGTTCTGACTGGAAAAGCCATTATCCTGGGAGCTGTCCTGAAGTGAGTTTTTCTCATTGATGCGGATGGCTGATCCTTCCACATTGACAAAGTCTGTCAGCTGCCAAGAGGCAATTTCCGGATGCTGCTGGACGAAGTTTTGCAGGCGTTCTCGGTTGACGTTTCCGCTGTGCATCTGTAGCAGGTGAGGACTTTTAGCTGTTTCCACAAAGCGCTCAATCGAGCTAGTGAGACTAACGGTCAGGCGAGTGGCTGCAAAGCTCAGAGTCAGAGTCAGAAGCAGGAAAAGTCCAATGACTAGCATGCTGACTTTGTTTTCTTTTAAATCATTTTTTATCAAGCGTTGAAACATATTCCAGCTCCTTTACTGAACGTGCTCGGGAGAGCAGATAAGCACCAATGCTGATAGAGATACCGGATAGGATAAAGAGCAGACCATAGCCTCTGCCTCCTCCGACACCTATGATTTTTCCGACAGAATTTGCCAGCCAGCCAAAGTAAGTCAGTGAGGGCTTGAAAAGAGTGTCCGCGACCCAACCCATGCCGGCATAAGCTAGCACATAGCCCAGCTGAGAAATAATCCCTATGGTCCCCCAGACCTTGCCTTGGTCAGCTTTGTTAATATTGATGCGGACCAGGTAGTCAATGGCTGTATTGGCGAAAGGTAGGGCAGCAAAGAGGAGAAAGCCAAAGCTGCAAATCCAGATGAAGTTTTCCTTCATTCCCAGCCCAACCATGAAGAGTCCCAGTAGAAATAGTGAGAGGCAGAGCATACGATGGAAGTGTTTTTTGATAGCAAATATCCCCAGAACCAAGCCTCCTATCAGCATCCCGCTGCTGGAGATGGTCATGACCCAGCCGGCTGTTTTAGCGTCTGCGAAAGCCAGTACCAAGGGAGAAAACAGGATTTGGACTGTTCCCAAAAAGAAGGAAAAGCCTGTTCCAGCTAGGACTAAAATCCAGATTCCTTTTTTTCTATAGACGATTTGAAAACCTTTAAGGAAATCCGCCAAGAAACGACTATCACTGCTATAAACTTGTGTGTGAATGGCCCTACGAGCGAGCAAGGTGCAGGCTACTGTCACGAAAATGGTTGAAAAATCCAGCAACAGAATCGTGCTGATATGTCCACTCGCCAAAATCATTCCAGCCAAGGCTGGTGAAATCAGATAGCGGGCAATGCCATTAATCTGGGACAAACCAGTTGCTTTTGATAACTGGTCCTCAGGCAGCAAGTCGGAAATCGTAGCTCGAAAGGCCGGATTGACCAAGGCTGAAAAGAGCGAGCTAATGGCAGCTCCGATACAGATAAAAATCAAAGCAGGATTCTTCAGACTAAAGTAAATCCAGAGAACTCCTAAGCCTGACAGGCCATCTCCCAGGGCCATCAGCAATCTTCGGTCATAGCGATCTGCCAGAATTCCAGCCAGAGGAGTAACCAAAAGACCGGGTAGGAAAGCACAAAGAGTAACAAAAGAAGAAACAGAAACCAAACCGGTCAGCTGGAAGATATAAACACCTAAAGCGAAAGAAGTCATACCAGAGCCGATTTCTGAAATGAGGCTTCCTATCCAAATCAATAAAAAGAGTCTAAAACCTGATTGTTTCATAGTTGCCTCCTTATGCTTGTAATGGCAAGTAAGTGTAAATAGTAAATCTAGTGCTTAGCTTTCTAGCTGCTTTGAGTTTGAATCAAAGATAGAAAGGGATTGAAGTAGCCTTGCCGGCTGTGAAAAATAGTTTCTAAAAGATAGAGAAAAGCTTGTAGTTTTTGCTGCTGTTTTTCTGGGGGTAGAGCTTGAAAGCTGCTGCCAAAAACTTGAAGCGAATAAGTAAGAATCATTTCCAAGCTTTCGTAGGGATAGTCGGTCCTCATATCTCCAGCGGTGATGCCGTCTTGGATGATGGGAAGTAGAATCTGAGGCGCCCGTTCAAGAAGAATTTG
The DNA here is from genome assembly GCF_050220005.1 of Streptococcus sanguinis. GTDB lineage: Bacteria > Bacillota > Bacilli > Lactobacillales > Streptococcaceae > Streptococcus > Streptococcus sanguinis_Z. Next base: position 589,016 of record NZ_CP071413.1, read on the forward strand.
ATTGGTCTTTTCGTGCAGGAGCGCATTTTGCGGCTGATTGAGATGCAGCAGCACTTCCTCTCCCTCTTGATGATTAAGATTCAGAGCAGCCATGCTGCCAACCAAGCGCTCTAATATAGTCAGTTCATGATTATCAGCAAAGGCTTGGGAAGCTGTAAATGCTCTTTCAATGGTTCGCTCAATGATGGCATCCATTATTTCTTCCTTAGAAGAAAAGTAATAGTAGAGAGTACCGCGGGCGATTTGAGTCGCTTCTAAAATCTGGGAGATAGAGGTTTGATCAAAGCCTTGCTCCATAAAAAGCTTTTGTGCGGTATCTAAGATAAAGTCTTTTTTATTAGCCATGCTTGCATCCTTTTTGGTAGTAAAATTTTATTCGACCGGCAGTCGGTTTATTCTTTCCTTCATCATACATCTTTTCTAAATCAATGTCAAGAATAAAGACAGTTCCTCTATTTTTTGATATAATAAGTCTAATCAAAATTGGAGGAGTATATCATGACTTTTATTATTATTCTTATTATTGTCGCGGTTTTAGCGTTCTTTGTCGTTGGTGCTTACAATACCTTGGTTAAAAGCCGCATGCAGACTCAGGAAGCTTGGAGCCAAATTGATGTACAGCTTAAACGCCGTAATGACCTGATTCCTAACCTCTTAGAAACAGTCAAAGGCTATGGCAAGTACGAGCAGGCAACCTTGGAAAAGGTAACACAATTGCGCAACCAGGTAGCTTCAGCTGCTTCACCAGCCGAAGCCATGCAAGCCAGCGACGCCCTTTCTCGTCAGATTTCTGGAATCTTTGCAGTAGCTGAAAGCTATCCAGATCTGAAAGCTAACACCAACTATTTGAAGTTGCAGGAAGAACTGACCAATACTGAAAATAAAATCGCTTATTCTCGTCAGCTTTATAATTCAGTAACTAGCAACTACAATGTCAAGTTAGAAACTTTCCCAAGCAATATTGTTGCAGGTTTGTTTGGCTTTAAAGCTGCGGACTTCCTCAAGACACCAGAAGAAGAAAAGGCTGTGCCAAAAGTTGATTTTGGCAGCACTGGACTAGGTGACTAAGATGCTATTTGATCAAATTGCCAGCAATAAAAGGAGGACTTGGCTCCTCCTTATCGCTTTTTTCGGACTCTTGGCTCTCCTTGGAGCAGCTATTGGCTATCTCTGGCTGCGGTCTGCTGTAGGTGGTATCTTGCTAGCCTTGATTATCGGAGCTATTTATGCCGGAGTGATGATTTTTCAGTCTACAGAGGTTGTCATGGCGATGAACGGAGCTCGCGAGGTCTCTGAGCAGGAAGCGCCCGAACTCTATCATATTGTTCAAGATATGGCCATGGTCGCTCAGATTCCTATGCCACGTGTCTATATCGTAGAGGATCCCTCTCCCAATGCTTTTGCGACCGGATCTAAGCCTGAAAATGCAGCTGTCGCAGCAACGACGGGTATCTTGCAAATCATGAATCGTGAGGAGCTTGAGGGAGTGATTGGCCATGAAGTCAGTCATATTCGAAATTATGATATCAGAATTTCAACGATTGCTGTAGCTTTGGCCAGTGCTATTACCATGTTGTCTAGCCTGGCTGGCCGTATGATGTGGTTTGGTGGCGGCCGGCGCAGTAGTAATGATCGAGATAACGATAGTGGTTTGGGAATTATTCTCCTTATCGTATCACTGATTGCTATCGTTTTAGCTCCTCTGGCAGCTACCTTGGTGCAGTTGGCCATTTCTCGTCAGCGGGAGTTTCTGGCTGATGCTTCCAGTGTAGAGCTGACCCGCAATCCGCAAGGGATGATTAATGCCCTACTCAAGCTGGATCGCAGCGAGCCTATGGAACATCATGTCGATGATGCAAGTGCAGCTCTCTATATCAGCGACCCTAAGAAAGAAGGCGGACTGAAGAAACTCTTCTATACGCACCCTCCTATCTCAGAACGAGTGGAGCGCTTGAGACAGATGTAAAAACTGGGAGAAATCTCAGTTTTTTATTGTTTATGCTATAATGATAGATGAATAATATAGTAAGTAGGAAATGTAATGAAAAAACTAAAAGCCTCTAAAGATTTATTTGCAATTTTTTATATTGTTAATTGGATTCTGTCTATAATAATAGCTCCTTTGGGTGGCTATGCAGTTATAGTTCTAATGCTATCTACTATAGAATTTCTGAGTTCAGGCAAGACAAGCATATTAATGCATTTTATGATATTTAGTATGATTTTTAAGTGTGTTGTTCTGATCTATCTGTTTATTTATCTGATTTTGAGCCTTCGTTCGCTGATTCAGAGTATAAAGACAAGCAGGGACTCGCTTCATCTGGCTCCAATCAGTTTAATTCTGACTCTGTTGCTTCAGCTATTTCCATTCATCTCTGCTTTGAAAGATACGCGAACCATAGAACCTTATCGCTGGTTGATAGGGGTTGTGCCACTATGCTCGATTTTGTCTTTCCTCAGCTATCTTTACGGTCGGTATGGACTCAAAGGACAAAGAAAGAAGGCACTGCTCTGGGCAGGGCATGTGGTTAATGGCATGCTAACTTTGCTCATGGTTGTAGCTTTTTTTCAGCCTATCATTCCCCAATTAACACGAACCAGCCGAGTTCTCAGCAGCTTGGAGCAGGAGTACAAAAAGCGGGGTATGGATGCTAAGGTAGAGACTGTACCAAGTGGATACGGGGAAGAAGATTCGAATAATCCAGACTTTAATGATATATACCCAATTGGGAAATTTAAAGTAACTATTGGCAAGCATTCTTTTTATGAAGAAGTTCGAGTCAATAAGGCGGGAGGCATTGAAGAAGCTGCGTTTATTGATCCGAAAACAACTCCTTCTCCCATCCTGCGAGTTATTCTCCAAAAGGAAAATAGTCAAGAAAATCTAATCAAAACGAAAGAAAATGTAGAAAAAAGTCTAGATAATATAGATGAGAGTGTTAATATCATTCCTCATTATGGGAATACAGAGGTTTCTGTAGAGTACATAACTAATCCTAAGCGCTCAAAACCCAAGAGCTTTGAGGAAAAAGATTTCAAGTTAAATTCTATCTTTGATCTTACTGATGAGAAATTGCTAGAAAAAGAAGATATTTGGATCAGTATTAGAATTGAGCTGAATCTGAAGCAAAGACTCTTTGCTTCAGATTCAGGAGAAAAATTCTTACATGATATGGACTATTCCCTCTTTCAGACAGGAAACTATGTCTTTGAGATAGAGGAGACAGACAAGGATAATGTTACTAGCAAAAAGCAATTTTTTGCTAAAATTAAGGACGGAAAGTTAGTCCAGTTAAACAAGAACGACAGTGACCAAGACTTGACTGAAGGGTCAGTATCATTGCTAGAATACTCTTATCGTGGTAGTATAGGCTATTCCATAGACGAAGGGTATGACCACATGGTTGATTGGCCTGATTGATACAGAAAGGAATAGAAGAGGGGGAATTTTATGATTCTATTCCCTCTTTTTTTTAGGCAAATCTATTTTAGTTCATTAGGCAGATTCATTTTACTTCCTTTCATTCATGTCTAAAAAGATGTTTACTCAGATTGTGTTACAGTTTTATTTCAGTCATCCATGAACCTCAGATTATCCAAGTTTATTTTTGTATAAGTAAGGAGGCTAGATTTAAAAAAGCTAGTGTTTTCAAGTTGTCAGGTTGAACCCTTCTGAGAATCTTATAAAATCAATATTTTCTTGAAAACCATAAAACTTTCAGAAAAAATCACTATATTGAGTATTCCTATATTTCAAATTAATCTATTTGTATTATTTGGAAATATAAAGTAATTTTTTTGTAACATATTCGAAATATATTACTAGTATATTAAATTTAGTAAAAAATTTTATTGCATATATGAAACCGAGGGCTCAATATGTTGAAAACATTTGGAAAAATTTTCAAAGTCATTAGAGAATCAAAAAATATGTCTCTTAAAGAGGCGGCAGCCGGAGATATTTCAGTGGCTCAGCTGTCTCGTTTTGAGCGGGGAGTCAGTGGTATTACGCTTGATTCTTTCTATTGCTGCTTAAAGAATATGGCTGTTTCTCTAGACGAATTTCAGTATGTTTACCATAACTACATTGAGGCAGATGATGCGCTTTTCTCAAAAAAAGTAGCTGATGCTTATCAGGAAAACAATGTCGTCAAGCTCCAAAGTATATTAGCTAGCTCAGAAGCTTTGGCTAAAAAGTTCCCTGAGAAGAAGAATTATAGGCTTAATACAATTGTTGTTAGAGCAGTATTGTCTTCCTGCAGTCCAGATTTTCAGATTAGCAAGAAAGATGTAGAATTTCTGACCGATTATCTCTTTTCCGTTGAGGAGTGGGGGCGTTATGAGCTCTGGCTCTTTACTAATAGTGTGGATCTATTGACCTTGGAAACACTGGAGACCTTTGCTAGTGAGATGATTAACCGCACCCAGTTTTATAATAATCTACCGGAGAATCGCCGGCGTATTATCAAGATGCTGCTTAATGTTATCAGCGTCTGCATAGAGAGTAATCATTTGCTGGTTGCTATGAGATTCCTCAATTATCTTGACCATTCTAAAATCCCTGAGACAGATCTTTATGATCGGATGCTGATTAAGTATCATAGGGCTCTTTATTCCTACAAGGTTGGGAATAGCTATGCTCTGAGCGATATTGAGGAGTGCTTATCTTTCTTGGAATTTTTAGATTCTTTCGGTGTTGCCCAGAAGCTCAAAGCTCAGTTTGAAAGGATTTGCCTTTCGCAGTTGCAGATGTGCAAATAAAATAGACTCATTTCTAAAAATATACTAGAATAAGAGTATAACTTTATACCAAATTCAGAAGGAGGCTTTATGATGGAGAAAAAAATTCATTATAAGATGCATAAAGTTAAGAAGAACTGGGTAGCCATCGGTGTGACTACCTTAGCACTTATCGTAGCACCAAAAGTACTTGGTCTCGAAGCAGGTCTTGTCCACGCTGATGATGTTAAGCAGGTGGCAGTTCAAGAACCAACTGCAGCTCAGGATAGTGGCTCAGGGCAGCCAGTTCAAGTACAAGCTAACTCAGCTTCTCAGTTGGAAGCAGAAAAAGCAACTTCTGCAGACAAGGTGACTGATGCTGCTGTAGCCAGTGAAAAAACTGTTGAAACTGCAGCAAATACGGAAGCAGCTGCTACTCAAGAGCCAGCTAAGCCGGCAGTAGCAGAAGCAGCAACTACAGAAAAAGCGGCCGTTGCTGAAGAAGCAAAAGCAGCTAATGCAACATCAGAAACTGCTAAAACTGCAGCAATTGCTCAAGATAGACAAGCAAGTCCAGCAACTGCTGACAAACAAGCAAAGAAGACTGTTACAGACAAGATTGTTGCAAATCCAAAAGTTGCAAAGAAAGACCGCTTGCCAGAACCAGCTCAAAGACAGGGAGCGATAGCTGAAAGAATGCTTGCTGCTCAAGCCCAAGCGGCGCCTGTTAATACTGAGCATGATGATGATGTCTTATCTCACATCAAGACCATTGATGGTAAGAAATACTATGTTCAGGACGACGGTACAGTTAAAAAGAATTTCGCTGTTGAGCTCAATGGAAAAATTCTTTATTTCGATGCAGAGACTGGAGCACTGATTGATTCAGCTGAGTATCAATTCCAGCAAGGTACTAGCAGTCTTAACAATGAATTTACCAGAATGAATGCCTTCCATGGTACAACGGACAAGGACATCGAAACAGTTGATGGCTATTTGACAGCAGATAGCTGGTATCGTCCAAAAGCTATCCTCAAGGATGGAAAAACATGGACTCAGTCTACAGAGACTGACTTGCGTCCGCTTTTAATGGCTTGGTGGCCTGATAAGCAAACTCAGATTAGCTATCTCAACTATATGAACCAGCAAGGTTTGGGAGCAGGAGCTTTTGAAAACAAAGTGGAACAAGCTATCCTGACAGGTGCTTCTCAGCAGGTTCAGCGTAAAATTGAAGAAAGAATCAGTAAAGAGAGCGATACTAAATGGCTGAGAACACTGATGGGCGCATTTGTGAAAACTCAGCCAAACTGGAATATCAAGACAGAGTCTGAAACAACTGGTACTAATAAGGACCACTTGCAAGGCGGAGCTCTGCTTTATACCAATAGTGAGAAGACTTCTCATGCTAATTCTAAGTACCGCATCCTGAACCGCACACCTACCAGTCAAACTGGTACACCTAAGTACTTCATTGACAAGTCAAATGGTGGTTATGAGTTCCTACTAGCCAACGACTTTGATAACTCTAATCCAGCTGTTCAGGCTGAGCAACTCAATTGGCTGCACTTTATGATGAACTTTGGCAGCATCGTAGCCAATGATCCAACTGCTAACTTTGACGGAGTCCGTGTCGATGCGGTAGACAATGTTAATGCAGACTTGCTCCAAATTGCCTCTGACTACTTCAAGTCTCGCTACAAGGTTGGAGAAAGTGAAGAGCAGGCTATTAAACACCTATCTATCTTGGAAGCTTGGTCTGACAACGACCCTGACTACAACAAGGATACCAAGGGTGCTCAATTGCCGATTGACAACAAGCTTCGTTTTTCCTTGCTTTATTCGTTCATGCGTAAGCTTTCTATCCGTAGTGGTGTAGAGCCAACGATTACGAATAGTTTAAATGACCGTTCTTCTGAAAAGAAAAATGGCGAACGGATGGCCAACTATATCTTTGTCCGGGCTCATGATAGTGAAGTGCAAACCGTTATTGCCGACATCATCCGGGAAAATATCAATCCAAATACTGACGGTTTGACCTTTACCATGGATGAGCTCAAGCAAGCCTTCAAGATCTACAACGAAGATATGCGCAAGGCGGACAAGAAGTATACGCAGTTCAATATCCCAACTGCTCATGCTCTCATGCTCTCCAACAAGGACTCCATCACTCGGGTCTACTATGGTGATCTCTACACAGATGACGGTCAATACATGGAGAAAAAATCTCCTTACCACGATGCTATCGATGCCTTGTTGCGGGCTCGTATTAAGTATGTAGCCGGCGGTCAGGACATGAAAGTCACCTATATGGGTGTGCCTCGTGAGGCTGACAAATGGTCTTACAATGGTATTTTGACTTCTGTTCGTTACGGTACTGGTGCCAATGAAGCAACGGATGAAGGAACAGCAGAAACTCGTACCCAAGGGATGGCAGTTATTGCTTCTAACAACCCGAATCTCAAGCTGAACGAGTGGGATAAACTGCAAGTCAATATGGGAGCAGCCCATAAGAATCAATACTACCGCCCTGTACTCTTGACGACCAAAGATGGCATTTCCCGCTATCTAACTGACGAAGAAGTACCGCAATCACTCTGGAAGAAGACAGATGCCAATGGTATTTTGACCTTTGATATGAACGATATCGCTGGCTACAGCAATGTCCAAGTTTCTGGTTATCTGGCTGTTTTGGTACCAGTTGGTGCTAAGGCAGATCAGGATGCTCGTGTAACAGCCAGCAAGAAGAAAAATGCCAGCGGTCAGGTTTACGAGTCTAGCCCTGCTCTTGATTCTCAGCTGATTTACGAAGGCTTCTCTAACTTCCAAGAATTTGCAACTCGTGATGACCAATATACCAATAAAGTCATTGCTAAAAACGTCAACCTCTTCAAGGAATGGGGAGTGACTTCATTTGAGCTGCCGCCTCAATATGTATCTAGCCAAGATGGTACTTTCCTAGATTCTATCATCCAGAATGGTTATGCCTTTGAAGACCGCTATGATATGGCAATGAGCAAGAACAATAAATATGGTTCTTTAAATGACCTGCTCAATGCTCTCCGTGCTCTTCACAGTGTCAATATCCAAGCCATTGCGGACTGGGTGCCAGACCAAATCTACAACCTGCCAGGTAAAGAAGTGGTAACGGCAACTCGTGTCAACAACTACGGAACCTACCGTGAAGGCGCAGAAATCAAGGAAAAACTTTACGTTGCCAATACTAGAACGAATGGTACAGACTATCAAGGCAAGTATGGTGGAGCCTTCTTGGATGAACTCAAAGCTAAATACCCAGAAATCTTTGAACGAGTACAGATTTCCAATAGTCAAAAGATGACGACTGATGAGAAGATTACCAAGTGGTCAGCAAAACACTTCAACGGTACCAATATCTTAGGTCGCGGGGCTTACTATGTTCTTAAAGACTGGGCTAGCAATGAATACCTCAACAACAAGAATGGTGAGATGGTACTGCCTAAGCAATTAGTTAATAAGAAAGCTTCCACTGGATTTGTTAGTGATGCTAATGGTACTAAGTATTATTCAACTAGTGGATATGAGGCTAAGAATGCCTTTATCCAAGATGAAAATGGAAATTGGTATTACTTCAACAACCGCGGCTATCTGGTGACAGGCGCGCAAGAAATTGACGGCAAACAGCTCTATTTCCTCAAGAATGGTATTCAGCTACGTGACTCTCTCCGTGAAGATGAAAACGGCAATCAGTATTACTATGATAAGACCGGTGCCCAAGTTCTCAACCGTTACTACACTACTGACGGCCAAAGCTGGCGTTACTTTGATGCCAAGGGTTTCATGGCTAGAGGTCTGGTAACCATGGGTGGCAATCAGCAATTCTTCGACCAAAACGGCTACCAAGTCAAGGGCAAGATTGCGCGTGCCAAAGATGGTAAACTTCGTTACTTTGATAAGGATTCAGGTAACGCTGCTGCTAACCGCTTTGCCCAAGGTGATAATCCAAGTGACTGGTACTATTTCGGAGCAGATGGTGTTGCAGTAACAGGTCTTCAAAAACTTGGTCAGCAAACCCTTTACTTCGACCAAGATGGCAAGCAAGTCAAAGGTAAAGTAGTGACTCTGGCTGATAAAACGATCCGTTACTTCGATGCTAATTCAGGAGAAATGGCAGTCGGCAAGTTTGCAGAAGGTGCCAAGAATGAATGGTATTACTTCGATCAGGCTGGTAAAGCAGTAACAGGTCTTCAGAAGATTGGCCAGCAAACACTTTACTTTGACCAAGATGGCAAGCAAGTCAAAGGTCAAATCGTGACACTTGCAGACAAGAGTATCCGTTACTTTGATGCCAACTCTGGTGAAATGGCAGCCAACAAGTTTGTTGAAGGTGCCAAGAATGAATGGTACTACTTTGATCAGGCTGGTAAAGCAGTGACAGGTCTGCAGCAGGTTAGCCAACAAACCCTCTATTTCGACCAAGATGGCAAGCAAGTCAAGGGCAAGATTGTCTATGTCAATGGTGCTAACCGTTACTTTGATGCCAATTCAGGTGAAATGGCGCGCAATAAATGGATTCAGCTGGAAGATGGAAGTTGGATGTACTTTGACCGCAATGGTAGAGGCAGACGCTTCGGCTGGAACTAATAGCAATAGAAATAGCTGAAACTTAATCTTTAGCTTTCTAATAGACAAAAACGATAACTTCTTGTTTGGAAGTTATCGTTTTTGCTGTCTTTTAGGAGAACAAATATAAAAACAAAATTGATCTATCACATTTCTTTAACATCTTTCTTTTTTTCAATAGATAAGAGCAGAGCAATCACACCTATAATGCTGAAGATGAGCCAGCTAGCGTTCATATTCCAGAGGGCCAGGCTGCTGAAGACCATAGTACCAAAGGGGACAGAGAAAGAAAAGAGCAGACTTAGAAAGCTGGAAGTCTGAGCGAGAACATCAGAAGGCAATTTGCTCAGCAAGAGGGTGTTGATTTTGGGATTGATCTTGCCGGAGATATAAGCTAGTAAAAATCCAAAAGCAATGCCGACGAAAACAGGCAGATGCAAGAAGTTGCTGACAGCAAGCAGAATCATGGTAAGAGCAGCCCAGAGGGTTAGTTGATTTAGAGAGAGGCGGCTAAAGTAATCGTTGGGAGTCAGGCTGGCGATGACCATGGCTAGGACAAGAGCTGTCTGAAGAACCAAGAGAGACTGGCTAAAGGACAGCTGGAAGATGGGGTTGTCCAACAAGTAGAGATTATAAAGAGCTATAAGAGAACCTGCCATAGCGTTGACGACTAGGATTTGAGCCAGCAGTTTGAGAAAATTGTTAGAACCTTCCTGCTCAAAGATGAGCTTGGACGATGTGTACATTTTCTTCAACTCTTCCTTCAAAGGAGCTTTTTTCTCAGAAATTGCCACTGGGTCATGGGTCAATCGGCGGCGGGCTATGTAGAGGATGGTAGAGGATAGGAGAAAGGTCAAGGCGTTAACCAAAGCAACTAAGAAAAAGTCTTGCTGGCTGACGGTTAGGAGCCAAACTCCCAAAGCTTGTCCGGCCAGGCTGCAGAGAAAGCTGATAAGCTGGGTAAAAGAGAAGGCTTCCATAAGGTCATTCTCTGGAACATTCTTTTTTAAAATCGGCATTTGGAGACCGCTCCGATAGTCGCTGATAATATCTGAAAGAATATTCATCAAGCAGACGGCTGAAAAGGCTAGATAAGAGCTGGAGCGAGTCATGAAGGCAACAAGGACAAAGAGTAGTGCTTGAAGATAACCAAAATGAATCAGCCAACGAGCTTTATGGATGGTCTTGTCAGCTTTGATACCAGCAAAGATAGTAAAGAATGTCGGAACCAGAACGATAAAATTAGCCACAGCAATAGCAAACTTGGGATTGGGCATGCTGGAAGCAAATACCACAAAAACAATGTTGAAAATAGAAGCTCCCAAGGTGTTGAAGATTCGGGAAAGGCTGAGTGAGGCATAGACCCCATTTTTAAAAAATAATTTCATTGTAGGCTCCTTTTCTAAACTGAAAGATTGTATAAAAGCTGATTGGGTGCATCTGTAATCTAGCTTTTGTTTTTTCTCTTTCTGATGAACATTATAGACCGTTTAAAGCCAAAAACAAGGGCTTTTCGGCAACTGGTTAGGTCTCATAAGTAAGTGGTAAAATTCTGAAAGTGACTTGCGAGAGCTCTTTCTGCTTTTAGTATAAAATAGAAAATCCAATCTGCAGGAAATGTTGCGTATATTCAACGATTTTTGGGTGCAATTGTTAAGATGAGTAAGTTGGAATATATTTTGCATCAAAAAAACCACTTTCCAACTCAACATCGCTGAGCTTAAAAGCGGAAATTTGCATTATTTGCTATATTTTTGAAAAGCGGTATCAAGGGCTTCTTGATAGTAGTCAGCACTATGCTGACAGTTCAAGATTCGGAAAATGTTGACAGCTTGCTTCATTTGCGTAAGCCCCTCTTCTGTTTGCCCTTTCAAACAAGCTAATTCTCCCTGAGCAAAGAGATAGACAATTCGGAAATAAGTCTCATTTTCTTCGTAAAAGTGTCGCTCAATGACTTGTTGGAAATAGTCTGCCTGGGTGATGTTTTCCTGACTAATGGCCAGAAGATAACCATTGAGAAAAGTAGTATGCAGGGTATTGCGATTGTTGGCAAACAAGGCTGTAAAATCCTTTCTTGAGAGGATTTCTTTGGTGTATTGGGAAAACAAGTCTAGAGATAAAACCGGAGTGCAGACAGAGAAGAGATTGAGCTCGTAGCGGCCCCAAATATCAACTGAAAAGAGGTAATCATGCAGGAAATCCAGATCGCCTGGGCTGGCCTTCTCTGACTCCTTAAGGGCACAGAGATAGGCCTTCGCAATCAGGCGTTCAACCCAATCGCTAGCGCTCTGACTTTTTCGAGTGATTTTCTCTTTTTCCAGATAAAGTTCTTCTAAGAGGTCCAGCTGATTGGCTTGCAACAGGTCTTGGATTTGGCTTAAGAGTTCCTTGTGAGAATGATGATCCTGGATGCCGGCTGCAACGGTAAATTCTTCCGTTTCCGTGTGAATGGCGCTGAGAGCGCTAAAAAGTTTCTGTGCCGAAAGTTCGCTCTGCCCATTTTCAAAGCGAGAGAGCATAGATTTTGAAAATTCTCCGCCAGTTGCTTCGGATAAAGAGATGTGCCTTGCCTCTCGAAAAAATCTAAAAACTTGTCCCAGATGTTCCATTGTCTTCCCTCCTTACAATTTATTATAACAAAATAATTTTCAATAACATCGAAGCGCTCAAACATGATATAATATAAAGAAAAAACAAAGAGGAACTTATGTTGCATATTCAAGAAATTCGGAAGAATCCAGATGGTCTAGCCTTTGAGAAAAAGCTGGACTTGGCAGAGGAGTTAAAAGAGCGCAATACTGAGATTTTAGATGTTCAGGATATTGTAGCCAAAGGAAAGGTTCAATATGAAGACGGCCTCTATTTTCTGGATTATGACCTGTCTTATACCATTACTTTAACGTCCAGTCGTAGCATGGAGCCAGTGGAACTCAAGGAGTCTTATCTAGTCAACGAAATTTTCATGGAAGAAGGCCAGGCCGCATCGCAGGAACTGATTGATCAGGACTTGGTGCTTCCGATTGAAAATGGCGAGATTAATATAGCTGAGAGTGTGGCTGACAATATCCTGATGAATATCCCACTGAAAATCCTAACAGCTGAGGAAGAAGCCGGCCAAGGTTTTCTGTCTGGTCAGGACTGGCAGGTTATGACAGAAGAGGAATTCGCCGCTGCCCAGGAAGCTCAAAAAGAGAAGAACAATCCTTTCGCTGGTTTGCAAGGACTTTTTGATGAATAATTCTTGTAAAAATTTTGAAATCGATAAAAAATAAAAGAAAAGACAAATTGCTATGACCCGCACCCCAAAAGTTAGACAGAAAATCTAACGATTGGGGTGTTTTTGGTATGAAATTAGTTTATACAAATGAACTGAAAAGATAACCTAAAAAGAATGGCACTTCTTGGGTTCAGATTGACCTCAAATACAATATAGCTGGCCCAAATCTTCAATATTATTCCCCTGACTTAAAGCAAGAAATAATTGAGAAGATACTAGTAGATGGCCAGCCCTATACAATAAGCTCCCAAACTAAGTTTGGGAGCTTATTGATTTATATCTTCTGTTTGGCCTTGATAGTGGTAGATACAGAGTCGGTTTGCTTGGTCTGGACGACTGACGGTAAAGTGGAAGTAATGGTCTTTCTTGTCCAAACTTTTGGTCTTGGAAAGTTTGAAATGAGTGACCTGGCGGCTGGCCATGTGGAGTAGGATGTCATCTTCCATGACCATCAGAGGCTGGGGAAGATTGGAAAATTGATAAAAATCCTCTTGAAATTGATAGTAATTTTGGGAAAAATAGTCGAATTGAAGTTCCTCATGTACATTCTGAGTGGTCATTTGCTCCTCCTGAAGCATGTATCGAAAGAATCTGATGGATAGCAAGGCCTTTGTAATGGTCACCTTCCTGCAGGAGGACTTGCTTGCAGTCCAGATGAAAGATTGTAGCAGTAATGTCGGTCAGCCTTTCCTTATTAAGAAAGGTAATTCGGATGGGAACTTGCTGGCTGTAGGCTTGACTGAGTAAGTGGAATTTTTCCTGTCTATCAAGTTGGGGCAATTGGCTCATATCTAGTTCTTTTTTGTCCAAAGCAGTGCTATGTTCAGAGAGGAAAAAGCCAGCCCACTTAGCCATGCCCCGATCCTGAAAGTCACGAGCTGACTGATAGGGGAGGTAGGATCGGTCGGTCATGATAAGCCCTCCAGCCCTCCAGCCGAATGGCCACCTGTCAGCTTGCTTCGAGCGATGGCACGGGAGGAGTCCAGCAAAGCATTTCCCTTAAGCAGAGAGGCAAAGCCAAAGCGATCTCTGATGTGGTCAATCGTCTGTTGGAGCTCCTCTTCTTTTTGAATTTGCAGGGGATCGTCAAAGAGAGAAATCAGACCATAACCTTGATCGACAAAATCACTGTAAAAAACGCCAATCTGGCGGATAGCCCCGCCCTGATATTTGGAACGAAAAAGCTGAACGACGATTTGAGCCAATCGGTCACTGTTGTTAGTGGGCTCAATTTTTTTCTGTGTATGAATGGAAGGCAGGAGCTCCTGCTTGGAGTAACGGGCATAGATGGAGACACGCTGGCATTTCTTACCAGAGCGTCTGAGCCGAATGGCGACCTGCTCAGCCATTTCTCGGAAAACGAGTTCAATCTCTGCCTGTTGTCTGTAATCTCGGGGGAGAATTTGCGAATTTCCCAGGCCATGTGACTTGACCTGATAAGGCTTGTGCACATTGCTTTCATCAATACCGTGAGAATGAAACCAAAGCTGCAGACCCATAACCCCCATTTCTTTTTTGAGAATATCGGGATTAAAGTGAGCTAAATCATAAATGGAGTGGATGCCTAGCTTCTTAAGACGGGTGGCCGTTCGGTGACCGATGCCCCAAAAATCAGTCATTGTCGGAATAGTCCAGACCTTACTTGGCACATCCTCGTAGGACCAGTTGACCCGCATCTGTTTTGTGTGCTTGGCTTCAATGTCCAAGGCTAATTTGGCTAGAAGAGGATTGGCGTTGCTCAGGCCGATAGAGGCATAAATCCCGGTTTTCTTCCAGATAGCCTGTTGAATGCGGGCAGCCAGCAGGTCCAGTTTGGTCCTGTGGTCCAGCGTCTGATCGGGAATGAAGTAGTTGATAGAGCTTGTCAAATCTAGGAAGCCTTCATCAATTGAGTAGGGGAAAATATCATCGGGAGCTGCGAAATCCTGGAAAATTTTTTGAATTTCCATGTTTTTCTGGATGTAGTAGTTCATCCGAGGTGGGACCAATAAGGTCTTTTGAGCAGCATCTTCAATAAAGCGCACATAATCTGCTGTAATTGGTAGTCCCTGCTTGTGGGCAGCAGCATAGTTGAACTTGCGGGTGTGGACATCAAAAGGAAGATTATAGCTTCGGCTGACATTCTGGCTGCCGAAATTCTTTTTAAAGAGAGGAGTGGCAGCTAATATCAGTCCAGCAGAATTTTCAATTCGGCTCATGACACAGAGCGAGGTTTTTAAAGGGTCAAGGCCGAGGGAAATGCATTCGCAAGAGGCATAAAAACTTTTCATATCCACAAAAGCAATGTCTGAACGAGGCTCGCGTGAATAATCAAATAGGACCATAGCTTATACCTCAATCGGCAGAAAATGTCCAACTACGATACCAACAATGCTAGGTTGGTCTTCGTAGGGAGCAAAGAGATCCTCGTAGTCAGGATTGATAGACTCTAAACGAAGTCCTTCAGCTTCTCGGTAGACTTTTTTGATATAGGTCTTGCCATTCCACATAAGAGCATAGACTGCCCCATCGTAGTCGAATCCCGTCTGTTTCATAAGGGCAACAGAGCCATTGGGATACTTGGGCTCCATAGAATCCCCAGAGACCCAAGATGCAAAGTCGTGCTGGATATCTTGATCAAAGTAGACAGTTTCATAGTCTGTTTCATTGTCATAGTAACTGTGCCCGCGCCCTGCAGCTAGCTCAACGGATAGAACTTTATAGGCTGTAAGAGAGCTAACCTTGCGCTGTCTCTCTAGGAGTTGACTAGCTAGCTGATCAACTTCCTTTTTATGCGGTGGGGTTAGTAAAGGGTAGGTGTAGAGCGTACTGGTCTCATCCACAAAGTAGTTCTCTTGGACCTTGAGACAGGTGGCCAACCTCCTGAGATTTTTTGCGTGGGGTTCTGCTAGACCATTTTCCCAAGCTGAATAAGTCTTTCGAGAGATGCCCAGCTCTTGGTAAATGGAAGCCTGTGCCAGATTAAGCTCCAGCCGGCGTTTTTTTAATTTTTCATGCGAAAACATATCACACCTCCTATGTAACGTTTTAAAAGTTACATATAGTATAACAGATAAAATAGAGAAAAGCAAGTTCTTTATTGAATATTGTTATTTCCATCAAGAGTGTGGTAAACTGTAGGGAGGAATATGACTTGGAGGTAGAGAGATGTTTCCAATGACAGCAAAAACGATCATGACAGAAGAAGCTTATCGCCGTTTCGCTTGGACCAATTTCTGGTATAAAAAAAATGGAATCTTCTCACTGATTCTCCCTGAGATAGTGGTGCTGATATGCGGTGCAATCTGTTTTTTTATCGGGGAACCTTTGCCAGGCGTAGCTTTTCTTGTTACTGTGGCTGTCCTTCCTTTTCTTTACTATCTGTCCATGAATCGACATATTAAAAAGTTTTATAGAGGCAACCCCCTCTGGCATGATATAGAGCAGGAGTTTAGCTTCTATGAGACAGACTTTCGTGTCGTTAATCGGAATAACAATGCCAGATTTGACTACCAAGATATTATGGCGATTATAGACAAGCCAGAAACTTTTTATATTATGGTTGGTCGGTCAATGGGACTGATCTTGGATAAGGCAGACTGTCAGCCTGAATTAATTGATTTTTTACTGAAATTAAAAGAAAACAGAAGTCTCTAATTTGGGGTGCTTCTGTTTTTAATCTGTCAAGTTTTCAAAAAATTGGCCTCTTGTGCGATGTGTGTTATAATGTTTTTTATGAGAGTTGTTGCAGGTAAATACGGGGGTAGGCCCCTCAAGACTTTGGACGGTAAGACGACTAGGCCTACGACTGATAAGGTCAAGGGGGCAATTTTTAATATGATTGGTCCCTATTTTGACGGCGGTCGGGTGCTGGATCTTTATTCTGGGAGCGGGAGTTTGGCCATTGAGGCTATTTCGCGAGGCATGGAGACAGCTGTCTTAGTAGAGAAGGATCGCAGAGCTCAGGCTATCATTTCAGAGAACATTCAGATGACCAAGGAGCCGGAACGTTTTGACTTGCTCAAGATGGAGTCTGGCCGATCCTTGGAAATATTGACGGGAGCTTTTGACTTAGTCCTCTTGGATCCGCCTTATGCCAAGGAGCAGATTGTGGCTGACCTTGAGAAGCTGGAGGAAGGCCAGCTCTTGAGCCAAGATGTCCTAGTAGTCTGTGAGACAGAAAAGGAAGTGGAATTACCTGAGGAAATCGCAGGGCTAGGCATTTGGAAACAGAAGATATATGGAATTTCAAAGGTGACGGTGTATGTCAGATAAGATAGGATTATTCACAGGGTCTTTTGACCCGATGACCAAGGGCCATGTGGACCTGATTGAGCGGGCCAGCAGGCTCTTTGATAAGCTCTATGTAGGGATTTTCTATAACCGGGAAAAGTCTGGCTTTTTCACAATTGAAGCCAGAGAACGGATAGTCAAAGAAGCTCTGCAACATTTGCGAAATGTCGAGGTCATCACTTCTCAGAATGAGCTAGCAGTGACAGTGGCCAGAAGACTAGGAACCCAAGCCTTTGTGCGCGGTCTCCGTAACAGTCAAGATCTAGACTATGAAGCCAATATGAACTTTTTCAATCAGGAATTGGCAGGAGAAATGGAGACGATTTTCTTGCTCAGCAAACCAGTCTATCAGCATATCAGTTCATCACGTATTCGTGAGCTGATTGCTTTTCAGCAGGATATCGCGGCCTATGTGCCCCAAAGCGTAATCAAAGAATTAGAAAGAATCAACGATGAAAAGAATTAAGAAGTTTATATTGCCGACGGTCATTGGCGTCACTATTGCCTTTTTTATAGCAGCTCTTTACGTTCGTCTGCCTTATTATATAGAAGTTCCTGGTGGTGCCGAGGATGTTCGTCAGGTCTTGCTGGTTGATAATAAGGCCGACAAGGAAGCGGGTTCCTACAACTTTGTGACGGTCGGAGTAGAGCAGGCAACCTTTGCTCATCTGGTCTATGCTTGGCTGACCCCTTTTACAGATATTTATTCTGCCAAGGATATGACGGGTGGCTCCACGGATGAGGAGTTCAATCGGATCAACCAATTTTACATGGAAACATCACAAAATATGGCTAAATATCAAGGGTTGACAACGGCTGGTAAAGAGATCAAAATGGACTATCTGGGAGTTTATGTCTTGCAGGTGGCTGATAACTCAACCTTCAAGGGAGTTCTCAATATTGCTGATACGGTAACTGGTGTCAATGATAAGACATTTGAAAGCTCTGAGGAGCTGGTTAAGTATGTCAACTCGCAGAAGCTTGGGGATAAAATCAAGGTGACTTTCCAAGAAGATGGTCAGGAGAAATCGGCAACTGGTAAGGTTATCAAGTTGGAGAACGGTAAGAACGGGATTGGGATTAGTCTGATAGACCGGACGGAAGTCAGCAGTAATATTCCGATTACATTTTCAACTGAGGGTATCGGCGGTCCTAGTGCTGGTCTCATGTTCAGTCTCGCTATTTATACCCAGTTGGTTGATCCGACCCTTCGTGACGGCCGCGATATTGCAGGGACTGGCAGCATCAGCCGAGAAGGCGAAGTTGGTGAAATCGGCGGAATTGATAAGAAAGTTGTTTCAGCAGCCCAAAGCGGAGCAGATATCTTCTTTGCACCGAACAATGAACTCACAGAAGAAGAGAAGAAGCTTTCTCCTAATGGGAAGAATAACTACCAAACGGCTCTGGAGACAGCCAAGAAGATTAAAACGGATATGAAAATTGTTCCAGTTAAAACGCTGCAGGACGCCATTGACTATCTGAAAAAGAATAAGTAAGATCTTAGCTTTTGCTAAGATTTTTCTTGTGAGACAGACAAGATCAGCTGGTCTTCTCTGCTTTAAATCGTCTGACTTTTTTCAGAAAGATATTTTTGATGAAAAGTCCGCGAAATACTGGCTGATTTATGATAGAATAAAGTGTTGTAGATAAACTATCCAAGATTGTTAAAGGAAGAGTATGCGTAAAGATATTTCACCTGAATTGTATAATTATAATAAATTCCCAGGACCAGAGTTTAAACAGATTGATAGCAAGATTGTTGCAGAAAAATTCGAGTTTGAATTGATTGAGAACTATAAGGAAGGCTTTGACTTGACTGCCTTTCATCAGCGCTTTTCAGAAATTCTCACCAAGTTTGACTATATTGTCGGTGACTGGGGCAACGAGCAGCTGCGCCTGCGCGGTTTTTACAAGGATGAGCGGGCTAATGAAAGCGATGAGAAGATTAGCCGCTTAGAAGACTATTTGCTGGAGTACTGCAGCTACGGCTGTGCTTATTTTGTCTTGGAAAATCCAAATCCCCAGCGCGCTTCCTTTGATAAAAAATCGCATGGCAAGAAAGAGTCAGAAGGTCGGTCAAAACGTTCTCGCAACAGCCGTTCAGGCAGCAACCGCAATCGCAGAAGTGACCGAGACCGAGACAGTCGTTCTAAAAGGGACAATAAGCGCTCTCGCAGCAATTCCCAGCAAGATAGGCAGAGAAAGCCAAAAGACAGCAATCGCCATTTTGTAATTCGCCAGAATAAAGGAGAAAAATGAAACCATCTATTTATAGCTTAACGCGTCAGGAAATGATTGAATGGGCGGAAGCTCAGGGAGAAAAGAAATTCCGTGCTGCCCAGATTTGGGAGTGGCTCTATCGCAAGCGGGTCCAGTCTTTTGAGGAGATGACCAATCTATCCAAGGACTTGATTGCCAAGCTAAATGATCAGTTTGTCGTCAATCCGCTTAAACAGCGCATTGTTCAGGAGTCGGCTGACGGTACGGTCAAGTACCTCTTTGAGCTGCCGGATGGTATGCTGATTGAGACGGTGCTCATGCGCCAGCACTATGGACTTTCAGTCTGTGTGACCACCCAAGTAGGTTGTAATATCGGCTGTACCTTCTGTGCTTCCGGCTTGATTAAAAAGCAACGCGATCTCAATAACGGTGAGATTGTAGCTCAGATTATGCTGGTTCAGAAGTATTTTGACGAGCGTGGTCAGGATGAGCGGGTCAGCCACATCGTGGTTATGGGAATCGGTGAGCCGTTTGACAACTATGACAACGTGCTCAAGTTTGTCCGGACGGTCAATGATGACAAAGGTTTGGCTATCGGAGCCCGCCATATCACGGTTTCGACTTCAGGGCTGGCTCATAAGATTCGTGACTTTGCCAATGAAGGTGTGCAGGTTAATCTAGCTGTATCCCTCCATGCCCCGAATAATGATTTACGGACCAGCATCATGCGGATTAACCGGTCCTTCCCTATCGAAAAGCTTTTTGCGGCTATCGAATACTATATTGAGACGACCAACCGTCGTGTGACCTTTGAGTACATCATGCTCAATGAAGTCAATGATGGGGTAGAGCAGGCCAAGGAACTGGCTGAGCTGCTCAAGAACATTAAGAAGCTGTCTTATGTCAATCTCATTCCTTACAACCCCGTTAGCGAGCACGACCAATACAGTCGCAGTCCCAAAGAGCGCGTGATGGCCTTCTACGATACCCTCAAGAAAAATGGAGTCAACTGTGTGGTTCGTCAGGAACATGGTACAGATATTGATGCAGCCTGCGGCCAGCTGCGTTCCAATACTATGAAGCGTGATCGCGAGAAAGCATTGGTAGAAAATGTTCAGCCTTAAGAACTACCTGACTTCAGACGGTGAGTTGACTGCTAAGGGACGGAGATTGCTGATCGGAGGAAGCTGGCTCTATTTCTTGATGCTTTGCATTCTGTGCTTTATTCCTCAAGTTCCAGAGCCGGGAATGGAGACGCCAGGAATCCAGTATTTTGGTCGAATAGTGGTTTTGTTAATCCCTTTTAATTCCTTTGTCAATATTGGCGAGATTACCTCTTGGATCCAGCTGGTCAAGGTCTTTATCCAAAATCTAGCCAATATCTTTCTGCTATCGCCCTTAATCTTTCAATTGCTTTGCCTCTTTCCGAAGTTGCGGAAGACAAAGAAGGTCGTATGGCTGAGCTTTGGGATAAGCCTGTCTATCGAAGTGACTCAGATTCTGCTGGACCTTCTTATTAACGCCAATCGAGTCTTTGAGATTGATGATCTCTGGACCAATACTTTGGGTGGTTATCTGGCTTGGCGGGCATTTCAGCTTGGTCAGAAAATCTGGAAAAATCGTCAAGGCGACGCTTTCAAAAGAGATTAGCGAGAGAAAGGTTCGGATTTAGGAGAAAAAATTAAATTTTTTCTTGACAAGAAAAAGGGAAAGGCCTATAATAAAATAAATCATCAGAAAAGTAATAATTTTTTCTACTTTCAGGGAGTCTGTGGTTGGTGGAAACAGGCAGTGGAAGATTATGAAGTGGGCTGATGCAAAAAATGAATTTGAAGCAATAAAAATTCGGTGAGCACACCTTACAGTGCAGCTTGTTGTTAGACAAGACAGAGATATGGAGGCAGTCTATACTTTGCTCCATAATTGAGGTGGCACCGCGATTTTACGCCCTCACACAGAGTTTTTTCTGTGTGTGGGCTTTTGTTTTGCTTGAAAATAAAGAAATGAGGCAATCAAGATGACAGAAACTAAAGGATATTTTGGACAATTCGGCGGCTCCTTTGTACCGGAGCCTATCCAGGCCTTGCTGGATGAATTGGAAGCTACTTTTGAGAAGTATAAGGATGATCCAGAATTTTTAAATGAATACCGGCATTATTTGGCGGATTATTCAGGTCGGGAGACTCCGCTCTACTATGCAGAAAGTCTGACCCAGCACCTGGGCGGAGCGAAGATTTATCTGAAGCGGGAAGATCTCAATCATCTGGGCTCTCATAAGCTCAATAATGTTTTGGGGCAGATTCTTCTAGCTAAGCGCATGGGCAAGACCCGAGTCATCGCTGAAACTGGAGCTGGTCAGCATGGTGTGGCAACTGCGGCAGCCGCAGCTAAGTTTGGTATGAAGTGCGATGTTTACATGGGTGCAGAGGATGTAGAGCGCCAGCGCCTTAATGTCTTCCGCATGGAAATGATGGGAGCGACTGTTCACGCTGTGGAAACAGGAACCAAAACTCTCAAGGATGCTGTGGATGCAGCCTTTGGGGCTTGGATGAGTGATTTGGAAGCCTTCTATGTTTTGGGTTCTGCTGTCGGTCCTCACCCTTATCCGACGATTGTCCATGAGTTTCAAAAGGTGATTAGTGAAGAATCTCGCCGGCAGATTTTGAACAAGGAAGGCCGCTTGCCAGACTATGTCATTGCCTGTGTAGGCGGTGGCTCCAATGCTATCGGCGCTTTTTCTCAGTATGTGGCGGATGAAGAAGTCAAGCTGGTTGGTGTTGAAGCGGCTGGACGGGGTCTTGATACAGACCAGCATGCAGCGACCATGACCAAGGGAAGTGTCGGAGTAGTGGACGGCATGAAGACCTACGCTGTCTTTGCTGAAGATGGTCAGGTGGCGCCGGTCTACTCCATTTCGGCAGGCTTGGACTATCCTGGAGTTGGTCCTGAACATGCTTTCTTTAAAGATTCCGGTCGAGTAGAATACGTGGCAGCGACAGATGATGAAGCTGTGGATGCCTTGCTTCTCTTGACACAAAAGGAAGGAATTTTGCCAGCGATTGAAAGCTCTCACGCCATTGCTGAAGCCATCAAGCGAGCTCCGCAATTATCATCTGACCAAATCATCATTATCAATGTATCTGGTCGTGGAGACAAGGATGTGGCAGCCATTGCCGACTATCTAGAAAAACGAAAATAAAATACCCAGCAGAAGAGTAGTAACATCCCTCCTTTCAGAGAGTCTGTGGTTGCTGAGAACAGGCAGGAGAAGTTATGAAATGGGCTGCTGGAGTCAACATTTAGTCCTTTAGTTGAACTTTTATCACTTTGTTAGCTTACTTTGCTGTAAAATAGTATGCTGCCTTGTGCTAAAAGGGATCTAAATGACTGCAAATAGGTAAATGAGATGTGGAGCCTGAAAACTCCATAACTGAGGTGGCACCGCGATGATACGCCCTCACAGGATGAACTGTGTGGGCGTTTTTCTGTAGTTCTGGAGCCAGTTATGACAGTGGACAGGTGCTATCTGTTCTTGTGGAATACGGTCATAGCTAGTAGTTTGTTCCTCCTTAAACGCTTCTGATTAAATAGAAAGAAAAATTATGCAAAAGATTTTACCAGCTGATATTTTATCGCCGATTCTGGCTTATATGCGGATTCAGGGTGACCACAAGGTGATTTTGGAAAGTATTCCGAGAGATAGCGAGACAGCCCGCTTTTCTATCCTAGCCTATAATCCAGTCTTTGAAGTCCGCTATGAAAATGGCCAGTTAACAAAGAATGGGCAAGTAATCAAGGCAGATCCCTTGGACTATTTGCATGAGTTAGCCGTAAAAAAAGATCATCATTCAGACCTGCCTTTTGGTGGTGGAGCCATCGGTTTTGTTGGCTACGATATGATTTCCCTCTATGAGGAGATTGGCCAGATTCCAGCTGATGTGATTGGGACGCCGGATATGCACTTTTTCGTCTATGAGAGTTACATGGTTTTTGACCATAAAAAAGACAAGGTCTATATCCTTGAGGAGGCCCTCTACAGTGATAGAAGCGAAGCTGATTTAGCTGCCAGTCTGGAGAGGATTATGGTTGAGCTGGCGCAGCCAGCGGTAGATGAATTTTCACCGCTGGAACTATCCAGTTTGAACTTCCAGAGTCATATCGAGCAAGCAACTTTTGAAAAAATGGTGGAAGAAGCGCGTAGCTTGATTCGGCAGGGAGACATGTTCCAATGCGTTCTCAGTCAGCGTTTTTCAGCAGAGTATTCTGGTAGGCCACTGGATTACTATCGCAATCTGCGTGTGACCAATCCTTCCAACTATCTCTACTTTTATGATTTCGGGGATTATCAGATCATCGGAGCCAGCCCAGAAAGTCTGGTCTCTGTCAAGCAGGGGCAGGTTACGACCAATCCTATTGCTGGGACCAGACCGCGCGGGCAGGATGAAAGAGAAGATAAAGCCTTGGCGAAGGAGTTGCTGGCTGACGAGAAGGAAGTGGCTGAGCATCGTATGTTAGTTGATTTAGGGCGTAATGATATCGGTAAAATTGCCCAGAATAACAGCGTGGAAGTCACTAAGTACATGGAGGTAGAGTATTTCCGCTATGTCATGCACCTGACCAGTGTGGTCCGTGGTCAGCTTCTGCCTCAACTGACAGCTATGGATGCGCTCAAGTCAACCCTGCCGGCCGGCACCGTTTCGGGTGCGCCTAAGATTCGAGCCATGAAACGGATTTATGAGCTAGAGCAGGAAAAACGTGGCGTTTATGCGGGGGCTATTGGCTATCTGTCTGCGACAGGCGATATGGATTTTGCCATCACTATACGCACTATGGTTTTGAAAAATGGCAGAGCTTACGTTCAAGCTGGAGCGGGTATTGTTTATGACTCGATCCCTACTAATGAATACCAAGAAACCATCAACAAGGCCAAATCAATGACCAAGATAGGAGAGATGCAATGATTTTATTGATTGATAATTATGATTCTTTTACTTACAATCTAGCCCAGTATATCGGCAATTTTGCAGAAGTTAAGGTCTTGCGTAATGATGATGCAGGCCTTTATCAAGCGGCAGAAGAAGCTGATGCTTTGGTTCTATCTCCGGGTCCAGGCTGGCCAGCAGATGCAGGACGGATGGAAGAACTTATCCGTGATTTTACTAGTAAAAAGCCGATATTGGGGATTTGCTTGGGGCACCAAGCCATTGCAGAAGTATTTGGCGGAAAGCTAGGATTGGCTCCCAAAGTCATGCACGGCAAACAAAGTATTCTGCGTTTTGAGGGAAAATCTCCTATCTATGAGGGGCTAGAGGATGGACAGCCGGTTATGCGCTATCATTCGATTTTGATTGAGGAGATGCCGGAGGATTTTGAAGTGACGGCTCGGGCGGCTGATGATAACTCGATCATGGCTATCCAGCACAAGAGTCTGCCCATTTATGGTTTTCAGTATCATCCAGAAAGTATTGGCACGCCGGACGGCTTGTCGTCTATCAAGAATTTCATCGATTTAGTAAAATAAAGGAGGATGTATGAAAGAGATAATTGCAAAACTAGCTGATTTTAAGGATTTAAGCAGCGCTGAGATGACAGATGTTATTGAGCGTATTGTCACTGGACGGGTGACAGAGTCTCAAATTGTAGCTTTCTTGCTGGGGCTTAAGATGAAGGGGGAGACGATTGAGGAACGAACTGCTTTGGCTCAGGTAATGCGAGGCCATGCTAAGCAGATTCCAACCACTATTCGCACTGCAATGGACAATTGCGGTACCGGTGGAGACAAGTCTTTCAGCTTCAATATTTCGACTACGGCAGCTTTTATACTGGCAGGTGGCGGGATTAAGATGGCCAAGCACGGCAATCGCTCCATTTCTTCTAAGTCAGGCTCAGCTGATGTGTTAGAAGCTCTGGGTATCAATCTAGACTTGGACGCTGCTAGCTTGGGCAAGGTTTTTGAGCAGACAGGTATCGTCTTTCTCTTTGCAAAGAATATGCACCCAGCCATGAAATACATCATGCCAGCACGTCTTAGCTTAGGCATTCCCACAATCATGAATCTAACTGGCCCCCTTATCCATCCCATGAGTCTAGAAACTCAGCTTTTGGGGACCAGCCGGCCGGATATGTTAGAGAGCACAGCAGAGGTTTTAAAAAATATGGGGCGTAAGCGCGCAGTAGTCGTGTCGGGTCCAGATGGTTTGGACGAGGCGGGTCTTCATGGTCGTACCCAGTATGCTCTGCTGGAAAATGGGCAAATCAGCCTGCACAGCTTTCTGCCATCAGATATTGGCATGGAAGAAATACCTCTTGAAGCGATTCGTGGAGGCAATGCCAAGGAAAATGCAGAAATTCTGCTATCTGTCCTGCAAAATCAAGCCAGCTCCTATCTAGAAATGACAGTTTTGAATGCGGGATTGGGCTTCTATGCTAATGGGAAATCAGACAGCATAGAAGAAGGAATAGCTTTGGCCCGCCAAGTAATTGCTAGTGGCGCAGCCTATGAAAAACTCAAGCAACTACAGGAGTATCAAAAATGAGCAAAGAATTTCTCCCGACCATTCTAAAGCAAAAAGAGCAGGAAGTGGCGGCTATGTCCTATGAAGAGCTGCAGCCTCTGCGCTCAACCTATTCCCTCTATGAGTATCTCAAAAGCCAGTCCCAAGAGCTGCAGCTGATTGCTGAGGTTAAAAAAGCCAGCCCCAGTCTGGGAGATATTAATCTCGGTGTGGATATTGTGGAGCAGGCTCGCACCTATGAACGATGCGGTGCAGCCATGATTTCGGTCCTGACAGATGAGATTTTCTTCAAAGGACATCTGGATTACCTGAGAGAGATTTCCAGTCAAGTGACCATTCCAACCCTCAATAAGGACTTTATCATTGATGAAAAGCAGATTGTTCGCGCCCGAAATGCCGGAGCGACGGTTATTCTTCTGATTGTGGCTGCCTTGTCTGAAAAGCGGCTGCAAGAACTCTATGATTTTGCGACGGGGTTAGGCTTGGAAGTTTTGGTCGAAACCCATAATCTGGCGGAGCTGGAAATTGCCCATAGAATAGGAGCTCAGATTATTGGTGTCAATAACCGCAATCTAGTCACTTTTGAGACAGATATCAATACCAGTCTCCAGCTGTCTGCCCATTTCAAAGATGACAGGGTTTATGTATCTGAGTCCGCTATTTTCAGCAAGGAAGATGCTGAGCTGGTAGCTCCTTATTTCCATGCGGTTTTAGTCGGAACAGCCCTGATGCAGGCAGAGGATGTGGCAGAAAAAATCAAGGAGCTGAAAATTGACAAAGGTTAAGATTTGCGGCTTATCAACGGCCAGCGCTGTGGAAACTGCATGCCAGGCTGGTGCAGATTACATTGGCTTTGTCTTTGCTGAGAGCCGTCGGAGGGTCAGTTTGGAGCAAGCTCAGAATCTAGCTGCCTTGGTGCCGCCTGCTGTCCGAAAGGTAGGAGTTTTCGTCTCTCCGAGCTTGGCAGAGCTACAGGAAGCTATTTCGGTGGCAAATCTGGATTTGGTGCAGATTCATGGCGGTTTTAATGAAGATCTTCTGACTGAGATTGGCCGGCCGGTTATTCGAGCTTATCAGGTCAAGGGAGCGTTAAAAGATGTCAGCCAAAAAGCGGACTACCTGCTCTTTGATGCACCTCTTGCTGGTAGTGGCCAGACCTTTGATTGGCAATCTTTTGACAAGAATCAAATCCACCAGCCCTTCTTTATCGCCGGTGGTTTGAATGCAGGAAATGTCCGAGAAGCGATTCAGCACTTCGCTCCTTACGCAGTTGATGTCTCAAGCGGTGTTGAGACTGACGGCCAGAAGGACTTAGAAAAGATAAAAGAATTTATAGAAAGAGTGAAACATGGCATATAATCAACCCAATCAAGAAGGATTTTACGGTGAGTTTGGTGGGCGCTTTGTTCCCGAAACACTGATGACAGCAGTTTTGGAGCTGGATAAAGCCTACCGTGAGAGTAAAAAAGACCCAGCCTTTCAGGCTGAGCTGGACGAGTTGCTGAAGCAGTATGTAGGGCGGGAGAATCCTCTCTATTTTGCTAAAAATCTGACAGCCTATGCTGGCGGTGCTAAGATTTATCTGAAGCGGGAAGACCTCAACCATACCGGTGCCCATAAAATCAATAATGCTCTAGGTCAGGTTCTATTAGCCAAGCGAATGGGCAAGAAGAAAATCATTGCCGAGACTGGCGCGGGTCAGCATGGAGTGGCCACCGCTACAGCTGCAGCCCTTTTCAACATGGACTGTACTATCTACATGGGTGAAGAAGATGTCAAGCGCCAAGCCCTTAATGTCTTTCGGATGGAACTTCTTGGAGCCAAGGTGGAGTCAGTGACCGATGGCTCTCGAGTCCTCAAGGATGCAGTCAATGCTGCCTTGCGAGCTTGGGTGGCTCAGGTGGATGATACTCACTATATTATGGGCTCAGCCTTGGGACCCCATCCTTTCCCAGAGATTGTTCGCGACTATCAGAGCGTGATTGGTCGTGAGGCCAAGCGTCAGTTTGCTGAGCAAAATGCAGGTGCCTTGCCAGATGCTTTAGTAGCCTGTGTTGGCGGTGGCTCCAATGCTATTGGGCTCTTTTATCCCTTTGTAGACGATAGCGCAGTTGCTATGTATGGAACAGAAGCAGCTGGGCGGGGCGTGGATACAGATGAACATGCTGCGACCTTAACCAAGGGACGGCCGGGTGTTTTACATGGTGCCTTGATGGATGTCCTACAGGATGAGCAAGGGCAGATTCTGGAAGCTTTCTCTATCTCTGCTGGGCTGGACTATCCAGGCATCGGTCCAGAACATTCTCATTTTAATGCTATCCAGCGCGCCACTTATGTCCCAGTCACAGATGAAGAAGCCTTGGAAGCCTTCCAGCTCCTGTCTCGTATCGAAGGGATTATCCCCGCTCTAGAGTCTAGCCACGCTATTGCTTACGCAGTTAAGCTGGCTAAGGAGTTGGGACCAGATAAATCAATGATTGTCTGCCTATCCGGCCGTGGTGACAAGGATGTCGTTCAGGTAAAGGAACGCTTGGAAAGAGAAGCGGCTCAAAAAGGAGGTGCCCATGACTAAAACACTCACTCAGCATTTAGAAGCCATCAAAAAAGCAGGTAAGGGAATTTTCCTTCCATATATCATGGCTGGCGATCATGAGAAAGGTTTAGCAGGATTAGCAGAAACTATCGCATTTTTGGAAAACTTGGGTGTGTCAGCCATTGAAATCGGTCTGCCGTTTTCAGACCCTGTTGCAGACGGGCCAGTTATTGAAGAAGCCGGTCTGAGAAGTCTGGGTCACCATACTTCCGCCAAGTCTTTAATCGCAAGCTTGCAGAAGTTGGACACTCAGCTGCCTCTCATCATCATGACCTACTTCAATCCAATTTTCCAGTACGGGCTCAAAGATTTTGTCAAGGATTTGGCTACGACGCCGGTTAAAGGATTGATTATTCCAGATTTGCCCTACGAACATAGAAATTTCATCTTGCCTTTACTGGAAGATTCAGATATCGCTCTTGTTCCTTTAGTGAGCCTGACGACTGGACTAGAACGCCAGCAGGAGCTGATCAAGGAAGCTGAAGGTTTTATCTATGCTGTAGCCATCAACGGTGTGACAGGTAAGAGCGGAAGCTACCGCGATGATTTGGACCAGCACTTGAGTAAGCTTCGTGATATTGCAGAGATTCCAGTATTGACGGGCTTTGGCGTTTCGACTTTAGAGGATGTTGACCGCTTCAATCAAGTCTCAGACGGAGTCATTGTCGGATCTAAGATTGTCAAAGCTCTTCATGAAAAGGACGCCAGTATAGCGGCCTTTATCCAAGAAGCAGCAGCTTATAAGAAATAATCACCACCACACCAAACAAAAGACAAGGTACAAATGCTAGCCTGTCTTTTTTCTTTTTAAAGCAGAAGCAGGCGAGGCCAGAGAAGCTAGCGATTTGGATAAGAACTAGGGCCTGACCCATGTTCTTGAATTTTATCACCATAAAAAAGTAAGTTTCGTATAATTCATTTTTAAGAAATGTTTGATTTTTGATGTTGATTGAATATTAGTTTGGATATTGCTTATGAATGGTATCTATATAGCTGGTGAAATGTTTCAAGAAATGCTTAGGAGATATAACAGTGATGTATTTTCCAAAAGCAAGCAAGGTATTGTATCCCCAATCATTGTCGTTTAAAGGATAAGTAATCTCGTAAATATTGCTATTAATAGGTTTTATGGCATTATAGCCTAAGAGTTCCACAAATCGATCAAGGACAATTTTCTGGACATGTAGGATGACAGGTACTTTGTTTTCATTCATCCATGTACCACCATCATAGGGAAGTGGTGTAAAATGTCTTTTTGAAAAAGTATCAGAGAGAGTAAGTTCACTAATTCTAGCAACTTTAAAAACAGAAAAACGCGCTTTATCAGTATCGTAGGCATCCATATACCAACTCCGGTCCTTATAGACAATACGGTAAGGCTCACAATTTTTTTGACTCACCAGTCCTTGTGAATTAATATAGGAAAATTTTATTTTTACTCTACCTCTGATAGCTTCCAATAACTTAAAAATCAAAGTTCGTATTTCCAAGTTCCCTTGAGATAGAGACAAATCAATTTCGAAATCAGAGTATGTATTGGTAGCATTTAATTTCAATATAGCATTGAAAGTAGAGGTATCTTCCAATACTTGATAGCGACTTTTTAAACCGGATTCGATTGAAAGTCGTTCGGATTGAGTCAAGGGAGGTTTATCAGTTTGAAAGTCTTCCATAAGAAAAATTCCTCCGTTTTTTCCTTTCATTACATAGAGAGGAATGCCTGCAAGAGATAAATCATCAATATCTCTCATAATAGTTCGGGTGCTGACTTTAAAAAGTTCTGATAGTTCTTTAGCTGTTGTTTTTCGTTGATTTACTAAATGAGAAATGATTCCCATTTGACGGTCAATTTTCATGATTTTCTCCTTAAATATGACAGATAGATGTCATATTACTTTTGTTATGATTATACCATAAAGAAAGGAGTTCATATAATGAAACATCAAACCAAACCATCGTTTACCCTGATTGGCAGGAGTATTTTGATAGAAGGAACTACGGTTCATGAACAGCACTATTCTAAAGAGAAGACAGCGTTCTACGCTCAGTTATTTAAAGAAGGAATGCTGGGGAAATTGATGCCCCATTCTCTAGACAAAAAAGGCTATGCTTTGATTGTTCCTCATAAAGATGGTATTCAATACTACGCAGGAGTTGCGGCAAAGAATGCTGTGGCAGACTACGAAAGCATTCTCGTCCCAGAGAAAGATTATTTAGTAAGTTCAGCCAGTGGTGATAAATCAAGACTCCTGTTTGACCAATTGGAGGATAACTTTTTTGAGGAAGAAAGCAGTTCCCTTTACCAAGATGGAATTATCTTAGAAATACTTTTAAACGGGAATCCTATGGATGCAGAAGTTGAGCTTTGGGTTCCAGTTCAGTAAAAGAGTAGGGATTTATAAGAAATAATCACCACCACACCAAACAAAAGACAAGGTACAAATGCTAGCCTGTCTTTTTTCTTTTTAAAGCAGAAGCAGGCGAGGCCAGAGAAGCTAGCGATTTGGATAAGAAGGAGAATTTCTGTTAGATTGAAAATAGCTGAGCAGGACGCCAGAAAGAGAAAGTCTCCAGCTCCGATATGGAGATTGTAAAAGAAGGCTAGAAGTCCTAGGGTTAAAAAGAAGAACATGAGAGGATTGACACTTGTTGTCATCATCAGCGAAAGCTGAAAAAACAGCCAGACCATCAAGGGGTATTGCTGCTCTCTTTGATCGTAGATGGCTAGGATCAAGCCCATAGTGAGCAGTAGAAGTTGACTGATGGAAATCGTGCCAAGTGAGGATGCCAGAAAAAGACCGCCCAAGATAGATTCAAAAAATAAATAGCGTAAGGGAATCTTGTCTCCGCAGAAGCGGCAACGAAGCCGGTTCATGACTTGGGAAAAAATAGGAATCAAATCACGCGGTGCCAACCTTTTCCCGCAGGCATTGCAATGACTAGCTGGGGTGATGATAGACTGCTCTGGAAAGCGGTCTATGACCAAGCCTAGGAATGAGGCAAAGACAATGCCAATAATAAATAAGTATAGATGAATCATACTTATTTATTCGTAAATTTAAACAGAAAAATTCTGAAATTTTGCGACTTTTCTAATAAAGTCTTTTTTTGAATCTTTTGTCTTGACTTTCTTATTTAGAAGCATTATAATTAAACCATAATCTAAAAAGATTAGAATCATTATAAATAAAAAAGAGGTAGATACAATGATACAAGTAAAAAATGGTGCAGCAACTGACGTAGCAACTTTCAGCAATCAAAAGGCTTTGCCAAAGACTAAGGCTATTCTTAACCAAGTAGTGGCAGACCTTTATACAGCTCATATTGCTCTTCACCAAGTTCACTGGTATATGCGTGGCGCAGGCTTCATGGTTTGGCATCCAAAAATGGATGAATACATGGAAACTTTGGATACAACTTTGGATGAAGTCAGCGAGCGCTTGATTACACTGGGAGGCAAGCCTTATTCTACATTGACAGAATTTATCCAACACAGCAAGATTGAAGAAAAAGCTGGTGAATTCAGCAAGAATGTAGAAGAAAGTCTGGCGCGTGTGATTGAGATTTTCCGTTATCTGACAAGTCTTTACCAAGAAGCTTTGGATGTAACAGACGAAGAGGGGGACGATGTAACCAATGATATCTTTGTTGGTGCCAAGGCTGACCTTGAAAAGACTATCTGGATGCTGACAGCTGAAATTGGTCAAGCACCAGGTTTATAAAAAGTTATCCATGCCAAACAGAAAGGAAACAGGCTTTCCTTTCTGTTTTTTCATCTTGAAAAACACTGGAAAATCTGATAAAATATAGCTCATGAAAACCCTGTATGATGTTCAGCAATTTCTTAAAAGTTTCGGCATCATTATCTATATGGGCAAGCGCCTTTACGATATTGAGATGATGAAAATTGAGCTGAAGAGGATTTACGACGCCGGTCTAATGGATAAGCTAGCTTATTTTGAGGCGGAGGCTGTCTTGCGCCGAGAACATCGCTTAGAGTTAGAATATTTAGAAAAGAAAAAGGAGACTTGAGATGACAATTTGGATTTTGTGGGCGGTACTTTTGGGAATAATTGGCTGGATGGGCTTTAATTATCTACGCCTTCGTCAGGCGGCAAAAATCGTGGATAACGGAGAATTTGAAGACTTGATTCGCCAAGGTCAGTTGGTTGATCTGCGGGATCCATCTGATTTTCATCGGAAGCATATCTTAGGCGCTCGCAATATTCCATCTCAGCAGCTCAAGGAAAGTGTCGGTGCACTTCGCAAGGACAAGGCTGTTCTCCTCTATGAAAATAGTCGCGGTCAGCGCGTAACCAATGCGGCTCTGTATCTGAAAAAACAAGGATTTAAAGAAATCTATATTCTTTCTTATGGGTTGGATTCTTGGAACGGAAAGGTGAAGGCTAGCTGATAAAACGATTCATGAACGGATATAGGAATTAAGAAAAAAGCTTTATTTTTTAAAGCTTTTTTGTTTTACCAACTTTTCTCCAAATATTTTTTAATAACCCCTAATTCTTCTTGGTTCAAAGCACGGTAATCGCCTTTTGCTAGATCTGGGTCTAATGTAAAATCTCCGAATTGAATTCGCTTGAGATAGGTGACCTTGACACCAACTGCCAGAAACATCTTTTTGATCTGGTGGAATTTCCCCTCAGAAATCCTGACGCTAGCACGGCTCAGACTGGAGCTGGTAGAGAGGATATAAAGCTGGGCAGGCTGACAGACGGTGTCGTCTAAAAAGCGAATGCCTTCTTGAAAGGTAATTTTATCCTGAGAGGTTAAAGGTCCATTGACTTCTACATAGTAAGTTTTTTCAACGTGGTATTGAGGGTGCAGCAGCTGAAATCCCAGAGGACCATTATCGGTAATCAGAAGAAGCCCTTCGGTATCTCTATCCAGCCGTCCGATAGAGTAAAGATTTTCTTTCTCTATCTCCTTATCCAGCAAATCCAGGACAGTCAATTTTTCAGCGTCACGATTGGCTGTGACTGCGCCAGCGGGTTTATTCAGCATGTAGTAACGGTGGGCAGTGCCGCTGACATGTTTGCCTTGAAAAGTAATCTGCTGCAGGCCGGTATCAACATTTTGGCTGAGTTTGTAGGCGGGCTTATCATCCACTAAAATCTGTTTTTGCAAAAGGCTTTGTTTCATCTTTTTTCGGCTGATATGATTGGCAGCCAGCAGTTGGTCGAGGCGCATCTGTTTTCCTTATTTTTTTCTAAATCATATCATAAATTTTCAGGATGGGAAATGCAAATCCTCACGGAGCTCCCATATTTTTTAATGAAAACATTTACACTCATCAAAGCCGTGTTTTTTGCCTGCGTCTGTGGTATAATTGTTCAGTTAGAAATAAAATTTAAAAATTCAGAGGAAATCATGACAAAATTAAGAGAAGATATCCGTAACATTGCGATTATCGCCCACGTTGACCACGGGAAAACAACCCTCGTTGACGAATTATTGAAGCAGTCTGAAACTCTTGATGCTCGTACAGAGTTGGCAGAGCGTGCTATGGACTCAAACGATATCGAAAAAGAGCGCGGTATTACGATCCTTGCTAAAAATACAGCCGTTGCTTACAATGGAACTCGTATCAATATCATGGACACACCAGGACACGCGGACTTCGGTGGAGAAGTTGAGCGTATCATGAAAATGGTTGACGGTGTTGTTTTGGTGGTAGATGCCTACGAAGGAACCATGCCACAAACTCGTTTCGTATTGAAAAAAGCCCTGGAACAGGATCTTGTCCCAATCGTTGTTGTCAACAAAATCGACAAACCATCAGCTCGTCCAGCAGAAGTAGTAGACGAAGTATTAGAACTCTTCATTGAGCTTGGTGCAGACGATGACCAGCTTGATTTCCCAGTTGTTTATGCTTCAGCTATCAACGGAACTTCTTCACTTTCTGACGATCCTGCTGATCAAGAAAAAACAATGGCACCAATCTTTGATACCATTATCGACCATATCCCAGCTCCAGTGGACAACTCTGATGAACCTTTGCAGTTCCAAGTCTCACTCTTGGACTACAATGACTTTGTAGGTCGTATTGGTATCGGACGTGTCTTTCGTGGTACTGTTAAGGTTGGGGACCAAGTTACCCTTTCTAAACTAGACGGAACAACGAAGAACTTCCGTGTCACAAAACTCTTTGGTTTCTTTGGCTTGGAGCGTCGTGAAATCAACGAAGCAAAAGCGGGTGACTTGATTGCTGTATCAGGTATGGAAGATATCTTTGTTGGTGAGACGATTACACCGACAGATACCATTGAGCCTCTTCCAATCCTTCACATCGATGAGCCAACGCTTCAAATGACTTTCTTGGTCAACAACTCACCTTTTGCTGGCCGGGAAGGGAAATGGGTAACCTCTCGTAAGGTGGAAGAACGCTTGCAAGCAGAATTGCAGACAGACGTATCCCTTCGTGTTGACCCAACAGATTCACCAGATAAGTGGACAGTTTCAGGTCGTGGCGAATTACACTTGTCAATCCTGATCGAAACCATGCGTCGTGAAGGATATGAGTTGCAAGTATCTCGTCCAGAAGTTATCGTAAAAGAAATCGATGGCGTTAAGTGCGAGCCATTTGAGCGTGTCCAAATTGATACTCCAGAAGAATACCAAGGATCTGTTATCCAAAGCCTTTCTGAACGTAAGGGTGAAATGTTGGATATGATCTCAACTGGTAATGGTCAAACTCGTTTGGTCTTCCTTGTTCCAGCGCGTGGTTTGATCGGATACTCAACTGAGTTCTTGTCAATGACCCGTGGTTACGGTATCATGAACCATACCTTCGACCAATACTTGCCATTGATTCCAGGTGAAATTGGTGGACGTCACCGTGGTGCGCTTGTTTCCATCGATGCTGGTAAGGCAACGACCTACTCTATCATGTCTATCGAAGAGCGCGGAACTATTTTTGTTAACCCAGGTACTGAGGTTTATGAAGGAATGATCATCGGTGAAAACTCTCGTGAAAATGACTTAACTGTTAATATCACTAAAGCCAAGCAGATGACCAACGTTCGTTCTGCAACCAAGGATCAGACAGCGGTTATCAAGACACCACGTATCTTGACCTTGGAAGAATCGCTGGAGTTCTTGAACGATGATGAGTACATGGAAGTAACGCCAGAATCTATTCGTCTGCGTAAGCAAATTTTGAACAAACAAGAACGCGAAAAAGCCAATAAAAAGAAAAAATCAGCTGCAGCTGAATAAGCAAAAAGGAAAGGAGCAGCAAGATGGTTTATCTTATCATTGGGATTTTAATCCTCTTTTTCTACATTTTTGCTGTTCCATCCAGTATTAAAGGGACTGTTAATGCAGTGACCATGGTGCTACTGATTGTAGCCTTAATTATCTTATTTGGCTTAGGCATTTTTAAAATTTTCCAGTTGCCGGCTGAATATTTTGTAGGTTTCGGCCTATCCGTAGTGACTGTCTTGGCTTTGCGGGATATCAATCGCCTCAAGACGCCTAAGAAATCAAAAAAGAATTTTGATGAAGAATAAAAAAGAGCAAGAGCTTAGAAAGTCGGATAGACGTTTTGAGCTTTTGCTCTTTTTCTTTACAAAAACAATAGGTTTATGTTACAAAATATTTCAAATAGATGAAAACATATCATTTTTTTCAAAACTTGCTTACAGTCGAAAATAAAAGACTCCTATGACTTTTTTATTTTCACAAAAAAAGGTAAAATAGAATGAAGTATGAATGGAAGAGGTTGCTTATGAAAAATATAACAAATTTTACCAATAAAAAGGTCTTGGTTTTGGGATTGGCCAAGTCGGGTGAGTCAGCAGCTCGCCTTTTAGATAAATTAGGAGCTATCGTGACAGTTAACGACGGCAAACCTTTTGAGGAAAATCCTGCTGCCCAATCCTTGCTAGAAGAAGGCATAAAAGTGGTGACAGGAGGTCATCCCTTGGAGTTGCTGGACGAAGACTTTGAACTGATGGTGAAAAATCCAGGTATTCCTTATGACAATGCCATGGTCGTCCGAGCTCTGGAGAAGAAGATTCCAGTTATTACTGAAGTCGAGTTGGCTTATCTGATTTCGGAAGCACCGATTATTGGTATTACGGGTTCAAACGGCAAAACGACGACAACAACCATGATTGCGCAAGTCTTGACGGCTGGCGGTCAAAACGGTTTATTGTCTGGTAATATCGGCTTTCCTGCTAGTCAGGTAGCCCAAACAGCCAGCAGCAAAGATACATTGGTCATGGAACTGTCTTCCTTCCAGTTGATGGGGATTGAAGATTTTCATCCGCAAATCGCTGTTATTACTAACCTCATGCCGACTCATTTGGATTATCACGGCTCTGTTGAGGAATATGCAGCTGCCAAGTGGAATATCCAGAAAAACATGACAGCTGATGATTATTTGGTTTTGAATTTCAATCAGGACTGGGCCAAGGAAATGGCTAGCCATACTCAGGCTACTGTTGTCCCTTTTTCAACAACTGAAAAGGTGGATGGTGCCTATTTAGAGGGTGATGTCTTGACCTTCCGTGGAGAAGCGATTATGCAGGCGGCTGAAATCGGCGTCCCTGGCAGTCATAATGTCGAAAATGCTCTGGCTACGATTGCAGTAGCCAAACTGCGTGGCATTGACAATCAGACGATCAAAGAAGTCTTGTCTGCTTTTGGTGGTGTTAAGCACCGCCTCCAGTATGTGGGGCAGGTGAATGAGGTTGCCTTTTACAATGACAGCAAGTCTACCAATATCTTGGCAACCCAGAAAGCCTTATCTGGTTTTGACAATAGCAAGGTGATTCTGATTGCAGGCGGCTTGGACCGTGGTAATGAATTTGACGAGTTGGTGCCTGACCTCAAAGGTCTCAAGAAAATGGTTATCCTAGGACAATCGGCTGCGCGTGTAAAGAGAGCAGCTGATCAGGCTGGCGTTTCTTATCTAGATGCGACTGATGTCCGGGATGCAGCTCATAAGGCCTTTGCTCAAGCGGAGCCAGGAGACATTGTCTTGCTCAGTCCTGCCAATGCCAGCTGGGATATGTATAGTAATTTTGAAGTACGTGGCGAAGAATTTCTCGCTGCATTTGAAGAATTAAAAGGTTAAGATGAAAAAGATTGTATTTACAGGTGGAGGAACGGTCGGCCATGTAACCCTCAACCTTCTCCTAATTCCGAAATTTATCAAAGAAGGCTGGCAGGTCCATTATATTGGCGATAAGCATGGTATTGAGTATCAGGAAATCCAAAAGTCAGGACTGGACGTGACCTTCCATTCGGTAGCTACGGGCAAGCTTCGTCGCTACTTTTCTTGGCAGAATCTGCTGGATGGCTTTAAGGTCGTCTGGGGGATTTTCCAGTCGCTGGGCATTATGCTCAAGGTACGGCCGCAGGCCCTCTTTTCTAAGGGTGGCTTTGTGTCCGTTCCGCCTGTGATTGCAGCCCGACTGTCCGGAGTGCCAGTCTATGTTCATGAGTCGGATCTATCCATTGGCTTGGCCAATAAAATCGCCTATAAGTGTGCGACAAAGATGTATGCGACCTTTGAGCAAAGTTCCAGTCTAACCAAGATTGAGCATGTCGGAGCTGTGACCAAGGTCGGTAACCAAGAGTCAGTTCTACCGCAGGAACTAGAAGAAATTCGTCAGTATTTTGATAATGAGCTGCCCACCCTGCTTTTTGTCGGTGGTTCTGCTGGTGCTAAGGTCTTCAATGACTTTGTCAGCCAGAATCAAGCTGTGCTGACCGAACGCTACAACGTTATCAATCTGACAGGCGATGCAAGTTTGGATGTTCTGTCTGACCGTCTCTTTCGCAGAGCCTATGTGACAGAGCTCTACCAGCCTTTGATGGACTTGGCAGATGTAGTGGTGACTCGCGGCGGTTCCAATACAATCTTTGAGCTCTTGGCTATGGCTAAGCTGCATATTATCGTTCCTCTGGGACGCGAAGCCAGCCGCGGCGATCAGATTGAAAATGCGGATTATTTTGTGAAAAAGGGATATGCCAAGCAATTGGCAGAGGAACAGCTGGATATGAGCCATTTACAGACAGTTCTTGATGACCTTTTGGCGAACCAAGCTTCTTATCATCAAGCTATGAAAAATTCTCAGGAAATCAAGTCTGTAGATGAATTTTATGCTTTATTGAAAGCGGATATTGACAAGGGAAAGAAATGAGCAAGAAAAACCACGATGAGCCAAAGGAAGAGGTAAGTGAGCACCTATCTGAATGGCAGAAACGAAACAAAGAATATCTTGAAAAGAAGGCTCAGGAAGAAGCAAGTAAACAGAAGGAGCTGGAAGAAGAGGAAGTAAAAGAAGCTGAAGCTGAGGACTCAATCGAAGGCGGAGAAATAGCTGAAGAGACGGAAGAAGACGACTCATCTTATGAAGAGGAAGAAACAGAATATTTGGAAGATGACTCATCTGAACCTGAGCTAGAGACCGAATTGGGCGAGAAAGAGCGCAAAAAACTGGAGAAACTTCAGAAAAAGGCAGAAAAAGAAGCTGCTAAGGTGCATATCTCGAGGATTCATATTTATCGAGCGCTGCCGGTTTTGCTGGGCAGTGGCTTGATTTTTCTCCTGTCAGTCTATTTTTTGACGCCACTGGCGACCATGAAGACAATCAAATTTTCAGGGAATCAAATGGTCAGTCAGGAAGATCTGCTCAAAAGCAGTAAAATTGATGAGAAGGACTATACTTTAACAACTTTTATCAATGGCGGCAATCATATCCGCAATATGAAAGCTTCTAGTCCTTGGATTAACAACCTGGAGATGGCTTATCAGTTTCCGATTACTTTTCAGGTAAAGGTCAAGGAGTACGGAGTTCTGGCCTATCTGCATGAAGGTGGCCAGTACTATCCTATTCTGACAAATGGGGAGATTATTTCGGAACCAACTGCTGCAGATTCTATGCCGGAAACCCATATTTCGATAGAGTTTTCAGATAAAAAATTGATTAAGGAATTTGCCCTTCAAATTGAAAAGGTACCGGCTTCGGTCAAGAAAAATATTAAGACAGTTCAGTTGACTCCAAGCAAGGTGACACCAGACTTGGTTACGCTGACCATGCATGATGGCAACAAAGTCTTGGTACCAATTTCGCATATTGCCAAAAAACTGCCATATTACAAGGGAATCCAATCGCAGCTGGAAGAGGATGTACCTAGTGTTGTAGATATGGAAGCAGGGATTTTTAGTTATGTTGAAGGAGCTCAAAACGAGTCATCTTCTTCTGATGAAGAAAAGCAGAAAGCAGAAGAGGAATCGACGGGACAGCCAACAGAACAAGCGGCTGAGCAGGTGACAGAAAGTCAGGAACAAGAACCTGCAGAGCCGCAAAATTCGACAGAAAACCCGGGAACTGCTGAAAATCGCTAAATTATATGTAGAAAAACTGCACATTTTCAGTTTCTTTATGTTATAATAAAGCTTGGGTAACTCTAATTTTTAGCGTTATTAGTATAGACCGGAAACATGGAAGATAGAGAGGACTGGTGTAATGGCTAGAGACGGCTTTTTTACTGGATTAGATATAGGAACTAGCTCAATTAAAGTGTTGGTGGCAGAGCACATCAACGATGAAATGAATGTTATTGGGGTCAGCAACGCCAAAAGTGCTGGCGTTAAAGATGGAATTATTGTTGATATTGAGGCTGCTGCTGCTGCCATTAAGACAGCTATTTCTCAAGCAGAAGAAAAGGCAGGCATTTCAATTGGTTTAGTTAACGTCGGACTTCCGGCTAATCTCTTACAGATTGAGCCTACTCAGGGTATGATTCCTGTGACTAGTGATTCTAAGGAAATCACAGATACAGATGTAGAGAATGTTGTTAGATCTGCTCTGACTAAGAGTATGACTCCTGATCGCGAAGTGATTAC
Organism: Streptococcus sanguinis; assembly: GCF_050220005.1. GTDB lineage: Bacteria > Bacillota > Bacilli > Lactobacillales > Streptococcaceae > Streptococcus > Streptococcus sanguinis_Z. The sequence goes on from NZ_CP071413.1 coordinate 629,089, forward strand.
TTTCATCCCAGAAGAGTTTGTAGTGGATGGTTTCCAAGGGATTCGTGACCCACGCGGTATGATGGGGATTCGCTTAGAAATGCGTGGTCTTCTCTACACTGGACCACGGACTATTCTCCACAACCTCCGCAAGACAGTGGAGCGCGCGGGAGTTCAGCTTGAGAACGTTATTATTTCCCCATTGGCAATGACTAAGTCAATCTTGAACGAAGGGGAACGTGAGTTTGGTGCAACTGTCATTGATATGGGCGGCGGTCAAACTACAGTAGCTTCTGTTAGAGGTCAAGAACTTCAATATACGAATATATACCAAGAAGGCGGCGACTACGTAACCAAGGATATCTCCAAGGTTTTGAAGACTTCGCAAAAGTTGGCTGAAAGTCTCAAGTTTAACTATGGGTCTGCTTATGTTCCAGAAGCTGGCACAGAGTCCTTCCAAGTAGAAGTGATTGGCGAGATTGAGCCGGTTGAAGTAACTGAAAAGTATCTGGCTGAGATTATTTCTGCTCGTATCCAACACATCTTTGAGCAAATCAAACGCGATTTGGATAGAAGGCATCTTCTCGAGTTGCCAGGCGGTATTGTGATTATTGGTGGAGCAGCTATTCTTCCAGGAGTGGTTGAGTTGGCTCAGGAAGTGTTTGGCGTGAATGTCAAGCTTTATGTGCCAAATCAAATCGGCATTCGCAACCCAGCCTTTGCACATGTTATCAGCTTGTCAGAGTATGCTGGAAACTTAACAGATGTGGATATGCTGGCTCAGGTTGCTGTTCATGGTGATGAGCAACTGCGCCATCGACCTGTATCCTTTGAGCGTCCTGCTCAGTCAGTACCACGCTTTGAACCTCAACCAGCTGATGAGATTCCTGAGGAACCGGTTCAAGAAGTTCCAGTTGCCAGTGCTGATGTGCCAAACCAAGAACCAAAAACCGGTATTACAGATCGGATGCGCAACCTAATTGGCAAAATGTTTGATTAAGGAGAATACAGAGAATATGACATTTTCATTTGACGCTGCTGCTGCACAAGGCGCAGTAATTAAAGTTATTGGTGTCGGTGGAGGTGGCGGTAATGCCATCAACCGAATGATTGATGAAGGTGTTGCTGGTGTTGAATTCATCGCAGCAAATACAGATGTTCAAGCTCTTAGCAGTGCCAAGGCTGAAACAGTGATTCAGCTCGGTCCTAAGCTGACTCGCGGACTTGGTGCCGGAGGTCAGCCTGAAGTTGGCCGCAAGGCTGCTGAAGAAAGTGAAGAAGTCCTGACCGAAGCTCTGCAAGGAGCAGATATGGTCTTCATCACTGCTGGTATGGGTGGTGGATCTGGGACAGGAGCTGCTCCAGTGATTGCTCGTATCGCAAAAAATGTTGGTGCTCTGACTGTCGCTGTAGTTACACGTCCTTTCGGTTTCGAAGGAAGCAAGCGCGGAACTTTTGCAGTAGAAGGAATCAACGAACTTCGAGAGCATGTAGACACACTCTTGATTATCTCAAATAACAACTTGCTTGAAATTGTAGATAAGAAGACTCCGCTCCTTGAAGCACTCAGTGAAGCTGATAATGTTCTTCGCCAAGGTGTCCAAGGGATTACCGACTTGATTACCAGCCCAGGACTGATTAACCTTGACTTTGCCGACGTGAAAACAGTTATGGCAGACAAGGGTAATGCCTTGATGGGAATTGGTGTTGGTAGCGGTGAAGAACGTGTCATCGAAGCTGCTCGCAAAGCTATCTACTCACCTCTTTTGGAAACAACCATTGATGGCGCAGAGGACGTAATTGTCAACGTTACTGGTGGCCTAGATATGACTCTGATTGAAGCTGAAGAAGCTTCAGAAATTGTCAACCAAGCAGCAGGTCATGGTGTGAACATCTGGCTCGGTACTGCTATTGATGAGTCTATGAAGGATGAAATCCGCGTGACTGTTGTAGCTACTGGTGTCCGTCAGGACAAGGTTGAAAAGGTCAGCGGCATTCGTCAGACACCACAACCTACTAGTCCAAGCCGTCCGCAGCAAGTTGAGCCAAATCGCGAAGTTCGCTCAGGACAGTTTGAACGAAACTTTGATATGACCGAAACGGTTGATATTCCTGCTCCAACTCGTCAAAGAACGGATGCGCCTAAAGGTTCAGCCTTTGGTGATTGGGATCTTCGCCGCGAAGCGATTGTTCGTCAGGCTGAACCAAGTTCGTCAGCCCGCGTGGAACGCTATGCAGAAACTAATGAAGATGATGATGAATTGGAAACACCTCCGTTCTTCAGAAATCGTTAATCTAAATCATGAATTTGCAGAATAATAAAGAGTTGGTCTTTCAATCCGTCGCTCAAGCGGCGGAGCAAGCCCATCGTTTGAAAGATTCAGTGAATATCATCACAGTTACCAAATATGTTGACTGCGAAACTACTCAGGAGCTTGTTCGTACAGGTATTCAGCATATCGGAGAAAATCGGGTAGATAAATTTCTAGATAAATACCATGCTCTGAAAGATGAGAATCTGACCTGGCACCTGATCGGCAGTTTGCAGAGGAGAAAAGTCAAGGATGTGATTAACTATGTTGATTACTTTCACGCTTTAGATTCTGTAAAATTGGCCAAGGAGATTGACAAACGGGCTGAACATGTGATTAAATGTTTCCTGCAGGTGAATATTTCTAAAGAAGAGAGCAAGCATGGCTTTTTGATTGAAGAACTTGAAGTTGTCCTGCCTGAACTTGAAAAATTAGAAAATGTTCAAATTGTGGGATTGATGACTATGGCTCCGTTTGAAGCTAGTCATGAGGAGCTGAACCAAATTTTTGAAAAGGCTCATCAACTACAAAAAGAATTAAAAAAGAAACAGTTAAATAATATGCCCTTTTCTGAATTAAGCATGGGAATGAGCCGTGATTATCCAGAAGCAATTGCCCATGGCTCGACCTATGTCAGAATCGGTACAGCATTTTTTAAATAGGAAAGAAATATGTCATTAAAAGATAGATTTGATAAATTTATAGATTATTTTACAGAAGATGGAGATGAGACTGAGGTTCAGGAGCAGACTGTCAGCAGACCTGCAGCGCCTGTTAAGCAGAAGCCTGAATTGGTTCAGCCTAAGCCAGTCAGAGAGAGCAAGCCAGCTCCTCGTCCGGTTGCTGCGGCCAAGCCACAGCCTAAACAACAGCCACAACAGAAATCTTCTACAGAGAATATTACCAGACTGCATGCACGTCAGCAGGAATTGGCTCAGCACCGTGCAAATGCGGATGAGAAGATTACGATTGATGTTCGTTATCCGAGGAGATATGAGGAAGCGACTGAAATTGTTGACCTGCTTTTGGCCAATGAAAGCATCCTGATTGACTTCCAGTATATGACTGAGGTACAGGCTCGTCGCTGTTTAGACTACCTAGACGGTGCGCGTTATGTCTTGGCTGGAAATTTGAAAAAAGTTGCAAGCACTATGTATTTGCTGACTCCGATTAATGTAGTGGTAAATGTGGAAGATATCCGCCTGCCAAACGATGTTGAAATCAGCGAATTCGACTTTGATATGAAGCGCAGTAGATAAGAGATATGTTATATTTTGTAATTCGTGCCATCTCTAATCTTTTCGATCTTTATAGCATTGCCTTGATTGTCTATGCACTTCTGTCTTGGTTTCCAGGAGCCTATCAAACCAAATTCGGAGAGTTTCTAACACGAATTGTAGAACCGTATTTAAAACTTTTCCGCCGTCTTCCCTTGCAGTTTGCAGGGCTGGACTTTACCGTTTGGGTTGCAATTCTGGCTTTAAACCTTTTAAATCGTGTGGTCTTTTATTTAATAAGCGTCTTACTAATGTTATTATGATGAAAGATTTATATCAACACTTTTCGCATGAGGATCGAGAGTTTATTGATAGGAGTCTGGAGCTGCTTCAGCGGGTTCAAGATACCTATGCGTTTGAAACAACGTCTTTTCTGAATCCCCATCAGGTCTCAATCCTGAAGAATATTGGCAAGCAATATGATGTGCAAGTCTTTGCTAGTTCGGGTTATTATCCAAGTGAACTGGCAAGAGTTCTTGTGGCGCCTTCTTATTACCAACTGAATATGGATGATTTTGAATTGAGCTTGCTGGAAATTTCCTATGCAAGCAAATTTTATAAAATCAGTCATTCGCAGATTATGGGGACTCTTCTCAATCAATTAGGGATTGAAAGACGGACCTTTGGTGATATTCTTGTGGTTGGAGACCGCGCTCAGCTCTTTGTAGATAAGAGACTGGCCCAGTATTTTATAGATCATGTCACCAAAGTAGCAAAGATGCCTGTTAGACTAAAGGAAGTTTCCTTTGCAGAGCAGCTGAAAGAGCAGAAGCAGGCTGTTACCAGAGAAATTTTAGCATCTAGCCTTCGCTTGGACAAGTTGGTAGCCAGTACCTTTAAGTTATCAAGGAGCCAGGCCGCTCAGCTGATTTCTGGCAAGCATGTGAAAATGAACTACGCTGTTAATGACAATCCCAGCCAGCAGGTCGGGCTTGAAGACTTGATTAGCGTTAGACGATTTGGAAGATTTAAGGTTTTAAGAGAAAATGGCCTTTCCAAGAATGGAAAACATAAGTTAACTGTTGAATTATTAACTAGTAAATGAGGAGGAACTATGACACTTACAGCATTAGAAATTAAAGATAAATCCTTTGGAACCAAATTTAGAGGCTATGATGTTGAAGAGGTAGATGAATTCCTTGACATCGTTGTCCGCGATTATGAGGACTTGGTTCGTGAAAACCACGAAAAAGAAGCAAAAATTCGCAATCTGGAAGAACGTCTGACTTATTTTGATGAGATGAAAGACTCTCTCAGCCAGTCTGTTTTGATTGCTCAGGATACGGCTGAGCGTGTTAAAGTTGCTGCCAACGAGCGATCTACTAATATTGTCCGTCAGGCGGAGCAGGATGCGCAGCATTTGTTGGATGGAGCTAAGTACAAGGCTGATGAGATTTTACGTCAGGCAGCTGACAATGCTAAGAAAGTAGCCATTGAAACAGAAGAACTGAAAAATAAAACACGTGTCTTCCATCAACGTTTGAAATCAACCATTGAGAGCCAACTCAGCATTGTGGATTCGTCTGAATGGGAAGAAATCCTTCGTCCGACAGCTACTTACCTGCAGACCAGCGATGAGGCCTTCAAGGAGGTTGTATCGGAGGTTCTGGGAGAAGAAGCAGTTGTCCGCGAGGAAGAAGTGGATGTTACACGTCAATTTTCTCCAGAAGAAATGGCTGAGTTGCAAGAGCGCATTGAAGCTGCTAACCGTGAATTAGCTGCGACCCAAGCTTTTTCTCCGCTCAGTGATGAAGACATAGAAGCTCACGCAGCTGAGGAAAACTCAGAAGCTGACCATCACGATGATGATACAAATGGGGAACAAAAAGTTCCAGTAAATATTTTATAATTTTAAAGAAGATAAGATTGTAAAAACACAGACTAAGCAAAATACTTTCAGCGAGCAGATGATGGTGAAAGATCTGCAGTCCATCTTGCTTGGGCTATCATTTTACAGAACTTTCGTCTGAAATCAGTAGGATGAAACGGCAGTCCACGTTACGGACAAAGAGGGGCAAGAGGAGCATCATGCTATTGTCTTGCCTAAACAAAGGTGGTACCGCGAATTTTCGTCCTTTTTGGAGAAGTTTGCGGTTTTTAATTTGTAATTTAAAAAATAAAGAGGAATACAATGAAACTGAAAGAAACACTCAATCTTGGAAAAACTGCTTTTCCTATGCGGGCTGGTCTTCCAAATAAGGAGCCTCTCTGGCAAAAGGAATGGGATCAAGCGAAGCTGTATCAACGCCGTCAGGAACTGAATGAAGGCAAGCCGCACTTTATCCTGCATGATGGCCCTCCTTATGCTAATGGGAATATTCACGTCGGCCATGCTATGAACAAGATTTCTAAAGATATCATTGTTCGTTCGAAGTCTATGGCTGGCTACTATGCGCCTTACATTCCAGGATGGGATACGCATGGTCTTCCAATCGAGCAGGTGTTGGCAAAGCAAGGCGTTAAGCGCAAAGAGCTGGACTTGGTAGAATACCTCAACATGTGTCGGGACTATGCGCTTAGCCAAGTCGAAAAGCAAAAAGAGGACTTTAAGCGTTTGGGTGTTTCTGGTGACTGGGATAATCCTTATGTAACCTTGACACCAGATTATGAAGCGGCTCAAATCCGTGTCTTTGGTGAAATGGCTAAGAAAGGCTACATCTACCGTGGTGCTAAGCCCGTTTACTGGTCTTGGTCTTCTGAGTCAGCTTTGGCTGAAGCGGAAATTGAATACCATGACTTGCTTTCCACCTCTCTCTACTATGCTAACCGCGTTAAAGACGGAAAAGGGGTACTGGACACAGATACTTACATCGTCGTATGGACAACAACTCCATTTACCATTACAGCTTCTCGTGGTTTGACTGTTGGAGCAGATATTGATTACGTAGTCGTTCAACCAGCTGGTGAATCTCGTAAGTTTGTGGTTGCTTCAGAATTGTTGAATAGTCTGTCTGAGAAATTTGGCTGGGCTGATGTTCAAGTTTTGGCTACCTACCGTGGTCAAGAATTGAACCACATCGTGACAGTTCACCCATGGGATACCGCTGTAGATGAACTTGTTATCCTGGGTGACCACGTTACGACTGACTCTGGTACTGGTATTGTCCATACAGCGCCTGGTTTTGGTGAGGACGACTATAATGTCGGTGTAGCTAATGGCTTGGAAGTATTTGTCACTGTTAATGAGCGCGGTATCATGATGGAAAATGCTGGTCCTGATTTTGCAGGCCAGTTCTATGACAAAGTTGCACCAACAGTTATTGAAAAGCTTGGTGACTTGCTCCTTGCTCAAGAAGAAATCTCTCACTCCTACCCATTTGACTGGCGGACTAAGAAGCCAATTATCTGGCGGGCAGTTCCACAGTGGTTTGCATCTGTTTCTAAATTCCGCCAAGAAATCTTGGACGAAATTGAAAAGGTTAAATTCCATTCTGAATGGGGTAAAGTACGTCTCTATAACATGATTCGTGACCGTGGTGACTGGGTTATCTCTCGTCAGCGGGCTTGGGGTGTGCCGTTGCCAATCTTCTATGCCGAAGACGGAACACCAATCATGACGGCCGAAACCATCGAACACGTAGCTCAACTCTTTGAGGAGCATGGCTCTATCGTCTGGTGGAAGCGTGAAGCCAAGGACCTCTTGCCAGAAGGATTTACTCATCCAGGTTCTCCAAACGGCGAATTTACCAAGGAAACGGACATCATGGACGTTTGGTTTGACTCAGGCTCATCATGGAATGGTGTAGTGGTCAACCGTCCGGAATTGACTTACCCAGCTGATCTTTATCTAGAAGGTTCAGACCAATACCGTGGTTGGTTCAACTCATCCCTCATCACTTCAGTTGCCAACCATGGCGTAGCTCCTTACAAACAAATCTTGTCACAAGGATTTGCCTTAGATGGTAAGGGCGAAAAGATGTCTAAATCCCTTGGAAATACAATTGCTCCAAGTGACGTGGAAAAACAATTTGGTGCGGAAATCTTGCGTCTCTGGGTGACAAGTGTAGACTCCAGCAACGATGTTCGTATCTCTATGGATATCTTGGGTCAAGTTTCTGAAACCTACCGTAAGATTCGGAATACACTTCGTTTCTTGATTGCCAATACCTCTGACTTTAATCCAGCTGAGGATGCCGTAGCTTACGAAGAACTTCGCTCCGTTGATAAATACATGACTATCCGCTTCAATCAATTAGTGGAGACTATTCGCAAGGCTTACGCAGACTTTGAGTTTCTGACTATTTACAAAGCGATTGTCAACTTTGTGACAGTTGACTTGTCTGCTTTCTATCTGGACTTTGCCAAAGATGTCGTCTATATCGAAGCAGCTAAATCATTGGAACGTCGTCAGATGCAGACTGTTTTCTATGACATCTTGGTCAAGATTACCAAGCTGTTGACGCCAATCTTGCCGCACACAGCAGAAGAAATCTGGTCTTACCTAGAGCACGAAGAGGAAGAATTTGTTCAGTTATCTGAATTGCCAGAAGCTCAGACTTTCCCAAATCAGGAAGAAATCTTGGACACTTGGTCTGCCTTTATGGACTTCCGTAGTCAGGCTCAGAAAGCCTTGGAAGAAGCCCGCAATGAGAAGGTTATCGGAAAATCGCTGGAAGCACACCTGACTGTCTATCCAAATGAAGTCATTAAGACCTTGCTGGAAGCAGTCAACAGCGATGTGGCCCAGCTTCTCATCGTTTCTCAATTGACGATTGCTGAAGGACCTGCTCCAGAAGGCGCTCTAGTCTTTGAAGATGTAGCTTTTGTTGTAGAGCATGCGCAGGGGCAAGTCTGTGATCGCTGCCGCCGCATTGATACAACAGTTAAAGAGCGCAGCTATCAAGCCCTTGTCTGTGACCACTGTGCAGAAATTTTAGAAGAAAACTTTGCTCAAGCTGTCGCAGAAGGCTTTGAGAGCAAGTAAGTTTTCCAAAATAAAAAATGGCTTTGCCCTTTAGCGGTAAGCCATTTTTAGATAGATCGATTTGAAAATTTGTTAATTTAAAACCAAATTAGCAAAAACAAACAGTTGCATTTGCAACTGTTTTCTGTTATACTAGTTATAACTTAGGAGTGCTTATTTTAGCCAAAATGTTTTGGAGCTGAAAGAGCTCAGAGGAAGTCAGTTGCCGCAGAGCCTGACTGGCGTAGGTATTTTCAAAGCCAATCAGCTGGTCATAGAGTTTGAGAGCCTGACTGCTAGGATAGAGCTCTTTGAACTTCTTATTTTGAGCTTTGGTCTTTTTGATAATCAAGCCTCTATCTTCCAGCTTTCCTAGAGAACGGCTGAGAGTAGTCTTGTCAATCTGCACCAGTTCTGCCAGTTGTGACTGGCTGATACCTTCATTTTCGACGATACGAATGAGTAGTAGAAATAAATTATTGTCTAGGCCGTAGTTACTGGCTTTCTGATTCATTTTCATCATGGCTTGTCTAGAAATAAAGCCCATTTGTCGGAAAAGTTGACGATAATCCATAGGAACTCCTTGATAGTTGCATTTGCATTTATTATACATTAAAAAGTTATAGGAAACAAGTATGTGGTATAGAAAAAAATTAACAGAGTTGACCCCGATAGAATTTTATCAAATCTTAAAATTGCGCATTGACACCTTTGTGGTGGAGCAGGAGCGCATTTATCATGAGCTAGATGAGAAAGACCTAGAAGCCGAGCATGTTTACCATGCTAATGAACAAGGTGAAATTGATGCTTATGCCCGTGTCTTTGAAGAGGGAGAGCATTTGGTCTTTGGTCGAGTAGTCACAGCTCAGTCTGCACGAGGACAGGGCTTAGGAGGACAGCTTATCAGAGAAATCCTGCAATTATGTGCTGAGAAATGGCCAGGAAAGGAAATTGAAATAGAGGCTCAGGTTCAGGTGGCTGCTCTCTATGAAAAGTATGGCTTCAAATCAGTTGGCCAACCCTTTATTTTTGAATCGACACCTCACATTACCATGATCTATAAACAATAAAAAAACTAAGGCGATGGCCTTAGTTTTTACTGTTTAACAGGAATGGAAATTTCGATTAGATTATTAGCGTAAATCGTGCGGATAGCAGCTCTATCAATAGTATTTGCATCAATTTTTCTCTTCAAGAAAAATTCTCTGATTTTTTCGATTTCCTGTTCGCGTACAGCACGGTGCATGTTTGAAATCAAGATTTCATAGTGAAGAGGAGCTTGTGTAAAAACAACATCGCTGTTTCCAGCAGAATAAACTTCGACTAATATCGCATCGGTGCTTTCCAATTGGCTTTTGACAAGGTCAGCATGACTGTTTGTTGTATTAATAAGCTTCATACGATTTCCTCCTGCTTTATACCTGCTATTATTATAACATGTTTGCTATAAATTGTGAATGATTTCTTTAAGCTTTAAGCGTATTTTTCCATGCTTGGATACCCCATTTATGGCTGCCGCGTTTGAGTGTTTCGATAGCTTCATCGACTGGGAACCAGGCAAGCTGGTTGAAATCTTCCAGCGGTTTTTGGACTTCTTGGAAAGAGGTGACCTCATACAGGTAGGCTGGGTTGTAAAAATAGGTGTCGCGATGGCGGGAGTAAAAATATTCATCAGCTTGTCCAAGATAGCGTCCAAGCTGGGCCGTGAATCCAAGTTCTTCCATCAGCTCGCGTTCAAGAGCAGTCTGATGGTTTTCCCCCTCTTCAATCTCTCCACCAGGCAGAAACCAAGCTCCATTAGGCGCCTGGACCAAAATAATCTTTTCTTTCTTTTCGTCTGGGATAACGGCATAGACTCCGTAGCGGGTCACATATTCTACATTTGCTTCCTTTTCACCAAAGGTTGGATTTGTCATTCTAATATCCTCAATCTCTAGTCAGTTTACTATCTATCATAATGGACTAAGGACCAGCTGTCAAGAATTTACTCGGTTTATTGGACAGAAAAAGAATGATAGTCCTTGAAAGAAATCCCCTTCAAATAATAAATTCCTTCCTCCGACCGTTTAGAAAACTCTTCTTTATAGGAATGGTAAAACATTTTTAGAAGAAATTGTTATAATAGGAGCGAGGTGGTTTTATGACAGAAAGCAGACTTTTTAAAATCTTATATCTTCTTTTAGAGCAAGGTCGCACAACAGCTCCCGAATTGGCCTCACTATTTGAAGTATCTATTCGGACCATCTATCGAGACGTAGACAAGCTGAGTTTGGCAGGAATCCCTATCTATTGCAGCCCAGGCAAGGGCGGGGGTATTTTTCTGATGAAGGATTTTGTCTTAGACAAGGCCTTGTTTTCAGAGTCTGAGAGGGATGAGCTATTAGCTGCTCTTCAAGGCTTCCAGATTTTAACAGATGGCGAGCAAGTAGAGACCCTGTCTAAACTGCAGTCCTTGTTTCAAGTTCAGGCAACTTCCTGGCTGGAGGTGGATTTTACTGACTGGCGCAAGAAAGCAGTTCAGAAAGAACTGTTTGATACCATTAAGCAAGCAATCTTGCAAAGAAGAGTCTTGTCTTTTTCTTACTTGAATGGGCATGGAGAAAGAGAGCAGCGCAAGATAGAGGCGCTGAAGTTAGTATTTAAAAGCCAAAACTGGTATGTTGCTGGCTTTTGTCGTTTAAGACAAGCTCTGCGCTTTTTTAAACTCAGCAGAATGAGAGACTGTCAGATGTTAGAGGAACGATTTAAGCAGAGAGTCTTGAATGAGAAATTTAGTCCTGAGGAGCGGCTAGGAGGCACTGTAAAAGTCCTCTTGAAATTTGACCGGAAGTATGCCTTTCGGGTGTACGAGGAGTTTTCAGAAGCAGAGCTAGAGGAGACTGATGGGAGCCTTTATGTCGAAACCCTTTTGCCGAATCACGATAGTCTTTATACCTACTTGCTATCCTTTTTGGATGGAGTTGAAATCATGGAGCCACCTCGGTTACGGGAAGAATTCAAAGAAAAGTTAAAAGCTATTGCCGATATTTACAAAAGCTGACAGAGGTTGTCAGCTTTTCTTTGCTATACTGTTTGTAGTAAAGAAAGGAGGGCTCTCTCATGAAATATGAATGGAGAAAAGCCAATCGTGAATTATATCAAATCAAGTCTGCACCCTGTCTCATAGATGTTCCTGCCCAGTCTTTTATCATGATTGACGGCAAGGGCAATCCTAATGCTGCTGACTTTTCGGAACGGGTTGGTGCTCTGTACAGCTTAGCCTATGCTATCAAGATGAACTACAAAAAGACAGCGGTCGAGCAAGAATTTACTGATTTTACAGTCTATCCCTTGGAAGGACTTTGGCAGCAAGAGCAAGCAGGAGAACTGATTAAAGAAGAATTGATTTATACCATTATGATTGGACAGCCGGACTTTATCACTGGAGAAATGGTGAAAAAGGCTCTGGAACAAGTCCGTGTCAAAAAGCCTAATCCTCTCTATGACGAGATTCGCTTTGAAGAAATGACGGAAGGAGAGTGTGTCGCCATGCTGCATCTTGGTTCTTTTGACGAAGAACCTCAATCCTTCGCTAAAATGGATGCCTTTTGCCAGAATCACCAGCTGACACGGGTTTCAAACACTCATAGAGAAATCTACCTCAATAATCTGAATCGGACAGACTCTAGCAAGCTGAAAACAATTCTGCGCTACAAGGTTCAGAAAAATCAATAAAGAAATAGAGCAGAAAACTAAGTGTTTTCTGCTCTATTTTGTCGACAATTATTTTTCTTCTTGAGATGAATGAACGGACTCTGTGCTTTCAGTTTTCTTGGCTGACTTGATGAGAATCTTGCCATTGCTGGTCATAATAGCTTTGAGCTCTTTTTCGCTTGGATTTTCCAGATAAAAGTCAGTAATAGCATCTTCGATATGGTCCTGAATGGTACGGCGCAGTGGGCGAGCGCCCATTTTTGGATCGTAGCCTAGGTCAACCAATTTTTCCTTGACCTTCTCCGTAACATCCAGATGAATGTCATTGGTTGCCAAACGTTGATTGACATCGTCCAGCATAAGGTTGACGATTTGCAGCAGATTGTCCTTGCTGAGCGCCTGGAATTCGATAATGCCGTCAAAGCGGTTCATAAACTCAGGACTGAAGAAGTTGCCCAGCTCACCTAAGACGGAGTTGGTGCGGCCTTCACGCGCTGCCCCAAAGCCAACGCTAGCTTCAGCTTTGCCAGTTCCGGCATTGGATGTCATGATGATAATGGTGTCCTTGAAGCTGACAGTCCGTCCTTGGCCATCGGTCAGGCGACCATCATCCAGAACCTGCAGGAACATGTGCATAACATCAGGATGGGCTTTTTCTACCTCATCCAGCAGAATGAGTGAGTATGGATTGCGGCGGACGCGCTCAGTCAATTGACCAGCTTCATCATAGCCGACATAGCCCGGAGGAGCACCGACTAGCTTGGCCACGCTGTGTTTTTCCATGTATTCACTCATATCAAAGCGAATCATGCTATCAGCCGAGCCAAAGAGCTCAATGGCTAGTTGCTTAGATAGCTCAGTCTTACCGACACCAGTTGGTCCGACAAAGAGGAAGCTGCCGATTGGGCGATTAGGACTTCCTAGTCCGACTCGGTTGCGGCGGATGGCCTTTGCAATCTTATCCACTGCATCGTCTTGGCCAATGACATGGGCCTTTAGGTCGCTGGCGAGATTGACTAGTTGAGACTGTTCTTTTTCTTTGAGGTCGCCAACTGGGATATTGGTCTTTTGCTCTACGATGTGCTCAATCGTTTTCTCGCTGATAATCGGAGTATCCTTATCTAGCACACTTGTCTGCTGGAGTTCCTTGTACTTGGCAATCTGATCACGGAAGTAAGCTGCTTTCTCGAAATCTTCGTCACGAGTTGCCTGAGCCTTGAGGTTTTCAGCCTCAATCAGACGTTGGTCAATGACCTTGGGATCAACAAAGTTGAGGGTCAGATTCATTTTGGATCCAGCCTCATCCAAGAGGTCAATAGCCTTGTCTGGCAGGAAGCGATCTTGGATGTAGCGGTTGGAGAGAAGCGCAGCAGCTTCAATGGCCGCATCTGTGTACTTGACATGATGGTAGTCTTCGTATTTTTTCTGAATCCCTTTGAGGATGGTAACCGTTTCTTCAACAGTCGGCTCGTCTACCTTAACCGGCTGCATGCGGCGCTCCAGTGCAGCATCCTTCTCAATGATGCGATATTCGTTGAGGGTAGTCGCTCCGACCATTTGGAGTTCTCCGCGAGCCAGAGCTGGTTTGAGAATGTTTCCAGCGTCCATATTGCCATCGCCAGCAGAGCCTGCTCCGACAATTTCATGGATTTCATCAATAAAGAGAATGACATCCTGGCGAGAACGAATCTCATCTATAAGCTTCTGCATTCTCTCCTCAAATTGGCCGCGGATACCAGTTCCCTGTACTAAACTGACAACGTCTAGGCGGATAACTTCCTTGCCTTGGAGTTTATGAGGCACATCACCATCGACAATTTTCTGGGCCAAGCCTTCCACCACGGCTGTTTTTCCGACTCCTGGCTCTCCTATGAGAACAGGATTGTTTTTGGTGCGGCGGTTGAGGATTTCAATGACACGGACGATTTCTTCATCACGGCCAATAACAGGATCAATCTCGCCTCGGCGAGCCAACTCAGTCACGTTGATACCAAACTCTTCCAGCAGGCCTTTTGGCTTTTGCGGACTTGGCTGAGGCTGACCACCCTTGCTAGAATTGGAGCCGTAGCCGCTACCGCCCCCATAGGCTCCGCCAGATTGGGTAGGAGGAGTAGTTGGTTCCTGAGGCTGTTGAAAATTGCTGAGACTGTTGAAGAAGTCATCAATAGGATCTGTTCCGTGATTGTTGGCATTAGCAATTCCACCGAACAAGGAATGTTCAGGGTCTGTTTTCATGATTTGGTAGCAGTTTTGGCACAAATCCACCTGCTGTTTATGGCCATTTACGTTGGTATAAAGGTGAATCGTAGATTCATTGATTTTACAATTTTGGCAAAGCATGCAGATACCTCTTTTCTTTTAGTGTGCAAGTTATTTATAGAAATAATTAAAGGTCAAAAATAGTCAAAGTTTTATAGTTTCATTATATCAGTATTCTCGAACTTTGCAAGAATTTACTACAAAATCCTCCCTTAGACCGAGCAGAATGAAAACAAATTCTTGAAAAATTACAAAAAATAGGCTTTTAGTGGTATTTCGGTCGCTATTTATGGTAAAATAAGAGGGAACTAAGTAAATAGGAGAAACAAAATGGAATCACATTTAGTTAGAATTATCAACCGCTTAGAAGCTATGGCTAAGGATGGCGGAAATTTGAAACGTAATTTTGAGCGTGAAGGAGTGGTTGTAGCAGAAGTAGCTTACAGTTACGACGAAGAAAACGGCTCTGTCTTCACCTTGCGTGATGTTGCAGCGCGTGAGACCTATACTTTCGACAGCATCGATTTGATTGCAATGGAAATTTATGAATTACTCTACTAAAAAGCACTTAGCTGCTTTTTATTTTTACCCTTTTTATCTTATTTTGAAAAAGATTTAGTAGGTCTGAAAATTTTACCACTAGCTGCCGATGAAACCTCGTCTTATAACCTTGTATAAGAAAAAGTTATAGGCTGGGCACAGATTTTTTTGGTATAATGAAAAAGATAATGAAAAAGAAATGAGAATGACATGGCCCAGATTATTGATGGTAGAGGTTTGGCAGAGAAGCTTCAGAAAAAATTAGCCGATAAAACGGCTCGCCTCAAAGAAAAGACAGGTCAGGTACCGGGCTTGGTAGTGATTCTAGTGGGAAATAATCCAGCCAGTCAAATCTACGTACGTAATAAAGAGCGCTCAGCCTTGGCTGCTGGCTTTCGGAGTAAGGTAGAACGTCTGCCAGAAGAGACCAGCCAGGAAGAGCTCTTGAGCTTGATTGAAACCTATAATCAAAATCCTGACTGGCATGGGATTTTGGTCCAGCTGCCCTTGCCTGAGCATATCGATGATGAAGCTGTGCTGCTGGCCATTGATCCAGACAAGGATGTTGATGGCTTTCATCCGCTTAATATGGGCAAACTATGGAGCGGCCATCCTGTTATGATTCCAGCTACTCCTGCGGGCATTATGGCAATGTTCCATGAATATGGCGTTGAACTGGAAGGCAAGCGAGCGGTCGTCATCGGGCGGAGTAATATTGTCGGTAAGCCCATGGCTCAGCTCCTTTTAGCTAAGAATGCGACTGTGACACTGACGCATTCGCGGACCCACAATCTAGCAAAGACTGCTAAGCGGGCAGATATTTTGGTGGTGGCTATCGGACGTGGACATTTTGTGACCAAGGACTTTGTCAAGGAGGGGGCCGTTGTCATTGATGTCGGTATGAACCGAGATGAAAATGGCAAGCTGATTGGCGATGTTAAGTTTGATGAAGTGTCTGAACTTGCCAGTCTGATTACGCCTGTACCTGGAGGTGTTGGGCCTATGACCATTACCATGCTGATGGAGCAGACCTACCAAGCCTTTAAACGGAGTCTTGAATCATGAAATTTGTTTTTGATTTGGATGGGACCTTGTCCTTTGATTATATGACGATTGATGAGGAGATTAAGCAGGTTCTGCTGACGGCTCCTCAGTTTGGGCATGAAGTTCTGTTTGCTTCGGCGCGCTCCTATCGGGATTGTCTGGGACTATTAGGTCCGGAATTGAGTCAGCAGATAGTGATTGGCCTGAACGGCGGAGTGGCTTATCAGAAGGGACAGCTGATGTTTGAGCGTCAGCTGCATCAGTCGAGTTATCAAGCCATTTTAGATACTTGTTTGACCTATAATTTGCCTTTTTTCGTTGATAATACTTTTGACTACAGCGGCCAGATTTTAGAAAAAATCCCTTTTATTGCCAGTGTAGATCCTCTCAAGCGGGCAAGACGGCTGGAACTGAATGAACTCCAGCATCCTATTAAGGTCGTTATTTACATGGGGAATCATGAGCAGCTTTTAGACGATTTACAGGCTCGTTTTGCAAACTTGCCTAATCTGAGTCTAGACTATCATGAACATGAGAAATGTTTTTATATCAATCCGGCTGAAACCAATAAGGCTTCAACTGTAAAGGAACTCTGCGGTTCGGATTATGTAGCTTTTGGTAATGATCAAAATGATATCCAGCTCTTTAAGAATTCTCTCTATGCTGTGCAGGTTGGGGATTTCCCAGGCTTGAGCGATTATGCGGATGAGCAGGTTGCCTTTCAGGAAAATTTACCCAAGGCAGTCGCAGCAAGAATCTTACAAAAATTTGCAGATTTCCGAAGAAAATAACTTTCTTGCGATACGAGGCACCTCTTTAGGTGCCTTTTGGTGTATAATGAAGATAGGTTTGGTCATCTTGAGACCAGTACAGGATGAAGTTGGTCTAGGAGAATATCATGTCAAAAAATGCTGAAAATATTTTAAAAAGAGTCATTAGGGAACGTCCCTTGGATAGCCACAAGGGCGACTACGGCCGTCTCTTATTGATTGGGGGGACCTATCCTTATGGGGGCGCCATTATCATGGCAGCTTTAGCGGCGGTCAATAGCGGAGCAGGTCTGGTGACTGTTGCTACAGATAGAGAAAATATCGCCCCTCTGCATAGTCATCTACCGGAGGCTATGGCCTTTGACCTAGAGGAACAAGACCGATTGACAGAGCAGCTGAGCAAATCAGATCTAGTTTTGATTGGTTCGGGTCTAGCAGAGAATCAACTAGGTCTAGATATCCTACAAAAGGTAATCCAGACTGTGGCAGAACAGCAGATACTCATCATGGATGGCGGAGCCATTTCTCTCTTTAGCAAAGCAGCTTTGCCATTTCCAAAAGCTCAGACAGTTTTTACCCCTCACCAGAAGGAGTGGAAAGGTTTATCGGGTTTGAGCTTGTCAGATCAGACAGCGGCAGCCAATCAGGCGGCGGTCAATCAGCTGCCTCTGGGCAGTATTGTCGTGCAGAAAAAGCATGGGACGACCGTCTATCAAAGCGGGCAAGAGCAGGTCTTTGAGCTGACAGTAGGCGGACCTTATCAGGCAACTGGCGGCATGGGGGATACGCTGGCTGGTATGATTGCTGCTTTTGTGGGTCAGTTCAAGTCAAGCAGTCTCTTTGAGCGAGTGGCGGCTGCAACCCTTCTTCACTCCTTGATTGCAGATGAACTAAGTCATGAAACTTATGTCGTCCTGCCAACGGCAATCAGTAGAGCCATTCCAAGGTGGATGAAGGAGATGAGTCAGTAGCCTTTTTCTTGGGTTTTAAGTCAGCTGGGTTTCTTTTGTGGAAGCCCAGTTTTTTTCTAGCTTTTCAGGGGATTTTTAGACTTTGTAATCGGTTTTTTATGCAGTTTTTTGTTATAATAAAAGTTACGGAAAAACTAGAAAAGAAAGGAAAAGGGCATGCCAGAGTATTTGTCGGTTTCGACCTTGACCAAGTATCTGAAGATGAAGTTTGAGCGGGATCCTTATTTGGAGCGGGTCTATCTGACTGGCCAGGTGTCCAATTTCCGCCGACGTCCCAATCACCAGTATTTTTCATTGAAGGATGAAAAGGCCGTCATTCAGGTCACGATTTGGTCTGGTATCTACCAGAAGTTGGGCTTTGAGCTGGAAGAAGGCATGAAAATTAATGTCATTGGTCGGGTGCAGCTCTATGAGCCTAGCGGTTCCTATTCCATCATCATTGAAAAGGCAGAGCCGGATGGCATCGGTGCCTTGGCTATCCAGTTTGAACAGCTCAAGAAAAAACTGGGAGAAGAAGGGCTGTTTCAAGATAAATTCAAGCAAGCCTTGCCTCAATTTCCTAAGAAAATCGGTGTCGTAACCAGTCCCAGCGGAGCGGTTATCCGGGATATTATCACGACGGTCAGCCGTCGCTTTCCGGGAGTGGAGATTGTCCTTTATCCGACAAAGGTGCAGGGAGATGGGGCTGCAGCTCAGGTTGCTGATCACATCAGACTGGCCAATGAGCGGTCCGATTTGGATGTGCTGATTATTGGTCGAGGAGGCGGTTCTATTGAAGAACTCTGGGCTTTCAACGAAGAGGAAACAGTTCGGGCTATTTTTGAGTCTAGGATTCCTATTATCTCTAGTGTCGGCCATGAGACAGATACGACCTTGGCGGACTTTGTAGCAGATCGCAGGGCTGCGACTCCGACGGCTGCGGCTGAGCTAGCAACACCGGTCACCAAGCTGGACCTGCTGGGACATTTGCAGCAGCAGGAAAATCGCATGTCACGAGCGATGTCCAATCGCCTGAGCTATTATCGAGAGAGATTGAATAAGCTAACCCAGTCGGTTATCTTCCGACAGCCAGAGCGTCTTTACGATGGTCATCTGCAGAAGTTAGACCAACTCAACCTGCGACTGAAGCAAAAAATTCGCGAATATTATAGTGAAGAGCAACAGCGGGTCAAAATCTTGCAGCATCGTTTGGAAGCATTGAATCCGCTCAGCCGCGTTCAGCGTCTTCAAGAGCAGACTGCCCAGCTGGAGCGTTTGCTGCGTAGCAATATGGCAGTCATTTACGATAACAAGGTAGCTCAAGTCAGGAGATTGTCCGAGGCCTTGCTTATGCTGGATACCAGTCGAATCGTGGCGCGTGGCTATGCTATTGTCCAAAAGAATCAAAAGGTTGTCGAGTCAAGTGCTGGCATTGAAGAAAAAGATGAGCTGACCCTGCTCATGCGGGATGGGCAGCTGGAAGTAGAGGTAAAACATGTCCAAAGAAAAGAAATTTGAAGAAAACTTAGCAGACTTGGAAGTCATTGTCCAAAAGCTGGAAAATGGTGATGTAGCGCTGGAAGAGGCGATTGCGGAATTTCAAAAGGGGATGAAGCTTTCAAAGGAACTCCAGGCTAGTCTGGACAAGGCAGAAAAGACCTTAGTTAAGGTCATGCAGGCAGACGGCACAGAAACGGAAATGGAATGACAAGAAACGAGAAACTGGAAAAAATCGGTCTGACGATTGAAGGTTTTTATAGGTCTCAGCAAGTGTCGTCGGATTTATCAGAAGTTATTTTGTACTCGGTCCAGGCTGGCGGCAAGCGGATTCGTCCCTTACTGCTATTGGAGTTGATTCAAGCTTTTGGCCTAGAGCTGGCTGAGGCCCACTATCAGGTCGCGGCGGCTCTTGAGATGATTCACACTGGCAGCCTTATCCATGATGATTTGCCGGCTATGGATGATGACGACTATCGTCGCGGTCGCTTGACTAGCCATAAGAAGTTTGGAGAGGATATGGCTATTTTAGCGGGCGATTCTCTCTTTTTGGACCCCTATGGACTATTGGCAAGGGCCGAGCTGCCTAGTCAGGTCAAGGTGGACTTGATTTCTGAGTTGTCTCTGGCAGCAGGGAGCTTTGGTATGGTTGCTGGTCAAGTTCTGGACATGCAAGGCGAAGGCCAAGCAATTAGTTTAGAAGATTTAAAAATCATCCATGCCAATAAGACGGGTAAGCTACTGACCTATCCTTTTGTCGCAGCTGGTTTGATTGTTCAGGTCGAGCAGTCTGTTCAAGACAAGCTTCGTAGGATTGGAGAGCTCTTGGGCTTGGCCTTTCAAGTGCGGGATGATATTTTGGATGTGACAGCCAGCTTTGAAGAGCTGGGTAAAACCCCGCAGAAAGATTTAGCTGCGGCCAAGTCGACTTATCCAGCCTTTCTGGGACTGGATGGATCTAAGAACTTTTTCAATCAGACCCTTAATGAAGCTGTGGACATTCTGACAGACTTGGAAGAGAAGACAGAATTTTCAGGCGGAGAAATTCAAAAGATAGTAGAAAGTTTGAGATTGAATGGCTAAGGAAAGAGTAGATGTGCTGGCCTACAGACAAGGGCTCTTTGAGACCAGAGAGCAGGCTAAGCGTGGTGTAATGGCTGGACTGGTTATTGCTGCGGTCAATGGCCAGCGCTTTGACAAGCCTGGTGAAAAGATTGACACAGGAACAGAGCTGCGCTTAAAAGGTGAGAAACTCAGATATGTCAGCCGAGGCGGCCTCAAGCTAGAAAAGGCTTTGCAAGTCTTTGATATTTCGGTCACTGACCGAGTGACCTTGGATATCGGAGCTTCGACTGGCGGTTTTACAGATGTCATGCTGCAGCACGGAGCTAAGCTGGTCTATGCAGTAGATGTCGGTACTAATCAGCTGGCTTGGAAGCTCAGACAGGATGAGCGGGTTGTCAGCATGGAGCAGTTCAATTTTCGCTATGCCCAAAGGACTGACTTTGAACAGGAGCCTAGCTTTGCCTGTATTGACGTCAGCTTTATATCGCTGAGTTTGATTTTGCCAGCTCTGCATGAGATTTTGGCTCAGGATGGGCAAGTTGTTGCCTTAATCAAGCCCCAGTTTGAAGCAGGCCGCGAGCAGATTGGTAAAAAAGGGATTGTCAAGGATAAAAAGGTCCATCTGGCAGTTCTGGATAAGGTCACAGCATTTATGATAGAAGCTGGCTTTTCTGTCAGGGGACTGGATTTTTCGCCTATTCAGGGCGGTCAGGGCAATGTAGAATTTCTGGCCTATTTAGAAAAGAGCACAGAGCCGCAACCTCTTGATTCAGCTATGATGACAGCTGTCGTAGAGGCAGCACACAAGGAATTTAAGGATGAATAAGAAGGATAGATTAGAAAAGATTAGACGGTTTGTCAGTGACTATGACATTGGCACACAGGAGGAAATTGTAGAACATCTCAGGGAGTCTGGGATTACAGCGACCCAGGCTACGGTCTCTAGGGATATCAAAGAGCTGGGCATTGTCAAGATACCGCTCAAGGATAACACCTATATCTACGAGCTGCCTAAGACCATGACCAGCAGTCTGGGCTTGGCCGAAAATAACATCCTGTCCTGTCAGGTTTTGGGAAATATGATCAATCTCGGCCTGGTACCGGGGAGCACAGCACTGGTCAAGCGCCATCTTAGAAATGAATTTGCTGAGGATATTTTCAGTATCTTGGCAGACAACGACAGTATTTTGATGGTTATGATGACAGAGGAAGCAGCCGCAAGGGTTGCAACCATCATTCACCATTGGTAGGAAAGCCTATGTTATTAGAAATTTCGATTAAAAATTTTGCCATTATTGAGGAGATATCCCTTAATTTTGAGCAAGGAATGACGGTTTTGACCGGGGAAACCGGAGCCGGCAAGTCTATTATTATTGATGCGATGAACATGATGCTGGGCAGCCGTGCTACGACGGATGTTATTCGTCATGGGGCACCCAAAGCCGAGATAGAGGGACTTTTTTCGCTGGAAAATAGCAGAGCTTTGCGAGAGATTTTTGAGGAGCAGGGCTGGGAGTTGACCGACGAGCTGATTATCCGTCGGGAAATTCTGCAAAATGGCCGCAGTGTCAGCCGTATCAATGGCCAGATGGTTAATCTGTCTGTTCTAAAGGCTGTTGGCCAGCACTTAGTGGATATCCATGGTCAGCATGATCAGGAAGAACTGATGAGACCCCAGCTTCATATTGCCATGCTAGATGAGTTTGGAACAGCAGACTTTTTGCATCTCAAAGGTCGCTATCAGGAAACCTTTGACCGCTATCGAAGCCTGCGTAAGCAAGTCCTGACTTTGCAGAAAAATCAGCAGGAGCATAAGTCCAGGATTGAGATGCTGGAGTTTCAGATGGCGGAGATTGAAAGTGCCGCCCTCAAAAGCGGTGAAGATACTGCCCTGCACCAGGAGCGAGACCGTTTGCTCAACCACAAGCTTATTGCCGATACGCTGATGAACGCCTATACTATGCTGGATAATGAAGATTTTTCCAGTCTGACTAATGTCCGCTCAGCTATGAATGACCTTGAGTCTATCGAGGATTACGATCCAGCCTACAAGGAGCTTTCCGGCAGCTTGTCAGAGACTTATTATGTCTTAGAAGATGTCAGCAAGCGCCTAGAGGATATTTTAGATGGACTGGACTTTGACGGAGATCGGCTGCTGCAGGTGGAGAGTCGCCTAGACTTGATTAACAGCATCACGCGTAAATACGGCGGACAAGTAGATGATGTGCTGGATTACTTTGCTCAGATTTCCAAAGAATACAGCCTTTTAACTGGAAGTAACTTGTCCTCGGAGGATATGGACCGAGAGCTGAAGGCCTTGGAGAGAGAGCTGGTAGAGCTGGCTCAGGAGCTGAGTCAGGCTCGTCACGGCCTAGCAGCCCAGCTGGAAGCGGAAATCAAGCAAGAGCTGCAGGACCTCTACATGGAAAAGGCGCGCTTTAAAGTGCAGTTCAGTAAGGGCAAGTTCAACCGTGAAGGCAATGAACAAGTAGAATTCTACATCTCAGCCAATCCGGGTGAGGATTTCAAACCTTTGGTGAAGGTTGCGTCTGGCGGCGAGCTCTCCCGTCTCATGTTGGCTATCAAGTCTGCCTTTTCTCGTAAGGAAGGCAAGACCAGCATTGTCTTTGACGAAGTGGATACGGGCGTTTCTGGCCGAGTGGCCCAGGCTATTGCTCAGAAGATTCACAAGATTGGCTCCAACGGCCAAGTCTTGGCTATTTCCCATCTGCCGCAGGTCATTGCGATTGCCGATTATCAGTTCTTTATTGAGAAGATTTCGGATGAGAATTCGACTGTCTCAACGGTTCGCCTGCTGACGGCTGACGAGCGTGTTCAGGAAGTCGCTAAGATGCTGGCTGGAGAAGATGTGACGGAGGCTGCTTTGACTCAGGCTAGAGAGTTATTAAAAAAATAAACAAGCGAGGCTGAGACACTAGTGTTTCGGTCTCCTTTAGGAGGGGCGCATATGACAGAATATTTTGCAATCGGTGATGTCCATGGTAAGGCTAGTATGCTAGATGAGCTGCTCCAGCACTGGGACGGTCGTAGCCAACTAGTCTTTCTAGGAGACTTGATAGATCGTGGCGAGGACAGCCGAGCGGTTTTGAAGCGGGTCAAGGATTTAGTGGATCAGAAAGGAGCTATCTGCCTTTCTGGCAATCATGAGTATATGTTTCTGACCTGGCTGGACAATTCTGAAAAGTCTTATGACCACTACCGACGCAATGGCGGAGATACGACGATTAATTCGCTTTTAGGCCGACCTCTCAATGCTCCTGTAGATGGACTAGCAGACGCGGAAGGTGTCAAGACGGCGGCGGCCGATTTAGTAGATTTTATTCGCCAGATGCCTTTCCTATTGGAGACGGAACAGTACATTTTTGTTCATGCTGGTCTAGATTTGGAGCTGAAAGACTGGCGAGAAACCAGTGATTATCAAAAAGTTTGGATTCGCGCGCCTTTTCACGAAGGCAGCAATCAGACTGGCAAAAGGATTGTCTTTGGCCATACACCAACATTTTACCTCTTGCATAAGGCACCGGGAACTGATCAGCTATGGATGACTGAGGATGGCAAGATTGGCATGGATGGCGGAGCTGTCTATGGCGGAGTACTCCACGGAGTTCTCTTCGGTCATAATGGCATCATAGAGCGGTATGCCATAAAAAATGAGGGTTTGGTAGCCGAAGACTGAAAAAGATTGGGAAAATCCAATCTTTTTTTGCTGAGTTTCTCTCTGAAAACCAGCTTTTTCCCAAAATTTTCCCCAACAAAGCTAAAAAAGCTGCATGTAAACACTTTTTCATCTAATTTTAAAGAAGCGCAAAAAGATTAAAAAAATAAAACAAGCAGATTAAATTTAGGAAACGCTTGGACTGAGCTGTGATTTTAGCGAATATTCCCCCACAAAACCATAAAAATTTGGTATAATGTAGTGTAATAACAAGTTAAATTTTAGATACAGAGTAGGAAATCTATGACAAAAATAAAAATCGTAACAGACTCATCCGTAACCATTGAACCGGAGGTTGCTAAGGAATTAGACATTACAATTGTACCTCTCTCTGTTATGGTGGACGGGGTGGTCTATTCGGATGCAGACCTAGCGGAAGGTGAGTTTCTTCGTCTTATGCAGTCTAGTCGCAATCTTCCTAAAACCAGCCAGCCGCCTGTCGGAGTCTTTGCTGATGTTTTTGAGCGCTTGGCAGAGGATGGAGCACAGATTATCTCCATTCACATGTCTCATGCCTTGTCAGGAACTGTCGAAGCAGCCCGTCAAGGAGCGACTTTGGCTAATGCTGATGTGACGGTTGTTGACAGCTCTTTTACTGATCAGGCTATGAAGTTCCAGATCACTGAGGCAGCTAAAATGGCCAAAGAAGGAGCTAGCCTGGAGGAGATTCTAGCCAAAATCGAGGAAGTGAAGGAAAAGACAGAGCTCTATATCGGTCTCTCTACCTTAGAAAATCTGGTTAAAGGAGGCCGCATAGGCCGAGTTTCCGGTCTGATTAGCTCCTTGCTTAATATCCGGGTTATCATGCAAATGAAGGACCATCAGCTAGAGCCCATTGTCAAGGGGAGGGGCGCTAAGACCTTTAAGAAATGGTTGGATGATTTGACAGCAAGTCTGCAAAATAAGCAAGTGGCTGAAATTGGAATTTCCTATGCAGGCAGTCCAGAATTGGCCCAGGAAATGAAGGAAAGTTTACAGCCGTATGTCAAGAAACCTATTTCAGTGCTGGAAACAGGGTCTATTATTCAGACGCATACTGGGGAAAATGCTTGGGCTGTGTTGATTCGTTACGAATAAAACCATAATAATTTAGAAAATAACGGTTTAGTACTTGACCTGAATGCTTTTTTTAGATATGATAATATTTGTTAGGGTTATTAACCCAGAAAAAATTTGGAGGATTTGTTAAATGGCTAACAAACAAGATTTGATCGCAAAAGTAGCAGAAGCTACAGAATTGACTAAAAAAGATTCAGCAGCAGCAGTTGATGCTGTATTCGCAGCTGTAACTGAGTACCTTTCAAAAGGTGAAAAAGTTCAACTTATCGGTTTTGGTAACTTTGAAGTTCGTGAGCGTGCAGCACGTAAAGGCCGCAACCCACAAACTGGTAAAGAAATCAAAATCGCAGCTTCTAAAGTACCAGCTTTCAAAGCAGGTAAAGCTCTTAAAGACGCTGTAAAATAATTTTGGTTAATAAAGCCTGATACACTTGCCTCTGGCGAGTATGTCAGGTTTTTCTTTTTGCTCTCAATTCTGGAGCTTAATAAAAGATTTAGTGGCTTCGAGAAAGTTGCTTGATGAACTTTCTTGAAGTTTTTATTTTGCAAAAAAAGTGAAGGAAATTGTCCCTAATCAAAAGAGAATGATAAAGGACAAACATTTTTAAAGACTTAAAATAAAAAGTTGAAAATTTTAGTAAAAGCACTTTTAAATCATAGGTCTTTATGCTAAAATGAAGGGAACATTTCTTTTTGTGTAATGATTGCGAGATCATTGAAAAAGTTTAGGAGGTAAGAAATGAAATGGAAACCACTTCAGGACTCACTGCGTCCTGTTAATCCTTTTGGCAGCAAGTTTCGCCTGCTGAAGGGATTGTTTGTCGTGCTTTTTTCAATCTTTCTATTACCCATGCAGACATTGACTGCTTTGGAGGAGCAGTTGGTTTGAGCAAATGTCAGCGCGACTAAGACTTAAGCTTCAGTAAAAAGCTTTGAAAATCTAGAATATATGAGAAGTCTGTTATCTCAACTTTTGTTGAGAATAGCAGGCTTTTTATTTTTCAAGGAAAGATAAGCATTATAAGCAGTCAAATGCTTGAATTTTTCATAAAATTAAAAATAAGCTTGTATTTTTCTAGCAAGTGTGGTAAACTATTTTAGTAAAAAATTATATAAAGGAGACTGTTGATGAAGACAAAAACATTAGCACTCGTAAATGGACTTGTTGGACTTATCGGTGGTATTATTCTACTTTTGTGGCCTTTCTTCATTTGGGTTATTTATTTTATGCTAGGTGTGTTTGACATCCTGAAAATTGCAATCCTAGCTTTGGGGATTGCTGGTATTGTCTACTATAAGGATGACAATCGTGTGGGACCAGCAGGCTCTATCTTGATGATTGTAGGTGGAATTTTTACCTTTAATGACTTCTTGGGCTGGATTGGTGCTATTCTTTCTATCATAGGCGGTTCCCTTTATTTAGCAAGCTTGAAGAGATTCCAAGCATAGAGCAAGGATTGAAAAAATACTAGTTTAAAGCTTGCATTGCCTTAAATGGATAAGCAATCATGCAGAAGCAAGATGATGAACTTTGGTTAGTTCTGTCCTGCTTTTTTCTTTTTAGCTTATTTACAATCATTCTTAATAGCCAAGTAAGCCTAGTCATGGTATAATGGTAATGACTTAGATGAGAGGCTATAACGGAGTAAATAATGAAACAAGAACATCAGCATGACTTTGACCAAGTAATTGGCCATTTGCGCGCCAAGGGCGTGCGTATTACAGAAACACGGAAGGCGGTAATTGACTATATTATCCAAAGCCACGACCATCCTAGCGCTGAAATGATATATCAGGACTTGAAGCCCAATTTTCCTAATATGAGTCTGGCAACAGTCTATAATAATCTCAAGGTTCTGATTGATGAGGGTTTTGTCGCTGAGCTCAAGATTCGCAATGATACGACGACCTACTTTGACTTTATGGGTCATCAGCATCTCAATGTTATCTGTGAAAAATGCGGCCGTATTGCTGATATGGAGCTGGAACTTCCGGATGTGAAGCATGAGGCTGAAGTGCAGACTGGCTACCACATCACCCAAAGCCAGACGATTGTCTATGGCCTATGCCCCCAATGCCAGCAAGAAGCGGTGTGACTGCGAGGATGATTAGGAGCTTTTTGGAGCCTAAAGACGAACAAAGTTGTGACTCGCTTCGCAAATTCTATCTGCAACTTCAAAGCAGCAATTTGACAATCGGCTATTGCGTCAAGATTCTATTTCTAATAAAAAGCAAGGCTAGACCTTATGTCTCTTAGCCTTTTTCTATGTGTTTTAGCAAGGCATGTTCGCAGGATATCATCTGAGCTTAGAGACGTTGGTACCTAGTCAAGTACAGCACTTAGCAAGATCAGATATTTTAAGGATAACCCCTTATATACTTATGCTATTATTTTACAGGTGAATTCTCTTTTGATATAATGAAAGCAGAATAAAGCCTTGTACAAAGAGATTCAAAGAGTTCTGAAGGATTTACAATATAGGTAAATTCGTCATAGGTTTGTAGTATCGAAATCTTTAAGGGGTATTACTTTGTGGGGAGATTAGATTTTTAGGAGGTCTTATGTTCTGGTGGAGAAAGAAATGGCTGGATGAGTTGTCTGATAGTGATGAATCGCCTCTTTTGGAATGCCGTCATCTTCTCTTTGAAGAGGAAGCTGGCTATCCCATTTGTCCTTCCTGCGGCAAGCTAATAAAGAAAAATCTTCCTCAAAACAGTGTGGATCTCTCACGTCTTTATCTGATTTACCAAAAAGTGAAGCGACTCTGGATTATGAAATGGAAACTTATTATAATCACTCTAATTGCATTTATATCTTATAGCTTTCCAATAGATTTTAGTAATTGGCTTTTGAGGAATGGAGACTATGGTTTTAGAGACTTTTTTCCTATTACACCTCATACACCGCTAGTATCTGACTTTACCTACATTGCTTATCTTCCTCTTTTTATCTTCTTTTTTATTGGAGAGCGTTCTAGGCGTTTCACTAGCTTTTCTTTGGGCTTCGTTCGTTTTCATAAAATCATCTATTCCTTACCTGTGCAGCTAGCTTTTTTCTTGGCAGTATTTGCTGGGATTAATCAAGTAATGCCAGGTGTCTACAAGGTGATTGGAGATAATTACATATCAAAGTATGATTACCTAACTTCGGATCAGCACGTCAGGGGGGTAGAGCTTTTCATTTTTGTCAATATGCTCTCTATCTGGATTGTATCTGGCTTGCTGCTTATTTATCAGTTGATAGACAGGCGGCGGACTTGGTGGCTCAAGGAAGCTAATGAGGTTTATCTGTCTGGTGGGTGTTAAGGCAAAGGTTTCTGCTAGGAAATACAAAAGCGCTTTCTTGCTGAAAATGGTCTGATTTGACGAAATAGGCTAGCTTTTTAGGCGAAAATTTTGTAAAATAGAATAAATAAACGGGGACTGCCTCGGAAAATAAAAGGAGAATCCATCTAATGGTAAAATTAGTTTTTGCTCGCCACGGTGAGTCTGAATGGAACAAAGCGAACCTTTTCACTGGTTGGGCTGATGTTGACTTGTCTGAAAAAGGTACACAGCAAGCAATCGACGCTGGTAAACTGATTAAAGAAGCTGGTATCGAGTTTGACCAAGCTTACACTTCAGTATTGAAGCGTGCGATTAAGACAACTAACCTTGCTTTGGAAGCGGCTGATCAGCTTTGGGTACCAGTTGAAAAATCATGGCGTTTGAACGAGCGTCACTATGGCGGACTGACTGGTAAAAACAAGGCAGAAGCAGCTGAGCAATTTGGTGATGAGCAAGTGCATATCTGGCGTCGTTCATACGATGTATTGCCTCCAAACATGGATCGCGATGATGAGCACTCAGCACACACTGACCGTCGTTATGCTTCACTTGACGACTCAGTTATTCCAGATGCTGAAAACTTGAAAGTTACACTTGAGCGTGCCCTTCCATTCTGGGAAGACAAGATTGCTCCAGCTTTGAAAGATGGGAAAAATGTCTTTGTAGGTGCACACGGTAACTCAATCCGTGCTCTTGTGAAGCACATCAAACAATTGTCTGACGATGAAATCATGGACGTGGAAATTCCAAACTTCCCACCATTGGTATTCGAATTTGACGAAAAATTGAACGTAGTAAAAGAATACTACCTTGGAAAATAAGTTTAAAGGAATCTGAGATTATTCTCAGGTTCTTTGCTTTTCCAGAGAGGAAGGATAAGACCTTCTGTAAGCTTGGCTAGCAAGTATTTTCTGTTCCGAGGTTTAGCGGAATTCCTCTTAACTCGTCCATATTTTCAGATTTTCTATCAGTTTTGAAACATTCATCGAGCTGGATTTATGGTAAAATAAAGGTCAGAACTTTTAATAGAATGAGAGAGAAAATGGCAAGGAAGAAGAGAAAATTTGACAGTCATTCCATCACCAGAAGGCTTTATCTGCTGTTTGGAATCGTGATGTTTTTGTTTTTAGCCTTGATTGCCCGTCTAGGCTATATGCAGGTGGTCAATCAGGACTTTTATACGGATAAGTTGGCCAAGGCCAGCAAGACCAAGATTACCACTAGCTCAGTACGTGGGCAGATTTATGATGCTACTGGCAAGCCTTTGGTGGAAAATACGACCAAGCAGGTGGTGACCTATACGCGAGATAATCGCCTGACGGCTGGGGAGATTCGGGCGACAGCTCAAAAGCTCCTGGGCTATATCAGTGTCAGCGATACAGAGGTGACAGAACGCCAAGAGGTGGATTATTATTTGGCGGACAGCGCAGTCTATCAGGAAGTAGTGGAAAAGCTACCCAAGGACAAGAAATTTGATACAGATGGTAACCGCCTGCCTGAGTCCAAAATCTATAAGGCGGCAGCTGAAAGCATTGACCCTAAGCAGCTGGGCTATACGGATGAGGAAAAGAAGGCCATTGTTCTCTTTAGTCAGATGAATGCAATTTCCAACTTTGCGACGGGGACTATCCAGACAGATGCGCTAACAACAGAGCAGGTGGCTGTATTGGCTTCTAGTAGCAAAGAGCTGCCGGGTATCAGTGTTTCAACGGGCTGGGACCGCAAGGTCTTGGATACTTCGCTGGCTTCTATCGTAGGTAATATCTCGACGGAAAAGACTGGACTTCCGGCTGAGGAAGTGGATGATTACCTGAAAAAAGGCTACTCCCTCAATGACCGGGTGGGGACCTCCTATCTGGAAAAGCAGTATGAGTCAGTCCTTCAAGGCAAGCGAGCTGAGAAGGAGATTCATCTAGATAAAAATGGTAATATGGAGAGTGTGGAAAATATCTCTGACGGCAGCAAGGGCGACAATCTCAAGCTGACGGTGGATTTGAGCTTCCAGCAGGGAGTAGAGGACATTCTCAAAAATGCCTTTAATGCAGAGTTGGCTAGTGGCAATGCGACCTACTCTGAGGGTGTCTATGCCGTAGCTATGGATCCCAATACTGGCGCTGTCTTGGCTATGGCAGGCATCCGTCACAATCTGGAAACGGGAGAAAACTCTGTCGATGCTCTGGGAACCATGACCAATGTCTTTGTTCCGGGATCTGTGGTCAAGGCTGCAACATTGACCTCGGGCTGGGAGAATAACGCCATTAGCGGCAACCAAGTCCTGATAGACCAGCCAATTAGCTTTGGCGGTACGGACAGTATCACTTCTTGGTTCACCCAGTATGGTTCACGTGCTATCACAGCCCAAGAGGCCTTGGAATACTCTTCCAATACCTATATGGTGCAGGTAGCGCTGAAGATGATGGGGACGCCTTACTCAGCGGATATGAAGCTGGATTTTGATGAGCTGGATCCATCCATGAAAAAGCTGCGGTCGACCTTTGCAGAATATGGTCTAGGCACTTCGACAGGGATTGATTTGCCAAATGAGTCCACAGGATATCTTCCAGACAAGTTTACCTTTGCTAACTATCTGACCAATTCGTTCGGCCAGTTTGACAACTATACGACGCTTCAGCTGGCTCAGTATGCCTCAACAGTAGCTAATAATGGTAAGCGTGTGGCTCCGCATATCGTTGAAGGCATTTACGGCAACAGTGACCAAGGAGGACTCGGTGATTTGGTGCAGAAAATTGACACCAAGGAGCTGAACCAGGTTAATATCTCTGACGAGGATATGAGCATTATCAAGCAAGGCTTCTATCAAGTGGTTCATGGCAGCAGTGGCTTTACGACTGGTCGAACCATTTCCCAGGGAGAGAGCGTGCCAATCAGTGCCAAGACTGGTACGGCTGAGACCTTTGTGGACAAGGGCAAGAAAGAAGCCATCAATACAAATGTCGTGTCCTATGCACCAAGTGAGAAACCGCAGATTGCGGTGGCGGTGGTGTTCCCTC
The DNA here is from genome assembly GCF_050220005.1 of Streptococcus sanguinis. GTDB lineage: Bacteria > Bacillota > Bacilli > Lactobacillales > Streptococcaceae > Streptococcus > Streptococcus sanguinis_Z. The sequence continues at coordinate 660,511 of NZ_CP071413.1, forward strand.
ACAATACGGACCTATCTTCTACTGTCAGCCACAGTATCACTCGTGATATTATCAATCTATACAATCAACAACACCCTATGAATTAGTGCTCAATGAAAATCATCAGCAAACATAGAAAGCTAATGCAGTCAGTGCTCAAGTTGAGCAATCTGGTTTGAGGAGATTTTTTGAGAATAGAGAAAGGATTTTATGCTTTACCCAACCCCTATTGCCAAGCTGATTGACAGTTTTTCAAAGCTGCCCGGCATTGGCGTCAAAACAGCCACTAGACTGGCTTTTTACACTATTGGCATGAGTGATGACGATGTCAATGAATTTGCCAAGAATCTACTGGCTGCTAAGCGTGAGCTGAGCTACTGCTCTGTCTGCGGCAATTTGACGGACGAAGACCCTTGTGCTATCTGTCAAGACAAGTCACGCGATCAATCGACTATTTTGATCGTTGAGGACAGCCGGGATGTGTCAGCCATGGAAAATATTCAGGAATACCACGGACTTTATCATGTCTTGCATGGTTTGATTTCGCCTATGAACGGCGTTGGACCGGACGATATCAATCTCAAAAGTCTAATCACTCGTCTGATGGATAGTGAGGTAACGGAAGTCATCGTCGCGACCAATGCGACTGCGGATGGCGAAGCGACTTCCATGTATATCTCACGGGTCTTGAAACCGGCTGGGATTAAGGTGACTCGCCTAGCGCGTGGTTTAGCAGTTGGCTCCGACATTGAGTATGCGGATGAGGTTACACTGATTCGCGCTATCGAAAATCGAACGGAATTGTAAACATCAAGGATTTTTCTGGCTCTAGCTGGTTGGAAGAGTCCTTTTTTCTGTTCAAAAATGCTGGGAATTGTGATATACTAAAACGGACTGATACAGAAGCTCCTGCTTAGAAGAATCGACTAGCTAGGTAGATGCAAAACCAAGCTTTTTAGGTTGTTTTATTTCGAGCTGGCAGCTTTTGTAAATTGTACTATTTTTAGAAAATGATAGGAAAAATCATGGCAAAACAAAGATTGATTTTATTGTATGGCGGACGCAGTGCAGAGCGGGAAGTTTCGGTTTTATCAGCTGAGAGCGTCATGCGGGCTGTCAATTATGATAGATTCTCGGTGAAGACTTACTTCATCACCAAGGATGGAGATTTTATCCAAACACAGGAATTTGAAGCAAAGCCAGCGGCTGATGAGAAGTTGATGACCAATGCCACAGTTGATATATCTCAGAAGATCAAGCCCAGCGATATTTACGAAGATGGAGCAGTGGTCTTTCCGGTCCTGCATGGTCCCATGGGCGAAGATGGTTCTATTCAAGGCTTCCTAGAAGTGCTCAAAATGCCTTATGTCGGCTGTAATATTTTATCTTCTGGCCTGGCTATGGATAAAATTACGACCAAGCGAGTGCTGGAATCGGCAGGCATTGCCCAAGTGCCTTATGTGGCGCTGGTCGATGGCGAGAATCTAGAGCAAAAAATCCAGGAAATCGAGGAGAAATTGACCTATCCAGTCTTCACCAAACCTTCCAATATGGGCTCCAGTGTAGGCATTTCTAAATCGGAGAACCAAGCAGAACTGCGTGCTTCTCTGGACCTGGCTTTCAAATACGACAGCCGGGTACTGGTCGAGCAAGGAGTGACGGCTCGCGAGATTGAGGTTGGGCTTCTGGGCAATGTTGATGTCAAGAGTACCCTGCCTGGAGAAGTGGTCAAGGATGTAGCATTCTATGACTACGAAGCCAAATACATTGATAATAAAATTACTATGGATATTCCGGCCAAGATTCCAGACGAAGTGGTGAGTCTGATGCGTCAAAATGCAGAAGCAGCTTTCCGAGCTCTGGGCGGTCTAGGACTGTCCCGCTGTGATTTCTTCTATGTAGAAGATGGTCAGGTCTTCCTTAATGAGCTCAATACCATGCCAGGTTTTACCCAGTGGTCTATGTATCCATTGCTCTGGGAAAATATGGGGCTGGCCTATCCTGACTTGATTGAGAAACTAGTTGGCCTAGCTGAAGAGGCATTTGCTAAGAGAGAGGCGCATCTTCTCTAAAATATGATATAATAGAGGGGCTGAAAATTTTCGGTCCTTTCTTTTTGCGAGCAAACCGAAAAACGAGGAAGAAGTATGAAATTATATTTATATGAAATCGCAGAAGTCCTATCTGCGAAAAATGATGTGACTCAGTTTGAAAACGTCCCTCTTAGAAATGCTGAGTTTGACAGCCGCTTGATTGAGCCGGGTGGCCTTTTTGTGCCGCTTAAGGGAGCGCGTGATGGCCATGACTTTATTGCGACAGCCTTTACTCAGGGAGCTGCTGCCACCCTATCTGAGCGTCCAGTGGCAGAGGGAGCTTATATCTTGGTCGATGATGTCCTGACGGCCTTCCAGCGCTTGGCCAAATATTATCTGGAAAAGATGCAGGTGGATGTGCTGGCGGTGACAGGTTCCAACGGTAAAACGACGACCAAGGATATGTTGGCCCAGCTACTAGCAACCAGCTACAAGACCTATAAGACACAAGGCAATTACAATAACGAAATCGGCCTGCCCTATACGGTTCTTCACATGCCTGAGGATACAGAGAAACTCGTCTTAGAAATGGGGCAGGACCACTTGGGCGATATCCATCTCCTGTCTGAACTTGCCAAACCTAAGACAGGCATTGTAACTCTGGTCGGAGAAGCCCATCTGGAATTTTTCGGCAGCCGAGCTGAGATTGCCCAAGGCAAGATGCAGATTGCGGACGGCTTGAGAAAAGATGGTCTCTTGATCGTTCCGGCGGATAAGATTGTCAATGAATTTTTGCCAGCAGACTGCAAACTAGTTCGCTTTGGTCCTGATGCGGATATCTTCCTGACGCGTCTGGAAGAGCGCAAGGATAGTTTGAGCTTTGACTGCAACTTTTTAGAGCAAAGGATTGACCTGCCTGTGACCGGTAAGTACAATGCGACCAATGCCATGATTGCAGCCTATGCGGCTCTGCAGGAGGGTGTATCTGAGGCGGCTATTGCTCAAGCCTTTTCTGAGCTGGAGCTGACCCGCAATCGAACGGAGTGGAAGAAAGCTGGCAATGGCGCGGATATCCTATCGGATGTCTATAATGCCAATCCAACAGCTATGCGCTTGATTCTGGAGACCTTCTCGACCATTCCGGCCAATCCAGGCGGAAGAAAATTGGCAGTGCTGGCGGATATGAAAGAGCTGGGAGCGGACTCTAAGTCCATGCATGGCTCTATGATTACTAGCTTCAATCCAGAAATTGTGACCGACCTTTTCCTCTATGGACAGGATATGGAAGCCCTCTATGACTATGCCAAGGAGATTTACCCACCAGGCAAGGTGCAATACTTTGTCAAAAATGACGAGAAAGACCAGTTTGAACAGCTGAAACAAGCTGTCAGAGAGAAGCTGACTCCTGCCGACCAAATTCTTCTCAAAGGCAGCAATTCTATGAATCTGGCTAAGCTGGTAGAGGACTTGGAAGATGGAAACTAAAGAAATTGCAAAAACCATTCAACGTCTCCTTTCTATTACAGAGACAGGTCTAGCATTTAGTCGTGATGAATTTGATCGAGAACGTTACTTAGAACTCCGTCAGCTTTTGGGACACCTCCTGGCTGATTGGTCAGATTTGGATGGGAAAGAATTGGCAGAGTTGTTGCGCCCAACGGATTTTTATGCCACTCCCTTGATTGATGTCCGAGCTGTACTGGTTCGAGACGGAAAAGTCTGTTTAGTCAAGGGTAAAAATGAGAAAACTTGGGCTTTACCTGGCGGCTTTTGTGAAGTCGGACTATCTCCTAAGGAAAATATCATCAAGGAAGTCCAAGAAGAAACGGGATTTAATGTTTCAGTTTCTCGTCTGCTTGCAATTTTTGATACTAATAAATTTCAATTTCAGAGTAAGCAATATGCTAAACTGGTCTTCGAGTGTCAGATAGAGGATGGAGATTTTCAGCCTAATACAGAAATAGAAGAGTTAGCTTTCTTTGATATCCAATCTTTACCAGAATTATCTTCTAAGCGGACGACAAAAGAACAGTTGAAAATCCTTTGGGAGATTTATCAAGGAGATAGAGAACAGTATTTGGATTAGTGAAGTAAGTTTCTGGGGGATACTTTTTGTCTGAAAAAGCTTGAAATTATTGCAACAACAGGCAAACTCAGCCTTGTTCAAATCTTATATTAGAATGGGAGCCTAGGAGATGGGAATAAGAGATATGTTTACAACCTATAAAACCGAACCGCCTCAACTGGGGCTTTGGTATTTTGTTCTTTTGGGGCTGGTCTTTGCGATTATCTGGCTTTCCTATCGCTACTACAATCGGAAGCCTTACCAGCAGCTATTTGTCGGGATGCAAGCTTGTCAGCTGATAGGCCTCTACTCTTGGTATATGATGACTGCTGCCCCTTTGTCTGAGAGTCTGCCTTTTTATCATTGCAGAATGGCTATGTTTGCCTTGATGTTTCTGCCTAATCGCTCAGTGTATAAATTCTATTTTGCTCTTTTGGGGACTTTTGGCTCGATTGTAGCCTTTATTTATCCGATTTTTGATCCTTATCCTTTTCCCCATATCACTATTTTGTCCTTTATCATCGGTCATCTAGCGCTCTTGGGAAATTGTTTGATTTATCTTTTCAGATATTATCATACTTTCTCTATGAACTGGCAGCGAGTGGTGTGGACGACCTTTCTGATGAATGCTTTTTTGCTTGTTATCAATATGTTGACAAAGGGTTCTTATGGATTTCTCACAGATCCGCCGCTTGTTGGCAATCACGGACTCCTGCTCAATTATCTGCTTGTCTCAATCGTCTTAAGTGCAGCAATCTGTTTGGTTTCTGACATTTTTAAGCGCGTGGAGCAGACCAAGACAGTCACTCTAACCTAATCATCTCATGGAGGATTTATGAAAGATTTTTTAACTACGACAAAAACGGTGGCACCGCCCATCTCGATTTTATGGTATGCTGTGATGATTGCTCTGGTCTTGCTGTCTATTTGGAGTTCGCTCAAATACCATGATAATCCGCGTTTTGTCAAGGCTTTTAAGTGGATTCAGATTGCTCAACTGCTGATGCTTTATAGCTGGTATTTTGGTTTTAGGATTCCCTTTTCCAATAGTCTACCTTTTTATCATTGCCGCCTGGCTATGTTTGCGGTGGTCTTTTTGCCAGACAAATGGCGCAGTAAGCAATATTTTGCTCTATTAGGAGCCAGCGGAGCGATCTTTGCCTTGGGCTATCCAGTTTTTGACCCCTATGATTTCCCGCATATTACCAGTTTCTCTTTCCTGATTGGCCACTATGCCCTCTTGGTTAATTCCTTGATTTATCTGATGAATCACTACGACAAGAGCTTGCTCAAGAAATATATGATTGTAGCTTACACCTTTGGGCTCAATCTTTTCCTAGTCGGCGTTAATCAAGTGACCGGAGGAAATTACGGTCTGTTAAAAAGTCCGCCTTTTATCCCTGATGCCCCTCTATGGATAAAGTACCTCCTTGTGTCAGTCATCCTTTCTCTGGCTCTGGTTCTCTTTGATATATTGTTTAAGAAACGGTGGAAAAAGCAGTTAAGTCTGGTCCGCAGTTAATTCACTTCAAATTTATAGCTCCTATCAGGTTAATGTGGTAGGAGTTTTTTAAATTAGGAAGCCTTATCATGACTTGCTTTGCTTCTAGTGACAAATGGACGGTTTGTCTATTGACTGTTTAAGCTGGTTGAGCTAGACACTTCTGCGACAGCTGAAGAAAAGGAAGAGCTGGAAATCAGAAAAACGCCTGCTCTATTTACTGGGTTTAATCTTCATCTTTACAATTTTCCTCTTTAACAGTGTCATTGTAAGATTTTAAAGGAAATTTCATTGACTTAGACTTAGGAGAATAGAATCGCTCGAAAGAGCGATTTTTATCTTCTTTAGATAATTGAAAAAAAGCGCTAAATCCGCTATAATAGGTAGGTTGAAAGGATTGCAATACTTCGATGTAAGATAAAAAAACAAATACTAAGATTCACCATTATCCTAAATGAAAGAAAGAGAAGAAGATGACTTTACAAGAAGAAATTAAGAAACGCCGGACCTTTGCCATTATCTCCCACCCGGACGCGGGGAAGACGACCATTACGGAGCAGTTGCTCTACTTCGGAGGCGAGATTCGTGAGGCTGGTACAGTCAAGGGGAAAAAGACGGGTAATTTTGCCAAGTCTGACTGGATGGATATTGAGAAGCAGCGGGGGATTTCAGTGACTTCCTCTGTCATGCAGTTTGACTACGATGGCAAGCGGGTCAATATCCTGGATACGCCAGGGCATGAGGACTTCTCAGAAGATACTTATCGGACCTTGATGGCGGTGGATGCTGCGGTCATGGTTATTGACTCGGCCAAGGGGATTGAGGCTCAGACCAAGAAGCTCTTTGAGGTTGTCAAGCATCGTGGTATTCCAGTCTTCACTTTTATGAATAAGCTGGATCGTGATGGTCGCGAGCCCTTGGATTTGTTAGAAGAACTAGAAGATATTTTGGGCATTGCCAGCTACCCGATGAATTGGCCGATTGGCATGGGCAAGAGCTTTGAAGGTCTTTATGACCTCTACAATGAGCGCCTGGAACTTTATAAGGGCGAGGAGCGCTTTGCAACTCTGGCAGAAGGCGATCAACTGTTTGCTTCTAACCCTTTCTATGAGCAAGTTAAGGAAGACATTGAGCTCTTGAGCGAAGCTGGGAATGAATTCTCGGAAGAAGCGATTTTGGCTGGCAAGCTGACACCTGTTTTCTTCGGCTCAGCCCTGACCAACTTTGGCGTCCAGACTTTCCTGGAAACCTTCCTCAAGTTTGCTCCGGAACCGCATGGCCACAAGAAGACAGATGGCGAGGTAGTCGAGCCACTCAGCCCAGACTTTTCAGGCTTTGTCTTTAAAATTCAGGCCAATATGGACCCGCGCCACCGCGACCGTATCGCCTTTGTTCGTATCGTTTCAGGAGAGTTTGAACGCGGTATGAGTGTCAATCTGCCTCGCACTGGCAAGTCCGCTAAGCTGTCTAATGTTACTCAGTTTATGGCTGAGAGTCGGGAAAATGTGACCAATGCTGTGGCCGGTGATATTATCGGGGTTTATGATACAGGAACTTATCAAGTCGGTGACACTCTGACTGTGGGCAAGAATAAGTTTGAATTTGAGCCTCTACCAACCTTTACTCCAGAGATCTTTATGAAGGTTTCAGCCAAGAATGTCATGAAGCAAAAATCCTTCCATAAGGGGATTGAGCAGCTGGTGCAAGAGGGAGCCATCCAGCTTTATACCAACTATCAGACAGGCGAGTACATGCTGGGCGCTGTCGGTCAGCTCCAGTTTGAGGTCTTCAAGCACCGCATGGAAAATGAATACAACGCTGAAGTGGTCATGAATCCTATGGGTAAAAAGACTGTTCGCTGGATTTCACCAGATGACCTGGACGAGCGTATGTCTTCTAGCCGTAACATCCTGGCCAAAGACCGCTTTGACCAGCCAGTCTTCCTCTTTGAAAACGACTTTGCCCTGCGCTGGTTCGCGGACAAGTATCCAGATGTTAAACTGGAAGAGAAGATGTAACTCAGTACCAATATTTGGAACTAAAGTTCCTAATTGTTGGGCGATAGCTGCTTGACTAATCTCATCAGGTGAGGCAGTTAATTTGCTTGGTTTTGTGCCTTGACATTGCATATTTACTTGCAAGAACAGTTTAGGAAGTTGGGGGATAGTTTATTAGAGAATCATTCTATCTCGTAGAAAGGAGCTCCATGTTTCTGGAAAGAAAACTAAAAGATCAGTCTGTCTGGATCAACATTGACTCAGATAGTTTTAAAAAGAATGCCCGGATTTATCAGGATTATGAAATTGATAAAGAGACCATCGAGTATGCACTCGATAAGAACGAGCGGGCTCACATGGACTACAATCGTGAGAATGGAACGGTTGTCTTTATCTACAATGTCCTTAATCTGGCGACAGATAAGGAACATTATGAGACGATTCCTATGACCTTTGTGGTGCAACAGAGACGGCTCATTACGATCAGCAACCAAGACAATGCCTATGTTGTGGATATGATGAAGTCTTATACTGAGCATCATGAGCCAGTATCGGTCTATAAGTTTCTCTTTGCTAGTCTAGAGTTAATCTCCAATTCTTACTATCCGGTTGTTGAGCGGATGGACAAGCGTAAGGATGAGATTAATGCTCTCCTGCGTCAGACCACTACCAAAAAACACCTATTTGCCCTGTCCGACTTGGAAACTTCTATGGTCTATCTAGTTGCTGCAGCAAAGCAGAATCGCATGCTCCTAGAGCATATCAAAAGTCATGGCATTTACCGACGTTTTGATGAATTAGAAACTGAGCAGTTTGAGGATGCTATGATTGAGGCTCGTCAGCTCGTTTCGATGACTGATCTGATTGCTCAAGTTCTCAGCCAGCTCTCTGGCTCCTACAATAATATCCTGAACAACAATCTGAATGACAATTTAACGGTCTTGACCATTATTTCGGTCCTTTTGGCAGTACTCGCAGTTATCACGGGTTTCTTTGGTATGAATGTTCCTCTGCCCTTGTCTAATGATAAAAACGCCTGGATTTATATTGTTGTCATTAGTCTAATCATCTGGGGACTTCTGACCAAGCTTCTTAAATGGTTGGCCAATAAGAAGTAAACATTTGAAATTATTTTCCCTATAACAAGCACCGAGAATGGTGCTTGTTTTTTCTTGCTTGGGAAAAATAATTATTAGTACAGTTTGCCTGCATTTAAAAAACTGTTGTTTTATGTTAGAAAATATAACATAAAAATTATAATTTTTATTGCATAAATTTTCATAATAAAGTATAATATAAAACAATTTAAAATAAGTGAGGGGTAGAAATATGGCAGAATACCTAAACGATTTAAATTACAAAGGTAAAATATACCAATACATAGACCTTGGGAAAGCCTCGGCTCTACTAGGAGGGGATATAGAAAAACTTCCTTATTCTATACGAATATTATTAGAAAGTGTTCTTCGTAAGGAAGATGGTGTTGACGTAATAAAAGATAACATTAGTTCTTTGATGCATTATCAAGCTAAATCACCAAGCGGAGAAGTTCCTTTTAAGCCTAGCCGAGTTATTCTCCAGGATTTTACGGGTGTTCCTGTCGTAGTGGATTTGGCTAGTATGCGCGACGCTATTGTCAGGCAGGGAGGTCAGGCCGATCAGATTAATCCAGAGATTCCGGTTGATTTAGTTATTGACCACAGTGTTCAAGTGGATTTTTATGGCTGTGACACAGCTCTAGAGGCCAATATGAACCAAGAGTTTGTCCGTAACAATGAGCGCTACGAATTTCTCAAGTGGGCAGAAAAATCTTTTGATAATTATCGGGCAGTTCCTCCTGCTACAGGAATTATCCATCAGGTCAATATCGAATTTCTCAGTGATGTCATCATTGAAAAGGATGGCCAACTCTATCCGGACAGCATGTTTGGAACGGACAGTCATACGACCATGATTAATGGTATCGGTGTTCTTGGATGGGGAGTCGGTGGAATTGAGGCTGAGGCTGCCATGCTGGGTGAGGCTTCTTATTTCCCTGTTCCTGAGGTGATTGGTGTTCGTCTCTTGGGCAAGCTGCCTAAGATTGCAACAGCGACAGATTTGGCTCTAAAGGTCACGCAAATCTTGCGGCAGGAAAATGTTGTTGGCAAATTTGTCGAGTTCTTTGGACCTGGCTTGTCTAATCTAAGTCTGGCTGATCGGGCAACGGTGGCTAATATGGCGCCAGAATACGGAGCTACCTGTGGTTATTTTCCGATAGATGAGGAAACGCTCAATTACATGCGTCTGACCAATCGATCAGAAGGTCATATCGAGCTGACCCATCTCTATGCTCAAAAAAATCACCTCTTCTATAATGAAAAGATTGAGCCGAACTATACCAAGGTAGTCGAAATTGATTTGTCCAGCATTGTGCCGAGCATCTCAGGCCCCAAGCGTCCCCAAGATTTGATTGAATTAACAGCTGCTAAAGAAGAGTTTCAAGCTAGTCTAGTCAGAGAAGCGGGGGTCCGAGGCTTTGGATTAGATGAGAGCGAGCTGGAAAAGTCTGCAGTGGTTCAGTTTTCTGACCATGAGGAGACGATTAAGACCGGCCATGTGGCTATCGCTGCCATTACTAGCTGTACCAATACATCTAATCCCTATGTCCTGATGGCTGCGGGGCTTTTAGCCAAGAAAGCAGTAGAAAAAGGCTTACGCGTTTCAAAGACTGTCAAGACTTCTTTGGCTCCTGGCAGCAAGGTGGTCACAGGCTATCTCAAGAAGAGTGGTCTTCAGTCTTATTTGAATCAGCTTGGTTTCAATCTTGTCGGCTATGGCTGCACCACTTGTATTGGAAATTCAGGCGATCTCCGACCGGAAGTGGCTCAGGCGATTACGGATACTGACTTGCTGGCTAGTGCTGTTCTTTCAGGAAATCGCAATTTTGAAGGGCGGATCAATCCATTGGTCAAGGCCAATTTCCTAGCTAGTCCGCCCTTGGTAGTTGCCTATGCTCTGGCTGGAAATACCAATATCGATCTGACCAGCGAGCCACTAGGCTATGATCAAAAGGGGCTGCCTGTTTATTTGATGGATTTGATGCCGGAGCACGATTTGGTTGCTGACTATGTTCAAAAATATGTGACGCGCCAGCTTTTTGAAAAAGAATATGCCCATGTGTTTGATGATAATGAAAAATGGAATCAGATTCCGACAGCCTCTTCTCAAAATTATCAGTGGAATCAGGCTTCGACCTATATTCAAAATCCACCCTACTTTGATGGCTTGGCTGATGATTTAGCCATTCAGCCTCTGAAAAATCTTGCAGTGCTGGCAAAATTTGGGGATACGGTGACGACAGACCATATCTCCCCAGCAGGAAATATTGCCAGAAACAGCCCTGCAGCTTCCTATTTACTGGAGCACGGAGTGGATTACCAAGAATTTAATTCCTATGGGAGCCGTCGGGGTAATCATGAGGTCATGATGCGGGGGACTTTTGCCAATATTCGGATTAAAAATGAATTGGCGAATGGGAAAATTGGTGGTTACACAGATTATAGAGGAGAGTTGCTATCCATTTATGAGGCAGCCATGCGCTACAAGGAGGAGCAAATTGACACCATTGTCCTAGCTGGCAAAGACTACGGTATGGGGTCCAGTCGTGATTGGGCAGCCAAGGGGGCTAATCTTTTGGGTGTCAAGGTGGTTCTGGCAGAGAGTTTTGAGCGTATCCACCGGTCCAATCTGGTCATGATGGGGGTTCTTCCGCTGCAGTATCTAGAGGGTGAAAATGCGGATAGTCTGGGCTTAACAGGCAAGGAGACTTTCGACATCAATCTGCCACAGAACCCTCAAGTTGGCCAGCTAGTTGACGTAGTGGCTAGGAAGGGTGCTGAAGAAATAGCTTTTCAAGCTCGGCTACGTTTTGATGCAGAGGCGGATATTCGTTACTATGAAAATGGGGGGATTTTACCCATGGTCGTTAGAAAGAAATTAGAGGAGGTGTGAGCATGAGTCAGACGGACGGTTTGAAAGATACCATTGCCTGTGATACTCGGATTAGCCAGATTGTGGATGATTCTTTGTCTTATGCAGGCTACAATATTTCTGAATTGGTAGAGCACCACGCAAGTTTTGAAGAGGTGATTTATCTGTTGTGGCATTTGCATTTGCCGACTCAGATTGAGCTCAAGCATTTTGAGGAAGATCTGCGAGCTAATTATGCCATTAGCGATGCGGTGGAGCAGTGCATCCTTATCCAGTCCCGCAAGCACCTTCATCCCATGAGTGTCTTGCGCTCAACGGTTAGTCTTCTGGGCGTTTATAATGTCCATGCTGAGGAAGCTTCTCTAGAAGCGACCTATGAGCAGAGCATCCAACTTATGGCAAAGATGCCGACTATTATTGCGGCTTTTGCCAGACTGAGGTCGGGTCAGACTCCGATAGAGCCTAGGGAGGATTTGGGTTTTGCGGCTAATTTCCTCTATATGCTCAAGGGAGAAGAGGCTAGTGAGCTTGAAGTCAAAGCCTTTAACTGTGCCTTGGTGCTCCATGCCGATCATGAACTCAATGCTTCAACCTTTGCGGCTCGTGTCTGCGCCTCAACTTTGACCGATATTTATTCCTGCGTGACAGCAGCTGTTGGAGCGCTCAAGGGCTCGCTTCATGGCGGTGCTAATGAGTGTGTCTTTGATATGCTGAAAGAGATCAGAGAGGAAGGGGATTGTCAGGCCTACCTAGACCGCAAGTTGGCCTCTCACGAGAAGATTATGGGCTTTGGTCACCGGGTTTACAAGACCCAAGATCCGCGTGAAAAATACCTGCGTCAAATGGCCAAGGACTTGACGCAGGGAACTAAGGATGAGGTCTGGTATCAGCTTTCAGAGGAAATTGAAGCCTATATGAAGCATACCAAGCATCTGATACCGAATGTCGATTTTTATTCGGCTACGGTTTACCATGTGTTGGGCATTGACAGCAGTATCTATACCCTGATTTTTGCCATGAGTCGGGTGGCTGGCTGGATTGCCCATATTCAGGAACAGCGCAAGAACAATAAGCTGATTCGGCCACGTTCTAACTATATTGGTGCTCAAGGTTTGGAGTATCTTCCCATTGGAAGGAGATAAAATGGCAGATAAGATTTTGTTTGAGAAAGGGCGGTTGCAGGTGCCGGATGCTCCTATTATTCCTTACATCCAAGGTGACGGGATTGGAGTGGATATCTGGGGAAATGCCCAGCTGGTCTTTGATAAGGCAGTGGAAAAGGCTTATGGAGGCCAGAGAAAGGTTGTTTGGAAGGAAGTTTTGGCTGGAAAAAAAGCAGCAGACCTGACGGGTGATTGGCTACCGGATGAAACGCTGACAACGATTAAGAGCCATCTGGTGGCTATTAAGGGCCCGCTAGAAACCCCAGTCGGAGAAGGGATTCGTTCCTTGAATGTGGCCTTGAGACAGGAACTGGACCTCTACGCTTGCCTGCGGCCGGTTCGTTATTTCAAGGGAGTTCCCAGTCCGCTCAAGCACCCAGAGAAGACTGACATCACAATTTTTCGGGAAAATACAGAAGATATCTATGCAGGAATTGAGTGGGAGAGTGGAACGGTTGCCGTCAAAAAGGTTATCGATTTCCTGCAGAAGGATATGCAGGTTGACAAGATTCGCTTCCCAGAAAGCTCTGCTATAGGGATCAAGCCTATCTCTAAGCAGGGCAGTGAGCGGCTGATACGGGCGGCTATTGACTATGCGCTAGCCAAAGGCCTGACGCGGGTAACACTGATCCACAAGGGCAATATCCAGAAATTTACAGAGGGTGGTTTTCGGAAATGGGGCTATGAACTAGCTCAAAGAGAGTATGCGGACGAGCTGGCTTCTGGAAAACTAATCATCCAGAATGTCATTGCTGATAATTTTTTGCAGCAGATTTTGCTCTATCCCGAGAAATTTGATGTTGTCGCCTTGACCAATCTAAATGGTGACTATGCCAGCGATGCCTTGGCAGCTCAGGTGGGCGGGATTGGTATTGCGCCAGGGGCCAATATTAATTATGAGACTGGTCATGCTATTTTTGAAGCTACTCATGGGACGGCGCCAGATATAGCGGGTCAAAATAAGGCTAATCCCTGTTCACTTCTCTTATCAGGGGCTATGTTCTTTGATTACATTGGTTGGTCGGAGGCATCTCATCTCCTGACTAAGGCTGTTGAGAAGGCTCTCTTTGAGCAAAAAGTGACAAAAGATTTTGCCAGTCAGCTGGAAGGAGTAGCAGCCTTGACCACTGGTCAATTTGCTGAGGAGCTGCTAGCTAATATAGAAAAGTGCTCATAGTGAAGAAAAAAGCGATGAGGAAACTGCCTATCTAGACGGTCTCTTCATCACTTTTTTGTCTTTTTCGATATTCTAGTCCCTAGCCGATGATCCAGCAGAAGACTAGCAGGTAATTTTCAATCCAGCCCAGTAGGTTGGCTTGATTCGCCTTTTCCAGATAGCCTAGCAGATGGTTGGTGCCAAAGCCCAGCCCACCCAGAATCAGTGCTAGCAAGGTCACACGCAGATAGAACCAATCATACTTTATGTTGGTGGCAATGACTAAAGGCAGAATAGCCAGATTCCAGAAACCAATCTCTCGCTGCCAGTAGGGAGCTAGACCATAGATGGACTCATTGACCAAGAGCTGGGGCTGGAATATCTGGATCATAGCCGCGCCCAGCATAGCTAAGATCAGCAAAATGAAAGTCATTCGTAAAAATTTATTCATACTTATCTCCTTTCTTCTTTGTAGATTATAATGTTTTTGAAACTGATTTTCAAGTTTTCATTTTTTACAAAAGAAAGCTCTAATAAAATATTTTACAGTCAAGTTCTATCTTTTTAGGTGCTTTTGTGGTATACTAGATTAGTTGCAGAAATACAGTTTTTCTATTCAATGGGAACTAGCGACCGAGTCGGCGCTTTTTTAGTGCCTGGACTTGAGAGACCATATTTATGAAGAGAAGAGCGAATACTCTCAGAAAATCGAGATTTAGCAAGGGGAAAGAACTTGGTATGTTTCGATAGTTGAGTATCAAAAGCCTTATAAGGTGGCTTCGCACCGCCTTTAGAAAGAAGAAGAACATTGAAATTTAATGAATTACATTTATCTGCTGAATTACTAGCAGAGATTGAAAAAGCTGGCTTTGTAGAAGCAAGCCCTATTCAAGAGCAGACGATTCCACTTGCTATGGCAGGTAAGGATGTCATTGGTCAGGCCCAGACAGGGACAGGAAAGACAGCGGCCTTTGGCTTCCCGACTTTGGAGAAGATTGATACAGATAATCCTGCTGTGCAAGCATTGATTATCGCTCCAACCCGTGAATTGGCAGTGCAGAGTCAGGAAGAGCTTTTTCGTTTTGGCCGCAGCAAGGGTGTCAAGGTGCGTTCTGTCTATGGTGGCTCCAGCATCGAAAAGCAAATCAAGGCCCTCAAATCAGGTGCTCATATCGTCGTAGGAACACCTGGCCGTCTCTTGGATTTGATCAAACGCAAGGCGCTTAAGTTGAATCAGATTGAAACCTTAATCTTGGACGAAGCGGATGAAATGCTTAACATGGGATTTTTGGAAGATATTGAGTCTATCATTTCCCGTGTGCCAGAAGAGCGTCAGACCTTGCTCTTTTCAGCGACCATGCCGGATGCTATCAAGCGCATCGGTGTCAAGTTTATGAAGGAGCCTGAGCATGTCAAGATTGCTGCTAAAGAGTTGACGACGGAGCTTGTAGACCAGTATTATATCCGTGTCAAAGAAAATGAAAAATTCGATACCATGACCCGCCTGATGGACGTGGAGCAGCCAGAGCTGTCTATCGTGTTTGGCCGGACCAAGCGTCGGGTGGATGAGCTGACTCGCGGTCTGAAAATCCGTGGGTTCCGAGCAGAGGGTATCCATGGTGATTTGGACCAAGGCAAGCGTCTCCGCGTTCTGCGCGACTTTAAAAACGGCAATTTGGATGTCTTGGTGGCGACAGATGTAGCGGCGCGTGGATTGGACATTTCTGGTGTGACCCACGTCTACAACTATGATATTCCGCAGGATCCAGAAAGCTATGTTCACAGGATTGGACGGACAGGTCGTGCTGGTAAGTCAGGTCAGTCTATTACTTTTGTATCGCCAAATGAAATGGGCTATCTGCAGATTATCGAAAATCTGACCAAGAAGCGTATGAAAGGCCTCAAGCCAGCTACGGCAGAAGAAGCTTTCCAAGCTAAGAAAAAAGTGGCTCTTAAGAAGATTGAACGCGATTTTGCGGATGAAAACATCCGTTCTAACTTTGAGAAATTTGGCAAGGATGCCCGCAAGCTGGCAGCAGAATTTAGCCCGGAAGAGCTGGCTATGTATATCCTCAGCTTGACGGTGCAAGATCCAGATGCCCTTCCTGAAGTAGAAATTGCCCGTGAAAAACCATTGCCATTTAAACCGTCTGGCGGAGGTTTTGGCGGAAAAGGCAAGGGCAGTCGTGGCGGAAATAATAACCGTCGCAGCAATGACAATCGCCGTGACCGAGGTGGCCGTCGCGATCAATTTAAGAAAGGTCGCAAAGACGAGCGTTTTGATAAAGATAATCGCTACCGCAAGGACCACAAGAAGCCCCGCAATACTTCTAGCGAAAAGAAAACTGGCTTTGTCATCCGTAACAAGGGTGATAAATAAGGCAGATAGCTAACTGGAGTTGGCGACAATTTTAGCGTCGAGAGAGAATGCAAGTTCTCTCTTTTTATTTGTTTGATGGCTCCCCTTATCGTCAGTCCTAAAGAACTATAAGTCTGAGTCAATGTAGTTTCCTTAATCATGCTGATTGAAGTAGTCCTGTTTTTCAAAGTAAATTATAGCCCCCTTATTTCTGCTGTGAACAGTTCTTGGTCTTCTTGCTATAGAACAGGATTCAAAGTATTTCAACTAATTTCGACATCAAAATTCAACATATCAGCTATTTAAAATAAAAAAATTCACAAATCTTTGTTTATATGCTGGAACTGTTGTATAATAAGGTGAAGGTGAGTCTGTAAGAAATTCAGGAGCAAAAGGAGAATGTAAAATGAAAGAAAGTAGACATAGAATCATTCTGCAAGAACTGGATCAAACAGGTGTGGTTGCTGTGAAAAACCTCAAAGAAATGCTGGGCGTTACGGATATGACTATCCGTCGAGATTTGATTGATTTGGAGAAGCAGGGCATGCTGACCCGAGTTCATGGCGGAGCCCATAAGAAGGTCAAAAATGCTCTCAATGAGATTTCCCACTCAGAAAAGCAAATGCTGAATGTTGAGGAGAAGAAGCAGATTGCCCGTAAATGTGCGGATTTGATTGCTGACGGGGATACGGTCTTTATTGGGTCAGGCACCACAACCGATTTTATAGGAGACTATTTGGATGGCAAAAATATCAGCATTGTCACCAATTCGCTGCCAATTTTTGAAAAGTTAAAAGAAAGAGCCAATTTAGATTTAATTCTGATTGGCGGACGCTATCGGGCCAAGACTCAAACCTTTGTCGGTCAGTTTGCCAATAATCTTTTGAAAGAAATCAAGGTTTCTAAGGCCTTTATTGGGGCGAATGGCATTGACGGTCATAATGTTACGACAAGCAATGAAGAAGAAGGCAACGGCGACGCGATTATCCTTAACAATGCCATCAGCAAATATATCGTAGCCGATAACAGCAAGTTTGACAGTTATTCTTTCTATTCTTTTTACCGGCTGGACAATCTCAGCGCTGTTGTGACGGACGACAATATCGCTTCGAAAGTCAAGGAAAAATACAGCACCTATGTTGAAATTTTGTGATGTCTGACCGGTGAGAGAAACTTGCTTCAAATAAATATTTTATAGAGGTTGTGACTGGGATTTTGTCTAGAAATTCCGGTCACAGCCTTTTTATATCTTGGTCGATTTTGTAAACAACAGTCTTGACTTTGCTGTGGAATTCCTTATATAATAAAATGTATTATTAAATTTTAGGAGGTCTTATGACAATCATTATAGTGATTTTTGCGGCAGTGTCGCTTTTTCGTTTGGTGTTTTTGAGGAAATCCTCTCAGAATGAGCAGGATATTCTGGCTAAGGGTGGCATGGAGTACGGGGTGAAAAACTCAAATATCATGAAGTACCTGCACATGCTTTTTTATGCGGTCTGCTTTCTGGAATTGCTCCTGAAAAAGCCAGCTTTTGACTTGGTGAGTCTATTGGGAGCTGTGTTGTTGCTCTTTTCTATGTTTATGCTCTACCTTGTTGCCAAGCTTTTAGGACCAGTTTGGACCATCAAGCTCATGCTGGTTAAGGATCATAAGTTTGTTGACCACTGGCTCTTTCGCAATGTCAAACATCCTAATTATTTCCTGAATGTTGTACCAGAATTGGTGGGCTTGGCCCTGCTCAGTCATGCCTACTTTGCTCTTTTCATCCTCTTCCCACTTTACTGTATCACCCTCTATGTTCGTATTAAGGAAGAAGAGCAGTTACTCAAGGAAGTTATCATTCCAAATGGAATTGCTGGTGAATAAAGTTAATAAAATGCATATCGACTGCAAAATAAAGGCTAGGATGTTTATGTCCTAGCCTTTTCTTGCATTAATTTTCGTATTTCATCAGCCATTTGCTGGGGTTGGTCCGCTTCGAAAAGTAAAGTATTTGCTTCAGGCTGGTGGGCAGTTTGGCTGAAAGCTAAAACTGGCTTCCCCTTGCTGATAGCCCTTTGGACAATTTGGTCGACCTCTCCCCAGTGATTGATATCCAAGTAAATATCCGCCCTATCGAGCAAGTCTTCAATAAAGTCATCCTGGTGGATATTGGTGTAGAGGTTGATATTGGGATAGTCATTAAAGCTGGCTAAGTAAGGAGAAATATTGGTCTTAGCAGCTATGTGAAATTCTAATTCTGGCAGATTTTCTGCTAAATAAGCCAATTGTTCCAAGGTATCAGAAGCTGTTAGCGTGAAGGCATGGAAATTGCCCTGTGGACGCTCCTTAATGATAAGCTCTTCCTTGCTCATGGCGATAGAGTTGCTGGGAATATCCTGGAAAATCAAGCTGTTGGCTCCAATGATGACATTATCGCCAATGGTCACACCTTTGAGAATCACAGTATTGGCCCCAATCCAGCAGTTAGCTCCAATCTTGACTGGCGCAACACTATAATGAATCTTCTCGATATGGTAATTAGAATACTGATGATTGTGGTCAAAAATACGGACGCCATCACCAAACATGGTGTCCTTGCCGATTTCGATAGAGTGCTGACAGCGGACAGTACAATGGTCGTTAAAGAAAACTCGGGTTCCTAGCTTGAGTTGTGCGCCACTGGCTACATTGAGGCTGGTAAAAGATTGGAAGATGACATCTTGACCGATATCGAGCTGGCTGTCTGGGGAAATTTCGATATGATGAAAGTCGCCTTTAAACTGGATTTCAGGCATTTTGAGTCCTTTCTTTGATGTAAGCCAGTTTGGCTTGTCTAGTTTTCTTTTTAAAAAGTGCTTCAGCCGACATGGCAGACGGCTTGCTAGGGTGTTCTTCTTGGTAAAGTAAGGAGACTGGCAGCCGAGCACGAGTGTACTTGGCGCCTCTGCCGGCTTGATGTTTTTTGAGTCGGGCTTGGACATCCGTTGTGTAGCCGGTGTAGAGGGAGCCATCCCCGCATTCAAGCACGTACATATAGGCTTTATTTTCCATAGTAAATCTCGTGAATCTCCGAAGTGTAGCTGCCGTCCTGATTGTGAATAAAAAGAGGGGGCAGGATTTTTAGACCGTCGCGGGAACCATCTTTAATAGCTTCGATAAGCAGCATATTGGCCTCTTTACCCAGCTTTGGATAGACAAACTGGATGCGCTTGGGAGCCAGATTGTGGGCTTGCATGGTATCTAAAATATCTAAAAAGCGTTCTGGTCGATGAACCATAGCCAACCGACCATTGGATTTGAGGACTCGCTGGGCAATCTTGCAAATCTCTTCCAGATTTGTTGAGATTTCATGGCGGGCTAGAAGGTAGTGCTGACTTTCATTGAGATTGGATTTCTTGTCAACCTTGAAATATGGGGGATTGCAGAGAATCATATCAACCTTGCTGCCAGTGATATAGCGTCCTAGGTTTTTCAGATCGTCCTGAATGACCTGCATTTGCTGAGTCAAATCATTGAGCTCGATGGAGCGCTCGGCCATATCAGCCAGACGTTCCTGGATCTCGACTGCCAAAATCTGAGCCTTGGTGCGAGTGCTGGCAAAAAGTCCAACGGCACCATTTCCAGCACAGAGATCAACGATTAGACCCCGCTGGGGCAGCTTGGGAAAGCGGGAAAGCAGCACGCTGTCTACCGAATAGCTGAAGACCTCACTATTTTGAATAATCTTGACATCCGTCGAAAAGAGCTGGTTGACTCGTTCTCCGTCTTTTAGTTTTGCTTCGTTCATAAGTCAATTATAGCATGATTTAGCAAGGATTCCAAAGGGATATGGGAAGTTTTTGCACAATTAAAAAAACATGCGAGGGTTCTCGCATGTTTCCATGAGCTTAAATGCTAATTCTTTTTTAGCTAGCTCTTAATCAAATCTGTATTTCTGCTTGATGGTGCAGGCAACAAAGACAAGTCCGAAAACGACCATGAGGATCAGATAGACTGGCAAAGTTGCGGCTGTCAGCGTTGCAATTTCCAAAAGGTGCTGCAGGACAAAGGCTGATAGATAGAAGCCAAAGACAGAAAAGATAATGAGCAGGCTGCGCCAGAGGTTGAGTGGCAGACAGGCCCGAATGACGGACAGGAAGCTGATGCTGCCTAGCAAGTAGTAGGTCAGGGTGGACATTTCTATGTCACTCCAGCCATGGCTGCTGCCCCAGATGCGAACAAATAGCACGCTGAAGACAATCATGAGGGAGCTTGGCAGAGCCAGCTGCAGGGAGCGTTTGAGGAAGTGCTTTTCAACAGGCTTAATATTGCGCTCAAAGGTGAGGACAAAGGGTGGGAAACCTTCGACAAACTGGTCAATCAAGGTGATTTGAATCGGGATGAATGGGAAAATCAAGAGGTGTTCAGGTTTTCCGAGCAGAATACTGGCGATACAGATAATAGCCAGGATGAAGGAATAGATGGTCTTGATGAAGAAAATCGGAGCAATCCGGCCGATATTGTTAACAACTCGGCGGCCTTCAAAAAGAATCTCAGGGACATCGTTGAAGTCGGAGTTAAGAAGGACCAAGTTGGCAATTTGCCGAGTTGCGGGGTCTCCCTCCGCCATGACGATGGAACAGTCTGCTTCACGCAAGGCCAAGATATCATTAACCCCATCTCCGGTCATAGCTGTTGTCCGACCAGCGGCTTTAAGAGTCTGGATGAGTAGCTTCTTCTGATGGGGAGAAACACGGCCAAAGATGGCCGTTTCTTCAGCTTGCTCAACCAGTTCTTGGTCGCTGATTTTAGAGCAGTCGATGTAGCTGTCGTAGTTGGCAAATCCAGCCTGGCTCGCAATATGGGAAACGGTCACAGGATTGTCGCCAGAGATGATTTTCAAATCAACATCCTGAGAGCGCAGGTAGTCCAGTGTCTTGGCTGCTCCCTCCCGAATAGGGTCAGTGATTTCCAGAACAGCCAGAGCGGTCATATCTTCAGGCAGTTGGATACTGTGTTTGTCTAGCACTTGGTCGCTGTGAGCCAGCACCAAAACCCGCGATCCGCGTTTTTGAGCCTCTCCAACCGCTGCAGGATTGCTGTCCAGCAGCATTTCGGGCGCTCCCAGAAAGATAGTTCCGACACTTGATAAATGAATAGCGCCCCATTTTCGGTCACTAGAAAATGGGATGACATTATCGCTAGTATAGGTATGGTCCAGATGGCCGTAGCCCTTGCGGATAGCCTGGGCAGTTGGGTTATTATCCTCGCTGGTTTGGATGTAGGCTGCTAAGATTTGACCGACGGTCTCATCAGAAAACTTATCTGACAGGCTATGCAAGGCTTCAACAGTCATCTTACCTTGGGTAATTGTCCCAGTCTTGTCTAGGCAGAGAGTGTCTACTCGAGCCAGCGTCTCAACAGAATACATTTCCTGAACGAGCACCTTGCGCATGCCCAGCTTGATGACAGCTGTCAGGAGTGACGTGACTGTCAGCAGGGCGATTCCCTTGGGTAGCATGCCCAAGAGGGCTGTCGAGCTGGTAATGACAGAGTTTTTGACAGGCAGTCCCTTTATCATCAGTGCTTCAAAGAAGAGAGCCAGTCCGAAAGGAATGATAATTTTTCCAGTAAAGCGGGAAATTTTCCCAAGATTGTAAAGAATGCGCGAGTTGATAGGCTTGAGGGTTTTAGCCTCAGTCATGAGCTTGTTGGCATAGTTGTCAGCACCGACATGGTGCACCTCAGCATAAATCTGCCCACTAGCCAGAAAGCTACCAGACAGCAGCTCAGCGCCTTCTTCCTTGAGAACCAAGTCACTCTCCCCTGTCAGCATGGCTTCGTTGGCCTCGGCAACACCCTCTACTACACGGGCATCACTGGGAATTTGCTCGCCGGCTGACAGCTTGATCAGATCGCCCAGTACAATTTCTTCTGGCTGAATCTTGACTTCTTGTCCGTCGCGGATGACTGTGACCAGCTCTCGGCTGACCAGATTGAGCTTGTCAATCATGTGCTTGGCTCGTAGTTCCGTAATAATACCAGTGACGGCGTTAAAGCTGATTACTGCGAAGAAGACTAGATTGCTCCAGGCTTGGACAGAGACCAAGGCTACAGCAATAACAAAGTTAAGGGCATTAAAAAGGGTGAAAACATTCCGCTTAACGATTTGCCAGTTACTAGTACTGGTGTCACTTGTAAAATCGTTGGTCAAGCCCTGCGAAATCTTTTCATCTACTTGGGTTTGGTTTAAACCAATTAATTCTTTCTTGTTCATGAGATTAATGATACCATTTTTTTATGGAAATGGCTATCAGAATCAGCTGTTACAGCCAAAGTTTGGAAAAATATTGCAGACTATAATGGGATAGGGTATAATGGGAAAGGATGTAATAAATTTCAAGTATAATTTTGGTTTGAAATAAGGAGAGTTTATGTTTTATACTTATTTGCGAGGTTTAGTGATTTTTATCCTGTGGACCTTAAACGGCAATGCACATTACCACAATAAAGAAAAGATTCCTTCAAAAGATGAAAATTATATCTTGGTGGCCCCTCACCGAACATGGTGGGATCCAGTTTACATGGCTTTTGCGACCAAGCCCAAGCAGTTCATTTTCATGGCCAAGAAACAGCTCTTTGAAAATCGGGTGTTCGGCTGGTGGATTCGCATGTGCGGTGCTTTTCCTATCGACCGGGAAAATCCTGGTCCGTCAGCTATCAAATATCCTGTCAATATGCTGAAAAAGAGCAATCGTTCTCTGATTATGTTCCCAAGCGGCAGCCGCCATTCTACGGATGTCAAGGGAGGAGTGGCAGTGATTGCTAAGATGGCTAAAGTCCGTATCATGCCAGTGGTCTATGCTGGTCCTATGAGCCTCAAAGGCTTGGCAGCTGGGGAGCGTGTGGATATGAATTTTGGTAATCCCATTGATATTTCAGACATTAAGAAGATGAATGATGAGGGAGTTGAGGAAGTGGCCCGCCGTGTTCATGCTGAGTTTGACCGTCTGGATGCTGAAGTAGCCCCTTACCAGACACAAAAGAAAGGCAATATCTTCTTACGGATTTTACGTGCCTTTGTCTTTATTCCTGCTATTTTGATTGGAATTTTGACCATCATTTTCAGCTTTTTTGCTAGCTTTGTCTGGGATCCAGATAAGCATAGAAAATAAGATACTAATCAGCTTGCTGAGCAATTTTGCTTGGGAGCTGATTTTTGTATGCAAGTGAGTTATAATGTTGGTATGTTTTATAAGGAGGATGCCATGTCTCTTGCATTTTTATCTTTTGTAACCTTATCACTGTTTATGCTGCACGAGTTTGATGAGATTATCCTGATTCGGCCTTGGATTTCTCAGAATCAAGACCATCAAGACTATCAAAAGGAGATGTTCATTTCTAGGAGAGGAAGTTATCTTTCTGCTGAAAGTATTGCTCTGATGATTGCAGAGGAATTTCTACTGGCTTTTATCCTTTTGTTACTTGCCATTCTATTTCGCATTCCCGAGCTGGCTCTGGCTATTGGCTTCTGTCATACTCTCCATCTGCTGGGCCATATCATGCAAGTGTTTCGCTTTCGTCGCTGGGTACCGGGCGGCTTCACAGCTTTGACGACTTTTCCTATACTCATCTTAGTCTTGGTCCTTTATCTATGCAAGCAGTCGATTTCTTGGCCGCTGCTTCTGATTCTAAGTGTGCTAGTGATGGCTTTTCTTTTGGCAAATCTGGCTTTTTTACATAGCAGAGCTCATAAGTTAGAAGCTTGGATATACAGGATAAGCAAAGCAGACTGATATTACAGCTCCTATTTTCAACAATGCACCTTCTATCTATACGACTACTTGTAAAATAAAGATTTTAAAATATGACAAGCTGAAAATATTCTCGGCTTGTTTTATTTTTTTGAATTTTTTACGAATAAAAAGACAAAGGAGAAAAATATGCTTGAAGAAATCATTGAAAAGCTGAAAGAATACAAGCTCTTTGTTGGTCTAGCAGTAGTTGGCGCTGTGCTAGGTGCTTTTTTCCTCATCAAGGGAAATCACCAGCCGCAAAATCAGGTAGCCGCCTTGAGCCAAGATGTAACTTCCTCATCCAGCTCAGCTGATGAAGAAAGCGAAAAGATTGTCTCTAAGGGCAAGGCGGACGAAGAGGAGAGTGAGCAGGTCACTGTGGATATTAAAGGCGCAGTTAAGAATCCTGGTGTCTATGAGCTGAGAGCAGGAGCGAGAGTCCATGAAGCCATCCAAAAAGCTGGCGGATTGACAGCAGACGCCGAGGCTAAGTCCATTAATCAGGCACAAAAATTAACGGATGAAGCAGTAATCTATGTGGCAAAGATTGGTGAAGAAGGAGCTGATGTCACCCAGACTGGCCAGCGTCAAGCAGGAGCTTCTGATTCTGCTGGTGCCAGTGGTGGAAAGTCGGACAAGGTCAATCTAAATACGGCGACAGAGGCTGAACTGCAGACTATTTCAGGCATCGGACAGAAGCGGGCTTCTGACATTATCGCCTACCGCGAAAGCAGTGGCCGTTTCAAGTCAGTAGATGATCTGAAAAAGGTGTCAGGGATTGGAGATAAGACCTTAGAAAAGCTGAAAGAATATGTCACAGTGGATTAAAAAGTTACCCCTCGCCCCTATCTATCTGGCTTTCATACTTGTATGGGCCTATTTTGCAGTCTATTCTGGCAGTTCCTTGGCTTATTTTGGGCTAGGTGTCCTTCTACTTCGTCTCTTTTTCAGTTATCCTCTCAAAAAGAGTCTAGCTGCCTTGGCATTCCTGTCCCTTTTTGTCCTCTTTTTCTTGCTTTGTCGGGAAATAGCAGAGCAGGCCTTTAGGCAGGAACCTCCTTCAGCTAGCTCGGTTCAGGTCTTGCCAGATACGATCAAAGTCAATGGAGATTCCCTATCCTTTCGAGGGCGAGCAAACGATCAGCTTTATCAGGTCTTCTACAAGATCAAATCAGCCAGTGAAAAGGAAGCTTTTCAGCAATTGACAGATTTGGTCGTCCTTGATATTGAAGCAGAGTTTGAACAGGCCCAGCAGCAACGAAATTTTTCGGGCTTTGACTATCAGGCTTATTTAAAGAGTCAGGGGATTTACCGTGCCTTAAAAATCAATAAGATTCAGTCACTAAGACCAATTTCCAGCCTTAATCCACTCGATTGGCTATCTGTCTGGCGCAGAAAAGCGCTGGTCTATATTCGAAATAATTTTCCTAGTCCAATGAGTCATTATATGACTGGACTCCTGTTTGGTGACTTGGATACGGAGTTTGCGGAAATGAGTGACCTATATTCTAGCTTGGGTATCATCCATTTGTTTGCCTTGTCTGGTATGCAGGTCGGTTTCTTTTTGGATGGTTTTCGCAGAATTCTTCTACGTTTGGGGATGAAGAGGGAGACAGTAAATGCCTTGCAGCTGCCTTTTTCATTTATCTATGCTGGACTGACAGGCTTTTCTGTTTCTGTCGTTAGAAGCTTAGTTCAGAAGTTGTTGGCCCAGCAAGGACTGACCAGATTAGATAATTTTGCTCTGACACTGACGGTTCTCTTTATCATCATGCCCAATTTTCTTCTGACAGCAGGCGGTGTCTTGTCCTGCGCCTATGCCTTTTTGATTTCTATGATGGATTTTGAAAAGTTACCGCCGATTCGTAAGCTTTTAGCGGAAAGTCTGACTATTTCGTTGGGGATTTTGCCTATACTGATTTACTATTTTTCTGAATTTCAGCCTTGGTCCGTAATTTTAACTTTTTTATTTTCACTACTCTTTGACCTACTGATGCTGCCAGGCTTAACCCTCATTTTTATTTTGTCGCCACTTTTAAAAATCACTCAAGTCAATTTTTTCTTTGAGTTACTAGAAGATGTGATTCGTTGGGTAGCTGACTTTGCTCCGCGCCCTTTGATTTTTGGGAAGCCCAACCTCTGGTTACTGGCCACTCTGCTTTTGGTTTTGGCTTTAATCTATGACTTTCGGAGAAAGAAAAGCTGGCTTCTATCTTTTAGTTTACTTACTCTTCTCTTATTTTTTCTAACAAAGCATCCGCTACAAAATGAGATTACAGTAGTGGATATTGGTCAGGGAGATAGCATTTTTCTCAGGGACTGGCAGGGCAGGACGATTTTGATTGATGTAGGAGGACGAGTCGAGATAGGAAAGAAGGAGGCTTGGCAGGAGCGACAGACTTCATCCAATGCAGAAAAGACCTTGATTCCCTATCTCAAAAGTCGTGGTGTTGGTAGTCTGGATGTATTGGTCCTGACTCATACCGATACCGACCACATGGGCGATATGCTGGAGGTAGCCCAACATTTTTCCATCAAGGAAATCTATGTTTCTAAAGGAAGTCTGACTCAGCCTGATTTTGTTCAAAAGCTGGAGCAGATAGAAAGTTCTGTCCATGTCGTAGAAGTGGGAGATGAGATTCCGGTATTTGACTCAGCTTTGCAGGTTCTCTATCCTAGTGGGACAGGCGACGGTGGAAATGATGATTCGATTGTACTCTACGGGGAGTTCTTTCAGACAAAATTTTTGTTTACAGGTGATTTGGAAAGGCAGGGAGAAACTGAACTGCTGCAGCGATTTCCTCAGCTGAAAGCAGATGTCTTAAAAGCAGGGCATCATGGCTCTAAAGGCTCTTCCAGTCCAGAGTTTTTAGAGCAAATTCAGCCGAAACTGGCCTTGATATCAGCCGGTCAGAATAATCGTTATCGACATCCGCATCAGGAAACTTTGCAAAGATTTGAGAAATTTAATACTGCTATCTATCGAACTGACCAGCAGGGGGCCATTCGTTTGATTGGTTGGAATTCCTGGAGGATTGAAACGGTACGCTGATATCTAGACTGAAGATGCCAACTGATACTTTTTCTCATGTCCATGTAGCTTCAGTCAGGAAGTCATATTGATTTATTTATGCATTTGTGATAAGATAATGGGTATAAAAAATTATAGAGGAGAATTTTATGTTTGCTGCATATAAAAAATTCTGGACACACTATGCTGATTTTTCAAGCCGGTCTAGCCGGTCAGACTATTGGTGGGTAGTTTTATGCCATGTTATTGTTACTGCACCGCTATTTATCATTTTTTGGGCATCTGCTTTTGGAAGTATTCTTTCAGCAGCAGTTCAAGACTCAACTTATGGATATGAATCAGATCCATCAGCAATCTTGGCTGGAGCAGGATTCGCTGTAATCTTTATTTTCATCTTAATTCTATATGCTCTGGCAACTTTTGTACCTAATTTGGCTATCATTGTCCGTCGTTTACGTGATGCTGGTTATCATTGGGGTTTCCTTTTCTTGTATGTTGGTCCTTTTTTACTATCATTTATTCCAGTTCTAAATATTATTGCAGGAATAGTATCTCTTCCATGTAGTATTGCTTTGATTGTTTTGCTTTGTCAAGGATCTAAGCCTGAAATGGTTGGAAATTCAAACGGTCAGCAATATGGCCAGCAAAACTTCCAAGGACAACAGTTTGGCCAACAGCCTTACAATCAAGGTTTAAACTATGAAAAACAACCACAACAAGGTGGTTTCCAAGGACAACAGTTTGGTCAGCAATCACAACAAGGCGTTTTCCAAGGACAACAGTTTGGTCAGTCACAACAACCAGTTCAAAATCAACAGTTTGGCCAACAGCCGCAACAAGGTGGTTTCCAAGGTCAGCAATTTGGTCAACAGCCACAGCAAGGTGGTTTCCAAGGTCAGCAATTTGGTCAACAACCACAACAACCAGTTCAAAATCAATCATTTGGTCAACAGCCACAACAAGGTGGTTTCCAAGGACAACAGTTTGGTCAGTCACAACAACCTGTCCAAAACCAACCATTTGGCCAACAGCCGCAACAAGGTGGCTTCCAAGAACAGCAGTTTGGTCAACAGCCACAACAACCTGTTTCTGAGCAAAGTCAAGCGGTGGAGCAAGCAGAAGCAGTTCAAAATCCATTTACTGCTGAAACACCTGAGCAGTCAACACCTCAGGATTTTGGAACTCAAGCACCTGTTCAAGATAATCCTTTTGTTTCATCAGTTCAAGAGGAGCAAGCTTCTACACCAGCTGAAAACAGTGTAGAGGATGCAACTGAAAATCAAGAATAAACAAAGAAAGAGTTGGAATTTTTCCAGCTCTTTTTGTTCTATCTCTCGTAGAAAAGTTTTAACAGAACGAGGCATTGATTGCTTTTCATAACAAAGAAAAATGAAGCCATTGACAGTTCATATTTATATAGCAAATATACTCAAAAATTAGATTTTGTTTGCAAAGAAAATAGCAGACTTTCCGACTCTTTTTTGTTACAATCAATACATGAAAAAAATTGACAAGAAATATAAAGCATAGGAGACTTTCGGTGTTAGCTATTGAGGAAATTAAAAAAATCACGTCAAGCAATCTTCCTGCTTTGACCATTTTGACTGGGGATGACTTGGGGCAGTTTGAGTTGTTGAAGGAGCAGTTTCTCCGCCAGATTCAGTTTCAACCGGGCGATTTGAACACTGCTATTTTCGATATGAAAGAAGCAAACTATCAGGATGTGGAGTTGGACTTGGTCAGTCTGTCTTTTTTTACGGATGAAAAAATAGTGATTTTGGACCATTTTGCTGATTTGACAACAGCCAAGAAGCGGTATCTGACTGATGAAGAACTCAAATCTTTCGAAAATTATCTAGAAAATCCAGCGGATACGACTCGTCTGGTTATCTTTGCAGAAGGCAAACTGGATAGCAAGCGCCGTCTGGTCAAACTGCTGAAACGGGATGGGAAAATTTTTGAGGCTGCAGAACTCAAGGAAGCAGATCTACGGGCTTATTTCAGCAAGGAAGCGCAGGCAGAAGGATTACAATTTGCTCCGACAGCTTTCGATCAGTTGCTGCTGAAATCAGGTTTTCAGTTCAGTGAAGTTAGTAAAAATTTAGCCTTTCTGAAAGGTTATAAAGAGTCTGGTCAGATTGATTTAGAAGACATTGCCGAGGCTATTCCCAAGACTCTTCAGGACAATATTTTTGACCTGACCCAGCTGATTTTGCAACAGAAGATTGATGAAGCAAGAAGTTTGGTCCGAGATTTGACTCTTCAAGGTGAGGATGAAATCAAGCTTATTGCTATTATGCTGGGGCAGTTTCGTATCTTTACGCAGGTTAAGGTTTTAGCAGAAAATGGCAGAGCTGAGAGTCAGATTGTGTCTGATTTGTCCGACTATCTAGGCCGCAAGGTCAATCCTTATCAAGTCAAATTTGCTTTAAAGGATGCTCGCTCACTGAGTTTAGCCTTTCTTAAAAAGACTATGGCCTGTCTAATCGAAACAGATTACCAAATTAAATCGGGGCTGTATGATAAAGATTACCTGTTTGATTTGGCTCTGCTCAAGATTGCAACGGGTGAGCTACAAGCAAAATAGTTGAAAAATTCTAATGATTGCGTTATCATTTTTATAATCATATAGAAAAAGAGGTCTATCAAATGGCAATTATCTTACCTGATCTTCCTTACGCTTACGATGCTTTGGAGCCTTACATTGATGAAGAAACAATGCACTTGCATCATGACAAGCATCACAATACCTATGTAACGAATGTTAATGCTGCGCTTGAAAAACATCCTGAAATCGGTGAAGACTTGGAAAAATTATTGGCTGATGTGGAGTCTATTCCAGCTGATATCCGTCAGGCAGTCATCAACAACGGTGGTGGACATCTTAACCACGCTCTTTTCTGGGAATTGATGACACCAGCAGAAACATCACCATCTGCAGAGTTGGCAGCAGATATTGAAGCTACTTTTGGATCATTTGAAGACTTTAAAGCAGCTTTCACTGCAGCGGCTACAACTCGTTTTGGTTCTGGCTGGGCTTGGTTGGTTGTCAACAAAGAAGGCAAGTTGGAAGTAACCTCAACAGCAAATCAGGATACTCCTATTTCAGAAGGTAAAACTCCAATCTTGGGACTGGATGTTTGGGAACATGCTTACTATGTGAAATACCGCAATCTTCGTCCGAACTACATCCAAGCTTTCTTCTCAGTTATTAACTGGAAAAAGGTTGACCAACTTTACGCAGCTGCGAAATAAACAGGCAGTTTCAATATATAAAAAGGTGAATCGATTAAAGATTTACCTTTTTTAATGCTTAAAATGCCTTTTTTCTAGATTTGACTTGTTATTTTCCTCATAATTTTTTATAATACAAATGCTAGGAGAAATGTTTTGAGTAAAAAAATTGTAACGATTATCGTAGCCGTCCTTTCTTGTCTTTGTCTGCTGGGCTTCATCTTCCTTTTTATAACCCAACGAA
Organism: Streptococcus sanguinis; assembly: GCF_050220005.1. Lineage (GTDB taxonomy): Bacteria > Bacillota > Bacilli > Lactobacillales > Streptococcaceae > Streptococcus > Streptococcus sanguinis_Z. Next base: position 691,005 of record NZ_CP071413.1, read on the forward strand.
ATAAGGCTATTGAAAAGAAAGCACAAGAGGTTGCCCAACTTGCTAAGTCTGGCGAGCAAGAACAGGAAGAAGAGAAAGTCAAGCCTGATTCCAAACCAGTTGAAGAAAAGCCGAAGCCTGTTGAAAAAAGTCCAGAGGAGAAGCAGAAGGTCATGGAGGCGGATGGGCCGACTATGGATGCCTTGGGGCTACGATTTGACTATGCAAATTTGGATTTGACTCAGGTCATTCAGGCTTATATGACTGAAATGGGAATTGAACCCTCCCAGGTTGCATTTTCATATAAGGATTTGACGACTGGCAAGACCTTTGCAATGAATGATACCCAGCCTATGACTGCGGGATCGACCTACAAGCTCCCTCTCAATATGCTGGTAGTAGATGAGGTTGCTGCCGGCAAACTTTCTATGGACGAGCGGTTTGATATTACCAATACAAACTATGAATATAGGGGCGAGCATGATAACTATGTTGGTGCTTTCAACGGTGCTATGAGAATATCAGACATGCAGGAATATTCCTTGGTTTATTCTGAAAATACTCCAGCCTACGCTTTAGCAGAGCGTCTAGGCGGCATGGAAAAGGCCTATGATATGTTTAGCCGTTACGGTCAGTCCAAGGCTGATATTAAGACGATCAGCCGTGAGAACAATAAGACTACGACGGACTACTATATTCAGGTCCTTGAGTATTTGTCTAAAAATCAGGAAAAGTACAAGGATATCCTTTATTATATAGGCGAATCCTTCCCAGGTGAATACTATAAGCGCTATCTGCGTGACATTACCATCTATCAAAAGCCTGGATATGTTCGTGAGGCGCTCAATGTGGATGCAATAGTTATGGAAGAGAAGCCCTATATTATAGCTCTCTATACGGCTTATTTAGGTGGTAGCACCGAGGCCAGTGATGAGATCAGTGGTGTCGGAATTGAGCAAGTTGGTCAGTTAGCCTACGTCATCAATGAATGGCATCGGGTTAATATGAACTAAGAGCAATCTAGTCTAGACAGGCTAGATTTTTTGATAGCTATTTAGAAAAAAATCAAAATACCTCTTGCTTTTTTGAAAGAGAAGTGTTACAATCTATTTAGAAGATGTTCTAATTACTTCATTCTGCTCTGTTTAATTAGTCACTGAGCAATTTTTTATAAAAGCTATTTAGAAAAAATTCTAAATTTCTCTACTCAAAAAGGAGGAAAAATGAAGAAAGCAAGAAACTCAATCCTACTAACCGTAGTAGGTCTAGTGACGGGTCTATCCATTTGGCTGGCTGTTTTTTCCTGGGTGCTCTATAAAAATAAGGACGACCTGCAAAAAATATCCAATCAAAAACATTTTTAAATACAAAATAGGCAATCTAGTTTTTCTAGACTAGATTTTTTAATCCAGAGTATTTAGAAACAAATCGAAATACCTAAGAAGGATTAGATTGCTTCGTTTCGTGCTCTTTATTTAGAAAATTTTCTAAATAGATAGATAAAGGAGAAAAGATGAAAAGAGGATTACTTTTATTGCTTATAGGCTTGCTCACGGTTTTATCCGTCTGCTGGGCAATCCCGTCTTGGATCGTTTTCAAAAATAGACGAAAATTGGAAGGAAAAATTAAATGTTGAAAGAAATTTTACGGAAATACCGCGCTTCTTATCTGGGTGCGACTATCTTTAGCATTGGAGCAACGATTTTTATCACTCTGTTTTCTTTGCAGCTGGGAGTTGTTGTGGACAGTGCGCAGAAGGCTCATTCTAACTTGCTTGGACAATTCTTTATCTGCCTTTTTTGCACTTGTGCTTGGTCTCTTTGCAGCTTGCTGGCTATTTGGTTCAAGAACAATCATAATAAGCAAGTCTTGGAAGAAGTCAAAACGAGGCTTTTCCATTCTTTTTATGACAAGAATTTGCATGACAAGGCTTCCGAGCAGGAAAATAGCTATCTCAACACAACGACCAAGAATATGGATATTTACCAAGAGAATTACTTGACCCCGCGCTGTGATATTGTGGCTGCCTTTTCTTCAGTTTTTATCAGTACACTGGCTATTTTTTGGATTGAATGGCGCATGGCTCTGGGCTTTATTCTCATTTCTTTTTTGACCATGGCTGCGTCACAAATTCCAGGGATATTGATGCGCAAGGCGACAGCGAATTTCACTCAGAAAAGCAATTACTTTTTGAAGCAAGTCACCAATTTTTTGGAAGGCTTTGAGCAAATCAAACTTTTGCAAATCCAAAAAAGGGTGGTTGAGCACCTGTCTAGCAGCAACAGCGACTTTGAGCAAGCCAGAAAAAGCTATAATGCGGCTAAGGAGGGCGCTGTGACTCTGATGATGTTCTTTAACTTTCTGTCTCAGATATTTTGTATGTCTCTGGGGATTTGGTTTGTCAGCCAAGGGTCTCTGACCATTGGGGCTTTGATTGCCAGTGTTCAGCTTTTGAACTTTGTCTTCACTCCTTTGCAGCTTTTTATCAATAACAAAAATCTCATGAACACGGTCAAGGATATTGAGAATGATTTTGATGCTAAGTTGGCTAAGAAAGAAGCGGAGCCCGCTCAAAATCTGACCGAAACGATTGATCGGATTGATTTTGAACATCTCGGTCTGGAGTTGGGCGACAAGGCTCTCTTTCAGGATTTTTCTTATCAGTTTGCCAAGGACAAGCACTATGCTATTATCGGCGAGTCTGGTCGGGGCAAGTCGACCTTGATGAAGCTCTTGCTCAATTATTTTGATAGCAAGGACTACGCTGGTCAAATCATGGTCAATGGTCAAGCGGTCAGCCAGCTAGCAAGTGACAGCCTTTATCAGAAAATCGCCTTTATCCAAAAGAATGACTTTTTTATCGAGGGAAGTGTGGCGGACAATATCGTGCTATACAGAGATATAAATGCGCCTGACCAAACTTCCTTGTACCAAAGTCTGCATTTTAATGAGGCTTTCTTGAGCAAGAAGCTGGACTTGGAGCGGCAGGAAGTTTCCTATGGCGAAAAGCAGCGGATTGATTTGGCGCGCTTCTTGGTCAAGGATTATGATGTGCTGATTTTTGATGAGCCGACTAGCAATCTTGATCCCAACTTGGCAGCGGAAGTCATGGACTATATCTTGTCGATTAAAGACCGCATTGTTATCGTTATTACCCACAATCAAGGTCGGACTCTTTTAGACCGCTTTGATGACTGTCTGGAATTATAAATTGGAGGAAAAAATGAAATTAAAATGGAAAGAATTAGTGGCAAGCCTAATCGTTATTTGGCTACCGCTTATCTACGCTTTGTCAATCTATGCAGACCTACCTCAGCTAATCAGAGGGCATTTGCCCTATAGCGGTCTAGGCATGCCCAAGCAAATCTTTATCTGGTTTTTGCCAGTTCTCTTGAGTGTAATTCAACTGATTGTTTGCTACACGACGACTATTAAGGAGATTATCGACAAGCAATTTGTCCATTTCCTTTACTGGCTGGTTCCCTTTATCAATGCCGTAGTTTATATCAGCATTCTTCTTTATGCGCTCAATCCGGCTTTTCCGATATTTAAGGTCAATGGGATTATGGTGGCAATCAGCCTTAATGCTGTCAGCTACTTTCTCACGAGAAAAATAGTGGCAGACCAAGAGCCGGCTCCACGCGTTTTAGCTTATATCTTCAGTGGCATCAGCTCAATCCTTTTTCTTGTGAGCCTCTTCCTCTTTTAAAAATGTCTGATACGAAAGGAGAAAATCGTGTTTTATATTTTCGTTTTTGTTAAAATCCTGTTATTCTTTATCTTTGGCTGGTTGTGGCTGCTTTTCAGCCTGCTCGGTTTGCTCTCTTTCTTTCCTTTTTGAGTGAGCGAACTCTAGTAAATGATGATTGGAGGCAAACATGAAAACATCATTTTTGAAAAGCGCTGTGGCGCTGGTAACGTGTGGCTTGCTCGCTCTAGGAGCGAGCCACGCTTACGCCGACCAGCAAAAACTGCCGTCGGGCACGCCTTATGACCAAATCGGTCAAAAGATTGAAGACTATTATAAAGAACACGAAAGAACCAGTGCTGGACTGGCAACGACGGTCTTTGACAAGGACGGACAAACCATTTACCAAAATAATTTCGGCTATATGGACAAGGAAAAGAAGCTGGCTGTGGACGACAGTTCAGTTTTCGAGTGGGGGTCAACGACCAAAATCACGGTTTGGGTCAGTGTCATGCAGCTTTGGGAAGAAGGAAAAATCGACCTGAAAACAGATATAAAAGAGTATCTGCCCAAGGATTTTTTGACAAATCTCAAGTACGACAAGCCCATTACCATGCTTGACCTCATGAACCACCAAGCGGGTTTTGAGGATTACCATTTATATATAGGTGCTGATAAGAGTTTAGGGACATTGCTAAAAAAAGCTCCGTCGCAGATTTATGAGCCGGGGACGGTGACATCCTATTCAAACTATGGAACAGCGCTGGCGGGCTATATCGTGGAGCGCATTAGCGGGCAATCCTTTGCCGACTATGTCCACGAGCATATTTTCCAGCCCTTGGGTATGAAAAACACCGCCCTCAAGCCTGATTTGTCAGATAATGTATTTGTACAAAAACAGCGGGAGAAGGAGAAAACCTATGATACAGAAGGTAACTTGCTAAAAGGTGATGTGCCATTTGTCCTCGGAGAATATCCAGCGGGGCGGGCAACAGGAACATTTGCCGACATCAAGAAATTTGCCCAAGCCCTCCTGCAAAAGGAGAAGCTCTTTAAAAGGACAGAGACTTGGGAGAATTTTTACAGCGCTAGCCATACTTATCCGGGTACGGACGTTCCTGTCAATGCTCATGGACTGTGGGCGACAGAATTTGAAAACACCAGAACGCTTGGGCACGGTGGAAATTCGCCGGGCTTTACGACCAGCCTCTTGATTGATTTGAAGTCAGGGATTGGCTCAGTCGTTACAGTCAATCAGAGAAATGAGTTCCATTTTGCTATCGCCATGCCCGACCTCATTTATGGTGGGAAAAAAGAAGCCTCAAAGGCGTCACAAAGAGATTTTCAAGCTGGTTTTTATCGCGAAGCGCGCATTTTTAGTGGAGGTCCCCTGTCTATATTGAGGGTTTTCAAGTCGACTAGCTATCTAACTAACCCTTCTGAAAATGCGGCTATCAAAGACTATTTTGGTTTTTGGACGGCAGGAGAAAGAGGAGGGCACTATATTCTGAACCTGCCTATTTCAGATAGGACAAAGCTGCCCTTGTTGGATGTTATCAAAGATTATGGTAGTTTATTACTCGCTGGGCTCGCCGCACTGTATGTCGCCCTTTGCTATCTCAGCGGTATTTTGGCAAAATTATATCGTTTGCTCACTAGGAAAAATAAGGGAAGCAACTCAGCTGTTTGGTCAATCTGGCATTATCTGACGGGCTTCCTTATTCTTTGGGTGTTTCGCAATTTATTCTCATTTTTCTCTATTATTCTTGCGAAAAATTCTTTCGACCTAGCTGGTCTGACGGGGCATTTTCAACTCTTTGCCTTGCTTGCTCTAGTCTTGCTGATTAGTGCTTTTCTGCCCTATCTGCCTTTTTTCAAAGAGAGATTGAAGCAAGGAAATAAATACCTCACGCTAGCGACTAGCTCCGCCGCTTTTATCATCGCTTTTAATATTTTCTATTGGTCGCTATACCAGTGGTGGGCACTTTAATAGAAAGGTGAATATCATGAAAAGATCATTTTTGAAAAGCGCTGTGGCGCTAATAACGTGTGGCTTGGTGGCTTTTGGAGCAGCCCACGCTTACGCCGACCAGCAGAAATTGCCGTCGGGCACGCCTTATGACCAAATCGGTCAGAAAATTGAGGACTACTACAAGGAACACGAAAAAACCAGCGCCGGGCTGGCAACATCCGTCTTTGACAAAGACAGCAATACTCTCTATCAAAACAACTTTGGCTATATGGACAAGGAGAAGAAGCTGGCAGTAGATGACAACTCGGTCTTTGAGTGGGGGTCAACGACCAAAATCATGGTCTGGGTCAGCGTTATGCAGCTCTGGGAAGAAGGAAAACTTGACCTCAATGCCGACATTAAGGAGTATCTGCCCAAGGATTTTTTGACAAACCTCAAATACGATAAGCCAATAACCATGCTTGACCTCATGAACCACCAAGAAAGTTTCGACGAAACACCCCTTTACATGGGTAGTGACAAGAGCTTGGAGGAGCTGCTCAAAGAAAGTCAACCGCCGCAATCCTATAAGCCCGGTGAGCTGACGTCTTACTCTAACTATGGAACGGCGCTGGCGGGCTATATTGTAGAACGGATAAGTGGGCAATCTTTTGCCGACTATGTTCACGAGCATATCTTCCAGCCTTTAGGCATGAAGCATACTGCCCTCAAGCCTGATTTGTCGGACAATTCCTATGTACAAAAGCAGTGGAAGAAGGAGAAAACCTATGATACAGAGGGCAACTTGCTGAAAGATGACCAGCCGTTTATTCTCGGAGAATATCCAGCAGGGCGGGCAACGGGAACCTTTTCAGATTTGAAACGCTTTGCCCAAGTTCTCTTGCAAAAGAAAACGCTCTTTAAGCGAGCGGAAACGTGGGAGACCTTTTACAGTCCTACGAATACATTTCCTCATACGGATATTCCAATCAATTCCCACGGACTTTGGTCAATAGAGTATGAAAATACCAGAACGCTTGGGCATGGGGGGAATTCGCCGGGCTTTACGACTAGTCTTTTGCTTGATTTTAAAACGGGTGTCGGCTCTGTCATTATGGTTAATCAAGGGCTGGAGACTAATTTTACTTCTAAAATACCCGAACTTATCTACGGTCAGAAAAAATCGACTTCGCAAGAACAAGTGAAAAACTTCCAGCCCGGCTTTTACCGTATGGCTCGCACTTTCAATCAAGGTCCGTTATCTCTGATGAAAATGATGCCCAACTATACAACTTATATCAAAAATCCTAATGATAATCCAAATATTCAATCGCGTGGTTTCTGGATAGCAGGTGAAAAGCATGGACGTTATGTGATTAGTTTGCCGATTTCCGACTGGGTCAAGATGTCTATATTTGATGTGGTAAAGGACTATGGTGTTTTGATTTTGGCAGCTGTAGCAGTGGTTTATGCGCTACTAGCTTACATTGGTGGTTTTCTTGTTAAAATGTATCGCTTGATTTTCCGCAAGCCAAATCAGCAGCCTGCTAATCTAGTCTGGAACATCTGGCATTATGTGACTGCAGTGTTTGTGCTCATTGTGCCAGTCAACTTTGTGACGGCTTTATCCTCTATCCAAGCGACGGCTTCAACAGCTGGTAGCCGCTTGCAATTCGTGCTCTTTGCCATGGTAGGACTGGTCTTGGTTGTTAGCACCCTTTTGCCAGTCGTTTGGCGCTCTGCCTTCAAATCAGCTAGTAAGGCGCGGATAGCTCTCACGCTAGCGACCAGCTCCGCTGCCTTTATCATGGCTTTTAATATTTTCTATTGGTCGCTATACCAATGGTGGACTTTATAATTTTACAAATGACAGAAAGGAACATTTCATATGCAAACTTCCATTTCAACTTCAACGATTAAAAAGTTTCTCATCTGGGCTTATGGCATAGGTTGGTTTCTTATGATTTTCTTATGTTATTTCTCTCAGCAAAAGCAAAATGTCATAGCCTCGGTCTTCTCTATTTCCGCTATGTTTGCGCCGAGTATCGCCGCTCTTCTTTCTAAAGCGCCCATAAAAGAGGTTGGCTGGCGACCTAACTTTATCAAAAAGTGGAAATCTTATGCTGCGGTTTGGCTCTGGCTTGCCTTTTATGTTATCTTTGGTGCGGTGGTTTACTTCGCTATCTTTCCTCAGCACTTTTCACTAGCCTTTAGCCTACTTGCTAAAAGCATTGGAACTAGCGATCCGGCTCTGGTTCAATCCACAGCTTGGCAGTATGTCTTTAATTTTCTAACGTGGATAAATTTACTTTGTATCATTCCAGCTTTAGGTGAAGAGTTAGGCTGGCGGGGTGTGCTCTATCCTTATCTGAAGGAGCGCTACGGTCGAACCAAGGGGCGCATCATTGGTGGTCTGATTTGGGCTTCGTGGCATTTGCCTATATTACTGTTTGCGGACAAATTATCACTAGACACCATTCTCTATATCTTTCCTTACTATATTATGGCGATTACTATGGGCTTCTTGTTAGATATTTATTATGTAAAAAGCAAATCCATTTGGTTGCCTGCTTTTGGTCACTCCACTATTGATACACTTGGCCCCCTGACTTCTTTGTTGGTCGCAGGCAATGTCAAACCTCTTGCCTATCTCGGGCCTGGAGCCAATGGGCTATTTGTAGGCTTACTAGCCATTGTAGTGGTTACTTGGCTAACCAAGCGGGAGGCGAAAGAAAACTAGAATTAAAAAAAAGAAAGGAGCATTTTATATGCAAAACACAATTTCAACTTCAACCATTAAAAGGTTTCTAGCTTGGGCGTTTGGGCTCGCTTGGCCAGGTATGCTAGCCATAGCTTACTTTTATGCGATCAATCAGAAACTTGTCGGTAACATTTTATCCGCAAGTGTGGTAATGTTCGCCCCTATGGTGGCTGCTTTTTTGGCCAAAGCTCCTGTCAAGTCTATCGGCTGGAAATTGAAGCTCGCCAGTAAATGGCGCGATTACCTAGCCTGCTGGTTAGCCATTTGTAGCATTATACTTGGCGGCGCACTTGTCTATTTTGCTGTCTTTCCGCAGCATTTGGCTTTTGCCCTGAACCCACAAGTCGCCCTTCAAATTTTAATGATTTTTACGGTCTTAACTCTAGTCGTCAGTCTTTCTGGCTTGGGCGAGGAAGTCGGCTGGCGGGGTATTCTCTATCCTTATTTGAAAGAGCGCTTCGGACGGACTAAGGGACGCATCATTGGTGGTCTCATCTGGGCTATTTGGCATTTTCCTGTCAATATGATTGGAGCAGGGACGTTGGGTGAGCGTTTCTTAAATTTAATTCCCTATTATATCATGGCTATTTCTTTTGGGATTATCCTTGATATTTACTATGTACGTAGCAAAACCATTTGGCTGCCAGCCTTTGGACATGGGGTCATTGATGCCGTTGCCATGATAACTACCGTTTTCACTGTTAGTGGGGTAGAAACGTTTAAATTCCTTGGTCCTAGTCCAACTGGACTTTTTGGCGCTCTCATTGCTCTTGTCATTGCCGTTTGGCTGACCAAGCGCGAAGAGAGAGAAAGTCAGCAGGGGATTTCTTAATCTTTTTTAGGTGATTTTTCTACCACTTACTAGCGCAATCTAACCACTTACCAAAAAGAGCTTGAGTTGGTGTACTTCTTTTGTTAGGATAAGGGTGTAGGGGAAAATACACCTTAAGGAGGTCACACATGACACATACTTATCAAAAGACAGCCCATCGCTCTAGTCTGGAAATCTTGCAAGAAGAAGCAGGGGCAAAAAATTGGTGGCTGAGCCTGCCGCTGGCTTTTCTTGCGATTGCTGCGGGAAGCCTCATCAGCGGAGCTTTGTCCCAATGGCTCTTGCTGCCGAGCATGACGGACGCCAATCGCTTACTGATAGGCATCGTTTCTTTATCCGTCTTTTTAGGTAGCAGTTTACTCATCATTCTCTTCGTCGCTAAATTTTGGGAGCGGCGCAGCCTTGCCAGTTTTGGACTTTGGAAGGAAAAATTAGGGTTCAATCTGCTGCTTGGTACAGCACTGGGTTTCTTCTTAGTCCTTCTGGCTGTGGGCTTCAATCTGCTCGGCGGACAGCTCCACATTCAAGTCGAAAAGCAGTTCAATCTAGGAATTTGGCTCTTTTTCCTGGTCAATTTCTTCTTTCAGGCGCTGGCTGAAGAGATGATTTACCGCGGCTTTGTCATGAACAAACTCCGCACCAAGCTGGACTTGCTACCGGCTGTCCTGCTCAACTCCCTGCTCTTTGCGGTTATCCACATTTTTAAAGGTGGAACGCCCGTCCTTTATATCCTCAATGTCTTTCTGACCGGGATTTTCCTTTCCCTCCTTTTTGCACTGACGGACAATCTCTGGCTGGTCATAGCGCTGCATGCGGCTAATAACATGATTTATCTAGGTGTCTTTGGAGTGATTGGGACGGGCAACAATCTCCAGCACGGTAGTTTCTTACAGACGACTTTGACCAGTCAAGCCAACAGTTTCTTAGCAGGAACGCCAAGCGAACCTCTATCAGGCGGGCTGATAGCAGTCATCGTTATGGCGCTGGCTGCTCTTCTCACCGCCTATCTAGCCAAGAAAAAGCAAGTGTTTAGCTAAGCCCTCCTTGTCTTTTATCCTCAAAAACAGTATAATGGAGAAAAGAATTTGAAAGTTCTCTAAATAGTTTTAGGAGGATTGCTGGCAGAAAATCTTGTCCGTTTGAGTAGCGCCTTGCTTACATTTGTAGGAGCCATGACTTATCTAGAGCTAGTTGCTTTGTTTGTCCTTAGTTAGAAATCAATTTTAAGAGGTATCAAAATTGGGAATTAGTGAAACCATGAAAGCCCTAGCTGATCCAGTTCGGCGGGAAATATTAGAAATATTAAAAAAAGGTCCTAAGTCGGCTGGTGAAATCGCTCAAGTCTTCGATTTGACGGGAGCGACGGTATCCTACCATTTGTCCCAGTTGAAAAAAGCGGGGCTCATCTATGAAGAACGGCAGAAAAATTACATTTACTACCATTTAGATGCTACGGTTTTTGAGGAAATTTTGGTCTGGATTGCCGCGCTAGGAGGGAAAAATAATGAAAACGAAACTGAGAAATAACCTTAGAGAATTGCTGCTGACTTTCTTGGTTATTTGGCTGCCACTTGCTTATGCCTTATGGATTTATCCTAGTTTGCCAGAGAATATTAGGATCAATTTCACGTCGCCGATTAGCCGGACATTTAAGTATGTACCCAAATTTCTCTTTATCTGGGGTCTGCCAATCTTTATGACTTTGGCACAGCTGATTGTTTATGGGGCAACGGCTTACCGAGAAATCACCAAGCCAGCTTTTGCCCGCTTCGTCCTTTGGATTGTTCCCTTGACCCATATCATTGTCTATCTTTCTATTTTGTTCTATGCTCTCGATTCTCACTTCAATGTTAATAAGATTGCCTTGATTTTTTCAGGCTTGATGTTTATGATTTCTGGGAATTATATGCCCAAGAAAGTGGTGGTGGAAGAAAAACCAGCGCCGCGTTGGCTAGCCTACCTCTTTATCCTGGTCGGATTGACAGCCGTACTAGTGGGACTCTTTCTTTTGTAAATTAAGTGAAAACAAAGTGCACAGATTGTGCGCTTTTGTTTAGTCTCATTCTGACTCTTTGTCAACTGTAGTGGGTTAATGAGAAGTTATAATCTGGAGAGGACTAAATCAGTCCTCTCCTTTTTGATGTTCAAAGCTATGATTTCTTTATGAGTTCCAGCATCTAGAACATCCAAGATTATGATGTTAGGGTCTTTTATTCCCAGTAAGTTTGTGGTAAAATTGAACTGTTCCATAAGAGTCTTTCTAATGATGGTTTTGTCGCTTTTCATTATAGGTCTTATGGGACTTTTTTCTACAACAAATAGGCTCCATCATTCCTACAGTGGTTTTACCCACTACAGAAATTATAGAGCCGTTTTTTATTGCAGTAGAGCTTGATGATTTTTAGATTGAAGTTGTTTAGAAAAAATTCGAAATAGATTTGACAGAAAGAAAGGAAAGATGTATAATCTATTTAGAAAAAAACCAAAACAGTTTAGGAGAAAAAACGATGATTTCCATTCATATCTTGATTGCTATGCTGCTGATTTTAGGGACAGTCCTTGTTCCTTTGGTTTATTTTAAAAAGACCAAGCACATTTCTCTATTAGTCTTTCTTTTAGGGGGAGTCAGTTTTTATTTATCGAGTCAGGTTCTGGAAAATATCTTGCACCGTATCGTTTTACAGCCTCAGGCTGATGGGACTATCGCTTTGCAGACGGAAAAACCTTGGCTATATGTTCTTTATGGTATTGCTGCGGCAGCTATCTTTGAAGAAACAGCCCGCTGGGTCATCTTTTACTGGCTGCAAAAGAAGCGTCCACTGACCTTTAGGGATGGTGTGGCCTATGGCTTGGGGCATGGTGGTATTGAGGCTTTGTTTGTTGGTATTGTCAGTCTCTTAAACTTTTGGGTTATAGCTCAGGTAGTGACTCAGGGGAATGCCCAGACACTGGCTCAAATTCCTCAAGCAGTTATTGACAATGTCCGTTCCATGAACGCTGGCAGCATCTATCTTTTGGCTTTTGAACGGATCTTGGCTATTCTCATTCAAATCCTTCTGACCTTCTGGGTTTGGAAAGCGGTCAAGGAGAAGGCTCCAGTGTATTTTTTAGCCGCTCTGGGACTTCACGCCCTGATTGACTTAGCGCCTGCTCTGGCTCAGGTAGGCTTTCTTCCGCCACTGGCTGTTGAGGCTCTGCTCTTAGTAGAAGTAGTGGCACTAGTCTTTCTGACCAAGAAAATTTTGAAAGTTTACCTGAAAGAAAGGTCTAATCATGGGGATCAGTCAAACGCTTAAAGCTCTAGCTGACCCAGTTCGAAGGGGGATTCTGGAAATGCTCAAGCATGGTCCGAAGTCTGCAGGGGAAATTGCCCAAGCTTTTGAGCTGACGCCTGCGACGGTATCCTACCACCTCTCTCAGCTAAAGAAAGCCGGTCTGCTCATAGAAGAAAAGCAGAAGAACTTTATATATTACAGTTTAGATGTCACTGTTTTTGAAGAAATTCTTGTCTGGTTTCAATCTCTTGGAGGAGGAAAAGAAAATGAAAAAAAATAGTTTTCAAGAATTAGGCTGGGCGCTTTGCGTCATGCTCTTGCCAGTTTTATATGCCATCTGGGTCTATCAGAAGTTACCAGAAAACCTAGCTATTCACTTTGACTTATCTGGAAAAGGTGATTCCTTTTTACCTAAGTTTTTAGTAGTTTCGGCTTTTCCAATTGTCATGATGCTGCTAGAAGTCATGATCTATTGGACAACCATTGCCAAAGATATCTTGAATAGAACCTTTAAGCACCTTATTCGCTGGGTCTTTCCCTTTAGCTTTGTCTTACTCTATATGGCGACTATCTATGGGGGCTTAAATGAGGAATTTGATATCCGTAAAATAGCAGCCATGATGGTTGCTTTGGTTTTCATAATAGTAGGCAATTACTTGCCCAAAAAAGTACAGGCTAACAGAAATCCCATGAATAGAAAATGGGCATACCTCTTTATTTTGTTAGGATTTCTTACTTTTACAGCTAGCATTTTCTATTTGTAAGCGAATTTATGCTATAATGGTATCAAGTATCAAATAAAAGGGTTATCATGATTACCAAGGAGCATTATCAATTTATCCGGCAGCACCCTGCCTTTGTCAATCTGCCAGTGGAGCTTTTCGATAAATTAGCAGTGGAGATTCAGTATCGCAAGATTCCAAAAGGGCAAATTATCTTTTTTGCAGGAGACCGACGAGAGCGCCTTTTTCTCTTGTCTCAAGGCTATGTTCGGATTGAGCAGTATGATTCGACAGACACATTTTCTTATATGGATTATGTCAAGAAAAACAGTGTTTTCCCTTATGGAGGTATGTTTTTTGATGAGCGCTATCATTACACAGCCAGCGCTGTCACCAATGTCGAATATTTGTCCATTCCTATCGATTTGTTTGAAGATTATTCAAAGAAGAGTGTGGACCAGCTGTTGTTCATTACCAAGCGCCTATCGCAAATCCTGGAATTTCAGGAACTTCGTTTGCGCAATGTCGTAGCAGCTAGTGCAAGCGAGCGTATTATCCAGTCTCTGTCGCTGCTCTGCATGGATTTGTGCAAGGAGGGGGATAGCCTGCCCTTTCCTATCAGCATGAAAGAACTGGCTAAGCTAGGAGCCACAACTCGGGAAACGGTCAATCAAGTTCTGAAAAAGCTCTTAGATGAAGGTCGGATTGAATACCAACATAAAAAATTAACTTTTAAAGAGAAAGAGTATTTTATGAAATACCTTGCTGGAAGCTAATCGGTTCTGATTAGCTTCTTTTTTGCTTAATAAATTCAAAATATTCTAATATTAACCGTGTATTGATTTTATTTTAAAAAATAAATATTCACAAAAATAATATAATACGTAAAATATTCAAAGAAAACGCTTTAAAGAAGAATATTATAAAAAAAACTACGAAAAAAAGCAAAGGATTTGGCATTTGTAGTGTAGATTTTTTCTTGAAAGCGGTAGCATTAAATGCTAGAATAGTACATGTAAACGGGCTTAGAAAAACCTAAACCGCAAAGAAAAAGGAGGATAGTAGATGTCTACACATCCAATTCGTGTTTTCTCAGAAATTGGAAAACTGAAAAAAGTTATGTTGCACCGCCCTGGCAAGGAGTTAGAAAACTTGCAGCCGGACTACTTAGAACGTCTTCTTTTTGACGATATTCCTTTCTTGGAAGATGCACAAAAAGAACATGATAACTTTGCTCAAGCGCTTCGTAATGAAGGAGTTGAGGTGCTCTATCTTGAGCAGCTGGCTGCTGAGTCACTGACTTCTCCAGAAATCCGCGAGCAATTCATCGAAGAATATCTGGAAGAAGCCAATATTCGAGGCCGTGAAACCAAGAAAGCAATTCGCGAACTGCTTCGTGGTATCAAAGATAACCGAGAGTTGGTTGAAAAAACGATGGCAGGGGTTCAAAAAGTTGAATTGCCAGAAATTCCTGAAGAAGCAAAAGGCTTGACGGACTTGGTGGAATCTGATTATCCATTCGCTATTGATCCAATGCCAAACCTCTACTTCACACGTGACCCATTTGCTACGATTGGTAATGCTGTATCGCTCAACCACATGTATGCAGATACTCGTAATCGTGAAACTCTCTACGGTAAATACATCTTCAAATATCACCCAGTATACGGTGGAAATGTTGAACTTGTATATAACCGTGAAGAAGATACACGTATCGAAGGTGGGGATGAACTGGTTCTTTCAAAAGATGTGCTGGCGGTTGGTATTTCACAACGTACAGACGCAGCTTCTATCGAAAAACTCTTGGTCAATATCTTCAAGAAAAATGTTGGCTTCAAGAAAGTTTTGGCTTTTGAATTTGCCAACAACCGTAAGTTCATGCACTTGGACACTGTCTTCACTATGGTTGACTATGACAAATTCACGATTCACCCAGAAATCGAAGGCGATCTTCGCGTTTACTCAGTAACTTATGTTGATGACAAACTTAAGATTGTTGAAGAAAAAGGTGATTTGGCAGAAATCTTGGCAGAAAACCTTGGTGTGGAAAAAGTTCACCTGATTCGCTGTGGCGGTGGCAATATTGTAGCTGCTGCGCGTGAGCAGTGGAATGACGGTTCTAACACCTTGACCATCGCACCTGGTGTGGTAGTGGTGTATGACCGCAACACCGTTACTAACAAGATTTTGGAAGAATACGGCTTGCGTTTGATTAAGATCCGCGGAAGTGAATTGGTTCGCGGTCGTGGTGGACCACGCTGTATGTCTATGCCATTTGAACGTGAAGAAATTTAGGAATCCAGTATTTTACTAATACTCAAAGAATAGAAAGAGGAAATAATAGAATGACACATTCAGTATTCCAAGGACGTAGCTTCTTAGCAGAAAAAGACTTTAGCCGTGCTGAGTTAGAATACCTTATCGGTCTTTCAGCTCACTTGAAAGATTTGAAAAAACGCAATATTCAACACCACTATCTTGCTGGCAAGAATATCGCTCTCTTGTTTGAAAAAACATCTACTCGTACTCGTGCAGCTTTTACAACAGCAGCTATTGACCTGGGAGCACATCCAGAATACCTTGGTGCTAACGATATCCAGCTTGGCAAGAAAGAATCTACAGAAGATACTGCTAAAGTTTTGGGCCGTATGTTTGACGGGATTGAATTCCGCGGTTTCAGCCAACGCATGGTAGAAGAATTGGCAGAATTCTCTGGTGTTCCAGTATGGAATGGTCTGACAGACGAATGGCATCCAACTCAAATGTTGGCTGACTACTTGACTGTTCAAGAAAACTTTGGCCGTCTGGAAGGTTTGACATTGGTATACTGTGGTGATGGACGTAACAACGTTGCCAATAGCTTGCTGGTAACAGGAGCTATCCTTGGCGTCAACGTTCACATCTTCTCACCAAAAGAACTCTTCCCAGAAAAAGAAATCGTTGAATTGGCAGAAGGCTTTGCGAAAGAAAGCGGCGCACATATCCTCATCACAGAAGATGCTGACGAAGCAGTTAAAGGTGCTGATGTTCTTTACACAGACGTTTGGGTATCTATGGGTGAAGAAGACAAGTTTGCAGAACGCGTTGCCCTCCTCAAACCTTACCAAGTAAACATGGATTTGGTGAAGAAGGCTGATAACGAAAACTTGATTTTCTTGCACTGCTTGCCAGCATTCCACGATACAAATACTGTTTACGGTAAAGATGTCGCTGAAAAATTCGGTGTAGAGGAAATGGAAGTAACAGACGAAGTCTTCCGCAGCAAATATGCTCGTCATTTTGACCAGGCAGAAAACCGTATGCACACAATCAAAGCGGTTATGGCTGCAACTCTTGGAAACCTCTACATTCCAAAAGTATAATCTTATATAAGAAACCGTCTACCAACAGCTATGAGGGCTGCGACTAATAGCTTTAGTCCGGCCCTCTTTTATATGATAAGAAATGATCATTTTCTTATTGAAAATTAAAAAATCTACTAAAATAAATTGGAAGCGCATTCATCAAAGCGCAATTAAGGAGAATTTAATGGGAAATCGTAAAATCGTTGTAGCCTTGGGAGGAAACGCCATCCTTTCATCTGACCCATCAGCGAAAGCACAGCAGGAAGCCTTGGTGGAAACTGCTAAACATTTGGTAAAATTGATAAAAAACGGGGATGATCTTATCATTACCCATGGAAATGGTCCACAGGTAGGGAACTTGCTGCTGCAACAGTTGGCAGCAGACTCTGAAAAGAATCCTGCCTTCCCACTAGACTCTCTTGTGGCTATGACAGAAGGCAGTATCGGCTTCTGGCTGCAAAATGCTTTGCAAAATGCTCTCTTGGATGAAGGTATCGAAAAGAATGTTGCTTCTGTTGTGACGCAAGTAGTAGTTGATAAGAACGATCCAGCCTTTGTCAACCTCAGCAAGCCAATCGGTCCTTTCTACTCAGAAGAAGAGGCAAAAGCAGAAGCTGAAAAGAGCGGAGCGACTTTCAAAGAGGATGCTGGCCGCGGTTGGCGTAAGGTCGTTGCTTCACCAAAACCAGTGGATATCAAGGAAATTGAAACAATCCGTACGCTTTTGAATCAAGGTCAAGTAGTAGTAGCTGCGGGTGGCGGCGGAATTCCTGTCGTCAAAGAAGACAATGGCCATCTTACTGGTGTTGAAGCTGTTATTGACAAGGATTTTGCTTCTCAGCGCTTGGCAGAGTTGGTTGATGCTGACCTCTTCATCGTCTTGACGGGTGTGGACTATGTCTTTGTTAACTACAACAAACCAGACCAAGCAAAATTGGAGCATGTGAATGTTGCTCAATTGGAAGAATACATCAAGCAAGAACAATTTGCACCAGGCAGCATGCTTCCAAAAGTAGAAGCAGCTATTGCCTTTGTCAATGGCCGTCCAGAAGGTAAAGCAGTTATCACATCTCTGGAAAATCTTGGTGCTCTGATTGAGTCTGAGAGCGGTACGATTATTGAAAAAGGCTAGACATAGAACTGATTGAAAAGCGATAGCAAGTAATCTCTATTGCTGATGGAAGTCTTTTCCTGAAAACCTATGATTATTTTCAAAAATACTGGTTTTTTCAATGTTAATATGGTAAAATAGAAGCAAAGTAAGCGTTTTCTTGTTTACTCATACAGGGAAATGTAGGTTCGTAACCTCGTTAAAAAATTTTTAGGAGGGAATACAAATGAGTGAAAAAACAAAAAAAGGGTTTAAGATGCCTTCATCTTACACCGTATTGTTGATAATCATTGCCATTATGGCAATCTTGACTTGGATTATCCCAGCAGGGGCTTTTGTGAAAGGCGTTTATCAGCCTCAACAACAAAATCCGCAAGGGATTTGGGATGTCCTGATGGCGCCGATTCGTGCTATGCTGGGTACGCACCCAGAGGAAGGCTCCTTGATTAAGGAGACAAGCGCAGCCATTGATGTTGCCTTCTTCATCCTCATGGTTGGTGGTTTCCTTGGTGTTGTCAACGAAACTGGTGCTTTGGATGTAGGAATTGCCTCTATCGTTAAGAAGTACAAGGGTCGCGAAAAGATGCTGATTGTTGTCTTGATGCCTCTCTTTGCTCTTGGTGGTACTACCTATGGTATGGGTGAGGAAACCATGGCCTTCTATCCGCTTTTGGTGCCGGTGATGATGGCAGTTGGTTTTGACAGCCTTACTGGGGTGGCTATTATCCTGCTGGGTTCGCAAATCGGATGTTTGGCTTCTACGCTAAATCCATTTGCAACTGTTATCGCTTCAGAGGCTGCTGGTGTCGGAACTGGTGAAGGGATTGTCCTTCGTCTCATCTTCTTGGTTATTCTTACTGCTCTCAGCACTTGGTTTGTTTACCGCTATGCAGATAAGATTCAAAAAGATCCGACCAAGTCATTGGTTTACAGCACTCGCGAAGAAGATTTGAAACACTTTAACGTTGAAACTTCTTCATCTGTTGAGTCAACTCTGAGCAAAAAACAAAGAACTGTCCTCGTTCTGTTCATTTTGACATTCGTTATTATGGTATTGAGTTTCATTCCTTGGACAGATCTCGGTATTACTATATTTAAGGACATCAATACTTGGCTGACTGGTCTTCCAGTTCTTGGTAAGATTGTTGGTTCATCTACTTCTGCACTGGGTACTTGGTACTTCCCAGAAGGAGCTATGCTCTTTGCCTTCATGGGAATCTTGATTGGTGTTGTGTACGGTCTCAAGGAAGACAAAATTATCTCTGCCTTTATGAACGGTGCAGCTGATCTGCTTAGCGTAGCCCTAATCGTAGCAATCGCCCGTGGTATCCAAGTTATCATGAATGACGGTATGATTACAGACACTATCCTCAATTGGGGTAAACAAGGACTCAGCGGTCTATCATCACAAGTATTTATCGTCTTGACTTACATTTTCTACCTGCCAATGTCCTTCCTTATCCCATCATCATCTGGTCTAGCCAGTGCAACTATGGGAATCATGGCTCCAATGGGAGAATTTGTCAATGTCAAAGCTAGCTTGATTATCACAGCTTATCAGTCTGCTTCAGGTGTGCTGAACCTGGTTGCACCAACTTCTGGTATCGTTATGGGAGCCTTGGCACTCGGACGTATCAATATCGGAACTTGGTGGAAATTTATCGGCAAGCTGATTGTAGCGATTATTGCTATCAGTATTGGTCTTTTACTCCTAGGAACTTTCTTACCGTTCCTATAAGCTAGAAGCTGAGGTGATTCCATGAAAAAATTTATAACGGAAGAGATTAAAGAAGATTTTCTTGAATCTTTGAAAACAATCGTTTCCTATCCTTCAGTCCTCAATGAAGGCCAAAATGGAACACCTTTTGGACAAGCTATCCAAGATGTCCTAGAAAAAACTTTAGAAATCTGTCGAGGGCTAGGTTTTACAACATACCTCGACCCTAAAGGTTATTACGGATATGCAGAAATCGGTCATGGAGCTCAGCTCCTGGCCGTTCTCTGTCATTTGGATGTTGTTCCATCAGGTGATGAGTCGGACTGGCAGACACCTCCCTTTGAAGCCACTGTCAAGGATGGCTGGATTTTCGGTCGAGGGGTTCAGGACGACAAGGGACCTTCCATGGCCGCTCTTTATGCGGTAAAAGCATTGCTGGATAGCGGAGTAGAATTTAAAAAGCGGGTTCGCTTTATCTTTGGTACAGACGAGGAGACGCTTTGGCGCTGCATGGCTAGGTATAATCAGCTTGAAGAGCAGGCTGCACTTGGATTTGCACCAGATTCTTCCTTCCCCTTGACCTATGCTGAGAAGGGGCTTCTGCAGCTCAAGCTGGAAGGGCCGGGCTCTGATAGTTTAGAGCTTGAAGCTGGTCAGGCTTTCAATGTCGTCCCTGCCAAGGCTTCCTATTCGGGCAGCTTACTGGAGTCAGTTGTTGCAGGCTTGGAAGATTTAGGCTATGAATATGAGCGAACGGCAGAAGAAGTAACAGTTATCGGCTTGCCCAAGCATGCCAAGGATGCCGCCCAAGGAATCAATGCCATTATTCGCCTAGCCAAGGTCTTGCAGCCCTTGGATTCGCATCCGGCTCTTGCATTTCTGGCTCAGGCGGTTGGTGAAGATGCGACAGGCAGCCATCTCTTTGGGCCTGTGTCTGACGAACCGACGGGCTTTCTTTCCTTTAATGTTGCTGGTCTGACTTTAAGCTCTGACCGCTCTGAGATTCGGATTGACATGCGGATTCCGGTCTTGGCAGACAAGGATAAGTTGGTTGAAAAGCTGGCAGAAATAGCCAGTCAATACGAGCTGACCTATCAGGAGTTTGATTATTTGGCTCCGCTCTATGTACCTTTGGACAGTGAGTTGGTCAGCACCCTGATGGCAATTTATCAGGAGAAAACAGGAGACAACAGTCCAGCCATGTCGTCTGGCGGAGCGACCTTTGCTCGTACGATGCCTAACTGTGTTGCCTTCGGCGCCCTCTTTCCGGGAGCTGATCAGACAGAGCATCAGGTCAATGAACGATTGCTCTTAGATGATCTGTATCGGGCCATGGATATTTACGCGGAAGCTATTTATCGTCTAGCTACAACACCTTAAATGCTGACTTTTTGAAACTATCTTCGGTAATGCGTTGCTCTAGTCAATTCTGGCTTTCCGATTTGCTGATGATTTTCATTGAGGCAAAAATTGTAAATAGAAAAAGCTGAGGCAAATTTTGTCTCAGCTTTTATTTACTAAAGAAGAATGGTGGGGTGAATTCTTTGAGCTTCTCAAAGCAGTCAAGGGCCCCTTGATCATCCTCGCAGATAATCAGACAGACGTCATCACCGCAGACAGTAGCAACAATCTGTGGCAGCTCTAGAGCGTCTAAGATTGCACCGAAAGACTGGGCCAGACCAGGCAGAGTTTTCATAACGACTTGGTTTTTAACTGGCCGCAGCATGACCAAAGCATCCTCCATATAGAAACGAAGGCGTTTTTCCCAACGGGATGGCGCGATGCTGTTGATGATATAGTAGGAAGTATCGTTCTCACTGACCTTGACCAGATTGAGTGCTTTCATATCTCGTGAAAGAGTGGACTGGGTTACAATGACGCCGTTGGCTTCCAGATGCTCCTGAAGTTCTTGCTGGGTATGGATTTTCTTCTCCATGATTAAGGAGCGGATAAGACGGTGTCTGCTTTCAATTTTATTCATAAATTTTCACCTATAGTTATTTGATAAACATGGCATCACCAAAGCTGAAGAAGCGATAGCGCTCAGCAATAGCGTGCTCATAAGCTTTAAGTGTTAAGGAACGTCCGGCAAAGGCAGAGACTAACATGACCAAAGTTGACTTGGGCAGGTGGAAGTTGGTTGAAAAAGCATCAACGACCTTCCAATCGTATCCCGGCTTGATAAAAATATTGGTCCAGCCAGAGTCAGCCTGAATCTGACCCTGAAATTTACTGCCAATTGTCTCCAAGGTGCGGATAGATGTTGTGCCGACTGCAATGACACGTCCGCCATTTGCCTTGACCTGACGGAGTGTCTGGGCAGCTTCCTCGGACAGACTGTAAAATTCGGAGTGCATCTCGTGATCATCTAAGCTATCTACAGAAACCGGTCGGAAAGTTCCTAGTCCGACATGAAGGGTGAGATAGACCAGCTTGACTCCCTTGGCTGCAATCTGCTCCAATAGCTCTTCTGTGAAATGAAGTCCAGCAGTTGGCGCAGCAGCAGAGCCGTTTTCTTTAGCATAGACAGTCTGGTAGCGTTCGCGGTCTGCCAGTTTTTCGTGGATATAAGGCGGAAGCGGCATTTCTCCCAAACTTTCCAAGACTTCTAGGAAAATCCCTTCGTAGGCAAAGCGCACAATTCGGCCGCCATGGTCAAGCTCCTCTACCACAGTAGCAGTTAAGCGTCCATCACCAAAGGAAATCTGAGCACCTACTCTGAGGCGCTTGGCTGGCTTGGCTAGCACTTCCCAGTCATCTCCTTGAGTATTTTTCAGCAGCAGCAGCTCGACATGGCCCCCTGTCTCAGGCTTGATACCATAAAGGCGGGCAGGCAGGACACGCGTATTATTCATCACTAGGGCATCGCCGGGCTGGAGCTGATCAATAATCTGGTCAAAGTGCTGGTCGGAGAAGACTCCTGTTTCTTTATCGACCACTAGCAAGCGGGAAGCATCCCTTTTCTCCAAAGGTGTCTGAGCAATCAGCTCTTCGGGCAAGTCAAAATCAAAATCAGCGGTATTCATCGTATCTCCTTATATTGTTTTCATCAGCCAGAGTAGATAGGCAGCGAGTAGAAAGGGACTAGCTGTAAGCAAGCCGCCCAAAATCAAACTTACAATCTGCCAGCCTGGTTGTTTTTTCATGAGGAAACTCAAGCTGCAGAGTAAGACTCCGACTAAAAATAAAATCAATAAAACAATCAGTAAAAACATGTCTCTATTATAACACGATTTGCCGCAAAAGGAAGCGAGCATGACTAAAAAGTATGTCTATTTTGCAGACTTTTTCTTGACAAAAATTGGTCTATACCATATAATAAAATTAAGAAAAGATGTGGAGGTGGAAAATGAAAATTATTCAAGTGGAAAACCAAGTAGAAGGTGGTAAAGTGGCTCTCGAGCTGCTCAAAGAAAAGCTGGCTCAGGGGGCAAAAACTTTAGGCTTAGCTACAGGAAGCAGCCCAGAAGAATTTTACAAGCAGATTGTTGAGAGCGACCTTGATTTTTCAGAGATGACCAGTGTCAATCTGGATGAATATGTCGGTTTGCAGGAGGAGGATCCTCAGTCTTATCGTTATTTCATGAACCAGCACCTCTTTAACCAAAAGCCTTTTAAAGCAAGCTTCCTGCCTAATGGAGCAGCGAAAGATTTAGAAGCAGAGGTGGCGAGGTACAATCAGCTTCTTACAGAGCATCCAGCTGATTTGCAGATTTTGGGAATCGGTACGAATGGTCATATCGGCTTTAATGAGCCGGGAACCAGTTTCGACAGTCAGACTCACTTAGTAGATCTGACGCCGTCCACCATTCAGTCCAATGCTCGATTCTTTGACAAGATGGAAGATGTTCCGACTCAGGCTATTTCCATGGGGATTGGCAATATCCTCAATGCTAAGTCCATCATTCTCTTTGCTTATGGTTCTGCTAAGGCCAAAGCCATAGCAGGGACTGTTGAGGGTGAGGTGACAGAGGAGCTGCCAGGCAGTGCTCTCCAGAAGCATCCAGATGTTGTGATTATAGCTGATAAGGAAGCACTTAGCTTGTTAAAACACTAAGATTTTAATGTTGTTGCTATAAAACTAGCTTTGCCAGATAAAAGTCTCTTAATTTCCTATCTATTTTTTAGGTAGGATTTTTAGATTTATGGTTGACTTTGCGTAAAATATGATATACTAGATAGGTATAATTGTTCTTTGGAGGATCCTGTGAAGAAAAAGCTTTTGTTATTGGGAATTGTGTTCCTGACCTCTCTAGCACCACTAGCTGCTAGGGCTGATGAATTGGTGGATATGGCTAAAAAGATGTATCCGCATGATAATGTTCAGGCGATTAATCGTCCCAAGTCTTCTCTCGTTATTGATGGCAGTACAGGTGACGTTGTCTGGGAGGATAATGTCGATGAGGTGCGTGATCCCGCGAGTATGAGTAAGCTCATGACGCTTTACTTGGTCTTTGAAGCGATTAAGGAAGGAAAAATCAGCGAAAAGACGGTCATTACAGCTACACCTCAGGATCAAGCTACTGCTAATATTTATGAAATTTCTAATAATAAAATTGTTGCGGGTGTAGACTATACCGTATCTGAGTTGATTACCATGACAATCGTGCCGTCATCCAATGCGACAACCGTTATGCTGGCCAATTATCTATCGGACAATGATCCAGATGCTTTCTTGGATCGGATGAATGCCAAGGCTCAAGAGCTGGGTATGACGAATACCAAGTGGTTCAATGCCAGCGGTGCAGCAGCGATTTCTTTCAAGGGATATTACAATCCTCAGAATTACGATAATACTCTCAGCAATCAGACAACAGCCCGTGATTTGGCGATTCTGGCTTATAACTTTGTCAATCACCATCCTGAGATTCTAAACTATACTAATAAAGCAAAGGTTACTGTTAAAGCTGGAACTCCTTACGAGGAAACCTTTGAAACTTATAATTACTCTCTGCCGGGTGCTAAATACGCACTCAAGGGAGTAGATGGCATGAAGACGGGCTCTAGTCCTAACGGTGCTTTCAACTATATCGCGACCATTAAGCGTGGAGATCAGCGCATGATTGCTGTGATTATGGGAGTTGGCGACTGGTCTGACCAAGACGGTGAGTATTATCGCCATCCTTTTGGTAATGCTTTGATTGAGAAGGCTTATGCAGACTATGAGTATAAAAAACTCTTATCCAAGGGTGAGCAGGAGATTGATGGACAGAAGTATAAGCTGCCTGAGGATTTCTACGCTACTGTTAAAAAGGGAACCAAGCCTAAAGTCAAGGTTGAAAACAATGTTCTCAAGGCTGAAAATGGCTTGAAGACCTTGTCTAGCAAGATCTCTGATGAAATGAAAGTCGAGAAAGTTGAGAATCCAGTTGCTCAGGCCATTGAAAATGTGACTGGCAGCAAGTCGGAAAGCAAGCCTTGGTATGGCGTGTTCTTCAGCGATAAGATGTTGATTCTGCTGCCTGTTGGCATCCTGCTGATCATTCTGTACTTTGAATACCGCAGTCGCCAAAAACGCAAGGCTGCAAAGCAGGAACGTCGTAGAAATACAGATGTTGAATAAAGGAAATGTCCTCTGTCACATACGAACGGAATGACTTTCCAAGCTAAAACTCAGTTCTTTCGCTGAGTTTTCTTTCTGTCTTAAGGAGATTTCGATGCAAAAAAAGTTTCACAACAGCTATCTGGCTCATTTTTTACTCTTTAATTTTTTCTTCTTAGCCTACTCTCTTTTTTCGACTCTTATATCAGTCTATATGCAGGACTTAGGCTATTCTAATGCACAAGTATCGATGGTAGTGTCAGCTTCCTTCTTTGCGTCCATGTTGGCTCAGCCGATTTTTGGAGTTCTTAGCGATGCTTTGGGAATTAAAAAGATCTTTCTTTTTAGCTTTCTAGCTATGATGGTTGGGGCTGTATTTTTCATGAAGGCAACTCAGCTCTGGCAGCTACTGGTCTGGTATAGTCTGGTCCTCATGCTGGTTAACGGGGTCAATCCAGTCATGGATGTTCTTGCGGCCCAAAGTCCTTATACTTATGGCAAGATTAGGATTTGGGGAACCATTGGCTATGCCTTAGGCTCTCAGCTGGCAGGACTAATCTATCAAAGAGTCGCACCGCAGGCTATTTTCCCAGTCTTTATTGGCATGATGCTTATTAGCAGCATAGGACTTTTGGGAATCAAGCCCAAGCACGACCGAGCAGCCCTAGAAAGCAGGAATACCCGCAAGCAGACAGGTCTGGGGAAGCTCTTGACCAACAAAACCTATCTCTTTTACCTGCTTTTGGTCGCCCTTTATTCAGGGGTAGGGAATACTGGTCATACCTATATCCCCGCTATGCTACAGCATAGTGGCTTAGAGGTGGATATGGCTTCGACTGTCGTTGCCTTATCAGTACTGGTTGAAGCGCCTTTTATTTTTTATTCCTATCTCTTTATGGACAAGATTTCGATGAAAAAGTTGCTTTATATCTGTCTGGGAATCATCTTTCTCCAGTACAGTGTTTATGCCTTGGATCTAGGTTTGATTTCGAAAATCGGGATGACTCTCCTTTCCAAGCATGTGACCGGCATGGTTTTGATTATGGTGACCCTGAAAATCGTAGCCAGCTTGGTCGATGAAAAATACCTGGTTACAGCCATTGCTTTGGTCCAGACAGCCCGCAGTTTAGGGACCATTCTCATTCAAAATCTTGCGGGTCACTTTCTGGACAGTTGGGGTTACGAAGGAATGAACCTCTTTCTAGCAGCTGTCATCTGCTTAGTCTGCCTGCTGAGTCTCTTTCTGAAATTACCAGAACGAAAAGGAAATCAGTTATTTGGATAATGAAAAACGAGTCGGAGAGATGTTCTCTCGACCCGTTTTTTTGTCTAGATAGTGAAAATCATTAATAAACGATGAAGTCATTCCAAGACTGTGCTTGAGTTCAATAAGGTCATGCTGACAAGAATTGAAGTGATTTTGGAGAAAGATTAGAAGCCAGCAGAAGCGACTTTCATGCTTTCTGGTACAGTAATAATAACTTGTTCAGGTTTGAGTTGGTATTCGTTTTGTAGCCAGAGCCGCAAGTCACGGTCTGAAAGTTTTGAAAATCCCTTGTAATAATCAGCTTCTGGTATATATTCCCATTTGCCCGTCTTGAGAAAGTTTGGATTATCCATCAGTTGGGGTTTGCTATCTAGATGTTGAAAATGAATCAGAGTATAGATGAATTTTCCCCGAGCAAGAATATTGGCTCGCAGAAAAATCCCAAGTCGAAAAAAGCCATACCAGATGGCTGGAACCAAGATAACCATTCCTAAAAAACTGGCAATAAAAATCAACATTGACATGATAAAAACTCCTTTCTTTATCTAGCTTATTGGATTATTATACGCCTGTTTGTAAGCGTTGTCAACAAAAAAACAGAGCTCTAAAAAGAAAGTTATGGAGAAGATTTTCCGCTTCGCTGTGGAAATTCTCGCTATTCAAAAAAGCGCTTTCTTGACTTATAATTGTAGTATCAAATATCAGGAGGAAATGCAGCATGTCAACATTTAAAGATGGATTTCTCTGGGGTGGAGCTGTTGCAGCCCACCAACTGGAAGGTGGCTGGAAAGAAGGTGGGAAGGGGATCAGCGTGGCTGATGTTATGACCGCAGCGCGTCATGGTGTTCCTCGGGAAATCACGCCGGGCGTCCTAGAAGGTAAGTACTATCCTAACCATGAGGCCATTGATTTTTATCATCGTTACAAGGGAGATATTGCTCTTTTTGCAGAGATGGGCTTCAAGTGTTTCCGGACTTCCATTGCCTGGACGCGGATTTTCCCTAAAGGAGATGAAACCGAGCCTAATGAAGCCGGTCTGCAATTTTATGACGACCTTTTTGATGAATGCCTCAAGTATGGTATTGAGCCTGTTATCACTTTGTCTCACTTTGAAATGCCTTATCATCTAGTAACTGAGTACGGAGGTTGGAAAAACCGTCAGGTGATTGACTTCTTTGTCCGTTTTGCAGAAGTTGTTTTTGAGCGTTATAAGGATAAAGTCAAATACTGGATGACTTTCAATGAAATCAATAATCAAGCTAATTATCAGGAAGATTTTGCTCCCTTCACCAACTCTGGGATTGTCTACAAGGAAGGCGATGATCGCGAAGCAATTATGTACCAGGCTGCCCACTATGAACTAGTGGCTTCAGCGCGTGCTGTTAAGGTCGGCCATGAGATCAATCCTGACTTCCAAATCGGTTGTATGATTGCCATGTGTCCTATTTATCCAGCTACTTGTAATCCCAAGGATATTCTCATGGCTATGAAAGCTATGCAGAAGCGCTATTACTTTACAGATGTGCATGTCTTTGGTCGATATCCTGAGCATATTCTCAAATACTGGGAAAGAAAGGGAATTAAGGTGGACTTTAGCGAGCAGGATCAAGAAGACTTGCTGGCGGGCACTGTTGACTATATTGGCTTTAGCTACTACATGTCCTTTGCTATTGACTCTCACCGGGAGAATAACCCTTATTTCGACTATATAGAGACTGAAGACTTGGTTAAAAATAACTTTGTCAAGGCTTCTGAATGGGAATGGCAGATTGACCCACAAGGCCTGCGCTATGCTCTCAATTGGTTTACCGATCATTATCATCTACCGCTTTTCATTGTGGAAAATGGTTTTGGAGCTATTGACCAGGTGGAAGAAGATGGTATGGTTCATGATGATTACCGGATTGACTATCTGAGCGCCCATATCCGCGAAATGAAAAAGGCTGTAGTAGAAGATGGTGTAGAACTCATGGGCTACACGCCTTGGGGCTGTATTGACCTAGTATCAGCAGGTACGGGTGAAATGCGCAAACGCTATGGATTTATCTATGTCGACAAGGATGACGATGGCAAGGGAACGTATGAACGTTCACCGAAGAAGTCCTTTAACTGGTATAAGGAAGTCATTGCATCAAATGGGGCTAGTCTATAGTTGAGTATAGGAAAACTAAAAAATACAGAGGAGGAGATGGCAAGTTTGCTGCTTTCCGCCTCTTTTTTTGGAAAAATTAGGAGAAAAACATGATTGGAAGTATTGCAGCAGTTTTAACAACCTTCGCCTTTTTGCCTCAGGTAATTAAGGTCATCAAAACCAAAGATACCGAATCCATAGCGCTTGGTATGTATCTTATGCAAGTAGTTGGTATTGGTCTTTGGCTGGTACATGGATTGGTGATTCAAGATTTACCTTTAATTTCGGCCAACAGTATATCACTGATATTATCAGCCATTATTTTAGCATATAAGATAAAATATAAGTAAAGCTATTTAGGGACTACTTCCGTTTCAATACGGAAAAAAACAAGATGGAGATTGACAACGTTTTCATTTATAATAAAAGTGTCAATAAAATTACTTTATAAGGAGAAACTCTTATGGCTAAAGCATTGATTATCTGCGCAGCAGGCATGTCTTCTTCACTTATGGCGAAGAAAACGACAGAATTTTTTAAAGGCAAGGGCGATGATATTGAAGTGGATGCAATCAGCGCGACAGAAGGCGGTAAGGCTATAGCGGCAGCTGAATTTGATCTCTATCTTATCAGTCCGCAGACCAAAATGTACTATAAGCAGTTTGAAGAAGCGGCTGCCAAGGTTGGCAAGCCCATCGCCCAAATTCCCCCTCAGGCCTATATTCCTATCCCTATGGGTATTGAAAAAATGGCCAACTTGATTAAGGAAAATATTTGATAGTATAATAAAGGTAGTATCTTATCATAGACGGAAGGAGGAAGAAGTGTGTTGCATCAAAAGGAAAAACACATTCTTCAGTATTTGATGGACAATAGGGACCAATTCATCACTAGTAAGGAATTGGCTGCCCACTTATCTTGTTCGGACCGTACAGTAAGAAGCTACCTTAAAAATTTGATGGCTATGATGTCTGAGCAGACTGGCTGGACCATCACAGCTAAACAGGGCTATGGTTACCAGTTGAAAATCAGTGATAGGGAAGTCTATCAGGAATTTCTCAAAGCTGAGGTTTTGATGGAAGCTGCGCAGACTAATTTGGAAGGCATCGAAGACCGTTATAATTATATCTTGAACAAGCTCTTGTTTGAGCAAGAAGAGGTTTATTTTGATGATTTAGTCAGCGAACTCTTTGTCAGTCGCTCGACCCTATCTTCGGACTTCAAGAAGATCCGGCAGGATTTGGCCAAGTACGATTTGCAAATTGAAAGCAAGGCCAAGCGCGGTGTCTATGTCAAAGGCAGCGAGCGCAATATCCGTCGCTTTATTATGGATTATTTTTTCCATGATAATTTCTTTCATGTCTTGCATAACTATATCGCTATCGAGATTTCTGGCCGGCCGATTAGTCTGGAAGAGTTGACTATTATCGTCTTGGACGAATGCCGTGAAGGCCAGCTGAGAGTGTCGGACTTTGTCATTCAAAATCTGGTCATCCATATCGCGCTGTCCCTTAAGCGCATTGGTGAAGGTTTTCAAATTAGCCAGCTGGACGGTTGCAATCTAAAGGACTATAGTGCAGAAAGTCGAATTGCGCAGCGAATTTTGGATCGGATTCATCTGGCAACAGGTTTGGAATTTCCCAAAGAAGAGGTGGATTATATCACACTGCATTTGATTTCCAAGGCCGGTTTGAAGCTGGACAAGCAGGAAAAAGGGGACATAGTAGAGCAGCTGCGTGCTCAGCTTTCAAGAGCACTGGAAGAAGAGGAAGGTCTTCGTGATTATGCCTTTCAGTCCGACTTTCAGTTGGTAGAAGGTCTAGTCACCCATCTCTCCACCTTGCTTATCCGCCTGAAAAATCATGTCAGAATGGATAATCCCTTGTTAGCAGATATTCAGCAGCAATATGCACCTGTGCTGGCTATGACACGGGACCTTTTGGTGGCCATGCCCTTGTTTGGTGACGAGGAGTTGCCAGATGATGAGGTTGCTTATGTTGCTCTGCATTTTATGGCTGCTATGGAGCGACATAAGGAGAAGCAGAAATTCAACATCCTCGTCATCTGTGCAACTGGTTATGGTTCAGCTCAGATGCTGAAAAATCGGATTGACCATGAGTTGGGAAATCTTGTTCACATCGTAGATGTGATTGGTTACTATGAGCTCAATGATGAACGTCTCAAGAATATCGACTTTATCATCTCTTCAATCGACTTGTCCAATCTGGTCTTTACACTGCCCGTCTTTACGGTTAGTATTTTCCTCAAACCCGAGGAAATTAAGGAAATCAAGCAGAAGATGGCAAATTTGAAGTCTACGAAAGGCTGTCGGATGGATATTAAGGTCTCCAAGGAATTGTCAGACTTGGAAGCAGTCTTTGATGATTATTTCTCGCCGGAGTGCTTTATAGTATTGGATCAAGCCGATAAGGACGAAGCTTTGACAGAGCTTTTGGAGAGAATGGCAGTTGGAGAAGTGGAAGAATTTCCGGCTCAGATGCGCAGCTTGATGGAGCAGCGCGAGCGCATGAGTTCCGTTGTCTTTTCAGAAGCTCTCGCTGTGCCTCACCCAATCAAGCCTTGCGCCAAGAAGCACAGGATTGGACTGGCAATCGTCCAGTCAGGCCTGAACTGGTCTGAGGATTATCCTGAGATTAGTTTGATTTTTCTAGCTTCGCCATCCATCTATGACAATGAAGGGATGGACAGGTTGATTTCTAAAATTGTTGATTTGCTGGAAGAGCCAGACCTGCAGCAGCAGATAAGAGCCTGCCAGACCTTTGAAGAATTTAAACAAATATTCTTAAGTATCAAATAAAAATCTGAGTAGTTTTTTCTGAGATAAACTGCTGAGACTAGCAAGATTTCAAGAAAGGAATGAATCTATGAACCAAGAAGAGTTGCAAGTCGCTGCTTTTGAAATTATTCTTCACAGCGGGACAGCCCGTACCATTGTTCATGAAGCCTTTGCTGATATGCGTGAAGGTCGCTATGATGCAGCAGCAGAAAAGCTGGAAACTTCTAATGAATCTCTGCTGGAAGCTCATCATGCCCAGACCAAGCTTTTGCAGGACTATGCTAGCGGAATTGAAATTAGGATTGAAATTATCATGGTGCATGCTCAGGATCATCTCATGACAACCATGACCCTGCGCGAAGTTGCGCTTGAAATGCTCAACCTCTACCGCAAGGTAGAAGAAACCAACAGCTAGGAGAAGAAGATGACGGATAAGGAAAAACAAGAATTAGAAGCAAGGAGGAAAGAATCAGCTTTAAAAACCATGTACTATACTCGGTACTTTTCCGTTCGGTATGCGACAGCTGCTTTCTTTTTTGTCAATCTTTACTGGACTTTGATGCTCTATCTTTCAAATGCCAGGTTGGCTATGATGCTGCCGATGGTGATTGCTCTCTTTGCAGCACTAGCTATGTGGGAGCAGACGCGAATGTACACTATAAATCAAAGAGAGGCAAAATTAACTAAACTTTTTTATGGTATCTCTCTTTCAATAAATGTGCTACTTATTTTGCTGGTTCTTTTGAATCGATTTTCATTGCTATACCCTTTCTTAACAGCCAGCTCAGCAACGCAAGTCTTTTTAATTATGATTCTTTTAGTTGGCATCCTTTTAAACCTTTTAATGATTGCTAAATTGAATCGTATTAGTCACAAGGCTGATAAACAGTATCAACGCATTCAAAAGTATATGGCCAGCCTTCAGTAGTAAGAAAAAATACTAAGTCTATCAATATCAGAGGAGAAATGTAATGGATAAAATGTTTGCATTTTTAGAAAAATATCTTATGGGACCTATGGGAAAAGTTTCGACTTGGCGTCCTGTTCGTGCTATTGTGGCTGCTGGGATGGCCAGTATTCCCTTTACCATTGTAGGGTCAGCTTTCTTGGTTCTAAGCGTTATTCCGCAAGCCTTTAATATACAATTTATAATTGATTTATGGGCCAATTCTTTTGATAAAATTCAAGCACTATACTTACTAGCCTATAAGTGTACAATGGGGATTTTGTCTCTCTACTTTGCGGTAGTAATCGGTTATGAATATACAAAGATATATGTAGAAGAGGAAGGCTTGAATCTCAATCCTCTCAATGGTGGACTTTTGGCGGTATTTGCTTATTTTTTAACCATACCAGAATTAGCTATTTCTAAAGGCGCTATTTCAGCGGTGACTGGCGAGTCAACAATTAATGGATGGACTGTTGGTGGAGATAGTCTGACTCGTCTTTCTACATCAGGTATGTTTACAGCTATTTTGATGTCTATTTTGGCTGTGCAGCTTTACAAGCTTTGTGTGAAAAAGAACTGGGTTATAAAAATGCCTGAAGCAGTTCCGGAAGGGGTTTCTCGTTCCTTTACAGCATTGATTCCGGGTTTTGTGATTGCATTTGTGGTACTTTTCATAAATGGTATCTTCATTATGTTTGGTACTGATATTTATAAAGTTATTGCGGTTCCTTTTGCTTTTGTAAGTCATATTACAAATACTTGGTTTGGCATTGTTATCATTTACCTTTTAGTGCATGCACTTTGGATTGTTGGTATTCATGGTGCCAATATTGTAATGGGACTGGTAAATCCAATCCTACTGGCTAACATGGCGCAAAATGTTGACGGAAAATTCATTGCTTTCGCTGGTGAATTTACGAACTCCTATGTAACTGTTGGTGGTTCTGGGGCAACTTTACTTCTATGTATTTATATTGCTTTTCGTGCTAAATCAGAGCAGCTTCGTATGCTTGGGAAAGCATCAATGGGACCTGCCATCTTTAATATAAATGAGCCAATTATCTTTGGTCTTCCAATTGTTTATAATCCAATCTTAACGATTCCATTTATTTTAGCACCAGTTGTATCAGCCTCTATTGGCTACTGGGCTGTTCAACTTGGTATCGCTGGTAAAGCTATTGCTCAAACACCATGGCCAACTCCAGTTGGTTTAGGAGCCTATGTCGGTTCAGGAGGAAGTTTAGGAGCATTTATTGTTGCAATCATCTGTGCTGTAGCAGCTTTTGTCATTTGGTATCCGTTTATCCGGATGTATGACACTAAGCTTCATAAGGAAGAAATGGAAATGGCTGCAGAGTCAGCTATTAGCTAATGTTGTTTTATCAATTACAAAGAGAAATCTCCTTTGAGGTTTCTCTTTTCTTTTGCGAATATTTTAGTAAATGAGAGAAATTTTAGAGGGGGCTAGGATATGTTTGTGGCGCGAAATCATAAGGGGCTTTTGTGTAATGCTCTGGAGGAGAAGATTGAGAAGGGAGCTGATTTCGTCTGCCCGGCTTGTTCAGGGGCAGTCCGTTTTAAAAAAGGGAAGGTTATGCAGCCGCATTTTGCGCATATTTCGCTAGAAGAGTGTCGTTTTTATAGGGAAAATGAGAGTGCTGAGCACTTGAACCTTAAGGCGGAGCTTTTTCGCTGGGCTGTCCAGACAGAAGAAGTTGAGGTGGAGGCTTTTTTGCCTGCTCTGCAGCAGATTGCTGATTTGCTGGTTGATAAAAAACTGGCGCTAGAAGTCCAGTGTAGTCCCCTAAGTATAGAACGACTGCAGGAACGGACGATTTCTTACCGCCAGCATGGCTATCAGGTCCTCTGGCTCTTGGGGCGAAAACTTTGGCTCAAGGATTCCTTAACCCGCTTGCAGAAAGATTTTCTCTATTTTAGTAAAAATATGGGCTTTCATCTTTGGGAGCTGGATCAAGAAAAGCGAGTTCTGCGTCTCAAATACCTGATTCACGAAGATCTGCATGGAAAAGTCCAGCACAAGACCAAGACCTTTCCCTTTGGTCACGGCCGTCTTTTGGATATTTTGCGTTTGCCCTTTCAAAAGCAGGAGTTGAACAGTTTTCTGGCCCAGCAAGATCTGCAGATCTGCAATTATATACGCCGTCAGCTTTATTACCAGCAGCCTAGATGGATGCGGCTGCAGGCCCAACTCTATCAGGTTGGCGATAATCTCCTGACTAAGTCGGCAGAGGATTTCTATCCGCAGGTTAGGCCGATACAGGCTGCCTCTTTCTGTCAGATAAGTACTGACCTGACAGACTATTATCAGCAGTTTGAGAACTATTATGCCAATCTCCAGCAAAAAAATCTGCAAATTGTTTATTCACCGGCCTTTTATGAGATGACAAGAGAAAATTGCTAAGTATCGTTAGTTTCCCATTGATGAAGCTATAAATTTTTAGCTATCCTTTCAGTTTTAGAATATTTTAGAATCCTGTATAATATAATAAAGTAATAAGTTAGATAGTTAAAAATTCTAAATCGTGCTAATTCAGCTAGCTATAGAAAAGATTAGAATCGAAAGGAGTTGTCATGAAGAAAGATTTTGTAATATTTCTGAGTATCATAACGATTAGCTCGGCTATGTTTTTAGGAGGGTGCAGTATTGTAAAAAGTCAATCAGAAAAAGAAGAAATGATTCAGATTGCGGAGAGTAAAAAGATGAAGAGTGTAATTGAAATTTTTTTAAAAAAATTAGATCCCAAAGCTTTGACACCAGAAGGAAAGATTAAATCCTATGAAATTCAAGAGTATAAGTTAGAATATAATCCAATGGGAGGGATAATGATTCAAATGTTTATTAACGGAGATAAGAATTTAAGTTTAAGTGTAACAGTAGTGGAAGATTCAACAACTGGTAATTATGAAATTGCTACAAATTCAAGAAGTCGGAAACTTAGTGACCTATTGGCGAAATAGAATACATAGGCTCCGTTTCCCAAATTTACGACAATATTAAGGGTGAGAGAGAATGAGTTTTTGTCTTTACAACTCTTTATACGTAGCGTAGTCCTTAAAACTTTAAAAAAATAGCACAAAAATGATAATATCAAACATTAATCTAAATCCAGTTTTCCATTTTCGTTAAGGCATTAGCTTTAGTAAATATAACAAGCGAAAGGAGCTATTATGAAGAAAATTTTTGTCATTTTTCTGAGTATCATAACGATTAGTTCGGCTATGTTTTTAGGAGGCTGCAGTATTCTAAATAGTCGGTCAGAACAAGAAGAAATGATTCAGATTGCAGAAAGTAAAAAGATGAAGAGTGTTATTGAGGAAGGGCTGAAAAAGATTGACCCTCAAGCATTAACACCTGAAGGGAAAATTAAAAGTTATGAAATTAACAAGAAGTCACTAACTCAGAACCCAATGGGAGGATTAATGTTTGATTTAATCATTAATGGTGACGAAGAAGTAACACTAGGATATGTCATTGGAGAGGACGAAAATGGGAAATTTCACAGAGATGGGACTGTGTGGTCACCGAAGCTTACAAAACTAATGGATGAAGAAAATGTAAATGGCAATGAAGAATAAGGTTTTTCTAGATAACTTCCTAACAATGATTGTGCTATCATGTTCTTTTGAAAAATAGTACAATAATTAATATAAGACGTTAATCTAAAATTGGTTTCTCATTTTCGTTAAGGTACCAGCTTTAGCAAAGATGAGAAACGAAAGGAGTCATTATGAAAAAAATTTTTGTCATCTTTTTGACTATCATTACGCTTTGTTCGGCGATGCTTTTAGGAGGATGCAGTATGTTAAACAGTCGTTCAGAACAAGAAGAAATGTTTAAGATTGCGGAGAGTCAGAAATCTAAAAAGTTAATGGAGGAAATGTTAAGGAAGAAAGATCCTGAAGCACTGACAGAAAAGGGGATAATAAAAAAATATACAATAAATGAAAAAAATCTTAAATATAATCCAATGGGTGGCTTAATAGTTGAGCTTATAATAAACAGTGACCCAGAATTAACAATTACCACAACATTGATGGAAGAATCTGATGGGAAATTAGAGCATACAGGCTATGTAATCTCTGGTGAGCTAGCAAAGAAGTTGAGGGGAGAATGACATATGATAAAGCATTAAGTGATAAGAAAAAACGAACTCTTTGGAATCTAATTTTTGTTTGGTCAGGAATTAGGTTCAAAGAGTTTTTTTATTAATTAAGTCTGTCTGTCTAGCTACTATGTGATTTTGGTACTTGAGTTTTATAAAAAGTGGAATTTTGTGATAGAATAGGGGAGTCGGAGGATTTTTTTATGGCAAAACAAAGAAATGAAATTGAAGAAAAATATACTTGGGATTTGAGTACTATTTTCCCAACAGATGAAGCCTTTGAAGAGGAATTGGCTCAGGTTTCAGAAGAAGTGAAGAAAGCAGCTGGTCTGGCTGGGCATTTGCTTGATTCAGCGGACAGTCTCTTAACAACGACTGAAGTGCAGTTGGACTTGATGCGTCGTATTGAAAAGCTTTATTCTTATGCTCACATGAAGAATGACCAAGATACACGTGTGGCTAAGTACCAAGAGTATCAGGCTAAAGGCATGACTCTTTACAGCGACTTTGGTCAAAGCTTTGCTTTCTATGAGCCAGAATTTATGGCGATTACAGAAGAGCAGTACCAAGCTTTCTTGGCTGAGCAGCCAGCCTTGCAGCAGTATCAGCATTATTTTGACAAGCTTTTGAAAAAGAAGGCTCACATCCTGACACAGCGTGAAGAGGAGCTATTGGCTGGTGCTGGTGAAATTTTTGGTGCAGCGGGCGAAACCTTTGCTATCTTGGATAATGCAGATATCGTCTTTCCGATGGTGCATGACGAAGATGGAAATGAAGTTCAGCTCAGCCACGGTAACTATATCACTCTGGTCGAGTCTAAGAACCGAGAGGTCCGCAAGGAAGCTTACGAGGCTCTCTACAGCGTCTACGAGCAGTATCAGCATACCTATGCTAAGACTTTGCAGACCAATGTCAAGGTCCATAACTACAATGCGAAAGTCCGCAAGTTCTCATCTGCCCGTGAAGCGGCTTTGTCAGCGGACTTCATTCCAGAAAGTGTTTATGACAGCTTAGTTTCAGCTGTCAATAAGCATTTGCCTCTTTTGCAGCGTTATATTGCTTTACGAGCAAAGATTTTAGGCATTTCTGATTTGAAGATGTATGATATGTACACACCTTTGTCAGAGACAGACTACAAGTTCACTTATGAGGAAGCCTTGGCTAAGTCTGAGGAAGTCCTGGCAATTCTGGGTGAGGATTATCTGAGCCGAGTGAAGACAGCTTTTTCAGAGCGCTGGATTGATGTTCATGAAAATCAAGGCAAGCGCTCAGGGGCATACTCTGGCGGTTCTTATGACACCAACGCCTTTATGTTGCTCAACTGGCAGGACACGCTGGATAATCTCTTTACCTTGGTGCACGAGACAGGCCACAGTATGCACTCCAGCTACACCCGTGAGACCCAGCCTTATGTCTATGGAGACTATTCTATCTTCCTAGCTGAGATTGCTTCAACGACCAATGAAAATATCCTGACAGAAAAGCTTTTGGAAGAAGTAGAGGACGATGCTACTCGCTTTGCTATCCTCAATCACTTCTTGGATGGCTTCCGTGGAACGGTCTTCCGTCAAACCCAGTTTGCTGAGTTTGAGCATACTATCCACAAGGCTGACCAAGAAGGTCAAGTTTTGACCAGCGAGTTTCTCAATGAGCTCTACGCTGACTTGAACGAGAAATACTATGGGCTGAAAAAAGAAGATAATCCGCAGATTCAGTATGAGTGGGCTCGTATTCCTCATTTCTACTATGATTATTATGTTTTCCAATATTCGACAGGATTTGCAGCCGCTTCGGCCTTGGCTGAAAAGATTGTCCATGGCAGTCAGGAAGACAAGGACAAGTATCTGGACTATCTGAAAGCTGGGAACTCTGACTACCCACTCAATGTCATCAAAAAAGCAGGTGTGGATATGGAAAAAGAAGACTACCTAAATGATGCTTTTGCTGTCTTTGAACGCCGTCTGGACGAATTCGAAGCCTTGGTAGAAAAGTTGGGACTGGCATAAGATGGTCGAGACTTATAATCAAAACTCTAATCCCAATATGCGCCGGCCAGTGGTCAAAGAAGAGATTGTGGATTTTATGAGGCAGCGTCACCAACCAGTCACTGGCGGCCTCAAGGAACTGGAGGATTTTGCCAAAGCTGAAAATGTTCCTGTGATTCCCCATGAGACAGTGGCTTACTTCCGCCTGCTAGTCGAAAGTTTCCAACCAAAGAAGATTTTAGAAATCGGTACGGCTATTGGTTTTTCGGCTCTTTTGATGGCGGAGCATGCGCCTCAGGCTCAGATTACGACAATTGATCGTAATCCAGAGATGATTGAGCTAGCCAAGGCTAATTTTGCTAAGTATGACAGCCGTCAGCAGATTACCCTGCTGGAAGGCGATGCGGTGGATTTACTTGAGACGTTAGAGGATTCCTACGACCTTGTCTTTATGGACTCTGCTAAGTCTAAGTATGTGGTGTTTTTGCCTCAGGTCCTCAAGCGCCTCAATCCTGGTGGGCTGATTCTCATTGATGATGTCTTTCAAGGCGGCGATGTTGCCAAGCCTTTTGAGGACATTAAGCGTGGCCAACGGGCTATTTACCGAGGACTGCATAGTCTTTTTGACGCAACTCTGGACAATCCAGATTTAACTTCTAGTCTGCTTCCCTTAGGAGATGGTCTGCTTATGATTAGAAAAAATTGACATCTCTGATTTTTTCCTAATTTCCAAAAATTTTTAGTAAAATTTAAGATATCAATTCAAATTTATGCTACAATAGAAAACGTGAACTTTTAAGAATAAGGAGTCAATATAAAATGAAGAAAAAAATATTTGCAGGAGCTGTGACACTCTTGTCAGTCGCTGTATTAGCAGCATGTTCTAACTCAGAAGGCAAGGACATCGTGACCATGAAAGGCAACACGATTACTGTCAATGAGTTCTACGATCAAGTGAAAAACAATGGTGCAGCTCAGCAGGTCTTGCTGCAGATGGCTATCAAAGACATCTTTGAAGAAAAATACGGCAAAGATGTCAAAGACAAGGACGTTAAAGATGCTTTCGAAAAGTCTAAAACGGCTTACGGTACAGCTTTTGCCCAAGTCTTGGCTCAAAACGGCTTGACCGAAGATGCCTACAAGGAGCAAATCCGCACCAATATGCTGGTAGAGTATGCCGTTAAGAAGGCTGCTGAAAAAGAGCTGACTGACGAAAACTACAAGGCTGCTTTTGAAAACTACACGCCAGAAGTAACAGCTCAAATCATCAAGGTTGACAGCGAAGACAAAGGTAAGGAAGTTCTTGAAAAAGCTAAAGCTGAAGGAGCAGACTTCAGTCAAATCGCTAAGGAAAACTCTACCGATGCTGCCACTAAGGAAAAAGGCGGAGAAATCAAGTTTGACTCTGGCTCTACTGATGTTCCAGATGCTGTCAAAAAAGCTGCTTTTGCTTTGGAAGAAAATGGCGTTTCAGACCTTGTGACTGTGCCAGATTCACAGTACTCAGCAAGCTACTATATTGTTAAGCTGGTCAAGAAGTCAGAGAAATCTTCTAACTGGAAAGACTACAAAGACAAGCTGAAAAAGATTATCATTGCGCAAAAAGAAAAAGATACTAGCTTCATCCAAAGTGTTGTGGCGAAAGAGTTGAAAGATGCCAACATCAAGGTTAAGGACAGTGCTTTCCAATCTATCTTTGCTCAGTATATCGAAACCACAGGTTCTTCAACTTCTTCATCAAGTGCTGCCAGCAGTTCAAAGACTTCTGAGTCTAGCTCAGCAGCTGAAAGCAGTTCAACAGAAGCTTCATCCTCAGCTGCAGAATAAGGTTGACGAAAAGAGAATAAGCAAGTATAATAAGACTGGTGAGAATTGATTTTTCAAGCTCTTAGTTCAGAGAATTGGCGGTGCTGCGAGCCATCTGAGACGGAGAATCATGCTACTCATCTTGAAAAATAGAATACGAAATGAGAATGACAAGTTCATTGAATGAAGGTGGTACCGCGGTTTTTCGCCCTTCGGACAAGGAACTTGTCTTTTATGTTGACTGTGGAGGTAATATAATGAAAACCTATCTTGTCAAACAGAAATTTCGCTTAGGCGGCGAACGCTTTGATATCAAGGACGATCGAGGAAATGTGGATTACCAAGTGGAAGGCTCTTTCTTCCAGATTCCTAAGACCTTTACTATCTATGATAGTCAGGGTCAAATCGTCAGTCAGATTACCAAGACCCTTATAACCCTCCTGCCCCAGTTTGAAATCAAACTCAGAAGCGGGCATAGCTTTTATATCCGTAAGAAATTCTCTTTTTTGCGTGATAAATATAAATTTGATAATTTGGGTTTTCGAGTTGAAGGGAATATCTGGGATTTAAACTTTCGTCTGCTGGATGACAGCAATCAAGTCGTTGCAGAGATTACCAAGGAGCTTTTCCATCTAACCTCTACTTATCAGGTGAGTGTCTATGATGTGACTTATTCAGATTTGGTGATTTCCCTCTGTGTCGCTATTGATTATGTTGAAATGTTAGAAAGTTCGTCGTCATAATGCAATTTTTTAGAAAAAATTTAAGGAGAAAAAGAAATGAAACAAATGTCAAGTGCTCAGGTTCGTCAAATGTGGCTGGATTTTTGGGCAACTAAAGGTCATGCAGTAGAACCATCTGTCAGCTTGGTGCCAGTCAATGATCCAACCTTGCTTTGGATTAATTCTGGTGTAGCAACCCTCAAGAAATATTTCGATGGAACCATCATTCCAGAAAATCCTCGGATTACCAATGCTCAAAAGGCCATTCGGACCAACGATATTGAAAATGTTGGAAAGACTGCCCGCCACCATACCATGTTTGAAATGCTGGGCAACTTCTCTATCGGTGATTATTTCCGTGATGAAGCGATTGAGTGGGCTTACGAGCTTTTGACTAGCCCTGAATGGTTTGATTTCCCTAAAGACAAGCTCTACATGACCTACTATCCAGACGACAAGGATTCTTACAACCGCTGGATCGCTATGGGCGTTGAGCCTAGTCATTTGATTCCGATTGAGGACAACTTCTGGGAAATCGGTGCGGGACCTTCTGGACCAGATACAGAGATTTTCTTTGACCGGGGTGAGGCTTTTGATCCAGAAAATATCGGAGTTCGTCTCTTGGAAGAAGATATTGAAAACGACCGTTATATCGAAATCTGGAATATCGTTTTGTCACAATTCAACGCTGACCCTGCTGTACCGCGTAGTGAATACAAGGAATTACCACATAAGAACATTGATACGGGCGCAGGTTTGGAGCGTTTGGTCGCTGTTATCCAAGGGGCTAAGACCAACTTTGAGACCGACCTCTTTATGCCAATCATTCGTGAAGTAGAGAAACTGTCTGGCAAGGTCTATGATCAAGATGGCGACAATATGAGTTTCAAGGTTATCGCAGACCATATCCGCTCGCTCTCCTTTGCCATTGGTGATGGCGCACTTCCTGGAAATGAAGGCCGTGGCTATGTCCTTCGTCGTCTGCTTCGTCGTGCTTCAATGCATGGTCAAAAATTGGGTATCAATGAGCCTTTCCTTTACAAACTGGTTCCAACTGTGGGCAAGATTATGGAAAGCTACTACCCAGAAGTTCTTGAAAAGCAAGACTTTATCGAAAAGATTATCAAGAGTGAGGAAGAATCTTTTGCTCGTACTCTGCACTCTGGTCAACACTTTGCAGAAACAATTGTGGCAGATTTGAAAGCTAAGGGACAAACTGTTATTGCTGGTCAAGATGCCTTTAAACTCTACGATACTTACGGTTTTCCGCTGGAGTTGACCGAAGAAATCGCTGAAGAAGCAGGCATGACTGTGGATCGTGCTGGCTTTGAAGCGGCTATGAAAGAGCAGCAGGATCGGGCGCGTGCTTCTGTCGTCAAGGGCGGCTCAATGGGGATGCAAAATGAAACCCTGCAGGCCATCACTGTAGAGAGTGTCTTTAACTACGAAAAAGAAGAGCTAACTGCTGAACTCCTTGCTATTGTAGCAGATGATGCAGCAGTGGAGTCTGTTGAGTCAGGGACAGCTGCCCTCATCTTTGCAGAAACGCCATTCTATGCAGAAATGGGTGGTCAGGTAGCGGACCACGGTCAAATCTTTGATGGAGCAGGCAATCTGGTAGCGCAAGTTACGGATGTGCAAAAGGCACCAAATGGTCAGCCACTGCATACTGTAGAAGTTTTGGCTCCTCTGGCTCTGGGTCAAAGCTATAAACTGGAAATTGACCACAGCCGTCGCCATCGTGTTATGAAGAACCATACGGCGACTCACCTCTTACATGCAGCCCTGCATAATGTTCTTGGTAACCATGCAACCCAGGCTGGTTCTCTGAACGAAGTAGAATTCCTGCGCTTTGACTTTACACACTTCCAAGCGGTGACAGCAGAAGAGCTGCGCGCTATTGAGCAAGAAGTCAATGAGAAAATCTGGGAAGCTCTTGCCATTGAGACAGTAGAGACAGATATTGACACGGCTAAGGAAATGGGTGCCATGGCGCTCTTTGGTGAAAAATATGGTAAAGAAGTTCGTGTCGTAACTATCGGCGACTACTCTGTCGAGCTTTGCGGAGGAACCCACGTAGGCAACACTTCTGAAATCGGTATTTTCAAGATTGTCAAAGAAGAGGGTATCGGATCTGGAACTCGCCGTATCTTGGCAGTCACCAGCAAGGAAGCTTTTGAAGCCTACCGTGAGGAAGAAGAGGCGCTTAAGGCTATTGCAGCGACCCTCAAGGCACCGCAAATCAAAGAGGTGCCTCACAAGGTTGAAGCACTGCAGGAGCAGCTTCGTCAACTCCAAAAAGAAAATGCGGAACTCAAGGAAAAGGCAGCAGCAGCGGCCTCTGGTGAAGTCTTC
The DNA here is from genome assembly GCF_050220005.1 of Streptococcus sanguinis. Lineage (GTDB taxonomy): Bacteria > Bacillota > Bacilli > Lactobacillales > Streptococcaceae > Streptococcus > Streptococcus sanguinis_Z. The sequence goes on from NZ_CP071413.1 coordinate 734,063, forward strand.
AAGAATGTTCAAGAGGCAAATGGACATAGCTTCATCACTAGTCAAGTCTCTGTTTCTGATGCAGGTGCCCTGCGTACCTTTGCGGACACATGGAAGCAGAAGGACTATTCAGATGTTCTCGTACTGGTAGCAGCAATTGGAGACAAGGTCAATGTCCTTGCAGCCAGCAAGACCAAGGACGTCCATGCTGGTAATCTGATTAAGGAATTGGCACCAATTGTAGATGGTCGAGGCGGCGGTAAGCCAGACATGGCTATGGCCGGCGGCGGCAAGCAATCAGCTATTTCAGACTTGCTAGCAGCGGTGGCTGAGAAGTTGTAATATTAGATAAAAGATAGATGAAAAGGTCTGCTCTTTGGGCAGATCTTTTTCTGTGCTCTTAGATTTCTTACTTCTCTATATGAGAAGCAAATAGGCCGCTTTTCGGCAAGAAATTATGAATTGTTTTAGAATAAATAATGATATTTTCAAAAATATTGCATAAAAATACAGAAAATACTTGACAAAGGGAAAATATACGAGTAAAATAAAACGCATATTTATACGGAGGTTTTTTAAAAATATGCGAATTTCGATTGTGGGAATTACTGGTTACTCAGGGATGGAACTCCTCCGTATTTTGCTGCAGCATCCGCAGGCAGAAGTCGTTTCTCTTTATGCCAGTCAAGATATGGAGGCTCCTGTGTCAGAGCTTTATCCTCATTTGAAGGGGATTTGCGACCTGAAAATAGAAGCTTTCGACAGTCAGGAAATAATGCGACGAGCAGATCTTGTTTTCTTTGCAACGTCAAGCGGAGTGGCTAAAGATTTGTCAAAAGACTTTGTAGAAGCGGGATTTCCAGTCATTGACCTATCTGGTGATCATCGTTTGCCAGGGAATATTTATAAAAAATGGTATCAGAAAGGGCCAGCTGAAGTCCATATTCAAAAAGCGTTTATTTATGGGCTGTCTGAGTTTACAGATGTCAGAGGGAAGCGATTTATTGCTAATCCCGGCTGTTATGCGACAGCTACAGAGTTGGCTCTGATTCCCTTGCTGCAGGCTCAAGCTGTTGAGCTGGACTCCATTATTGTTGATGCCAAGAGCGGTTTGACAGGGGCAGGGAAAAATCCAGCTGCATCCAGCCATTTTGTCCATGTGCACGACAATTATGTGACTTACAAGCTGAATCAGCATCAGCATATTCCAGAGATTGTGCAGCAGTTGCAGCATTTTGATGAGGGATTGCAGCAGATTCAGTTTTCAACTTCCCTTATTCCGCTTAATCGTGGGATCGTGGCGACAGTTTATTGCAAGTTGAAAGAACCTTTGACTCGAGAAGAGCTGGCTGCTATTTACCAGGAATGCTATCAGGATAAGCCTTTTGTCCGTATCCAAGCTACTCTGCCGAATTTGCACCAGGTTGTCGGTACTAATTATACCGATATTGGTTTTGACTATAATCCTGTGACAAATATTTTAACTGTCGTGGCTGTGCTGGATAACCTGATTAAGGGGGCTGCTGGTCAGGCGGTTCAAAATATGAATCTGATGCTGGGCTTTCCTGAAACAGATGGTCTGCTCAGTCAACCGTCCTATGTCTAGATGAGAAAGGGTTAGATATGAAGATTATTGATGGAACGATTGCCAGTCCACTAGGTTTTTCGGCTGATGGTTTACACGCTGGCTTTAAGAAAAAGAAGTTGGATTTTGGCTGGATTGTCTCTGAAGTACCAGCCAGTGTGGCTGGAGTCTATACAACTAATAAGGTTATCGCTGCTCCACTTCTAGTGACCAAAGCATCAATTCAAAAGAGCCAGAAATTGCAGGCAATAGTGGTTAATTCTGGTGTTGCCAATTCCTGTACAGGCCAGCAGGGACTGGACGCTGTCTATGAGATGCAGCGATTGACTGCTCAAAAGCTGAAGATTGACCCTGACTTGGTAGGTCTGGCATCTACAGGAGTCATCGGCGAGCAGCTTCCAATGGATGCTATGAAAAATGGCCTGTCACAGATTCTAGTGAGTGGCAAGGCAGAAGATTTTGCTGAGGCTATCTTGACGACGGATACTTGTACCAAGACCTGTGTAGTCACAGAAGAGTTTGGAACAGACCTGGTGACTATGGCAGGAGTGGCTAAGGGATCGGGCATGATTCATCCGAATATGGCGACTATGCTGGCCTTTATAACTTGTGATGCCAATATTTCCAGCGCTACCTTGCAAGCGGCTCTCAGTCAGCATGTGGAGACGACTTTCAACCAAATCACGGTGGATGGGGATACATCGACCAATGACATGGTGCTAGTCATGGCGAACGGCTGCCGGCAAAATGAAGAAATTCTGCCAGATACAGAAGAATTTGAAAAGTTTTCTAAGATGCTCCGCTATCTTATGGCTGACTTGGCTAAGAAAATTGCCAAGGATGGCGAGGGAGCGACCAAGCTGATTGAAGTCAATGTTCGGCATGCCAAGGATGAACAGAGTGGCCGTATGATTGCTAAGAGTGTCGTTGGATCTAGCCTGGTCAAAACGGCTATTTTTGGTCAAGATCCCAATTGGGGACGAATCCTAGCAGCTATCGGCTATGCGAGAGCAGATGTCTCAGTGGACAATATTGATATTTGGATTGAGGGGATTCCAGTCATGCAGGCTTCAAGCCCTGTGGCTTTTGACCCCGAGGAGACTAGTGATGCCATGGCTGGAGAGCTGCTGACCTTGACCATTGACCTACACGATGGGGACGCTGAAGCTCAGGCCTGGGGCTGCGATCTATCCTATGATTATGTGAAAATCAATGCCCTCTATAGAACCTAAGGAGAAATGCAATGAAAGATGTGATTGTTATAAAAATTGGCGGTGTTGCTGCGCAAAAGCTGTCTGATAAGTTTATCAAGCAAATGCAAGAATGGATAGCAGCTGGTAAGAAAATCGTGGTCGTTCATGGGGGCGGTCTGGTCATTAACCAGCTTATGAAAGAGCGCCAGCTGCCTACTAGCAAGGTTAAGGGATTGCGGGTGACAGCTAGGTCTGACTTACCCATTATTGAGCAGGCCTTGCTAGGTCAAGTCGGCCGAATGCTGACACAAGAACTGAACGACTCAGATATTGAAAGCGTTCAGTTGGCTTCTCATTTGGGAAAGACAGTTTCGGCAGATTTTATCGATAAAGACCTCTATGGCTATGTCGGTGATGTGACAGCGATTCAAACTGCTTATTTAGAGCAGCTGCTGGCTGAGGACATAGTCCCAGTGCTGGCTTCGCTAGGAGAAAATGCTGCTGGCGAGTTCTTAAATATCAATGCAGACTATCTAGCAGCAGCAGTTGCCAGTAGCTTGCAGGCAGAGAAGCTGATCTTGATGACAGATATAGAAGGGGTTCTGGAGGACAAAAAGGTCCTGCCCCAGCTTCTGACTAGTCAGGTTTCCAAGAAGATTCAGACAGGTGTCATCAAGGGTGGGATGATTCCTAAGATTGAGAGTGCTGTTCAGACCGTGCTTTCCGGTGTCGGACAGGTTCTGATTGGCGATAATCTTTTGACAGGCACCTTGATAGCAGAGGGATAACGATGACTTATTTATTTGAAAACTACAAGAGGGCACCCATTGAGTTTGTTAAAGCAGAGGGTTCCTATCTGATTGACAGTGAGGGAAAGGCTTATTTGGACTTTTCATCGGGGATTGGTGTAACCAATCTTGGCTTTCACCCGCAGGTTCAGCAGGCTTTGATCCAGCAAGCAGGGCGCATCTGGCACAGTCCCAATCTCTATCTTAGCTCTCTGCAAGAGCAGGTGGCTCAGGAACTGGCAGGTTCTTATGATTATTTGGCATTTTTCTGCAATAGCGGAGCAGAAGCCAATGAAGCAGCTATTAAGCTAGCCCGCAAAGCTACTGGCAAGCAAGGCATTATCACCTTTCAGCAATCCTTTCACGGTCGAACCTTTGGCGCTATGGCCGCAACAGGACAGGATAAGATTAAGGAAGGATTTGGTGATGGGGTTCCCCATTTCAGCTATGCGGTTTACAATGATTTGGCCAGCGTAGAAGACTTGGTCAATCAGGATACGGCAGCTGTCATGCTGGAATTGGTCCAAGGAGAATCAGGAGTTCGTCCAGCAGAAGCAGCTTTTGTCAAAGACTTGGCTGATTTTTGCCAACAAGAGGGGCTTTTGCTGATTGTTGATGAGGTCCAGACAGGCATGGGGCGTACGGGCCAGCTTTATTCCTTTGAGCATTATGGGATTGTACCGGATATTGTGACGCTGGCTAAGGGTCTGGCCAATGGCCTGCCTGCTGGCGCCCTATTGGGAAAATCCAGCTTGGCTCCCGCTTTTGGACCTGGCAGTCACGGTTCTACCTTTGGTGGCAATAAATTAGCCATGGCAGCTGCCTTGGAGACCTTGCATATCATAAAAGAGACGGGATTTATGGAAGAAGTCAGGTCTAAGAGTGCCATCTTACTGGAGCAGCTGCAGCTTGCTTTTCAGGACCATCCAAATATTTCTGCTGTTCGAGGCCTGGGCATGATGATTGGGATTGAAACAAGTGCCAGTCTGTCAAGGCTTGTTGAAGCCACTCGTCAGAAGGGCTTGATTATCCTGACAGCCGGAGAAAATGTTATCCGTCTCCTGCCGCCTTTGACTATCAGCAGGGAGGAAATTCAGCAGGGTATTGCTATTTTAAAAGAAGTATTTTCAGAAATTGATGAATAAAGGAAAAGGATTCAGTCTGAGCTGGATTCTTTTTTGTCTATGATAATGGTGTTCTTGACAATGATTATTATTTTTTTGACAAATATACTTGTCAAAAAGAAAAGAATCTGTTACAATACTTTTGAACAGGAAATGGAGGGACGCTTATGAATGCATTCTTATGGTTCTTGCTTCCGATGACTTTTATGGTTTTTATCTTTGGGATTGATTCTTCCAATAAGCTAAAACGGATGCAGGGACGGATAAAGTCTTTAGAAAGAAAAAGAAAGGGGAACAAAACAATGTCACAATTTTTAAAAGAAATGATTGGAAAGAAGCCGACAATTATGAGCGAGTCAATTGGAACCAATAACTGGCTGGTAAACTGGCTGGTAGTGGATGTGGATGAAGAATGGGTCAAGCTGAGCATGACAGATAAAAAAGGTCAGACCAAGACCAAGCTGATTCGTATTGAAGACATTCGGTCTATCGAGCTTTAGGAGAAGTGGGGGATTTTAATGAAATTAAGAAATCGACTCAAGGAGTTGAGGGCGCGTGATGGTCTCAACCAGACAGAACTGGCTAAGCTGGCCGGTGTTTCCAGGCAGACAATCAGCCTTATAGAGAGAGGCGAATATACCCCGTCGATTGTGATTGCCCTTAAGATTGCCCATATTTTCAATGAAAACGTTGAGAATGTCTTTCGGCTGGTGGAGGAAGCAGAATGAAGAACCAATTAAGATTCATTTCAACAGGAGCTAAAACAGTCCTTCAGCCTCAGCATTCTTGTATCATCTATTGTAAAAAAATAAAGGAGAAGAAGTCGTGAAAGAGCAAAAACGTATATCTACACAGAAAAGAGTTTTATATAATGTCCTTATATTTCTAGCTGGAGCTTTAATAGGTGGTCTGTCTATTTTGTTTTCTGAAACTGGTCTGCTAAAAAACATCAGTTGGTCGACTATTTTTTCTGTTCAACTGCTGCGCCAGCTAGGTAGGGCCAGCCTTATCATCCTCTATCCCTTGGTCTTTTTCTTGATTTATCGGACTCGTAAATACAATGAAGCCTATGAAAAAGAAGCAGATGAGGATAAGAATTATGAATGGTACCGTCTGGCCTTTAAATATTTAGAGTATGCCACTATCTCCTTTAATATCAGCAGTGCTGTTGCTCTTTTTACGATTTTAGTCGGAGCTGTTTATATCGGAAATATCACTAATCATAAGAGCCCTCTTCAATGGAGCCATATAGATTGGGTGATTGTGATTCTGCTTATCATTTCACAGATTGTATTTTTTAAAACACTCCAGAAAGTTCGTCATTATAAGGTTTCGGCCTTCCCGACTACTAAGGAAATGCAGGAATTTGCCCTCTCTTATGATGAGTCAGAGCTACAAGCTAACTATGAGCAGAGCTATTTGATTCTCCTGAGTCTCAATCAGCGAATTCTGCCGGCCCTCTATGTCATTCTAGCAGGACTAGGAACTCTCACACCTCTCAATGTTGTTTCTGGCTTTATCATTCTGCTGGTGATTCATATCTATATCAATGTCATGTATTATCCAATGGTTAAAAAATATTTCAAATAAGTTTATTTTTCAATGAAAGGTTGAGGCTATGAAACTACTGAAAGAACTTGATTTTATCCATAATAAAAAGGTTAATTTAGCTCTGAATATATTTTCCCTGTTGCTGATCTTCCCTTTTCTAGCCCTCTTTACTTGGATTGCTATTCTGATGTATGGCAAGGGTAGCGAAGTTTTTCATTTTTTTGACTTACTCTACCTCCTTGTTCTAATGGTCATCCATGAGCTGATTCACGGCTTTTTCTTCAAGGTCTTGGGGGATGAAAATACCAAGGTCAAGTTTGGTTTTAAAAGCGGCATGGCCTATGCGACCAGTCCAGGCAGTCGTTACAGTCGGAAAAGGATGCTCGTCATTATCCTGGCACCTTTCTTTCTGATTAGCCTAGCCCTGACCTTGATCTATGGCTTGCATATTTTAACTGCGGCTTCTTATATCGTCCTTGCTAGCTTCCATGCAGCTGGCTGTGCAGGAGATTTTTTCCTCGCTGTCGCTATTCTTCGGCAGAAGGGAGATATTGCTGTTGAGGATACGGAAGTCGGTATCAATATTTATCAAAAGGAGAATACAAAATGAACAACTTCAAATCAACTGCTTTAGGACTTGTAAAATGGATAGGCTTAATTGCTCTTAGCCTCCTTATAAATGTTGCTCCAATGCTATTCTTAAGGCTCGGGAAGAATTTACCTATTTATGCAGAAATCTTATTGGTAGCCTTGTATATGATTTTAGTTTTCCTGATTTTTCGTGTCTTGTGGCGGCGTTATCAGAAGCGTATACCTGAAGAAAAGAAAAAATTCAAACAGTCTGGCAAGGACATCGGTTTTGCTTTTCTATTCTTTTTCCTTGCGAGGGTAGCTGCTATTGTTGGTGTTTATCTCAATCTCATCCTGAGCGGCAATTCCCAGACCAGTAATGACAGCGCCATACAAGGGCTAGGGGGAATGATGTCTTCGCAGCATATTTTCTTTGCCTTGCTCTTTGTTGCAACGATTGCTTTTATTGCTCCTATCATGGAAGAATTAATTTTCCGTGGTTTTGGTACTGCCTTCTTTTTCAAAAATAATCAAAAGGTTTTGCCTGCTATTGTGACTTCTGTGGTCTTCACTCTGCCTCATATCACCCAATTGACAGAGTTCCCAATTTATTTTGCACTTGGACTGGTTTTATATTTATCCTATGCTCGTCGGGGGAATATAAAAGATTCCATGTTGGTTCATATCCTGAACAATCTCCCCATGGCTATATTACTGCTGCTAGCTATGTTTAAGTAAATCAATCTATAAGGAATCACTATGAAATTAAAAACCTTCTTTACTAATTTTGGCCTTTATATACTTGTTCTCTTGGCCTATTTCTATATATTTTCGGCTATAGTTCTCTTCACCATAGGTTCTCTGACAGGAGGAACTTCTCAACTATTGATTTTGCCGATTTTTGTCATACTTGCCAGTCTCTATTCTTTTGCCATGTGGAAATGGTACCAGAAAGATTTGAAACTGGAGATCAAAAATACCAAGCTGACCAGTTCTATCTGGCTTCCCAGCGCCCTCTTGCTTGCTTTTATCATCTTCCAGCAGCTCGTTCCTATTGAATCTTCTGCCAATCAGAACACTGCTGTAGAGTTGATTCAGCAGCAGCCAGCCTTTGCCTTCCTATACATGGTAATCTTTGCTCCTATTCTCGAAGAGTTGCTGACGCGAGGATTTTTGGCTAAGTTTCTCTTTCCTGACCAAAATAGCTTGGCGAAAATTCTGCTCTATTTAACTGTATCTGCCAGCTTTTTCTCTCTTCTGCACATGCCGGGCAATCTAGTCCAGTTTCTAGTTTACTTCATCTTGGGGGCAATTTTCGGCTTAGGATATCTAGCTAAGAAGGATCTTCGCTATTCAATTGGCCTACATCTGGCTAATAATCTAATTGCTTTTGTTCTGGTTTTCTTCTTTTAATAGAAAAACTACATATAAGACAGCACTTCTAAAGTTAGGCAGAAAAGTCTAACGGCAGAAGTGTTTTTCTGTGGAATGGAGTTTAAATACCAAACTGCTTTTCTGGTCTTTCGAAAGCCAGCAGTTTCAAATTCTTGTGAAAGTGTTTTCCAGATGGTATAATGAGCTATCAAATGAAAAGAGGTTTCCTTATGTCTAAAGTCCTATTAATTGTCAACCCTAGCTCGGGAGGCGAAAAAGCCAAGTCCTATGAAGACTTGGCAAGAGAAAAGCTGGCAGGCTGCTTCGATGAGGCAGTGGTCAAGCATACTGAAAAAGGCGGAGACGCAGCAGCTTTTGCTAGGCAAGCGGCAGAAGACCATTATGATAGCGTCTTTGTCATGGGTGGCGATGGAACTGTCAATGAAGGAATCAGCGGTCTGGCTGAACTAGACTATCGTCCGACCTTTGGTTTCTTTCCACTTGGTACGGTCAATGACTTGGCGCGTGCTCTCGGCATTCCTCTAGATGCTGAAGAAGCCATCCAGAATCTGGATATCAATAAAGTCAAGCCGCTTGATATCGGTAAGATTAATGACCAGTACTTTATGAATGTGGTTGCCATTGGAACTATTCCAGAGTCAATCAACAATGTAGATTCTGAAGACAAGACCAAGTGGGGTAAGTTTGCCTACTTTATCTCTGGTTTCAAGCAGTTGATGGATACTAGTTTTTACGAATTTCACTTGAAGATTGATGGAGAAGAGCGCACGATAAAGAGCAGTACACTCTTGATTGGCTCTACCAACTCAATCGGAGGTTTCGAGAGTATTCTCCCTGAAGCCACTGTCAATGACGGCTTGCTTCATCTCTTGTATCTTAAGGATAAAAATCTCTTGGATACCTTGGTTTCTGTGCCGGATTTGATTTCGGGCAATGGCGAAGAAAGTAATAATATCGAGTATCTGACCTTTAAGGAAATCACAGTTGAGTTGGCTGACAATAACGCAGAGCTCAGCGTCAACGTTGACGGAGATGAGGGCGACCAACTGCCAGTAACGATTCGTGTCTTGCCATCTCACTTGAATGTTTATTGCTAGTTTTTTTGTGTTTAGACTCAAAAAAGAATATGGTAGAAGGACTCCAAACTTTTAAGTTTGGGGTCCTTTAATATTTGTAATATGCTAATTTTTAGATTTACATACTTTTCTCAAGTGATGGCGGACGTCAGCGACCTCCTGCAGAGTTCCATGACTAGCTATTGAGCCTAAGGTCTCAATAGCTCCGCTCTACCTAACTGTTGCAACAGTTAGGTAGATTTCATCACTGAGAAAAGGAAGTAATCTTTTTAGAATTTTATTAGTAAAATCTTTCCAGTTATGCTATAATAAATCTAGAATAACATGATAACATAAGCAAAGGTTTCCTAATTTATTTGGGAGGGGAATTGACGATGCAAGGAAAAGAATTTGGACAGCATTTGAAACAGCTTCGATTAAATAGGGGCTGGACCAAGGAGCAATTGTGTGGTGATGAGTCAAAGCTTTCTATACGGCAGTTAACCCGTTTGGAGTCAGGCATTTCCCAGCCGACTCTCTCTACTTTAGAATATCTGGCTTTCTGTCTAGAGGTCGATTTGACAACTTTGACAGGAAGTAAAAAAGAAGATGCAGCTCTACCTGCTGATTACCAGCGCTTGAAGTATAAGCTGATTCGGACGACCACTTATGGCAATACCGAAGCTTTGTTCGAATTGGAGCATATCATAGATGAAATTTTTGAAGTTTATTATGATGATTTGCCAGAAGCTGAGCAGAATGTAATGGATATCTTGCAATCAAAGATTTATACTTATACTTCTGAGAAATTCCATAAGTATGGAATGACTCTCTTTGCCAAGCATTTGGACGATTTGCAGAGTAAAAAGCATTATGACGTGAATGATTTACTCTACATCCAGCTCTATCAGATCTATGTGGGAGATGAAGAGGAGATTCGGTCAGCTAAGTTTGATAAGGAATTATATGCAAGAATCGCTCAGCGATTACTGCAGTCAGTTGACTATATTCCAAATGAATATCTCTTTCTCATGCGAGATGCTCTACTGACAATCCCAGGTATTGAGTGCGAGCGAAAAGAGTTCATTTATACAAAAGATACACTCAACAAACTTAATATAATCATGGAATTGACAGAGGACTATCAAAAGAAACCGCTGATAAGAATGTTAGAGGGAGAATATGAGCTTTTCGTACACAAGGACGAGAAAAAGGCTCAACAATACTACGAAGAGGGACTGACGCTGGCGAAATTGTTAGGTCATACTTTTCTATCTAAAAAAATGTCTGAGGAGTGGAATAAAGAACTTCAGATCTATCATCAAGGCTAACAGGACATCTATGTCCTGTTTTGGCAAAATCTTTCGTGTTATAATTAGGCAAACCTAAAGGAGGTCCTTTTATGAAAAATGCAAAATTAATGTTTCTTGCGACTGCGCTCGCTTCTTCTATTATCTTGCTTGGTGCTTGCAGTAAACAGCAGGAGAAGCAAACATCTCAAAATAGCAGCTCTAGTCAAACAGTTCAAACTTCTAAATCAGATGTCAAATCTGAAGCGAAAGTTGTTCAATCAGCTAGCCAAGATGAAACTGATGTAGCGTCGGCATCTTCTGAAGCTGAGCCTAAAAATGAAACAAAGTCTGACACGAAAGACCCAGCCACTCCAGCAGCGGGTATTGATGTCAATGCTTTGGCAGCAGGAGATTTTTCGAGTGTAGCCGGTACTTGGCAAAATGATTTGGGGGATGCGATAGTATTGAATAATCAAGGGGTTGTTTCTCATACTCTGAATGGAAAAGAATCCAGCGATTATACTTTACTAAAAGGTCAAGTAAGCGATGGTAGTTATGTATCTACTCTTGCTTATACTGCTGGTAGCAGTAGCGCAACCTTTTTAGTAATTCCAGAAGGAGCTGTTTTGCCTGATACGGGAAACGAGAATCCTAAAGCACAGATTCGAGTTGGACAAGATGCTATCACTGCTTCACAGCATCCGTATTATCGCGTATCTAATTAGTTACTGTATAGGTGGGGTTAGGGATGATGTTCCCAGCTCCACCTTTATTTGGATAAAGACATGAAGGGAGTAAAAAATGGCCACCTTAATGATGAAAAAAATAGCTGAGGACTTAAATAAGATTAGAGTATTGGATGAAAATGGAGCTTTGGTGGCTTACTATGCCCTTCTGCCGGCTGACTTTTCTGGTGGTGACAGCAAGCTTTATCTGGAAAATCCAACGAGTCAAAGGCGGATGTATAGAATTTATCAAAATATGAAGCCCTTTTTATTTCCTATTGTCCCAGCTCATGACTGTACCGTGATTTATCTAACATCTGAGGCTGGAGTTGAGATTACAGTCGCAGAACATCTGGAAGAATATATCTACGATAATCAATAGATTAATAGTCAATCAAAAACCCCTCTTTCCGGATTTTGGAAAGAGGGGTTCTTTGTCTATAAACCGTAATTATAGTCGTCATCCTGCATGGCTTCAACTTCGCCTAGCAGGTAGCCGTTACCCACTTGGGAGAAGAAGTCATGGTTGGAGGTACCGGTTGAGATACCGTTCATGACGATAGGATTGACATCGTCCGCTGAGTCTGGGAAGAGGGGATCCTGTCCCAGATTCATCAGAGCCTTGTTGGCATTGTAGCGCAGGAAGGTCTTGACCTCTTCGGTCCAGCCGACTGTGTCATAGAGGCTTTCAGTGTAGCCTTCTTCATTTTCATAGAGGGTGTAGAGCAGGTCATACATCCATTCTTTGAGTTTTTCTTGCTCGTCTTCTGGCAGCTCGTTAAAAGCTAGCTGGAACTTATAGCCGATATAGGTTCCATGGACAGACTCGTCACGGATAATCAGCTTGATAATCTCAGCAACGTTGGCCAGCTTGTTATTACCCAGATAGTAGAGTGGAGTGAAGAAACCAGAGTAGAAGAGGAAGGTTTCCAAGAAAACGCTGGCTACTTTTTTCTCCAGAGGAGTACCGTTCAGGTAAATTTCGTTGATAATCTCAGCTTTCTTTTGCAAGTATGGATTGGTGTTGGTCCAAGCAAAGATTTCATCGATTTCTGACTTGGTATTGAGCGTAGAAAAGATAGAAGAGTAAGACTTGGCGTGAACGGACTCCATAAATTGAATGTTGTTGAAGACAGCTTCTTCGTGGGCTGTGCGGACATCCTTACGTAGGGCATCCACACCAGACTCAGACTGGAGAGTATCCAGCAGGGTCAGGCCACCGAAGACCTTGCCGACCAGGTCTTTTTCCTTGTGAGACAGCTTTCTCCAGTCATCCAGGTCATTGGATAGGGGAATCCGCGTATCCAGCCAGAATTGCTCAGTCAGTTTTTCCCAGGTGGACTTATCGATGACATCTTCGATAGCGTTCCAGTTAATGGCTTTGTAGTAAGTTTGCATTCTTTCTCCTTTAGTAGATGGTACGACCTGATGTGGTATCAGCTATCACTTCTTGGATACTGTCCTAATGCTTCACGATTTTACCTTCCTGACAATGATGAGGAAGGTAAAATTGTGACATGGTCGAATTTCCTTTTCTTTTTCTAAAATCTCTTGTTAGATGACACAGCTTTCACATTGGTTGGCACCTACTTCGCCGCCATCATCAGTGAAGGTGCGGACGTAGTAGATGGACTTGATACCTTTGTTGAAGGCGTAGTTACGCAGGATAGAAAGGTCGCGGGTTGTTTGCTTGCTTTCTTTTTTCCATTCGTAGAGGCCTTTAGGGATATCGCTGCGCATAAAGAGAGTCAGGGAAAGACCTTGGTCCACATGCTCAGTTGCGGCTGCGTAGACATCGATAACCTTGCGCATATCCATGTCATAGGCGCTGGTATAGTAAGGAATAGTCTCAGTTGACAGACCAGCAGCAGGATAGTAGATCTTACCGATTTTCTTTTCTTGACGTTCTTCGATCCGCTGAGTAATTGGATGAATTGAAGCAGAAACGTCATTGATGTAGCTGATAGAGCCATTTGGTGCAACGGCCAGGCGGTTTTGGTGGTAGAGACCATCAGCCTTGATCTTGTCGCGCAACTCTGCCCAATCCTCTGCAGACGGGATAAAGATGCCTGCGAAGAGTTCTTTGACACGGTCAGACTTAGGTACAAATTCACCCGTCAGGTACTTGGCAAAGTAAGTTCCGTTAGCATAATCAGATTTTTCAAAGTTATGGAAGGTCACGCCACGCTCGCGAGCGATATTGTTAGACTCGACTAAAGTCCAGTAGTTCATGAGCATGAAGTAGATGCTAGTGAACTCTACAGCTTCCGCTGATCCATAATCGATTAGCTGCTGTGCCAAGTAGCTGTGCAGTCCCATGGCTCCCAGACCAAAGGTGTGCGCCAGACTGTTACCATTGTCGATAGAAGGCACAGCTGTGATGTGTGAGCTGTCTGTGACAAAGGTCAAGGCGCGTGTCATAGTCCGGATGGATTTTCCGAAGTCAGGCGAAGTCATCATGTTGACAACGTTGGTAGAGCCTAAGTTACATGATACATCTGTTCCTAGGTGAAGATACTCTTGCGCATCATTCAAAAGGCTAGGCTCTTGTACTTGCAGGATTTCAGAGCAAAGGTTACTCATGACGATTTTACCGTCAATTGGATTTGAACGGTTGGCGGTATCAATGTTTACGACATAAGGATAGCCAGATTCTTGTTGGAGTTTGGAAATCTCTGTTTCCAAATCACGAGCCTTGATCTTGGTCTTGGTGATATTTGGATTAGCGACCAACTCATCATACTTTTCAGTGATGTCGAGGTAGGCAAATGGCACTCCATACTCACGTTCAACAGAATAGGGGCTGAAGAGGTACATTTCTTCATTTTTACGCGCTAATTCGTAGAACTTATCCGGAATGACAACACCGAGTGAGAGGGTTTTAACCCGAACTTTTTCGTCGGCATTTTCTTTCTTGGTAGAAAGGAAGGCGATGATATCTGGGTGGAAGACATTGAGGTAAACAACTCCAGCTCCCTGACGTTGACCCAGCTGGTTAGAGTAGGAGAAGCTGTCCTCAAAGAGTTTCATAACAGGCACAACCCCAGACGCAGCTCCCTCATAACCCTTGATAGGTGCTCCAGCTTCCCGCAGATTGCTGAGGGAAATACCGACCCCTCCTCCGATACGAGATAATTGCAGGGCAGAGTTGATGGAGCGGCCGATTGAGTTCATATCATCTGTTACTTGGATGAGGAAGCAAGAAACCAATTCACCACGACGAGCCCGACCAGCGTTGAGGAAGCTTGGTGTAGCTGGTTGGTAGCGCTGGTGGATAATCTCATTGGCAATATCCTTGGCAATGGCTTCATCTCCGTTGGCAAAGTAGAGGGCGTTGAAGAGTACCCGATCTTCCATGCTTTCCAGATAGTATTCGCCATCATTGGTCTTCAGTGCATACTGGTTGTAGAACTTATAAGCAGCCATGAAAGATTTAAACTTGAAATCTTGAGCATGGATAAAAGCAGTCAGCTCCTCGATGTATTCCGGAGAATAAAGTTCAATAAATTCCTTCTCCAAATAGTTTTCTTCTATTAAATATTTAATTTTTTCTGTGATAGAAGAAAATTGCTTGGTGTTTGGCTCAACGTTTTCTTTAAAAAAAGCTTTTAAGGCTTCTTGATCTTTATGAAGCATAATCTGACCATTAACTGGACGGTTGATTTCGTTGTTGAGTCGGAAGTATGTCACATCCTCTAAATGTTTGAGTCCCATGTTTTTCCTTTTCTATATAAATAAGATAATTAGCTAGCGGAAAAATATCCGCCTTACAAAAGAAACGGCCCCTATGAGCATAGGAGCTGCAGTTTGCCCTGATAATCTGTCTTTTAGTTTATCTCCCAATCAAGGCGCGCCGCCCTCAAAATAAACTACATTAAGACAATTTTTTCAATTTACCAGGTTGGAAACCAGAAAATGCCTCAGTTGCTGTCTGAATCACAGGAGCAGCATTGAAACCAAGATCTTTGACATGGTCAATGAATTCTGGCTGTTCATCCAAGTTGATTTCGCGATATTCTACATGATTAGTATCTAAGAAGCGCTTGGTCATTTTGCACTGAACGCAGTTGTTTTTTGAGTAAATAGTTACCATTAAAAATTCCTCTAAACTTTCGTTTTTTCTTTTAAATAATACGAAACTAGTATATCTAAAAGAAAATAGAATGTCAATAGTTTTGAACTAAATATTGTGTGATATTTTGTTATAGGATAGATTACAATACAATATATAGTGTTTGTATAAGCGGTGAAAAGAAGTGAAAAATTGCAGAAAAGGAGCAAAATGCTGATGCGGCAATGCTTAAACAAGTCTTAAAATGTTAGAAAAATGACTAGTAGCTTTTCCGCCTAAAAACAAAAATCCAATATCTTGTGTTACAGAATTTAGGGAATCACTAGGAGGAGTGGAGGGGGAGTTTATATTCTTATTTTATAACAATTAGTTTCTATAAAATAAGAAATTAACAATTGAAAATTTGGTGGCAGACATTTTTGAATAAAGCTTGGGGAATGTGGGATTTTGCTCGAAAATTCTCTCTTCAATATAATAAGAAGAGTTTTCATTTCCTAAGAAATATTTTGTAAGCGGGCTATAAAATTCTTGAAAAAGATTTCAAAAGGTGATATAATATCAACTTGTAAGGGTTATCACAATAACTCAAAAAGAATTATTTAAAAGGAGAGTCTAACTATGGCTTCTAAAGATTTCCACATTGTAGCAGAAACAGGTATTCACGCACGTCCAGCAACTTTGTTGGTTCAAACTGCTAGCAAATTCGCTTCTGACATCACGCTTGAATACAAAGGTAAATCAGTAAACTTGAAATCTATCATGGGTGTTATGAGTCTCGGTGTTGGCCAAGGAGCTGATGTTAAGATCTCAGCTGAAGGCGCAGATGCAGACGATGCTATCGCTGCAATCTCTGAAACAATGGAAAAAGAAGGATTGGCTTAATATGACAGAAATGCTTAAAGGAATTGCAGCATCTGACGGTGTTGCCGTTGCTAAGGCATATCTATTAGTTCAACCGGATTTATCATTTGAGACTGTTTCAGTCGAAGATACAAATGCAGAAGAGGCTCGTTTGGATGCAGCTCTTGAAGCTTCACAGAACGAGCTTTCTGTTATCCGTGAGAAAGCAGTAGATAGCCTTGGTGAGGAAGCCGCTCAGGTGTTTGACGCTCACTTAATGGTACTTGCTGACCCTGAAATGGTTGGGCAAATCAAAGAAACAATCCGTGCGAAAAAGACCAATGCAGAAGCTGGTCTGAAAGAAGTAACGGACATGTTTATCACTCTCTTTGAAAACATGGACGACAATCCATATATGCAGGAACGTGCGGCAGATATCCGCGACGTGACGAAGCGTGTTCTTGCTAACCTTTTGGGCAAGAAATTGCCAAACCCAGCGTCTATCAATGAAGAATCAGTTGTGATTGCTCATGACTTGACTCCTTCTGATACAGCACAGCTGGATAAGAAATTTGTTAAAGCTTTTGTAACTAATATCGGCGGCCGGACAAGCCACTCTGCTATCATGGCACGTACGCTTGAAATCGCAGCAGTATTGGGAACTAATAATATTACTGAGCTTGTAAAAGACGGCGATGTGATTGCAGCTAACGGTATCACTGGTGAAGTGATTATCAATCCAACTGAAGAGCAAATCGCAGCATTTAAAGCAGCTGGTGAGGCTTATGCTAAGCAAAAAGCTGAATGGGAATTGCTTAAGGATGCTCAGACTGTGACTGCAGATGGCAAGCACTTCGAATTGGCAGCCAATATCGGTACGCCAAAAGACGTTGAAGGTGTCAATGCTAACGGTGCAGAAGCGGTTGGTCTTTACCGTACTGAGTTCCTTTATATGGACTCTCAAGACTTCCCGACAGAAGATGAGCAGTATGAAGCATACAAGGCTGTGCTTGAAGGCATGAATGGAAAACCAGTAGTTGTTCGTACAATGGACATTGGTGGAGATAAGGAGCTTCCTTACTTCGATATGCCGCATGAAATGAACCCATTCCTTGGTTTCCGTGCTTTGCGTATCTCTATCTCTGAAACTGGCGATGCTATGTTCCGTACACAAATCCGCGCACTCTTGCGTGCTTCTGTACATGGACAATTGCGCATCATGTTCCCAATGGTAGCCCTTCTGACAGAATTCCGTAAAGCTAAAGCGGTTTATGATGAAGAAAAAGCTAAGCTGCAAGCTGAAGGCGTTGCAGTAGCAGACAATATCCAAGTAGGTATCATGATTGAAATCCCAGCAGCAGCTATGCTCGCAGATCAATTTGCCAAGGAAGTAGACTTCTTCTCTATCGGTACTAACGACTTGATCCAGTACACTATGGCGGCTGACCGGATGAATGAGCAAGTCTCTTACCTCTATCAACCTTACAACCCATCTATCCTTCGCTTGATCAACAATGTTATCAAGGCAGCTCATGCTGAAGGCAAGTGGGCAGGTATGTGTGGAGAAATGGCTGGCGATCAAACTGCGGTGCCATTGCTCGTAGGTATGGGCTTGGATGAATTCTCTATGAGTGCGACTTCTGTTCTTCGGACTCGTAGCCTCATGAAGAAGCTGGATACGAAGAAGATGGAAGAACTGGCTCAGCGTGCACTGACTGAATGTGCAACGATGGAAGAAGTTCTTGAACTTGAAAAAGAATATCTGAACTTCGATTAATCTGAAAAATTAGGATCAGGAAAAATTTCCTGGTCTTTTTTAGTTTTCTTCAGAGGCATAGTGAAGCTTGTGTAGAAAGTTGAAATCAAAGAAAACAGAAAATAAGCAGATCTAATATGAACAAAATTAGATAATCTATCTTAATTGTGAAAAAATTCTTTAAATTTATAACTTTTGGTTGAAATTTTCAGAAAATTTGGTAAAATAATATTTAATAACATTTTGGAGGGGACACGTGACACAATATAAAAACTATATAAATGGAGAGTGGAAAGTTTCTGAAAATGAAATTACCATCTCATCTCCTATCAACAATGAGATTTTAGGAACTGTGCCTGCCATGACTCAGGCAGAGGTTGACTATGCGATGGCAAGCGCTCGTGCGGCTTTGCCAGCTTGGCGAGCTCTTTCAGCAGTTGAACGTGCAGCTTATTTGCATAAGGTTGCGGATATTTTGGAGCGCGATCAGGAGAAGATTGGCGAAATTCTTGCAAAGGAAGTTGCCAAGGGGATCAAAGCGGCAGTCGGAGAGGTAGTCCGGACAGCAGACTTGATTCGCTATGCGGCTGAAGAAGGCATTCGTATTCACGGTCAGGTTATGGAAGGTGGCGGCTTTGAAGCTGCCAGCAAGAAAAAATTGGCTGTGGTTCGTCGTGAGCCTGTAGGAGTTGTACTGGCCATTGCGCCATTTAACTACCCAGTCAACCTGTCTGGTTCCAAAATTGCTCCTGCCCTTATCGGCGGAAACGTCGTGATGTTTAAGCCACCTACTCAAGGTTCAATTTCTGGTCTGCTCCTGGCTCAAGCTTTTGCTGAGGCTGGTCTGCCTGCTGGAGTTTTCAATACCATCACAGGACGTGGTTCAGAAATCGGGGATTACATCATTGAGCATAAGGAAGTAAACTACATTAACTTTACTGGCTCCACCCCAATCGGTGAGCGCATCGGGAAGTTAGCTGGTATGCGTCCAATTATGTTAGAATTGGGTGGTAAGGATGCTGCAGTTGTGCTGGAAGATGCTGACTTGGAGCATGCAGCTAAGCAGATTGTTGGCGGGGCATACAGTTATTCCGGCCAGCGCTGTACGGCTATTAAACGTGTCATTGTCATGGAGAGCGTAGCAGATAAATTAGCGGCGCTGATTAAGGCAGAGGTAGAGAAACTGACGGTTGGTGATCCCTTTGATAATGCGGATATCACACCAGTCATTGATCATGCATCAGCAGATTTCATCTGGGGCTTGATTGAAGATGCTCAGGAAAAGGGAGCGTCAGCCTTGACAGAAATCAAACGTGAAGCAAATCTCATCTGGCCTGCCTTGTTTGACCATGTGACACTGGATATGAAATTAGCTTGGGAAGAGCCATTTGGTCCTGTTCTTCCGATTATTCGTGTGACTTCCGTTGAGGAGGCTATCCAGATCTGTAACCAGTCAGAATTTGGTCTTCAATCTTCAGTCTTTACAAATGATTTCCCGAAAGCATTTGAAATTGCTGAGAAACTGGAAGTGGGTACTGTACACATCAATAATAAGACCCAACGTGGTCCAGATAACTTCCCATTCCTTGGTGTTAAGGGATCTGGAGCAGGAGTGCAAGGGATTCGTTACAGTATCGAAGCGATGACACAAGTGAAATCCATCGTGTTTGATGTGAAATAATGAGAAAGGCGGCTTTGTGCGGTCTTTTTTCTTACCTTGATGAACTTGTAAATTTAACAAGATTATCGAACCATTTGAAAAGAATCAAGCATTTATATGTTTAATTGCTTATTATTTTAAAATGTAAATTTACATATTGGTCTATATCTTTATGAAAATTTTCATCTTTTTCTTGTTTTGGATAGCTCCTATATTTAGCGAAAAAGGAATTAAAATATACTGAGAGACACAAAATGCAGTGTTTTCTCTCTCATTTATTACTAATTTCAGCTAATGTTCGGTTTTAGTAATTTTCCGTAAGGATATTTGAAATTTACTTGAAAAAGAGATAAAAATAATGTAGAATAGTATTATAGAAAACGCTTACAAATAGAAAGGTGATTGCATGGATAAGAACGAAGCATTAAGAACCTTTACAACAGGTGAAAACTTTCATTTACAGCATTATCTAGGGGCGCATCAGGATGAAGTGGACGGCAAGTCTGGCTACTCTTTCCGCGTTTGGGCACCTAATGCTCAGAGTGTCCATTTGATTGGAGATTTCACCAATTGGTATGAAGAGCAGATTCCTATGGTCCGAAATGAAGCGGGCGTTTGGGAAGCCTTCACAGAGCTACCTAAGGAAGGAGATATTTACAAGTACAATATCAAACGTAGCAGTGGTCAGGAAATTTTAAAAATTGATCCTCTGGCTATCTATCTGGAAGAGCGTCCAGGCACGGGAGCAGTTATTCGCACTATTCCTGAGAAGAAGTGGAAAGATGGTCTTTGGCTGGCACGCCGGAAACGTTGGGGCTTCTTCTCTCGGCCGGTCAATATCTATGAAGTGCATGCCGGATCTTGGAAACGCAATGAAGACGGCAATCCTTATAGCTTTGCCCAGTTAAAAGAAGAGTTGATTCCTTATCTGGTGGAGATGAACTACACACATGTGGAATTCATGCCGCTTATGGCTCATCCGCTGGGACTTAGCTGGGGCTATCAGCTCATGGGCTACTTCGCCTTTGAGCATACCTATGGCACACCTGAGGAATTTCAGGACTTTGTCGAAGAATGTCACTTGAACAATATCGGGGTCATTGTGGACTGGGTACCAGGTCACTTCACTATTAATGATGATGCTTTGGCTTACTATGATGGGACACCAACTTTCGAGTATCAGGACCACGATCGGGCTCATAACTATGGCTGGGGTGCTCTCAACTTTGATTTGGGTAAAAATCAGGTTCAGTCTTTCTTGATTTCCAGCATTAAATTCTGGATTGATTTTTATCATCTGGACGGAATTCGGGTTGATGCTGTCAGCAATATGCTCTATCTGGACTATGACAGCGGTCCTTGGCAGCCAAATAAAGATGGCGGTAATCGCAATTATGAAGGCTATTACTTCCTGCAACGCCTCAATACGGTTATCAAGCTAGCCCATCCTGATGTCATGATGATTGCAGAGGAAAGTTCCTCAGAGACCAAGATTACTGGTATGAGAGAGCTGGGTGGTCTTGGGTTTGACTACAAGTGGAATATGGGCTGGATGAATGATATCCTTCGTTTCTACGAGGAAGATCCGATTTATCGTAAGTACGATTTTAATCTGGTAACCTTTAGCTTTATGTACGTATTCTCTGAAAACTTCCTACTGCCATTCTCGCATGATGAAGTGGTTCATGGCAAGAAGAGTCTCATGCACAAGATGTGGGGCGACCGTTACAATCAATTTGCAGGGCTCCGCAACTTGCTGACCTACCAAATCTGCCATCCGGGCAAGAAATTGCTCTTTATGGGATCAGAATTTGGTCAGTTCTTAGAATGGAAGTCAGAAGAGCAACTAGAATGGTCTAATCTGGACGATCAGATGAATAAGAAGATGCAGGGCTTTACTGCTGCACTCAATGCCTTCTATAAAGACAATCGTCCACTTTGGGAGATTGATCTGAGCTATGATGGCATCGAAATCATAGATGCAGATAATGTTGATCAAAGTGTCCTCTCCTTTATTCGTAAGACTGAAAAAGGAGATATGTTAGTTTGTGTATTTAATATGGCGCCGGTAGAGCGGAAGAACTTTACCATTGGTGTTCCAGTGGAAGCCATTTATGAAGAAGTATGGAACACTGAATTAGAAGAATGGGGAGGTGTTTGGAAGGAACATAATGAAACAGTTCAGTCTCAAGAAGGACTTTGGAAAGATTATCCACAGACCTTGACCTTTACGTTGCCAGCTCTTGGAGCCAGCATCTGGAAGATCAAGCGTCGGATTGCTCGAAAAAATGTTAAAAAAGATTCCACAAAGGAGTAGTAGTCTATGAAGAATGAAATGCTAGCTTTGATTCTTGCCGGCGGGCAAGGAACTCGTCTTGGAAAGCTCACACAGAGTATCGCAAAACCTGCGGTACAGTTTGGCGGCCGCTATCGTATTATTGACTTCGCCTTGTCTAACTGTGCCAACTCCGGTATTCATAATGTCGGTGTCATTACTCAATACCAACCACTAGCTCTGAACAGTCATATTGGAAATGGTTCTAGCTGGGGGCTCGATGGTATTAACTCAGGCGTGTCCATTCTTCAGCCTTATTCTGCGAGCGAAGGAAATCGCTGGTTTGAAGGTACCAGCCATGCGATTTATCAAAATATCGACTATATCGACAGCATCAATCCTGAGTATGTCCTGATTTTGTCTGGGGACCATATCTATAAGATGGATTATGATGACATGCTTCAGTCTCACAAGGACAACAATGCCAGCTTGACAGTAGCCGTTCTGGATGTGCCTCTCAAAGAAGCCAGCCGATTTGGTATTATGAATACAGATGCTAATAATCGGATTGTTGAATTTGAAGAAAAACCAGAACATCCTAAGTCAACCAAGGCTTCTATGGGGATTTATATCTTTGACTGGCAACGTCTGCGTAATATGCTGGTAGCTGCTGAAAAGAGTAATGTGGATATGTCTGACTTTGGTAAGAATGTTATCCCTAACTACCTAGAATCTGGCGAAAGCGTTTATGCTTATGACTTTGCAGGCTATTGGAAAGACGTTGGTACAGTAGAGTCTCTCTGGGAAGCCAACATGGAATACATCAGCCCAGAAAATGCTCTGGATAGCCGCAATCGTCGCTGGAAGATTTATTCTCGCAACTTGATTTCTCCGCCAAACTTTATCAGTGAAAATTCCCATGTAGAAGATTCGCTGGTCGTTGATGGCTGTTTCGTTGACGGTACAGTAAAACACTCTATTCTTTCTACTGGTGCTCAAGTCAAAAAGGGCGCAGTCATTGAAGACTCTGTCATCATGAGTGGAGCTGTTATTGGCAAAGACGCTAAGATCAAGCGGGCCATTATCGGTGAAGGGGCTATCATCTCTGATGGTGTAGAGATTGATGGTACAGAGGAAGTATATGTTGTCGGATACAACGAGAAAGTGGGGGTACCAAAAGATGAAGATTGATAAATACTCAGCAATTTTAGGAAACACAGTCGGCTTCCATGATATGTCAACTCTGACAAATCATCGTCCAGTAGCCAGTTTGCCATTCGGTGGGAAATACCGCTTGATTGACTTCCCGCTTTCAAGTCTTGCCAATGCTGGTATCCGCAGTGTCTTTGGTATCTTCCAGCAGGACAATATCAGCTCTGTCTTTGACCATATTCGTTCGGGTCGTGAGTGGGGTCTGTCTACCTTGCTTAGCCACTATTACCTGGGAATCTACAATACTCGTGTAGAAAGCTCTACAGTCGGTGAGGAATACTATAAGCAGCTTTTGACCTACCTGAAACGTTCTGGCTCCAACCAAACAGTTGCACTTAACTGTGATATCTTGGTTAATATTGACCTCAATCAAGTTTTCCATTTGCACAATACAACAGAGCAGCCGATTACAGTTGTCTACAAGAAATTGCACAAGGAAAATATTTCGGATGTTAATGCTGTCTTAGATATTGACGAGACGGACCATGTCAGAGGGCATAAACTCTTTGATGGCCGAGAAGATGCTGAGCTCTTCAATATGTCTACAGACATCTTTGTGGTAGATACTCCTTGGCTGATTGAAAAGCTAGAAGAAGAAGCTAAGAAAGAGCATCCCCAAAAACTGCGCTATGTCCTGCGTGATTTAGCAACTCAGGAAGGGGCATTTGCCTACGAATATACAGGCTATCTGGCTAATATCTATTCTGTAGAGACCTACTACAGATCCAATATCGATATGCTTGAAAGTAAGAAATTCTACTCTCTCTTCAGTCCGAACCAAAAGATTTACACCAAGGTTAAGAATGAAGAGCCGACTTACTATGCTGAGTCTTCAAAAGTATCTCGCTCCCAGTTTGCGTCAGGAAGCATTGTGGAAGGTGAAGTCATCAATTCTGTGATTTCACGGAATACCAAGATTAAGACTGGAAGCAGTGTCAAACACAGTGTTCTCTTCCCTCGAGTGAAAGTTGGAGAAAATGCAACTGTCGAGTACGCGATTGTGGACAAGGGTGTTGAAATTGGCGAAGGAGTGGTGATTCGCGGAACTGCAGAAGACCCAATTGTAGTCAAGAAGGGCCAAAAAGTTACAGAGGACATAATTCGATGAAGATTTTATTTGCAGCAGCAGAAGGAGCCCCATTTTCTAAGACAGGTGGTTTGGGAGACGTTATTGGCGCTCTCCCCAAATCACTGGTCAAGGCTGGCCATGAAGTTGGTGTCATTCTGCCATACTATGACATGACCCATGCCAAATTTGGCGACCAAGTGGAAGACCTTTTCTATTTTGAAGTCAGCGTTGGCTGGCGTCGCCAATACGTTGGGGTCAAGCGACTGGTCTTGAATGGTGTGTCCTTCTATTTTATTGACAATCAGCATTATTTCTTCCGCGGTCATGTTTACGGGGATTTTGATGATGGTGAGCGCTTTGCTTACTTCCAGTTAGCAGCCGTAGAGCTGATGGAGCGGATTGATTTCATTCCGGATGTTCTGCATGTTCACGATTATCATACAGCTATGATTCCTTTCTTGGTTAAGGAAAAATACCATTGGATTCAAGCATATCAGAATATCAAGACTGTCTTGACCATCCATAATCTGGAATTCCAAGGCCAATTCCCTGACAGCATGCTTTGGGAACTGTTTGGAGTGGGCTACGAGCGCTATGCAGACGGAACCCTGCGTTGGAATGACTGTCTCAACTGGATGAAGGCCGGCATTCTCTATGCGGACCGAGTGACAACTGTATCACCAAGCTATGCAGGTGAAATCCGTACACCAGAATTTGGCTGTAATTTGGATCAAATCCTGCGGATGGAGTCTGGTAAGCTGGTCGGAATTGTCAACGGTATAGATACAGATATCTATAATCCAGAAACGGATCCGCTATTAGCCCATCACTTTAACAAATCTGACTTATCTGGTAAACTAGAAAACAAGCGAGCTTTGCAAGAGCGAGTTGGTCTGCCTGTGCGTGATGATGTGCCGGTAGTTGGGATTGTTTCCCGTCTGACCCGTCAGAAAGGCTTTGATTTGGTAGTGGAAGAGCTGCATAATCTCCTCCAGGAAGATGTGCAGATTATCCTCTTGGGAACAGGGGATCCAGCTTTTGAGCAGGCTTTCGCTTGGTTTGGTCATGCCTATCCTGATAAGCTTTCAGCTAATATTCTCTTTGATGTAACCTTGGCTCAGGAGATCTACGCTGCCAGCGATATTTTCCTCATGCCAAGCCGCTTCGAACCTTGTGGCCTTTCACAAATGATGGCCATGCGCTACGGAACCTTGCCTTTGGTGCATGAAGTGGGCGGTCTGCGTGATACCGTCGAGCCTTACAATGTCTATACAGGACAGGGAACGGGCTTTAGCTTCAATAACTTTTCTGGCTACTGGTTGACTTGGACCTTCAAGGAAGCACTCAAGCTCTATGCCGATGACAAGGAAGCTTGGAAATCTCTGCAAGAACAGGCGATGGAAAGAGACTTCTCTTGGGATACAGCCAGCAAGGCTTACAGTGATTTATATCAATCACTTCTATAACATTTACTTTGGAATCAGTATAAAAAATCCTCTCTTGTCCATGGGACAAGGGAGGATTTCCGTGAGACTTACATTTTTATATATTATCATACTATGTTGGAGCCCTGTTTTTAGCTTGTGGCTGAAGTGAGCGATTCCCATCTTGATTGAAAAAAGTATTTCTACGTTTAAATCTGCTTCCCGCTATTAAGAAAGGGAGATACCCACCCACCATGGAACTGACAAAAGAACGTTTTATTAGAGATTTTAAGGACATTCTACATGAAAGACAGCTGATTAAGGTTGCCGATGCGACTTCAGTGGAGCTTTTTCAGGCTTTAGCCAGCACTGTCCGCAAGTATATCACGCCCCTTTGGCTGGAGCGTCGCAATCAGTTGATTGAGCAGCAGCAAAAAACAGCTTATTACTTTTCTATCGAGTTTCTTCCAGGTCGTATGCTGGAAACCAATTTGCTCAACTTAGGAATCCTCGATACGGTCAAGGAAGGCTTTGCCGATTTGGGCGTTGACTTTGAAGATGTCAAGAATGCTGAGTATGATATGGCCTTGGGCAATGGCGGTCTGGGTCGCTTGGCGGCTGCCTTCATGGACTCGCTGGCAACCACTGGCTATCCAGGATTTGGAAATGGGATTCGCTATCGCTATGGCCTCTTTAAGCAACGCATCGTAGATGGCTATCAGGTAGAAATTCCTGATGCTTGGTTTGGCAGTCTAGGCAATGTCTGGGAGACCCGTAAGGACCATGATATTGTTGATGTTAAAATCTTCGGAAATGTTTCCCTCCATGCCAATGAAAAAGGTCGGATTGTGCCTCTTTATGAGAATTCTAAAACCTTGCGGGCCGTTCCTTACGATGTGCCGCAGATTGGCTTTGGCAATGACACTGTCAACAATCTCCGGCTTTGGGATGTTGAAATTCCAGAGGAGCATGAACTGGACTACCCGACCATTGAAGCTCGTCGCCGGGTGCAAGACATCACTGCCATTCTCTATCCAGACGACTCTAGCTACGAAGGAAAAGAGCTGCGCTTGATCCAGGAATATTTCATGACCAGTGCAGGTCTGCAGACCATTATCAAATCCTACCTCAAGCAAGGGCGTCCGCTCAAGGATATTCATGAGAAGGTCTCTGTCCATATTAACGATACTCACCCAGCTGTTGCACCGGCTGAGTTTATGCGTCTCTTGGTGGATGAGTACGACCTGGAATGGGCAGATGCTTGGAATGCTACAGTTAAAACCATGAGCTATACCAACCATACCATTCTGTCTGAAGCCTTGGAAAAATGGGATGCAGAGCTTTTTAAAAATGTCCTGCCGCGGGTTTATCAGATTATCCTAGAGATTGACAACCGCTATGTAGCTGAAATGGCTGGGCGCGGCCTTGATCCGCAAGTCATCGAAAACACTCGGATCGTCAAGGACAATCAAATCCACATGGCCCATTTAGCTATCATTGGCGGTCATTCAATCAATGGTGTTGCCAAACTCCACACCGAACTGCTCAAAGAAGACACCTTGCGTGATTTCTACAGCATTTATCCAGAGAAGTTTAATAACAAAACCAACGGAATTATCCAGCGCCGCTGGCTGCAAATTGCGGACCAGCCTCTGTCAGCTGAGATTGATAAACTAATTGGTAAAGGTTGGAGAAGTGATATCCATGAGCTACGTAAGCTTTTGGAATTCAAGGACAATCAGCAAGTGCTGGGTGATTTCTACCGAGTGAAGCAGGAAGCCAAGGCTCGTCTGGCTGACTTCATCAAGGAATCAACAGGAGTGGAAGTCTCTACAGAAGCCATCTTTGATGTCCAGGTGAAACGCCTCCACGCCTACAAGCGTCAGCTACTCAACCTGCTTCATATCATCAAGCTCTACTGGGACCTCAAGGACGATCCTGACAAGGATATGGTGCCACGCGTCTTTATCTTCGGTGCCAAGGCTGCTCCAGGCTACCACTTTGCCAAGTCGGTTATCAAGCTAATCAATGAAGTAGCCAATCTGGTCAACAAGGATGAAAGCCTGCAAGGCAAACTCAAGGTTGTTTTCCTAGAAAACTACCGGGTCAGCCTAGCTGAGCTCATCATTCCTGCAGCAGATGTATCAGAGCAGATTTCTCTGGCTTCCAAGGAGGCTTCTGGTACTTCCAACATGAAGTTCATGATGACAGGTGCCATTACCCTAGCTACACTGGACGGAGCCAATATCGAAATCAAGGACGAGGTCGGTGACGACAATATTGTCATCTTTGGGATGGACAAGGACCAAGTTTACGAGCACTATGCCCGCCACGATTACTACTCACGCGGTGTCTATGAAAGCAATCCAGATATTCGCCGAGTGGTCGATACCTTTGTCAACGGCACCATTCCAAACGTCCGTGAAGAAGGATCTGAAATCTATGAAGCCCTCATTACCCACAATGACGAATATTTCCTCTTGGAAGATTTCCATGCCTATGTAGAAGCTCAAGAGAAGATTGATGCTCTCTATCGTGACAAAGAAAAATGGGCACGCATGAGTTTGATTAACATTGCTACTTCCGATAAGTTTACCTCAGATGATACCATTGAGCAATATGCCAAGGAAATCTGGAACTTGGAGAAATAATACTCTTCAGAAAACATGAACAATAAGAGATTGGGGCTTTGGTCTCAGTCTCTTTTGCTATCTATCTACCATCTTGTCTAGAAATATGCTATAGTAGAGGAAGTATGAGAGTCCAACTTTTAGAAAAGCAGGGTAAGCAAGCATGAAAGACTACACGATTTTTTATCAACAATTAACGACTCCTTTTCGCAGTCGCCCTCAGTGGCTGAAAGGGTTGGCTTACTTCAATCGGGGAATGACCCTCTTCATACCTATCGTTTATGGTCTCGTTCTAATCAGTGCCTTTCTGACAGAAAGCTGGAAAGGGCTGCTTGCTTTTTTCTTCTTACCAGCTATCGGATTTGGTCTGCTGTCGGCCATTCGTAAACGGCTGAATCAAGAACGCCCTTATGAAAAATGGGCTATTCAGCCCTTGCTGACCAAGGATACATCAGGCAAGTCCATGCCCAGCCGCCATGTTTTTTCGGCGACAGTGATTTCTATGTGTCTACTCTACTTTTTCTGGCTGCCGGGGCTTATCTGCCTCTTGCTTTCAGCAGGGCTAGCCGTAGTGCGCGTGATTGGCGGAGTGCACTATCCAAAGGATGTGCTGGTCGGCTATCTTTGCGGCATTTGCTGGGGAGCTTTACTTTTTTTATTATAAAGGACCTGTTTTCGGCAGAGAGTAGACAAAGGACCTCCAGCTATATTATAATAGAAGCAGTAACAACCGTTTCGACACCAAGGGCTATTCCTTGCTGGATCTAAAAAATATTTAAGGAGAATACCATGTCAGAACCATTATTTCTACAGTCTGTGATGCAGGAGAAGATTTGGGGCGGAACCAAGCTGCGCGATGTCTTTGGCTATGAGATTCCCAGCGATCACGTAGGAGAGTACTGGGCTATCTCCGCTCATCCTAATGGTGTGTCAACCGTCAAGAACGGACGCTTTGCCGGCCAGAAGTTAGATGTTCTCTATGCCGAGCACCGTGAGCTTTTTGGCAATCGTCCGGAACCTGTCTTTCCGCTTTTGACGAAGATTTTAGATGCCAATGACTGGCTCAGTGTTCAGGTCCATCCTGATGATGCCTATGGACTAGAGCACGAAGGGGAGCTTGGTAAGACTGAATGCTGGTATGTCATTGCTGCAGACGAAGGAGCAGAGATTATTTATGGTCACAATGCCAAGAGCAAGGAAGAGCTGCGCCAGCAGATTGAGAGCAAGGATTGGGACCATCTTCTGACCAAAATCCCAGTAAAAGCTGGCGATTTCTTCTATGTACCAAGTGGCACCATGCATGCCATTGGCTCGGGGATTCTGATTTTAGAAACTCAGCAGTCCAGTGACACAACCTACCGTGTCTATGACTTTGATCGCAAGGACGATGCTGGCAATCTTCGTGAGCTGCATTTGGAGCAGTCGATTGACGTTCTGACTATCGGTGAGCCAGCGAATAGCCGTCCTGTTACCATTCAGGCAGATAGTTTGACTTCTACTCTTTTGGTGGCCAATGACTTCTTTGCTGTTTACAAGTGGGATATTGCCGGTTCAGTCAATTTTAAAAAGACAGCAGACTATAGCTTGGTCAGTGTCTTGGAAGGTGTCGGTGAGCTAGAAGTTGGTGGGGCAGTTTATCCTCTTGAAAAAGGGGAGCATTTCATCCTGCCTAACGATGTCACAGAATGGACCTTGTCTGGAGATATGCAGTTGATTGTTAGCCATCCATAATCATAGAAAAATCAAGAGCAAATAATCACTTTGCTCTTTTTTCTTTAAAAAACATATGAAATAAGTGAAATTTTAATCACTTTCTTCTTATTTATATAGCAGAATAGTTTGTATATCAATAATAATTCAATTGTTTTGACAGGAAAATTTATAAATCAAAAGAATAAAACAAAAAACGCTTACAATGGTGGCAAAAGATTGACTATTCGATATTTTAGGAGTAAACTAAGGAAGTAAATTTTAAAATATAAAGGAGAAGTCATCATGAATTTAACATATTTAGGACTTTGTTTGGCCTGCTTAGGCGTATCAATTGCTGAAGGTATGATTATGAGTAATCTATTTAAGGCAGCAGCTCGTCAGCCAGAAATTATCGGTCAATTGCGAAGCCTCCTAATCTTGGGAGTAGCCTTTGTTGAAGGTACTTTCTTTGTAACGCTGGCTATGTCCTTTGTTATCAAATAAGAAAGGATTCTCTTTAGAAAAGGGGGTGTCATCTGTTGGAAGAAAGTATCAATCCAACTATCAATATAGGTCCTGTGACCTTTGATTTGACCCTGCTGGCCATGACTCTGCTGACGGTGTTTGTAACTTTTGGACTTGTTTATTGGGCAAGTCGAAAGATGACGATTAAGCCGTCAAGAAAGCAGAATGCTTTGGAATATATCTATGACTTTGTCATAGATTTTACCAAAGGAAACGTTGGCGAGCATTATATGAAGAATTACTCGCTTTTTCTATTCTCCCTCTTTCTTTTCGTTGCTGTGGCGAATAACTTGGGATTAATGGCTAAGGTTCAGACAACCAATGGTTTCAATCTCTGGACATCGCCGACAGCCAATCTCGCTTTTGACTTGGGCTTCTCTCTTTTAGTGACGGTATTCTGTCATGTAGAAGGAATCCGTCGTCAAGGTATAAAAGGATATCTAAAAGGTTTTGTGACTCCAGGTATCATGACACCCATGAATATCTTGGAAGAATTTACCAATTTTGCTTCGCTAGCCTTGCGGATTTATGGGAATATTTTTGCAGGTGAAGTATTGGCTGGTTTGCTCTTGACTTGGGCACATCAAGCAGCGTATTGGTATCCGATTGCCTTTATTATGAACATGGTTTGGACTGGTTTTTCCATCTTTATTTCCTGTATCCAAGCCTATGTTTTTACCATGCTAACATCTATGTATCTTGGTAAGAAAATTAATGGTGAGGAAGAATAAAAAGAAAGGATAGATAAAATGAATATAACCGTAGGTGAAATTATTGGCAACTTTATCCTGATTGCTGGCTCCTTTCTTCTTTTAGTATTTCTCATTAAGAAGTTTGCTTGGGGCAATATTATCGGGATTTTAGATCAGCGTGCTCAAAAGATTTCAGATGATATTGATGGTGCAGAAGCTGCCCGTCAGAAAGCTGAAGACTTGGCGCAAAAGCGTGAAGAAGCCTTGGCAGGAAGCCGTGAAGAAGCTGCTACTATTGTTGAAACAGCTAAAGAAACAGCTGAGAAGAACAAGGCTGGAATCCTAGCTAATGCGGCAGAAGAAGCAGGGCGCTTGAAGGCTAAAGCCAATCAGGAAATTGTCCAAAACAAGGCAGAGGCTATGAGCAGCATCAAAGGAGAAGTAGCCGACTTGACAGTGACTTTGGCTAGTAAGATTTTGAGTCAGGAGCTGGATAAGGAAGCTCAGAGCGAGCTCATTGATCGCTATATCAAACAGTTAGGAGATGCCTGATGGATAAGAAGCAATATGCAATCATTGAGAAATATGCTTTGCCTTTTGTTCAGACGGTCTTTGAAAAAGGTCAGCAAGAAGATGTTTTTGAAAAACTGAGTCAGATTAAGGCTGTTTTCGCGGAGACCGGCCTTGCTGACTTTTTGTCACATATCGGAATCAGTGACCACGAGAAAGAAAAGAGTCTGCGGCTCTTTCAAAACTCAGGCTCCCAGCTGCTTGATAATCTGATTGAAATTGTCATTCTCAATCATCGTGAGGACCTCTTTTATGAGATTGTGCTGGAGAGTCAGCACCAGCTTGAAAAGATCAGCAATGAGTTTGAGGTGACGCTGCGCTCTGTTCAGCCTTTGACAGCCAGTCAGAAGGAGAAGATTCGGCCGATTATTGAGCAGAAGATGGACCTAAAAGTCCGCTCGCTCAAGGAAGAATTGGACAGCAGCTTGATTGGCGGCTTTGTCATCTCTGCCAATAACAAAACAATTGATGCAAGCATAAAACGTCAATTGCAAGTCGTAAAAGAAAAATTGAAATAGAAAGTGGTGTGAATTTTGGCGATTAACGCACAAGAAATCAGCGCTTTAATTAAGCAACAAATTGAAAATTTCCAGCCAAATTTTGACGTCACGGAAACAGGGGTCGTCACTTATATTGGTGATGGAATCGCGCGTGCTCATGGTCTGGATAAGGCTATGAGCGGAGAGCTGTTAATCTTTGAAAATGGCTCTTATGGTATGGCGCAAAATCTAGAGTCGACCGATGTTGGGATTATCATCTTGGGAGACTTTACAGACATTCGTGAGGGAGATACCATTCGTCGGACTGGCAAAATCATGGAAGTTCCTGTCGGAGAGGCCTTGATTGGGCGGGTTGTTGATCCGCTGGGGCGTCCTGTTGATGGGCTTGGTGACATTGTCACGGACAAGACACGTCCGGTTGAAACACCGGCTCCGGGTGTCATGCAGCGTAAGTCAGTATCTGAACCTTTGCAGACAGGTCTCAAGGCAATTGATGCCTTGGTTCCGATTGGCCGTGGCCAGCGGGAGCTGATTATCGGGGACCGTCAGACTGGGAAGACAACCATTGCCATTGATGCCATCCTGAACCAGAAAGGTCAGGATATGATTTGTATCTATGTGGCGATTGGTCAGAAAGAATCTACCGTTCGTACGCAGGTAGAAACGCTCCGTCAGTATGGTGCTTTGGACTATACCATTGTTGTGACAGCCTCTGCTTCACAGCCGTCGCCTTTGCTTTTCTTGGCGCCTTATGCTGGTGTAGCGATGGCAGAAGAGTTTATGTATAATGGCAAGCATGTTTTGATTGTCTATGATGACTTGTCTAAGCAGGCTGTAGCCTACCGTGAACTGTCCCTCTTGCTCCGTCGTCCGCCAGGCCGTGAGGCCTTTCCAGGGGATGTTTTCTATCTGCATAGCCGTCTCTTGGAGCGTTCAGCCAAGGTTTCTGATGAGCTGGGCGGTGGTTCGATTACAGCTCTGCCATTTATTGAAACGCAAGCAGGAGACATTTCGGCTTATATCGCGACCAACGTGATTTCAATCACTGATGGACAAATATTCCTCAGCGACAGCCTGTTCAATGCTGGGGTACGTCCGGCCATTGATGCAGGTTCTTCTGTATCACGGGTTGGGGGCTCTGCTCAAATCAAAGCTATGAAGAAAGTAGCTGGAACCCTGCGTATCGACCTGGCTTCTTATCGGGAGCTTGAGGCCTTTACTAAGTTTGGTAGTGATTTGGATGCGGCAACGCAGGCCAAGCTCAATCGTGGCCGCAGGACTGTAGAAGTCTTGAAGCAGCCGATTCATGAGCCGCTGCCGGTTGAAAAGCAGGTCGTGATTCTCTATGCTTTGACCCATGGTTTCTTGGACAGTGTGCCAGTGGACGATATTCTGCGCTTTGAGTCAGAATTATTTGCCTACTTTGATGCACATCAAGAAAGCATTTATGAAACCATTCGGACAACGAAAGATCTTCCAAGCGAAGAAGTCTTGGATGCTGCCATTACTGAGTTTATTGACCAGTCTAGCTTCAAATAAGAATAGAGGTGTCAGATGGCAGTTTCATTAAATGATATTAAAAATAAAATTGCATCCACGAAAAACACCAGTCAAATCACCAATGCCATGCAGATGGTTTCTGCTGCTAAGCTGGGAAAGTCTGAGGAAGCAGCTAAGAACTTTCAGGTCTATGCCCAGAAAGTGCGTAAGTTAGTTACGGATATGCTGCATGGCCACGAGGCAGAAAATGCCCGTCATCACTCGATGTTAATCAGTCGGCCAGTTAAGAAATCAGCCTATATCGTCATTACTTCTGACCGCGGTCTGGTAGGCGGTTATAACGCAACCATTCTCAAGGCTTTGATGGAGCTGAAAGCTGAGTACCATCCGACAGGAGAGGACTTTGAAGTCATCTGTATCGGAAGTGTCGGTGCTGATTTCTTCCGAGCTCGGGGCATTCAGCCAGTTTATGAGTTGCGTGGTCTAGCAGATCAGCCTAGCTTTGATGAGGTCCGTAAAATCATTAGCAAGACCATTGAGATGTATCAGAATGAACTCTTCGATGAGCTCTATGTCTGCTATAATCACCATGTCAACAGTCTGACCAGTCAGATGCGGGTGGAGCAGATGCTGCCAATCATTGACTTGGATCCCAATGAAGCTGATGAAGATTATACGCTGAATCTGGAACTGGAATCCAGTCGGGATTCTATCTTGGATCAACTGCTGCCCCAGTTTGCGGAGAGCATGATTTACGGTGCCATTATTGATGCCAAGACGGCTGAGAATGCTGCCGGCATGACTGCTATGCAGACAGCGACAGACAATGCTAAAAAGGTCATCAGTGATTTGACTATTCAGTACAACCGCGCTCGGCAGGCTGCCATTACGCAGGAAATTACTGAAATCGTGGCGGGTGCAAGTGCCCTAGAATAAGGCCACAAATGAATTAGAAATTAAACGAGGGAAAAAACATGAGCTCAGGCAAAATTGCTCAGGTTATCGGGCCGGTCGTAGACGTTGCGTTTGCTGCTGGAGACAAGCTACCTGAGATAAATAATGCACTTGTAGTCTATAAAAATGATGAGAAAAAATCAAAAATCGTCCTTGAAGTAGCTCTTGAGCTTGGTGACGGTGTGGTGCGGACCATTGCCATGGAGTCGACCGATGGTTTGACGCGTGGTTTGGAGGTCTTGGATACTGGTCGTCCGATTTCTGTGCCAGTTGGCAAGGAAACTCTGGGGCGGGTGTTCAATGTCCTTGGGGATACTATTGACTTGGATGCGCCTTTTGCAGAAGATGCAGAGCGCCAGCCGATTCATAAAAAGGCACCGACCTTTGATGAACTATCAACTTCATCAGAAATCCTGGAAACAGGGATCAAGGTTATCGACCTCCTAGCTCCTTATCTGAAAGGTGGGAAAGTTGGTCTCTTTGGTGGTGCCGGAGTTGGGAAGACTGTCCTGATTCAGGAATTGATCCACAACATTGCCCAAGAGCACGGTGGGATTTCTGTCTTTACAGGTGTTGGTGAACGGACGCGTGAAGGGAATGACCTCTACTGGGAAATGAAAGAGTCTGGTGTTATCGAAAAGACGGCTATGGTCTTTGGTCAGATGAATGAACCACCTGGAGCTCGGATGCGAGTTGCTCTTACTGGACTGACTATTGCGGAATATTTCCGTGATGTGGAAGGTCAGGATGTGTTGCTCTTTATTGACAACATTTTCCGCTTTACTCAGGCTGGTTCGGAAGTGTCTGCCCTTTTGGGCCGCATGCCGTCAGCCGTTGGTTACCAACCAACACTTGCGACAGAAATGGGACAGTTACAAGAACGGATTACCTCAACTAAGAAAGGTTCCGTTACTTCCATCCAGGCTATTTATGTGCCAGCGGATGACTATACTGACCCAGCACCAGCGACAGCTTTTGCTCACTTGGACTCTACGACCAACCTGGAACGGAAATTGGTTCAGCTGGGGATTTATCCAGCTGTGGATCCACTGGCTTCCAGCTCGCGTGCCCTTTCTCCTGAGATTGTCGGAGAAGAGCACTATGCAGTTGCAGCAGAGGTTAAGCGGGTCTTGCAACGTTATCATGAATTGCAGGACATCATTGCTATCCTTGGTATGGATGAGTTGTCTGACGATGAGAAGACTTTGGTTGCACGTGCGCGGCGGATTCAGTTTTTCCTGTCACAGAACTTCAATGTGGCGGAGCAATTTACCGGTCAGCCAGGTTCTTATGTACCAGTAGCTGAAACGGTTCGTGGCTTCAAAGAAATCCTTGAAGGCAAGCACGACAAGTTACCAGAAGATGCCTTCCGTGGAGTTGGTTCTATTGAGGATGTCCTAGCTAAAGCAGAAAAAATGGGATTCTAAGAGGTGAATGATGGCTCAAATGACAGTACAAATCGTGACACCGGATGGCCTTATTTATGATCACCATGCTGCATTTGTTTCCGTAAAGACCATTGATGGTGAACTGGGGATTTTGCCCCGCCATATCAATACCATCGCTGTTTTAGAAGTAGATCAGGTCAAGGTACGTCGGGTTGATGATGACAAGCATATCGACTGGATTGCGGTCAATGGCGGAATCATTGAAATTGCAGATAATGTCATTACTATCGTGGCTGATTCAGCTGAGCGTGAACGAGATATCGACATTAGTCGGGCCGAGAGAGCTAAGCTCCGAGCTGAGCAAGAAATCGAAGAAGCACATGATAAGCATTTGATTGACCAAGAACGCCGGGCTAAGATTGCTCTGCAGCGGGCAATCAACCGGATCAATGTCGGAACAAGATTATAAGAAGCTATTTTGTCTAGATTGATGGAAGCCATTCATCATGTGGTAGGATGCTTTTATGAATACAAACTGAATACGCAAAACTGAGGCAGAAATGTCTCAGTTTTCTTTTCCAAAGAAAAAGGGCGGGACTGTTTAGTTCGTCCCTGACTGGAGTCTTGTGGTATAATAAAAGTTATGGTAGAAGTTATTTTTAAATTATGCAGTCATTTGCTCTTTATTTTCTTTGCCTTTCATCTGCTGTCAACGGTTGTTGAGTGGGAGAGGTTTTTCAAGGTTAATGCCGATAATGCGATGAAGATTCGCTTTTTGATTCTCTTGTTTAGCATTGCCTTGGGCTATTT
The DNA here is from genome assembly GCF_050220005.1 of Streptococcus sanguinis. Lineage (GTDB taxonomy): Bacteria > Bacillota > Bacilli > Lactobacillales > Streptococcaceae > Streptococcus > Streptococcus sanguinis_Z. The sequence goes on from NZ_CP071413.1 coordinate 770,889, forward strand.
AGTCAGCCTTTTCTTCATTGGTATTTACGATATGAGCCGGGCGATTTTTAATGGTACTTTATAAGGTCATATTTTTGATTTTATGGTATGATAGTATAGATGATTTTAAAAATTTAGAGTAAGGAATCGGTATGGAAAAAATTATTATTCAAGGTGGAGATAATCGCTTGGTCGGAAAGGTCAAGATTGAAGGAGCAAAAAATGCGGTGCTGCCTCTCTTGGCAGCGACAGTCTTGGCTAGTGAAGGCCAATCTGTTTTGAAAAATGTTCCGGTCTTGTCTGATGTCTTTACCATGAACAATGTAGTCCGCGGTTTAAACACTCAGGTGGATTTTAATCAGGAAGAAAATACAGTTGTTGTGGATGCCACCCAGCCTTTGTCTGAGGAGGCACCTTACAAATACGTCAGCAAAATGCGGGCGTCTATCGTTGTTTTGGGGCCAGTTCTTGCTCGTAATGGTCATGCTAAGGTTTCCATGCCAGGCGGCTGTACGATTGGCAGCCGGCCTATTGATTTGCACCTGAAGGGCTTAGAAGCCATGGGCGCTCAGATTACCCAAACAGCGGGTTATATCGAAGCGAAGGCAGAGCGACTCAAGGGTGCCCACATTTACATGGACTTTCCTAGTGTGGGAGCAACGCAAAACATCATGATGGCTGCGACGCTGGCTCAAGGAACGACAGTGATTGAAAATGCTGCTCGGGAGCCTGAAATCGTTGACCTAGCCCTCTTTTTAAATGAAATGGGAGCCAAGGTCAGAGGAGCGGGTACAGAGACTCTGACTATTGTCGGAGTGGATCAGCTACGCGGGGCCAAGCATAATGTGGTTCAAGACCGTATCGAAGCAGGAACTTTTATGGTTGCTGCAGCTATGACCAGTGGTGACTTGCTGATTGAGGATGCCATTTGGGAGCACAACCGTCCCCTGCTTTCCAAAATGCAGGAAATGGGAGTGGAAGTGACAGAGGAAGATGAAGGGATTCGGATTCGTTCCGATGTTTCGAAACTTAGACCGGTTGCGGTCAAGACCCTTCCTTATCCAGGTTTCCCAACGGACATGCAGGCTCAGTTTACGGCTCTCATGGCTATGGCCAAGGGCGAGTCTACGATGATTGAGACTGTCTTTGAGAACCGCTTCCAGCATCTGGAGGAAATGCGTCGGATGGGGCTGCACTCTGATATCATGCGTGACACAGCTCGTATCTGGGGCGGTGGAAGTCTTCAGGGGGCTGAAGTCATGTCAACAGACCTTCGGGCCAGTGCGACTTTGATTTTGATGGGCTTGATTGCTGAAGGCGAGACCAAGGTTAGCAAGCTGGTACACTTAGACCGAGGCTACTATAAATTCCATGAAAAATTGGCAGCCTTGGGAGCCAAAGTGAAGCGTGTAAAGGAAGAAGACGATGAGTGAAAATCTTAAATATTTAGGCCGGCAGATTGGCCTTGTTTTACTGGTTCTCTTGGTAGCCGTGATTCTCTTTTTCGTGTCTCTGATGATTGGTTATAACATTATCGGAAACGGTAAGGGCTCAGTTTTTTCACCAGAAACCTGGCAAGAATTAATCGGGAAGTTTACAGGAAACTAGCTCCTAGTCGAAAAGACTGGCTGAAATGTGAATCCAGTTTGCTAAGTTGAAAGAAAGAAGATGAAAAGAAAGACTAGTCAGAAAAGGAATTCTAAGAGCCTACAAGGCTGGGCTGGGCTGACTCTGGCCTTGATTTTGGCTCTGGCTGGCTATTTCTGGGGACAGGATGGTCAGCAGCCACTTCAGAGTCCAAATTCAGAAATCAGAGTTGGGCAAGTCCAAGATCAGGGCACCCCTAGCCAGGAACTAGCTGAGAGCGTTCTGACGGATGCTGTCCGAGCTCAGCTTAAAGGCAGCATTGAATGGAATGGAGCTGGCGCCTTTATCGTGAATGGAAATAAGACAGACTTGGATGCGGGGATTTCTAGTAAGCCCTACGCTGACAATAAGACCAAGCTTGTTCAAGGGCAAACCCTTCCGACAGTGGCGAATGCCTTTTTATCTAAGTCTACCCGTCAGTACAAAAAGCGGGAAGAAACTGGAAATGCTAACACTTCATGGGTACCGGCAGGCTGGCATCAACTTAAGAACCTCCCTGGTGAGTACAATCATGCTGTGGACCGCGGACATCTCTTGGCTTATTCACTGATTGGTGGTTTGAAGGGCTTTGATGCTTCCACCAGCAATCCTGCCAATATCGCTGTGCAGACGGCCTGGTCCAACCAAGCCAATGAAGCGGATTCGACAGGGCAGAATTACTATGAGACAAAGATCCGTAAGGCTCTTGATAAGAACAAGCGAGTGCGCTACCGGGTAACCTTGATTTATGCCACGGAGACTGATTTAGTACCGGTTGGGTCACATTTAGAGGCCAAGTCCAGCGATGGTAGTTTGGAATTTAATGTCTTTATCCCGAATGTGCAAAAAGGGATTCGCCTGGACTATAATAGTGGCAGGGTCAGTCTGGATAGTGGTTCTTAATTTTATACTCAAAAATAGATTTGCAAAGAGTATTCAATAGTATGAAAAGAAATGGTTGCAGATTTGTAGTCATTTTCTTTTATAATAATAGATAGAAAGAAGGCTAATTTTTCAGTCTTCTTTAAGAAAGCGGTGGTAAAATCAACGTTCTCTTACAATCTAGTAAAGGAGGTTGCGATGAGACTTATTTTTAAAAGCATCCGGTTCCTCATGCGTCTGATTGGGCGTGTGGTATGGGGCCTTGCTTGGTCCTTTGTCCTGAGCTTTATGGTTATTGTCGGAATTTTCTATTTTACCACTTCGACAAAACCGGGTACAGAGGGACTGACGCAGGCTGTTCAGACAGCTGTTGGCAGAGTGGATCAATTTTTAAATCACCAAGGCATTTCCACGGGGCTTCACAGCAGTGAGGAGACGCAGACGGATCAGCTGACAGATGAGCATGCAACAACAGGGGCTCGTTGGGATCAGCCAAGCGCCACGATTTACATCGATACAAACAATGAAACCTTCCGTTCAGCCTATAAGGAGGCTATTGATTCTTGGAATCAAACAGGTGCCTTCACCTTTCAAATCATCAATGACAAAGACAAGGCGGACATTGTCGCGACGGAGATGAACGATGGCAACATCAGTGCAGCTGGTGAAGCTGAGTCGCAGACCAATCTCCTAACCAAGCGGTTTACCCATGTCACGGTTCGCCTTAATAGTTACTACCTGCTGGACAGTCGCTATGCCTATTCTCATGAGCGGATTGTCAATACAGCAGCGCACGAATTGGGCCATGCTATCGGATTAGACCATAATGAGGAGGAATCAGTGATGCAGTCAGCAGGCTCATTTTACAGTATCCAGCCGACAGATATCCAGGCTGTAAAAGACTTGTATCAATCGTAAGCCTATGTTAAAATCTATTTTTTACTTGATTCGACACTTTCCAGAGCAAGTTTTTCTCTTTGTTTTTAACTCAGGAATCTTTGTTTGGCTATGGAAAAGCGGCAATGAGATTGCCAACCAGCTAGGGGTGACAGCGGCTTGGGAAAATCATGTTCCGGCACCCATTCAGCTCTTCTTCGGTCAGAATATTGAGGCGGTTAAGGGATTTTTTCACAATTCGGCCTTTATGTGGCTAGTCGGGTCCATGATTATCCTTCTGGTTATTCGTCTGATCAAGGGAATGATTAAATTTGTTGTCTTTGCGGTTCTGATTCTGCTGGGAATTTATCTGATTTTGCAGAATCAATCTATTCTCAATAGTTTTATGTAAGGCGGTCTGGTATGACTGTCTTTTTTCTTTTGGGGGAGCTGAGTTCGCTTTCTCTTGAATTCTGATAGCTGTGCTTCTGGAAATCTGCTATAATGGTCTTATGATTATTTTACAAGCAAGCAAGATTGAGCGCTCTTTTGCAGGGGAGCTTCTTTTTGACAATATTAACCTGCAGGTGGATGAGGGTGATCGAATTGCCCTAGTCGGTAAAAATGGAGCTGGGAAGTCAACCCTGCTCAAGATTTTGGTGGGCGAGGAAGAGCCTACTTCTGGTCAGATTAATAAAAAACGAGACCTGTCTCTGTCCTATCTGGCTCAGGACAGCCGCTTTGAGTCGGAGAATACCATCTACGATGAGATGCTGCTGGTCTTTGATAGTCTGCGTCAGCAAGAGAAGCGCTTGCGGCAGATGGAGCTGCAAATGGGAGAATTGTCAGGGGAAGATCTGACTGCTCTCATGACCCAGTACGATCAGCTGTCAGAGGACTTTCGCCAGAAAGGTGGTTTTACCTACGAGGCTGATATTCGAGCTATTTTGAATGGCTTCAAGTTTGACCAGTCCATGTGGCAGATGAAGATTTCTGAGTTGTCGGGCGGGCAGAATACCCGTCTGGCTCTGGCTAAGATGCTTTTGGAAAAGCCAGAACTGCTGGTTCTGGACGAGCCGACCAACCACTTGGATATCGAGACCATTGCCTGGCTGGAGACTTACTTAGTCAACTACAGCGGTGCCCTGATCATCGTCAGCCACGACCGTTATTTCTTAGACAAGGTTGCGACCATCACGCTGGATTTGACCAAGCATTCCTTGGATCGCTATGTGGGCAATTACTCTAGCTTTGTGGTCCAAAAGGAGCAGAAGCTGGCCACTGAAGCCAAGAACTACGAAAAGCAACAGAAAGAAATCGCTGCGCTGGAGGACTTTGTCAATCGCAATCTGGTTCGGGCTTCCACAACCAAGCGGGCTCAGTCCCGTCGTAAGCAGCTGGAAAAGATGGAGCGTTTGGACAGGCCGGAGACCGGCAGTCGCTCGGCTAACATGACCTTCAAATCCGATAAGGTTTCAGGCAATGTTGTTCTGACCTTGGAAGATGCAGCTATTGGCTATGGCGAGGAAGTTCTGTCGGAGCCAATTAACCTTGATATTCGCAAGTTTAATGCGGTAGCTATTGTCGGGCCAAATGGGATTGGAAAGACGACCTTGATTAAATCACTAATCGGTCAAGTGCCCTTCATCAGGGGCAAGGAGCAGCTGGGGGCTAATGTGGAAGTGGGCTACTATGACCAGACCCAGAGTAAACTGACTGCCAGCAATACGGTACTTGATGAGCTATGGAATGACTTCAAGCTGACGCCAGAGGTCGAGATTCGCAATCGCTTAGGCGCTTTCCTCTTCTCGGGAGACGATGTCAAGAAGTCTGTCGGCATGCTATCAGGTGGAGAGCGGGCGCGTCTGCTCCTAGCCAAGCTGTCTATGGAAAACAAGAACTTCCTCATCCTCGACGAGCCGACCAACCACCTGGATATTGACAGCAAGGAAGTGCTGGAAAATGCTCTGATTGACTTTGACGGAACCCTGCTCTTTGTCAGCCATGACCGCTACTTTATCAATCGCGTAGCCACCCAGATCATCGAGCTCTCTGAGACAGGCTCCACTCTTTATCTAGGGGATTATGACTACTATCTGGAGAAAAAGGCAGAGCAGGAAGCCTTGCGTGAGGAGACGGAGCAGGCCAGTCCTGACAAGCCAGCACCTGCCAATGACTATCAGCTTCAAAAGGAAAACCAGAAAGAACAGCGCCGGCTGGCCCGCCGCCTAGAGCAATTGGAAGCACAAATCGAGGACTTGGACATCCAGATCAGTCTGCTTCAGGAAGCCATGGAGGCAACCAATGACGCCAGTGAACTCATGGAGAGCCAGCAGCAAATCGACCAGCTGACCGCCGCCCAAGAAGAAGCCATGCTAGAATGGGAAGAATTGGCGGAGAAGGTGTAGGAGTATGCAGTTTCCGTTAGAAATGAGCTTCTTAGAGCTTACAGGAAAAATTAAATTGATATTCAATGTGGTTCAGTTATCGTATTACTAAAGATTTTGATGACTGAATCGTTTTATTTAAGAAAAATAGGAGAAAATGATGGATTTTGTAATAATTTTTATTGTCTTAATGCTAGCAATTTTTGCTTTCGTAGGTTGGATAGTTTATTGGGCGATTAGTCATTCCGCCAAAAAGAATAAAGTATACCAAGCCTTCGCTTCCGAGCACGGCTATCAATTTGACAAAGCACAAGGTAACGATTATTACAGAGATTACTCTAAGCAAAAAACAAGTAATGACCTGACACTGAAACTTTTTCAAAATCCTTATGTAGCAAAATACGCTAATTTTAGTCATTATCCATTTGGTCGTGGAAATCTAGTAAAAGTTGCCTATGTAATTTCAGGTAACTACAATGGTTCTCATTTTCGGGCTTTCACCTATCATTTTGAGGGGAATGCAATTGAGAATTCTGGTCCCGGTGGTGTTTTCAGCATTGTTATGATTCAGTGCCCCGATGAACCTAAAGGTCAGCTTTCAGAGCAAATGTTTTATGAAAATGGAATGCTCTGTGAATACCTTCGAGAAAATTTGAATGTAGAAACGATTCATGAGAGAATTGAGAAATTGGCTTATATTGCAAGTACAAAATAAGTTTGGGAATATAAAATAAGAATTTTTTTACAGTACAGATGTTGAATGACAAAATTAGCTAATTCAGTTTTGGGAACAGAGGTTTGCTGACAGAACTAGAATAAGAATTAGAAAAGGGGAGAGATATGTTTTTTAGAAGACGTCGTATGTATTTGAATCAATATTATGACAAAGCCATTTATTATGATCGTAAGACCCACGAAGTTTTAGAGGCACCAAAGAGTAAACTATTAGATACAGAGAAATCAAGCAGGATGAATCGACATATTCCTTTATTAGTTGTTCTCTTTATAGCTGGCGGAGGTGGCATTTCTTCCTTCTTTAGTCTATTTTTACAAGGAACTTATAGCATGACAACTTTTTGGAGTGTTATTCTTATCTGGATAGCAGAGTTTGCTTTTATTACTATGCTTGTAGAACGAGCCTTGTATCGAAATATCAATAGAGCGCAAGTGACTACTCAAACGGTCAGCCTTTTTACTATTTGTGATTCAGAGGATTTAAAAGAAAAGAACTTGAGCGAAAAAGAGAAGCGCAATAATACTTATTTATTTAACGCTTTGTTGTTCACTATTCCTTCAGTAGGTTTCTACTATGTCTATGATTTTATTTTTCACTTCAAAGATTTTTTAGGAGAACCGATTGGAGGAGAGATTTTTAAGATTATTTTTGCAGGTCTTTTGTTGGGAGTTGCTTTTGTTATATATAATCAGAATAATATTTCTGGTATTTTGGACATAACAGAAAAATTTGAGTCTGGAAAATTAAAAGTAGTATGTAGAGACGATGAAAACTCTGATGTATATTTAGAAGTGAGCGTCGGACCGGATGTAGCTATTTTGACAAAAGAGCTACATGATTATAAAGCTGGGGCTTAGCTGATTTGAAATTAAATAAAAGTGAGTGAAGCAGTAGAGATTATAAAGTTCTGTAAAAGAACTTCAATAAGTAATTAGAAGGAGGTTAGAATGTTTTTTCTTAGACGTCGTCGAGTATTTATTGGCGAGTGTGATGGTCAGGCGGTCTATTATGACCAGCAGACTGGAGAGGCTTTAGCAGCTCCCAAAAGTTTCCTGCTCAATACGGAAGGTGCTTATAAGACCAATGCTTACATTCCTGAAATGGTTATTTTTCTAATGGCTGGTGGACCTGGTCTCTATGGCTTCCTTTCAGCCTTGGATATTGGTGTCTATAACTGGACTAGTTTGAGCTATGTGTTACTATTGTGGCTGGCTGAGTTTCTATTGTTTACCGCAATTCTTGAGCGAGGACTTTATAAAAATGTGCGCAAGGCTCAGCCGACAACAGAGAAGGTATTTTATTATGCAGCTTCCCATAATTTGATGGTGAGGGATGAACATTTTGATCCAGCTGAGGCATCTGCTACAATCTATCGAATAACTCGTTACATTATACTTGCCTTTGCTATCTATTTTTTGTACGTTTTTTACGACTGTACTCAAAAATTCGGGCAACCGATCGAACGAGGCTATGATTTTTGGGGAGCAGGTTTAATGTTCTTCATGCTTTTTTTGTTGTACAACCAAAACAACCCCGTTCGTTTTGTAAAGATTATGAAGCTGTATAGCCAAGGGAGAGTGCGTTTTAGGGAAGAAGGAGAAAACAAATAAAATTTTACATTTGGGTTCGGTAGTAACCCTTAAAAATGGCGATGATACAGAAGTGATAATTGTTTCACAGGCTAGTGTAATCGAAGTGGAAGATGGCCAAGGAGGGACTAAGAGTGTCTATTTTGACTGCGGTTCAGTAGTTATTCCGAATGGGAGGCAAACACCAGATAATTTGTTCTTTTTCAATAGAGAAAATGTTAAAGGATATAGAAATGAAGACGAAGAGGCTTTTTGAAGAGCATTACGAAACTTGGAAGAAGTCAACAGATGTTCTAAAAGGTTCTATTTAATATGGTATGAGAAGAATCGCTTGAGTCAAAGCGATTTTTTATTTATCGGCTTCCAGATTCATGGTATAATTAAGAGCAGATGGCTTTGTTTTTCTATACCGCACAGGGAAGGTAGATTGAAAGAGGTTTATGAACAAAAGACAGCCTTGTTTAATTCAAAAACCTCCATCAATGCTTAGCTTGAGACAGCTAAGACCTCTTTTATAAATTTGATACATTTAGAAAGCCTCAAAGGAGAGGTGAAGGAAGCAATTAATGCAAAAATCACCAATCACCAAGTACCGCTATTGACAAATTTTTCGAATGTCTTAGCGGTTCTCTTAGCTCAGCACGAGAAAAGTATTAAGCAATTTCAATCAGAGGATAAGCATGTATAAAGAACGATATCATGGACCTTTAATTACTAATGGGGTTAGTTTAGGCTATATTAAGATTCTACCTTGGATTACACTGGCAATCTCTTTTATGGCATTTTTTGGGACGACCTTTATAGACCATGTTGGCGTCTATAAGATCCTGTTCATAATTTGTATGTCCATTAGTGGTGTTGCAATCCCAATCTCTTTCTTTAATAATTTTATTCTAAAATTTAAAAGTTTCATCTATCTATTTGTTTCCATAATTGTTTTAGTTTTGTTTGTTGACGTCAATTTTATAGGCTTGGTCATGCTAGTTGGCAATGGTGGGATATATTCAGGCTTGGCACTTGTTTATAATCTTGTAGCCTTTTGTATTTTTCTATTTTCATGCACTCTCTACTCTTGGTATTACCTTCCTAAAAATCAGGGGAAAATCTGGGCTTTCAACCGGTGGGAGACATATGGCGGCAAAGAAAAAGGTAGAAAGCAAGAACGGCTGTTCAACTTTGGAGTTGCTTTTTTAGCTGCCATGCTAGTACTAGCAATTCTTACTGGTTACAGTGAGAATGTTTTTGGTGTTTTCATTGGAATTTTGATGAACTTAACTTTCCCAGCTGTTATGATAGATGCTTTATATGCAGCAATCTATATAAGGACACATCCTGACTATGAATAGGTAAGGCACTAGGATTTGGGTGAAAAAAATGAAGAAAAGATCTATTTTTAATGCTAGTTTTGAAGAGAGTTTAAATCTGGAAGATGATGGGTTTCGAAAGTTGCAGCAAGAGCAGCATGATAAAACGTCTAACTATTTTAAAAAAGGGAGAGCATCTCTTTGGTTTCGAATTAGAAGTTTTATTTTAGGTTTAATTTTTCCTGTTGGATTTAACTTTATGTTGCTTGTTGTATCTATGGAATTTCATGAGAGTAAGACCCTGACTCTTCCGATATCTAAGCACGAGTCATTAACTGTAAATGTTTTTTTGATTTTACTTCTTATTTGGCTGTTCTTAGTCATTCTTGGAAAATTTACTAAACGAACTTATCTTTTACCATATCGCTATCAGCTTCATGCTTTTACATTTATGCTTTGGTTTTTATTAGAAATAGATCTGATAGTTATTGACATTCTATTAGCAAATTTGGCATTTTGGGAATTTATTGCTATATATGGAGTAATAATGATCTTCACTTACATGATGTTTAGTATGGAGTTAACAGGATTAAGAAAACTTATGTATGATGAGGATAGACAAGTGACTTTTCGTGATAAGATTGCTAAAATGATTTCTATTTACGGCATGGGGATTTTAGGGATTGGTATTGTTATAAAATATATTTTCGGAAGCTTTACTGTAGATATTTCAAATTCCATGAAAGCATTTGGTTTTTTACTTCTATGGGTCTTTGCTAATATTATGGTGATTGCAATAATTGTTTTTATAGGTTTACCATATTTTCTCCAAGCCTATTACAAGTGGAAATATCCAGAAGAATACCGAGAATGGGAAGTCAAGTCCGTAGAGGAATGGTATGGGAAGAGGTACTTGAAAAAGCACCCTGAACTACTACAAAAGAATATTGGTAATCAAACTTATGGATAAAAAATCTATTTTTAATGCTAGTTTTGAAGAGAGTTTGAATCTGGAAGATGATGGGTTTGTACAGTATCAGAAAAAAGATGTCTATAGCAAATTAGAAAAGTATTATAGAAAAGGGCATCCTTCTATGGGATTAAAAATTCAGAGTGTTATTCTGGCATTGATATTTCCGATAAGCTTAAATTTTATGCTTTTAGTAATTTCTATTTATCTACATGATTCCAACCCAAAAGATTTAGCTGTTTCTATATCTAAAACTCCCTTATTGTCAGCTGAAGTATATGTTTTATTCCTGTTTATATGGTTACTCATTGTTTTAGTTGGAAAGTTCATTACAAGAAATTATTTATTACCCTATCGTTATCATTTTCATGTTATCACATTTTTAATTTGGCTTAGTCTTGAATTTAATCTGTTAGCGATTGATATGTCGTTACCAACTTTATCTATTTGGATGGTTGCTGCTATTTTTGTTTTTATTACTATATTAGCCTATTTTATGTTTAGCCTTGAAATTGAAAGTCTTAAAAAACTGATGTATGGTAATGGAAGTGGCTCTTCTCTTCGCAACAAAATTGCCAATAAGATTGCGATTTATGGAATGAGTTTTTTGGGAATTGGAGTAATTATAAACTTTATAATAAAGAGTTTTTCCATGAAATTTTCAACTTCGTTGGAAGGCTTAGGTCTTTTGATAACATGGATTATCCTAAATATTGCTGTGATTGCTATGCTAATCTATATCGAATTTCCTAGTTATTTACAAGCTTTCTACAAATGGAAATATCCCGAAGAATACCGTGAGTGGGAAGGGAAAACTTTAGAAGAGTGGTATGGAAAAAAATATTTAAAAAAACACAAGGATTTATTAAAAAACAGATGAAAAGAAGGATTGGTATGGGTAATAGAGATAAGTAGACAGGATTCTTAGCAGAATCTGCCTTTTCCGATTTTCAGCCGATAAGATTTTGACGAAAAGAGCCTCGTATGAAAATAAAATCCGAACAAGGGGCAGTGAAGGTAGTTTTGAAAGAGCGACTAGGGAAGCGAAACAGCAATTAAAGGAATTGAAGTGGTAAACAAATGGAAGATTTAGGCAAAGTTTTTCGTGATTTTCGTTTAAATGGACATTATTCATTGAAGGAAGCGGCGGGTCAGGTTTGCTCGACTTCTCAGCTGTCTCGTTTTGAGCTGGGTGAGTCGGACATGACCCTCTCGAAATTTTTAGATCTCTTGGACAATATTCATGTGACCCTTGAAAATTTTATGGACAAGGCACGGAATTTCCAGCAGCATGAGCACGTGGCTATGATGGGTAAGATTATCCCTCTTTACTACTCAAATGACATCAAGGGATTTCAGGACTTGCAAGCGGAGCAGTTGGAAAAGGCCAAGGCCAGCAGTGCGCCTCTTTACTATGAGCTGAATTGGATTTTGATGCAGGGCTTGATTTGTCAGCGAGACAGTCAGTTTCGCATGAGGCAAGAGGATTTAGATAAGGTGGCTGATTATCTTTTCCAAGTGGAAGATTGGACCATGTACGAGCTGATCCTCTTTGGAAACCTCTATAGCTTCTATGATGTGGACTATGTCTACCGTCTGGGCAAGGAAGTTATGGAGCGGGAGGACTACTACAAAGAAATCGGTCGCCATAAGAAATTGGTCTTGATTCTAGCTCTCAATTGTTACCAGCATTGTTTGGAAAGTCGTTCTTTTGATAAGGCTAGTTATTTTGAGGCTTACGTAGAGAAAATCATTGGCAAAGGCATCAAACTCTATGAACGCAATGTGTTCCTCTATCTCAAGGGTTTTGCGGCTTATCAGAAGGGAGAGAAGAAGCAGGGAATCACGCAAATGCAGGAAGCCATGCATATCTTTAAAGTGCTGAATTTAACTGAGCAAGTCGCTTATTATCAAGAACATTTCGATAAGTTTGTGAAAGCATAATTTCCCAAATATGGGAAAAATAAAGAACCTCCCTCCATTCCTGATACAATAGTTTCAGAAATGGAAGGAGGTATTTTTATGAATCGACAGGCAGCACAGCTGATTACACGGGCTGCTATTAATAAAATTGGGAATATGCTTTATGACTATGGAAATAGCATCTGGCTTGCTTCTTTGGGAGCTCTGGGACAGACGGTCTTGGGCATTTACCAGATATCAGAGCTAGTCACTTCTATCTTATTCAATCCTTTGGGGGGAGCCATTACGGACCGCTTTTCCAGGCGTAAGGTTTTGATGGTAACAGATTTGATTTGTGCTGGTCTTTGTCTGCTGATTTCTTTTATTTCAAATGACCAGCTCATGATTGGAGCGCTGATTTTTGCTAATGTGGTTCAGGCTATAGCCTTTGCCTTTTCTCGGCCAGCTAATAAGTCTTATATTACCGAAATTGTAGACAAGGAAGACATTGTAATCTACAATTCTCATCTGGAATTGACCTTGCAGGTTATCAGTGTCTCAGCTCCAGTTTTGTCTTTTATCGTAATGCAGTATGCAAATCTGCGTGTGACCCTTCAGCTGGATGCTCTTAGCTTCTTTCTGGCTTTTGCCTTGGTTTACTTTCTGCCTAATCATGAGCCAAGCAAGCAGAAGTCTCCCATCAATTTTGGAAATATCCTGGGAGATATCAAGGAAGGTTTAGTTTATATCCGTCAGCAAAAAGAAATCTTCTTTCTGCTTTTAGTAGCTTCCGCAGTCAACTTTTTCTTTGCGGCCTTTAATTATCTATTGCCTTTTACCAATCAGCTCTACGATAAGACCGGCTCTTATGCGACTATTTTGAGTTTGGGAGCTGTAGGCTCAATCGTTGGAGCCATTCTAGCCAGCAAGGTTAAGGCCAGTATGGGAAATCTACTCCTAGCTCTGCTATTGACCGGTGTTGGAGTCGCAGTCATGGGCGTCTCTGCCTTGCTACCGGTTCATCCCTATTTCTCCTATTCTGGTAATCTAATCTGCGAGCTCTTTATGACTGTTTTCAACATTCATTTCTTCAGCCAGGTTCAGACCAAGGTGGACAAGCAGTATCTAGGTCGCGTTTTCTCAACGATCTACACGCTGGCAATTCTTTTCATGCCTCCTGCGACTTTTCTGATGACTCTTCTGCCGAGTGTCCACACCCTTTCCTTTCTTCTGATTGGTTTTGGAGTGATGGGATTGGCTTTGATTTCCTACCTTTATCAAATGAGAATACAAACAAACTAGGCTGGAGTGATTTCCAACCTAGTTTTCTGTATGGGAATTTTTAAGCGCTTCTTTGGTTTTCTTTAGCTCTTTTTTCAGCGAGAAGTTTTTTAGCATGCTGATGAGAAAGGTCGTGACAGAGCCTAAGAGCACTGAGACCAAAATCAATATGATTAAGGGAAGTTTGAAGCTAAATAGGATAAAGCTAACATTGACACTCTGCATATTGGCCAAGGAAATACCAGCCACCAATAGAACGGTAATTAAAAGCAGGATATAATGCAATTTTTCTTTCATAGTGATTCTCCTATTTATCTATTCAAACTCAGCCTTGCTTTTGATATCTCCGTATTCTTCTGGGATTTCTTGGGCTAGGATATCTTCATAAGCGGCCAGTTCAATATCTGAGCCATACTTATTTTTCAGAGCTGTGGTCACCAGACGGTAGGCCAAGTTCGCATTGCGGGACAAGATAGGGCCGTGAAAGTAGGAGCCAAAGACATTTTTATAATGAACGCCTTCGTACCCATCTTCTTGGTTGTTGCCATTTCCATAGACGACTTTGCCCAGAGGTTTCTCGTCGTCAGAGAGGAAGGTGCGTCCTTGGTGATTTTCAAAGCCGTAGTAGGTCTCATTGAATTCTTCATTATGAATCTTAATATCACCAATATAGCGATTATTGGTCTGGTTGAGGGTATAGTGGCCCATGATGCCCAGACCTTCGATTCGTCGGCCAGAAGCTTCGATATAGTATTGGCCTAAAAGTTGGAAACCTCCGCAAATAGCTAGCACTACGCCATTTTCATTGATAAAACTTTCCAAAGCTTCTTTTTTAGCTGGCAGGTCGCGGGCCACAATCGTTTGCTCATAGTCTTGACCTCCGCCAAAGAAGACGATGTCGTAGCTGTCCTTGTCAAAGTCATCTTCTAGAGAGACGATATCGACTTCAACCCTAGCGCCTAGCTTTTCAGCCACATACTTGAGCATGAGGACATTGCCGTTGTCGCCGTAGGTATTCATGAGATTGCCATAGAGATGAGCAATCTTTATACCATAGCAATAGTCCTGATTTTCAGGAGAAGTGAGGGATCTGTATACCATTAGTTCATCTCCTTTCTGACCACTTGTCGTTCTGCTAGCAACTCGCGGAATTCCAGCATAGCAGTATAAGTTGCTAAGATATAGGCATGCTTGGTTTCTTGCTGCTCAATGGTCTTAAAAACTGCTTCCAAATCTTTGACTTCAGTAATCTGATCTGCTGGATAGCCCGTTACCCGCAGTCGACGTGCTATCTCAGAGTGGCGGACACCGCCTGCGATGACATGAGGAATCTCCATCTCTAAAATCCTCTCAAAATCAGCATCCCAGATCCAGCTGGTATCAATGCCGTCCGCATAGTTGGCATTAAGGAGGACGGACAAGCTAAAGTCAAAGGGCGCAAGTCCAATCATATCTAAAGCTTGGGTCGCACCGACTGGATTTTTAATCAAGACCAAGGTACATTCCTTATCGCCGATTTTAAAAGTTTCCTGACGGCCAAAGACAGCTCGGCTCTTGTCAAAGCCAGCCTTGATAGTAGCCGGCTCGACACCAAAGAATTGAGCTACTGATACTGCTGCTAGAGCGTTATAGATATTGTAGAGACCGCCAATATTGATCTGATAGTCTTGACCATCAATGGTAAAGGCCGAGCGGTTATGCTCAAGCGTTTTGAGAGCGGTTAGGCTGTAGTCAAGCTTAGGACTCTTGAAGCCGCAGTCCTCACAGATATAAGCTCCCAGATTGGCATAGGTATTGAGCTCGTACTTGAGGATATGCTCGCACTTGGGACAGAGGATGCCCTCTGTATTGTAATGAGCTAGCTGAGCCTGGCCTTTTTCGGTATCAAATCCATAGTAGCGGACAGGATTCTTCAGGGTTACCGAGTTAAAGAGGGGGCTGTCGCCATTCATCAGCACAGTCGCTTCAGGCACTTTAGCTGCAGCATCCAGAATCATCTGGTAGGTCGTGTAGATCTCACCATAGCGGTCCATCTGGTCGCGGAAAATATTGGTAAAGACGAAGAGGCTGGGCTTGATATAATCACAAATCCGAGATAGGCTGGCTTCATCTATTTCCAGCACAGCGATATGTTTGCCAGATTTGCCTTTTTTAGCAGTCAGGAAGGTTGTGGTAATCCCGGTAATCATATTGGCACCGCTAGGATTGGTCACCACTTCTCCGAAGGCTTCCTTGAGAATACCCACTGTCAGAGCTGTAGTCAGAGTTTTACCATTGGTTCCGGTAACAACCACAACCTCATAGTTCTTTGCTAGGTTTTGTAAAATATTTTTATCAAATGTCAGGGCAACTTTCCCTGGCAGAGTCGAGCCGCGTCCCATTTTGCTGAGAACAAAGTGGGAGGACTTTCCTGCCAAGAGGCCCAATGCTGTTTTTATCTTCATAAGAAATATTTTATCATAAAAAAGTAAAGAAGGTTACAGAAAAATATTGACAAACGTGATATAATGGGGTGGTAAGTCTTTAAGCATTAAGACCCACTGTAAAATAAAAAGAGAGAAGTTAATTGAGTAAACTCTAATTACAAGATAAAATCAGGCTGTGACTAGATTTAATAAGCTCGATTTGTTGCTACAGCTGTTTGACTTTGCTTGTAGAGGAGTAGGAAGTCTAAGTATGAATTTTCAACAACTAACCAATCTCCAATATTGGGCCAGTTTGTTTTCTGACCCTTGGAGGATTGTAATTAATATTATTGACGTCGCTATCGTCGCATGGATTCTATATTATCTAATCAAGGCCATTGCCGGTACCAAGATTATGATTTTGGTCCGTGGGGTGCTCTTCTTTATCTTGGCACAGTTTTTTGCCAATATCATCGGCTTGACCACCATTTCTTGGTTGATCAATCAGGTCATCACCTACGGGGTCATTGCGACCGTGGTGATTTTCTCGCCTGAGATTCGAGCAGGATTGGAAAAGCTGGGCCGGGCAACAGATATTTTTTCTACAACGCCCATCAGTAACGAAGAAAAAATGGTTCAGGCCTTTGTCAAGTCTGTTGCCTATATGAGTCCGCGGAAAATCGGGGCTTTGGTGGCCATTCAAGGGACCCGCACCTTGCAGGAGTACATTGCGACAGGGATTCCCTTGGATGCAGATGTGTCCGGAGAGCTGCTAATCAACATTTTCATCCCCAATACACCATTGCACGATGGAGCTGTCATTATAAAAAACAATAAAATTGCGGCTTCCTGTGCCTACCTGCCTCTGACAGAAAGCAGCGGTATCTCTAAGGAGTTTGGAACCCGGCACCGCGCAGCTATTGGCCTGTCTGAAGTATCCGATGCTTTTACTTTTGTCGTTTCCGAAGAAACCGGTGGGATTTCCACTACGCACAATGGAATTTTCAAGCATAATTTGACTTTGGATGAGTTTGAGATTGAGCTGAGAAAGGTCTTCTTATCAGAGCAGGACAAGCCAGCAGGTTTGAAAAAACGCTTCATGGGAGGATGGAAGAAATGAAAAAACGTAAAAAAATTCTTTATATCATCTCTTCGTTTTTCTTTGCCCTAGTGCTTTTTGTCTATGCAACCTCTAGCAGTTATCAAAATAATACTGGAGTTCGGCAGGTCACATCTGAAACTTATACCAATACGGTTTCCAATGTGCCAATTGATATCAAATATGACAGCGAAAATTACTTTATCAGCGGCTTTACTTCTGAGGTTTCCGTTGCCTTGACAGGCTCCAACCGTGTCAATCTAGCCAGTGAAATGCAGGAAAGTACTCGAAAGTTTCGAGTCGTAGCTGATCTTTCCAAGGCTACAGAAGGCACAGTCGAAATCCCTCTGAAAGTGGAAAACCTGCCAAGTGGTCTGACTGCTACAGTCACTCCCCAGAAGATTTCTGTTAAGATTGGTAAAAAAGCCAGCAAGAAAGTTGAGGTCCGCTACCTCATCACAGACAGCCAGGTGGCTGAAAATGTGTCTATTAGCGGTGTGACCTTGGAAAATAAGGAAGCTACAGTAACCAGTGACGAGGAGACCCTGTCTAAGATTGAGTCTGTCGTAGCCATTCTCCCAACCAATGTCATTATCACTGGTAACTATAGCGGGACAGCACCACTGCAGGCTGTTGATGGTCAGGGAAATGTCATGCCAAGCGTGGTGACACCATTTGAAACGACTATGCGTGTCAACACTAAAACAGCAGACAGCTCAGGCTCGTCCTCCTCTAACAGTAGCTCAAATACGAGCTCATCAAATAAAAACTAAATAAAATTTTGAAAATAAACTTGGATGAAGTTAGCCTGCCTGAGTTGCATCCTAAATCTTTACATCCAGGTCTTATGAAAGGAAACTATTTATAATGGGTAAATACTTTGGAACTGATGGTGTTCGCGGAGAAGCAAATGTGGAACTAACGCCGGAATTGGCCTTTAAACTTGGCCGCTTTGGTGGTTATGTTCTGAGCCAGCACGAAAGTGAAGTTCCTCGGGTCTTTGTTGGCCGGGATACTCGAATTTCAGGAGAAATGCTGGAAAGCGCCTTGGTTGCAGGACTTTTGTCCGTTGGGATTCATGTCTATAAATTGGGTGTCATTGCAACGCCTGGTGTGGCTTATCTGGTCAAGTCAGAGAAAGCCAGCGCCGGAGTCATGATTTCTGCCAGCCACAATCCAGCTTTGGATAATGGTATCAAATTCTTTGGTGGTGACGGCTATAAACTGGATGATGAGCGTGAGTTGGAAATCGAAGCTTTGCTGGACGCAGCGGAAGACACCTTGCCACGTCCAAGCGCCGAAGGTTTAGGTGACTTGGTGGACTATCCAGAAGGGCTGCGCAAGTACCAACAATACTTGGTTTCAACTGGCTTAGAACTAGAAGGAATGCATGTAGCCTTAGATACGGCCAACGGTGCGGCTTCTACCAGCGCCCGTCAGATTTTTGCGGATCTAGGCGCACAGTTGACGATTATCGGAGAAAATCCAGACGGCCTCAATATCAATCTGAATGTCGGGTCTACGCATCCTGAAGCTTTGCAGGAAGTTGTTCGTGAGTCTGGTGCAGCGATTGGTCTGGCCTTTGATGGAGATAGCGACCGCTTGATTGCTGTGGATGAAAATGGTGAGCTGGTAGATGGTGACAAGATTATGTACATTATCGGTAAATACCTGTCTGAAAAAGGCGAGCTGGCGCAGAATACCATTGTTACGACCGTCATGTCCAATCTTGGCTTCCATAAGGCTTTGGATCGCGAAGGTATCCAAAAGGCTGTGACAGCAGTTGGTGACCGCTATGTAGTAGAGGAAATGCGCAAGAATGGCTATAATCTAGGTGGCGAGCAGTCTGGACATGTTATCATCATGGACTACAATACGACAGGTGACGGTCAGCTTTCAGCTGTGCAATTGACCAAGGTCATGCAGGAAACAGGTAAAAAACTATCCGAATTGGCTGCTGAAGTAACCATCTATCCGCAGAAACTGGTCAATATCCGTGTGGAAAACAGCATGAAGGATAAGGCGATGGAAGTCCCTGCTATCAAGACGGTGATTGAGAGAATGGAAACCGAAATGGCTGGCAATGGCCGGATTTTGGTTCGTCCGAGCGGAACAGAGCCTCTGCTGAGGGTCATGGCTGAAGCACCAACTGACGAAGAAGTAAATTATTATGTAGATACCATTGCTAATGTTGTTCGAGATGAAATTGGGATAGACTAATAAATGTAAAGAAACTGAGACATAATGTCTTGGTTTTTTTATATTCGTATGAATTTTTAAACACTTTGAATAAAAATGTTGATAAATTGCAATACTCTTGGTATAATAAGCTACGAAAGGAGTATAAGATGAAAAATAAGAAAACACTTATTCTTAAAATTTTAATCTTGTTAACGGCCATTGTTACAGGTCTTGGTTTGGCTGCTAGGACACAGGCTGCTGAGGTAACAGATTATACCCAGCAAACAAGCATTACCAAAGATGGTGTGCCATTAACAAGTGACTCAACAGTTATGACCAATGAAACTCTGTCTGTAACAACTAGTTTCACATTCCCGTCATCTCAAACTATCGCTGAAGGCGACACCCTTACTTTCTCACTGCCGCAGGAATTAACCCTGATTACTCCCTTAAACTTCCAAGTATCTGATGTTGTCAATCACAAGGGAGAAGTAGTCGGAAAAGCTCAAGCGAATCCAGCAAGTCAGACTGTTACGGTAACCTTTAGTAATTACTTTACTAACTACACCGAACAAAAAGAAATGTCCCTGACTTTTAATGTACGGGTTAATAACGACAAGGTGCAAAATTCAGGGCCAGTTTCCTTCAAATTTGGCCAGACAGATTTTTCTTTCCAATACGAAAAGGTAGAAGGAACTGCTGGTGAATATGAAATGAAATATGGTTACCAAGACAGTAGCGATCCAAAGATTGTCAAGTGGCGCATTATCCTTAATGCAAGACAGGACATGCTTCGTAACATGGTGATTTCAGACAACTTTGGCGATGGTCTGACACTGGTACCAGGTACACTGCGCGCAGTTCGTTATGCTCCTGTAGAAGGTGGTATCCGCAATGAAGCGCACTTGCTGACTCTGCCTGTTTTGGATAACTTCACTAACAAGGCGGTTCTTACGCAAAATGCTAATGGTGATGCTAATGGCTTTACCATCAACTTTGGTGATAACTACAACTGGCCAATGTACATCGAGTACTCTACTCGCGTACCAGATGGTGTTCAAGTAGGTGATGTGGTTAACAACACCTTGTCTTGGACAGCTAAAGGCTTCCCAGAGCGTACTATTACTAAGTCAGTCCGCTTAGAAGATGGTTCTGGTAAAGGAAGCGGATTGTTAGCAAAAGACGTAATGATTAAGGCTCAGAAGAAGCTTGTTAACAAAGAGTTAGAAAAAGGTCAGTTTACCTTTGGTCTCTTTGATGAAAATGGTAACTTGCTTCAAACAGTTACCAATGAAGCAGACGGCTCTATCAACTTCAAGGCTTTAAACTACAGTGCTGCTGGTACTTACCGCTACAGCATCAAGGAAATCCCAGGAAATGATCCTAACTACGTCTATGATGACAAGGAAGCACAGCTGACAGTTACTGTAACTGACGTTAATGGTGAGCTTTTAGGCTCTGTTAAGTATGACTTGGATCCAGTCTTTACAAATACTTATAGAGGTAATGATCCAGGCAAGTCAGTTCAGCCGCCAACTCCTGGCAATAACAACAATCCAAACAACAACCCAAATAATAATCCAAACAATAATCCAAATAATACCCCAGGCAATGGTAACAATACCCCTGGTAACAGTTCCGACAATCCAAAGGGTGGAACAGACAATCCAGGGAATGGAAATAACAATTCAAACAATGGTACCAACGATCCGGGTGCTGCAGGAGGCAACAAAAAAGTTCTGCCTAAGACTGGTCAAGAAACTACACTTTGGCTGTCAGTTGCAGGTTTGGCAATCTTAGTTGGCTTTGGAAGCTATGTTTTTCTTCAAAAAAAGACTAGATAAAATTCAAAGGTTTTAAGAGTTTTCTCTTAAAGCCTTTTTGCATACTTTTCCATTTGAAAAAACGGAGCAATCATGTTAGAATAGACCTAGTAATTTTTAAAGGATAGAGGTGTTATCGTGGCTTTTGGAGATAACGGACAACGCAAAAAAACAGGATTTGAAAAATTGACGATGCTGGTCGTGATTATCATGCTCATCGTGACAGTTGGAGCTATCTTTGCTTCCGCTCTCAGTGCAATCTTTTAATCCAAACGCTTCAGGGCGTTTTTTTAGACTAGAAAAAGAGAATAGAAAAAATGAGTATGTTTTTAGACACAGCTAAGATTCAAGTTAAGGCTGGCAATGGTGGCGATGGCATGGTGGCCTTTCGCCGTGAAAAATATGTTCCTAACGGCGGCCCTTGGGGTGGCGATGGTGGCCGTGGCGGCAATGTTGTTTTTGTTGTAGACGAGGGCCTGCGCACCCTGATGGATTTTCGCTACAATCGCCACTTCAAGGCTCAGTCTGGTGAAAAGGGCATGACCAAGGGAATGCATGGCCGAGGGGCTGAGGACTTGATTGTTCGTGTGCCGCAGGGGACGACGGTTCGTGATGCTGAGACTGGCAAGGTACTGACAGACTTGGTAGAAAATGGCCAAGAATTTATCGTAGCGCGTGGTGGCCGAGGCGGTCGCGGAAATATCCGCTTTGCAACGCCTAAAAATCCTGCTCCGGAGATTTCTGAGAACGGAGAACCGGGTCAAGAGCGAGAGCTTCTGCTGGAGCTCAAGGTCCTAGCAGACGTTGGTCTGGTCGGATTCCCATCTGTCGGGAAATCCACTTTGCTTAGTGTTATTACAGCAGCCAAGCCTAAGATTGGTGCCTATCATTTCACGACAATCGTGCCCAATCTAGGCATGGTTCGCACTCATTCTGGAGAGTCCTTTGCGGTGGCAGATCTGCCGGGTTTGATTGAGGGGGCTAGCCAAGGAGTGGGACTGGGAACCCAGTTTCTCCGTCATATTGAGCGGACACGGGTCATCCTGCATGTCATCGATATGTCAGCTAGTGAGGGACGTGACCCTTATGAGGACTATCTGGCTATCAATAAAGAGTTGGAATCCTACAATCTTCGTCTCATGGAGCGCCCGCAGATTATTGTTGCCAACAAGATGGATATGCCAGATAGCGCTGAAAATCTTAAGATATTCAAAGAGAAGTTAGCAGCTAATTATGATGAGTTTGCGGAACTACCGCAAATCTTCCCGATTTCCAGTCTGACTAAGCAAGGACTTGCGACTCTCTTGGATGCGACTGCAGAGTTACTGGATAAGACACCAGAGTTCTTGCTTTATGATGAGTCTGAAATGGAAGAAGAAGCTTACTATGGCTTTGACGAAGAAGCACCAGCCTTTGAAATTTCTCGTGATGATGACGCGACTTGGGTACTGTCTGGTGACAAGCTTGAGAAACTCTTTAGTATGACCAACTTTGACCGCGATGAAGCAGTCATGAAATTTGCCCGCCAACTTCGCGGTATGGGAGTTGATGAAGCCCTTCGTGATCGCGGAGCCAAGGATGGAGATCTGGTTCGTATTGGCAAGTTTGAGTTTGAATTTGTTGACTAAGGAGGCTTGCAATGGGTGATAAACCAATATCCTTCCGCGATGAAAATGGAAATTTTGTCTCTGCAGCCGACGTCTGGAATGCAGAAAAACTAGAAGAGCTCTTTAATAAACTCAACCCCAAACGCAAGCTGCGTCTGGAAAGAGAAACATTAGCGAAAGCAGAAGAGGAATAAGACTTCTGATTTTGAAACTATAAACGCTGGGAAAAATTTCTCAGCGTTTTTAAATCTTAAAAAATGGGTTCTGATAGGTAAGTCGATTTCCTTTTAGCTTCTAAGGACCTCATTTTAGCTTCTAAGGACCTCATTAATGAAAAAATGGAAAAAGTCAAGGCTTATCAATCTGTCGTGGCCATTGCTTGCTATTTTATGGTATAATGAAAAAAATAAGTAGGAGAAGTGATAATTATGGCAAAAACGATTCATACAGATAAAGCACCAGCAGCGATTGGACCTTATGTTCAAGGAAAAATTGTCGGCAATCTTTTGTTTGCGAGCGGGCAGATTCCTCTGTCTCCTGAAACTGGAGAAATCATTGGGACAACTATTGAAGAGCAGACCCAGCAGGTACTGAAAAATGTTTCAGCCATTTTGGAAGCCGCTGGAACAGATTTTGACCATGTAGTCAAGGCTACTTGCTTCTTGAGTGATATCAATGATTTTGTGGCCTTTAATGAAGTTTACAAAACGGCCTTTACAGAAGCATTTCCAGCTCGTTCAGCAGTCGAAGTGGCTCGCCTGCCTAAGGATGTGAAGATTGAGATTGAGGTTATTGCCGAGATTCTCTAAAAAAGAGCAGGGGAAAACCACTCTTTGACGGATTCTATCTGATGAAAGGATTATTATGTCTGAGAAGAAAATTCAGCTTGTCATTGTGACTGGAATGAGCGGGGCGGGGAAAACCGTAGCCATCCAGTCCTTTGAAGACTTAGGTTATTTTACCATTGACAATATGCCGCCAACTCTGGTGCCAAAGTTCTTGCAGTTGGTCGAAGGGACCACGGACAATGATAAATTGGCTCTGGTTGTCGATATGCGGAGCCGTTCCTTCTTTTTGCAAATCCAGAACGTTTTGGATGATTTAGAGCAAAACGAGAACATTGATTTTAAGATTCTTTTCCTAGATGCGGCGGATAAGGAGTTAGTGGCTCGTTACAAGGAAACGCGTCGTAGCCATCCGCTGGCAGCTGATGGCCGGATTTTAGATGGGATTAAGCTGGAGCGTGAGCTCTTGGCCCCTCTGAAAAATCTCAGTCAAAATGTTGTGGACACAACTGATTTGACACCACGGGAGCTCAGAAAGACCATCTCTGAGCAATTCTCAAATCAGGACGAGATGCACAGTTTCCGCATTGAGGTCATGAGTTTTGGTTTCAAATATGGTCTGCCTTTGGATGCAGACTTGGTCTTTGATGTGCGTTTTCTGCCCAATCCCTACTATAAACCTGAGCTACGCAATCAGACAGGTTTGGACAAGGATGTCTTTGATTATGTCATGAACCATGCGGAGTCAGAAGAATTTTACCAGCATCTGCTAGGCTTGATTGAGCCAATCTTGCCGGGCTATCAGAAGGAAGGCAAGTCTATCCTGACCATTGCTGTGGGCTGTACGGGTGGTCAGCACCGCAGTGTAGCCTTTGCTCAGCGCTTAGCAGATGATTTGGCTAAAAATTGGCCGGTTAATGCCAGCCACCGCGACAAAAACCGTCGGAAAGAAACGGTGAACCGCTCATGAGAAAGCCACGAATTACAGTCATCGGCGGTGGAACAGGGATTTCTGTTATTTTAGACAGCCTGCGTAAAAAGGACGTAGAAATTACAGCCATTGTCACAGTAGCAGATGATGGCGGCAGTTCTGGTGAACTGCGGAAAAACATCCAGCAGCTGACTCCGCCGGGTGATTTGCGAAATGTCTTAGTAGCCATGTCCGACATGCCAAAGTTCTATGAGAAGGTCTTCCAGTATCGCTTTGCGGAAGGAGATGGTGTTCTAGCGGGACATCCCTTGGGCAATCTGATTATTGCAGGTATTTCTGAAATGCAGGGCTCAACCTATAACGCCATGCAGCTTTTAACCAAGTTTTTCCATACAACAGGTAAAATCTACCCTTCTAGCGATACCCCTCTAACTCTGCATGCTGTGTTTAAAGATGGAACAGAAGTTATCGGTGAGAGCAATCTGACCAGCAAGACCGGGATGATTGAGCGGGTCTATGTGACCAACACCTATGATGACAAGAAGCCTGCTGCTAGTAAAAAGGTGGTTGAGAGCATCTTAGAAAGCGATATGGTGGTTCTGGGGCCGGGTTCTCTATTTACCTCTATCTTGCCTAACCTCGTTATCGAGGAAATTGGCCAAGCTCTTCTAGACACCAAGGCAGAAGTGGCCTATGTCTGCAATATCATGACCCAACGAGGTGAAACAGAGCATTTTTCAGACAGCGACCACGTCCAAGTTCTGCACCGTCATTTGGGCAGGAAGTTTGTAGATACAGTCTTGGTCAATATCGAACCTGTCCCTCATGAGTACATGGACAGCAACCAGTTTGACGAATATCTGGTACAGGTGGAGCATGATTTTCAGGGGTTGCAAGAGCAGGTTCCGCGCGTTATTTCTTCGAATTTTCTGCGTTTGGAAAATGGCGGAGCTTTCCATGATGGTGAGTTGGTCGTTGACGAATTGATGCAGATTATACAGGTACGCAAATGAGTTTTACAGTAAAAGTAAAAGAAGAACTGCTGAGTCTGGCAAGCAGAGATAAAAATGAGCTGTCAGCCATGATAAAGATGTCTGGCAGTCTGGGCTTGGCCAGCAGTGGTTTGACTCTATCTGTCACAACAGAAAATGCCAAGATTGCTCGCCATCTCTATGAGTTGCTGTCGGACCTTTATCAGGTCAAGTCAGAAATCCGCCACCATCAGAAGACCAATCTGCGCAAGAACCGTGTATACACAGTATTTCTGGATCAGAAAGTAGAAGAAATCCTTTCGGACCTGCACTTGGCTGACTCCTTTTTTGGTATTGAGGCAGGGATTGACCAGGCCATTTTGTCAGATGACGAAGCCAGCCGAGCCTACCTACGGGGAGCCTTCCTCTCAAATGGTAGCATGCGGGAGCCTGACTCAGGCAAGTACCAGCTGGAAATCTTGTCCGTTTATCTGGATCATGCTGAGGATTTGGCTGCCTTGATGCAGCGTTTTCTGCTGGATGCCAAGACCATTGAGCGCAAGAAGGGGGCTGTTACTTATCTGCAGCGGGCTGAGGATATCATGGATTTTCTTATTGTCATCGGTGCTATGGAAGCCATGGCTGAGTTTGAATCTCTTAAGCTCATGCGGGAAGCGCGCAACGACCTCAATCGAGCTAATAATGCAGAGACAGCGAACATCGCCCGCACAGTCACAGCCAGTATGAAAATCATCAACAATATTGCCAAAATCAGCGATAATATCGGCATTGAGAGTTTACCTGTAGACCTGCAGGAGGTTGCCCAGCTTCGTATCCAACATCCGGACTACTCCATCCAGCAGCTAGCTGATAGTCTGAGCCGACCTCTGACTAAGAGCGGTATCAATCATCGCTTGAGGAAAATCAATAAAATCGCAGATGAATTATAAAAGCTGCTGAGCTTGAGCTCGGCAGCTGTTTTTTTATAGGCTTGTAGAATGTTTGGGTTGGACTTTTTGCTCAGGATAGATATGGTTAATGGCATTGTTGACAGCAGTAGGTGCCTCGCCTAGCCCAGTCGCAATCAGGTCAATCTTACCCTCGTAGCTGCAGCAGTCCCCAGCTGCATAGATACCTAGCATGGAAGTTTCTTGCTTGCTGTTGACTAAAATCTTGTGACGGTTAAGTTCCAAGCCCCAATCTTTGAGATTGCCGACAGAGGATTTAAAACCGTAGTTGACAAAGAGGTGATCCAGAGGCAGAAGCTGACTTTCCTCTCCTTTGACTTGGCTGATTTCCAAGTGGGTTATCTTGCCATTTTCACCAACCAATCGGCTCGGTATAAATGGTGTCTTAATCTCAACACTAGAAGCCTTGAGTTCTTCCACACTATGTTCTAAAGCTCGGAAGTTGTCCCGACGGTGAACCAGGCTGGTTTCTGCAATTTTTTCAAAAGCTAGTGCCCAGTCAACAGCCGAGTCGCCACCTCCCAGAATGACAACCTTTTTGCCTGCATACTGGCTGATGTTTGACACATGATAGTGGAGGTTGCTGTAGTTTTCAGCATCGTCTAGCTCCAAAGCTCTCGGTTTGAAGGCGCCGCCTCCCATGGCGATGATAATGGTTTTGGTCTGATGCTGGGCTTGAGAGGTTGTGATAGAGAAGCCATCATCAGATTTAGTGATATCAAGCACCGTTTCATTGAGGCAAATCTCAGTCTGGAAAGTTTCCAGCTGTTCAATCAGACGCTGAGTCAGCTCTTCGCCACTTAGATTGGTAAAGCCAGGGACATCCAGAATCTTCTTCTCTGGATAGAGAATGGCCGGCTGACCGCCCAGCTGAGGCAGGGAATCAATGATTTTAACCTTGGCTTGGCGCAGATGGGCGTAAAAAGCTGCGAATAGGCCAACTGGACCGCCGCCGACAATCGTAATATCATACAGTTCAGACATAATTTTCCTCAATCTTTTTAAAATAAACTAGCATTATTGTACCACAAAAAGGGGTTGAAATGTAAGCAAATGTTTTAAAGACATTTAAAAAGCCCCATTAGGGGCTTAAAATTAGATAGCAAATAAATCATTGAGGTTTTCAGCCAGCGTTGGGTGGGTGAAGATTTGCTTGCTCAAGTAGGTGTAAGGAATCTTATTATCCATGGCTACAGTCAGGATATTGATAATTTCCTGAGCTCCAGCTGAGAAGATAGTTGCTCCGACGATTTCCTTGGTTTCAGTGTTGACAACAGCCTTGAAAGCACCGCGTAAGTCAGCATTGACATGTGCACGAGGCATTGCTGCGACTGGAATCTCCTTAACTGCAATCGGCAGTCCTTGCTCTTGGGCTTCCTTTTCAGTCAATCCGATTTGAGCTAAAGGCGGTGTGATGAACATGCTGGTAGGGACGTTTTTACGGTCTTCCAGTGTGTAGCTGCCGTCGCCAGCCAGATAGCTATAAAGGATACGGAAGTCATCCAGTGAAATATATGTGAACTGCAGACCGCCATTGACATCGCCCACTGCAAATACACCAGGTACAGATGTTTCCAAGTGCTTATCGACCTTGATCGCTCCTCGCTCTGTCAGCTCGATATCTGTATTTTCCAACTGCAGTGGCTCAACATTCGGCTTGCGGCCAGTAGCATAGAGCAGGGCGTCAAAACGAAACTCTCCATCCTCTGTCACAACCACAACTTCGTTACCATCATTTTTGACCTGTGTGGTACGTACATTTTGTAAGAGTTGGATTCCGTCTTCTTCCATGTATTGCTTAGCTAGAGCAGCGATAGAAGGCTCAACTCGAGGGAGAAAGACAGGAGCAGCATCCAGCACAGTCACCTGACTGCCCAATTTGTTGTAGAGTCCAGCGAATTCTAGTCCGATGTTACCGCCGCCCAGAACTCCTAAACGTTTAGGAAGTTCCTTCAGATTTTGAATGCCAGTTGAGTCATACACGTGCTCGGTCTCAGTCAGTCCTGGAATTGGCAGGACATTGGAAACAGCACCAGTATTAATGACAATAGTTTCAGCAGTCAGTTCCTCTTTCTCATCGCCCGCTGTGATTTCGATGACCTTATTGGAAAGGAAATGAGCTTCCGCATCAATGATGTCGACACCAGCGCCACTGATTGCTGCATAGTTCTTCCCGTTGAGACGGCTGGTTACAGCATTCTTCTCAGCCATGACTTGGTCGAAAGCCAGGCCTTTTTCAGCTGCGACAAGCAGGGTCTTGGTTGGGATGCAGGCAATATTGATACAGGTTCCCCCGTACATAGCCTTGCTTCGCTCTATCAAAGCAACTTTTTTTCCTTGGGACGCCATTTTGGCTGCCAATGTTTTACCGGCCTTCCCAAAGCCGATGACAATTAAATCATAGGTTAACATAATTTACCTCCATTTTTCAAAAAAGATTGTATCACATCTAGTCAGAAATTGCTGATTTCTGCTACGCTTTTTTTCTTCAGTATTTTTAGTGTTTATTTTTAAACAGAATGTCCATTTTTGAGCAAGATTTTCGCAGTTCCAGTCAGTCTGTGTTATACTGAGTTTCGTTATATATTTTAGGGGGTTAAAATGTCTATTATTACATTGATTTTGGCAAGCTTGGTTGCCTTGGAATTTTTCTATATCCTGTATTTGGAGACCATCGCGACGACTTCTGCAGCGACAGCTCGGGTTTTCAGCATGTCACAAGAGGAGTTGGGGCAGCAGTCGGTCAATACTCTTTTCAAAAACCAAGGAGTATACAACGGTCTGATAGCTGTTTTGGTCTTGATTGCGGCCTTTGTACAACCTAGTTCGTTTTGGCTGGGAATTTTTATGGTTTATATCATCTTGGTGGCAGCTTACGGTGCGGTGACCAGTGACCTCAAAATCCTGTTCAAGCAGGGAGGGCTGGCTATGCTGACCCTACTTAGTTTATTTTTCTAAATAGAGTGAGGAAAATTGATTTCTCGCTCTTTTTTATATAATGATTGACTTTTTTGTTAGACAAGTGTAGAATAAAAATAGAAATAGCATTAATTTAGAAAGCGCGTGGAACGATGAAAAGATCTATTAAACGTTTGCCAGACGGGGAATTTACTATTTTAAAGGTAATTTGGCAACTGCCTACCCCGACGACCTCTGCCCGTATCATGGAAAAGCTGGGACCAGACAATCACTGGAAGCCCCAGACTTTGCTGACAGTTTTGGCTCGCTTGACTGAAAAGGGCTTTTTAGAAAGTGTCCGCAAGGGGCGTGAAAGGCAGTATACAGCCTTGATCTCAGAAGATGAGTATCTGGAAGTTGAGGCTTCGGATTTTTTGAAGCGTCACAGCGGCCGTTCAATGGGCGGTTTTGTCAAAACACTCTTTTCTTCTAACTCCTTTTCGGAAAATGAATTGGATGAGCTGCGTAGTTTGCTCAACCAAGGAAAGTAGGATGGAGGGATAAGCATGAAACAGTTCCTTCTTTCTTTTCTGCTGACCAGTTTGTCGACATCCATTTTGGTGCTTTTGCTTAGTCTGCTTTTTACGGTCTTTAAGACCAAGATTTCGGTCAGAGTGAAGTATTTTATTTGGTTTTTGATATTGCTGAGTTTTCTGTTTCCGTTCCGTCCTCAGTTTGGCTCAGGCCTGATTCGGCTGAATACAGGATCGGTAGTTCAGACAGCAGTGACTGCCACCCAGACAGGTGAAGCTCAGGGCGCTTCTCCAGCAGTTGAAAAAGCTGCCCAGACAAATCTATGGGAGGCTTTTCTGGGCCTACCTTGGTTTGAAATTCTCTTTGCCATCTGGCTGATTGGCTTTGTCTTTAGTATTGGAAGATATGCTTATTCTTATATTCGCTTCAGAAAGATGCTGAGGCGCTGGGGCACGGAGTTTCAGGACGAAGAAGCGATGGCTCAGCTGCGGGCTGTTCAGCAGGAGATGGGAGTTAAGGGCCGGATTCGTCTGCTCCACTATTCTATGTCCCAAAGTCCTATGCTGCTAGGTTTCAGAGATATTTTAATCGTGCTGCCAGAGTTGGACTACACAGAAGAAGAGCTGCAGCTGATTTTCAAGCATGAGCTGACTCACTATAAGCACCGCGATGTTTTAGTTAATCTTTTGGGAATTTTTGCCAAGAGTCTGCACTGGTTTAATCCGGTTGTCCGCTTTGCCTGCCGTGAAACCCAGGAAGCAGGAGAAATGTACTGTGACTATGATGTTCTGAGCAGTAGAGATACAGAGTATCGGACTTTCTACGGTGAAACGATTCTGACTATGATAGACCGCAGTAAGAAGACCCCAATTGCCCTGACAACCTGCTTTTACTCTGACAAGTTTAATCTCAAGCGTCGGATTGTCGGTATTATGGATAACCGCCTGCCTAAGAGGTTTCTGTCTGCTATTTTTGTAGTGGCCGTTCCTCTCCTTTTGCTCTTGACTAGTTCCGTCTTTGCTCTAGAGAGTCCAGCTGCTCAACAAAGCAGACCTGTTGCAGGGCAAAAACAGCCTCAAGGACTCAGTCAGCGTCAGGCTCTAGAGTCCGTCTTAAAAGAGCTATCTCTTTCTGAAAAAGATATTAAAGATTTACAAATTTCGCGTGAGAAAGACACCTATAAAATCCGCTTCTCACATGGGCAAACAGCCCATGAAACCATTGTCAATGCTAAGGATGGAAAACTGATCCAATCCAAGCAGCATACCATTGTCGAAAAGACGGTAACGGTTGAAAAAGAAGTCAGTCCATCCTCGTCTGCTGCATCAACTCCAGCTGATAACAGCTCTACTGCAGGTGCAGGAAATACGGGAGCAGCGGGCTCTACTGGAGCTAGTACAGCAACAGTTCAAACTCCGTCTCAGAACAGTTCCTCTCATACAACAGACACTGATGATACGGACGATGATGATGACCATGATGACGATTAAATAAAGGATTCTGCCAGTTTAAGTTTCTTAAAAGCTTAGACTGGTAGAATTTTATTATCTTCTCAAAGGGGGATTGGGAAATCCTCAAAGAGCAGTTAGTCATCAGTTTATCTTTTATTTTAGGTCGATTTTGCTTAAAGTTTGCACTTCGTGTCCTAATGCTAAAAAAACTGAAAGATTATTTATCTTTTTTCTTGACATTTATAAACGACAATTGTAGAATATACCTATAAACTACATTTGTAGAATGTTTTTGAAATATACTGCTTGGAAAGGAGAAGAAAGCAAAGCTTATCCAGACGCTTGTAGGATGCAGAGCGGAAGCTCTATTTCTTTTAAAAGCACAAACTACATTTGTAGAATCAAAGGAGAATTCAAATGAAACAAAAGCAAATCCAAACAAACTTCCAACGAATCGAAACGAAGTATATTCTTGACCGGGCAATGCTAGCTCGTCTTGAAGCTGACATGAGACCTTACCTCACCGCAGATGATTATGCGACTTCAACCATTTCCAATGTGTATTTTGATAATGATGAGTTCCAGATGATTCAGGATTCCATTGCCAGAAAAGGTGGTCGCGAAAAGATGCGGATGCGCACTTATGCTGAGCAGCCAAATGATGATAGTCAAGTTTTCTTGGAAATCAAGAAGAAACGCGATGAAGTAGGCTTCAAATATCGTTTAGTTTCCAATCCTCTCTCTGTGACCAACTATATTGTGAATGGTGTGGCAGACCATACTATTTCTGATGACCGAGTCAAGGCAGAAGTAGAACAGTTACAGGAGCGCTATCTAGACTTGAAGCCAAAAATGGTGATTAGCTATGACCGCTACTCTATGAGAGGCTTGGAAGATAAAAAGGTACGTGTGACAGTTGATTCCAACATCCGCTATCGAGATTATGATGTAGATTTGGCTTCAGGTCGCTATGGACTGCCCTTGCTGGAAGACGACAAGGTGATTATGGAAATCAAGGTTCCTGGTCAGTATCCTCAGTGGCTGGCTGATATTCTCAATAAATATGGACTAGAAGACCAGTCCTTCTCAAAATACGGCAAAGCCTACCTGCAAACTAAAGAAAGGCTGACTCAAACAGTCAAGGCCTAAGGGGGTAGTCTATGCTCAATCAGTTATTTAACAGTATTTACTCCTCCACGGAAGTTAAGATTAATCCTTTGGCACTGATTTTTTCACTAGCAACTAGTGTGGTCTTAGGAATTATCTTGGCCAAGGTCTATAAGCGGCAAACGATTTATACCAAGGAATTTGTCGTCACCCTCTCCCTTTTGCCAGCTATTATTTCCATTATCATCTTCTTGGTTAATGGAAATCTGGGTACCAGTGTCGCCGTAGCAGGGACTTTCAGCTTGATTCGTTTCCGGTCAGCCGCAGGTGGCTCCAAGGAGCTCCTAGCCATCTTTATGGCGACGGCTATTGGGATTACAACAGGGATGGGATTTGTAGCATTGGGAATTGTCTTTACTCTAGCTATTTCAGGCATCTGGATGCTCTTTGAAAAGATGAGCTTTACTTCAGTCAGTCCGACCAGACGTTATGTCCAGGTTCAGGTTCCAGCTGACTTTGACTACGAAGTACTCTTTGATGCTATCTTTGCAACGACTTGTAAATCAGCAGAACTGACCTCTCTCAAGTCGGCTGAAAAGAAGTCTATCAAGCTGGACTATGTTGTTGACTTGAATCCTGACATGAGCGACAGGGAGCTTATTCAGCAGTTCCTGTTCTATGATAAGGTACAGGATATTTCCCTTTCCAAAGCCGCTAAAAAGCGCAAAACTCTATAAGCAGAAGAAGACCAGCTGCAGCAGAGCAGTTGGTTTTCTTGTTTGTATCATAAAAAGGAGCTACATTATACTTACAGAAAATACTTGACACTCTTTTCTATATGTGGTATGATTATATAGATTTTGGACTTGAAGGGAGTGAAAAAAATGTCAAAAACAGTAGTACGCAAGAATGAATCACTTGATGATGCACTTCGTCGTTTCAAACGTGCGGTTACTAAAGCTGGTACTCTTCAAGAAACACGCAAACGTGAATTCTATGAAAAACCTTCTGTAAAACGCAAACGCAAATCAGAAGCAGCTCGTAAACGTAAAAAATTCTAATTGAACAAAGAAGCAGACCCCGGTCTGTTTTTTGTTTTGGCTTTTTGGAGAGAAGAGGATGATTATGAGCAATAGGCAAGAAAAAAACACTGATTTTCATCAGTGAATTCTCTTTATTTTTTCTCAGCCAACAAAGCTTTGATTTCTTGCAGGACTTCCAATTCAGTTGGTCCAGCTGGCGCTTCTTCAGCTTCTTCCTTCTTCTTAGCAAGGCTTTGTGCTTTTTCAGCAGACTTAACGATGAAGAAGAGAACAGTACCGATTACCAAGAAGTTAATTACAGCGCTCAAGAAGTTACCATAAGCGATCCCGTTCCATTTCAATTGAGAAATTTGCTCCAAGTTTGCAGCTTTCAAAATTGGGTTGAGGAAGAGGGGAGTGATTACGTCAGTAATCAATGAAGTGACGATTGCTCCAAAAGCGTTGGCGATGATCACACCGACTGCCAAATCAATCACGTTCCCACGCAGCAAGAATTCTTTAAGATCCTTTAACATTCTTTCTTTCCTTTCAAGAATTTATTAATGTGATTATATTATAGCTTATTTATATGACATCTACAAGATATTTGTTTGTCAAATATTTTACATTTGCTTCATTTTAGTATAAAATATAGAATGATATTCTATGATAAATTGGAGGTATTGTCTCTTGATTGATAAAGAAATCATTTCTGAAATTAAAAACAGCGTCAATATCGTCGATGTCATAGGAGAAACAGTAGCCTTGACCAAGGCTGGGCGGAATTTCCTGGGACTCTGTCCCTTTCATGGCGAAAAGACGCCCTCTTTTAACGTTGTAGAGGACAAGCAGTTTTATCACTGTTTTGGCTGCGGCAAGTCGGGCGATGTCTTCAAATTCATTGAGGATTATCGAGGCGTTTCCTTTATGGATGCTGTGCAGATTGTAGCAGATTGGGCAGGGATTCCCTTGGCTGTAGAGACAGCGGGCAATGACCGACTGAGACAAAGCCATCCGCACCAGGCTCTCTACGATATCCATACCGAGGCAGCGAAATTTTATCATGCGGTTCTGATGACGACCAAGATGGGAGAGGAAGCGCGGGCTTATCTCTACCAGCGGGGTCTGACAGATGATGTTCTTAAGCATTTTCAAATCGGGCTGGCTCCTAATGAGGGGAATTATCTTCATAAGAGTATGGCTGGCAAGTTTGATGAGAATACCATCATGAACTCGGGACTCTTTAATCTGGCGGAGAATAATCTGGTCTATGATGCCTTTCAGAATCGGATTATGTTTCCCCTGACCAATGACAGTGGGCAGGTTGTGGCTTTTTCCGGACGGATTTGGCAGGCAGCGGCTTCAGACGGGCATCAGGCCAAGTATAAAAACAGTCGCAGCACCGCTATTTTCAATAAAAGCTACGAGCTCTATCATCTGGATAAGGCCAAGCCGGTTATCAAGAAGAGCCATGAGGTTTATCTAATGGAAGGCTTCATGGATGTGATTGCGGCTTATCGGGCTGGGATTGAAAATGCGGTTGCCTCTATGGGAACAGCTCTGACACCTGAGCATGTCCAGCACCTGAGCAAGTATTGCAAGAAGATTATCCTGTCTTACGATGGAGATAGGGCAGGACAGGCAGCGACTGCAAAGGCTTTGGATGAGCTGAAAGATATGACGGTGGAAATTGTTCGGATTCCGGATAATTTGGACCCCGATGAATTTCTCGCTAAAAATTCTGAGGAAGACTTGCAGCATTTGCTGAGTAAAACGCGAATAAGTAATGTGGAGTTTCTGCTGCATCATCTGAAACCAGATAATATTGAAAATCTGCAGGCTCAGATTGAGTTTGTAGAGAAGATGGCACCGATTATTGCGAAGACCAAGTCCATCACAGCGCAGAACTCCTATATATACATGCTGGCTGAGTTGCTGCCGGACTTTGACTATCAGCAGGTGGAGCAGACGGTGAATAACAGCCGGCTGGCTGAGCGCTCTAGTCGCAGTCAGGAGGCGCCCACTCAGCAGTCTCAACCAGTCGTCATGCAGTTTTCGCCTTCGAACCGGCTGAGTCAGCTGACGAGGGCGGAAAATCATATCTTCCACCGCATGATGCATCATCCTTTGATTTTGAACCAATATCGGCTGAGAGAAGACTTTTTCTTTGACTCTGAGGAGTTACAGGCCTTGTATGAGATTTTGCTGGCAAATGGTGAGGTGACACCGCAAGATTTGTCCCAGCTGCCAGATCATGTCCAGCAGGCTTGGTACCGCGTCTTAGAAGAAGATTTGCCTGATGAGGTTTTGGAAGATGAATTGAAAGAAGTGGAAGAAACAAGAGAGCGGGAGATTTTGCGCAAGCATAATCAGTTTATTAGTAAGAAGATTCGAGAAGCCTCTCACAGCGGAGATACGGATACAGCCTTGTCTGAGCTAGAGCGCTTGATTGAGCAAAAAAGAAGAATGGAGTAGGAATGGCTACAAAACAAAAAGAAGTAACAACATTAGACGTTCAAATTGCAGAATTTATCCGCAACCACAAGCAGACAGGAGTTGCGACAGATGATGAAATCAATGACCAACTGGTCATTCCTTTCACTTTGGACGCTGATGGGATTGAGGATTTGCTGCAGCGCATCCAGGATGCTGGTATCTCAATTACAGATAAAGAAGGAAATCCCAGCGCGCGCGTCTTAAATAACGAAGAGGAAGAAGCGGAGCTGACGGATGAAGAGCTCTTAGGCAGCAATTCAGCCAAGGTCAATGACCCGGTCCGCATGTATCTGAAAGAAATCGGGGTTGTGCCGCTTCTCAGCAATGAAGAAGAGCAGGAGCTGGCTATCTTGGTAGAACAGGGAGACTTGGAGGCCAAGCAGCGTCTGGCTGAGGCCAATCTTCGTCTGGTTGTTTCCATTGCTAAGCGCTATGTCGGCCGTGGTATGCAGTTCCTTGACTTGATTCAAGAAGGAAATATGGGGTTGATGAAGGCCGTTGATAAGTTTGACTACACCAAAGGATTTAAGTTTTCAACTTATGCAACTTGGTGGATTCGTCAAGCCATTACCCGTGCGATTGCTGACCAAGCTCGGACTATTCGGATTCCGGTCCATATGGTGGAAACCATTAACAAGCTGGTCCGCGAGCAACGTAATCTCTTGCAGGAATTAGGGCAAGACCCAACACCAGAGCAAATCGCTGAGCGGATGGATATGACACCTGACAAGGTTCGTGAGATTCTCAAGATTGCTCAAGAGCCGGTTTCTCTGGAGACACCTATCGGTGAAGAAGATGACAGTCATCTGGGAGACTTTATCGAAGACGAAGTGATTGAAAACCCAGTCGACTATACAACTCGTGTCGTCCTTCGTGAGCAGCTGGATGAAGTATTGGATACGCTGACAGACCGCGAAGAAAACGTCCTACGTCTGCGCTTTGGTCTGGACGACGGCAAAATGCGGACCCTGGAAGATGTCGGCAAGGTCTTCAATGTCACCCGCGAGCGGATTCGCCAGATTGAAGCCAAGGCCCTGCGTAAACTCCGCCATCCAAGCCGCAGCAAACCACTCAGAGATTTTATCGAAGATTAAGAACTAAGAGCACAAGAAGGGGGAGAAATTTTCAGTAGGAAGCGTCAAGCCGGAAGACCTAGCTGAAAACAAAAGCCCCCTCGAGCTAATTTGAAATTTCTGCTATATCTATAAGGAGGATATTGCATGTCAGAACAAAAATACAGCCCTGAAGAAGTTGAAAAGATTAAAACGCGTATTTTAGAGAGCTTGGAGCAAGTCATTGACCCTGAGCTGGGGATTGACATTGTCAATCTGGGCCTAATCTATGAAATCCGTTTTGACGAGACCAATGGGGAAACGGAAATCGATATGACCCTGACAACCATGGGATGCCCTCTGGCGGATCTTCTGACTGACCAGATCTATGATGCTATGTCAGATGTTCCAGAGGTTACTAAGACTGATGTTAAGTTGGTTTGGTACCCAGCTTGGACGGTGGAAAAGATGAGCCGCTATGCTCGAATCGCTTTGGGGATTCGCTAAGAACTGATAGTAAGTACTAGCCTGCTGTGTGCAGGCTTTTGCTTTTTTTGAGGGATTCTGTTATAATATTCCTATTGTCTCGGGGTCGTTACGGATTCGACAGGCATTATGAGGCACATTTTGCGACTCATCTAGCGGATGTAAAACGCCAGTTAAATATAACTGCAAAAAATAACAATTCTTACGCTTTAGCTGCCTAAAAACCAGCCAGCGTGACCCGATTCGGATTGCTTGTGTCTGATGACAGGTCTTATTATGAGCAAGCTACGGCAAAATCTGGTCTAGGGATTTTGCAAGAGAATTATAGACTCGCTTGACTTGGGCTTGAGCTATGTGTCAAAGTTAAGTTAAATCAATACATAGCCTATGGTTGTAGACAAATGTGTTAGCAGGTGTTTGGACGTGGGTTCGACTCCCACCGGCTCCATTATTTTAAAGCCTTTCTAAAACGTTGAGAAATCAGCGTTTTTTGCTTTTGCTATGTTCAGGGAATCTTGATTTCTGTTTGAAAAAGTAATACAATGATGTTAGTGATGACAAAGGAAATATTGGTATTTCTAATTGGTCAATTTCATAAGTATTAAGGGAAGTTGGATATGAGTTTTTTTAAGAATCTGTTTGGTAAGAAACAAGAACAAGAGGAAGAGAAAGTAGAAAAGGTAGAAGAATCAGTGCTTGATGTGCCTTCTGAAGATCCTTTTCCGAGTGAGTGGGGATCTTTCTCAACTTATATTGATGACAAGTTGGCTAGTATCCGTCTGAATCTAGCTCTTGCTGATGAGGCACCCTATCCTCTCTATACCCATGCTATGAGACTCAAGATATCGCTCCTCCAGTACGATGGGGAGACGGGTTTTCCATCTAGTGAAGAGTTTAAGGAGCTGAATGTGATTGAGGATCGGCTTTCTGAGGCTTTGAGCCAGGTCGGTGGCATTCATGTTGGTGTGATTACGACAGATGGAAATATTGAGTTTTACTACTATCTGCAAGACAAGAAAAGCCATCTGGAGCCAATTGCAAACGTGATGCGCGACTTTCCAGACCGCCGCTATGACTCAGCGACCTTGGAAGATGAGGAGTGGGATCAGTACTTTGACTTTCTCTATCCTAATGAATACGAGTATCAGACCATTCTCAACCAGCGGGTCTGGTATCAGCTGGAGCAGGAAGGTGATGACCACACTCAGGAGCGCGAGATTGACCATTTGGCCTATTTTGCGTCTGAGGAAGACCGAGATGGTTTTCTTAAGGAAGTTGAAGCGTTGGGCTATAGCCTTGTATCTGCTGAAAAGATAGAAGATGCGGACAAACCATATCAGCTGCACGTGATTCGTATGGATACGACGGAAATCTTTGATTTGAACCAGAATGTTTGGACTTTGGTTGAATTTGTGAAAAAATTTAACGGAAACTATGGCGGTTGGGGCTGTAATGTGGTATAATGGTTAAAGTTTTGAGAAAGCTGGGCTTTCTCTTTTGTGGAAGATTACTCAAGAGGCTTAAGAGGCTGTGTTGGAAACGCAGTAGGCGTGTAAAAGCGTGCGTGGGTTCGAATCCCATGTCTTCCGTTATCATATGCAAGAAACGCTGTTTGGCGTTTTTTCTATTTATTGAAGGAGATGAAAGTTGCTTTAATATGAATATTTTTGGAAATGCTTGAAAACAATTTCAGCAAAAAAAATAAGTAATTTATTGTTCATTTTATATAATAGTGTGGTAAAATGGGATTAATGGATTTTTAAAAAGGATATAAATTAAAGGGAGAATTATGTTTTTTAAACGTCAAAAAGGTAAGTACCACGAAGTAGAGCGTGTGACTCGTTTTAAGCTGATTAAATCGGGTAAGCATTGGCTGCGTGCTGCGACATCACAGTTCGGCCTTTTTAGATCAATGAGAGGGGGAGGCCTTTCATCGATCGAGCTCAAGGTAACGGAAGAACAAGTTACCGATAAGAAGAGCGGCATAGACTTTTTGAGGGGCATTGTCGCCACGGGAGCCGTGCTGGGCGGAGCTGTTGTGACAAACACAATCGTCCATGCGGAAGAAGAGCAGGCTCTGGAAAAAGTCATTGACACGACAGACGTTTTAGCGACACGTGGTGAAACAGTTTTAGGAGAAGAAAGCAGTGCTGCTGAAGCAGCGACCGCAACGGCAAGCTCACATACTGAGTCAGAGTCTGTATCAGATACATCCTCAGCCAGTGCCAGTGCTTCTGTCAGTGCGTCTATCTCTGCCAGCATTTCAGCTTCAGAGTCAATGTCACAGTCTAGCTCTGCTTCTATCAGTGCCAGCACATCTCAGTTAGTCTCAGATTCCTTAAGTGTATCTGAGTCTCTTTCAGTATCTTCAAGTACATCTGATTCAGTGAGTGCATCTCAGCCAGCATCGACCTCAGCTAGCTCCAAGTCAGAATCTACTGTAAACAGTCAAAGCGCATCATCTGAAACCAATAGGTCTTCGACTAATAATGGCTCAGCCAGTTCCTCAAGTGAAACGGCTCGTGTTCGGAAACGTCGTGATGTGGCAAATGCTGTTGATACAGAAGCTCCTGAGGTTACAACAGGAGATTATGTAGTATATAGAGGCGAATCTTTTGAATTTTATGCAGGAACTACAGATAATAGCGGTCAAGTTAATGCTGTTATCATCCGTAATGTTGAAAGAAATAAGCAGGGGCAGTTTTATCTTTCACCTGACTGGTTACAATATTCTACAGATAATCTGGGACAACCGGGCAATGCTACGGCTCAGAATCCTCTTCGAACTAGAATATTTGGTACCGTTCCACTAGATAACCCTATTGGTATTTATACTCGTTATATGCTTGGAACAGATCCTAGTGGCAATGAAACTAAAATAAACCCTATTGATAGCCGAAATGGTTTTGAAAGATTTATCCTCACTGTAAAAACTCAAAATGAAAAGTATGATCCTGCAGATCCGACAATAACGTTTGTAAATAATCTTTCTAACCTATCTACAAATGAGAGAAATGCTGTAGCTGCTGCGGTTAGAGCAGCAAATCCTAATATACCTGCTACAGCTACGATTTCTGTTTCTGCAAACGGAACGGTTACCATTACTTATCCAGATAAATCTAAAGATACTATTTCTGCGGATAGAGTAGTAAAGGATCTTGCATCAAGTCGTTCAGCTTTAACATCAGCTTCTACATCCGCCTCGACCAGTGCTTCAGTGTCTGCAAGTACCTCAGCGTCTCTTAGTGCATCGACCTCAGCGAGCCAGTCTATTGTAGATAGTAAATCGGCTTCTGTAAGTGCATCAACATCCGCAAGTACGTCTGCCTCGACGAGCGCATCAGTCAGCGCCAGCACGTCCGCGTCGACAAGTGCATCTGTATCAGCCAGCACGTCAGCATCAACTAGTGCGTCAGTGAGTGCAAGTACGTCCGCATCGACCAGCGCGTCAGTAAGTGCAAGCACCTCCGCTTCAACGAGCGCGTCAGTAAGTGCAAGTACTTCAGCGTCAACGAGTGCATCAGTTTCAGCAAGCACGTCTGCTTCAACGAGCGCGTCAGTAAGCGCAAGCACATCGGCTTCAACCAGTGCGTCCGTATCTGCAAGCACTTCAGCGTCGACAAGTGCATCCGTATCTGCCAGCACGTCTGCTTCAACCAGTGCGTCAGTGAGTGCAAGTACCTCGGCGTCGACGAGCGCGTCCGTAAGCGCAAGTACCTCAGCGTCGACGAGTGCATCCGTATCTGCCAGCACGTCTGCTTCAACCAGTGCGTCAGTCAGCGCAAGTACGTCAGCGTCGACAAGTGCGTCAGTGAGCGCAAGTACCTCAGCGTCCACTAGTGCATCAGTAAGTGCAAGTACGTCTGCTTCAACGAGTGCATCTGTGAGTGCAAGCACCTCAGCGTCGACGAGTGCGTCCGTATCTGCAAGTACTTCAGCCTCAACCAGTGCATCTGTGTCTGCAAGTACGTCCGCATCAACGAGTGCATCCGTATCAGCAAGTACGTCTGCTTCAACGAGCGCATCGACAAGTGCTAGCACGTCGGCATCGACGAGTGCGTCAGTATCAGCAAGTACGTCCGCATCAACGAGTGCGTCAGTATCAGCAAGTACGTCCGCATCAACGAGTGCGTCAGTGAGTGCAAGTACGTCTGCCTCCACGAGTGCCTCTGTATCTGCAAGCACGTCTGCATCAACCAGCGCTTCTGTATCCGCAAGTACCTCCGCCTCCACGAGTGCGTCTGTAAGTGCAAGTACGTCCGCTTCAACGAGTGCCTCAGTGAGCGCCAGCACGTCAGCATCCACAAGTGCATCTGTGTCAGCAAGTACCTCAGCGTCCACTAGCGCATCAGTAAGTGCAAGTACGTCAGCATCCACAAGTGCATCCGTATCAGCAAGTACCTCAGCGTCCACTAGCGCATCAGTAAGTGCAAGTACCTCAGCGTCCACTAGCGCATCAGTAAGTGCAAGTACCTCAGCGTCCACTAGCGCATCAGTAAGTGCAAGTACGTCAGCGTCCACTAGCGCATCAGTAAGTGCAAGTACGTCTGCTTCAACGAGCGCATCAGTAAGTGCAAGTACGTCTGCTTCAACGAGCGCATCAGTAAGTGCAAGTACCTCAGCGTCGACGAGTGCGTCAGTATCTGCAAGCACGTCGGCCTCCACGAGCGCGTCCGTAAGTGCAAGTACGTCTGCTTCAACGAGTGCGTCAGTGAGCGCAAGTACGTCTGCATCGATGAGTGCGTCAGTAAGTGCAAGTACCTCCGCCTCCACGAGCGCGTCCGTAAGTGCAAGTACGTCCGCTTCAACCAGTGCCTCAGTGAGCGCCAGCACCTCAGCGTCCACCAGTGCATCTGTATCTGCAAGTACCTCAGCGTCTACTAGCGCGTCAGTGAGCGCAAGCACGTCAGCGTCCACGAGTGCGTCAGTAAGTGCAAGTACGTCTGCCTCAACGAGCGCCTCAGTAAGTGCAAGTACGTCTGCTTCCACGAGTGCCTCAGTAAGTGCAAGTACGTCAGCGTCAACGAGTGCGTCGGTAAGTGCAAGTACGTCCGCTTCCACGAGTGCGTCAGTGAGTGCCAGCGCGTCCGCTTCAACGAGTGCATCCGTATCTGCAAGTACGTCAGCCTCAACGAGTGCGTCAGTAAGCGCAAGCACATCGGCTTCAA
This sequence comes from Streptococcus sanguinis, assembly GCF_050220005.1. Lineage (GTDB taxonomy): Bacteria > Bacillota > Bacilli > Lactobacillales > Streptococcaceae > Streptococcus > Streptococcus sanguinis_Z. The sequence goes on from NZ_CP071413.1 coordinate 813,405, forward strand.
CAAGTGCCTCTGTTTCTGCAAGTACCTCAGCCTCAACGAGCGCATCAGTAAGTGCAAGTACCTCGGCGTCCACGAGCGCGTCAGTGAGTGCCAGCACATCTGCATCAACAAGCGCGTCAGTGAGCGCAAGTACCTCGGCGTCAACTAGCGCGTCAGTGAGTGCAAGTACTTCAGCGTCGACAAGTGCGTCCGTTTCAGCAAGTACCTCAGCATCGACGAGTGCATCCGTATCCGCAAGTACGTCCGCCTCAACAAGTGCGTCAGTGAGCGCAAGTACCTCGGCGTCCACGAGCGCGTCAGTAAGTGCAAGTACCTCAGCGTCTACCAGCGCATCCGTTTCAGCAAGTACGTCCGCGTCGGCGAGTGCATCCGTTTCAGCAAGTACGTCCGCGTCTACCAGTGCTTCTGTATCCGCAAGTACTTCAGCGTCAACAAGTGCATCTGTATCAGCAAGTGAGTCTGCTTCCACGAGTGCATCCGTATCTGCAAGCACGTCCGCGTCAACGAGTGCGTCAGTGAGTGCCAGCACGTCCGCGTCAACAAGTGCGTCCGTAAGCGCAAGCACGTCCGCTTCAACGAGTGCATCTGTGAGTGCAAGCACCTCAGCGTCCACCAGTGCATCCGTATCTGCAAGTACGTCTGCTTCCACGAGCGCATCAGTTTCAGCAAGCACGTCCGCATCGACAAGTGCGTCCGTAAGCGCAAGTACCTCAGCCTCGACGAGTGCGTCGGTATCCGCAAGTACCTCAGCGTCCACGAGTGCATCTGTGAGTGCAAGCACCTCAGCGTCGACGAGCGCGTCAGTCAGCGCAAGCACATCTGCGTCCACGAGCGCATCGGTAAGTGCAAGTACCTCAGCCTCGACGAGTGCGTCGGTATCCGCAAGCACGTCCGCTTCAACGAGTGCATCAGTAAGTGCAAGTACGTCTGCCTCAACGAGCGCGTCAGTTTCAGCAAGCACGTCCGCATCGACAAGTGCGTCCGTGAGCGCAAGTACGTCAGCTTCAACGAGCGCATCAGTAAGTGCAAGTACGTCCGCGTCAACCAGCGCATCCGTTTCAGCAAGTACCTCCGCGTCGACCAGTGCGTCCGTTTCAGCAAGTACATCTGCCTCCATGAGCGCATCAGTAAGTGCAAGTACGTCCGCGTCAACCAGTGCATCCGTTTCAGCAAGTACGTCAGCTTCAACGAGCGCATCAGTAAGTGCAAGTACGTCCGCGTCAACCAGTGCATCCGTTTCAGCAAGTACGTCCGCGTCAACCAGTGCATCCGTATCTGCAAGTACGTCCGCTTCAACGAGTGCGTCCGTTTCAGCAAGTACGTCCGCCTCGACTAGTGCGTCAGTAAGCGCCAGCACGTCTGCATCAACCAGCGCATCCGTTTCAGCAAGTACCTCCGCGTCGACCAGTGCATCAGTTTCTGCCAGCACGTCTGCATCAACAAGTGCGTCTGTAAGTGCAAGTACCTCAGCGTCGACAAGTGCGTCAGTATCTGCAAGTACTTCAGCGTCGACGAGCGCCTCAGTGAGTGCAAGCACGTCCGCGTCGACGAGTGCATCCGTAAGCGCAAGTACCTCAGCATCTACGAGTGCATCAGTAAGTGCAAGTACGTCCGCATCGACGAGTGCGTCTGTAAGTGCAAGTACGTCCGCCTCCACGAGTGCGTCTGTATCCGCAAGTACGTCGGCTTCAACGAGCGCATCAGTAAGTGCAAGCACCTCAGCTTCAACGAGTGCCTCTGTATCCGCAAGTACATCCGCTTCAACGAGTGCATCAGTAAGTGCAAGTACGTCCGCCTCCACGAGTGCGTCTGTATCCGCAAGTACGTCGGCTTCAACGAGTGCATCAGTAAGTGCAAGCACGTCCGCATCGACGAGTGCGTCTGTAAGTGCAAGTACCTCAGCGTCGACAAGTGCATCAGTTTCTGCCAGCACGTCTGCATCAACAAGTGCGTCTGTAAGTGCAAGTACCTCAGCGTCGACAAGTGCGTCAGTATCTGCAAGTACTTCAGCGTCGACGAGCGCCTCAGTGAGTGCAAGCACGTCCGCGTCGACGAGTGCATCCGTAAGCGCAAGTACCTCAGCATCTACGAGTGCATCAGTAAGTGCAAGTACCTCAGCATCGACGAGTGCATCAGTAAGTGCAAGTACCTCAGCGTCTACTAGCGCGTCAGTGAGCGCCAGCACATCTGCATCGACAAGTGCGTCAGTGAGTGCAAGTACGTCTGCGTCCACGAGTGCCTCAGTCAGCGCAAGTACGTCCGCCTCTACGAGTGCGTCAGTGAGTGCAAGCACGTCAGCGTCAACGAGTGCGTCCGTGAGCGCAAGTACGTCTGCATCTACGAGTGCGTCAGTGAGTGCAAGTACGTCTGCATCTACGAGTGCATCTGTATCTGCCAGCACATCCGCGTCGACGAGTGCATCTGTGAGCGCAAGCACGTCCGCGTCCACGAGCGCATCAGTATCTGCAAGTACGTCCGCGTCGACGAGTGCATCAGTTTCAGCAAGTACATCAGCCTCCACGAGTGCGTCTGTAAGTGCAAGTACGTCCGCATCGACGAGTGCGTCTGTATCCGCAAGTACGTCGGCTTCAACGAGTGCATCAGTAAGTGCAAGCACGTCCGCTTCAACGAGCGCGTCAGTTTCAGCAAGTACGTCCGCATCGACGAGTGCGTCTGTAAGTGCAAGTACGTCCGCCTCCACGAGTGCGTCTGTATCCGCAAGTACGTCGGCTTCAACGAGCGCATCAGTAAGTGCAAGCACCTCAGCTTCAACGAGTGCCTCTGTATCCGCAAGTACATCCGCTTCAACGAGTGCATCAGTAAGTGCAAGTACGTCCGCCTCCACGAGTGCGTCTGTATCCGCAAGTACGTCTGCTTCAACGAGTGCATCAGTAAGTGCAAGCACGTCCGCATCGACGAGTGCGTCTGTAAGTGCAAGTACCTCAGCGTCGACAAGTGCATCAGTTTCTGCCAGCACGTCTGCATCAACAAGTGCGTCTGTAAGTGCAAGTACCTCAGCGTCGACAAGTGCGTCAGTATCTGCAAGTACTTCAGCGTCGACGAGCGCCTCAGTGAGTGCAAGCACGTCCGCGTCGACGAGTGCATCCGTAAGCGCAAGTACCTCAGCATCTACGAGTGCATCAGTAAGTGCAAGTACGTCCGCATCGACGAGTGCGTCTGTAAGTGCAAGTACGTCCGCCTCCACGAGTGCGTCTGTATCCGCAAGTACGTCGGCTTCAACGAGCGCATCAGTAAGTGCAAGCACCTCAGCTTCAACGAGTGCCTCTGTATCCGCAAGTACATCCGCTTCAACGAGTGCATCAGTAAGTGCAAGTACGTCCGCCTCCACGAGTGCGTCTGTATCCGCAAGTACGTCGGCTTCAACGAGTGCATCAGTAAGTGCAAGCACGTCCGCATCGACGAGTGCGTCTGTAAGTGCAAGTACCTCAGCGTCGACAAGTGCATCAGTTTCTGCCAGCACGTCTGCATCAACAAGTGCGTCTGTAAGTGCAAGTACCTCAGCGTCGACAAGTGCGTCAGTATCTGCAAGTACTTCAGCGTCGACGAGCGCCTCAGTGAGTGCAAGCACGTCCGCGTCGACGAGTGCGTCTGTAAGTGCAAGTACCTCAGCATCTACGAGTGCATCAGTAAGTGCAAGTACCTCAGCATCGACGAGTGCATCAGTAAGTGCAAGTACCTCAGCGTCTACTAGCGCGTCAGTGAGCGCCAGCACATCTGCATCGACAAGTGCGTCAGTGAGTGCAAGTACGTCTGCGTCCACGAGTGCCTCAGTCAGCGCAAGTACGTCCGCCTCTACGAGTGCGTCAGTGAGTGCAAGCACGTCAGCGTCAACGAGTGCGTCCGTGAGCGCAAGTACGTCTGCATCTACGAGTGCGTCAGTGAGTGCAAGTACGTCTGCATCGACGAGTGCATCTGTATCTGCCAGCACATCCGCGTCGACGAGTGCATCTGTGAGCGCAAGCACGTCCGCGTCCACGAGCGCATCAGTATCTGCAAGTACGTCCGCGTCGACGAGTGCATCAGTAAGTGCAAGTACGTCCGCATCAACAAGTGCATCCGTGAGCGCAAGCACGTCCGCCTCGACGAGTGCTTCAGTAAGCGCAAGTACGTCTGCTTCAACGAGTGCCTCAGTAAGTGCAAGTATCTCAGCCTCAACCAGTGCATCCGTATCTGCAAGCACGTCCGCGTCGACAAGTGCGTCAGTGAGCGCAAGTACGTCCGCGTCCACGAGCGCCTCTGTAAGTGCAAGTACGTCCGCATCTACGAGTGCGTCAGTGAGTGCAAGTACGTCTGCATCGACGAGTGCATCTGTATCTGCCAGCACATCCGCGTCGACGAGTGCATCTGTGAGCGCAAGCACGTCCGCGTCCACGAGCGCATCAGTATCTGCAAGTACGTCCGCGTCGACGAGTGCATCAGTAAGTGCAAGTACGTCCGCATCAACAAGTGCATCCGTGAGCGCAAGCACGTCCGCCTCGACGAGTGCTTCAGTAAGCGCAAGTACGTCTGCTTCCACGAGTGCGTCAGTATCTGCAAGTACGTCCGCGTCTACTAGCGCATCAGTAAGTGCAAGTACGTCCGCGTCGACAAGCGCGTCAGTAAGCGCAAGTACGTCCGCGTCGACGAGTGCATCTGTAAGTGCAAGTACGTCCGCGTCGACGAGTGCGTCAGTATCCGCAAGTACCTCGGCATCTACAAGTGCATCCGTGAGCGCAAGTACGTCTGCCTCGACGAGCGCATCAGTATCTGCAAGCACGTCTGCCTCAACAAGTGCGTCAGTAAGTGCAAGTACCTCAGCGTCCACGAGTGCATCCGTGAGTGCAAGTACGTCAGCGTCGACGAGTGCGTCAGTAAGCGCAAGTACGTCCTCCTCAACCAGTGCATCAGTGAGTGCAAGCACGTCAGTATCGACGAGCGCATCTGTATCTGCAAGCACGTCTGCTTCCACGAGTGCGTCAGTATCTGCAAGCACCTCAGCCTCAACAAGTGCGTCAGTGAGTGCAAGCACGTCTGCATCGACGAGTGCCTCAGTATCTGCAAGTACGTCAGCGTCGACGAGTGCATCAGTATCAGCAAGTACGTCCGCATCGACGAGTGCCTCAGTAAGTGCAAGTGAGTCAGCTTCAACTAGCTCATCTGCAAAAGCGAGTGAATCAGCTTCCACGAGTGCATCTATATCTGCCAGCACATCCGCGTCGACGAGTGCATCTGTGAGCGCAAGCACGTCCGCGTCGACAAGTGCATCTGTGAGTGCAAGTACCTCAGCCTCAACCAGTGCGTCAGTGAGTGCAAGCACATCCGCGTCCACGAGCGCATCTGTATCTGCCAGCACGTCTGCGTCCACCAGCGCTTCAGTAAGTGCAAGTGCTTCAGCCTCAACGAATGCCTCAACGAGTGCATCTGTATCAGCAAGCGAATCCACTTCAGTAAGTGCATCTGCTTTAGCCTTGGCAAGTAGATCTGCTTCAGTAAGTGCTTCAGAATCCGCAAGTACTTCGGCTAGCCTGTCTGGTTCGGAAAGTGCTTCGATTAGCGATTCTCAGTCAATCAGCGAGTCTACCTCACTGAGCACCAGCACCTCAGTCTTGCATAGTCAGCTGGATCTGGTTCATGAGAAGGAATTCTATTCACTCAGCCTTTCTACTAGCGAGTCACTGTCAGCAGCAGTCAGTCTCAGCGAGCTTGCCCGTGTCAGTCAGTCTGTATCGGAAAGCCTGTCAACGAGTCTGTCAGCTAGTCAGAGCATATCTGAAAGTCTTTCCGCTTCAGCAAGACAGTCTGAGCTGGATCTGATTTCCAGAGGTCGTCTGCCTCAGACAGGGGAAACGGAGAGCAAGGCTTCCATCCTAGCTCTGGGCTTAGGAGCATTGGGCTTGGCCTTCAAGAGACGTAAAAAGAAAAGCGACTCTGAGGAGTAGCAGTAAATAAAGCCGATCAGTTTATCTTTTAGTCCGTCGAAATTTCACTCAGCTAATGAGTTGAGGAAGTGATGGACAGAGCAAGCCTTAAGGAAATAATTTGATTATTTCTGGTGCTTGCTTCCTAAAATCCTAGACTAGGAATTAGTAAAAAGAAACCGAGAGGCAATAGAAACAGGAAGTTTTGACAACTTCCTGTTTTTTTGACAATTTAGTAGAAAAAAGTATCCTTTATTCTGCAGGAAAGTCCTTGAGAATATAGATTTTTTGGACAATATTTTATATAATATCAAGTATAGAAATGATGTTTTAGAGTTTATGAAATGAAAGAGTAAGGGAAGAAATGAAAACGATTGTTTTGGTTGGTGATCAGGCCTATCAGGAGCAAGTTTCGACTACAATTAAGTCAATTTTATATTACAATAAAAATGTAAAAATCTATGTTTTCAATCAAGGATTAAGTGACGAATGGTTTCATGAATTTAATGAGCTGGCCGAGCAGCTGGACAGTGAATTGGTCAATGTTAGCTTGGATCAAGTGACTATCAGTCCAGAGTGGCTGACTCAGGATCATATCAGTTCAGCTACCTATGCTCGCTATTTCATTCCGCAGTTTGTGGCTGAGGAACGCGTCCTTTATCTGGACAGTGATCTGGTGGTCAATAGAGATTTGCAGCCTTTATTTGATATTTCTCTAGATGGCAAGCTTGTGGCTGCGGTTGGAGATGCCGGAGGTTATGGCTTTAATGCTGGCGTTCTGTTAATTGATAATCAAACTTGGAAAGAAAGGCAGCTGCAGGAGACCTTTATCAAGGAAACGGACCGCATCATGAGCTTGGTCAAGTCTGGCCAAATGGAGGATTTCAACGGCGATCAGACGGTTTTAAATCATGTGCTGGCTCAAGACTGGCTGCCCTTGGATAAGATTTACAATTTGCAGGTAGGCCATGACTTGGTGGCCTTTTACAGCGGCTGGAATGGCCATTTTGAGCTGGATCAGGAACCTCTGATTATCCACTATACGACCTTTCGCAAGCCTTGGAACTCGGAAGTTAGCTATCGCTACCGTCAGCTTTGGTGGGACTTTCAGGCCTTGAGTCTAGAGGAGATTTTAGCCCATCATCGGGGAGAGTTTGAGATGCCGGACCGTTGGGAGCAGGCATCTCTGAACTGCATGCTCCTGACAGATGTACAGGAGTTAGAGCAGATAGAGTTTTTAGCCCAGTCCTTGCCTAGGGTTGATTTTCACATCGCCTGTTACACAGAGATGGGAGCTTATCTGCAATCTTTGAACCAGTATGAGAACATCCATCTTTATCCGCAGGTTATTCATGCTGTGCTGGATGAGCTCATTGATAAGTGCCAGGTCTATTTGGATATTCACCATGGAAGCGAGCACTATCAGCTGAGCAGTCGTTTCAAGGCGCTTGACAAGCCAGTTCTGGCTTTTGACAATACTAAGAAAAATGAAAAGGAAGAGCTGGTCTATCCGCATGAAAATCCACAGGAGATGGTGGAAAAGCTGCGCAGTCTGATGAAAAGAGAGAAGCCGCAAGTCTTTCGGGCTGTGGTGCTGGCGGCTAATGCTGCCTATAGTGAGCAGGTCTTAACCACCATTAAGTCCATCGTCTGCCACAATCGCTTTATCAAGTTTTATGTCATCAACAGTGACTTTCCGACAGAGTGGTTTGTCAGCATGCGGAAAAAGCTGGCCAAGCTGGACTGCCAGATTGTCAATGCTCGGGTGTCTGCTTCGCTGGTATCAAATTTTAAAACGGATATTAGTTATACAGTTTTCCTGCGCTATTTTGTAGCGGATTTTGTTGAGGAAGACAAGGCTTTGTATTTGGATTGCGATATCGTTGTCACGCGGGATTTAAGCTCCTTATTTGAAACAGAACTTGGAGATGCACCACTTGCTGCTGTCAAGGATCTGGGTGGGCAAGTGTATTTTCATCAGCACATCTTTAATGCTGGGTTCTTATTAATCAATAATGCCCTTTGGAAGCAGGAAAATATTCGCCAACGTTTGATTGAACTGACCAATGAATGGCATGACAAGGTACCGTCTGGTGATCAAAGCATTCTCAATATGCTCTTTGAAAACCGCTGGATGGAGCTGCCTTTTGCTTATAACTGCATTACGCTGCACACGACCTTTTCGGACTATGAGCCAGAAAAAGGGCTCTATCCGCCGGTGATTCACTATCTGACCGAGCGCAAGCCTTGGAAAGAGTATACCCAGTCCATCTATCGTGAGGTCTGGTGGTTCTATCAGGGACTGGATTGGTCGGATATGCAGGAGCCAGTCGGAGCCCTGACTCAAAAGATGGTGGAAGGGGAAGAAGGCTCAAGTCTGTCCTGTCTAGTCTACACCTACTCTTGTGATCTGTTGCATATCAATTATCTGATTCAAGCCCTGCCTGCCTGTCATTTCTACATTGCAGCTCCAGTAGTGGTAGCAGAGCCAATCACGCGTTTGCTCCAGTATCCTAATGTCAGCGTCAGTTCAGATATTGCGGGCATTCCGGCTCTCTTGGAGTCGCTGGAAGCTAAGTCTCAGCTGCTGCTGGATATCAATGCCGGCGATGAGGTCGGTGATATCATTGCTCGCTTTAAGTCTGCTGGCAAGCCAGTCTTTGCCTTTGACAGCACAGCCCATGGCCAGCAGGGGCAGGAAGTCTTTCCAGCTGATAACCCTGAAGTCATGGTGCAGGCTATTGAGAAGCTAAGATTGGCCGATCCTGAAGAGCGGCAGATTTCTGTACTCTCTATTGACCAATCGCTGGATTATCTCTTGGAGAAAGGTGCTTCAGTAGTTCGCTTTGGAGATGGGGAGATGGATTTGATTGCGGGCCGTGGTATCGTCTATCAGGAATACGATCCAGAACTGTCAGCACGCTTGAGAGAGATTATGTCTATGGAGAGCGATGAGCGTTTGATGGTCTGTCTGTCCGATGTATTTACAGGGCTAGAGCGCTATTCCATTGATGCCCAGAATTTTTGGAAAGTTCACTTGTATTATCATTTGGCAGATTATCAAGAGATCTGCCGAGCACCTTGGTACGGATCGACTTTTATTTCCCGTCCTTATATCGATTTGGAAGATAAGACGCCGTCTGCGGGCTATTTTGCAAAGCTCAAGCAGCTATGGCAGGACAAGGACCTCTTGATCGTAGAGGGCTTGACTTCTCGCTCTGGTGTGGGCAATGACCTCTTTGATGGGGCTAGGTCCATCAAGCGAATTATCTGTCCTTCGCGCAATGCCTTTAGCAAGCTGGAGTCCATCAAGCAGGCTGTTCGAGAGCATGCGGATAATCGTCTGATTTTGACCATGCTGGGTCCGACGGCCAAGGTCTTGGTCTATGATCTGGTTCAGGAAGGTTATCGAGCGCTGGATATTGGGCATATTGACTCAGAGTATGAATGGTTCCAGATGGGAGCTACGCACAAGGTCAAGCTGTCGCACAAGCATACGGCTGAGCATAACTTTGATCAGGATATTGAGTTTAGAGACGACCAAGCTTATGACAGTCAGATTGTTGCCAATCTGGCTCAGGAATGAAGATTAGAAAAAGAATATGAAAGTTAATATTACCAATCTATACGGTATGTCTGGCCAGAGTACGGCCTTGATTGCCCAGAATGATGTGACCAAGCTCGCCAAGCAGCTGGGCTTCAATGAACTGAGTTTTTACTTTTACGATATATACAGTGACAGCCAGTCGGAGCTCAGTCGTCGTCTGGACGGCATTATGGCCAGTGTGGGCTATGGCGATGTGGTTATCTATCAGTCGCCGACTTGGAATGGTCGGGAGTTTGACCAGGCCTTTATCAGCAAGCTGAAGATTTTGCAGGCCAAGCTGATTACCTTTATCCATGATGTGCCGCCGCTGATGTTCCCGTCAAACTACTATCTGATGCCGGAGTATATCGATATGTACAATCAGTCAGATGCAGTCATCGTTCCTTCTGAGCAGATGCGGGACAAACTTCTGGCAGAGGGGCTGACTGTGGACAAGATTTTGGTCCAGCGCATGTGGGATCATCCCTATGATTTGCCCCTGCACCAGCCTCAGTTTGCGCCTAAGCTGTATTTTGCAGGAAGTGTGGAGCGTTTTCCACATCTGATCAATTGGTCTTATGCTACGCCACTGGAGATTTTTTCGCCTGAAGAAGAGTCAAATCCAGAGGCCAATGTCAGCTATCGCGGCTGGGTCAGCCGGCCAGAGTTGCTCTTGGAGCTGTCCAAGGGTGGTCTGGGTCTGGTCTGGGGTGTTGAGGAAAATCCAGCAGACGAGCCAGAATACTATGGTCTCAACATCTCTCATAAGTCAGCGACCTATCTGGCAGCTGGGATTCCGGTCATCGTCCCTTCTTACCTGTCCAATGCAGAGCTGATTCGCGAGCGCGGTCTGGGCTTTGTCGTAGACAGTCTGGAAGAGGCCAGTCGGATCGTTGAAAATCTGACTGCAGAGGAATATCAGGCTATGGTCGAGCGGGTTAGAAAGTTCTCTTTCCTGCTCAAGGAAGGTTATTTTAGCAAAAAAGTCTTAGTAGATGCGGTGATGGAAGTCTTATCTTAGAGCTTTTCCAGCCATCGTCATGAGGAGTCAGTGTGAAGTCATTTTTTAAACAAGTCATTATCAAGAAGTTTCTATGGACCTTATTTTTCTTATTTATCTATGTCTTGGGAACCAAGCTGACCCTGCCCTTCATCGATATGAGTAAGGCAGCTGCCATGGACGGAACCTCTACGACCTTAAACTATGCGACAGCCCTGATGGGGGGAAATCTGCGCAGTATGTCGCTCTTTTCCGTCGGCCTGTCTCCTTGGATGTCCTCTATGCTGATCTGGCAGATGTTTGCTGTGTCCAAGCGCCTAGGCCTAAGTAAGCTCCCTTTGGAAGTGCAGGAAAGGCGGCGGATGCTGCTGACTTTGGTCATTGCCTTGATTCAGTCAGTAGCGTTGGTCCTAAATCTGCCATTGCAAGAAGCAGGTGGGGTGGATATGACTACGATTATGGTCTTAGATACCTTGGTCTTGATGGCTGGGACCTACTTTCTCATTTGGCTGACGGATTTGAATGCTGCCATGGGATTGGGCGGCTCCATCATGATTGTCATGGCCAGCATGATTGCCTACATTCCGCAGGATATTTGGAACTCCATTCAGGAGCTGAAGATTTCTTCACTTTGGCTGGCCTTGATGCTGGTTTTCAGCCTAGTCTTTCTCTATCTGGCTGTTACAGTTGAGCGGTCCAAGTACCGAATTCCAGTCAATAAGATCAATATTCATAATCGTTTCAAGAAATACTCTTATCTGGATATTCGTCTGAATCCTGCTGGTGGGATGCCGATTATGTACGCTATGACCTTGGTCAGCATTCCCCAGTATTTCCTTTTGATTATCCACTTTCTTCAGCCGAACAATCAGCTGATTGAGCAGTGGATAGAAGCGCTGTCTATGGGAAGTCCAGCTTGGTTTATCCTCTATCTGTTGACTATTTTCATCCTGGCGCTGGCCTTCGCCTTTATCAATATCAGTGGCGACCAGATTGCCGAGCGGATGCAAAAGAGTGGAGAGTATATTGAAAATGTTTATCCGGGAGGAGCAACCCGCCGCTATATAAATGGTTTAGTGACCTATTTTGCACTAGTGGGGGCTTTCTATCTTATCCTGATTTCTGGCCTACCCATGATAGTGGTGCTTCTGGACATTCGCTATCTGCGGCTCAGTATGATTCCGGGGATTTTTATGATTTTTATCGGGATGGTCTTTTCTATTAAGGACGAGGTGGATGCCTTGACGCTTAATGACCGTTATCGTTCATTGTTGTAGGAGAAACTATGTATTACTTTATTCCTTCATGGAGTGGCAGTGGGGATCGGATTTGGCACCGGGATATTATCCCTTGGTACCGCTCTATGCAGCGACTGGAGTTTGATGACTCGATTCATCAGATTCGGATTTTTCAAAGTGAAAATCTGCCAGTCCAGCTGCTTTTGCCAGCTTATATGCCACATGCCCGCTATCTCTTGCATCGGCAGGATATTTTTGAGACGGACTATTACTCGGTCTTTGATGAGATTCAGGGAATCCAGTCTAAAGAAATGCAGGTCTTGCAAATCAAGGATCTGGACTGGGAGCCAGACTGCGAGTTTGTCTATACGCCCTTTCTAGTCATGGTCCGCAGGCAGGGACAGCTCTATGCCCATGTCGAGTTTGGAGTAGAAGGCTTTATCAGCTTCATCAAGTTTTTCAAGGATGACCAACTGGAGAAGTTTTATATCTTTGATGATCGGGGCTTTGCCTCCAGTATCACCTATTATGAAGAGGGGCAGCCCCTTTATCAGGACTACCTACAGCCGGATGGTGACTGGCGGATTCGTGAGCATCTCAAGCCTGACGACTGCCGGGTAGAGGTCAATCCTGCTTACTTACTGGACTTTGATAAGCTGGAGTATGAGAGGATGCCAGACTTAATCTTGGAGAAATTAGGCCACTATATCGAGCGTAATGCAAGAGCTGACAGCCGGTTTGTCCTAGCAACGCATCCCTTATACACTCAAGCCATTTTGCGCTTATTGCCCAAGAATGTTCAAATCATTCTCAGCTTTTTCCACGAGCGCAATCATACAGTGGATTGGCCAGCTTTAGAAGCAGATTTGCAGCAGGCGGATTTAGTCTTGACTGATCGTATGGACTTCAAGAAGGTTATTCAGCGTTACCTGCTTGGGCAGGCTCAGAAGGTGCATTACCTGTCGCCTTTTGATACCCGTCTGCAGCTGGGCAAGAGCCAACGCCGCCGCGAATCCAAGATTTTTTATCAGATTAATCTGGAAGAAGGGCTTAATGACTATGCTATCTTCAAGGTTCTCCACTATGTGGCCAAGCATACGGATACGGAGCTGACTATCGGTGTTTACAATGCTTGGCAGGAAGGAATCCAAAAGGTCGAGACCAAGGTGCAGGAGGTTATTGATGAGTATCTGAATCAATATGAATTTGTCAAGAACTACCGGCGCAGTGAGCAGGCTGAGAATGCCCTGCTGGAAAATCAGGAGCAGGACCTCCGTTTCACCATTAAAAATATCACAGACGAGCTCAGCTTGATTCAGGAGCTGGATGATACGCGGTTAATCATCGACCTGAGTGAGCAGCCCAATCTCTATACGCAGATTGCTGGGATTTCTGCCGGGATTCCGCAGATCAATCTGGTGGGCTCGGACTATGTGACCCATCTGCAAAATGGCTACATCTTGGACTCTATCTCTGATCTACCAACTGCTGCAGACTATTACTTGGAAGGTTTAAAAAATTGGAACCAGGCCTTGATTTATTCCATTGAAAAAATCCATCATAATACTGGTCTGGAGCTGATTGGCAGGTGGGAGCAGTGGCTCAAGGAGGCTGAGAATGCAAAATAAGCTGAAAATCTTACAGATTGGCTCAAGCGACTGGAGCAAGGAGCTTGCCATTCCAGACAATATGGCCTGGTATTATTTCTTTCCCAACTCCAATCTAGCTATCAAAAAGGTCATGGAGATGGATAAGATTGGCAAGTTTGATGCGATTCTGGTGGACGACCTGCGTCGGATTCCAGATTTGTTTATGATTGAGTCCAAGATTATTCCTTATACAGTTTTCTATGATCAGGAACAGGAAACCCAGGAAGCGGATATTGAGTACTTCCTTAAGCGTCACTGTGCTCAGCCAACGGATATGAGCGATCGAGCTGACCTGCTCCGCAAGCTGTCTAAGGCTCTCTTTTCCGGCCAGTATGGCGATAAGATGACCCCGCTTGATATGGTGGTCAGTCCCGGATTTCGGGGCAAGATTTGCTACAATGGCTATGAAAATCTGGAGCTGGAAGGTGACTTTGGTCAGGACTTTCAGCCAATCCTGTCTTGGAAATACAATATTATTGCCAATAAGTTCAATCCAGTTGAACTCTGGCTTGAATATGAAAAGTCCGGCAGCTGTGAGCTGCGGCTTCGCCTCTATAATATCCAGGAAGGCTCGACTGCAGATATTGCTCGCGAGACTATTTTCACAGAAGAGGACATGCGGGAATCCATGGTTCTGGACAATGACTTTACTTCCTATCTGGGCGTCAGTCTGGAGGCTAGAGGCGAGGGACGGATTCAGGTAGGTGCTCTGCATCAGCGCCTGACCCGCTTTGAGTTTGGTAAGTATGTTCTGGGTGGGAAGATTTTTCGCGATAGCCACCGTCAGGAGATTAATTACTTCTTTTATCCGGGAGATTTGAAGCCTCCTTTGGCTGTTTATTTTTCTGGTTACCGTCGGGCGGAAGGCTTCGAGGGCTTCGGTATGATGCGCAGTTTGGGCTGTCCTTTTCTCTTGTTTTCAGATCCGCGCGTGGATGGCGGTATGTTTTATCTAGGCAGTCAGGAGCTGGAGAGCGGTATTCATGAGATTATCCAAGAGCATCTGGACTATCTGGGCTTTACAGAGAGAGACCTTGTCATATCTGGCATGTCGATGGGGACCTACGGTGCTGTCTATTATGGTTCGGAGTTTCGTCCGCGAGCTATCGTTTTGTCCAAGCCCTTGGGAAATCTAGGAACTATTGCCCAACGTGGTCGTTTGCACTTGCCTAAGGTCTTTCCAACAGCTTTCGACGTCCTTCATCTCCACACAGGTGGCAAAGATCAGGAACACGTAGAGGAGCTGAATCATCGCTACTGGCGCAAAGTTGAGAAGGCTGATTTCAGCCGGACGACCTTTGGTATCGCCTATATGAAGGAAGAAGACTATGATCCGACGGCCTATGAGGACTTAGTAGCGGCTCTTCATCTGACCGAGGCCAAGCTGATCAGCAGAGGTGTTCCGGGACGTCATAATGACGATATCAGCGTATCTGTATCTTGGTTTATAAATTATTATCGAATGATATTGGAAAAGGAATTTGGGAGAAAGAAATGAACATTCAAAAAAGAAAGGGCATTTACTGGGGAGAGCTGAGAGGGGTTTCGGCAGCTGGTAAAATGACTGACTTTACCTATCTCTATGGAACTACCCTTATCATTCATTCCCCTTCACATATATTTTTTGAAAATAAACTAATGGCCTCCGGCCAGACCATCCATGAATGGTCTTCCAAATGGAACTATCAGCGAGACCGGCAGGTGCCTGCTCTTCCCTTGCTCAAAAAGGGAGCTTGCTATTGCCTGTCTAGAGATATGACCACCTATCCTGAATCCAGCGTCTTTCTGAAAATCATCTTCTTTGACCGTTATGAGAAAGAAATCAGCAATCAAGTGGAGCGCTCGGAGAGTATGATCTTTACCTACCCAAACGAAGCCTATAGCTATAAGGTTCAGCTGCTGAGTGCAGGAGTTGAGTCCTTAGAGTTTCATTGCCTAAATATTGACCAAATCATAGAGGAGTCTGATGATTAAAAATCATTTTCAAATTCAGCGCTTAAAGAAAATCTTAGCCAAAGTCAAGAGCTTTGAGTCAGAAATGGCTGGCTTGTCAGACGCTGATCTGCGAAAGAAAACACAGGAATTTAAGGAGAGACTGGCCGCAGGTGAGACTTTAGACGACATACTGCCGGAGGCTTATGCTGTGGTGCGGGAAGCGGACAAGCGGGTGCTGGGCATGTTTCCCTACGATGTGCAGGTCATGGGGGCGATTGTTCTTCATGAGGGCAATGTCGCTGAGATGGCTACGGGAGAGGGCAAGACTCTGACGGCTACCATGCCACTCTATCTCAATGCCCTGTCTGGTCAAGGAGCTATGCTGGTGACCACCAATACCTATCTGGCCCTGCGGGATGCTCAGGAAATGGGGCAGGTCTATCGTTTTCTGGAGTTGACTATTGAGGCAGCGGTGGTAGCTGATGAGGCTGAAAATTTAACTCCCAAGCAGAAGCGGCTGATTTACCAGGCGGATATTGTCTATACGACCAATAGTGCCTTGGGCTTTGACTATCTGATTGAAAATCTAGCAGAGAATAAGGATAGCCAATATCTTAGTCCTTTCAACTATGTCATCATAGACGAGATTGACTCCATCCTCTTAGACAGCGCTCAGGTACCTTTGGTTATCTCTGGTGCTCCTCGAGTTCAGTCAAACTTCTATGGTATCATGGATACCTTCATTACGACTTTGAAAGAAGAAGGGGATTATCACTACGATGACGAGAAAAATGAAGTCTGGCTGACATCCAAAGGTATTCTGGCGGCGGAGTCTTTTCTTGACTTGGAGCATCTTTTCTCCAAGGAAAATCAAGAGTTGGTCCGCCACCTCAATCTAGCCTTGCGGGCCCACAAGCTCTACAAGAAAGACAAGGACTATATTGTCCGACAGGGCGACAAAGAGGCAGAAGTCGTGCTTCTAGATCGCTCAACCGGCCGTCTGCTGGAAATGACTCGGCTTCAGGGAGGCCAGCACCAGGCTATTGAGGCCAAGGAGCATGTCAAGCTGACGGATGAAACGCGGGCCATGGCTTCCATTACCTATCAGAATCTTTTCCGGCTCTTCCGGAAAATCTCTGGTATGACTGGAACCGGCAAGGTGGTGGAGAGCGAATTTATGGAGACTTACTCCATGTCTGTCATCAAGATCCCGACCAACCAGCCAGTGATTCGGCAGGATTTACCAGACCAGCTTTACCAGACCCTGCCAGAAAAAGTCTTTGCTTCATTGGATGAGGTCAAGAACTACCATGCCCAAGGCAATCCGCTCTTGATTTTCACCGGCTCAGTGGAGATGTCAGAGATTTACTCATCCCTACTGCTGAGAGAAGGTATCGCCCATAACCTGCTCAATGCCAACAATGCGGCCCGTGAGGCGCAAATCATCGCTGAGTCTGGGCAGAAAGGTGCGGTGACGGTGGCTACATCCATGGCTGGCCGCGGGACGGATATAAAGTTGGGTCCAGGTGTCGCAGATTTAGGCGGTCTCGTGGTGATTGGTACTGAGCGGATGGAGAACCAACGGATTGACCTACAGATTCGTGGCCGTTCAGGCCGCCAAGGTGATCCGGGGATTAGTAAGTTTTTCATCTCGCTAGAGGATGATCTGCTCAGGAAGTGGGGGCCAGATTGGCTCAAGAAGCTCTACAAGGACTATTCAACTGAAGAAGTTCAGCAGCATCCAGTCCAGCTGGGACAGCGCCGCTTTAGACGCTTAGTAGCTAAGGCCCAGAGAGCCAGCGAAAGCAGTGCCAAGATGTCCCGTCGGATGACGCTGGAATATGCCCAGTGTATGAAGATTCAGCGGGAGATTACCTATGCTGAGCGCAATCGTCTGATTCAAGCTGAAGAGCGGATTGATGAAGAAATCAGCCGTGTCCTCAGTCAGGTCATTCATCAGGCGGCCTATGAGCAGTCCTATGGGACGCGGGCTGACCTCTATCGCTTTATCTTAGACCATTTCAGCTATCATGCTGAGCGCATTCCTTATGATTTCGATATTTATTCGCCGGAGAAAATTGCAGAGCTCTTGCAGGATATCGCCGAGCAGGAATTGCAGGCAAAGAAAGCCTATCTCAAGTCTGACAAGCTCTTTACCCATTTTCAGCGGGTGTCCGTTCTCAAGGCTATTGATGAGAACTGGGTCGAGCAAGTGGACTATCTGCAACAGCTTAAGACAGCCTTGAGCGGTCAGCATTTCTCTATGAAAAATCCTCTGGTAGAATATTATCAAGAGGCTTACGATGGCTTTGAATATATGAAGGAGCGCATGAAACAGCAGATTGTCAAGAATCTTTTGATGAGTGAATTGGCACTCAACCCTAAAGGAGAAGTCATCATGTACTTCCCGTAAGACGAGGAGAATATGACAGTATATAACATCAACTTAGGCATCGGCTGGGCTAGCAGCGGTGTAGAATACGCCCAAGCTTATCGGGCCCAGCTTCTGCGCAGGATCCAGCAACCGGCTAAGTTTATCTTTATGGATATGATTTTAGCAGATAATATCCAGCATCTGACGGAAAATATCGGTTTTCTGGATGAGGAAGTTATTTGGCTTTATAATTACTTTACTGATGTCAAGATTGCACCAACGACGGTGACGCTGGATCAGGTGCTGTCTCAAGTCGCAGGTCTGCCGGAGCGCTCGGAGAGAGAGGGCAAGATTGTCCGTTATTTCTATCCGCAGGATGATCAGTTTATCACTTGCTATCTGCGGCAGGAAGACCAGGACTTTGTGGAGCATGTGGAGTATGTCTCGAGGGGGAGATTGATTCGCAAGGATTATTTCTCCTATGTCCGCTATGCCAGCGAGTACTTTGCACCCCACAATGATGCTGCAACCCTCTACCAGCGCCGTTTCTACAACGAAGACGGTAGTGTGGCTTATGACATGCTGATAGAGGATGGTCAGGAAGAGCTCTATCGCTTTCCAGATCGGATTTTCTATTCCAAGGCTGAGCTGGTTCGCTATTTTCTCCAATGTTTGCAGCTGCAGGCAGATGATGTAGTTATCTTGGATAGGGAGACTGGGATTGGTCAGGTTGTCTTTGAGGAGAGTCAGAAGGCTAAGCTGGGAGTAGTGGTCCATGCGGAGCATTTTAGTGAAAATGCCAGCAGCGACGACTACATTCTCTGGAATAATTTCTATGACTACCAGTTTACCAATGCTGACAAGGTGGACTTTTTCATCGTGGCAACAGAGGCTCAGAAAAGGATTCTAGAGCAGCAGTTCCAGCATTACTCGAACAAGCAGCCCAAGATTGTCACCATACCGGTAGGGAGTTTGGACCAGCTGACTTATCCCAAAGAGCCTCGCAAGCCTTACTCCATGATCACGGCTTCGCGTCTTGCTACGGAAAAGCATATCGATTGGCTAGTGGCAGCTACTGTCCAAGCCCATGCCCAGCTGCCTGAGCTGACTCTGGATATTTACGGTAAGGGGGGCGAAGAGGAGAAGCTGCGCCGCAGGATTGAGGAAGCAGGAGCTCAGGACTACATTCGACTCAAAGGGCATTCAGATTTAAGTCAGATTTATGCAGGCTATGAGCTTTATCTGACGGCTTCAACCAGCGAAGGCTTTGGTTTGACTCTTATGGAAGCAGTTGGCTCCGGTCTGCCCCTCATCGGATTTGATGTCCGCTATGGCAATCAGACTTTTATCGATGATGGTAAAAATGGTTATCTGATACCGGTCAGTTCCAATCAGGTCGAGGACCAAATTATTGCTGCTTTTGTGGAGAAAATAGTAGCTCTCTTTAGCCAAGGACGCCAGCAGGAGATGAGCCAACACTCTTATCAAGTGGCCGAGAATTATTTGACCAGCAGGGTTGAAGCGGCTTGGTCCCAGCTTTTAAAGGAGGTCAGAGATGATTCAGCTCTTTGATTATTACAATCAGGAAACCCAGGATCTGCATGATTCCCTCCTTGCAGCTGGCTATGACTGTCCGACCATTGTCATTGAGGCCAATGGCTTTCTCCCGGACGATATGATTTCCCCCTATACTTATTTTTTAGGGGATGAAGAGGGAGTAGACCACCCGCTCTTTTTCAATCAAGTGCCAGTGCCCCCTTTCTGGGAAATCACAGGCGACCACCAGTCGGCACGTGTCAGTGACATGGGAGAAGAAAGAGCACGGATTCACTATGCAAGTCAGGCCAAGGGGCGCTTGGTCAAACAGGTGGATTGGCTGGATAAAAAAGGCCAGCTGCGACTGAGTGAGCGCTATAATAAGCAAGGCCGCTGCTTTGCGAAAACAGCCTACAAATCAGGCCAGGAGGCTTTCAACACAACCTATTACAGTACTGATGGTCAGGAGCGTATCGTGGAAAATCACGCCACCGGTGACATTATCCTGACTCTAGATCAGGAGCCGCTGCGGATGTTCAAAAGCCGAGTAGATTTTATCCATTTCTTTTTAGAGCGGCTAGACTTTGACTTGGATCACATTCTCTTTAATTCGCTGGCTTATTCTTTCCTGGTTTCCCATAGCTTGACAGGCCGAGCTGGCCAGGATATTCTCTTCTGGCAGGAGCCTCTGTATGACGAGCTTCCGGGCAATATGCAGCTGATTCTGGAAAATAGTCAGCTGCGGACGCAGACCATTGTCATTCCAGATTTAGCAACTTATGAAAAGGCCAAGAGTCTGGCAGCGACTGACCAGCAGCAGAAGTTCCTGCATCTGGGCTATCATTATGACTTCAAGCGGGACAACTACCTACGAAAAGATGCCTTAATCTTGACCCATTCGGATCAGATTGAAGGCTTAGAGACCTTGGTTCAGTCCCTACCACAGCTAGTCTTTCGCATTGCTGCCCTTACGGAAATGTCACCTAAACTCTTGTCTATGCTGTCCTATAAAAATGTCGTCCTTTATCAAAATGCCAGTCTCAAGCAGATCGAGCAGCTCTACTTGGAATCGGACATTTATCTGGACATCAATCACGGAGGTCAGGTCCTGCAGGCAGTGCGCAAGGCTTTTGAGAACAATCTCTTGATTCTAGGCTTTGAGCAGACCCTGCATGACAGGCACTACATTGCCCAACAGCATATTTTCGACAGCAGCCAGCCAGCTCAACTGGCATCAACTTTGGAAGAAGCCTTATCTGGTGTTGAGCAGATGCGGTCGGCCTTGCAAGCTCAAGGTCGACATGCCAATGATGTACCCGTCAGTCTTTATCAGGAGACTCTCCAAAGCTTGTTAGGAGGTCAGCATGGCTAAAAAAGATTTATTTTATAAGGATATTGAGGGACGGTTAGATGAGCTCAAGCAAGCCAAGCCCAAGAAAGAAAAGGCCAGCTTGGGAGAAAATCTCAACAAGGCCTTTGTCATCGCCTTGGGCATGATGATCTTGATTGGCTTGATTTTTACATTGATTGGAGCCTTGAGGAAATAAAATGCAAACAATATTGATTACATTTACCATTGTAGTAGCCCTTATCTTGATTTTGCTGGTTAGTCTGCTTCCTAGAGAAAACCAGCAATTTTACAGAGACACCAATACATCGATTGGCAAGTCAGGCTACTGGGAAACCCATCTCGCAAAGAAAATCCTAGTTCTTTTGGCAAGCCTTGCCTTGATTGTGCTCATGATTTTCTTTATGATTCAATCCATCTAGCATCTGTTTAGGAAGTTACTCAGACGACTGCTAAATAAGAAAGACCCTCTATTGCAGACAATAGAGGGAATTTTTATAAGCAAATTTTGGATGTAAAGGTTTTAATTTCTGAAAGAACCTTGATATTTTTCTGAAAAGGAGTAAACTGGATATACAAGTGATGGAGGTTTGGTATGAAATTATACGTTCAGTTGATGATTATTTTTATGATTTCCCTCGTTGGAGAAGGGATTTCAAGTGTTTTCCATCTGCCTGTTCCGGGCAGTATCATTGGTTTAGTCTTGCTGTTTTTGGCGCTGCAGTTCAAGCTTCTGCGCCTGCGTCATATCAGCATGGTTGGCAATTTTCT
The DNA here is from genome assembly GCF_050220005.1 of Streptococcus sanguinis. Classification (GTDB taxonomy): domain Bacteria; phylum Bacillota; class Bacilli; order Lactobacillales; family Streptococcaceae; genus Streptococcus; species Streptococcus sanguinis_Z. Next base: position 834,760 of record NZ_CP071413.1, read on the forward strand.
TTTGGCAAATATGACCATTCTTTTTCTGCCTCCAGCAGTTGGTATCATGGATAAATTTCAGGTCATCGCGCCTTATCTACTGCCGATTATTTTGATTGTTTTAGGAGCAATTGTGCTTAATGTCTGCGTGATTGCAGTTGTGGTGCAGCTGATTAAGACTCGTTTCGAAGGAGATTATGAGGAAGGAGACGCCAGCAATGTCTGATTTATGGAGCAACCCTCTCTTTGGCCTTGCCTTGTCTATCTTGGCCTATCTGTTAGGCCTATTGATTTTTCGTAGATTTCCTCATCCCTTGACAACTCCTTTGCTGATTGCAGCAGTTTTGGTTATTGCTTTTTTGAAATTAACCGGTATTTCCTACAAGGATTACTATGTCGGCGGCTCCTATTTAAACAACCTAATCGTGCCATCTACGGTTGCTTTGGGGATTCCGCTTTACAAGACTTTTCATTTGATGAAGCACCATGCGCGCAGTATTTTGATTGGGACCTTTGCGGCGGTTGTAGTCAATACCAGCTTTACAGCTCTACTGGCTAAGTTTTTCGGAATGGACTTCTTTCTGGCTGTTTCTCTTTTTCCGAAATCTGTCACAACGGCCATGGCTGTCGGTATCACAGACAAGCTGCAAGGTCTTGCTACAGTGACATTAGTGGTGGTGGTTGCGACGGGCATTCTGACCAGTGTCTTGGGGCCAACGCTTCTTAAGCTCTTAAAAATCACAGACCCGGTAGCTATCGGTCTTGCTTTAGGTGGAACTGGCCATGCGGTAGGAACGGGAACCGCCTTTAAATACGGCCAAGTCGCAGGAGCTATGGCAGGACTTGCGATTGGCGTGACCGGCCTCATGTATGTTCTGGTTAGCCCCATCGTGGCAGCCATTATTCTGAAGTAAAAATAAACAAGGTTGAAACGTTTTGTTTCAACCTTGTTTTACTTATTGCAGATTTAGTTTGTTTTTTACGATGGCATAGATTGTAAAATAGAAACCGAAAATTTTGACCAGTTCAAAGACGATTCGGATAAGAAGAAAGACGTCTAGCATCTGTTCAAAGTCCGTAGCGGAGTTACTATAATCGTATGGAGCAAATAGGCCATATGGATTGAAGAAACTAGGTAAGAAGATTGACAGGACCGCCAGAACACTCCAAATCAAAAATCCGAAAAGCACAGCCATCATAATCCGATTCTTCTTAAATAACTGTCCAACTGAGATTGCTAGATAAAAGAAGAGGATACCAGAAAGGATTTGGAGGAGATTAAGGAAGCCGTATTTGACAATCCAAAGCCATAAATCTGGGATTTCGCCAATATATTTAAAAATCTCATTAAATGAATAGCCTGTAATAGGGAGGGCAATGCCAAAAATGACAAGGCCGCTAATAAACATGGTCAGCATACACAAGAGGGTCCAAACAAATGCGGAAAGAAGCTTAGACAGAAGAATCTGATGCGGGGTAACTGGCAAAGTCCAAGTCAGGTAGCCTTCTCGCCCAAAAACATTTTTATAAAACCGACGGATAATAATGATGGTATTGGACAGAAAGACAGCGCAGGATGCAGAAAACAGCAAGAGGAAGAGTAGGTATAAAGTGACAATAACACCACTAGTAGCCATTGGGTAGTCACTATAGCGTTCCATGACCTCAGGTCTTAAGCTGCTGCCAGTTATAAATCCCATCAAGATAGATAGAGTGAGAAGAATGGCAAAGGTGATACAATACCATTTGTAATTAGACTTAAAATCGTATTTAAACAGTTTTCCAAACATATAATGAAGACCTCCTAATAAAAGCGAAACTGGCTGCGGAAGAGATTATCAATGGATTGATTGTACTGTTGACGCAGCTGATTAGCATTTTCATGCAAAAGAATCTGACCTTGGTTAATCAGGATGACTTCATCCAAGATTGGCTCGATATCTGCAATCAAGTGGGTGGAAATGATGACAGAAGACTGAGGCGTGCGATTTTGGATGATGGTCTGCAGGATATAGTCACGAGCAGCCGGATCAACACCACCGATAGGCTCGTCTAGGATATACAGTTCCGCATGGCGGCTCATGACCAAAATGAGCTGCATTTTTTCCTTGTTTCCTTTTGAAAGGCTTCCGATGCGCGCTTGAGGATCGATATGAAGATCCTTTAGAAGCTGCATGGCTTTCGCGTTGTCAAAATTATCATAAAAATCTTGGAAATATTTTACAGCTTCGATTACTTTAGAGCTGTCGCTTAGATAAGTCGTATCTGGCAGATAGGAAACGATTCTTTTGGTATCAGGAGAAGGTTTGACGCCTTTGAGATAAATATGGCCAGAGGTGGGCTGCAAGAGACCATTGATAAGCTTGATAATAGTTGTCTTGCCGCTGCCATTAGGACCTAGAAGTCCGATGATTCTGCCAGGCTGAATGTTTAAGCTCACATCATACAGGGCAGGTGCGTCGCCATAATTTTTATGGACATGGTCAAGATAGACCAGAGGATACTGATTCATACATATCTCCTTTATTTTCTTCAATTTACAATTATTATACCTTTTCCTTAGGAAAATGGCAAAGAAAGCCGGAAAGGGTGAATGGAATCTTTCTGTTCAGTCAAACTCCTATTTCCCTCATTCAGTGAATTGCGGTATAATAGTTATAAGAAGAAGCAAAGCATGTTCAAGGAGAAAAATGTGGTGATACAACTTGATACCAAAACTGTTTACAGTTTTATGGATAGCTTGATCCCGATAAAGAAATATGTGCAAAAAGCCAAGGAGTTAGGATACAGTCATCTGGGCATGATGGATGTGGACAATCTCTATGGGGCTTATCATTTCTTAGAGGAAGCCGAATCTACGGGACTACAGCCGCTTTTAGGCTTGGAGCTGAGTCTGATCAAGGCAGAGCAGGAGCTTCATCTCCGTCTGCTAGCCTTAGACAGTCAGGGCTATCGCAATCTGATGAAAGTCTCGACTCTCAAGATGATGGGACAAAAAAACTGGGAGGATTTCCAGCATCTCTTTAAGGGATTGGCTGTGATTGTTCCTGCTTTTGACGGAGTAGCAGATCTGGATTTGGGGTTGGATTTTTATGTTGGTGTATTTCCAGCAACGCCCCAGCAGGAGTTTGGTCGGCCAACCCTGCCCCTGCATACCGTCCGATATTTTGACACAGGAGATTTGGAGACCTTGCAGATGCTCCGGGCTATTCGAGAAAATGCCAGCTTGCGGGAGATTGGCAGCCTCCCCAATCATGAGTTTTTGCTAGCACCAGATGCTCTGGCAGGAGCTTTTAAGGAAACTTTCCCAGAGAGTCTGGCTAACCTTGAGAAGCTAGTCCGTGATGTTCACTATGATATCAATAGGGAGCTGAAACTGCCACGCTTTAACCGAGAGCGGCCAGCCGTGCAAGAGCTAAGGGAGCGCTCAGAAGCTGGTCTGAAAAAACGTGGCTTAAGAGGAGCTCTCTATCAGGAGCGGCTGGATCAGGAGCTGGATGTCATTCATCAGATGGGCTTTGATGATTATTTCCTCATCGTCTGGGATTTGCTGCGCTTTGGTCGCAGTCAGGGCTATTATATGGGCATGGGCCGAGGATCTGCTGTTGGCAGTCTGGTGGCATATGCCTTGGAGATTACTGGGATTGACCCAGTCAAGAATAACCTGCTCTTTGAGCGCTTTCTAAATCTAGAGCGCTATACCATGCCTGATATTGATATCGACATTCCCGATGTTTACCGGCCGGAGTTTATCCGCTATGTTCGCGACCGGTATGGCAGTATGCATGCGGCACAGATTGTGACCTACTCGACCTTTGGAGCTAAGCAGGCCATTCGCGATGTCTTTAAGCGCTTCGGTCTGCCAGAGTATGAACTGACCAATATCACCAAGAAAATCCGATTTGGCGATAGTCTGACCTCTGCTTATGAGAAAAATATGGCCTTTCGTCAGATTATCAACAGTAAGCTAGAATATCAAAAGGCCTTTGATATTGCTAAAAAAATTGAAGGTCATCCCCGTCAGACTTCTATCCATGCAGCCGGCGTTGTGATGAGTGACAGTGACCTGACTGATCAGATACCGCTCAAATACGGCGAGGACATGTATATTACCCAATATGATGCCCACGGTGTGGAGAGCAACGGTCTGCTCAAGATGGACTTTCTGGGCTTGCGCAATCTGACCTTTGTCCAGCGGATGAAAGAAGTAACACTGAAAAAATATGAGGTAGATATTGAGATTGCAGACATTGACTTGGAGGATGCAGGCACTCTGAAACTCTTTGCGGCGGGCCAGACAAAGGGGATTTTCCAGTTTGAGCAGCCGGGCGCTATCAGCCTGCTCAAGCGGGTTCAGCCTGTTTGCTTTGAGGAAGTAGTGGCCACAACCTCTCTCAATCGTCCTGGAGCCAGTGATTATATCGACAATTTTGTCAAAAGAAAGCATGGACTGGAGCAGGTGGAGCTGATTGATGACAGTTTGGCTGATATTTTAGCTCCGACTTATGGTATCATGCTCTACCAAGAGCAGGTTATGCAGGTAGCCCAGCGCTTTGGTGGCTTTAGTCTGGGGAAAGCCGATATTTTACGGCGGGCAATGGGAAAGAAGAGTGCTGCTGAAATGCACCGCATGCAGGAGGACTTTGTCGCAGGTGCTCTCAAACTTGGTCACTCGGAAACCAAAGCCAAGGAAGTCTTTGCTATTATGGAGAAGTTTGCTGGCTATGGCTTCAACCGCAGCCACGCCTATGCCTACTCAGCTCTGGCTTTTCAGTTGGCTTATTTCAAGGCTCACTATCCAGATGTTTTCTTTGATATCATGCTCAATTATTCTAGCAGTGACTATATTAACGATGCCCTGAGTTTTAACTTTGAAACAGCGCCCCTCAGTATCAACAATATTCCCTACCATGATAAGTTTCAGGATAAGAAGATTTTTTTGGGTCTGAAAAATATCAAAGGCCTGCCTAGGGATTTGGCTTACTGGATTATAGAAGAGCGACAAAATGCTGCCTTTACTGGGGTGGAAGACTTTATTCTGCGCCTGCCTAAGAATTACCATAAGATTCCGCTGCTGACTCCTCTGATCCAGCTGGGGCTCTTTGACAGTTTTGAGAAAAATCGCCAAAAAATTCTAGCCAATCTGCCTAATTTATTTGTATTTGCGGATGAGCTAGGTAGTCTCTTTGCGGATACGACTTATTCTTGGACAGAGGCTCAGGATTTTAGCGATGCTGAAAAGTTTGAGCTGGAACAGAGCATTATCGGTGTGGGGCTTAGCGATCACCCCTTGGTTAAACTGGCCAAAGAAGCGGACCAGCACTTTAGCTGGATTAGTGATTTGACGGAAAATAGCAGAGCTAGGATTTTAGCTCAAGTCCAGACTATCAAGACTATCCGGACTAAAAAGGGCGAGAATATGGCCTTCTTGCAGGTTTCAGATACCAAGAAAAAACTGGATGTTACCCTCTTTCCTGATACCTATCGCCAGCTAGGTGAACGCATTAAGGAGAAGGGGATTTACTACTTGACCGGCAAGGTACAGGAGCGGGATGGACGCTTACAGCTGGTCTTGTCAGATATAGAAGAAGCCACTACTGAACGCTTTTGGATAAAACTTGCTGGACATGAGCATGATCGGGAAATATCTCATATTTTGCAGAAATATCCCGGCAATATTCCGGTTGTCCTGCGCTACGAAGATGAGAAGCGAACCATATCTGCACCTCATTTCCGAGTGGAGAAATCGGAGCAACTGCAAGAGGAATTGAAGAATTATACTATGAAAACGATTTTTCGTTAAAAAATATGGAAAATAAGAGAATTTTCATGATGATTGTGGTATAATCTATAAGAATGTTAAAAAGAAAAAGGAGCAAAAAGCGAAATGAAACGTATTGCTGTTTTGACTAGTGGTGGTGATGCCCCTGGAATGAATGCTGCCATCCGTGCAGTTGTTCGTAAAGCAATTTCCGAAGGAATGGAAGTTTACGGTATTTATGATGGTTACGCTGGAATGGTAGCTGGCGAGATTTACCCACTTGATGCGACATCAGTTGGTGACATTATTTCTCGCGGTGGGACTTTCCTTCACTCTGCACGTTACCCTGAGTTTGCCCAAGTTGAAGGGCAGCTAAAAGGGATTGAGCAACTTAAAAAACATGGAATCGAAGGTGTCGTTGTTATCGGTGGAGATGGATCTTACCACGGTGCTATGCGCTTGACAGAGCACGGCTTCCCAGCTGTCGGTGTTCCAGGAACCATTGACAATGATATCGTCGGAACAGACTTCACTATCGGTTTTGATACAGCTGTTACTACAGCTATGGATGCGATTGACAAGATTCGGGATACCTCATCCAGTCACCGCCGTACTTTCGTTATCGAAGTAATGGGACGTAATGCTGGTGATATTGCTCTCTGGGCAGGTATCGCATCTGGTGCGGATGAAATCATCGTTCCTGAAGAAGGTTTCAAGATCGAAGAAGTTGTTGAAAGCATTAAGAGTGGCTATGCCAAGGGTAAGAAGCACAACATCATTGTCTTGGCTGAGGGTGTCATGTCAGCGGATGAATTTGCTGAAAAGCTGAAAGAAGCTGGAGATATGAGCGATTTGCGTGTTACAGAGCTCGGACATATCCAGCGTGGAGGCTCACCAACTGCGCGTGACCGTGTTCTTGCATCTCGTATGGGAGCACATGCTGTTAAACTGCTTAAAGAAGGTATCGGCGGAGTTGCTGTTGGAATCCGCAATGAGCAGATGGTTGAAAGCCCAATTCTGGGAACTGCTGAAGAAGGAGCACTCTTTAGTTTGACTTCTGAGGGCAAAATTGTCGTTAACAATCCGCACAAGGCTGATTTGGACTTGGCTGATTTGAACCGCAGCATCAATATTTAATTATTATTTGTTATTCAGGCCAAGAGGCCAAATAGAAGAAGGAGTTTCATACAATCATGAATAAACGTGTAAAAATCGTTGCAACATTAGGTCCTGCGGTAGAAATCCGCGGTGGTAAAAAATTCGGTGATGACGGATATTGGGGAGAAAAGCTGGATGTTGAAGCATCAGCTCAAAACATTGCTAAGCTGATTGAAGCTGGCGCAAACACATTCCGTTTCAACTTCTCACACGGTGACCATGCTGAGCAAGGAGAACGCATGGCAACTGTTAAGCGTGCAGAAGAAATTGCCGGTCAAAAAGTTGGTTTCCTTCTTGATACAAAAGGACCAGAAATTCGTACAGAATTGTTCGAAGGCGATGCAAAAGAGTATTCATACAAGACTGGTGAAAAAATCCGTGTTGCTACTAAGCAAGGCATCAAGTCTACTCGTGAAGTCATTGCTTTGAATGTTGCTGGCGGATTGGACATCTACGATGATGTTGAAGTTGGCCGTCAAGTATTGGTTGACGATGGTAAACTTGGTCTTCGTGTTGTCGCTAAAGACGATGCTACTCGTGAATTTGAAGTTGAAGTTGAAAATGACGGCATCATTGCTAAGCAAAAAGGTGTGAACATCCCTAACACGAAGATTCCTTTCCCAGCACTTGCTGAGCGTGACAATGATGATATCCGCTTCGGTCTTGAGCAAGGAATCAACTTCATCGCGATTTCATTTGTACGTACTGCAAAAGACGTCAACGAAGTTCGTGCAATCTGTGAAGAAACTGGCAACGGCCATGTTCAATTGTTCGCGAAAATCGAAAACCAACAAGGTATCGATAACTTGGACGAAATCATTGAAGCTGCTGATGGTATCATGATTGCCCGTGGTGACATGGGTATCGAAGTACCATTTGAAATGGTTCCAGTTTACCAAAAGATGATCATCACGAAGGTAAATGCAGCTGGTAAAGTGGTTATCACAGCAACTAACATGCTTGAAACCATGACAGAAAAACCACGTGCAACTCGTTCAGAAGTATCAGACGTATTTAACGCTGTTATCGACGGAACTGATGCAACTATGCTTTCAGGTGAGTCTGCAAATGGTAAATACCCACTTGAGTCAGTAACAACAATGGCTACTATCGATAAGAATGCTCAAACCCTTCTTAACGAATATGGTCGCTTGACAACTGACAACTTTGAGCGCAACTCTAAGACTGAAGTTATGGCTTCAGCAGTTAAAGATGCTACAAACTCAATGGATATCAAGTTGGTAGTTACCCTTACTAAGACTGGTCACACAGCTCGCTTGATTTCTAAATACCGTCCAAATGCTGATATCTTGGCTATCACTTTTGACGAATTGACTCAACGCGGTCTTATGCTGAACTGGGGTGTAATTCCAGTGACTACAAACACTCCATCTAACACAGATGATATGTTTGACATCGCTGAAAAGATTGCGGTTGAGCAAGGCTTGGTTGAATCTGGTGATGATATCGTTATCGTTGCTGGTGTGCCGCTTGGTGAAGCAGTTCGTACCAACACAATGCGTATCCGTACAGTACGTTAATCTAAGAAAATAAAAAAAGAACCGTTGATTGAAAAATCACCGGTTTTTTTCTTGTCTATGTGATGACCGTTATCTTGCATGAGAAGAAGGATACGTTAGCGTTTTGATTTTTGAAATAAGATTGTCCCTTTGTCTATTTTGTCTAAAAATGATATAATGGTATAAAAGAGATGGGAGAGACAGATGTTAAAGAGAGATTTATTAAGAAATGTCATTATTTTTTCAGTTCTAGCAGCTATCATTATAGGGTTGAGAGTTTTTATTTATACGCCTTATCGGGTGACTGAACAAGACAGCAATGCTTATGTGGCAAAGAATGACTTGGTCTTGGCGACGAGAAAGCAAGACATCAAGCGTGGAGACTTTGTCCTCTATGAAGTGGACGGTAAAGACTATGTCGGCCGGGTCATTGCCCAAGAAAAAGATCAGGTAACCTATATGGATGATCTCCTTTACCTGAACGGCCAGGTCATGTCGGAAGAATACATTGAGAAAATGCGCGAGAAATATTTGGCTTCAGCAGGAAGTTCGGGTTACTATACTCATGATTTCTCTATTATGGATTTAAAGGACTCAAAGTCTGATAAAATTACTAAAGATTCTTATCTGATTCTTAATGACCGACGTGAAAATACCAAGGACAGCCGAGAATTTGGACTCATCAAAGCCAGTCAAATCAAGGGAGTGGTGGAGTTCCGACTCTCACCTCTTAATGAATTTGGTTTTATTAAAAATAAGTAAATTGAAGTCTATTTTCAACCAAGGCAGGGCAAGTCTTGGTTTTTTTCTTTGAAAATCAACTTTAAAGTTACAAGTAAACATAAAGATACTTGTCCTGATGTGGTATACTAATATCAAAAGACCGTTAAAGGAGACTGCTCTTGAAGTCAAGAAAGAAAAAATTATTATTTTTGGTTATACTGGCTCTGATTTTTCTGACTGCATGTAGCAACATAATAAATAGAGATGGTGAAAAAATATGGATGTCAGATACAGAAATGACTGAGCTTCATAAGAAAGAGCAAAAGCTTGCACTTTATATCATTAATCATTATGAAGATGTTCAAAAAATTGAATTTGATGAATTTTCTAAGGGAAAGTTCTGGGAAGCAGGTTCTGTTAGTGTGATTGTAAATGACACCAGCTATATCCCACACATTTCTTTGGACTCAAAGGATAAAAAATATAATATAAATGATAGTTCTCGCACTGATTCTACAGAATTGACTTTTCGTCTGAAAAAGAAAGAGAAGGTCACAAATTTTAAAGATACGGGTGAGACGGATGTTATTTACTCTGGAGAAAATGCTTGGCTGACGACTGAGGAAAAAGTAAAGGTGCGCAACCAGGAAGAGGGGCTGGCTTTATTTTTACTGAATCACTATGAAAATGTTGAAAAAATTGAATTTACAAAGATTTCAAGAAAGTCTTTTGGACAGGCAAGATATGCTGCTTTACTTGTTAATGATAAGATAAAGATTTATACCGACCTAGATGATAGCTATGACAACTATTATTTGTCTGACAATCCTGAAAAAGACGGCCTGAAAGCTAAAGAGAAACCAACAAATTTGCAAAGTCTAGATAGTATTACTGTTATCTATTACACAGGGAAGTGAAGGATGTTTTGCAAAGAAAAAGCCAGGCTGACTTAATCATCAGACTGGTTTTTTCGTGTCTCTTGGTGAAAGATGTTTTGCCATACTTCGTGGCGGCGCCAGAGGCTGGTATGGATAACACCGTCCATTTCATAGCGGATGAGCTTGGTTTTCTGGCTGACAGAGAGCAGTTCAACGTTCTTGATAGGTGTTTTTGAGGCTCTTTCTGCCAGAAATTCAGCCTTGTTCAGCTGTCGGCCATCTTGGGAAATGTAGAGAAATTCGGCGGACAGAAGTGTATCCAGTTGGTTGCCTTGCTCCACGAGCTGTTCACGCATGAGCAGGTTTGGGTAAAGATTGTCCAGCGTCTCATCCTCGGGAATGGGAGCAGGCTCAATATGAATGTCAATATCAAAGACTCCGAAGCGCTCCATAAGCATATCCTCAACTTGGTCCGCAATCTCATGGCTTTCAAAAACAGACAAATCCGGATTCATTTCCAAGATAATATCCAGATAGATATTGCTGCCATAGGTCCGGCCGCGCTGTGACTTGACCTGAGTGATTTTAGGAATTTCTAGGATGGCTTGCTTATAGTCTTGGAGCAGGCTTTCATCAAATCCGTCGGACAGGCTGAAGGAAGATTCCATAAAGATATCATAGGCCGTCTTGAGAATGAAGAAGGTAATGATAATGGCTGCTAGCTTATCAACGATTGGGAAATTGAAGGCACTGGCAATGATAGCAACTGAAGTGCCGATAGAAGTGACAGCGTCTGATAGGTTATCCTTGGCTGCGGCATCCAGAGCTTTGGAGTGAGCTTTTTTAGCTAGCGTTTTATTGTAAAAATAAACACCCAACATAATGATAGCCGAGAGGATTCCGACCACGGCACCAACTGGGTCAATCTTGGTTTCTTGATTGGAGATGATTTTCTGAATGGTCTCAATCAAGACATCAAATCCAACGAAAAACATGATAAAAGATGTGATGAGACTGGCCAAATCTTCTATCTTCCAATGGCCGAAGCGATGGTCACGGTCGGCTGGTTTTCTAGCCATACGCAGGCCAATTAAAACGGCGATATTAGCCACGATATCAGAGACGTTGTTAAAGCCGTCGGCCGTCAGACTGGAGGACTGGAGAGTTGAACCTGCGATAATCTTGACCGCGGAGAGAATCAGATAGGTAGCGATGGACAGGATGGCTCCTCTCTCCGCTAGTTTCAGATTGTTACTAGGATTTTTCATGACAGCCTTTCTTTCTGAGTGGGGCAGCAGAATGGAAAAGAGACTTGCGAAGAAATGTCATCTCTGGACAGATGTTCTAAGTCTCATATGGGCATATTATAGCAAAAATAGGCCTGATTTTCAATTTTCGTCAGACTTAGGGTGCCTTAGATGACTTTGCCGAAAATCTAACCTAAAATCAGAAATTCCTCTTCTTTCTGGTTTAGCTTCATCAGGATTTTTGTTATAATAGTAGCATTGACTTTGAAAGAGGAAGAAAAATGCATCCTTTATTAAACGGTATGAATGACCGTCAGGCTGAGGCGGTTCAGACAACAAAAGGGCCTTTGCTGATAATGGCGGGAGCTGGATCGGGTAAGACCCGTGTCCTGACCCACCGCATTGCCTATTTGATTGATGAAAAAATGGTCAATCCATGGAATATCTTAGCCATTACCTTTACCAATAAGGCGGCGCGGGAGATGAGAGAACGGGCTGAAAAACTTAAAACGGAAGCTCAAGATTGCTTAATCGCTACCTTCCACTCCATGTGTGTGCGTATTCTGAGACGAGAAGCAGATTATATTGGCTACAACCGCAACTTTACGATCGTTGATCCTGGCGAACAGCGGACTCTGATGAAGCGAATTCTCAAAAATCTCAATCTAGATCCTAAAAAGTGGAATGAGCGTGCCATTCTGGGGACCATTTCCAATGCTAAGAACGACCTGATTGATGAGGTAGCCTATGCAAATCTAGCTGGTGATATGTATACAGAGATTGTGGCCAAGTGCTACACGGCCTATCAAAAGGAATTGCGCCAGTCTGAGGCTATGGACTTTGACGACTTAATCATGCTGACCCTGCGACTCTTTGATCAAAATCCTGACGTTTTGACCTACTACCAGCAACGCTACCAGTACATCCATGTGGACGAGTATCAGGATACCAATCATGCTCAGTATCAGCTGGTCAAGCTCTTGGCCTCCCGCTTTAAGAATATTTGCGTAGTCGGAGATGCTGACCAGTCTATCTATGGCTGGCGGGGAGCCGATATGCAGAATATCCTAGACTTTGAAAAGGATTATCCAGAAGCTAAGGTAGTCCTGCTAGAGGAAAATTATCGCTCAACCAAGACCATTCTTCAGGCGGCTAATGAAGTCATCCGAAACAACCGCAACCGCCGTCCTAAAAATCTCTGGACTCAAAACGAAGACGGTGAGGAAATTGTCTACTATCGGGCTAATGACGAGCAGGATGAGGCTCTTTTTGTCGCCCGAACTATTGATCAGCTGAGCCGAGAAGGATACAGTCATAAGGATTTTGCAGTTCTTTACCGGACCAATGCCCAGTCACGGACGGTGGAGGAAGCCCTGCTCAAATCCAATATTCCCTATACCATGGTCGGTGGAACCAAGTTCTACAGCCGTAAAGAAATACGCGATGTTATTTCTTATCTCAATCTCATCGCCAATCCTAGCGATAATATCAGCTATGAGCGCGTGGTCAATGAGCCCAAGCGTGGTGTAGGACCAGGAACGGTGGAGAAAATTCGGGATTTTGCGTCCAGTCAGGAAATCTCTTTACTGGATGCGTCCGTCAATATCCTGCTGTCGCCGGTCAAGGGCAAGGCGGCTCAGGCGGTTTATGATTTTGCTAATATGCTTCTTGACTTGCGGGAGCGCTTGGATGATTATACAGTAACGGAGCTGGTAGAAGCCGTACTGGAAAAGACGGGTTATGTTGCAGCCTTAGCTGCCCAGGCAACCTTGGAAAGCCAAGCTCGGATTGAAAATATCGAAGAATTCCTGTCTGTAACCAAGAACTTTGATGAAAGTCCAGATAATCCTGCAGATGAGACAGGTCTGGATAAGCTCAGCCGCTTCCTCAATGACTTAGCCTTGATTGCAGACACAGATGACGGAGATACGGAGAGTTCCGAAGTGACGCTGATGACCCTCCACGCGGCCAAGGGATTGGAATTTCCAGTCGTCTTTCTGGTTGGTATGGAGGAAAATGTCTTCCCTCTAAGTCGGGCATCTGAAGATGAGGATGAGCTAGAAGAAGAGCGGCGTCTGGCCTATGTCGGTATCACCCGAGCAGAGAAGATTCTCTATCTGACCAATGCCAATTCCCGTATGCTTTATGGTAAAACCAACTATAATCATCCTACTCGCTTCTTGAGAGAAATCAGTTCAGACTTGCTAGATTATCAGGGACTGGCTCGGCCGGCAAACAGCTCCTTTAAGGTCAGCTATACCAATAGCGATACTAGCAAATTCGGTCAGGGCATGAGTCTGGCTCAAGCCCTGCAGGAGCGGAAGCGTCAGGCGGCACCAAGTTCCATTTCTACAGGCAGTCTGCCTTTTGGAAAAAGCAGTCAGAGCCAGCCATCTAAGCCGGAAGTTGCTTGGGCTATCGGAGATATTGCCCATCATAAGAAATGGGGCGATGGGACTGTTCTGGCAGTCTCTGGCAGTGGAAATAGTCAAGAGCTTAAGATTAATTTCCCAGAAGTCGGTTTGAAGAAAGTATTGGCCAGCATAGCGCCGATTGAGAAAAAATCATGATAAGACAGTCAATTGAAGCCTGGATCTATCATCCAGAGGATGGAGAAATCTTGCTCTTGAAAGTTGAGAATGAGAAAGTTTCCTTTTGGCAGCCCATTACTGGTGGGATTGAGAGTGGTGAGAGTCCAGAAGAAGCTTGCCTTCGTGAAATAAAAGAGGAGACCGGCTTGCTCTTAGCTTGTTCAAGTCTGACGGGTCTTGGAGATTTCACGGTAAAGATTGATGAAAATCTGACCATCCACAAAAATCTCTTTCTAGTTCTGACTGAACAGAAGGAAATCCAGCTTTCAGATGAGCATGTGGGAGCTCAGTGGGTAGCTTTAGACAAAGTTTCGTCGCAGTTGTACTGGCCCAGCAATCAAGCGACTTTTGAGAATATAACTGAGAAGCTATAAGATATAGCTTCTCTTTATTTCTTTTGATAAAGAAATTCTATTAGTCAAGCGAGACGTTTAGTGGTAGACTTATCACATAACTATAGTGAGGTGACCTTATGACACGTGAATTTAAATTTGAAACCCTGCAGCTTCATGCCGGACAGACAGTTGACCCGACAACTAAGTCGCGGGCTCTGCCTATTTACCAGACAACTTCCTATGTGTTTGACGATACTCAGGAGGGAGAAGATCTCTTTGCCCTACGCAAACCGGGTAATATCTACACTCGGATTACCAATCCGACCCTGTCTGCTTTTGAGGAGCGCATTGCAGCTTTGGAGGGTGGAGTCGGAGCTCTAGCAACAGCTTCTGGTATGGCAGCTGTTACCTATACCATTTTAGCCTTAGCTCATGCTGGCGATCATGTAGTGGCAGCCTCTACCATCTACGGCGGTACCTTTAATCTGCTCAAGGAAACCTTGCCTCGCTATGGCATTACCACGACTTTTGTGGATATTGAAAATCTGGCTGAAGTAGAAGTGGCCATTCAGGACAATACCAAGCTGGTTTTGATTGAAAGCTTGGGCAATCCGCTGATTAATATTCCAGACTTTGATGCTTTGGCAGAGCTGGTTCATGCTCATAAAATTCCGCTGATTTCCGACAATACCTTTGCCACTCCTTATCTGATCAATGTCTTTTCTCATGGAGTGGACATCGCGGTGCATTCTGCGACCAAGTTTATCGGTGGTCATGGAACCAGCATTGGCGGTGTGATTGTGGACAGCGGTCGTTTCGACTGGGAAGCTTCTGGCAAGTTTCCGCAGTTTGTTGATCCGGACCCGAGCTATCATGATATCAGTTATACACGTGATGTTGGAGCAGCAGCCTTTGTTACTGCTGTCCGGACTCAGCTCTTGCGCGATACGGGCGCAGCCATGTCTCCCTTCAATGCCTTTCTCTTCCTGCAGGGGTTGGAAACTCTCTCTTTGCGTGTAGAGCGCCATGTGTCCAATGCCGAGAAGATTGTAGATTTCCTAGCAGAGCATCCTAAGGTCGAGCAGGTCAATTATCCCAAGCTCGCTGGCAGTCCTTACCATGCTTTGGCAGAAAAATATTTCCCTAAAGGTGTGGGCTCTATTTTCACCTTTAATGTCAAAGGTGGAGAGAAAGAAGCTCGTAAGGTTATTGACAGCTTAGAGATTTTCTCTGACTTGGCCAATGTAGCAGATGCTAAGTCCCTGGTCGTCCATCCAGCTACGACGACTCACGGTCAGATGTCACCAGAAGCTCAGCTGGCAGCAGGCATCACACCAAATCAAATCCGTCTCTCTATCGGCTTGGAGAATGTAGATGACTTGATAGAGGATTTGAGAATCGCCTTGGAATCTATCTAATTTTCAAGGCCTCTAGACTGTGAAAATGAGAATAAAACTAGGTTTTCGCCTAGTTTTTTGTTATAATAGGATGAAATATATAAAATAGTAGGAGATTAAAATGACAATTTCGGTGATTGTTCCGTGTTTCAATGAAGAAGAGTCTATTCCTCTGTTTCATGAAGCTATGGAAGCGGTCAAATACCAAATCCGTGACCAGTTTGAATATATTTTTGTCAATGACGGATCGACAGACCGGACCTTGGCTGTTTTGCGTGAGCTCAGCAGTCGCTGTCCAGACGTGCACTATCTGTCCTTTTCTCGCAATTTCGGAAAAGAAGCAGCCCTCTATGCTGGTTTGCAAGAGGCGAGAGGGGAATTTGTGACGGTCATGGATGTAGATTTGCAGGATCCGCCTGAGCTCCTGATTGAGATGAAGGCCATGCTGGACTCGAATCCTGAGCTGGACTGCGTGGGGACTCGTCGGACTACTCGCGAGGGAGAGCCACCTATCCGGAGCTTTTTTGCCAATCTGTTCTATAAGCTGATTAACAAGATTAGTCAGGTAGAGATGGTAGATGGTGCGCGGGACTTCCGCCTGATGCGCCGCCAGATGGTAGAAGCTATTCTGGAAGTTTCAGAGTACAATCGCTTCTCCAAGGGGATTTTTGCCTGGGTTGGCTTCAATACCGAGTATTTGGAATACAAAAATGTTGAACGAGTGGCTGGTAAGACCTCTTGGAATTTCTGGTCTCTTTTCAACTATTCTTTGGAAGGCATCGTCAATTTCTCTGATGCGCCGCTCAACATCGCCTTTTTAGGAGGTATCCTGTCTTGGATTTTAGCCTTCATCCTGATGGCAGTGATTATTATTCGCACCTTGGTTTTTGGTGACCCGACATCGGGTTGGCCGTCCCTTATGACTGTCATTCTCCTTATTGGCGGCTTCCAGCTGCTGACCATCGGCATACTGGGTAAATACATTGGCAAAATCTTTATGGAAACCAAGCATCGACCGATTTATGTGATTAAGGAGAAGAGTAAATGATTTTCCAGAAACGTTTTTCTGATTTTAAAAACTATCTTCTTTTAAATAAATCGTCTGCCCTAGTTATTTTTATTATTTATTCAGTGGTCAATATTAATATCGGTTTAGCTGAGTATCCCTATATTGATGATATTGGAAGACAATTACAAGGCTATTCAAAATTCTCTGAACATTATTCAAGATATTTAAGTGAGTATTCCGCTCGTTTAATACAAGGTGGGGATCATCTGACAGAACTAGGCTTGACTTCAAATATTCTGTCAGCTTGTTTTTTAACTTTAGCGAGCTTAATTTTATTGTTTGTCTTATATCCCAATAAGAAGATTTCTTTTATAACAGCATCTGTTTCAACTATTATAGGGATTAATCCGTGGTTTTTAGAGCCATTAAGTTTTAGATTTGACAATCCTTTTATGACTTTAAGTATATTAGTTTCCATCATTCCATTTATTTTCTGGGATAATAAAAAAATATTTGGAGTTATGTCAGTTGTTGGTATATTCTTAATGTGCAATTCATACCAAGCTTCTTCAGGAGTGTACATTATTGTAACCATGACGCTAGTATTTTTAGAATTATTGCAAGGAAGTTATTTTAAAGAAAAAATTCCTAAAATTTTCATCTCAATGTTGTCATATGTAATTGGTTTGCTTTTATATCGTATACAAATTTTTATAAAGCCACCGATTTTTGCTGATCAAGCTGATATTCCAAAGGGATTAGAGATGATTAAAATAATTGGGGTGAATGCTACAGGATATTTGAACAATATATTTTTTCAAAGTTCAACTATCTGGGTTTTACTAACGATAATTGCTATATTTCTCTTAACTATTAGTGTGATTCGCCTATCCAGTACTAAATTCCTTTTAAACTTTATTTACATGATGATTTGGCTAAGTTTAGGAAGTGTATTTAGTTATGGAACTTATTTGATTTTATCTAATCCTTATTATCTTATGAGACCAAGATATGAATATGGTTTCGGAATTTTTTTAGCGATTATCTTAATTGTTAGCTTAGAGTGCGTTGAAAAGAGTAAAATTCTACGTAGAGGGAAGTCTGTCGTCTCGGGATTATTAGTTTTTTATTTCTTATCTTTCTCTTTTACTTATGTGAGCAGTTTAAAACAACAAAATGAAATGTTCAAAGCGCAGAGCATATTGCTAGCCTCCTCTCTAAACAAGTACATTACACCCGAAAAAACAGTTATTAATGTGAATCGCTTTCTTTCTGATTCGCCAGTATTTAGCAATACAGCTTCTGTTTATCCAATGTTAAAAAGTTTGATTATGCCAAATACAAATGTTTCTTGGGATATGACATTGAGATTTAATAGCATAACGAACTTAAACGTCGATTTCAAATTAATCGATATTGCTAATATAGATTTTAGTAGTGAAAATTACACATTACTTGAAGAAACAAAGTTATATAATATTTATCTTGAAAATAATGAATTATTTGTTATCATGAAGTAGAAACTTCCTAAGAGAGAAATAAAGAAAAGATTCATTTTAATATGATTATGCATTGTTAAAGTTTATACTGTCAATTTGAAATGATGCTAAGTTTTCTGATTATCACTTGCATAATGTTGCATCATTTATATATGGAGTGTAAAAAGTATGAGATTTTTTTCTAAAAATGACTAGAGGTATGATTCGATCAAGCAGATTTTTTCTGCTTTTTTTGTTATAATAAACTCATTGAATGTTTATGATGTGAAAGGAAAGACAAATGATTTTAATTACAGGTGCGAATGGACAGCTGGGTACAGAGCTTCGCTATCTTTTGGATGAGCGCAATGAGGAGTATGTGGCTGTTGATGTGGCGGAAATGGATATTACCAATGCGCAAATGGTGGACAAGGTCTTTGCGGAAGTCAAGCCAAGCTTGGTTTATCACTGCGCAGCCTATACCGCAGTTGATGCTGCAGAGGACGAAGGAAAAGAGCTGGACTATGCCATCAATGTGACAGGGACCGAAAATGTTGCAAAAGCTGCAGAAGCACATGGAGCATCCTTGGTCTACATCTCAACAGACTATGTCTTTGACGGCCAAAAACCTGTCGGTGAGGAGTGGGAAGTAGATGACCGGCCGGATCCGCAGACGGAGTATGGCCGTACCAAGCGCATGGGTGAGGAGCTGGTTGAGAAATATTCCAGCCGTTTCTATATTATCCGTACTGCTTGGGTCTTTGGTAACTACGGTAAAAACTTTGTCTTTACCATGCAAAATCTTGCTAAGACGCACAAAACTC
Organism: Streptococcus sanguinis; assembly: GCF_050220005.1. GTDB lineage: Bacteria > Bacillota > Bacilli > Lactobacillales > Streptococcaceae > Streptococcus > Streptococcus sanguinis_Z. The sequence goes on from NZ_CP071413.1 coordinate 853,660, forward strand.
TGACTGTAGTCAATGACCAGCATGGACGTCCGACATGGACTCGTACGCTGGCTGAATTTATGACTCATTTGGCTGAAAACCAAAAGGAATTTGGTTATTACCATCTGTCTAATGATGCGGCAGAGGACACAACTTGGTATGACTTTGCAGTGGAAATTCTCAAAGATACAGATGTGGAAGTCCAGCCGGTTGATTCCAGCAAATTCCCAGCCAAGGCTAAGCGGCCTTTCAACTCAACTATGAGCCTGACCAAGGCTAAGGCGACAGGCTTTGTCATTCCGACTTGGCAGGATGCCTTAAAAGAGTTTTACAAGCAAGAGAAGAAACAGTGATTTTTTTGAAATTGATAACATCGACAGAACTTAGTCTCAGACTAGGTTCTGTTTTTTTCTTCTAGCAGACTCAAGAAGTGATTTTGAGGCGCGTGCTCTGCTGTAGAAATAGCTGGCTTGAAGATGCGAGGGGAAAATGATAATGAGAAGAATTTTCCACAGATCTTATCCCCTTAAAATAAAGATGTTTCAATTTGATGAAATTCTGTGGATAACCTTTATTATTTCATTCAACTATGTTACAATATTACTATAAATAAAATAGAAGAGGTGTGTGAATATGTCACGTAAACCATTTATTGCTGGTAACTGGAAAATGAACAAAAATCCTGAAGAAGCAAAGGCTTTTGTAGAAGCGGTTGCTGCTAAGCTACCTTCTTCAGATTTAGTAGAAGCTGGTATCGCTGCTCCAGCACTTGATTTGACAACTGTTTTGGCAGCAGCTAAAGGAAGCAATCTTAAGGTTGCAGCGCAAAACTCTTACTTTGAAGATGCAGGTGCCTTCACTGGTGAAAACAGCCCGAAAGTTCTTGCAGAAGTTGGAGTTGACTACATTGTTATCGGTCACTCAGAACGTCGTGATTATTTCCATGAAACAGACCAAGACATCAACAAAAAAGCGCATGCTATCTTCCGCAATGGTCTGGTGCCAATCATCTGCTGTGGTGAATCGCTTGAAACTTACGAAGCTGGTAAAGCTGTAGATTTCGTTGGTGCTCAAGTATCAGCTGCTTTGAAAGACTTGACTGCTGAGCAAGTTGCATCATTGGTTATCGCTTATGAGCCAATCTGGGCTATCGGTACTGGTAAGTCAGCAACTCAAGACGACGCTCAAAAGATGTGTAAAGCAGTTCGTGACGTTGTAGCAGCTGACTTTGGTCAAGAAGTAGCGGACAAGGTTCGCGTTCAGTACGGCGGTTCTGTAAAACCTGAAAATGTTGCGTCTTACATGGCTTGTCCAGATGTTGACGGTGCTCTTGTTGGTGGTGCATCACTTGAAGCTGAAAGCTTCTTGGCATTGCTTGATTTTGTAAAATAAAAAATGTTGAAAAAAGACTTGTCCTCCCAAAGGTGACAAGTTTTTTAAAAGTTGGAGAGAAAAGTTGAAATCGAAAGAATTAGTTTATTTAGCGAGTACGGCTATTTTGTTGGCAGCGACTGCCAATGTTGCAAAAGCCGAGGAACATACTGTCGCTGAGTCAGGAGTTTTAAAAACAGAAAGGTCTGTTAGTTCCGAGAATCAGACAGTGAATGCGGCCGCATCACAAACGTCTAATCAGCTGACTGTAGCAGTATCATCTGCAGAACAGTCAGTTCAAGCTGTTAAGCAAGAGGAGGAAGCAACGAACGCTACAGGAACAGCTATTGAGTCTGGAGGAGCAGCTCAATCAGTTCCTGTAGAAACTCAGGTAGCTTCTGCTAAGCCAGAAGGGCAAAGTCAGCCAGATGCAAATGCTTCTAATCAGAATGAAACTGCAGCTAATCAGTCAGCAAAAGCAAGTTCTTCTGTTGTAGATTCTGCTATTGCCTCAGAGCCCAAGGCTAGTCCTGCAGTAGCATCAGCACCAAAAGCTAATAATGCTGGAAAAACTGTATTTTATAATGCGGGGTCAAAGGCTCAGGCAGCCCGCGGGAATTCCCAAGCGGAGATTAAAGGCACATCCTTTGTAGATGTCAGCAGCCACAATGGCCATATCAGCGTAGACGACTATCGTAAATTAGCCCAGCAAGGGGTTGGCGGTGTCGTTGTCAAACTGACAGAAGGAACCCATTACACTAATCCATTTGCTGAGTCTCAGGTGAGAAATGCGCAGGGAGCTGGTTTACAAGTATCGACCTATGCCTTCTCGCACTATACCAGTGATGAAGAAGCGAGAGCAGAAGCTCGTTATTACGTTGCCTTTGCTAATAGACTAGGCCTGCCTAAAAACACAGTCATGGTCAATGACATGGAAGATCCTAAAATGCAAAATGGGATTAACCAGCATACCCAGGCTTGGGCGGATGAGATGCGCAGACTGGGTTATTCAAACCTGATGTACTATACCAGTGCCAGCTGGCTGGATCAAAATAATCTTCGCAGCAAGGGACCGGTTAATACGTCGCAATTTGGATATAGCAACTTCTGGGTGGCCCAGTATCCGTCCTCTAATTTAAATCTTGATGGAGCTAAATCTCTCAAATACAATAGTGGCGCTGGAGCATGGCAGTTTACAGCCCAGGCTCAGCTGTTAGCTGGTAAGCATGTATTTGATCATAGCGTTGATTACACTGGGAGATTTACCCAGCAGTCCGCTCTTGCTAAGCAGCCTTTGAAGGGTAACATCAGTATTCAGAATAAGAATAATGTCAACGGCAGCTTTGATGTTGTGATTTCGAACGTTTCTGCTCCTTATGGAGTGTCTGTCGTTAGTGTTCCAGTGTGGTCTGAAGCTAATGGTCAAGACGATATTATCTGGTACACAGCCACTCAGCAGGCCAATGGTACTTATAAAGTTTCTGTTGATTCTAGCAGACATAAGGATTCAGTTGGCAAGTACAATGTCCATCTCTACTATGTCCGCAACGACGGTCAATTAGTCGGTGTTGGTGGTACTACAACCAATGTATCTGTCATCAAGCCACAGGGCAAAATCAGCATTCAGAATCTCAACAGCGAAACTGGAGATTTCGATATTGTAGTTTCAGGTATCTCATCCCCAGGTGGTCTTAAGACTGTCTCTCTGCCAACTTGGTCAGAGGCCAACGGTCAGGATGATATCAAGTGGTACAACGCGGAACGTCAGCCGGACGGCACCTATCGTAAGCGAGTACCTATAAGCGACCACAATAATGTGCAGGGCGAGTACAACGTCCATCTCTACTATGTCCAAAATGACGGCCGATTGGTTGGTGTAAGCGGAACTAAAACGACCGTTTCTCTTGGCAAGCCTAAGGGCACTATCAGTATTCAAAATCGAAACAAAGAAACCGGCGATTTTGATATTGTGGTTTCAGGTATTTCATCTCCGGGCGGTCTGAAGGAAGTTTCCCTGCCAACTTGGTCTGAGGCTAACGGCCAAGATGATATCAAGTGGTACAACGCTGAGCGTCAAGCTGATGGCACCTATCGTAAGCGTGTCCGTCTGAGCGATCACAAAAATGTTGAGGGTGAGTACAATGTGCATCTCTACTATGTGCAAAATGATGGCAGCTTGGTAGGTGTAAATGGCACTAAAACGACTATTTCTATAGAAAAACCAAAAGTTCAAGGCAAAATCAGTATTCAGAATCGCAACAGCGAAACTGGCGATTTTGATATTGTGGTTTCAGATATCGTATCGCCAGGCGGTCTCAAGACTGTTTCCCTACCAACTTGGTCAGAGGCCAATGGCCAAGATGATATCAAGTGGTACAATGCTGAGCGTCAGGCTGACGGTACTTATCGGAAACGAGTTCGACTGAGCGATCATAACAATGTCCAAGGCGAATATAATGTGCATCTCTACTATGTGCAAAATGATGGCAAGCTAGTAGGAGCAGGTGGCATCAAGACCAACGTTTCTATCAGCAAGCCGCAGGGCAAAATCAGCATCCAGAATCGCAACAGCGAAACCGGCGATTTTGATATTGTAGTTTCAGGTATCGTATCTCCAGGCGGTCTGAAGGAAGTTTCCCTGCCAACCTGGTCAGAGGCCAACGGTCAAGATGATATCAAGTGGTACAACGCAGAACGTCAGCCGGATGGTACCTATCGTAAGCGAGTCCGTGTGAGTGATCACAAAAATGTTGAGGGCGAGTACAATATTCATCTCTACTATGTGCAAAATGATGGCAAGCTGGTTGGTGCTGGTGGCATCAAGACTAATGTTTCTCTAGGTAAGCCAAAGGGCAACATCAGTATCCAAAATAAGAATAATGTCAACGGCAGTTTTGATGTTGTGATTTCAAACGTTTCTGCCCCTTATGAAGTGTCTGCTGTCAGTGTTCCGGTTTGGTCTGAAGCTAACGGTCAAGACGATATTATCTGGTATACAGCTACTCAGCAGGCTAATGGTACCTATAAAGTTACTGTTGAATCTAGTAAACATAAAGACTCAGTTGGTAAGTATCATATCCATCTTTACTATGTCCGTAACGACGGGCAGTTAGTCGGTGTTGGTGGTACTACAACCAATGTGTCAGCAGTTAAACCACAGGGCAAAATCAGTATCCAAAATCGTAACAGCGAAAATGGCGATTTTGATATTGTGGTTTCAGATATTGTATCGCCAGGCGGTCTCAAGACTGTTTCCCTGCCAACCTGGTCAGAGGCCAACGGTCAGGATGATATCAAGTGGTACAACGCGGAACGTCAGCCGGATGGAACTTATCGGAAACGAGTTCGTGCTAGTGACCATAACAACGTTCAGGGCGAGTATAATGTGCATCTCTACTATGTCCAAAATGATGGTAAGCTGGTAGGAGCAGGTGGCATCAAGACAAATGTTTCTATCAGTAAGCCGCAAGGTAAAATCAGTATTCAAAATAAGAACAACGATACTGGAGAGTTTGACATTGTAGTATCAGGCATTGTGGCACCAGAAGGTCTCAAGACAGTTTACCTGCCGACTTGGTCAGAAGCGAATGGCCAAGATGATGTCCAATGGTACACAGCGGATCGTCAGGCTGATGGTACTTATCGTAAGCATGTATATGCGCGTGACCATAAGAATAATGCAGGCGAGTACAATGTTCACTTGTATTACTTAAATAATCAAAATCAGCTGCAGGGAGCTGGCGGAGAAAAGACCTCTATCTCTGTGAACCGCCCTCAGGCAGCTAGTCAGCGAGACCGTGTTCTTGCGGCGGCAGCTGCTATGGTAGGTGTCAGGGGAGGAAGTGCTGAGCATCAGCGCTTGGTCAACGATTATAACAGTGTCAGACCGCTGCCAGTTGGCTACGCTGTAAAAAACACAGATGACTGGTGCGACATTTTCACGACGGTTATTTTCCAAAGAGAGGGCTTGAGCGATCTTATCGGTCGCGAGTGCGGTGTTGAGCGCCATATTCATATTTTCCAAAGACTAGGTATCTGGAATGAAGATGGTAATTCGACTCCTAGCGCAGGTGATATCATCACCTTTAACTGGGACAAAGATACCCAGCAAAACGATGGTTGGGCTGATCATATCGGTATTGTCGAAAAAGTTGAAAATGGCATCATTCACACGATTGAAGGCAACAGCAATAACGTAGTTAAACGCAATACTTACCGCATCGGTCATGGAAATATCCGTGGTTTTGCGACACCTCGTTATAGATAAACATACAAAAAAACCAAGGGAAAACTTGGTTTTTTTAACGTCTTAGAATTTTCTTTATGAGCTGAAGCAGCTTAAACTTGAGAGGGTTAGGATAATAACGGAAAGTCCCCATTTTTCGGACGATGAAGCCGTTGAAGTTCTGCTTGAAGCGCAGAACACCGTCAGAACCGTCGAAAATTCCCATAATGCCGAGGAAATTATAAAATGGAATGCCTCTCTTGATGCTTTCGGTCATAACGTATTCCTGCAGCAGGGCTGGCGCGTAGAATTTGTTGAACTCAGGATAGGAGCCACTGAAAAGATAGGTTGTTTCCTGAGGAGTATAGATAAAGAGGCTGGCAGCCAGGACTTGGTCTTGGTCTTGGTCGCCGTACTTATCAATCAGTTCTTGTGCTTCTGCTTTACGGGTTTCAAAGCTATCAAACTGGCTGGAAAGCTCTCGCAGCTGATTTTGCTTCTTTTCAGATTGAGGATTGTTTTCCAAGTCCGCCTGCAGTTTCTGGATTTTCTGGCCCAGTTTCTCTTGGTCTTTTTGTAAGTTCTGAAGATAGTCCTTGAAGTTGAGACTGGCTGTCATAAAGTCCGCCTGATGTCCAAAGCTATCATAAAAATCTTGATAGTAGTCTAGTGGCTTGTCATCATATTCCCGCCGGTCAGAAGTAGAAGCTGTGATGTCTTTGAAAACGCTGAGTTGGTCACGTTCTAGCCTTTTTAGCTTGATGCCAAAGGTATTCGCCTTTTTGACGGTCGCCTTTCCATTTTTACTGAAGGATTTGAGTAGGTCTTTCTCCGTCAGACCAGCTAAGTTTTTGACATAATGCCAATCAGGCTCCCCGCCTGGATAGCCTGTCTGTAGGCCGTCAAAGGCAAAGCCTAAGTCAGTCAGTTGCTGGATAAGCTCGCCTTTTTCATCAGAAGTTGGCTGGCCATTGCTGTCAAAGGCCTGATAAGTTTCATAGGGCTTGATGATGAGCTCTAGAGCACCTTCTTTTTTAGCATAGGATTGCAAAGCTTGATAGAAGGGAGTCAAGTATTGAGCATCAGTAGAGACAGGGCCGCAGTTGATTTCCATATGGAGGCCGCCAGTCATCGGCATACTGTAGAGGACAGCAGACACCACTACCTGTCCCTGTGGGTCAGTGTAGCCAACATACTGGGTACTGAAGCCACGCTTGCTCAGCAGCTCTGCCATTTCTACGGTCTGCATGAAAGAGCGTTGGGAGCTAGCTGAGGTATGCTGGATGAATTCTTCTTGGCTGAGAAGTTTAAAGGTCATAGGCTTCCTTTCTGTTAATGCTTGCTGCGCAGTTTCTTTCTGATAGTGTAGGCCAGATTGGAGAGGTGGTAAAGAGGATTGGTTGGCAGGTTGAACTCACCAGCGAATTCCTCAATAGTCGGATTGAACTTGGATTTAAAGCTGTAGAGACCGCCCTTGAGATCGTTTTCGATTCCGCCCATATTTTGCCAATCCGCTCCGCGCTCAAAAGCATGTTTGGCCGTTTCGTACCAAGTGATAATGGCTGGCTGGTAACGGCGGTACTCCTCGTCCATTCCGGCATAGATATTTTCAGAGGTTTTGCCGTATTCCAAGACCAGTGTGCCAGAAAGGGGAACGACAGTAGCACCTTGGCTGATTTTGCCCTGCAGAAAGTCAATCTCTTCTTGGAGGCGTTTCTGTTCTTGCTGGTTATTCTCAATCTTGCCGGGCTTGGTTTTCTCGGTAAATTTCTCTGCTTCCTTAAGTGTCTTGGTCAGCTGAGTATGCAAGTCTTCCAATCGCGCCTTTAGATCAATGCTGGACAAGGTGATGTAGGAGTGTTCAGGATAAGTGTCCAAGAGTTTTTGATAATAGTCTTTGCCACGCAGGTGGATGTTTTTTCTGTTTTCTGTTTTCTTCATCAGGGCTGAAAAGTCATCCAGTAATTCTGCTCCGCCAAATTGGATTTGAATGCCTTTGTTTCGGGATGTACGAATAGCCTGCCGAGTACTCTTAGAAAGCAGATCCTCGCTGAAATCTTCTTTATGGATATTGGCCTGCAAGCGAGGTTGGATGGTTTCATCTAGAGACTCAGTCCGTCCGACCCAGACAGCTCCTGCCTGCTGCAGCTCTTGAATCAGTTCAACTGTCTCTGACTTGTCTTGCATTTCGCCGCCCATTTTGCTTTCTGCCAGAAAGAGGCTTGGGTCAAACTTGACAAAGAGCGCTTTTTTCTCCTTGGCAAATTTCTTGAGCGAGGCCAAAACAAAGGTCAGTAGCTCCTTGTCAGTATAGTCCATGATGGGACCGCGCGGAATATAAAGCATGGTCATCCCCAAGGGCAGTGGTTTGATCAAGACACTGGCTGCAGCAACCAAGTGGTCGTCTTTATAGAAGCCCAAGCGCTCATTGGCCCAGTTATCCTTAATCTGAGCCCAGGCAGAACTCTGCAGAAGATTAGCCTGTGGATGAGCCGTGACAAAATCGTCGTGTTCCCGAGCTGAAATTCCAATTTTGTAACTAAACATTATTTTAAAACCCACTCTCTAATAGCGTGTGCTACGCCGGATTCGTCGTTCGATTTGGTGATATATTTGGCGATTTTCTTGAGTTCTTCCTTACCGTTTTCCATGACAACAGGAGAGCCAACAGCTTCCAGCATGGCGCGGTCGTTTTCTTCATCACCGATAGCCATGGTCTGCTCCTTGCTCAAGCCAAGTTTTTCAGCCAGATGAAGGATAGCAGCCCCTTTATTGACAGTCTTTTTGACAATTTCCAGATAGAAAGGAGCTGATTTAACCAGTGTATATTTTTCGGCTAATTCCGGTGGCAGCTTAGCAATGGCCGCGTCCAAAATTTCCGGCTCATCAATAAACATGCACTTGACGATTTCTTTATTGGCCATTTCCTCAGGTGTACGGTAGAAGATCGGCATGCTGACCAGATTGGACTCGTAAACAGTGTACTTGCCAATGTTGCGATTGGCTGTATAAATGCCGTCCTTGGTGATGGCATGCATGTGAACGCCTAATTTTCGCCCGAGCAGTTCGATATCCAGATAGTCCTCATAAGTCAATGTTTCTTTGATTAATTCTTGACCTGTAACAGTATCCTGCACCAGTCCGCCGTTGAAAGTAACGACATAGTTGTCTGGCTGATTAAGCTCTAGCTCCTCGAGGAGTTTTTTTACGCCTGCAATAGGACGGCCAGTTGCAATGACAATTTTTACACCAGCAGCCTTGGCATCCTGAACAGCGCTGAAGACTTCAGGAGTGATTTCTTTTTGGTTGTTTAAGAGGGTACCGTCAATGTCAACGGCAACTAATTTGATAGACATTTTATTCTCCGTAGGTAAATTGGTCGTTTTTGATATAGTGCATAAAGGTCTGGTTTTTTTCGCTGAAAAGTCCGGTCTCTGCCAGCATTTCCTTGGGGAAGTAGAAGCGATTATCACCCTGTCTGGTCCCGGCTAGCGAATGGACGATAGGAGACAGACTGGACAGTTCTGCTAAGCTGCCATCTTTTTGCAGAATTTCTATCTGAGTCCGGGGTTTTTCAACGTCAGGCCGGTAGAAATCGTAAGGTAAATCAAAATTACGATGGATAGCAGTATAGTAATCAGGGTCAAAACCAACCTGTCCAACTAGGTCTCGCATGATATCCAAATGCGCTTCGTTTTCCTGAGAGAAGACGATGGACTTAAAGACCTTGCGGTTGATAAAACGCTGAGCCAAGTCTGATAAAATCTTGTCCGGACTAGTCATCCAAACTTGGAAATAGGTATTCATAACACCATCATCCAAGGCAAGATAATCCTGCAGGGTCACTCTGTTTTCAAAGAATGGAATGAGATTGGGCGATGACAGCGCAAAATAATCTTTCTGATCCGGATAGAGAAACTTGGCCCGCTTGAGCAGATTTTGCAGTAAGACCTCCATAGCTCGGCTGGCCGGGTGGAAATAAACCTGCATGTACATCTGGTAGCGGCTGACAACGTAATCTTCTACCGCATGCATGCCATTGCGCTTGAAGGCGATGCCGTTTTCTACAGGACAAATCACTCGTAAAATTCTGGTTAAGTCAAATTGTCCATAGGAAGCGCCAGTAAAGAAGGAATCGCGTAAGAGATAATCCATCCGATCCACATCAATCTGGCTGGAAATCAGCTGGACCACCTGCTTATTGGGATAGGTATGGTTGATGACACTAGCCACCTTTTCTGGGAAATCTGGCGAAACCTGCACCAGGACCTGATGAATCTCTGTTTCAGGGCTGGTGATGATTTGCCGCGTAATGTCCTCGTGATTAGTATCAAAAAGGCGCTCGAAAGTGTGTGAATAAGCTCCGTGTCCCAAGTCATGCAGGAGAGCGGCTGTCATGGTCAGTAGGCTTTCATGGCTGTCCCAGTTGGCTTGGTATTTTTCGTTGAAAATCTTGGTGATGCGCCGAGCAATCTCATAAGCTCCCAGACAATGCGAAAAACGGCTGTGCTCCCCGCCGTGGAAAGTATAGCCGGAAGTACCCAGCTGTTTGATGCGGCGCAGCCGTTGAAATTCTTTAGTATTGATTAAATCATAGATAACCTGATGGTCCACATGAACATAATTATGAACTGGGTCCCGAAATACTTTTTCAATCATGTTACCATTATACCACAAATCATAGTAGGAAAAAAATCAAAGCTGCAACTGAAAGAAGAGCAATTTTATCCTTTTTTTGATAAAATAGGGAAAGAAAAAGAGAAACGAGATGAAGATGCAAATCAGAATAAAAAATCACATCCAGCTGGACGGGCATACCGAGCTAATCGATCAGGTCTACGATACGGACTGGACGCAAAAAGGAGACTTTCATTATCTGCTATACAAAAATGAAGAAGGAGAGAAAGTAGTTCTGAAGTTTCACGATAAAGAGCTGGTTATGACGCGTTTTTCTGAGCCTAAGTCCATCATGCGCTTCATCAGTCAAGGGCAGGCGTTGGTTGGTATCCATACACCTGTGGGCTTGCAGCAGTTTGTGACCGATACTTCTTTCTATAAGGTTGATTTTACTCAGCAGGTTCTGCAACTTCATTATCAGCTGAAAACTGTTGACAGAGAGCAGATTTTTGCTAGCTATGAAATGGAGATTAGCTGGGGTTAGCTGCTATTTTACGAGAAAACTCTTGAAAATCATAATGTTTCCCCTTGCAAAAGCTTGAAAATTTGGTATAATAGTTTTTACTCAAGGGAGTAGCTAACGGAATAACCGTTACAAGGTCGTCAATACGAAAGAAATTTCCGGCCTTGTATGAAATAGCGAGACTTGTTAATAAACAGGTCTCTTTTTTGTTTCTGACTTTTGGATATGGCTGGTGCGACTTGAGATGATGAGTCCTAGTGGTCAGAAAATTTCAGAAATAAAAGAGGCCAAGAGGAGGAATACATTGTCAAAAGAACAAAAGCGCCAAGCTTTTTACACCCAGAGTCCTGAGGAAATTTTCAAAACTTTGGACGCTTCAGAGCAAGGTTTGTCCAGTCAAGAAGCAGCCAAGCGTTTAGCTGATTATGGCCGTAATGAACTGGATGAAGGGGAGAAAAAATCTCTCTTAATGAAGTTTTTGGAGCAGTTCAAGGATTTGATGATTATCATCTTGTTGGTAGCGGCTGTCTTGTCTGTTGTCACATCAGGTGGTGAAGATATTGCAGATGCTTTAATCATCTTAGCTGTCGTAATCATTAATGCCATCTTTGGTGTCTATCAGGAAGGCAAGGCTGAAGAAGCGATTGCGGCTCTCAAATCCATGTCCAGCCCAGCTGCGCGTGTCCTGCGCGATGGCCATGTCACAGAAGTAGATTCTAAGGAGTTGGTGCCTGGTGATATCGTTAGACTGGAAGCCGGCGATGTTGTCCCAGCGGATATGCGGCTTTTGGAAGCTAATTCACTGAAAATCGAAGAAGCGGCTCTGACAGGTGAGTCTGTGCCGGTTGAGAAAGATTTGACTGTTGAGGTAGCTGCAGATGCTGGTATTGGCGACCGTGTGAATATGGCCTTCCAAAACTCAAATGTGACCTATGGTCGTGGGGTTGGATTGGTTGTCAATACAGGGATGTATACGGAAGTCGGCCACATCGCAGGTATGTTGCAGGATGCGGATGAAACGGACACACCGCTCAAGCAAAATCTTAATAGTCTGTCTAAGGTTCTGACCTATGCTATCTTGGTGATTGCAGCGGTGACTTTTGTAGTCGGTGTCTTCATTCAAGGTAAAAATCCACTGGATGAGCTGATGACTTCTGTAGCCTTGGCAGTTGCGGCTATCCCTGAAGGTCTACCTGCTATCGTTACCATCGTGCTGGCTTTGGGAACTCAGGTTCTGGCTAAGCGGAATTCGATTGTCCGTAAGCTTCCGGCTGTTGAGACTTTGGGATCAACTGAGATTATCGCTTCAGATAAGACTGGTACCCTGACCATGAATAAGATGACGGTCGAAAAAGTCTTTTATGACGGGGTCCTGAATGAAGCTGGACAAGATATTGAACTTGGCTTGGAGCTGCCTCTCTTACGTTCAGTTGTCTTAGCCAATGATACTAAGATCGACCAGGAAGGGAAGCTGATTGGTGACCCAACGGAAACAGCCTTTATCCAGTATGCTTTGGACAAGGGCTACGATGTGAAGGCCTTTTTAGAGAAATATCCTCGTGTAGCTGAGCTGCCCTTTGATTCAGACCGTAAGCTCATGTCTACTGTCCATCCATTGCCAGATGGGAAATTCCTTGTGGCAGTCAAGGGAGCACCAGATCAACTCTTGAAACGCTGTGTTGCCCGTGATAAGGATGGAGATGTTGCAGCGATTGATGATGCTACTTCACAGCTGATTAAGTCTAACAACTCAGAGATGGCTCACCAAGCTCTGCGCGTGCTGGCTGGTGCCTACAAGATAATTGATGCAGTTCCGACTGACTTGACATCTGAAAATCTGGAAAATGATTTAATCTTTACTGGTTTAATCGGTATGATTGACCCAGAACGTGCAGAAGCAGCAGAAGCTGTTCGCGTAGCCAAGGAAGCTGGTATTCGTCCGATTATGATTACCGGTGACCATCAAGATACAGCTGAAGCTATCGCTAAGCGTTTGGGTATCATCGAAGAAGGAGATACTGAAGACCATGTCCTGACTGGTGCAGAGCTCAATGAGCTTTCTGATGCGGAATTCGAAAAGGTTGTTGGCCAATACTCTGTCTATGCCCGAGTTTCGCCTGAGCATAAGGTTCGGATTGTCAAAGCGTGGCAAAACCAAGGTAAGGTTGTAGCCATGACAGGTGATGGTGTCAATGACGCACCAGCTTTGAAGACAGCCGATATCGGTATCGGTATGGGCATTACAGGTACAGAAGTATCTAAGGGTGCTTCAGATATCATTTTAGCGGATGACAATTTTGCGACAATAATCGTAGCTGTTGAAGAGGGAAGGAAAATATTTTCTAATATTCAAAAGACTATTCAATACCTACTTTCAGCTAATATAGCAGAAGTATTAACGATATTTTTTGCAACGTTATTTGGTTGGGATGTGTTGCAGCCAGTTCACCTACTTTGGATTAACCTAGTAACAGATACCTTCCCAGCTATTGCTCTGGGGGTTGAACCTGCTGAGCCTGGTGCTATGAATCATAAACCTCGTGGTCGTAAGTCAAGTTTCTTCTCAGGTGGAGTCATGAATTCAATTATTTATCAAGGTATTCTACAAGCTATGCTAGTCCTGTCAGTCTATGGCTATGCTATTTCGAATCCAGTTCATCTTGGTAATCAAACTGCTATCCATGCGGACGCTTTGACAATGGCCTTTGCAACGCTTGGCCTTATCCAGCTCTTCCATGCTTACAATGTAAAATCTGTTTATCAATCTATCTTTACAGTTGGTCCATTCAAGTCTAAGACTTTTAACTGGTCTATCCTGGTTTCTTTCATCCTATTGATTTCAACTATTGTAATTGATCCACTGGAAAAGATTTTCCATGTGACCAAGCTGAACTTATCACAATGGACTGTTGTTTTGATTGGTAGCTTTGCCATGATTGTTATTGTTGAAATTGTTAAGTTCATCCAACGTAAATTAGGTATGGACAAGAACGCTATTTAACAGTAAAAAGTCATCTACGGATGGCTTTTTGCGTACAAGGCGGTATAATCAAATTCAAAGAAATCAACCCGAAAGGACGGTGAAAATATGTATCAAAACTTACGAAAGAAGTTGGAAGAAGCTTCTCCTTTATATTATGAGGAAGAAATCTTATGGTTACTGGATCATATTAGTCATCCAGAAGCGAAAATCCGTGATGAGTTAGTCTTTTCGTCCTTAGCAAGGGGACTTCAGGCTGAACTGTTTTCAGCTGAACAGTTTCGTTTCTTGGCTCAAGAAGCAGTCAAAAGACAAGGACTTTTTTACGAGAGTGATAAAAATGGTCAAGCTACCTTAACACGTTCCTTCACGGCTTTACTTTATGCTAATCTCTTAAACTGCGATGGTAATCTAAACTCTTCGTATTATCAGGCTTTATCTATGCAAGGAAGAAAATATTTACTAGATAAGGGGCTAATTTACTTGTCAGTAGAAAGAGACACAAGAGGTTACTCTAGGAAATACGGTTGGGTTCATGCCTTCGCTCATGGAGCAGACTTATTGACAGAAGTGGCTTGTCATCCGGACTTTCCCTCCAGTAGGATGCCAGAGGTTTTAGAGGTCATTCATCAAGTTTTTAAAAGAGTTCCAGTCCGTTTCGGAAATGATGAGGATTGGCGCTTAGCCCAGGTGCTCTATCAAGCTGTCTTAAAGAAAAAACTGTCGCAGCATGAATTTAGATTGTGGCTTCAATCACAGAGTTTTCCATTGGAAAACAACCAAGATTTCATTGCTTTTTCCAATTTTCGCTCCTGCTTATTAGAAGTCTATGTGCAGTTGGACAGCAAAAAGCAGCTCTCAGATGAGCTGAGAACTGCTATTCAACATTTCCATTACTGAACTTCAATCACCGTTAAAGCATCTCGCAGTTCCGCTGCCAGGTGTTTTTTCTTATAGTCTCGAAATTCGACTAAATCTTTAACAGCGTTATAACGCTTGTGCAGGCGGTACATCTGGGGAATTTTATACTGAGGAAAGTCATTAAAAAAGTTTCGAGTCAGTTCCCATTCGCGGATATAGCCCAGAGGACGCATATGGTAGCGGACACCTTCGATAACACGGCTTTGGTGGCGGTGATGAAGATGGCCGAAAACAACCTCTTTCACCCTGTATTTGACAAAGAGCCGATGAAAAGCTTGGCTTCCTAGGAAGGCGTTGAAGCGCTGGAAATAGGGATGGTCGTATAGAAAGTCTTGATGGGGGACAAAATGCAGAGCAACAATAATGGGACCATCTAAAGTCGCCAGCAATTTTTCTAACTCTTGCAGCGTCTGAGCCGTAATACTAGGATCGTCGAGTTGACGCGCCAATCTGCGGTCAAACCAGAAATTGGTCTTTGTTCTCAGATGCTCTTCCTTGCTTTTTTCTGGAGCAAAGCTGTAATCGTACCAGCCAGAAAAGCTGACGAGCTTGGTATGGCTGAACTGTTGAACCTGAAAATCATAGTTTGAAATTTCTCGCTCAGAAAGTCCTAGCATATCGTGATTTCCCAGATTAAAAGAAAGGGGAATCTCTTGCTTCAAAGTTTCAAGAAAGGGCAAACTGATTTTGGCCAGATCGTTGGACAAATCTCCTGCAATGTGTAGGTGGTCAATCCCTTCCTCTTTTAAAAGATGGCGAAGAGTTTGCTGCTCAAAATCTCCAAACTGGTTGGAGTCCAGATGGAGGTCGCTCATAAATCCGATTCTTGTCATGGTTTTAGTCTAGCATATTTTTCAAAACTTGAAAATGCTTAAGCACCTATGGAGAGTCTCCCTTTTATCTGAACACCTCATAAATTATTGTAATTTTGTATTTCGTTTATCCATGAATGAAGTCTAGGAAGGCTTGAAATAATTCTTCCAACCCCATGTCATTATATTACTTTTCTAACAATTAGGTGACAAGGAGTCGCTTGTCTTGCCTAGCTAGGGAAAATCCGATAAAATGTAAGCTGCTGAATGTGAGATTAGGCAAACTGTTTAATTTATGTTATAATTAAACGATATGTGAAAAGAGGTATTTGAAAAGAGGTATTTATGGACATTTCAGAAATTCGTCAAAAGATTGACGCAAATCGTGAAAAATTAGATTCTTTCAGGGGGTCTCTTTGACTTAGAAGGTCTGGAAGAAGAAATTGCCATTTTAGAAAATAAGATGACAGAACCCGACTTTTGGGATGACAACATTGCAGCCCAGAAGACATCTCAAGAGCTGAATGAACTCAAGCAAACCTATGAAAATTTCCATCAGATGACGGAGCTTTTTGATGAATCGGAAATCTTGCTTGATTTTATGGCTGAAGATGAGTCGGTTCAGGGAGAGTTGGAAGAAAAGCTGGCAGAACTCGAGAAAATGATGACCAGCTATGAAATGACCCTACTCCTATCTGAGCCTTACGACAATAACAATGCTATCCTTGAAATCCACCCAGGTTCTGGTGGTACAGAGGCCCAGGATTGGGGAGATATGCTGCTGCGTATGTATACGCGCTTTGGCAATGCCAAGGGCTTCAAAGTTGAGGTCTTGGACTATCAAGCTGGTGATGAAGCGGGAATTAAGTCAGTGACTCTTTCATTTGAAGGGCCGCACGCTTATGGTCTGCTTAAGTCAGAAATGGGAGTCCACCGTTTGGTTCGGATTTCGCCATTTGACTCAGCTAAACGTCGCCATACTTCCTTTACCTCAGTAGAGGTCATGCCAGAGTTGGATGACACCATTGAGGTGGAAATTCGCGATGACGATATTAAGATGGACACTTTCCGCTCGGGAGGAGCCGGCGGGCAGAACGTCAATAAAGTTTCTACTGGTGTGCGGCTGACGCATATTCCTACAGGAATTGTGGTGCAGTCTACCGTTGACCGGACCCAGTATGGAAACCGTGATCGGGCGATGAAGATGCTACAAGCTAAGCTTTATCAGCTAGAGCAAGAGAAACAAGCAGCCGAAGTCGATTCACTCAAGGGAGATAAGAAGGAGATTTCCTGGGGCAGCCAAATCCGCTCCTATGTCTTTACGCCTTATACCATGGTCAAAGACCATCGGACCAGTTACGAAGTAGCACAGGTGGACAAGGTGATGGATGGTGATTTGGATGGTTTCATCGACGCTTATTTGAAATGGCGTTTGAACTAGGAAATGTAAGAGATTAGAATTAGATTGAAAGGAAATTTCAATAGATGTCAATAATTGAAATGAAAGATGTTGTCAAGAAGTATGGCAACGGGACCACTGCCCTGCGTAGTGTGTCTATTAATGTAGAACCTGGGGAGTTTGCCTATATTGTTGGCCCTTCAGGAGCAGGAAAGTCAACCTTTATTCGTTTGCTTTACAGGGAGATAAAGCTGGATAAGGGAAGTCTGAAAGTAGCTGATTTTGACTTAGCCAAGATTAAGAAGCGCGATGTTCCAATGCTGCGCCGTCAGGTCGGGGTCGTCTTCCAAGACTACAAACTTCTTCCTAAAAAGACAGTGTATGAGAATATTGCCTACGCCATGGAAGTTATCGGTGAACGCCGCCGCAATATTAAAAAGCGAGTTATGGAAGTGCTGGACCTAGTTGGTCTTAAGCACAAGGTTCGCTCATTCCCTAATGAGCTTTCCGGTGGTGAGCAGCAGCGGATTGCCATTGCGCGTGCGATTGCCAACAACCCTAAAGTCCTGATTGCGGATGAGCCGACAGGAAACTTGGACCCAGATAATTCTTGGGAGATTATGAACCTGCTGGAGCGGATTAACCTTCAGGGAACAACTGTCCTGATGGCAACCCACAACAGCCAGATTGTAAATACTCTGCGTCACCGCGTTATTGCTATTGAAAATGGCCGTGTGGTACGTGATGAAGCGGAAGGAGAATACGGATACGATGATTAGAAGATTTTTTCGTCATTTGATTGAGTCGCTTAAGAGTCTTACGCGGAATGGTTGGATGACTGTAGCGGCTGTCAGCTCGGTTATGATTACCTTGAGTTTAGTGGCTGTCTTTGCTTCAGTAATTTTAAATACAGCCAAGCTGGCAAATGATATTTCCAATAATGTCCGCGTCATGGTCTATATGCGTAAGGATGTTGCCGACAATAGCGAAACGATTGTAAAAGAAGGCCAAACAGTTCAGAATGAGGACTACCACAAGGTCTATGATGCTCTAACTTCTATGAAAAATGTAGAGAAGGTTACTTTTTCTAGCAAGCAAGAGCAGTATAATAAGCTAACAGAGACCATGGGTAGTGAGTGGGATGTTTTTGATGAAGAAAATAATCCTCTTTACGATGCTTATATTGTTGAGACCAAGGCACCTAAATATGTAGAATCTGTTACAAAAGATGCTCGTAAGATTGATGGTGTTTCAGAGGTTCAAAATGGTGGTACCAATACCAAAAATCTCTTTGCGTTTTCTAATTTCATCCAAACATGGGGATTGATTGGGACAGCGCTTCTGATTTTCATTGCTATCCTTCTCATTTCCAATACTATCCGGATTACCATTATTTCCCGAAGTCGCGAGATTCAAATCATGCGCTTGGTTGGTGCTAAGAATAGCTATATCCGCGGACCATTCCTGTTTGAAGGAGCATGGATTGGCTTGCTAGGAGCAACAGTTCCGTCACTTGTAGTGTATTTGACATATGGTATAGCCTACCAGACTATGAATAAGAGCTTAGTAGGTCAAGGACTTTCTATGATTGATCCAAAACTCTTTAGTCCGATTATGATAGCAGCACTCTTTGTGTTGGGAATTCTTATCGGATCATTGGGATCTATCATCTCTATGAGACGCTTCTTGAAGATTTAACAAATCATAAAAAACAGAGTTTGAAGAATTTCAAACTCTGTTTTTGTTATAGGTAATTGCTTAAATGGCTACTGAGCTAAAAATGGGTTAAAGATTTTTTCATGTGAAATAGTGGTATCATGACCATGACCAGGATAAACAGCATAGTCTTTAGGTAATACCAGAAGTTTCTCGCGAATGGATGTCAGCAATTGCTCCATGTTTCCTGTCGGCAGATCCGTTCGTCCGATGCTTTCTCGAAAGAGGGCATCGCCCGTCAAAACAAGGCAGTCATTAGGAAAGACTAGAGAGACACCTCCGATGGAGTGGCCAGGTGTTGCAAGCACATAGAAGTGAAAGCCTCCAATATCATAGTCTGTTTCGTAGGAGAAAAACTCTTCTGCTGGTCGACAGATAATATCATCCAGATCAGCATGGCGCGCCAGACCAGATAGGTTATCTGTCGGTGTGTAGAGCCAGCTGCTTTCACTCTCAGCCACATAGACAGGTGGGGCAGCATAGTGCTCCCGGACCTTTTCTAAACTCATAATGTGGTCATAATGGGTATGGGTCAAGAGAATAGCAATCACAGGCTTGGTGAGTTCTTCCAGCTTGCGTTCAATCTTTTTCCAGTCACTGCCAGGATCGACGACTAGGAGGCCATGATTGTTCTCTAATATATAGGTGTTTTCAAATGCAACAAGGTTGATAATTTTATGAATCTTCATTTGATTTCCTCGGAAAATGTATTCTGCTATTGAGTGTAACAGAAAAGAGAATTTTTTGCACAGAATTGCTTCATAGACTAGGGCTGAAAATTTTCAGATGTCTCAGAATGGCTTTTATGATATAATCATAGCAGTATGACACAAAATGATTATAAGTATGCCGTTGTGGACTTGGAGGCTACAGGAACGGGCAGTAGTGCAAAGATTATCCAGATTGGCATTGTTCTGATTGAGAATGGAATCATTACCAAGACTTATGAAACAGATGTCAATCCTCATGAGGAACTGGATGAGCATATCAAAGAGCTGACAGGTTTGGATGATGAGCGGCTTGGCCGAGCACCGGAGTTTTCTCAGGTAGCAGCTGAGGTATATGAGTTGATTCAGGATGCGATTTTTGTCGCTCATAATGTCAAGTTTGATGCCAATCTACTAGCGGAGGCCCTTTTCTGGGAAGGGTTTGACTTGCTGACACCGCGTGTGGACACGGTAGAGTTGGCTCAGGTCTTTTACCCGACCTTTGATAAATATTCTTTGGGCAATCTTTGCAATTTGCTGGATATTTCTTTGGAAAACGCCCATACTGCTCTGGCAGATGCTCAAGCAACGGCTCAGCTATTTTTAAAAATACAAGACAAAATCAAGAGCCTGCCCAAGGCCTTGGTTGAGAAAATGTTAACTTTGGCAGATAGCATTATCTATGAATCACGCTTGGCTATCGAGGAAGTTTATCAGACGATGCTAGATCAGCAAGATAAGGAACTGCAATCCTGCCATGGTATTTTCCTGCGACTTCCCCAAAAGCTGACTTCGGAAAAGAAACTGTCACAAGATTTCCTCACCAATCTATACTTGCTGGGCTTAGAAGAGCGGTCTGAACAGCTCAAATTTGCTCGTTTTATGGAGGAAGCTCTGGACCAGCAGGAGCCTAGTTTTTTAGAGGCGCAGACAGGCTTAGGTAAGACCTTTGGCTACTTGCTGCCTATTCTATCTAGAGGTCAAGAAAAAGTACTAGTGACGGTTCCGACTAAGATCCTGCAGGACCAGCTGTTGCAAAAGGAAGGACGATTGTTGGAGGAAGTCTTTGGTATTTCCTTTCACAGTCTCAAGAGTCCGGAGAATTATCTCAAGCTGGACCATTTCTATCAGACACTGGACAGGGAATATGACAACCGTCTGGTTAATCGCTGCAAGCTGCAACTCTTTGTTTGGCTGACAGAAACTAAAACAGGTGATTTGAATGAAATCGGGCAAGCTCATCGCTTCTCAAGCTACTTCAATGAAATCCGTCATGATGGCAAGCTAAGCAAACATTCTCTTTTTTATGAGGAAGATTTTTGGCGGTTGGGACAAGTCAAGTCAGCTACTAGTCGAGTCGTGATTACTAATCATGCTTACCTGCTGACGCGTTTAGAGGATGGCCAGTCTTTGCTGGACAATCGTATTCTGGTAGTTGATGAAGCTCAGAAGATGTTTTTTGCCTTGGAAAGTTTCTCTCAAGCCAGTATAAATCTAACTAAAACGCTGCAGCAGATAAATCATCTCCTTCAGGAAGAAGGGGAACTTCTGCAGCAACGACTTTTGCAAAGCATCCAGTTTGAGCTGGCTGATGCCGCAGAGAAGCATCGCAAGAAAGCATCTGAGCTAAGTCCGGAAAAGATTGCCCGACTGCTTCAGGATGTGTCCGAGTTAAAGACAAGTGCACTTCCTGAGCTACAGCACTTGTTCAGTGGCAAATACCAGTATTATTGGTTGGTTGATGAAGTTTTGGCAGACCATCGCTTGATGACTCTGCATGCTGGCCGTTCAGAATTGCTGCATTTCACAGATTTTTTAACTGAAAGAGCTAAGGTTATCTTGGTTTCGTCCACTCTGGAAATCAGCTCTAAGGTCAATTTGGCGCAGTTGCTAGGCTTTGAAAGTTATCACTTTTACAAGCTGAAAAGCAAGAAGAAGCCACTGCAGAAGCTCTTTTTAGATGAGAGTTTTCCAGCAGTAGTGGATTTGTCAACTAATGATTTTGCTCGAGAGATTGTTGCTTGCCTGCAGGAAGTGGCAGAACTTGGTCTGCCTATCGTCGTCCTCTTCACTTCTAAAGACTTGCTTTTGGCTGTTTCGGACTTGCTGGCTCTGCCGCATTTGGCCCAATATAAAAATGGCGATGCCGGCAATATCAAGCGGCGTTTTGATAGAGGAGAGGCAGGAATTCTTTTAGGATCTGGCAGCTTCTGGGAGGGGGCGGATTTTGCTGAGCAAGATCAGATTATTCAGCTGATCACTCGGATTCCATTTGACAATCCAAAGGATTTCTTCGTGCAGAAGATCAACAGCCGCCTGAAAGCGGAAGGTAAGAATGCCTTTTATGATTATCAACTGCCTCTTGCCATCTTACGGCTTAAGCAGGCTATTGGCCGGACCCGACGCAATGAGCATCAGAAATCAGCTGTCATTCTTTTGGACAATCGCATTTCTAGCAAACGCTATGGCAAGCAGATTCAGCATCATCTATCACAATTGGCTTCTTTGGATATTCTGCTGGAGGAAGCCATTATGCAGGAATTACAAGACTTTTTTGACTGAAATTATCTGAAATCAGCTGAGTTTTATCGGCTGATTTTTTAGTTCCATTCAGATTTTTGGGACAAAATTTGTTATAATGAGAGGCGTAGGAAAGAAGGGGTGTTCGTGAAAAAATATTTACCAGGAATTCTGTTATCCTTTGGCATAGCGGCTGTTTCTATTTTTTTAGGCAGCTTGCTTCCCTTGATAGGCTCTAGTGTTTTGGCTATTGTCTTTGGGATTGTTTTGAACAACTGCATGAAGCTGCCGGCTATTTTTCAGGAAGGACTCAGCTATTCAGGGAAGAAATTGCTGCAGTATTCCATCATCTTTTTGGGATTTTCCATGTCCATTGGTCAGGTTTCTGAGACAGGGATTTCTTCTCTTCGTATCAGTCTTATTACGATTCTGATAGCCTTTCTGGCGGCCTATCTGGCTGGCCGTTTCTTTAAGATGAATCGTGTCTTGACTATTTTAATTGGTTTTGGAACAGCCATCTGCGGTGGCTCTGCCATAGCGGCTGCTTCACCAATCTTGGAAGCTGATGAAGAGGAAATCGCTCTGTCTATCTCCACTATTTTCTTTTTCAATATTTTAGCAGTATTCATTTTCCCTTTTTTAGGGCATTTGCTGCAGATGTCGGATGCATTTTTCGGGACTTGGGCTGGAACAGCCATCAATGATACTTCGTCAGTAGTGGCGGCAGGTTATACATTTAGCCCGTCAGCTGGAGACTTGGCGACCATTGTCAAGCTTAGTCGGGCCCTGATGATTGTACCGGCTTGCTTAATCTTCGCAGCTTATCGCTATATCAAGTCTAAGCAGTCAGCACAAAAGACAAACTTGAAACAAATTTTTCCTTGGTTTATAGCTTGGTTTGTCCTAGCTTCACTTATCA
Organism: Streptococcus sanguinis; assembly: GCF_050220005.1. Taxonomy (GTDB): domain Bacteria; phylum Bacillota; class Bacilli; order Lactobacillales; family Streptococcaceae; genus Streptococcus; species Streptococcus sanguinis_Z. The sequence continues at coordinate 876,349 of NZ_CP071413.1, forward strand.
GCAGTCTTGGGTTTCTGCCGGCTGCTGTCATCCCCTATACAAAATTCATTTCTCAGTGGCTGATGGCTATGGCCTTGGCAGCTATTGGCGCGAAGGTTTCCTTTAAGCAGTTTAAGCAAGCAGGAGCAGCGCCTTTGCTGACTGGTGCCTTCGCTTGGTTTTGCGTCGCTGTTTCTAGCTTGATTATCCAGTATTTTTTCTAAAAAGGAGGGACTATGCCCTATCAAAGACGGACGTTTGAGTCTCGGATTGATTATAGTTTAATTTTGCCCGTTTTGATGCTGCTCTCAATCGGTGTTGTGGCTATTTACATTGCTGTTAGTCATGATTATCCTGACAATGCCTGGCCCATGGTTGGTCAGCAGATTGCCTGGATTGCGGTGGGCTTCCTACTCAGCTTTATCCTCATGTTTTTTAACACCAAGTTTCTCTGGAAAATTACGCCTTATCTCTATGTTTTTGGTCTTGGCCTTATGGTCTTGCCTCTGATTTTTTACAGTGAATCGCTGGTAGCCTCCACTGGTGCCAAAAACTGGATTGCTATTCGTGGTGTGACCCTCTTTCAGCCCTCGGAGTTTATGAAGATTTCATATATTCTCATGCTGTCGCGGTTGGTGGTTCATTTTCTCCAGCAGCACAAGCAGGATGAGCGAACCTTGGCTTTAGACTTTTTTCTGATTCTGAAGCTTGGGCTCTACACAGTGCCTGTTCTGGTTCTGTTAACCCTTCAGAGTGATTTGGGAACAGCTCTGGTTTTTTTTGCTATATACGGCGGCATCGTTCTACTGTCAGGTGTTTCTTGGAAGATTATCCTGCCGGTCTTTCTGACGGGAGTCCTTCTATTGGGAGGATTTCTCTTTATCTTTATTTCCGATGGGGGCCGTGCCTTTCTGCATAATCTAGGCATGCCAACCTACCAAATCAATCGGATTTTGGCTTGGCTTCATCCCTTTGACTACGCTCAGACGACCACCTTCCAGCAAGCACAGGGACAAATCGCTGTCGGAAGCGGTGGTCTGACTGGTCAAGGCTTTAATGTCTCTAATCTCTTAGTTCCTGTTCGGGAAAGCGATATGATTTTCACCGTCATTGCAGAAGATTTTGGTTTCTTAGGTTCAACCTTGGTTATCATGCTCTATTTACTGCTGATTTACCGCATGCTCAAGATTACGATTAAATCCAATAACCAGTTTTATACTTACATCTCGACTGGCTTTATCATGATGCTGCTCTTCCATATCTTTGAAAATATTGGAGCAGTGACAGGAATTCTACCTCTGACAGGGATTCCGCTGCCCTTTATCTCACAGGGTGGCTCTTCCATCATCAGTAATCTTATCGGTGTTGGTCTCCTACTGTCCGTCTCCTATCAGAACAGCCTGACGGATGAAAAGAAGGAGCGAATTCCAGCTGTCCGTAAAAAAGTCGTACTGAAGAAATTAAAATAAAAATAAAGCAAGTTTTTGACTCACAAATCAGATGCTATTTTGTGACTGGCTCATCTCAGAAAGGATATTTTCATGAAAAAAGCAGCTTTACTCTTAGCTCCCGGCTTTGAAGAAATCGAGGCCCTGACGGTTGTGGATGTCTTGCGCCGTGCAGGTCTTGTCTGTGATATGATTGGTTTTGATGAATCAGTGACTGGCTCTCACGCCATCACTGTTCAGGCGGATCAGGTCTGGAAGGGCAGACTGGATGACTACGATATGGTCATCTTGCCAGGGGGGATGCCGGGATCAGCTAATCTTCGCGATGATGACCGACTGATGCAGCTTTTACAGGACTTTCAGCAGGGGGACAAATTCATCGCGGCCATTTGTGCCGCTCCCATTGCTCTTGACCGCGCAGGTATCTTGACTGGTAAGTATTTCACTTGCTATGATGGTGCGCAAGACAATATTAAAAATGGAACTTACCGTAAAGAAACAGTTCTTGTTGATGGGAAGCTGATTACTAGCCGTGGTCCATCAACTGCCTTGGCTTTTGCCTATGAGCTGGTTCGTCAGCTGGGCGGAGACGCTGACCAGTTGGCTGATGCTATGCTTTATACAGATGTATTTGGAAATTAAAAATAGGCTGGGATTCATAATGTTTCCCAGCTTTTTTGAACCCTTATGACTCTTTGCCGTCCTCTATATGGAACGGGTTTAGAGCTGTTGAAAAGGACGAAACCAGCATCCATTTTTAAATTTTGGCTTCTTTGAGATATTTTGTTTAGAAAAAGGGCTGAAAAAGTCGGAAAAGTGCTGGATTCAGGCAAATATTAGCCCCTTTTTCATGAAAATTATGGTATAATGAAAGGTATGAATTATCAAGATTACATCTGGGATTTAGGTGGAACACTCTTGGATAATTATGAAACTTCGACTGCAGCTTTTGTTCAGACTTTGAAAGAATACGGTTTGCAAGCTGGTCATGACGAAGTTTATAAGGCCCTCAAGGTGTCTACGGACTATGCAGTCCAGCAGTTTGCTCCCCAAGAAAAAGACTTTTTGAAGTTTTATAAGGCCAATGAAGCAGAAGAGTTGACTCACCCTGTCTTATTTGACGGAGCGGCAGACTTGCTTAGGCGGATCGTGGACAAGGGTGGTCGGAACTTTCTGGTCTCCCACCGGGACAACCAAGTGCTGGAAATCTTGGAGAAAACTGCCATTGCATCAGCATTTACAGAAGTGGTGACAGCAACGAGTGGCTTTCCAAGGAAACCCTCACCAGACTCCATGCTCTATCTAAAAGACAAGTATCAGATTTCCTCTGGCTTGGTCATTGGTGACCGTCCACTGGATATTGAAGCAGGGCAGGCAGCTGGCTTTGATACCTATCTCTTTGATAATATGCAGCATCTTGAAGAATTTATAGATATTGATTAGAAAAGGAACACTATGACAGAAGAAAAGCAGCAAGATATACAGGCCCAGGAATATGATGCCAGTCAGATTCAGGTCTTAGAAGGCTTAGAAGCCGTTCGTATGCGTCCGGGGATGTATATCGGTTCGACCTCCAAGGAAGGTCTTCACCATTTAGTATGGGAAATTGTTGATAACTCAATTGATGAGGCGCTGGCTGGTTTTGCCAGTCACATTCAAGTCTTTATCGAAAAAGACAATTCCATCACGGTAGTAGATAACGGTCGGGGAATTCCTGTTGATATTCAGGAGAAAACTGGCCGCCCAGCCGTGGAAACCGTCTTTACCGTCCTCCATGCCGGAGGAAAATTCGGCGGTGGCGGATACAAGGTATCGGGAGGTCTGCACGGTGTGGGTTCTTCCGTTGTAAATGCCCTATCCACTCAGCTGGATGTCCGTGTTTATAAGAACGGTCAGATTCATTACCAAGAATATCGTCGTGGTCATGTAGTCGCTGATTTAGAAATCATTGGCGAGACAGACCGTACAGGTACCACAGTTCATTTCACACCGGATCCAGAGATTTTCACTGAAACAGTAGAATTTGACTTTGAAAAGCTCAATAAGCGGGTACAAGAACTGGCCTTCCTCAATCGTGGTCTCCGAATTTCCATCACTGATAAGCGAGATGGAATGGAGCAGGTCAAGGATTACCACTATGAAGGTGGGATTGCCAGCTATGTCCAATACATCAATGAAAACAAGGATGTAATCTTTGAAACACCGATTTATACCGATGGTGAAATGGATGACATTACGGTTGAAGTAGCTATGCAGTATACGACTGGCTACCATGAAACAGTTATGAGCTTTGCTAATAACATCCACACCCACGAGGGTGGAACGCATGAGCAAGGCTTCCGGACAGCCCTGACACGGGTTATCAATGACTATGCCAAGAAAAATAAGCTTCTCAAAGAAAACGAGGACAATCTGACTGGAGAAGATGTTCGTGAGGGACTGACAGCGGTCATCTCTGTCAAGCACCCTAACCCTCAGTTTGAAGGTCAGACCAAGACCAAGCTGGGCAATAGCGAAGTGGTCAAGATTACCAATCGCCTCTTTAGTGAAGCTTTCTCAGATTTCCTTTTGGAAAATCCTGCGGTAGCTCGAAAAATTGTTGAAAAAGGAATTTTGGCTTCTAAGGCCAGAATTGCTGCCAAGCGAGCTCGGGAAGTAACCCGCAAGAAGTCTGGTTTGGAAATCTCCAATCTGCCAGGTAAATTGGCTGACTGTTCGTCCAACGACCCACAGGAAACTGAACTTTTCATCGTGGAGGGGGATTCAGCGGGTGGTTCAGCTAAGTCCGGTCGTAACCGTGAATTTCAGGCCATTCTGCCAATTCGTGGTAAGATTCTCAACGTTGAAAAAGCCAGCATGGACAAAATATTGGCCAATGAAGAAATCCGCAGTCTCTTTACTGCTATGGGAACTGGCTTCGGTGCTGACTTTGATGTCAGCAAGGCCCGCTACCAAAAATTAGTCATCATGACCGATGCCGATGTAGACGGAGCTCATATTCGGACCCTGCTCTTGACTTTGATTTACCGCTATATGAAGCCAGTTCTGGAAGCTGGATTTGTCTATATCGCTCAGCCGCCAATCTATGGCGTCAAGGTTGGAAGTGAAGTCAAAGAATATATCCAGCCAGGTGCTAATCAGGAAGAAGAGCTTCAAGCTGCTTTGGCTCGCTACAGTGAAGGCCGCTCTAAGCCAACCATTCAACGCTACAAGGGGCTCGGAGAAATGGATGACCATCAGCTGTGGGAGACGACTATGAATCCTGAACATCGCTTGATGGCACGGGTTTCAGTGGATGATGCAGCGGAAGCTGACAAGATTTTTGACATGCTGATGGGGGATCGCGTTGAACCCCGTCGTGAATTTATCGAAGAAAATGCTGTATACAGTACGCTCGACGTCTAAAAAAATCAGAAAAATCAACCATTATGGGCAAAAATATGATATAATCATTATGTTTGCTTTATAGTAACAATGTGAAGGAGTTCTATATGTCTATTGGACTAGTTATTCTCGTTGCTGTGGTAGCTCTGCTTTTGGTTGTCGGCTATGGTACTGCAGTTCTGATGAGAAAGAGAAATGAAGCTTTACTTCAAAATTTGGAGGAGAGAAAAGAAGCACTCTATAATCTCCCTGTGAATGATGAAGTTGAAGAAGTAAAAAATATGCATTTGATTGGGCAGAGCCAGGTAGCCTTCCGTGAATGGAATCAAAAATGGGTGGACTTGTCCTTAAATTCATTTGCTGATATCGAAAATAATCTATTTGAAGCAGAAGGTTACAATAATTCTTTCCGTTTCATAAAAGCCAAGCATGCCATCGGCAATATTGAGAGTCAGATTGATTTGATTGAAGAAGATATCAAGATGATTCGTGCAGCCTTGGAAGATCTTAAAGAGCAAGAGTCTAAGAACAGTGGTCGTGTGCTCCATGCCTTGGATTTGTTTGAAAAACTGCAAACCCAGGTGGCGGAGAATGCAGACTCGTATGGGCAAGCCCTAGCTGAGATTGAGAAACAGCTGGAAAATATCCAGTCAGAGTTTTCTCAGTTTGTGACCCTTAATTCTTCAGGTGACCCGGTTGAAGCAGCTGAAATCTTGGATAAGGCAGAGGATCATATCCTTGCTCTGACACATATTGTTGAGAAAGTTCCTGCCATTGTTGAAGAGTTGACTGTGAAACTGCCAGATCAGTTGGAAGACTTAGAATCTGGTCATCGTAAGCTCTTGGAATCTGGTTATCACTTTATCGAAACAGATATAGAGTCTCGTTTCCAGCAGCTACATGCAAGCCTCAAACGCAACGAAGCCAACATTTCAGCCCTAGAGCTGGATAATGCTGAGTATGAAAATGAGCAAGCGCAAGAAGAGATTAACGCTCTCTATGAAATTTTTACGCGGGAAATTGAAGCCCACAAAGTAGTGGAGAAGCTGATTAAAAACTTGCCTAGCTATCTGGCTCATACAAAGGAAAACAACCAGCAACTCCAAAAAGAGATAGAACGTTTGTCTCAAACTTTCCTTCTCTCTGATACAGAGACTTCTCATGTCAAGGAGTTGCAAGCTGAACTTTCTGCCCAGGAAGATGTGGTTCTTAGCGCAGTAGAAGATTCTTCTGAAACCAAGCAAGCTTATTCTGTGGTTCAGGAAGAGTTGGAAGCTATCCAAGAGCGTTTGAAAGAAATCGAAGATGAGCAGATTTCTCTTGGTGAAGCACTGGCAGAGATTGAGAAAGATGATGCCAATGCTCGCCAGAAGGTCAATATCTATGCGAACAAATTGCATACCATTAAGAGATATATGGAAAAACGCAATTTGCCAGGTATTCCAGACTCTTTCTTAGAAATTTTCTTCTCAACCAGCAATAATATTGAAGAGTTGGTAAAGGAATTGGAAGCTACACGAGTCAATATCGAATCAGTTAACCGTTGGCTGGAAATTCTAGGAAATGATATGGAGCAATTGGAAGAAGAAACCTATCGTATCGTCCAAGATGCTACCTTGACTGAGCAGCTGCTGCAGTATTCAAACCGCTATCGTTCCTTTGATGATAATGTACAAGCAGCTTTCAACAAGTCCTTGTATGTCTTTGAACATGACTACGACTACGCTCAATCCTTGGAAATCATTTCAAAAGCTTTGGATCTTGTCGAGCCAGGCGTGACAGAGCGCTTTGTGACTTCCTACGAAAAAACACGCGAGAATATTCGCTTTTAAAAGAAGTTCCTTCGGGAACTTTTTTCTTTTACAAAGAGAACGCTAGAGAACAGTCAGTAACAAGGATTCTGAGACTTCAATTTTTCCCAGCTTGTTTTGAAATAGAATTTCCTGTATAATACAAAAAAATAGAAAGAATGAGGTCAGACAATGAAAACAGTCAAAGGCTTGTTAGTCATGGATGTAGACAGCACCTTAATCATGGAAGAGGGGATTGACCTGCTAGGAGAGGAAGCGGGTGTAGGAGCTCAGGTTGCGGCTATTACCGAGCGTGCCATGCGAGGAGAGTTGGACTTTGAAGCTGCCTTACGTGAGCGGGTCGCCCTTTTAAAAGGTCTGCCAGAGGATATTTTTGCTCGAATTGCTGAAAGGATCCACTTCACACCAGGAGCCGAGGACTTGGTCAAGGAGCTGCATAAACGTGGTTATAAAGTAGGCTTGGTGTCAGGTGGTTTTCATGAGACGGTGGACAGACTGGCTGAGCAGCTTGGAATTGACTATGTCAAGGCAAATCGTTTGGAAATTCAACAGGGTCTTTTGACAGGCCGAGTCTTAGGAGAGATTGTCACTAAGGATACCAAGCTTGCCATGTTAAAAGCATGGGCAGCTGAAAATATGTTGGAATTAAATCAAACGATTGCTATGGGAGACGGCGCCAATGATCTGCCTATGATTCAGGCAGCAGGAATAGGAATTGCCTTTATGGCCAAGCCAATTGTGCGAGAGCAGGCTCCTTATCAGATTCAAGAATGTAATCTCTATCGGGTCATTGATCTTTTAGACAATAGAAAAGTATAGGAGAGAGGCATGCATATTCTAATTGCACCGGATTCATTCAAGGAAAGTTTGTCAGCTGCTCAGGTTGCTCAAGCTCTGCAGACAGGATTTTCTCAGGCCTTGCCAGATGCCAGCTTTGACTTGCTGCCGGTTGGTGACGGCGGCGAGGGGACAATGGCTGCGCTGACAGCAGCTTTGGGCTGGGCTGAATTTTACCAAACTGTAACCGGACCCTTTGGCCAGCCAGTAAAAATGCCCTACGCCAGAAATGGTCAGCAAGCGCTTTTTGAAATGGCTGACTTGGTAGGACTTGCCTCTATTCCGGAGGAAAAACGAAATCCCTTGGCCATAGAAACCAAAGGATTAGGGGAATTAATTTTGCATCTGGCTGAAGACGGTGTTAGAAAAATTTTAGTTGGTGTTGGAGGTTCGGCTAGCAACGACGGTGGGATTGGACTAGCAGCGGGCCTGGGCTATGAATTTTTCGATGCGGACAATCATAGATTGCGCCCCATTGGCTCATCTTTGGAAAAGGTCGCCCGAATATCTGCTGAGCAGGTTCCTGATTTCTTGAAAGAAGTTAAGATTGAGATTTTGACGGATGTAGACAATCCTCTTTGTGGAGCGCGCGGTGCGACAACTGTTTTCGGAGGTCAGAAAGGTCTATCTCCCCTACTATTTTCTCAAGTAGACCAAGCCATGGCTGATTTCTATCAGTTGGTCAATCCTCAGGTGATTGATATGGGTGGCGCTGGAGCCGGAGGCGGAATGGCAGCAGGACTGGTTGCTTTTGCTGGAGGAAAAATCGTTTCGGGCATCGAAACCTGTCTAGATTTACTGGATTTTGATGAAAGAGTCAAAAAAGCGGACTTTGTCGTAGTGGGCGAGGGGCGGATGGACCGTCAGTCTTTGGCGGGCAAGGCACCAGTCGGGGTCGCAAGACGAACACCTGAAGGCATTCCTGTACTGGCGATTTGCGGCAGTCTGGCTGATGATTTACCGGATTTCCCAGTTGAGAATATCCAGGCAGCTTTTCCGATTATTGCGCGAGCAGATAGTTTAGATAGGATGCTAGAGCAGGCGGAGCAAAATTTGATTCGCACAGCCAGAAATATTGGCAATGTACTAAAAATGAAAAAAAGCGGTTAGTCCGCTTTTTTTAGTAGATATTCAATTTTTTTGACAATCATGCCCTTTTCAAAGAAGAAGATGTCACAAGACAGGTCACCAAAGTCATTTTCTAAAATGGTCACAATCCGATTCTGGTCGGGACTAAGCTGATAATAAGTGCAACGAAACTGGACGGGGTTGTTATGGTAGACTTTTTGAATTTTAGTCAGGTAGTCAGCTTTACCTTTGATAATTTCGATTGTGTCACCTTCTAATTCCCAGCTAACATGATCAGAAAGAAAGGTCTGATAGGTTTGCCAATCACGCTGGTTTTCAGCTTCAAAAAAGGCAAAAAGTTTTTCTAAATTTGTCATTTTATCCAAACCATTTTTTCCATAGGGAGCGCTTTTCTTTTACTGGTTTTTCTGCTGGCTGAAGGAGACTAGCAAACTGTTGGCTCATGTCCTTGTCACCTACTTGGACCAGATGGTCGCTATGGACAATCAGGCCAAAAGGAGAAGCCTGGTAATCACTTGAGACGATAGTCGCTTCGCAGCCTAGTTCCTTAGAGGTTTTTAGATAAAAGATTTGATTGCTAGACTCGACTTCTGGGGAAATTTTGACAATTACTGGTTGGCAGTTTTTCATGATGCTGCTGAGCATTTCCTTGAAATGACTATGGATGAGAGAGCCGTTGGCTTGCTCAATAGAGCAGGAGGCCAGCACTCGCTCCTCAAAAGTCCCTAAAAATTTACGCTGTTCATCAGGATTGAGCTTGACTCCGCCCTGAGCTTTTTCCATGATTACTTTATTAATATCAGTCATAATAAAATTGTACCATAAAAGGAGAAATTCTAAAAGGTTGAATATTTGTTCTGATTCGCTGGAAAAGCTTTTATATAGTAAATTTGGAATCGTTTTCTTGTGCAAAATTTCTCAAATTTGCTTAGATTCTCTATTTTTCCTTGAAAAAAAAGCGTTTTTGAGGTATCATAGACTAGTAAATAATTTTAAATAATAAGGAGAGTAAGAAATGTCAATTATTACTGATGTTTACGCTCGCGAAGTCCTAGACTCACGCGGTAACCCAACACTTGAAGTAGAAGTTTATACTGAATCAGGTGCTTTCGGACGTGGTATGGTTCCTTCAGGAGCTTCTACAGGTGAGCACGAAGCAGTTGAACTTCGTGATGGCGACAAATCTCGTTACGGTGGTCTTGGTACACAAAAAGCAGTTGATAATGTAAACAACGTTATCGCTGAAGCTATTATCGGTTACGATGTTCGTGACCAACAAGCTATCGACCGTGCAATGATCGCTTTGGACGGTACTCCTAACAAAGGTAAATTGGGTGCGAACGCAATCCTTGGTGTGTCTATCGCTGTAGCTCGTGCTGCTGCTGACTACCTTGAAATCCCTCTTTACAGCTACCTTGGCGGATTCAACACTAAAGTTCTTCCAACTCCAATGATGAACATCATCAACGGTGGATCTCACTCAGATGCTCCAATTGCATTCCAAGAGTTCATGATTTTGCCAGTTGGTGCTCCAACATTCAAAGAAGCTCTTCGTTACGGTGCTGAAATCTTCCACGCTCTTAAGAAAATCCTTAAATCTCGTGGTTTGGAAACTGCCGTTGGTGATGAAGGTGGATTCGCTCCTCGCTTTGAAGGAACTGAAGATGGTGTAGAAACTATCATCGCTGCTATTGAAGCTGCTGGCTATGTTCCAGGTAAAGATGTATTTATCGGGTTTGACTGTGCATCATCAGAATTCTACGATAAAGAACGTAAAGTATACGACTACACTAAATTTGAAGGTGAAGGCGCTGCTGTTCGTACATCTGCAGAACAAATCGACTACCTTGAAGAGTTGGTTAACAAATATCCAATCATCACTATCGAAGATGGTATGGATGAAAATGACTGGGATGGTTGGAAAGCTCTTACTGAACGTCTTGGTAAGAAAGTACAACTTGTTGGTGACGACTTCTTCGTAACAAACACAGACTACCTTGCACGTGGTATCAAAGAAGGTGCTGCTAACTCAATCCTTATCAAAGTTAACCAAATCGGTACTCTTACTGAAACTTTTGAAGCGATTGAAATGGCTAAAGAAGCTGGTTACACTGCAGTTGTATCACACCGTTCAGGTGAAACTGAAGATTCAACAATCGCTGACATCGCGGTTGCAACTAACGCAGGTCAAATCAAGACTGGTTCACTTTCACGTACAGACCGTATTGCTAAATACAACCAATTGCTTCGTATCGAAGATCAACTTGGTGAAGTTGCTCAATACAAAGGTCTTCAAGCTTTCTATAACTTGAAAAAATAATCTAACAACCTTTAAGAGGAGCTAGGACTTAGTCCTAGCTTTTTTGATGTGTAAAGATATAACAATGGATATTTTTGATTTAGGATTAACCCTAATTGATAAGAGGGAGATTTATCATCTTTTCCTAGAAAATTGCCTAGAAGAACTGTGTGGGGCTGGTCATGCTCTTTCCCTTGAAAAATTTGAGGACAAGATGACATTTTTATTTCGGAAAATATAATCAAGAGAATCCAGCGTTTCCTTGTGACTATATGCTTGAAAAAGTGAGTGATTTATTGAAGATTTTATAGCTTTCTTGTATCTAAATCAGTCTTTTATGGTATACTAGCAAAGTGGAAGGAGGAGTACAATGGAAGAATTATTAAATCAGGTCTTACTATCACAGGATAGTGAAGTTTTCAATCAGATATTTGACGATTACTATCCCATTGATATTGCTCTTTCTTTGGAGGCCTTGGAGGATGAGGAAGGGAATCTCCTCAAAACCTTTACGGAAATGGCTAGTGATGATCAATTGGTAGAGATTTTAAAAGAAGCCGAGCCGGAGTTGCAACGACAGATTATCCAATCGATTTCTTTCAAACGTACCAGCACTCTTTTTCATCTTATGCCAGATGATGATGTAGTAGATATTTTGGGTTACTTGAGTGTGGACTTGCGTAAGCAATACTTAAGTATGATGAAAAATACCAGTCAAGAGAATTTGAAAGCTATGTTGGCTTACGATCCTCAGACAGCTGGTGGTCTGATGACGACAGAATTCATCACCTTAAATGAAAACCTGACCGTCTCAGCAACTCTCAATAAATTGAGGGAGATTTCGCCCAATACAGAAGTTATTGATACCTTATTTATTAGAAATGTGCATCATTCGTTAGTTGGCTGGATTGATATTCGTGATTTGTTTATTCATGATGCGGAGATGAAACTCAGTGAATTTATGAATACTCAGATAGTGAGTGTAACACCAGAGGTTGACCAAGAGGAGGTGGCACAGCTTTCTGCCAAATATAATTTATCTGTCGTACCGGTCGTCAATCATCGGCAGGTATTGTTAGGAATCATCACTATTGACGATATCGTCGATGTTTTGCAAGAAGAGTATCAAGAAGATATCTTGCGGATGGGTGGTGTCCAAGAAAGTGAAGAAATTGGAGGACCTTTCAAAGAATCACTCAAGAAACGCTTGCCTTGGTTGATGATTAACCTAGTAACAGCCTTTCTAGCTTCTGCGACAGTAGCACTTTTTGATGATACGATTTCAAAAGTTGTAGCATTAGCAGCGATTAGTCCTATTATTACGGGAATGGGAGGAAATTCTGCCTCTCAGACACTTGCTTTGGTTATCCAGGGAATTGCCTTGGGGAAACTGGATCTGAAAGAAGATCGGAATTTAGTATTCAAAGAAATCGTGCTAGCTTTGGTTAATGGTTTCTTTACTGGCTTGATTGCAGCGATTGTCATGTTTGTCTTCTATCAAAATTTCTATCTGTCTGTGATTGTGGTATTGGCTATGATGATAAATCTAGCATGTGGTGCTCTTTTTGGTTACTTTGTACCACTGATTATCAAGACACTGCATCAGGATCCGGCTCTAGCTTCAACCATTTTCATTACCACGGCAACAGATGTGTTAGGTTATCTAGCTTTTCTAGGCTTAGCACAAATTTTCTTACCATTGATTGTATAAAAAATGATACACAAAAAACGCTTGATTTTTCAAGCGTTTTTGTTTTCTTAGTTGTCGAACAAACCTTTAACTTTATCAATAGCACCGCTGGCCATTTCATTTCCAGCTACTAATTTTTTAGCTTGATCAAGGTATTCACCGAGTTTGTCTTTGTTTTCTTCGATAAACTTTTTGGCGCCATCAAAGTCTTTCTTTTCAATCATTTCTTTTACTTGGTTAAATAAATCTACTGGATTCATGGTGGTTGCTCCTTAGTAATTTTTTATACTATTTAATCAAATTTCTAATAGAAAGACAAGAATTCTGCTTATTTAAAGGTCACACAAACAGCTTCGGGAATATAGAAATCATGGGAGATTTCTGTTAATTTTCCACTTTCCGCATCGCGTTTGAAGATGGTTGCATTGTCAGAGTCTTGATGGACAGCAATGATATGGTTCTGATCCGGTGTGATGTTGAAATCCCGTGGATTTTGGCCATTGGTAGGTGCAATCTGGATTAACTCCAAGCTGCCGTCAGCTAAGATTTTGTAAACGGCAAGAGAGTCATGGCCACGGTTGGAACCGTAGAGGAACTTGCCGTCAGCAGACAGGCGGATAGCGGCCGTTCCATTGGCTCCTTCAAAGTCCTCTGGCAAGGTGGAGACAGTTTGCAGGTGTTCAAAATGGCCGACTCCATCGTAAATCAGGACTTCAATAGTAGAATTAAGCTCACAAATTAAATAGGCGATTTTATAATGATGGTGGAAAACGATATGGCGGGCACCAGCTCCAGCGGCACACTTGTAGGTATCCAGAGGGGTAATCTTTCCATCTTCAGCAACATTATAGGTGGTGGCTTCATCAGTTCCCAAGTCGCAAGTGATCAGGTATTGATCTGGTGTAAGGTCAGCGTAGTGGACGTGGGCAGATGCTTGGTTGGCGTGTGGTCCTTGGCCTTGATGAGTAGCTGAGTCAGCCAGTTCTAGTCTGCCATCAGCCAGGCGTCTGTAGACCAAGACTTGCCCCTTATGATAATTGGCACCGTAAACCAAGTCACGCTCTTCGTCGACTGCTACATAGCAGAGCGGAGCCCCCTCTTCAACGACATGGTTGAGGAGCTGACCTGTCTGGTCAAAGGCTGCAATACCTCCCTGTCCGTCCTTTGCGCCAACAGAATAGAGGTGTCCAGCCTTATCAAAGGCTAGGTAGGTAGGACTGGGCTCTTCAGCAAGCAAGGTTAAGTTTTCTAAAGTTCCTTTGTTAGAATTAAAATCTGCTTTGTAAATTCCCTTGGAATCTCTGCGAGTATAGGTTCCAAAGTAAACTGTTTGTGTCATGACATTACCTCGTATATATTTAGATTGCTTGCTACTATTATATCATAAAAGCAGAAGATAGGGCTTAGAGCAGAGGATTTGCCTGATTTTCAAAAGAATAGTATTGTTTTTGAAAAAACAGATAAAAAACAGATAGCGGGTAGGAAGGGGATAGATGGCTTTGTTAGAATAGAATTGTTCAAAAAAACAATTACTGTCAGGAAGCAACAAACTTCCTGCTTGCTAAACAAAGGAGAAATCAAATGAACGTTAAAAAAATTGCTATGCTCGTTGCCCTTATCGGAATGTCAGGATTCTTTTTAGCCGCATGCGGAAATAAAGAAGCAGATAATTCAGAAATTAAGGATGGGAAACAAGTGGACTTCCAGAAGGATGCTGTTGATAAGAAGACCAAGACAGTCGATGGCAAGGAAGTGACAGAATACACAATGCCTGATGGAAATGTTATCCAAATCCCAGCAGATGGTGAGGAAATCCCAGAAGGTGGATCAGGATCTAGCTCAGAAGCTGAATAAAGATTAAAACATGTAGGTTGGAGGCAATATGTTTCGAAGAAAAAAAATGAATCGTAAGACCATTCTATTGGGCAGCACGGTCATTCTCGCTTGTGCTGGGCTGGGAGGCTATCTGTATTTTAGACAGATCAATCAACAACAGGCCATGAAAATGGCAGATAAGACGATTGATTCGCTGACAGTCCAAGAAGCTGTCAATAACAGCAAAAAAACAAGCCTGGTTTTATCTGGGGAAGTAGTTGCCAACAATAGCAGTAAGGTCAAGATTGATCCTTCTAAAGGGGAAGTTAAGGAAGTATTTGTCAAAAATGGTGATACCGTTACACAAGGACAGCCGCTCTTTTCCTATGCGACAGAGCAGCAATTGACAGCCCAGTCGGCTCAATATGATGCCCAGTCCAAGGCTAATGGCATTACAGCGGCTCAAAACAGCGCTGCGATTAAATGGGAAACCTATAATCGCAAGTTGGCCAGCTTAAACTCACTCAAGGACAAATACAATTCCAGTCAGGATGAGTCATTGCTGGAGCAGATAAAGTCAGCTGAAGACGAGCTGGCTCAGGCACTGAGCGATGCTAAGACTGCGGATAGTGAAGTGACGACAGCTCAGATTGAGGCTGAAAAGGCTCAGGTGACAGCTCAGACTGAATCAGACCGGATGAAGTATGATACTGTGACTGCCGATACAGCAGGAACAATTACCTCTATGAATGAAGATTTGCCTAATCAGTCCAAGGCCAAGAAAGAAGAAGAAAACTTTATTGAGATTATGGACAAGTCCAAAACTCTGGTCAAAGGTACTGTCAGTGAATTTGACCGTGAAAAGCTGAGTGTCGGCCAGAAAGTGGAAGTGGTGGATCGCAAGGATCCTAAGAAACGCTGGAGTGGTACGGTAACTCAGGTCGGTAGTCTGACAGCAGAAAATACTTCCAATAATAATGGTGGGAATAAGCAACAGGAAAATCCCAACCAAGGTAAGTATCCTTATACCGTAGAGCTGGATCAAGGTGGTGAAATGCCGTTGGTGGGTTCCCATTCCTATGTCAACATCGTGGAGAATGCTCCCGAGGCAGGAAAGGTAATTGTCAATAAGGCTTATACTTTCAATAAAAATGGCAAGACCTATGTCTGGAAGGTAGAAGGCAAGACTCTGAAATTGCAGGAAGTTAAGACCAAGAAAGTTTCTGACCGTTTGGTAGAGATTACAGAAGGTCTGACTATGCAGGATACCATTTCAACACCGAGAGCAGGTATGGAAGAAGGGATGGAGGTAGGACAGCATGTTAAAGCTTAAGGATATCCACAAATCTTATCAGCAGGGCAGTCAGGAATTTCCAATTTTAAAAGGAATTGATCTGCATGTGAAAGAGGGGGATTTTCTGGCTATCATGGGACCGTCTGGATCTGGCAAGTCCACTCTGATGAACATTATCGGCTGTCTGGATAAGGCAAGTTCAGGGACTTATCATATTGAAGGGACCGATGTGTCTGAGCTGTCTGACAATCAGCTGTCCGATCTGCGCAATCAGAAGATTGGCTTTGTTTTTCAAAATTTTAACCTTATGCCCAAGCTGACGGCCTGTCAAAATGTGGAACTGCCTCTGACTTACATGAAAATACCTAAAAAAGAGAGACGGGAGCGGGCTCTGGAAATGCTGCGGTTGGTCGGGCTGGAAGAAAGAAGTGATTTCAAACCTATGGAGCTGTCCGGTGGTCAGAAGCAACGGGTAGCCATTGCGCGAGCCTTGGTAACCAATCCCAGTTTCATCCTTGGTGACGAACCAACGGGGGCTCTGGATACCAAGACCAGTGTGCAGATTATGGATCTTTTCAAGCAGTTTAATGATGAGGGCAAGACCATTGTCATCATTACCCATGAGCCGGAAGTAGCCCAACTCTGCAAGCAGACGGTTATCCTGCGGGACGGTAATATAGAGAGCAAAGCGATAGGATAGAAAGGAAGCTGTATGGAAGATATTTTTGTAGCTCTGAATTCAATCTTGTCGCATAAAATGCGCTCTATGCTGACCATGTTGGGGATTATCATCGGGATAGGCGCTATTATCGCTATCTTTTCCATCATTGAGGGAAATACGGAAAATACCAAGCGTCAGCTCATTGGCGGGAATAATAACACAATCAAGGTCGTCTATGACAAGAAAAGCGCCATCGATCCGACCATTCCAGAGAAATCTCAAGCTCAGAAGCCTTCTTATATTCCCTTTATGGGAGAGGATGTGTTGAGTAAGATTAAGGAAATCTCTGGAGTCAAGAATGCTATGCTGACCTATGGTACAGATGAGAAGATTTACTATCTGAGCCAAAAGTCATCTGGGAAGATTCAGGCTGTTTCGCAGACAGCTGCTGACATCAAGCAGCAACGTCTGCTGGAAGGTGAAGGATTTGACTCAGAAGCTTTTAAAAATCAAGAGCAAGTGACCTATCTGGAAAAGTCACTTTATGACAGTCTTTTTCCAAAGGGTGATGGTATCGGCAAGTATGTGGAAGTCTTGGGAAATCCCTTTAAGGTTATTGGCGTGTTTGAGTCGACTGAGCAGAGTGGCTTAACAGCTGGTGCGGAAAAGGTGGCCTATATTCCCCTGCAGCAGTGGCATCGGATTTTTGATACCATTAATGTCAGTCCAGAAGTGACTGTCCAAACCCACAAGGCTGATGATTTGAAGAAGGTGGCCAAGAAGGTCAGTGATTATCTCAATCAGCAAATGCCACCGTCAGACTATATGTTTGGTGTGCTCAACCTGCAGGAATTTGAACGGCAGCTGGATAATCTCAACAAATCTAACTTCGTCTTGCTAGCAGGTATTGCCAGCATCTCCCTTCTAGTCGGAGGTATCGGTGTTATGAATATCATGCTAGTGTCAGTAACAGAACGGACTCGTGAAATCGGGATTAAAAAGGCTCTGGGAGCTCGGCGGAAGATCATTCTCAAGCAGTTCCTGATTGAGGCAGTTATCCTGACTCTGATGGGAGGAATTATTGGCGTGGTGGCTGGTATCGCCTCGGGCTTTGCCATCACCCAGTCTCTAGCCTATCCGTATATTCTATCCCTCTTTTCTGTCTTTGTAAGTTTGCTCTTTTGTTGTATAATAGGAGTAGTATTTGGGCTCCTGCCAGCTGTGAAAGCATCCAAGCTGGATCCGATCGAAGCCCTGCGATTTGAATAGGTAAAGGAGAAAAATCTAAGTATGCACAAGATTCTAGTGGTGGAAGATGATACGACGATTAATCAAGTTATTTGCGAGTTTTTAAAGGAAAGTCAGTATGAGGTGAGGCCAGTATTTGACGGAGGCGAGGCCTTACAGGCTTTTGAAGAAGAGCCCTTTGATCTGGTCATTTTAGATATGATGCTGCCGACCAAGAGCGGTCTGGAAGTACTGAAGGAAATCCGCAAGACTTCTCAGATTCCGGTCATGATCTTGACAGCACTTGATGACGAGTATACCCAGCTGGTCAGCTTTAATCACCTCATCAGTGATTATGTAACCAAGCCTTTTTCACCGCTAATCTTGGTCAAACGGATTGAGAATATTCTGCGCAGAAATACTGTTGCTTCAGAGATTGCTGTTGGTGACCTGACAGTTTCTATTGATGACTGCACGGTTTACTGGCAGGGTGAGAAAATGCCTCTGACTAAGAAAGAATATGAAATCTTGCAGACTCTGGCTAAGAGGAAGGGGCACTTGGTAACCAGAGATCAGCTGATGAATACCATTTGGGGCTACAGCGAACTGGATAGTCGGGTACTGGATAATCATATCAAGAATATCCGCAAAAAGATTCCTGGTGTGCCGCTGAAAACCATTACGGGTATGGGCTATCAGCTTGGAGGAGAAGACAAGTGAAAATTGTCAAAAAGAACTTTCTCTTGACCTCGTCCATCATTTTCGTGGTGGTGACTATCGTTCTAGCCAGTCTTTACTTTGCCATGCCGGTGTATTATCAGCAGGTTAAGAGTGGAGAAGCTAAGAGAGAATTTGACCAAGTTTCCAAGCAGGTAAAGGGAAAGTCCAGTCAGGAAATCGGCGAGCTCTTGAGTGATTATAGTAAAAAGAGCAATCTGATTTGGTTTACCTTGCTGGCCAAAGACAATACGATTCTCTATCCTTCACTCGAAGCTGGCGATGAAAGCTCTTTGCAGCTGACTATCGTGCCGACGATTGCCAACAGCGACTATGAGAGCAAGAGTTTATCAGAAAGCTTTCGAACTTCAGATGGTAAAGAAGTTGTCCTGAGAGGTGAATATTCCTTACAGCCTGTTTCTGATGCTAGTCGGATTTTGCTCAATCTCTATCCATTTGTCTTGCTTGTATCTCTGAGTTTGGGTGGTCTGGCAGCCTATCTCTACAGCCGGACTTCCAGTCAGCGGATTAAAGCCATCTCTAAAAGCACCCGTCAAATGACGAGTCTGGCTCCAGATGTGACCTGTCAGGTCAAGGGGCGTGATGAGATTGCCGAACTGGCTCAAGACATTAATCATCTCTATGCTAATCTACTGACCAGTATTGAGGCTCTGCGCCTAGAAAATGAAAAGGTAGCAGAAAGCGAACGGGAAAAGGCAGAGTTTTTGCGGATGACATCACATGAGCTCAAGACGCCCATTACCAGCATGATGGGGATGGTCGATGGTATGATTTATGGTGTAGGAGAGTTCAAGGATCGAGACAAGTACTTGCAGAAGTGCCGAGAAATTCTAGAGGAGCAGTCGGAGTTAGTCCAGTCTATCTTAGCCATTTCTAAACTGGAGATGAAGACTGAAACTGAACAGGAAGTCTTTTCACTCAAGCAGGTCTTGGAGGAAAATCTGAGCACCTATCGAGTTTTAGCAGATGTCAGACATTACCATTTTCAGGTTGAGCTGGCAGAAGCGAAGGTCAAGGGGAACCGCACCTATCTGCTCAAGGCTATCAAGAATCTTCTGGACAATGCCTTTCATTATACAGTAGAAGGTGGACAGATTCTACTTAGGCTGGAAGAGCGTAAGCTAGTCATCGAAAATGAAGCAGAACGAGTCTTAAACAAAGACCAAATTCAGCAGATTTTTCAGCCTTTCTACCGGCCAGACTACAGTCGCAATCGCAAGGATGGCGGAACAGGTCTGGGACTCTTTATCGTTCAGCAGATTTTGGACAAGCATGGTCTGCGTTACCAGTTTGAAGCCGTTGATGGGCTGAAGATGCGCTTTAGCATTTCTCTGCCAGTAGTCGAGAAATAGCCTCGTATTCTAGCTGGCTGTGCAGGAACCGAAGAGAGAAGTCAGAAGCTGTATTTTGCGAAAAATACAAGTCTTCTGTCTCCTCTCTTTTTTTGCTTTTCCCTATAGCTGAGCAGAGAATTTTTCTCCGAAAAATGTTACAATGAAATGACAAGTTAAAGGAGGAGAATATGGAGCACAAAGAAAAAGATTTTAGCCTATCCTGGTTTTTTAAATGGTTTTTAGATAACAAGGCCATTACAGTATTTCTAGTGACCCTTTTGATGGGGCTGAATATTTTTATACTTAGTAAAATCAGTTTTATTTTTAGTCCAGTCATTGAATTTTTGGGAGTGATTATGCTGCCGGTTATTTTAGCTGGCCTGCTTTATTATCTGTTAAATCCAATCGTCGACTGGATGGAAAAGCATAAGATTAATCGACTGGTTGCTATTACCATTGTCTTTGTTTTAATTGCTTTTTTGATTATCTGGGGCTTGGCTGTTGCTATTCCTAGCTTGCAGCATCAGGTCATGGCTTTTGTCAGAAATGTTCCAGCTTATCTGAAACAGGCTGACAAGTTTATCGACGATGTCGTGACTAAGTATATTTCGGCAGATTTCAAGCCGCAGATTGAGGAATACACTAGTAATCTGTCTAGCCAGATTACTGATTGGGCCAGCAATTTTTCATCGCGAGCAGTTAACTGGGCGGGGAACTTAATCAGTACAACTTCGCAGATTATCGTGGCTATTATCATCATGCCGTTTATCCTTTTTTATCTGCTGAGAGACGGGAAAAATCTGAAAGGCTATGTGACCCAGTTTCTGCCAACTAAATTCCGCGAATCCTTTGGTCAAGTGATGACGGATATCAACAGCCAGCTGGCCAACTATGTGCGCGGTCAGGTGACAGTTGCTATCATTGTAGCTCTGATGTTTATCGTTTTCTTCAAGATTATTGGTCTGCGCTATGGTGTCACTCTTGGAGTAATTGCGGGCGTTCTCAATCTAGTACCTTATCTGGGCAGCTTTTTGGCCATGCTTCCGGCTCTGGCTATCGGTTTGATTGCTGGCGGTCCAGTGATGCTGGCTAAAGTCATTGTCGTTTTTATCGTTGAGCAGACAATCGAGGGGCGTTTTGTTTCTCCTTTGGTCTTGGGCAGTCAGCTCAGTATTCATCCGATTACGATTTTATTCGTATTATTAACTTCTGGTACCATGTTTGGCATTTGGGGCGTTTTCCTGGGAATTCCCGCCTATGCTTCAGCAAAAGTAGCCATTGCAGCCATCTTTAAGTGGTATCAGAAAGTAAGTGGCCTCTACGAAGCCGATTTTGAACAAGAAGGAGAAATCAGTGAGCAAGAGTGAGCAAATGTTGGCAGCTTTACAGGAGCAGGACCTAGCTCTGGCTGATCGCTATTTCGAGCAAGCCCTGACTACAGACAGCGAAGAAGAATTATTGGATTTGGCCGATTACTTAGAGAGTATCGGCTTTTTCCCTCAGGCCAAGCGTATTTTTGAAAAGTTGGCTCCTGACTATCCGGCTTCTTATATCAGCTTGGCAGCTATTGCCAGTGATGATGGAGAGTTGGAGCAGGCATTTGCCTATCTGGAGGAGATTCAGCCAGACAGTGACTGGTATGTTGCTGCTCTCTTGGCTAAGGCTGACCTCTATCAGCTAGAGGGGCTGCCCGATGTAGCTCGTGAGAAACTGGCTCAGGCAGCAGAGCTGACTGATGAGCCTTTGGTAACCTTTGGTCTGGCTGAGATTGATTTGGAGCTGGGGGATTTTTCACAGGCGATTAAGGAATACGCTCAGCTAGACAATCGTACAATCTTTGAACAGACAGGCGTCTCAACCTATCAGCGGATTGGGGTATGCTATGCCAGTCTTGGAAAATTTGCAGCTGCCATTGAGTTTTTGGAGAAAGCAGTTGAGCTGGAGTATGACGATGCTGCGGTTTATGAGCTGGCGACTATTTTAGCGGACCAAGAAGAATACCAAAAGGCCAATCTTTATTTCAAGCAATTGGATACTCTGTCACCGGATTTTGAAGGCTACGAATATGGCTATGCCCTATCTCTTCATGCGGATCATCGGACGGCTGAAGCCCTGACCCTTGCCCAGCAGGGCTTGGCTAAGAATCCTTTTGAGACTCGGCTCTTGCTTTTAGCCTCACAGCTTTCTTATGAACTTCATGATGAGAAAGCGGCTGAAAATTATCTTTTGCAGGCTCAGGAAGATGCGGATGATTTGGAAGAGATTGCCTTGCGACTGACTACTCTTTACTTGGAGCAGGAGCGTTATGAGGATATTTTAGAATTTGCTGAGCAAGAAGTCGATAATGCCTTGACCCGCTGGAATCTGGCGCGTGCTTATCAGGCCTTGGAAAATCTGGAAAAAGCAGAGGAACTCTATGATCAACTGGCTCGTGAATTGCATGATAATCCAGAGTTTCTAGAGCAGTATATCTATCTTTTGCGAGAATTAGGCAGATTTGAAGAAGCTAAAAGGGCTGCGGCTTCTTACCTGAGATTGGTACCTGATGATGGGAGTATGCAGGAGCTTTATGAAAGCTTATAACAGCTGAAGAAGCACTCGCTCAGCCATTTCCCGCGATTTATGGTATAATGATTGGCGTAGAAATTCAGTAAGCCACTGTAATAAAGATGAAAAAACTTAGCTGGATGGGCAATAATATTTATAAGAAGAGAAAGATTAAGGAAAAAGAATGGCAGAACCAATCAAATTATTTCAATATAATACTTTGGGAGCTTTGATGGCTGGTCTTTACGATGGCAGTATGACTGTTGGGGAGCTGCTGCAGTATGGAGATTTGGGCTTGGGAACACTGGACTCTATTGATGGTGAGCTTATTGTTCTCAATGGTAAGGCTTATCAGGCAAAGGGCTCTGGAGAAGTGCCAGAAGTGGTTGAGGTGTCACCGGATATGACAGTACCTTACGCGGCAGTTGTTCCCCATCAGGCGGAGGTCATTTTCCGTCAGCGCTTTGAGATGGATGACAAGGAGCTAGAAAAGCGAATTGAGTCTTACTATGATGGCGAAAATCTTTTCCGCTCTATCAAGATTCACGGTGATTTTGCTCATATGCATGTTCGGATGATTCCCAAGTCTACGACGGAGCGGAAGTTTGCAGAAGTAGCGGTTAATCAGCCTGAGTATCGTAAGGAAAATGTCACGGGCACCATCGTTGGTATCTGGACGCCTGAGATTTTCCACGGGGTCAGTCTGGCAGGCTATCATCTGCATTTTGTATCGGATGATCTGACTTTTGGCGGACATGTTATGGATTTTGTTATCAAGGAAGGTGTCGTCGAGTTGGGTGCTGTAGACCAGCTGGATCAGCGTTTCCCAGTACAAGATCGCAAGTATCTCTTTGCTAAGTTTAACATGGATGAGATGAAAGAAGATATTGAAAAGTCGGAATAAATAGTAGAGGTGAGCATTGTTTGCTTCCCTCTTTTTTGATATAATTGGAAAAAATAAAGGAGAAGAGAAGCTATGATTTATTTGGTAAACGCCAGCCCGAATAGGAATGGTAATAGTTTTAAGTTGGGGCATTTTTTTCTGCGGAATAGAGATTATGAGGCACTTCAATTAGTGGACTACCACATTGAGCAATATGGCCAGTCAGCAGAAAACGACCAGTTCTTTCAAGTCTATGAGCAGCTGAGTCAGTCTGATGTGCTGGTCTTTACCAGCCCTATTTATTGGTGGTCTTTTTCAGGTCTGCTAAAAACTTTGTTGGACCGAGTAGCTGATGTGCATGAGCCGCAGGAAGTACTCAAGGGCAAAAAGGTGTTTTTCCTCTTGCAAGGTTCTCAACCCAGCAAAGAAATTGAAATGCTGGACTACGTGATGAGCCGCTTTTGCCAGAACTGCGGACTCGAATATGAGGGGCTGGCAGTGACTAATCATAAGCTAAAAGAAATCGAAGGTTGGGAATTAGCAGCCCTGCAGGAAAAATTAGATAAGGTTTTATCAGAAGGTTAAAAGTGAGAAGATTCGTTTGCGAGTCTTCTTTTTTTACTATAAAAATGGAGTCTTTTTTTTATGTGTCTATTTTTGGACACTATGCCCCTCAACTACAGTCATATCCATGGCTAACTATATATAAATGTTGTATAATACCAATTGCTATTAAATATTAATATAGGAGATTCTATGGGAAAAGAATTATTTAACCCCCATTTAAATAAGTTTTCAATTCGAAAATTAAATGTCGGAGTTTGCTCGGTATTATTATCTACCGTTTTCCTTTTAGGTACTGCGGCTACGGTCAATGCAGATGAAACTGCCAGCGGATCTGTAGATGATAATATCTCACTGCCAGAAAAACCGACGGACTCTGCTATGAGTCAGCCAGTCAGTCAGCCTGCTCTTGAGAATACAGCAACATCTGCTGTTCCTGAAACAGCTAACTCAGAAGCAAGTGCTGATCAAAATCAGCTGGTAAGTCCAGCTGCTGCCCCAGAGCAAGCGACACCTGAAAAGGCACAAGAAGCTAATCAAACAGCTGAGACCTCTAATGAAGCCAGACCAGCTGAAGCTAGTCGGACGCGCTCTTATTCAGTGCAATATACGCCAAAACCAAGTTCTGCGGCTATGCCAAGGTCTGATCGTAACGGCCAGCCAATGGAGACAGGAACATCATTCCGTACTACAAGTCCTGCTGGTCAAGCTAGCTCTGCTATACAAGATGCAACACCTAATCCTACAGTTTCTAAACCAACACTGGAAGAATCAGTAAGAAAACGCTCTGATGAGTTGATGAAGCAAGTGAACTGGCTAGATTTTGGTGATACTAAATCACTGAGAAATCTAGATAAAGATGGCTCCTTTAAAGTTGGAACAGTATATGAGAAGGAAATTTCGCCGGGCTATGTGGTCAAACTGACTGTGACGGAATTGAAACCTTTCTATGCGACAGAGATCTATCGTGATCGAGTAAAGGGGACTGAGTACGAAAGCAGTTATGATCCCAATGCAAAAAATACTTGGCTTCAATATACCAATAGCAATAATTATGCTTATCAGTATTGGTATGGTGATGATTACCGCCCTAAAATTACTGGTGCTGCTCAAAATCAATGGTCTGCTATTAAGTCAGAAGGAATTGATACTAAAGGCCGTAAGACCCAACTGCAGGTTCCTAAAGATGAAGCCAACTACGGTGTGAAGTTCAAAGTTGAAGCTAGATATCGTGGGAAGCCTGTTAAAGCAACCGTTGTCATGGCTGATGGAGAAGAGGCAAACCCTGGCGAGTATGCTATCTTTACAACCAATGGTAATGGTTGGGAACATTTGGCCGAGTGGAAGCGTACAGTTACAGACGCAAATGGTGTGACTACTGAGATTACAGAAACCTATAAGCCAATGAAGCCTACTACAGAAGGTCAATTTATTGGAGATGACGGTACTGGGGTTCATTGGCAGGCCTATGTCAGTCCTGACCAAAAGACTGGCGGACTGGGAAGCCAAGTATTTGGACCTAATGTTTCTAAAAATAATACAATTCCGCTTGTAATGACACGTGGTGCATCTGAGGTTGGTATTTATATAGCTTCTTCTGGTCAGCAGGCTGCGATGATTGGTTTCATGGCAGTGGACGAAGGCGATGCTCCGGATTCTTATGGAAAAGCAATCCACGCTATTTCAAAATACAATGCTGAAACAGGCGCTCACACACCACAGCCTTACTTGGGCCGTGTTGAGGCTGATATTGATACCTCATCTGGCAATAACTGGAAACATGATGATGATACAGAGTTGGCCGATGAAGGTGTTAATCAGCTCTTGTCTGATGATTTAGTCGGGAAAACCAATGGTCTTTTTCCAGTCAACCGTCTGCATGACGGAGATTATTCTCTCCGCATCCATGCTTCAGCTAATGGATACGAAAAAGCTTATGTCCGCGCCTGGATTGACTTCAATAATAATGGTGTCTTCGATGAAGACGAAGCCAGTGAATTTACCGAAGTAACAACTGCGGGAGATTATACTGTCAACTTTAAGAAGAATCCAGCTATGACTAATCCTGAACTTAGCAAGCTGGGAATGCGTGTTCGTATCGCCTTGAACAAGGGAGATATTGAAAAGCCTACCGGAACTGCATTTAGTGGTGAGGTGGAAGATCTAGAAGTTGAACTGACCTACCCACCAAAAGGTGAGAAGAAGGAAAGTACTGGGATCCGTGATCAGAGACAGACAGCCACTCTTCATTTCACTCCGCAGGGAATTGCTCAAAATACTGAAAATAAGAAAGTAGCAATTGATACTACCAAAGCTCCGATTGTATTAGATACGAGAGGAAATGCCCTGACAGCTGATGCAGAAGGCTGGTATAACACTGCTGAAGGCCGTTATAAAGTAACTGCAAACGGTGCTGATGTAGATGTGGTATATGAGCCTAAAGCTGGCTTTATCGGCACAGCCCAGGGAATTAACATCCGTCGTTTTGATACTAACGGCGCAAGTACAGATTGGATTGCCAAGAATCAGGCTGAACCAGTCATCAATGATCAGCTGAATACGATGGATGGACGCTATGTGCCAACCGTGCTCAATGTTCCTAAGTATGAAACAACGGATGCTCAAGGATTAACGCAAGAAAAGACGCCTATCTTTAATGATGGTGATGCTCGCAAAACTCCGGCAAGTCCGACGTCAGCAAATCCAGTAAAATTTGTGAAAGCGGATGGAACGACTACAGATGATACTAGAGTTCCAGCTTTATCAAATGGTCGGGAAGTCGGTCGTTTTGAAGTCCAACCTGCAACAGGTAAGATTACTTTCAAACCAAACAAAAACTTTGTTGGTACTGTAGACCCTGTGTCTGTTCAAATGATTGATGGCAAAGGTATTCCGCATCAAGCTATTTATCAGCCAAAGGTGACTCCTGTTAGACCGACTGCTCAAGGGGCCAGCAGCGAGGGCATTCAAGGTGCAGTTCAGACAGGGCAATTGACCTTCAATCCAGGCAATAATCGTGTGCCTATTGATAGCAAGAAGTTGCCAACCTTTGATAATGGCAGCCAGACTAAAACAGTTGCTGGTGTTGGTACCTATCAGGTGGATAATCAAGGCTTAGTTACCTTCACTCCACTACCGACTTATACTGGACGGCCAGCGGCAGAGATTATCAAGCGAGTAGATGTCAATGGAACAGAAGTAACAGCTAACTATCAGGCTGATGTAAAAGCAGCAGCACCAAGTGCGACGAATGCTGAAACCAGTGGTGTACAAGGTCAAGTTCAGCGAGGAAAAGTCAGCTTCACAGAAGGTTCTGCGCAAGTCAATGGTCAAAAACAAACTGTGGCCTTTCCGGCTGGCTCCACTCCGCTCTTCGACAATGGTTCGACTGTTAAAGAAGTGCCTACTGTTGGTAAGTTTGAAGTGGATGAGGATGGAAATGTAACCTTTACTCCAGAGAAACAATTTAAAGGCCTTACGCCGGACATCAGGATTACTCGTACAGATACGAATGGCAGCACAGCTATAGCTATCTACAAGGCAACAGTCACTGCTGTTACTCCAACTGGAACAAACATCACTAGCACTGGTAAACAAGGCCGTCCACAGACAGGTAAGCCAAACTTTGTAAGTGGCAACCCAGATGTACCAATGGATAATGATACTCCAGCGACTTTCGATGATGGAAGTAAGCGCAAAGTCGTTCCAAATGTCGGAATCTTTGAAGTGGCACCAGATGGATCTGTCACTTTCACACCAGACAAGCAATATGTTGGGACACCAGATCCAGTTCTTGTTAAGCGAGTGGACAAAAATGGCACTCCTGTGACAGCTAAGTACACGCCTACTGTTGAGAAAGTAACCCCAAGAGCAACAGGTGCTCAGACAAAAGGCCCACAAGGTCAAGTTCAGAAAGGAAAAGTTACTTTTGAACCAGGAAGTTCGCAAGTTGGTTTTCCAGAGAACAGAACTCCAGTCTTTGACACTGGCACGAATGTGAAAGAAATTGCCAAAGTCGGTAAGTTCGAAGTGGATGGAGAGGGTAATGTCACCTTTACTCCAGTCAAAACGTTTGTCGGTAAGACACCAGAAGTTGAACTCAGCCGCGCAGATGTCAATGGCACAGTAGTCAAGGCCAAATATCGGGCGACTGTGACCGCTGTGACTCCGACGGGAACTGGAGATCAGACAGAAGGTCCGCAAGGCCAAGTTCAAAAGGGCCGTGTAACTTTTAAAGCTGGCGATCCAAAAGTAGGATTCCCAGCCAACAGCACGCCAGTCTTTGATACAGGTACGAATGTCAAAGAAATTGCTAAAGTCGGTAAGTTTGAAGTAGATGGAGAGGGCAATGTCACCTTCACGCCAGACAAGCGCTTTGTAGGTGAAACGCCAGAAATTAGTATTACTCGCAAAGATGCAAATGGTATTGCAGCGAAAGTTACTTATATCGCGACAGTTACATCAGTAACTCCAACAGGAACTAATGTGACTAGCACCGGTCCTCAGGGTATCCCGCAAACAGGTATCCCAACTTTCCAAGGTGGTGATCCACTGGTTCCAATTGATGAAGCAGTCGAGCCAACCTTTGAAGATGATAGCAAGGAAAAGGCTATTCCAGGTCAGGGAACTTACACCATTGCACCAGATGGCACAGTTACCTTCACACCAGAGAAGCAGTTTGTAGGAAAGCCAGATTCAGTGACAGTGAAACGTGTTGATAAGAATGGTACACCAGTCACTGCGACTTACAGTCCTGAGTTTACTAAAGTCACTCCGACTGGTACTGGTGATAAGACTGAAGGATTGCAGGGTCAGGTTCAAGAAGGTCATGTTACCTTCACACCTGGTCATGCCTCTGTACCATTCCCGGCTGAAACAACTCCGCTCTTTGACAATGGTTTGACTGTTAAAGAGGTTCCAACCGTTGGTAAATTTGAAGTGGATGCCAATGGCAAGGTTACTTTCACGCCAGACAAGCAGTTTAAGGGAACCACTCCTGAGCTGACATTGGTTCGAGCAGATGTGAATGGTACTCCTGTCACCGTTAAATACCAAGCTGTAGTGAAAGAAGTGGTTCCAACGGGAACAAATATCACCAGCACTGGTGAGCAAGGCCGTCCACAAACAGGCAAGCCAAACTTCGTGAGCGGCACTCCGGGAGTTCCACTGGATAATGATACTCCGGCTACTTTCGATGACGGAAGCAAGCGCAAGGTTGTTCCAAATGTCGGTATCTTTGAAGTGGCACCAGACGGTTCTGTCACCTTTACCCCAGATAAGCAATTTGTTGGCACACCAGATCCGGTTATTGTTAAGCGAGTGGACAAAAATGGCACTCCTGTGACAGCCAAGTATACGCCAACTGTTGAGAAAGTGACTCCAAGAGCGACAGGTGCTCAGACGGAGGGGCTTCAAGGCCAAGTTCAAAAAGGCAAGGTTACTTTTGAAGCAGGAAGTCCGCAAGTAGGCTTCCCAACCGACAGCACACCGGTCTTTGATAATGGTTCTACTGTAAAAGAAATTGCCAAAGTCGGTAAGTTCGAGGTTGATACAGAGGGGAATGTTACTTTCACACCAGTCAAAACGTTTGTCGGTAAGACACCAGAAGTTGAACTCAGCCGTACAGATATCAACGGTACAGCAGCAAAAGCCAACTACCAAGCAACTGTGACAGCTGTTACTCCGACAGGTACTGGTGATAAGACAGAAGGATTACAAGGTCAGGTTCAAAAAGGTCATGTCACCTTCACGCCAGGCCATGAATTAGTTC
Source organism: Streptococcus sanguinis (assembly GCF_050220005.1). GTDB lineage: Bacteria > Bacillota > Bacilli > Lactobacillales > Streptococcaceae > Streptococcus > Streptococcus sanguinis_Z. The sequence goes on from NZ_CP071413.1 coordinate 905,719, forward strand.
CATTCCCAGCAGGCTCGACTCCGCTATTTGGTAACGGAAAAAATATTAAAGAAATACCAAATATCGGTAAGTTCGAAGTAGATGCAGATGGCATTGTGACCTTCACTCCAGACAAACAGTTCAAGGGTGAAACACCAGAATTAGGAATTATTCGTGTGGACGCCAACGGCACTCCAGTAACAGTTAAATACCAAGCGGTAGTGAAAGAAGTAACTCCGACAGGCACCACCGTTACGAGCACTGGCCCACAAGGTATCCCTCAAACAGGAACTCCAATCTTCAAAGCTGCTGACCCACTAGTTCCGATTGATGAAACAGTTGAGCCAACCTTTGCAGATGGAAGTAAGGAGAAGAAGATTCCAGGTCAGGGAACTTACACCATCACTCCAGATGGCGTAGTGACTTTCACGCCAGACAAGCAGTTTGTAGGCACACCGGACCCAATCACAGTGAAGCGAGTGGACAAGAACGGCACTCCAGTGACGGCAACTTACAGTCCAGAGTTTACTAAAGTAACTCCAACAGGTACCAATGCAACCAGCACAGGTCCACAAGGCCTTCCTCAAACTGGCATACCGACCTTCGCAGGCGGCGACCCACTTGTTCCAATCGATGACACAGTAGAGCCAACCTTCGGAGATGGCAGCAAGGAAAAGAATATTCCAGGTCAAGGAACTTATACCATCACTCCGGATGGCGCAGTGACCTTCACGCCAGACAAGCAATTTGTAGGTAAACCAGATCCAGTCACCGTTAAGCGGATGGATAAGAATGGTACTCCAATGACAGCGACCTACAGTCCAGAGTTTACCAAGGTAACTCCAACAGGCACCGGTACTAAGACAGAAGGCTTGCAAGGTCAGGTTCAAGAAGGTCATGTTAGCTTCACTCCAGGCCATGATTCAGTTCCATTCCCGGCAGGTTCAACTCCATTATTCGATAATGGTACCGCAGTTAAAGAAGTGCCAAATGTTGGTAAGTTCGAAGTGGATGCGGATGGCAAGGTGACTTTCACTCCAGACAAGCAATTCAAGGGTGAAACGCCAGAACTTGAATTGACTCGTGTAGATGCCAACGGCACCCCTGTTACAGTTAAGTACCAAGCGGTAGTGAAAGAGGTAACTCCAACAGGCACCACCTCAACCAGCACTGGCCCACAAGGCCGCCCTCAAACAGGTAAACCAAACTTTGTTGGTGGCGACCCGAATGTACCACTGGATAATGATACTCCAGCGACTTTCGATGATGGAAGCAAACGCAAGGAAGTTCCAAATGTCGGAATCTTCGAAGTAACACCAGATGGATCTGTCACTTTCACACCTGACAAGCAATTTGTTGGGACACCAGACCCAGTTGTTGTTAAGCGGGTAGATAAGAATGGTACACCAGTGACGGCTAAGTACACACCAACTGTTGAAAAAGTCACTCCGACGGCGAAAGGTGATCAGACAGAGGGGCTTCAAGGCCAAGTTCAAAAAGGAAAAGTTACTTTTGAACCAGGAAGTCCTCAAGTTGGTTTCCCAGATAACAGTACCCCAGTCTTTGACACCGGCACCAATGTGAAAGAAATTGACAAAGTCGGTAAGTTCGAAGTGGACGGAGAGGGTAATGTCACCTTTACTCCAGTCAAAACCTTTGTAGGCAAAACTTCAGAAGTCGAACTCAGCCGTACAGATGTCAATGGAACAGTAGCCAAGGCTAACTATCAAGCGATTGTGACTGCTGTTACTCCGACAGGTACTGGCACCAAGACAGAAGGTCTGCAAGGCCAAGTCCAAGAAGGCAAAGTGACCTTCACCCCTGGTCATGATTCAGTTCCATTCCCAGCTGGTTCAACTCCATTATTCGATAATGGTTCTGCAGTTAAAGAAGTGCCGAATGTTGGTAAGTTCGAAGTGGATGCAGATGGCAAGGTAACTTTCACTCCAGACAAACAATTCAAGGGTGAAACACCTGAACTCGAATTGACTCGGACTGATGCTAATGGAACACCAGCAACTGTCAAGTACCAAGCAGTAGTGAGAGAGGTAACTCCAACAGGCACCACCTCAACCAGCACTGGCCCACAAGGCCGTCCACAAACGGGTAAACCAAACTTTGTTGGTGGCGACCCGAATGTACCACTGGATAATGATACTCCAGCGACTTTCGATGATGGAAGCAAACGCAAGGAAGTTCCAAATGTCGGTACCTTTGAAGTAGCACCAGATGGATCTGTCACTTTCACACCTGACAAGCAATTTGTTGGGACACCAGACCCAGTTGTTGTTAAGCGAGTAGATAAGAATGGTACCCCAGTGACGGCTAAGTACACGCCTACTGTTGAGAAAGTGACCCCAATAGGAACTACCGCAACGAGCACTGGCCCACAAGGCCTTCCTCAAACGGGTACTCCAACCTTTGCAGGTGGTGATCCATTGGTTCCGATTGACGAAACAGTTGAGCCAAGCTTCGACGATGGTAGCAAGGAAAAGACCATTCTAGGTCAGGGAACTTACACCATTACTCCAGATGGCTTAGTGACCTTCACGCCGGACAAGCAGTTTGTAGGTAAGCCGGACCCAATCACAGTTAAGCGAGTGGACAAGAACGGCACACCAGTGACAGCGACCTACAGTCCAGAGTTCACCAAGGTAACTCCAACTGGTACTGGCACTAAGTCAGAAGGTTTGCAAGGTCAAGTGCAAGAAGGACAAGTCACCTTCACACCTGGCCATGACTCTGTTCCATTCCCAACGGATTCGACTCCACTGTTTGATAATGGTTCTTCTGTCAAAGAAGTGCCGAATGTTGGTAAATTTGAAGTGGATGCAGATGGCAAGGTGACCTTTACTCCAGACAAACAATTCAAGGGTGAAACACCAGAACTTGAATTGACTCGCACTGATGTCAATGGTACCCCTGTTACAGTTAAGTACCAAGCGGTAGTGAAAGAGGTAACTCCAACAGGCACCACCGTGACGAGCACTGGTCCACAAGGTCTTCCGCAAACGGGTAAACCAAACTTTGTTGGTGGCGACCCGAATGTACCACTGGATAATGATACTCCAGCTACTTTCGATGATGGAAGCAAACGCAAGGAAGTTCCAAATGTCGGAATCTTCGAAGTAACGCCAGATGGATCTGTCACTTTCACACCGGACAAGCAATTTGTTGGGACACCAGACTCGGTTGTTGTTAAACGTATAGATAAGAATGGTACCCCAGTGACAGCTAAGTACACACCAACTGTTGAGAAAGTGACTCCAATAGGAACTACCGCAACTAGCACTGGTCCACAAGGCCTTCCTCAAACTGGCACACCAACCTTCGCAGGTGGTGATCCACTGGTTCCGATTGATGAGACTGTTGAGCCAACCTTTGCAGATGGAAGCAAGAAGAAGACCATTCCAGGTCAAGGAGCATACACCATTGCACCAGATGGTACAGTAACCTTCACCCCAGAGAAGCAGTTTGTAGGTAGTCCAGATCCAATCACTGTAAAACGTGTCGATAAGAATGGCACTCCAGTGACATCGACCTACAGTCCAGAGTTCACCAAGGTAACTCCGATAGGTACTGGCACTAAAACAGAAGGGCTGCAAGGTCAGATTCAAAAAGGTCAAGTGACTTTCACGCCAGGACATAAATTAGTTCCATTCCCAGCTGGTTCGACTCCACTCTTTGGTAACGGAAAGAATATTAAAGAAGTGCCAAATGTTGGTAAGTTCGAAGTGGATGCAGATAACAAGGTGACCTTCACTCCGATAAAACAATTCAAGGGTGAAACATCAGAACAGGGATTAATTCGTTTAGACGCTAACGGAACTCCTGTTATTGTCAAATATCAAGCGATAGTGAAAGCAGTAGTCCCAACTGGTAAAGATGCTTCCTCTACGAATATCAAAGGTCATGTTCAGACTGGGAAACCTGTCTTCGAAGCAGGTGATCCATTGGTTCCAATTGATGAGTCAGTTGAGCCAACCTTTGAAGATGGAAGCAAGGAAAAGACTATTCCAGGTCAGGGAACATACACCATCGCACCAGACGGGACAGTCACCTTCACTCCAGAAGCTGATTTCCTTGGTAAGGGAACCGGTGTGACTCTTGTCCGTCGTGATAAGAATGGCAGCTCAGTGACAGCTCGTTATGTTCCTACCGTAGTTGAACCATCAACTAGCAAGGATAGTGTATCTAGTGGTCGCAAGGGCCAAGCTCAAACGGGCACGCCAACCTTTGAAGGGGCGATTGACCAGGCAGTAGCACCGACCTTTGCGGATGGCAGCACAGAGATGGTTGTCCCAGGTGAGGGAACTTATCGGTTCAATATGTTGGGGGCAGTGACCTTTGTGCCAGAAGCCGACTTTGTCGGAACTGCTCGTGGAGTTGTCGTGAAGCGTTCAGATATTTATGGCAATGCCGTGACGGCAACCTATACCCCAACTGTTTTGGGAAGTACTGCTACAGAAGATACCAGCAGCACAGGTCTAAAAGGACAGCCGCAGACTGGCAAACCAATCTTTGAAGGCGACGTGGATCCAACTGTTCCTCCAACTTTCGAGGATGGCAGTACTGAAAAGGTTGTTCCAGGCCAAGGAACTTACACGATTGCGCCAGATGGCACAGTGACCTTTGTACCGGAAACTGGCTTTGTCGGTCAAGCTGACGGTGTGACAGTGATTCGCAAAGATCGTAATGGTCAGACGATTTCAGCGGTTTACGTTCCAACTGTGACAGAAAATCCTGTTCAGCCAGAGCGGACGATTACGCCTGCACCACCGTCTCTTTCCAAGAGTGAGGGTGCAAAATCCCTTCCTAAGACTGGTGCAGAAGAAACCTCATACTTGGCAGCAAGCTTACTTGCAGGAGTATCAGGTTTAGGACTGATTGGCTTAGAGAAGAGAAAGAAAAAGTCTGAAGACTAAGAGGTGAGAACTTAGCTTCTAACCGCTAAATCAAAATAGGAAAGATTCGTTTATGGATCTTTCCTATTTTTGTTAAAAATAGACCATTTTTAACAAAGTGTCTAATTATAATGTTAGTTTCTTACAATTATAGTTATATATATGGATAACTAAAATAGAATAGTGTATAATAAAAGCTGCAATTTAAATGATTATTTAGGAGATTATTATGGGAAAAGATTTATTTAATCCTCACCTGCGTAAGTTTTCGATTCGAAAACTAAACGTCGGTGTTTGTTCTGTGCTCTTATCAACCCTGCTTCTTTTGGGTGCGGCAACGCAGGTTAGCGCTGATGAGACTGTTTCTTCTGGGACTCAAAGCGAGGTTTCTCAAGCAGGCATAGCTGATTCCTCAGTAAGTACTGCAGAGCCGCTAAATTCACCAGCTGAGGAAAGCAGACCTGCTACTTTCGTGGCTCAAGCAGAAGATGCGTCTGCGGTAGCGACTGCAAGGCCTGATTCAGTTGATAAGCCAACAAGTGAGCAGCCGGCGGCAGAAACTACCTCTGCACCAGCTGTTGTTCCTGCAGAAGTTAAGACTGAAGATAATGCCCAACCAGCTCCTGCTCAACCGGCAGGAACTACAGAGCCTGCTCAGCCTAGTCGCTCTCGTCGGGTAAGACGGGATGCAGCACCTACTGGTCTGCGAGATGGTGACCCTAACAACACCATTGAGAAGCCTACTTTGGCTGATTCTGAAAAAAAGAACCCGACAGACTTGATGAAGCAGATTAACTGGCTGGATCTTGGGGATAAAAGTGCTATCAGCAACTTAGATACGGACGATTCCTTTAAAGTTGGTACTGTCTATGAAAAAGAAATTTCACCTGGCTATCGTATCAAACTGACAGTGACGGAATTAAAACCCTTCCACTCAACAGAGATTTATCGTGACCGCGTCAAGGGTACTGCGTATGAAAGTAGCTATGATCCGAATGCGAAAAACACTTGGTTCAGATATGTAAATGAAGACTATAAAAAGCAGGAAGCTGAGGGAGATTCGGCTAGACCGAAAATTATAGGAGCGGAGCAGAATCAATGGACATCTGTCCGAGACCAAGGGATTAACACCAATGGCCGAAAGACTCAATTACAAGTCCCTAAAAATGGTGCTAGCTACGGTATAAAATTCAAGGTAGAAGCGACTTACCTTGGGAAACCTGTAAAAGCAACAGTTATCATGGCAGATGGAGAAGAAGCCAACCCAGGGGAGTATGCTATCTTCACGACCAATGGCCAAGGATGGGAACACTTGGCAGAATGGAAACGTGTCCTGCCAGACGGTCGGGAAATTACCGAAACTTATGCACCGATGAACCCTAACAGATATGGTCAATATATAGGAGATAATGCGACTATACCTGTAATCGACTGGACTGCTTTTACTAATCCAGATCAAAAAACAGGAGGCTTGGGCTCTCAGGTCTTTGGTCCTAATACTTCTAAAGATCACACAGTTCCGATTGTGATGACACGTGGCGCTTCAGAAGTTGGGATTTATATTGCTTCTTCTGGTCAGCAAGCTGCTATGATTGGTTTTATGGTAGTAGATGAGGGAGATGCACCAGCTTCTTATGGAAATGCTGTTCATGCTATTTCTGGTTATGATGCCAATACAGGTGCAAGAACTCCTCAGCCATTCTTGGGTCGAGTTGAAGCTGATATTGATACTACTTCGGGTAATGACTGGAGACATGATGACGATACTGATCACGCAGACGAAGGGGTTGATCAGCTCTTGCCTTCTGATTTGACTGGTAAGATAAATAACCTCTTCCGAGTTAATCGTCTTCAAAATGGTGACTACTCAGTTCGCCTGCAAGCATCTGCTAATGGCAATAGCAAGGCCTATGTCCGTGCTTGGATTGATTTCAATCAAAATGGCGTTTTTGATGAAAATGAGGCCAGCGAATTTACTGAAGTAACAACGGCTGGTGACTATACTGTTAATTTCAAGAATAATCCAGCGATGACCAATCCTGAAGTTAGCAAGTTGGGAATGCGGGTCCGTATTGCCCTGAATAAGGGAGATATTGAAAAACCTACGGGAACAGCCTTTAGTGGGGAAGTAGAGGATTTAGAAGTCATCTTGACCTATCCACCAAAGGGAGAAAAGAAGGAAAGTTCGGGAATAATCGGCCAGCCTCAGAAAGCTACTCTTCAGTTTACACCTCAAGGTATTGATCAAAATGATGAAAGCAAGAAAGCGGCTATTGATACAACTGTAGCACCTCTTGTTTTGGACAATGCTGGCAATACATTAGCAGCAGATGGCGACGGTTGGTACAATACTGCTGAGGGACGATATAAAGTAACAGCCAAGGGTGCAAATGTGGATGTGATATTTGAACCTAGCACTGGTTTTATCGGTACTACTCAAGGAATTAATATCCGCCGTGTTGATACTAATGGTGCAAGTACAGATTGGATTGCGAAGAATAATGGAGAGCCTGTTATCAACGATAAGTTGAATAATATGGATGCCCGCTATATCCCTACTGTACTCAACTTTAACGAGCATCGTTCAACAGATGCTCAAGGCTTACAACAAGTGCAAGATATTATCTTTAATGATGGCAATCCTGCTAAGACACCTGCTCAACCATCTGCAACGAATCCTGTCTTTTTCTTGGATGCTGATGGCAATCGCATTGCTGGAACAAGCGTGAAAGCAACCTCGCAAGGCCAAGAAGTGGGAACCTTTGAGTTAGATCCAGCTACTGGGCGTGTGACTTTCACTCCGAATAAGTCATTTGTGGGGACTGTTGACCGAGTTAACTTACAATTGCATGATACCGACGGGACAGAGCACCGTGCAACCTATCAACCAACAGTAACGCGTCTTGTTCCAACGGCACAAGGAGCAAGCTCTGAAGGTATTCAAGGTGCTGAACAATCTGGTAATTTGATCTTTACGCCAGGTGATAATCGTGTGCCAATTAATGAGGCAGTTGCTCCAACTTTTGATAATGGTCAAACAACTAAGGTTGTTCCGAATGTCGGAACTTATATGGTTGATAACGCAGGTCGCGTAACCTTCCAACCAGTTCCTAGCTACACTGGCCGTCCAAGTGCTGAATCTGTTAAACGTGTTGATATGAACGGGACAGAAGTAACCGCTACTTATCAAGCTGAAGTTAAGGCCGCAACTCCAACAGGTCAAGATACACAGACTACTGGCCTCCAAGGGAAACTTCAAACGAGTCACCTAAACTTTACTCCAGGTCAAGCAAGTATTAATGGACAGAATGCGACGGTGCCTTTAGCGCCAGAGGGACCACAATTTGTAGTTAATGGGCAAATTCAACAAGCTAATAGTCTGCCTGTCCATGATGCAAGTGGCAAGCTACAAGGAACTTACACTGTTCAAGCTAATGGAGATATTAGCTTCCAACCTGCACCTGATTTCCATGGGACGCCAACTCCTGCGCGTCTTCGTGTAAGGGATAAGAACGGATCTACAGCAGAAGCAGTTTACCAGCCTACAGTGACTCAAGTAATCCCAACTAGCACCGATGCGACTAGTACAGGTCCTCAGGGCGTTCCACAAACCGGTACCCCAACCTTCGCGGGCGGTGACTCAGCTGTTCCAATTGATATGGATTCTCCAATGACCTTCGAAGATGGTCAGCCTAAGAAGACTGTTCAAGGAGTAGGAGTATACAGTATTAACTCAGATGGTTCTATCACCTTTACACCTGAGAAACAGTATGTTGGCACACCAACACCGGTTACATTAAAACGTGTTGATAAAAATGGCACGGAAGTTACCGCAACTTACACGCCAACTGTTACTAAGGCAACGCCAACCAGCACCAATGCAACAAGCACAGGACCTCAAGGTGTTCCACAAACTGGTACACCAACTTTCCAAGGTGGTGATCCATTAGTTCCAATTGATGAAACCGTTGAGCCGACCTTTGAAGATGGAAGCAAGAAGAAGACCATTCCAGGTCAAGGAACCTACACGATTGCTCCAGATGGTGCAGTGACTTTCACGCCAGACAAGCAATTTGTGGGTAAACCAGATCCAATCACTGTGAAGCGAGTGGATAAGAACGGTACACCAGTGATAGCGACATACAGTCCAGAGTATACTAAGGTAACTCCGACCGGCACCACAGCGACCAGCACCGGTCCTCAGGGTGTTCCGCAAACAGGCACTCCAACTTTCCAAGGTGGCGATCCATTGGTTCCAATCGATGAGACAGTTGAGCCAAGCTTCGAAGATGGAAGCAAGAAGAAGACCATTCCAGGTCAAGGAACTTACACCATTACTCCAGATGGCGTAGTGACCTTCACCCCAGACAAGCAGTTTGTAGGTAAACCAGATCCAATCACTGTGAAACGTGTTGATAAGAACGGTACACCAGTGACTGCGACTTACAGTCCAGAGTTTACGAAAGTGGTTCCTACAGGTACCAATGCAACTAGCACTGGCCCTCAAGGTGTTCCACAAACTGGTACTCCAACCTTTGCGGGTGGTGATCCACTGGTTCCAATTGATGACTCAGTAGAGCCTACCTTCGCAGATGGAAGTAAAGAAAAGACCATTCCAGGTCAGGGAACTTACACCATTGCTCCAGATGGGGCAGTGACCTTCACCCCAGACAAGCAATTTGTAGGGAAGCCAGATCCAGTCACTGTAAAACGTGTGGATAAAAATGGTACGCCAGTAACTGCAACATATAGCCCAGAGTTTACTAAGGTAACTCCAACCGGCACCACAGCGACTAGCACCGGTCCGCAGGGTGTTCCGCAAACAGGTACACCAACTTTCCAAGGTGGTGATCCACTGGTTCCAATTGATGAGACAGTAGAGCCAAGCTTCAACGACGGAAGCAAGGAAAAGACCATTCCAGGCCAGGGAACATACACCATCACTCCAGATGGAGCAGTGACTTTCACACCAGACAAGCAGTTTGTAGGCAAACCAGATTCAGTGACTGTAAAACGTGTCGATAAAAATGGCACTCCAGTAACAGCTACCTACAGTCCAGAGTTTGCCAAGGTAACTCCAACTGGTAAAGATGCTTCCTCTACAAATATCAAGGGACATGTTCAAACCGGCACACCTGTCTTCGAAGCAGGTGATCCATTGGTGCCAATTGATGAAACAATTGCGCCAACCTTCGACGACGGTAGCAAGGAAAAGACTATTCCAGGTGAGGGAACTTATACCATCACACCAGACGGTACAGTTACTTTCACTCCAGAAGCAGATTTCCTTGGTCAGGGTACTGGTGTGACTCTTGTCCGTCGCGATAAGAATGGCACCTCAGTGACGGCTCGCTATGTTCCGACCGTGGTTGCACCATCAACCAGTCAGGACAGTGTGTCCAGCGGCCGCAAGGGCCAAGCTCAAACGGGCACGCCAACCTTTGAAGGGGCGATTGACCAGGCAGTAGCACCGACCTTTGCGGATGGCAGCACCGAAATGGTTGTCCCAGGAGAAGGAACTTATCGTTTCAATATGCTGGGGGCAGTGACTTTCGTACCGGAGGCAGACTTTGTCGGAACTGCTCGCGGAGTCGTCGTGAAGCGTTCAGATATTTATGGCAATGCCGTGACGGCTACCTATACCCCAACTGTTTTGGGAAGTACTGCCACAGAAGATACCGGCAGCACGGGTCTCAAAGGCCAGCCGCAGACTGGTAAACCAATCTTTGAAGGCGACGTAGATCCAACTGTTCCGCCAACTTTCGAGGATGGCAGTACCGAAAAGGTTGTTCCAGGTCAAGGTACTTACACGATTGCGCCAGATGGTACTGTGACCTTTGTACCGGAAACTGGCTTTGTCGGTCAAGCTGATGGCGTGACAGTGATTCGCAAAGACCGCAATGGTCAGACGATTTCAGCAATCTATGTTCCGACTGTGACAGAAGATCCTGTTCAGCCAGAGCGGACGATTACGCCTGCACAACCTTCTCTTTCCAAGAGTGAGGATGCAAAATCCCTTCCTAAGACTGGTACAGAAGAAACCTCCTACTTGGCAGCAAGCTTACTTGCGGGAGTATCAGGTTTGGGTCTGATTGGCTTAGAGAAGAGAAAGAAAAAGTCTGAAGACTAAGAGGTAGGAACTTAGGTTTTAACTCCTAAATTAAAAGAGGGAAGATTCATTAGTGAATCTTTTTTCTTTATATCCAAGGGAATAAATCTTAAAAAACTTCATAATAGCATTTTTAAAATACCAAACATTAAAGTAGAATCTGAAATGTTCCCAGATTTATTTAATTTATAAGGATTTTTCTATGGTCTATTTTTTCTTTTGTTTTCAAAAATAGACTATAAAATGCTTTGTGTCAATTTTTTTAAAAATTTTTTATATAATTATAGTTATATATATAGCTAACTAAAATGGAATGTTGTATAATAAAACTATTGTAACTAGATGATTATTTAGGAGATTATTATGGGAAAAGATTTATTTAATCCTCACCTGCGTAAGTTTTCGATTCGAAAACTAAACGTCGGTGTTTGTTCTGTGCTCTTGTCAACCCTGCTTCTTTTGGGAGCAGCGGCACAAGTTAGTGCTGACGAAGCTAGTGATTCTGGTGCCCCAAACGAAGTTTCGCAAACAGGAATAGCCGAATCATCAGTGAATTCTGCTGAAACTGTGGCTTCTGAACATTTACAAGCAAAAGAAAGTTCAGCACTCGCTTTTGCTAGTGAGACCCCTCGACCAGATGATAATCCTAGTCCAAGAAGCTCAGAACCTGAGAAAGTTGAAGAATCTACTGAACCTACAGCAACTAAACCGGTTGAAAATACTCAGCCAATCACTGTTCACCCAGAAACATCCAACGCGGCTGTCGTGGCTGAAAAGTCAGAAGCAACCGCAGAGCTAGCTCAGCCTAATCGCTCTCGTCGTGTGAGACGGGATGCTACACCTACTGGACAACAGAACAGCGTAACAACAGGAGTTCCGATAGGTACTGGACCGGCTGGGGCAGATGATGCTACCTCAACGCCACGTGTACCTAAACCAAGCTTGGAGGAATCTGTCAAGAAAGATAGTACCCAATTAGCCAAACAGATTACTTGGCTTGATTTTTCAGATACTTCAAGTTGGAAAGGATTGGATTCACGAGGCGGACTCCAAGTAGGAACGACCTTCAAGAAGGAAATTTCTCCTGGCTATGAAGTAACCCTGACGGTCACTGAGCTTAAACCTTTTAACTCGACTGAAACTTATAAAAAACGGGTTGAAGGAACACCGACAGAAAATACTTATGACCCAAATGCTCAGAATGGATACTTAAAGTCTGCAGCAAAGTATGGTCAAACCCCTCCTACAGTGACGGGGGCAATCCAGAACCAATGGACTTCTATCCGTGATCAAGGTTTTAATACGCAAGGACGAAAGACCCAGCTGGTTTACCCAGAGAACTCAACCAACTGGGGAGTAAAATTCCAAATTGAAGCTACCTATCTAGGCAAGCGCGTAGCCCCTACGGTGGTTATGGCCGATGGTGAAGATGCCAACCCAGGTGAATTTGCTATCTTCACTACTAACGGAGAAGGATGGGAATATCTCGGTGAATGGAAGAATAAGAGTACTGCCAAAGAAGCCTATACCGTTATTACCAAGCAAATGTTGGATGATGAAAATGTAAAGAGAAGAGGTCTCTTAATTTTAAGAGATACAAGCGTAGACTGGTATAAGTACCTCAGTCCGGATACAGTGACAGGTGGCTTGGGGACTCAGGTCTTTGGGCCAAACCGCTCTAACGAACGGACGGTTCCTGTGGTGATGACGCGTGGGGCATCTGAAGTAGGTTTCTATGTAGCATCATCTGGGCAACAGGCTATGATGATGGGATTCTTAGTGGTAGATGGCAGTGATGCACCAGCGACTTATGGCGAAGCCTTCCATACCATTTCAGGCCGTGATTCGGTGACTGATGCTCCTATTAAGCAACCTTATTTGGGAACAACGCCAGCTGATATTGATGTTGATACAGCTAATAATTGGGTTCTGGATGATAAAAAGGAGCATAAGGACGAGGGGGCCAGCCAATTACTAGCGGACGATCAATTAAGCGCTTCTAATGATTTGCTTGATTTAGACAAAGCAAAAAATGGAACTTATACGATTAAAATCAAAGCTAACCCAAATGGTAATGCTAAATCCTATGTCAAGGCATGGATAGACTTCAACAATGATGGAGTCTTCAATGAAAGCGAAGGTAGCAACCTACAAGAGATTACAGCTGCTGGTGACTATACCTTGACCTTCAATGCCAACCCAAATATTACTGGCGGTCAAGTGGACAAATTGGGTATGCGTTTCCGTATTGCGACTAATAAAGGTGATATTGAGCAACCAACCGGTATTGCCTTTAGCGGTGAAGTAGAAGATATGCTCTTACACCGCATTTATCCTCCTAAAGGTGAAAAGCAGACTACGGACGGCTTTACAGGTGAGACTCAAACTGCTGTCCTTCACTTCACACCTAAAGGAACGGATCGTTCAGATGACAGTGTCAATGCAGTTATGAGTACCCAAGCGCCTCAGGTTCTGGATAAACAAGGCAATGCTCTGACGCCTGTTGATGGCAACTATATTCGTCCAGAAGGGACCTATCGCTTGACCGTCAATGGCAATGATGTTCAAGTAGTCTTCACACCAAATGCGGAATTTTCTGGAACTGCTGACGGAGTTAATATTCGCTGGACTGACAGCAATGGTACATCAACTGGTTGGACTTCGACGGATGCTTCTGACCCTAATAAAAATGATCAATTGACTAGTATGGACGGCCGTTATGTGCCGACAGTTCGTAAGATTCCAAACTACGAATCAAGTGGTCTTCAGGGACTGGACCAAAATAAAACGCTAGTCTTTAACGATGATGATGCGAATACGACCCCTGTCATGCCAGACGCTACTCATCCTGCCAGCTTTGTGGATGCTAACGGTCAGACAGTAGCAGGCAACACGGTGCCAGCCATGTCCAATGGCCAGCAAGTCGGGACCTATGAATTGGATCCAAATACCGGCCAAGTGACCTTCAAACCTATCAAAACTTTTTATGGTACGCCAGACCCAGTGGTAGTTCAAGTCAGTGATGCCGATGGTAAAGCACACCGAGCACGCTACCAACCTAATGTGACCCAAGTAACACCAAGAAGCACCAATGTTGAATCAACTGGCCTCCAAGGTCAAGCACAAAGTGGTAAGCCGACCTTCACCCCAGGTGACCAACAAATCCCAATTGACATGAGCAAAGCCATGACTTTTGAAAATGGGACGAACACCTTGGAAGTAGCTAATGAAGGAACTTATACTATCAATTCAGATGATACCATTACCTTCAAGCCACTTAAGCAATTTACTGGCAAGGCAACACCGGTTACAGTCAAACGTGTCGATGCCAACGGCACAGAAGTGACTGCAACCTATACACCGAACGTGACCAAGGTCACACCAACCAGCACATCTGCTACTTCATCAGGTCCTCAAGGTGTTCCACAAACAGGAACGCCAGTCTTCAAGGAGGGCGATCCAGCGGTCCCAATCGATATGACCAAGCAAATGACCTTTGACGATGGTCAACCTAAGAAGATTGTTGCGGGCGTAGGGGAATACACCATCAATTCAGATGGATCTATTACCTTTACTCCAGATAAGAAATATGTTGGAACCCCAGCCTCGGTGACGGTCAAACGAGTTGACGAAAATGGCACCGAAATAAGAGCAACCTATACGCCAACCGTGACGGAAGTGACGCCAAGAAGTACCAATGCCGTTTCAAGCGGCTTGCAAGGACAACAACAAAGTGGCAAGCCGATCTTCACCCCAGGCGACAAAGCTGTGCCGATTGATATGGCCCAACCAATGACCTTTGAAGATAATCAAACAACCAAGAAGGTAGACAAGGTCGGGACTTATGTCATTGAGTCAGATGGTACGATTACTTTCACGCCAGACAAGCAATATGTGGGGACCCCATCTCCAGTAACAGTTAAACGCGTAGACACAAATGGAACAGAAGTAACGGCTACTTACACACCAACCGTGACGCGTGTCACACCAACCAGCACCAATGCTGAGTCAACAGGCCTGCAAGGTCAACCACAAAGCGGCAAGCCAACTTTCAGTCCAGGTGACCAACAAATCCCAATTGACATGAGCAAAGCCATGACCTTTGAAAATGGTACCGACACATTGGTAGTAGCTGATCAAGGAACTTATACTATTAATTCAGATGGTTCCATTACTTTTAAGCCAGAGAAGAAATTTACTGGCAAGGCGACCCCAGTCAAGGTTAAACGAGTTGACACAAACGGAACAGAAGTAACGGCCACTTACACTCCTACTGTTGAAGAAGTTATTCCAAACGCAACTGGCGATCAGACTGAAGGTCCACAAGGATTGGTTCAGAATGGTAAGATTACTTTTGAAGCTGGAAGACCAGAAGTAGGCTTTTCAGCAGACAGTACCCCAGTTTTTGACACTGGTACCAATGTGAAAGAAATTGAAAATGTTGGTAAGTTTGAAGTGGATATTGATGGTAATATTACCTTTACACCGGTTAAGACATTTGTAGGTAAAACACCTGAAATTGAAGTCAGTCGTGCAGATGTCAATGGCACTCTTGCTAAGGCAAAATATCAAGCAACAGTGACAGCTGTAAAGCCAATTGGTGTTGGAAACAAGACAGAAGGCCTGCAAGGTCAAGTTCAAGAAGGTAAAGTGACCTTCACACCAGGGCACGACTCTGTTCCATTCCCTGTTGGTTCGACTCCATTGTTTGATAACCATTCAACGGTGAAAGAAGTACAGAATGTCGGTAAGTTTGAAGTGGACTCTGATGGTAAGGTTACCTTTACCCCACTCAAGCAGTTTAAGGGGGAAACACCAGAACTTGAATTGACTCGCACTGATGCCAATGGCACCCCAGTAACCGTCAAGTACCAAGCAGTTGTGAAAGAAGTGGTTCCAAGAGGAACTGACGCGACTAGCACAGGTCCTCAGGGGGTTCCGCAAACAGGTAGTCCAAGCTTCCAAGGTGGTGATCCACTTGTTCCGATTGATATGGATTCTCCAATGACCTTTGAAGATGGTCAACCTAAGAAGACAGTTCAAGGAGTAGGAGAATATACCATCAACTCAGATGGTACTATCACCTTTACCCCAGACAAACAGTATGTGGGGACCCCAGCTTCAGTTACTGTTAAACGTGTAGATAAGAACGGCACGGAAGTTACTGCCACCTATACGCCAACGGTAACACGGGTAACGCCTACTAGTACCAATGCTGAATCAACTGGTATCCAAGGTCAACCGCAAAGTGGCAAGCCAACTTTCAGTCCAGGTGACCAAGCTGTTCCAATCGATATGACCAAGCCAATGACCTTTGAAAATGGGACTGACACTTTGGTAGTGGCTAATCAAGGAACTTATACCATTAATTCAGATGGTTCTATTACCTTCCAACCAGTTAAGCAATTTACTGGCAAGGCGACACCTGTTACGGTTAAACGAGTCGATGCTAACGGTACAGAAATAACTGCGACTTATACACCGACCGTTACCAAGGTGATACCAACCAGCACCAATGCGACTAGCACAGGTCCTCAAGGTGTCCCTCAAACTGGCACCCCAACCTTCACAGGTGGCGATACACTAGTTCCAATTGATGAAACAGTAGAGCCAACTTTCGAAGATGGAAGTAAGGAGAAAAAGATTCCAGGTCAAGGAACCTACACGATTGCTCCAGATGGTGCAGTGACTTTCACGCCAGACAAGCAATTTGTGGGTAAACCAGATCCAATCACTGTGAAGCGAGTGGATAAGAACGGTACACCAGTGATAGCGACATACAGTCCAGAGTATACTAAGGTAACTCCGACTGGTACTGGCACTAAGACAGAAGGCTTGCAAGGCCAAGTTCAAGAAGGCAAGGTCGCCTTCACTCCAGGCCATGACTCTGTTCCATTCCCAGCTGGTTCAACTCCGCTGTTTGATAACAATTCAACAGTGAAAGAAGTTCCAAATGTCGGTAAATTCGAAGTGGATGCAGATGGTAAGGTGACCTTTACTCCAGACAAACAATTCAAGGGTGAAACACCAGAGCTTGAATTGACACGCACTGATGCCAATGGCACCCCTATTACAGTTAAGTACCAAGCGGTAGTGAAAGAAGTGATTCCTACTAGCACCAATGCAACAAGCACAGGACCTCAAGGTGTTCCACAAACTGGTACACCAACTTTCCAAGGTGGTGATCCATTAGTTCCAATTGATGAAACCGTTGAGCCGACCTTTGAAGATGGAAGCAAGGAGAAAAAGATTCCAGGTCAAGGAACCTACACGATTGCTCCAGATGGCGCGGTGACTTTCACGCCAGAGAAGCAGTTTGTAGGCAAGCCAGATTCAGTGACTGTAAAACGAGTCGATAAAAACGGCACTCCAGTAACAGCTACCTACAGCCCAGAATTTACGAAAGTAACTCCAACTGGTACTGGCACTAAGACAGAAGGCTTGCAAGGCCAAGTTCAAGAAGGTAAAGTGACCTTCACCCCTGGTCACGATTCAGTTCCATTCCCTGCTGGTTCGACTCCGTTATTTGACAATGGTTCTTCTGTCAAAGAAGTACCAAATGTTGGTAAGTTCGAAGTGGATGCAGATGGTAAGGTGACCTTTACTCCAGACAAACAATTCAAGGGTGAAACACCGGAACTCGAATTAACTCGTGTGGATGCCAACGGTACTCCTATCACCGTCAAATATCAAGCAGTAGTGAAAGAAGTGATTCCAACTGGCACCAATGCGACTAGCACTGGTCCTCAAGGTGTTCCACAAACTGGTACACCAACTTTCCAAGGTGGTGATCCATTAGTTCCAATTGATGAAACCGTTGAGCCGACCTTTGAAGATGGAAGCAAGAAGAAGACCATTCCAGGTCAAGGAACCTACACGATTGCTCCAGATGGTGCAGTGACTTTCACGCCAGACAAGCAATTTGTGGGTAAACCAGATCCAATCACTGTGAAGCGAGTGGATAAGAACGGTACACCAGTGATAGCGACATACAGTCCAGAGTATACTAAGGTAACTCCGACTGGTACTGGCACTAAGACAAAAGGCTTGCAAGGCCAAGTTCAAGAAGGCAAGGTCTCCTTCACTCCAGGCCATGATTCTGTTCCATTCCCAACGGATTCGACTCCACTGTTTGATAATGGTTCTTCTGTCAAAGAAGTGCCGAATGTTGGAAAGTTCGAAGTGGATGCAGACGGCAAGGTTACTTTCACTCCAGACAAACAATTCAAGGGAGAAACACCGGAACTCGAATTGACTCGGACTGATGCGAATGGAACTCCAGTAACCGTCAAATATCAAGCAGTAGTGAAAGAAGTAACTCCAACTGGTACTAGTGCAACGAGCACAGGTCCTCAAGGTGTTCCACAAACTGGCACCCCAATTTTTGCGGGTGGTGACCCACTAGTTCCAATTGATGAAACCGTAGGGGCAAGCTTCGCAGACGGCAACAAGGAAAAAGTGATTCCAGGTCAAGGAACTTACACGATTGCCCCAGATGGCTCAGTGACCTTCACTCCAGACAAGCAATTTGTAGGTAAACCAGATTCAGTTACCGTTAAGAGAGTGGACAAGAATGGTACTCCAGTCACTGCAACTTACAGTCCAGAGTTTGTTAAGGTAACTCCAACTGGTAAAGATGCTTCCTCTACAAATATCAAGGGACATGTTCAAACCGGCACACCTGTCTTCGAAGCAGGTGATCCATTGGTGCCAATTGATGAAACAATTGCGCCAACCTTCAACGACGGTAGCAAGGAAAAGAATATTCCGGGTCAGGGAACTTATACTATCGCACCAGATGGAACAGTCACTTTCACTCCAGATTCTGATTTCCTTGGTCAGGGTACTGGTGTAACTCTTGTCCGTCGCGATAAGAATGGCACCTCAGTGACGGCTCGCTATGTTCCGACCGTGGTTGCACCATCAACCAGTCAGGACAGTGTGTCCAGCGGCCGCAAGGGCCAAGCTCAAACGGGCACGCCAACCTTTGAAGGGGCGATTGACCAGGCAGTAGCACCGACCTTTGCGGATGGCAGCACCGAAATGGTTGTCCCAGGAGAAGGAACTTATCGTTTCAATATGCTGGGGGCAGTGACTTTCGTACCGGAGGCAGACTTTGTCGGAACTGCTCGCGGAGTCGTCGTGAAGCGTTCAGATATTTATGGCAATGCCGTGACGGCTACCTATACCCCAACTGTTTTGGGAAGTACTGCCACAGAAGATACCGGCAGCACGGGTCTCAAAGGCCAGCCGCAGACTGGTAAACCAATCTTTGAAGGCGACGTAGATCCAACTGTTCCGCCAACTTTCGAGGATGGAAGTACTGAAAAGGTTGTTCCAGGCCAAGGTACCTACACGATTGCGCCAGATGGCACTGTAACCTTTGTACCAGAAACGGGCTTTGTCGGTCAAGCTGATGGTGTGACAGTGATTCGCAAAGACCGCAATGGTCAAACTATTTCAGCGGTTTACGTTCCAACTGTGACAGAAAATCCTGTTCAGCCAGAGCGGACGATTACACCTGCACCGCCATCACTTTCTAAGAGTGCGGGTGCAAAATCCCTTCCTAAGACTGGTACAGAAGAAACCTCATACTTAGCAGCAAGCTTGCTTGCGGGAGTATCAGGTTTGGGACTGCTTGGCTTAGAGAATAGAAAGAAAAAGTCTGAAGACTAACATAGGCTTGAAGAAATTCCGTTAATAAACTAGAAGAATTTCGGAAAAGCTCAAAAATAGGTAGAACTTATGTTCTACCTGTTTTTTTTTAACAAAAAATTGTTGGAATTAATAGAAAGAATAGAAAGCTTCAGCTAGCTAATGACCGTCCTGCTCCTAAGTCAGTTTGATAGTTAAAGAGGGTAACTTTATATCTTCATGCTTTTAATTTTCTCTTCATCTGGTGTGACGCGCAAGGTTTTCTGGCCCGTATAGGTGACAAATCCTGGCTTTCCACCGGTTGGTTTGTTGAGCTTTCTAGTCTCAATCATATCTACTTGGACCAGATTGGAGAGTCTGGCTTTGGAAAAATAGGCTGCTAACTCGGCAGCGTCTGTCTTGACTTCATCGCTAGGTTGGAGGTTGCCAGTAATCACCACATGACTACCTGGAATATCCTTGGCGTGAAACCAAAGCTCGTCCTTCTTGGCCATCTTAAACGTCAGCTCGTCATTTTGTAGATTATTTCGTCCAACTAGGATAATAGTTTGGCCATCTGTTGCCAAATATTTCTCCGGTTTCTGTCTTTTCTGGATTTTCTCTCTTTGGCGTCGGCGGATAAAGCCAGTCTGGATTAGTTCCTCCCGAATTTCTGCAATTTCAGTCAGGCTGGCCTGAGCAAGGGCAGTTTCCACGCTCTCTAGGTAGAGAATCGTAGCCCGAGTCTCCTCAATCAAGCTGGTCAGATGTTTGACGGCTTCCTTGAGCTTCTGGTAACGTTTGAAATAGCGCTGGGCATTTTGGTTGGGGGTTAGGGCCTTATCAAGCGAGATAATAATCTTCTCACCTGTATAGTAATTATCCAACTCAACCTGGTCCTGATCGTTAGGTACCTGATGGAGAAAGGTAGTTAAGAGCTCCCCTTTTTGACGGAATTCCTCTGCATTCTCCGTTGCTAGAAGTTCTTCCTCTTGCTTGACCAGTTTTTTTCGGTTCTTTTCCAACTCATTTTCTACTCGACGAATCAGTTCGCTAGCCTGCTGGTTGACTCGATCTCGCTCAGCCTTGTCCTTATAGAAAGTGTCCAAAAGCTCGGATAGCGTGGACATTTGGGTCTTACTGTCGGAAAATAGCAGAGCAGAGAAGGATTTTTCGGTCAGGCTAGGCTGAGTCGGACTAGAAAAAAATGCTCGGAAAGTTTTGAGCTTGTCAGCTGCCAGACGGCCACTGAGTTCAGTAGCTGTATCCCGCCCCAATCCCTGAAAAATTTGCTGCAAGCGTTTGGGCTCTAAGTCTTCAGTATGTAAGATTTCAAAGAGCTTTTCATCACCCACAGTGAAAGGATTGAGACTGCCAGTCTGAGGTGGTGCAACATAGGTTGAGCCCGGCAGGATCGTTCGATAGCTATTTTGAGAAAATCCGACATGTTTGATGGCTTCAATAATCTTACCGCTAGCCTTGTCCAAGAGAATGATGTTGCTGTGCTTGCCCATGATTTCGATGACCAGAGTCACAGCCACGCTGTCACCGATTTCGTTCTTATTGGAGACGCTGATTTCCAAAATCCTGTCATTCTCGACTTGCTGGATTGCTTCAATAACAGCGCCCTGCAGGTATTTGCGCATCACCATGATAAAGGTATTGGGAACAGCTGGATTTTCAAACGTGGTATCTGTCAGCTGGACGCGCCCAAATACCGAGTGGGCTGATAGGAGCAGCTTGTGGCTTTGGCGGTTGCTGCGAATCTGTAAAACCAGCTCCTGTTCAAAGGGCTGATTAATTTTCTGGATGCGGCCGCCCAGCAGTTCGCGGCGCAGCTCCTCTGTCATGTGGTGTAAAAAAAATCCGTCGAAAGACATGTTTTTCTCCTTGAAAGTTGCTAAAGAAGATTATAACAAAAAACCAAGCCAAAAGCTTCTAAATTTTTTGAAAAAAATTTTTAAATAAATTAAATGATTTTTATATAAAAATTGTTAATATAGTAGTGAGAAGGAATTTAAATATAGATGGAGCTAGAATGTTTGAAGATTATATTTTAATTCAAAAGATAAAAAATGGAGACCAAAATGCGTGGGAAAGGGTGATTGAGAAGTATTATCACTCTATCTATTTTTACTGTGTACGCAGATGTTATGGTAATGTCCAGTTAGCAGCAGATTTGACGCAAGATATTTTTCTTAAAGTGATAGAAAATATCAAAAACTATCGTTTTACAGGGAAATTTTACAATTATCTCTTCACAATTGCTGTTCATCATTGCAATAACTATTATAAAAAGAAAGAAATAGAAAAAGTTGAATTCAACGAAAGTGTTTTATCTTCTCACGAAAGTGATGGTATGAGAAATTTAGTAGTTAACGAAGAAAATAAGGTAATTCAACACGCCTTAAATCAGTTGTCAAATCCGCAAAGAGAGGCTATTATTTTGAGATATTACCATGATTTAAAGGTTAAGGATATAGCAAAGATTACAGGTGTAGGTGTTCCAACTGCACAGTCCCGAATTCATCAAGGGCTTGTAAAACTATCAAAGTTCTTAGATAAAGAGGCATTTACTTATGACGAAAAAAGTTATTGAACGTTTAAAAAATTATCAATTAGAAGTTGATGAATCTAGAAAAAAAGAGATTCTTTTACTCGGTGTTGCTCATCTGAAAAGTCAGAAAAAGAGGATTTCTTATCTGGAATTCGCTCTTTTTACTATTCGGTTTATTAGTTTAAAAACTTGGTTGATTCAGTTCGCAGTATTAGGAATCAGTTTATTAGTTATATTAAACAATCCGCTCGGTCTCGTTTATACTCTAATAAAAAATTTGACAGGATTGCTAATAATCTCTCTACTTTTCTTTATGGAAGAATTATTTAAAAGTTTTACATCTGGAATGTGGGAATTAGAGCAAACTTTCAAGTACGATTTACGCCAGCATGTATTAGTGAAACTCTTTATTTTTGGCTTCATTGATTTTCTGATTGTTCTGAGTTTTTCTATATTAACAAACTTACTCTTCAGATTTTCTTTTTTTAGTATGTTACTGTATTTGTTAGTCCCCTATAATATTGTTTGTATTGTTTTGTTTTATTCTCTCTCTCGTTGGAGAAATTCTGGCAATCATCGTAGTGCATGGTTCGTTTTGGGTATGGCTCTTTCAATTCTATTTGTAGCTTTGAATCTATTCAATCCTTATCGTATGGCTGTTATATATTGGTTCCTAACTTATTTAATGTCTCTTTTGATTCTCGCACTTTTGTTCTTTAAACAATTAAAAAAATTGACAGCAGGAGGAATGTGGAATGGAACTCACTCTTAAAAACATTAAAAAAGAATATGGAAACAAGTTGGTATTAGATTATGTTTCCATTTCATTAAAACCAGGACTTTACGGACTTTTAGGTTCGAATGGCTCAGGAAAGACGACGCTTTTTCGGATTATTTGTGGTCTCATGAAGCCTACTCAGGGAGCTGTTTTCTTTAACGGAAAGAATATAGTTAATCAAGCAGAAAATTTTAGAGATATTTTAGGTTTTTTACCTCAGGATTTTCGATATTATCGAGACTTTACTGCTAGAAATTTTCTACTCTATATTGCCTCTTTAAAAGGGTTGAGTCGAAAAAATGCTTCTACAACAAGCGATGAATTATTAGAGTTGGTTGGCTTATCTGCTATCAAAAATAAAAAAATTAGAAAACTTTCTGGTGGAATGAAGCAGAGATTAGGAATTGCACAAGCTCTCTTAAACGATCCTCAAGTCCTTGTGTTAGATGAGCCAACAGTTGGACTAGATCCTAAAGAACGGGTTAAATTCCGAAAGTTATTAAGTAGTTTATCAAAGGAAAAAATCATTCTTTTATCGACCCATATTGTATCAGATGTCGAAAGTATCGCTGACGAAATTTTGATTTTAAAAAATGGGCGTTTACGAGATAGAGGAACGGTTAATCAATTAGTTTCTGAAATATCTGACAAGGTTTGGGAATGTGAAGTAACAGAATGTAAGGCTAATAAATTAGAAGAGACCTTTCTTGTGAGCAATCGCCGCCAGGATGGTCAACATATCGTGATGAGAATTGTTTCTGAACAAGCTCCAATCTCGAAGGCTTCCTTGGTTAGCCCAACTTTAGAAGATTTGTATCTCTATTATTTTAGAGAGGAGATGCAGGATGAAGACACTTACTAGATTTGAATTTCAAAAAATTTTAAAGAACAAAACGATTTTGGGAAGTTTAGTTGCAAGTTTATTTCTACTTGCTGGTATTTTTTTCATAGGCTATCATTATTCTCAGTATCAATTTGCAGCGAGAGATAATGTTGCACATGGCTATTCCAAAGATATTGAACAGAGTTATAGAGGGGAGTTTACAGATGATAAAATTCGAGGGATTATAGCAGACGATCTCAAAAAATTTCAAGAGAGAGAACTTTCTGATGATGGAAGTTGGAAAGAAAAAGGAGAACCTTGGCTTTTTCACCCATTTTATCTCTTTACAGAACAGATAAGCAACGTATTCGTCAAAGATGCTCGTCATCTTTATGAAAAACAGATGGAGCGTGTGAAAAAAGGAAAAATGCTGACGATTGAAGACATAGAAGTACGCAGCATTAAAGACCTTGGTTTTAAAGAGTTTGGTAAACCTCTAAAAATTGGTAATTATGCTCCTTGGCTTGATTTATATAAAGTTCAGGGAAATGTTTCCATTTTAGTTTCTTTTCTAGTCATTTTAGTTTGTTCTCTGATTTTTTCAGACGATAAGGCAAAAAATATGAATCAAGTATTGCTGACAACTAAATATGGACGCGATAGACTAATAAAAGCCAAGATTGGAGTGGCTTTTCTCTTGACTATTGTACTATTTATAGTTTTCCAAATGGTCACTTATTTTGTATTTTCTAGTATGTATGATACTAGTGGATGGAGTTCTAGTATTCAGACTAACTTAGATTTGAGGTTATTCAGTTTTCCATTGGAGTGGAATCATCTACAAGTTTACTTTTGGTTTTTGTGCTTACAATTTACAGGGCTTCTTTTTACAGCGGGAGTAACATTATTGATGTCCTCTCTGCTGAACTCTCCTTTGTCTGTCTTGTCATTTTCTATTAGTCTTTATTTGTTGCCTTATTTTTTAGCTCAGATTTTTCGAGAAGGACTTGCTCAAAAACTACTTTATCTTTTTCCAATCAATCAGCAGTCAGTGGGAAAACTATTAGGACTGTTTGCTTCGAATAAGGAATATTTTTTTCAAGATTTTATCATAAATAGTCTCTTCGTTTTTAGTTTTCTAATCGGTTTGGCTTTTGCATTGAAGATAATATCTTATTTCCATGCTAAAAATTGGAATTTTGCTTGAGTAGTCAAATCTGAACATTTTATAAAAATTTTCAAAAAGGTCTTGACATCCTTTCAGGAAAAACTTAAAATATAGGAAATTAGAAAAGTAGTAGATGAATTTGTTTTTAGCGAGCTTGTGGTTGGTGGAAATGAGCAGCAAATCTTTATGAAATTGGGCTAATTGATAAAATGAATTTGAAACAATAAGAATTCGGTGGGCACACCTTACAGTGCAGCTTGTTTGATGACAAGATAGAGACATGGGGAATATTAGCTATTTTCCATAATTGAGGTGGCACCGCGATTTTCGCCCTCACACAGAATACCTGTGTGAGGTTTTTTGTTGCTTATTATAAAAAAACAAGGAGAATTGCCTATGTTTAAACGATGGCGTCCCTAGGGATTAAACAGAAAAAATATAAAACATAGAAATGGAGAAAGAACATGAAAAACAAACGATTAATCACTATCTTAGGCCTTCTGGCCGTTTTGGCAATCGGTGGGATTGTCTATTCTAGCTTGAGCGGAAAGACCAACGCCCCTAAGACTGGTGACGACAGTCAAACAGTCAAGGTTGGCGTGCTACAGTATGTTAGCCACCCTTCGCTGGATTTGATTTACAAAGGGATCCAGGATGGTCTGGCTGAGGAAGGCTATAAAGGCGACAAGATTAAGATTGACTTTATGAATGCTGAGGGCGATCAGAGTAAGGTTTCTACTATGAGCAAGCAGCTGGTCTCCAATGACAATGATGTGCTGATTGGGATTGCGACTCCGTCTGCACAAGGACTGGCAGCAGCTACTAAGGACAAGCCTATCGTCATGGGAGCTATCACAGAGCCGGTCGGAGCAAACCTAGTGAAAAATCTGGACAAGCCAGGTGGCAATATCACTGGTGTCTCTGACCGCAATCCAGCTAAGCAACAGCTAGAGCTGATTAAAAAATTGACTCCAGATGTCAAAACTATCGGTGCGCTATACTCTAGCAGCGAAGATAACTCTAAAACTCAAGTGGAAGAGTTCAAAAAATTGGCTGAAGAGGCAGGCTACAAGGTAGAGGAATACTCTGTTCCTTCGACCAATGAAATTGCTTCAACCATGAATGTCATGACTGGCAAGGTTGACGCTATCTGGATTCCAATTGACAATACCATTGCGTCAGCTTTTGCGACAGTTGTGTCCAGCAATAAAGAAGCTAAGAAACCAATTTATCCAAGTGCGACGGCCATGGTTGAAGAAGGAGGTCTTGCCTCTGTCGTTGTAGACCAGTATGACCTAGGTGTTGCGACTGGTAAAATGGCAGCTAAAGTTCTTAAAGGTGCCAAACCTGCTGACACTGCAGTAGATATTTTCGATACAGGTAAATCTGTCATTAATACAAAAAATGCCAAAGAACTTGGCATTACTGTACCAGAAGATGTTCTGAAAGAAGCTGGCCAGGTTATCAAATAAAAAGAAAGAAGTCTGTTGCTTGACAGGCTTCTTTTTCTTGATAGTCTCTTCTTGTAAATTCTTTAACTGAGCTTGCGAAATGTTTAGAAATCTGTTAGAATGAAATACAACTGAATAGCAATCTGCAAGACCAGTAACCTAGGGGAAGTTTAACAGGGAGGGGAGCCATCGACTGAAAGCTCTCTAGATGAAAGCTAGGCGAATTCACTTGCTCTAGGATTGATAAGTAAGGTCTGGCTTGCCAGATAAAAAACGGATGGTACCGCGTGTCAACGCTCCGCTTATGGAAATTGGCGCGCTTTTTATTTTGGAGGGAAAATGACGAAAACGATTGAAGAACAACTAAAAAGCCTGCGCGAAGAGACTCTGGCTTCTCTCAAGCAGCTCAAGGCTGAGAATCAAAAGGAACTGCAAGATTTGCGTGTAGCTGTCTTGGGTAAAAAGGGTTCGCTGACTGAAGTCCTGAAAGGGATGAAGGATATTTCAGCTGAAATGCGGCCGATTATCGGGAAGCACGTCAATGAAGCGCGTGATATTCTGACAGCAGCCTTTGAAAAGACTGCTCAAGAGATGGAAGAGCAATTAGTAGCTCTGAAACTGGCTGAGGAATCCTTGGATGTGACTCTACCAGGCCGTCGAATTCCAGTAGGGAACCGTCATATTCTTAGCCAGACTAGTGAGGAAATCGAAGATATTTTCATCGGGATGGGCTATCAGGTCGTAGACGGCTTTGAAGTGGAGAAGGACTATTACAACTTTGAGCGGATGAATCTGCCTAAGGACCACCCTGCACGGGATATGCAGGACACTTTCTACATTACAGAGGAGATCCTGCTCAGAACCCACACCAGTCCGGTGCAGGCGCGAGCTATGGACGCTCATGACTTTTCTAAAGGGCCACTCAAGATGATCTCACCAGGACGTGTCTTCCGTCGGGATACTGATGATGCGACTCACTCCCACCAGTTCCATCAAATTGAAGGCTTGGTGGTTGGAGAAAATATTTCCATGGCAAATTTGCAAGGAACGCTGCAGCTGATTGTCCAGAAGATGTTTGGCGAGGACCGCAGTATCCGACTGCGTCCGTCTTATTTCCCATTTACAGAGCCGTCTGTTGAAGTGGATGTTTCCTGCTTTAAGTGTGGTGGTGCAGGCTGTAATGTCTGCAAGAAGACAGGCTGGATTGAGATTATGGGAGCTGGTATGGTGCATCCGCGCGTGTTGGAAATGAGCGGTATTGATGCAGAGAAATACTCTGGATTTGCCTTTGGTCTTGGTCAAGAGCGGGTAGCTATGCTTCGCTACGGTATCAACGACATTCGTGGCTTCTACCAAGGAGATATTCGTTTTTCTCAGCAGTTTAAGTAGAAACCTGTATTCATAGATGCAGCTTTTCTGAGAAAGGAGTGCAGTATGCTAGTCAGAGTCAAAAAAGAAGAAGCGAGCCTCCTGCGGGAGTTGGAAGTCGCAACCTATCAAGAAACCTTTGGTCCATTTATCAAGGAGGCTGATATGGCTCATTATTTTGACAATGAGCTGTCGCTTGCGACCATCGAAAAGGAACTGGCAGACTCTGAGTCAGAGACTTATTTTGTTGTCAAAGACGGTAAAATTGCTGGTTTTCTCAAGTTTAACTGGGGACATGCTCAAACGGAGCAAGAACTACCACAAGCCTTTGAGGTTCAGCGAATCTATGTCTTGAAAGCCTACCATGGTCAAGGCTTGGGCAAGGAAATGTTTGAATTTGCCTTAGAAGAAGCCGAGAAACGAGGCTTTGACTGGGTCTGGCTGGGCGTTTGGGAAAAGAATTTTAGAGCTCAGGAATTTTACTCTAAATACGGCTTTGAAAAGTTCAGCCAGCACGACTATATCACTGGTGAGACGGTGGACACAGACTGGCTGCTGCGCAAGAAATTGAAATAAAAAAGAAAATTTAAAGAGAGGAAATGATACGACCTAAAAGAGTTAAATTTAGAAGATTTGGTTGGTCAAGTTCCTCAGCGATAGAATAGAGAAAGGAATTGAACCCGGGCTAAAAACTCGGAAAAAAGATAGATTTGCGAGCATTCATCGAATGCTTGAACAAATCTCCTATTTTTCAGTCGTTTTTGACGCCCTTGGTATCTTAAATATGCTAGTAAGTTATAAGTGGTTAAAAGAGTTAGTAGACATTGATGTGGCTAGCGCTGAGCTGGCTGAGAAAATGTCAACGACAGGAATTGAAGTGGAAGGTGTGACATCACCAGCTGCGGGCCTGTCTAAAATTGTCGTTGGTGAGGTGGTATCGTGTGAGGATGTTCCTGATACCCACCTGCATGTTTGTCAAGTCAATGTCGGAGAAGAGGAGAACCGTCAGATTGTCTGTGGTGCTCCAAATGTTCGTGCAGGCATCAAGGTTATGGTGGCCTTGCCAGGTGCTCGCATTGCCGACAATTATAAGATTAAAAAAGGAAAAATCCGTGGCTTGGAGTCACTGGGCATGATCTGCTCTCTCGGTGAGCTGGGGATTTCTGATTCTGTCGTGCCAAAGGAATTTGCGGATGGAATTCAAATCCTGCCTGAAGAAGCAGTGCCAGGTGAGGAAGTCTTCTCTTATCTGGACTTGGACGATGAGATTGTCGAGCTTTCCATCACACCAAATCGGGCAGATGCTCTGTCTATGCGTGGGGTGGCTCATGAAGTGGCTGCCATCTATGACAAGTCAGTACATTTTAAAGATTTTCCGCTGGTGGAAAATGAAAAGCAGGCAGCTGACAGTCTTTCAGTAGCCCTTGAGACAGAGAAAGCCCCTTACTACGCGGCTCGTATCTTGGAAAATGTCACCATTGCCCCAAGTCCTCAGTGGCTGCAAAATCTCCTCATGAACGAAGGAATCCGTCCGATTAACAATGTAGTGGACGTGACCAACTACATCCTGCTCTACTTTGGTCAGCCCATGCATGCCTTTGATCTGGATACGTTTGAGGGCGACCAGATTGTCGTGCGGGAAGCGCGTGCTGGTGAAAAACTGGTGACACTGGATGGCGAAGAGCGGGATCTGGAAGTCAGCGATTTAGTTATCACTGTCGCGGACAAACCAGTAGCCCTTGCAGGTGTTATGGGGGGGCAAGCAACAGAAATCTCTGAGAAATCTAGTCGTGTCGTCTTGGAAGCAGCTGTCTTTGATGGAAAATCAATCCGCAAGACCAGCGGTCGCCTTAACCTGCGCTCGGAATCATCTTCCCGCTTTGAAAAAGGCATCAATGTAGCAACTGTTAATGAAGCTTTGGATGCGGCAGCAAGCATGATTGCGGACTTGGCAGGAGCGACTGTTCAGGCTGGGATTGTATCCGCTGGCAGCATAGACACTAGTGATATAGAAGTGGTATCCAGTCTAGCGGATGTCAACCGAGTTTTGGGAACAGACTTACTTTATACTGATATTGTGGATGTCTTCCGCAGACTTGGCTTTGGCCTTTCAGGAAGTGCTGAACAGTTCACTGTCAGTGTCCCTCGCCGCCGCTGGGATATTTCAATCGAAGCAGACCTCTATGAAGAAATTGCTCGCATTTACGGCTATGACAAATTGCCAGCTAGTCTGCCAAAAGATGACGGGACTGCTGGTGAATTGACTGCAACGCAGCAACTGCGCCGTCGAGTACGGACCTTAGCAGAGGGAGCTGGACTGACAGAAATCATCACCTACGCTTTGACGACCCCAGAAAAGGCGATTGAGTTCACTCTCAATCCTAGCAACTTGACTGAGCTCATGTGGCCGATGACAGTGGAGCGCTCTGTTCTTCGTCAGAACATGGTTTCTGGCATTTTGGACTCCCTAGCCTACAATGTAGCTCGTAAAAATAAGAATCTAGCCCTCTATGAGATTGGAAAAATCTTTGAGCAGACTGGCAATCCTAAGGAAGATCTGCCAAACGAAATCAATAGCTTTGCCTTTGCTTTGACAGGTCTGGTTAATGAAAAAGACTTCCAGACTAAGCCAGTAGCAGTTGATTTCTTCTATGCTAAGGGTGTAGTGGAAGCACTCTTTGCTAAGTTGGGCTTGACAGCTGAATACGCGGCTAGCAGCCAGATTAAGAGTTTGCATCCTGGTCGGACTGCTTTAATCTCTATCAATGGCCAGCCTGTCGGCTTTGTCGGTCAAGTCCATCCTGCGACAGCCAAGGCTTACGATATTCCTGAAACTTATGTGGCTGAACTCAACTTGTCTGCTATTGAAGATCAGCTTCAGCCAGCCCAGCCATTTACAGAAATCACTAAATTCCCAGCTGTCAGCCGTGATGTGGCCCTTTTGCTCAAGGCAGAAATCACTCACCAAGAGGTCCTTGATGCAATCCAAGCTGCTGGTGTTAAGCGCTTGACAGATATTAAGCTCTTTGATATCTTCTCTGGGGACAAGCTGGGTGTCGGCCTCAAATCCATGGCCTACAGCCTGACTTTCCAAAATCCAGAAGCCAGCCTGACTGACGAGGAAGTGTCTAAATACATGGAAAAAATCGAAAAATCCCTGACCGAAAAACTCGGAGCAGAGGTACGTTAATGAACTATTCCCCAGTCATGTGATTGGGGATTTTGATTCATACTCTTCGAAATCTTATTCCAATCATAGTTGATTTGCTTTCTATCTTGGCAAACTTATCACTGGGATGCGAGCAATGATGTAGACGAAACGAGGAGTATTCGAAATTGAAAATCAGTAGGAAAAGTAATTATGGAA
This sequence comes from Streptococcus sanguinis, assembly GCF_050220005.1. Taxonomy (GTDB): domain Bacteria; phylum Bacillota; class Bacilli; order Lactobacillales; family Streptococcaceae; genus Streptococcus; species Streptococcus sanguinis_Z. Next base: position 936,857 of record NZ_CP071413.1, read on the forward strand.
AATTCAAACCAAATCTCCCAATGTCAGACTCTTTGGGCTAGAAATAAATATCTGGTTCTCAGTCATTCTAGTAAGATCTATCTGGAAATCCGTCAGTATCTGAAAAGTGACTCTGTGGAAGCAGCTCATGTTCAAGACTTGATTGATCAGGCGGTAACCCTGCCTGAAAACCGTGGTCAGGTCAGCAATGCTTTTCAGCATGTTTGGGGCTATTTTAAGAAAAAAGCCAGTACAACTGAAAAAGAAGATTTTATGCATCTTTTGCTTCGTTACCAATCTGGTCAGGCTGAGCAGAAAGACTTGGTAAGAGCTGTAAGGGACCTGCTAGTCAAGTATCCCAATCCTTATCTGCAGAAATCCACTTTGTTATTTGGTGATGAAGAATGAAGCTCTGAAATCAAGGGGAAAGAATAAGCCTGCTCGTCTAGTAGCTTTGAGGGGTGTAGATGATAAGAATAATTTGTTAGGCTCATAAACAATATTATTTTGACTGGTTTCGATAAAGGCTCCACCTCGAGCAAAACGTGTCTTTAAGGTATGATTGGAGAAAAAATGTTTTTTACTTATCAGGGAAATAAATTATATTATAAAGTGATTGGTCAAGGAAAGCCAGTCTTGGCAATTCATGGTTTGGGTTGTTCATCTGAACTGATGGAAGGATGTTTAGAACCTATTTTTGAGAAACATGCTGGCTATAAAAGAATTTATTTAGATTTGCCTGGCATGGGCAGGTCTGATGCCAATCCTGCTTTTGCAAGTGCGGATGCGATTTTAGAGATGCTCTTGAACTTTATAGAGACTGCAATCGGCGGACACAGCTTTCTCTTAGCTGGAGAGTCTTATGGTGGCTATCTCGCTCGAGGAATTTTGGCTAAGAAAAGGTCGGAGATTGATGGTTTGCTGCTTATTTGTCCAGTAGTTGTACCCAATCCGAAAGAAAGAATTTTGCCTAAAGATACTCTGGTAATTAGAGAGGTTGGGTTTGATATAGCAGGCAAAAACGAAGATTTCGTTGATTTGGCGATTTTACAGACTAAAGAAACTTATCAAAGGTTTGAAAAAGAAATCCTAGCAGGGCTTCAGATGATGAATGTTCCCTTTGTCCAAAAGCTGCAAGAAAACTATTCTTTTTCGTTTGAAGTGGATCAAGAGATACAGGAAAAGGGTTATGACGAGCCCAGCCTTTTTATAGCAGGAAAGCAGGACCAAGTCGTGGGCTTCCAGCAGTTAGCGCAACTGTCTCACTATTATCCAAGGGCAACTCATGCTGTAATGGATCTTGCTGGCCACAATGCACAGATAGATCAAGAGGCTCTCTTTACGGCCTTGGTTGAAAATTGGCTCAAGCGAATTGAACTTTCCTGATACTCCAAGATTTAATATGTTGAACAGATGCAGATGAAACTGGAGTTCATCAAAGAAATCTAATTCAGCCCAAAATTGATTTTAAAAACATAGAAAAAAGCGGTCACACCGCTTTTTTTGCTTATTATCCCCAGAATTTTTGGGCGATTTCTTGGCCTTGTTTGATTTTGGCCCATTGTTGCTCAATGGTGAGTTCGTTTCCAGAGTCACAAGAGGCGAAGCCGCATTGGTGGGAGAGCAGGAGTCGCTCTTTGGGTAGAACGGTTGCTGCTTTCTCAAGCAGGTCTAGGACGCGTTTTTCGTCATCCAAGCCTGTCGTCTTACTGGAAAGCAGTCCTAAAACAACTTCCGCATCCTTGTCCTTCAAAGCTGCTAGGGCTGATACATCACCAGCTACATCGCTGTCCCACTCTAGGAAGTAGCGGTCATAGTGTTGGTCGCGCAGGAATTTTTCCGCGATAGCTTCGTAGGTACCCTCGGCAGCAGAGCGGCTTTCGTAGTTACCACGGCAGTTGTGGGTCCAGACAGTCAGTCCTAGCTCATGAGCGTAGTCTACGACTTCATTGTTGATGGCGACAAACTCGTCTGCTAAGTCAGCTAGACTAGCATTGCCCTCCGCAAAGAAGCTGGCAGGATTGGACTCGTCAAAAAGCTCCCAGAGACAGTCGTCAAACTGGATAATCTGTCCGCCAGCAGCCTTATAGTCGTCCAAAAATTCCTTGTAGGCCTGAATCAAGCCTTTTTTCAAATCTTCATTGGTCTCATAAACTTGTCCTGGTCCCGCCAAGCGGTCAAAGACAGCTAACTCAGTATAAGCATGGGCAGGCCCCCAGACAGTCAGCTTGGTATCTTCACCAGCAGCCTCATCCTTGACTAGCTTATAAATCTCGATAAAGTGATGATTTTTTCCAGAGAGTGGTGCTGTGATGCGGATACCAATATCTTTACGGGTCTCGTATTGCCCGCCGTCGTGGTCCTTGAAGGTATAGCCGTGGTCAGCAATGTAGCGCTCAATTCCCTTAAGGCCCCAGACAAAGTCCAGATGCCACATAGACTTGGAGTATTCTCCATCCGTCAGGATGTCAATACCCTTAGCCTTTTGCTCAGCGATAATCTCCTTGATGTCAGCTGTCTCCGTCTCATGGTAGCCTGGAAAGCTGTCGTAGAAGGGATATTGAATATCATCGCGGTGCTCAATTTCTGTCTTATATTGGCGGAGATTTTCTGGGCGCAGAAGTGATCCAACCAGTTGAAATTTTGATTTTGTCATAAGATTTCTCACTTTCATTAGGGATTATGGTCTATTGTATCGAAAATTTCTCGACAAATAAAATAGTTAATTATACTGGTAGAGTATAGCCGAAAACTATTGCTAGCGCTTCCTGAAATTTGTCTTTCAAGATCAAAGAATCTTCTCTATCACTGTTTCCTGAGGCTGAAGCCCTAATCGCTCATAGAAACGCAGGGCTCCGACATTGTCGTTCCAAACATTGAGAGTCAGATTATAGCAGTCGATTTTCCGAGCATAGTCTTCTGCAAAGCGATAAAGCTGCTCGCCGACCTTTTGCCTTCTGGCTTTCTCATCCACACATAAGTCCTCAATAAAAAGTGTTTTGATGGGATTGAGTATAGGACTGACAGGTTCCTTGATGGAGCAAAAGAGGTGACCGAGGATTCCTCCAGCTTCATTTTCAAAGACAAAAATAGGGGTGGATTCTTGACCCAGAATCTTCTCTAATTCTTCATTGCTAAACTTGCTGCCCTTGGCCTTGAAAATGTCCGGACGAGCCTGATGGTGGACAAGCAAGATTTGCTGAAGGAGTTCTTGGAGTTCAGGAATATCGCTGACTTGGGCTTTTCTGATTGGCATGATCTTCTCCTTTTATCTTTTTAAGAATCATTATACGACAGGGAACTATTTTGTCAAGAGAGTTCGAAAAGACTAAGAGAACAAGTAGCGTCTGAATTGCAAATGTCAATCAGAGTGACTCATTTCCTTTAGATGTATTTTCCTTTTAATAAAAACTGCTTTTTCTTGACAAATGAAACAGACAAGTGTAGAATATAAGTATAAACTACAAATGTAGAAAAAGGAGAAAGCGATATGACTATTACAAAAAAAGCCTTTATCGGAATTCTATCTCTGACAGCAGCAGTCCTATTGGCTGCTTGCTCAGGCAATACCAACCAAGGAGGGAATACTAGTTCATCACAGAATACGCAAGACCAGACATCACAATCTGCGCAAAATCAGACTTCGCAGTCATCAGCTGCATCTTCCTCTAATCAGCCTTCGTCATCATCAAATGCAGGGCAGGCTACTAATCTAGACGGGCGCTATCAAGCAACCGACCATGATGGTGACCAGCACGTCCTAGAAATCAATGGTACGACTGGTACTTGGACTGAGACCGAGGTTGATGGCAGTAAGGAAATCAAGCAGGTACAAGTAGATGCCTCTAACCAAAGACTGATAGTTGGTGATGATGCTAAAAGCTATCGCCAAAATGGCAATCAGCTGATTGTGGACGAATTGGATGATGATCCAGACACTCTGACCTTTACCAAGCAGTAAAGCGCTTCTCATTCTGCTCAGGACAACAGGATGAGCAGTGAGGGAATCAAACTAGGAAACTCTGAGAATGGAGTTTCCTTTTTTTATAAAAATTTTATCTTAAATGATGTCAAATATTTGACTTGAAGGGTGCTTTAAGTTGTATAATAGTTGCAATAAAGATATCAAAGGAGAAGAAACGATGAAATTGGCAGTTTATACAAAAGCGGGCCAAGTTGGGCTCGCTGACATTGATCGTCCGCAAATTATTGAGGAAGATGATGCCATTATTCGGATTGTTCGGACCTGTGTCTGTGGATCTGACTTATGGCGCTACCGCAGTCCAGATATTGAAGCAGGCCATCAAAATAGTGGGCATGAAGCGATTGGAATTGTCGAAGAAATTGGGGATGCAGTAACGACTGTTAAACCTGGCGATTTTGTTATTACTCCATTTACTCATGGATGCGGGCAATGTGATGCCTGTCGGGCAGGATTTGATGGCACTTGTGATTCTCATATTGGGAATAACTGGTCAAATGGGGTGCAAGCTGAATATATGCGCTTCGAATTTGCTAACTGGGCACTTATCAAAATTCCGGGTCAGCCTTCTGATTATACAGAAGGAATGCTCAAATCATTCTTGACACTGGCTGATGTCATGCCAACTGGCTACCATGCTGCGCGAGTGGCAGACGTCAAGCTTGGTGATAAAGTGGTCGTGATTGGTGATGGGGCTGTGGGACAATGCGCTGTTATCGCTGCTAAAATGCGTGGTGCTTCCCAAATCGTTCTTATGAGCCGTCACGAAGATCGACAAAAGATGGCCTTGGAATCCGGTGCGACAGCTGTTGTTGCAGAACGTGGCGAAGACGGAATTGCCAAGGTCCGTGAAATCCTTGGTGGTGGTGCAGATGCAGCTCTGGAATGTGTTGGAACAGAAGCAGCTGTTGATCAAGCTCTGGGAGTTCTTCACAACGGCGGCCGCTTAGGCTTTGTCGGTGTGCCACACTATAATAACCGAGCACTTGGTTCTACCTTTGCTCAAAATATTACAGTGGCAGGCGGAGCAGCCTCTGTCACGACTTACGACAAGCAAATCTTGCTCAAGGCAGTTCTTGACGGCTATATTAATCCGGGCAAGGTCTTTACTTCAAGCTACAAACTGGAAGATATCGATCAAGCTTATAAAGATATGGATGAACGCAAGACTATTAAGTCCATGATTGTCTTTGATTAGGTAAAGAAGAAAACAGCCTTGCTGCGGTCTCTTTAAGATGGCAGTAGGCTGTTTTTGCATGGCTTGGTAGGTATTTTTTAGGAAAGGAAATTCATTCTTTATTCTCTTTGCACCAAGTTATCCATCTTGACCATTCGGCAGACAGGTGGAGCTGGTGTTCTTTGATAAGGCTGTCTGGACAAAGGCTAGGGAATTCAACGCAGAATCGGGCTTCCAAGCCTTTTTCTATGTCGCGAAACTGATGGCGAATACCACCGATATTGCAGCCATTCGCTAGACTGGCGGCACCGACAGATTGGAAGGGATAAGACGCATCACGAGGCTCCTCTATCTCAGCTTCACCACCAAGGTCAAGAAAAAACTGTGTCGGTAGCGGGCTATTTCCTGCAGTCTCAATGACTTCAAGTTTGTCCCCGTACGGCTGCAAGGCATAATGGTCTGGACAGGCACCAAGATTGACTCGTTTATGAACATTTGTCTTTTCTAATATCAACTTTTCTAGCATTATACTGAAAGAAGCGGCAGTCAGTCCACTTGCAAAAATCGTTACAACAGCTCTTTTTCGTGGTTTCTTGGACCATTTGGCCGCCCATTTCATCAAATATTGGCTCCATTTGAGTTTGGTTCCGATTTGCTGGATTAGCTCTTCGTATGTCAGCTTCATTTTTGCTTCCAGTAGGGCTTGGTCTAAAATCTCCGTGTTGTCAGTATTAGGTAGCTGTAGATTAAGTATCTTAGCTGCTTTATGGATTCTCTTCTTCCGCCATTGCTCAATTCTTTCTTGACCGACTTCCTTTTGATTGATCATAATCTTCATTTTTTAATCCTCTTGTTCTTGTCTTCTGCTTATATTTATTATATAGTGGGAGCTGGATGGTAGGCAAGCATCAATTTTAGGTAGACTGTTGCATTTTGAGGTGAATAGCATGTATGAGAAAAAAAGAAAAAAGACAGAAAAGCAGATAGAGGATAGCTTGCTGCAGCTGATGAAAGAGCAGACTTTTGAGACTATCAGTATTCGTCAGCTGATTGACTTGGCAGAGGTGAATCGTAGTACCTTTTATCGGCATTATTTGGATAAATATGATCTGCTGGAGAAGATAGAAGACCGCTTGCTAGATGATTTGAAGTCCTATTATCAAGAGGCTCTAGAATCTGCCTGCTTGTTCAAGTTAGAAAAGAATTTTAAAGTGAAAGACTTTATCCATGAGAAACAAAATCTTTTTCATTTTTTTGAGCCTTACTTGGAAGACTTAGCCATTCTTTTGGGGCCAAATGGCAGTCCAACTAGTTTACTGCGATTGCAGGAAGCTTTGAGGGAGATTTTCTCGCAGAGTATTTCCTTGGCTGATCCCCATTTAGATAAGGTAGAAGCGGATTTGCTCCTGAATCATCAAGCCGCGTCCTTTATGGGAACCCTGACTTACTGGCTCGCTCATCCTCGCTATAAGGCTCAGCAAATGAGTGATTTTCATGCTAGGGTGACTGCTGTTGGTCTGGCAGGCTTTGTCAGAGAGCATATGGAGGGAGATTGACAGGATAGTTTATCCAGTTTGCTTCTTTATGATATAATGGACTAGAATATCTCAAAGGAGGACAGCTTTGTTTTTAGCTTTTAAAGAGATTGTCTACAGTCGCGGACGCTATCGTTTAGTGGTTGCTGTGGTCTTTCTCATTACCTATATGGTTTTCTTTTTATCTAGCCTTTCCGTCGGTTTGGCTAGGCTCAATCGCTTGGCTTTGGACCAATGGCAGGCTGAGTCGATCGTCTTGTCAGAGTACGCCAATAAGAATCTAATAGCTTCGACTCTCAAGGAAGAGGAGTACAGTCGTCTGCTTCAAGGGGACTCAATCGCTGCTTTGGGACAAACATCAGCAGTGGCCAATTATGAAGATGGGACTGATAAACTCAATGCTCAGGTTTTTGGTCTCTCTTGGGATAGTTTTCTAGCGCCTGACATTATTGAGGGACGTCCTGCTGAGAATGCTTATGAAGTTATTGCGGATAAGCGTTTGCAGCAAAAAGGTGTGAAACTAGGCGACCAGCTTCAGCTTAATGGAAGTGAGCGCCTCTATCAGGTTGTTGGTTTCACAGAGGATAATAGCTTCTTTACGCAACCTGTAATTTTTATGGATCTAGATGATTTCAGGGAATTAAAGTACGGCTCTAGTCAGGTTAAGAATATCAGTGCACTTGTGGTCAAGGATGGTCAGAAGATTGAAGAAGCTGGACTTAGTCAACTCTCTATGAATGATTTTATAGAAAATATCCCTGGCTATCAGCCTCAGGTACTGACTTTTTCCTTTATGATTGGGGCCATGGTTCTGATTACATTTTTGGTATTGGGAATTTTCATGTATATTATTACCATCCAAAAGACGCATCTTTACGGTATTATGCGCGCCCAAGGAATTGCCAGTGGGAAGATTATTGCTTCTATTTTTTGGCAGATTTTCATCCTGTCTACTTTGGGAATCAGCTTAGCTGTCTTGGCTCTCTTGGGAACCCAGCTAGTCTTGCCGGCTTCTATGCCTTTTTACAGTGACTGGCGAGCTTATGCTGGTTTAATTATCCTCATTGTTTTCATGTCACTGGCTGGCGGGCTCTTGTCCATTCACCGGGTTCTGAAAATTGACCCTATCACAGCGATTGGAGGTGAGTAAATGTCAATCATAGAACTAAAAGGGGTTACAAAAGAATATGGTCAGGGGCATACGCTGGTTCAAGCCCTGAAACCAACTGATTTCCAACTGGAAGCGGGGCAGTTTGTAGCTATTATTGGGCCGTCAGGCTCGGGTAAAACAACCTTTCTGACCTTGCTGGGGCATTTGCAAACTCCCTCAAAAGGACAGATTCTCCTGCATGGGAAAGATACCTCCCAGCTCAAGGAAAAGGAACGGGCAGCCCTGCGTTTCAATGATTTCGGCTTTATTTTGCAGGCTTCCAATCTCATTCCTTTTTTGAAAATCGAAGACCAGTTCCAGCTGATTGACCGCTTATCTAAAAAGGAGAGAACAGATCTAGACAGTCTGATTGAGCTGCTAGATCTTAAAGGAACTCTCAAGCAGTATCCGAAAGAATTGTCTGGCGGGGAAAGGCAGCGAGCTGCTATCGCCAGAGCGCTTTACAACAGCCCTGATATTATCTTGGCTGATGAGCCGACAGCTAGTCTGGATACAGAGCGGGCCAAGCGAGTGGTCCATCTGCTCAAAGAGGTGACCCAAAAATTCCATAAGAGCGTGGTCATGATTACTCATGATACCCGCTTGCTGGACGAGGTTGACAAGGTTTATGAGATGCAAGACGGAGTGCTGACTCAAGTTCGATAAAGCGTTAGAAGCTTTAGGCAATCAAACAGAGAAAAAACAAGGAGATAGCCATGATTCATTATAAAATAAATCCTCAGCTAGATTTTGCGGCAGTGCTAGACCTCTACGCTTCGGTTGGTTGGAGCAATTACACTAATCGTCCTCAGCAGTTAGAGCAGGCCTTCCATCAGTCCTTGTTTGTGATGGCGGCCTATGACGAAGACAAGTTGGTTGGTTTGATCCGAGTGGTCGGAGATGGGCTTACCATTGTCTTTATTCAGGATTTGCTGGTGTATCCACTCTACCAGCGTCAGGGGATTGGTCGGAGCCTTCTTCAGCAGACGTTGGAAAGTTTTAAGGATGTTTACCAAATCCAGTTGGCAACGGAGCAGTCAGATAAAAATCTAGCTTTTTATCGAGAGCTCGGCTTTCGCCGACAGGAAGATTTCGACTGTACTGGCATGATTTATGCACCCAATAAAAAGTAAAATTCTATAGGAGTTTGTTAATAAGCTCCTTTTGTCATGTTTACAAGAAAAAAAGGAATAGAACTAGACCGATGAAAATATTTCTCGGTCTCTTTTGTTTTTCCTTGACAGTTAAATTATCAGAATTTATAATAAAGGAAGAAAGGTGATAACAGTGTTATCAAATTGAAAGCATGAAAAAAGAAACAGATGAGTTAAACGAAAAAATCTTGGAAAGCGCGAGGAGTGAGTTTTTGGCTTATGGCTATCAGGATGCTTCACTGCGGAGAATTTGTCGCGCTGCTGGCTTGACGACTGGGGCTCTTTATAAGCGCTATGAGGGTAAGAACAGTCTCTTTGCTGCCCTGCTTGAGCCTACTCTGACAGCCTTAGACCAGTATGGACAAGAGCAGAAGCGACGTGACTATGCTTTCCTAGAAGAGGGACACCTGTCTGACATGTGGGCCCATCGCTTAGAGGATCTCCAGTCCCTGATGCGGATTCTCTATGAGCATAAGGATATTATGCAGCTCTTGCTCTTTAAATCTCATGGTTCTTCGCAAGCGGACTTCAGGATGCGTCTGCCTCATTTGGCTGCAGATGAGACTTATCGCTATTTGGAGCTGGCATACAAAGAGGGTAAGATCAATCATTTGGTCAAACACGAGTTTCTGCGATCGTGCATGACAGCTTATTACACTGCTGTATTTGAGCCCTTGGCTCAAGACTGGCCCCAAGAGCAGGCGCTGGAATTTTGCCATTCCATCATGGACTTGTTTGACTGGGGAGGTTTGCTAGGTTTTTGATAGAAAGAAGGAAATTCTATGAAGAAAAAATCTGTCCTTGCTTGGATCTGGGACTTTGTTTCCCTTCATAAGATATATTTTGAGATATATTTTGTGCTCAGTCTGATCTTTGCCTTTGCCTCTGTGATTTCAGGATTTCTGCCTTATTTCTTTATTGGTGGAATGATTAATCAGCTCTTGGCTGGCAATAAAAACTGGGATTTTTACCTGCAGCAGTCAGCGTGGGCAGGTCTGGCCTGGATTGGCTACTGGGGATTTCACGGTATTTCCACCATGCTGTCGCATACGGCTACTTTTAAGATTCTAGCGGAAATGCGGCGTCGCCTGACAGACAAGCTAGCTAGGCTGCCTCTAGGCACAGTGCTTAGTCAGTCATCAGGGAGTTATAAAAACATTATCGTTGAGCGGGTAGATGCGACCGAAACGACCTTGGCTCACCTGATTCCAGAGTTTACCGCTGGGATTTTTGGTCCGATTATTGTTCTCATTGCTATGCTGGTTATTGATTGGCGGCTAACCTTGCTGTCTCTCCTGACTATTCCCATCGTGGCGCTGGCCTATATGCGGATGGTTGCCAATAGCGAAGCAGACTATCAAAATACTCTGCTCAAGACCAAAAAGCTCAATGATACAGCGGTGGAATACATCAATGGGATTGAGGTTATCAAGGTTTTTGGCAAGGAAAAATTTTCTTACGATAAGTTTGTCACGGCTGCTAGAGAAGGAGCAGACTGCTTTATTGAGTGGATGCGCAAATTCAATCTGGAGATGGGCATTGTGACTGCTTTTCTGCCATCAGGCTTGCTTTTTCTGCTGCCGGCTGGCTGTTATTTTTATCTGCAAGGTAGTTTGACTGCTGGCAATTTTATTCTGATGATTATTCTTTCGCTCAGTCTTCTGACTCCTCTGATTTTAGTGGCTAGTTACATGGACGATTTACGGAAAATCGGGACTATTTTTGGCCAAGTCATTGATATTTTGGAAAGGCCTGATTTGAAAAGGCCTCAGGAGCTGCGAGAACTTCCAAAAGGAAGGGATCTGGTCATGACGGATGTCAGCTTTGGCTATACAGATGAAGAGGAAGTACTGCACTGTATTTCGCTAGATATTAAGGCTGGCAGTATCAACGCTTTAGTTGGGCCATCAGGCTCGGGTAAATCTACAATTGCCAAGCTTCTAGCTTCTTTCTGGGATGTCACTTCTGGTCAGATTACCTATGGTGGCTTGGACATTTGTCAGCTTCCGCTAGACTATTACAGTCAGCAGATTGCTTGCGTGACCCAGGATAACTATCTCTTTGATGAGACTATTATGGAAAATATCCGGATGGGAAATCCAGCAGCTTCTGATGAAGAGGTCATCGAAATTGCCCGTCGCTGTGGCTGTTATGACTTTATCATGAACTTAGAAAACGGCTTTGAGACGCAGGTCGGATCTGGCGGCGGGCATCTATCTGGTGGTGAGCGCCAGCGGATTGCCATCGCCCGTGCCATGCTTAAGGATGCGCCGATTCTTATCTTGGATGAAGCGACTGCTTATACAGATCCGGAAAATGAAGCGCGGATTCAGTCCAGTCTAGCTCGTCTGATTGAGGGACGGACCTTGATTGTCATTGCCCACAGGCTGTCTACGATTATGAGTGCAGACCAGATAGTCTTGGTCAATGACGGTCGGATTGAAGCTAGAGGCCGGCATGAAGAGTTGCTGACAGCAAGTCCGCTTTATGCTTCCATGTGGCAAGCCCATATAGCTACTAGGGATAGTGATGAGATGGAAGGAGGGCTGACTCATGCTTAATATACTGAAGAAATTCTTTGATTTCTGTACGCCAGAGGACCGTAGGAAATTTTATCAATCCATTTATCTGGGCATCATCAAGTCCTTTATCATCGCTCTGCGTATTCCAGCAATCGGCCTAGTCGTTATGGGACTGATTGAGAAGAATCTCTCTATGCAGACCTTCTGGCTGGCTCTGGGCATCATGCTGGTATCCACTGTGCTAAACGTCTGGATTACCCTGAAAATCACCATGCTTCAGACGGAAGCGGGCTATCATACCTGTGCTCAGAAGCGGATTGAAATTGCTGAGCACATGCGCTATCTGCCTATGGGTTACTTTAATCAAAATAGCTTGGGCAAGATTACCAGTGTTACGACCAATACGCTGGAAGGGTTGTCTGATGTAGCTACGCGAGTGGTTATGATGACAGTTCAGGGATTTCTGACGACTGGTCTCATCACTATTTTGGTTTTTCTCTATGATTGGCGGGTTGGTCTGGTTCTCTTGGTGGGTCTCGTCCTCTTTCTCCTGCCCAATACCCTCATGCGTTGGCAAGTTGGCAAGATTTCTGATGACAAGTATCAGGCGGATATGGACCTAGTAGCCGTTGTTTTGGAGTACAGCCAAGGGATTGCTGAAGTTAAGAACTACAATCTGGTCAACCGTTCTGCCAAGAAGCTGTCCAAGGCTATTGAAGGCAAGAGTCAGCTAGATACCAAAATGACACTTGTGACCTCACCTTACATTGCCCTCCAGGGCATGGTGACCAAGCTGACCGGTCTCTTTATGGGGCTTTTCTCTATCTACTTTTATCTCAATGGCAGTATGGAGCTGCTGGTAACCATTATGATGATTGTCAGTGGTTTTATGATTTATGAAAATCTAGACGGCGTTGGCTCTTTCTCTTCTCTCCTGCGCATTGTTGATCTGTCGGTTGATATGGTCAATCAAGTCTTAGCTATCCAGCCGATGGACATCAGTGGTCAGGATATTGAACCAAAAAGCAGCCGGATTGAGCTGAGAGACGTTAGCTTCTCTTATGGAAATAAGAAAATTATTGACCGGGTTTCCCTCACCATTCCCGAAAAAACAACAACTGCTCTGGTCGGACCTTCTGGCTCTGGCAAAACAACTCTCTGCAACCTCATCGCCCGCTTCTGGGATGTGGACCAAGGAAGTATCAGTTTGGACGGGCATGATGTCAGGGATTACAGCTATGACAGTCTGATTCGTAATTTCAGCTTTGTCTTCCAAAGCGTCTATCTCTTTGAGGATACCATTGCCAATAACATTCGTTTTGGCAAGCCGGAGGCCAGTCAGGAAGAAGTGATAGAAGCTGCCAAGAAAGCTGCCTGTCATGACTTTATCCTCTCACTGCCTGATGGCTATGATACCAAGATCGGTGAAGGAGGTGCCAGTCTTTCTGGAGGTGAGCGCCAGCGTATTTCCATTGCACGGGCTATTATCAAGGATGCGCCTATTATCATTCTGGATGAAGCAACAGCCAATGTTGATCCAGAAAACGAAGAAGCTCTCATGCAGGCTATTCAGGCTCTGACTAGCGATAAGACCATTATCATGATTGCCCACCGACTCAAGACAGTTGAGCATGCAGATCAGATTTTGGTGCTGGATCAAGGCCGCATTGCCGAACAAGGCAAACACCAAGACTTACTAGCTAAACAAGGCATTTACAGTAAATTTATCCAAGAAAGAAAAACAGCCGCCAGCTGGCGGATTGAGATGGGGGAGTGATAACCTGAAACAGCAAGTCACTTGGCTTGCTGTTTTTCATCTGAGAAAAGAATGGTATAATAAAACTATCTTTGCTAATCAAAATAAGAGGGGGACCTATGTTTAAATCGAAAAAGTGGATTTTTATTCTTTTCATTGTTATTGCCCTTCCGATTCTTATTATAAATCTACCATTTTTGACTAAGCCTCAATATAGTAACGATGGTAAGTTTATTCTTGAACATCAAGATTCTATTAAAAAAGAGATAATTGAAAACTTGGATTTCGAAAAGAAACACATAAAATCTGTGACACTTTTGCCAGGTTCTGCTAGCGGAGAGTATGACAATGGCGGTGACGTGAGTGGGAATTATCATATCTATTTTTCAGCCTATGTCAATGATAATAAAGAACAATCATTAAGAGCTGAATTATCTTTTCCAGATGCTGGCATTGCACCCTTTACTTTTATCCATCCTAACCCTTATAAAGACAAAAGTCAGGATATGAGTACCTGGTATATGGGCGAGATTGAAATATCGGAAGACTCTTCTTGGGATTGGAAGCGAGAGCAGGATGAGGCAAAGGAAGCCTTGTATAATTTTTTGAATGCTCTTGCTGACTCAGGAGAGAATATCGTGTATCGAGTTCAAAAAGAAAGGGCGACCCGTTTCTTTAATGAATGGCTGCAAGTACATCAGGAAAATTTCAAATCAGCGATTCAGTCAGAACTATATAGGGAACTTCCAGAACTCGAACAATCATTGGGAAAGATTCAAAGTATTCGTCTGAGTGAACATCAGTCCTATTTTCCATCTTCTTCAAGAGAACTTAGTTTCGATATATCCTTTGAAAAATATCCTGAAGAAGTTGCAACCATAAAAGGAGTGGTTCGTTCTCAGAGTGAACAATCTATCTTCCAAGATTCTTCAGCGTCTGCATCTATAAGTTTTGACAATGGACGTTTTGTCATTGATTCTGAGAATGATTCAAAGCTATATTCCATTTTTAGTAAGAGTAGACTAGGAAGCAGCGCAGGGGACATATCTTATTACCTCCCAGAGGATCATGGACATAGCATTTTAATTCCGTGAAAATCGAGCAAGCCATTGGCTTGCTGTTTTTCATTTATTGGCAGGAATGGTATAATAGTTGATAGTCGTGAGAAGTAGATTAGTGAATTTGGGAGAATGATGAAAAAGAGAGTTACAAATAATAAATGATAGCGATATAATCTATCAACTTGGAAAAGAAAAGGAATAAAGATTTTAATTTTAGATTAAGAGGTAACCCATGAACGAAATCAAATGCCCCAACTGCGGTGAGGTTTTTACTGTTAATGAGAGCCAGTACAGTGAGCTTTTGTCGCAGGTTCGGACTGCAGAGTTTGACAAGGAAATTCATGCTCGGATTGAGCAGGAACTGGCTTTAGCAGATCAAAAATCCCAGAATGCCCAACAAGCTCTGCTATCGCAGAAAGAGCAGGAAATTAACAATCTTCAAAGTCAAATTGCTCAGTTTGAGACCCAGCAGGAGTTGGCTAAGAAAGAGGCAGAGCAAGCAGCTAGTCTTCAATTGCAGGAGAAGGAAAAAGAAGTTCAGCAATTGGAAAGTCAGTTGACTACTCTGCGCTTGGAGCATGAAAATCAACTGCAAAAGACCTTATCTGCGCTGGAAAAAGAGCGAGACGAGGTTAAGAATCAGCTAGTTTTGCAAGAAAAGGAAGCAGCGCTGGCTCAGACCTCGCTTAAAGAGCGCTATGAGGTAGAGCTGCGGCAGAAAGATGAGACAATAGAGTTCTACAAGGATTTTAAAGCCAAGCAGTCCACTAAGATGATTGGTGAGAGTTTGGAACAGCACTGCGAGTACGAGTTTAACAAGAACCGTATGGGGATGTTCCCACGAGCGGAGTTTGGCAAGGACAATGATGCCAGAACCGGCAGCAAGGGTGACTACATTTACCGTGAGGTGGATGAAAATGGTGTAGAAATCCTCTCCATCATGTTTGAGATGAAAAATGAAGGTGATGAGACTGCGACCAAGAAGAAAAACGAGCATTTCTTCAAAGAGTTGGATAAGGATCGGCGGGAGAAAGGCTGTGAGTATGCTATTCTGGTGACACTTCTTGAAGCTGATAGCGAACTCTACAATTCAGGTATTGTCGATGTGTCCTATGCCTATGAGAAGATGTATGTTATCCGCCCTCAGTTCTTCTTGCCTATGATTACCCTTTTGCGCAATGCTGCGCTTAACTCACTCCAGTATAAGCAGGAACTGGCCTTGGTGCGGGAGCAGAATATTGATATTACGCATTTTGAGGAAGATTTGGATGCCTTTAAAGTAGCTTTCGCCAAGAACTATCAGTCTGCTTCGACCAACTTTGGCAAGGCCATCGAAGAGATTGATAAGGCCATCCGCCGGATGGAAGAAATCAAGAAGTTCCTGACAACCTCTGAAAACCAGCTGCGCTTGGCTAATAACAAACTGGACGATGTCTCTGTCAAAAAACTGACACGCAAAAATCCTACCATGAAAGCTAAGTTTGAAGCTT
Organism: Streptococcus sanguinis; assembly: GCF_050220005.1. GTDB lineage: Bacteria > Bacillota > Bacilli > Lactobacillales > Streptococcaceae > Streptococcus > Streptococcus sanguinis_Z. The sequence goes on from NZ_CP071413.1 coordinate 952,663, forward strand.
TGAAGGAATGAGAAAAATGGACTTAACAACCCGTTGGATACAATCAACCAAATTTGCTGAGATTGATCGAATTATAGAAAGACTGCCACAAGAAGGGAAGGAAACTTTTTATCAGCAATGGCAGGCTGCTTCTTCGGAATTACGTAAAGAAATTTGGATTGAACGTGGCAAACAAGTACTGTTAGCTAATGTAGTTTATTTTTTACTACTTTGCTATTTAGTCTTTTTTCAAGGGATGCCCTTATCTGTTAAAAATTTACCTTATCTTGGACTAGGTTTGTTAGTTTTTTCAGTGATTGGATTTATGGACGATGAAGAGGTGACTGACTTAGTTATTAAGAAAAGACGTCAGATAGCAGTAGCTATTTATAAACAGTATTTTGAAAGAAAAATAGAAAAATGATAGCTCAATTGACTGTTCAAGAATATGAGAAAGAAGACGCAGAAGTTCTGCCACCCCTGTATAAAGTATTGGGCTATTCAGCAGAAAAAGATGAATTGCAAAGCAGACTCAGGGATATTCTTGTTAATCCAGCTTACGGTTTTTTAGTTGCTGAGAAAGAATCTCAGATTCTTGGCTTTATCGGCTATGCTAAACTTTACTTTTTCGAGGCTACAGGTTTCTACTATCGAAATTTAGCTCTGGCAGTCAGTCGAAATGCCAGGCGGCAAGGAATTGCGACAGCTCTGATGGACAAGGCCAAGAAGATAGCTAGTCAAGACGGCGCCAAAGCTTTAGCCTTAAACAACGTCGTTACTGATGAAAGGTTGGCTGCGCATGCTTTTTACCAAAACCAAGGCTTTCGCAAGACTAGCTTAGCTAATGTAGAGGAGGATGAGCATGGGAAAGAAAAAAGCTAAGACTAGACCAGAAATACCGAAGGAGCCCGACCTCAGCCCTGCTATGCAAGCCCTTTTAGAAGAGGCCTACACCCTGTTTAATTGCGATTTACACTTTCCTCTGACCCTTTGTACCTGCCCCGTCTGCATCTCCGAGGAGAATCTCAGAGCTTTGCAAACCATTCCTGTCAGGGAACTGAGTGAGGTGTTAATCTATGAATACCTCAACGCGGTGGTTAATAAGAGTGATGACGACTACCAAATCAGGCATTTTCTTCCTCGGATTTTAGAGATGATTGCTCACTACATTGAAATCAGAGTCGATGATTCTCTTAATCTGGATCTGTGTCACTTTGAAAGTGACAGTTGGAAGCCACAGGAGTTAGATTTTATGCGGCGCTTCTCACGTCAGTTTATCCTTGATACAATTAACTTTAGCCCCAGTCAAGCTGATGGTGTGGCGGTCTATCTGGTTATGTTTGATCTGGCTGGCCTTGAAACCAGCCATCTGCTAGATAGGAGTCTTTGGCTGGAGGAAGCTGATCCCATCAAGGCACTACTTGCTCTGGAGGAGATTTACTACTATTACACCAAGGATTATGCCCACTTTGACTATATTTTTTCGGACAATCCTGCCTTTAACCAGCAGATGACAGATTGGCTGAACAGTCGGGAACTTGCTCAAGGTTTTTTTCCAATATTGGAAAATGTTCTCCTATCGGAGGAAGAAATGGTGACTACTGAGGACTACCGCCTTGAACAGCTTTATCAGATTTTTGAAAGTCGGATAGAAGTGTGACGGTTTCGTTAAGTTTTTGAAGTCAATCATTAACATCCATATAAACTGATGAAATTTTTGGAGAAAATCAAGAACAAAAAGTGACTGTTAATTCAGACTCAGACCTGTCAAGAATATGATGCAAGAGCAGACAAGGATTTCCAAAAGAGAGTTTTAATATTTTTAGAAAGTTAATTAATGAACGGAATTATCAACCTAAGAAAAGAAGCGGGCATGACCTCGCACGATGCGGTATTTAAGCTGCGCAAAATTTTAAAAACCAAGAAAATCGGTCATGGGGGAACCTTGGATCCAGATGTGGTCGGGGTGCTTCCGATTGCTGTGGGCAAGTCGACACGTTTGGTCGAGTTTATGCAGGAGGAAGGCAAGGTCTATGAAGGGGAGATTACCCTGGGCTGCTCAACAACGACAGAGGATGCCAGTGGAGACCTCCTAGAGCGGACACCGGTGACAGAGCTTTTAGAAGAAGCTCTCATTGATGAAGCGATGGAGTCCATGACTGGTGAGATTCGCCAGATTCCGCCCATGTACTCTGCAGTCAAGGTCAATGGGCGCAAGCTTTATGAGTATGCAAGAGCGGGTCAAGAAGTGGAGAGGCCAGAGCGGCAGGTGACTATTTATAGCTTTGAACGCACCAGTCCGATTTCCTATGAAGATGAGCAAGCCCGCTTTCGTTTTCGAGTCAAGTGCAGCAAGGGGACCTATGTCCGAACCCTGTCTGTTGATTTGGGAGCTAAGCTTGGCTTTGCCAGTCACATGTCCCAGCTGACACGGACTTCCTCAGCAGGTATGAGTTTAGATGATGCCTTGACTCTGGATGAAATAGCAGAGCGAGTAGCAGTAGATGATTTTTCCTTCCTCCAACCACTCGAGTTAGGAATCGGAGATCTACTGAAAGTTGAGCTCTCAGACGAGCAGGTTGAGGATGTGAGGAACGGCCGTTTTATCAGCTTGATGTCAGAAGAAGCGGAGCTAGCTGGCTTTTATAAGGAGAAGTTAGTAGCCATTTTGGAAAAGCGGGAAGCAGCCTACAAGCCCCGCAAGGTCTTCCTTTAATATCCGCAGTAGAATTGTCAAAAGATTGTTACTCTTTTGTAATATGAAATGTGCGCTTGCATGTTATAATAATTTCATTAAACCTCACAAAAGGACAGCAACTGCACAACTGCTGTCCTTTTGTTTTGCTTTTTTTCGATTTTGACAAACGCGCTGACTAGAGCAGTCAAATCTTTTTGAATATTTTGCAGTTTAGCACGGAACGGATATTGTAAAAATAGCAAATGCGTAGTAAAATAGAGGAATGATGATAACCAAGAGAATTATAGATGAAAAAGGGATTGATCATACAGAAGATACGGTCCTTGTTCTAGGCTATTTCGATGGACTGCATAAGGGGCATCAGGCACTCTTTGAGAAAGCGAGAGAGATTGCAACGGAGCAAGGTCTCAAGATTGCAGTACTAACCTTCCCAGAGTCTCCTAAGCTGGCCTTTGTCCGCTATCAGCCTGAACTCATGCTGCATCTGGCTAGTCCTGAAGACCGGATGGCGCAGCTGGAAAGTTTAGGTGTTGACTATCTTTACCTGATTGATTTTACTAGCCATTTTGCGGGCAATACAGCTCGGGACTTTTTTGAGAAGTATGTATCTCGTCTGCGTGCCAAAGCCGTGGTAGCTGGCTTTGACTATCATTTTGGCTCAGACCGCAAAGAGTCACATGAGCTGAGAGATTATTTTAACGGTAAGATTGTTATCGTTCCTTCGGTTAATCTGGATAATCGGAAGATTTCTTCCACACGGATTCGGGAGACGATTGCTGTCGGTGATATGCTGAAAACCCAAGAGCTGCTGGGCTATCCTCTGTCTACTCGCGGTATTGTGGTTCATGGAAATGCCAGAGGACGGACGATTGGTTATCCAACAGCCAATCTAGCTCCCTTGGATCGAGTCCTGCTTCCAGGAGATGGCGTTTATGTCGCGGATGTTGAGCACAATGGTCAGCGCTATCGTGGTATGGCTAGTGTTGGGAAAAATGTAACTTTTGACGGTGATGAACTCCGTTTTGAGGTCAATATCTTTGATTTTTCTCAGGATATCTATGGCGATACCATTCGGATTTACTGGCTGGATAAGATTCGCGAGATGGTTAAGTTTGATGGTATTGACAGCTTGATTGCTCAGCTGCAGAGTGATGAACGGATCGCTAGAAGTTGGACTCGTTATCGAAATAGTTGAAAAATTTATATTTTCATGACATTCGGCAGTAATTTTCAAAAAAATATAGTCAAGCCAAATAAAATTTAGTATAATAGAGGTAGTTATTATACAGAATTAGAAGAGAAACGCATGATTACATTATTTTTATCGCCGAGTTGTACTTCTTGCCGTAAGGCACGTGCTTGGCTGCTAAATCATGAAGTGCCCTTTCAGGAACATAATATCATGACGAGCCCTCTGTCAGCTCCCGAATTGCAACATATTCTTTCTCTGACAGAGAACGGTACAGACGACATTATTTCAACTCGCTCAAAAATTTTTCAGAAATTAGATTTGGATGTGGAGGATTTGTCCATTTCAACCTTGATTCAGTTGATTGAGGAAAATCCCAGTCTTTTGCGACGCCCAATTATTTTAGACGGCAAACGGATGCAAATCGGCTTTAACGAGGATGAAATTCGTGCTTTCCTGCCTCGTAGTTATCGTAAGGAAGAGTTAAGATCTGCGACCATGCGGGCAGATATTCAGTAAAGATGAACAAAAATTATAGTTACCCACTAGATTTATCGTGGAGCACTGAAGAGCTTGCTTCGGTGCTCTCTTTTTTTAATGATGTAGAAGCAGCTTATGAACAGAAAGTCCGAGCGGAAAAGCTCTTGAAGTCCTATGCGGCTTTCAAGCAAGTTGTTCCGAGCAAGGGTCAAGAGAAGCGAATCGGACGAGAGTTCGAAAACGTCAGCGGTTATTCGCTTTATCGTGCTGTTCAAGAGGCAAAAAGTAAAGGTAAAGGAAGCATTTCTCTTGGAAAATAAATTTCATTTTGCTAAAGAAATCATCTACCAAGCTGGTGCTTTTTTGAGGGAACATCTCTATGATGATTTGGATGTGAGTCAAAAGACCAGTGCCACTGACTTGGTCACCCAGATGGACCGGAAGGTTCAGGATGATTTGGTGGCTAAGATTCTAGCCCGCTATCCACAAGATGCTATTTTAGCGGAGGAAAATGGACTCCGACATAATATTGCTGATGGCAATGTCTGGGTGATTGATCCAATCGACGGGACTACCAACTTTATCACTCAGAAGGCTGATTTTGCCGTTATGATTGCCTATTTTGAAGAGGGTATTGGTTGTTTTGGGCTGATCTATGATGTGACCAGAGACCTGCTCTATCATGGTGGCGGAGACTTTGATGTCTATTGTAACGACTGGAAACTTCCTGCTTTTGAGGACCGGCCTTTTCAAGATTTTCTCATGGCTTCCAATGCCGGTATGCTGCAAGCCAATGATTGGGGGTTGGCAGACTTGGCTCGAGAGTGTTTAGGGGTTCGTGTTTATGGCAGTGCTGGGATTAGCTTTAGCAAGGTGCTGTCTGGCGGTCTCCTAGCTTATTTCTCCTACAACTGGCCTTGGGATTATGCGGCGGCTTCGATTATGGCGAAGAAACTAGGCTTTATCGTCCAGACCTTGGATGGCAGTCGGCTAAATTTCCAGACTCGGCAGCCTGTCATGATGGCGCCTAAGTGCAAACTATCGGCTCTGAAGCCTTATTTAAAAAAGGGGAAGCAGTAGATGGACTTTCCTAAAGGTTTTAAAGAAAAATATGAGCAGATTTTAGGCGCAGAAGCGGCGGACTTTTTTGCGACTTTTGACGAGGAGTCGATTTCGGCCTTTCGCAGCAATCCTCTGAAAGAAGGCCAGCAGAATTTCTCAGATGCCATTCCTCAGACAGACTGGGGCTTTTATGGCAAGGTGTCTGGCAAGTCTGCTGAGCATGTGACTGGTCTGGTTTATTCGCAGGAGCCAGCAGCTCAGATGGTGGCTCAGATAGCAGCGCCATCTAAGAGAATGAAGGTCCTGGATCTAGCTGCTGCACCAGGTGGCAAGTCAACTCATCTTTTATCTTTTTTAGATAATACGGGCCTGCTGGTCTCCAATGAAATCAACAGTAAACGCTCTAAAATCTTAGTGGAGAACATTGAGCGCTATGGTGCTAGAAATGTGCTTGTTACCAATGAATCAGCTGAGCGGTTGGCTCAGGTCTTTGAAGGTTATTTCGATTTGATTGTTTTAGATGCACCTTGCTCAGGCGAGGGCATGTTTCGTAAGCAGCCGGATGCTACCCAGTATTGGACTCTGGATTATCCAACCCAGTGCGCCCAGCTCCAGCGGGAGATTTTAACAGCTGCTATGAGCATGCTTGCCAAGGACGGTCGTCTGGTTTATTCGACCTGTACTTGGGCTCCTGAAGAAAACGAAGACGTCGTTGCTTGGTTACTGGAAGAATTTCCACTTGAACTGATTGATATTCCTAAGATAAACGGGATGACTGAAGGGATTGGCTTTCCTGAGACAGCTCGGATGTATCCGCATCGCTTCAAAGGTGAAGGTCAGTTTGCAGCTCACTTTCGCTTTACTGGTGAGAATTGTAGCAAGAAGATTAAATCAGGTAAGAATCGTTTGTCGAGCGAGCAAAGAAAGCTATGGCAGGACTTTGAGAGCAAGCATTTAAAAATAGTTTTGACTGGAGAGCTGCAGACCTTTGGGGACAATCTTTATTTGTTGCCTCCTGGCCTGCCAGACCTGTCCAAGCTAAAGATTGCCCGTAACGGTTTGCATCTAGGAACGTTTAAGAAGAATCGCTTTGAGCCTAGCTTTGCCCTAGGCTTGGCTATGAAGCCCAGCGAAGTTCTGAATCGAGTTGAAATCAGTAATCAGGACTTCAAGAAATATGCGGCTGGCGAGACGATTGAACTGGCAGAAGCGCAGCCAAACGGCTGGTACCAACTAGTCCTTGGCGGGAACGGCCTGGGCTTTGCAAAAGTCACTGGAAAAACCCTGAAAAATTATTTTCCAAAAGGCCTGAGATTTAGATAAAATATTAGGAAAAGCTGGTATTATATGATATAGTTGAAGATGTGAATGTATTGAAAAAAGCTTCTTTCTGCTAAGTAAGAAATACTAAAGATACTTCCCATCCTCTTGATTTTATTAAAGGAGAAATCTTTTGAACAAATTGAAAAAATTTGCTTTAGCGCTGACAGCTCTGGGCTTAGGACTCACCTTATCAGCTTGTTCATCATGGATTGACCGTGGTGAATCTATGACAGCAGTAGGGTCAACTGCTTTGCAGCCTTTAGTTGAAGCGGCAGCTGATGACTTTGGCTCTAACAACATCGGTAAAACAGTCAATGTACAAGGGGGGGGATCTGGTACAGGTCTATCTCAAGTGCAGTCAGGAGCTGTTGAAATCGGGAACTCGGATGTTTTCGCTGAAGAAAAGGAAGGGATCAAAGCGTCTGACTTGGTGGACCATAAGGTCGCTGTGGCCGGTATTGCTGTGATTGTCAATAAAGAAGTTGATGTGGATAATCTAACGTCCGAGCAGCTGCAGAAAATTTTCACTGGTGAAATCACCAACTGGAAAGAGCTGGGCGGTAAAGACTTGGAGATTTCAATTATCAATCGTGCGGCTAGCTCTGGGTCCCGTGCAACCTTTGACAGTGTCATCATGGATGGGAAATCAGCTGTGCAGAGTCAAGAGCAGGATTCCAACGGTATGGTAAAAAATATCGTTTCACAAACTCCTGGTGCGATTTCTTACCTGGCCTTTGCCTATGTTGACGAGTCTGTAAAAACCTTGAAACTCAATAACTATGAACCAACAGCAGAAAATGTTGCTACCAATAACTGGTCGCTCTGGTCTTATGAGCATATGTATACACTGGGCAAGCCGACTGGTCTTGCAGCTGAGTTTCTTGAATACATGCTGTCAGATGATGTTCAAAAAGGCGTTGTTACCAGCATGGGCTATATCTCAATCAACGATATGAAAGTCAGCAAGGACGCTGATGGGAATGTCACAGCAATAGAAGGAGATTCAAAATGAAAAATGAGGAATTAACCAAAAAGTTGTTATCGCCTTCTAAAAATTCTCGCTTGGAGAAGTTTGGCCGCTATCTGACTTTTGCCTGTCTGTCACTGATTGTGGTGATTGTGGCCATGATTCTAATCTTCGTTGCTCAGAAAGGTCTATCTACTTTCTTTGTCAACGGCGTTAATGTTTTTGATTTTCTTTTTGGTGGCGTCTGGAATCCTTCTGGTAAGGAATTCGGTGCCCTGCCAATGATTTTAGGATCTTTTATCGTTACCATTCTGTCAGCCCTGATAGCAACTCCCTTTGCGATTGGTGCAGCTGTCTTTATGACAGAGGTTTCTCCAAAAGGAGCAAAGATACTGCAACCTGCGATTGAGCTTTTAGTTGGTATTCCGTCTGTTGTTTATGGATTTATCGGTCTGCAAATCGTAGTACCTTTTGTCCGTACAGTCTTTGGCGGTACGGGTTTTGGGATTTTGTCTGGTATTTTTGTGCTCTTTGTCATGATTTTGCCAACAGTAACCTTTATGACGACGGACAGTCTGCGTGCTGTGCCACGTCACTACCGTGAAGCTAGTCTGGCTATGGGCGCTACGCGCTGGCAGACCATTTGGCGGGTAACACTCAAGGCTGCTCGCTCAGGTATTTTTACAGCTGTGGTCTTTGGAATGGCGCGTGCCTTTGGTGAAGCTCTAGCTATCCAGATGGTCGTGGGTAACTCTGCGGTGATTCCAACTTCTCTGACAACACCAGCAGCTACACTGACCTCTGTCCTGACTATGGGAATCGGAAATACCGTTATGGGAACAGTGGATAATAACGTTCTCTGGTCTCTGGCTCTGGTGCTCTTGATGATGAGCTTAGCCTTTAACAGTGTGATTAAACTAATTACAAAAGAAAGAGGTAAGAAAAACTATGCACGCTAAGAAATTAGATAAATTGGCGACTGGTGTTCTCTATACAATAGCGAGTATCATTGTTGCCATCCTTGCCTCTCTTATCCTCTATATATTAGTTAGAGGCTTGCCGCATGTTTCCTGGTCTTTCTTGACAGGGAAATCCTCTTCTTACCAAGCTGGCGGTGGTATTGGGATTCAGCTATATAATTCCTTCTTCCTGCTGGTGATTACTCTGATTATCTCTGTTCCTCTTTCTATGGGGGCTGGGGTTTACCTTTCAGAGTATGCTAAGAAAGGACCAGTGACCAACTTTGTCCGTACCTGTATTGAAATTCTGTCTTCCTTGCCTTCGGTAGTAGTTGGGCTCTTTGGTTATTTGATTTTTGTTGTTCAGTTTGAGTATGGTTTCTCAATCATTTCTGGTGCCTTGGCCCTGACTGTCTTTAATCTGCCTCAGATGACGCGGAACGTCGAAGACAGCCTGCGTCATGTCCATCATACCCAGCGTGAAGCTGGTTTGGCCCTGGGAATTTCTCGCTGGGAAACGGTCCTGCATGTGGTCATTCCAGAAGCTTTGCCTAGTATTGTGACAGGTATTGTACTGGCTTCTGGTCGTATCTTTGGTGAAGCGGCGGCCTTGATTTATACAGCAGGTCAGTCAGCTCCGGCTCTTGACTGGTCCAACTGGAATATTTTCAGCGTCACTAGTCCTATCTCTATCTTCCGTCAGGCTGAAACCTTGGCTGTCCATATCTGGAAGGTCAACAGTGAAGGAACTATTCCTGATGGCACAGCTGTTTCTGCTGGTTCAGCAGCAGTTCTCCTGATCTTCATTTTGATTTTCAATCTGGGAGCCCGCAAACTGGGCAGCTATCTGCATAAGAAATTAACCTCTGCTTAAAGGAGAAGAAATGACAGAATATAATTGGAATGAAAAACATATCATTACTTTTCCTGAAGAAAAGGTAGCCCTGTCGACCAAGGATTTGCATGTTTACTACGGTAAAAAGGAATCCATCAAGGGTATTGATATGCAGTTTGAAAAAAATAAAATCACTGCTTTGATTGGCCCGTCAGGCTCTGGTAAATCAACCTATCTTCGCAGCCTCAACCGCATGAACGATACCATTGATATTGCCAATGTGACTGGAGAGATCCTCTATGAGGGGATTGATGTCAACCGCTCTGAAATCAATGTTTATGAAATGCGTAAGCATATTGGCATGGTTTTCCAACGGCCAAATCCTTTTGCCAAGTCCATCTATCGAAATATTACCTTTGCTCATGAACGGGCTGGTGTCAGAGATAGAAAGGTTTTGGATGAGATTGTGGAGACCTCGCTTAAGCAAGCAGCTCTTTGGGATCAGGTCAAAGATGACTTGCACAAGTCTGCCCTGACTCTCTCTGGGGGTCAGCAGCAGCGGCTCTGTATTGCCCGTGCTATCTCAGTCAAACCAAACATTCTGCTCATGGATGAGCCAGCGTCAGCCTTGGATCCGATTGCGACAATGCAGCTGGAAGAAACCATGTTCGAACTTAAGAATAACTATACCATTATCATTGTGACCCACAATATGCAGCAGGCTGCCCGTGCTAGTGACTACACTGGATTCTTCTATCTGGGCGACTTGATTGAGTACGATAAGACGGCTAATATTTTCCAAAATGCCAAACTTCAGTCCACTAATGACTATGTTTCAGGCCACTTTGGTTAAGCAGCTATCCGTATTCATCACGATTCAACAAGCTTAGTCTTTGGTTGAATGTAAAATAAAATGAAGGAAAAACGTATGACAGAACCTATTTTGCAAGTCAAGGACTTGTCGGTTTATTATAATAAAAAGAAAGCCCTTAATAGTGTTTCACTTGATTTCATGCCAAATGAGATTACGGCTTTGATTGGACCGTCAGGCTCAGGTAAGTCAACCTTGCTTAAGGCCATCAACCGAATGGGCGACCTGAATCCAGAAGTAACAACTACAGGAACGGTCATTTATAACAGTCACAATATCTATGGTCCGAGGACAGATACGGTAGAGCTTCGCAAGGAGATCGGAATGGTCTTCCAGCAGCCCAATCCTTTCCCTATGACTATTTATGAAAATGTAGTCTATGGACTTCGGATTAATGGTGTTAAGGACAAGGCAGTTTTAGACGAAGCAGTAGAGCGCTCCCTTATTGGTGCTTCTATCTGGGACGAGGTCAAGGACCGTCTGCATGATTCCGCTATCGGTCTTTCCGGTGGTCAGCAGCAACGGGTTTGTGTGGCACGCGTGCTAGCTACTAGTCCTAAGATCATTCTCTTGGACGAGCCGACATCAGCCTTGGATCCAATCTCAGCTGGGAAAATCGAGGAAACCCTCTACAGTCTAAAAGACAAATATACCATGCTTTTGGTCACTCGCTCCATGCAGCAGGCGTCTCGGATTTCTGAAAAAACAGGCTTCTTCCTTGGTGGAGACTTGATTGAATTTAATGAAACCAAGAAGATGTTCCTCAATCCAGCCCATAAAGAGACCGAAGATTACATTACTGGTAAATTCGGATAAGAGAAAGGAATTTTATGCTTAGAGTACAATTTGAAGAAGATTTAGAAAAACTTCATAATCAATTCTACGCGATGGGAAACGAAGTCCTATCGCAGATTAACCGGACGGTTCGTGCCTTTGTCACGCATGACCGTGAACTGGCTCGTCAGGTCATTGAAGACGACGCTGAAGTCAATGAATACGAGGTGAAACTGGAGAAAAAATCTCTGGAAATCATCGCCCTGCAGCAACCTGTGTCTCAGGATTTGCGAACCGTTATCACCGTGCTGAAAGCCAGCAGTGATTTGGAACGGATGGGCGACCACGCTGTATCTATCGCCAAAGCTACTGTTCGGATGAAGGGAGAAGTCCGCATCGAGTCTGTAGAAGATGCCATCAGCAAGATGGGGCGCGATGTTAAGAATTTCGTCGAAGAAACACTGAATGTCTACCTCAATGGAAATGTAGACCAAGCCTATGCAGTAGCAGCTCTAGATGAGAAAATCAATCAATACTTTGATGATATTCGCGATCTTGCTACTGAGGAAATCAAACAAAATCCAGAGCTGATTGTGACTGGCCGTGATTATTTCCAAGTTATCTCTTACTTGGAACGAATCGGCGACTATGCCAAGAATATCTGTGAATGGGTTGTTTACTTTGAAACAGGTAAAATTATTGAGTTGTGATGATAAAAGATACGATTTGTGTCGTGTCTTTTTTGTATAATCATGACTATACTGAAGTATCCTGTTTTTCATTGGAACTTGAGTCCGACTATGTTACACTATAAGAATATAAAAAATGTAATGTATTTTCATAATGAATAATTTAGGAGAAAATGATGAAGAAAAAAATTTTTACGACACTTGCTCTTATTCTTGTTTTGGTATCAGGCGGAATCTATATATACAACAAAGTAACCAAACCTAACTTAGGTCCCAAAACAACTAAGCTCTATCAGCGAGGTTTTCGACTCTTAGAAGATCAAATTGGCACTTATATTAAGGAAAAATATTCAGGTATTGAAAAAATTGAATTTTCTCCAATTTATGTGACTGGAGATGAGGATTCTTCTATGTTGAACGCCTATGTACGTCCGACAACTTATGATAAATATGGGAATCAAGCTACTTTGGGTACACAAATAAAAAAATATGTCCCAAATAGTTTTGGTATTGTTACTGACTTAATCGTTGATTTTGACTGGGATGGTAACGAGGTAATTGAATTATTTGATTCAGATGACGAGAGAATTGATGTTTCGAATGCAAAGAAACTACCTAAAGAAGCAAAACTAAGAGATGCAAAAAGTATAGATATAAATATTCAAATGTTAGTAGAAGACGGTCAACTAAAAGATGTTGTTAAGGATGAAAAAGGAAGCCCAGAAGCTGAAATCATTTACAATGTTAAGCTAAGTAAAGAGGAAGGATGATGTGGCGTGAACTAAGCGACAAAGACAACTATTTTCTTAGGTAGTTGAGGATAGAAGTTTGCCGAAAATAATGAAAAATATTTTATATGACAATACCAAGGTATTATACTATTTTATTAGAAAAGAACTATAAAAACGCGTTATAACGAAGGTATATTAGTGAAAAAGAAGTTTATTATTGTTTTAACAATTCTATTCATTGTAATTTCAGGCGGAATCTATATATACAACAAAGTAATCAAACCTAACTTAGGTCCCAAAACAACCAAGCTCTATCAGCGAGGTTTTCGACTCTTAGAAGAGCAATATGGAACCTATTTCAAAGAACACTATAAAGGTATTGAGAAGATTGAATTTTCTCCGATTTATATTGAAGGGGATAATGGTGGTTCTATGCTAAATGCCTATGTACGTCCGACGATTTATGATAAATATGGGAATAAAGCAACATTAGGAACAACAATAGAGAACTACACACCTAATAGCTATGGTTTAGTTACTCATATATTTCTTGATTTTGATGGTGCAGGAAATGATGTTATAGAATTAATGGACTCACACGGTAATGAGATTGATGTTTCAAATGAAAAACATTTGCCAGACGAAGCAAAGCTTACAAGGGCTAAGGGAACTGATTTGAATATTGAATTATTAGTAGAAGATGGTCAGTTAAAGGATGTTGTTAAGGATGGAAAAGTAACCCCAGAAGCTGAAATCATTTACAATGTTAAGCTAAGTAAAGAGGAAGGATGATGTGGCACTAACTGGGGAATGTGATAGTTTTCCTAGCTATTTGAATGGGAACCTTTCTTCTATTATCATAAACCAAACGGACAGGTTATTCCCCTGTCTTTTTGTTTGCATTTATTCTGCAACGAAATCTTTTAAATATGATACAATAATAACAGATTATAAACGGACAAGGGCAGCAGAGTAATCTTGCCATTTTGTTCGCTAGATGAGGAGAAGCTGATGCAAGCAGTTAAACATTTTATTGAAACTTTTGTTCCTGAGCACTATGATCTCTTTTTGGATCTGAATCGTGCCGACAAGTCTTTTTCAGGCAAGGTGACCATTACTGGAGAAGCTAAGACGAGTAAGATTTCCCTACATCAAAAAGATTTGACAGTTGAAGCTGTAGAGGTGGCTGGCCAAGCTCGTCCTTTCGCTCTGGATAAGGACAATGAAGCTCTTTATATTGAGCTGGAAGCAGCTGGTCCTGTAGTTGTGACAATAACTTATACTGGTCAAATTACGGACAATATGACGGGGATTTACCCATCTTACTACACGGTAGATGGTGTGAAAAAAGAGATTATTTCTACGCAGTTTGAGAGCCATTTTGCCCGCGAAGCCTTTCCGAGTGTAGATGAGCCAGAGGCTAAGGCAACTTTTGATTTAGCTTTGAAATTTGACCAAGCAGAGGGTGAGTTGGCTCTGTCTAATATGCCAGAAATTGATGTTGAAAACCGCAAAGCGACTGGCGTTTGGAAGTTTGAAACGACTCCACGTATGTCTTCCTATCTCTTGGCTTTTGCTGCAGGTGATATGCAAGGAATTACTGCTAAAACCAAGAATGGAACCTTGGTAGGAGTCTATGCGACCAAGGCCCACCCAGCCAGCAATCTAGAGTTTGCTTTGGACATTGCGGTTCGCTGTATTGAATTTTACGAAGAATACTACGGAGTCAAGTACCCTATTCCTCAGTCACTCCATGTGGCCCTGCCAGACTTTTCTGCTGGGGCTATGGAAAACTGGGGCTTGGTAACCTATCGGGAAATCTATCTGCTGGTGGATGAAAATTCAACAGCTCTGAGCCGTCAGACAGTTGCTTTGGTTGTTGCGCACGAACTAGCCCACCAATGGTTTGGAAATCTAGTGACCATGAAGTGGTGGGACGACCTCTGGCTCAATGAAAGCTTTGCCAATATGATGGAGTATGTTTCAGTTGATGCAATTGAGCCTAGCTGGAAGATTTTTGAAGATTTCCAGACCAGTGGAGCTCCTTATGCCCTCAAGCGTGACGCGACTGATGGCGTTCAGTCGGTCCATGTAGAGGTCAAGCACCCAGATGAAATCAATACTCTTTTTGATGGAGCGATTGTTTATGCTAAGGGTAGCCGTCTCATGCACATGCTGCGTCGTTGGCTGGGAGATGATGCTTTTCGTAAGGGGCTAGGCGCCTACTTTGAGAAGCACCAATATGGCAATACTATCGGTCGTGATCTTTGGGACGCTCTTTCTCAAGCTTCTGGCCGTGATGTAGCAGCCTTTATGGATGCTTGGCTGGAGCAGCCGGGGTATCCAGTTGTCACTGCTAAGGTCGAAAATGACTGCTTGATTTTGACCCAGAAGCAGTTCTTCATTGGAGAGCACGAAGACAAAGGTCGTCTATGGCCAGTGCCTCTTAACAGTAACTGGCAAGGACTTCCTGATACTCTGACGACAGAAAGACTGGAAATTCCTAATTATGTAGCCTTAGCAGCGCAAAATGAAGGAGCCCTGCGTCTCAATACAGAAAACACTGCTCACTATATTACAGATTATCAGGGTGAGTTGCTGGATGCTCTTCTGAATAATCTCAGCTCTTTGGACAATATCAGTAAACTGCAAATCGTGCAGGAGCGCCGACTTCTGGCAGAGTCAGGTAAGATTTCTTATGCGGACCTGCTGCCAGTTATCAGCAAGCTGGCGAACGAAACTTCTTATATGGTAGTTTCAGCTGTTTCCCAAGTACTGGAAGGGTTGAATTGTTTTGTGGATGAAGGCAGTCAGACAGAAGAAGATTACAAAGCCTTGCTGAAAGTTCTCAGTCAAAGCAATTTCGACCGTCTTGGTTTTGAAAAACAGGAAGGCGAAAGTGATGAGGATGAGATGGTTCGTCAGCTGATTGTGGGCAATATGATTAAGGCTGACGATGAAACGGCTAAAGCTCAAGCTAGTCAGATTTTTGACCGCTATCGTGATAATTTGGAAAAGCTCCCTGCTGCTATTCGCCTGCAGGTATTGATCAACCAAATCAAGCATCATGAAAGCAAGGAGGTGACTAAGCTTTATCTGGAACTCTATGTCGCTTCAAATGATGGAAGCTTCAAAAATGCCCTTTCTACAGCCCTTTCTTATACGAAGAACAAGGAAACCTTGGATGAACTGTTAGCGACTTGGAAGGATAAATTTACTGTGAAACCGCAGGATTTGTCAGCTTGGTATGCTCGTTTCCTCAGCCGGGATTTTACTCAAGAAGCAGTATGGACTTGGGCGCGTGAGAATTGGGATTGGATCAAGGCAGCGTTAGGTGGTGATATGAGCTTTGATAGCTTTGTCATTAGCCCGGCAGTGGTCTTCAAGACAGAAGAGAGATTGGCAGAGTACAAAGCCTTCTTTGAGCCTCAGTTGGACGATATGGCGATTAGCCGAAACATCAGCATGGGAATCAAGGAAATCGCTGCTCGTGTTGAACTGGTGAATCGCGAGAAAGAAGCAGTGGAAAAAGCAATTCGAACTGCAATCTGATAGATTTGATTAAAATGACTAGAAAGTCTGAGATATTATCTTATCTCAGGCTTTTTCTTTATCATTTTGAGTATTTAAACATTGCTAATATGCCTTTGCTTTGATAAAATAGAATAGTATGTGAAATAAACAGGAAACTGTTTAAAGGAGAAATGGAGTTTATTATGGAAAAGAAAATAGTCTATGGCTTCCGCAAGAGCTGCCTTTCTAAGGGCTTGTGCGGAGCTGTTTTGGGGGCGGCTTTGATGGTAGCAGCCGGATCAGTTCAAGCAGAGGAGAAGGTATCTTCAGCAACAGAACAGTCTGCCCTTTCTGAAGCTACTCTTTCGACAACCGAAGCGTCCCAGCCAACTGTTGCGCCTGCTCAGTCAGATCCAGTTAATCAAGACAAGCTTCCCTTGGAGGTTTCCCATGCGGACTTGGACCAAGCTGTGGCAGAGGCCGAGAAAGCGGGAGTTCAGCTAAAGCAGGAGCCGACTGTTGATTTAGGAACAGCTAGAAATCCAGAAGAAGCTGCTAGTAAACGGGAGACAGCCCTAGCGGATTATGCGACTCAAGTCAAGGAAATACGCCAAAACACAGCAGCTTATCAAGAGCAACTGAAGACTTATGAGAAAGAACTCAGTCAGAAAGAGTCTGCCAATCAAGCCTTGAAAGACCAATATGACAAGGCTCTGGCTTCCTATGAACAAGAGTCCAGTCGCATTCAGGCTGAAAATACTCAACTTCATGCAGACTATGAACAGAAACGGGCTGCTTATCAAGCAGAATTGAACCGTATAGTAAAAATCAATCAAGAGAAAGAAGCCGCCTATCAAGCAGCTTTAGCCGCCTATCAAGAGGAGCGTTCACGGATTTTACAGGAAAATGCTCAAGCGAAAACAGCCTACCAAACTGCTATAGAGAGCTATGCTACAGAGTTGAAAGCTACTCGGGAGAAGAATGCAGAAGCAAAGCGTCGCTATGAAGCAAAGCTTGCTCAGGTCTCAGCTCATAACAAAGCTACCCAAGCTGAAAATGCAGCCATGGCAGAACGAAATCAGGCTGCTGACAAGGCCTATCAGGAAGCAGTCAAACGGTATGAAACTGAGGTTTCCAGATTGGCTCAGGTTAAGGCAGAAAAAGAAGCTGTTTATCAAGCAGCCATGGCTGACTATGAGAAAGAGTTTGCTAGGGTTCAGAAAGAAAATGCTGAGCTAGAGCAGCAATATCAGTCAGAATTGACGGCTTACCAGCAGGAAGTAGAACGCATTCAAAGAGACAATCAAGCTGCAAAACAATCTTATGAGACAGCGTTAGCCAAAATTCAGGAGCAGAACAAAGAGATTGAGGCCCAAAATCTAGCTGTTCAGAAGAAAAATGCGGCCTTAAAGGAGCAGTATCAGGCTGATTTAGCTGCTTATCAAGAGCGATTGGCTGAGATTCGTCAAAAAAATCAAGCAGCAGAGAAAGACTATGAGAGCAAATTAGCTGCTTATCAAAAGAATCGCTCTGAAATCGAGGCGGTCAATGATGCCAAAGCGAGAGATCATCAAGCAGCTTTGACTACCTATCAATCTGAACTTGAGCGTGTCCAAGCTGAAAATAAGAAGCGGCAAACTGCCTATGAGACAGAAAAAGCAGAAGTAACAGCCCGTAATGCTGCCATTCAAGCTGAAAACGCCCAGATTCGTCAGCAAAATCAGGAAAAACAAGAGCTTTATAAAAATCAATTAGCTCAATATGAGCAGGATGTGGCTCGAATCACCGAAAGCAATCAGAAAAGTCGAGAAGCATATGAGAAAGCCTTGCTTGCCTATCAGGAGGCGATTGCTCGGATTGAGACAGAAAACAAGAATAAACTAGCTGCTTATCAGGCGGACTTAGCGACCTACCAAGCAAATCTTGCAAGGATTGAAGCAGAAAATCAAAGACTAAAAGAAGACTATGGGGCAAACCTTGCTTCTATTTCAGCGCAGAACGCAGTGATTGAGCAGGAAAATGCAAGCATTAAGGAAAAAAATGCCCGCCTGAAAGCTGACTATGATAAGCTCTTAGAAGAATATAAGAAGGCAAAAGCTGCCTATGATACTGCCAAAACTAAGTATGATGCAGCTCTTGTGACTTATGAGAGAGAGATGCAGGAAGCTGAGGCTAAGAAAAATGAAGAAGGCTATCTCAGTAAGGTTGAAAGCCAGCCATTTGTGTTCAAATCTGAGCCCCAGGCTGTCTTGACACTTGACCCGTCTATTAGAACCTATACCAATGATGAGCTGAGTGATGAGGTTCGTTCTTGGGGAATGGATCAACAAGGAATAACTGCTTTGACCAGTGTTTTAAAAGGGAAAGAGCATCAGACTAAAGTCATTTTACAAAAAGATGTGCCTCTGGTAGCTACTTATACCAATATCAAAAATTCCAGTATTCAAGGAAAGAAAATCGCTAAAGTTGTCTACACTTATACTCTGAAAGAATCAACGAAGAGTCAGGATAAGCTTCCAGTTTTCTTAGTTAAGGATCCGACCTTGACTGTCTGGACCTTGGATTTTTATGGCCATTCTCGGGTCAATGTCCAAGCGGAGTTTTTCGATGAGGCTGGAGAAAGGCTTGATATGACAGGCTCGCTTGTCAGCTTCTCATCTTTAAATACGAACAAAGTTGCAATTGAGTACATTAAGAATTTTAATGGTGAATATATTCCTATTACAGGCTCTGCCATTAATGTTCACCCAGATACTAGTGTTCACGCTGATATTTCAATTAACTTTGAGCGGGAAGGCTCTCGCTTTGAGTATAACAAATGGGACTCGCCGAACAGTCCCTATAACTGGTATGGCGCTATCGTCGGTAAGGCACAGGGAGATGTCATTTCTTTTGATATCGGTTCGCGAAATCGGGGTTCTGCTTGGTTTGTATTTAACTCTGATATTAAAGCCAAAGGTGTTCCAATGAAGCCTGTTGCTCCGACAGAAGTTGCTCAACCTAAGGAACCGGCTTATGAGGAAGTCAAGGCCTTGCAGCCTCTTCCGAGTCAGCCAGTCTATCAACCTTTGCCAGAAGAGCCAGATCAGCCGACCTATCAAGAAGTTCCTAAACAGCCGACAGAAACTCAACCTCTTCCCCTTCCCAATCGGCCTGAGGAGCCAGTAGTTTTACCGGAAAGAGATTTGGAACTTCTGCCACAAGAGCCAACTTATCTGCCTGAGCCGCTTCAACCTCAAAAGCCAGTTTATCAGGAAGTGCCAGAAGAACCTAGCTCCCCTTCTCTATTGACAGAGCCGACTGCAGTTGAAGAGCCAACCTATGAGAAGGAGCAGCCCTTGCTGAGCCTTCCGCAAGAATCGGTTGAAAAACCACTGCCACAGGAACCACAACGACCATCTTATTTGAAAGAACCAGGAAAACCTCAAAAAGATCCTGAAGCAAGCACGGGAGAAGGTCCGAAATCGCCTGCTTATGAAGAAGAAATTGCTTTAGAGGACCTGCCTCAGGAGCCACGCTATCTACAGGAACTCCAGCTCCCACAAGAACCAGTTCTTCAGCCTGAGCCTCAGGCACCTGTCAGAGAAAGTGACCTGCCTCTGATAGAGGAGCCTGACAAACCAAACTATAAGGAGCTTCCTCAAAAGCCGGCTGAGCCTAGCTATCAAGCTTTGCCAAGCCGTCCGCAAGCGCCGACTCAAACTTATCACTTTAACCAGCTCTTTATCCAGTTAAAAGTCAGAGAAGAGGTGGAGAATGAGTCCAAGAAGAATATTCATCAACAAGAGGTTAGCCAGGGAAGTTTTGCTGTCCTTAATCTGGTAACGGATGCTTTGCCTGCTTATCGCCTGCCAATTCATTCTTTCGTATTGGAAGATCGCCTGCCAGAAGGTTTTGAATTGGATCTAGAAGCAACCAGAGCGAAAAGTCCTGGTTACGAGGTTTCTTATGACCCAAGCACCAGAGTCTTGACTTTTGTTGCTGCACCAGGTCTGCTTGAACGCTACAATGCTTACTTGAATTCTGCGACCGAGACCCTAGCTCCAGCAGCAGTCGGTCGACTCTTGTATCCAGGCAGAACTTATACCAATCATTTCAGCTTGCTGATTAATAATCAATACCGGATAGAGTCCAATCAGGTTAGTGTTTCAACACCTCCTGCAGAAATTACTATTCAAACAGCACAGAAATTTGAGCCTCTGTCAAACCAGACTTGGCAGCATCCAAGATCTGAAAGCAAGCAACCAAGCAACTTGCAGCTATCAGTCAGCTACCAAACCACACAAGGTCAATTGCCTAAAACTGGAAGCAGTTCGAGTGCACTTCTCACTTATCTTGGTTTTGCGGCCTTGCTAGCTTCAGCCGGCTTCCGTCTTTCTAAGAAAAAGTCATAAAAAGATAAACAGCTCCTGCATCCAGAGCTTTTGAACATGATAAATTTAGACTGGGACAAAATTGTCTCAGTCTTTTTTGCTGCGGATTTTTGGGGCAAATGTTTGATAGATGTATCAAGTGTTTTAGATAGGCAAGTATTTTAAGATGAACGTAAATCGTGTTATAATAGCCATGTCAAAGAATTTTTACCTACAATAATCACTAATGTTAAAGAATTTCATCTAGCCAAACAACTAAAAAATAAGTATGATGAGGAGGAAAAGATAATGTTAGGAAAACAATTGAAGTTTATACGGGAGCAAAGAGGCTATAGCCAAGCTCAGATTGCAGAATCATTAGGAACGACTCGGCAGACCATCTCGAACTGGGAAAATGATAAGACGATTCTAGATAGTGCAAGTCTTATTCGTCTAGCCGATTTTTACCAGATTTCATTAGATGAGTTATGCGGTCGAAAAGCTTTATCTATCTCCAAAGATTCGAGCATAAAATCAATGATTTTGACACATGCCTGTACACTTTGGACTTGCTTTGTTTCATCTCTCGAATAGTTCTATTGATTTTCCTGCTAACTTTTTAGTTATTTAGAATATTAGGAGGAAAACAATGTTTTACTATTTTTATTTATCTCTCGCAATTCTATTTGAAATTGCCGCAACAAGTCTTTTAAAACTATCTCAAGGTTTTTCGAAGTTATTTTTCGGTTGCCTTGCTTTGATATTTTATGGCTTGTGCTTTTTCTTTTTATCTCTATCTTTAAAAGGCGTTCAGTTAAATCTAGCTTACGCCATTTGGTCTGGAATAGGTCTAGTAGGGACAACGATATTATCTATTCTGCTTTGGCACGAAAAAGTAACAGCTGTAAGCCTTTTAGGGATAAGTCTAGTTATTGTCGGACTTGTTTTATTGAATTTATCACAAAAGACTTACTAGAGAATGGAGAATTATATGTTTGATAATTATTTTAAAAATAAAAAGGTTGTGATTATTGGTGCAAGTGGTAGTTTGGGAAGAGTCTATACACGAGCTTTTCATCAAGCAGGTGCTAGGTTATTTCTCTTAGGAAGAGATATAGAGAAGTTAACGATGTTTGTGCAAGAATTTTCGTCTTTTATTCCAATAAGCTCAGTGGATATTACAAGTGAAGAGTCTCTAAAAAATGTAGTATCAGAGATACAAGAGTGGTCGGAATGTATAGATATTGTTATCAATGCAACTGGTTTTGATGTAAGAAAGTCTTTGTCAGCGCATTCCCTTGAGGACATAGAGCAGACACTATTGATCAATTTATCTGGCGCCATTCTGATTAGCAAGATTTTTCTGCCCTTATTAGCAAATGAAAAAGGTGCTACAATTGTGCATTCTGGCGGTTTTGCAGATGGGCGGCTCGCTTTCCCTTACTATAGCGTAGATGTGGCTAGTCGCGCAGGGATTTTTTCTTTTATTGAATCAATGAATCGCGAATTAAAGCAGGAGCAGAAAAAGGTGTATTTAACCTATTTTTGTCCCAATGCTGCGGACACACCCTCAGAAAAGCCTTACCATCCTGTTTGGAAAGAAATGGGAATTAAGATTTCAACTACAGACGAAGTTTGCCTAGCTTTGCTAAAAGGTATTAAGTCTCATCGAAGAGTCATCCTAATGGGGCGAGGGGCATCTTTGTTTGCTAAACTCAATCTTCTGTCTTCAAGATTAGCTGATTTTCTTTTATTAGATAAATATAGCCGTATATTGAAAAAGCACTTTGCATAATCCATTTTCCCTATCTTTCAGCCTTTTTTAAGAAAAAATTCAGTCCTGTTTAAGTAAAAATCTATATGATAATGCTATTCAAGTGAAAGGATGTGTATGGGATGACTTGTAAGCTGCATTAGCTTCTTGTTTGATAGAAACAGATTGAAAAATTTACAAAAGAAAGAAGGAATCGTATTAAATGGATATGGAAAAAATGATGGTTGTAGAAAAAAGCACCAAATGGTGGCTGACAGTTGCGACGGGTGGTGCTCTAGCAGTCGGACTTATGGGTGGCTATGGCCTTGCGACAGCTATTCACGGTACAAACAATCAGCAATCAGCTATTCAACAGACAGCTACTATGCCTGGAGCACCGGAGCAGGGGCAGAATGCAGGAAATGGAATGCTACCACAACCAGGTCAGAATGGTCAAAATGGTGGACCAGGTAATGGAATGCCGCCGCAGGATGGTGGACCAGGACAGAACGGTCAAGAACAAGGAATGCCGCCTCAAGACGGCCAGCAGTCTGACAATGACAAGAGCAAGAATTCTTCTGCTCAGCAAAATGACAACGGGAAGAAAAACAAGAAAAAGTCTTCAACGAACACAAACGAACAATCGGACAAGAACAATAATAAGTCGACAAAAGAAAATAAAACGTCGCAGTCGTAGAAAAAACATACTGATTTTGACCCAAGTCATGATATAATAAGAATAGCAAATAAAACAAAAACCAAAAGACATAATCTTGGTAAGTTTTATTGGAGGAAAGAAAGATGATTAAAATTCTATTGGTAGAAGATGACCTTGGACTGTCAAACTCAGTTTTTGATTTTTTGGATGATTTTGCAGATGTAATGCAGGTTTTTGATGGCGAAGAAGGTCTATATGAAGCAGAGAGTGGTGTTTATGACCTCATCTTGCTGGATCTCATGCTGCCTGAAAAGGATGGTTTCCAAGTGCTGAAAGATCTCCGAGCAAAAGGAGTCACAACCCCTGTTCTCATCATGACGGCTAAGGAAAGCTTGGATGACAAAGGACATGGCTTTGAGCTCGGGGCTGATGACTATCTGACAAAACCTTTCTATTTGGAAGAACTGAAAATGCGGATCCAGGCGCTCTTGAAACGCGCTGGTAAATTCAACGAGAATACTCTTTCTTATGGTGATGTGACAGTCAATCTATCCACAAATTCAACATTGAAAGCCGGTAAAGACGTTGAGTTGCTTGGTAAAGAGTTCGACCTCTTGGTTTATTTCCTGCAAAATCAAAATGTAATCTTGCCTAAGACCCAAATTTTTGACCGTCTGTGGGGCTTTGACAGTGATACCACTGTTTCCGTTGTTGAAGTGTACGTTTCAAAGATTCGTAAAAAACTGAAAGGAACGGCATTTGCGAAAAACCTACATACTCTTCGTAGTGTCGGCTACATTTTAAAAGATGCTGAATAAAATCAAGAAGACCTTTTATGCGGATGATTTCTCTTATTTCATTCGCTATTTTGGGTTGTTTACATTAATCTTCTCAGCCATGACCTTGATTATTATTCAGGTTATGCGCTCCAGCCTTTATACGTCAGTTGATGAAAATCTGAAAAACCTGAGTAATGATCCTAGTTCAGTAGCTGATTTGGCCTATCGGACGACAGGCCAGCAGTCTGATCCAAGCAATAAGGTCAATTCTAAAAGTCCTAAAAGCAGTAAAGAGCCAGATGGTGATTCAGATGAAGAGCCTAAGCCTAACAATCTAACTACGCCAAATGTCAGCTCTAATACTTTTGCCCTGCTTTTGGATGATGATTATAAAAATATTTCCACCAGTAAGAGCGATGGTTTTCTGGACTTTAACTCGCTGGAATTTAACAAGTCCTATCTGAATCAAATCAAGGAAATCGTGATTGGTAATAGCTTTGGCCAGACAGAAAGCTATCGGGCTTATCTCTTTGATATTGATCCTAAAAATGAGTATCCTGATATCAAGTATGCTGTGGTCATGACTAGCATCAGCCAGCTGGAGCAGACCAGCAGCAAGCATGAGCAGTTGATTGCCATGGTCATGGTCAGCTTTTGGGGAATTTCTCTGATTGCCAGTATTTATCTGGCTCGGATGAGTGTCAAGCCTCTGCTGGAAAGTATCCAGAAGCAGAAGGCTTTCGTGGAAAATGCCAGTCACGAGCTACGGACTCCTCTGGCAGTATTGCAGAGCCGCTTAGAGACGCTCTTTCGTAAGCCTGAAGCTACAATTATGCAGAGCAGTGAAAATATTGCTTCTAGCTTGGATGAAGTACGGAATATGCGCTTGCTGACGACCAATCTGCTCAACCTGGCCCGCCGCGATGATGGCATCAAGCCACAATATGGTGAAGTTGAACCAGAATTTTTTGATACGACCTTTGCTAATTACTGTATTATCGCAAGGGAGAATAAAAAAGCCTTTCATTCAGAAAATATGATCAAGCACCCTATTGTGACCGATCAAATTTTTCTCAAACAACTGATGACTATTCTATTTGATAATGCTATCAAGTATACAGATGATGATGGTGTAATCAGTGTCATGGCTACTTCGACAGATCGTTACCTTATTTTCCGAGTGGCGGACAATGGCCCTGGTATCAGCGATGAAGATAAGAAGAAGATTTTTGATCGCTTTTATCGGGTGGACAAGGCTCGGACTCGTCAGAAAGGTGGCTTTGGTCTGGGGCTTTCTCTGGCCAAGCAGATTGTCGATGCTTTCAAGGGCTCTATTTATGTCAAGGACAACAAACCAAAAGGTACGGTCTTTGAAGTTAAACTGCTATTGAAGGAAACGAAAAAGCGTTCTGTAAAATAGTGGGAGAGGCCTAATATGAACATTTTGGTTTATGGTGCTGGCACAATTGGTTTGACATACGCTTGGTTACTGTCTAATCAGCATCAAGTTACTGTCTTAGTTAGAGAACATAAGCTGTCGACTTTAGAGCAAGGCTTCACACTTTCTATTAAAGATTTAAGGAAAGACGAACAGGTCTATAAAGAACATCATTTCCAGCCGCCATTGGTGACGAGTATTGATCAAGACTATGACCTGATTCTCTTAACGGTAAATAGTTTGCAACTAGAGCAGGCATTGAATCATTTAGCGGCTATAAAGGAAAAAGCTCATTTACTTATTTTACAGAATAACTGGAATATCAACTCCAAGATTCCTTCTTATTTGAACAGAAAGCAGGTGTCGTTAGCTTTTCCTTCTTCTGTTGGAGGAGGGCGAAAGAGTGATGGTTGGATCCAAGCTATCATTTTCAAAGAAGCTACGTTACTTGATGATGATTCTTATACATCAGAGTTGTCTCCTATTTTCATAGCTAGTGGGATAGGCATTGATGCTATGCCTAACTTGGCTTCTTGGATGAAGGTTCACTGCCTTCAGGAGGCGGTAATGGCAGGTGCAGTTGCAGAAGCGGGGACTTTTGATGCACTCTTGAAAGATAAAAAAGCAATTCGAAAGATGATTTGCGCTTGGCGAGAAGGTTTAGAACTCTGTCAGCGATATGGCATTCCTAAACATCGTTATAAACCTACTAAATATCTATCCCTGCCCTTATTTCTCTTGGTTCCAGTAATGAAGTTCATGTTGAGTCAGCCTTTGGTTGCCGAAATGGTCACAAATCATATGCATTCAGGCTATGCCGAGTGGGTTGATCAATATTTTGAAATCAAAAGAAGTGCTGAAAAGGAAAGCATTCCCATGCCTCAATGGAATTCGTATAGCGACTTCATTGAACATTTTTTGAAAAACAATTCTTAGCAGGCCTTAATGGCTTGCTTTTTATCTGGTACCTATTTACTTTTTTAAAAATTTAATATAAGTTTTGCCTAAAATAGGGTATAATAATAAACAAGAAAGAATGAGGTGAAATTATGGCATCAAAAATGTTACATACTTGTTTGCGTGTGGAGAATTTGGAAGCGTCTATCGCTTTTTATGCAGAGGCTTTTGGCTTTAAGGAGCTGCGCCGCAAGGATTTTCCAGATTATCAGTTTACTATCGTTTATCTAGGTTTGGAAGGTGATGATTATGAGCTGGAACTGACCTATAACTATGATCATGGTCCTTATGTGATTGGCGACGGCTTTGCTCATGTGGCACTTAGCACGCCGGACTTGGAAGGTCTGCATGCTGAGCACAAGGCTAAAGGCTATGAAGTGACAGATCCAAAGGGCCTTCCTGGCAACCCGCCTAATTATTATTTTGTAAAAGATCCTGATGGCTACAAGGTGGAAGTTATTCGTGAGAAGAGTCTCTAACATCTAGCTGCAGTTAATTTTGCAAGATAAATGATGATTTTTATTCATTTAGGACAGGTGTATGAAAAGACAAAATAACAAGAAACACGGTAAGAAAACACTCATCGTTCTCAGCTTGCTAGGCTTAGCTTTTGTTGCTGCTCTATTTCTGGGTGCTGTAAAGATTTACGCTATTTTCCAAGAAAAGGAACTGCAAGAGAAGGTTAGTGTGCTGATTTCTCAAGAAGAGACTTTCCACGCTGAAAAAACTGAAAAGCAGAGCAAGATGATTGGCAGCCACTATGTAGAGGCCTTTTATCCTCTTCTGGATGGTCAGGTTATGGCAAGTGTCAAGGAGCAGATGGACGCTGATAGCCAGACGATTAAGGATAATCAGAAGAAGGGCGATAAGATTGAGGAATTGACTTTCTACTATGCTGAGGAAAAAGAAACGAGCCTGAAGGATGTCAAAGAAGTACTGGTGCATCGTAAGGACTATCATGTCAAAGAGATGAAAATCAGTAAAGGAGAAGAGCGGGAAGTTGCTGACAGCTACCTTGGTGCAGACGGCAGCCCTTTCACTCTGGATAAGCTCTTTCAGGATCCTGATGCAGCTAAGGAAATCTTCATCAATGAAATATCCAGCCAGCTGACCTTTAGACAGGCCGATGAGGCGGTGCAGACGGAAATTCTCAATAACCTTAATGGAACTGAGTTGAGTCAGTGGTCTTTCCGTTATGAGTACAGCCATTTTTCTATTAAATTGAGCAAGGAAGTGCAAGGCTTAACCAGCATTGACGTTCCGTTATCCAGCTTTTATGACCAGATCAATGCGGACTATCTGACCGGAGATGACTTGGCGGCTTATCAGAGTTTCGAGGCTAAGAAGCATGTGAAAATGGTTGCTCTGACCTTTGATGACGGTCCAGATCCTAAGACAACACCGCAGGCTCTGGATATCCTTAAGAAATACGGTGCCAAGGCGACCTTCTTTATGGTTGGGCAAAACATTGCTGGTAATGAAGCGATTGTCAAGCGCGTGCACAATGAAGGTCATCAGATTGGGATTCATACATGGGACCATCCAGTTTTAACCAAACTTCCTCTGGAGTCAGCCCAAAAAGAAATCCTTGATACCCAGACCGCTATTAACAATGTCATAGGCATCAAGCCAACGATTACGCGGCCTCCTTATGGAGCTATTAATGCTACAATTCAAAATTCGGTTGACCAGTCCTTTATCATGTGGAATGTAGACAGTCTAGACTGGAAGACACGCAATACTAAAGCTATTATGCAAGAGATTGCTAAAACTCAACCAGGCTCGATTATCCTCATGCATGATATTC
This sequence comes from Streptococcus sanguinis, assembly GCF_050220005.1. Classification (GTDB taxonomy): domain Bacteria; phylum Bacillota; class Bacilli; order Lactobacillales; family Streptococcaceae; genus Streptococcus; species Streptococcus sanguinis_Z. The sequence goes on from NZ_CP071413.1 coordinate 980,477, forward strand.
ACCAGACCAGTATTGACGCTCTGCCAAGTGTCCTCGAATATCTGAAGAGTAACGGCTATACTCTGGTGACGGTCGATGAGCTGCTGGAAGGTCAGCTAGAGCCCCATCGTATTTATTACGGCAGAGACTAAGACGGTCCTTGGGTTTAGATTTTGGAAATCATTGTTGGTAATGAGTAAAAGCAAAAAAAGCTTTGGAAATCTAATGTTTCCAAAGCTTTTTTAGTTTAACTCGTTACATAAAGTTCTTGATTTTTTAATACAATTTCGCGAACAGAAGCGTATTTTTTTAATGTCTTCAGTTCTTCTGGATGGCTGATGAGGGTGATGACATAGCCTTCCTTGCCCATGCGGCCGGTTCGGCCAGAGCGGTGGGTATAGGTTTCTAAATCGCGCGGAAGCTCATAATTGACGACGCATTCTAGCGAGTCAATATCAATGCCGCGAGCAACTAGGTCAGTGGCTAGCAGGAGAGTAATCTGGTGCTCTTTGAACTTATCCAAAATCACCTTGCGGAACTTAACGTTGACATCGCTGGCAAGAGAAACGGCATTGGCTTCATGATATTGGAGTTTTTCCTCAGCGCTTCCCAAGTCTGACAGAGCGTTGAAAAAGACTAGTCCGCGGAAATCTTCAACATTGGATAACTTGCGGAGCAAGTCCACCTTATCACGTTTTTCGACTTGCATGTAAAAATGCTGGATGTTGTCCAAAACTTGGTCGTCAATACTGATTTCTAGAGTATTTTCAGCAATCTTATCGTGGTCGAACTTAGCGGTGGCGCTCATATATACCAGCTGGTGGTCACGAGGCGCATAGTGGGTGATTTTATCTACAAAGTGATACTGAGAATCGCTGAGCAGCTGGTCAAATTCATCTAAAATGATGGTTTCGACATTCATCATCTTGATTTTCTTGAGCTTGACCAACTCGAAAATCCGCCCAGGCGTTCCGATGATAATCTCTGGACCTTTCTTAAGGCGCTCGATTTGTCGCTTCTGACTGGAACCGGAGAGCAGGAGCTGGGCTGTCAGCCCTAAAGGCTCCGCCCAAGTCTTGCAGACCTCAAAGATTTGTCCTGCCAACTCAGTATTAGGAGCTAAAATCAATAGCTGTTGGGTTTTTTTAGGTGTCAGCTTGAGCAGACTGGGAAAGAGATAGGCCAGAGTTTTACCAGTACCAGTCGGACTGATTCCCAGCACCGTATCGCCTGCAGAAATAGGCTCAAACATCTTCTCCTGAATAGCTGTCAAATCTTCAAAGCCTAGCTGAGCCAGCTGATTTTGCCAGCTCAGAGGAAATTGTTCCTTAATCATCATCAACCTCAAATCTAATGCCAGCGTCCTTGCGCATGGCAAATAAGCTTTCATGAACAGCCGCTGCCGCATCCAACCATTTCTCATAAGCCGCATCCTGTCTGCCCTTGAGCACTCGGGCGAAAGCCTGAGCCTCTTCCAGCATAGTGTGGGAAGCACGCTGGATAGGCAGCAGCTCCTCTTGACCGTCCAGATTTTGGAAAATAGCAGAGCTGATAAATTCAATCCCGTCTAAAGTCAGAGTTCCCTGATCTGTGTAAATCTCTGCAGGCAGATTGCTGTTTATATTTTTACCAGCCTGAATCTGAACTTGAAAATCTGCATAGATGAGACAACCGGCTCCATTTAAATCAATCGTATTGGCTAGCTGCTGGGCGCTGTAGCGAGCGAAGCGCGGATGGCCGAAAAGTCTGATAGCCGCATAGACTGGATAGACACCCAGATCCATCAAAGCGCCGCCAGAAAATTTAGCTGAGAAAACGTTAGGCTGCTCTCCCGCAAGCAGAGCCTGCATTTTTGAAGAATACTTGGCATAGGTGAAGTTGGCTCCCAAGACAGTCTTTTCCTTGAGGAAATCACTGATCGTATCAAAGGCCTGCTCATGATAGTTGCGGGCAGCTTCAAAGAGATAGACTTGATGCTCGTCAGCCAGCTTGACCAATTCCCGCCATTCTTTGGGACGAGAAACCGCAGGCTTTTCGACAATGACATGTTTACGAGCCAGAATGGCTACCTTGGCATGCTTGAAATGCAGGCTGTTGGGACTGGCGATATAAACGACATCGATATCAGACGACAGAAAGTCCAGCATTTCAGTAAAAATGGCTGTATTTTCATAGTTTTGCACAAAGCGCTCAGCAGAAGTTAAAGTCCGAGAGTAGACAGCAGCAAGCTGATAGTCGCCTGTTGAGTGAGCAGCCTTGATGAACTCATGAGAAATAGAACCTGTTCCGATAATTCCAAGTTTGAGCATAAAAACCTCCTTTTTTCTATTTTTAAGCATGTACTTTTTTTATTTTAGCTCTTTCATTATAACATGAATTGCGGTAAAATAGATAAGATAACAAGAGATGGAGCTTATAATGCAAAATAGACCTATTATTATTGGTGTAACTGGTGGTTCCGGAGGCGGAAAGACCAGTGTTTCTCGAGCAATTTTGGCTAATTTTCCAAATGAAAATATTGCCATGATTGAGCATGACTCCTACTATAAGGATCAGACGCATCTGACTTTTGAGGAGCGAGTGAAGACCAACTATGACCATCCTTTTGCCTTTGATACGGATCTCATGATTGAGCAAATCAAGGAGCTCTTGGCTGGTCGACCAGTGGATATTCCCACTTACGACTATACGGAGCATACCCGCAGCAAAAAGACCTATCGTCAGGAGCCTCAAGATGTGTTCATCGTTGAGGGAATTTTGGTCTTAGAGGATCAGCGCCTGCGGGATTTGATGGATATTAAGATTTTTGTGGACACAGATGATGATGTTCGGATTATACGCCGGATTAAGCGGGACATGGAAGAGCGTGGCCGCAGTTTGGATAGCGTTATCGAACAGTATTTGGGTGTCGTTAAGCCTATGTACCATCAGTTCATCGAGCCGACCAAGCGCTATGCGGATGTCATCATTCCAGAGGGAGCTTCTAATAAGGTGGCTATTGACCTGATTACGACCAAGATTGAAAAAATCCTTAAGGAAGCCAGAGAAGGTTAGCACACGTAGCTTTCTAGCTCTGTCATTTGAGGAAATAAATAGTTGTCAATCTGGTGAATCGCAGTAGCTGCAAGGTTTTTGTAATGTATTCTAGCAAGGGGAAGTGGACGGACTGAAATCCATGATTTTCGTAGTCTGGTCACTCCCTTATTTTGTAGGTGGTTTATGAAACAATTTGTAAAAAGAGAGTTTCACTCTCGTTCAAAATTTTTTGCCTGCCTCTTGACCTTTTGTGCAGGATTTATCGATGCCTATACTTTCATTGAGAGGGGAGGCACCTTGGTGGCAGGTCAGACGGGAAATGTCGTTTTCCTTTCGGTTGAGCTCATCAATCAGGAGACAAGAGGAATCGAAGTGAAATTGGCAACTATGTTGGCCTTTATGCTGGGTATTTTTCTGATGACCGTTTTTCAGCATCATTTTGAGCATTCTTGGCGCAGGCTGTCCAGCGTTTTTCCTTTGATATTGACGACAACTGTCGCTGGATTTTTGCCAGCAAATGTGCCCCATCTCTATATCGTGCCGCCACTTGCTTTCTGCATGGGCCTAGTTGCGACAGCTTTTGGCGAGGTGGATGGCATTGTCTATAACAACTCCTTTATGACGGGGAATATCAAGAAAACCATGGTAGCTTTTGGCAACTATGCTCGAAACAAGAAAGGGAAAGATTTGAAAGAAGGTCTTTTCTTTGTAGCTCTACTGGCAAGCTTTGTAGTTGGAGCCATCATCTCTACCTATCTGATTCAATTTTACCTCTTAAAGACCATCTGGCTTGTTTCTCTGATTCTAACAGCCTTTCTCCTTTTCCGAGGCATTCAGTATGTGAGGAGATGAAGAAAGTAGAATGAATCATGTTACGATTCCTGAAAAAATAGAAGAAGCAAAGTTACCTCACTTCCTTTTTCTCGTATTTACAGTTTAAATCCCCAAAAATAATCCAGCATATTAAAAATTTTCAGAAAATATCGACTTTTTCTTGACAGGTTTATGATACTGTGTTAAAATACTTAACAATAAGAAACCATCTCAAAAAGGAGTTAGTCAAACATGAAGTCAACCCAATCTTCAAACTTTGCTTTGTTGTTGCGTTACTCGGGCTAGTGCAAAAGCATTAGTCCTGTTTGGCTTACCAAGCGGGAGTAAATCAACATCTCGCTTGTTCCTCAAGTGAGATGTTTTTTATTTCACCTATCTTACCTCAAACTCTGATGAGGAAGAAATGGTTTCTAAAGGAGCGACGGGAGTGGGAGTACATCTTGATTTTTCTGAAATCAATTTGTCCCATACTGTCTCAGTCATTGAACACGACCTAGAAGTTGGGGAAGAGTTTTTCCTAAATGGTCTATGTATCTTAGAAAAGGAGTTGTCTATGACACGCAAAGTTGAGTTTTTTGATACCAGCCTCCGGGATGGCGAGCAGACACCAGGAGTGAATTTCTCTATCAAGGAAAAGGTGGCTATTGCCAAGCAGTTAGAGAAGTGGGGGATTTCAGTCATTGAAGCCGGTTTTCCAGCTGCGAGTCCAGATTCTTTTGCGGCGGTGCAGGAGATTGCTAAAGTCATCACTAAAGCTTCCGTCACTGGTCTGGCGCGTTCGGTTAAATCTGACATTGATGCCTGCTACGAGGCGCTCAAGGATGCCAAGCATCCACAGATTCATGTCTTCATTGCGACCAGTCCTATTCACAGAGAGTTTAAGCTGAAAAAGTCTAAGGAAGAGATTTTAGAAGCTGTGAAAGAGCATGTCTCCTACGCGCGCTCCAAGTTCGATATAGTCGAGTTTTCACCAGAGGATGCGACACGAACAGAGCTGGATTTCCTTTTTCAGGTGGTACAAACAGCAGTTGATGCAGGTGCGACTTATATCAATATTCCAGACACAGTCGGCTTTACCACGCCAGAAGAGTTTGCAAATATTTTCGACTACCTAGTGGCAAATGTGACTTCTGATCATAAGGTTGTTTTTGGTGTTCATTGCCATGATGACCTTGGCATGGCAACGGCCAATACTTTGACGGCTATCAAGCACGGTGCTGGTCGTGTTCAGGGAACTATCAATGGAATTGGTGAGCGGGCTGGAAATGTAGCATTGGAAGAAGTAGCAGTTGCCTTAGAGATTCGTCAGGACTATTACCAAGTTGAGACAGACATTGTCCTTAATGAAACTATCAACACTTCTGAGCTGGTATCCCGCTTCTCTGGTATTCCAGTGCCTAAGAACAAGGCGGTCGTTGGTGGCAATGCCTTCTCTCATGAGTCCGGTATCCATCAGGATGGTGTTCTTAAGAATCCACTGACCTATGAAATCATCACACCTGAGCTGGTTGGAGTCAAGAGCAATTCGCTTCCGCTTGGTAAACTGTCTGGCCGCCATGCCTTTGTCGAAAAACTCAAAGAACTGGCTCTGGACTTTGCGGAATCTGAAATCAATGATCTCTTTGCTAAGTTTAAGGTCTTGGCTGATAAGAAAAATGAAGTCACGGATGCTGATATTCGGGCTCTGATTGCTGGAACGACGGTCGAAAATCCTGAAGGCTTCCACTTTGATGATCTGCAGCTGACGACCAATGATGACCATACCATCACAGCAGATGTGCAGCTGGTTAATGGCGACGGAGAGACGGTCAGCTGTGTGGCAGAAGGTAAAGGAAGTGTTGAAGCTATCTTTAATGCCATTGACCAATTCTTTAACCAATCTGTCCAACTTTTGTCTTATAACATTGAAGCGGTAACGGATGGTATTGACTCTCAGGCTCGCGTCTTGGTAGCTGTTGAAAATACGGATACAGATACAATTTTCAACTCCTCTGGTATTGACTTTGATGTTCTTAAGGCCAGCGCCATTGCCTATATCCATGCCAACACCTTTGTGCAAAAGGAAAATGCTGGTGAAATCGGCCATCAGGTATCTTATCGCGATCTGCCTACAAATAATTAGAAGGAAGCGACTATGACAAAAGAAATTGTAGCTCTGGCGGGTGATGGTATTGGCCCAGAAATCATGGAAGCCGGTCTCCAAGTACTGGCTGCTGTTGCGGGCAAGTTCGGTTTTACTTATCATATCACGGAGAAAGCTTTTGGGGGTGCTGGTATTGATGCGGAAGGTCATCCTCTCCCTCAGTCAACTCTAGAAGCGGCCAAGGAGGCGGATGCTATTCTCCTAGCAGCTATCGGCAGTCCCCAGTATGATAATGCTCTGATTCGGCCAGAGCAAGGCTTGCTCGCTCTGCGCAAGGAGCTTGAACTCTATGCCAATATCCGCCCAGTTAAGATTTTCGATTCTTTGAAGCATTTGTCGCCTTTGAAGGCTGAAAGAATTGCTGGCGTGGACTTCGTGGTCGTGCGTGAGCTGACTGGTGGGATTTACTTTGGTGAGCATATTTTGGAGGACAGATCTGCGCGTGATATTAACGACTACAGTTATGAAGAGGTGGAGCGAATTGTCCGTAAAGCCTTTGACATTGCGCGTGGTCGCAGAAAGCGCGTGACCAGTATTGACAAGCAAAATGTGCTAGCGACATCTAAACTCTGGCGCAGAGTAGCAAATGAGGTGGCCAAGGATTATCCAGATGTGACCTTGGAGCACCAGCTGGTGGACAGCGCTGCGATGCTCATGATTACCAATCCTGCTAAGTTTGATGTTGTGGTAACGGAAAATCTTTTTGGAGATATTCTATCCGACGAGTCCAGTGTCTTGTCAGGGACGCTGGGAGTTATGCCATCGGCCAGTCATTCGGCATCTGGACCAAGTCTTTACGAGCCCATCCATGGTTCGGCTCCAGATATTGCGGGGCAGGGCATTGCCAACCCTATCAGCATGATACTTTCTGTATCCATGATGCTGCGGGATAGTTTTGCAGAGGTTGAAGCTGCAGAAGCGATTGAAGCAGCGGTGGAGAAGACTTTGGCTCAGGGTATCTTAACCCGAGATTTGGGTGGTCAGGCAGGGACAGCTCAAATGACGGAGTCAATTATTAATAACTTATGAAATGGATATTAACGGGTATTTGCCTGCTATGGAACCTTGTCGTTTTCCTGCTTTATGGTTGGGATAAGCGAAAGGCTAAGAAAAATCACTACCGCATTCCAGAGAAGACTTTGCTCCTGGCAGCATTGGCATCCGGAGGTTTGGGCGCTTTATTAGGCGGCCGCCTCTTTCACCACAAGACCAGAAAATGGTATTTCTGGTTGGCTTGGATTTGCGGAATAATAGTGGAAATCGGAATTTTATATTACATATGGAGAAGCTAGTATGGCTGGAAAATCGATTTTTGATAAGCTGTGGGAAAGGCATCTGATAACTGGTGAAGAAGGTCAGCCCCAGCTTATGTATGTGGATCAGCATTATATTCATGAAGTAACCAGCCCTCAGGCTTTTCAAGGTCTTCGAGATGCAGGGCGCAAAGTTAGACGGCCGGATTTGACCTTTGGAACCTTTGATCATAATGTTCCTACGGTCAATATCTATGATATTCGGGATGTGATTTCCAAGGCTCAGATTGATAAACTTTCTGAGAATGTCAAGGATTTTGGCATTGAACACGCGGCTCACGGATCGGAACTGCAGGGGATTGTCCATATGGTTGGACCCGAAACAGGCAAGACTCAGCCGGGCAAATTCATCGTCTGTGGTGACAGTCACACGGCCACTCACGGTGCTTTTGGTGCCATTGCTTTTGGAATCGGTACTTCAGAGGTGGAGCACGTTTTTGCCACGCAGACCATTTGGCAGGTCAAGCCTAAGAAAATGCTGGTCAAATTTACTGGGGTGCCACCTAAAGGTGTCTATTCCAAGGACTTTATCCTCGCTCTGATTGCCCGATATGGTGTGGCTGCAGGTGTCGGTCATGTGGTCGAGTATGCTGGTGATGCGATTGACCATCTGACCATGGAAGAGCGCATGACCATCTGCAATATGTCTATTGAGTTTGGCTCTAAGATGGGCATTATGAACCCCGACCAGAAGACTTATGATTACGTTCAAGGCCGGCCGGGTGCTCCCAAGGACTTTGAGGCGGCGGTGGCTGATTGGAAGACTCTGGTCAGTGATCCTGATGCTGTCTATGATAAGGTCATTGAGATTGATGTTTCCCAGTTGGCGCCTATGGTGACTTGGGGAACCAATCCTTCTATGGGGGTAGAGTTCGGCGCGGCTTTCCCAGAAATCCGCGATATGAACGACGAGCGGGCTTACAATTACATGGACCTCGCCCCGGGTAAGAAAGCAGAAGATATTGACCTAGGTTATATCTTTATCGGCTCCTGTACCAATGCCAGACTCAGCGATTTGCAGCTGGCAGCTAAGTTTGTCGCTGGCAAGCATATTGCTCCCAATCTGACTGCTATCGTCGTACCAGGCTCTCGTCCGGTCAAGCGGGCTGCTGAAAAGATGGGACTGGATAAAATTTTCATGGATGCAGGCTTTGAGTGGCGCGATCCTGGTTGTTCTATGTGCCTGGGAATGAATCCAGACAAGGTGCCAGATGGAGTTCACTGTGCCTCAACCAGCAATCGGAACTTTGAGGATCGGCAGGGATTTGGAGCAAAGACCCATCTTTGCAGTCCAGCCATGGCAGCAGCGGCAGCCATTGCCGGGCGATTTGTAGACGTCCGCCAGCTACCGGAGGTCCAGTAAGGAAGGTTTATGGAAAAATTTACAATCTATACGGGGACAACGGTGCCCCTCATGAACGATAATATCGATACGGACCAAATTTTACCCAAGCAGTTTCTCAAGTTGATTGATAAAAAAGGCTTTGGCAAGTACCTCATGTACGCTTGGCGCTATCTGGACAATCAGTACACGGAAGATCCTGATTTTGTCTTTAATAGACCGGAGTACCGTAAGGCGACTATTCTGATTACAGGGGATAATTTCGGAGCCGGTTCCTCTCGGGAGCATGCCGCCTGGGCCTTGGCTGACTATGGTTTTAAGGTAGTCATTGCCGGATCTTTCGGGGATATTCACTACAATAACGAACTAAACAACGGTATGCTGCCTATCGTCCAGCCGCTCGAAGTACGGCAAGCCTTAGCTAATCTGAAGCCAACGGATGAAGTGACGGTGGATTTGGAGCAGCAGAAGATTTTTTCACCAGTGGGAGAATTCTCCTTTGACATTGATGTAGAATGGAAACATAAGCTCCTCAACGGTCTGGATGATATCGGCATTACGCTTCAGTATGAGGATTTGATTGCAGAATATGAAAAAAATCGTCCATCTTATTGGCAGTAACCTTATTTTTGCTATATTGAGAAAATTCTGAAAAAACCTTGTAACCGATAAAAATATATGGTAAAATAAATCTTAATTTAATAGAAAAGGAAGAAACTTATGACAAAACACATTCAATGGAACGGACAGCTTTCACAAGAAGGTTATGACATACTGAAAGGCGATGGCGGCTGTATCGTTTGCCCGACCAAGGTGGGGTACATCATTATGACCAGCGATAAGGCAGGTTTGGAGCGTAAGTTCGAAGCTAAGGCTCGTAACCGTAATAAGCCAGGTGTTGTACTCTGTGGCAGTATGGATGAGCTCCGTGCTTTGGCTCAGCTAAATCTGGAAATTGAAGCTTTTTATCAAAAGCATTGGGATGAAGACATCCTCTTGGGCTGTATCCTTCCATGGAAGCCAGAAGCATTTGAAAAGCTTAAAGCCTATGGTGACGGTCGGGAAGAGCTGATGACAGATGTTCGTGGCACTAGCTGTTTTGTTATTAAGTTTGGTAAGGCGGGCGAGCAGCTGGCAGCTAAGCTTTGGGAAGAAGGCAAGATGGTCTATGCTTCCTCAGCCAACCCATCTGGTAAAGGAAACCGCGGCAAGGTAGAAGGAATTGGCGATCGCATCGAAAACGCTGTTGACCTCGTCATTGAAGCAGATGACTATGTAGCCTCTATCCAGCCAGACAAGACCATTGAAACTCGCTACGAGCAAGGTGTTATGGTCTCAATGGTTGACAAGGATGGAAAACTGATTCCAGAACAAGGTGGCCAACGTTCCATCTCACCAGCACCAGTAGTCATCCGCAAAGGCTTGGACATCGACAAAATCATGATGCACCTATCTGATACTTTCAACTCATGGGATTACCGTCAGGGTGAATATTACTAAGATAAAAAAGAAGCTCAGTGTGTGGGGGGATATTTCCTCTTTACACTGGGCTTTTTTGTTTGGAACTTTGAGTTTAAAATCTTTATCCAGTTTAAAATTATTTCCAAATAGAACAAAATTCTTGCCAGATGAAACAACAAGTGTTACAATTAATGAAAACAATTCGATATAGAAATAAATTGGGAGGGAGTATGAAAGATAGTCATTTAGTTGCCTATCATATTCGTTTGTTGAATGGGCGGATTTTTCAAAAGTTACTGAATCAGGATCCTGAAGCCCTTTATCGGAGTGAACAGAGCAAGATTCTCACAGTTTTATGGAATAGTGAAACGGGCTGCGCGACGGCGACAGACATTGCGCTGGCGACAGGACTTGCCAATAATACGCTGACGACTATGCTGAAAAAGTTGGAAGAGCAGGATTTGGTGACCTTTAGTCAGTGTGGTTCAGACAAGCGAAAAAAATATGTCAAGTTGACAGAGCAAGGTTTGTCCCAGAAAGAAGTCGGCCATCGTATCAGTCGAAAACTGGATGCTATTTTTTATAAAGGCTTCTCAGAGGAAGAAATTCGCCAGTTTGAAAGTTATCAGGAACGTATTTTAGAAAATTTGAAAGAAAGAGAGGATTAGATCATGTCAAAACAAGTTGAAAATGCACAAAATTTATACATTCATGCCATTCAAGATGGGTGTGTTGCCGAGGCTCAAGCTCAGTCTGTTGGGGATACCTACATTCAACACTCGACAGGTGTGCCAGATGGGAAAGAAGGGTTTGCGGCTTTCTTTGCAAATTTCTTTGAGCGTCATCCCGAGCGTGAGATGAAGATTGTTCGCACCATTGAAGACGGCAATCTAGTCTTCGTCCATGTTCACCAATATCTCAATGGCGGGGAAGCTCAATGGGTGACGACGGATACTTTCCGTGCGGATGAGAATGGTCGCATCGTGGAGCATTGGGATGTTATTGGCTACTATCGAACACCTGAAAATGGACAGTTAGATCAGATCTTTGGGGACTTTGAAATCACGGATTTGGACAAGACAGTAGCAAATAAGAAAACCGTTCGTCGTTTCCTGACAGAAATTTTCCAAAATGGGGAGCTAGAGCAGTGGAGTGATTATGTGGCAGAAGATTTGATTCAGCATAATCACGAGATTGGCCAAGGAAGTCAGGCTTATAAAGACTATGTAGCTGAGCATGGAGTTGCTTTTGACTTTGTTTTCCAGCTTTTGGGACAAGGAAACTATGTGGTTAGCTATGGGCAGGCTCAGATAGATGGGGTGGCTTATGCCCAGTATGACATCTTCCGTTTAGAGAATGGATTGATTGTAGAGCATTGGGACAATAAAGAAGTCATGCCTAAGGTAGAAGACTTGACCAATCGAGGGAAGTTTTAAATTGAGGACAAAGAATGATTGAATATAAAAATGTAGCGCTACGCTATACAGAAAAGGATGTCTTGAGAGATGTCAACTTACGGATTGAAGATGGTGAATTTATGGTTTTAGTTGGGCCATCTGGTTCAGGTAAGACGACCATGATTAAGATGATCAACCGTCTTTTAGAGCCAACAGATGGCGATATTTACATGGATGGCAAGCGCATCAAGGACTATGATGAGCGTGAGCTGCGCCTTTCTACAGGCTATGTCTTACAAGCGATTGCCCTCTTTCCCAACCTAACTGTGGCTGAAAATATTGCTCTCATTCCTGAAATGAAAGGATGGAGCAAGTCAGATATTCAGCAGAAGACCGATGAATTACTGGAGCTAGTAGGCTTGCCGGCAGAAGACTATGCTCAGCGTATGCCGAGCGAGCTGTCTGGCGGTGAGCAGCAACGGGTGGGCATTGTCCGTGCCATTATCGCCCAACCCAAAATCCTGCTGATGGACGAGCCTTTTTCAGCTCTTGATGCTATCTCGCGTAAGCAATTGCAGAGCTTGACCAAGAGTATCCATGACCAGTTTGGAATGACAACAATCTTTGTGACTCATGATACGGATGAGGCTTTAAAGTTGGGGAATCGGATTGCTGTTTTGCAGGACGGGGAGATTCGTCAAGTGGCGACACCCGAGGAAATCTTATCTTCACCTGCGACTAACTTCGTAGCAGATTTATTTGGAGGTGTTCAACATGGCTAATTTGTTTTCTACCTTTCAGGAGCGCTTTGGCGAATGGTTGGCAGCCTTAGGGCAACACCTCCAGCTGTCTCTTCTGACCTTACTAGTGGCCATCTTCCTGACTATTCCGCTCGCTATCTATCTCCATAGTCACAAAAAGACAGCCAATTGGGTGCTGCAAATTGCGGGAATTTTTCAAACCATTCCTTCAATGGCCTTGCTGGGGCTCTTTATCCCCCTCATGGGGATTGGTACATTGCCGGCACTGACTGCTCTGGTGATCTACGCTATTTTCCCGATTTTAGAAAATACTGTCACGGCTTTGAATGGGATTGATCCTAGTTTAGAAGAAGCTGGAATCGCCTTTGGGATGACCAAGTGGGAGCGGCTCAAAAAGTTTGAACTGCCTCTAGCTATGCCCGTCATCGTTTCTGGAATTCGGACAGCAACGGTTATGATTATCGGAACAGCAACTCTAGCAGCCCTTGTCGGAGCTGGTGGACTAGGTTCTTTTATCCTTCTAGGAATTGACCGTCGCAATGCCAGTCTGATCTTGATTGGAGCTATTTCATCCGCAGTTTTGGCTATTCTTTTCAATTGTCTCCTTAAATGGATGGAAAAGGCTAAGCTTCAGACGGTATTTACAGCTTTTGCTGTCTTAATCATCGGCCTCGGCGCTTCTTACACACCGAGTCTCTTTCCTAAGCAGGAGAAGGAGCATCTGGTTATTGCTGGGAAATTGGGTCCAGAGCCAGAAATTCTCATGAATATGTATAAACTTCTCATCGAGGAAAATACGGATATGACTGTGACGGTCAAACCAAACTTTGGTAAAACCGACTTCCTTTATCAAGCTTTAAAGAAAGGCGATATTGATATCTATCCTGAGTTTACCGGTACGATTACTGGAACTCTCTTGCAGCCTGCTCCAAAGGTCAGCAATGATGCTGAAGAAGTTTTTGAAGCAGCACGTGATGGAATCAAAAAACAGGACAATCTAGTCTTGCTAAATCACATGGCTTATCAAAATACATATGCCATCGCAGTACCTAAGAGTGTCGCCAAAGAATACAATCTTAAAACCATCTCTGATCTTAAAGCAGTCCAAGACAAGCTCAAGGCAGGGTTTACCTTGGAATTTAACGACCGTGAAGATGGGAACAAAGGACTTCAATCTGTCTATGGACTAAACCTTAATGTGTCAACCATGGAGCCAGCCCTTCGCTACCAAGCTATCCAGTCGGGTGATATTCAAATCACGGATGCCTATTCGACTGACGCAGAACTTGCGCGTTATGATTTACAAGTTTTAGAAGACGATAAGCACCTTTTCCCTCCTTATCAAGGTGCCCCTCTCATGAAAGCTGAATTGCTCGAAAAACACCCTGAATTGGAAGGTATTCTCAATAAGTTGGCTGGTAAAATTACGGAAAGCCAGATGAGCCAGATGAATTATCAAGTTGGCATTGAAGGTAAAAAGGCCGAAGCTGTTGCGCGTGATTATCTGGTCAAGGAAGGACTTTTAAAAAAATAATAAGTAAAAGAGTTAGACTTGTAAGGTCTAGCTTTTTTGCTTACTTGAGGATAGACAGACTACGGATTGGAGGAGATGAGTTGATCTCTTAGTCAGGAAATTTTCATTCATTTTGGTATAATAAAGTATCAATTCATGGAGGTATCCCGTGGCATCTAGTCAAGAATATTTGGATTTTATCCTGAAGCAGCTGCAGGGCTTAGAGCAAGAAATTAGCTTTCGCAAGATGATGGGAGAGTATTTGCTTTATTATCGAGGTCGCTTATTCGGCGGGATTTATGACAATCGTTTGTTGCTTAAGTCAGTCCAGCCAGCCCTGGACTTTTTTGAAAATCCAGTTTATGAGTCTCCTTATCCAGGCGCAAAGCCAATGCTTCATATAAAAGAAGTAGAAGATGCTGCCTTTCTCTGTAATCTGCTTGAAGCTGCCTATCCTGCCTTACCAGCACCAAAAAAGAAAAAATAGTCTTTCCTTTACAATGGATATTCTAAAAAGTTGCCGTTTAAATAGACATTTTTAAAATTTTCCTTTATAATGGACTTAAAGGAGGTTTGGTATGCTTTATATTGCTCTTATTGGAGATTTAATAGAATCCAAACAGCTGAAAAATCGTAAGCAGGCTCAGAAGGATCTGCAGGACATGATGGCGGTGCTAAATCAGGATTATCGGGATTATCTGGTGTCACCTTTTACAGTAACAACTGGAGATGAGTTTCAGGCTTTGCTGCGGCCTAATCCAGAGATTATGCAGCTCCTTGATCAGATTGCCTTGGGCTTTCCTCATCCGATTCGCTTTGGACTTGGTCTGGGGGAGATTGTGACGGACATCAATCGAGAGCAGAGTATTGGTGCGGACGGTCCGGCCTACTGGAGGGCACGCGCAGCCATTGAGGCTATTCATGAGAAGAACGACTATGGTAGCAGCCGTATAGCTGTATCCTTGGGAGATGAAGAGCTCAGTCAGGCGGTCAATACGGTGCTGGCAGCTACTTCATTTATCCAAAGCAAGTGGAATACCAGTCAGAAAGAGGTTCTGGAGCGGATGCTCATGGAATATATCTATGACGAGAATTTTTCTCATGGAGAAATAGCAGAGCTGTTGCAGATTAGTCCCAGTGCGCTTAGTAAGCGACTCAAGTCCTCTGGTTTGAAGATTTATCTGAGAAATCGCCGTTTAGCTATGAGAATGATTCTACAGGCAGCAAAGGAGGCTGAAGAATGACAAATTTTATGGGATTTTCAGAATTTTTCATGCAGAATCCGATTCTTGTTTTGACTTTGCTGGCTCATGTACTAGCTGATTTTCAGCTTCAAAGTCAGAAAATGGCCGACCTAAAAAGCCGGCGGATGAATTTCTTAATTCTCCACTTGGGAATTGTTCTCTTGCCCCTGTTGCTCTTGGGGCTCATCTTACCTAATTATCTGCTATATTTCGCCTTGGTCTGGTTCAGTCATGCGCTTATTGACTTCTTGAAGAATAGGCTGAATTCATTGATTGTCCGGCATCATGCTCAAAAGCTTGCCTTTATACTGGATCAGATCTTGCATCTGATTAGTATTTTTGCTCTTTATTTTCTCTTAGGGCAGCAGCAAATTCCAGTTCCTAATTGGCTGACTGACCGTTACCTCATGCTGCAGGCTCTCTTTTTCTTCGCACTGACTGGTAAGCCGGTTAATATCCTCTTTAAACTCTTCTTCAGCAAGTATCAGGCAGGAGAAGACAGCGGAGAGACCATTGCTGGGGCTGGTGCCATGATTGGGATTTTGGAGCGCTTGATTATGGGACTTTCTCTTATTTTCGGGCAGTTTACTGCCATTGGGCTAGTTTTTACGGCTAAGTCTATCGCTCGCTATAATAAGATTTCAGAAAGCCAGTCCTTTGCTGAATACTACCTGATTGGCTCGCTTTTCAGTATGATTGCCGTCTTGCTGCTTTACGGCTGTCTGTATTGGTAAAAATAAATAAAAAAACAGATCATCATAGCGATGGTCTGTTTGTATGTTCTGATCTATAACTCTACTCAATCATGGTATTGACAGCAGTGCCTGTCTGGTAGTCAATCTCTGCATTTGGAGAAACATTGTCCAAGAGGACATGAGACATTCCGTCTTCATCTATGGTTTCCTTGCCTCCTAGCTGGATGCTGACAACATTGCCTTCTGCGTCAAGCCCGACATACTGGAGCTCAATCTTGCGAGGAAGAAGCTCATTGTCCGTGTAAATCGGAGTAACCTTGTAATCCAGCCAATAATCTGGATTTTCCTCTAACCAGCGCTCCAAGCGATGTTCATAATAGAGCATGCTATCTGGGTTATTGTCATCCAGTCCTTGGAAACTGCCAGAGTTGAGCCAAGCGGTCATCGGAACGAGGTTTTTCCCTTCGTTATTGAGGCCGCTGAAAGTGAAGCCAATCAGATGAGCTCGATTCATGAGCCAAGCCCGATCATCTCCATTACCGTAGTAAAATTTGTAATTGTGCCAACCGATGGGATTGTAAGTGACCTTGGTCTCCTTTTTCTTTTTGGCTTTGTGTTGCTCCTGCATTTGGACATGAGCAGCAGTAGCCCGACCGTATTTGTCCTTTTTCCCAAGCTTTAGCTGATACTCTCCATTCAACTCCAGAGTGCCGATAGCTGTTTCATCGCTATGGTTAAGCAGCTGGACCTTAATCTGGTTCTTCTGATTCGCAGCAACATTTTCTGCAGGAAGAGCCTGTGAAAGTAACAACAAAGAGCCGGCTGACAGGACAAGCCAAGTGCCAAACCTAAACTTTTTCATAAAGAACTCCTTTTAAATAATATATCTCCGACATCATTCTACTAAAAAATAGATTGTTTGACAACTAAAACTTTTCAAAAATATTACAAAAATAAATATCTGTTCAATAAGTACTAGGTTTGACTAGGATGTGTATTTTTCCTATAATCATAACTATAGAAAACGCTTGTATAAATTACCTAAGGAGGTGCTTATGAGTCCATCTTTAGAGGAAATGTCACTGGAGGAGCTGTGGCAGCTTTTTCCGATTTTTTTGAGAGAGTATCAAGATGAGTGGAAAGAATGGTATGAGGAGGAACGGCTTCGGCTTTTGAATTTTTTTCCTGCAAATCAGCTGGTTCGGATTGGTCATATTGGCTCGACATCCCTTGAGACCATCTGAGCTAAGCCAATAGTGGATATCTTGCTGGAAATTCCCAAAGAAACAGATATGGCGGTAACGAGAGACTTGCTGCTGCAAAATGGTTATCTGCTCATGTCAGAAAGCCAAGGGCGGATGTCATTTAATAAAGGCTACACACCGAGTGGTTTTGCAGAGCGGGTTTTCCATCTGCATTTGCGCTATGAAGGTGATCATGATGAACTGTACTTTAGAGACTATTTACAGGAGCACCCTACTGTAGCTAAAGACTATGAAA
Organism: Streptococcus sanguinis; assembly: GCF_050220005.1. Lineage (GTDB taxonomy): Bacteria > Bacillota > Bacilli > Lactobacillales > Streptococcaceae > Streptococcus > Streptococcus sanguinis_Z. The sequence goes on from NZ_CP071413.1 coordinate 997,695, forward strand.
AGCTCAAGCTATCCTTGTGGAAGCAATATGAGCACAACCGTGATGCCTATACAGAGGCGAAAACGGAGTTTATTAAGAACTATACAGAGAAAGCTAAAAAGCTTTATGGCAGAAGATATGAGGGGGAAGACAGATGATTTATATAGCAATGATTGGCCTTCTGATTATTCTTGCTTTTCTTTACTTGATTTATCAATCAAAAAGGCCGTTCGGTTTGGTTGGGTTATGGATGATGAAGTTATGGAATCGTGTTTATATGCCCTTAGTTGTATGGTCGGTTAGTCAGCTGGATCGTAAGAAGCGATTTCATGCTATTTTGGATTCATGATAAGTACTGAATCACATTTTAATGCTAAAAAATAAGAAAAGCTTGGTTGAAAGACCGGCTTTTTGATATAATAGACTCTATGAACACAAAAGATAAAATTTCAAATTATCAACTTTTACTGGCTCAGTTAGAAGCCTTGTTGGAGGGGGAGACCAATGCTTTGGCTAATCTTTCCAATGCTAGCGCCTTGCTCAATCAAGCTTTGTCTCATTCGGTTTTTACTGGTTTCTATCTTTTTGATGGGAAAGAGCTGATTTTGGGGCCTTTTCAGGGCGGTGTTTCCTGTGTCCATATTACCTTAGGTAAGGGTGTCTGTGGGGAATCTGCGGAGAAAGAGCAGACGATTATCGTAGATGATGTGACCCAGCATGCCAATTATATCTCCTGTGATAGCCGGGCTAAGAGTGAAATTGTGGTGCCCATGGTAAAAGACGGTCGCCTGCTAGGAGTGCTGGATTTGGACTCAGCCTTGACAGGTGATTATGATAAGGTAGATCAGGAATATCTGGAAAAATTCGTCCAGATGTTGCTCGAAAAAACGACTTGGAATTTTGAAATGTTTGGAGAAAAAGCCTAATGTATCAAGCCTTATATCGAAAGTACCGCAGTCAGACCTTTGGTCAGCTGGTGGGGCAGCAGGTGGTAGCCACTACTCTGCGGCAGGCTGTTGAGCAAGGGAAAATCAGCCATGCCTATCTCTTTTCTGGCCCGCGTGGAACAGGAAAAACCAGTGTTGCCAAGATTTTTGCTAAGGCTATGAACTGTCCTAATCAAAAAGACGGTGAGCCCTGCAATGACTGCTATATCTGTCAGGCTATCACTGAGGGGAGCCTTGAAGACGTCATTGAAATCGATGCGGCTTCTAACAATGGAGTAGATGAGATTCGTGACATTCGGGACAAGTCCACCTATGCGCCTAGTCTCGCCAAGCACAAGGTCTATATAATTGACGAGGTGCACATGCTCTCGACAGGGGCTTTTAACGCCTTGCTCAAGACCTTGGAAGAGCCAACGGAAAATGTGGTCTTTATCCTAGCAACGACAGAGCTGCATAAGATTCCAGCGACCATTCTTTCCCGTGTCCAGCGTTTTGAGTTTAAATCTATCAAGACGCAGGACATTATTGGACATATTGAGTGGATTTTGGAGCAGGAAGGGATTGATTTCGAGCAAGAAGGTGTGCAGATTATTGCCCGTCGAGCTGAGGGCGGTATGCGGGACGCCTTGTCTATCCTCGATCAGGCTCTTAGCTTAACCCAAGAAAATCGTTTGACCACTGATATTGCTGAAGAAATCACTGGATCTATCAGCTTAGGAGCTTTGGATGCCTATGTAGCAGCTTTGATTGCTCATGATGCAGTTGCAGCCTTGGATAATCTCAATCTGATTTTTGACAGCGGAAAAAACATGGCCCGTTTTGTGACGGACCTCCTGCAATATCTGCGTGACTTGATTATTGTCAAAACTGGCGGGGAGAATCATCATGTTAGCGAGCTCTTTCTGGAAAATCTAAAGACACCGCAGGACACTCTCTTTGCCATGATAGATATGGCGACCAAGAGTTTGGCAGATATCAAGAATAGCCTACAGCCTAAGATTTATACAGAAATGATGACCATTCGACTGGCAGAGACTAGCAGTCTTCCAGTAGCAGCAGCGATTCCGGATAATCTAGCTGATGAGCTCAAGGGTCTGAGACAAGAGATAGATAGTCTTAAACAGCAGCTGGCTAATGGCAATGGGAAACCTGCAGCAGCTGTCAAAACTTCGGATATTCGGCCGCAGAAGTCTAAGGGCTACCGAGCAGACCGCAATAAGGTCAATGCCATCTTAGAAGAGGCTGTTGACAATCCTAGCCTGGCTCGCAGCAATCTGACTAAGCTGCAGAATGCTTGGGGTGAGATTATTGAAAGTCTGGCTGGAGCTGATAAGGCCTTGCTGGCAGGATCGCAGCCAGTGGCAGCTAATGAAAGCCATGCTATCTTAGCTTTTGAGTCTAATTTCAACGCTGAGCAGACCATGAAGCGGGACAATCTCAATACCATGTTTGGCAATATCCTCAGCAATGCAGCTGGATTTTCACCAGAGATTTTGGCCATTTCCTTAGAAGAGTGGACCAAGATTCGGGCGGACTTTTCAGCTCGCAGCCGCAATGGCAAGGCAGAGGTTGAAGAGAAGGAAGAGGAAAGCTTGATTCCAGAGGGATTTGACTTTTTAGCAGAAAAAATTACCATTCAAGAGGACTAAAAAAAGATTTTTCTAGGCTTTCGTGTTATAATAAATCTATGAACAGACGACAATTTATTGTGATGGCTGTTTTCACAGCCTTAGAAACCTATTTTTTCAATGAATCCATCATGGCGGGGCGCTATTTCATGGCTGCTTTCTGGGCAGTTTTGGTGTTGCGCAATCTGCAGATTTCCTATGTCATGGGGCGGATTGTGGATGAAATCGATAAACATTTAGGACCGAAATAATGAAAACAGGACTGAGCTATGAGACTCAGTCCTTTTGAAATGAAATTTTTGATTACCAACTGGTCAGCGAGACTTCGCCGCTATTGAGCCAGATTTCCTGATCATCTGTCAGCTGGACTAGTAATTGACCGCTGTCTGAGATGTCTTTGGCTAAACCTTGGTAGTCCACACCTTTTTGGCTAAAGGTCACTTGTCGTCCCAGCACCAAGGATTGCTGCTTGTAGAGATAGATGAGCTCTTCTGGGTCACTTTCGTAGAAGCATTTCCAAATCTCGGCAATGAGCTCATTGCGACTAATGGCTGGTTTCTCTTCAAAGAGGGAGCCAGCTTTTTCTTTGATGTCAGCTGGAAAGTCTCTAATGAAAAAATTAAAGCCAACACCGATGATGACATCGGTGACAAGCCCTGTCTCAATAGAAGTTGTAGCCTCGGTCAGGATGCCGGAAATTTTCTTGTTTCGATAGTAAATGTCATTGACCCACTTGATGTCAACCTCCATGAGGGTTAGATTTTTCACTGCCTTGTAGATAGCTCCTGCAGTCAAGATAGTATAGGAAGGGAGCTGGTCAAAGGGGAGGTTGGGTTTGAGGTGGAGAGACATGTAAAAGCCGCCCTGGTTGGGGCAGAAGAAGGCACGACCGAAGCGGCCTCGGCCAGCAGATTGGGCAGCAGCAAGATAGAGAGTGTTGGCAGGGCGACCGGCTTCCATGCCAGCCTTGGCATCCATCTGAGTGGACTGGCAGTCAGGATTAAAGGAGACCTGAACAGGAGAATGTTCCTCAATCCAATCAGGAATCAGTAAGTCACCCGCTGTCAATCGATAACCTCGGTTCTTGACTGACTCGATTTGGATTCCTTCTTTCTCCAGTTTTTGAATGGCCTTCCAAATGGAAGTTCGTGAAATGCCCAATTCTTGGGCTATTTTTTCACCGTTGACATAGTCGTCAGCCTGGCTGAGGATGTCAAAGATTTTTTCGTAGGTTTTCATAGGTGGTCTTTCTAGCTTAAAGGCTGCTTTCTCTTAGTGTCAGCTTGGTAGAGAGCTTGATCATGTAAGGGATGGGGCTTTCGTCTATTTTGATCAACTGGTCCAGCATCTGCAGAGCTTGCTTGCCCATTTCCTCTGTAAAGACTGTCACAGTACTGAGAGGCGGATAGACGTATTTGGCAATAGATGTATCATTAAAGGAAATAATCTGGACATCTTGGGGAACAGCTATTCCCGCTTCCTGAAGAGCACGAAGGGCACCGACTGCCAGAGCATCGCTGGCAATGAAGAATGCTTGGGGCATCTGTTCCTTTTGTTGGTCAATCATGTCTTTCATCAGCTGGTAGCCAGACTCTGAGGAGAACTTGCCGATCTTGACATAGGCCGGCTGATAAAGGCCTTTGTCACTAAGGTAACGGCAGAAGCAGGCCAAGCGCGGATCATCAAGACTTGTCGTTCCGTCTGTAGTCTCTTCACGTCCAGCAATCATCCCGATTTCTCGAATGCCCTGCTGAAGAAAATGGTGGAGAACATGAGTAACGGCATGCTCAAAGTCCGTTGTCACACAGCTGTGGCCTTGGTCGAGCGTATCGCTGTCCACGAAAACCAGGGCAGGACTGTATTGCTCCAGCTCCTTGACTTGCTTGGTGCTGAATTTTCCGATGGCAATGATGCCGTCAATCTGTTCTAGCTGGCTCAGAGAGTCGTTGTTGAAAATACGCACGATATCATAGCCCAGTTCCTGGGCTTTCTTTTCAATACCTAAGCGGATGGAGTAGTAGTAAAGATCATCCAGCTCTTCCAGCTCTGTGTACCATTCAACGATAGCGATGCGATGGGTATGAGGTGCAGTCTTTTTCTGCCTTTTACTTTTTTTGTAGTTGAGCTGTTCAGCGATATCGAAAATCTTCTTACGCGTCTCATCGCTGACAGACATGGACTTATCATAGTTCAAAACCCTCGAAACAGTTGCGGGAGAAACACCAGCAGTCTGGGCGATATCTTTGATAGTAGCCATTTGATTTGGTCCTTTTCAATTTACTGTCTACATAAATTATAACTCAAAAATTAGTAAATAACAAAGATATTTTTAGTAAAACTTAACTTTGTTCTCGAAATGAACTGGGTGAAAAGCCAAAATATTTTTTAAAAGCCTTTGAAAAGTAAAGGGGATCTGAGAAACCTACAGAATAGGCGATAAATTGGACAGGCTCACGGGTGCTTTTGAGGAGTTGTTTAGCTCGATGCATTCGGACATATTCCAGATATTCTTTAGGTGAGCTTTGGTGCTCCTCCTTGAAAATGGTTGTTAGATAGCTGCGATGAACGGACAACTTAATTGCCATATCTTGAATGCTGAGGTTAGGATTGGGATATTGAGTGTCAATTATCTGCTTGCAAGCTAGATAGAGTTGCTGGCTTGCAGATAGGGTATTCGCTTGGGGCTTATAGGCAACGCTGCCCAAGTGAAAGATGAGTTCATAAAGTTGGCCCATAATGTGGAGTTGAGCTAGTTGGTTAGATTTGGTCTGCTCGGCGAAGTAAACCAAGTTCTCAACAATTTTCCCAATCCTATCTGTTTTTCGTTCCTGGTTAGCAAGTAGGTAGCAGTCTTCGGCAATCTGAGAGTGATTGAAGTAGTCATAAACCCTACCGCCAGTCATTCCCAGCCAGTAGTAGGACCAAGGTTCTTCTTTGTCAGCCTGATAAAAGGTAAGTTCATTTGGCTTGAGCAGAAAGAGATCTCCAGCTCTTAAATCGACAATTTTTCCTTTGTAATGAAATTGACCTTTCCCCTTGTTAACGTAATGAAGTACATAGGTATCTCTAATTGCTGGCCCAAAAGAGTAGTTAGGAGTGCACTCTTCGTATCCGTAAAAGCTAAGTGCAAGATCAATTGTTCCTGTTTGGTATTCTGAAAAAACAAGCATATTTTGCCTCCTACCTAACATTTTACCATATTTCCCTAACATAATTCTATTTTGGGAAGCGATTTCATAAGGTAAAATATTAGTAAATATGGAGGTTCAGAAATGGCTATCAAAATAGACAAACATCTATTCTACATCAATACAAAAAATTCCAGTCTTATCATTGAGGAAAGGGATGGCTACCTTTTGCTTAAACACTTAGGCAGAAAAATCGAATCCTATCATTTTTCCAATACAGTATTTGAGCGAGATCATGCATTTTCTGGTAATCCGAGGTCGAATGAGCGGAGTTTTAGCTTAGATACCCAGCGGCAGGTTTTGGGTCAGCATGGTTTAGGAGACTTTCGGCAACCTTCTCTGCAAGTCCAACATGCTAATAATGAAGTAACAGATTTTCGGTTTGTTGAGAGTCAGCTGATTAAGGGAGGTTTGGAAGTTCCAGGACTGCCTAGCACTCACAGTACAGAAGATGCAGAAACACTGGCCTTTATTTTAGAGGATGCAGTAGCTCACTTACGTCTCACTCTCTATTACACAGCTTTTGAAGATAGCAATACTATTGCAACCTTTACTAAGCTGGAAAATATCGGTAGAGAGACAGCAGTCATACATAAGAACTTGAGCTTAATGGCAGATTTGCCGGCAAGTACTTATGATGTGATTAGTTTACAGGGAGCTTATGCTAGGGAAAAAACAGTTCGTCGTCACAAGCTAGAACAGGGAATTTTTAAAATAGCTTCTAACCGAGGAGCTTCTGGTCACGCGCAGACTCCAAGCCTTATCCTTTGTGATAGTGAAACGACGGAAGAGGCTGGTCAAGTTTGGGCAATTCAGCTCCTTTATAGCGGAAACTTTGAAGCTTGGATTCAGCAAAATCAGTTGAATGAAGTTCGGCTAGGTATCGGTATCAATGAAGATAACTTTGCTTGGAAACTGGAAGCGGGGCAGACGTTCTATAGCCCTGTTGCTCTGTTGAATTATTCGGCTCAGGGTTTGACTGGTCTTAGTCACGAGAGCCAAGCTTTTGTTCAAGAGCATATCATTCCTAAAGCATTTGCGAAGCGAGAGCGACCAATTTTAATCAATAACTGGGAAGCAACTTACTTTGATTTCAAAAAAGAGAAGTTGCTAGAGTTAGCAGATGAGGCGCAGAAAGTTGGTATTGAGCTCTTTGTTCTCGATGATGGCTGGTTTGGCAACCGTTTTGATGACAATCGGGCTCTGGGTGACTGGTTTGTCAATGAAGATAAGCTAGGTGGCAGTTTGACAGAGCTCATAGCAGAAGTTCATAGCAGAGGATTGCAATTTGGTTTATGGGTTGAGCCAGAAATGATTTCCGTAGACAGTCAGCTTTATCGGGCACATCCAGACTGGGCTATTCAAGTACCTGATCGGGATCATACTTACTCTCGCAATCAACTTGTATTGGATTATGCTAATCCAGATGTGGTAGCCTATATCAAAGAAATACTGGATCAGCTGTTGAGTCAGCACGATATTGACTACATAAAATGGGATATGAATCGTAATATTACCAATCTTGGGAATGGCACTAACTATCTGGCGACCAAAATGCAGTCGCATAAGTATATCTTGGGGCTTTATGAAATTGTAAAATATTTGACAGAGAAATATGAGGATATTTTATTTGAGTCCTGCTCAGGTGGTGGTGGACGAAATGATCTTGGTATGATGCGGTATTTCCCTCAAGTCTGGGCTAGTGATAATACCGATGCCATAGCTCGTTTGCCAATCCAATATGGGTCTTCTTATCTTTATCCGACTATTTCAATGGGTGCCCATGTGTCGGCAGTGCCTAATCATCAGATGGGACGAATTACTCCGCTGGCAACTCGTGGTCATGTTGCTATGATGGGAAATCTGGGGTATGAGCTTGATTTGACTAGTTTATCAGATGAAGAGAAAGCGGCGATTGCAGACCAGGTGAAGTTGTATAAAGAATTACGGCCAGTGGTCCAGTTAGGGCGTCAGTACAGACTAATCAATCCAGATGTTGGCTCCAATGAAGCAGCAGTTCAATTTAATTATGAAGATCAAACGATTGTAACCTATGTCCGAGTCTTATCAGTTGTGGAAACAATGGAAACAACCTTGAAACTAAAAGACTTAGAGGAAGAAGGGCTTTACGAGCTGCAGGGAAATGGCGCAGTTTACTCTGGTGCAGAACTCATGTATGCTGGTATCACTATGAATCTTCCGCAAGGAGATTATCTTAGCAGACAGCTGCATTTTATTAAAAAATAAGGAGGCTAGATCATGAAATGGTATAAAAAGATGAGCTTAGCTGCTATTACAGGACTGTCCCTTTTGGGGCTGTCAGCTTGTAGCAGCCAAGGGGAGTCAACAGATGGTAAGGTAACGATTGAGTATTTCAATCAGAAGGGTGAAATGGTTGATACCCTTCGTGAGATTGCAAAAGACTTTGAAAAAGAAAATCCGAATGTGCATGTGAAAGTGGTGAATGTCCCTAACGCTGGGGAAGTACTCAAAACTCGTGTTCTAGCTGGAGATGTTCCTGATGTTGTCAATATCTATCCCCAGTCTATTGAATTGCAAGAATGGGCTAAAGCTGGGTACTTTGAAGATTTATCTAATAAAGATTATCTCAAGCGAGTTAAGAATCATTACGCAGATAAATATGCGATAGATGGAAAGATTTACAATATCCCTTATACTGCTAATGCTTATGGTATCTATTACAACAAGGATAAATTTAAAGAACTGGGATTGAAAGTTCCAGAGACTTGGGAGGAATTTGAGGAATTAGTTGATACGATTATAGCAAAAGGGGAAACACCTTTTGCCATTGCAGGAGCAGATACTTGGACCTTGAATGGTTATCATCAGTTGGCTCTTGCCACTTCTACAGGTGGCGGTAAGGAAGCGAATGATTACCTACGTTTTTCCAAGCCAAATGCCATCAAGTCCTCAGATTCAGTACTTAAAGATGATTTCAGACTGTTAGATTTATTCCGCAAAAAAGGAGCCATGCAAACCAACTGGCAGGGAGCGGGCTATACTGATGTTGTCGGTGCCTTCGCTAGAGGCGATGCCCTGATGACTCCAAATGGTTCTTGGGCTATCACAGCAATCAATGCGCAAGATCCTAAGTTTAATGTTGGAACTTTCCCTTTCCCTGGAAAGCAAAAAGGACAAAGCTTGACCATTGGAGCAGGAGACCTAGCTTGGTCTATCTCGTCAAGTAGTAAACACAAGAAAGAAGCCAATGCTTTTGTTGAATATATGTCACGTCCAGAAGTTATGCAGAAATATTATGATGTGGACGGCTCACCAACAGCTATTGAAGGTGTCAAGGAAGCTGGGTCAGATGCACCGCTTGCCGGTCTTGCTGAACTAGCATTTACAGACCGACACCTCGTTTGGCTAGCTCAAGACTGGACCAGTGAAAGTGATTTTTATACCTTGACTGGGAATTATATTACAACTGGAGACAAAGAGGATATGGCGAAAGCACTAAATGCCTTCTTCAATCCGATGAAAGCAGACGTAGAGTAGGAGTAGATCTACTATGAAAAAATTGATTGAGAAATATTGGGGCTGGCTCTTTGTCCTAGTTCCCCTTGTACTACAGGCTGTATTCTTCTATGTGCCCATGTTTCAAGGTGCCTTCTACAGCCTGACAAACTGGACTGGTTTGACCTATAATTATAAGTTTGTCGGACTCAATAACTTTATGCTCCTCATGAGCGATCCTAAGTTTATGAACGCGATAGGCTTTACATTGATCATTACTATTTGTATGGTGGTTGGTGAGATTATGCTGGGAATCTGGATAGCACGAGCTCTCAACTCGAAGATAAAGGGGAAAACTTTCTTCCGAGCTTGGTTTTTCTTCCCCGCTGTTCTATCTGGATTGACCGTGGCTCTTATCTTTAAGCAACTTTTCAACTACGGATTGCCAGCTTTAGGGAATTCCTTAGGAATTGAATTTCTTAAAACCAGCCTTCTAGGAACGAATGGCGGTGCAATCTTTGCAGCAATCTTCGTCTTGCTTTGGCAAGGGGTAGCCATGCCTATTATCATCTTCTTAGCTGGTCTTCAGTCTATCCCGACTGAGATTACAGAAGCAGCTCGAATTGATGGAGCTAGCAGCAAACAAATTTTTTGGAAGGTGGAACTTCCTTATCTGCTACCAAGCGTTTCCATGGTCTTTATCTTGGCTCTAAAAGGTGGTTTGACTGCATTTGACCAGGTCTTTGCCATGACAGGCGGCGGTCCGAATAATGCGACCACCTCTCTAGGACTTCTGGTATACAACTATGCTTTTAAGAGCAATCAATTTGGTTATGCCAATGCCATTGCTGTTATCTTGTTTCTCTTGATTGCGGTTATTTCTATTATCCAGTTGAGAGTGTCTAAGAAATTTGAAATCTAAGAGGAGAAGCCCGATGAAAAATGCAGAAAGAAAAGCTAATTTTAGTAAATATATCTTGCTAACACTGGGGTCTATTATCATTTTAATTCCACTCTTAGCAACGATATTCAGTTCCTTTAAGTCTACCAAAGACATCGTTAATAATTTTTTCGGATTTCCAACTCAACCGACCTTAGAAAATTTTCAACGCCTTTTGGCTGATGGTATCGGAGGCTACTATTGGAATTCAATTGTAATCACGGTTCTATCTTTGGCTGTTGTCATGATTTTTATTCCCATGGCTGCTTACTCTATCGCTCGTAATATGTCTAAGAGAAAAGCTTTTGGTATTATGTATACGCTTTTGATTTTAGGGATTTTCGTTCCTTTTCAAGTTATCATGATTCCTATTACAGTTATGATGAGTAAGTTAGGACTAGCCAACACTTGGGGATTAATTATCCTCTATCTGGCTTACGCTGTTCCACAGACTCTCTTTCTCTATGTAGGCTACATTAAGATTTCCATTCCAGACAGTCTGGATGAGGCAGCAGAAATTGATGGTGCTGGAAAGTTTACAACCTATTTCAAGATTATCTTTCCTATGATGAAACCCATGCATGCGACAACCATGATTATCAATGCCCTCTGGTTCTGGAATGATTTCATGCTTCCTCTCTTGGTACTCAATAAAGACTCCAAGATGTGGACTCTGCCACTCTTCCAATATAACTACACAGGTCAATACTTTAATGATTATGGACCGAGCTTTGCTTCTTATGTTGTTGGGATTATCACCATTACTATCGTTTATCTCATCTTCCAGCGCAATATTATTGCTGGAATGAGCAATGGGGCAGTGAAGTAAGCTCAAGATACAAAGACTGTAAAAAGCTCACAGTGCATACAAAGGCAACCACATCCATAAACTACTGAATTAGTAACGGCTGTAGAAAAATAGGGAATCCGAAAAAAAGCTTCAGCTTCTTGGAAGATTCATCTTTCGCACAAAGCTTAGGGCATGTCCTATTAGGCGTACTGGAGTGGAAACCGAGCTAAGGGATAGAAAACCTAAAACCGCTAGGAAAGGATATAGAAGACAAGATTTTAGAGGAGAAGACTATGGCTATTCAAAATAAGACCATGCTGATTACTTACTCAGACAGCCTGGGGGAGAATTTAAAAGATTTATATGACAATTTAGAAAAGCATTTTGGTGATGCGGTTGGAGGAGTGCATTTGCTTCCTTTCTTCCCATCAACTGGTGACCGGGGATTCGCCCCAGTAGACTATGAAGAGGTTGATTCAGCCTTTGGGGACTGGGAGGATGTAGAAAAGCTGGGCGAGAAATATTATCTCATGTTTGACTTTATGATCAACCACATCTCACGCCAGTCTAAGTATTATAAGGATTTTCAGGAAAAGAAGGATCAGAGTGAGTATCGTGACCTCTTTCTCAGCTGGGATAAGTTTTGGCCAGAAAATCGTCCGACGCAAGCTGATGTTGATTTGATTTATAAGCGTAAGGATCGTGCACCTAAGCAAGAAATCGTCTTTGCAGATGGAAGCACCGAGTATCTGTGGAACACCTTTGGTGAAGAGCAGATAGATCTAGATGTTCGCAGTCAGGTAACTAATGATTTCATCAAGAAAACGTTGCGTCAACTGTCAGAGCATGGCTGTGATCTGATTCGTTTAGATGCATTTGCCTATGCAGTCAAAAAGTTAGATACCAATGATTTCTTTGTTGAGCCAGAAATCTGGGAACTCTTAGAAAAAGTCCAGCAGCAAGCGGCTGAGTTTGGGACGGATATTTTACCAGAAATTCATGAGCATTATTCTATTCAGTTCAAGATTGCAGAGCATGGCTACTTTGTCTATGATTTTGCACTGCCGATGGTAACTCTTTATTCTCTATACAGTGGTAAAGCAGAGCGTCTAGTCAAGTGGCTGGAAATGAGTCCTATGAAGCAATTCACAACACTGGATACCCACGATGGTATTGGGGTTGTTGATGTTAAGGATATTCTGACTGATGAAGAAATTGACTTTGCGACCAATGAACTATATAAGGTCGGGGCCAATGTCAAGCGTAAGTATTCCTCAGCTGAGTACAATAATCTGGACATTTACCAGATTAACTCGACTTACTACTCAGCCTTGGGCGATGACGACAAGAAGTACTTCATTAGCCGTTTGATTCAGGCTTTTGCTCCAGGGATTCCACAGGTCTATTATGTTGGTTTCTTAGCTGGGAAAAATGACCTTGAACTGCTAGAAAACACTAAGGAAGGCCGCAATATCAACCGTCATTATTACAGTAATGAGGAGATTGCTGAAGAAGTAAAGCGTCCAGTTGTGCAAGCCTTGCTCAAGCTTTTCAGTTACCGCAACCAGTCTGCTGCCTTTGACCTAGATGGCACTATTGAAGTGAATCTATTGGATGAAAATAGCCTCCGGATTGTCCGTAGCAATGCAGATAAATCAGTCATAGCTCAAGTAGTTATTAACCTCAAAGAATTGACATATAGCGCGAGTGAAAATGGCCACGCTATCACTTTTGAATAGAGATAAGAAAAGAGAAGAAGAATGGTAGAATTAAATCTGAAAAATATCTATAAAAAATATCCCAACAGCGACCACTACTCAGTGGAAGACTTCAATCTAGATATCAAGGACAAAGAATTTATCGTCTTTGTCGGTCCGTCTGGTTGTGGAAAATCAACTACACTGCGTATGATTGCAGGTCTTGAGGACATCACAGAAGGAACTGCCTCTATTGACGGTACAGTGGTCAATGATGTGGCGCCAAAAGACCGCGACATCGCCATGGTCTTCCAGAACTATGCCCTTTACCCACATATGACTGTCTACGACAACATGGCCTTTGGTCTCAAGCTGCGCAAGTACAGCAAGGAAGATATTGACAAACGAGTTAATGAAGCAGCAGAAATCCTAGGTTTGAAGGAATTCTTGCAACGTAAGCCAGCTGATTTGTCTGGTGGTCAGCGTCAGCGGGTAGCTATGGGACGCGCAATCGTTCGGGATGCAAAGGTTTTCCTTATGGATGAGCCTTTGTCTAACTTGGATGCTAAGCTGCGTGTTTCTATGAGGGCAGAGATTGCCAAGATTCACCGCCGTATCGGGGCAACAACTATCTATGTTACCCACGACCAGACTGAAGCTATGACTCTGGCTGATCGGATTGTTATCATGTCAGCGACCAAGAATCCTGCTGGAACTGGAACGATTGGTCGAGTGGAGCAGATTGGTACTCCTCAGGAAGTCTATAAACATCCGGCAAATAAGTTTGTTGCCGGCTTCATTGGCAGCCCAGCTATGAACTTCTTTGAAGTGACACTGGAAGATGGCCGTCTTGTCGGACCAAACAGAGACTTCAGTCTCCAAGTCCCAGATGGCAATCTTAAGGGGTTGCGGGAGAAGGGCTATGAAGGCAATAAGTTGATTTTTGGTATTCGTCCGGAAGATATCAACACGGAACCAGCCTTTCTGGAAACCTTCCCCGAGTCGGTTCTAACTGCGAAGATTTCTGTTTCTGAGTTGCTTGGAGCGGAGTCTCACCTCTACTGTGCGGTTGGTGGCAGTGAGTTTGTTGCCAAAGTTGATGCACGTGATCATATGAATACCGGAAGCAGTATTAAACTTGGCTTCGACCTAAACAAGGCGCATTACTTTGATGCTGAGACGGAAGACAATATTTTCTAATCTATTGCTCCTTATAAAATAATCCAGACAGATTACTGTTTGGATTTTTACAAAAAATCTATCTATAAAATTAGTAAAATTTTACTAAATTTATTGAAGTTTTACTAGAAAATAGTTATAATAAAGATAAGAAAACGATTACAATATCGATTATTTATTTTAAAGGAGTTTAGCTTATGTCAAATGTCATTTCAGTAGAGCAAGTCCGCGCAGATTTTGCCAAGGTTTTTGGAGTAGAAGCGGATCACACTTTCTTTTCACCCGGTCGGATTAATCTGATCGGTGAGCATACGGACTATAACGGCGGCCATGTCTTTCCTGCTGCGATTTCTCTAGGAACTTATGGAGCGGCTCGCAAGCGGGACGATCAGCTCTTGAGATTCTTCTCAGGGAATTTTGAAGAAAAAGGGATTATTGAAGTGCCGCTGGAAAACCTGCACTTTGAGCCTGAGCATAACTGGACCAACTATCCGAAAGGAGTTCTGCATTTTCTGCAGAAGGCAGGTTATACGATTGACCGAGGCATGGATGTCTATGTTTATGGAAATATTCCGAATGGTTCCGGCTTGTCGTCTTCTGCATCGCTAGAGCTCTTGACAGGTGTCATTGCTGAGAAACTCTTTGATTTGCAGTTGGAACGTTTGGACCTAGTGAAAATCGGTAAATTAACTGAGAATGAATTTATCGGGGTTAATTCTGGCATTATGGACCAGTTTGCTATCGGAATGGGAGCTGACCAGCGCGCTATTTACTTAGATACCAATACTCTTGAGTATGATTTGGTGCCGCTTGATCTTAAGGACAATGTCGTAGTGATTATGAATACCAATAAGCGTCGGGAGTTGGCGGATTCTAAGTACAATGAGCGTCGAGCGGAGTGCGAAAAAGCTGTTGAAGAGCTGAACCGCAAGCTGTCTATCACTACCTTGGGTGAGTTGGACGAGTGGTCCTTTGACGAGTATAGCTATCTGATAGAGGACGAAAATCGTCTCAAACGGGCTCGCCATGCTGTTTTGGAAAATCAACGCACTTTGCAAGCGCGGGCAGCTTTGCAGGCAGGCGATCTTGACAAATTCGGCCGTCTCATGAATGCGTCCCATGTTTCTTTAGAGCATGACTATGAAGTGACTGGTCTAGAGCTGGACACCTTGGTTCACACGGCCTGGGAGCAAGAAGGTGTTCTGGGGGCTCGTATGACTGGAGCAGGCTTCGGTGGCTGCGCCATTGCTTTAGTTGCTAAGGATGCGGTGGAATCTTTCAAAGAAAATGTCGGCCGCAAATATCAGGAGGTTGTCGGCTATGCCCCTAGCTTTTATATTGCAGAAGTAGCTGGCGGAAGTCGAGTGCTGGACTAAATCACAGAAAAGGAACTTGGGTCTGGGACAAAAGTCCTAGCCTCTCAATTGTCTTTGGATTGTCGAGCAAGACGCAGTGGTTGAGTGGGCTCTATTACGCTGATTTCATCAGCTTTTACAGCCCTAATCAACTGTGCGGAGGTGGGACGACGAAATCGAATTCTAACGAATTACCGATTTCTGTCCCACTCTCTTTACTAGCAAAAGAAAGGAAGATCTATGTCCAAGAAGTTACTGACTGCTTTTGTATCTGCAGTGATTGACAATAGTACTTTTGAAGAAATGGACACCATCTATCTGAGCAATCGTGTCATGGCTCTAGTTGGAGAGACAGTGGCAGAGGAGGAGACTGAGGCTGAGCAGCTAATTGACCTTAAGGATGACTTGGTAGCTGTGGCTGTGAAGAATGGGAAGATTGGCGATACTCTGGCTGAGCAGGATATACTGGGAGCTGAGCTCATGAACTTAATCACACCTGCCCCTAGCCAGCTCAATCGGGACTTCTGGACGACTTATTCCTCCAATCCTGAGCAAGCTGTAGCTGATTTTTACCAGCTTAGTCAAAAGAATGACTATATCAAGGTCAAGGCCATTGCTAAAAACATTGCTTTCAAATCGCCAACTGAATATGGAGATTTGGAAATCACCATCAATCTCTCTAAGCCAGAAAAGGATCCCAAGGAAATTGCGGCAGCTAAAAAGGTTAAGAATAGTAATTATCCAGCCTGCCAGCTCTGCATGGAAAACGAAGGCTACCAAGGTCGCTTGGACCACCCAGCCCGTGCCAACCATCGGATTATTCGATTTGACTTGGTTGGACAGGAGTGGGGCTTCCAGTATTCGCCCTATACCTACTTTAATGAGCATTGCATCTTTCTGCACAGCCAGCACCTTCCTATGTCCATCAGCCGGCTGACCTTTGAGCGCCTGCTGAACATCGTTGAGACTTTTCCAGGCTATTTCGCAGGATCCAACGCCGATTTGCCTATTGTCGGTGGCTCTATCCTGACCCACGACCACTATCAGGGCGGACGTCATACCTTCCCTATGGAAATGGCAGAGCTGGATTGCAGCTTTACTTTTAGCGGATTTGAAGAGGTGGAGGCAGGCATTGTCAAGTGGCCCATGTCCGTCATTCGTCTAAGGTCTGAGAAAAAGCAATTGTTGATTGAGTTGGCAGACAAGATCTTGCAAGCTTGGCGGACCTATTCTGACCCGAGTGTGCATGTATTGGCAGAGTCTGAGGGTGAACCGCATCATACCATCACACCGATTGCCCGCAGGAAAGATGGATGTTTTGAGCTGGACTTGGTTTTGCGGGACAATCAAACTTCCGCAGAACATCCGGACGGCATTTACCACCCTCATAGAGATGTTCAGCATATTAAGAAAGAAAATATCGGCCTGATTGAGGTTATGGGACTGGCTATTCTGCCGCCTCGGCTCAAGGAAGAACTCAAGCAGGTGGAACTTTTCTTGCTGGGAGATGACTGTCAAGTCGCTGCCTATCATAGGGATTGGGTCAATCAACTCAAAGACCAGAATCCAGATGTTACCGCTGAGACGGTGGAAGGAGTAGTTCAGGCATCGGTTGGACAAATTTTCAGCCGTGTGTTGGAAGACGCGGGAGTTTACAAGCGAACAGAGGAAGGGCAGGAGGCTTTCATGCGCTTCGTCCAATCCGTCGGCATCCAGCCCTAGGAAATGTGTTATAATGAATCTAGCGTAACAGGGAAAGGAAGGTTTTATGGCAATTTTAGTATTAGGTGGAGCTGGCTATATCGGCTCGCACATGGTTGACCGTTTGATAGCAGCAGGTAAGGAAGAGGTAGTCGTTGTTGATAATTTGGTGACTGGTCATCGGGCAGCCGTCCACCCGCAAGCAGTCTTTTATGAGGGGGATTTGGCGGATAAGGACTTTATGCGTGATGTCTTTGCTAAGCATCCATCCATCGATGCAGTCATTCACTTTGCAGCCTTTTCACTGGTGGCAGAGTCTATGGCGGACCCGCTCAAGTATTTTGACAATAACACATCCGGTATGGTTTCTCTTTTGGAAGTCATGCAGGAATGCGGCGTTAAAAACATTGTCTTTTCTTCAACCGCTGCGACTTATGGCATTCCTGAGGAAGTGCCGATTCTGGAAACGACCCCGCAAAAGCCGATTAATCCTTATGGTGAGAGCAAGCTTATGATGGAGACCATTATGCGTTGGGCAGACCAGGCCTATGGCATTAAGTTTGTAGCCCTGCGTTATTTCAATGTGGCGGGTGCCAAGCCCGACGGCTCTATTGGCGAGGACCACGGACCTGAAACTCATCTCTTGCCCATTGTGCTTCAAGTGGCTCAGGGCAAACGTGAGAAGATTGCCGTCTTTGGCGACGACTATGATACTCCAGACGGCACCAATGTCCGCGATTATGTCCATCCTTTCGACTTGGCTGACGCCCATATTCTGGCTGTCGAGCATCTGCGTTCTGGACATCCTTCAGATGCCTTTAACCTTGGCTCTTCGACTGGTTTTTCCAATCTGCAGATTGTAGAAGCCGCCCGCAAGGTGACCGGACATCCTATTCCTTTGGAAATAGCAGAGCGGCGCCCAGGGGATCCGGATACACTGATTGCTTCCTCTGAAAAAGCAAGAAATGTTCTGGGCTGGCAGCCGAAATTTGACAATATCGAAACCATTATCGAAACTGCTTGGAAATGGCACTCAAGTCATCCAAATGGTTACGATGATAGAGGATAAACTGACAAACCAGCTAGAAAGGCTGGTTTTTTACTTTGAATTATAAAACCCTTCTTTACAAATTTTTAAAAGCATTTTATAATAAAAAGAAGATTGATTGACATATTATCTGAAATCTTGTTTAGTTGCTACTAACTCTTAGTATGTCTTAAAAAATCAGGTAGTTACAGATGCGACGGGAAGCAACATTTTAGAATAACGAATTTTTGTATCACAATCAGATGTGACAGTTGTTGACAGTTTGTTGTGTAAGGGCTTTAGAGACTTATGATATAATGAAGCCATAAAAGTTTGAGAAGTCTCTTAATCTTTTCAAGCTGATTTTCATAAAAAGAATAGGAAATAAGTATGCGTTCGATTCTTGCCTTATATATCACCCTGATGCCGGTCATTCTGGCTGGAGTACTGAATATGATCTTTTGCAAGTCTTCACTGCTAGAGGCGGCTTATCGACCAATGGATGGTGGGTTGATTTTAAAGGATGGGAAGAGGCTTTTTGGGGCTAATAAGACATGGAAAGGTTTCCTGGGCATGATTGTCTGGGGAGCTTTGGCTCAGTTCCTTTGGGGCTTGCTCTTGAGGAGTATTCCTAGCCTAGAGAAGCTGCACTTGGTCTATGCCTTCTACGAAAATACCGTGTTGTTTAATCTGGTGCTTGGGGCTCTTTTGGGGCTAGCTTATGTTTTGTTTGAGCTGCCCAATAGCTTCATCAAGCGTCGTTTGGAAATCAGAGAGGGCAAGACGGCGGAGAATGGCTGGAAATGGACCTTTATCTGGATAGACCAGATTGATTCCTTGATTGGCTGTATTATTTTCTTACTTTTCTATATCCCTCTGTCTTGGCAACAGATATTGGGCATTCTAATCCTAGGGGCGGGTACGCATCTAGGAGTCAATCGTCTGCTCTACTGGGCTAAGCTTAGAAAAAATCGTATGTGAGATGGGAGTTTTTGATGAAAGAACTATGGCTGGAAAAAGAGCCTTCGACCGTCTATGGCGGTAAAATCAATCAGTTAATCAACCTTTGTCAGCTGGGGCTTTCAGTTCCTAAGGGTTTGATTTTGCCAGCAGACCGAGTAATGGATTGGCTAAGCGCAGCTCTGCCAGAATACTCAAAAGAGGGACTTAAAGAGTTAATTCATTTGGGCAAGGAGGAAATTGCGGATCGTTTGCAGCAGTATCCCTTGGATCCAGCTTGGCTACAGCAGTTAGCAGACTTTTGTCAGGAAAATCAAGCTTATATCGTTCGCAGTAGTTCCATCTTAGAAGACGGACAGGCCATGTCATTTGCTGGTCAGTATGACTCGATTGGCAACTGCTGGACACTGTCAGAAATTGAGCAGGGCATTCGTTCTTGTCTGCTTTCTCTTTTTAATCCAGAGGCCTTGGCTTACTGGCAGCGTCAGGTTCTGGCAGAGCAGGATTTTGCCATGGCAGTGCTGATTCAGGAGCAGATAGAGCCTGACTTCAGCGGTGTCTGCTTTTCCCTTGATGTGGCGACTAATCAGGACCAGACCATGCTGTTGGAGTATGTAAAAGGCTCGGCTGAGAGCTTGGTTAGCGGTCTAGTTAATCCTGATCAGTTGACTCTTCCTTGGTACAAGCCAGACTGGAGCCAGTTTGAAAAAGTTGAAATGCCTCTGGCAGTCTTGCAGAAACTGCATGCCCAGGTGTTGGAGATTGTGGCGTATTTTGGTCGGCCTATGGATATTGAGTGGTGTGCTGTCCAAGAGCAAGTCTATCTGCTGCAGGCTAGGCCTATCACAACAGTACCAACTAAAATCGACAGTGGCCGCTGGACGACGGCGAATTTTCGGGATGGAGGCGTCGCGGCCCAGCCCTGTCCAAACCTGATGTGGAGCCTTTATCGCCATTCTTGGCAAGAGGCACTCTCCAGCTTTTTGCTGGCTATTGGCTTAGAGCCAGATGGTGTGATGCCGCCGCTGATGCGCCTGCATTATGCCCGACCTTTCTGGAACTTAGGCGTGGTCAAGCAAGGTATGGAGCAGATTCCGGGTTATATTGAGCGAGACTTTGATGATGAGCTGGGAGTCAATAAAGACTACCAAGGTCAAGGTTTTACCAGCAAATTAAGTCCAGCCTTGCTCTTGAATTTCCTGCGGGTAGCCTTGAAAACGCAAAAGGTAACTAAGACTTTTCTGCATCAGGCGCCAGACAAGCTGCAAGAGCTGCGTCAGCAATTTACCCGCCTGAATCAAGAAATCCAAGAACTAAACGACCAAAGTCCGCTCCAGCAAGTCGAGAGTCTTTGGCAATTAGTGCTAAATCAGGCTTATTTAGACAGTGAGGGAACTTATTTCTGGCAGGCCTACATCAATACGGTCCAGCTGTCTATGAAAAAGACCAGTCTACTCAAATGGCTGACGGTTGATGAATTTTTCCAACTGATTGCTAAGTTGGGAAATGTTTCGCATACCAAGCCTTTGGCTAGGATGCTGGAAGTTGCGGATCTTGTTTTGGCAGACGAGAAACTGACAGACGATTGGTTGAAGCTATCGGTGGAAGAATTGCAGGAACTGACTGCACAATATCCTGAGCGAGCAGATTTTATCAAGATTCAGGATTTCCAAAAGGACTTTGGCTATCACTCGGCTCGGGAGCTGGACTTGCGAGTAGCTAGTTACGAAGAAGATGCTCATCAGGTTATGACAGCGGTCCAGCAGTTGGTTGCTGATTCAGCGTATTACCAAGCGGCCAAAGCTTCGCTCAGTCCTGTCTCAGGGTCTGAGCTGGATTTGGCTCATCTATCTCGAACCAAGCAGAAAAAGATAGAAAAAATCAGCGAAGACCTGCGGAACTTGCTTTGGTGGCGGGAGGAATTCAAGGATATTTCCACGCGCTATTACCACCTCATTCGTCAGATTAGCCTCAAATTCGGCCGAACCTATGAAAAGCGAGGCTTTCTGAAAGATTCTCAAGATGTTTTTTACATTAAGAAAGAAAGTCTGACCGCCTTTATGGAAGGGCAAAAGACTGCTGACCAGCTGCAAGAAGCAGCAGCAGATAATCGGCATTATTGCCATGCCTATCGGAATTTTGAGCCAGCGGGAGATTTGACCGACAAAGAGATGAGACTGGAAGAGGTGGCCCATGAGAGTCAGGCCCTGCTGACGGGAATGCCAGCCAGCAGCGGTCAGGTAACCGGTCGGGTTCGAGTTCTCTTGGATTTGGCTGATATTGAGACGATTGAGCCAGGAGAAATCCTTGTCACTCGCTATACAGATACGGGTTGGAGCTATGTTTTCGGTATTCTAGGCGGTCTTGTGACAGAGTACGGCGGGGTTCTCTGCCATGCCTCCATTGTCGCTCGGGAATGCGGGATTCCAGCTCTAGTCTGCGCTAAGAATGCAACTCAGCTACTAGAAACTGGCATGCTGGTTACTTTAGATGGAAGAAGAGGAGAAATAAGAATTCATGAAGAAGAATGAACCTTTGTTTATTGGTGAATACGACAAATCTGTTATCCTGACCTATATGGGCGCTACTTTTGCACTGTTGGCAGTCTATGCCATCATTCAGTCCCAGCTGCGGCTGGCCATGATGGCCTTTATCGTTAGCGGTATCTGCGACCTTTTTGATGGTTTGGTGGCGCGACGGATGAAGCGGACTGAAAGTCAGAAGCGTTTCGGTATTGAGATTGATTCCCTCTGCGACATGATTAGCTTTGCGGCTCTTCCAGCTGTGCTTCTCATGACTCAGCTGCCCTTGGGAGCGGCCAATATCGTCTTGGCTGTCCTCTATGTCTTGGCTGCGGTTACGCGCTTGGCGCATTTTAATCGCTTGGCCAAGCATGATGAAGGATCTGGCTATTATTTTATCGGCTTGCCCGTGACTTACAGCGCCCTATTTTTCCCATTGACCTATCTGGTCTGTCAATGGCTGGCGCCTGCTCTCTTTGCTTGGGTGTGGTTAGGTTTGTCTCTTTTGCTGCCCTTCCTATTTGTCTACAACTGCCGGATTCCCAAGCCAAATAAGCTGGCCTATCTGGTCTTTGCGATTCTAGCTGTTGCAAGTCTGATTGGTCTGGGGGTTCTCCCGCATGGTTAAGGTCTATCAGAGAAGGACTGGCCAAGTAGTTGAACCGACAGAATACAAGGCGGGTCTGTTAGACAAGCTTTATGGTACTGCTTGGGGGCGCTTCCTATTGCCTATCTTGACCCGACCTAGCCTGTCTTATCTTCTGACTTTGAAAGACTACACTCCTTGTTCTCGCAAGAAAGTGGCAGATTTTGTGGAAAATTATCAGCTGGATCTGGTTGACTATGAAGATGGTCCCTATTCTAGCTTCGCGGCTTTCTTCAAGCGGAAAATCAAGTCTGGTCTTCGTCCAGTCTGTCCTGACAGTCAAGTACTGGCAGTGGCAGATGCCAAGCTAGAGGCTTTTACCATCAGTCAGGACTTACAGCTAACGATAAAGGGTCAGATATACAATCTAGCTGACTTACTGTTGGATGAAAAGTTGGCTCAGTTGTTTAGTGGCGGAACAGCGCTTGTCTATCGTTTGGGAGTGGAAGACCTGCACCGCTATCTGGCAGCTGAATCCGGCAGAATTACCCAAAGACGAAAAATCAAAGGCCGCCTGCATACGGTCAGGCAGGTAGCCCAGAAGCGGCGCTTGATTTACAAGGAAAATAAAAGAGAATACTGTCTTTTAGATACCGACCTAGGACCTGTCCTGCAGATGGAAGTAGGGGCTCTCTTGGTCGGAAGAATATACAATCACAGTCAGGACCATTTGGTCAGGGGACAGGAGAAGGGCTGCTTTGGTCTGGGTGGCTCAACCATTCTTGTCCTCTATCCAGCAGGCACGATTCGCTTGGATCAGGATATCCTGACTTACTCAGACCTCGGAATAGAAACCCAGATTCAAATGGGGGAAAAGATTGGAGAAAAGCTATGTTTAAACGATTAGCTGTTTATTATAAGGAAATGTTTCCTTTGCTGCCGCGCTTTTTTGTGGCTGCCATCATGTTTTTTGAGATTTATTTTGTCCTCTTGCTCAATGACGGAGTGACCACCTTTCACTTTGACCATCAGGAGTTAATCGGGATTTTTACGATTTTTGTCTTTCTGATGATTCTGCGAATTGCGGATGATTTCAAGGACTATGAGACTGATAGACGCCTCTTTCCTCATCGAGCTCTGCCATCTGGTCGGGTAAAAAAGAAGGACCTGGCTATTGCCCTCAGCTTTATCGTAGCTGTGTCTGTACTTCTCAATATTCTCTTTATGAACAATATCGGCTGGTTCCTCTTTCTCTATATCTACGGAACCCTCATGTCCTTCTGGTTCTTCAAGCGTGACAAGATTCAAAATTCTCTGCCACTGGCTCTTGTGACCCATAATCCGGTCATGATGATTTTGAATCTCTATACCATCTCTTTTGTCTGCTACAAGTACAATCTGCCTCTCTTGTCTCTTCCGACGGTCTTGCTGGCCTTTACCATGTATTTCCCAAGTCTGATCTGGGAAGTTTGCCGCAAGATTCGGGCGCCAAAAGACGAGACCGAGTATGTGACTTATTCTAAACTCTTTGGTTACAAAAAAGCCACTCGCTTTATTGAGGTGGTGACTCTGCTGGATATCTTGACCAATTTCGTCTTGCTCTGGAATATTTCCCATGTCGGAGTGGTAGTATTGGTCCTTAATGTTATCTGGATGACTGTACAGTTTGAGCAGTTTATCAAGGATCCGACTCGCTTTAATATCCGGGAGCGGGTAGAGCGTTATACCTATATCACGGAGACGACCATGGTTCTGTCCGTTGCTGTTTATCTCTTGATGGGGGTACTTTGATGAAAAGAATCAAGCAGACAGGGCTTGACCAGGTCGGAGGCAAGGCCTATCATTTGCTGAAAATGCAGGCTGCTGGTTTGCCGATTCCTGACTTTGCAGTGTTTGTTTTTGACTTTTTTCAAAAATCTGCCAGCTCTGCTGACTTGGAGCGGATGGAAGCAGCCTATCGGTCTGGAGAGTTGGACTTGTCCCAAATCAGTCAGCAGCTCCAGGACTGGGCTAAAGAGCAGTTTTCGCAAGAAGATCTGACGGCAGCAGAAAACTGGATTCATCAGGAGTTTTCTCAGAAAGACTGTCGCTTCGCAGTTCGATCATCTGCTACCATTGAGGATGGGAAGGCTTCATCCTTTGCCGGTCAGTTTGAGAGCCAGCTCAATGTGAAGCCAGATGGACTTAAAGAAGCTATCCAAGCGACCTTGCTCTCTCTTTATCAGGAGTCAGCTCTTAGTTATCTGTTTGAGCAAGGCCTATCGTTGAAGCAGGCACAGATGATTTGCCTTGTGCAGGTCATGCAGGAGGGAGACTTGTCTGGGATTTACTTCACAGCTAATCCCAAGGGCATTCTGAACGAGCACATCATTGTTATCGGTCGGGGCTTGGGCAATAAGGTTGTTGAGGATAAGATTCCTACAACGATGGTGACGCTCCATCCCAAGGATCAGCTCTTTTATACTGAGCAGACGGAGGACTCACCAGACGTATCACAGGAACAACTTGCGGAGCTGCAAGCCTTGGCGAGTCAGGTAAGTCAGCTTTTCGGACCTTATATGGATATGGAGTTCACCTTTGAAAATGGCCAGCTCTATCTCTTGCAGGCTCGACCTATTACTACCTTGCCTGAGAGACAGCGGATTATTTTGGATAACAGCAACATTGTCGAGAGTTATCCGGGCGTTTCCAGTCCTCTGACTATTAGCTTTATCCAAGAGGCTTATGCCAGCATTTTTCGTAGTCTGGCCCAGCGCTTGGTTGGCAAGGATGCCCCTGAGTTGGCTGCCTATGAAGCCACTTTTCAAAATATGCTGCAGCCGGTCAATAGCCGAGTTTATTACCAGATTCAGAGCTGGTATCAGCTCTTGCAGCTTCTGCCTTTTTCTAAGAAAATCATTCCTATCTGGCAGGATATGCTGGGAGTGCGAGAGACAGAGGTACCTCAGATGCCGGTGCACTTGTTTGCTTTCAAACGCCTGCAAATCATGCTTCGTATCATCCGAGAGTTCTGGACAGCGCCCAAGCAAATGCGGCAGTTAGAAGAGCAGTTTGCCCAGATTCAGCGCGAATACGAAGCGAGCTTTTCTCCCGACGCAGGTGCGGAGACCTTGATTGCCTTGGTAAGCAAGCTAAAAGAGGATATTCTGGCTCACTGGGACATTACGCTGGTCAATGATCTCTATGCTTTTGTCTATACCGGACTCCTTAAGAAGTCGCGTCGCGGCGGGGCTGTTCAGGCTGAGATTGCAGGAATTGAGCAGATTGAAAGTATGAGGCCGGCTTTGGCTCTGCAGGCTTTAACAGCTCAGCTGAAAGCAGAAGAAAATGCAGAGATTAGACAGGCTATGGAAACTGAAAGCTCAGCAGTCTTTCTAAGTCGCCAGCATCCTTTGGTTCAAGAAATAGTCCATTTTATCCATGAATTTGGCGATCGGGCTCCGGAAGAGTTGAAGTTAGAAACACCAACCTTCCGAACGCATCCAGAGCGTCTGCTCAAGCTCCTGCTGCAAATGTGCCAGCAAGAGGAGAAGAAGTTGGCTCCTCAGAAACTTGAAGAAGAGGAGCAAAAATCAGGCTGGTGGACGAATTTTCTTCGCAAGCGAGCCATGACTGGTGTTAAATATCGGGAAAGCTCCCGCTTAAACCGCACACGAATCTACGGCATGATGCGGCAGATTTTCCGAACACTTGGGCAGCAATTAGCTGCGCAAGGGCTGCTGGCTAACCCTGACGAAGTTTTTTACCTGACAAAGGAAGAGTTGTTTGAGCTGACCAGAAAGCCCAGAGATGTTAGCGGCTTGATAGCCGAGCGTCAGGAGAAATTGGAGGCTGACAAGGAACTGCCAACCTTTAGTCGCTATGTTTTTACTGGACAAGTCTTCGAGAAATATCTGAAACCGCAAAACCACACCAGCAGTCATAATACGGGCAATCAAGCCTTACAAGGGATTGGCTGCTCACCTGGTTGCGTTAAGGCTCAGGTTCTGATCGTAGAAGATGTGCAGGAGATTGAGTCTGCTCAGGA
The DNA here is from genome assembly GCF_050220005.1 of Streptococcus sanguinis. Classification (GTDB taxonomy): domain Bacteria; phylum Bacillota; class Bacilli; order Lactobacillales; family Streptococcaceae; genus Streptococcus; species Streptococcus sanguinis_Z. Next base: position 1,023,698 of record NZ_CP071413.1, read on the forward strand.
CCGGATTATCGTTACCAAGATGACCGATCCGGGCTGGGTCTATCTTCTGACTCAAGCCAAGGGTGTCATTGCCGAGCAGGGGTCTTTGCTCTCCCACACGGCCATTATTTCCCGCGAGTTGGGTATTCCTTCTATTGTCAATGTCAAAGGTGCTTGTAGCCAATTGCAAAATGGAGACTGGATTGAGATGGATGGCCTTACTGGCAAGATTCGACTGATCAAGGAGGAAGACCATGCTGCAAATTAAACCAGTCAAACCAAATACGACAGAGCTGGATGATTTTCTAGCTCTGCCCAAGAAGATTTACCAGCCAGACCACCTCATGCAGTCGGAAGAGGAAGAACTGGCTTTAATTGAGGGCAGCCACCCGCTGAGTTCTGACTTAGAAACCTATGCTTTTATTGGCTATGAGGAGAGTCAGTCTTGTATTCGAGGCCTCCTGACCTTCTATCCAGGTGATGAGGCTGCTTACTTGGGATTTTTCGAGTCAATCAATGACCAGCAGATTGCATCTGCTTTTATCGAGCATTTAGCTGGATTTGCCCGCAGTCTCGGAGCGATTAAGATAATCGGCCCCGTACAAGCAAGTTTTTGGCTGGGGTATCGAATGCAGCTGACTGGAACAGAGGAGCTCCCTTTTACAGGGGAGCCTCATAATCCAGCCTATTATCCCCAGCTGTGGCAGGTTGCTGGTTTTGAACTCAAGGAGCGCTATCTGTCCAATTTTTATCCCAAGGTCAGTAATCAAACTCATCAGGATAAGCTGGCTCATCGTTTTGAGGCTTTTGAAAAAGCGGGTTTCACCATTTGCTCTCCCAAAAAGAAGGACTGGGAAGAAGCCTCGCTGCAGGTTTTTGAGCTTCTCAATCGGCTCTATCAAGATTTTCCGATTTATCGGTCTATTTCCAGTCAACAGTTCAGTCAGATTTTTCAAAAATACCAGTATATTCTTGATTTTTCTATGGTTAAACTAGCCTATAAGAAGGGCAAGCTGGCTGGTTTTCTGATTGCCATGCCGGACTACGGTTCTCTGGTTTATCAAAAACTGACTCCTCTTAACCTAGCCAAGCTTTTTTGGACCAAGCGTTTTCCAAAACGTTATACGATTATGTATCTAGGAGTAGATGAGCAATTCTTGGGGTTGGGCTCTGCCTTGGCCTATCCGATTTTTAAAGAAGCACAGAAGCGACAGGCTTCAGCTATCGGTGCCTTGATTCATCAAAAAACTGTCACGCGCCACTATGCAGCGGAATTGCAAGGAGACAAGCATGAGTATGGTCTCTTTGAGTTGAATTTGAACTCCTGACTAACAAAGTAAATCACATTTTAAAAAGCAAATTTTCTAACCGAAGATTTGTTTTTTTAGTTAAAAATGAACACTATTTTCAGGTTGTTCAAAAACATGATGATTTCAGCTTTCAAAGATATATTTTTAAGCAAAAGCATTGAATTTTTGTAGGAAATTCTGTAAAATTTTAAGAGATTATTATATGGAGAAAAGGGAATTATTATGGAAAAAAGAATCACTGGCGATACGCTCCAGCGTTATTCTTTTAGAAAGTTATCAGTAGGATTGGTTTCCGCCACTATCGGAAGCTTCTTTTTGAGTACCGCAATAGGGGGAAATATAAGCACGGTTGAGGCTGCAGAAGTCTCAGCCGGCAAAACCGTTCCAGTCCAGTATCACTACGTAGTAGAGTCTGAGCTGACTGAAGCTGAGAAGAATGCAGTTGTTAAGGAGCTTCCAAAGTTTGTGGAAGAAAACTCTGATGCTTATTATCTGGTTTACCGTCCTAAGACCCAGGGGCTTTCGGCAAAAAGTTTGCCAAAGACGGGCTACTCAAGTCTGTGGGAAGCGACATTTGCAGCTGCTGGACTGACTTTAGCAGTCTTAGTAATTGCACGAGGTAGAAATGGCAAGCGATACCTGTCTTCTATTTTGCTAGTGACGGGTCTAGGTTCTATTCTCCTAGCTCCTTCTGTATTTGCAGTGACCAATATTGAATTAGCCGCCTACAATCAAAGGCTGGATTTGACAGTGGGAGATAAGCTGCCGGAGCCTTTAGAGATTGCTGGTTTTGAGTATGTCGGCTATCTGAAAAGCGGTGAACAGGGCAAGGAGAACGCAGCAGGAAGTCATCAGCTTCCTACGGCACAGAAGGACTTGTCAGCTGTTGAAGTCGATCAGCAGGCGGGCAAATCTGCTAGCCTTTCTGGGAATCCGAGTGCTGCCAACAAGCCGGTATCTACTGAGACAGAGAAACTAACCGAGCAAGAAAGAGAAATCATTGCTGCCAAAGAGCGCGAATTTGCTCGGCTTTCTCCAGTCACTGAAGTACCAGAACTGGAATTCAAGAGCCAAGAAAGCAGCCAAACCCAAGTCCTGCCTTATCAAACAGAATACCAATATTCAAATGAACTCGCAGAGGGGCAATCTCAGGTCATTCGAGCAGGTGTCGCTGGTACACGTACTGTCGTCACTCGCAATTATATTGCAGGTAAAGAAATTGTAAAAAGCGAAGTGGTTTCAGACCAGGTAACTGCAGAGCCAGTTTCAGAAATTGTGCTGGTTGGAACTGCTGCAGTAAAATCTGTGCCAAAAGAGGCGCCAGTTCAAGAAGTCCCTGAATTGACTACTTATGGAACGACGCCCGATACTGCACCGGTTCAAGAAGTGCCTGAGCTAACGACTTATGGCACTGCACCAGACACCGCTCCAGTACAAGAAGTTCCGGAACTAACAACTTATGGTACCGCACCAGACACCGCTCCAGTACAAGAAGTTCCAGAGTTAACAACTTATGGTACCTCACCAGATGAAGCACCCGTGCAAGAAGTTCCCGAATTGACGACTTATGGCACAACGCTAGATACAGCACCGGTTCAAGAAGTCCCAGAGCTAACAACTTATGGTACCTCACCAGATGAAGCACCCGTGCAAGAAGTTCCCGAATTGACAACTTATGGCACTGCGCCAGATACCGCACCTGTGAATGAAGTTCCCGAATTGAAAACGTATGGCACTGCACCAGATACAGCGCCAGTACAAGAAGTTCCGGAACTAACAACTTATGGTACCGCACCAGATGAAGCACCCATGCATCAAGCTCCAGAATTAGAGCTGACTGCGACGGATGAAACAAGAAGAGAAAAGATCGATTTTTCCGTCGAAGAACAGTATACTGATGAGATTCCAGAAGGCAGTCGCCAAATTGTCACACCAGGTGTCCAGGGTGAGCGGGCTATTACCACTCGTATCTATACCTCGAATGGCCAAGAGGTTGACCGCCAAGTTTTATCGGATGAAGAAATTCTTGCAGCAGTCACTCAGATTATTAAGGTCGGAACAAGTAAATCAAGCCTGATTCCGGCTGACGCACCAAAGGTTGAAGAACTACCAGAATACCCGCTAACTTACACCGACGAAACGCGCGTAGAGAAAATCAACTATACTATTCGTGAAGAAGAAACGGACGAGCTAGTCCAAGGCGCCCGTCAAATAGCGACTCCAGGTGTTGAGGGTGAGAGCACGATTAAGACTCGTGTCTACAGTTCCAACGGTCAAGAAGTTGACCGCCAAGAGCTTTCGAATGAGGAAACTCTGGCTCCAGTAACGCAAGTTGTCAAAGTCGGAACAGCTAAGCCAAATATGGTACCGAATGATGCACCAAAAGTAGACGCTTTGCCAGAATACCCGTTGACTTATACAGACGAAACGCGTGTAGAGAAAATCAACTTCACAATTCGTGAAGAAGAAACGGACGAACTTGTTCGAGATGCCCGTCAAATAGCGACTCCAGGTGTTCAGGGTGAGCGGACGATTAAGACTCGTGTCTACAGCTCCAACGGTCAAGAAGTTGACCGCCAAGAGCTGTCCAATGAAGAAACCTTGGCTCCAGTAACGCAAGTTGTTAAAGTCGGAACTGCTAAGCCAAACATGGTTCCAAGTGATGCACCGAAAGCCGATGCTCTTCCAGAGTACCCATTGACTTACACGGACGAAACCCGAGTAGAGAAAATCAACTTCAATATTGAAGAACAATACACAGATGAATTGCCACAGGACGCTCGTCAAATTGCGACTCCAGGTGTCCAAGGCGAGCGGACGATTAAGACCCGCGTCTACAGCTCCAACGGCCAAGAAATCGACCGCCAAGAATTGTCTAATGAGGAAACCTTGGCTCCAGTAACGCAAGTTGTCAAAGTTGGTACGGCTAAGCCAAACATGTTACCAAGTGATGCACCGAAAGCAGAAGTTCTTCCAGAGTATCCGCTGACTTACACGGATGAAACTCGAGTAGAGAAAATCAACTTCACAATTCGAGAAGAAGAAACTGACGAACTTGTTCGAGATGCCCGTCAAATCACAACTCCAGGTGTGCAAGGTGAGCGAACAATCAAGACCCGTGTCTACAGTTCCAACGGTCAAGAAATTGACCGCCAAGAGCTATCTAATGAGGAAACATTAGCTCCCGTACCGCAAGTTGTCAAAGTTGGTACAGCTAAGCCAACCATGGTCCCAAGTGATGCACCGAAAGCCGATGCTCTTCCAGAATACCCTCTAACATACACCGACGAAACTCGTGTAGAAAAAATCAACTTCACTATTCGTGAAGAAGAAACGGACGAACTTGTTCGAGATGCCCGTCAAATCACAACTCCAGGTGTGCAAGGTGAGCGAACAATCAAGACCCGTGTCTACAGTTCTAATGGCCAAGAAATCGATCGCCAAGAACTTTCGAATGAGGAAACTCTAACTCCAGTAACGCAAGTTGTCAAAGTCGGCACGGCTAAGCCAACCATGGTACCAGGTGATGCACCAAAAGCAGAGGCTTTACCAGAATATCAGCTGACATACGCCGACGAAACTAGAGTTGAAAAAATCAACTTCTCTATTCGTGAAGAAGAAACGGACGAGTTGGTTCGAGATGCCCGTCAAATCGCAACACCGGGTGTTCAGGGCGAGCGGACCATCAAGACCCGCGTCTACAGCTCTAACGGTCAAGAAATTGACCGCCAAGAGCTTTCTAATGAAGAGACTCTAGCTCCAGTGACGCAAGTTGTCAAAGTCGGAACAGCTAAGCCAAACATGTTGCCAAGTGAAGCTCCGAAAGCAGACGTGTTACCAGAGTATCCACTGACTTACACCGACGAAACGCGAGTTGAGAAGATTAACTTCACCATTCGCGAAGAAGAGACAGACGAGCTTGTACGAGATGCCCGTCAAATCGCAACACCGGGAGTGCAAGGCGAGCGGACCATCAAGACCCGTGTCTACAGTTCCAACGGTCAGGAAATTGATCGTCAAGAACTATCTAATGAAGAGACTCTAGTTCCAGTGACGCAAGTTGTCAAAGTCGGAACAGCTAAGCCACATATGGTACCGGACGATGCACCAAAAGCAGAAGCTTTAGAAGAATTCGATTTAATTCCACTACACAATCTATTAGCAGAAGCAGATCAGATTAAAGCTCAGGCACGTTATTTCAACGATAGTCAGAGCCATCAATCTAGCTATGATACTGCTTTGACAGCAGGTCAAGCAATCCTGAACCGATCACATGCTAGCCAAGAAGAAGTCAACCAACTGGTGGAACAAATCAATCAAGCCAAGACTCAGTTAAGCGGTCTTGAGGTTGTCAAAACGGTTCTTCAAAACGAGTACGATTTAAATCCAACTGTTAAAACAAGTGCTAAATATAAAAATGCGGATTCAGATAAGCAGACAGCTTATACTGACGAATTGACCAAGGCAGAAGGAGTTCTGAACAATCAAACTGCAACACAAGTGCAGGTCAATCAAGCATTTGCTAGCCTGACAGCAGCCAAGGAAGCTCTAAATGGAGTGCCTAAAGTCAAGCCGACAGTTTCTATTCTAAGTTTGACAGAAAATGCAGATGACAAGTCGGTTACGGTTCAATATAGATTGGAAGACCAGACCCAGTCCTTCCGTTCAGCAACTGCAGAATTGTACAAGGGAGATCAGCTTGTTCGCACTCTTCCGATTACCAATTTCGCAGGAAGTCTGAAGATTGGCGACTTAGACTACTACACAGGCTATACCCTGAAAACTAAACTGACTTATGAACTGGATAATGGCAGCTTAACAGAACTTGAAACGGACAGCCGCAATTTTGAATTGGAATACAAGAAGATTGCCTTCCGAGATATTGATTCGGCAGAGTTTTACAGAAAAGAAAACGACCAGTTTAAGCGCGTCGTGTCCATGAGCTCTATGCCTACAGATCTGTCTACCTACTTCGTCAAAGTCAAATCAAGTGAATCTAAGGAAATGCTCCTGCCGGTTCACAGCATAGCGGAAAGTCATAAGGATGGCAGGGATGTCTATAAGGTGACAGTCTCTCTGCCTGAGCTGGTCCAAGAAGGTGAGACAGGCTATAAGTCTGGCTATGACTTCTATATCAGTAAGGCAGTTCCTAGCCAGCAAAATGCCTACACTAGCTTTGCTGGTTTGGTAGACGCTATGAAGCAAAATATGGCTGGCAACTATGTTCTGGGAGCTGATTTGGATGCTAGCGAAGTTAGTCTGGCACCTGCAGACTATGTCTACCTCAAAGGGAACTTCACAGGCAGTCTGACAGGTAACCATAATGGCAAGCAGTACGCTATTTATAATCTAGCCAAGCCTTTATTTGAAAATCTCAAGAGTGGTTCCTCTATTTCTAATCTGGATTTGAAAGAGGTCAATATTGTCGGTACTTACGACTCAGCTGCCCTGGCTCGCAATGCAGAAAATGCTCGAATCACAGATGTTTCAGTCCAAGGTAGAGTAGAAGTAAAAGAAAATGCTTCACAGGTGGCAGGTTTGGTCGTTATTGCTAACAATACGCAAATTACCAATAGCTCCTTTACTGGAACTATCGTGTCAAATGATAAACAGGGTAAAGAATACAATGTCGGTGGTTTGGTTGCCAATCTTAAGGGAGGAAACTCCTTGATTAGCCAAAGCAGGGCAGATGTGACTATTCTAGCAGGCGCTAGAGCCAACAACCAACGCTTCGGTGGTCTGGTTGGCCGTTTAGAAAACAATGCCCGCATCAGTCGTTCTTATGTAGCTGGAAAAATCAAAAACTCTACTAAAAACGGTCAGATTGGTGGCGTGGTTGGCTCCAATTACTTTAATGGCTTGATCGATAAGGTCATCAGCAATGTCAGCGGTACAAATGTTTACAGTATTTCTGGCGATCAGGGATATGAGAACAACCGTATCACAGAAGCTTATGCCGTTGAAGGAAATAAAACACTGGAAAATGACAAGTTTGTCACATCAACACTGACTCTGAACCAGGCAGAAGAGAAGCTGGCTAGCTTAGACATTACGACCACGCTAGAAGACACGAATCTCAACCTTTATTCTGTCAACTATGCTCAGGAAAAGAATGCTCGAGAAGACCGTCTGATAGCTTATGCTAACATGGAAAAGCTCCTTCCATTCTACAATAAGGAGACCATCGTTGCTTATGGAAATAAACTTCCAGATAATCACAAGCTCAATACAGAGTACTTGCTGGATGTTGTTCCGATGAAGGGTGACCAGATTATCACTGATATCAATAGCAACAAGACCGGAATTAACCGTCTGATGCTGCACTTTGAGGATAATACGGTTGATTACCTGAATCTGACCTATAAGGGAGATTTCAAATATAAGGCAATTGCAGAGTACAGTGTAAATGGCTTAGACCTCCTTTATACTCCAGAGGCTTTCCTATCAGACTATAGCAGAATTCTCAATCAAGTGCTGCCAGAGTTGAACAAGGTTGTCCTTGACTCACCAACTATGCGAACTGTTTTAGGCGTGAATGCTGACACTTCTCTGGATGATCTCTATCTGGATACGGCTTTTGACCAAGTCAAGACCAAGCTGTCACAAGAGTTACGCAAGGTACTGGCTATGGACAAGTCTATCAATACGGAAGGCAATGTTGTAGCAGACTATATAGCTCAGCAAATTAAAGACAATAAAGAAGCCTTCTTACTTGGTCTGACCTATCTCAATCGTTGGTATAATATCAACTATGACAATATCAATGTCAAGGATTTGTCAGCCTATAAATTTGACTTCTTTGGAAATCATAATGCTTCAACCTTAGATACCATCATTTCACTTGGTAAGTCAGGCATGAACAATCTTAAAGCTAAGAACAACTATATGGCTTATGATGCCTCACTTTCTGAAGCGACTGGTAAACGAGGACTCTTCAACTATCTGGAAGGCTATCGTCAGCTCTTCCTGCCGGACAAGAGCAATAATGAATGGCTCAAGACCAATACAAAGGCCTACATCGTTGAGGCTAAGTCCGATTTAGCAGAAGCGAGACAGCTTCAGGATGCAGCCGAAGACAAGAGTAAGTATTCTGTCGGCGTTTACGACAAAATTACTGCTGATAATTGGGAACACAAGGGCATGCTCTTGCCACTCTTGACCATGACTGAGAAGGGTGTCTATGCTATCTCCAATATGTCTACCATCTCCATGGGGGCTTATGACCGTTATCGCCTTGATGCCAATGGCAGGGTTCGGACAGATGCAGAGCTAGCGGAATTTGTCGAAGACCGAGTGAGAAAAACAGCTGAATACCAGCGCGATCACTATGACTTCTGGTATAAAATTCTAAGCGATGAAAGCAAGGACAAGCTCTTCCGTTCTGTTCTGGTTTACGATGGATTCTCATTGGTTGACAAGAATGGTCAAAAATATTGGGCTCCAGCTAATGACAAAAAATCACTGGCTATGCAGGAATTCTTTGGACCAGCCGGCAAGTGGTATCCTAGCAAGGGCTATAATGCCTATGCGACAGGAAATGTAACCCACTTTGATGCAGCTAAATTGTTAGAAGACTATGGTAACTCTGTCTACACGCATGAAATGACCCATAACTCTGACGGTGGCATTTACTTTGAGGGCAATGGCCGCCGCGAAGGTCTGGGAGCTGAGCTTTATGCTCGCGGGCTCCTGCAGTCCACTCCAAGTGCGGATGAGGCAACCATTACGCTCAATACCCTCTTTAAGGTGGACAAGGATTCTAAGACGCGTCTACACACATATAACTTCAAGGAGCGCGTTCAAAATGCAGAAGACCTGCAACACTATGTCCATGGTATGTTTGACATGATTTACACGCTGGATTACCTAGAAGGTACTTCTATGCTGAAGCAGAGTGATGATGCTAAACTCCAGTGGTTCAGGAAGATGGAGAATTACTATATTACAGATAAGTATGGTAAGGAGACCCATGCCGGTAACCAGACGCGAAGCTTTACTGCTGAGGAAATCAAGCAGCTGAAGACTTTTAACTCTCTGATTGAAAATGATGTTATCACTCGTCGGGAGAATAAGGAAAGTGGTAGGTATGCACGAAATGGCTATCTCAGTCTCAGCCTCTTCTCACCAATCTACTCAGCTTTGAGCAATCCAAATGGAGCTCCGGGTGATGTTATGTTCCGCCGCACAGCATATGAGTTACTAGCAGCCAAGGGTTACCATGAAGGATTTATCCCGTATGTTTCTGGTAAGTACTCTAAGGAAGCCTTTGATGAAGGTAAGAAAACGTGGGATGGATGGTCCGGAAGAGATGTTGGTCTCGTAACTGACCAGAAAGTCTTGGAAAATGTATTCAAGGGTGAATATGATTCCTGGGTAGTCTTCAAGAAAGCTATGTATAAGGAGCGGATTGATCAGCTGATTAAGCTCAAGCCAATCACTATTGAGTACGAGCTCAGAAACCCAAGCAGTACCAAGAAAGTAACTATTCGCTCTTATGAAGAGATGCAGAAGCTGATGGACGAAGCAGTAGCAGAGGATGTACGAAACATTACCAATGCTACCAGCCGTGTTGATGCTAGCTGGGTCAACTTGCTCAAGAAGAAGATTTACAATGCTTATATTCGTGAGACAGACGACTTCAGACAGTCAATCTTTAATAAGTAAGCGGCAAAATGTTTTTCAGAAATACATTTAAAAATATCTAGACTAAAAAAGTCTAGGTATTTTTTCTGCCATCTATTTCTAATATATCAATAATAATCCATCCGAGTTAGATAAAAAAACAATTTGTAACTTTTTTGTAACGAAAGTAGACAAAGAATAGAAAAATGCTAATAAAAATTGTAGTTTACAAGGCGTAAATTATAATTTTTATGTTATAATTGATATGTATATGTCATATTTGCTTATCATATACGAGTACTATCATTTTTAGTTTGGTAATAAATCTTGATTTAGAACCGGCTGAAAATGAGGGGGTAGACAGGTGATGGTGTGCCTGCCAGCATTTGTCTAAAATAAAATATAAAAAGAAGGAGGACCGCATTCAAGGTGAAACAAACTTATCATAAAGTGTCTCATGCTCTGATGACTTTGCTGCTTTTGGTATCAACCTTTCTTCCCTTGTTAAGCTCAAGTCCTAGGGTTTCTGCTGCAGAGTTAGGTGAAAGTGATTATCAGCTAACTACAGATGTCACTATTAATACTAATCCTTTAAAGGATACAGGCTACGGTGAAGGTAAATTTTACATTGCTCCGACCTATACATTTGAGGATAGCAAAGTATTAAATAATGGTGATACCATGGTTTATCGTGTTCCATCACAGTTCAAAATTGAGCGAACTTTGGAGGAAAACATAAGTGCACCGGATGGTACTGTTGTTGCCAAGTTGGTGACAGATCCTGTTACCAATACAGCGACCATTACAGTCACAAATGCTGAGTATTTTGCGAAAATGCCAGATACCAAGCGTATTCAATCTTCTTTCACAGTGGTTTGGGCTGATAATATGCCTTATGACCAAGAGCAAGAAGTTAATTTCCCAGGTGCTAGAACCTATAGGCTGAAGCGTATCAAGGTTGATGAAGAACCTCAGGGGTATTCCAAGTGGGGTGTTCAGGATTCTAAGGATCCTAACTATGTCAACTGGCGTATCCGTGTCAATCGTGATGTCCAAAATCTTGGTCAAGTTGTCATTGAGGACGCTATTCCAGAAGGTCAAGAGCTGGATGAAGATTCAGGGATTACAGGTTACTACTTTACTGAGTGGGAAGGTGCTTCTGGCACACGTAAATCCTTTAACCCAAGCGATGTCGTTTCAATTACAGACTCCAATCATTTCACAGTTAATGCTGGGGATTTGAGTGGAAGAGGTATTTATGTTATCTATCGGACACGTTTGACAGAGCCAGTTGATAAGGTGACCAAAAAAGCCTTTAACGATGTAACCGTTACGGCTAATGGACAAAAGATGCCAGATTTAGTATCACGTCCATTTGCACCTTTGACAACTCTTGATGGTGTCGGGGAAGGTACCCGTTCGGATGAAGTTATCTTCAAAGTCAAAAAGGAATTGACTGGCCGCAATTTGGCAGATGGTGAATTTACTTTTGATTTGATCAATAAGGATGACAACGACAAAGTTGTTCAAACGGTGACAAACAAAGACGGTGCCGTCACCTTTAAGAAACTTCGTTTCAAAAATGAGGGAACCTTTAACTATGTCATTCGTGAACGAGCGAGCAATCTGCCAGGTGTGACAAACGATGCCAATTCAGACATCAATGTCACTGTTACTGTAACAGACAATAACGGCGTCAAGACAGCAGCGGTTACCTATGACCGTGAGGCTTTCACTAATACATACAAGTTAGAGCCAACAAGTGCAGCAATTACCGCTAAGAAAGTTCTGGATGGTAAAGCACTTGAAGCTGATAAGTACACTTTCAAGCTGACTGAAGTTGGCGGAAATAACGTGGAACTTCAAGCAACAAATGACGCCAATGGTAATATCAAGTTTCCTGAAATCACCTATGATAAAGAGGGGACTTATACCTACAAGCTGAAAGAAGTAGCTGGAAGTGAAGCTGGAGTGACATACGACAGTAAAGAACATACTGTGACTGTCACAGTGACTGAAAACAACGCTAAATTGGAAGCTGCTATTACAGACAACAATCCAACATTCACCAATAGTTATAAAGACTATGGTGTCAGCTATGAGTTTCTCAGCTCTAACCCAGCCTATCCAAACCTGCCAAAAGAAGTAACTGATTTGCTTCCAGCAGATACTAATCGCTACACTAGTGGTACTAATGTAGACGCTAGGCAGCCTGCTAAAACAAGTGTTACAGTTACTGAAGGCACATGGACTTTCGAAGGCTATGCAGAAACGAATGCACAGACTGTTGCGGATAAGGACCTTAAATTTACCGGTAAATGGAATTTCACTCCAGCACCGAAATATAAGGTAACGTATGAATTTGTAAGCGAAGATCCGAATCGCACCTTACCAGCAGAGGTAACAGAATTGTTGCCGACCGATGCTAATGAATACACAGACGGTGCTGCCGTTCAAGCGGTTCAGCCAGCTAAGGATTCTATTGAAGTAACTGGAGGTACTTGGAAATTCCTTAAATATGACGCGGATAGTAAAACTATTGCAGGCTCAGATGTCAAATTTACAGGCACATGGACATTTGAAGCTAGACGTCCACAAGGACCAACACCACCACCATCTTCTTCAGATTCGACACCACCACCGTCATCATCTGGTGATAAACCAGGCGGTTCAACTGATGGAACCCCAGGTAATTCGTCAGATAAAGATGGAAAAGATGTTCGTGGATCAGCAACTGGCAAAAAAGTTTTGCCGAAAACTGGCAGTGAAACATCTATCTTTGCGATAGCAGCAGGATTTGCACTGATTCTTTTATCAGCTCTTGTCTATCGTTTCAAAAAAGCTAATTAATATTAGCCAGACAAATCATCTCAGCTAGCTGAGATGATTTTTTCTTGTGTTTGTCACTACCTATTCTCGATAATGTACTGATGTTTAAACTTATAAACTCTAAAGTAAACAGACATTTGAATGGCTTTTTTTTTACGGTATCTGATATTTGCTAAGCTTGATTTTACAGTCAATGAATACTTTAAAATAAAAGTGAATTCTTGTTTTATAAAGAAGATTTGTTATAATAAGATAAGAAAAAGTTTCTTTATTTAAAGGGAGATGTTGATGAAAAATAAGAAGTTTAGGGTGATTCCTTTTTTGCCCCTATTTTTATATCTACTGGTTTATCAGTATGGTTCTTCGGGAATTGAGCCAGAGCCGGGAGTTGCTTATGGTTATCTTTACCTTTTTCTATTTTTAGTTCCTATTGTCATTGCTTATTTTGTAGTTGCTGTTATGAATTTTGCAATACTGATGGGGGAAATTACTTATTTATTCAAAGGACAGCTGCTAGGGCATCTCTATCGGCTTTATTTTTCTATCTTTTTCTTTTCGATTTTGTTTTGCGGTCTTAATTATTATCAGTTGATAGCTCCATATGGCTCTCAGATGAAAATTAGTGCTGGAGAAGCTTATAATCCCCTAGCACCTTATGCCATTCCTCTCTTGCTTTTTCTCTTAGGATTGTTAGGAAATCTCTTCTTTTGGGAGTTGGGAAAGAATGAAGTCCAAGAGGAGAAAGAGCAGCAGTACAGCGATAGTAATTGAGGAGTTTTTATTGCATTTAAAAGCCTGCTGAAAAACTACTAGCTTAGGCTTTCTTTATGCTATAATAAAGAAAAACGATGAGGAGACATTCATGAATCAAACTGTTCAATATTTACAAGAATTAACGGCTATTCCTTCCCCAACAGGCTTTACGGCTGAGGTGGCAGACTATCTAGTGAAAACGCTGGGGAAAATGGGCTATGAGCCTGTCCGGACCAATAAAGGCGGCGTTCATGTTGTGGTTAAGGGTGAAAATGATGCCCAGCATCGGGTAGTGACTGCCCATGTGGATACACTGGGGGCTATTGTTCGGGCTATTAAGTCTGACGGTCGTCTCAAGCTGGATCGGATTGGTGGTTTCCCTTGGAACATGATTGAAGGAGAAAACTGTCTAGTCCATGTGGCTAGCAATGGTAAGACTATCAGTGGGACTATCTTAGTTCACCAGACATCTTGCCATGTCTATAAGGATGCTGGGACGGTTGAACGTACTCAGGACAATATGGAAGTCCGTTTGGATGAAAAGGTGACGAATGAGAAAGAAACACGAGATTTAGGAATCGAAGTCGGTGATTTTATTTCCTTTGATCCTCGTACCACAGTTACCGAGTCAGGCTTTATCAAGTCTCGCTTTCTGGATGACAAGGTCAGCGCAGCTATTTTGCTCAATCTTTTGCGAGTTTATAAAGAAGAAAATATTCAGCTTCCGGTGACGACTCATTTTGCTTTCAGTGTCTTTGAAGAGGTTGGTCATGGGGCTAACTCAAGCCTGCCGGAGCAAGCTGTAGAGTATCTGGCTGTTGATATGGGGGCTATGGGTGACGACCAGCAGACAGATGAGTATACGGTTTCCATCTGTGTCAAGGATGCATCAGGACCTTATCACTATGGCTTCCGTCAGCATTTGGTAAATTTAGCCAAGGAGCAAGACATTCCTTATAAACTGGACATCTATCCATTTTACGGATCAGATGCCTCTGCAGCTATGAGCGCAGGAGCAGAAGTCAAGCATGCTCTGTTAGGCGCTGGCATCGAATCCAGCCATTCTTATGAGCGTACCCATATTGATTCAGTTGTTGCGACAGAGCGTATGGTGGATGCATATCTAAGGAGTGGCTTGGTTGAGTAGGTGAACTTCATTCTATCTTATTGGCGTGGATTTTTATGTAATGTCAATTCTATAGAAAACAGGAGCTCTTCCTCAGCTATCTCAAAGGCTAGAAACTTAAAAACCGATTCGTCAGTGTACTGCGAATCGGTTTTTAGTTTGTTATATGTAAGAAAATTGATTACCTAACACTCCAGACACTAACTGATTTTTCCTCCACAGGAAATTCTCCCCAGCCTTGGTCGTCAATGGTTACGATTTGGGAGCTGTTGCCTAGATAGTCGCTGAATTCTCTGCCAGCCCATTCTGGACCGACAAGCATGGATTTGCTGGCTGCTTGGTCATTACTGATAAGGACAGCGATTGGCTGACCATCGTCCTTGCCTTGGCGGGTCCAGCCGATACAGTTGGCATCGTCGAAGTAGTCGTTCTGCTCGCCATAGGCAAGATTGAGGCGGATGTCTAGGAGTTTATCCAGTAGCTCTTGAAAGCTCTCTTGTGCAAATTCTCCGCTAATGCCATAGTAGTCTCCGTAAAAGACGCATGGTAATCCAGCTTCTCTTAGAAGTATGAGAGCATAGGCCGCAGGTTTGAACCATTCTTCAACTGTAGACTCTAAAGCCTGACCTCTCTGAGTATCGTGGTTGTCCACAAAGGTTACAGCCGATTCAGGATGATTTTTTGCAAGTGTCTGATCAAAAATAGTTCGCAGGTCATAGTCTGCTCCAGATTTGCTGGCATCAAATAAATTCTGATGGAGCTTGACATCGACTAGGTCAAAGCGGTAGTCAATATTTTCTAGATAATCATTATTAGCCTTCTCATCGCTATTCCAAAATTCCCCAAAGACATAGAAATCTTCACCGTATTTTTCAGTAATATCGCGGATGAAATTTTTCATAAAAAATGAATCAATGTGCTTAACAGCATCTAAGCGAAAGCCATGAACACCAGTGCTTTCAATGAACCAATGAGCCCAGTCGTATAGATTTTGGATGACTTCAGGGTGCTTGAAATCAATATCCGCATACATGAGATAATCGTAGTTGCCGTTCTCATTGTCTACTAGCTCATCATCTGCCCAACCTTTATTGTCCCCTTGGATGAGAAAAATGCCTGACTTGTTGTTTTTGGCATCATAGTCAGTGCCGGTGAAGTGGTACCAGTGCCATTCGAAGTCATTGTAGGCTTTATTGCGGCCGGGGAATGCAAAATGCATCCATGCTTCTATTTCAAATGGTTCTGAGATTTCTACATTTCGGTCATTTGGATCAACTTCAACAACAGTAAAACGCTCTTTGTAATCTGCTGCGGCCTTGTGATTGAGGACTATATCTGCAATAGCTTCGATACCGTTCTGGCTAAGTGCTTCAATCGCTCGGAGGTATTCTTCTTTCAATCCATACTTTGTGCGGACGGTCCCTTTTTGATCAAATTCACCCAAATCAAAAAGGTCGTATACACCATAGCCGACGTCATTAGAGCCTGTTCCTTTGAAGGCTGGTGGCATCCAGACCTTGCGAATTCCTTTCGCTGCTAAGTTTGGTGCATCTTCCGCTAAGCGACTCCAATGCTCACCATCATCTGGCAGATACCATTCAAAATACTGCATTAAGGTTTGGTTTTCCATATAAATTTTCCTCTTCATTCTCACTGATTGGCTTTATTGTACCAAAAGAAGAGGAAAGGCGCAATCGTTTGTTTTTTTCACTATCATAAAAACTTAGCTCTTTTATAACTTGAAAAATCTTTTTAAAATTGAACATGAAACATTTTTAGCTTAGACAAAAAGCCGCAAAAAGAGTATACTAATCTGTATAGAAATCGGTAAAGGAGCTCTCTTATGATTGAATTTAAAGATGTCACTAAAGTTTATGAAGGAACGGTAGCTCTCAATCAGCTGAATCTGACCTTGCAAAGTGGAGAAATCGTCGGTCTGATTGGTCACAATGGCGCCGGAAAATCTACTACCATTAAGTCATTGGTCAGCGTCATCAATCCTAGCAGCGGACAGATTTTTGTAGATGGGAAAGAATTATCCGCTAATCGCTTGGAAATCAAGAAAAAAATCGGCTATGTAGCTGACTCACCAGATCTATTTTTGCGCCTGACTGCCAATGAGTTTTGGGAGCTGGTAGCGACTTCTTACGATATGACAAATGCAGAAGTAGAAGAGCGTTTGGGAAATCTGCTCCATATTTTTGACTTTGGCTCTCATCGCTATGAGGTCATTGATTCATTCTCTCATGGGATGAGGCAAAAAGTCTTTGTCATAGCGGCTCTTTTGTCTGACCCGGATATTTGGGTGCTGGATGAGCCGCTGACTGGTCTTGATCCGCAGGCAGCTTTTGACCTCAAGCAGATGATGCGCCAGCATGCAGATAAAGGAAATACAGTTCTCTTTTCAACCCACGTCTTGGAAGTTGCAGAGCAGCTCTGTGATAAGGTGGCTATTCTCAAAAAAGGGAAATTGATTTTCTACGGAACGATTGAAGAACTAAAAGGTCAACATCCAGAACAGTCTCTTGAAACCATTTATCTTGGTCTAGCAGGCCGCAGAGAAGAGGTGAGTCCTGATGCGCATTAAAGCTATAAAAAAACTCGTTGATATCAACATCCTCTATGCCATTCAGCCATCTCAGCTGCAGCAGTACCGTAAGATGCAAGCTAAGAATCCTGAGCGCAAGGTCAATGTATCGCTGAAGGCCATCCGCATGTATCTGATTTTAGGACTGGTCTATCTCTTTCTTTTCGGTTTGATGGGCTCCCTGAACCAACTAGTTGGCAATCCTGGTCTCTTTGCCAATTTGGTTTCCGCTTTTGCTCTCTTTTCTATGTCTCAGGGCTTTCTGGTTTTTTACAATGTCTTTTATGAAAGCAAGGACTTGCAGTCTTATCGTCCCTACGCTTTTAGCGAAACAGAAATCATTGTCGGAAAAAGCATTTCGGTTATCCTGACCTTGCTGATTGCCATTTTGCCTATGTTCAGTTATTTCTTGGTTTTGGCTTTTCAAGGTGGGAATCCTTTCTTTGGGCTTCCCTTGGCTCTGCTTGCTATTTTTATTTTAAGTTCAGTTATCACCTTTCTGATTTTGATTGCCGTCCATTTCATTACCAAGACAGCATTTTTCAGAAAGTACAAGACCATCCTGTCCAATGTCATTCTGGCTCTTGTTTCCGTCGGATCCTTTTTCCTCTATTTTATGATTAATCAAATGAACAGCAGAAGCGTTGTAAATCGTACAGAGGTTAAAGCTTTCTTCCCGCCAGTTCAAGCCTTTTATGATTTTATCCTTCATCCTTTTCATGCAGCTTCCTTGCTGGGATTTTTGGGATGGGTGGCAGTTGCGGCTCTTCTATTTTTTATCGTAAAGACCAAGGTGATTCCAGAGTTTTATGAGGCGGCTCTCATGACGGGTTCTTCAGTAGGAAAGCGGGAGCGCGTGCATGACATCAATATTGCGGAAGCAAAAAATCTCAAAAAGTTTGTCTGGCGCTACAATATCAGGCTCTTGAGCGAGGGTTCTGTCATTATGCAGACCATCTTTATGTCGGCCTTTCTCCCTTACATTGTTATTTTCAGTATGGGAATGGGGATGATACAAGGCGGCCTGTCTTTGACTTCTTATCTGGGACCGCGCTTTCTCTTGCCAATGATTGCTCTGGCTGTTTTGATTGCAACACTAAACTCAGGCGGTAGCAACCTTACTGCTATTGGGATTTCTCTGGAAAGGGAAAATTTTGATTATCTCAAGGTTCTCCCCTTTGATTTGAAGCAATATATTCGTCTGAAGTTTTGGCAGCTCTTTGCCGTCCAGTCTATCCTGCCTTTGACCTTGCTTTTGATAACTAGCCTTGTTTCCGGTATGCATCCAGTGACTTTCTTGGGCATGGTGATTGTTTGGGCCTTAATTAGCCTAATGTGGAGTTCTTGGGGTTACTACCGAGACTACAAGCATTTTGTGACTAATTGGTCCAATGTCACAGAATTGATGAGCCGAGATAATAATATGGTGAAAACTCTCTTAGCCATCGCTCTGATTTTAGGAATGTTGATTGTCATTACTCTTCTCTTCTTTATATCCAATGTTCTTGCGCCTCTGGTAATTTATGTGATAGTTGCTCTAGTTTTAGCAGGCTTAGCTGTGTTGTCTTACATAGTCCACAAACACTACATGAAGAAGCTGAATGAAGATTTAGCAGTATTTTATTAAACAAGCATCAGGAAGTCGAAAGACTTTCTGATTTTTTGACTGAAAATCAGAAAAATAACAGCTCTGTACATTTGCAGAACTGTTATTTGTTTTTCTTTATTTTTTCTACATCCAGTGGCATGAAAGTCGCCATAACTCGACCGATAAGTTTAGGTTCTTCCTCATGCGGGATAAACTTATCACTGTATTTTTTATTAAGGGAAATCAGGCGGATACCGGATGGATCGTTGAAGACCCTTTTTATAATGGTTTGACCGTCATAGTCAATAGCATAGATAGCACCGGCAAGCTCGAAATGAGTCTGCTTGATTAGGGCTACGGAATCTCTCGGATACTTGGGTTCCAGCGAGTCAGTTCGTACCCAAAGGGCAATATCGTAGTCGATTTCTCTATCTAGCCAGACTAAATCAGCTTGTTCTGGCTTATGCTGAGAGAGATAGTAATTCTCATAGACCAAGTAGGGGAAGTAGTCATCCTTTAAGCTGGCTTGTGTTTCTTGCTCAGTCAGGCTAGCTTCTAGTAGCTTTAATCCTTTCTCCTGTCTGTCTTGGTCAAGTTGTTGATAAATACGATTTAATTCAGGGAATTGCTGAGGGATGTCTGCAATGAGGCGATAACGAGGGTCAATTTCTTCTACCTCGACACCAAAAAAATCAGCAATCTTTTCTAGATTGGCAGCGATAGGCAGAGATGTCCCTTTGATATAGCCAGTCAACGTACTAGCAGGAATGCCTGTTTCACGCGATAGTTCGACTTGTTTTTTGCCTGTTTCCTTGAGAAGTTCTTTAAGTTTTTTCGAAATGAGAAGACTTGCTTCCTTGTCTTGGGGGCTTGCTGCGCCTCGTCCTCTGGCCATAATATCAACTCCTTTACTTGTTTTTATTATAGCGAATTAAATCGAAAAAGTAAAGGATTAGGTCAATTATTTGAGCCTAATCCTTTACTTTTTTTAGATACCTTATTAAATTTCGTAGCCCATTAAGATTCCGCCTTCCTCAGCATAGAAGCTGCAGAGGCCTGAAGTCGGCACCGTTTCGATTTGAGCTTGGGGATACTTTTCTTGTACTAGTTGACTAAATTGCTGGCAGAATTTTTGGTTATTGCGGTGAGCAATGATCAGTCGGCCGCCCTTGTAACCAGCTTTGAGTAGCTCTTCGATTGCAGAAGCAAGAGCCTTTTTCGGACCGCGTGCCTTTTGCAGAAGCTCTAGCGTGCCAGTCTGGCTGGCTTCACCGACCATGCGGATATTGAGCAAGCCGACAACGGTTCCCAGAAGTTTGCTAAGCCGGCCGTTTTTGACCAAGTTATCCACCTTTGCCAGAACGAAGAGAAGCTTGGTTTTCTCTTGATAGCGACTAATGACTTCAACAACTTCATCAAAGCTGAGATCTTGCTGAATGAGTTCATTGAGTTTAGTCACAAGTAAGTCCACCTCGCCGCCGGCAGAAAGACTATCAATGACATGAATCTGGGCATCAGGATGTTCTTCCAAAAAGATTTTCTTAGCAACCTGTGCACTATTATTACTACCAGATAGAGTGCCTGTGATTGTTACAACAAAAATCTTGTCTGCTCCCTCAAAGCTTTTGAGATAGTCATCTGGACTAGGGCAGGCAGACTTTGAAGCAGCAGAAGAAGCATACATCTTCTCCATCATCAGGTCAATATCAAGCTGCTTATCATCTATAAAAATCTCATTTTCCACTTGAATGGTCAAGGGAACACTTTCAAATTGGGTGTCTTTGGCCAAGTTTGCCATTTCACGAAAGTCACAGCCAGAGTCAGCTATAATTTTCCAAGTCATATTTTTCTCCTTTTTTGTCAAGTATGTACAATAAAAAAATTGACAAAAAACCTGTCTTTTTTTAAAATTATAACATGAAGAATGCTTACTAGAAAGCGGAAACTGTCAGCTGATACAAGAGGGAAGAAATTGTTATGTCGGAAAAGAAAATATCGGAAAAATCACTCGCGAATTTAAAGAAATACAATCAGGAATCCAATCAAATCACGAGAGAGTCTCTGGAAATTTCTCTCATGCAGCTGCTGGAGAAGAAAGAACTCAAAAAAATTACTATTTCAGAGCTGGTTGAGCGGGCTGGGGTTTCCCGTGCGGCATTTTACCGCAATTATAGCTCTAAAGAGCAGATTCTGGAAGAGATTTTTAAAAACACTGTTCAAGGTATTACGGATAAATTGGAAGAGTTTAACTTTAAAACTGAGATGTACCAGATCTGGCTTTTTCTTTTTAAAGAAGCCAAGAAAGAAGCTCGGGTTATCAGTCTAGCCATTGACTATAATTTTGAAAAGTTACTGACTCAGGCTGTGTTTGACTTTTTGGAAAAGCGCAATCGCAATGCTAAGAAAATGACTAACTCTTACATGAATTCCTTCTGGAGTTCGGCAGTTGTTTCCGTTCTTTCCAAGTGGATTAAGGATGGCATGAAGGTTCCAGCTGAAAAAATTGCCTCTCTGGGTTTACCTCTCTTCCCGCAGAAAAAGAAAATTAAATAAAACAAGTGAGTCGTTAGGGCTCGCTTGTTTTTAGCTTCTGTAAGAAGTTGGTCAGTTCTTTTTGGTTCCTTAATTCGTAGAATTTCTGAGGAAAAGTTTGTCGGATTTTCTTATATCTTGCCAGTGCTGTCTGACGCCGTCCATTCCAAAGAACCCAGCAGATAAACTCCCAGTCAAACTTTTCGGGGTAGCCTGGAGCCATGCTTTCTCTGGTCCGATTGCGGTATTTTAGATAGCGTTTGAAAGCTCGATAAAGGCAGTTCCAGCGAGAGAAGTTTAGAAAGATGATTTGGTCGGCTTCTGCCATCCGCCGTTCATAAAAACACCAAGAGTAGTTGCCGTCAATGATCCAGTCGGTATTTTTTGACAAAAAATTATCCATCTGTTCACTCATCCAATCACGGTCGCTATCCTTCCAGCCAGGTTGGAACTGCAATCTATCCATGTGAAGTTTGGGAATGGAGTAGTGGTTGAACAGTAGTGCTGCTAGAGTGGATTTGCCAGAGTCGGAATAACCAATAATTGCTATTTTCATCCTTTTCTCCTTTGTGTGAGAAACAAAAAAAGCTCCTGAGAGCTCCCTTTGTATGCATTATTTAGCAAGTTTAGCTGAAAGGCGTGCTTTATCGCGGCTTGCTTTGTTTTTGTGGATCAAACCTTTTGTTTCTGCTTTATCGATAGCTGAGCTAGCAGCACGGAAAAGTTCTTCAGATGGGTTTGCTTCAAATGCTTTGATTGCAGTACGCATAGCTGACTTTTGAGCTGAGTTTTTTTCGTTATGTTTCACGTTCAATTCAGCGCGTTTGATAGCTGATTTAATGTTTGCCAAGTTGTTTCACCTCCATTGAAAATACTAACTATCTAATTATATATGAAAAGTTAGGATTTGACAAGCTTTTTTATTTTTTTAAGTAAATTTCATCAATTTCATGATTTCCAGCTTTGTGCAGGATAATTTCTGCCCGATTGCGAGTTGGCTCAATGTAGTCTAGCAGGTTGACAAGGTTAATGCTTTTCCAAACATTATGGGCGAAGGTTACTACCTCCTCTTCTGATTGAGTGGTGAAGCGGTGGTAGTAGTTTTTGGGGTCGTTTTCGGCCAGAGTCAGCATTTTTTTAAAGCGATCTAGATACCAGTTTTCAATATTTTCGACTTCTGCATCGACATAAATTGAAAAGTCAAAAAAGTCTGTCATATATAGGCGCTCGTTCTGTGGATTCTGGAAAACATTAATCCCTTCGACAATAACAAAGTCAGCTGCCTTTACCTCTTGCATTTCTTGAGGAACGATATCGTATGTCTCATGCGAGTAGACAGGAATTTGGGAATCCTGACCGTTTTTTATGCTATCCAGAAAGGAAAGAAGTAACTCCATATTATAGCTTTCAGGAAATCCCTTGCGGTTTAAAATGCCGTTAGCTTCTAAAATTTGATTAGGAAACAAGAAGCCGTCTGTGGTAACCAGCTCGACTGTCGCATTTGAAAAAGTCCGAGAAAGTAAAATCTGCAGCAAACGGCTGGTGGTGGATTTCCCAACGGCCACACTGCCAGAAACTCCGATGATAAAGGGCTGTTTCCGGCTCTCTTTTTGTAGAAAAATCCCCTTGGAAAAAGCCAAGTCTTCATTAGAACGTTTATAAATCTGAATGAGATTGGTCAAGGGGAGGTAAATGTCTGTCACGTCCTGCAGACTGATCTTATCATTGAAACTCTTGATAGAGTTAAGTTCAGCCTGAGTCAGGGGCGGAGTTGTTTTGCGGTGCAGGTTTTGCCATGTATGGCGGCTGATTTTTTCAAAATGAAGAAATTCGTTAGTCATAAGTTACTCCTGTATGATGGACTTTAGTATAACATACTTTTTGGAGAAATGAAAACGATTTACAAATCTAGGAAAATTATGATAAAATGGTTGTATGACTAAAATGTATTTTGCAGAAAATCCTGATGCCAAACATGATATTCATGAATTAAATGTAGAACTGTTAGGACAGCAGCTGACTTTTTTGACAGATGCTGGTGTCTTCAGTAAAAAGATGATTGATTATGGCAGTCGGGTCCTTTTGTCTGTCTTGGACTTTGAAGTTGGAGAAAGAGTGCTTGATGTTGGTTGTGGCTATGGGCCTTTAGGTTTGACCTTAGCCAAAGCGCAGGAAGTAACTGCGACCATGGTTGATATCAACCAGCGGGCCTTGGACTTGGCTCAGAAGAATGCTGAGAGGAATCAGGTATCTGCTCATATCTTCCAGTCAAATGTTTATGAAAAGGTCAGTGGCATTTTCGACCATATTATCAGTAATCCGCCTATTCGTGCTGGTAAGCAGGTAGTACATGAGGTTATCAGCGGAAGCTATGAGCATTTGACAGAAGGCGGTGATTTGACCCTTGTGATTCAGAAGAAGCAAGGAGCACCTAGTGCCAAGTCGAAGATGGAAGCCGTCTTCGGTAATTGTGAGATTGTTAAGAAAGACAAAGGCTACTATATACTAAGGAGCGAAAAATAGGATGCGTGCTGTAGATATTATCCAAAAGAAAAGAGATGGTCTTGAGCTGACCAGTCAGGAAATCCAGTGGCTGATTGAGGGTTATGTGGACGGGACTGTGCCAGACTATCAGATGGCAGCCTTTGCGATGGCTGTCTATTTTAAAGGCATGACGACTCGGGAAATTTCTGATTTAACCATGACAATGGTTGGAACCGGCGAACAGTTTGACTTGTCAGAAATCTCGGGAATAAAAGTAGATAAACATTCTACTGGCGGTGTTGGTGATAAGGTAACTCTGGTCTTGGTTCCTTTGGTGGCTAGCTTTGGTGTGCCTGTTGCTAAAATGAGCGGCCGCGGTCTTGGTCATACTGGTGGAACCATTGATAAATTGGAATCCATTAAAGGATTTCAGGTAGAGCGCAGTCAGGATGACTTTATCAAGCAGGTGCAGGAAATTGGTCTGTCTGTAATTGGTCAGTCAGATCAATTGGTGCTGGCAGATAAGTTGCTCTATGCCTTGCGAGATGTAACAGCAACTGTTGATACCATTCCGCTGATAGCTAGCTCTGTTATGAGTAAGAAAATTGCTGCTGGTGCAGACAGTATCCTTCTGGATGTGACGGTCGGTGAAGGCGCCTTTATGAAAAATATTGATGACGCTCGTGTACTAGCACGCACTATGGTAGATTTGGGCAAGGCTGTCGGAAGAAAAACAGTAGCTGTTCTGACAGATATGAGTCAGCCTTTGGGAACCAGCATTGGCAATCGTCTGGAAATCTTAGAAGCCTTGGATATCTTACAGGGCAAGGGCCGTGAAGACATCACAACTTTCATTTGTGAGCTGGCGCAAATTATGCTCGGACTGGCAGATGTTGAGAAAACGGTGGAAGAAGTGAGAGAACAGTTGACTAATGGCGCTGCTTTGAAGAAATTTGAAGCTATGATTGCTGCTCAAGGCGGTGACTTGGAAGACCTCTATCGTCCATCAAGTGCAGCTCATATTATAGAAGTGAAAGCAGAACAGGCAGGCTATATCACTGAACTACCTGCAATGGAATTCGGACTCTTTGCCATGAGACTTGGAGCAGGACGGGCAGTTAAATCTGACGACTTGGATTATGAAACTGGAATTGTTTTCGAAAAGAAAGTCGGAGACAAGGTCGAAATTGGAGAAGTTTTCGCAAAAATTTATTCAAATGAAAAAATTTCTCAAGAACTAGTTACAGATTTTCAAAAAAATGTTAAAATAGGTGATGAAAGCGTTGCAGTAAGCGAGATTATCGAAGTTATTGCTTGATTCTAGGAGAAGCCAACATGAAATTAAACAAATACATAGACCATACGCTTTTAAAACCAGAAGCGTCAGAAGAGCAGATTCTGAACTTAATTGAAGAAGCAAAAGTTTATGATTTTGCCAGTATCTGTGTCAATCCAACCTGGACAGAGTTTGCTGCGGAGCAGCTGAAAGGCTCAGATGTCAAGGTTTGTGTGCCAATTGGTTTTCCTTTAGGAGCCAACACTTCTGATGTAAAGGCTTTTGAAACGAAGGACGCAATCCAAAAGGGTGCTGGCGAAGTGGATATGGTCATCAATGTCGGTGCTCTGAAGTCTAAAAATTATGATTTGGTAGAGCGAGACATCCGTGCGGTTGTAGAAGCTGCTAACGGTACCTTGGTCAAGGTAATTCTGGAAACTTGCCTGCTGACAGATGAGGAGAAGGTTAAGGCCTGCCAATTAGCTCAGAAAGCTGGAGCTGATTTTGTTAAGACTTCTACGGGATTTTCAACTGGCGGTGCGACAGTCGAAGATGTTGCCCTTATGAGAAAAACAGTTGGTCCTGACATGGGGGTCAAGGCTTCTGGCGGTGCTCGTTCTTATGAAGATGCGCTGGCCTTTATTGAAGCAGGTGCGACTCGTATCGGAACTTCAGCTGGTGTGGCGATTATGAAGGGAGAAGAAGCTAGTGGCGACTACTGAGTTGATTGACTTGGCTGTCCAAGCAAGCAAAAATGCTTATGTTCCCTATTCTCATTTCCCTATCGGAGCGGTTTTAGTCGCTAAAGATGGACGGGTATTTACCGGCGTTAATGTTGAAAATGCCAGTTTTGGTCTGACCAACTGCGGAGAGCGGACAGCTATATTTAAGGCAGTTTCAGAAGGAGCTTTAGACTTCGAGGAGCTGATTGTCTATGGTGAGACGGAAAAACCCATATCGCCCTGTGGTGCCTGCCGCCAAGTAATGGCAGAATTTTTTGCTGAGGATCTAAAAGTGACCTTGGTCGCTAAAGATAAATCGACGGTCGTGATGACGGTCAAGGAATTACTTCCATATTCTTTTACAGATTTAACATAAGTCTGTTATCGGTCATCTGACCAAACTCAAACTTGCAACTGTGTTGCACATCTTATTTAGGAGGTTCAGAAATGAACAAAAAACAATGGCTAGGTCTTGGTCTAGTAACTGTCGCAGCATTCGGACTTGCTGCATGTGGAAACCGTGCTTCTCGCTCAGATTCTTCAAACGCGAAAACTGATTTGAAGGCTGCTATCGTAACTGATACTGGCGGTGTTGATGATAAGTCATTTAACCAGTCTGCATGGGAAGGTCTGCAAGCTTGGGGTAAAGAAAACGGTCTTTCTAAAGATAACGGCTTTACTTACTACCAGTCTACAAGTGAAGCGGATTTTGCAAATAACTTCAGTCAAGCAGCTACAAATGGTTATAAATTAGTTTATGGCGTTGGTTATAAATTAGCACCTGCTGTTACAGCTGCTGCTGATGAAAATGCTGATATTAATTATGTTATTATTGATTCTGTTATCAAAGACAAGAAGAATGTAGCATCTGCTGTTTTTGCTGATAATGAAGCTGCTTATCTTGCAGGTGTTGCTGCTGCAAAAACTACGAAGACTAACAAAGTTGGTTTTATTGGAGGGGCACGTGGCGAAGTTATAACTCGTTTTGAAAAAGGCTTTGAAGCAGGAGTGAAGTCTGTTAACAAAGATATTTCAGTTGATATTCAATATGCTGAAGACTTTAATAATCCTGAAAAAGGAAGAACTATTGCTGCAACCCAATATGCCGCAGGAGCTGATGTAGTTTATCAAGCTGCTGGTGGTACTGGAGCAGGTGTCTTTAAAGAAGCAAAAGACTTGAATGAGAAGAAAAATGAAGACGAAAAAGTTTGGGTAATCGGTGTCGATCGTGATCAAGCTGAAGAAGGCAAATACAAGTCTAAAGATGGCAAGGAATCTAACTTTGTACTTGCTTCCAGCTTAAAACAAGTTGGCAAAACTGTTCAAGATATTGCTACTCAAACTGCTGATGGTAAATTCCCGGGTGGAAAAGTAATTACATTTGGTTTGAAAGATGGTGGAGTTGAATTGACAACTTCTAACCTATCTGAAGATGCTAAAAAAGCTGTAGAAGATGCTAAGAAACAGATTATTGATGGTAGTGTAAAAGCACCTGAAAAATAATAAAGATCCAGAAGCGACCCAACCTTCTTGGGTTGCTTTTTTAGGGTATTGAGACATTTTGTCTCAATAGAACCTACTAACTTGATTAGTAGGCTCTACTGAAATAAAATATAATTTTCTAGAAAGGAATACTCTAATGGCACATGAAAATGTCATTGAGATGCGTGAGATAACCAAAGTTTTTGGTGAATTTGTTGCAAATGACAAAATCAACCTACAACTGCGTAAAGGTGAGATTCATGCACTTCTTGGTGAAAATGGAGCTGGGAAATCTACCTTGATGAATATGTTGGCTGGTCTTTTAGAGCCAACTAGTGGAGAAATTTTTGTCAACGGAAAATCGGAAAAATTGGATTCTCCTTCTAGGGCTGCAGCTCTCGGAATAGGAATGGTTCATCAGCACTTTATGTTGGTTGAAGCATTTACTGTTGCTGAAAACATTATTCTTGGTAGCGAAATAACGAATAAAGGTGTATTAGATTTGAAAAAAGCTAATGCAGATATCCTTGAATTATCAGAACGCTATGGCTTAGCTGTTGACCCAACAGCTAAGGTTGAAGATATTTCTGTGGGTGCCCAACAACGTGTAGAAATCCTGAAGACCCTCTATCGTGGTGCCGAGATTTTGATCTTTGATGAGCCAACGGCAGTATTGACTCCTGCTGAAATTTTGGAATTAATGGATATTATGAAAACTCTTGTTAAAGAAGGGAAATCTATTATCCTGATTACTCATAAACTAGATGAAATTCGAGCAGTAGCGGATCGTGTCACAGTTATTCGCCGTGGAAAATCAATTGAAACTGTTAGCATTGAGGGCGTTTCAAATAAAGATTTGGCTGAAATGATGGTTGGACGTTCGGTTTCTTTTGTTACTGAAAAGGAAGAAGCTAAACCGAAAGACGTTGTACTTCAAATTTCTGATTTGATAGTGAATGAGAATCGTGGTGTACCAGCTGTTAAAGAGCTTTCGCTTGATGTTCATGCAGGTGAAATCGTAGGAGTTGCTGGGATTGACGGTAACGGTCAGAGTGAGTTGATTCAGGCTATTACAGGACTTCGAAAAGTAAAATCAGGAAGTATTAAAATCAAAGGAAGGGAAGTTGTAGGACTTTCTCCACGAAAGATTACAGAAATGCAAGTAAGCCATGTACCTGAGGATCGTCATCGTGATGGTTTGGTACTTGAAATGATGCTTTCTGAAAATATTGCCCTCCAGACTTACTATAAAGAACCGCTCAGTAACAAAGGTGTTTTGAATTATAATCAAATTAATTCATATGCCCGTAAATTAATGGAAGAATTTGACGTTAGAGCAGCTAGTGAACTTGTTCCAGCAGGTGCTTTGTCGGGGGGAAATCAACAAAAAGCTATTATTGCTCGAGAAGTTGATCGTAATCCAGATCTATTAATTGTCAGTCAACCTACTCGCGGATTGGATGTTGGTGCGATTGAGTATATTCATAAGCGCTTAATTTCTGAACGTGATAAAGGGAAAGCCGTTCTTGTTGTCAGCTTTGAATTAGATGAAATTCTTAATTTATCAGACCGTATTGCTGTTATTCACGATGGAAAGATTCAAGGAATTGTAAAACCATCTGAAACTAATAAGCAAGAGCTTGGTATTCTCATGGCTGGTGGAAAAATCAAGGAGGGTTCTAATGGATAAAAAAACACAGCAAATTGCTATTCCTTTTATTTCAGTTCTTTTAGGAATCTTACTTGGCGCCATCATCATGTGGATTTTTGGTTATGATGCCTTGTGGGGTTATGAAGAGTTGTTCAAAACAGCTTTTGGTTCCATTAAAAATATTGGAGAAATTTTCCGAACCATGGGGCCTCTAATTTTGATTGCTCTTGGGTTTGCAGTGGCTAGCCGTGCTGGTTTTTTCAATGTAGGTTTACCTGGTCAAGCTTTGGCAGGATGGATTGCAGCTGTTTGGTTTGCCCTATCTTTTCCAACCATTCCTCGTTTTGCAATGTTACCGCTGACTGTCCTTGTAGCAGCAGTTGCTGGTGGTTTAGTTGGTTTAATTCCCGGCTTGTTAAGAGCATTTTTAGGTACAAGCGAAGTTATTGTTACCATTATGATGAACTATATTGTTCTTTTTGCTGGGAATGAAATTATTCGGAATTTCCCTAAAAAACTAATGGTTGATTCCGAATCAAGTATTCCTGTTTCGGCAAACGCTAGCTATCGTCTAGACTTTCTTACAGAGCTTACTAAGTCACGCATGAATATTGGAATTTTCATTGCTTTGATTGCTGTCGCTGTAATTTGGTTTATCATAAAGAAAACCACGCTTGGATTCGAAATTCGCTCAGTAGGTCTTAATCCAAATGCTTCAGATTATGCAGGGATGTCGGCGAAACGTACTATTATTCTTTCAATGGTGATTTCTGGAGCTCTTTGTGGTATTGGAGGAGCAGTTGAGGGTATAGGTACTTTCCAGAACGTTTATGTTCAAGCAGGATCTCTGGCTGTTGGATTCAATGGTATGGCAGTTGCTCTTCTTGCTAGCAACTCTCCTATCGGAATCATTTTTGCTGCGTTTCTACTTGGAACATTACAAACTGGTGCGCCTGGTATGACAACGGCTACTATTCCTCCAGAACTTGTCAATATTGTAACAGCTTCTATTATCTTCTTTGTAAGTGCTCACTACATTATTGAAAAATATATCAAACCGAAAAAACGAATGAAAGGAGTAGAGTAAAGATGAATATTGTTGCTATTCTAACAATACTTGTATCAAATATGCTGGTCTATGCAGCTCCTCTCATTTTCACCAGTATTGGAGGTGCTTACTCTGAGCATGCTGGTGTTGTTAACGTTGGCTTGGAAGGCATCATGGTCATGGGAGCTTTTACAGGAGTTGTTTTTAACCTGACTTTCGCTGGAAGCTTAGGAGGAATGACTATTTGGCTTTCTCTTCTCGCAGGTGGTTTAGTTGGTCTCATTTTTTCTGCGATTCATGCAGTAGCAACCATTAATTTTCGTGCTGATCATGTTGTTAGTGGTACTGTACTGAACTTGCTGGCGCCAGCTTTAGCCGTCTTTCTTGTGAAGGCTATTTATGGAAAAGGACAAACTAATAATATTGATTTATCTTTTGGTAAATTTGATTTTCCGATTTTGTCTAATATTCCTGTTATTGGAGATATTTTCTTTAAAAATACTAGCTTGATGGGTTACATAGCTGTTGGATTCTCATTTTTAGCTTGGTTCATCATGTTTAAGACGAAATTTGGGCTTCGCTTACGCTCAGTAGGTGAACATCCTCAAGCTGCTGATACATTAGGGATTAACGTTTATCTTATGCGTTACTATGGAGTGTTGATTTCAGGGTTTTTGGGAGGAATAGGTGGAGCTTTGTATGCTCAATCTGCTTCGGTTAATTTCTCTGCTACGACGATTGTTGGCCCTGGATTTATCGCTTTAGCTGCTATGATTTTTGGTAAATGGAATCCAATAGGTGCTATGCTTTCAAGTCTTTTCTTTGGACTTTCCCAAGCCCTAGCTGTTGTTTCTACTCAGATTCCTTTCCTTGCTCATATACCTGCGGTTTATCTTCGTATTGCGCCTTATGCATTGACAATCATTGTTTTAGCCGCTTTCTTTGGTAAATCAGTTGCTCCGAAAGCGGATGGTATCAACTACATCAAGTCTAAATAAACCTTTACACCAGTTCTTTGCAACTGGTGTTTTTTGATATTTGAAAGTAGCTATAATCATAGGAATAAAAAAAGCCTACTTCAAGTGAAGCGGGCTTCTTAAGATTAGTTTGTTGCGATTTCATTTAGCAGGTCTTCTGCAGTAGTGGTTGGGTTAACGCGTACTCGGTTAAGTGTGAGCAAGCCATTAGATAAGGAAGCTAGTCCGTTATTGGTTGTCAGTCCCATTTTATAGCCAAGGCTTTCAGCAATCTGCAAGGTTGCATCACTGTATCGTCCAGATGGATAGGCAACGGTTGTTGTTGTTTGAGACAGTTCTTTGTCTAAGTAAGACTTGGAGTCTTTTAACTCAATTTTTTGTTGGTCTTCTGCAGTCGCTGAGAGGTCAGGATGGTTGACGGTGTGGTCTTCAAAGGACATGCCTTTGTCCTTCATTTCCTTTATCTCATCTAGCGTCAGCATATCTTCACGACCCGCTTGAACAAATCCAGTAATGACATTATTGGTTGCTTTCATGTCATATTTCTGGAGAAGTGGAAAGGCATTAGTATAGAAATCCCTTAAACTATCATCGAAGGTCAGCCAGACGACTTTTTTATTTTCTGGTAGGACATTCTCCGTCAGTACCTTGTATGCTTCTGCTGGTGTTAGTGGATAGTAGCCTGCGTCTTTCAAGGCTTTCAGATGGCTTTCAAATGTAGCTGGATCTACAATCAAACCAGCATTAGCTGCTTCTGATGGGTCCATGACGTGAATGGCATGATACATCAAGATAGGAACTTGAACTGGCTGGTCTTGCTTGACCCATTTGACCTTGTCTTTACTGCTGTCATCCGAAGCCGTCTTTTTTTCCCGAGTCGGTGCTGACGAAGTTTTAGATGAAGTATTGACCTGGTTCGTTGACACGTTATTAGCTTCTTTTTGATTATGCGAGTTTTGCAGCTTGGCTAGTAAAGAAAAGCCACCTACAATCAGGACGAGAAAAAGTAATAAACTTGTCAGAGAAAGTAAAATAGCTCGTTTCCTAGCTTTGCGTTGCTGCATGCGATTTCCTCTGTGTTTTCCTGTCATAATATCTCCTTTTTTAAAAAAAAATTACAATTCCTTGCGGAAATTTACATCTATTATAACAAATAAAGAAGTAGTTTTGTAGGCATTTTTATATAATTTTGTTATAATATTTTTTATACAAGAAATTTTCAAGGAGTGCTTCATGTCTATTAAAATAGCTTTACTTGGTTTTGGAACAGTGGCCAGCGGTGTGCCTTTTTTGCTGAAAGAAAACGGAGAAAAAATCGTTCAAGCAGCTCATTCAGAGATTGAGGTTGCTAAAGTATTGGTCAAAGATGATGCTGAAAAAGAGCGTCTTTTAGTAGCTGGAAATAACTTTAACTTTGTCACAAATGTTGAAGAAATTCTGAAGGATGCTGAGATTACTATCGTTGTAGAATTGATGGGACGAATCGAGCCAGCGAAAACTTTCATCACTCGTGCTCTTGAAGCTGGCAAACATGTGGTCACAGCTAATAAGGACTTACTGGCTGTTCACGGAGCGGAGTTGCTGGAAATTGCTCAAAAGCAAAATGTGGCTCTCTACTATGAAGCAGCTGTTGCCGGCGGAATTCCAATCCTCCGTACCTTGGTTAATTCATTGGCTTCTGACAAAATCACTCGTATCTTGGGTGTGGTCAATGGAACCTCTAACTTTATGATGACCAAGATGGTAGAAGAGGGTTGGTCTTATGAAGATGCTCTTGCTGAAGCGCAACGCCTTGGCTTTGCTGAAAGCGACCCAACCAATGACGTAGATGGTATTGATGCGGCATACAAGATGGTC
This sequence comes from Streptococcus sanguinis, assembly GCF_050220005.1. Taxonomy (GTDB): domain Bacteria; phylum Bacillota; class Bacilli; order Lactobacillales; family Streptococcaceae; genus Streptococcus; species Streptococcus sanguinis_Z. Next base: position 1,056,521 of record NZ_CP071413.1, read on the forward strand.
ATTCTTAGCCAGTTCGCTTTTGGTATGAATGTTAAGTTTGAAGATGTGGGTCATCAGGGAATTCGTCATATCACACCAGAAGACGTGGCTGTTGCTCAAGACCTGGGCTATGTAGTCAAGCTGGTAGGTTCTATCGAAGAAACAGCATCGGGTATTGCAGCAGAAGTAGCTCCAACTTTTCTGCCAAAAGCGCATCCGCTTGCTAGTGTCAATGGGGTGATGAACGCTGTCTTTGTTGAGTCCATCGGTATCGGAGAATCCATGTATTATGGACCGGGAGCTGGTCAAAAACCGACTGCAACTAGTGTCGTGGCGGATATTGTCCGTATCAGCCGCCGTTTGAATGAAGGAACAGTTGGCAAGTCCTTTAATGAATTTAGTCGTGAGTTAGTACTGGCTCAGCCTGAAGATGTGAAGAGCAGCTATTACTTCTCTATCTTGGCTCCTGACTCGAAAGGTCAAGTTCTGCATTTGGCTGAGATTTTCAATGCTGAGGATGTTTCCTTTAAGCAGATTCTACAGGAAGGTACGGACGGTGAGAAAGCGCGCGTGGTGATTATTACCCATGCTGTCAGCAAGACACAGCTGGAAAATGTCACTGCTAAGCTCAAAGAAGTTGCTGAGTTTGACTTGCTCAATACCTTCAAAGTATTAGGAGATTAAGATGAAAATTATTGTACCAGCGACCAGTGCCAATATCGGTCCTGGCTTTGACTCCGTTGGGGTAGCTCTGTCAAAATATCTGGAAATTGAAGTCTTGGAAGAAAGTAAGGAGTGGGTGATTGAACATGACCTCAATCCGAGAATTCCTAAGGACCGGCGCAATTTACTGGTTAAGATTGCCCTGCAGTTGGCTCCAGATATTCAGCCACGCCGTTTGAAAATGTCTAGTGATATTCCATTGGCTCGTGGACTTGGGTCTTCTAGCTCGGTCATTGTGGCTGGGATTGAATTGGCCAACCAGCTGGCTCACCTTAATTTGTCGGATTATCAGAAGCTAAAAATCGCTACAAAGATTGAAGGTCATCCTGACAATGTTGCGCCAGCGATTTATGGTAATTTGGTCGTATCTAGCTCGTCTAGGAATCAGGTATCGGCTGTGGTAGCGGACTTTCCGGACGCAGACTTCATCGCCTATATCCCAGACTATGAGCTTCGGACGGTTGAGAGCCGCCAAGTCTTACCAAATCGGCTTTCTTACAAGGAAGCTGTTGCGGCTAGCTCTATTGCCAATGTTGCGATTGCAGCCCTTTTAAAAGGTGATATGAAAATCGCTGGTCGGGCTATCGAGTCTGATTTGTTCCACGAAAAATACCGTCAACCTTTGATCAAGGAATTTTCAGATATTAAGTTCTTAGCCAGAAAAAAAGGCTCTTATGCAACCTATATCTCAGGAGCGGGACCAACTGTTATGGTCTTATCGCCTAAGCACAAGACGGAGATGATTTATCAGCTTCTGCAAAAACAGAATTTCAAGGGACAAATCTTCCGGCTTCAGGTGGATACTGAGGGTGTGCGAGTAGAAAAATAAATCATCAAGAGGTTTTCTATGAACCTCTTTTTTCTTTTTGTAAAATAAGGATTTGATATCCCTATCTTTTTATACCTAACTGTGCTATAATGGGTCTAGCTTAAAGGAGGATAATTCACTTTATGGATCATTTAGAATTACAGGCCCTAGCGACTGAGCTAGCTTTCGGCGCCATCAGGAATGCTCTTTCTACTCAAACACAACGTTATGCTACTAGGCAATTATAAGCATTTAAAAGCTGATCTTTCTCAGCTTTTTCTTTGTAATCTATCGTAAATGCCATAGATTTTTGATATAATAGAGTGTATTTTGTTTACTTAAAAGAGAGAAAATGATGCAAAAACTAGAAAAATTAAAATCTGAATTAGAGGGAATCGACATTCGCTTCAACGAGCCTTTGAGCCAATACACTTATACAAAGGTCGGGGGCGCAGCCGATTTCTTAGTTTTCCCTCGTAATCGTTACGAGCTAGCTCGTATTGTCAATTTTGCTAATCAAGAAGACATTCCTTGGATGGTGTTGGGAAATGCCAGTAATATCATTGTGCGAGATGGTGGTATCCGAGGTTTCGTGATTATGTTTGACAAGCTCAACAATGTAGCGGTAGATGGCTATATGATTGAAGCAGAGGCTGGAGCTAATCTGATTCAGACAACCCATATCGCCCTGCAGAACAGTCTGACTGGCTTTGAGTTTGCCTGTGGTATTCCAGGCAGTGTCGGCGGAGCTGTCTTTATGAACGCTGGGGCTTATGGCGGCGAAATTGCTCATGTCTTGGTGTCTTGCAAGGTACTGACTTCTCAGGGGCAAGTCAAAACTCTGGATGTTCGGGATATGAAGTTCGGCTATCGTCACTCACTGGTACAGGAAACGGGCGACATTGTTATTTCTGCTAAGTTTGCTCTTTCTCCTGGTGTTCACAGAACGATTCGTCAGGAAATGGAGCGCTTAACCCATCTGCGAGAGCTCAAGCAGCCCTTGGAATATCCATCCTGCGGTTCTGTTTTCAAGCGTCCTTTGGGTCACTTTGCTGGTCAGCTGATTAGTGAAGCAGGCCTCAAGGGTCATCGTATCGGTGGTGTAGAGGTATCTGAGAAACATGCCGGCTTTATGATTAACGTCAATAAAGGAACGGCTCAAGATTATGAAAATCTTATTGCCCATGTGATTGAAAGAGTGCGGGAAAATTCAGGAATTACTCTGGAGCGCGAAGTCCGCATCATTGGTGAATCTCTGTAAGACAGATATGATTTCCAGTAGAAGTATGCTGGATAAGGAACTGCAGCTGGCTGCAACTTAGTAAGGGGGTGAAAGCCTATCGACACGGAATTTATAAAGGGCCTTTACAGCCCTCACGAGGTAGCAGCGGTCTGACAGAACCCTTAATCTGTTAATACGAGAAAGAAGGAATTTATGACAATTGAAAAAACCAATCATCGAGTTTAAAAACGTTTCTAAAGTTTTTGAAGATAATAATACTGTCGTTCTGAAAGATATTAATTTCGAGCTGGAAGAAGGGAAGTTCTATACTTTGCTGGGCTCTTCCGGCTCTGGAAAATCAACGATTCTGAATATTATTGCAGGCCTTTTGGATGCGACAGATGGGGATATTTTTCTTGATGGTGTCCGCATCAATGATATTCCCACCAATAAAAGAGACGTTCATACGGTTTTTCAGTCCTATGCACTATTTCCGCATATGAATGTTTTTGAAAATGTTGCCTTCCCGCTGCGTCTACGCAAGGTTGATAAAAAAGAAATTCAAGAGCGAGTTGCAGAAGTGCTGAAAATGGTTCAGCTAGAAGGTTTTGAGCGCCGTTCTATTCGCAAACTGTCGGGCGGTCAGCGCCAGCGTGTAGCCATCGCGCGGGCAATCATTAATCAGCCGCGGGTTGTTTTACTGGATGAGCCGCTGTCTGCTCTGGATTTGAAGCTGCGTACAGATATGCAGTATGAGTTGCGGGAATTGCAGCAGCGTCTCGGCATTACCTTTGTATTTGTCACGCACGACCAAGAGGAAGCTCTGGCTATGAGCGACTGGATTTTCGTTATGAATGACGGCGAGATTGTTCAGTCGGGGACGCCTGTTGATATTTATGACGAGCCCATTAATCATTTTGTTGCAACCTTCATTGGCGAGTCCAATATTCTGCCAGGTAAGATGATTGAAGACTATCTGGTTGAGTTTAACGGCAAGCGCTTTGAAGCAGTAGATGGTGGGATGCGCCCAAATGAATCTGTTGAAGTGGTGATTCGGCCGGAGGATTTGCGGATTACTCTTCCAGAAGAAGGCAAGCTGCAGGTTAAGGTCGACACACAGCTTTTCCGTGGTGTCCACTATGAGATCATCGCTTATGATGAGCTTGGCAATGAATGGATGATTCACTCGACTCGTAAGGCCATTGTCGGAGAAGAAATCGGTCTGCATTTCGAGCCTGAGGATATCCACATCATGCGTCTCAATGAAACAGAAGAAGAATTCGATGCCCGTATCGAAGAATATGTAGAAGTAGAAGAGCAAGAAGCGGGTCTGATCAATGCTATTGAGGAGGAACGCGATGAAGAAAACAACCTCTAATCTTTTTCTCTTGCCTTACCTGCTCTGGATTTTCCTTTTTGTCTTGGCACCTGTTGTCATGATTATCTGGAAATCCTTCTTTAACATTGAAGGCCAGTTTACGCTGGAAAATTACCAGACCTACTTTACATCGCAGAACTGGACCTATCTCAAGATGAGTCTGAACTCGGTCCTTTATGCAGGGATTATTACTGTCGTAACCCTGCTGATTTCCTATCCGACCGCATTCTTTTTGACTCAGCTCAAGCACAAGCAGCTCTGGCTGATGCTGATTGTCCTGCCGACCTGGATTAATCTCCTGCTCAAAGCTTATGCTTTCATTGGTATTTTCGGCCAGAATGGCTCAATTAATCAATTTCTGACCTTTATCGGAGTAGGGCCGCAGCAGATTCTCTTTACGGACTTTTCATTTATCTTTGTAGCCAGCTATATCGAGCTGCCTTTTATGATTCTGCCCATTTTCAATGTTCTGGATGATTTGGATCCAAATCTTATCAATGCCAGCTATGACTTGGGAGCGAATCGCTGGGAGACTTTTCGTCGGGTTGTTTTCCCTTTGTCATTGAATGGTGTCAGAAGTGGAGTGCAGTCGGTCTTTATCCCAAGTCTCAGTCTCTTCATGCTGACCCGCTTAATTGGTGGTAATCGAGTGATTACTCTGGGGACAGCCATTGAGCAGCACTTCCTGACTACTCAAAACTGGGGCATGGGCTCTACTATCGGAGTGGTACTGATTGTTGCTATGCTCTTTACCATGTGGGCAACCAAGGAAAGGAGAGGGCGATGAAAAAAATTGCAAATCTCTATTTAGCCTTTGTCTTTTTGGTGCTCTATATACCCATCTTTTACCTGATTGCTTATGCCTTTAATGCTGGGGAAGACATGAATCGTTTTACAGGATTCAGTCTCAGTCATTTTCAAAATCTTTTTGAGGATTCACGCCTGATTTTGATTTTGGTTCAGACTTTCTTTCTGGCTTTCCTGTCTTCATTGATTGCGACGCTGATTGGAACTTTTGGAGCCATCTATATTTATCAAGCCCGCAAGAAATATCAGGATGCCTTTCTGTCTATCAACAATATCCTCATGGTAGCGCCGGATGTCATGATTGGGGCCAGTTTTCTGATTCTCTTTACTACTGCAAAATTCCAGCTGGGCTTCCTGTCTGTGCTGGCTAGCCATGTAGCCTTTTCCATTCCGATTGTGGTGCTGATGATTCTTCCGCGTCTGAAGGAAATGAATGATGATATGATTAAGGCTGCCTATGACCTAGGTGCCAGCCAATTGCAAATGCTGAGGGAAATCATGCTGCCTTATCTGACTCCAGCCATTATCGCTGGCTATTTCATGGCTTTTACCTATTCGCTAGATGATTTTGCTGTGACCTTCTTCGTTACAGGCAATGGTTTCTCTACTCTGTCTGTTGAGATTTACTCCCGCGCTCGTCAGGGGATTTCTCTGGAAATCAATGCCCTATCAGCCTTGGTCTTTCTCTTCAGCATTGCTTTGGTAATTGGGTATTACTTTATCACCCGTGAGAAGGAGGAGACTGTATGAGAAAGCTCTATTCATTTTTAGCGGGAATTCTGCTGATTATCTTTGTTTTGTGGGGTGTCAGTTACCAGATTGAAAGTCGGACGCAGAGCAAGGAGAGCGATAAGTTAGTTATTTACAACTGGGGTGACTATATCGATCCTGAGCTGCTGACTGAGTTTACTAAAGAAACTGGTGTCCAAATCCAGTACGATACCTTTGACTCCAATGAAGCCATGTATACGAAAGTGAAGCAGGGCGGCACAACCTACGACATTGCCATTCCCAGTGAATATATGATTGCCAAGATGATGAAGGAAGGCTTGGTAGAAAAGCTAGATCATAGCCAGATTAAAGGTTTGGAAAATATCGGATCTGACTTTTTAGACCAACCTTTCGATCCAGGAAATCAGTATTCGATTCCTTATTTTTGGGGAACGCTGGGCATTGTCTACAATGAAAAAATGGTTGATAAAGCTCCAGAGCATTGGAATGACCTTTGGCGTCCTGAATACAAAAATTCCATCATGATGATTGATGGAGCCCGCGAAGTCATGGGACTTGGTCTTAACTCAGACGGCCATAGTCTTAACTCCAAAGATGCAGATCAGCTGCAGGAGGCTGTCGACAAGCTCTACACTTTGACGCCAAATATCAAGGCCATTGTGGCTGATGAGATGAAAGGATACATGATTCAGAACAATGCCGCTATCGGTGTGACCTTTTCTGGTGAGGCTCGTCAGATGCTGGAAGCCAATGAAGACCTGCGCTATGTCGTGCCTACAGAGGCCAGCAATCTTTGGTTTGACAATATCGTCATTCCAAAAACCGTCAAAAATAAAAAAGCGGCCTATCAGTTTATTAACTTTATGCTGAGACCGGAGAATGCTTATAAAAATGCCCTTTATGTTGGTTATTCGACACCAAATCTTCCTGCCAAGGCCATGTTGCCTAAGGAAATTCAGGAAGATGAGGCTTTTTATCCGACTGAGGAAACGATGAAACATCTGGAAGTTTATGAGCAGTTGGGCCCTAAATGGCTGGGGACCTACAACGACCTCTATCTTCAAGTCAAGATGTATCGGAAGTGATAGTAAAGCAAGGTTGCTTGATGAATACAAGAAAAACGCCTGGCTCAATGAGCTGGGCGTTTTCTGCTTGCTTAGTTTGAAGATTCTGTCTGAGTATTGGTTGCAGTGTCTGCCGCAGAGCTAGAGGCAGTAGTGTCGCCTGCTGCTGTATCTGCCGCAGAACTGGATGCACTAGTCTCAACCGCTGCTGTATCGCTGCTAGAAGCAGTTGTATCAGTTGCAGTTGTTGAAGCAGGGCTGCTTGTTTCTTTTTCGATTTCCTTGATAATGGTAGTCGTTGCAGTAGAGCTGCTGGTATCAGTTTTTGATTTTTCATCCTTTTGGCCAGTCAGATTCATAATCGTGATGCTGGCAATGATGATAGACAAGATACTGGCAACCGTTGCAATAGTCTTTTGGAAGGCTGAAAGACCTGTTTTAATATGCTGTTTAGTAGGTTTTTTAGATGATTTTGTCTTGTTTTTATTACTGCGAGAATAGTTTTCCATGCTTGCAAGAATCTCCTTTTAAAATTTCAATGATTTCTTATCTCTCATTATACGTTTTTTATCTGAAAATGTCTTAAAAAAATCAAATTTTTATCTATGAAAACGCACACAGAAGATTGCTGTTAAGAAAAGAAGCTGCTCAAGTTTTGGTTGAGCAGCTTCTTGAGCTAGAATAGCAAAGTAATCATGCCTTCTCATCTTGGAGTGCCGCTTGAGCGACAGCCAGCCTAGCTGCTGGAACTCGATAAGGAGAGCAGGAGACATAGGTGACGCCAATTTCTTGGAAGAAGGGGATGGAAGCAGGATCGCCACCGACCTCGCCACAAATGCCGATAGGAAGTTCAGGCTTGACTTGACGCCCTTTGCTGATAGCTATGCGCATCAATTCACCAACGCCGTCCTGGTCAATACTTTGGAAAGGATCAAAAGGAAGGATTTCTTTCTCTTTGTAGTGGCCGATGAATTTTCCAATATCGTCCCGTGAGAAACCGTAGGTCATCTGGGTCAAATCGTTAGTACCAAAGCTGAAGAAGTCTGCTTCCTGAGCCAGCTGGTCTGCAACCAGACAGGCGCGCGGAAGTTCAATCATGGTGCCAATTTCATAAGGGAAAGGCTCCAGACCTTGATGCCTAAAGAGTTTGTTGATATGTTGGGTGAGAAAGGCTTTGACAGAGTCCAGCTCGGCTTTGTCTGCAATCAGCGGAATCATGATTTCTGGCTTAACGGTCAATCCTTCCTGAATCAGCTTGATAGCACTCTTGAAGACTGCTTCGACCTGCATCTTGTAAATCTCTGGTTGCGTAATCCCCAGACGGCAGCCGCGGTGGCCCAGCATAGGATTGCTTTCTTGCAGTTGTTCAATGCGGCGAGTCAGCTTCTCTGACGACTCGTGCAATTTGTCAGCCAAAGCCTTGATTTCCTGTGAATCTTTAGGTAGAAATTCATGCATAGGCGGATCCAAAAGACGGATAATCATAGGTTTGTCCTGTACGGCTTGGAACATTTGATAGAAGTCTTCTTCTTGGAATTCCAGTAGTTTTTTGAGGGCGGATCTGGTTTCCAATTCGTTGTCGGCTAGAATCAGGCGCCGCATTTCTAGAATTCGTTCCTGACCAAAGAACATGTGTTCAGTACGAGCAAGACCGATACCTTTTGCCCCAAACTTAATAGCTGTTTTCAAATCCTGAACGGTCTCTGCGTTGGCACGGACTTTGAGTTGTGCGAACTCATCTGCCCATGAAAGCAAGCGGTGAAGTTCTTGGTCATTTTCGATTAGGACGGTCGGAATTTCTCCGCTATAAATGCGTCCAGAGCTACCATCAACTGAAATGACATCACCCTCAGTCAAGACAAGGCTTCCGCGGGAAACGGTCTTGCTATCCTCGCTGATGGTCAGCTCTCCACAGCCAGCCACACAGCAGGTTCCCATTCCCCGAGCTACGACAGCTGCGTGAGAGGTCATGCCGCCCTGACTGGTTACGATGGCTTGGCTGACGACCATACCTTCAATGTCTTCAGGTGAAGTTTCCTGCCGTACTAAAATGACCTTTTTACCCAAGGAGTGGTAGTCTTTGGCGCGCTCAGCTGTAAAGACAATCTCGCCAGTTGCTGCACCAGGGCTGGCTGGCAGTCCTTGAGCCAAGAAAGGAGCATCTTGCAGAGCTTTTTCTTCAAATACAGAATGGATGAGTTGGCTAATCGTAGCAGGAGATACGCGCTGGAGAGCTTCTTTTTTGCTGATAATGCCCTCGTCTACCAGATCCAAGGCGATTTTCAAAGATGCTTTGGCGGTCCGTTTACCGTTTCTAGTTTGGAGAATATAGAGTTTACCCTTTTCGATGGTAAATTCGATATCTTGCATGTCTTTATAGTGGTTTTCGAGAATCTTAGCATAGTCTTGGAAAGCTGCATAGGCCTGAGGGAGAGCTGTCTCAAGTGCAGCGATAGGCTCAGGTGTTCGAATGCCGGCTACGACATCCTCTCCTTGTGCATTGAGCAAAAATTCGCCAAATAACTGATGCTCACCGCTGGCAGGGTTTCTCGTGAAGACAACTCCTGTACCACTGGCTTGGTCGCTATTTCCGAAAACCATGGTTTGGACATTCACCGCTGTTCCCAAATCATGAGGAATATCATTCAAGTTGCGGTAAACCTTAGCTCTAGGGTTATTCCAAGACTTGAAGACAGCCTTGATAGCAGCATAGAGCTGTTCTTTAGAGCTTTGCGGGAAGGTTTGATGATGCTCACGATAAAGCTGCTTGTACTGGTCGATTAATGCTTGATGTTCTTCCAATGTAAAATCCTTGGCCTGTTTGCCAGCATTCCTTTCAAAATAGCCCAAAAGGTCATCGAACTCATCCTTGGAAATGCCATAAACTACATCAGCAAACATTTGCAGCAGACGGCGGTAGCAGTTGTAGGCAAAGTCAGCATTGGTCTGCTCAGCCAGAGTCTGGGTTCTTAAATCGTTCAGACCTAGATTGAGAATAGTGTCCATCATGCCCGGCATGGAAAACTTGGCTCCGCTTCGCACAGACACTAAGAGCAAGGCTGAGTCGTTGCCGCTGAAATATTTACCTGTTTTCTCTTCTAAATCAGTAACCGCTTTCAAAACATCTTCTTTTAAAGAAGATTCAAAGAAATAAGGATTTTCTAAATATTCGATACAGCTTTCTGTAGTAATAGTAAAACCTGGAGGGACAGGCAGTCCCAAATTGGTCATTTCAGCTAGGTTGGCTCCTTTTCCGCCAAGCAAAGCTTTGTCATCTGCACATCCTTCCTCAAAGGAGTAAATCCATTTCGCCATATTTACCTCCAAAATTATGAAATATGTGTCATATTGTAGGACAAATACATTGTAATATACATCACATATGTTTGTCAACTGAAAAAAGTATCCTGTTTTATTGACAATTTTTCTTTTTTTGTTATAATGTGTTACAAAATGATGATTATTTAAACGTTTGAAATTTAAATATGAGCGATAATTCCTAAATTTTAAGCGAAATCAGGCTAATCATCTATTATAAAGAACGAAGGAGCCAAACCTATTTGAAATTAAGTGAACGGCAAAAGAAAATTGTAGAAATTGTAAAAGAACACCAGCCACTCAGCGGCGAGAAAATTTCAGAATTACTCGATATTTCTCGGGCGACCCTGCGCTCGGACCTGTCTTTTCTGACCTTGGTTGGGATTTTGAAGGCTACGCCTAAAGTTGGTTACACATACTCGGGCTCAGATTTAGAGACGCTTTTCTTTTTCGATACCTTTCGAAAGGAAGTGGCAGAGATTATGACTTCTCCCGTTTTGGTATCTCATGATTCTTTTATTCAAGATGCCATTATTACCTTATTTATGTATGATGCGGATGTTCTCTATGTCATTGATGAGCATAAGCTGCTATTAGGGATTTTGTCGCGTAAGGATTTGCTGCGGGCTTCGCTCAATACTAACATTGACAGCACTCCCGTAGCGGTCTGCATGACCCGAATGCCCCATATTAAAACTTGCTACAAGGATATGAACATTTTGGAAGCGGCTGCAGTTTTGCAGGATTTTGCGATTGATTCACTGCCGGTAGTGGATAAGGATAATGAGCGTAAAATTTTAGGAACTGTGACCAAGTCAGCTCTGTTGGATTATATTATTCAAGAGGCCAGAAGCGCTGAGGTTAATAGATAAGAGGATTAAACATGAAGAAAGAAATTATTGTTTACAGCATTTCAGATTCTTTGGGGGGGACTTCGCAGAAGCTATTGTCTGCGGTGACAGCCCAGTACCCAGATATTATTTTTAATAACAGCTATCGTTTTCCATTTATCAACAAAGAAGAAGAATTGCTGGATATTCTGCGCGATGCCATCAAGGACGATGCCCTTGTTATTAGTACTCTGGTTGATGGCAAGCTAGCAGCTGCAGCTAGAGAGTTCAGTCAGGCCAATGGCCTTGCTTATCTGGATTTGATGCATCCATTTTTTGAGATTATCAGAGAAAAGACGGGCACCAGTCCTATAGAGGTGCCGGGTACCTTGCACCGGCTGGACACTGAGTATTTTAATAAAATCTCCGCTATTGAGTTTGCGGTCAAATACGACGATGGCAAAGCACCACAAGGTTTTTTGGATTCAGATTTGGTGCTCTTGGGCGTCTCCCGAACATCCAAAACACCCCTTAGTATTTATCTGGCAAATAAAGGCTATAAGGTTTCCAACCTGCCTTTGATTCCAGAAGTACCTCTGCCTCAGGTCCTGGAAAAGGTTGATCCGGAGCGGATTATCGGCCTCTTATGTGAGCCAGAAAAACTGTCTAAGATACGCAGCAATCGCTTGAATTCTCTGGGATTGACCCAGTCGACCAGCTACACAGATCTGGAAAAGATATACGAAGAACTAGATTACTCAAAAGAAGTCTTTAAAAAGTATAGGGCACATATCATCAATATCACGGACAAATCAATCGAGGAGACGGCTTTCATGATTGAAGACCATTTGAAGAAATTGAGATAAGAGATAAGATTGAGAGAGCGGTTATAGAGTGAGGACTGAAGATGGAGCAATATAAGCGTATTTTACTGAAAGAATTTGACAGTCGCCAGAAAGTCATTACAGAGCTGACCAACCTAGAGGCAATTTTGAACCTGCCCAAAGGGACGGAGCTGTATATCAGTGACATTCATGGGGAGTTTGCTGCTTTTGACTATATTTTGAGAAGCTGTGCAGGTATCCTCAATGAGAAAATTAAGGACTGTTTTGGGGACAGCTTGTCAGAAGCTCATAAGGATCGGCTGTCAGCGCTGGTTTCCTATCCTGAGCTTGTGCTGGGGGAAGAAACTAAAGGCCAAGACTGGTATCAGGAAACTATTCCCCAGCTCTTGAACTTGCTGGCTTTTGCAGGTGCGAAATACAGTCGCTCCAAGGTCAGGAAAGCCTTGCCGCCCCAGTATGCCTATATCATCGAGGAGCTCCTCTATAGTGACAGGGCTTTGGCTGATAAAAAATCCTATTTTGAGAATATCCTGACTTATGTGATTGAACTGAGAGAAGCGGTGCCCTTTATTTTGGGCTTGGCCCGAAGTATTCGGCAGTTGTTGATTGACCATCTACATGTGGTTGGTGATATTTTTGACAGAGGAGCTGGCAGTGCTCAGGTCATGGATGAACTGCAGCATTTTCATTCGCTCGATATTCAGTGGGGCAATCACGATATTATCTGGATGGGAGCCTTTTTTGGCTCCAAGGCTTGTTTGCTCAACGTGCTGCGCATCGCAGCTCGCTATGGCTATCTCTGGGATATCGAGAAAGATTATGGTTTAAACCTGCGCTCCTTGACTCTTTTTGCGGACAAGACTTACCAGTCTAATCCTAAGTTTAGACCCATTTTAGGTGGTAGAGAGCAGGAGTTTTCAGATGAGGAAATTCTGCAGCTGGAAAAGGTTCACCAAGCCTTAGCGATTATCCAGTTCAAGCTGGAAAATCAACTCATCAAACGGCGGCCTGAATTCCAGATGCAGGACCATGTTATGCTGGACAAGATTGACTATTGGGAAGAAAGTGTTACGATTGACGATACCAAGCATGCCCTAGTCAACACCTGTTTCCAAACGGTTAATCCAGAAAATCCGTCAGCTTTGACACCAGAAGAAAATCAAGCTGTAGACAGTATGCTGGCCTCGTTCCAAAGTTCGCTTAAGATGGCGGAGCATATGAGCCTTCTGATGAACAAGGGCTCTATGTATAAGATTTACAACCAGCACTTGCTTTTTCACGGCTGCATCCCGCTGGAGCCGTCAGGAGAATTCCAGCCTTTCATTCTCAATCAAGCCCATTATGCGGGCAAGGAATTGCTGGATTTTTTTGAGTATCATATTCGACAGTCGGCCAAGAACAAGGAGGTGGGTGATGATTTGTCGACTGATTTGATTTGGTATTGCTGGAAAGGCAAGTTGTCTCCTCTGTTTGGCAAAGAAAAGATGACTACCTTGGAGCGCTATTTCATTGAAGATAAGGGCACCCACAAGGAATTGGAAAATTCTTATTTTTCTTATCGTAATTCTGAGAGAGTCTTTCAGCTGATTTTGGAAGAATTTGGCCTCTTTTCTCAAGAGTCTAGGATGGTCAATGGTCATACTCCGGTTAAGACGGGCAAGGGAGAGTCGCCTATCCGTGGTGGCGGCTTGCTCTTTGTCATTGATGGTGGCCTCTGCAAGGCCTATCAGAAGAAGACTGGAACGGCTGGCTATTCACTGCTCAATAATTCCTATGGCTTCCAGTTGGTGACCCATCAGCCTTTCCAAAACGCTCAAAAAGTCGTTGAATCGCCGTTTGCTCAAACCTCCCTGAAAAAGGTGATTGAAAATGTAGAGGAACGAACCCTCATCAAATCTACTACCATCGGTCAGAGCTTGTTAGCTCAACAACAGGAACTCTTTGGCTTATTACATGAGTTTTATGACCGGTGAAGTTTAGCCCTAAGTTTTAGCAGAATTTAGGGCTTTTTCTTTCTTGTTCCAGTTTCTCTTTCGTGTTACAATAGGAGTATTGAAATTTTGAGGAAAGAAAATGATTTATTTAGATAATTCAGCGACAACCAAGCCTTATCCCGAGGCTTTGGCCGCTTACACGGAGGTTGCTTCTAAAATCTGGGGAAATCCATCCAGTCTGCACAGTTTAGGCAATCAGGCAACCCGTCTCTTAGAAGCTTCACGCCGGCAAATAGCAGAGCTTTTAGGCAAGTCTTCGTCGGAGATTTTTTTTACGTCAGGAGGGACAGAAGGGGACAACTGGGTGGTTAAAGGAGTTGCTTTTGAAAAAGTTCCCTTTGGCAAACACATCATCGTATCCAACATTGAGCATCCCGCGGTTAAAGAATCAGCCCTCTGGCTGCAGAGTCAAGGGTTTGAAGTTGATTTTGCGCCAATAGATAAGGCAGGTTTTGTTGATGTAGACAAGCTAGCAGAGCTGATTCGACCAGACACCACTCTGATCTCCATCATGGCTGTCAATAATGAAATCGGCAGTATTCAGCCCATTCAGAAAATATCCGAACTGCTAGCAGATAAGCCGACCATTTCCTTTCATGTGGATGCAGTACAAGCTGTTACGAAGATTCCAACAGCTGCTTATCTGACGGACCGTGTGGATTTTGCGACATTTTCCAGTCATAAATTTCACGGTGTCCGGGGCGTAGGATTTGTCTATATCAAGTCTGGCAAGAAAATCAGCCCGCTCTTGACTGGTGGCGGCCAGGAGTCGGACAAGCGCTCAACGACGGAAAATCTAGCTGGCATTGCAGCGACGGCTAAGGCTCTGAGGCTGTCTATGGAAAAGCAAGAAGCATTTGCCCAGCGGACGGCTCAGATGAAGAGAATTCTCCTTGAAGAGCTGCAGAAGTATCCAGATGTGGTAATTTTCTCAGACATGGAAAATTTTGCGCCTCATATACTGACCTTTGGTATCAAGGGAGTGCGGGGTGAAGTCGTCGTCCATGCGTTTGAAAACTACGAGATCTATATCTCGACTACCAGCGCATGTTCTTCTAAGGCTGGAAAGCCAGCGGGGACTTTAATCGCTATGGGCGTTGAAAAGTCTCTGGCTCAAACTGCTGTCCGTATCAGTTTGGATCTTGACAACGATATGAGTCAGATGGAGCAGTTTTTAACAACTTTTAAAATTATTTACGAAAAAACCAGAAAAGTAAGGTAAACAATGCAATATTCAGAAATTATGGTGCGCTACGGCGAGCTCTCAACCAAAGGGAAGAACCGCATGCGCTTTATCAACAAACTTAAACGCAATATCCAGGCTGTCTTGTCAGTCTATCCGCAGGTCCATGTCAAGGCTGATCGTGACCGGACCCATGTTTATCTGCACGGTACAGACTATCAGCCAGTCGCTGAGTCACTCAAGCAGATCTTCGGGATTCAGAATTTCTCGCCGTCTTACAAAATTGAAAAATCTGTACCAGCCCTAATCGAAGCTGTCCAATCTATCATGAAGGAAGTCTATCAAGAGGGCATGGCCTTTAAGATTACCAGCAAGCGCAGTGACCACAGCTTTGAATTGGATAGCCGCGAGCTTAACCAGACACTTGGTGATGCTGTTTTTGAGGCCATTCCCAATGTTCAAGTCAAGATGAAAGCGCCAGATATTGAACTGCGCGTCGAGATCCGAGAAGAAGCGGCTTATATCTCTTACGAGACGATTCGTGGTGCTGGAGGACTGCCAGTCGGCACTTCTGGCAAGGGCATGCTCATGCTGTCGGGTGGAATTGACTCACCGGTGGCGGGCTATTTGGCTCTCAAGCGGGGGGTAGATATCGAGGCGGTTCACTTTGCAAGTCCGCCTTACACCAGTCCAGGTGCGTTGAAAAAAGCTCAGGATCTGACTCGGAAATTAACCAAGTTTGGCGGCAACATCCAGTTTATCGAAGTGCCTTTTACAGAGATTCAGGAGGAAATCAAGGCCAAGGCTCCAGAAGCCTATCTCATGACACTGACCCGTCGCTTTATGATGCGTATTACGGACCGGATTCGAGAGGAGCGGAGCGCTCAAGTCATTATCAACGGAGAAAGTCTTGGTCAGGTGGCAAGTCAAACGATTGAGAGTATGCAGGCTATCAACGCTGTAACCAATACACCGATTATACGTCCTGTTGTGACGATGGACAAGCTGGAAATTATTGAGATTGCAGAGAAAATTGATACTTTCCAAATCTCTATCCAGCCATTTGAAGACTGCTGTACCATTTTTGCGCCAGACCGGCCTAAAACCAATCCAAAAATCAAGAATGCAGAGCAGTACGAAGCTCGTTTAGATGTTGAAGGCCTGGTAGAGCGTGCCGTTGCAGGCATCATGATCTCAGAAATTAGACCTCAAGCAGAGGCTGATGAAGTTGATGAGATGATTGAGGGGCTGTTGTAAAAGCGAGAGAAGGTGACGTTTATGCTTGCTGTTTTTCTCTTAATTCCTTTTTTTGCTGATTCGTTTTCCTTTATTGAGTCATTTCGGCAAAAACGCTTTGTCTCGCACGGCTTATTTTGCACCGGTCCAAGGAAAAGAAAAGATAGCTTATATGATTTATCAATTGAGCAATCTAGCTTTGTTCATAACGCCTTTTTTGCTTGAAATTAAGTTTGATTTTTCTATTTTCTTTTATGCTGGTATAGCTATTTATCTGCTTGGTTTGGCTTTGTGTGCTATCAGTATGAGGGATTTCGCTAGACCAGATGCAAACGGCATGAATACAAAGGGTCTTTATCGCTATTCCCGTAATCCCATGTATGTAGCTTACTTTGTTTGTTTTTTGGGAATAGCTTTTTTTGACTAAGTCAATGATTTTCATTCTGATTTTAGTGATTTTTCAAACTGCGGCCCACTGGATTATCCTATCTGAGGAGCGCTGGTGTCTTGAAAAATTCGGAAAGTCTTATCAAGACAAGACTATCAAGATAAGGTTCGGCGTTATATTTAGAAATTTTTTATCTAATCATTATTTAACAAGTCGGTTAGCGGATAACAGAAATAGTCTTTGTTCATTAGCAGACAAAATCTAAAGATAATTCTTAAAAATCCGTTTTCATGAGATGAAAAAGCTTGCTAAAGAGCTGCAGAAGTGCTATACTTATAGAGTTGACTATGCACATTCCTGTGCAACCGCACGAACATCGTTGCTCGTCGTATAACAAATTTAAACTTCGTCATTGTCACCTTGCCTAACACAAGTTATGCCTTCGGCTCAATTCCTTGTTTATTCTTTGTTATACTTAGAGCTCTTCTCTTAAGTGGTTCGTCCCACGATGCTAGGCGAGTCTTCACAAAATCCGGGGAAACCCTAAAAATCATAGGAGGTGCATAATGAGCACATACGCAATCATTAAAACTGGCGGAAAACAAGTTAAAGTTGAAGTTGGTCAAGCAATCTACGTTGAAAAGTTGAACGCTGAAGCTGGTCAAGACGTTACTTTTGACGAAGTTGTTCTTGTTGGTGGTGAAAACACTGTTGTCGGAACTCCGCTTGTTGCTGGAGCTTCTGTTGTCGGAACTGTTGAAAAACAAGGCAAGCAAAAGAAGGTTGTTACTTACAAGTACAAACCTAAAAAAGGCAGCCATCGTAAACAAGGTCACCGTCAACCATATACAAAAGTTGTCATCAACGCTATCAACGCTTAATTTTAAGGAGATTAAATGATACAAGCAGTCTTTGAAAGAGCCGAAGATGGCGAACTGAGGCGTGCAGAAATCACAGGTCACGCCGCGAGTGGTGAATACGGCTTTGATGTCGTGTGTGCGTCCGTTTCGACGCTCGCCATTAATTTTGTCAATTCAGTTGAGAAATTCGCAGGCTACGAACCAAACTTAGAATTAAACGAAATAGAAGGCGGTTATCTGAAGGTTGAAATTCCTCAGGATATACCGTCGCACCAAAGAGAAATGACTCAGCTTTTCTTTGAATCATTTTTCCTAGGAATGGCAAACTTATCGGAGGACTCTTCTGAGTTCGTCCAGACCAGAGTTATCACAGAAAACTAACACGGAGGAAAAACATTATGTTAAAAATGAATCTTGCTAACTTGCAACTATTCGCCCACAAAAAAGGTGGAGGTTCTACATCTAACGGACGTGATTCACAAGCGAAACGTCTGGGAGCTAAAGCAGCTGACGGTCAAACCGTAACAGGCGGCTCTATCCTTTACCGCCAACGCGGCACTCATATCCATGCAGGTGTCAATGTTGGACGCGGCGGAGATGATACTTTGTTCGCAAAAGTTGAAGGCGTAGTACGCTTTGAACGCAAAGGACGCGATAAGAAACAAGTTTCTGTTTACCCAATCGCTAAATAATTAATAAGAAATCCCCATGCTCGGATAATTGAGCATGGGGATTTCTTATTAGAGACGGCACGATAAAGCATTTGTTTAATGATTCATGATGATGCTCATCAATTTTAGCATACAAACTCTGATAATATTCTAAAATTTTAATTTTTAGACTAATAAATATTTGAAATCGCTTGCAGTTCCTATTTTTTTATGTTATTCTATATAAAATAGATGCAATCATGTTTCTAAATCTAAAAAGATAAGGAGAAATTATGGAAAAAGAATCATTTAAACTTCCAAGCTTTTCATTGTACAAATTGAAAGTTGGATTAGCATCAGCAACTCTTCTATTTGCCTTTTCACAAGCTTCGCATGTTTTTGCAGACCAGGTTGGGACACCATCTTCAAGCGGTATAGCAAAAACTGAAGCAGTAAGCTCTCCGATTGAAGCTGCTGGTGCTGAAATTGCTGCTGATACGACGAAACCTGTTGTTGAAGAATCTGCAGCGAAACCAGGAGATTTGATTGATGTCTCAAAAAAAGTATCGCCTGTTGATGTCAAAGAAAGTCAAGAAAGCAATCAAACAGTCCGTGTAGAAACGGCAACCGTTGATGTTACAAAGACAGAAGTGGCTCCGGCAAAGGTTGATAAGGCGCCAGAGCCAATAACTAGACGTACTGAAAATACTTTATCTGGCACTGATGAAAATGGGAATCCCTATACGCAGTATGAGCGAGTAGATAAGACTACAACCATCACCTACACCTCAACGCCACCAACTGTGACAAAAGCTGGTTCAGCTGATATTGTCTTTGTTGTCGACCGTTCAGGATCCATGGGTGGCACAATTGATATTGTTCGTGCAAATATTAATGAATTTGTGCGAAATATTACTAAAGAGGGTATTACAGCACGTTTTGGTTTGGCAACATTTAGCGATGAAGTCTACGGCCGTAATTCTGGCAGCAAAGATGAAGATACGGTTCTAACACGGTTTGGGTCATCTTATTTTACAACTGATCCGGCTGAGCTCGAAAAAGCATTGGCTGCAATTCGTATAGCGAGTGGAGGAGATACTCCAGAAACACCAACTCCTGCCCTGAACCAGATTATTTCAACCTATGATTGGTCTAAGTCATCTAAAAATAAGAAATTCGTCGTTTTATTGACAGATGCTGAAATGAAAGAAGACCCTTCAATTCCAACGGTTGCTGATACACTTGCTGCTCTAAAAGCTGCTGGTATAGAAAGAACTGTAGCGACGGTAAAAGCGATTGAGGGAATTTACAAAAATTTTGCAACAGAAGGCAGAGTGCTTGATATCGAAAATAACTTGGCTGATGCTCTGACAAAGGGAACCACTTCATGGATTGTTGAAAGTGTCAATGAAGCTCGTTACTATAAAATCATAAAAGATAGTTATCAATTCTATCTTGAGCGTCGTACTACAATGCCTACATCTACCGTCTACCATGTTCAGGCACCAACACTTTTGGCCAAATCAGAACAGTCTCTTCCTAAAACAGGAAGTAGCGAAAAGGCAGTCTATAGTGTTGTGGGGCTTGGTTTGCTTCTGGCTGGATTGGGGCTAGATATTAGTGTAAGAAAATCAAAAGAACAATAACCATCTGCTTATAAAAAATGAATTTTCTATTTGAGTGATTTTGAATAAAATAAATACCAGAAACGAAGACATACGTCCTCATTTCTGGTATTTTTCGTTATGGTGTAACTTCTTCGTCTTTTATATTGACAACGCCATGCCAATTAGTATAATAGGTCTTTCCTTTGTAGTCGAAAGAACCTTGCCTCAAAAGATCGCCATACTCGGTAAAGTAATAATAGTACTTGCCAATCTTATAAAGTCCGTTTTTATAAGGCGATCCATCTCCTCCGATGTAGAAGGTATATTCAGTGAAATCAATAAATCTGTTTTTAACCAGTCGTCCGTAAGAATCAAAGAAGTATTGCTTGCCATCAACAGTGTAAAAGTTAATGACCCTTTGTCCTTTGTTATCAAAATAATAGACGTTACCAGTTGGGCTGGTATAGAAGGAATTTTTTAGATTCGTCGGAATTTGTTCTGCTGGGTCATCTTGAACTTTGTATGTATAACCAGAGAGGTCCGCGCCGTAGTATTTACCCTCGTGAAGAACGATTCTATTTGTAATTCTTTCGCCAGACTCATCATAAAAAGCATTAGGGAACTCACTCTTAGGTGCTTCCGGAACCTTAATAGGTCCTGGATCATCAAAGATAGTAGGGTCGTCCTCAATATCTGGTACACTAGGATCGTAAATACCAACTTCACGTCTAGAAGCCCAGTCAGGGATTGACTTGTTCTCCGCTCGAACTGTTCCGGTGGAAATCAAAGCAGCGGCTAAAGTCGCAGCAGAAGCCAGGGAAAGCCCCAGCCAGTAGCGGCGGTTGAGCATTACTTTAGTCTTCTTTTCTTGTCTCATAGCAAATCCTTTCTATGCAACTGTTAGCACAAGATAAAAGAATCTTGTTTTTAACAGTTAGGTTATGTTATTTCTATAAAATTATACCTCTGTAACATTTCTATAATATTGTAATACTATTTCATTTTTATAGAGATTGTATTACTAATTGGTGATAAAAACAAACAACAATTAGATAATATGTAAACGTTTACAAACATCGTTTTTTGTGCTATTATTATAGGGATGAAAGGAGAATGCCTATGATGAAAAGGTATAAATTGCTATTGGCGCTTGCCTTGTCATTACTAGTTTTTTGGCCATTGGGAGCCATAAAAGCAGATACGGCTAATCAGCCACCGGAATCTGCCAACCAGTCTGAACAAGCAAGTACTGCAGTTGTAACAGACTCTTCTGATAGTAGTGCTGGGGTTAGGGACACGCCAAGTCAGGATAGTCAGATTGCTGAAAAAGCCTTGCCAGTCTCTGATGCTCCGTCAGTTGCAGCTACTGAAACGGCTGCTTCAAGCCAAGCTGCCAATGCAGAAAATTTGGTGGATAATTCTGCCAAACCAGCGACTGCTCAGGCTGCAGAAGCTTCCTCAGAAGCTAATCAAGCTCAAGGTCAGGCAGCGACTGATCCACCATTGGCTTCTAAGAGGGTACAGGAGCTTGTGGCGGATATGACGCTTCGTCAGAAGATTACCCAGATGCTGATGCCTGATTTCAGAAAATGGCAGCAAGAGGGCCAAGCCACCCAGTCAGATATGACGGAGCTGAATAAAGAAGTGGCAGAAGCGGTTGATAAATACGACTTTGGCGGAGTTATTCTTTTTGCTGAGAATGTGAAAGGAACTGCTCAAACCTTAGCCTTGACTCAAGCCTTGCAGCAAGCAGCTATCAGTAACCAAGCTAATAATGGTAAGCTGCCGCTTTTGCTCGCGATTGACCAAGAAGGTGGTATCGTCTATCGTTTGGGCAGCGGGACAGCTCTTCCAGGCAATATGGCAGTTGGCGCGACGCGAGATCCAGAATTAGCCAATCAAGCAGGTCAAATCATCGGACGGGAACTATCGGCTCTAGGTTTGAATGTCAACTTTGCCCCAGTTTTTGACACAAATAACAATCCGCAGAATCCAGTTATTGGTTTGCGGTCTTTCTCTTCAGATCCTAAGGTGGTTGCCCGTTTGGGAACGGCTATGATGGAGGGGATTCAGAAATACAATGTCGCAGTAGCGGCTAAGCATTTCCCTGGGCATGGTGATACGGCGGTAGATTCTCATACTGGTCTGCCTCTTGTAGATAAGTCCTATGCGGAGTTAGAAGCGCTGGAGTTGCTGCCTTTCAAGGCTGCCATTGACAAAAACGCTGATATGCTGATGACAGCCCATATTCAGTATCCTCAGATTGAGAAAGACACGGTTATATCTAAGCAAACTGGGGAAACCATCTATATCCCTGCCACCTTGTCTGATGACATTATTACCGGCATTGTTCGCAAGAAGTTTGGCTACAAGGGTGTAGTAGTATCTGATGCTATGGGCATGGATGCGATTGCCAAAAACTTCGGAGAATCTGAAGCGGCTATCATGGCAATCAAGTCTGGTGTAGATGTGGTGCTGATGCCAACCGTCTTACGTAGCAAGAGTGATTTAGCTAAAATCGATAAGATTATCAACGATATTGAACAGGCAGTTCAGAGAGGCGATATTCCAGTCAGCAGATTGGATGAGTCAGTGACTCGCATCTTGAATCTAAAAGAAAAACGAGGTATTTTAGACTTTGACCCATCTGAACGTACCCAAGCTAAGGCTGAAGCAACTGTTGGCTCAGAGTTTAACAGAGATACTGAACGAAAAATCGCTGCTAGTGCAGTGACAATAGTTAAAAACGATGATACTGTTCTGCCTTTTAAGGTCAAATCTGGCGACAGGATTTTGCTGTTAGCGGCTTATGACGATGAAGTGCCTGGACTAGAGCTGGGTGTCAAACGTCTGATAGCAGACGGAGTGATTCCAGCAGGTGTCACATATGAAGCACTAAACTACAGCAAAACAACCAAGTTAGAAGATTTGAAAGGGAAGATTGACCAAGCGACACACCTTGTCTTAATCTCTGAAATTGGACGTCAATCTCAACTAGCCAGCGATTTCTGGCTGACAAGAGTTCCGACAGAAGTCGTGGACTATGCAAACGCAACTGGAAAACAAGCAGCTATCATGAGCATTTCCAAACCTTATGATGTAGCGAATTATCCTAATGCCAAGGCTATTGTAGCAGTTTATGGAAACAAGGGAATGGATCCAACCGAGTCTCTGAAGCCGGACAGTGCCTTCGGCCCTAATATCCCAGCTGGTGTGGAAGTGATTTTCAATGTTCAAAAACATGTTGGGAAGTTACCGGTAAATGTGCCGAGTATCAAGGATGGTATCATGTCAGAGACAGAGGTAGCCTATCCTATCGGGCATGGTCTCTTTTATACCGATCCAGTTAAGGATATCAAAGTCAATGTTCCTACATCAGCTCAGCTAGATCAGCCTTTTACAGCTACAGTTACCCTGAGTGGACTAAACGGTCTAGAGAAAAATGACTACCGTCTTGCCCTTAAGATGGATACTCAGCATTTCAACATCCTGCCAAGTCCTGACTATACCATCTCTGGCGATACTGTTCTGATTTCTAAAAAAGCCAATGATACCAATCCGGTTGAGATCAGCTTGAAAGGTTTAGTAGAGGGTCAGTTCAGTCCAGTGCTTTCCCTAACCTTGATTGACAGTCAAGATAGAGAATTCGGCATGGGAGAAGGTTATTATAAGGAGCTTATTCAGATTACTGCAGCTGGGCAGAACACGATTCCAGGCCAACAAACTCCTCCTCAGTTGAGTTTGCGTTCTGTTGAACCTGTAAGTTCTCGTCGGCAACTAAGTCAGCAGGCTACACAGTTTAGCCAACTTCCTGAAACAGGAGCCGGAAGCAGCTTGTTCTTGTCCTTGCTGGGTGCTTTGTTCTTGTTTGGAGCTGTCTATCTATATGACTTGTCTTCTCGCAGACTATAATCAATAAAAGAATGAGCGAGCAGTGTTGAAGGGCTCACAGTTTTACTTATTCTTGATAACATAACAAAAAGGAAGAATCCAAAGCAAGTTTGCGGTAAAAGCGGATTCTTCTTTTTTTGCTTGGAAATTTGCAGGAATGCGGTAACAGAAAGCTTTGTGTATTTCCTAAAAACACACAGGCTTGAATATTTTACTCATCTGTCATCGGTTTACTATTTACTTTTTATACGTTTTTTGGTATAATGGTTCATGTTATAAAATGTAACATCAAAGGAGGTTCTATCCATGAAAGCATCAAAATGGCTGATTGCGACTGGAGTTGCACTGAGTGCCGGGTTATTGCTGACGGCTTGTAGCCAGTCTTCATCTAGCACAAATAATTATACTTACGTTTATAGTTCAGACCCTGACAGCTTGAACTATCTTGCTACAAACCGTGCAACGACAGGTGATGTCATTTCCAACCTGGTCGATGGACTTTTTGAAAATGATAAGTACGGGAATCTAGTTCCCTCAATCGCCAAGTCATGGACAGTTTCTAAGGATGGTCTGACCTATACTTATAAGCTGCGTGATGATGCTAAATGGTACACATCCGATGGTGAAGAATATGCAGAAGTAAAGGCCCAGGACTTTGTGACTGGCTTGAAGTATGCTGCGGATGAAAATTCTGAAGCTATTTATCTAGTTCAGGACTCTGTGAAGGGCTTGGATGCTTATATCAAGGGTGAAGATAAGAATTTTGACAATGTTGGTGTCAAGGCTATTGACGACCATACACTCCAATACACTCTGGCCCGCCCTGAGCCATACTGGAACTCTAAAACGACCAGCACGATTCTTTTCCCAGTCAATGAAGAGTTTCTGAAAGCAGAAGGAAGCAATTTTGGCTCTGTCAAGCCATCTAGCATCCTCTATAATGGTCCTTACTTGCTCAAGTCTCTGACTTCCAAGTCTGTGATGGAATTTGTCAAAAACCCAAATTACTACGACAAAGACAATGTCACTCTGGATAGTATCAAGCTGACCTATTACGATGGAAATGATCAGGAAGCACTGATTCGTAACTTTAGCGATGGCGTTTACAGCACAGCTCGTCTCTATCCGAATAGCTCAGGCTTTGCCTCAGTCAAGAAGAAATATGCGGACAATATCGTATACAGCCCGCAGGATTCTACTTCTTATTACTATAATTTCAACTACAACCGTCAGTCCTACAATCATACTTCTAAAACAACAGACGCTCAAAAGTCTGCTACAAACGAAGCAATCATGAACAAAGACTTCCGTCAGGCTATCAACTTTGCCTTTGACCGTACATCTTATGGTGCGCAAGGAAATGGTGAAGATGGAGCGACTAAGGTCTTGAGAAATACCTTGGTACCACCTAGCTTTGTCCAAATTGGCGACAAGGATTTTGGAACTGTTGTTGGGGAAAAATTAGTTAATTATGGCAGCCAATGGCAAGGAATTGACCTCTCTGACGCTCAAGATCCTTACTACAATCCTGAAAAAGCTAAGGCGAAATTTGCAGAAGCGAAGCAAGCCTTGCAGGCTAAGGGAGTTGAATTCCCGATTCACTTAGATATGCCAGTGGATCAGTCTAGTACAATTGGCGTTCAATGGGCTAGCTCAACCAAGCAGTCTATTGAATCGGCTCTTGGAGCGGAAAATGTCGTCATTGACCTGCAAAAGATGAGCACAGACGATCTTAATAATATCACCTATTTTGCTAACTCTGCTGCTCAGAAAGACTATGATATGTCTACTGGTGGCTGGACTGGTGACTACCAAGATCCATCTACTTATCTTGATACTCTCAATATCAAGAACGGCGGAAGCTTGCAAAACTTTGGATTTGAACCAGGTCAAGACAATGATAAGATTAAAGAGCTAGGCTTGGATACTTATACCAAGATGCTGGAAGAAGCCAATGCTGAAACCAACGATGTGCAGTTGCGTTACGAAAAGTATGCAGAAGCGGAAGCTTGGTTGCTAGATAGTGGCTTGATTATCCCGACTGTTTCACAAGGGGCAACACCGTCTGTTACTAAATCAGTGCCATTTACAAAGGCCTACTCACCAGTTGGTGTCAAAGGTTCAAGTTACAACTTCAAGCTGACCCAACTTCAGAAGGATGTTGTAACGACCAAAGAATACGAAGCAGCTAAGAAAAAATGGAAAGAAGAGGCTACTGCGGCAAATAAAAAAGCCCAGGAAGAACTTGCTGACCACGTTGAAAAATAAAAACGATTCACTTAGCGACATTGGGGCTGGATTTTTCCAGTCCCTTTTTGAATGGCTTGACTAAGGTTTTTGTAGTAAAATAGAAAGAAATACTGGAAGGAAGTGAAAAAGATGAAAGTAAGTATTTATAGTGCATTACCTGAGAAAGAAAAGCAAGAATTGTTTGAATTAGTTCAAGAGTGTAATAAGGCAGACGGAGGCTATCGGCTGCCCTATCTGGATAATAATTATAATGCAGTTCCGGAAATGCCAGCCTTCTTCTTGGTTGAGATGGATGGCCAGACCATCGGCTTTTTATCAGTCTACGCGGATGAACCTGGCCAAGCTGAGGTTTCTCTCTATGTTCTGCCATCGTATCGCCGTCAGGGTGTGGCTAATCAACTCCTAGCTGCTTTTGCCAAAGTAGTTGATCAGTATGATTTGACCGAGATTGAGTATGTAGCGGAGCTGGCTTTTTTGAACGGTCATCCCGATTTTGCTCGGAGATTTGATTACCAAGCAGATGAAGCTGAAATCTGGCTGGCGCAGCCTGCTCAAACTTTTCCTCTGGAAGAAAGAGAAGAGATAGAGGTCTTGCAGGGGAGTTTGGACTTGTCAGAAGAGATTGCTGCTTTTCAGTCCCAAGTCTTTGAGACACCGCTCGATGTTGCCTTGAAATATGCCCAAGAAGCCGTCAGCAGCGCATCCAGCTTGCTTTATATCTTGAAGAAAGATGGTAGAGTTGTGGCTTCTGTGTCAGTTGATACAGATTTTGGAACCAATTATTTCTTTGGCTTGGCGGTTGATCAAGACTTTCAGGGGCAGGGGTTAGGAAGCTATCTCTTGCTTGCAAGTATGCAGGATTTAAATAAGCTCAATGGACAGGAGTTTCAGATTGTCGTAGAAAAGCAGAATACCCGAGCTTTGAAACTTTATAAAAAACTAGGCTTCAAAGAGATGACAGAGGTTGTTTATCTAAAAAAATAGCAAATTTTTCTCAGATTATTAATTAACTTAAACGAAGAGACCGGCTTCTTACAGCTGGTTTCTTTTGTTCTGCCTTGCTTTATGGTATAATGAGACGATATGTAAAGAAGGAAAATGTTATGAATATTCAACAATTGCGTTATGTGGTCGCCATTGCTAACAGTGGGACCTTTCGAGAAGCCGCGGAAAAAATGTATGTCAGCCAGCCTAGTCTGTCTATCTCTGTCCGTGATCTGGAAAAAGAGCTGGGCTTCAAGATTTTTCGTCGGACCAGCAGCGGTACTTTTCTGACTCGCCGAGGAATGGAGTTTTACGAGAAAGCTCAAGATTTGGTCAAGGGGTTTGATGTCTTTCAAAATCAATATGCCAATCCCGAGGAAGAGCGTGATGAGTTCTCAATTGCCAGTCAGCACTATGATTTTTTGCCGCCTTTGATTACTCAATTTTCTCAGACCTATCCAGAGTATAAGAACTTCCGAATTTTTGAGTCAACAACCGTACAGATTCTGGACGAAGTAGCGCAGGGCCATAGTGAAATCGGCATTATCTACCTCAATAATCAAAATACCAAGGGCATTATGCAGCGGGTGGAAAAGCTAGGCTTGGAAGTAATTGAGCTCATTCCTTTTCAGACCCACATTTACCTGCGGGAAGATCACCCTCTGACTCAGAAAAATGAGCTTGTCATGGAAGATTTGGCTGCTTTGCAGACTGTTCGCTTCACTCAGGAAAAGGACGAGTATCTCTATTATTCAGAGAACTTTGTCGATACCAGTGCCAGCTCACAGATGTTTAATGTGACGGACCGTGCAACCTTGAATGGGATTTTGGAGCGAACTGATGCTTATGCGACTGGATCTGGCTTTTTGGACAGTAACAGTGTGAATGGCATTACTGTCATCAAGCTTCGCGACAACTTGGACAACCATATGGTCTATGTCAAGCGTGAAGATGTGGAGTTGACTCAGGTCGGGGAAGACTTTGTATCGGTTATGAAAGAGTATTTTGCACAGAAAAAATAAAGTATGAAAAGAAAAATTATTATTCCTTTTGCAGTCTTGGTTCTTATTGTTGTGGACCAGCTGGTTAAGTTATATATTGTCAGCGATTTTAAGCTGGGGCAGGTCAAGAGTTTCATTCCGCATCTGGTGAGTCTGACCTATCTCCAGAATACCGGCGCAGCCTTCTCCATGCTGGAAAATCAGCAATGGCTCTTTACTTTGGTGACATTTTTGGTCATCGGCGGAGCTGTTTACTACCTCATCAAGCACCTCAATGCCTCAAAGTGGATGCTGACCGGGCTGACCTTGGTGATTGCTGGCGGTTTGGGGAACTTTATTGACCGGATTCGGCAAGGTTTTGTCGTGGACATGTTTCAGTTAGATTTTATCAATTTTGCTATTTTCAATGTGGCAGATATGTATCTGACCTTTGGTGTAGCTATTTTACTGTTGATGATTTTGAAGGAAGAAAAAGATGGAAGTAAGAATTGAGGCTTCGGTAGCTGGTCAGCGATTGGACAAGGCGGTTGCTGAGCTGACAGACCTATCCCGTAGTTTGGCCAATGAGCAGATTAAGGACGGCCAGATTTTGGTCAATGGCCAAGCCAAAAAAGCTAAATATGCTGTTAAAGAAGGCGATGTCGTTTCCTATGAACTGCCTGAACCAGAAGGCGTCGAATATGTGCCTGAGGATATTCCGCTAGAAATCGTCTACCAAGATGAGGATGTGGCAGTTGTCAATAAACCGCAGGGAATGGTCGTCCATCCTTCTGCAGGCCATACAAGCGGTACGCTAGTCAACGCCCTTATGTACCATATTAAGGATCTGTCTGGCATCAACGGTGTCCTCCGCCCGGGCATTGTTCATCGAATTGACAAGGACACTTCAGGGCTTCTCATGATTGCTAAAAATGACCAAGCCCATGTGGCTCTGGCTGATGAACTTAAGGATAAGAAATCCCTACGCAAGTATTGGGCTATTGTTCATGGAAATCTGCCTAACGACCGTGGAGTGATTGAAGCACCGATTGGCCGCAGTGAAAAAGACCGCAAGAAGCAGGCCGTAACGGCTAAAGGTAAGCCAGCCCTGACGCGTTTCCAAGTCTTGGAACGTTTTGGTGACTATACTCTGGTTGAGCTTCAGCTGGAAACGGGACGGACTCATCAAATCCGCGTTCACATGTCCTACATCGGACATCCTGTAGCTGGTGATGAGGTCTATGGACCGCGCAAGACCTTAAAAGGACATGGCCAATTTCTGCACGCGCGAACGCTGGGCTTCACCCATCCTCGAACTGGTGAAGTGCTGGAATTTACAGCTGAAGTACCAGCCATTTTCCAAGAAACCTTAGAAAAATTGCGACAAGATTAGTCAGGTCCATTCATTATTAAAATACAAATTTTCCTTTGACCGCTTCAATCACGGTCATTTTTATTTTACGTAAATCGTGGTATAATAAGACAATCTAGCAGTGAAGGAAAAGGAAATGAAAGCAAAGCGAATCGTATTTAAGGTGGGGACTTCGTCATTGACAAACGCAGATGGCAGTCTGTCACGCGCCAAGGTAAAGGAAATTACTCGGCAGTTGGCTCTCTTGCACGAGGCGGGGCATGAGTTGATCCTGGTCTCATCAGGAGCTATTGCGGCAGGTTTTTCTTCTCTGGGCTTTAAAAAGCGACCAACCAAGGTGGCGGATAAACAGGCATCAGCTGCTGTTGGACAGGGTTTGCTTTTGGAGGAATATACAACCAATCTTCTTTTGAAGCAAATCATTTCTGCTCAGATTCTTTTGACCCAGGATGATTTTGCAGATAAGAGGCGTTACAAGAATGCTCACCAGGCCTTGTCTATCTTACTGAATCGCGGCGCTATTCCTATCATCAATGAAAATGACTCAGTGGCCATCGAGGAGCTTAAGGTTGGGGATAATGATACACTGAGTGCTCAAGTAGCGGCTATGGTTCAGGCGGATCTCCTGGTGCTCTTGACAGATGTAGATGGCCTTTACACAGCCAATCCCTCTACCAATCCAGATGCCCGCCGACTTGAAAAGATTGAGAAGATTAGCTCTGAGCTGATTGATATGGCAGGCGGCTCAGGAACGAGCAATGGAACTGGTGGTATGCTGACAAAGATTAAGGCAGCAACGCTTGCGACCATGTCAGGTGTGCCGGTCTATATCTGCTCCTCACTCAAGACTGATGCTCTGCTGGAAGCAGCGGAGGAAACCAAGGATGGCAGTCTCTTTTTGGCTCAGAAAAAAGGTCTAAAAACGCAGAAGCAATGGCTGGCTTTCTATGCTAAAAGTCAAGGTGAAATCTATGTAGACCAAGGAGCAGCCAACGCTCTCAGAAATAAGGGAAAAAGTTTGTTGGTATCCGGTCTTGTATCTGTATCGGGGAACTTTGCCTATCAGGATACGGTGACCGTTTATGAAGAAGGCAGCGGAGCTATTCTTGGTAAAGGGCGTGTGCGTTTTGGCAAGTCTGCTCTTAAAGATATGCTCAAGTCCAATAAGCCTAAGGGTGTCGTCATTCATCGGGATGACTGGATTTCTCTGACACCGGAGTTAAATGATTTATTTGCAGAATTTTAGAAGACGAGGAAAGGAGAAGCGATGACCTCAACACAAGCGATTTTTGAAAAGGTTCAGAAAGTCAAGAAAACGATTAATACAGCCACAACAGCTGAGAAAAACCTTGCTTTGGAAGAAATGGCAAAGCAGCTTTGGCTTTCTCGTGCGGATATTTTAGCAGCCAATGAATCGGATATGAACGCAGCTAAAGGTAAGATTTCAGATGTGATGCTGGATCGCCTCTATCTGGACGAGGAGCGGATTGCTGGCATGGCAGAAGGTATTCGCCAGCTGATTGACTTGGAGGATCCTGTAGGTCAAGTCCTAGAAACGATCGAGCTGGATAATGGCCTTGTTATTAGCAAAAAGCGGGTGGCTATGGGAGTGATCGGGATTATCTACGAAAGCCGGCCTAACGTCACCTCTGACGCTGCTGCTCTTGCCTTAAAGAGTGGCAGTGCAGTCGTTCTCAGAAGTGGCAAGGATGCCTATCAGACTGCGCTAGCTATTGTCACAGCTTTGAAAGAAGGCTTGGCTCAGACAAAGATTTCGCCGGATTGTATCCAGTTGGTTTCTGATACCAGTCGGGCTTCTGCCCAGGCTATGATGAAGGCTAAGGATTATCTGGATTTGCTCATTCCTCGCGGAGGTGCGGGACTGATTCAGGCGGTCGTTGAAAATGCGACTGTGCCAGTGATTGAGACAGGTACTGGAATTGTTCATGTCTATGTAGATAAGGATGCTGATCAAGATAAGGCTTTGGCGATTATTGAGAATGCCAAGACCAGTCGTCCTTCTGTCTGCAATGCCATGGAAGTATTGCTGGTCCATGAAGAAATTGCAGCAGAATTTTTACCGTCTTTGCAGAAGATGCTGGTGACAGATCGTGATGCTGCGCAAGAAAATCCTGTTGAATTTCGTTTGGATGAGAAAGCAGCTCAGTATATCTCTGGCTCGCAAGCTAGATCGGAAGATTTTGATACGGAATTTTTGGACTATATCTTAGCGGTCAAGGTGGTTTCTTCGCTGGAAGAAGCGGTGGAGCATATTGAGGCTCACGGTACTCATCACTCGGACGCTATTGTGACAGAGAAGGCTGCAGCGGCAGCTTACTTTACAGAACAGGTGGATAGCGCAGCAGTTTATGTCAATGCCTCGACCCGCTTTACAGATGGCGGTCAATTTGGCCTTGGCTGCGAAATGGGGATTTCTACTCAAAAACTGCATGCCAGAGGTCCTATGGGGCTGAAAGAGCTGACCAGCTATAAATACGTCATCCAAGGAACTGGTCAAGTGAGGAAATAATGATGAAAATTGGATTTATCGGTCTGGGAAATATGGGCGGCAGTTTAGCCCGTCTAGTTGCCCAAGATGAAAGATTTAGAAGTGAATTATTATTAGCCAACCGAAGTAGGAACAAGGCTGAAAAGATTGCTGCGGAAGTTGGTGGCCTGCCGGTCAGTAATGCAGAAGTTTTTGCTCAGGCAGAGGTGATTTTTCTGGGAATCAAACCAGCTCAATTTGCTGACTTGCTGGCTGATTATCAAGAAATTCTAGAAAATCGGGATTCTATTTTGCTAGTTTCGATGGCTGCTGGTCTGACCTTGGAGCTATTAGAAAAATTGACATCTAGCCACCATCGTTGGATTCGGATAATGCCTAATACACCAGTAGCCGTAGGTGATGGTGTTATTACCTATAGCTTATCTCAGCAGGCGAATCAAGCGGATGAAGATTTGTTACAGGAGCTTCTGTCTTCGGCTGGTCTTTTGGTCAAACTAGAGGAAAAGCAGCTGGATGCGGCAACAGCTCTTGCTGGCTGTGGACCAGCTTTCGTCTATCTCTTTATAGAGGCTTTAGCGGATGCAGGTGTCCGAGCAGGACTCAGTCGCGATATATCGCTTGAACTGGCCAATCAAACTCTCTTAGGCGCTGCCAAACTAAGTCAGGTCAGTGGTCAACATCCGGCTCAACTCAAAGACCAGGTCTGCAGTCCGGCTGGTTCGACCATCGCTGGGGTAGCCAGTCTGGAAGAAAATGCCTTTCGAGGAACCGTCATGGATGCCGTTCAAGCCGCCTACAAGAGGACGCAGGAGTTGGGGAAGAATTGATTTAGATCTTCAATTTTTTAGATTATAGGAAAGGGTGTGGCTTGCGAGGACAATTTCTGTCTTTACAGGCTCACTCTTTTTTCCTTTGTTTAATAATCAAATAAGTCCTCTCTTTAAAACTGTGGTATAATAAGTACTATGCAAACCAAACCGACTTCTGCTTATGTGCACATTCCTTTTTGTACTCAGATTTGTTATTACTGCGATTTTTCCAAGGTTTTTATCAAAAATCAGCCTGTAGATTCTTATCTGGAGCATTTGATTGAGGAGTATGATTCTTACGATATCAAAAAGCTCCGTACCCTCTATATCGGTGGTGGGACTCCGACGGCTCTATCTGCGCCTCAATTAGCCTTTTTGCTGGAAAAGCTAACGGAAAAGCTTGATTTATCTTATCTAGAAGAGCTGACCATTGAAGCTAATCCTGGGGATTTAGATCAGGAGAAGATTGCTGTACTTAAAGACTCGCCTGTCAATCGGGTTTCGCTGGGTGTACAGACTTTCAACGACCGCATGCTTAAGCAAATTGGCCGCAGTCACTCGGAAAAGGACATCTACGAGAATATTGCCAATCTCAAAAAAGCAGGTTTTGATAATATCTCAATTGACCTGATTTACGCCCTGCCCAAGCAGACCATGGAAGATGTGAAAACCAATGTTGCCAAGGCCATTGCCTTGGACATTCCTCACATGAGTTTGTACAGCTTGATTTTGGAAAATCATACGGTTTTCATGAATCGGATGCGGCGGGGGAAGCTGCCTCTGCCCAAGGAAGATTTGGAAGCGGAGATGTTTGACTACATTATAGCTGAGCTGGAAAAGGCCGGCTTCGAGCATTATGAGATTTCCAACTTTTCCAAGCCAGGCTTTGAGAGCCGCCACAATCTCATGTACTGGGACAATGCGGAGTATTATGGTATTGGAGCTGGAGCGTCTGGCTATGTCGATGGTGTCCGCTATAAAAACCATGGACCCATTCGTCATTATCTGCAGGCAGTGGAAGCGGGCAATGCCCGTGTGCAGGAAGAAACGCTGACATTGAATGAAAAGATGGAAGAAGAGATGTTTCTAGGACTGCGCAAGAAATCAGGCGTGTCAAAAAAACGTTTTGAGGAAAAATTCGGTATTTCCTTTGAAGACCAGTACGGAGCTGTTGTGTCTGAGCTGACTGAGCAGGGCTTGCTAGTGCCTGACAGAGACATTGTGCGTATGACCAAACAAGGCCTCTTTTTGGGCGATACGGTTGCTGAGAAATTTATATTGGAGTAAATCATGGGCTTAACTTATCAAATGAAAATGAAAATTCCTTTTGATATGGCAGATATGAATGGCCATATCAAGCTGCCGGATGTCATCTTGCTATCCTTGCAGGTATCGGGAATGCAGTCAATCGAGCTTGGTGTCAGTGACAAGGATATGCTGGAGCAGTATAATCTAGTCTGGATTATCACGGACTATGATATTGATGTGACACGTCTGCCACGCTTTGCAGAGGAAATTACCATTGAAACAGAAGCTTTAACCTACAATCGGCTCTTTTGCTACCGTCGCTTTACGATTTTTGATGAAGCAGGTCAGGCTATTATTCAGATGATGGCAACCTTTGTTCTTATGGATCGAGATAGCCGCAAGGTTCGTCCGGTAGATCCAGAGATTGTAGCGCCATATCAATCTGATTTTTCCAAGAAATTACTGCGCGGCCCTAAGTATCCAGCTTTGGAAAATCCTGTCAGCAAGGACTACCATGTACGCTTTTACGACTTGGATATGAACGGCCATGTCAACAATAGCAAGTATCTGGACTGGATTTTTGAGGTTATGGGAGCAGATTTCCTCACCCAGCACATTCCCAAGAAAGTCCATCTTAAGTATGTCAAGGAAGTTCGACCGGGCGGCATGATTGCTTCTAGCTATGACCTAGAAGGTCTGCAGAGCAATCACCAAATTTCCAGTGACAGCGAGGTCAATGCCCAGGCTTTGGTGACATGGCAGGAGTTTAAACAAGAGAATGAGGAAGTGCAGAAATGACTTATAAAGGATATTTGATTGACTTAGATGGGACGATTTATAAGGGCAAGAGCCGGATTCCGGCTGGTGAAGCCTTTGTGCATGAGCTGCAGAAGCGCAATATTCCCTATCTTTTAGTGACCAATAATACTACTCGCACGCCAGAAGCAGTGCAGACTATGCTGGCTAAAAATTTCAATATTGAGACACCACTTGATACCATTTACACAGCAACTCTAGCTACTATTGACTACATGCAGGAGAAAAATCTGGGCAAGAAAGTCTATGTCATCGGTGATGTCGGACTGAAACATGCCATAGAAGAAGCTGGTTATATAGAAGACACTGAAAATCCTGACTACGTAGTAGTAGGTCTCGACTGGGAAGTGGACTATGAGAAGCTGACAATAGCGACTCTGGCCATTCAAAAGGGTGCTCACTTTATCGGAACCAATCCTGATCTCAATATTCCAACGGAGAGAGGTCTGCAGCCGGGAGCGGGTGCTATCAATGCTCTCTTGGAAGCCGCTACTCGGGTTGAGCCCACTTTTATAGGAAAGCCTAACGCCATTATCATGGAAAAAGCGATAGAGCATCTAGGACTGGCGCGTGAAGAAGTGGTCATGGTGGGTGATAACTATCTGACAGATATTCGAGCGGGGATCGACAACGGCATTCCGACTCTCTTGGTCACAACAGGTTTTACCCTGCCAGAAGAGGTTCCTAATCTGCCTATCCAACCGACGCATGTCTTGTCCAGTCTAGCGGAGTGGGACTTCGATGCGTGATAAGTTGAGATTTTCAGCCAGCGTTTTGTGCTTGCTGGCAGTAGCTATCCTGCTGACCATTTATCTGGCTTGGCTCTTATACCCGATGGAGATTTCTTATTTCAACTTGCCAGATAAAGTATATTTGAAAGCAGAGACCATCCAGTATAATTTTAATATTTTGATGAATTACCTGACCAATCCTTTTAGTCAGAAACTGGCGATGCCAGATTTTCGCTCGTCAGCTGCAGGGCT
This sequence comes from Streptococcus sanguinis, assembly GCF_050220005.1. GTDB lineage: Bacteria > Bacillota > Bacilli > Lactobacillales > Streptococcaceae > Streptococcus > Streptococcus sanguinis_Z. Next base: position 1,091,987 of record NZ_CP071413.1, read on the forward strand.
ACATCATTTTCAGGTGGTCAAGTATCTTTTTCATTTGGCGCAAGCTATTTTTCTAATAACCTTGCCGGTTTTGATTTTCTTTATCAAAAAAGTGGTTAAAAAGGGATTTTTGGGTCTTTACAGACGGGCTTTTCTGGTGATTAGTCTCTTGCCGCTTGTCTTTGCTGGCTTGGCTTTTATGATTGGTTTTAATAATTTTTTTACACTCTTTCATCAAGTTCTCTTTGCCGGAGACAATACCTGGATGTTTGATCCAGCCAAGGATCCAGTCATTTGGATTCTGCCAGAAGAATTTTTCATGCACGCCTTTATTCTTTTTGCTTTGCTTTATGAGGGAATCTTTTTGACCCTGTATTTCCTGAGCAGAAAGGGTAAAGAGAAAATTTAATATAGGAGATTTTATGTATTATATACCCGAACCTTTAAATCCTAAAAAAGATCTAGGACGATTTTCAGCGACTTGCTTTACTTATTTATGGGTTATGCTTGCTGCTGTCTTCATTTACGTATTTGTTGCTTTTTTTGTCATCATGCCAGGGCAAGGTATGGACATTCAAAAGACGCAAGACATTGTTACCAAATTCATGGAAAAGGACGGTGGAGCCTATATTCTAGCTTCCTGTCTCGGTGTTCTTACTTTCACTGTGTCTCGGGGTAAGCAGCTCTTTAAATATGACCTTCGTCGCAAGGGGCGGAAGATGACTCCTAAAGTTTTCTTTTATATGATTTGCTTCCTTTTATTCGCCCAAATGTTTACAGCTGTTGTCAATCAGATCATGCAGGCTATCATGCAACTCTTCAATCTAGATCTTTCTAGTATGGAATCAGGAGGCGGCGGTTCTGAAACACTGACCATGCTGATTTATTCATCTTTGATGGCTCCAGTTACGGAGGAAATCATTTTTAGAGGTGCTGGATTAAGAGCGTTAGAGAAGCATGGAAAGATTTTTGCCATTCTTCTGACTGCGATTTTGTTTGGTCTCTTTCACGAAAATCTTTATCAGTTTTATTTTGCTAGTTTGATTGGTTTGGGCTTTGGTTATATCGCTTTTGAGTATTCGATTATCTGGTCTATCATTTTTCATGCTCTCAATAACTTTGTCATAGCAGAAGGTATAGCTTTTCTTTCAAAAAAAGCTCCGGAGCCTATTGTTAACATCGTTTTTTACGGCCTATTAATTGCTGGCAGCACAGTATTTCTTTTGCTCTTAATCTTGAAATGGCCAAAATTTAAGGAATACATTGATGCCAATCGTTCGCTCCCAGGAACCTACCGACAGGCTTTTAAATCAGTCTGGTTCTGGGTTCTGGTTGTGTTTACTTTTCTTGGAACCTTTCTGCCTGTTATGGCAGCCTATCTTGTATCCTTGATCAATAAAAGCTAATTGCCTTTTATTTGGCAGCTATGCAATGATATGAAAGAAGTTGGATATAGTCCAGCTTTTTTTGTTCGATAAAAAGATAGAAATTGAAAGTTTTTGATAGAAAATGCTTGACATTGGAAAATAAAGAGGTATAATAATAATCGTAAACGATTCCAAAGGAGGTGCTTTATGCTGAAGTCGGAAAGAAAGCAAGTTATTCTAGAGACAGTCATAAGAGAAAAATTTGTTTCTTTAGACTATCTAGTACATTCTTTAAACACTTCAGAATCAACTGTCAGAAGAGATTTGGATGAATTGGAAAGCGAGCATAAGCTGCGACGAGTTCACGGAGGAGCCGAAAGCCTTCATTTTCTGCAGGAAGAGGAGAGTAATCAGGAAAAATCTATCAAAAGCATTCAAGAAAAGACATCTATTGCCAAGATGGCAGCAAGCTTGATTCAAGAGCATGATGTGATTTTTATTGATGCGGGGACAACCAATGAGCTTTTAGTCAATGAGCTGCATGATCCAAGAGTGACAGTTGTCACCAACTCTATTCACCATGCGACCAAGTTGGTAGAGCGTAATATTCCGACGGTCATTATCGGCGGAAAGGTCAAGCGCTCGACGGATGCCAGTATTGGCGGTGTGGCTCTGAATCAAATCGGTCAGTTGAATTTCGATAAGGCCTTTATTGGAATGAATGGCATTGACGATGGCTTCTTTACCACTCCAGATATGGAGGAAGGTGCTGTCAAAAGAGCGATTTTAGAGAACGCTAAGAAGACTTATGTCTTGGCTGATCTTTCTAAACTAGGACAGACGTCCTTTGTCAAGGTCGCTCCTCTTGCCAAAGCAAGCATTATTACTAATCAAAATGAATCTGAAGTGATTCAAGCGCTCAAAGAAAAAACGGAGGTGATTGAAGTATGATTTATACTGTCACACTAAACCCTTCCATCGACTATATTGTCCGTCTGGACAAGGTTCTTATAGGAAGCGTCAATCGGATGGACAGTGACGACAAATTCGCTGGCGGAAAGGGAATCAACGTTAGCCGAGTTCTCAAACGTCTAGGTATTGAGAATACAGCGACTGGCTTTATCGGTGGTTTTACTGGCAAGTTCATCACAGATACTCTGAAAGAGGAAGGGATTTCCAGCCATTTTGTAGAAGTTGAGCAGGATACTCGTATCAATGTCAAAATTAAAGCAGATGCTGAGACAGAAATTAACGGACCAGGTCCAGAAATTTCCAGTCAGAAACTAGAAGAACTTGAGAAGTTCCTTTCTTCTCTGACATCAGGGGATACGGTAGTCTTCGCAGGCAGCAGTCCTAAAAATCTAGGAAATGTTGTCTACAAGAAGCTGATTGGCTTAACCAGAAAGACGGGAGCACAAGTTGTTTGTGACTTTGAAGGTCAGACGCTACTGGATTCTTTAGAGTTTGAGCCGCTCTTGGTCAAACCTAATAACCACGAACTAGGTGATATTTTCGGAGTCAAGCTTGAAAGCTTGGATCAGATTGAGAGTTATGCCCGCCAAATCTTAGACAAGGGTGCCCAGCATGTCATCATTTCCATGGCTGGTGACGGTGCTTTACTGGTAACTCGAGATGGTGCCTATTTCGCTAAGCCTATCAAGGGCAATGTGAAAAATTCTGTTGGCGCTGGCGACTCTATGGTGGCTGGATTTACCGGAGAGTTTGTCCGCTCTGGCGATGTTATTCAAGCCTTCAAATGGGGAGTGGCCTGCGGAACAGCAACCACCTTCTCAGATGATTTGGCGACAGCTGATTATATAAAAGAAATCTATGAAAAAGTAGAGGTAGAAAAAATATGAAAATTCAAGACTTACTAAGAAAAGATGTGATGTTGCTAGACTTGCAGGCAACAGAGAAAAAAGCTGTTATCGAAGAAATGATTCAGAGCCTAGTGGATCATGGTTATGTGACAGACTTCGAGACTTTCAAAGAAGGGATTTTGGCTCGTGAAGCCTTGACTTCCACAGGCTTGGGTGATGGAATCGCTATGCCTCACAGCAAAAATACTGCAGTGAAAGAAGCGACTGTCCTTTTTGCTAAGTCAAATAAAGGCGTCGATTATGAGAGTTTGGATGGACAACCAACTGATCTTTTCTTCATGATTGCAGCTCCAGAAGGTGCTAACGACACTCACTTGGCAGCCTTGGCTGAATTGTCCCAATACCTGATGAAAGATGGCTTTGCGGATAAACTGCGCCAAGTTACTTCGCCTGATCAGGTGATTGAGCTCTTTGACCAAGCTTCAGAAAAAGCAGAAGAACCTGCTGTCGTCGAACCTGCCAATGAAGGCGGAGACTTCCTAGTGGCTGTAACAGCATGTACAACAGGGATTGCGCATACCTACATGGCTCAAGAGGCTTTGCAGAAGGTCGCAGCTGAAATGGGTGTCGGCATCAAGGTTGAAACCAATGGTGCTAGCGGTGTTGGAAATAAGCTGACAGCTGAAGATATAAAAAAAGCAAAAGCTGTTATCATCGCGGCAGATAAAGCGGTAGAAATGAATCGTTTTGACGGCAAGCCGTTAATTAAACGACCTGTTGCGGATGGTATTCGTAAGACAGAAGAACTGATCAATCAGGCTCTTTCAGGAAATGCTGAAGTTTACAAGGCAGCCAATGGTGGCGGTACGGCAGAATCCGGCGATGAGAAACTTAGTCTGGGAGCTGCTTTCTACAAGCACTTGATGAGCGGTGTTTCCCAAATGTTGCCATTCGTTATCGGTGGTGGGATTATGATTGCTATCTCATTCTTGCTTGACCAAGGGGTTCCTAAAGACCAGTTGAGTCACTTGGGGAATTATAATGGTTTGTCAGCTCTCTTCAATCAGATTGGTGGAGCAGCCTTTGGCTTCATGGTTCCTGTATTAGCTGCTTATATTGCATATTCCATTGCTGAAAAACCTGGATTGGTGGCTGGTTTTGTGGCAGGTGCAATTGCTAAAGCAGGTATTGCTTATGGAAATATTCCTGTATATAAGGATCTTGCAGATAAAACTCCAGAACAAGTTCAAGAGATTTTGAAATCCCTAGCTGAATCCCAAGTTTCATCAGGGTTCCTAGGAGCTCTGGTAGGCGGTTTCTTAGCTGGCGGTATTGTACTTTTGCTTAGAAAATACATTAAAGTTCCTCGTTCACTTGAAGGCGTGAAATCTATTCTTCTTCTCCCTTTGTTAGGTGTTGCTCTTACCGGATTTGCTATGTTGGCAGTAAATATTCCAATGTCAGCGATTAATACAGCACTCAATGACTTCCTTATGAGCTTGAGTGGAACATCAGCAGTCATTCTTGGACTTTTGGTAGGAGGAATGATGGCTGTCGATATGGGTGGGCCGGTTAATAAGGCCGCTTATACTGTGGGTACTCTTTCTTTGGCTGAATCATTGACAAGTGGTGGTTCAACTGTTATGGCGGCTGTTATGGCAGCTGGTATGGTTCCGCCTTTAGCAGTGTTTGTAGCAACAATTCTTTTCAAAAATAAATTTACAGAAGAAGAGCGTGACTCTGGAATTACCAACATCGTCATGGGACTATCTTTCATCACAGAAGGAGCGATTCCTTTTGGAGCTGCTGACCCAGCCCGTGCTATTCCAAGCTTTATCGTAGGTTCAGCTCTAACAGGTGCTCTTGTAGGATTGTCAGGTATCAAGCTCATGGCTCCTCACGGAGGAATCTTCGTTATCGGTTTGACAAACAATCCAATCCTTTACTTGGTATATGTATTGATTGGTGCAGTAGTCAGCGGTATTATCTTTGGTTACCTGCGCAAACCACTTAAGAAATAATATTTAAAAGAATCTCGCTTGTCAGTGAGATTCTTTTTTGTGTTTTCCGGCCTGCAAATTTTAGCATGGAAACTTCGCTCGATATATGGTATAATGGGCCTATCGCATATTTTTAGGAGAATAAAAATGAACATACAGCGCGAAAAAGAATTTGTTAGTCAGTACCATTTTGACGCTCGAAATTTTGAGTGGGAAAAAGAAAATGGAACACCTGAAACCAAGGTTGATGTGAATTTCCAATTGGTCAAAAGAGATGTCGAAGCCCATACAACTTCATTGATTGTGATTTTGACTTTTATGATTGTTTTTGAGAATTTTGTTATCAGCGGAACTATTTCGCAAGCTAACCACATTCACGGTCGTCTTATTGAGGAACCGAGTGAATTTGACCACGATGAAGTAGAAGAGCTGGCTCGGCCTTGCTTAACCATGCTCAATCGCTTGACTTATGAAGTGACAGAAATTGCTCTAGATTTGCCAGGCATTAATTTGGAGTTTTAATCATGAAGTTAGCGGTTATCACAGATTCATCGGCCTATCTGCCGGCTTCGCTGCTAGAGAGCGAAAATCTTTTCGTCTTGGATATTCCGGTCGTGATTGACGGTGAGTCTTATGTCGAAGGAAGAAACTTAACAGCTAGTGAATTTTATGAAAAAATGGCTCAGTCAGATGAATTGCCTAAGACCAGTCAGCCTAGCATTGCGGACCTAGAAGAGATTCTTACCATTCTAGACGGCAAAGACTATACCCATGTTCTGGGACTCTTTCTATCTAGCGGAATTTCTGGTTTTTATCAAAACATTCAGTATCTGAAAGATGAATTTCATGGTTTGCAAATTGCCTTTCCAGATTCTAAGATTACCAGTGCACCGCTCGGTATTATGGTTCAATCTGCTCTAGAGTGGGCAGAAGAAGGACTAGATTTTGAAACAATTTTAGCTAATGTCCAGAAGCAGATTGATGGCACCAGCGCCTTTATCATGGTGGACGACTTGGACCACTTGGTCAAAGGAGGACGCCTGTCTAACGGCGCAGCTATTCTGGGAAATCTGCTCAGCATCAAGCCTATTCTGTATTTTAACAATCATGGTGTGATAGAAGTTTTTGAAAAGATTCGGACGGAGAAGAAGGCTACCAAGCGTATGCTGGAACTTGTCCAAGAAAGAACAGCGGGCGGTGTTTATCAGATTATGGTTATCCATGGCAATGCGCCAAAAAAAGCAGCCGAGCTTCAGAAAAATCTGCTAGACAGCGGTATTGCTAGTGAAGTTCCTATCGCAACCTTTGGCAGTGTCATTGGAACGCATCTAGGCAAGGGGAGCGTTGCACTTGCTTATATTCCTGTGATTTGATTGTCTGAATATCTGAGCTTGTCTCTGTAAGGAGGAAAACATGAGTATCAAAGTTATTATTGCTGGTTTTAAAGGGAAAATGGGCCAAGCAGCCTATAAAATGGTAACAGAAGATTCTGAACTAGAATTAGTTGGACTGCTGGATCCCTTTACGGATGAAAAAGAAGTGGCTGGTGTTCCCGTCTTCAATGCCAAGGAAGAATTGGCTGGACTGGAAGCCCATGTCTGGGTTGATTTTACAACCCCAAAAGTAGCTTATGACAATACTCGCTTCGCCCTAGAACAGGGATTTTGCCCAGTGGTCGGAACTACAGGTTTTACTCCTGAGCAGTTGGAAGAGTTAATCACACTGTCTAGGGAAAAGAAGCTGGGTGGATTGATTGCTCCAAACTTTGCTTTGGGGGCTGTTTTACTAATGCAGTTTGCAGCTCAGGCAGCTAAGTATTTTGCAAATGTAGAAATTATCGAGTTGCATCATGATCAGAAAAAGGATGCTCCGAGTGGGACGGCTATCAAGACAGCCGAGCTCATCAGTCAAGTCAGACCAAGCAAGCAGCAGGGAGCTGCTGATGAGGAAGAGTCTATAGTTGGCGCCCGCGGAGCTGATTTCGATGGCATGCGTATTCATTCGGTCCGCTTGCCAGGTTTGGTTGCCCATCAAGAAGTAATCTTCGGCAGCCAGGGAGAGGGATTGACCATGCGACATGATTCCTATGACCGTGCTTCCTTTATGACAGGGGTTAATCTTGCCATTAAAGAAGTTGTCAAACGCTCAGAATTAGTCTATGGATTGGAACATTTACTATGAGATTAGAAACTCTGCCTTCTGAATTTCAGGAGGCTTTGCCAGTATTAGAGAAGATAAAAGCGGCTGGCTTTGAAGCTTATTTTGTTGGGGGCTCTGTTCGAGATGCCCTTTTGCAGCGACCTATTCACGATGTGGATATCGCTAGCTCCAGCTATCCTGAGGAAACCAAGCGTATCTTTGACCGGACAGTTGATGTGGGGATTGAGCATGGAACTGTCTTGGTTCTGGAAAATAACCGTGAATATGAAGTGACAACTTTCCGGACCGAGGATGTCTATGTGGACTACCGCAGGCCCAGCAAGGTTTCTTTTGTGCGCTCGTTGGAAGAAGATCTCAAGCGGCGCGATTTCACCATCAATGCTCTAGCATTGGATGAAAACGGCCAAGTTATTGATCTTTTCCAAGGCTTGGATGACTTGGAAAATCAGATTTTGCGGGCAGTTGGAACTGCTGCAGAGCGTTTTAATGAAGATGCTCTCCGTATCATGCGGGGTTTTCGTTTTCAGGCTGCCTTAGATTTTGACCTGGAGCAAGATACTTTCGTAGCTATGAAGGATTGTGCTCCCTTGTTGGAAAAAATTTCAGTTGAACGAATTTTTATCGAGTTTGACAAGCTCTTGCTGGCTCCGTTTTGGCGCAAGGGTTTAGAGGCACTCTTGACAAGCGGTGCCATAGAATTTTTGCCAGATTTGAAGGGAAGCAGAGCTAAGTTAGAACGGCTCTTTGACTTGGCTTCAGATTTTTTCTTTTCAGCATCCGAGCAAGCTTGGGCAGCACTTTTATTGGCTTTGGATGTGCAAAATGTTAAAGACTTTCTAAAAAAATGGAAGACTTCTCGTGAATTTGCTAATAAAGTACAAGATTTAGTTGAGATTGCGGCCATTCGCTCAGAACGAGACTTGACCAAGCGAGACTGCTATGACTATGATATTGACTTATTGCTACAAGCAGAAGAGCTTCGGCAGGCGCAAGGTTTGGCAGTTGATTTCTCTGCCATTCAGAATCTTGATGCCAGTCTGACTATTCACAGCAAGCAGGAAATGGTGGTCAATGGCGGCATGCTGATGCGGGAGTTCGGCTTTGAGCCAGGACCAAAACTTGGACAAATTTTGAAAGAGTTAGAATATGCTATTGTAGACGGCCACTTACCTAATGAACTAGAGGCCATTTACGCCTATATCAAGGAGAAAAAATGAGCGATTTTATCGTTGACAAGCTAACCAAATCAGTAGGAGATAAGACTGTTTTTCGGGATATTTCCTTTATCATTCACGACCTAGACCGGATTGGTCTGATTGGTGTCAATGGAACAGGAAAGACAACGCTGCTGGATGTCTTGTCGGGCAAGTCGGGCTTTGACGGAGATGTCAGCCCTTTTTCTGCTAAGACAGACTATAAAATTGCTTATCTGACTCAGGAGCCTGATTTTGATGAGGAGCAGACGGTGCTTGACACTGTTCTATCAAGTGATTTACGGGAAATGCAGTTGATTCGAGAGTACGAGCTGCTCTTGACGGCTTATGATGAAAATCAACAGTCTAGACTAGAAGTGGTTATGTCTGAGATGGACTCGCTCCATGCTTGGGAAATCGAAAGTCAGGTCAAGACGGTTCTGTCCAAGCTTGGTCTGACTAATCTGTCACTTAAGGTTGGTCAGTTATCGGGTGGTCTTCGTCGCCGAGTGCAGCTGGCACAGGTTCTCTTAGGCGATGCAGATTTACTCTTACTTGATGAGCCGACCAACCACTTAGATATTGATACTATTGAATGGCTGACCCATTTCTTGAAAAATTCCAAAAAGACTGTCCTTTTCATCACCCACGACCGCTATTTCTTGGATAATATTTCAACACGGATTTTTGAGCTGGATGGCGGTCGCTTGATTGAATACCAAGGAAATTATCAAGACTATGTTCGTCTTAAGGCTGAGCAGGATGAACGAGATGCGGCCTTGCTTCATAAGAAACAGCAACTATACAAGCAGGAGCTATCCTGGATGCGGCGGCAGCCTCAGGCTCGGGCAACCAAGCAACAGGCTCGTATCAATCGTTTCCATGATCTAAAGAAAGATTTGGTCGGTCAGACGACGGACAGCAATCTGGAAATGAACTTTGAAACCAGCCGTATCGGTAAGAAAGTTATCGAATTTCAAAATGTAGACTTTGCTTATAATCAGAAGCCTATTCTCTCTCAGCTCAGTCTTTTGATCCAGAACAAGGACCGCATTGGGATTGTCGGAGATAACGGTGTCGGCAAGTCAACCTTGCTCAATCTGATTGCTGGAAAACTTCAGCCTCAGGCTGGTCAGCTCATTATCGGCGAGACAGTTCGAGTGGCCTATTTCTCTCAGCAGATTGAGGGCTTGGATGAGTCTAAGCGGGTCATTAATTACCTACAAGAAGTGGCCGAGGAGGTCAAGATAGGCAGTGGAACGACTTCCATTGCAGAACTCTTGGAGCAGTTTCTTTTTCCTCGTTCTACTCATGGGACTTTAATCGAAAAGCTTTCTGGCGGAGAGAAAAAGCGGCTGTATCTGCTCAAGCTGCTCTTAGAAAAGCCGAATGTCTTGCTTCTTGACGAGCCAACCAATGATTTGGATATTGCAACTCTGACGGTCTTGGAAAACTTTCTGCAAGGCTTTGCCGGTCCAGTTATTACAGTCAGCCACGACCGCTATTTCCTAGACAAGGTAGCCGGCAAGATTTTGGCTTTTGAGAATGGAAGTATCAGAGAGTTTTTCGGAAATTACACAGATTACTTAGACGAAAAAGCCTTTCTGGCAGAACGCTCTGCTATTTCTCAAAAGACTGAAAAGGAAAAATCTACCAAGGTGCGCGAGGAGAAAAAGCGCATGACCTACTTTGAAAAGCAGGAGTGGGAGTCTATTGAGGCTGATATCGAGGCGCTGGAGGAGCGGATTTCTGAGATTGAAACGGCCATGCAGGAGAATGGCTCTGACTTTGCTCGCCTGTCTCAACTCCAGCAAGAACTGGATGAGCAGAACGAGAAACAGCTGGAAAAATACGAGCGCTATGAATACCTGAGTGAGTTAGATGGATGAAAGAAGTAGTGTTTAGTCAGAGCTGGTTGAAGATATTCATCTTAGCTATATCGGCGAGCGCTCATGCTGTCTTTATGACTACAGTTCTTGTATTACCATCTAAAAACGGATACCTATTATTCGATTCCAATATTTCTGTGATTGAAAAAATGTTTTTAGTGATAGGTACAATTGTTTTTGATTTTCTCTCTATTTTGGTATGGATTTGTTTGTTTAGGGATAAACGTTTTCTTCGTCTAACGGAACAGGGCTTTTACTTTAACCCCCTTCTTTTTAGAGAAGTTTCGTTTTATAGTTGGGAAGAAATCCAGAGAATAGACTATAGAATTGAACGTATTCGACATTATGCAAAATATCAATTATTCAATAAGAGTCATATTTTGACGATTTGTTTTCATTCAGTGGATCCTGCAGTTTTGGAGAGAAGTAGGCTTGCTTCTAGAAAGAGCAAAAGATATAAGTTTGGTATTCCTGAACCGTTAGAAATTACTCTTATGTTATTGAAAAAAGAGAAACCAAAATATATTTATGAAACGATGATGGATTACCATAATCAATGGCGAGCAAATCAGAAGGATATTTAAAGTGAAGATATAGTCCGAACAGTTTCATAAACTGTAAATCTAAAACCTTTAGAGATGGAACGGAGGCATCTATGAAACTAAGATTGGGAAATACCAACTCGAAGAAGACACAAGAACTGGGAAATTTAATCAGATCCTACAATCGCTCTAAAAGAGAGTCCTCCAAAAGTGAGCCTCTTAACATCTATGTAGAAGACGAACAAGGAAATCTGCTGGCTGGTATGGCGGCCGAAACTTTTGGAAACTGGCTGGAGATTGAGTATTTGTATGTGAACGAGGATTTGCGAGGACAAGGCTTAGGCTCAAAAATACTGTGTAGGGCTGAACAAGAAGCCAGAGAAAGGAAATGCAAATATTCATTTGTAGACACATATCAGTTTCAAGCCCCGGATTTTTATAAAAAGCACGGCTATACAGAAGTGTTCGCGTTGAAAGAATACCCTTATACTGGTGAAAGATATTATTTTACAAAAGAGTTGTGAGTTAGGATGAGTAAATATAGAAAAGATTATTGGTGAAAAATAGTGCAAGAAAGAATAATAAAAAGAAGTTCGAAAAAAATACTTTTTTGGGCAATTCTTAATAGTTTATTTTCTATTTTTTTGTCTTATTTTTTTGTCTGTTTTATCGTTGTGGAAAATCGACTGACATATTTTTATTCTTACATTTTATTAGTATTACTTTTGATTTTATATATAATTTTGTTCGCTTCTTGGAGTCTTCTTTTTGCTGACAAAGAGTTCATTAGACTAACGGTGAACGGTTTCTATTATAAGCCTTCTCTAGTGGCTGATAGAGAATTTTTTTCATGGAAAGATGTGTCAGAGATAAATTTTCGTATAATACGAAACAGGTTTACAACTTCTTACAGAATTGAAATAAATTTTGATGACGTCGAGGGACTTTGTAAAACTTCAGCTATTGTACGTAAAAATAAGAAGCGCGTCTTTAAAAATCAAGTTGATTTAATTATCCCGTTGATTTTTCTTGAAGAAACGTTTCTGGAACGTATATATGATTCAATGAAGTATTATGAAAGAGAGTGGAGGATAGAATCTAACCATAAGCCATTGGTTAAGAAAAAGAAATTACTAGTACAAGAAAGTAAAGGATAAAAGTGGCTAAGAGAATTAGCAAAGTTAGATTTTTGTTGATTTTCACTTTTCTTTATGCAAACCTTTTCCTTACTGAAAAAATCTGATATAATGATGATAAATAAAACACAGAGGAGAACATCATGTCGAAAAAAATAATCGGAATTGACCTTGGTGGAACATCTATTAAGTTTGCTATTTTGACTTCAGAGGGCGAAATTCAGGAAAAATGGTCCATTAAAACCAATATTTTGGACGAAGGTAGCCACATCGTAGATGATATGATTGAGTCAATCCTGCATCGTTTGGACTTGCTTCAGCTTTCAGCAGAGGATTTTATCGGAATTGGTATGGGATCGCCAGGAGTTGTTGACCGAGAAAAGGGCACTGTTATTGGTGCTTACAACCTCAATTGGAAGACGCTGCAGCCGGTCAAGGATAAGATTGAAAAAGCGACTGGGATTCCTTTCTATATTGACAATGATGCTAATGTTGCTGCTTTGGGTGAACGCTGGATGGGAGCTGGAGAAAACCAGCCTGATGTAGTCTTTATGACACTGGGTACAGGTGTTGGTGGAGGAATCGTTGCAGAAGGTAAGCTCTTGCATGGACTTGCTGGAGCAGCAGGAGAGTTGGGCCACATCACTGTTGACTTCGATCAGCCGATTCAATGTACCTGTGGCAAGAAAGGCTGCCTAGAGACTGTTGCATCTGCGACTGGTATTGTTAATCTGACTCGTCGCTATGCTGATGAGTATGCTGGTGATGCTGAGCTGAAAAAACTGATTGACAATGGTGAAGATGTCAATGCAAAGGTTGTCTTCGACTTGGCGAAAGAGGGCGATGAGCTGGCTCTGATTGTCTATCGCAATTTCGCGCGCTATCTAGGAATTGCCTGTGCCAATATCGGCTCTATCCTAAATCCATCTACAATCGTTATCGGAGGTGGCGTATCAGCTGCAGGTGATTTCTTACTTGATGGCGTTCGCAAGGTTTATGAAGAGAATAGCTTCCCGCAGGTTCGTACTTCAACCAAGTTGGCCTTGGCTACTCTTGGAAATGATGCTGGCGTTATCGGGGCAGCTTCATTGGTTTTACAATAATTCAACAAGTATGCTTTATTTGTTCTCCTGCAGAAAGGTCTGTAGGAGAATTTTTATGGAAAATTTGCTATACTAGAAAAAGCTCACTGAACGAAGGAGAAATCATGACGCTAGCAGATACGATTTTCAAAGAGAATATTAAAAAAATTATGGAGCAAGGTGTTTTTTCTGAAAATGCCCGTCCGCGCTACAAAGATGGAAATGTGGCTAACTCCAAATATATCACTGGTTCTTTTGCGGAATACGATTTGAGCAAGGGCGAGTTCCCAATCACGACTCTGCGCCCTATTGCCATCAAGTCCGCCATCAAGGAAGTCCTTTGGATCTATCAAGACCAGTCCAATAGCCTGGAACTGCTCAACGACAAGTATAATGTTCACTATTGGAATGACTGGGAAGTTGGCGATACGGGTACTATCGGCCAGCGTTACGGTGCTGTTGTCAAGAAGCACAATATTATCAATAAAATTCTCCAACAGTTGGAAGCCAATCCTTGGAACCGTCGCAATATCATCTCTCTCTGGGATTATGAAGCTTTTGAAGAGAGTGACGGCCTGCTTCCATGCGCTTTTCAAACCATGTTTGACGTTCGGCGTGTAGATGGAGACATTTATCTGGATGCGACTCTGACTCAGCGCTCAAATGATATGTTGGTTGCTCACCACATTAATGCTATGCAGTATGTGGCTCTGCAGATGATGATTGCCAAGCATTTCGGTTGGAAGGTCGGCAAGTTCTTTTACTTTATCAATAACTTGCACATCTATGACAATCAGTTCGAGCAGGCAGAAGAGCTATTGCGTCGGGAACCTAGCAACTGCCAACCTCAGCTCGTGTTAAATGTGCCGGATGGGACTAATTTTTTTGATATCAAAGCAGAAGATTTTGAGTTGCTGGACTATAATCCCGTTAAACCTCAGCTGAAGTTTGATTTGGCTATTTAACGATTTTGATAAGTGTATGCGAAAACTGCCAACCTCTGCAAAAGTTCTGCTTGAATCATACTTTAAACATGCCTTTTTACAGCAAATTTGATAGAATAGAGTTACTAATACAAAGGATAAAAGGATGACAAAGAAGATTATTGCCATTTGGGCTCAGGCAGAGGATGGTCTGATTGGAAAAGACAAGGTCATGCCTTGGCATCTCCCCGCAGAATTGCAGCATTTTAAGGTAACAACGACTGGACATGCTATTTTGATGGGGCGTGTGACCTTTGATGGTTTGCAGCGTCGCGTTTTGCCAAATCGGATTAGTCTGATTTTGAGCAGGGACAAGAACTATCAAGTTGACAATGAGAATGTCTTGCTGTTCAGCAATGTGGAAGATGTCTTGGATTGGTACCACAAGCAAGATAGAAACTTGTATATTATTGGCGGAGCGCAGATTATCAAGGCTTTTGAACCGTATTTGGAAGAATTGATTCAGACGCAGATTGCTGCTAAGTTGGAAGGAGATACCTATTTCCCTGAGACATTTGACTGGGCTCCTTATCAGGAAGTTAGCAGTGAATTTCATGCCAAAGATGAAAAGAATCCTTATGATTTCACTATAAAAAGATACCAAAGGAAGGACTCGTAAGAATGGAACGTAGTATTTTTGGTTTTTTTACGGCCTTTTTATGTGTCATTTGTCTTATTTGTGCCGTTCAAACCTTTCGGAAAAAGCGGTTTGGACTGGCAGCTTTATTTTTGCTGAATGCTTTTACAAATCTGGTAAATTCCATTCATGCTTTTTATATGACACTTTTTTAACATGTACGAAAGAAAATAAATAGATTTAGAATTTTAGAATTGGAGTAAACAATGCCTACAAGTCGTAATGATGATATGATGGTTTTTTGTTCTTTCTGTGGGAAGAACCAAGATGAGGTTCAGAAGATTATCGCTGGTAACAATGCCTTTATCTGTAATGAATGTGTGGAGCTGGCACAGGAGATCATCCGTGAAGAGCTAGCCGAGGAAGTGCTGGCAGATTTATCTGAGGTACCAAAACCTCAGGAGCTGCTGAATATCTTGAACCACTATGTTATCGGGCAAGACCGAGCTAAGCGTGCCTTGGCAGTAGCGGTCTATAATCACTACAAGCGTATTAACTACCACGACAGCCGAGAAGAAGAAGATGTGGAACTTCAAAAGTCAAATATTTTGATGATTGGTCCGACCGGGTCAGGTAAGACCTTCCTGGCACAGACTCTGGCTCGCAGCCTTAATGTGCCTTTCGCCATTGCGGACGCAACTGCTCTGACTGAAGCTGGTTATGTCGGTGAAGACGTGGAAAATATCCTGCTCAAACTTTTGCAGGCAGCTGACTTTAATATTGAACGTGCAGAACGCGGGATTATCTATGTTGATGAGATCGACAAAATTGCCAAGAAAGGTGAGAACGTCTCAATTACTCGTGATGTTTCAGGCGAAGGAGTTCAGCAAGCTCTGCTGAAGATTATCGAAGGTACCGTAGCTAGTGTACCTCCGCAAGGTGGACGCAAGCATCCGCAGCAGGAAATGATTCAAGTTGATACTAAGAACATTCTCTTCATTGTTGGTGGTGCTTTTGACGGTATTGAAGAAATCGTAAAACAGCGTCTGGGTGAGAAAATCATCGGTTTCGGTCAGAACAACCGAGCAATCGACGAAGATAGTTCCTATATGCAGGAAATTATATCAGAAGACGTTCAAAAATTTGGAATTATTCCTGAGTTGATTGGCCGTTTGCCTGTTTTTGCTGCTCTGGAGCAACTGACAGTTGATGATTTGGTCCGGATTTTGAAAGAGCCTAGAAACGCCCTTATTAAGCAGTACCAGGCGCTTCTATCTTATGATGATGTTAAGCTTGAATTTGACGAAGATGCTCTGCAGGAGATTGCCAATAAAGCGATTGAACGTAAAACAGGTGCACGTGGGCTTCGCTCTATCATCGAAGAAACTATGATGGATGTCATGTTTGAAGTTCCGAGTCAGGAAAATGTTAAACTTGTCCGCATTACCAAAGAAGCAGTAGATGGAACAGATAAGCCTATTCTAGAAACTGCCTAACGAGGTGCTTATGGAAATCAATACCCACAACGCAGAGATTTTGCTGAGTGCAGCCAATAAATCGCACTACCCTCAAGATGATATTCCAGAGATTGCCTTAGCTGGCCGATCAAACGTAGGAAAGTCCAGCTTCATCAATACACTTCTCAATCGCAAAAATTTAGCGCGAACTTCTGGAAAACCTGGAAAAACTCAACTGCTAAACTTTTTCAACATTGATGACAAGCTGCGTTTTGTCGATGTTCCAGGTTACGGCTATGCCCGTGTTTCCAAAAAAGAGCGTGAAAAATGGGGCCGGATGATTGAGGAATATCTGACCAGTCGTGAAAATCTCAGAGCGGTTGTCAGCCTTGTCGATCTTCGACATGATCCGAGCGCAGATGATGTGCAAATGTATGAATTTCTGAAATATTATGACATTCCGGTTATCCTAGTAGCAACCAAAGCTGATAAAATCCCTCGCGGAAAATGGAATAAGCACGAGTCAGCTATTAAGAAAAAACTGGACTTTGACAAAAATGATGATTTCATTCTTTTTTCCTCTGTCACCAAGGATGGCTTAGATGCTGCTTGGGATGCAATTTTGTCAAAAATTTAATATTACGAATTAAATCCAACTTATCTTTGAGTTGGATTTTTTGAAATAAAACGAAAAATGTCATATACTTGTAAATTATCAATAGTGTTTTTTTAATCTTTAGTATGTTACAATGGTATCATTAACATCTTATTCAGGAGAAGTGCTGTGAAAAAGAGAATTTCAAAAAAAGGTAAGAGAATCCTTTCAGCTTTATTCATCATGACGACGACGATTGCTGTTGGTTTCGTCTTGGCAAAGCATATTAATCCTGCTAGTGCCAATAATAGCGACCAGCAGCCTATGAATCAAACAGACTATTTCATCTCACAAATCGGTGAGCCAGCGCGTCAGTTGGGACAGGACAATGATCTTTATGCCTCTGTTATGATTGCACAGGCTATTTTGGAAAGTGGTTCAGGACAGTCTGGTCTGTCTGGTGAGCCTCATTATAACCTTTTCGGTATCAAAGGTCACTACGACGGTCAGTCTGCTAATATGGAGACTTGGGAAGATGATGGAGAGGGAAATGCTTATACCATCAACGATAGTTTCCGTTCATATCCTAGCTATGTAGAGTCTCTGCAAGACTATGTTTCGGTTCTCAAACAGGGGCATTTTGCAGGTGCATGGAAGAGCAATGCGCCAACCTATCAGGATGCAACAGCTGCCCTGACTGGTGTCTATGCGACAGATACTAGTTACAATGCTAAATTGAATTATATTATTGAAAAATACGATTTGACTCGCTTTGATTCACCACTCTATGAATCTGGTGCTGGTTATATCGTTTACAATCCTTATCGTCAGCAATATACCACTCAAGATATCTTGGATGTTGATACTGCCTGGGCGAATAGATTTTAATGAAGACAACACAAAAAGAGGGAGACCTCTTTTTATGTTTATTCATAGATTTTAGGAGTATTTTATGGGAAAATTTAAAGATTTGCTTGACAAGCAAGAAATTATTATTTTAGACGGCGCCTTAGGTACAGAGTTGGAAAGTCTGGGTTATGATGTATCTGGTAAGCTTTGGTCAGCTCAATACCTATTAGACCAGCCTCAGATTATTCAAAATGTGCATGAAAGCTATGTGAGAGCTGGCAGTGATATCATCACTACGTCCAGTTATCAGGCTAGCATTCTAGCTTTTGTAGAGGCAGGACTAACTCCTGAAAAGGCTTATGATCTTTTGAAAGAAACAGTCTTCTTAGCACAGAAAGCTATCAAAAATGTCTGGCAAGCATTATCTCCAGAAGAACAGAAACAGAGACTCTATCCTCTGGTTGCAGGATCGGTAGGGCCTTATGCTGCTTATTTAGCTGATGGTTCCGAGTATACGGGAGACTACCAGCTGAGTGAGGAAGAATTTCGAGATTTCCACCGTCCGCGTATCCAAGCTTTATTGGAAGCTGGGAGTGACTTGTTAGCTATTGAAACGATTCCAAATGGGGCAGAAGCGGCAGCAATCCTCCGACTTTTAGCTGAGGAATTTCCGCAAGCTGAGGCTTATTTGTCCTTTGTCGCCCAGTCGGAGAATGCTATATCAGATGGCACTAAGATTGAGGAATTAGGAAACTTGGCTCAAGAAAGCCCACAAGTCTTGTCAGTTGGTTTTAACTGTACAGCTCCACATTTAATTGCTCCATTATTAGATGGGCTTGGACAAGTGTGCAACAAACCTTTTCTGACCTATCCAAACTCTGGCGAAACTTATAATGGCTTGACCAAGACTTGGCATGACGATCCAGAGCAGGAGCGGAGCTTGCTGGAAAATAGTAAACTTTGGCAAGAGCAAGGAGTGCGTCTTTTTGGTGGTTGCTGCCGAACACAGCCAGAAGATATTGCTCAGTTATCAAAAGGATTTAAGGGTTGAAAATAGATTTTCAATCCTTTTTTAGAAAATTTAAAAGGGTTCTCGAAAACGCTATCAAAAGAAAGAACTTTGTGATATACTATACATAGTTTAAATTAATAGGAGAATTTTTTATGCCTGAATCGACATTTATCCCTAAAATTGAAGCAGCTTGCCGCAAGAAAGAAGCTTTGTTTGATACAAGCAAGGCCAAGTACGCTGTTCGTTCCATCTTTGCCGGAGCTTTCCTAACCTTTAGTACTGGTGCTGGAGCTATTGCGGCAGATTTGACGAATAAGATTGTTCCAGGAACTGGGCGTTTTCTCTTTCCTTTCATCTTTGCTTGGGGATTGGCTTACATTGTCTTTCTAAATGCAGAGTTAGTGACTTCCAACATGATGTTTCTGACTGCTGGTACCTTTTTGAAGAAGATTGACTGGAAAAAAGCCTTGATGATTTTGCTTTATTGTACCTTTTTCAATCTGATTGGCGCCTTGATTCCCGGCTGGCTCTTTGCTAACTCGGCTGCTTATGCGGGACTTAGCAAAGATAGTTTCATTTCTGGTGTTGTGCAGATGAAGCTTGCTCGATCAAATGAGCTGATTCTGCTCGAGGGAGTCTTGGCCAATATCTTTGTTAATATCGCTATTCTTTCCTTCGTTCTGGTCAAGGATAGTACAGCTAAGCTTTTCTTAGTTATATCAGCCATTTATATGTTTGTATTCCTGACTAACGAACACTTGGCAGCCAACTTTGCTTCCTTTGCTATCGTGAAATTCAGCTCAGCAGCAGCGGAAGTGCAAAATTTTGGTATTGGAAATATCCTACGCCACTGGGGCGTAACCTTTATCGGTAATCTCATCGGTGGTGGCCTACTCATAGGTTTGCCATACGCTTGGTTTAATAAGGAAGAAAGTAATTATGTGGACTGACAAAAAAGGATTTTCGAATCCTTTTTTTGATGTCTCCTTAAAATAAATAGAACTTTGTGGACAAATTTGATAACCCATTGTTATTTGTTTGTGATAAGCTATTTTACAATCATCAATCTCTTTACAGAGCAGTTTGTTGGAAGCTAATCAAATAGCTAGAGGAATGAGCTGAAATTCCTTTAGTTTTTTATTTGACATTGGCAAAACTTTCTAAACACGAACTATAAAATTATAACGCAATTAAAAGTTCGTATTTATCTTCCAAATTGATTTACAAAACAATCAAAGTAATCTATAATAGGATGTAGGTTAATATGTTATAAAAGGAGATTTATGTAAAGAGTATAAAGATTTGGGAGATAGATTTCATATCCGTTACTATATAGAAATAAATAGTTATTTTCTATTAGATAATGATGATGTTAGCATGATTGCACGGACGCATTTTGTAGAATAGTAGATAACTAAGGGAGATGTTTACATATCACAAAAGTACAGCCAAGAATTCAAGGAACCCCTTGTTCGTTTACATGATTCATGTAAGCTATTCTCGGAATTAGTCAAAGAGTATGGCATCTCTAATCAGACGATTTATAAATGAATAAACCCCTGTGAAAAACCTGCTGGTCAGGATTCTATCAGTCTTTTCCTGCACCAAGTTCAAGAAATGCTTAAGGTACTGACCAAGATGAAGGAGGAGATAATGGAATAAAATCACAAGGATAAACCATGGTTTTTCAAACAATGGGATGATGGCTAAGGAAAAGGAGAAGGTTATGAAGAAATTTTTAAAAATATTCATTATAATTTTAGGAGGTTTAGTAATGATGACAAATTTGTTCGGTTGTGATAAAAATAGCCGAGCTTATGTGGAAAGTCAGTTTGTGGATTTAGAAAAAATTTATTCTACTGCAAATGTTTTGGACTTGTTTAAATTTTATTCAAAAGGATTTGAAATTATTTATACAGTTTCAAATTTTGACGAGACTGGGAAAGATGTTCAATATTCTATAAATGTTTCAGGGAATCCTATTGATAAATCCATTAAAGGATTTATTGAAAAAAAACTGGACAGTTTTTTGAAGATGATACAACTAGTGAGATTGAGTACAAACACAATATTCAATATTCTGCTCAAGGGTGGGAGAGTTTAGATTCAGATTATGTTATGGAGGAAGAAGCGAAAAACATCACTTTTCTCTTTCAATCCAATGTTTTTTCTGAAAAAATATTGGCCGGCTATAAATTAATTAATAGTCGATATAACCCTGAAATTCCTGCCTATCATTTGGCATATTATTTGGATGAGGAATTAGCAAAAAAGAATCACTTGGATTCATCTTGGAGAAATCAAAATGAAAATTTTGTTCTTTCGTTTACTAGAAATATCAGTGATGATAGAAAATATGTTCAAGTTAATATGTCTACTTCGCGTTCCCTAAAATCAGAAACTATAATAAATGAATATAGAGAGGTGAATGATAATGAGTAGTGAATTGACAGCGTATGTGTTGCGCTTAACTTACCCAGTGGAAAATGCTTAAGCTTGTTAAATTGATTTGGTATATTATGTAATCAAAAGGAGATGTTATGAATAAAATCACTATTCAGTCACCAGATGGAAGCAAAGTTAAATACTCAAGAGGGGAAATGCGATATAAAAGGAGATAAAGAATTGAGTTTAGGAGGAGCTGAGGGAAATGGGAAAAAGGATTAAGTTTTCTCCGCTAAAAGCTAGAATTTTGATGATGGTCAGTCCAATGTTTTGCGCTATCTTCTTTGGTTTAGGTTCGTGTAGTTTTATTGATCATACATTAAAAGTAGGATTATCATTTTGGCTAGATATGATTCGTGAAGATTTTATGTTGGTTCTTTCCTTTATTTGGTTCAATATGAGTTTAGTCAAGTCTATCTATAGAATGATAAAAAATAATCTTTTGTTAAACAGTAATATTCAGGAATTGAGAGATTGTTATCCTGAGCTTGAGGAGGACTGGCAAAATCTTAATGATGCGGACTACCTTGACAAAGATTTGCAAGTTTTGGTTTATGGCGATCATCTCATTTGTTACAGGACATTTGATATTGCCTACCTGCCAGAATGTTCTAAGATAGATGCATTTATGAAGATGTATCGTTTAGGTAGTCGTTATAAGGTGAGACGAGTTCATTTTTCTGCATGGTATCTTGATGGCAGTGAATCTGAGCTCCGAACAAATGAGTTGCGAAGTTTTGCCGGAATTAATCAGAAAGCTCGTAAAGATGCCTTATTTGATTATATAAGAGAGAACTTTGATTATATTGAACTCGAAACATACGACTAAGGGAAAGAAGTAGATATTAGTCAAGTAAGAAATTTGCAGAAAATAATGACTAAATTTAAAAAGATTGTATAAAAAGCTTGCAATCTTTTTTTTCTTTTGCTATAATTATCAATGGTTTGAAAAAACTGCCTAAGACAGTAGGGGAGCTCGACTCATAAAGATCCTACCGAGGACAAAACGTATCATGTAAAAAGAAGCGTATTGTACTTTCGTGTCTAGGTTTGGGCGCGTTTTTCTTTTGGAAAATTCCCAAGCAAAATAATTACGGAGGTGAAACACTAAATGAGTGAAGCTATTATTGCTAAAAAAGCGGAACTGGTTGACGCAGTTGCTGAGAAAATGAAAGCTGCTGCATCTATCGTCGTTGTTGACGCTCGTGGTTTGACTGTTGAGCAAGATACCGTTCTTCGTCGTGAGCTTCGTGGAAGTGAAGTTGAGTACAAAGTTATCAAAAACTCAATCTTGCGTCGTGCAGCTGAAAAAGCTGGACTTGAAGACTTGGCATCTGTTTTTGTTGGACCATCTGCAGTAGCATTTTCTAACGAAGATGTTGTTGCTCCAGCGAAAATCTTGAACGACTTTGCTAAGAACGCTGATGCACTTGAAATCAAAGGTGGTGCAATTGAAGGCGCTGTCGCATCAAAAGAAGAGATTCTTGCACTTGCAACTCTTCCAAACCGCGAAGGACTTCTTTCTATGCTCCTTTCTGTACTTCAAGCGCCAGTTCGCAACGTTGCACTTGCTGTCAAAGCAGTTGCAGACAACAAAGAAGACGCAGCTTAATCTTAAGCTACGCAGCGTAGCCTAGCTACGAAAAAATATTATAAATTTAAAAATTATTTGGAGGAAATAACAATGGCATTGAACATTGAAAACATTATTGCTGAAATTAAAGAAGCTTCAATCCTTGAATTGAACGACCTTGTAAAAGCTATCGAAGAAGAATTTGGTGTAACTGCAGCTGCTCCTGTAGCTGTAGCTGCTGCTGGTGCTGGTGAAGCTGCCGCTGCTAAAGATTCATTCGATATCGAATTGACTGCTGCTGGCGACAAAAAAGTCGGCGTTATCAAAGTTGTACGTGAAATCACTGGTCTTGGCCTTAAAGAAGCTAAAGAACTTGTTGATGGTGCACCAAACGTTATCAAAGAAGGCGTTGCTGCAGCAGAAGCTGAAGAACTTAAAGCTAAATTGGAAGAAGCAGGCGCTTCAGTTACTCTTAAATAATAGAGTTTCCAATCATAGAAATCAACCAAGTCGAAAGACTTGGTTTTTTTGTATCCAAAAATCATTTTTATGTTAAAACGCTAACAAAAAATAGGATCGTATGATATAATTGAGACAGATTATTGCGATTTAGGAGATATTATGAATAAGATAAAAGTTATATGAGATTGTTGATTAGGAGATTTTTGTTAGGGGGATTCAGATGAATGAATGCAATGGCTTACTGTTGCTCATTCTCTGGTTAAAGGATTTGTTATTCTTTTTAGAATAATTTGAAAGGGATTTTATGAAAAAGTTTTTTGGGGAGAAGCAAACTCGGTTTGCTTTTAGGAAATTAGCTGTCGGGCTTGTTTCGGCTGCTATTTCTAGTTTGTTTTTTGTTTCTATCGTTGGGGTTGACTCTGTTCAGGCACAGGAAAAGTTGAATGTACACTATAAATACGTGACAGATACTGAAATAACTCCGCAAGAAAAGGAGTTGATTGTAAGTGAATTTCCTAAAATGCCTGAAGGCAATGAGGAGACTTACTATCTTGTCTACAGGTTAAACTCAAATGCTGGAGCAAAAACCTTACCGAATACAGGAGACAATAACCATTCCAATACTATGATGACGGCCGGTCTGTTAACGACGATAGGATTGGTTGTTTTTGTTGTATCGAAAAGAAAGGTTAAAAGCAAGTTCCTATTGACTGTTTTGGTGGGTGCTGGTGTCGGAGGAGGTTTGATACTATCCGTCAATGCGCTGGAAAATGGGATCTTGCTACAGTATAATGCCGAATATCAAGTGTCTGCTGGGGAAAGTCTGCCTTCACCTGGTGAGATCTCAGGCTATACCTATGTTGGCTATATAAAAGATGAATCAATTAAAAAATTATTAGATAATAAGATTCTTGATAATCAGCAGAATGCTAATCTAGATAAAGAAACTTTAAACCAAAATAAGAAGATAGATTATTCTCTTTCTTTTGATAAGAATGGGCTGAAAAATCAAACGGTTGGTGTCAATACAATTGAGCTTCAAGATGAAGTCTTGTCTGGCCGAGTAGCTAAGCCGGAACTATTATACAAAGAAGTGACCGTTGAAACTGAGATAGCCTTTGGAGAACAAATACAAGAGAATCCTGATTTAGCTGAAGGTACTGTAAGAGTAAAACAAGAAGGCAAACCAGGCCGTAAAATCGAAGTCGTTCGGATTTTCACTGTAGATAATGCGGAAGTTTCTAGGGAAGTTCTTTCGACAAAAATAGAGGAAGCGACTCCTAAAATAGTGGAAAAAGGGACTAAAAAGCTTGAAGCGCCTAGCGAAAAACCAACAGCTTCTAACTTAGTGGCACCCGAGCAAGTCGCTCCCTTACCAGAGTACATAGGCGTCCAATCCGGTGCAATCGTTGAGCCCGAGCAGGTGGCTTCTTTGCCTGAGTATTCAAATACACTATCTGGAGCCATTGTTGAGCCTGAACAAATTGAACCAGAGATTGGAGGTGTCCAATCAGGGGCCATAGTCGAACCTGAGCAAGTCACACCATTGCCTGAATACACAGGTGTTCAATCTGGTGCAGTAGTAGCACCCGAACAAGTCACACCATTACCTGAATACACAGGTGTCCAATCAGGGGCAATAGTAGAACCTGAGCAAGTTACGACATTGCCAGAGTATACGGGAACTCAAGCAGGTGCGAAAGTCGAACCCGAACAAGTCACCCCATCGCCTGAATATACAGGCGTTCAATCCGGTGCAGTAGTGGCACCCGAGCAAGTTACGACATTGCCGGAATACACAGGATCTCAAGCAGGAGCGATTGTTGAGCCTGAGCAGGTAGAACCTCCGCAAGAGTATACTGGAAACATCGAACCAGCAGCGCCAGAAGCGGAAAATCCTGCTGAAAAAGCTCAAGAGCCTAAAGAGCAGAAGCAAGAACCAGAAAAGAATATCGAGCTAAGAAATGTATCTGATGTAGAGCTGTATAGTCTAACTGATGGAAAATACAAACAGCACGTTTCTCTGGATGCTATTCCAAGCGATCGAGAGAATTATTTCGTGAAAGTAAAATCGTCTAAATTTAAAGATGTTTTCTTGCCGATTTCGTCAATAGTAGATAGCACGAAAGATGGTCAGCCAGTTTATAAAATTACTGCAAGTGCTGAAAAATTAAAACAGGATATCAATAATAAGTACGAGGACAATTTTACTTTCTATCTAGCTAAAAAGGTTGAGAGAGAAGTCACAAACTTTACTTCCTTTAGTAACTTGGTTCAAGCTATAAATAACGATCTCAGTGGAACCTATTATTTAGGTGCTAGTCTGAATGCCAATGAGGTCGAACTAGAAAATGTAGCTAGCAGTTATATAAAGGGCAGATTTACTGGTAAACTCTTTGGCAGCAAAGACGGAAAACATTATGCTATTTATAATTTGAAGAAGCCTTTATTTGACACATTGAGCGATGCTACTGTAGAAAATCTGTCTCTTAAAGATGTAAATATCTCAGGGAAAACTGATATTGGCGCCCTTGCAAACGAAGCGAATAATGCAACAAGGATTAACAATGTCCATGTAGATGGTATTCTTGCTGGCGAAAGTGGCATTGGTGGCTTGGTGTGGAAGGCTGATAATTCTAAGATTACGAACAGCAGTTTCAAGGGAAGAATTGTCAACTCCTATGAAACGAGGGCACCGTACAATATCGGAGGATTAGTAGGTCAACTGACTGGAATCAATGCACTGGTTGATAAATCAAAGGCCACGATTACTATCTCATCAAACGCTGATAGTACAAACCAAACTGTCGGCG
Organism: Streptococcus sanguinis; assembly: GCF_050220005.1. Taxonomy (GTDB): domain Bacteria; phylum Bacillota; class Bacilli; order Lactobacillales; family Streptococcaceae; genus Streptococcus; species Streptococcus sanguinis_Z. Next base: position 1,117,921 of record NZ_CP071413.1, read on the forward strand.
GCCTTGCAGGTCTTGTCGAGAAAGATGCGCTTATCAGCAATAGTTACGCCGAGGGCCAGATTAATAACGTGAAGCGCTTTGGAAGTGTTGCTGGTGTGGCTGGCTACTTGTGGGATAGAGATTCTAGCGAAGAGAGGCATGCTGGAAGATTGCACAATGTTCTTAGCGATGTCAATGTTATGAATGGGAATGCGATTAGTGGTTATCACTATCGAGGAATGAGGATAACTGACTCATTTAGCAACAAGGACAACAGAGTCTACAAAGTGACTCTTGAAAAGGATGAGGTTGTCACCAAGGAATCTCTCGAAGAGAGAGGAACAATCCTTGATGCATCTCAAATCGCAAGTAAGAAATCTGAAATCAAATCTCTTTCTGTACCGATTGTTGAACCCCTACTGACTAGCAGCAATAAAGAAAGTGATTTTTCTAAGGTTGAAGACTATCAAGCCAGTCGAGCTTTAGCATATAAGAATATCGAAAAATTACTGCCGTTTTATAATAAGGCAACCATTGTCAAATACGGTAATCTGGTAAAAGAAGATAGCGCTTTGTTTAAAAAAGAAGTTCTATCTGCAGTCATGATGAAGGATAATGAAGTGATTACAGATATTACTTCGCATAAAGAGGTGGCTAATAAGCTCTTGCTGCACTATAAGGATCATTCATCTGAAAAGCTAGATCTCACCTACCAATCTGACTTTAGTAAGTTAGCAGAATATCGTGTGGGCGATACAGGTCTCATCTATACGCCAAATCAATTTTTGCATAATCATAATTCAATCATCAATGAAGTTTTGCCTAATTTGAGAGCGGTTGATTATCAGTCAGAGGCTATCAGAAACACCCTAGGTATTTCTTCAGGAGTTTCACTGACGGAATTATACTTAGAAGAGCAGTTTGCCAAAACCAAGGAAAATCTAGCGAATACACTGGAGAAACTTTTGTCTGCCGATGCAGTTATTGCTAGCGAAAATCAAACGATTAATGGTTATGTCGTTGATAAAATCAAACGCAACAAGGAAGCCTTGCTTCTAGGTTTGACCTATTTAGAGCGCTGGTACAACTTTAACTATGGTGACGTGAATGTCAAAGACTTAGTTATGTACCATATGGATTTCTTTGGTAAAGGAAACGTATCACCGCTAGACACGATCATTGAATTAGGTAAATCAGGCTATAACAATCTTCTGGCCAAGAACAACGTAGATGCCTATAGCATCAGCCTTGCAAATAATAATGCAACGAAAGATTTGTTTAGCACGCTTGCCAATTACCGAGAAGTATTTTTACCAAACAAAACAAATAATCAATGGTTCAAAGAGCAAACCAAGGCTTATATCGTTGAAGAAAAATCAGCTATTGATGAGGTGAGGGTCAAACAAGAGCAGGCTGGCAGCAAATACTCTATCGGGGTGTATGATCGAATTACCAGCGACACTTGGAAATACCGAAATATGGTCTTGCCATTGCTGACGATGCCTGAAAGATCTGTCTTTGTCATATCGACTATATCCAGTCTTGGATTTGGTGCCTATGACAGATATAGAAATAATGAGCACAGAGCAGGAGCAGAACTCAATAAGTTTGTTGAGGATAATGCTCAGGAAACCGCAAAACGCCAACGCGACCATTATGATTATTGGTACAGAATATTAGACGAGCAGGGCCGTGAAAAGCTCTATCGAAATATCTTGCTCTATGATGCCTATAAGTTTGGTGATGATGCTACAGTCGGCAAGGCTACAGCGGAGGCACAATTTGACAGTTCTAATCCAGCTATGAAGTATTTCTTCGGACCGGTTGGAAACAAGGTCGTGCACAATAAGCACGGTGCCTATGCTACTGGTGATAGTGTTTACTACATGGGCTATCGGATGCTGGACAAGGATGGAGCCATTACCTATACCCATGAAATGACGCATGATTCGGATAACGAGATTTATTTAGGCGGATATGGAAGAAGAAGTGGACTTGGTCCTGAATTCTTTGCCAAGGGCTTGTTGCAAGCACCGGATCATCCAGATGATGCTACAATCACGGTCAACTCAATTCTCAAATATGACAAGAATGATGCAACTGAAAAATCTCGTTTGCAAGTCCTGGATCCAACTAAACGTTTCCAAAATGCGGATGATTTGAAAAATTATGTTCACAACATGTTTGATGTCATTTATATGTTGGAGTACCTAGAAGGGATGTCAATCGTGAACCGTCTTTCCGATGTGCAGAAAGTGAACGCGCTAAGAAAAATCGATAATAAATATGTCCGAGATGCGGATGGAAATGATGTTTACGCAACGAATGTGATAAAAAATATTACAATGGCGGATGCGCAAAAATTAAATTCATTCGACAGTCTCATTGAAAATGATATCCTTTCAGCGCGTGAGTACAAAAATGGTGATGTAGAAAGAAACGGCTACCATACGATTAAGCTCTTCTCTCCGATTTATTCGGCATTAAGCAGCGAAAAAGGAACGCCTGGAGATCTTATGGGACGCCGTATGGCTTATGAGCTTCTTGCAGCCAAAGGTTTTAAAGATGGTATGGTCCCTTATATCTCTAATCAGTATGAAGATGATGCCAAGCAAAACGGAAAAACCATCAGTATCTATGGTAAGACCAGAGGTCTGGTAACAGATGACTTAGTTTTACGCAAGGTCTTCAATGGTCAGTTTAATAATTGGACTGAGTTTAAGAAGGCTATGTATGAAGAACGTAAAAACAAGTTCGACAGCCTGAACAAGGTCACATTTGATGATACAAGACAACCATGGACAAGTTATGCTACTAAGACTATAAGCACTGTAGAAGAGTTGCAAACCTTGATGGATGAAGCCGTTCTCAAAGATGCCAATGATAATTGGTATTCTTGGAGCGGCTATAAACCAGAACATGACAGTGCTGTCCACAAGCTTAAAAAAGCGGTCTTCAAAGCTTACCTCGATCAAACCAATGATTTCAGAAAATCAATCTTTGAAAACCAGAAGTGATTGGTTTGAGTTGTTAAATGGTCTGCAAAGTTGCAAGTCTGAAATTTAGGGCAGAGTTACGAGATTGATTGCTCTCAGACTGCGACCTTCTTGTAGATAAGAAATTACAAACCTAGTGAGAACTAGGTTTGTTTTTCTATATAAGTCATGCAATTAAAACAGTTGCTAGTCTGCTTTCAGGCAGTTTACTGCTGACAGTCATTGATGAGGCAGATGATAAGCAGAAAAAGTCTGAAATGACCTTTACCCTACTTCATATTTTTGTTATAATATTTGTATTAAAGCGTGCATTTGCGCGCTCTTTTCTGTGTTTTAAAAGCACTTGGGTGCTTTAGAGTGAGTTATTTTTGAATAGATGGTGAAGGAGGAATTATGTTATACATTTGGTCTTATTTAAAGAGATATCCTAAGTGGCTAGTCTTGGACTTTGTTGCGGCAATCTTTTTTGTGATTGTCAATCTAGGGTTGCCAACGGTGCTGGCTCGAATGATTGATGAGGGAATCAATCCTAAGCAGACAGACCGGCTCTTTTTCTGGGCTTGGGTCATGTTTGGCGTTATTATCTTAGGAGTGCTGGGGCGAATCGTTCTGGCTTATGCGGCTGGGAAGCTGACGACGACCATGGTACAGGATATGCGCAATGATCTCTATGCCAAGCTGCAAGAGTATTCTCATCATGAGTATGAGCAGATTGGAGTGTCTTCTTTGGTCACGCGCTTGACTTCGGATGCTTTTGTACTCATGCAGTTTGCGGAGCAAACCCTTAAAATGGGTGTCATTACTCCCATGATGATGCTGTCTAGTATTCTCATGATTTTTCTGACCAGTCCGTCTCTGGCATGGATTGTAGCTGTTTCAGTGCCTTTCTTGGCAGTCGTGGTCATCTATGTAGCGGTTAAAACCAAGCCCCTGTCTGAAAAGCAGCAGAAGACCCTTGATAAGATTAATCAGTATGTGAGGGAAAATCTGACTGGCCTACGCGTTATTCGAGCTTTTGCGCGTGAGGAATTTCAAGAGAAGCGTTTTGCTGATGAAAATGAGGTCTATGCGCAAAACTCCAATAAGCTCTTTAAGCTGACTGGTCTGACAGAGCCGCTCTTTGTGCAGATTATTATTGCGATGATTGTGGCCATTGTCTGGTTTGCCCTAGATCCATTGAGGGACGGCAGTCTTGAAATCGGAAATCTCGTTGCCTTTATCGAATACAGCTTTCACGCCCTGCTGTCCTTTCTCTTCTTGGCCAATCTCTTTACCATGTATCCGCGGACAGCGGTATCGAGCCAGCGGCTCAAGGAAGTTATGGATATGCCCATTTCAATCAATCCTAATGAAGATGGTATAACTGAGACAGATACGCAGGGGTATCTGGAGTTTGACAATGTAACCTTCGCTTATCCGGGTGAGACGGAGAGTCCTGTGCTGCATAATATTTCCTTCAAGGCTAAGCCGGGTGAGACTATTGCCTTTATCGGTTCAACTGGTTCTGGTAAGTCTACGCTGGTACAGCTGATTCCGCGCTTTTACGATGTAACACTTGGTAAGATTTTAGTGGACGGTGTGGACGTCCGTGAGTACAATCTGAAAGCTCTGCGTCAGAAGATTGGCTTTATCCCGCAGAAGGCTCTGTTATTTACTGGAACTATCGCAGAAAACCTACGCTATGGAAAGGAAGAGGCCAGTCAGGAAGAGCTGAGTCAGGCAGCTGAGGTGGCTCAAGCCAAGGACTTTATCGAAAGTCGGGAAGAGCGTTTTGAGACTCATCTGGCCGAGGGAGGCAGCAATCTATCCGGTGGGCAGAAGCAGAGACTCTCTATTGCCCGAGCGGTGGTTAAAAAGCCGGATATTTATATCTTCGACGACTCTTTTTCTGCTCTGGATTATAAGACGGATGCGGTGCTGCGTCGTCGTCTCAAGGAAGTGACAGGTCAGGCAACGGTGCTGATTGTGGCCCAACGTGTGGGAACCATCATGGATGCTGACCAGATTATCGTTCTAGATCAGGGCGAAATCGTCGGACGCGGCAAGCACGAAGAGCTGATGGAAACCAATGATATTTATCGTGAAATTGCGGATTCGCAGCTGAAGAATCAAGCTTTGACAGAGGAATAGAAAGGAGACTGACATGAAAAACACATCAAGTTTTGCTCGTCTATGGAGCTACCTAAAAGTTTATAAATTTGCAGTCGCCTTTGCCATCTTCCTCAAAATCCTAAGTGTCGTCATGAGCGTTGTCGAGCCTTTTGTCTTAGGTCTAGCCATTACAGAATTGACAAATAATCTGCTGGATATGGCTAAAGGTGTGGCTGGCGCCCAAATTAATGTGTCCTATGTTGGCTGGGTCATGGTCTTGTATTTTGTGCGGGCGATTTTTTATGAAATCGGTTCTTACTATTCTAATTACTTTATGACCAATGCAGTGCAGGCTACCATTCGTGACTTGCGCGATGAACTTAGTCATAAGATTAATCGCATCCCCGTTTCTTACTTTGATAAGCACCAGTTTGGTGATTTGCTGGGACGTTTTACCAGCGATGTCGAAGCCGTTTCAAATGCCTTGCAGCAGTCCTTTCTGCAGGTTATCAATGCAGTCTTCACTCTGATCTTGGTTATCGTCATGGTATTGGTGCTTAATCTGCAGTTGGGTATCATTGTGGTAATCTCGATTCCGATTACCTACCTTAGTGCCCGCTTTATCGTGAAGAAATCGCAACCTTACTTTAAACAGCAGGCAGATGTACTGGGGGCTATGAATGGCTTTGTTCAGGAAAATCTGACAGGTTTTAATATCTTGAAGCTCTATGTCAGAGAAGAAAGTTCGCAGGAGGATTTTCGACAAATTACGCAAAAGCTGCAGAAAGTAGGTTTTAAAGCCAGCTTTATCTCCGGTTTGATGATGCCTGTTTTGAATGTTATTTCGGATCTGACCTACCTCTTACTGGCTCTGCTGGGCGGTCTTCAGGTTATTGCTGGGCGATTGACAGTTGGAAATATGCAGGCTTTTGTTCAGTATGTTTGGCAGATTAATCAGCCTATTCAAAATCTGACTCAGCTGGCTGGTCAGCTGCAGAGTGCCAAGTCTTCTTTGGACCGGATTTTCCAAGTGCTGGACGAAGCAGATGAAGTCAATGATAAGACAGAAAAGCTAGAGCAAGATTTGACAGGTCAGGTTAGCTTCAAGGATGTGGACTTCCAGTATGTAGCAGACAAGCCGCTCATTCGGAATTTCAATCTGGAAGTCAAACCTGGAGAAATGGTCGCCATTGTTGGTCCAACTGGTGCTGGTAAGACCACGCTGATTAATTTGCTCATGCGTTTCTACGATGTGTCTAAAGGCGCGATTACAGTTGATAGGCATGATATACGACATCTGTCCCGTCAGGACTACCGTAAACAGTTCGGTATGGTGCTGCAGGATGCTTGGCTTTATGAGGGGACTATCAAGGAAAATCTTCGTTTTGGCAATCTGCAAGCCACTGATGAAGAAATTGTAGAGGCAGCCAAGGCGGCTAATGTGGATCACTTTATCCGGACTTTGCCAGGTGGCTACAATATGGAAATGAATCAAGAATCCAGCAATATCTCGCTGGGGCAGAAGCAGTTGCTTACGATTGCGAGGGCTCTTTTGGCCAATCCTAAGATTCTGATTTTGGATGAAGCGACCTCATCTGTCGATACACGGCTGGAGCTCTTGATTCAGAAAGCTATGAAGACTCTCATGCAGGGGCGGACCAGTTTTGTCATTGCTCACCGACTGTCGACCATTCAAGAAGCAGATAAGATTTTGGTGCTCAAGGATGGTCAGATTATCGAGCAAGGGAATCATGAGAGTCTCTTGGCAGATAAAGGATTCTATTATGACCTTTACCAGAGTCAATTTTCTAAAAAAGAGGAAGAAGTTTAAAAGGTTTGCTAAATCATTTGATAACTGCTAGAATATAAGCAAAGTGAGGTAGCAATGTCTTTAACCAGTCAAATTATTACAGCAGAATTTCCCGATTTGGATAAGGTTGAGGCCTTAAATCGCGAAGCTTTTCCTGTAGAGGAAAGGGTTCCTATCAGCGAATTTCTTCGTTATACAAACGATAAGCAGTCTCATTTCTTCGCCTTCTACAATGAGGAAGAATTTGTAGGTTTTGCTTTTGCAGTTTATAACGAAAAAATGTTCTATGTCAGCTTCTTTGCGATTATGCCGCACCTTCGTAGCCATGGCTATGGGGGAGAAATCATTCATAAACTGACAGAGTTTTATCAAAAAACTATGGTTCTAGAGGTAGAACGTGTCGATGAAGAATGTGAGAATTTAGAGCAACGTCAAGCACGTATGGACTTCTATAAGCGTAATGGCTTTCGAACGACCAATGCCTTTCTGGAATATGAAGGGTTAAGCTTTGAAATCTTGTATTTGGGACATCATTTTGATGAGGAGGCTTATCGAGATATTTTCCATATGCTGCAAGAGAAGAACTTCTTTGAATTTGAAATTAAGTACCGAAGATTTAGCGATGTGTAAAGAGTGCTAAATGTTTTATAGCCATTTTTAAAAGGTTGAGATAGGATGTCTCAACCTTTTTACTATGAAAAATCTCTTTTATTTTGTTTTGGATCTGGAAGGACAATATTGTATTTTTCTCGCATTCAGCAACAGTAGAGCATGTCTGTTTAAAGAAAGTAAACCATTAAAAAAGATAGAGAGAGGTTGGCAAAGTATACGATTTAAAACAAAATTATTTATCTTACTTTAAAATAAGCCTTAAATCTGTGGATAAGTCAGGAATTTGCTAAAACCTATTGATATATGATTTGATTTAAATCATATTTTCTCTTTTGATTCGAATCAATATTCTGAAAAGGTTAAAAATCTTGCGGAGGTGGCTATTTCCGTATATAATGATAAAGCATGAAAAAATTTAAAGGAGTTTCCCGTGATTAAAAAAGGTGCCTTGACAGGCTTGCTCTTATTTGGAATATTTTTCGGTGCTGGGAATTTGATTTTCCCGCCTTCGCTTGGAACATTATCTGGTCAGCATTTTTGGCCAGCTATTGCAGGATTTGTCCTATCTGGGGTTGGGCTTGCTGTGCTGACTTTGATTATAGGAACGCTCAATCCCAAGGGCTATATTCACGAGATTTCTCAGAAGATTGCGCCTTGGTTTGCTATTGTCTATCTTGTAGCCTTGTATCTGTCAATCGGGCCTTTCTTTGCTATTCCGCGGACAGCGACAGTGGCCTATGAAGTCGGTATTGCCCCTATGTTGTCTAAAAATATGGCGGGCATCGGATTAATTGTTTTCACGACACTTTACTTTGCAGCTGCTTATCTGATTTCTTTGAATCCATCTAAGATTTTGGATCGGATTGGACGTATTCTGACGCCAGTTTTTGCAGTTTTGATTATCATCTTAGTCATTCTAGGAGCTTTGAAATACGGCTCAAATGCACCTCAGCAGGCTTCGCAAGCTTATGCTGCGTCAGCTTTTGGAAAGGGCTTCTTGGAAGGTTATAACACTTTGGATGCCTTAGCTTCCGTAGCTTTTAGCGTCATTGCAGTAACAACTCTTAACCAGCTAGGTTTCAAGAATAAAAAGGAATATGTTTCAACTATCTGGGTTGTTGGCATAGTGGTGGCACTAGCTTTTAGTGCCATGTACATTGGTTTAGCTTATTTGGGCAATCATTTCCCAGTTCCAGCTGAGATAATTGCCAAAGGCAATCCTGGTGTTTATGTCCTGTCGCAGGCGACACAGGCTATCTTTGGACCTACCGCACAGATTTTCCTTGCGGCTATGGTTACTGTAACTTGCTTCACCACAACAGCAGGACTTATTGTATCGACTGGGGAATTCTTCCATAAAACTTTCCCTAAGGTATCTTATAAAGTGTACGCAACGGTCTTTACTTTGATTGGGTTTGCGATTGCCAATCTTGGGCTTAATGCTATTATTCAATATTCTGTTCCAGTCTTGCAAATCCTCTATCCGATTACCATTGTTATCGTTCTGATTATCATTGTTAATAAATTATTGCCACTGTCCAAAATCGGTATGCAATTGACGGTAGCAGCAGTAACTCTGATTTCCTTTGCTGGTGTTCTTGGGGAGCAGTTCCATATCACTAAGGTAAGTGATATTATAAACTCTCTTCCATTTGCTCAGGCTTCCCTGCCTTGGTTGGTGCCGGCTCTAGTTGGAATCCTGCTTTCTCTTCTTTTGCCAAATAAGCAGAAGAGTGAGCGCTTTGAGATGGAGAGCTAATAGATAACATCCGCCACAATATGGTGGATTTTTTTGCCAAATCCAGAAATCTCAAGCAATATAACATCAAATTCAAGTTTTTTCAAATCTATCTCCCTATTTTTAGGGGGATTTTTATTTTATACTAGAGTCAGAAATTGATAGAGAGGTTTTTGAAATGGCAACAAGTTTTTTATTCTTTATTTCTGTTTTTCTGGCGGGGATTCTATCTTTTTTCTCGCCCTGTATTTTACCACTTATGCCAGTCTATGTGGGGATTTTGCTGGATTCGGATCAGCCGAAAACGGTTCGGTTTATGGGAAAAGATATTTCCTGGTATGGTCTAGCTAAGACTCTCTGCTTTATAGCTGGCTTATCAACTGTATTCTTAGTTTTGGGCTATGGAGCTGGTGCTTTGGGGCAAGTCCTCTATGCCCCTTGGTTTCGCTACGTTTTGGGCGGGATTGTCATTCTACTGGGAATCCATCAGATGGGAATCATTAATATCCAGCAACTGCAAAAGCAAAAGAGCATCCAACTTAAAAAGAATAGTAAAAGAAGTGATTTTCTTAACGCTTTTCTCTTGGGTATCACCTTTAGCTTTGGTTGGACGCCCTGTGTGGGACCTGTTCTGAGTTCTGTTTTAGCAATTGCTGCTTCTGGCGGTAACGGCGCTCTTCAGGGAGGTTTGCTTATGTTGGTTTATACACTTGGATTAGCACTTCCTTTTCTAGCTATGGCTTTGGCTTCTGGCTGGGTATTACAGCGCTTTGCGAAACTCAAACCTTATATGGGAACGCTTAAGAAAATCGGCGGTGCACTCATCATTCTCATGGGAATTTTGCTGATGCTTGGAAATCTAAACGCTTTAGCATCATTATTTGGATAAAAATTATATAATTAAAGGAGACACATCATGAAAAAAATCACTACACTTACAATCGCTGCACTTAGTATCTTTGTCCTAGCAGCCTGCTCTAATCAAAAATCAGATTCTAATATGAAGAAGATGGATGACAGCAGTATGATGAAGAAAGATGATATGAAAAAAGACGACATGAAGAAGGAGGATATGAAAGACTCCAGCATGTCTGATAATAAAATGAAAAAGGATGATATGAAGGATTCTTCTATGATGTCTGACAATAAGTCTGATATGAAAGATGATATGAAATCAAGCGATTCAAGCATGAAGGATGAGATGAAAGATTCATCCGAAATGTCATCTGACAAATAAGAATTCCACCATAGGAAAGAAAGTCGTCAGTTTTGTCGGCTTTCTCCTTATTTTGAAAGGAAAGAAAACGATGAAGAAGTTATCAATATTGACTATCAGTCTGCTTTGTGTCGGCTTTTTGGGAGCCTGTTCAAATCAGAAGATGAACTCGGAAGTTTCTAAAAGTGATAAAAGCAATATGGAAACAAAAGCTGATTCTGAGCAATCTACCAAGATGGCCAAAGACTTTAGTCTGCAAGGAGTAGATGGCAAGACCTACAAGCTGTCTGATTTCAAAGGCAAGAAAGTGTATTTAAAGTTTTGGGCTTCTTGGTGCTCTATCTGTCTATCTACACTTGGTGATACTAATGATTTGGCTAAGGAGCAGTCAGGAAAAGATTATGTTGTGCTGACGGTGGTGTCTCCGACTTTTAATGGAGAAAAGTCTGCTGATGATTTCAAGGAATGGTACAAATCTTTGGATTACAAAGACTTCCCAGTTCTCATGGATACTAAGGGAGAATTGCTGAAAGAATACGGTATTCGCTCTTATCCATCTGCTCTTTTCGTAGGCAGCGACGGTTCTCTTGCCAAGACGCATATTGGCTACATGAGCAAGGAAGATATTGAGAAAACACTAAAAGAAATCAAGTAGAAAGGAGTAATAAACATGGAAGGCAAATGGAAGATTCTTCTGGTTCTGCTTGGCTTGCTTGTCTGCTTTGGACTGGTCTATGTGATTGCAGGGAATGGTAAGGAGTCATCTCCTGAGCAGATCAAGAAAGCCTCTATGAGCAAGACAGAAGCGGTAGCCAAACAAAAGCAAGAAGACGTCAAGGAAGAAGATAAGCAGGAGATTTATCTGGCTGGTGGCTGTTTCTGGGGAGTAGAAGAGTACTTTTCTCGCGTGCCAGGTGTACTTGATGCAGTATCAGGCTATGCAAATGGTAAGGGAGACACGACCAAGTATGAATTGATCTCTCAAACTGGTCACGCTGAGACTGTTCACATTACTTACAACGCCAAAAAAATCTCTCTCAAAGAAATTCTGCTGCATTATTTCCGCATCATTGATCCAACTTCTAAAAACAAGCAGGGAAATGATCAGGGTACTCAGTACCGGACAGGTGTTTATTATAAGGAAGAAGCTGATCTAGATACGATTAACCAGGTCTTTGATGAGGTTGCTAAGAAATATGATAAGCCTTTAGCTGTTGAAAAAGAACCTCTGAAAAACTTTATCAAAGCAGAAGATTATCATCAGGATTACCTAAAAAAGAATCCTAATGGATATTGCCATATCGATGTCAATCAAGCTGCCTACCCTGTTATTGAAGCTAGTCGCTATCCTAAGCCTAGCGATGAAGAGATTAAGGCTAAGCTCTCTCCTGAAGAATACGCAGTCACACAAAAGAATGACACAGAGCGGGCCTTTTCTAACCGCTACTGGGATAAGTTCGATGCTGGTATCTATGTTGATGTGGTGACAGGAGAGCCACTCTTTTCATCAAAGGATAAGTTTGACTCAGGCTGCGGTTGGCCCAGTTTCACCCGTCCTATCAGTCCAGATGTTGCGACTTACAAAGAAGACAAGAGTTTCAACATGACACGGACGGAAGTTCGCAGTCGGGTTGGAAATTCACATCTGGGGCATGTTTTTACAGATGGTCCTAAGGACAAGGGTGGCTTACGCTATTGTATTAATAGTTTGTCAATCAAGTTCATTCCCAAAGCTGAAATGGAGGAGAAGGGCTACGGTTATCTTTTGGATTATGTTTAAGAGCATTTTGATCGAAAATTTGCTATAATAAATCCAGTATAAATAAGGAGTTGAATCTGGTGTATTCAATTATGATTGTAGAGGATGAGTATCTGGTAAGACAGGGGATTGCGTCCTTGGTAGACTATGAACAGTTTGGCATGCAAGTCATTGCCCAGGCTGAAAATGGAAGAGAAGCTTGGCAGAAATTTCAGGAAAATCCTGCTGATATCCTGCTGACCGATATCAACATGCCACAGATGAACGGCCTCGAACTGGCCAAGCTAGTCAGGGACCAGGCTCCTAAGTGCCATATCGTTTTTCTGACGGGCTATGATGATTTTGACTATGCTCGGACCGCCATTAAACTAGGCGCAGATGACTATCTTCTCAAGCCATTTTCCAAAGATGATGTTGAGGAAATGTTGGCCAAGGTGCAGACTAAGCTTGATAAGGAACGAAAAAAAGCCCAGATTCAAAACTTGGTTGATCAGGGACAGCGCTCTGAGTTGGAAGAGGCTATTCACGCGCGTCTAGCTGATTCAGAATTAAGTCTGAAAAGTTTAGCTTTCCAATTGGGGTTTAGTCCGTCCTATCTTAGCGTTCTTATCAAAAAAGAACTAGGCTTGCCCTTTCAAGATTATCTGATCCAAGAGCGGATGAAAAAAGCAAAACTCTTACTCCTGACTACAGATTTGAAGATTTATGAAATAGCAGAGCAGGTAGGTTTTGAAGATATGAACTATTTTTCTCAGCGCTTCAAGCAGGTGGTTGGGCTGACACCTCGGCAGTTTAAAAAAGGAGAGGAGAAATGAAACGATATCCGCTTCTTATCCAATTGATTGTCTATATTTTTCTGCTGGTCCTTTTACTCTTGGGGTTTGTTGGAAGCCTCTACTATCAGACTAGCTCGGGGACTATTCGACAGCTGACAGAGCGGACGACGCGTAATAGTATGGAGCAAAGCGGGCAGTTCATTGCTTCTTATTTGCAAAAATTAAAACAAACCACCTCCACACTGAGCAAGGAAGAAACGATTCGGAAGTTTGCTCAGAATCAAGAAAGCAGCGAAACGTCAGTACAGGCTTTGATGAAAACCATTATTGAGACAGATCCGGATTTGGTGTCGGCAGTATTGGTTACCAAGGACGGGCGCGTGGTCTCAACAGATTCTCAAATTAGCATGCAGACATCTTCTGATATGATGAATGAAAAATGGTATCAGGAAGCTGTTCATACCAAAGCCATGCCTGTCTTGACCCCTGCTCGCAAGGAATCTCTGTCATCAGAGAAGGAGAAGTGGGTTGTTTCTGTCACTCAGGAAGTGGTGGATGAAGCAGGGCAGAATCTCGGTGTTTTGCGTCTGGATATTGGCTATAAGAGTCTCAAAGCCTATCTGGATCGGCTTCAGCTAGGGAAGAAAGGCTTTAGTTTTATTGTCAATAGCCAGCATGAATTTGTCTATCATCCTAAGAAAAGTGTTTACTCCTCCAGTCAGGAAATGAAAGCTATGCAGTCCTATATCTCGGTCAAGGATGGTTACGCAGACCAGAAAGAGGCTTTTGTCTATCAGATTGATATCGCAGACAGCGACTGGACTTTAATTGGCGTTGCCTCTTTAGAGCAATTACAGATGCTTCAGTCACAGATGCTTAATTCTTTTATAGGAATGGGCGTTTTAGCACTCCTGATGTGCTTGACTGGTATTTGGTTTGTCCTGCGTTTGTGGATTAAGCCTCTTCAGAATCTACAAGCTGTTATTCTGAAGATTGGGGCAGGCGACTCAAATCTGCGAGCGGAAGCTAAGGGTTCTCCAGAGTTGGTTGACTTGGCTCAGCAGTTCAATAAAATGCTGGACCAAATTGAACAACTAATGGAAGCTGTCAAGGCTGAAGAACAAAATGTCCGCTGCTATGAGCTCCGAGCTCTCTCAGCTCAAATTAATCCCCATTTCCTTTATAATACCTTAGATACGATTGTCTGGATGGCTGAGTTTAATGACAGCAAGCGTGTTGTTGAGGTAACGAAATCACTCGCTCAATATTTCCGTTTGGCGCTTAATCAAGGGCATGAACAGATTGCTCTCAAAGATGAGATTGATCACGTTCGTCAGTATCTTTTTATCCAGAAGCAGCGCTATGGTGACAAGCTCCAATATGAGATTGAAGAGGATGAATCTATAGCTGATTATAAACTGCCCAAGCTGGTACTTCAGCCTTTGGTTGAAAATGCCATCTACCACGGCATCAAGGAAATTGACAGACAAGGCATGATTCGCGTTACAGCAGCAGCGGAAGAGGGGCATCTGATACTGTCTATCTATGATAACGGCCGTGGCTTTGAACTCCGCGACTCTACGGACAAGACTCTCCTTCGCTTAGGTGGTGTTGGTCTAAAAAATATCAATCAACGCTTGAGATTGCAGTTCGGAGACGACTACCATATGGAAATCCAGTCCGAACCAGATATATTTACCCAGATTAGTCTTTATTTGCCGCTAGTTACAGATGATTAGGTCTATTAAGTTTTAAAATATTCAAGCCGGTAGAATTTTCTCCGGCTTTTTACTGTTTGAAAAAATGCACTGGTTTTGCTGTTCATCAAGCGAATTTTTCTCTCTTTCTACTCTCATCACGCTTGCCAGAAAATTACCGTAGCAGATTTGTGAAAAATCTATAAGATTCATTTATAATGATAAATGAATGTATATTCTAGGTAAGGAGTTAGAGGAGAGTAAATGGAGTCGCCTTTATTTTTTGTTTCAGTTTTTTTAGCAGGTATTTTATCCTTCTTTTCCCCTTGTATTTTTCCATTATTGCCGGTTTATATTGGTATTTTGCTGGATGACAAGGAGGTCAAGCCCCTGAAAGTATTCGGCCGGGAGCTTGCTTGGCAGGGAATGGTTAGAACACTTTTTTTCATTGCAGGTATCTCGACAGTCTTCTTTTTGCTAGGCTTTGGAGCAGGTTTTCTAGGTACTATTATTTACAGTTCGACCTTTCGTTATGTGATGGGCGGCCTCATCATTCTGCTAGGTCTGCATCAGATGGAGCTTATTAATATTCGCCAGCTACAGATTCAAAAGAGCTTGACTTTCAAAAAGAACGGTCAGAAGCATCATTTTTGGTCTGCATTCTTACTGGGGATTACCTTTAGCTTCGGCTGGACTCCTTGCATTGGTCCGATTCTCAGCTCAGTCTTAGCCTTAGCAGCTTCAGGTGGGAATGGTGCTTTTCAGGGAGCAATTTTGACCTTGATTTACACCTTAGGAATGGCCCTGCCTTTCTTAATCTTAGCTTTGGCATCTAGCTTTGTTATGCAGTATTTTAATAAAATCAAGCCTTATATGGGCCTGATGAAGAAAATTGGCGGAGCCCTGATTATTCTGATGGGAATTCTGCTGATGCTAGGACAGCTCAACGCCCTGTCGGGACTTTTTGGATAAAAGGAGAAATAAATATGAAAAAATTCGTTACGTTATTAGCAACTGTGTCAGCTGTAGCCTTTTTGGCAGCTTGCTCGGAACAGGAAGAGAAGCCTATGACTATGCCCACAACCAGCAGTTCGTCTAGTGAGACAGCTCAGACAAGCGCAGTCACTCAAGCAGCTGTCAGTCAAGAGGCGCCTGACTTTACTCTGCAATCTATGGATGGAAAAACAGTCAAACTTTCTGACTATAAAGGCAAGAAGGTTTATCTAAAATTCTGGGCTTCTTGGTGTGGACCTTGTAAGAAGAGTATGCCGGAATTGGTCGAATTAGCTGGTAAAACGGATCGTGATTTTGAAATCTTGACAGTTGTAGCACCAGGCCTCCAAGGAGAGAAGTCTGTCGAGGAATTCCCAAAATGGTTTCAAGAACAAGGTTATAAAGATGTACCAGTTCTATTTGACACTTCAGGTGAAATTTTCCAAGCCTATCAGATTCGTAGCATCCCAACTGAAATCCTCATTGACAGTCAAGGGAAAATCGGTAAAATCCAGTTTGGCGCTATCAGTAATGCTGATGCAGAAGCAGCTTTCAAAGAAATGAAATAAAGCAAAAAAGAATGGACTTATCATCCATTCTTTTTTAGTTTGTAAAGTAATTAAGCGCTAGCACCTGATGTCGCATCGGCTCCTCCGTCTCCATGACCTCCATCGCCTCCAGCATCAGAAGCACCAGAAGTAGCGTCTGCGTCTCCATGACCTCCGGCAGGAGCAAATGGTCCGCTGCCTCCAACCAAACGTTGACCAGTTTCTTTTAAGTACCAGTCGAGCCATGGTTGGAAATTAAAGACGATTTCATTGATACCTGCGTATGATCCGTCAGGATAGTACATTGCTTGATAGTTGTGAGTATTGATAACGCCTGCAGGCGAACCAGGGACGATAGTACGTACGTATTCTTGGTTTCCGTTGCGAAGTGTTCCAATAACCCACTCTACATTCTTCATCCGAGCTGGTGGAAGAGAACCATGAACAGTTGACATGCGGCTACCTGATTGAGGTGGCACACGTTTGGCAAACATGGTGTCTGGGTCTTGGTGGGCGTTGTTGTAGTAGAGGAATTGGTTGTTATCGTCAGCGTATGTCAATTCAAATGGCATAGCTTTTAAGAACATATCAATCTGGTTAACTGTCAAGATACCATGGTCAAGTTTGACATAAGTATCACCAGAAACAGCTCCAGTGATTTCAGCGACTTTTTCTACCCATTCTGGATCATCTGGATCAACTTCTGTAATTGTCGTAGCGATTGGTTTTCCGCAGTCTAAGTCTTCAGGTTCAATTGGTTTTGGTTTTTTCAATTTTGAAACGACCTCTACATATTTGATAAAGTTATCTAAGCATGTTTCAAGGAAATTCACAGTTCCTTCGTTGGTGATATTACCATCATTGTCAAAAGCTTCCTTGGCTTTGCCCAGCAAGAACTCATTGCCTGGAAGAGTGTAAGCATTGACACCAGGTGCGTCTAGGATTTTACGCAGGTGAACTTGAGCGCGAGATGTTCCTTGGTCGTAGTATGATGCACCAACAATCATGACAGGCTTGTTTTCGAAAGGATGAACCTCGTAAGAGAGCCATTCTAAGACGCTCTTCAAAGGAGCGCTGATAGTATGATTGTGCTCAGGAGTTGCGATGATGACACCGTCTGCACGTGTGATTTTGTTATACAAATAACGCAACTGGAAGCTTTCATCCCATTTTTCATCCTGATTAAACATTGGGACTTCATCAATTTCTAAGACTTCCAATTCAAATTTAATTTTGAACTGACGGCGGATGAATTCCAATAATTTTCGGTTATATGACTGTTCGTAGTTTGATCCTACAATTCCAACAAATTTCATTCTTTCGGTCTCCTATCTTACAATTTTTCCCAGTTGAATTCTTCAGCATCTTTGCGAAGCAATTCTTGTGCGTTGCGCAATTTTTCAGTGATTTTGACAAAGATACGGAAGTCATCAAAGATAGCATCCAATTTTTTGACAACATCAAGATCTACCAAGTCTCCGCTTTGGTCAAAAGCTTGAAGGGAATGCGAAAGCAAGAACTCATCTGGAAGAACAGTTGCCTTGATTTCTGGAGCGTTCAAAATTTGACGGAGCTGCAATTGGGCACGAGAGGAGCCAAGTGTACCATAAGAAGCACCAGTGATCATGACTGGCTTGTTCAGCAGTGGATAGATACCATAAGAAAGCCAAGCCAGAGCATTCATAAGCACAGCTGGGATAGAATGGTCGTATTCAGGTGTACCGATAAGTACGCCGTCTGCTGCATCGATTTTTTCGGCAATTTCTGATACCAATTCAGGCACGTTTCTGTCAGCAGGTTTATTAAACATTGGAATATCTTTAATCTCTACCAGCTCGATTTCAGCCTTATCAGCAAAGTGCTTAGACATATATTGAAGAAGTTGCCGGTTTGTAGAACGTTTAGAATTTGTTCCAACAATTGCAATAAGTTTTAACATAAAATTTCCTTTCTGAAATTAAGATACAAATCCCTCGTAAGTGCATTTATTTTTCTTTAGGCAAGTAAAACCAGAAGAAAGAGAGGGCGTTTTTAAATGGGCATTAGTTATAAAAGCTAGAGCGATAGAGGTACCGCTTAGTGTGGCAGCAAATTCATCACTTTTGAATTAAGATGCAGGAATTATCTGCTCTAAAAGGCC
Source organism: Streptococcus sanguinis (assembly GCF_050220005.1). GTDB lineage: Bacteria > Bacillota > Bacilli > Lactobacillales > Streptococcaceae > Streptococcus > Streptococcus sanguinis_Z. The sequence goes on from NZ_CP071413.1 coordinate 1,136,276, forward strand.
TGAGCTACAGAAGAGCTGACTGTCTTGGGTGATAATCAATGCTTCAATCCCTTCTTGCTGTTCAATCTGGGACAGAATTGATGTCGGACTTTCACCAAATAGACGGGTTGTCCAGATTTCACCATCTACCGACTTGTCTGAAACAATGGTCAGACTAGCCAATTGATTCTCGATAGGATAGCCTGTTTTGCGATCCAGAATGTGATGGTAGTTCCGCCCTTCAACTGTAAGGGTTCGCTCGTAGATTCCTGATGTGACCACTGACTGATTGGTGACCGCTAGTATAGCTGAGTGATTGCCACGAGGATGCTTGGGATTTTGGATGCCAATTCGCCAGGCACGCTGGCTGACTGCATTTTGCCCAATCGTCAGGACATTGCCACCGAGATTGATAAGAGCAGAGGTCACTCCCTGACTAAGCAAATAGTCCTTAATCTTATCAGCGATATAACCTTTAGCCAAGGCACCTAAATCCAGCTTCATGCCTTTCTTAGTCAAAAAGACACTACAATCTTCTGGATTCAACTCAAGTAAGTTTGGGTCAGTCAAGCACAGAGCATGCTGAATCTCCTCCTTACTTGGGAGACGGGCGTCTGAAAATCCTATCCGCCAGGTCTGGACGAGAGGGCCAATCGTGATATTTAAGTGGCTGCCTTCTGCTAGGCTGTGATATTTCCCCAGCTCAATCAGCTCAAAAAGTTCTGGGTGAACTGAGACGCTTTCAATTCCTGCCAGATGATTGATAGTCATAAGTTCAGAGTCTTCATCATTGGCACTGAAGCGATTTTTATAGAGATGAAGCAGTTGGATCGCCTCATCTAAGAGTATTTCCGCTCGCTCATGATAGAGAGAGATACAAATCGTACTCCCCATCAAATGGAGTGAGCGAGAAGCGAAGTCCACATTATCACAACCTTTCTAAAATTAACCTCTCTTACCTTATTATATCAAAAAGATACCGGTTTCACAATCTTAAAATTGTTATATTTTCAGAAAATTAACTTTCGCACAAAGCTGTATTTTCGAAGCGATTAGACAGCGGTGGTATAGCTTTTTAGCAGTATAAGAATTTTTGAAAATTTCGAGCAAATTTCTTGTAAACGCTCACAGGAGATGATATACTGTTCTAGTAAATTATAAATTAAGGTAGGACTATTCTTATGAGTAAAATCGTTGTAGTTGGTGCAAACCACGCAGGTACAGCGTGTATTAATACAATGTTGGACAATTATGGTGCAGAAAACGAAGTAGTTATTTTTGACCAAAACTCAAACATTTCATTCTTGGCATGCGGAATGGCCCTTTGGATTGGACAGCAAATCAGCAAGCCAGATGGACTTTTTTATGCAGATAAAGAAACTTTTGAAGCAAAAGGCGCAAAAGTTTATATGAATTCACCAGTTGAGTCAATTGATTATGATGCGAAAAAAGTTACAGCTATTGTAGACGGTAAAGAGCATGTAGAGTCATATGACAAATTGATTTTGGCAACAGGTTCTCAGCCAATTCTGCCTCCGATTAAAGGTGCTGAAATGGATCCTAACAGTCGGGAATTTAAGTCAACCTTGGAAAATCTGCAGTTTGTTAAATTGTATCAAAATGCTGCAGATGTTATTGAAAAATTGCAAGACAAGAGCAAACATATCGAACGTGTGGCAGTAGTAGGTGCTGGCTACATTGGGGTTGAGTTGGCAGAAGCCTTCAAACGCCTTGGTAAAGAAGTGATTCTGATCGACGTTGTGGATACTTGCTTGGCGGGTTACTATGACCACGACTTGTCTGAAATGATGCGTCAAAATCTTGAAGATAATGGTGTTCAATTAGCCTTTGGTCAAACTGTTCAGGCTATTGAAGGTGAAAGCAAGGTAGAACGCATTGTAACAGATAAGGCTAGCTATGATGTAGATATGGTTGTTCTGGCGGTTGGTTTCCGACCAAACACTGGTCTTGGCGCTGGCAAGTTGGAAACATTCCGCAATGGTGCTTTCTTGGTGGATAAGAAACAAGAAACTAGCATCAAAGATGTTTATGCAATCGGTGACTGTGCGACTGTCTACGATAACTCTATCAATGATACAAACTACATCGCTTTGGCTTCTAACGCCCTGCGCTCTGGTATCGTAGCAGCTCATAATGCTTGCGGACATGAATTGGAATCAAACGGAGTCCAAGGTTCTAACGGTATTGAAATCTTTGGTTTGAAGATGGTTTCAACTGGTCTGACAGAAGAAAAAGCAAAACGCTTTGGTTACAGCCCAGCTGTAGTTGAGTTTAAAGACACTCAAAAACCAACTTTCCTTGAAAAAGTTGAGCATCATGATGTTACAATTAAGATTGTCTATGATAAGGACACGCGTGTAGTTCTTGGAGCTCAGATGGTTTCTAGAGAAGATATGTCTATGGGTATTCACATGTTCTCATTGGCCATTCAGGAAAAGGTTACAATTGATAAACTGGCCTTGCTGGATCTTTTCTTCTTGCCACACTTCAACAAACCATACAACTACATTACTCAAGCAGCTTTGAAAGCAAAATAAGAAAATGAGTCTGGAATAATTTCCAGACTTTTTTGTAGAGCCTGTAAAAAGAAAAGTGAAAGAAGAAATTTATATTTCATCTGTTTATCAGGCCTGCTTTGTGCTAGAATAGTGGTAAAGTAACAATTTAGAGGAGATTGGGAATGGCAAAAGAGTCTATCTCGCAAGAGGACGATATCAAGAGAGAATTTAATTTCACAACTCATTCGATTATTTCCCAGGTTTTGCGAGGTGTTTTAGTTGGGATTTTAGCTGGACTAGTAGTGGGGATTTTTCGATTTCTGATTGAAAAAATCTTTCATTTAGTGCAGGATGTCTACCATAGGAGTCAGCAGTCTTTGCTTTGGTTACTGTCCTTGGTATTGCTTTATTGTTTCATTGTCTTGCTCAACGCTCGCTTGGTAAAGTCGGAGAAAAATATCAAGGGGTCAGGGATTCCGCAGGTTGAAGCAGAGCTGAAGGGTCTGGTGTCGCTTTCTTGGGGGAGTGTTCTCTGGAAGAAGTTTGTATTGGGGATTTTAGCCATTTCCAGCGGCCTGATGCTGGGGCGAGAAGGACCAAGTATTCAGCTGGGCGCCATGAGCGGCAAAGGCGTCTCTAAATTTCTGAATTTGAGTGCCGCTGAGGAGAGAGCGCTCATTGCTAGCGGTGCAGCAGCGGGCTTAGCAGCAGCTTTTAATGCACCAATCGCAGGACTGCTTTTCGTAGTAGAAGAAGTTTACCGTCATTTTTCACGCTTTTTCTGGGTTTCTACGCTGGCAGCCAGTCTAGTTGCTAACTTTATCTCGCTCTCAATGTTTGGTCTAACACCAGTACTGGACATGCCGGATAATATCCCGGTCATGAGACTGGAGCAGTATTGGATTTACTTAGTAATGGGCTTGCTGCTGGGCTTTTCAGGCTTTATTTATGAGAAAGTCATTTTGAATATTCAGCTGGTTTATCAGTTTTTGGGGCGCTTGTTTAGGATTTCAGAAGCCTATTATCCTATTCTGGCCTTTGTCTTGATTCTTCCGATTGGTTATTTCCTTCCTCACTTGCTAGGCGGGGGCAATCAATTGATTTTATCTTTGACTGCTGGTCATTACACTGTGGGAACCTTGCTCTTGTTTTTTGCTCTGCGTTTTGTCTGGAGTATGTTAAGTTACGGCAGTGGGCTGCCGGGCGGTATTTTCCTGCCCATTCTAGCTTTGGGTTCACTTCTTGGTGGAGCAATGGGTGCAGTCTGTCTGCAGCTGGGTTTGATTTCTCAGGAGCAATTTCCGATTTTCATTATTCTGGGCATGAGTGGTTATTTTGGAGCCATTTCCAAGGCTCCTCTGACAGCTATTATTCTGGTCACAGAGATGGTCGGCGACATCCGTAATCTCATGCCGCTGGGACTGGTCACTCTGACTGCTTACATTATCATGGATCTGCTAAAAGGAGCGCCAGTCTATGAAGCCATGCTGGAAAAAATGTTGCCAGACAGTATCGAGGACCAGGGAGATACTACTTTAATTGAAATCCCTGTTTCTGAAAAGATCGCTGGTCGGCAGGTGCATGAGCTAAACTTGCCTGAGGGGGTCTTGATTACCATGAATGTCCACAAGGGAAAGACTCAAACGGTCAATGGCAGCACTCGCCTCTATCTGGGTGATACGATTTACTTAGTGCTGAAAAAGACGGAAATCGGAAAAATCAAAGAAGAGCTGCTTTAATGGTCTTAATATATAGTTTTTGATTAAATTGTCAGACAATTTCTTGAAATATGAGAGAAAAACTGGTATAATTTACAGGAAATAATCTCATATCAGAGAGAAAATAAAGGAGTCACCATGAAAAAACTTGGCATCGTCCTATTTTCAACGGCAATTTTACTGACTGGCTGTGCAGCCAACAATTCTACAAACAAGACTGGTTCAAGCAGTCAAACATCTAGCAGCCAAACGGCTGTCAATCAGAAAGAATTGGACAAGGCGACAGCGGATTACAAATCTTTTGTCCAAGGACAAATCGATCAGCTCCTGACAGATACGGAGAAGTTTCGTGACACCCTTAAAGAAGGCAAGCTTGATGAGGCTAAAAAGCAATATCCGCTTATCCGGATGGCCTACGAGCGCTCGGAGCCGATTGCTGAGAGCTTTGGTGAATCAGATGTTAAAATTGACTTCCGCCTGGTTGACTATGTGGACGAAAACAAGACCGAAGAAGGCTGGTCTGGTTTCCACCGCATTGAAAAAATCATGTGGGAGCAAAATACGACCAAGGGAACGGAAAGCTATGCCGATCAGCTGGTCAACGATATTAAGGATCTAAAAGCTAAAATCGCAACAGTTGAAGTGACGCCAGATATGATGCTGACAGGTGCTGTTGACTTGCTCAATGAAGTAGCGACCAGCAAGATTACAGGTGAGGAAGAAGTATTCTCCCATACAGATCTCTATGATTTCCGTGCGAATATTGAAGGAGCAGAAAAGATTTTTGAGCTCTTTAAGCCATTGATTAAGGATAAGGACGAGAAACTCGTCAAAACCTTGGAACTTGAGTTTAAAAATGTCAACGGTCTCTTGGACAAGCACATGACTGACTCGGAAAACTACAAGCTCTATACAGAATTGACAAAAGAAGACACCAAGGAACTGGCAGAAGCAGTGACCAAACTGGGTGAGCCTCTTTCGCAAATGGGAGTCATTCTAAACGGAGAGTAATCATATGACAAACGACGAAAAATGGTTTAATAAAAAGATGGATCGTCGTGAATTTCTTAAAAAAGCAGGGATTGGAGGCGCTGGTCTTGCACTGGGTGTCTCTGGTGCATCTGCTTTTTTCGCTAATCAGGCCAAGGAAGATAAGAAATTCGCTGACGGTGAGGAAGAAATCAGCTTTTATGGAGAGCATCAGGCGGGTATCACAACTCCGATGCAGAAGAATATCTACTTTGTCGTGTTGGATTTGCATACGACAGATAGGGAGTCCATTATCCAGCTCTTTAAGGACTGGACGGCCTACAGCGAGAAGCTAGTAGATGGAGAATTGGTCAAAAAAGATAATTCTAATGCTCTTTTGCCGCCAACGGATACTGGAGAAACTGTTGGTCTCAACCCTTATCGACTGACCTTGACCTTTGGTGTCTCAGCCTCTTTTCTGAAAAAAATGGGCTTGTCAGACAAACGACCTAAGGCTTTTCGGGATTTGCCTCCTTTTCCAAAGGAGCAGCTTAAAGAAAAATATACAGGTGGCGATATTGTCATCCAGGCCTGCGCGGATGATGAGCAGGTGGCCTTTCATGCGGTCCGCAATCTGGTCCGCAAGGGGAGAAATGCCATCACTATGAGGTGGAGTCAGTCAGGCTTTGCTGCTATCGGAGACCGGATGTCAACGCCTCGTAATCTCTTTGGATTTAAGGACGGCACAGCCAATGTGACCAAGGAAAAAGACTTCGACAAGGTCATTTGGTGCGATAGCAAGGACTGGATGCAGGGGGGCTCTTACATGGCTGTCCGCCGAATCCAGATGTTCCTTGAGACCTGGGACCGAACCAATCTGCAGGAGCAGGAAAACACTTTCGGCCGCTATAAAGATAGCGGAGCGCCTTTTGGCAAGAAAGACGAGTTTGATGAGGTTGACTTGAAATTGCTGCCAGAGGATTCACACGTCCGTCTGGCCAAGGAGGTTGATAAGCCCATATATCGCCGGTCTTACTCGTACTCAGATGGGATTGATGAAAGTACTGGTCAGTTCGACACAGGCTTACTCTTTCTTTCCTTCCAAAAAGATCCAGACAGCTTTGTCAAAGTTCTAACTAATCTAGGCGCTCAAGATAAGATGAATGAATACGTCACGCATATTGGCAGTGGTTTGTTTGCTTGCTTTGGTGGAGTGAAAAAAGGAGAATACCTTGGTCAAAAATTATTTGAATAAAAGCTTACTTGTCTTGGGGCTTTTGCTTGTCTTTTTAGCTAAGCCGGTTTTAGCGGACGAGAGCTACAGCAGTTTATTCGTCAAAATCACTGATGCCAGCACTGCAGTCAAGCAGAAGGACCAGGAAAAAGCCAAGCAGCTGGTCGAAGAAATCAAGACTGACTTTGAAAGGGTGGCTAATCACGACTCTGCAGCGGGACAAGAGGTAAGCAAGGCACTAGACTTATCGGGTCAGGTGACGGAGGAGAAGCTGACACAAATCTCTTCGGCCCTCTTGAAATTTGAGAAAGAGCAGAATCCAGTCGACTTAGAGGCTGAGAAAAAGAAGCTTCTCAGTAAGCTAGAGCCAAAATTTGAAAATCTACAAAAGGCTATTAGCGCTAAGGATTTAGAAGCGACAAGAGAAGCATACAAGAAGATGAATAGCACCTGGACCACCAATGAAAGCGTAGTGCGAGACAACAGCACAGCCCATTACGGCAAGGTAGAAACAGCCATTTCATTTCTGCGCAGTGCCATTGAGACGGAGCCTACTGACTTTGACATGATTCAGTCTTCTTTTGATGATTTGAAGGCCGCCATTGATAATTTTGTCAAAGGTGAGAAAGTCCAAGAAGCTGCTGGAAATCTGACGCTGAAAGATGGAATTAAGCTCCTAGAAGAGGCTTTGAGTCTCTTCCAAAGTGGAGAGGATAAAAAGGCTGCTGCTAAGATAAAAGAATTCATCACCATTTGGCCAACGATAGAAGGAGATGTCAGCGTCAATAATCCTTCGCTTTATACCAAGGTTGAGAGTCAGACACCTGTTATTATGGTCAAGGGGAGCGAAGAGAAGTATCAAAAGCAGCTAGAATCCTTGATTAGTGAGCTGTCCCAGATTGACACGACAGCTTCCTATCATTTCTTTGATGCTATGCTGATTTTGCTGCGTGAGGGTGTAGAAGCACTCTTGATCATCATGGCTTTGATAACGACTCTGAAAGCCTCCAAGATGAAAAAAGGACTCAAATGGGTCTATGTCGGCGCAGCGAGTGGGGTTCTAGCCAGTGCTGTGATTGCGGCTTTGTTGCAGTTTCTTTTCCCGGCAGTTGCTTCTGGATCCAATCGTGAGATTATCGAGGGTGCAGTGGGTATTTTCGCTGTCGCCATGATGATATTGGTTGGTATCTGGCTACATAGCAAGTCATCTATCGAAAAATGGAATGACTTTATGGAAAGCCAAATGAAGGCTGTAACAGCCACAGGCAGTTTTCTTTCCATGTTTGCTCTTAGCTTTCTGGCAGTTTTTCGTGAAGGAGCTGAGACCATCCTCTTTTATGTAGGAATTCTGCCACGCATCACTATGACTGATTTCCTTTTGGGAATCGGCTTGGCTCTTCTGGTCTTGGTTTTGTTTGCCTTTATCATGAGCAAGGCTTCTGGTCTTCTCAAGCCACACAGCATTTTCTTCTGGCTGACCTGGCTAATCTACGCCTTGGCCTTTAAGATGCTGGGTGTCAGCATTCATGCCCTTCAGCTGACCAATATCCTACCGACTCACCTAATCAATGGTTTTGTGACAGTAGACTGGATGGGGATTTATCCAAGCCTGGAAGTGGTCGTCAGTCAGGTGCTCTTTATCCTGCTGGTGGTCTATGTAAGCTTTAAAAATCTGAAAAGCGAGCGGCAGCATGGATAAAAAAGAGCAGACAATTATTGAGCATTTGATTGAGTTCAGACGGCGTTTTTTAGCGGTATTGGCTTGCTTCTTCGTGGTTTTTCTGGTCAGCTTGCTTTTTTCGGCTGATATTTATCGATGGCTGACTAGTAATTTTGAGCAGAAGCTGCTGGTGCTGGGGCCGGATGATATCCTTTGGATTTATATCAGTCTGGCTAGTCTGGTCGCTTTTTCCCTGACCTTGCCTTTTTTGGTTTATCAGGTCTGGGAGTTTGTCCGACCAGCTTTGCGAGCCAATGAAGCACGAGCCGTTTTCGCTTATATCCCGGCTACCTTTATCTGTTTTGTTTTGGGGCTGGCTTTCGGCTTTTACTTTGTGACTCCGGCTATTTTACAGGTTTTGCTGTCGCTGGGTGAGGGTCTCTTTGAGACTCGGCTGACAGCACAGAATTATATTAGTTTCGTCTTTCATACCACTATTCCGATCGCTTGCCTTTTTGAGCTGCCAGTTCTTGTGTCCTTTCTGACTTCTATCGGTTTGCTCAATCCGAAATTTTTGGTAAAATATAGACGATACGCTTACTTCGTTTTGCTGGTTTTAGCTGTTGTCCTGACACCGGCCGACTTTATCAGCGATTTGTCTATGACAATACCTTTGATTTTGCTCTATGAAGTCAGCATCTTGCTCAGTCGCATCATTTATCAAAGAAAATCAACGAGGAGAAATTAATGGGACTTTTAAAAGATATCGGAGTACCTGGGGTAATCATTATTGTTCTGGGAGCCCTGCTTATTTTCGGACCAAAACGCCTGCCCGAACTGGGGCAATCTATCGGTAAAATGTTTTCAGAATTCAAAAAAGCAGTCAATCACGCTGGAGCAGAAGACAAGACCGAGAATAAAAATGAAAAAGAGTAAAGGAAAAGCACGGATAGCCGTGTTTTTCTTCTAGCATCAAGTATAGCTTGTGATAAGGAGTAAAAATGAAAAAATTGGAAGAACGCATTTTCCAAGATGGACAAGTGTTAGGTAAAAATATCCTGAAAGTTGACTCTTTTCTGACCCATCAGGTTGATTTTTCTCTGATGAAAGAGATTGGCCAGGTCTTTGCGGAGGCGGTAAAGGATGCAGGAATTACCAAGGTAGTGACCATCGAGGCTTCTGGTATTGCTCCGGCTGTCTACGTAGCAGAGGCACTGGGTCTACCAATGATTTTCGCTAAGAAGGCCAAAAACATCACGATGACAGAAGGGATTTTGACGGCTGAAGTTTATTCTTTTACCAAGCAAGTGACTTCGACCGTTTCGATTGCTGGGAAATTTCTCAACTCTGATGATAAAGTGCTGATTATTGACGATTTTTTGGCGAATGGTCAGGCAGCCAAGGGATTGATCACCATTATTGAGCAAGCAGGAGCCCAGGTTGAGGCAGTTGGCATTGTCATTGAAAAATCGTTTCAGGGTGGCCGTCAACTTTTGGAAACTGCTGGTTATCGTGTCCTTTCTTTGGCGCGAATCGCAGGATTTGATAAAGGGCAGATTGTCTTCACCGAGGCAGATATATAATTTCCTTTTCCTTTTGACTATCTGTCTGGCTTATAGTATAGTAAAGATAGTTGATATTCTAAAATCTAAGCTCATTGATTTTACTTGGGTAGAAAAAGTTTTTGAGGGATTTCTATGCACCAAACTCATAATTTAAATCAGCGGATGCGGCTCTTTATTTCTATTTTTTTGCCAATTTTGATCTACCAACTGGCCAATTTTTCTGCTTCATTTGTTGATACGACCATGACTGGTCAGTATGACACCTTGCATCTGGCTGGTGTTTCTATGGCAACTAGTCTTTGGATTCCATTTTTCGACCTATTGATAGGGATTGTGTCTGCCTTGGTACCCATAATCGGGCACCATTTAGGGCAGGGGAAAAAAGAAAAGATTGCTTCTGATTTTTATCAGTTTATTTATCTTTCTTTGGGGCTATCGCTAATTTTATTTGCCTTGGTATTTGTGGGCGCTCCTCTAGTTTTGTCTCACCTTGGTCTAGAGCCTTTGGTAGAAGAAGTGGCAAAGAACTATCTTTGGTATCTAGCGCTCGGCATTATCCCTCTTTTGCTCTTTAGCACCATTCGTTCTCTGTTTGATGCTCTAGGGTTGACCAAGCTTTCCATGTATCTCATGCTCTTACTTTTACCTTTGAATGGCACTTTTAATTATGCCCTAATCTACGGAGCATTTGGCTTTCTGGAAATGGGAGGAGCTGGAGCTGGACTTGGGACTTCTTTGGCTTATTGGGTTTTACTCCTCATATCCTTGTTAGTAGCAGTCAAACATCCAAAAGTTCGAGCCTATGAGCTATGGAAGATTCGACCGCTAGACAAAAAAGGCTTAATCGAAGGCATTCGACTTGGACTGCCTATTGGCGGAACGTTTTTTGCAGAAGTTGTGATTTTCTCTGTTGTTGGCCTGATCATGGCTAAGTTTTCGTCACTAATCATTGCCAGCCATCAGGCGGCCATGAATTTTTCAAACTTAATGTATGCCTTTCCTATGAGTATTTCAACCTCAATGTCCATCATTGTTTCTTATGAAATTGGAGCCAATCGTCCTGACGATGTTAAGAAATTCTGTAAACTTGGGCGGCTGACGGCCTTGGGAATTGCTGGATTTACTTTCCTCTTTCTCTATATCTTCCGCGACCGAGTGGCTGCTCTCTATGGTTCGGATACCGAGTTTATCCGTATGACATCTGTTTTTCTGACCTACAGCCTCTTTTTCCAGTTGGCAGATACTTTTGCGGCTCCTTTGCAGGGCATTCTTCGGGGATACAAGGATACTCAAGTGCCATTTTACTTGGGTTTGATTGCTTATTGGGGAGTTTCGCTGCCCCTGGGACTCTTCTTAGATCATTTTACTAGTTTAGGCCCTTATGGATATTGGATTGGTCTCATTGCCAGCTTGGTGACGAGCGGCATTCTCTTTCAGTGGCGGCTTAATCGTTTGGCTAAAAATATTACAAATTAAAGAGTGTTGGTTTGTCCCTTTAGGATAAATTAGTGCTCTTTTTTTCACAATCTTTTGTTAAAATTAGATTAAAACACGAAAAACGCTTACATTTTTTCTAGTATATTGATTGTGAAAATGATATAATAAACATAAGGTTATCAAGTTAAGTTTTTGTTAAAATAGGTTAATTTTTAAAATATTGTTTGCAGTTGACTTTGGTTTTCAGTAGAAAAGCGAGGAAACTATATGACCGAACACTATACCAATCTTTTGCAAGAAGTATTAAATGCTGCAAAGGAATTAGCTATTCAAAAACACAATTATCAAGTGGACATTCCGCATGTTTGGACAGTGCTGACCCAGCCTCAGGCCTTTGCCTTGGAATTCTATACCGGTCTGGAACTTGATATTAATGAATTTATTAGCGTCATCAATCAGGAACTAGCCAAGATTCCTGTATTTTCACATACGGATACGAACCGCTACGGACGTCAGTATAGTCAACGTCTCAAGAATCTTTTGGATGATGCAGAGGCTGAAAGGGCGGAACTGAGGGACGAGGTGGTAACAGTAGAGCACCTGATTCTCAGTCTATTTCATCAGCAGCGAAATCCGATAACTGTCTTTTTGAAACAGGCAGGAATTGATAAGGAGCTAGTTGCGGCAAAGTTGAATAAGGTTCGCCAAGGCAAACGAGCAATCTCTCCAAGTCAGGAGAGTCGCTATCAAGCCTTGAGCAAATATGCAACTAACTTTAATCAGTGGCTGGCTGACCAGACCGGTAGACAAGTAATTAGTCGAAAAGACGAAATTGACGATATTATCCGTGTGCTGTGTAGGAAAGAGAAAAGCAATGCCATTCTCCTAGGTTTTCCAGGCGTTGGAAAATCCAAAGTGATAGAGGGGGTTGTTGGCAGATTGCTTGCTGATGACGTTCCGGAACATTTATTGGGCAAGGAAGTTTTTAAGTTAAATCTAGGCGGATTGATTGCTGGAACTAAATATAGAGGAGAGTTTGAAGAGCGCTTCAAGGCTGTTTTGGATGAGGTGCTGGCTGCTAAGGGGAAGATTATTCTTTACATTGAGGATATTCACCAAATCGTGACAGCAGGGCGGACGGAGGGCTCTCTTGATGCAGGCAATCTTTTAAAGCCACTCTTGGCTCAGGGACAGATTAATATCATTGGTACAACGACTTTTGCTGCTTATCGGGAAAGCTTCGAGCTAGATCAAGCTTTGGAGGGGCGTTTCCAGCGGGTTCGCGTTGAGGAGCCCGATCAAGATAAAGCATTGACAATTCTGCAAGGACTGCGGGAAAATTATCAGGACTTTCACGGAGTTAGGCTGACGGACGAAGCTTTGCAGGCAGCAATCAGTCTTTCAATTCGTTATCTGTCAGATCGTTATTTGCCTGATAAGGCACTGGACTTGATTGATGAGGCGTGTGCTGTTAAGAAAATCCAGCTAGGTCAAGCGCAAACTGAACGACCAGACGTCAGTCGTGAAGATATAGCTAGTATAGTAGAGCGTATAACGGGAATCAAAGTGCAGGGAATCATGGACAATGAGCGCGAACACCTTCTAAATCTAGACAAGCTCCTGCGCCAGAGAATTGTAGGGCAAGACCAAGCTGTTCAAAAGGTTTCGGAGGCTATTTTGCGCTCGAGAGCAGGAATTCAAAATCCAAAGCGTCCTATTGGGTCCTTTCTCTTTCTGGGGCCAACTGGAGTCGGGAAGACTGCTCTGGCAAAATCCCTTGCTGAGCGGCTGTTTGGTAATGAGCTGGAAATGGTCCGGCTGGATATGTCTGAGTACATGGAAAAACATGCCGTAGCTCGTTTAGTTGGTCCGCCGCCAGGTTACGTCGGATTTGAAGAGGGAGGACAGCTGACAGAAGCTGTTCGTAGGAGGCTTTATTCAATTGTCTTGCTGGATGAGATTGAAAAAGCCCATCCGGATGTATTCAACACCCTGCTGCAAGTCTTGGACGAAGGACGCTTGACAGATTCGAAAGGGCGTACTATTGACTTTAAAAATACTATTTTGATTATGACAAGCAATATTGGCTCCCAGCAGATTTTGGAAAGTCTCAAAAGTGAACAGGGACTGACTGCTGAAACGCAGGAAGAAGTTCTGTCCTTGCTGCAACATAGCTTTAGACCAGAGTTTTTAAATCGGATTGACGAGACGGTTATTTTCAACCCTCTAAGGGCAGAAGATATGATCAATATCGTAAAAATTATGGTCCAGCAACTTCAGGAAAGGTTGAAACATCAGAAGATTCAGCTTCATCTGAGCGAAGAAGTTTACGCTTTTTTAGCCCAGAATGGCTACCAGCCGGAGTTTGGTGCTCGTCCTATTCAAAGAAGCATTATGCGCTATCTAGAGACGCCTTTGGCTCGTTATTTGGTTGAAAATAAGGAAACAACTGAACTGACAGTTCAAGTCAGTTTGAAGGATAGGCAACTGGAGTTTAATTATTTGGTATAAGCTTCTTCTAAAAAGTAAGCGCTTACCATTTGTAAGCGAAGAAAAATACAGAAAGGGGGTTCGTAGTTTCTGAGCAGACTCTATCCTGAGATTTTGAAATGAGTCTTAGGAATACGAAAAATAATGAGATACTTTTTGTATCTATAGCCGAAAGCAATCATTTTGATTGTTGGAGCACCCTTTGCATTTTATGAAAGGAGGCCTGTTTTGTCTGTTTATGATGTTTTGATTATCGGTGCTGGACCGGGTGGTTATGTGGCTGCTGAAAAAGCAGCTCGTTTAGGTAAGAAAGTCGCCGTAGTAGAAAAGAAGTCTATCGGCGGAACCTGCCTGAATGTAGGATGTATACCGTCTAAGGCCTATCTCCAGCACGGTCATTGGTTGCTGACAATGGAGGAAGCTAGGCGTTATGGCATTGAGAGCAAGCTTGAAAGGATTGATTTTGAGAAATTGGTAGACCGAAAGAATCAGGTTATTGCCAGTTTGCAATCTGGAATTCATGCTAGCTTTAAGTCTTTAGGTATTGAATATATCCAAGGGCAGGCCAAGTTTGTCAAAGACCGAACTTTCTCCGTCAATGGTAAAGAAATCAGTGGCAAAGATGTGATTTTGGCTACTGGCAGTTATCCTTTTGTGCCTCCTATCAAGGGATTGGAACAGATTGATTATCTAACGACGGATACGTTTTTTGACTTGAGGGATCTTCCAGAGAAGTTAGTCATTATCGGAGGTGGCGTTATCGCAATTGAGCTAGCTTTCGCTATGGCTCCTCTAGGTGTTGAGGTCACTGTTATTGAGGTTGCGCCGGAAATTCTTTTGACCGAAGAAGCAGAAGCGCGACGTGTGATTCAAAAGAAACTAAAGAAAATGGGGGTGATGATTTATCAGGGAGCGCAGATAAAGGAAGTAACTGCTAATTCTGTCTTACTTGAGAACGAGCAGGTTGCTTTCGACCATCTTTTAATCGCTACTGGCCGCAAACCAAATCTAGAGCTAGCAAAGGATATGGGATTAGCCTTGACAGAACGGAATTTTGTCAAGGTAGATCAATACTACGAAACATCCAAAGAGCATGTTTATGCTATCGGTGATCTCTTGGAATCTTATATGCTGGCTCACGTTGCTAGTGCAGAAGGGATAAAAGCTGTGAGAGCTATCTGCCGGAGAGGTGAAGAAGCAGTTGATCCGCTCGGTGTTCCCCGCTCGCTCTATACCAGTCCTGAAGTGGCTTCTTTTGGTCTCAGCAAGGAAGAGGCTGAGCAGGCGGGCTATGATGTTCTGGTCCAACAGCTGCCTTTCTCTTATAATGGGCGGGCAATTGCTATAGGTGAGACAGAGGGCTATGTCAAGCTAATCTCAGAAAAGAAATATCATCTTCTACTAGGTGCAGTCATCGTTGGTCCGAACGGTACAGATCTTCTGCAGAATTTGATTTTGCTGAGGCAGGCTGAAGCAACGCTGGATCAAGTTCTTGAAACAGTTTTTGCCCATCCTACCACATCAGAACTAATACAAGAGGTCGCTAAAAGACTCGTTCAGGACGATTAATGAGGAGGTAAAAATATGTCAAATTATAAAAATTTACCACAACAATTGAGCAAAACAAGAAACCAAAGTGCTGTATCAGAGCTAGTAGATTTAAAAGTCTATGATGCTACTGAAGTTGAAGTAGAGCAGGTTTCCAAAGAAAAAGTCAAGACCATGTATAAAACCATGTGGGATATCCGTAATTTTGAGGAAAATACTCGGCGTTTCTTTGCTGCAGGACAGATTCCTGGTTTTGTTCACCTTTATGCTGGAGAGGAAGCGATTGCTACCGGCGTCTGTGCCAATCTGACAGACAAGGACTATATTACCAGTACTCACCGGGGACACGGTCACTGTGTTGCTAAGGGCGGAGATTTAAAGGGAATGATGGCAGAAATTTTTGGCAAGGAGACTGGACTTGGAAAAGGAAAAGGCGGATCTATGCACATCGCCGATTTGGACAAGGGGATTCTCGGTGCCAATGGTATGGTTGGTGGAGGCTTTGGTCTAGCAACTGGTGCTGCTATGCGCAACAAGTACTTGAAAACCGACAGTGTAGCTGTCTGCTTCTTCGGTGACGGTGCAGCCAATGAAGGAAATTTCCACGAATGTCTCAATATGGCATCAATTTGGAAACTGCCGGTTATCTTTGTCAATGAAAACAACCTCTTTGCAGAATCGACACCGCAATGGTATTCTTCTGCGTCTGGCACCATTGCTGAGAGAGCGGCTGCTTATAATATGCCCGGCGTTCGGGTTAATGGTAAGGATTTATTCGCTGTCTACCAAGTAGCTAAGGAAGCTGTAGAGCGGGCTCGTAGAGGTGAAGGACCTACCTTGATTGAAGCTGTAACATATCGCGATCATGGTCACTTTGAAGGGGATGAGCAGAAGTATAAGGCTTTGGAAGGTGAAGAAAAAGACTGGGCTGATGTGGATGCTCTAGATGTCTTCCGTGACTACGCTATCGAGCATGGCCTCTTGACTGAAGAGGAACTTGATGCCATATTAGAGGAGTCTCGAAAGGATGTGGAAGAAGCTATTAAATTTGCTCAAGACAGTCCAATTCCTCGTTCCGAGTCTCTGCTGGAAGATGTATTTGCTGATTGATAGAAGGAGGTTGATCAAATGGCTAGACAACTGTTATTTATGAAAGCAATCAATGAAGCGCTGGATCAGGCAATGGCAAAAGATGACACCGTAATCCTTCTGGGAGAAGATATTGCTGGCGGTGTAACAGTCAAGCACTTGGAAGAAGAAAACGAAGATGCTTGGGGCGGCGTAATGGGTGTAACCAAGGGACTCATGCCAAAATACGGACGAGAGCGAGTGATTGATACTCCAATTTCTGAGCACGGATACGTGTCAGCTTCTGTTGGAATGGCTCTGACTGGCTTGCGGCCAGTACCGGAGCTGATGTTCAATGACTTTATCGGTTTCTGCTTTGATGCCATTCTGGGGCAAGGCTCAAAAATGCGCTATATGTTTGGCGGTAAGGCTAAGGTTCCGATGACAATGCGGACCATGCATGGGGCAGGAGCTTCGGCTGCAGCTCAACACTCGGGTTCATATTACGGTCTCTTTGGATCTATTCCTGGTATCAAGGTAGTTGTTCCAGCAACTCCGTATGATGCTAAAGGGTTACTGCTGGCTTCCATTGAAGACGACAATATCGTGATTTATTCAGAAGATAAGACTCTCTATGGTATCAAGGGAGAGGTACCAGAAGAATATTATACAGTTCCAATTGGAAAGGCTGCTGTCCGCCGTGAGGGAACAGACCTCACTATCGTTACTATAGGTAAAATGCTTTACGTCGCTTATGAGGTGGCGGATCGCTTGGAAAAAGATGGTATTTCGGTTGAAGTCATTGACTTGAGAACGGTAGCTCCTTGGGATGAGGAGACTGTCTTTGAATCAGTTAAGAAAACTGGACGGTTGATTATCGTTGATGAATCCAACCCTCACAATAACACCGCGACGGATATTGCAGCAGCTGTGACAGACAAATGCTTTGACTATCTAGACGGCCCAGTGAAATGCGTCTGCGCGCCAAATGTGCCGGTACCATTTGCGGTGAATTTGGAACAGCTCTATATCCCTAATGCTGATAAGGTTCTGACTGTTGCTGCAGAATTGATTGACGATCTGAAGAGATAGAAGGGAGGCAAGTATGGCTACAGAAATTGTAATGCCTAAGCTAGGCTTAACAATGACCGAAGGTCTGATAAATAACTGGCTGGTCAAGGAAGGCGACACCGTAGCTGCTGGTCAGCCTGTCTTGGAAATCAGTTCTGAAAAATTGACCAGCGATGTAGAGGCGCCAAGCGCAGGAGTGATTTTAAAAATTATCAGTCAGGCGGGCGATACTGTCCCGTGCAAGAAAGTAATTGCATGGATTGGTGAAGCAGGAGAATCTATTCCAGGTATGGAGACGGAAGAAGTTTCTGCGAATAAATCAGAAAGTGAGCAAGAAGCCGCTGATGCAGGGGTTGGACTAGCAGAAAAAACTGCGACAGCAAGTTCCAACTCTGTCGGAAACAGTGAACATGGACGTATTTTCATCACTCCTCTTGCCCGCAAGATTGCTAAGGAAAAAGGATATGATATTTCCTTGATTTCAGGAACGGGAGGCAATGGCCGTATTACCCGACGAGATGTGGAAAATTATAAACCAGAGGCGCTTCCAAACCAAACACCTGAAAATAGCTCTGCGATCCTTCAGCCAACTAGTCAGGCTGACTACGGTGCAGGATTGACAGGTATGCGTAAGACTATTGCAGAGCGGATGATGACCAGTCTGCAAGCATCTGCTCAGGTCACCTTGCACCGTAAGGTGGATATTAGTCAGCTGATGACCTTTAGACAGGATATGAAGGATAAGGTGGCTTCTCCACTAGAAAACGGAGAAATCAGCATCACGACTCTGCTGACAAAGGCAGTTGCCAAGGCGTTGAAAGATCACCCTCAACTCAACGCTTGGTATTTCAATGGTCAGTATCAGGAAGTAGAAGATATTCATATCGGTATTGCGACGGCGCTGAGTGATGGTCTGGTGGTGCCGGTTATCCGACACGTGGATAAGCTAACGCTGGCTGACTTGGGCTTAGCTATCAAAACAGAGGCCACCCAAGCTCGTAAAGGCACTTTAGATCCAGCTCTTTACTCAGGTTCAACCTTCAGTATTACCAATCTCGGGGCAGCAGGGGTTGAATATTTCACTCCTATCCTAAATACTCCAGAAGTGGCCATTTTAGGAGTTGGTGCCCTGCAAACGGCGCTGGCTCTTGACAGCCAAGGACAGGTCTATGAGCAGAAATTCCTGCCGCTCAGCCTGACTTTTGACCATCAAGTCGTAGATGGTCAGCCTGCAGCGGAATTCTTAGCCAGTTTAGCGGACAAGTTGGAATCTCCTTACGACTTGGTTTTCTGATAAAAGAATGAATAAAGAATTTCATTCCTGAATGATAAAGAAAAAGGCCAGCTGTTTATATCACTCATTAACAGTTGGCTTTTATGTATTCTATCATTCTCTTGCTTCAAATTTATAATGGTTAGATAAGGAAATGACAGGATGATAGGGAGTAAGTTCTAAGGCTCTAAGTAGGTGAATCAAGCTGCAGTATAAGATAAATTGAATGACGATAATGGGAGAAAAATATCAGTGAGGTAGAATATGAAGGTTGCCAAAACACTAGTCTTAGAATATCTAGAGCAAGAATTACTAAAGAATAATAAGCAAGGCCTTGAAACAAAAGTGATTGCTGCTGCTTTAGGAATGCAACGCTCAAATGTGAGTACCATTTTGAATCAATTGGTAAAAGAAGGAATGCTTGTTAAAGGAAATACAAGGCCAGTTCAATATAAGTTAATAGAGGTATTTGTAGAAAATCCTTTGGATTTTCCAAGCATTATAGGTGAAAATGGCACTTTGCGAACAGCCATCCAGTTAGCACAAGCAGCTATTCTATACCCAAATTATGCCCTTCCAGTTCTCATTTTATCCGAGGTCGGTGCTGGTAGAACTCACTTCGTTAATAAAATGATGGAGTTTGCCATTCAAAATCAAGCGATTAGTAAATCTCAGTTGTTTGAAAAAATTAACTGCTTAGACTATATTGATGTTCTGGATGATTTGCTGAAGTTGTTATTTGGCTCAGAGGGGACGAAGTCTGTATTTGAGAAAGTGGCAGAAGGAATTTTATTTATAGATAACATACAGGTTCTATCTTCGGCGGATCAAAATAGATTGATTTCCTGGCTGAATCACAGAGAAGGAGAACAAAAGAGACGTCAGAAGAAAGGTTTGGTAATTATCGGAAGCAGCGCTAAGCTATCTGAACATTTATCCAATAAACTTCCTGTTGTAATCCAGCTGCCTTCTTATCCGAATCGACCGATTAGTGAAAAGCTAGAGTTACTAAATTACTTTTTAGCTATCGAATCAAAGAATTCTGCGCATGATATTCAAGTACCGCGTGATGTCATTCATTCCTTCATCCTATCAGCGAATATTAGCAATATAAAAGAATTAGAATATGCAGTTCGAACTGCTTGTGCCAATGCTTTTGTAAGAAGTCTGAGGTCGGAGCTAAAAGATTTAACACTTAGTAATGACGATTTGCCCATTCCTTATCAAGGAATTCGGCATTTAAGTAGTCATAATGTAGTTAAAATCGATAAATTGATTGGCAAACGTAAGGTGCTGATTTATGATAAGGAGTTGGGATTGCTGGATTTTCCAGAGCAAGAGTCGGATGATTTATATAACAAAATTAAATCAGAATATTCTCAGTTATCAGAAAGAGGCATTGAGCAGGATGATGTTTTTGAGGCAGTGAGAAATTATATTCAAAGCTATATTGAATACAAACCTTTTGTTAAGAAAGAAGATGAGTTGGAAAATCTTAATCAGCTTGAGACGATTGTTTCTGCTGAAGTGATCCAGTTGGTACAAGCCTTTGTTCTATCTGTTCAAAAAGAACTCAATATAGAGCTTAATTCGACAGCATATTACGGCATCAGTCTTCATGTCAATGCGATGATCAAGCAGAAAGGCTCGTTAAACCGGCAGTTGGATAATGATGCTATTGTGAAAGTGATTCGGGATTATCCAATAGAGTATGCACAATGTTCTAAATTTGCCAGGCAACTAGAAACAAGATTTCAACTGGCTGTTCCAATAGATGAAATCGTCATCCTAACCATGTTTATTATTGAATCCGAAAAGAAACAAGATAGTCTACGACCTATCTTGCTCTACGTTCTGCATGGTAAAGGGGTTGCCAAGTCCTTGGCTGAGTCAACCAAGATGCTGACTAAAAATAGCCAAGTGTATGGCTTTGATATTCTATTAGAAGAATCTCTAGAGGAAAGCTATCGAAAATTAAAAGAGCAAATTGAGGGGCTAGACCAAGGTTTAGGTGTCATCGTTCTCTATGATATGGGATCGATTAAAGAAATGCTGGATAAAATTCGAGAAGAAACTCTGATTAAGATCAGAGAATTTGAAATTCCCATTACTATGATTGGCATGGGGATTGCACGGCGTTGTTTGATAGAAAATGATATTGACAGTGTCTTTCACGCTTTTCATATGGAAATGAATCAGCTGTATAAAAATAGGGACCAGGAAAAAATCATCATTACACTCTGTTATACTAGCGAGGGCGGTTCTCTTCAGCTAAAGCACTATCTTGATCAGTATTCAAAGTTAGGTTACCGTGTCATTGCTTTGTCAGTTGCCAATAAGGAGATGTTGATTGAGGAAGTGATGGCTTTAAGAAAGACCTATCAAGTCCATGCTTTTGTTGGAACTTTCGACCCTCAAATTATGGGCATCCCTTTCATTTCCATTAAAGATGTCTTTGAGCAGCCCAAGGAGCACCTAGATAAATTATTGATGTTTGTACCAAACTCTGTCAATAGCTACGATTATGAGAAAGTTTACCAATTTTTAGAAGAGCAATTTGTCTATACTTCCTTAGCTAAGATTAAAAAGATTCTTCCTGCTATTTTAGATGAATTTGATTTTTATTATCAGCTGATAGAGGAGCAATCAATAGGCTTGTTTGTTCATATTGCGTGTCTGGTGGAGCGAACCCTTTCAGGAGAATGCTTGAAGAAGAGCAGTAAAGAAATTGCTGGTGTTATCGAAAAATTCCCTGATGACTATAAGCACGTGAGGAAAATCATCCGAACGGTGGAGCGAAACTTTAAGATTCTTATAGATGACGCAGAGGTCAGTGTTTTAATTCAGATGCTGCGCAAATTATAAAATTGTAAGTTGAAGTCGCAAGCCAATAAAAAAGCACCTAACTCTCATTACCGTTTTAGTCGGAATTTACATTTCCGATTTCTGTGGTAATGTTGTGATTTAGATGCTTTTTTACATGCGCTCGTGCACAAGATTATGCAGCCATTTTCCTGAGAAAACACGAGGGATTCCCCAGATTGGCTTGAGAATATCTTCTCCATTTATCACAAGAAAGATTAGCCAAATGGGAGCCTGCAGGCTAACCAAGGCATAGCCAAGTGGAATGCTGAAGAGCCAGACAGGTAAAATATCTAGCAGGCAGGCATAGTTGGTATCGCCTCCGCTACGTAAAATCCCAACGATTAAAACAACACTAAAAGCTTTTGGGATAAACAACATGGCATTTAACTGAATCATCAAGATGGTTAGCTGCTCTGTCTGATTGCTTAAGTTGTAGAGTTTCAGGGCTAAGGGCATGGCCCAGATGAGTAGGATGCTGACGATGAGACCGATGAGAGGTAATAGAAGTAAGAAGCGCTTGGCATCTTGTAAGGCTTTTTCTACTTGATTCTCTCCGATGGTATTGCCTAGCATAACAGCTACGGCATTTCCCGCACCACGTACAAAGACAAATCCAATTTGGGCAATGGCGCTAGCAATCTGGGTGGAGGCCACCACTTCAGTACCTAATAGTCCGATAATAGCCAAGCCAATTGATGTTCCAAGAGACCAAGCGCCTTCATTAAAGACGACTGGTAAGGTTTTTTTCAAAAATTGATAAACGAAGTCTTTGTGGAAAGCAAAGAGTTCAGCTATGCTAGCGGCTCCAGCCATCCTTGTTCGATAGACACCAAAGACTAACCAGCAAAGCTCCAGCAATCGAGCAATAAAAGTAGCAATAGCAGCCCCAACCAGTCCAAGTTTAGGAAATCCAATCAGCCCAAAGATAAGGACGGCATTGCCAATGATATTGGTCGCCATGGATAGGAGACTAGCAAGAGTTGGTAAGAAAACTTCATTACTGCACCGACACATAGTAGCCAGAGAAGTTGTAATAGCTGTCATCAGGTAGGTCCAGGAGACGATAGATAAGTACTGGGCGCCCAACTGAATAGCTTCGTTATCATGGATATAAAAGCCAATTAGTTGCTTGGGAAAAAGTAAAGCGACTAAAGTAAAGGAAGCGGAGATGAGCCCGCTCAGCATATAGACTAATCCCAAGGTTTTTCTCATATCCGCAATTCGCTGGGCTCCCCAGTATTGGGCCATGAAGACAGAAGCTCCGCTACCGATACCAAACTGTACAATAGTCAAGAGAAAGAAAATCTGGTTGGCAGCACCAGCAGCTGCGATTTGTTTTTCCCCTAGCTGTCCAATCATGACAACATCAGCTAGATTGACAGCGCTAGCCAGTAGAAATTGAAGAGAAAACGGTAGGCTGAGACGTAAGAATTTTTTCAGAAATGTTTTCTTTTCACTCACTCTCCCACCTCCTTTCGTTTCAAATAGGATAAGCAATCAGTATGTCTAGTAATCTGATATCTAGAAAGTTTCTGCTTTTTTTGAATTGGATGACTCTGATTCCTCATAAACTTCGTTCTTTCTACCTGATAGCTTGAACTAAGCCTCAAGTTTAGTGATAATAGGCAATTTGATCAACAAAAATTTGACAATCTTTGTCAGCTTCTGTTTGAACTTCTACATTCTTCAATTCCTTTTCAGGATAAGGGTTTTGAATAGGAAATGCGAAGAAAGTTTGTTGCTCTTTTTGATAAGGTTTGGTGCTAAGCGAAACTTCAAATAATTGCTCATCTACCTTATAGATGGGTTCACCAGGTAGAGGGTTGGTATTGGTAGTCCGATCCCATTCAACACTTGTTTTGCCAATGTTTTCTCCAAAGATAATTGGAACAGCAACCTCTGTCTGATCGGTATAGGTTAGAAGGATATTGCCGATTTGATAGGTTTCCATTTCGGGGAAGACACCGTCCACAAACCATTGGTATTCCACAAAATAGTCAGTAGCATAGCCGATTTCAATCCAGCTGGGATGCGCCAGTGCTTCAAGACTGCGCGTGTGATTTTGCAGGTCAGGATAGTGGTAATGGAAGAGATAAGATAAGGTTTTATCACGGATAGTCGCATAGTCTTCATCACGATAGTCATGATTCCAAAACATCTCGTAAGCATAGGCCAAGCCGAAGAAAATGACATTTCTCTGCAGGATTACCTCATTTAAGGTGCTCCAGTTGGAGATGATAGCTCCCTTGCTGCCCTTCTTCAAGTGCTCAGCCCAATGTGGAAAGAGGTAGCCTTCAAAATTACCATAACGGATGCTAAAGCCTTCTTCTAAAACTTCATCTTCCAGTTTTTCATCCAAACTCCAGAGCCAATGGAGAATTTCGACATCTTTGGGAATCTGGTGAATGGCCTGCCAGGTTGCCGGCATAATGCCAACTTTTGTGCCTGTATCTTTTTTGAACTGGGGAGTGTACATGATGATTTCTGCTCCACCAAAAGGCCCTGCATCAGGAACGATAGCGTTTTTCAGTAACTTGTCTCCCCAAATCATGGTTCGGATATTTTTCTGCTTGAGGTGATCATAAATCTTGATAATGTCCTCTGCAAAGATATCAGCTCCAGCCTTCCCTTTGCAACGCTCACACATGGCAATTGAATAGTATTCATCATGCCCGATATTGATGACTTCAGGTTCAAAGACCTCAATGATTTCATCCAGAACATCAAATAGGAGTTCATAAGAGGCAGGATTTGATGGGCAGTAAGTATCCGGATAAGGATCTTCAGGGATTTCTGCGATTTCTGGGTGACCAAGCATCAAATAATCGCAGTGACCGAGGGATGGCACTTCAGGAATCACTTCAAAAAATCGTTCCTTGCAGTAGAGGACCAGATCTTTCACATCATTTTGACTTAGAAACTCCCCGTCACCATTTTCCATGTGAATGGCATTCTTGTACCAAGGGAAGGTATAGTCTTGGATTTCTTTGGTCTTGCCAGAGTATTCAGCCATATCAGCACAATATTTAATCCACTCTTGATTAATTTCAGGGTGTTTTTTATATTCCATAGCACCACCGATTTCAATCATAATCGTATTGTACTTGAAAAAAGCAAGCATATCCACAAATTGCTTGAAGAAATCCATATTCTTACGAGACGGTAAAAAGACCTTGAGGCCACGTTCGGAACAGACAGGTTCGTCGTAGGCCAAGCCATAAGGCAAGTAGCCATCCTGTAACATTTGAATAATTGAAATTGCCCCATAAAATAAGCCGCGTTGGGACAAAGCATAAACGAAAATGCCGTCTTCAGTAATCTTTACGATGTGCGCTTCGGGATTGGATGGATAGGGAAGTGAAAAGGACTGCATGACCTCTTGACCAACTTCTCGGGAAATCCCTTCTATGAAATGAATGGCATGGAAAGCTAGTTGTCTATCATTTCTTGCTATTGGATGAGCCCGTAAAGTGTCGGTCAAAATAGGCAGAGGGCTGAATATTTGAGTTTCTTTAGTGAAATAGCGACCGCTGTTTTCTTGTTTCCAATATTGAGGTGTGATACCTTGTTTCATAATCTACTCCTTGAACTATCTGAATATCTGCGAGTCATAAAAAATCTGGGCGCAGAAAAGAAGGTATGGATCGGATTTGTTTTTACTGAGTTTTCGCTTTTCTAGCCTTCTCGATTTCGCCTTGAATCTTATAAAGATTTTCCGAAAGACGACCGAAGTAGAGTAGCTCTCCCATCCACTTGATGATCTTGCTTTTTGAATTTTTTGTCAATTTATTTTGTTCTTGTTCTAGCGTAACCTCCAGCCCTTTTGAGCAAGGCTTGGTCTTGTAGGAAGTAATCGTTTTTTCACTATGGGACGAGATTTGAATGACGTAGGTTTCATGGCGACGATAGTCCAGAATCTCATAATCAGTCTTAGTATAGACATTGTCTGACAATTTTGAGTAACGAAGTCCTTTCTTTAACCTATCTATCTTTTTTGTTTGATTGTCAGCTTGATTGATTTGATTCAGAAACTCGCTTTCCAAGAAGTCATAAAATTCGTTTGAAGTGACTTGGAGTTCTCTAATAATCTTCATAAATTAAGTATATAATAAGCCCTTGTGGAAAGTAACCCCTTTAGGGAAATGAGACGGTTTTTAGCGCTTTTTTATACTCTTTAGCTTTGTGTTATACATTATCATAAAAAACGATTATTTTTTATACACTAATTTTACGATAGGTTCTAAAATATATTAAGGGAACAATTTAAAAATAGCGAGTGCCAGCAGTAAAGCACGCAAGAAACGATTGCTGTAATTTTTTTATAACAAATTGAGTATGAATGGCATTTGAAAATGGATACACTAAGCTAGAAAACTGTATATCAAGAAAATCTAAGCGCTTTTGACAGTAGAATAGAGCTATAGTAAACTGTGGGTAAGAAGTCAACTGGAAAGGAGGAGCTTGTATGGAAGAATGGAATAGTTCAGCAGAGATTATTGCCATGTCCTTAATTGCTAATTCTGGTGCAGCCCGATCCTTAGCTTTTGAAGCACTTAAAAAAGCAAAACTAGCAGAATTCGATGCAGCTAAGGAATTAATGGATGAGGCAAATAGTGTTATTTTAAAGGCCCATCATTCCCAAACAGATTTATTGCAGGAAGAGGCACAAGGAAACGGTCATCAGTTGAGTATACTGCTTGTTCATGCGCAAGACCATTTTATGACCAGTCTTTTGGCCATTGACCTTATCACTGAGATGATTGAGCTGTATTCCAATCGAGAAGGAGAAAGACAATGAAAATCTTATTAATATGTGCGGCTGGTATGTCCACGAGTATCCTGATGAAAAAAATGGAGCAATATGCAAATGACCAAGGTATTGACCTCGATATCAAAGCGGTCGGATTGATGGACTATCAAGATTATGCTCAGGATTATGATGTGATTTTATTAGGCCCTCAGGTCTCTTATAAACTTGATTCGGTCAAAGAGACAGTATCAAAACCTGTTGCCACCATTCCAGCCATGGATTATGCAATGGGAGATTGTAAGAATATCTTTCAATTAATTAAAGGAATATCTTAAGGAGGTTTTTCTGATGGAAAAATTCTTTAACAGTAAATTTATGACTAAACTTCAGGAAATTGGTTATAAACTGGCCAACAATGTGTTTATACAGTCTTTACAAGCTGGATTAGGATCTCTCTTGGGATTGATTACCGTGGGTTCCTTATTTCAAGTCTTAGCTGCGATTGGAAATGAAACAGCTCTAGGTTGGTTCAAAACAGGGGATGCAGTGTATAATACATTGACCTTGCCTTTCCGTTATTCAATGGATTTTATTTCTATCTGGGTTGCTATCTTCTTTGCTTATCATTATGCTAAGAATTTGAAATTGAAATCCCCTATTATGGCAGCTGTTGATACAGCAGTTACTTTCATGCTTGTGGCAGGAGCTTTTGTTGATACTGAAGAATTCTCCGGCCTGCAATTAGACTACCTTGGCTCACAAGGTATGTTTATCAGCTTCTTTATTGTCTTTGTCGTCGTACAGATTGAAAAATTCTGTTATGAAAAAGATATTAAAATAAAGATGCCCGATGTTGTGCCGCAGTTCCTGCAAGATAGTTTCGGCTCTATTCTGCCAGTATTCTTCTCCATCACTCTCTTCCTCTTGCTGAATGTTGGAATTGGAGCCTTGACAGCAGGAGCTTATAATGTTCCGTCTGGTTTTATGGCTCTCTTGCGTGCACCGCTTGGCGCTGTATCATCTGTTCCAGGTATTGTGATGCTTTGTATGTTAGCGCTGATTCTTTGGTGCTTCGGTATTCATGGTACCCTCATCATTATTCCAATCATTTCTCCGCTTGGGATTCAAGCGGCAACAACTAATGCTGCTCTTCATGCGAACGGTCAGCCAATGCAATTCTTCCCAGTCTTGCTTTATACTTCTATGGCCTTGGTTGGTGGTACAGGGAATACCTGGGCCCTGGTCTTGATGGGCTTACGATCAAAATCTAAACAAATCAGTGCCGTATCAAAGATTTCACTCATTCCTGGGTGGTTTGGTATCAACGAGCCAGTAACATTTGGTATGCCAATTATGTTCAACCCAATTCTTTGTATCCCTTATGTACTCAATGTGCCTATTATGATGATTTTGACTTATTTTGCTTACAAAACAGGCTTTATCATTCCAGCTTGGATTGTTGTCAGCGCTCAGTTGCCAATGGGCTTTAGTAACTATCTGACCACCCTTCGTTGGCAAAACTTTGTTTGGGACTATATCTTGATTTTACCAGCTATGTTAATCTACTATCCATTCTTCAAAAAATACGAAGAGCAATTAGTTAAGCAAGAAGCTGAAATGGAAGCTCTAGAAGCCAAAGGAGGTGCAGCAGCTTGATTGATGTAACAAAATTTTCTAGAGACTTCCTCTGGGGATCGGCTTCAGCAGCCTATCAAGTTGAAGGAGCTTGGGATGAAGATGGTAAAAGTCTGTCTATCTGGGACACCTTTGTCCGCCAGCCTAATAGGACCTTTAAAAACACGACAGGCGATGTGGCAGTGGACCATTATCATCACTATAAAGAAGATGTTAAACTGATGGCCGAAATGGGTCTGAAAGCTTATCGATTTTCTATTGCCTGGACCCGTATTTTACCTGAGGGACGAGGAGAGGTTAACCAGAAAGGGATTGAGTTTTATTCAAATCTGATTGATGAACTTCTCAAATATAATATCGAACCCATTATCACAATCTATCACTGGGATTTGCCTCAAGTACTGCAAGATGAGTATGGAGGCTGGGAATCCAGAAAGATAATCAATGATTTCCTGTATTATGTAGAGGTTCTCTTTGAAAACTTTGGAGATCGAGTAAAGTATTGGATAGGACTTAACGAGCAAAATGTCTTTGTTGGACTCGGCTACAGAGATGGCTATTTCCCACCAGGGATTAAAGACATCAAGCGAATGCATCAAGTCAATCACATTGTCAACTTAGCTAATGCGACGATTATCAAACGATTCCATGATTTAAAAATAAAAGGTCAAATCGGTCCAAGCTTTGCTTTTCCTGTCCTCTATGCTCTGGATAATCAGCCAGAAAATGTTCTAGCCATGGAGAAATCTTTGGATGTCAATGTTTGGTACTGGATGGATGCTTATTTATTGGGACGTTATCCAAGGACAGCTCTAGCATATTTGAGAAATCAATTCGGTATAGAATTAGATATCCGAGAAGGAGATTTAGATATTTTAAAAGCAGGCCGTCCAGATTTCGTAGGCGTTAACTATTACCAATCCCATACTTTTTCTGCTAATGTACCGAATGCTGAAGCTGGAGAGCCAGACCAGTTTAAGCATGTGCCAAACGAACACTTAGAGCGTACTAGCTGGGAGTGGGAAATAGATCCAATTGGTTTGCGAATTGCTTTACGGCGGATTACCAGTAGATATGACATCCCGATTATGATAACTGAAAATGGACTAGGAGAGTATGATACCTTAACGGAAGATAGAAAGATACATGACCCATATCGGATTGAATATCTTGATAAGCATATTACAGCTGTACAAGACGCCATAGAAGATGGTTGCCAAGTCATCGGCTATTGTACATGGTCTTTCACAGATTTACTTTCATGGCTCAACGGCTATGGCAAGCGTTATGGATTTGTTTATGTAGACCGTGATGAGGAAGAAGGTGGTAGTCTAGAGCGGATTCGAAAAGATAGTTTTTATTGGTATCAAAAATTAATTAAAGAATTTGAGAATAAAAGAGATAACAGTAGGAGTCATTCATAGAAAAAAGCCAGCAGTTTATATCTTCACAAACTGCTGGCTTGTCTCTTTTATTTTTCCCGCATTTGACCTTGTGGGAAGTAGGTTCCTTCTGGCATGTCGTTAATAATGACATGGACAGCAGACTGAGGTGCGCCTGTATTTCTGACAACAGCTTCAGTTACTTCCTTGGCAAGAGCTTTTTTCTGCTCCAGAGTACGTCCTTCAAACAAATCAATTCTAACAAATGGCATATTTTCTGCCTCCTTTATTTCGTTATTATTATTTTATCACAAATGAGGTTTTAAAGAGTAGTGAATTATGGTAAAATAATGTGAAGTAAAAATGGAGATAATGAATTAGCAAAGATTTAAATTATGGCTCAGTTATACTACAAATATGGCACGATGAATTCGGGCAAGACCATTGAAATTTTAAAAGTGGCCCACAATTACGAAGAACAAGGCAAGAGCGTAGTCATCATGACCTCAGCTGTTGATACCCGTGACGGTTTTGGCGTTGTTTCTAGTCGCATCGGCATGAAACGAAATGCCGTAGCTATTGAAGAACAGACGGATATTTTTGGCTATATCCAGCAGCTGCCTGAAAAGCCTTATTGCGTTTTGATTGATGAGGCTCAGTTCTTGAAACGCCATCATGTCTATGATTTGGCTAGAGTGGTGGATGAGCTGGATGTTCCAGTTATGGCTTTTGGTCTGAAGAACGATTTTCGCAATGAACTTTTTGAGGGTTCTAAGCACCTCTTGCTCTTGGCTGACAAGATTGAGGAGATTAAAACGATTTGTCAATATTGCTCTCGTAAGGCTACCATGGTTTTACGGACTGATAACGGAAAGCCTGTTTATGATGGTGAGCAGATCAAAATTGGCGGCCACGAGACCTATATCTCAGTCTGCCGCAAGCACTATTTTAACCCCGATATTAAGTAATCCAACGATAGAAAAAAGGAGATGATGAAAAATCTATGAACATCTATGAACAGTTACAAGCGGTTGAAGATCGCTACGAAGAGCTTGGTGAACTCCTAAGTGACCCTGATGTGGTCAGCGATACCAAGCGTTTTATGGAGCTTTCTAAGGAAGAAGCCAGCACCCGAGATACGGTGACGGCATACCGCGAGTATAAAAAAGTCCTGCAAAACATCACAGACGCCGAAGATATGATTAAAGACGCCTCTGGTGATGCAGACTTGGAGGAAATGGCCAAGCAGGAGCTTAAGGATGCCAAGGCTGAAAAAGAAGAATACGAGGAAAAACTAAAAATCCTCCTTTTGCCTAAGGATCCAAATGACGATAAGAATATCATTTTGGAAATCCGCGGGGCTGCAGGAGGAGACGAAGCGCAGTTGTTTGCAGGAGACCTCTTGCAGATGTATCAAAAATATGCTGAAAGCCAAGGCTGGCGCTTCGAAGTCATGGAGGCTTCTTATAATGGTGTAGGCGGGATCAAGGAAGTAGTCGCTATGGTTTCGGGTCAGTCGGTCTACTCAAAGCTTAAGTATGAATCAGGTGCTCACCGCGTACAGCGGGTTCCTGTAACCGAAAGCCAAGGTCGCGTTCATACTTCCACAGCAACTGTCTTGGTTATGCCAGAAATCGAAGAAGTAGAATACGACATTGATCCTAAAGATCTTCGTATTGACATCTACCATGCATCTGGTGCTGGCGGACAGAACGTCAATAAGGTTGCAACTGCTGTTCGTATCGTCCATCTGCCTACCAATATCAAGGTTGAAATGCAGGAAGAGCGTACTCAGCAGAAGAACCGGGATAAGGCTATGAAAATCATCCGAGCTCGTGTAGCAGACCACTTTGCTCAAATAGCTCAAGATGAGCAGGATGCAGAGCGCAAGTCCACAATTGGTACAGGTGATCGCTCAGAGCGGATTCGCACCTATAATTTTCCGCAAAATCGAGTGACAGATCACCGTATCGGCTTGACCTTGCAAAAGCTGGACACGATTTTAGCTGGCAAACTGGATGAAGTCGTTGACGCTCTGGTTCTCTATGACCAAACGCAAAAACTAGAAGAGCTGAATAAATAATGACATTGGCTCAATATTTGGCGGAGCTAGAGCAGGAGCTGCTAGTAGCGGGAGAAGAAGCAGAAAGCCTGTCTTTCGTTTATCGGGTTCTCAATGAGCTCTCCTTTACCGACTTTGTTCTCAAACTTCGGACAGAAGTCAGCCAGGAAGATAGTGACCAGCTAAAAGCGATTCAAGAGCAGCTGCTTGCTCACAAGCCAGCTCAGTATATCATTGGCAGCAGTGACTTTCACGGCCTGACTCTCAAGGTTGATGAGCGAGTTCTGATTCCAAGGCCTGAGACGGAGGAGCTGGTGGAGCTGATTTTGTCGGAAAATCCTGAAAGTTCTCTGTCTGTCTTGGATATCGGAACGGGTAGCGGAGCCATTGCTCTGGCACTAGCAAATAGCCGTCCAGACTGGCAGATTACTGCTTCTGATCTCTCTGGCGATGCTCTTGCCTTGGCAGCAGAAAACGCTCAGTCCTGCGAACTTAACCTTGCTTTTGTCCAATCCGATTGCTTGGATTCGATTCAAGGAAAATTTGACATTATCGTCTCCAACCCGCCCTATATTTCAGAAGCAGATAAAGACGAAGTTGGACTCAATGTTTTGACCTCAGAGCCTCACATGGCCCTCTTTGCTGAGGAAGATGGCTATGCCGTCTATCGGAAAATAGCCGAGCAAGCAGGAGACTATCTGACAAAAAAAGGAAAAATCTATCTGGAAATTGGTTACAAGCAAGGAGATGGCATCAAGGAGTTGCTGGAAAAAAACTTCCCTCAAAAACGAATCCGAGTCCTGAAAGATCAATTTGGCAAAGATAGAATGGTGGCGATGGACAATGGATAAGATAGAAAAGACTCTGGTAGCAGGTGGAGCGGTTGTCCTGCCGACAGAAACTGTTTATGGCCTCTTTGCTCAGGCTTTAAATGAAGAGGCAGTTGAGCGAGTCTACGAATTAAAACGAAGACCTCGTGACAAGGCTCTTAATCTCAATGTGGCTAGCATAGAAGAGATTTATGCTTTTTCTAAGAACCAGCCCAGTTATCTGAAGCAACTCTATCAAGCCTTTCTGCCTGGGCCGCTGACTATTATCCTCCAAGCCAATGACCGAGTGCCGACTTGGATCAACTCAGGTATGGAAACTGTGGGCTTCCGGATTCCTAAGCATCCGGTTACGCTTGACTTGATTCGCAAGTACGGTCCCTTGATTGGTCCATCCGCCAATCTTTCTGGAAAAGCTAGTGGAACTTCTTTCCAGCAGATTATGATGGATTTTCAAGAAGAGATCTCAGGTGTAGAAGATGATGCATCTTTGACAGGTCAGGATTCAACTATTCTGGACTTGTCTGGAGAAAAGGCACTCATTTTACGCCAAGGGGCAATCACGCGCGAGGATATTCTCGCCCAAGTAAATGATATAAATTTTTAACTTTAGGACCTAAGGTCCTATTTTCGCAAAAGAAGGGAGACACCTTATGATTTTTGACCAAGAAAACTACAAAGCATTTGACCCAGAGATTTGGGAAGCAGTTGCCAAAGAAGAAGAACGTCAGCAGCATAATATTGAGCTGATTGCTTCAGAAAATGTCGTTTCTAAAGCTGTCATGGCCGCTCAAGGTTCTATTTTGACCAATAAATATGCCGAGGGCTACCCAGGTCGCCGTTACTATGGTGGGACAGATGTAGTGGATGTAATTGAAAGTCTAGCGATTGAACGTGCCAAGGAAATCTTTGGTGCTAAGTTTGCCAATGTGCAACCTCACTCAGGCAGCCAGGCTAATTGCGCAGCTTATATGGCTTTGATTGAGCCAGGTGATACAGTTATGGGTATGGATTTGTCTGCAGGTGGTCACTTGACACACGGTGCATCAGTCAGCTTCTCTGGGAAAACCTACAATTTTGTATCTTATAGCGTAGATCCCGAAACAGAATTACTGGACTTTGATGCCATCCTCCTGCAAGCCAAAGAGGTTCAGCCTAAGCTGATTGTGGCGGGAGCTTCAGCTTACTCTCATATTATTGACTTCTCAAAATTCCGTGAAATTGCTGATGCGGTAGGGGCTAAGCTGATGGTAGATATGGCTCACATCGCTGGCTTAGTCGCTGCAGGCCTCCATCCAAGCCCTGTGCCTTATGCGGATATCACAACCACGACGACCCACAAGACCTTGCGCGGACCTCGCGGTGGATTGATTTTGACAAATGATGAAGACCTAGCTAAGAAAATCAACTCAGCTATCTTCCCAGGAATTCAGGGCGGACCATTGGAGCATGTTATTGCAGCCAAAGCAGTTGCCTTTAAAGAAGTACTTGATCCAGCTTTCAAGGTTTATGCTCAGCAGATTTTGGATAATGCCCAAGCCATGGCCCAAGTCTTCCGTCAGCATGACAAGTTCCGTGTGATTTCTGATGGTACTGAAAATCACCTTTTCTTAGTGGATGTCACTAAGGTTGTAGAAAATGGAAAAGTCGCTCAAAATCTCTTGGATGAAGTCAATATTACCCTTAATAAAAACTCCATCCCTTACGAGACTTTGTCACCATTTAAGACTAGCGGCATTCGTATCGGCACAGCAGCTATTGCAGCTCGAGGCTTTGGTGTAACAGAAAGTATCAAGGTAGCCGAGCTTATTATCAAGGCTCTGGAAAACGCTGAAAACGAAGCAGTGCTGAATCAAGTGCGGGCGGAAGTTCGCGAACTAACGGACGCTTTTCCACTCTATGAGGGCTTGAACTAAGATGGATATTTACGTAAAAAAAGCAATTATTCATCAATTCAGCCCAGCTGATACCGAACTGCTGCTGGCGGATAAGTTTCTCAACATTACTCCTAAGATTGAAGAATACCTGCGCAAGAAGATTGAGAGGGTTTATTCTGACGATGCTAAAACAGGTGTTTTCGATCCTGAAAACGTCTTTTTAGCCCAGCTTTCAGACGACCTATTGGAAACATCAGTGACAGTGGCCAAGCTCTGGCAGGAGGACTTTTCTGTCAGTGAAAACCAGAAAACCAACGATCTGATTTTTGTCCAGTTTGACAAAGAAGGTGTGGAGCACTTCGCTTTTCTGCGGATTGCTCTGCGGGAAACCCTAACCCACTTAGGGGGTGAGGTGGACAATCCTATCAAACTGACGCAGAACAATCTGCCTGGCTTTGGTACGGGTGCGGACGAGGCTTTGGTCATCAATCTCAAGTCTCGCAAGTACCATCTGATTGAAAAGCGCATCAAGTATAACGGTGCCTTTCTCAATTATATGTCAGACAATCTCTTGCAGGTCAATCCGACAATCTCAGCCAAGAAATCAATCAAAGCTCTAGAGAAGACAGCTCAGAAGGTTGCCGAAAGTTTTAACAAAGACGATTTCCAGTTCCAGTCCAAGGTCAAATCCAGTATTTTTAAAAATCTGGAAGAAAATGACGAACTGTCGCCTGAAAAGTTGGCCGATGATCTTTTTGACAGCAATCTAACTGCCCGACTTACCTTTATTGACCAAGTCAAGGAAGCTATTCCTGAGCCAGTCAAGTTTGATGAGATTGACAGCAGCCGCCAGAAGAAAAAGTTCGAAAATCAGAAACTCTCCCTTTCAAATGGAATTGAGCTCATAGTTCCCAATAATATCTATCAGGACGCAGAGTCTGTAGAATTTATACAGAACGACAACGGGACCTATTCTATTTTGATTAAGAACATCGAGGATATCCAAAATAAATAATGTTTAAATTTCTAAGAAGACTGATTTTAGTCCTTTTCGTGCTCTTTGCCTGCTACAAGATTTATCAGGTTCATCATGATGTCAAGCAGGTCATGAAGTATCAGAGCTTAGTCAGAGAAGTGCTGGACGAGCAGGATACAGCGGCCAATGAAGAATTGGTACTGGCCATGATTTATACAGAGACCAAGGGAAAAGACACTGATGTCATGCAGTCCAGTGAAAGCGCGACTGGTCAGACCAATGCCATCACGGACAACAAAGAAAGTATTCGCCAGGGCGTCCAGACCCTGTCTGATAACCTAGAGTTAGCCAGCGAGAAAAAGGTAGATGTTTGGACAGCAGTACAAGCCTATAATTTCGGTCAGGCCTATATCGACTACGTCGCTAAAAACGGTGGCGAAAATACGCTGGAGCTGGCTAAGAAATATTCAAAAGATGTGGTGGCGCCAAGCTTAGGGAATGTAACTGGCAAGACCTACGGCTACTATAACCTGATTTCTATTTTCCACGGCCCAGAGCTCTATATCAACGGCGGTAATTATTATTATTCCCGTCAGGTCAAGATGAACATGCACATCATGCGCCTCTTAAAATGGTTTTAGAAAGAAGTAGTTAAGCTTCTTTCTTTTTTTGATGGTAAAGTAATAATCCGGATATTTGTAACCACGATGGATACATGATATAATTTTGTACATCTATCATTAAAAGGAATGAAAAATGAATAAGAAACTTGCTTTTAAGCTCCTGATTCTGGTCTTGGTGACAATTGCCGGTCTAACAGCTTTTTACAACCATAAAGAAGCTACTAGTCTTAATACAAAACAATATGTTCAGTCAACAACGCCGACCTTGTTTTTCCACGGTTTTGGATCCAGCTCTAATGCTGAAAATCATATGACAGAGGCAGCCAAAAAGGCTGGAGTCACTCAGACAATTATCACAGCAAATGTCAGTAAAAACGGTCAAGTAAGCTTATTAGGAGAGATACCGAAAGGTGCTATCAATCCCATTATCATGGTAAACTATGAAGATAACCGCAATACTGACTACGCTCAAGACGGCAAATATGCAGCAGCTGTGATTCGCAAGCTACAAGAAACTTATGGCTTTGATAAGATGAATCTGGTAGGCCATTCGATGGGGAATATGTCTATCCTCTTTTATATGCTGGAGAACGGTCAGGATGAAAAGCTGCCCGAGCTGCATAAGCAGGTCAATATTGCCAACCATGTTAATGGCCTGGAAGGAAGGGACTTGCCTGAAGATTTGAGAATCCTAGACGACCAAACTGGCCAGCCTAGTGCTATGAGTCAGACTTATCAAAAACTACTGGGATTACGAGAAGTATATCCACAAGAGCAGGTAGATGTCCTTAATATCTACGGCGATTTCAAAAATGAATCCGATGGCTCCGTACTCAATACCTCTTCTCGCAGCCTCAAATATCTCCTAGTTGAGAATGCCAAATCTTACCAGGAAAAGAAAATCACAGGTCAGTTGGCTCAGCATAGCCAATTGCATGAGAATCCAGAAGTAGACGAGTTATTAATTGATTTCCTTTGGAAAAAGTAGAAAAGAGCAGTTACTGGCTAGCAAATCCAGCGACTGTTTTTTCTTTGAACTTCTTTGAGAAATGTTGTAAAATGTATCTATTATCTCAAGCCCTCAATGGATGAGATAATAATAACTCCATCATTGCAGCAACTTAACTGAAGCACTCTGAATATCAAAAGGAGCGGGAATCACAAGCTCAAGAAACAGAAATTCGAGTCACTCAGAAAGAAGTTTGCTCTATAAAAAAGCTATAGAATTTGGGAAACTATAGCGGGGGGAAAAGAGGAAAAAATATGAAATTCAAAAAAACTTTAATGACAGCAGGAGCCTTGCTGGCTACTCTGTTTACTGTATCGACCGCAGCTGCCGATTCAAATGTTCAGAAAGTCATTGATGAGACTTACGTGCAGCCAGAGTATGTGCTGGGTTATTCCTTGGATGAAAGCCAAAAACAGCAGACCTTGCAAATGCTAGGCTACAATTCATCCAGCGACAGCAAGCCACTTAAGACCATGACACCGGAAGTCTACTCTAAAATCATGGATGTTGCCAACGACCCTAGTCTGCAGCTTTATTCTTCTGTAAAAATCCAGAAGTTAGGCGGCAACAAGCCATTAGAGGTCAAAATTGTCACTCCGCAAAACATCACTAAGGTTACAGAAGATATGTATCGCAATGCAGCTGTTACTCTGGGTGTTCAGCACGCGCAGATAACCGTTGCGGCACCAATTCCGGTAACAGGTGAGAGCGCCTTGGCAGGGATTTACTACTCTCTAGAAGATAACGGTGCGACCATTCCTCAGGAAAATAAAAACCTAGCGCAGGAAGAACTTGCTGCCCTTTCTGGCATCAATGCTGAAAATACAGGTAAGGAAGGCTATGACGCAGACAAGCTCAATGTAGCCCTAGCTGATATCAAAGCGGCTGTCGCCAATGCTAAGAAGAACAACAGCAATCTGACAGCAGATGATGTCCGTAAGATTGTTGAAGAAACCTTGAAAAACTATGGTCTGACTCAGTCAGTGACCAGTGACCAAATCAACCTCATCGTGAATTTTGCTGTCAATCTTTCAAACAGCGGAGTCATTACAGATTCTGACTTTACAAAGACACTTAGTGACTTGAAAGACAGCATTGTTTCAAAGGCAGGGGATACTTTTAACAATATTAACCTCAACTTTGATGCAAACGGCCTCATTCAAGAAGGCGGTAATTTCTTTTCTAATATCTGGAATGCCATTGTCAACTTCTTTAAAGGATTGTTTGGCGGTTAATTCCAAGACTGTATTAAAATAAGATTTGTTTGTTACTCCCACTCTACAGTTGCAGGTGGTTTGCTGGTGATATCGTAGACGATGCGATTGACATGGTCTACTTCATTAACAATACGAACAGAGATCTTTTGCAGAATATCCCAAGGAATCTTGGCAAAGTCAGCTGTCATACCATCGATAGAAGTGATAGCGCGAATCGCAATTGTGTAGTCGTAAGTCCGGCCGTCACCCATGACACCAACAGATCGGACGCCAGTATTAACAGTAAAGTACTGCCAGATGTCGCGGTCAAGACCAGCTTTGGCGATTTCTTCGCGGAGAATAGCGTCAGATTCGCGGACAGTTTCCAATTTTTCCTCAGTGATTTCTCCCATGACACGAATAGCGAGTCCTGGTCCTGGGAATGGCTGGCGCCAGACAATTTCATCAGGCATACCAAGCTCGGTACCCAAGGCACGCACTTCATCCTTGTAGAGCGTGTTCAGCGGTTCAATCAGCTCAAACTGCATGTCTTCCGGAAGACCGCCAACATTATGGTGAGATTTAATAGTCTGAGCAGTGTCGGTACCGGATTCAATAACGTCTGTATATAGCGTTCCCTGAGCCAAGAATTTTACATCTTTCAGTTTGCTGGCTTCGTCGTCAAAGACATAGACAAACTCATTTCCGATGATTTTACGTTTTTGTTCTGGATCTGAGACACCGGCTAGTTTATCAAGGAAACGTTTAGCCGCGTCAGCCTTGACGATATTCAAACCAAATTTACCGCCCAGCATATCCATGACCTGATCTGCTTCGCCTTTACGCAAAAGACCATGATCCACAAAGATACAGATTAGTTGATCACCGATTGCTTTCTGCAAGAGAACACCGACGACAGAAGAGTCTACACCACCAGAAAGTCCCAACAGCACCTTCTTGTCACAAACAGTTTGGCGGATTTTTTGAATTTCCATGTCAATGAAGTTATCCATAGACCAGTCGCCTTTGGCTCCACAAATATTAAGAGCAAAGTTGCGCAGGATATCATAACCAAACTCTGAATGACGAACCTCAGGGTGGAACTGAATGCCATAGATTTTCTTAGCTGGATTTTCAATGGCTGCAAAAGGACAGTCAGCAGAAGTACCAGTACGGACAAAGTCAGAAGGAATCTCTGTTACTGCATCTCCGTGGCTCATAAGAACTAGCTGACTTTCAGGTGTTCCGTTGAAAAGGCTGGAGTTGGCAGTATGTGACAGAGTTGACTGCCCATATTCTCGATTTCCAGCATGACCAGCAGGGACAACCTTGCCGCCCAGCTTGTGAGTCAACAGCTGCATACCATAGCAGATCCCCAAAATCGGGATGCCCAACTCGAAAATTTCCGGGTCAATATCAAAAGAGCCGTCTTCATATACAGAATTCGGACCGCCGGAAAGGATAATCCCGACAGGCTGGATAGCACGGACTTCGTCAGCGGTAATCTTGTGGCTCTTAAGCTCAGAAAAAACACCGATTTCACGAATGCGGCGTGAAATCAGCTGGTTGTACTGGCTTCCGTAATCAAGCACGATGATCTTTTCGACATCTTGCAATTCAGTTCTAGTAGTCATCTGTTCCCTTTCTTAAAAGAAGTAATCTTTTCCCCTCATTTTATCACAAAAAAGGAATTTTTCCAAGGTAATAAGGAGTAAGAGTGATGAAAAAACGAATATGAGTCTTTATTTGGCTAAACAGCTAGAATCGTGATAAAAGCAAGCATTTGAGAGCTAATACTTATCATTTAGTTTGACATTTGAAGTATTTGGTACTAAAATAAAGGAAGGTACCAAATAAGAAAGAAGAGCCGACATGTTACCCGCATATATCAAAATTCATGATCAGATTAAGAAAGACATCGACGATGCCGTTTGGGAGATTGGAGAGCGCCTGCCCAGTGAGCGAGATCTAGCCGAAACCTTTAAGGTCAGCCGTATGACCCTGCGTCAGGCCATCACGCTCTTGGTTGAGGAGGGAGTGCTGGAGCGTCGGGTCGGTAGTGGCACCTTCGTTGCCAGTACACGTGTTCAGGAGAAAATGCGCGGCACCACCAGCTTCACAGAAATCATGAAGGCGCAAGGCAAAACGCCATCCAGCCAGCTTATTTCTTATCGGCGTACCCTGCCGAGTGAGCAGGAAGTGGAGAAGCTAGGCATCCATAAGACGGAAAATGTCATTCGGATGGAGCGGGTTCGCTACGCTGACGATTTGCCGGTGGTTTACGAGGTGGCTTCAATTCCAGAGAAGTTCATTAAGAATTTTAAAAAAGAAGAGGTGACCAGTCATTTCTTCCAGACCTTGCAGGAACATGGCTATAAGATCGGCAAGTCTCAGCAGACCATTTATGCTCGACTGGCTAAGGAAAAAATCGCCAATTACCTTGATATTCCCCGCGGTCATGCTATATTAGGACTGACTCAGATTTCTTACTTTGATGACGGCACAGCTTTTGAATATGTAAAAAGCCAGTATGTCGGCGATCGTTTTGAATTTTATTTAGAAAACAATTAATTATTGCAAGACTCTTGGTTATCACTAAGAGTTTTTAACTTGTCTTTTACTCGGCAGAAAAAGCTGATTGACCTTTTGCAATCTCATATTTCGAGTGTTTATTTCCCTTGTCAGACTAGAGTTTATCATGCTTTTCTGGTATAATGTTTCTTATGGAAATTGAAAAAACAAACCGAATGAATGCTCTCTTTGAGTTTTATGCGGCGCTTTTGACTGACAAGCAGATGAACTATATTGAACTCTACTATGCAGATGATTACAGTCTGGCGGAGATTGCCGAGGAGTTTGGTGTTAGCCGTCAGGCCGTTTATGATAATATCAAGCGGACAGAGAAGATTCTGGAAGACTATGAGAAAAAGCTGCACATGTACTCGGACTACATTGTCAGAAGTCAGATATTTGACCAGATTACAGAGAAATACCCTGACGACAGCTATCTTCAGGAGCAGATTGGGATTCTGTCTGGTATTGACAACCGAGAGTGACCATGCCTAAACAAGTTATCTACAAGGGAATGACTTGCTGGTTGTTAGAGTTGGAAGAATCTTTTCCTGCTAGGGTACAACTCATCTCCCCTGACGATCTTTCTAAGGCAATGCAAGAAGGCTTCAGCTGCTGGGGCTACCCTAATGAGATTATGAAAGAAGTCTCTGCTGAGGAATACGCTTGTTTAACTCGTTTTGGAAAATTTCCACTGAATTGATTGAAATAGAAACTAGGAGAAATAAAAAATGGCATTTGAAAGTTTAACGGAACGTTTGCAGAACGTCTTTAAAAATCTGCGCAGAAAAGGAAAAATCTCAGAGAGCGATGTTCAGGAAGCAACCAAAGAGATTCGTCTGGCCCTTTTAGAAGCTGACGTTGCCCTGCCAGTTGTCAAAGACTTTATCAAGAAAGTCCGTGAGCGCGCTGTCGGTCATGAGGTTATCGACACCCTCAATCCAGCGCAACAGATTATCAAGATTGTTGACGAAGAGCTGACAACTATCCTTGGCTCTGATACTGCCGAGATTATCAAGTCACCAAAGATTCCAACTATTATCATGATGGTTGGTCTGCAAGGGGCTGGTAAGACTACTTTTGCCGGTAAGCTTGCTAATAAGCTCAAGAAAGAAGAAAATGCTCGTCCGCTCATGATTGCGGCGGATATTTACCGTCCGGCGGCTATTGATCAGCTGAAAACACTTGGACAGCAAATTGATGTACCTGTTTTTGCTTTAGGTACGGAAGTTCCGGCTGTTGAGATTGTCCGTCAAGGTTTGGAGCAGGCAAAAGCCAACCACAACGACTATGTCTTGATTGATACGGCTGGGCGTCTCCAGATTGACGAAAAGCTTATGCAGGAGCTGTCTGATGTCAAAGCGCTGGCTAATCCGAATGAAATCCTCTTGGTTGTCGATGCCATGATTGGTCAGGAAGCGGCTAATGTCGCTCGTGAATTTAACAGTCAACTGGAAGTGACCGGGGTTATCCTGACCAAGATTGATGGTGATACTCGTGGCGGTGCAGCCTTGTCTGTCCGTCAGATTACTGGTAAGCCTATTAAATTTACTGGTACCGGTGAAAAAATCACTGATATCGAAACCTTCCACCCAGACCGTATGTCCAGCCGGATTTTGGGCATGGGGGACATGCTGACTCTGATCGAAAAAGCCTCTCAAGAATATGATGAGAAAAAATCGCTTGAAATGGCTGAAAAGATGCGGGAAAACACCTTTGATTTCAATGATTTTATTGATCAGTTGGATCAGGTACAAGGCATGGGACCTATGGAAGACTTGCTCAAGCTGATTCCAGGTATGGCCAATAATCCTGCTCTCAAGAATATCAAAGTGGATGAGAAAGAAATTGCCCGCAAACGTGCTATCGTATCCTCTATGACACCGGCTGAGCGAGAAAATCCTGACTTGTTGAGTCCTAGCCGTCGCCGTCGGATTGCCAATGGTTCAGGTAACAGTTTCGTTGATGTCAATAAATTTATCAAAGACTTCAATCAAGCTAAGCAGATGATGCAGGGCGTTCTATCAGGCGATATGAGCAAGATGATGAAGCAAATGGGGCTCAATCCAAACAATATGCCTAAGAACATGCCTGGTGGCGGAGGAATGCCCGACATGTCAGCTCTTGAAGGTATGATGGGCCAAGGCGGTATGCCAGATATGTCAGGCTTAGGAGGAGCCGGCATGCCGGATATGAGCCAAATGTTTGGTGGCGGTCTTAAGGGTAAGGCTGGAGAGTTTCTGATGCGACGCAGCATGAACAAAATGGCCAAGCAAATGAAGAAAAACAAGAAGAAGCGGAAGTAATAACAAAAAAATAAGTCACATAACTAAGTTTTATGTGGCTTGTTTTTGGAAACATCAGATTCAGATACGGAGACTAGAATGAAGCCTTTTTTGACTCAATTGATTCATCGACTTGCTAAAACCTTTCAAAATTTATTAAATAAGCTGCCTTCCCACCCTATTTCTCATCTACCTGCCAGCAAGGTCGAAATATGTCCCATTATCATGATTCCAGGTAGTTCGGCGACAGAGAATCGATTTAATCGAATGGTTAAAAAGCTCAACCGCAATCAGCATCCACGTCATAGTCTTGTGAGGATCAAAGTCTGGAATGATGGACATATGACTTACCGAGGGCATTTGAAGCGCAAGGACAGAACCCCCATTTTTGTGATTGGTTTTCAGAATAATCGTGATGGTTACGAAAATATCAAAAAACAGGCCGCAATGTTTGACGTTGCCTTAACTGTTTTGCGAGAGAAGTATTCTTTTAACAGCTTTAAAGCGCTGGGGCATTCTAACGGTGGTCTGGTTTATACAGTATTCTTGCAGCAATACCTAGCAAACCATTCTGGGTTAGAGATGGAAAAGCTCCTGACTATCGGCAGTCCTTATAATCTAAACAAGAAAAATCTCAATCATCGAGTCCCGATGCTAGATGACTTTGTATCCAACCAGGGAAAACTTCCTAAGAAGCTGCAGCATTTGTCAATTTTGGGAATTTTTTTCCGAGACGGTGACGGAATTGTCCATAAAAGCAGTGTAGAGGCTGGGAGCTTGATTTATAAAGAAAAGATTGCTTCACACAGAGAGGTAGTCATTGTAGGAAAGGATGCTCACCATTCTTCCTTGCCGCAAAATGATCAAGTCATTGATTTGATTAAAGGGTTTTTATTCTAGTAATTATTTTACATAATTTAATTTTGGTAAAAAATAGAAAGGCGATAAAACAATGAAAATGACAGACATTCTTCATAGGTATTATGGTAACTTTGATCTGATAAATGAAAAATGGAATGAAGACTATGAAAGCATTTTGATTAAGCCAAAAAATGATCAAGAATATAAAAGATGTCGTTTGGCAAAGAAAACACCTAAAAAAGAAGGCTACTTTACAGTCTTTTGGAAAAAGGACCAAGGCAACAAGAATATCCCTTATACTGATAAAGACTTAGGTGATGAACTGGTTATTGTCGTCATCGACGACCATCATTGCGGTATATTTATCATTCCCAAAGAGGAGGCTATCAGTAAAAAAATTCTTTCTACAAAGGATTGTAAAGGAAAGGTGGCTATGCGGTTTTATCCGTCCTGGTGCACAAATTTAAATAAAACAGCTCAGGCAACACAAAAATGGCAACTGGATTATTTTCAAAAAATTGAATTAGAAGAATAAGTTTTAGTGAAACAAGACAGAGTCTAATTTCTCAATACTGTCTTGTTTTTATTATCCGTTTTTGTAATAAGGTTGGACTATATATGCCCTCTTACATCTTTCCGAAAAACTATAATTTTCTTGAAAAATATATCTAGATATGCTATACTACTGTTATAGAAAAACGGAGAAATGTGATGAGACGTGAACTGTTGTTAGAAAGAATTGATAAACTCAAGGCTACCATGCCCTGGTACATTCTGGAATATTACCAGTCTAAGCTGGCAGTGCCTTATAGTTTTACAACCTTATACGAATATCTCAAA
The DNA here is from genome assembly GCF_050220005.1 of Streptococcus sanguinis. Classification (GTDB taxonomy): domain Bacteria; phylum Bacillota; class Bacilli; order Lactobacillales; family Streptococcaceae; genus Streptococcus; species Streptococcus sanguinis_Z. The sequence continues at coordinate 1,180,566 of NZ_CP071413.1, forward strand.
GAATATGATCGCTTTTTTAACTGGGTGCTAGAATCTGGTATCACGGATGCTTCGCATATTGCTGAGATTCCTCTTTCTGTCTTGGAAAACATGAGCAAGAAAGACATGGAGGCCTTTATTCTTTATCTGCGAGAGCGGCCGCTTCTCAATGCCAACACTACACAAAACGGTGTTTCTCAGACAACTATCAACCGAACTCTGTCAGCTTTGTCCAGCCTCTACAAATATTTGACTGAGGAAGTTGAAAACGAGCAGGGTGAGCCCTACTTCTATCGAAATGTGATGAAAAAGGTTGCTACTAAGAAGAAAAAGGAAACTCTTGCTGCTCGTGCAGAGAATATTAAGCAGAAGCTATTTTTAGGGGATGAGACAGAAGAATTCCTCCAGTATATTGATACGGAGTACCCTAAGAAGCTGTCTAATCGCGCTCTGTCTTCTTTTAACAAGAACAAAGAACGTGATTTAGCCATCATTGCCTTGCTGCTAGCCTCTGGTGTTCGTCTGTCTGAAGCTGTTAATCTAGACCTGAAAGACATCAATCTAAAGATGATGGTCATTGAAGTGACAAGAAAAGGCGGTAAAAGGGACTCTGTCAATGTTGCTGCTTTTGCTAAGCCCTATTTAGAAGAGTATTTGAGCATTCGGAGCAAGCGATACAAGGCCGAAAAGACAGATACAGCCTTCTTTTTGACTGAATACCGCGGCACTCCTAATCGAATCGATGCTTCCAGTGTTGAAAAAATGGTGGCCAAGTATTCTGAGGACTTCAAGGTGCGAGTAACGCCTCACAAACTCCGCCACACGCTTGCTACACGTTTATACGATGCAACCAAATCTCAAGTTCTCGTCAGCCATCAGCTAGGGCATGCTAGCACTCAGGTGACGGACCTCTACACCCACATTGTCAATGACGAGCAAAAGAATGCTTTGGACAAATTGTAATATTACATAATTTAAAATATGTGCATTGAATGATAACAAAAGAGCGAAAATCTATTTTAGATGCTTCGCTCTTTTTCTTATAAAAACTCAATCCAATAATTACGATGGGGTTCAACAATCAACGGTTTGCCCCAGAAGTGCTTGAGATGTTCTAGATTTGCTGCTGTAACTGGTCGATTTTTGGTGTTGTACTTTTCAGCGCTTTCTCTAGTTAGAAAGCATTTGACCGCTTCGTAGGAGCCTTCTGCTGTCTCTCTATTCAGCCCTTCAAAGCTAATTTCATCACCCGGCTGAGGATTATCCGTAAAGAGTTTTCCTATAAAGTAAACTGTCTTACTCTTCATCAGATCGTAAGCCTTGATATTCTCTATTCGATTATTAGCTGCTGCAAACATGATACAAAAGCTGTCTACAAGGTCCTTCAAGGGCATCAGGTCTTCCTTGGGAACGAAGACATCTACCATGTAGAGCCCGCCAATGACTAGGTTTTGGAAAGAAGGTTGCTGAATGACATTATCTAACGCCATACCGAGCGGCAATTCCACGGCTTGATAGCCTGATTTTTCAAATTCTTCTTTCTTTTTCTCATAATCTTCTGGAGATATGCTAACATAAAAGTTGTCTGGATTAGGAGATGGTTTTTTCTTCAGAAAAGCTACAACTGTGCGGTCCAACTGCTCAAACAGACCAAGGCTTTCTACTGGGACTTTCTGCATCAAGACACCTCTTTCTCTGATTCCCTATCATTTTATCATATCTAGTAGATAAAGCCCAGAGAAAACTAGCTGGTTAAGGAAACGTAAGAATGTTGTTGATTTGAAATATATCGTTTACATGAAAAACCAAACTCTTCGAGAGCTTGGTTTTCTTTATGTCATATTTTAACCAACGATAGCTTCGGCAATCTCTTCTCTGCTGATTCCAGCAAAGTAGCGGCTAATATCAATCGTTTCAAGAGCTTTCAGAACATCTTCACGTTCGTATTTAAGGCCGCGCAGCACATCTTCTACTGCTGCTACATCCTCAATACCAAAGAAGTCTCCATAGATTTTAATATCCTGAATCTTGGATTCAACAACATTGGCAAAGATTTCTACCTTACCACTGGTAAACTTAGTGCCACGGCGCACGTTGTATTCAGGCGATTTACCGTAGTTCCAGTCCCAAGTTCCAAACTTGCTATCTCTAATTTGCTTGATTTCTTCCAGTTCTTTCTCGGAAAAGACATATTCTGTCATTTCTGGATATTCTTTCTTCATATAGTCCAGAAGCAGGTCGCGGAATTCTTCGACGGTAATCTTTTCTGGCAATTCATCAACAATATTTGTCACACGTGCACGGACAGATTTAACCCCTTTTGATTCGAACTTGTCTTTAGAAACCTTAAGCGCATTGGCCAAGACAGACAAATCAACATCAAAGAGCAGGCAACCATGGTGCATGATACGGCCATTGATATAGGCCTGCGCATTGCCACAGAACTTCTTGCCATCAATCTCTAAGTCATTACGGCCAGTGAATTCAGCCTTTACTCCAAGCTCTGCCAAGGTGTTGATAACTGGCGTAGAAAAACTCTTGAAGTCAAAAGCACGATCTTCGCTTTCCTTAGAGATAATGGTGTAGTTGAGGTTGTTTAGATCATGATAAACAGCTCCACCGCCGCTAATACGACGTACGACCTCAATGCCATGCTCACGAACATAATCACGGTTGATTTCTTCGATGGTGTTTTGGTGGCGCCCCACAATGATAGAAGGTTTGTTAATCCAGAGCAGGAAAATTTCATCCTCATCCAAGAGGTGTTTGAAAGCATATTCTTCCAGAGCAATATTAAAAGCTGTATCATTTGAGTAGTTAACAATGTATTTCATAAGCTACCTCTTTATACGATAGAGACTGGAACGATGATTTATGCCCAGTCTAATCTATCTTTTAAATTATTTTTTCTTAGGTGAGTGAACTGCCAATCCCAGTACGTCCGCAAATGCTTCGTACATAACTTCTGAGAAGGTTGGATGACCGTGAATGGTCTTAAGCATTTCTTCTACAGTGATTTCCATTTCGATGATGGTTGATGCTTCATTGATCAATTCTGCTGCGGCAGGACCAATGATATGAACACCGAGCACTTCACCATACTTCTTGTCAGCAATGACTTTAACGAAGCCTTGAGCTGCGTCTGAAGCAATAGCACGACCATTAGCAGCGAAGTTAAACTTACCAATCGCTACATCGTATTTCTCACGAGCTTGCTCTTCTGTCAAACCTACTGCTGCTACTTCTGGCAAGGTGTAGATAGCTGCAGGTGTCAGATTGAGTTTAGCAATATGGTGGTTACCTTTCAGAGCATTTTCAGCAGCGACTTCACCCATACGGAAGGCTGCATGAGCCAGCATCTTAGTACCATTGATATCTCCTGGTGCGTAAATACCTGGAACAGAAGTTTCCATGTACTCATTGACCTTGATACGGCCGCGATCCAGTTCGAACTCAACCTCACCAATGCCTTCTAGGTCTGGCACGCGTCCGATAGAAAGCAGGGCCTTATCTGCTAGAATATCTTCCTTTCCTTCAACTTTGATACGAAGTTTGCCGTTTTCTTCGATGATTTCTTCCAACTTAGTTTCAGTTAGAATTGTCATGCCCTTACGCTCCAGGATAAGGCGAAGGTTTTTAGAAACTTCCGCATCCATAGCAGGTACGATACGGTCCATCATTTCGATAACAGTGACTTTTGAGCCAAATGTCATGAAGGCTTGGCCGAGCTCAATACCGACAACACCACCGCCGATAATTACCAGATTTTCTGGCACTTCGTTCATTTCTAGAATATCATCACTGGTCATAACTAGAGTTGATTCCATACCAGGAACATTGATCTTGCTGACTTTGGAACCACCAGCCAAGATAATCTTCTTCGTTTCTAGCAGCTCGCTTCCGTTTACAAGAACATTCTTGTCTTTAGTAATGGTACCAATTCCCTTATGGACATCTACGTCATAGCTACGGAGAAGACCGGCAACACCGCCAACAAGCGTATTGACAACCTTGTTTTTGGTTTCCAGAACCTTGTCCATGTCTACTGTGAAGCTTGGATTTTCAATGATGATACCGCGATTAGCAGCGTGACCAAGGTTTTCAATGATTTCAGCATTGTGCAAGTAAGTCTTAGTAGGGATACAGCCACGGTTCAAGCAGGTTCCGCCTAGCTCAGACTTCTCTACCAAGGCAATTTTACCACCCAGCTGAGCTGCTTTGATAGCCGCTACATAACCAGCAGGTCCGCCACCGATAACAACGATATCGTAAGCATCATCACTCTTATCATCATCTGTATTTGCCGCTGCAGCAGGAGTTGGTGCTTCCGCAGGTGCAGATCCGCCAGCAGTTGGAATGTTTTCTCCTTCTTCTCCCAAGTAACCGATGACTTCCGTTACTGGCACGGTTTCACCGTCACCTTTGAGAATGGCAATCAGGTAGCCGTCTTCTTCAGCTTCCAATTCCATACTGACCTTGTCAGTCATGATTTCCAGAAGGATTTCCCCTTCTTTGACAAATTCGCCGACTTTCTTATTCCATTGGACAATTTGCCCTTCGGTCATATCCACGCCGGCTTTTGGCATAATTACTTCTAAAGCCATTTTTCTTTCCTTTTCTAATTTAATTTTTCACTTGCTGAGTGTTTCGTTTCTTTACTTTTTAAACTAACAAAGAAAATCTTATACCAACATTGAAATTGGATCTTCAATCAAAGCCTTCAAATCCTTCATAAACTTAGCTCCAGCCATTCCGTCAACTACACGGTGGTCGATGGTCAAGCCCAGACTCATAATTGGACGAATAACAATTTCGCCATTAACAACAACAGGTTTCTCTACTGTCGAGCTCACACCCAAGATAGCAGAGTTTGGCTGGTTGATGATTGGACCAAAGGACTGAACGCCAAACATACCCAAGTTACTGATTGTGAAGGTTGAGTTTTGCAGCTCGCTTGGAGCCAACTTGCCTTCCAAAGTACGTCCGATCACATCTTTAAAGGCTACCACAAGCTCTGATAGGCTCATTTTTTCTGCATTGTAGACAACTGGTGTCATCAGGCCGTTATCCATACCGACTGCCATTGAAAGGTTGACATAGTTGTGTGTGATAATGGTCTTGCCATCCTCTGTCAAAGTTGAGTTGAGATAAGGATGCTTCATCAGTGTTTTCACAACAGCCAGCGAAAGCAGGTCTGTAACAGTTACTTTCTTGCCAGTTGCTTCCATGATTGGCTCCAGCACTTTTTTACGCAAGGCCAGCATTTCTGTCATATCAACATCATAGTTAAGTGTGAATGTTGGCGCCGTCAGGTAAGATTCTACCATCCGCTGAGCGATAACCTTCCGCATTGGCGTCATTGGAATACGCTCAATTTCACCGTAAGGAGTGACATTATCAGGCACTTCTTCAACTTTTTCAATTTGAGCAGGAGATTTGATTGTATCGCTCTCAACATTCTCAGGCAAGAAAGCAAGAACATCTTTCTTCATAATCTTGCCACGATGGCCAGTTCCTTGAATCTCTTGCCAAGCAATATTGTGTTCTTGGGCAATTCGTTTTGCCAGTGGTGAAATGCGCACCACATTTGTATCTTTATAAGTTTCCACGTCTTCTTTGTGGACACGACCATTTGCACCTGAGCCAGAAACATCATAGAGGTTGATTCCCAAATCATCCGCTAACTTTCTAGCTGCAGGAGTCGCTCTTAGCTTGTCATCAGCCATGACCTCTCCAATTCTAATTATGATACTAAGGGCGTAAAAAGCGACTGAAAAATAGGAAATCTACGCAAGCTTCGATGAAGCCAAGGAGATTTATCTTTTTTCCGAGCTTTTAGCCCGTGTTCGAATATAAGATATTAAGGACGCAAAGGGCAATGAAAAAATAGGAGATTGACGCTGTGTTCGATGAACACAAGGAAATCTATCTTTTTTCCGAACTTTTAGCCCATGTTCAACTCTACAAGTAACTTGGATACGAAACGTATCTCAAGTTACTACGGTTGTCGCTATCTGCGACCAACCTAGTAGACTTAATAATTCGCTCATCGGATAAAATCGGTCCGAATAGCGATTGTCTGTAATTTGTAAAATTTTAGCTACTTTGACCCTCTACACAAGATTAGATTACATAAAATAATTTATGTAATCTAATTCATAAGAAAGCCTTTTCTTTATTATACCTTATTCTTTATGATATGTCTTCCGAATAGCGTCTTTGATGCTTTCAACTGTCGGAATCATAGCATTTTCCAAGTTTTGTGCATAAGGCATAGGGACATCTTCACCTGCACAGCGGCGGATTGGCGCATCTAGATAGTCAAACGCTTCAGACTCAGAAATAATCGCTGAAATTTCACCAATGTATCCACTTGTTTTGTGGGCATCATTAACCAGAACAACCTTACCAGTCTTCTTAACAGAATTAATGATAATATCCTTATCAAGCGGCACCAATGTACGTGGGTCGACCACTTCTACAGAGATGCCTTCTTCTGCCAATTCTTCCGCTGCCTGCATGACACGGCGAAGCATTTTTCCATAGGTAACAACTGTTACATCGGTACCTTCTTTTTTGATTTCACCTACACCGAGTGGGATTACATACTCAGGATCTAGTGGTACTTCGCCTTTTTGGTTAAATTCAGACTTGTATTCCAGGATAATGACCGGGTTGTTGTCTCGGATAGAAGCCTTAAGGAGACCCTTCATATCAGCAGGAGTTCCTGGAGCGACTACCTTAAGACCTGGAATGTGGGTAAACCAAGACTCTAGAGACTGAGAGTGCTGAGCCGCTGACCCAACTCCATTACCTGCCGCACAACGGACAGTCATTGGGACTTGTCCTTTTCCGCCAAACATATAGCGCGTTTTAGCGGCTTGGTTGACAATAGCATCCATAGCGATTACAGAGAAGTCCATAAAGGTCATGTCTACGATTGGACGCAGCCCTGTCATAGCTGCTCCAGCTGCTGCCCCAGAAATAGCTGCTTCTGAAATCGGACAGTCACGTACACGCTCTGGCCCGAACTCTTCCAGCATACCAACAGATGTTCCGAAATCTCCACCAAAGACTCCGACATCTTCTCCCATCAAGAGTACATTTTCATCACGACGCATTTCCTCAGACATAGCGAGGATAATGGTGTCACGAAAAGACATAGTTTTAGTTTCCATTTTCTTTTTCTCCTCTCTTTAGTCTGCGTAAATATCTTCAAAGGCAGATTCAAGCGGCGGAAATGGGCTCTCTTCTGCGAACTTCACAGATGCTTCTACTGCTTCTTTGACTCCAGCTTGGATAACTTCTAGCTCTTCCTCGCTTGCAATCTTGTTTTCCAGCAAGTATTTACGAAGATTTTCGATTGGATCTTTTTTCTTCCATTCTTCTACTTCTTCACGAGTACGGTATTTACCTGGGTCAGAAGACGAATGTCCCAACCAACGATAGGTCACACTCTCGATTAAGACAGGTCCTTTACCACTGCGAACATGCTCCACAGCCTTTTGGAAGCCCTCATAGACATCCAGAACATTATTGCCATCTTCGATGAACATACCTGGAATGCCATAAGCTGCACTGCGCTCGTGGATATGCTCTACATTGGTCATTTTCTTGATGTCAGCAGAAATACCATAGCCGTTATTGATACAATAGAAAATAACGGGTAGATTCCAGATAGAAGCCATGTTGACTGCTTCGTGGAAGACACCTTCGTTGGTAGCACCGTCACCAAAGAAGCAGACAACAATCTTACCTGTCTTATGCATTTGCTGGGCCAGAGCTGCTCCAACAGCAATTCCCATGCCACCCCCCACAATACCATTGGCACCAAGGTTTCCGGCATCTAGGTCAGCAATATGCATAGAGCCGCCTTTTCCTTTACAGGTCCCGGTGTATTTCCCTAGGATTTCCGCCATCATTTCATTGAGGTTGATTCCTTTGGCGATAGCTTGACCGTGCCCCCGGTGGTTAGAAGTCAGTAAATCATCCTCATTTAAGGCCAGCATAGCACCGACATTGGCTGCTTCCTCACCTACTGAGAAGTGAGTCATCCCAGGGACCTTTCCTTTTTTTACAAGTTGAGCAATTTTTAAGTCCATACGACGGATTTCTTCCATCTTACGGAACATCTCTAACAAAAGATTTTTATCTAAAGTTGCCATTTTTTTGCCTTTCTAAGCATAATTCTTCTATTTAATTCTATCTAAAGCTGTAAGCACTGTCAAAACTTTTGCTCACTTGAATTTCACAAAGAAAAACCAGTCAATCCTTTGGATAAACTGGTTTTAGACACCAAAATAGAAATTTCACAAACTTTTTGTGCTAGAGTAGTTTTTACTATTTTGAAACTGTTATACGAAAATAATCATAGAGCATGCTTTTGATTAGTCTGCCTGTTTAGCAAAATCTGCAATCATCTGCTCCATTTGCTCACGGCTTGGTGTTGTTAGCATATAGAGGTAGTCACCTTGAAGCTCCGCAAATGCAGCCGGCATGTCTTTTTTAACCTTGAAGTTATCTCTGTATTTCTCCAGCAAGTCAGCCTCAGGGTAAGCATAGTTTGTCGATGCACGGCGCGAGGTTGCCAAACAATACAGTGGCTCCATGTGAGCAGCTGGGAAAGGCTCTCCTGCTACAATCGCTGCGTAGCCTCTGTAAAGATCGATTGAGTGGGCGAAATTATAGACATCAATGGTAAAACCACCTGCTGGACGGTTATTGTACTCAATGGCTACATAATCATCACCTTCGCGGAAGAACTCAATATGGAAAAAGCGTTCTTTCATGCCGAAGATTTTGACAATCGCTTCTCCATATGCACGGAGTTTGGGATCCATATCCTTGAGAACGTAGTAGGAATTGTCCATCTTATAGATCATCAAATCCAGCGGTGTATGAGCATAGTCAAAGGTGGTCGAAAAGACGATCTGACCGTCCTTATCTACCAAACCGTCAAAAGTACAGATTTCGCCAGACTGGACAAACTTTTCAAAGAAATAAGCTGTCTGATGATCCCATTCTTGCTTGAAACGTTCAACATCTTCTGCTGTTTCCAATTTAAAGGTCGCAGCTGCCCCCACTCCATTATCAGGCTTGGCAATCAAAGGCAGACCAAGTTTCTTGACAGCCAAATCAGCGCCTGCTTCTGTATTGACAATCTGACCAGGTACGACTGGAACGCCTGCTTTTTTAAAGAGTTTCTTCATTTCTGATTTGAACTTGGTCTTTTTCAAGTCTTTTGGCTTCGCTCCAAATACATTGAATTGCTCACGCAACTCAGCGTCCAGTTCTAGCCAGTATTCATTATGTGACTCAATCCGATCGATAGGTCCATGCTTGTAGAAGAGAAAGGCCACCGCTCTTTTTACTTCGTCAAGATTTTCAAGATTTTCTACTCTAAAGTATTCAGTCAATGAATCCTTCAAAGGCTGGTCTAGCTGGTCATAAGGCTCCTGACCGATTCCCAGAACAGTGATTCCTTTGTTAGCCAGCTCCACTGTAAACTGCTGAAAATTTTGTGGATAATAGGGAGAAATAACGATATAATTCATAGGAAACCTCCTTTAAAGATTGAGTTCATTGAGGAAATAAGGCATTTGCTTACGCCACCAAATCCAGTCATGGGAAACATCATGACCCCATTCGGCAAACCAAGCTGGAATATTCTTATGCTCAAAAGCTTCTTTCAGCGTGTAGAAGGAAGGCAGGCCATCCTGCTCCCAGTCACCCAAGCCAGTACAAACGATAATATCAGCCTGTCGATAGCGGTCAATAAACCAGCCATCATTTTGATTCCAGATATAGTCTGCTGGAGAGTTTTGATAAATGACTTCGTCATTCAAATTGTCACCAACAAAGAAACGTGCATCATAGACACCACTGAGGGCAATCACTTTATTGAAAACATCTGGATGCTGCAGGAAGAAATTAAGGGCATGATAAGCACCCATGGAGCAGCCTGTCGTCATCATAGGGTCAAACCAACCTGTCTTATGCTTGACAAACGGAATCGCCTCTTCAATGACATAACGCTCATAGGCACGATGCATTTCTGCTCGGTCGTGAGGATGCTTCCAGTCCGCCAACCAACTCTCGCTATCAACGCTGCTGAGAGTGAAAAACTGGACTTTACCAGCCTCAATAAAACCTGCACAGGCCTCAATCATGCCAAAATCAGCATACTCATTATGGCTGCCGCCTGATGATGCGAAGACTATAATTGGGAGTCCAGCGTGGCCATAGCGATTGACATACATTTCACGGCCTAGATTGCCGCTCCAATGACTTAAAAATTCTACATGCATAGTTTCTACCTCTTTCTCACTGTTTGACTAGATTACCATTTTTCGCTGATAAAACGGAAACAGTCTGGCAAGTGCTCTGCCCAAGCGATTTCATTGTGAATAGCTCCAGACTGGATCTTAATCTGAATATTGGACAAATCAACCCCAGATACAAGTAACTGCCGGAAATAGCTGAGCGATGAATCAATATAGGCCTGCTTGATGTTACCAGCCATCAATGTCTTATCTGTATCATCAGCCTCTTCTGTTCCAACATAAATGAAAACTCGCTGGTCAGCCTGAAGTGTCTTTCTCTCAATATAACGGTCAAAAGCTTCCTGATGCAGCCAATTAGCTGATGAAAAAATCCCCAGACAACCAATCTGATCTTGGTATTCAACACCGATAAACTGGCTGATATTTCCCCCAAGAGAGGAACCAATCATAGCTGTATGCAGCCGATCCGACTTGGTCCGATAATGCTGGTCAATGAAAGGCTTGACGACTTCCATGACAAACTCCGCATACTCCGTTCCCTTGCCGCCAAACTGAATGCCGGGAATATTGGACTCTTGGAACTTCCATGCTGAATACTCATTCATCCGCCGTTGACCATCGTTATCAATAGCCACGACAATCATTTTTTCAATATCTGGATTACGCTTGATTGTCGGAATCACCTTCCACGAATGGCCGCTGAAAGACTCCTTGCTATAGAGAACGTTTTGGCCGTCGTGAAAATAAACGACTGGATACGTCTTATTTGTGTCCTGGCTATAGTTTTTTGGAAGTAAGACGCGGACACGGCGTTTTTGCTTAGTATAAGGAACGACCAACTCATGTGTTTTCATTTCAAGATAAAAATAGGATTTATTCATTTTCAGAAAACTTTCTATTTTCAAAATTTTTATTTATTATATCACAAATTAAGCAAAAAAGTTAGGGATTTCCTAACTTTTTGATGATTTTTATTAGATAATGATAGAAAATAGATTATTTCTCCAAATAAGGCTGTAAATCCTGCAGGGCGCGCTCAGCAATCTTCTCATAGCGCTCTTTCTTGTCACGAATCCGAGGGCCGTCCAGTTCTTTGATAATGCCAAAATTGACATTCATGGGTTGGAAATGCTTGCTGTCAGCATGGGTAACATAATGCGGCAGGCTACCAATAGCTGTTGTTTCTGGAAAAACAAGTGCTTCTTCTCCTTTGAAGAGTCGAGCGGCATTGATACCAGCAACCAGACCAGAAGCTGCAGACTCAACATAGCCTTCGACGCCAGTCATTTGACCTGCAAAGAAAAGATTTGGCTGTTTCTTAGAGCGGAAAGTCTGTTCCAGCAGATTTGGAGAGTCCATATAGGAGTTTCGATGCATGACACCATAGCGGATAAATTCTGCATTCTCAAGGCCAGGAATCATTTGAAAGACCCGCTTTTGCTCCCCCCACTTGAGATGAGTTTGGAAGCCAACGATATTGTAAAGACTACCTGCTGCATTGTCCTGACGAAACTGCACTACAGCGTATGGCGTCTTATATTCACCATCTCGAGGCCCTTGGTAGTCATCTGGATATTCTAAACCAACCGGCTTCATCGGACCATAAAGCATGGTTTTGATACCTCGCTTAGCCATGACTTCAATAGGCATGCAGCCTTCAAAGTATTTTTCTTTTTCAAAGGAATTGAGCGGTGCTTCCTCGGCATTGACCAAAGCATCATGGAAATCCATAAATTCTTGCTTGGTCATGGGTGCGTTGAGATAGGCAGCTTCGCCCTTATCATAGCGGGATTTGAGATAGACCTTGGTCATATCAATGGTATTGACATCGATGATTGGCGCTGCTGCGTCGTAGAAATAAAAACCGTCGCCTCCATTGAGCGCGTGGATTTTTTCAGCCAAAGTATCGCTGGTCAAGGGCCCTGTCGCAATGACTGTGATGGCATCTTCAGGAATTTCAGTGATTTCTTCGCGAATGACCTCAATCAATGGATGGTTGGTCACTAGCTCCGTCACCAGCTGCGAAAAGCCTTCTCTATCAACCGCTAGAGCACCACCTGCTGGCACCCGAGTTGCCTCTGCTGACTTTAAGATGACCGAGTCCAACCGTCGCATTTCTTCCTTGAGCAGACCGACTGCATTGGTCAGCGCATCTCCTCGCAAAGAGTTAGAGCAAACCAGTTCTGCAAAGTCCGCAGTTTTGTGTTGAGGAGTTGACTTAACACCCCGCATTTCATAGAGTTTGACTGGGATGCCACGCTTGGCAATCTGGTAAGCTGCTTCACTGCCAGCCAGACCAGCACCGATAACATTGATATAGGATGATGACATGATTCTCTCCCTTGGATATTTCTAGATTTTCACTCTGACCATTATAACAAAAAGATAGTAAAAAAGACAGACAGGAGGATTCCCGTCTGTCCATCATTTTGTCATTTTTTCCAAGTAAGCAATCTTAGCAAAATCCTTATGATTGTTATTTTCATTTCGATAAGAATCTTGGGAAGAAGCACGGTAGATAGCTAAAAACTGCTCCGCAGTCGGCAGTAGAAATTCAACACCTTCAACTTCTTTTCGAGTCAACTTCTCTAGCGGCACACCTGAAAATGCCTCCAAGGTTTCCATGGCTCCGAATTCAACAGATAAACCTTCCTTTTGAAATTCATGCTCGTGCAGGTCAACCAAATGATAGCCTAGCCGCTCCATCATGGATTCAATCTTATCCATATCATAAATTCGTTCTTCATCTGGCGCTTCCCAGCCACGCTCATCACCGTGAACATGAATATCAATATCACGAGCCTGCCAGTCCTGACCAGTAGTCTGTTCGAGCCCCAAGGAGCCCATTAGTAGTGGCACAATTCCCATCTTGTTCAGTTGAGCCGCGATTTTTAGAAATTCTGCAAATTTATCTGTCATAAAACTGCACCTCTTCTTTAGAAAAATGTTTTACGTAATATAAATTATGTAAAAAAACTATTTCACTTTTTCTTCTTCATAATCGCCGTTGCTGCAGACCACTTGCTTGCCGCCACCACGTACTTTCTTTTCAATCAGATAATGGTCACATTTTGGACAGTTCCGACCAACTGGCTTGTCCCAAGATGTGAAATCACAGTCTGGATAACGATCACAGCCATAAAAAATGCGATTTCGCTTAGTCTTACGCTCGATAACTTGACCTTTCTGGCACTGTGGACAGGTCACGCCGATTTCCTTGACGATAGCCTGAGTGTGACGGCAGTCTGGGAAATTACTGCAGGCGTAGAACTTGCCAAATCGACCTAACTTAATGACCATCGGACTGCCACAGACTTCACAATCAAAACCAGCTGGTTCATCCTTGATTTGGATTTTCTCCATTTCGGTCTCGGCTTTAGCGACTTCCTTTTCAAAAGGTCGATAAAACTCGTCAATGACCTTCTGCCACTGTTCTTTCCCGACTTCTACATCATCCAGCTTCGCTTCCATTTCAGCTGTAAATTTCACATTTACGATGCCTGGGAAGAATTCGACAATCAATGAATTGACAATCTCACCTAATTCCGTCGGCTCAAAGCGCTTGGAAACCAGCTTAACGTAATATCGTTTCTGAATGGTTTCAATGGTCGGTGCATAGGTAGACGGACGACCAACACCATTTTCTTCTAAAGTCTTGATGAGAGTCGCTTCAGAATAACGAGCAGGCGGCTGGGTAAAGTGCTGTTCTGGATTGGTATTAACACGCTTGACTGTATCCCCCTTTTCCATATCCGGCAGCATTTTATTCTTGTCAGAGTCATTGTAAATAGCTAGATAGCCATCAAACTTGACCTGACTGCCGTTGGCAGCAAATTGGACACCATTTTGCCCCAGCTTGACATTCATAGTATCAAAGACTGCTGCTGTCATTTGGCTGGCTACAAAACGGTTCCAAATCAGCGTATAGAGCTTAAGTTGATCCTTGTCCAGATACTTTGCGATGCTTTCCGGTGTATTGAAAACGCTGGAAGGACGAATAGCCTCGTGGGCATCTTGAGCGCCAGAAGCGTTCTTAGCCTTACTGCCATGTTTGGAATATTTAGCACCAAATTTATCCGTGATAAAGCTTGCTGCTTCATTTTGTGCTACTGGACTGATACGAGTCGAGTCGGTACGCATATACGTAATCAGACCTTGTACGCCAGAACCGATATTAATCCCCTCATAGAGCTGCTGAGCCACCATCATGGTCTTACGAGTCCGGAAATTAATCTTATTAGCAGCATCCTGCTGCATAGAGGAAGTCGTGTAGGGTAGCGGAGCATTGCGTCGACGCTCCTTCTTTTCGACACTTTCAACTGTAAAGTCATCACCCTTTAGGTAAGACAGAACTTCTTTGACCTCATCGTTGTTGGTCAGCTTCATCTTTTTACCATTCATACCATAGAAGCTGGCCTGGAACTGACGACTTCCTTTCTTGAAGGTTCCGTCAATTGTCCAGTATTCTTCTGGTTTGAAGGCATTAATTTCATTTTCTCGGTCGATAATCAGCTTGAGGGCGACAGACTGCACCCGACCAGCTGACAAACCTTTTTTGACTTTCTTCCAGAGAATAGGAGAAATGGAATAACCAACCAAGCGATCCAGAACTCGGCGAGCCTGCTGCGCATCGACTAGATCCATATCAATCTGGCGCGGCTCTTTAAATGCATTCTTGACCGCATCTTTGGTGATTTCATTAAAGACGACGCGGTTTTTTTCTTTCTCATCCAGATTCAGAATGTGAGCCAGATGCCAAGAAATAGCTTCTCCTTCGCGGTCCGGGTCACTTGCCAGAAAGACTTGCTTAGCTTTCTTCGCTTCTTTTTTTAAGTCATTAATCAAGGGACCTTTGCCACGAATATTGATGTATTGCGGCTCATAGTTGTTCTCAAAATCAATGGACATAGTAGACTTTTTCAGGTCACGAATATGCCCGACACTGGCTAAAACCTTATAATTTCGTCCCAGATATTTTTCTATTGTTTTTGCCTTAGCAGGCGACTCTACGATGACAAGATTTTTCTTGGTCGTAGACTTTTTCTTTGTTTTTGTTACCAATTTAGACACCTTCTATAAGAAATAAATCTCATAGAGTTTAAACTATTTTTTGATAGATGTCAACTACTAACTTTTCTTATAGGAAAACTTGTTTTAAAAATCAAACTCAGAAAGGACGTCAGAGCCTGATGTGATGCACTTTGCGCCCTCTTGAATCAAATGATGGCAACCGTCAGATTTTCCATCTAAAATTGACCCTGGAATAGCAAAGACATCCCGCCCTTCTTCCATGGCTCGCTCACAGGTAATCAGGCTGCCTGAGCGCATCTTGGCTTCTGCCACGATGACGCCTCGACATAGACCGGCGATGATACGATTTCGCTCTGGAAAATGAAATTTCAAGGGCTGTTCACCTGGACCATACTCTGTCAGCAATAAATGATTTTTTCCAATGTAAGCTTGTAGTTTTTTGTTGGCCTTAGGATAAAAGACGTCTAATCCAGTACCAATGACAGCAATGGTCTGACCTCCGTTTTGCAGGGCAGCCATGTGAGCCGCTGTATCAACCCCTCGAGCCAGGCCACTGACGATAACCAATTCATTGTTTAGCTCTTTGATAATCTTTTGTACAGAGGCATTTCCTTGCTTACTGCTGTCTCGACTGCCAACGACTGCAGCCTTGGGCAATTCTAGTAGATTTAGATTTCCCTGATAGAACAGCAAGGTCGGGGCATCATAAATCTCGCATAAATCCCAAGGGTAAATATCATCCAAGATAGAAAAGGACGGAAAAAGTTCAAATTCTTCCTTCAAAGCCGGCAAATCAAGCCTCTTGTATTTCTCAATAAAGAGAGCAGGATTGCGGCACTCAGATACGACAGCCTTATCTCGCAGAGAAAGCTTGCCATCTCTACTCTCAGCGTATCTCAAAACATTTAAAACCTGATGATTGGTCAAGCCAGCTTTTTTCATTTTATAAATTTCAAAATTATTCATTTTTTCACCTCACTTTCTTATTCGTAAAAAGTTCAAAAAAAGAACTGCAGTACAGTTCCTTCCTTATGATTTTATTTAATTTGATGTTGTCAATAGCTGGTCTCTTTGCCTATTGCCTTTAACACTCTTTATGAACAGGGATTTCCTTAATAATCTTAGCAGGATTGCCAGCCAAGACTACATTGTCACCAAAAGACTTGGTCACAACCGCTCCTGCTCCAACTACCACATTATCTCCTAGCGTCACGCCTGGCAGAATCGTCACACCTCCGCCAGCCCAGAAGTTATCACCAATAGTGATTGGTGCTCCGTACTCAATTCCGGAATTTCTTTCCACTGGATCAAGTGGATGAAGAGGTGTCAGAAACTGGCAATTTGGACCAAGCATAGCATTGTCTCCGATGCGAATCGGGCAAACGTCCAGCATAGTCAGATTCCAGTTAGAACAAAAATTCTCTCCTAGATGAATATTGATTCCATAATCACAGACCAAATCAGGCTTCATAGCAAGATTCTCTCCTGTGCAGCCAAACCATTCTTTGATAATAGCACTTCTCTTGTCGCTGTCTTGCTCTTGGTTAAAACGATATTGAAATTCTTTGGATCGAGCTCTAATTTTTCTTAAATCTTCGTCTTGCGGTCTGTAAATCTCTCCAGCAATCATTTTTTCGTATTCGCTTCGCATGGCATCCTCCTTTTCATGCGTGACAAATGGATGGTCAGGTAAAGTTGTTCATCCCCTGATGTTTGGTAATTTCTGGTTTGCTTTAAAAATTCAGCAATCTTCCTAGTTGTCTCATAAGCCAAGGGGTACTTACATTTAAGTAAGCCAAACATCTCATTGTCCTCCAAGTCACGGTGTCCATTATCAGTCAGGACTCTCTCACAGAAAAATTTTAGATGGGTCATAAAGCGCTCAAGGTAAATATCTTCCTCGTCTAAAGAAATTTCCAAACTGTACTTGACAATGGTCATGATTTCCTCCATCATCATAGTCAAATCACGCGCGGTTCCGTCGCCATTTTCCAACTCTGCATTGACCAAGGTCAGCGCCATAAAAGCTGCTTCATCATCTGGAAGTTCCTTGCTGACATAAGCACTCAAAAGCTGTTTGGCATACTGACCAACCTCAAACTCTATAGGAAAAAAGCGTCTCATATCCCACATAAGGAAATTCTTGAGGTAAATATCATCTTCCAAGCGCAGCAAGACTCCGTGGATATGATCTGCCATCGCCAGAAAAGCAGTGTCTTTGAGCTTCTTCTGCAGTTTCTCCCTTGCGAAAGAAATAACATTATCCGACATTTCCATGACCTCTGCTGGCAACTCCATCAGAAGCTAGCGTCTATTTTCTGACAAGACATACTTTTTCTCAATCAGCTCATCTGGAATCTCCTGGCCAACTTTTCGACCAAAGGCCAGTCCTCGTCCCATGAGAATAACTTCTTCTTGGTCTTCTTCAGAAATCACCACATTATTGTTTAAGATTTTACTGATTAGCATGCCTCACCTCTCCGTGCTTATTCACACATTGATTTTACGGGCTCAAATGTTTTGCGATGAATAGGAGTTACGCCGTATCGCTCCAAGCCATGCAAATGACTTTTAGTCCCATAACCAGCATTTTGCGAAAAATCATAGCCAGGAAATTCCTTATCATAGTCTGTCATCAGCTTATCCCGAGTAACCTTCGCTACAATACTGGCCGCTGCAATAGACAGAGAATTGGCATCGCCTTTGATGATGGACTCTTGCGGAATCTCAACATCCAGTTTCATGGCATCAATCAGCAGATAATCGGGCTTGAGAGAAAGCTTAGACAAAGCCTCTTTCATAGCAAGCTTGGTTGCTTCGTAGATATTGACTTTATCAATAATCTCGCTGTCCATCAGGCCAATACCGACTGCCAAGGCTTTATCTAGAACTGCCTGATAGATCTCTTGATGTTTTTTCTTAGGAATTTTTTTACTGTCGTTGAGCCCCTTAATCTTACATCCTGGAGGTAAGATAACAGCTGCAGCGACAACTGGTCCAGCTAGAGGACCACGACCGACTTCATCAATCCCAGCAATCGCCTGATAGCCAGCTTTATAAAGCTTTTTTTCATACCGTAACATCTGCTCCAGACGCAAATCCTCATTTAACTCTGCCTGAATAGCTCTTTTACGTTTTTCAATCGCCTTTTGAACTCCGCTCCGCTGGTCATTAGCTGCTTCTGCCAGAAAAGGATCAGCCAAATCAGTCACTAACTCTAAACGTTGCTGGGTTTCTTTAATCGTTGCCATCTAGTTCACCAACCGTATCCAAGCAATAACGGCCTAGCTTGCCATCGCGGACATCTTTGACAAAAAGGCTGTAAAAACGGTCATAGTCATCGCGGAAGCCGAGTTTTTGAGTCATATCCATAATCATGTCTGGCGCTTCCTGACTTAGGTCCAGCTGCTTGAAGCGAGCTGTTAGTTCCTCAGGATAATGCTCCTTAAAATAATTAAGGCCAAAAATCGTCACCTCATCCATAGGCAGCAGATTATCCTTAATAGCTCCAGTCAGAGCAAGCTTGAGAGCAACCGTCTCATCTTCAAACTTAGGCCAGAGTATTCCTGGTGTATCCAAGATTTCCAAGTCTTTATTTGACTTGAGCCATTGCTGACCTTTTGTCACACCTGGCTTATTCCCTACAACAGCGATTTTCTTACCAGCTAAGCGATTCATGAGGGTTGATTTGCCAGCATTGGGAATACCGATTATCATGGTACGCAGGGTTTCGATGCGAATTCCTCTCTCTTTTTGACGTGCCAATTTGTCGGCCATAAGCTTCTTAGCTGCATCTGTTACTTTTTTAACAGCAGATTGCTCTTTGGAATTAATAGATAAAGTCGGAATTCCCTGACTTTCAAAATAGATTTGCCATTCTTTAATACGAACAGGGTCTGCCAAATCAGCCTTGTTTAAAATCAGAAGCTTAGGTTTATTGCCCACAATCTTAGTCAGCATAGGATTCTGACTAGATAAAGGAAGTCTCGCATCAACCAATATCGTCACAAAATCAACAAACTTAATATTTTCCTGTACCTGTCTCCGTGCCTTAGACATATGCCCCGGAAACCATTGAATCGTTGCCATAATTTATCCTTTCAACGAATATCATTGTTAAAATTTTATATCTTTAACTATTTTAACATATTTCTAGGATTTAAGCAGGTGAATGCTAAAGTGATACTCTCTACCGCAAGAGCAAAAAAAGCCCTAGAGGGCTTTCTAACTTTATCTTACTTGCTCAAAATGCAGATGCACAGCGATATGATCTCCATAGCCATTGCGCTCTAAATCGCGTTGCAGGCGATAAGAAATATAATGCTCGGCAATAGTAATATAACCTGCACCCAAGAGGCGGCTTTCAACCATGGACTGAATCATGCTGATTGTCGCACGTTCAACCTTAGCTTCTTCCAAATCCAGAACGACTTTCTTTGTAACCTGCGCTAAATTCTGACGCAAATCATCTGTCAACACATAGACAGTCTGCGCTGCCTTTAAAACTGCTTGATAAATTTTATCTGGATCGAATTCTACAACCTCACCACTCCGTTTAATAACTTGCATAAAAAACTCCTTTTATATTATATATTTCTAATCTAATGTATGTCTCTAACATGACTGCTGCCAATCCGGTTGTCTATAGTCTGCTCAAAAAGAATTCTGAAAACCAGACCATACCTTTACATTATATAATTTTTTCCAATATTTTTCAAAGAATGCTTCCATTTTTTTAGCCTTAAAAGACCATATGAAAAAGGATCGCTCTGGGCAATCCTATTTTTTTCAATCTTATCAATCAATAATCCGGTCTCAGGACACCTTTAACCGTCTCTTTGGTCGCTTGATAGTCGCCATCAACAACGACCTTGATAATGCGTTTGGCATCTTCTTCAGGCGCAGGCACAAGCGGTAAGCGGGTTGGACCAGCCGCAAACCCCAAGTAATTAAGAACAGCCTTGACTGGTGCTGGACTTGGATAAGAGAAGAGTGCATTGACTTTAGGGATGAATTTTCGTTGAATAGCTGCTGCTTTTTTGATGTCATTGTGCTCAATAGCATCCAGCATTTCAAACATTTCATCGCCATTTGTATGAGAAGCAACTGAAATAACTCCATCAGCCCCCAGATTCATAGCATGAAAGGCATCACCATCCTCACCAGTGTAAATCAGAAACTCCTCTGGACGATGCTCAATCAGATAGGCCATATTCGCCAGACTGGTACATTCTTTAACGCCGATAATATTTGGATGTTCTGCCAACCTCAGCATAGTCTCAGGTGTCATCTCAACAACAACCCGGCCAGGTATATTGTAGATAATGATAGGCAGGTTTGAAGCATCTGCAATGGCTTTAAAGTGCTGATACATCCCTTCCTGAGAAGGTTTGTTGTAATAGGGTACGATGGCCAAACCAGCTGCAAAACCACCAAATGCATCTACTTCTTTGACGAATTCGATAGAGTCGCGCGTTTCATTGGTACCAACACCCGCAATCAAAGGGACGCGCCCCTTGACAACCTTTTGAACAGCCGAAAATAATTCCAATTCTTCATCGTGAGTCAGGGTTGGACTTTCAGCAGTTGTTCCAGCTAGCAAAATCCCATCCGTATGATGCGCCAAAAGGTGCTCAATCAAGTCTGGAATAGCTTCAAAATTAATGGATCCATCTTCATGAAAAGGTGTGATAAAAGCTGTGATGATTTTACAGTTTTTCAGATCCGCATACGCCATAAACTTACCTCTCTTTATACGAAAAGAGGGTTGAAAGAACGATTATTCAACCCTGTGCTGTAAAGTTTCCTTGGTCACTTTATTTTAATTCAAAAACAACTTCTGCTGTCGGACGAACTAAACCACGCTCATGCAGTGTCTCTGCGATTTGAACAGAATTCCAAGCTGCTCCTTTAAGAAGATTGTCTGAAACAACCCACATATGAATTCCTTTTTCTGCATCAAGATCCTTACGAATTCGGCCAACAAAGGTTTCTTTCTTACCAACCGCATTGATTGCTTGTGGATAAACCTGATGAGCTACATCATCCTCCAGAACAGCACCTGGGAAGGCTGCAATTGCTGCTTTTACCTGGTCAATAGGTGCAACTTCCTTAGTCTCAACGTAAACAGACTCTGAGTGAGCAGACAAGATAGGAAGACGGACACATGTCGCAGAAACAGCAATAGAATCATCTTCCATGATTTTCTTAGTTTCCTTGGTCATCTTCATCTCTTCGTAAGTATAGTCGTTATCTGTAAAGACATCAATCTGAGGTAAGGCATTAAAAGCAATAGGATAATGTTTTTTATCGCCGCCACATGGGAGGATATTGGCTTCCGTGTCCTTAGGATTCACACCATCATTGAGAACAGAGCGCAATTGAGCTTGGGTTTCAAGAATGGCTCCCATACCTGCACCAGAAACAGCTTGATAAGTTGAAACGATGATACGTTCCAACCCCCATTGCTGACGAACAGGCTCTAAAGCCACCATCATCTGAATTGTCGAGCAGTTAGGGCAAGCGATAATTCCCTTGTGCTGATCTAAGGCATGGGCGTTGACTTCTGGCACAACCAGAGGAACATCAGGATTTTGACGGAAATAAGAGGTGTTATCGACCACTACTGCTCCAGCTTTGACTGCGTAAGGAGCGAATTTTGCTGAGGTAGAACCACCAGCTGAAAAGAGAGCAATATCTACACCTTCAAAAGCCGTCTCAGTCGTCTCTTCAATAGTAATATCTTGTCCCTTGAACTGGAGAACTTTACCAGCTGAGCGAGCGGACGCCAGATAGCGTATTTTATCAATTGGAAGGCTAGACTCTTCCAGCATTTTAATCATTTGAGATCCAACGGCACCAGTGGCACCTACTACAGCAACTGTATATCCCATGCGATAACCTCTCTGAATTTTCAAAAAATTTTGTATTGTTAGTATTATACTATTTTTAGGGAAAAATGCAAATATTTCTGAAGAATATAAGTTCGATATTTTGATAAACTATACACCACTACTCTATGACTCAACTTTTTCCTAGAGACTCGTTTCGTCAAGAGCAATAACACTCACGACGCCAACCGCCTCAGCATCAATATCTCTAAACTCGGCTGAGGCAAACCTTCTTGTCTATCTAAGAGAGCTTTCAAGGTTTACAGCTTTTGTTCTCACGAACAAAACTGCATCCACTGCTCTACATCTCAACTTCCTCCTGCGGACTCATTTCATCAAGAGCAATAACACTCACGACGCCAACCGCCTCAGCATCAATATCTCTAAACTCGGCTGAGGCAAACCTTCTTGTCTATCTAAGAGAGCTTTCAAGGTTTACAGCTTTTGTTCTTACGAACAAAACTACATCCATTGCTCTAAAACTCAACTTCTTCCTGCGGACTCGTTTCATAAGAGCAATAGAAAATCCCCAATCCGTAGACTGGGGATAAGGGCACTTTCGTGTGATCAGCAGGTTCACACAACTGATCAAGGTCCGCTCCTGCGTTTATGACCTCCCATGCTTCAATTTGCAGAAAATCTGCATATCGACTCATCGCACGAAATATAGTTTACCTTATCTTTTTCCGTTTTGTCAAGGTATTTAATCTAAAATATAAACAAAAACTTGTCTATCCTTCCACTCCTGCCCTTCTTTTTGGAATTTTTTTCGTACTCCTTCAAGATAGAAATCAGCTTGCTCTAGTAATTTTTGCGAAGGGATATTCTGTAGATCAACATGTGCTTCTAAACGATGAAATCCTAGTTCGCGACTGACTTTCTTGAGTTCTTCTAGCATAGCTCTGGCGTAGCCCTGACGCCAAAATTGATTATGTATCGTATAACCTATTTCCGCCCATTGAAAATTGTCTCTAGCTAGCACAAATAAATTAACCATACCTACATGTTTTCCGCTTTTTGCGTCATAAATTCCCCAAATATACTGTTGGTCTTTCTCTCGAAAATCGCGGTGCTTAGTCACCAAATCCACAAACCAACTTTCTGTACAAATTGTCATATCTAAAAGCCCATCATCAAATGGTGATTGAGAAGGAAGTCTATCGGAAAATCCTTCCATCCAAACTAAGTAATCCTCCTCTTCCAGATATTTTAAATAAATATGTTTCATAAATACTTACTTCCCTCTCGAATACTAAGTGCAGCCATTTCTGTCTGATGCCGTTCGATAAAAGCTCTGACCCAGTCTGGATTGGTTTTGGAATAATCTCTCAGCGCCCAGCCGATGGCCTTGTTAATAAAGAATTCTGTTCGGCCTAGATTATTCACTAAAATCTTCTCCAAGAGCTCTGTGTCTGTTTTCTCTTTTCGTAGCAGCTGATAATCGATGGCCAAGCGCCGTAACCAAATATCCTCATCACAACTCCAGGATAAAATAGTAGCTTTGGTTTCTGGAAATCGGGCAATAATGGATCCGACCAAGCGGTCTAGAAAGTCAATCGTATCCCACCAGGATTTTGTTTGGGCCAGCTTTTTCAAACGTGGCAAGTCAGATGGAGTCAATAGTTTCTTGCGAATCTCCAGATAATCTAGCGCAGTGTACTGCAGTTCTCGATAGGGATTTTTCCAAGCTTCATTTATAAAATTCCAGTCAATGACGGAATCAGTATGCTGTTTGAAAAAAGCCTTTGCGAGTTTCCGCCTGGCCGGAGTCTTGACTCCTAGAAACTCAAATTTATTTTTCATATAGGCTTTCATAGCCACCGCATCTTTAGGTATGGCTACAGCTTTTAACTCTTTTACCAATTCCTCTACATTCATAGCTTACTCCAGCAATTCACGGTCATAAATAGTGTAGTCGCAGCGATAAATCACGAGACGCTTACCGTCAATCAGTAATTCAGAAGTTTTAGGAGCATCGGATTTATCTAGAGAGACTCGGTCGCCAGCATAGGCAGCCAACGGAGTGCCGTTTTGAGAACGAATCAGAATAACCTTTTTCTTTCCAGTAAAGTCGTTTTTAAAGGCTGAAATCATGCGATTCAAAACGGGAACTGAATGACTATTCTCCTCAACATCTGCAGTCTTTTGATATTGAGCAAATACATCTTTCAAGCCTTTTTCTTCTGCAATCAAGGAAGAGCCCACATGGTCAATCTCATACTTACCCAAGGTGATTTTGAGCACAGAAGAATCTTCCTTGGAATTTCCTTCCGCATCAACTGAGTCAAACTCCTCGTTACGCGAGATGGATAGTGACTTGCCCGACATCTGGTCAATAAGCTGAGAATTTTCATCATAGGTGCGAACTGTCATCTCTAAACCAATCCATTCCTCCTTGGCATTTTTAAACCAATTTTCAACGGCCTGACAGCCGCTCAAAGTCAAAAGGGCAATGCTTAGAAGAGTTATTAATAGGTGTTTCTTTTTCATCATTTACACTCCATTTCTTTTAAAAGTTTAATTGGTCCAGCTTGCTTGTCCAAGGATTTCTGCAGCCAAACAATGTCATGCCAACGCTCGAATTTATAGCCCATTTTAGGGAAATACGCAACCTGCTGATAGCCTCTTTTTCGATGCAAAGCCAGGCTAGCTTCGTTAGGCAGAGAAATACAGGCTAGAAAATGCATATATCCCATCTGATCTAACAGGTCTTCAAGCTTATCATAAAGCTTACTGCCGACTCCTTTTCCTCTAGCATCTTGACTGACATAAACCGATAATTCCACTGCCCAATCATAGGCTGCACGCGCATAATAAGTCGAAGCATAGGCATAGCCTAAAATTAAACCATCTTCTTCCGCTACCAGATAAGGATATTTTTCCAATATTTTCTCAATCCTAGTTGCAAAATCCTCAATGGTCGGGACTTCATATTCAAAAGTAATGGCTGTATTTTCCACATAAGGCGCGTAAATAGCAAGCAAGGTCACAGCGTCTGATGGTCTTGCTAATCTAATGTTCATATTGACTCCATATTCTATTCTCATTATTTTCACTATTATACCAAAAAAGACCCGTAAAGAGCCTTTTAAACCAAGATCAAAATAGACCAATGGCTGTGCCGTCTGCCGCCACATCCATATTGAGTGCCGCAGGACGTTTCGGCAATCCTGGCATGGTCATGACATCTCCTGTCAAAGCCACGATAAAGCCCGCTCCAAGTTTTGGTACCAGTTCACGAATGGTAATTTCAAAATTTTCTGGCGCCCCCAGAGCTGCAGGATTGTCAGAGAAGCTATACTGTGTTTTGGCCATACAGATTGGCAGCTTGTCCCAGCCGTTTTTGATAATTTCCCGAATCTGCGTCTGCGCTTTTTTCTCAAAATTCACCTTCGAACCACGATAGATTTCTTTGACAATTTTTTCGATTTTTTCTTCAATAGAAAGATCATTGTCATAGAGGCGAGTGTAATGAGCAGGTTCTTCATTAATAGTTTTGACTACAGTCTCAGCTAGAGACACACCACCTTCAGCACCATCAGCCCAGACGCTAGCTAACTCAACGGGCACCTTAATTTCTGCACAAAGTTCTTTGAGAGTAGCAATTTCAGCTTCCGTGTCAGAGACAAATTCATTGATGGCCACTACCGCTGGAATACCGAACTTGCGGATATTTTCAACGTGACGTTTGAGATTGGCAAAGCCAGCTCTTACCGCCTCAACATTTTCTTCTGTCAGAGCATCCTTGGCCACGCCACCATTCATCTTGAGAGCGCGTAAAGTCGCAACAATTACGACCGCATCAGGAGAGGTTGGCAAGTTTGGCGTCTTAATATCTAAGAATTTTTCAGCACCAAGGTCCGCACCAAACCCTGCTTCAGTCACTGTATAATCAGCCAAACGGAGCGCTGTACTAGTCGCCAAAACAGAGTTACAGCCATGGGCGATATTGGCAAAAGGCCCGCCATGAACAAAGGCTGGTGTCCCGTAAATAGTCTGAACTAGATTTGGCTTAATCGCATCTTTCAATACCAAAGCCAAGGCACCTTCCACCTCAAGGTCACGAACATAGACTGGTGTACGGTCAAACCGATAGCCGATAACGATGTTAGCCAAGCGATTTTTCAAATCTTCAATATCCGTAGCCAGGCAAAGAATTGCCATAATTTCAGAAGCAACGGTAATATCAAAACCATCTTCGCGTGGAATACCATTAACCGGACTTCCTAAGCCAACGGTCACATGACGAAGAGCCCGGTCATTCAGGTCAACCACCCGTTTCCAGATTATGCGGCGCTGATCGATTCCCAGTGCATTTCCCTGATGAAGATGATTGTCAATGAGAGCAGACAGGGCATTATTAGCAGTCGTGATGGCATGCATGTCACCAGTGAAATGCAAGTTGATATCTTCCATAGGTAGAACCTGCGCGTGGCCGCCGCCAGCTGCTCCTCCTTTAATCCCCATCACTGGACCCAGAGATGGTTCGCGGATAGCAATCATAGTTTTCTTGCCAATTTTGTTGAGCGCGTCAGCTAGTCCAATGGTAATGGTAGACTTACCTTCTCCGGCAGGTGTGGGATTGATTGCTGTTACCAAAATCAGTTTTCCAACAGGATTTTTTTCAACCTCACGAATCTTATCAAAGCTGAGCTTGGCCTTATACTTACCATATAGTTCCAAGTCGTCATAGTCGATGCCAACTTTTTTCACTACATCAACAATAGGCTGCAATTCAACACTTTGAGCAATTTCAATATCTGTTTTCATCAAGAACTCCTCTGTCAATTAATATAAAGATTATAACAAAAAAGAGCAAAATCTACATGATTAAGCTCTAAATAGATTTTAATGTTCGGGAAAAACAAAAAACTTGGAAATTTTTGTCCTCTAAACTATAAGATTTTAGAGTCACTTCTCCGCTGTGACACTCTGCGATTAGAATTATTTTACTAAATTTCTTTTTTCTTGTAAAATAATGCTATGAACATATTGATTACTTCTGGCGGGACCAGCGAGAAAATCGACCGTGTCCGCTCTATTACAAATCATTCGACGGGCAGGCTAGGGAAAATTATATCTGAAACATTCCTAGACAAAGGCGATCAGGTGACTCTGGTGACGACTCCCAAGGCTGTCCACCCGGCAACTCATCCCAATCTTACCATTGTCCAAATTGAAAACGTTGCAGAACTGCTTGAAGCCTTAGAGCCGCTCGTTCACACACATGATGTATTGATTCATGCAATGGCTGTTTCTGACTATACTCCCGTCTACATGACTGGTTTGGAAGCTGTAGCGGCTAGCCCTGACATGACTGAATTTCTGAATAAAACTAACTCAGAAACCAAGATTTCTTCTCAGGCTGATGTTCAAGTTCTTTTTCTCAAAAAGACACCTAAAATCATCAGTTTAGTAAAAAAATGGAATCCAGCCATTCGCTTGATTGGATTCAAACTCTTGGTCAATGTTACTAAGGAAGAGTTACTCAAGACCGCACGAGCCAGTCTTATAAAAAATCAGGCAGAAATCATTGTCGCCAATGATTTGGCAGAGATTTCTAACCAAGAGCATAGAGCCTATCTTGTCGGAAAAGAGACTGTAACTCAAGCTCAATCCAAAGAAGAAATTGCTCAGCTCCTCTACTTGCATATTCACAGTCTATAAGGAGGGAAAAGATGACACAGATTACCTTGGCTGTCAGTGGAAGTATCTCGGCCTATAAGGCTGCTGACATCACTAGCCGTCTAAAGAAAGAGAACTTTGAAGTAGTTGTCCTCATGACAAATGCAGCAACAGAATTTATCACACCGCTGACCCTGCAAGTCTTGTCGCAAAGACAAGTTGCAATCGATATTATGCAAGAACCTGACCCTAGCAAGGTCAATCACATTGATATCGCTAAAAAGTCTGACCTCTTTTTGCTGGCCCCCGCTACAGCCAATACCATCGCTAAACTAGCCAACGGCTTAGCTGACAATATGGTGACAGCTACTGCCCTGGCTCTGCCGACTCATACTAAGAAAGTTTTGGCTCCAGCTATGAACACTAAGATGTTTGAAAATCCACTAACCCAACACAATTTGGAGCGTCTACAGCGTTTTGGATGGAAGATTATCCAACCGCGTGAAGCTGTTCTAGCCTGTGGCGATCAGGGGACAGGTGCTCTAGCCGAAATTGATACAATTATTGATACAGTAAAGGAACTTATTTATGAAAAAACAGTCTAAAATTGCTCAAATTGCTATTTTCTTTGCCATTATGTTGGTACTGCACCTGCTAAGTTCGGTCATTTTCAACCTGCTTCCAGTACCGATTAAACCTACGATTATTCACATTCCAGTTATCATTGCCAGTATCCTCTATGGTCCTAAAGTCGGAGCTGTTCTAGGCGGCCTTATGGGATGTATCAGCGTTATTACCAATACCTTGGTGCTGCTGCCAACCAGCTATCTTTTTAGCCCTTTTGTGCCAAATGGAAGCCTTTCTTCGCTTCTTGTTGCCATGGTGCCTCGCATTCTCATTGGTATCACTCCTTATTTCGTATATAAAGCAATGAAAAATAAGGCTGGCTTGATTGTAGCTGGTTCCGTTGGTTCTGCCACCAATACCATCTTCGTCTTGGGAGGTATCTTCTTTCTCTTTTCAAATGTATACCAAGGGGATATCAAAGCACTTCTGGCTGTGATTCTATCAGCAAATTCCATTGCCGAGTTAATCATTTCTGCGATTTTGACAGCAACTATCATTCCTGCGCTTGAAAAAGCCCAAAAATGATGATGAGTTAGTTTTCGGACCAAGCAATGCTTTGGTCTTTTTTGATCCAGCATTTCCGCTATACCATTCTGAAATCCTTGAAACAATACCTTGAAAAGTATTTCATCGTTTTCTAGGTAACCTCTTTCAAAATTAATGAAAATATGCTACAATGTAAGCGATTAAGAAAATTTAAGAGTAGGATTTTTTACTAAAATTTCCATCTCTTCATTTCAAAAATAAAGGAGACTCCACCTATGACTTATCAAGATAACTTCAAAAAATGGCTTGATTACGCTGAACTTCCTGACTATCTTCGTGAAGACTTGAACAGTATGGACGAAAAAACTAAGGAAGATGCCTTTTACACCAATCTTGAGTTTGGTACTGCTGGTATGCGTGGTTTAATTGGCGCTGGTACCAACCGTATTAATATTTATGTTGTCCGTCAGGCAACCGAAGGTTTGGCTCGCTTGATTGAAGAGAAAGGTGATGAGTTCAAAAAACGCGGTGTTGCGATTGCTTACGACTCCCGTCATTTCTCACCAGAATTTGCCTTTGAATCTGCTGCTGTTTTAGCTAAGCACGGCATCAAGTCCTATGTCTTTGAAAGTCTGCGCCCAACTCCAGAACTTTCATTTGCAGTACGCCATCTTGGAACTTTCGCTGGTATCATGATTACAGCCAGCCACAACCCTGCTCCATTTAACGGCTACAAGGTATATGGTGAAGACGGCGGACAAATGCCTCCGCATGATGCAGATGCATTGACTGACTACATCCGTGCGATTGAAAATCCTTTTGCTATTGAGGTCGCTGATGTTGAAGCTGAAAAAGCTTCTGGCTTGATTGAAGTGATTGGCGATGCTATTGATGCTGAATACCTCAAGGAAGTTAAAGATGTCAATATCAACCAAAAATTGATTGACGAATACGGTAAGGACATGAAGATTGTCTATACTCCTCTGCACGGTACTGGTGAGATGTTGGCTCGTCGCGCTTTGGCTCAAGCTGGATTTGATTCTGTAGAAGTTGTTGAAGCTCAAGCTGTAGCTGATCCTGACTTCTCTACTGTCAAGTCTCCAAACCCTGAAAGCCAAGCAGCCTTTGCCTTGGCAGAGGAATTAGGTCGCAAGGTTGGTGCAGATGTCTTGGTTGCAACTGACCCAGATGCTGACCGTGTCGGTGTAGAAGTTCTACAAAAAGACGGTAGCTATCTCAACCTTTCAGGTAACCAAATCGGAGCCATCATGGCTAAATACATCTTGGAAGCTCATAAGAGTGCTGGAACTCTGCCAGCTAACGCAGCTCTCTGCAAGTCTATCGTTTCTACTGACCTAGTGACTAAGATTGCTGAAAGTTACGGCGCAACCATGTTCAATGTCTTGACTGGTTTCAAATTTATCGCTGAAAAGATTCAAGAATTCGAAGAAAATCACAACCACACCTACATGATGGGATTTGAAGAAAGCTTCGGCTATTTGATTAAACCATTTGTACGTGATAAAGATGCTATCCAAGCTGTTTTGGTTGTTGCTGAGCTTGCTGCCTACTACCGCTCACGTGGCTTGACTCTGGCTGACGGTATCGAAGAAATCTACAAAGAGTATGGTTACTTTGCTGAAAAGACTATCTCTGTGACCTTGTCTGGTGTTGATGGAGCTGAACAAATCAAGGCTATCATGGCTAAGTTCCGTGACAATGCTCCGAAAGAATTCAACGCTACTGCTATTTCTGTTACAGAAGACTTTAAGGCGCAGACTTCTACCGCCGCAGACGGTACTGTTACAGCTCTGACAACTCCTCCAAGCGATGTGCTGAAATACACTTTGGCTGATGGCTCATGGATTGCTGTCCGGCCATCCGGAACAGAACCAAAAATTAAGTTCTACATTGCCGTTGTCGGTGACAGCAATGAAGACGCTCAATCAAAAATTGCTGCTATTGAAGCAGAGATTAATGCTTTTATCAAGTAAAATAACACTATCAACCAAGCAACCAGAGGATGAATTTCACATTCTCTGGTTTTTCGTTTCCAAATCAAGCATTTTTCTGCTTTTTATGGCATACTAGTTTTATCAAAAGAAATGAGGATTATTTATGGAACAATTTGCTCAAAATATTAAAGACTTAGAAGTCACAACTGTTGATCGTGCTCGTCAAGCAATTGCTGACAAAGAGACAGCAACTTTCTTCGTCGGTCGCAAAACTTGCCCTTACTGTCGTAAATTCGCTGCTACTCTTGCTGGCGTGGTCGCTGATACCAAGGCGTATATTTTCTTTATCAATAGCGAAGAAGCTAGCGAATTAGAGAAACTGCAAGCCTTCCGCTCTGAATACAGCATTCCGACAGTTCCTGGTTTTGTTCATGTTCAAGACGGCCAAGTATCTGTTCGTTGTGATTCTTCTATGACTGCAGATGAGATTAAAGCTTTTGCCGGGATTTAAGCACGAATATCCATCTAAAGGCTAGTTTATTAGCCTCTCTCCTTACAGAGCGAGAAGGACTATAAGTTATTTTAAAAGCGAAAAAGACAAACTATATTGTTTGTCTTTTATTTTTCTTTCAAAGTATATATCGGAAAGCCGTGTTCTACTATTCTATCATCTAGTTTAAAATAATTTTTAAACCAATGTTTATATTTTTTAAATAAAGCTTCAATACAGATATACAGGATGATTATTAAAAAGATAAATAGAAAAGCGTGCCAATCTTGAAATTTCGAGGAACTCTCAATGAACATATTCCAGTACGCACATGAGAAGAGCAAAAGAACTACTAAAATTAAATTCACATATAAAATATAGCTCACAAAGAAGAGAAATTGATGTTTCTTTGATCTTTTACTGTAATAGACTTTATAGTTTTCGGTATGTCTTTCGAAGACAGGCAAGTGACAGGAATAGCGTCCACTCCCGAACTTAGCTAACTCAGGTAAGGCATGATAGCCACACCAATGGAAGCATTTATAGATGAACTCGCGAGTCAAAAAATAAATATTTAAACCTATAAAAATTAGAATAATGATGAAGTCAGTTCTCGCAGTTGGGGAAAATATCCACTGAAAATAAAGAAGGCAATGTAAGAAATTCAAAGCTCCTAATATAAAATAAATGACACCAGCAAGTCTGCTACGACGTCCAATAAAAGTTTTATCTGGAGGACTAGGGGTATGGGACATATTTTAATGATTTCCTATTCTTCGTAAATTTAATCAAGTTCAACAGACTATTTAACTTTAGTTTCCATCTTTTACGTTCCTAAAAGCCTGCCACATCTTCTGCTGGGGTTTGGCAAAGGGGTAATTGCCAAAATCTTCTGGATGAAGCCACAAGACCTCTCCATCAGCTGCGATCTGGCTATCCTTAACTCGGCCATAAGCCAGCTGGATATGCCACTTGCGATGACTGAAAACATGTTGCACTTTTGAAAAGGACTGCTGCTGCCAATCAACAATCAAATCATAATCCTGCTCAAAGCTTTCTTGAGGAGACAAGTCCAGACTTGGCTGATTTTCTGCCACCTCAAAGAGCGACATCTGATTTTCAGTTTGAAATTCCTCGATTTCAATCAAGGGAAAATGCCAAAAACCTGATAACAAGCCAGCAGCCTCATTCTTTTCAAGCAAGAACTGTCCCTGTTCGTTTTCGATAATCAAGCCCTGCAAATAGACCGGAACCGGCTTCTTTTTAGGGGCTTTGATTGGGTATTTATCCATTGTTCCATGCAAATAAGCTGCGCTGAACTCCTTTACAGGACTGTCTTCTGGATGAGGATTAACAGGAGCTTCGATATCTGACCCCAGATCCATCAGCGCTTGATTAAAATCTCCAGGTCTGTCTGGATCAATCAGAATCTCCATCATAGCCTGAAATACCTTCCGATTGCTAGGTTGGCCAATATCTATATCAACTTCAAACAAGCGACTCAGCACCCGCATGACATTGCCATCTACCGCAGGCTCAGCTAGTCCAAAGGCAATACTAGCAATGGCACCAGCTGTATAAGGTCCAATCCCTTTGAGGCTAGCAAGTCCTTCATAGCTATCAGGAAATTTTCCAGCGAAATCTGTCATTATCTGCTGGGCTGCTTTTTGCATATTTCGCACCCGCGAATAATAACCCAACCCTTCCCAAGCCTTGAGCAGTCTATCCTCTGGCGCCTGTGCTAAGTCAGCTACTGTCGGGAACCAGTCTAGAAAACTTTCATAGTAAGGAATCACCGTATCTACCCGAGTCTGTTGCAGCATAATCTCGGAAACCCAGATATGATAAGGATTATTTGTTCTGCGCCAAGGCAGGTCACGTTTATTTTCATCATACCAAGTTAATAATTTCTCTCTAAAAGAGGCAATTTTATCTACCTCCCACATCTCAATTCCGTATTCTTTCAAATCTAACATAAATCTAGTATAGCATAAGGCAAGAAAAATTGAAGAGCTTATGCCCTCCAATTGTTTCTTATCGTTTAATAATGACCGACAGCCTGACTGGCTGTAATCAAAGTCAGCTTATAAACATCATCCGCATTACATCCTCGGGAAAGGTCATTAACTGGATGGTTAAGGCCCTGCAGGATAGGTCCTACTGCTGAAAAGCCACCCAAACGCTCTGCCATCTTGTAGCTGATATTACCAGCCTCAATACTTGGGAAGACAAAGACGGTCGCTTGACCAGCCACCGGGCTGCCAGGTGCTTTCAGCTCTGCTGTTGCAGGAACGAAAGCTGCATCAAACTGCAATTCACCATCGATAACCAAGTCTGGACGCATTTCCCGAGCTAGCTTAGTTGCCTCTACTACCTTATCAACCTTTTCTCCGAAACCAGAGCCCTTGGTCGAATAGCTGAGCATAGCAACTTTAGGATCGATACCGAAAATCTGCGCTGTTAGGGCTGAGTTAACAGCAATCTCTGCCAAGATATTGGCATCTGGATCGATATTGATGGCACAGTCACTGAAAATGTAGCGTTCGTCATCACGCACCATAAGGAAGGCTCCGGAAGTGCGAGAAACCCAAGGCAGAGTCTTGATAATTTGTAGAGCCGGCCGAACAGTCGCTGCAGTGGAGTGAATCGCGCCAGATACCATTCCTTGGACTTTACCAAGATAAACCAACATGACACCAAAGTAGTTGACGTCTTCTTTGAGCAACTGGCGTGCTTCGTCTGCTGTGATTTTCCCTTTACGACGCTCAACAAAAGCTTCTACCATTTCCTCAAAGCAAGAACAGTTTGAAGGATCAATAACCTGATACCCTTCTTTTATTCCTTCAATTTCTAGATAAATACGGATTTTATCAGGATTACCCAAAAGAACTGGTGTAATACTGGTTTCTTTTACCAATAGTTTAGTCGCCTGCAGAATACGCGGTTCTTCCCCCTCTGGCAAGACAATCTTTACTTCCTTATCCTTCAAGGCTTCACGAATTGAGTCAAAAATTTTCATGCTTCTTAACACTCCTTTATCTATTTAGCTTTTAATTTCTCGATAACTTGTTTAAAATCTTCCGGCAAAGGACTTGCACGATCAACTTCCTGTCCGCTAAAAGGATTATAAAATTTCAAAGAATGACAATGTAAAGCCTGACGCTCTATTCCGTGTTCCAAACTCCCACCATAAAGGTCGTCACCCAAAAGCGGAAAGCCAATATGTGAAAAGTGAACGCGGATTTGATGAGTCCGCCCAGTATGCAGATGAATATCCACTAGATAGACATCTCCAAATCGCTCTATGACCTTGTAACTGGTATGAGCGTACTTGCCATCCTCTGTCACGCGCCTCGTAATGATACTCTCAGGATTGCGTCCAATCGGAGCAATAATCTCACCTTGCTCTTCTAAGTCACCAGTCCCCCGAACTAGAGCGTAATAGCGCTTTTCTATCAGCTTCTTCTGCAACTGTTTGTCCAATCTGGCATGAGCATAGCCATGCTTGGCAAAGAGCATGAGCCCACTTGTATCCTTATCCAGACGCGTCACGATATGCACCTGCTGGTTTTCATAGGCATGACGAATATAGTAAGCCTTAACAAAGTTTGCCATAGTATTGGAATGATTAACACTGGGAATACTGGCCACCCCTGCCGGTTTATCCAAAACCAAGAAATGCTCATCCTCGTAGACGACAGACAAGTCCTTATCAACAGCTTTCAGACTCTCAAATCCTTTTTCAGAAGGAATGTCAATCGTCACTTTATCGCCAATATCCAAGAGATAAATAGCATTCTGAGGTTGATGGTTGACAAGAATGTTTCCGCCGGAAAATTTTATCTTTGCCAAGAGGCTTTTGGAAACTTCGTGTCGCTTCAAAAAGGTCTTTACCTTGACATGCTCATCAGCAATAAACTCAAACCTCATTCCTTGCACTCTCCAATAAAGGAGTCTCTGACACGATTCCAAAAGCTGGTATGGCTTGGTGAAGCCACAAAATGTATCTTGTGATTGTCAATCTGATACTCAATGCGGACAATGTTTTTGAAAGAGAAAGTCTGATTATCGACCGCAATAGTGTGATAATCACTGCGGGTCGGCACTAACTCAATCTTATCCTTTTTAGGAACAATGACCGACGAGCCCAACGTCCGATAAACCCGATTGTTTAGACTGGCAATCTCTGTCACCTGCAAGGCTTCGATTGTCGGATGCAATACCGCTCCACCTAGAGATTTGTTATAGGCTGTACTGCCTGTCGGAGTAGAAACGGAAATCCCATCTCCTCGGAAACGCTCGAAATGAACCCGATTGATAATGACATCAGCAACCATAGTTCGATCCGAACGCTTGATTGTTGCTTCGTTCAAAGCACGAATAGTGCGTGTAGCACCATTTTCAAAAGTGATTTTCACATTTAAAATTGGATAAGAAACCTGAGCACCAGTATCTAATTTGAGATTTTCTACCAGCTTATCTAGTTCAAAATCACGGTAGTCTGTATAAAAGCCGAGATGCCCTGTATGCACACCGACAAAGCGGACCCGATCCAGCTGTTCTTCATACATATGAAAAGCCGACAGCAACATGCCGTCACCACCCACCGAAATCACGATGTCGGGATTCTTAGGAGTTAAAATAAAGCCGTTCTGTTTAAGCTTCTGCTTCAAATCCTGATAGACTTGTTCACTCTGTCTTTTCCGATTGCGGATAATCGCTATTTTTTTATCTGTATTCTTCATCTGTATCATCACTATTTCCCACACCGTCATTTAACTTGCGGTGAAGAGGATCAAAGAGAGCCTGCGCCTCCTGGATAGCATCACGGATTTCTCCCATCTCCTCATCCAGCTGATAGGCAAGATTAGCTGTCGTTTCCAAGCGGCATTTGATTTCCTCGGGAAATTCTCCTTTATACTTGTAATTCAAAGAATGCTCAATCGTAGCCCAAAAATTCATCGAAAGTGTGCGAATCTGAATTTCAGCCAGAATAAGCCTATGACCATTAATTGTATCGACCGGATACTCTATAATCACATGATAGCTCCGATAGCCACTGGCTTTTTTGTTTTTAATATAATCCCGCTCCTGCACAATGCGCATATCAGTCCGGTTTCGCAGGACTTCTAAAACTTCATCCACATCATCAACAAACTGTACCATGACCCGTAAGCCAGCGATATCCTGCATCTCCTGCTCGATATTTTCCTCGCGAATACCTCGCAGAATCATCTTTTCTTTAATGCTCTCA
This sequence comes from Streptococcus sanguinis, assembly GCF_050220005.1. GTDB lineage: Bacteria > Bacillota > Bacilli > Lactobacillales > Streptococcaceae > Streptococcus > Streptococcus sanguinis_Z. Next base: position 1,217,186 of record NZ_CP071413.1, read on the forward strand.
ATCGGCTTGACACGTCCGGTCACAAACTCAATCGGAGAATGGCGCTGCTGCTTACGGTATTGCTTTCGCACCCCACGCAACTTAATTTTCAGCTCTCCAACTGCTTGAATATAGGGGTCTAAAAACTCTTCCCATTCTATTGTCATACACTTACCTTGTCATATCATTATTTTTTGTATAAAATAAACACAACTGTTATTATAACATAAATCGCTTTCAAAAAAAAGAAAAGGATATGAAAATGAATCACTTAGAAATTGAATTCAAAACCATGCTGACCAAAGAAGAGAACGACCGTTTGCTCCAGTTTTTTGCTGATATTTCGCCTATTAGCCAAACCAACCACTACATCGACTCAGACCAACAAAGTATCCGACACGCACACATGGCTTTTCGAGTACGAACTTTTAATCATCGCGAAGCTGAGCTGACACTCAAGATTCCTCAAGAAGTCGGAGCCTTGGAACTCAATCAGAACTTGACACCAGAAGAAACCGAAAACATTTTGCAGAACAATGAATTTCCTACGGGAGAGATTTTAGAGACGCTGCTTCAGAAAGAAATTCCCATCCAAGACTTGAAGATTCTTGGCTCTCTAGAGACTATCCGCTATGAAAAAGAAGACAAAATCGGTCTATTTGCTCTGGATGAGAGCCGCTACTTGGGCAAAACAGACTTCGAACTCGAAGTCGAAGTTGAAGATTTCGAAAAGGGAAAAGAAAATTTCCTGAACTTCCTAAAACAGCACAGCATCGACTACAAACCTGGTAAGAGCAAGATAGCAAGATTTTCTGAAAACTTGTAAATCAACGACCACAAAATAGCTGAAATAATCTAATTTTTTTGGTAAAATAAAAGGTAGCAATCTAAAGACTATTGAAATATAAATTTCATGGAGCATTAGATTATAGAAATGACACAAAAAGAGGACGGTCCAACTCATGTCAGATAAAAAAAATATGAAGCTTTTTTCCCTCAACTCCAATCATTCCATAGCTGAAAAAATCGCTGAGGCGGCTGGGGTTCCTTTGGGAAAACTTTCCTCCCGCCAATTCTCGGACGGCGAGATTCAGATTAACATTGAAGAAAGTGTCCGTGGCTATGATATATACATCATTCAGTCTACTAGCTTCCCTGTCAATAATCACTTGATGGAACTCTTGATTATGGTGGATGCCTGCAAGCGTGCAAGTGCCAACACGATTAATGTTGTGATGCCTTATTTTGGTTATGCCCGTCAGGATCGGACTGCTGCCCCTCGCGAGCCAATCACAGCTAAACTGGTTGCCAATATGCTTGTCGGTGCTGGAGTGGATCGCGTGATTTCTCTGGATCTTCATGCAGTGCAGGTCCAAGGATTCTTTGATATCCCAGTCGATAATCTCTTCACTATCCCACTCTTTGCCAAACATTATTGTAATATAGAGTTAACGGGAGATGATGTCGTTGTTGTCAGCCCTAAAAACTCTGGTGTAAAACGCGCCCGCAATTTGGCTGAATATCTGGATGCCCCTATCGCTATCATTGATTATGGCGAAGATGAGGCGGATCGCTCTGAGGGCTATATCATCGGAGATGTCGAAGGCAAGAAAGCAATTCTGATTGACGACATTTTAAATACCGGTCGGACTTTCTCTGAAGCAGCTAAAATTGTCAGCCGCGAAGGCGCAGTAGAAATTTATGCCGTATCTAGTCATGGACTCTTTGCAGATAAAGCTGCAGAATTGCTGGATAATTCTCCTATCAGGGAAATTCTTGTGACAGACTCTGTTGATACCAAAGAAAAAACACCTAAGAATCTCCACTACATTACAGCTAGTGAACTGATTGGTGATGCTATTGTCCGCATTCAAGAGAGAAAACCAGTCAGCCCACTCTTTGCCTATCAAAAGAAATAAGGTAACCGGAGTGATTTATTTAGATAATGCCGCTACAACTGCTTTGTCGCCTGCTGCAATCCAAGCAATGACCAAAACTATGACCGTCTTTGGAAATCCATCCAGTACGCATAGTCATGGCCGAGAAGCTAGTAAACTCCTCAGACAGGCGCGTGAGGATATTGCTCAAGCTCTGCATACTCAAAGCAATAAGATTCTTTTTACTTCAGGTGGCACTGAAAGCAACAATACTGCTATCAAAGGCAATGCCCTTCGTCACCAGAACCGAGGAAAACATATTGTTACCACTGCTATTGAACACCATGCTGTCTTAGAAGTGGTGGAGTACTTAGTAGACAAATTCGGCTTTGAAGCTACTTTTGTTCAGCCGGTGGATGGTCAGATTCGAGCGGCGGATATTAAAAAGGCACTTAGACCTGACACTATTCTTGTGTCCGTCATGGCGGTTAATAACGAGACGGGTGCCATGCTCCCCATTAAGGAAATTGGTGAATTACTGCACGAACATCCTGCTGTTTTTCACGTTGATGCTGTCCAAGCAATTGGTAAACTTCCCATCTACCCTGACGAGCTAGGGATTGACTTTCTATCTGCTTCAGCGCATAAGTTTCATGGTCCCAAAGGCGTTGGCTTCCTTTATGCCAAGAAGATGGATTTTGACAATTTCATGCACGGTGGCGACCAGGAAGAAAAACACCGGGCCGGAACTGAAAATCTAATCTCTATCACAGGTATGGCGGCGGCTCTGTCAGATAGCACGAAACATCTTGAGGAGAATTTAGCGCATGCGCAAGACTTAAAAAACAGCTTACTTGCTGACTTATCGGACATTGACTTTTACTTAAATGAAAGCCAACCAAGCTTGCCTTACGTCATCAATTTGGGATTTCCCAATCAAAAGAATGACCTGCTTCTGCTTCAAATGGATTTAAATGGCTTTTCCATTTCAACAGGATCAGCCTGCACAGCCGGAGCTATACAACCCAGTCATGTCCTGCAGGCTATGTATGGCAAAGATTCCAACCGCTTGCATGAGTCTATTCGGCTCAGCACTTCGGACCAAACAACTCTGCAAGACATTCAATTATTTACAAAGAAATTAAAAGAAATTTTAGGAGGATAAGATGGCCTTTCAAACATCTGTTAGCTTAGCAAACTGTGAATATACCTATTCACTTCACCCAAATGTCAAGAAATTCACCTTGCGCGACAATACTTTCGCTGAAAGCAAGGTTGGCAACTATGAACTCTCTCGTCTGTTGGAATCTGTACCCAATAGCGGAAATGGTTTTCTGCTGAAAATCATCGTCAATAAAGATTTGAATGGTTTCAAAATCAACATCACTGACAAATCAGGCCTGCGCTTGGTCAATATTTTCAAATCAGAAGACCATCACATTATCCAGCAAAAATTTTATTTCTTGATGGATAGCTTGGTTGAAAGAAATATTTTTGAAAAGACACCACAATAAGCAAGATTCTCGCAATTTTGCTTTTTTGATTTAGACTCTTAAAAAAACGAGCTTGACTTCTACTTAGAACACTTGAAGAATATCAAAATGAACATTTAAACAAATGAAAGGATTAACGATGGTTGAACTGACCTATTTGGACTCATATAAGGTGCAACGAACACTCACCTACGACGACTTTGACGAATTTCTTCTAGCCTTCTCTGGCTGCGTCACGGTTCCTGACTCGCTCAAAGTACTTTCTATCACTTATAACGGACACCAGCTGCCTTTTACAGGGCTAATTGGAGACTTGTACCGCCAGATGTACCAGTTAGACTTAACTCCCTATCAGGACTAATCTCTTCGCAACTGCAACATAACTTAAACGTTAACTCTTTTCTTTTTTAGTGCATTAAACATCCTTAATTAGTTGATTTTTTCACAAACTTCCTATAAAATAGAATTAGAAAGGTTGTGATTTTGTGAAAACTGAAAAAAATACTACAATTCCCCGAGCTACTGCTAAAAGGCTATCGCTCTACTATCGTATTTTTAAACGTTTTAATGCTGAGAAGATTGAAAAAGCAAACTCCAAGCAAATTGCAGAAGCCATTGGTATTGACTCTGCTACTGTAAGACGAGATTTTTCTTATTTCGGTGAACTTGGCCGCAGAGGATTTGGTTATGATGTCAAGAAATTGATGAACTTTTTTGCTGACCTCTTGAACGATAATGCTATTACCAATGTCATGATTGTTGGTGTTGGTAATATGGGACGTGCTCTGCTACACTATCGTTTTCATGAGCGCAATAAAATGAAGGTTGTAATGGCTTTTGACGTAGATGACCATCCAGAAGTTGGCAGCACAACCAGCGATGGGATTCCTATCTATGGAATTTCCCAAATCAAAGAAAAAATACAGTCAGGAAATGTGCAAACTGCCATCCTAACTGTACCTAGCGTAAAAGCTCAAGAAGTCGCATCTATCTTAGTTCAGGCTGGTGTCAAGGGCATTCTCTGTTTCTCACCTGTAAACCTATCCCTGCCTAAGGATGTGGTCGTCCAGTATGTTGACCTGACTAGCGAACTGCAGACTCTACTGTACTTCATGAGAAAAAATGATTATTAATTTGAAAGAGGTATTAAACACTCTATGAGTAAACCTATTATTGGAATAACCGGAAATGAAAGAGAAATCCCAGACGATCACTTCATCCATATGAGCTATACGGCGACAGGATTCGTTGAGGGTGTCAAAGAAGTTGGCGGAATTCCAATGATTTTGCCAATCGGTGATGAAGAAATGGCTAAACAGTATGTTTCCATTGTCGATAAATTAATCATCACAGGCGGTCAGAATGTATGCCCTCAATTCTATGGTGAAGAGAAAACCATTGACAGCGATGATTATCTGCTCAAACGAGATATTTTTGAATTAGCTTTAATTAAGGAAGCTCGCCGTCAAAATAAACCAATTTTCACCGTCTGCCGCGGAACCCAACTTTATAATGTAGCCCTAGGAGGTACTCTTCATCAAGATATTGAAGATCATTGGCAAGATAGCTCTGCTGAATACACGACTCAAAGCATGGTGACCAAGAACGGTTCTATTCTGCACGAAATCTATGGACCAGCATCTGAAATCAACTCCTTCCACCATCAGAGTATCAAGGATTTAGCGGCTGGCCTAGAAGTCATTGCCTATGATCCTAGAGATAAAATTATTGAAGCAATAACTTCTACTGACGGCAGTCCATTCCTTGGTGTCCAATGGCACCCAGAGTTCTTGTTTGGCTCCAGAGAAGGAGACCTAGCTCTGTTTGATTATGTTGTCAATACTCTTTAAAAAGCCTCTATTCCTAGATAAACTTCTGTTCTACACGAATAGAAGTTTTTTATATTCAAGTAAATCAAATTATATCATATCTGTCTCCTCTCGGTAGCTATAGTAGTTGGACTTAGACACAATCAAATGATCCAAAAGAACCAAGCCCATCATCTCACATGCTTCTTTCATATGCTGGGTCACCTCATCATCATTCCTGCTGGGAACGACTGAGCCTGATGGATGATTGTGTACCAGTATGATAGATGTCGCCAGATGCTTAAGAGCGTAGTGGAGAATTTCTCTCGGCTCAGCAATGCTTCTGCTTACCGTCCCCATGAAAATTGTCTGCTGGTGAAGAATTTGATTTTGACTATTAAGATAAATAGCAACCAAGCACTCCTGCCTCATATCTCCAAGTTCTTGCTGCATCTTCTGGGCTAATTTTTGACTGCCCATAATCTGCTCTTTCTGCAGAACCTCTGCTCGGTTAATCCGACGTCCTAATTCGATAATGGCCTGCAGCTCCACAGCCTTAATCGGACCGATTCCAGAAATAGTCTGCAATTCCTGCAAAGTTAAATACTTAAGATCGTTCAAACTCGAAATCGATGATAAAATTCTTTGAGAAACTTGAAAAACAGTTTCTTTTTTGTTGCCTGTCCTGAGGAAAATTGATAGAAGCTCTTGGTTACTGAGTTTTTCAGCCCCTTCTCTCATCAAACGCTCCCGCGGCATCATGCTAATATCATCTTGAAATGAAATGCTATACATAGAAACCTCCTTACCTTATTATTCGGAAAAAGAGTCAAAATCAGCAAGAATTGATATAAAAAAACTCCAAAAGTTAGAGTTCTTTCTAACCTTTGGAGTGAAATTTTTTTAGTCTCTTGCCTTTAAATCTGCATTTGATTATAGGACTTACTGAAAGATTCAAGAACATCCTTAGGAGCCTTGTCATACTCGACAGAGCCTTCTAACGTTCCCTTGACAATCGTTCGATTGGTTGCCGCAGCATCCTCACAAGTAACCAAAGTAATCTCTGTGACGCCTTCGGTATCCTCAATCAAATCCGTTCGATCTGGAGTTACCGTTTCAACACTAGTGATTACATAAGTATAGACATGCTCTTTATCAGTAATATAGATCTTCATGCCAGCCTTAGCACGATCCAGTGGGGAGAAGAGCATGTTACTAGCCCCTGTGATGCCAAAGACATGGTGGCTAGCCAAGGCATAATTCCCCTGCCCCATCTGCTGGGTCTCTTTCATCGTACCAGCACCATAATACAATCCAGCATTATCCAGTCCTTTGAAGATTGGCAAATTCATGGAAACTTCTGGAATAGAGATGCCTCCGATAACAGGCAGTTGCTGAGCTTTCCACTGAGCATTGATAACTGCTTCTGTAGAAAGTGACTCTACCTTATTAAAATCAAAGCTAGTCTCAGCATTTTTATTTTTATTAATAGAGTCTTTGGAAACCTTGCTGACCTGATATTGGTTGGTATGCCAAACCATAATCATGTTTCGGATTTGCGCATTAAAGATTAAACCCAGAGCCACAATAATTAATAATGACGCAACAATATTGATAAAAATATTTCTTTTGCTTTTTTGTTTTCTTTTTCGACTTCTTTTTCCTTGTACCATATAGAGGTCCTCTTTTACGATTCGTTTTCTTCCTCTGCTACATCTTCTTTATCATCTGCTTCGACGCTTGTAAAGGTGACAATCTGTGCATTTTGGTCCAGACGCATGACCTTAACTCCCATGGTTGAGCGGCCAGTCTGAGAAATATTCGCCACACTTGTCCGAATGATGACACCAGTATTAGTGATAATCATCAAATCTTCCTCGCCAGTTACTGTCATCAGACCGGCAAGAGGTCCATTCTTATCAGTGATATTGGCTGTTTTAATCCCTTTACCACCACGGCCCTTGGTTGGATACTCACTAGCAAGAGTTCGCTTACCATAGCCTTTTTCGGTGATGACAAGCACTTCGTCTCCCTCAGCAATCACACCAGCTCCAACGACCTGGTCCCCCTCTCGAAGATTGACTCCGCGAACACCAGTCGCTATACGACTCATGCTCCGAACAGCTGTCTCATTGAAGCGGACAGAATAACCAAACTTAGTACCAATGATAACGTCTGCAGCACCGTCCGTCAGAAAAACATTGATTAACTCGTCTTCATCCTTCAAATTCAAAGCCTTGAGTCCGTTCTGACGAATATTAGCAAATTCCGTTACACTGGTCCGTTTGACCACCCCATGACGGGTAGTAAAGAAGAGATAGGAATCATCACTTCGGTCTTGCTGGACATTAATAATGGTCTGAATAGTCTCTCCTTCATCCAACTTTAAGAGATTGACCACCGGCAAGCCCTTAGCTGTCCGACCATACTCAGGAATTTCATATCCTTTGAGACGATAGACTCGGCCTTTGTTAGTAAAGAAGAGCAGTCTATCGTGAGTACTAGTTGAAACCAGCTCTTTGACGAAGTCATCGTCTTTGACGCCAGTTCCTTGAACACCGCGGCCTCCGCGTTTCTGAGCAGTGAATTCAGCCTGATTCAGACGTTTGATATAACCTTTATTAGACAGGGTAATCAAAACATCTGCTTCCTCAATCAAATCTTCATCTTCAAGAGAAAGGACTTCTCCCACCATCAGCTCAGTTCGGCGGTCATCCGCAAATTTACGTTTGACCTCGTCTAACTCTTCTTTGATAATAGCGATAACGCGCTCTGGCTTAGCCAAGATATCAGCCAAGTCCGCAATCAAAGCAATCAGCTCATCGTACTCTGACTGAATCTTATCTCGTTCCAAACCAGTCAGACGACGCAGACGCATATCAAGGATAGCCTGACTCTGGCGCTCAGACAGTTCAAACTTAGCCATCAATTCAGCCTGTGCTTCTGCGTCCGTCTCGCTATTACGGATAATGCGAATCACTTCATCAATGTGATCCAGCGCAATCAGCAAACCAGCCAAGATATGAGCTCGAGCTTCTGCCTTTTCTTTATCGAAGACCGTCCGTCGAGTCACCACTTCCTTTTGGTGCTCAATGTAAGCCAACAAAATCTCACGAAGAGACAGAATCTTCGGCACACCATTTTGAATGGCCAGCATATTGAAGCTGAAATTGGTCTGCATCTGGGTCAGCTTAAAAAGGTTATTTAGAATGACATGAGCAGAGGCATCACGACGAACCTCAATGACAAAACGAACTCCTTCACGGTTGGACTCATCACGAACAGCTGTGATACCGTCAATGCGTTTTTCCTGCACTAGGCGAACAATATGCTCATGGACCTTAGTCTTATTAACCATGTATGGAAACTCGGTTACGACAATTCGCTCACGGCCATTTTTCATCTCTTCAATTTCAGTGCGAGAACGAAGAACAATCGAACCCTTCCCTGTTTCATAAGCCCGGTGAATACCAGACTTACCCATAACCAGTGCACCTGTAGGAAAATCTGGTCCAGGCAGGACTTCCATAATATCGCGAGTTGTTGCATCCGGATTGTCCATAACAAGCTTAACTGCATCAATAGACTCACCAAGATTATGTGGTGGGATATTGGTCGCCATCCCAACCGCAATCCCTGTCGCACCATTTACAAGTAAGTTAGGGAAGCGAGCAGGAAGAACTACAGGCTCTCTCTCGCTGGCATCATAGTTGTCAATATAATCAACAGTGTTTTTATTAATATCACGAAGCATCTCCAGAGCAATCTTGCTCATCCGTGCTTCTGTATAACGCTGGGCAGCGGCTCCGTCTCCATCCATAGAACCGAAGTTCCCATGGCCGTCTACTAGCATATAACGATAGCTCCACCATTGAGCCATCCGCACCATCGCTTCATAAATAGAGGAGTCACCATGCGGGTGATACTTACCCATGACATCCCCAGTGATTCGAGCTGATTTCTTGTGAGGCTTCTCAGGCGTCACGCCCAGCTCATTCATACCATAGAGAATCCGACGGTGAACTGGTTTGAGACCATCACGAACATCTGGAAGTGCCCGAGCCACGATAACACTCATAGCGTAATCGATGAAACTAGTCTTCATTTCACTAGTCAGATTAACATTCACTAAGTTTCTGTCTTGCATTAAAAAATGCCTTTCTTTCATATTAAACTATCCTAATTATACCACATTTTCTTTAATTTTTCAGTATTTTGAACCGTTTGTAAAAACGTTTACATCACTAGATATACAAGTTGACCGTGACAAAATATGTCAAAAGTGGTAGAATGAATGTGTATGGGAAATCTTCCCTAAAAAAATAAGGAGATGTTTAGAAATGACTGCTACTAAACAACATAAAAAAGTCATCCTTGTCGGTGACGGTGCTGTAGGTTCATCTTACGCATTTGCTCTTGTAACCCAAGGTATTGCTCAAGAACTTGGTATCATTGAAATTCCTCAATTATTTGAAAAAGCTGTCGGTGATGCTGAAGACCTTAGTCATGCCCTTGCCTTCACTTCACCTAAGAAAATCTACGCAGCTACTTATGCAGACTGTGCAGATGCAGACCTGGTTGTTATCACTGCAGGTGCACCTCAAAAACCAGGCGAAACTCGTCTTGACCTTGTTGGTAAAAACTTGGCTATCAACAAATCTATCGTTACTCAAGTCGTAGAATCAGGCTTCAACGGTATCTTCCTTGTTGCTGCTAACCCAGTGGACGTTTTGACATACTCAACTTGGAAATTCTCTGGTTTCCCTAAAGAGCGCGTTATCGGTTCAGGTACTTCACTTGACTCAGCTCGCTTCCGTCAAGCTCTTGCTGAAAAGATTGGCATCGATGCTCGTTCTGTCCATGCCTACATCATGGGTGAGCATGGTGACTCTGAGTTTGCCGTTTGGTCACATGCTAACGTTGCAGGTGTGAAATTGGAGCAATGGTTGCAAGCTAACCGTGACTTGAATGAACAAGACTTGGTTGATCTTTTCATCTCCGTTCGTGATGCAGCTTACTCTATCATCAACAAAAAAGGTGCAACTTACTACGGTATCGCGGTTGCTTTGGCTCGTATCACAAAAGCTATCCTTGACGATGAAAATGCTGTATTGCCTTTGTCAGTCTTCCAAGAAGGCCAATATGGTGTTGAAAATGTCTTCATTGGTCAGCCTGCTATCGTTGGTGCTCACGGTATCGTACGTCCAGTAAACATCCCATTGAACGATGCTGAAACTCAAAAAATGCAAGCTTCTGCTAAAGAATTGCAAGCAATTATTGATGAAGCATGGAAGAATCCTGAATTCCAAGAAGCATCTAAAAACTAATTATAAAAAAACATCTCCTGATAAAAGGGGATGTTTTTTGTTGCTTTATACAGATTTGTCAGTAAAAACATCAATCAAATAAGGCACAACGAGATCACTCTCTATGTCTTCTAAAGAAGAAATCCAGACAAAGTCTGTATGCTCTTCCGCATCCAATATAATATCGCGCTCTGCCAAAATTTCGCCAGCATAAACTAGGCGTGTAAAGACAGTATCTTTGCTAGAGTCGAATTGACTATCTTCATGGATAATCTTATTAATCCGAATCTTTTGATTAACCTCCTCCATAGCCTCACGTAGAGCAGCCTCTCTAGGCAGTTCATTCTCTTCTACACTCCCACCAGGAATGTCCCAATAAGATGGATAGACATTAGGACGACCTCGCTTTATTTTCGAGCGTTTGATAAGCAAATACTTCCCGTCTTTCTCGATTAAGGTATGGGCGATTAATTTTACTGTCATTGCATGTTCCTCCAAAAAAAGAGCAAAAAAAGACTCCGAAGAGTCCAATTTTAAGTCATCCACCCTGAGAGAATCGAACTCCCATCTCAAGAACCGGAATCTTGCGTGATATCCATTACACTAAGGGTGGCAACTAATTCATTATAACTGATTTTCTTTGAAAATACAAGTGAAAATCAGAAAAAGAAGTTGACATTTCTCAACTTCTTTTATCTAATTACAATTCAATATCGCCAAACAAATCAGCCATTGAGAATCCAGTTTGAGTTTCTGGAAGTTCAAAGTCATGTTTTTCTTGACGTTTTGGACGACGAGGACGTGATTGACGTTTCTCATCTTTTTGTCCTTCTTCTTGAGCTGGGCGTTCTTCAAGAGCCTTGATAGAAAGTGAAACACGCTCATCAGCAGCATTCACTTCAAGAACCTTAACAGTCACTTCTTGACCAACCTTAAGGGCATCTTTAGGGCTTTCAACACGTTTGTGTGAAATTTGTGAAATGTGAACCAATCCATCGATACCTGGCAATACTTCAACGAAAGCACCAAAATCAGTCAAACGTTTTACAGTTCCTTCGATCACATCGCCAGCAGCAAGTTTTTGTTCAACGCCATCCCATGGTCCAGGTGTTGTTGCTTTAAGAGAGAGGGATACGCGTCCTTCTTCTTCGTTCAAGTCAAGAACTTTCACTTCAATTTCATCACCAACTGATACAACAGACTTAGGTGATACGTTGCGTTCATGTGACAATTCAGTCAAGTGAACCAATCCGTCAACTCCGCCAAGGTCAATGAAAGCACCGAAGCTAGTGATGCGAGCAACTTTACCAGTTACAACATCGCCAACATTCAACTTACCAAAGACTTCAGCACGTGCTGCTGCAGCTTCAGCTTCTACAACTTCACGACGAGAAAGGATGAAGCGGTTTTCTTTTGGATCTACTTCTTTGATCTTAGCATCAAACTCTTGACCTACAAAACGCTCAGTGTTGCGAACGAAACGAGTATCAAGCATTGAAGCAGGGATAAATCCACGAAGTCCTTCAAACTCAACTGAAAGTCCACCTTTAACAGCACGAGTGCCCTTAACAGTGACAACTTCTTCTTCACGACCAACCAATTTGTCCCAAGCTTTGCGAGCTTCCAAACGTTTTTTAGATACCAGGTAAGTTACGGTGTCTGTATCTTTACCTACTACTTGACGAAGAACAAGCAATTCAAGTGTTTCACCTGGTTTTACAAGGTCGTTGATATCAGCGTCGCGGTCATTTGTCAACTCACGAAGAGTCAAAACACCTTCAACACCAGTTCCAGCGATTGCAACATTAGCTTGGTTAGCGTCAACAGTCAATACTTCAGCAGTAACGACGTCACCTGGCTCAACTTGGCTAACACTGTTTAGCAAATCTTCAAATTCATTCATCTAAAAAAATCCTCCAACAATCAAGCTTACGCTTGACATACTACTTATTTATTTTCCTAAGCACCCGCAAATGACATTGATCTATCGTTAACGATTTCCATCCTATAAAGAAATAAAACACCTAAAGACATTTTATTATTTTATCAGATCTATTACCTAAGAACTGGGGTAGCTGGATTCGAACCAACGCATGAGGGAGTCAAAGTCCCTTGCCTTACCGCTTGGCTATACCCCATTAATATAAAGAATGGAGAGAGAGGGATTCGAACCCCCGAACCCGAAGGAGCGGATTTACAGTCCGCCGCGTTTAGCCTCTTCGCTATCTCTCCGACAATCAACGCTATCTATTATAACATTGATACAATGAAAATGCAAGCCCTATTTGCTTAAATTATAGGTTTCAATCAAAGTTTCCACGGCTCTTTCAAGTTTTTTATAAAAACTTTCAGCATTTCCATTTTTGATAATTGCAAACTGGCCATCTAGCTCGGCTATCTCTCCGATAACCTTCTTGCCAATAGCAAGACTGTAACCGTCAAATTGGTCTGCTCCGACTTTCACTTTGCTATCTGTGATTTGAATTTCAATTTTTTTATCTTTTTTACTCATAACTTACCTCTTTCAAATTTCTATTGTACACGAAAAAGGTTGACTTCGCAAGCTATCTTAGGCTAGAATTGCAGAAAAAAACTGCCCAATCAAGGACAGTTTTTAGATTATACTTTAATAATCCAACCTTCTGGTGCTTCAACATCGCCGAATTGGATACCAGTCAATTCGTCATACAGCTTGCGAGTGACTGGACCGACTTCAGTCTCGCTATAAAAGACATGGAAATCATCTCCATGCTGGATACCACCGATAGGAGAGATGACTGCAGCTGTTCCACAAGCGCCAGCTTCAGTAAATTTACCCAAGTCTGCCAGAGGAACGTCTCCTTCAATTGGTTTGAGCCCTAGTCTATGCTCTGCCAGATAAAGCAAAGAATACTTGGTGATGGATGGCAAGATAGACGGACTGAGCGGTGTTACAAACTCATTATCCTTGGTGATACCAAAGAAATTGGCAGAACCCACTTCTTCAATCTTGGTATGGGTTGCTGGATCCAGATAAATCACATCAGAGAAATGCTTATCCTTAGCAATCTTTCCTGGTAATAAGCTAGCAGCGTAATTGCCTCCAACTTTTGCCGCACCAGTTCCGTGCGGTGCCGCGCGATCATAGTCATCTGAGACAATGAAGTTAGTTGGAGTCAGACCGCCTTTGAAGTAATTGCCGACCGGCATTACAAAGATTGTGAAAATGTATTCTTCAGCTGGTTTCACGCCAATAATATCGCCGACTCCAATCAAGAGAGGTCGAATGTAAAGAGTTCCACCTGTTCCATAAGGTGGAACATATTCTTCATTAGCTCGGACAACCTGCTTAACTGCATCCACAAACATTTCTGTAGGAATTTGCGGCATGAGCAAGCGATCAGCTGTTCGTTGCAGACGCTCCGCATTTTTATCCGGACGGAAGAGTTGAATACTGCCGTCCTTAGTTCGATAAGCCTTCAGACCTTCAAAAGCCTGCTGGCCGTAGTGAAGGCTAGGAGACGACTCAGAGATATGGAGCGTAGCGTCCTCTGTTAACGTTCCTTCTTCCCACTGGCCATTGCGATAGTATGCTATGTAGCGATAAGGCAGTTTCATATATGAGAATCCTAGATTTTCCCAGTCAAGATTTACAGTCATTGTCTTTCTCCTCTTCTTCCAAACTTCATTTTTAGATACTCCCTATTTTACACCTTTTTAAGATATTTTCAAGTATTATTTTCAATTTTCAGAAAATTTTGTTATTCAGACTTTTTCCTGCTATCAAACTTTTAGAAATTGAAAAAAACCAGCTCTTGTGAACTGGTTTGATAATTACTTGATATAAGCTGAGAAGACTTCTTCATCTGAAATGGTATCAGAAATGAAACTTCCATTGCTAGTTCTCTCAGACAGGCTGAGGTCAGCCAGATTGATCTCATAGGCAGTTCCTTTATTGGAAAGCACCTGCAAAATCTGCTCCTCACTAGCTTCTGCTTCTGTTGTGAAGAGATCAAAGTCCACTGCTTCGCCAAAGACAGGTCCAGCTGCAAAGACACGATGTGGCTTGGTCTTAAGCTCTCTCAGAACTTGAAGACCACGATTTGCCCGACTGGTAACAGGAATATCAGCGACTGCCATACGCTTGAGCGAACCTCGCTGAGTCAGGAGGTAAAGCGAGTCAGTATTGGCGATAAAGGCTGCCGCTAGGACATCGTCCTTCTTGAGGTTGATGGCTTTAACCCCAGCCGCCTTAGCTCCGATGACAGGAACTTCCTCAATATTGAAGCGCAGTGCATAGCCATTCTTGGTCACGAGCATAACATCATCCAGCTTAATCGGTGCCAGAGCAATGACCCGGTCGTCTTCATTTTTCAGTTTAGCAAACTTGAGCGACTTAGACTTGTAGGTCCGCCAAGGACTAAATTCCTTGCGCTCTACACGCTTGATTTGACCTAACTTGGTTGCTGCAAAGTAAGTCCCCTCTTCAAAGCTGTCAAGCAATTCTGTATAGATAACCTCTTCCTTGGTGTCAAAGTTACTGATGGTCTGGCTGAGGTGTTCTCCGATTTCTTTCCAGCGGATATCTGACAGCTCATGAACAGGCCGGTAAATAACATTTCCCAGGCTAGTGAAAATCAATAAATGCTGAGTCGTCTTGGCTGCACTGACGAAAATCAGTCGGTCATCGTCACGCTTGCCCATCTCCTCTAGGGTCGAAGCTGAGAAGGAACGCGGACTGGTCCGCTTGATATAACCAGAACGTGTCACGCTGACATAGGTCTCTTCCTCAACAATCAGACTAGCTGTATCAATCTCAATAGCGTTTGCCGTATCCTGCAGCTCACTGATACGCGGATTGCCAAACTTCTTCTTGACATCGCGGAGCTCCCGCTTCATGAGGTTATACATAGTGCGCTCATCGCCGATAATGGCTGCTAGCATGGCAATCTTCTCGCGCAGCTCTGCTTCTTCCTCTTCCAGAACCACTACGTCTGTATTTGTCAAACGGTAGAGTTGGAGAGTGACGATAGCCTCAGCCTGCTCCTCGGTGAAATCATAGCTAACCTTAAGATTTTCCTTGGCGTCTGCTTTGTTTTCGGAAGCACGAATCAGGGCAATCACCTCGTCCAAGATGGAAAGCACCCGAATCAGTCCTTCCACGATATGAAGTCGTTTCTCAGCCTTAGCCTTGTCAAAGCGGCTTCGAGCCAGAATAATCTCCTTGCGGTGGGCAATATAACTGGTCAAGATTGGTACAATCCCCACCAAACGAGGCGTGAAATTGTCGATTGCCACCATGTTGAAGTTATAATTGACTTGCAGATCAGTGTATTTGAAAAGGTAATTGAGAATTAGCTCGGTATTAGCATCTTTCTTAAGTTCAATAGCAATGCGAAGACCGTCCCGGTCCGATTCGTCCCGCACTTCAGCAATGCCAGCCACCTTATTATTGACCCGCACATCGTCAATCTTCTTGACCAAGACCGCTTTATTAATCTCGTAAGGAATCTCGGTGATGACGATTTGCTCTTTTCCGCCCTTCAGCTTTTCAATCTCAGTTCTGGAGCGCACCACGACGCGACCTTTACCAGTCTCATAGGCTTTCTTGATCTCATCACGACCTTGGACAATGGCTCCTGTCGGGAAGTCTGGACCAGGCAGAAACTCCATGAGTTTGTCCACCTTGGCAGACGGATGGTCAATCATATAGATGACCGCGTCAATGACTTCGGCTAGATTATGAGGTGGAATGTCGGTTGCATAACCAGCGGAAATCCCAGTTGCTCCATTGACCAAGAGGTTAGGGAAGGCTGCCGGCAGAACAGTCGGCTCCTTCTCGGTATCATCAAAGTTCCAAGCAAAAGGAACGGTATCTTTCTCGATATCCTGCAAAAGATAGCCAGCCATCTCAGACAACCGCGCCTCAGTATAACGCATAGCCGCTGGTGGATCACCGTCCATGGAACCGTTGTTTCCGTGCATCTCAACGAGAATCTCACGGTTTTTCCAGTCCTGAGACATGCGAACCATGGCATCGTAGATGGAGCTGTCACCGTGGGGGTGGAAATTCCCCATGATGTTCCCGACAGACTTGGCTGACTTGCGGTAGCCCTTGTCAAAGGTATTGCCGTCCTTGTTCATGGAATAAAGAATACGGCGCTGCACAGGCTTCAAGCCATCTCGAATGTCCGGCAAGGCCCGCTCTTGAATGATGTATTTGGAGTAGCGACCAAAACGCTCTCCCATGATGTCCTCAAGGGACATGTTTTGAATATTGGACATAATAATTCTCTTTTTATTTTTCTTTTTAATAATAACTAGAAGCTAAGCCTCTCTTTAGCATACTCAATCATCTTCTCTGCAGTTGCTTTGTCATAATAGAAACCAGTTTTGAGAGAGAAAGCTTGTGCTTCTTTATGGAAAAAGCCTATGGTAGCTAAGAGAGACTTGGTGAGGCTTTTCTGGTCAGAAAAGTCAAGCAAAGCTGTAAATTCTTTCTCTTTCTCAGCAGGCAAATGCTGAAAGAGATACTTGTAGTTCTTGCCAACGTCGACCGTCCCCTTGTCTGCTGCTTGCCAAGCTAAAAGCTTAAGCAATTCTTGCTGACAGATTCCATACAGATGATCCGTCGCATAGACCAGGTGGTTTCGATGAATGCCCTTGACCACATAGGCTGAGACCCACCAGAATTCATTGCAGGATTTGTCAAAGTCAGTCGCACTGGCTGGTGCCGTCCAATAGCGCTTGGGTGTCGGTGCATAAGGAGCAAACAGCCCCTGCGGGTCATCCAGCACTGTGAAATCCGCTTCGCTATCCACCCACTCTTTGATGTGCTCCTTTGGGCAAAGGGTCAAATCTATCCGATTACCATCTTCAAAGAGCATGAGATAGAGGCGTCGATGGTCTAGTAGGACATGCTGCTCAATCATGCGCTTGCCAAACCGGTCCAACCAAGCAAGGTCAGCCACCAGAGCATCCAAATCCTCCACAATATAGACCACATCATAGTCTTGGAACTCGTCCTTGGGAGCCTTTGGGTTTGTCCGCGATCCGGACATAGCGACAGCGTCAACCTGTAGCGCTTTTGCTGTTTGCAAAATCACATCAAACATCTCGGTTTCAGTTCTCATGGGAATACCTGCCTTTTTAGGAGAAACTCTTGATTCTGTAGAGGACATGTCTATAAAGCGGACTGTCAGCAGGGACTTTTTCATTATCAAATTCTTTGACAAATTCCATGTCTAGCTTTTGCATGACTTTTTGCGAAGGGAGATTGAGTAAGGATGTAAAAGAGTAAACTTCTGATAAGCCAGCTTGCTGAAAAGCAAAGTCTAGACAGGCTTGGGCAGCCTCTGTCGCATAACCACGATTCCAAAACTCTTTTCGCAGACGCCAGCCTATTTCTACAGCTTTTTTTCCAGCAAAAATCTGTAAATCCGAATGGTGCAGACCTACCAAGCCGATAAACTCCTGACTGGACTTTTCTTCAACAGCCCAAAGACTGTAGCCATAAGCCTTAACTTCATCTTGAATGCCCTGATAAAGCCGCAAGGACTCCGCTTGACTATATGGCTTTGGGAAATACTGCATGACCTCTGGATCCTGATTCAGAGCAATCAAAGCCGGCAAATCAGATTCCTGCAAGTCCCGTAAAATGAGACGGTCAGTTTCAAGCATTGTCATCTAATCACTCCTCTGCAAACTTTCTTATCTCACAAGTCCTCAGCTTTGTATAGGCTATAGCCTTCATAGTAGTAACTATGGTCTACGCCCTTCATGTAGAGGTTACGGTTATGAATGTCCTTTGTGAGGGCTTGCTTGAGGACATGCTTGATTTCTGTATCTCGAATGGGGCTGCGCTCCATAGCCAAAAGGTAATCTTCCTTATCTACTTGAGACCAGTCCACGACTTGCCCCAGCTCAGCCTTTAGTAGGTGGTCCAGCCAAAGCCTCATGCTCCTACCATTTCCCTCGCGGAAAGGATGGGCAATATTTAGCTCCACATACTTTTCGACAATCTGATCAAAGGTCTGCTGAGGCATGCGGTCAACATTTTCCAAGGAAGCTGCCAGATACATGACAGGCGCAAAGCGAAAATTCCCTTTGGAGAGATTGACTGTCCGAATCCGGCCAGCGAAGTCATAGATTTCTTCAAACAAGAAAGCATGAATAAAGGCCAGAGTGGCATAGGTGCCAGCTGCTTTATCGTCCAGAAGCTGCTCTTCAAAAAGCTCTTTAGCTCGGGTCTTGCTGATTTTTTCTTCCATCTTGGCTAGTTCAAGCGAATCCGTCAGACCCAGTTTATTGTCAAGCGTCATTGGCTTGCTCCTCTCATTCAGATTTTCTAAATCCTGTACCAACAGGCTTAAAACCTACTGCCCGATAAAATCCATCTGCTTCAGATATTAATTCAATCCGTGTCAAAGGATATTTTTTGTGGATCTCCTCAATCAGCTGCCGCCCTAAACCTTTTCCTCGACAGGATTTCTCAATGATTATTTCAGCTAAAAATGTTGTCAGCACTTCATCCGTCAGATAACGGGCAAAGCCAAGGATTTTCTGGTCCTCTTCAAGCACCAAGTAATGAGACAGATTTGTTGAAAATAGAGATGTCACTTTTTCCTCTGTAAAAGAAAGCCATTTTTCACTTTGATAAAGGCTATAAATAGCTTGACAATCTTTTCTGCTTGCAGGTCTGATAATCATCTTCTATTCCTCCAAATCTGTCAGACTTAATTAACACTCCCCACTACTTCCGTTACCTTCTTAGCAGGTTTGCGTTTTTTGTAGCGGCTACGGATAGTGTTGAGGTGGTCGCGGAGATTAACCACGTGAGTTCTTTCAGGATAAGCATAGGCAATGATTGCAGTGAAATCCACTAGAAAATCATAGATTTCTTGCAGCTTGAGGCGGACGTTCTTATTCTGGCTCGGTGTCTTGCCCTTGAGCTCAGTCAGTCGCTCCTTGTAGACCTTTTCAAAGGCCTTCTGAGCAGCTGCCAGACTGTCGACATGGGCTTCCAGATGAAGCTTAGCCAGTGCTGTCTGGTAGGCCGGCTTTTTCAGCTCTTGGAGTAGGTGGTTGATGCCCTCGGTCTCCTTTTCCAAGCTAGTTGCAGCTAGACCAGTGTAGTTTTTCAGGAGCTGAGACAGGGGCTCATAAGCTTCCTTGGTCGCTGCATCCTTGACCCTTGCAAATGCCCGAACCAAAGACTGGAGCGTACCCAAAGCATCATCACGCTCGCGGTCAGCCTGATCCAAACTAGCCACCAGCTTGCTGGACTTGGTCTGATGAAGCCCACCCTGCAGCTGTTCCAGAAGTTTGTCCATCTCATCCAGCTTGGTCGTGTAAATGCCATCCACCTTATTTTCCTTGATAAATGCCGCAACCTCGCTCCAACTCTCGGACATCAGCTGGAAAAATTCGTTGTTTTCTAAATTGCGTACAGTTAAACTAGTGATTCCATATTCTTTTTTCATAAAACTCCTCTTTCTTCATGTGTTTTCTAATCTTTTGCTACAAAACCGCTCGGAACACATGTAAACGTTCGGCTTTTGCTCTAAAAATACAAATCACACATGTGCGATTTGGTTTTTTGCTCTAAAATAAGAAAATCTTGATGTGAATTCTCTTGTTTTAGGGTTGGGAAAGTTGATTCTTTGTGTGGGATTAATCTAGTCCAAACGATCCAATTTGAATGCATATAGTTTTGTTCCAGAATTATACTGAACAACGGCAATCTTTTGATGAAGCTTATTTATATCTTTGAAAGAAAGCGGTTTTTCTTTTGCAACATCAATAAATCGATTAATTGTATCACTATCGGACTCATTATTGCTATTGTAATTATAAATAATCAATTCAGAGTCTGTCTTCAATAGTGAGTTAAGAATATTATTCCACCACCAAAAATCACTACTACCTATTGACATGCCATAAATAATGAACAAATCAGTGTCATTAAAGTACGATTTATATCTTTTATCGTTTTGGGCCCAATAAGGTTTTAAAAAATATTTTGCTTTGGTTCTATTAAAAGTATCTGTTATTTGATTTTCGTTATCAAAGCCAAATAACATTGATTTCGGAACATTTTGATAACCGTGAGGATGAGTGATGTTAATCATTAAATAACTTGAGAAATTAGTATCACTATTCCAAGTCTTATTGATATTATTATATCCACAAGGGTTAGCGAAGAAACTAATTTGCCTATCTGCATATGTCCATGGATGAGGATCAAATTGTTCCTTGTCTAAAATTAAAACATTGTCTAATAAAGAAGTATAATTAAAATTTAAAATTTCCCAATTGAATAACTTATAATGATATAGTCTAGTAGGAAAATGTAATTTGTTGTAGTTCACCAAATTTAAATCGCCTAAAAAATTTTGGAAAGTTCTAATTGCGATTCCTTTTTCTGTACTATCAAAACCAATCCAAGCCAACATTTCAGGATAAATGATATCATTTAAAAAATTGGAGAATTCAACCTGAATTTGATTAAAATCATGTGCCAACTTTGCCTCATCAATATAGTAGTTTTCATTAAAAATCTCAATTAAACTATTTTCAAAATCACTCTAATTTTGCTTGATATTAGGATCATTTTCATTTTTTCTCTTATCTTCTGTTATTTTCTTGAAAATAAGATTATCCTTATCAAAATTTTTATAACAAAGATAACTATAGAAATTTTGATACGAGGTCCGGTATGGAGAATTTACATACTCCATTAACTGAATATCTACTCCATTACCAAACAAAGCCATAATATTAATTTGGCCATCGTCAGCCAGTTTCGCAAATTCTTGATTTGTATATTTGGTATAACTCATTTTTTCTTTTTCATCCTTCTCAAAACACCATCTCCCCACTCTCCTCAAGCGTAAACTTGACGTTATCCTCAATCCACTTGCGGCGTGGTTCGACCTTGTCGCCCATGAGGACATTGACACGGCGTTCGGCGCGGGCCAGGTCTTCGATGGTGACACGGATGAGGGTGCGGGTTTCAGGGTTCATGGTGGTCTCCCAGAGTTGGTCGGCGTTCATTTCACCGAGCCCCTTGTAGCGCTGAAGCATGGCTCCCTTACCAAACTTACGGCGCAGGTCGTCCAGCTCTCCATCGGTCCAGGCATACTCGACAACTTCGCTCTTGCCCTTGCCCTTGGACATCTTGTAGAGAGGCGGCAGGGCAATATAGACGCGGCCAGCCTCGACCAGCGGGCGCATATAGCGATAGAAAAAGGTCAGCAGCAAGGTCTGGATATGGGCACCGTCGGTGTCCGCATCGGTCATGATGATAATCTTGTCATAGTTGGCATCCTCAAGGGTAAAGTCTGTACCAACACCTGCTCCAATCGTATAAATCATGGTGTTGATTTCTTCGTTCTTGAGAATGTCAGCCATCTTAGCCTTAGCAGTATTGATAACCTTACCGCGTAGAGGCAGTATAGCTTGGAACTTACGGTCACGGCCTTGCTTGGCAGAGCCACCGGCAGAGTCTCCCTCGACCAGATAGAGTTCGTTCTTGGCTGGGTTCTTGGACTGGGCCGGAGTCAGCTTCCCAGACAGCAAACCCTTGTCTTTCTTATTCTTCTTGCCATTCCGGCTTTCGTCACGTGCCTTGCGGGCTGCTTCTCTTGCATCTCTAGCCTTGATAGCCTTGCGGATGAGATTGGAAGCCAGCTCACCATTTTCTAAGAGGAAGAATGTCAGCTTGTCAGAGACGATGGAATCCACGGCCGGACGAGCCAAAGGACTGCCCAGCTTGTCCTTGGTCTGGCCTTCAAACTGCAGGTGAGCTTCAGGGACCAGGATGGATAGGACAGCAGCTAGACCCTCGCGGTAGTCCGAGCCTTCCAGATTCTTGTCCTTTTCCTTGAGCAGGCCGGTCTTTCTGGCATAGTCGTTCATGGCCTTGGTGATAGCGGTCTTGAGCCCCGTCTCGTGGGTACCGCCGTCTTTGGTGCGGACGTTATTGACAAAGGAGAGGATATTATCGGCGTAGCCGTCGTTGTACTGCAGAGCCACCTGAACTTGGAAGCCACTCTCCTCGCCCTCGAAATAGAGAACAGGAGTCAGGGTTTCCTTGTCTTCATTGAGATAGCTGACAAAGTCTTCAACCCCGTTCTCATAGTGGAACTCTACTTCTTCGCCAGTCCGCGCATCGGTCAGCGACAGGCGGACATTCTTGAGCAAGAAGGCTGATTCCTTAAGCCGCTCCGCAATGGTGTTGTACTTGAAGTCCGTAGTTGAAAAAATCGTATCGTCCGGCATGAAGGTCACTTTGGTCCCAGACTTGGACTTAGGTGCCGTGCCGATTTTCTTGAGCGTAGTGACTGGTTTTCCGCCATTTTCAAAGCGCTGCTTGTAAACAGTCCCATCCCGCGTGATTTCCACTTCCAGCCAGCTGGACAGGGCATTGACAACAGAAGAACCTACACCGTGGAGACCACCTGAGGTCTTATAGCCACCTTGACCGAACTTACCACCAGCGTGGAGAACGGTGAAGATGACCTCAACCGTAGGAATACCCATAGCGTGCTTGCCGACTGGCATCCCGCGTCCGTGGTCTGCGACAGTCAGACTGCCGTCTTTGTTGATAGTCACATCGATCCGGTCACCGAAGCCTGACAGGGCTTCATCGACAGCGTTGTCCACAATCTCCCAGACCAGATGGTGGAGTCCCGCTCCGTCGGTCGATCCGATATACATCCCTGGACGTTTGCGGACCGCATCCAACCCTTCTAATACCTGAATGGCATCGTCATTATAATTGTTAATATTGATTTCCTTTTTTGCCACAAGAACCTCCTAATGATTCATCTTTTCTATCTTACAAGTTTTTGGCAAATATTGCAAAGATTTTTTTGAAAAAACTGCTGATGAGAGCGGATTTTACACGAAGAAGAATCCAATATCCGAGTAGACATTTCCTGCTATAAATTCTATCCTTTTCTATTGTAAGAAAGCGAAATAATGGTATAATAAAATCATGATGAACACGATAATTGGATTAATACTAGCATACTTACTGGGCTCTATTCCGACTGGGCTTTGGATTGGGCAAATTTTCTTTAAAAAGAACCTGAGAGAATACGGAAGCGGCAATACCGGAACAACCAATACTTTCCGGATTTTGGGAAAGACCGCGGGAACGGCTACTTTTGCTATCGACTTTCTCAAAGGAACTGCAGCGACCCTGCTGCCTTTCTTTTTGCATATTGAGGGAGTTTCGCCGCTTATCTTTGGCCTCTTGGCTGTGATTGGCCATACTTTTCCTATCTTTGCTGGCTTTAAGGGCGGCAAGGCTGTGGCAACCAGTGCAGGGGTTGTTCTGGGCTTCTCACCAGCCTTCTTTATTTATCTGATTGTTATCTTTGCCAGCATCCTTTATCTGGGAAGTATGATTTCTCTGGCAAGTGTGCTTTCGGCAGTTATCGCCATCCTGTCGGCGCTGCTTTTTCCTCTAGTCGGCTTTATCCTGCCCAACTATGACCTCTTCTTCACTCTGATTATCATTGCGCTAGCCTTGATTATTATCCTCCGGCACAAGGACAATATCCAACGTATAAAGCAGAAAAAAGAAAACTTAATCCCTTGGGGCTTGAATATCACACATCAAAATCCTGAGGCTAAGAAATAAAACGGAAGTGAACAACTTCCGTTTTATTGTGTCTTCTAACTAGTCTTCTTTGTGACTTTTCTTGATTCCTGCCAATCCAAAGAATCCTAAAACCATACCAACTAAGCTCAGGGCAACTGTTGATTCGCTGCCTGTCTGTGGCAGTTCTTTAGCTGCAGGATCCTTAGTGAAGGTCTTGGCAACATGAACTGCTACTTGCTTGGTTTGATTTGGCGTGTTAACCAGTGGCGCTGCCTGTTTTCCAGGATCAACTGCTTTGGAGCCAGCTGGGTAGGAAGCCGCATTAGCCGGATCCGTTCCTTGCTTGATTTCTTCAATATCTTTGTAGCCATCACCATCTGTATCCTTAGTGGATGAAATAGAGATAGCGCGTGAGTTTGGATTGATAACCGCATAGGCTGTCAAATCAGCTTTTGCCAGATAGTCTGCGAAGGCCACATCCATAGATGGTCCTTCCTCGCGAGGGCCACCCAGCATGGTATAGCCATCCCCACCAGCAGCCAAGAAGTCATTGGTCGTCAGATAGTAGGTCTTATTTGGATCAAGAGGCTCATAAACACCCGTTTCTTTGTTCTTAATCTCAATGTGGAGGACACGCTGATTAGCTGTCAGAGTCGTGTCGTAGTAGACTTTAGCCCCAGAGATTTGCAGGTAACCACCGCTTGGTTCTAGCAAGGGTTGTCCGTTCTCATCCAGCACAGGCTTGCCATCTTTTTCCTGAAGAATAGAGCCCAGAGATTTGGCAAACATATCTGCGATGTTTTGACCAGTTACCTTGATTTGCGAAATAGTGTTCCCGAAAGGCAATACGGCGATGACATCTCCCTTGGTGATTGGCTTGTCTTTAGCAATAGTTTCACGCAGGCCACCGCCGTTAGTAACAGCCAGGTCTGTTTTATTGGCAAAGCCAGTTTGACCATAATCGTAGAGAGCATCGGCTACAACATTACCCAGATTGGTTTCCCGAACACGGACATTTTCACGGTCACCATTAAGCTCTACAGGACTGTTTGCCACAATAACCTTGGCATTATCTGCGTCGTACCTAGCTTTAATCTTGCTGACCATGTCTGCTACAACTGGGTCTGGAGCGACTTTTTTAGCTGTTTCAGCAGAGATTTGCTGAGGATTTCCCAGAAGCTGATTGGCCTTGAAAGTCACTTTTCCGATATTGTGTAGATAGCTACCGGTCTGGTTGTAAGTTACATTATCACCATAAGTGGTAGACTCTACTGTGTGGGAGTGGCCGTCAATAACGGTTACACGCTTACCTTTGAGCTTAGGATTTTTAGAAAGGGCTTCAGCCAATGTTGAGCCGCGCCACTCAGTCGGTGTGGTCGTGTCAACACCTAAGTGAGCCAAAACAACGTAGTTTTTGTAGTTCTTTCCTTCTGCCGCTGCGCGTGCTTCAATTTCGTCAATAACCCGATTAACTTCTGTGATTGGATCAGTGAAGGTCACACCTTGGATGTTTTTAGGGTGAG
Organism: Streptococcus sanguinis; assembly: GCF_050220005.1. Lineage (GTDB taxonomy): Bacteria > Bacillota > Bacilli > Lactobacillales > Streptococcaceae > Streptococcus > Streptococcus sanguinis_Z. Next base: position 1,242,763 of record NZ_CP071413.1, read on the forward strand.
TTTTTGTAGAAGTTTCTGGTGTTGTCACACCGATTACCACAAACTCATCTCCCTCAACCGCTGGGTCCTTGTCTACAATGGTAGAGGCTTGGAAAACTCGAGCATTATTAGCGTAGGTATTGGAGCTGAGAAGTGGGAATTTAAGAATTTCCTTGTATTTCTTTGCCTCATCTAGACCAAAGTCAAACTCATGGTTCCCGACTGCCATAGCATCGTAGCCAATTTCATTGAGGATTTTCGCACGTTCCTCCCCTTTTGAACTATTGGAAATTGGCAGACCCTGGAAGGCATCACCCGCATCCACAACTAGCACTTTAGGATTTTTAGCGCGCTCTTCCTTGATGACAGTTGCCAGCTTAGCATCACCGATAACGCCTTTTTCCTCTACGATGCGACCATGCACATCGTTAGTATGGAGAATCGTAGCCTCTGGTAGATTTTCTGACTGGGCTGGTGCTGCAGCGGCTTCTGTCGCAGCTGGACCAGCTGGAGCAGCTGTATTCTGACTATCTGCTGGCTTTTCTTCTGCTGAAGCTGCTGGAGCAGTTAGTTGCGCTTCAGAAGCTGTCTCAGCAGCTGGCTGATTGGTCAACTCAGTCGTTGCCGGCTCTGGACTAGCCTGTGCCTCTTCTGCAGAGACTTGATGAGCCAAAAAAGCAGGTGCCAAAAGCACTGTTGATAGAACAGGTAAGATGAAAAATTTCTTCTTCATATAACGAACACTCCTCTTTAGTATTTTGTTATATTATACATCTTTTTTGCTTAAAAAGGAACTAAACCACTACTATTTTAACAAACATTCGGTTTTTCAGAAAATTACTAGAAAATTTTCTGTGTTAAAAAAGACCCTGAAATTCATCAGAGTCTAATCTGCATTATCCTTTAAAGACAACTTCCCCATCACAGATGGTAAACTTCACTTGGCCTTTAAGCTTTTCACCAACAAAAGGTGAATTGGCTGCCTTGGAGGCAAAATGGTCCGTCACAAGTCTATCTGCTTCTGGGTCAAATATTGTCAAATCAGCAGGACCATCCTGAGCGATGAATCCAGCATCAAAACCATACAACTGAGCTGGATTAAAAGTCATTTTCTCTAAAAGTTCCATCAAGCTCAGATGACCAGCCTCAACCAAGTAGGTCAGTCCCAGAGAAAGCGAAGTCTCAAGACCAGTCATACCAGAAGGTGCTTTAGTGATGTCTTCTACATTTTTCTCGTCAGCATGATGTGGAGCATGGTCCGTCGCAATGACAGAAATGACACCTGATTTGAGCCCCTCAATAACCGCCAGCCGGTCCGATTCTAAGCGCAGAGGCGGATTCATCTTAGCATTGCTGCCCTTGGTCAATAGCAAAGCTTCTGTTTTAGAGAAGTGCTGAGGTGCTGCTTCAGCGGTGACTTGAGCGCCTAGCTTCTGAGCGAATTCAACCACCTTTACACTCTCAGCCTTGGACAAATGCTGGATATGCACATGAGCCTTTGCATCATAAGCAATCATGACATCGCGGGCAACCATGCTGTATTCTGCCACACCTGTCGCGCCACAGATATGAAAATGCTCTTTGGCAATATGCTCGTTAAAACCGAGTATGCCGTTGAGATTGGGATCTTCCTCATGCAAGCTGATAAAGGTGTTATTTTTACGCGCTTCTACGAGCGCTTGACGGACAATGCCAGCGTTGGTCAGTGGAATACCGTCATCAGAAAAACCCACTGCACCAGCTGCCAAGAGACCTTGGAAATCTGTCAGATGCTGTCCATCAAAATTCTCTGTGATTGTCGCGACCGACTTGATATGGATATTTTCACGACTAGCCGAGTCCAGCACTTCCTTCAGAGTTTCAACTGTAGAAATGGTCGGATTGGTATTGGCCATCATTACAACGGTCGTAAAACCACCTGCTGCTGCTGCCAAGGCCCCCGTGTGAATATCTTCCTTATGAGTCTGGCCCGGCTCCCGGAAATGCACATGTATATCCACCAAACCTGGAGCCACAACCAAACCACTGGCATCAATAACTTTTGCTCCTGCTGCCTGCAAATCTTGACCGATTTTGACAATTTTCTTCCCCTCAACCAAGAGGTCAGTAATTTGGTCAAAACCAGTCTTAGGATCCATAACTCGTCCGTTTTTGATTAATAGCATCGTCTTATCTCCTTATTCGTAAAAATCCACCTGAGTATCTAATAGCTTATCCCCGTCATAAACAAACTTTGCAGAAAAGAAAGGCTTGTCTTCTAAAAGCCACTCCACAAAGGTGTGATCGCCTTCCCAGGTTGGTTTAGACAAAACCTGATCATAAGGCACCCATTCCAGAGTACCTTCGTTGCAGTCAATCAATTCCCCCTCAAACTCCGTCACCTTGAAGACGTAGGTGTACCAGTCCAAGTTGGGAGTAAACTCCGGAAAAGTGATAACGCCTTTAAGAACAGGCTTGGCCTTTAGACCTGTTTCCTCTAAAATCTCACGTGCAGCGCATTCCTGCGGGGTTTCTCCTCGCTCTAGCTTGCCACCGACACCAATCCACTTCCCAGCATGAACATCATTGGGCTTTTTGTTGCGGTGCAGCATGAGAAATTCCCGGCCATTATCGATATAACAAATCGTTGCTAACTGAACCATACTACCTCCTATGCTAACCAATTGATAGGCTCCAATCCCTTAGCCACTAAGAAATCATTGGTCCGAGAAAAAGGTTTACTACCAAAGAAACCACGGTAAGCAGACAGTGGACTTGGGTGAGCTGACTCGATAATCAAATGTTGGGAATTACTAATCAAGGCTTTTTTCTTGCGGGCGTAAGACCCCCATAGGATAAAGACGACTGGATCGGTCTTCTCATTAACTACCTTGATAATAGCATCTGTAAAAGGCTCCCAGATTAAGCCGGCATGCGCATTGGCCTGGCCAGCAGGCACTGTCAGACCAGCATTGAGCAAGAGAACACCCTGCTGAGCCCAGGAAGTCAAATCATGCGACTCTTTCACTCCGATATCATCAGCCAGTTCTTTGAGAATATTCTGCAAAGAAGGCGGAGCCGGAATGTCATCGGGTACAGAAAAACTCAAGCCCTGTGCCTGTCTCGGTCCATGGTAGGGATCCTGCCCTAAAATAACCACCTTAACATCCGCTAAATCTGTCGTCTGAATCGCATTAAAAACCTTTTCCCGAGGTGGGTAAATGGTCCCTGAAGCATACACTTCGTCTAAAAAATGATTGATTTTTGCAAAATAACCTTCCGGCAGCTGCTCCTTAATCAAAGCGTGCCAAGCTGAATGTTGCATATATGTCTCCTCTCATTTCCTACGATAAAATTCTCTTATCTTATCCACCTAAGTGCTCTTTTGAGTTCTGCTCTGCCATTTTCCAGAAAACAAGAACCGTGGGCTAGGATGATTTTTTCCGGTTGCCAAGCTAGCATCTGCTCTAGACATTCTTTGGCTTCTTTTTGATGACCGATAAAGGTCATACGGTAGTCAATAGGCGTCTGGCCATCCGGAGCTGCAACACGAACTAATTTATAAGCCTTGCCGCGAATCTGACTTGGAAAATGCTCTGTTTCAAAATTCTCAATCAAATCTGTCAAAATCAAGGTTTGACTGTCCTTATGAAAAAAGACAACTTCCTCAATATAAGTACTTCCCTTGAAAACCAACTGATCTATCTGACCTGCCCAAGCTTCTGGAGCCTCATCTGTCAGCTTTTCATCAAAAGAGACTGGTATTTTCTGCTTGGCTGCTCTCTCTTCCACTCCTGGGCTAGACCAAGCAATTGCCTCAGGATAACGCTTCTTCCAGTCAGCTATATAGGCATAGTGAATCTTATTAGGTGAAACAAGATGCGCAACTGGTCCCAAAGCGTCCAACTGGTCAAACAAGGCTTGATTTGGTTGGATTGGTGAATGACACCAGAGCTGGCCATTTGCTAACTTGATGACAGTCATGCGGGTGGAAAAGGGCAACTGTGTCAGAACCGCATCCATCTCAATCAAATCACCGTCGACAATCCAGATATTCTCGGCAATAGGTTTCAAGGTATAAAGCGGTTCATAGGTAGGAACAGGTTTTTTCATTTCAAAGAGTCCTTCTTTCTAATCCAAAAGCGAAACTTCCCTAGAGCTTGTGGGTACTGGGCCAATCCTAAGGCAGACAGAACCAAAATCTGTGGCAAAAACTGAATCAGATAACGCGTCTTGCCTCCTTCGAAAATCTGCAAAAAGAGCAGGCCACCAAAAACAGCTAAAGTTAGAAAATTCAGCTCATCACTGGAGCGATATTTCCAAAGGGCAAAGATAAGTCCTGCTGCCATAACAATCCAAACCACCTGCTTGAACAGCGAGAAATAGACAAATTCTGACTTGTCAGTGTTCAGGAAGAAGTCACGGACAAACTGAGTTAAAGGATTATCTTTCGTATCTTGGTAAAAAGGCGATATATAAGGCGTCTTTTCATTTTCAACACTGCGGTAGAGCCAGCCCAAATCTCCTTCTGCTACAGTCAGAGACTGCTTGTGGAAGAGATGATGAGCTAAAGTCAAAGGATTATATTCACTTAAGCGACGCTTGATTTCCTTAACAACATATTCCTTGGCAAACATGCCATTGTTATAGTCATATTGCTTATCGGGCTCGATATACTGCAAGAGCCCTTCTTTCATATCTTCCTGATTGTGGCCATTGAAGGTCAGACCCAAATTGATAAAGAGCAGGGGACCCTTTGATAGTCCCTCTCCTTTCATAATTGGCACCTCTGTCTGATGCTTGGACCAGTAATGCAGCGGGGCATAGCTAATCGCAAAACTGCAAGCAAAAACGACTAGTGTCAGAAAGAACTTCCTCCAGTTCTTTTTGAAAAAGAGGACTCCAAAGACGGCTATCAGCAGAATCATTACTGTTGGTCTAAAGAAGAAAGCCAGACTAGTCATCAGCCCAAGCAAAATACTACGCCAAATCAGCTGTCGACTGGTTTCCTCTCCCTTCAGCAATCCCAGAACTAGGAAAATCTGCAGACTGATGAAAGGAAGGGGCGGAATATCGGTATACATTGAAAAGAAATAAGGAGAAAAGCCCAGTAAAAGCACATAAAGACTAAAGACAGCATCTGCAGCCTTTTGGGAAAAATACTTTTGGCAGCCCTTGTAGAGAATCAAGGCCGTTACGTTAGTATAAACAATATTCAAGGCCTGCATGACCCATAGACCAGATTCCCCAAATACATTAAAGAAAAAACGCTCGTAGAGAAAGAGAGAGACATTGTTAGGATTCCGGGTCAGATAGCTGGAAATGGAGCTTTCTTTCAGAGTTTTGAAAGCACCTGTAAAGACAACTGCTGCATCCCGTCTAATCAAAAGCTCTGCCGAAAAGAGCATAATCAGCTGAAAAATAAAGACAGCTAGCATAATAAGAAATTTATGCTTCATCAACCAATGATAAGCTTTTTCTAGCAAATGCCGATAGCGATAGGCCATATAAGTCAAGCCAGCAAAAGCAATAATAGCTATACTATTCAGCTCTGAAACATGCCAGATGGCAATCAGAAACCAATGAACCGCTGTAATCAGCATAACTTTCTGTAATATCGAAAAGGATAGATGATAAATCTTAGACATAGCTCTATTATACCAAACACAGAGACTTTAAGCCATTTTAAAAGGCAAGATAAGGACGTTTTACTGAAAAATGACCTGAATAAGAGTCAGATCATTTTATTTCTTCGGTCTAGGCCTGCCAATTCTCTTGATCATGCTTAAATTTCTCAAGCAAGGCCAAGCCCTCAGGACTGACATACCCTTCTGCTTCAGCTAGAGTGATTAGCTCAGTGTAGTTAGAAAGCGTTATTAATTTCACACCCGCTTCATTAAAGTTCTTTTCTGCCTTTGGCAGCTCATAGGTAAAGATAGCTGCTGCGCCAATCACATCAGCACCTTCACGTTTGGCGGCAGCGATAGCATCCAAGACAGAACCACCAGTCGAGATTAAATCTTCGATGACAACCGTCTTCTGCCCAGGCGCTACGCGACCTTCGATTTGATTGCCCGCTCCGTGATCTTTTGGTTTGCTGCGGATATAGGCAAATGGCAGGTTCATCTTATCCGCGATAATGGCTCCATGAGGAATGCCTGCTGTCGCAGTTCCAGCAATGACTTCTACATCTGGAAATTCCGCCCGAATCTTTTCGACGAAACCATCTTCAATCAAGGTTCGAGTCTCTGGATAAGCCAAGGTCACACGGTTGTCCGTATAAATAGGTGACTTGATACCTGATGCCCATGTAAAAGGTTCTTCTGGCTTCAAATACACAGCTTTGATTTTCAATAAATCACGCGCAATCTCTTTTGCTAAAGTCATTTGTTGCTCCTTATAAATTTGAATGTTTATGATGCTGTTAATTTCGTATAACGATTTAAATCGTATCTCTTATTCTTACTTAGCTATTCCACTGCTTCGTAATCTCGTGGTAAGCATCCCAAGGATTTTCAGCTTGGATAATTGGACGACCTACTACAATATAGTCACTACCAATTTGATGAGCTTCCTGCGGTGTCATGACCCGTTTTTGGTCGCCGATTTCTGATCCAGCAGGCCGAATACCTGGTGTCACACAGAGGAAATCAGCTGCAGTTGCCGCCTTAATCAGTTCCACTTCTTGAGCTGAGCAAACTACGCCATCCAAACCAGCTTCCTTGGCTTTCCGAGCGTAATTGACAACAGACTCCTGAACCGTAGTCTGGATATTTTGACAATCCCGCATATCTTCCTCACTGGTCGAGGTCAGTTGAGTCACCGCAACTAGCTTAGCCTTATCCCCCAAGACCTTCTTGGCTTCGCTCATCATCTCCACACCGCCTGCTGCATGGACCGTCACCATGTCAATGCCAAATGTTCCTAAGACAGACATAGCTGAGCGCACCGTATTGGGAATGTCGTGCAGTTTCAGATCCAAGAAAATGCTGTGCCCAAGACCTTTAAGGTAATGAACGATTTCTGGACCGATGGCATAGAAGAATTCCATGCCGATTTTGACATAGAGTTTTTCATCTTCCGGAAAATGCTCCAAGAAATCTTTGACATCATCAAAAGATGGAAAGTCGAGGGCGATAATAGGCCGTTCTTCACGCATGAGGGAAAAATCTCCTTTTAAATTATTATCTTCAAAGAAGTCTGCTAGGCAATCCTATATCAAAACCAACTGTTACGTTAGGCTCAGAGACATAGAAAAAACCTTGCCCGAGAGCAAGGTTACACGAAAATGTGGCAGTAGTTGCCATTCAAACGTATGTACCTTAGTAGCCTCTCTGGACTTCTTTAAAGGTTATATTTAGTTCATTCTATAATTTCACAGCAGGATTGTCAAGTAAAAATGTAACTTTAAAGCAAATTCTCTCGAACTTCTTTTCGTAAGCTTTCAAGACTTTTGATACCGTATTTGTCCATAACCTTTGGCAGATCTTCAATGATGGTCGGGCAGGCATATGGATCTGTGAAATTGGCAGTTCCCACTCCAATGGCTGAAGCGCCTGCTATAAACATCTCCAGAGCAGCCTCCGCAGAATCAACTCCCCCCATACCAATGATAGGAAGTTTGCTTGCCTGCGCCACTTGACGGATCAGCTTGAGAGCTACCGGAAAGACAGCCGGACCAGACATGCCACCAGTGCCATTAGCGATAATAGGCTTGCGCGACTTCAAGTCAAATCGCATACCTACTAAGGTATTAATCATGGTAAAACCAGCAGCACCAGCATCTTCAACTGCCTTAGCTACCTGAGTGATGTCTGCCACACTCGGAGTCAATTTGACATAAACTGGTACAGCAGAAGCATCTACTGCTGCCTTGGTTGCTTCGTAAGCCAACTCCGGAACTTGACCAATCAAAAGTCCAGCATTTCCATGGTCAACATTAGGACAAGAGATATTGAGCTCAATAGCCTTGACATTGGGGGCTTGAGAAATTTTCCCAGCCACTGTCGCATATTCTTGATTGGAAAAGCCTGCTACATTGGCGATGATTGGCAGGTCGGGATAATGCTTTGCCAGCCAGGGCAGTTTTTCAGCTAGGACAACCTCAACACCTGGATTTTGCAGGCCAATGGCATTAAGCATCCCAGCTGGTGTTTCTGCCACACGCGGAGTGGGATTGCCAAAGCGGGGGTCCAAAGTCGTAGCCTTTATCATGATGGAGCCTAGCAAGTCTAGGTCATAGTATTTGGCATATTCCTGTCCGAAACCAAAACAGCCAGATGCTGGAATAATTGGATTTTTCAGGTCCAAGCCTGGCAAGGAAACTCTTAAACGTTGGTCACTCATTCTTTCCCCTCCTAGACAATAATCGTGCCCGTCTCAAAGACCGGACCGTCTTCACAAACGCGCTTATTGACCGACTCGTCCTGACCTGCAACATGAACTACGCAGGCATAGCAGGCGCCCATACCACACGCCATACGAGACTCCATGGAGAGATAAGCATGCGGATGGTCCTGAAACTTACGATCCACATACTGAAGCATAGCTGGCGCACCACAGGAATAAACAGCCGCATAGTCTTGGGACAACTCATCCACAACGGCTGATACATAGCCTTGGCGGCCATAAGAGCCGTTATCCGTCGTGACAATGACCTCAGCGTATTTTTTCATTTCTTCCTCTAAAATGACAGCAGATTTGTCAGCGAATCCCAGCACAGCTGTTACTTGAGCTCCTTTGGCATGCAATTCTTTAGCAACCTCAAGCAGAGGAGGGACACCAATCCCCCCACCGATAATCAAAGCTCGCTCACCTTCCCTTACAGGACTCAAATCAAAGCCATTGCCCTGAGGCCCCATAACATCAAGAAAAGATCCAACTGGCAGTTGAGAAAAAATAGCCGTCCCGCCGCCTTCTATCCGATAGATGATGCGACAAGTCAGATTGTCTCGGTCAATCTCTGCAATCGAGATAGGCCGGCGCAAAAGCTTGCTGTCATCTGGTACCCGAATATGTAAAAACTGCCCAGCCTTCATCTGGCTGACCATTTGCCCCTTTAGAGTCATAGAAAAAATATTAGGTGCAATTTTGACTTGCTCCAGCAGCTCCATCTGCTCCAGCATAATCTTTCCAAATCTCTTTTTACAACTGTCACTAACCATGACAACCTCACTTTCTACAAGAAAAAACCTCGCCGCAGCAAGGTTTCGCAAAAAACAAGGCAGCCAACTGCCTCTTATACCGTTTTTCCTACCTTACAGCCTCACTGGACTTGATTAAAGGTTAAATTGTAAACATTATATCGTTAGAGATGAGGATTGTCAAGGTAACTAAAAAAAAATAATGCATCAGAAAATAAAATCTAGAGTTAGTTCAAATTTACAGCATCTTTTTCATAACTTCTTGATTAAATTACCTTACTAACTTATAAATTTAGTTTAGACTACATAGATAGTATTAAAAACAGATAGATCGAGAAAAGCTACCTCCACCATTCTATATTCATAGTAACATATAGAAGTTCTTACATATGTGAAGTTTATCCTCAGAACTAGCAATCACTAGAAAAATCAACTCAGTTTGTGATAAAATAGTCCTATGAGAATTCAACAGTTACACTATATTATCAAAATTGTCGAGACTGGTAGCATGAATGAGGCTGCCAAGCAGCTTTTCATTACTCAGCCTAGTTTGTCTAATGCTGTGCGGGATTTGGAAAACGAAATGGGTATCGAGATTTTCATTCGCAATCCAAAAGGAATTACCTTGACCAAGGACGGCATGGAGTTTCTTTCTTATGCTCGGCAGGTAGTTGAGCAGACTCAGCTTCTAGAGGAGCGATACAAAAACCCTGTCGCCCACCGCGAGCTTTTCAGCGTTTCTGCCCAGCACTATGCTTTTGTGGTCAATGCCTTTGTCTCCCTGCTTAAAAAAAGCGATATGGAGAAATACGAGCTCTTCCTGCGGGAAACTCGGACTTGGGAAATTATTGACGACGTAAAAAACTTCCGCAGCGAAATCGGCGTCCTCTTTCTCAATAGCTACAACCGCGATGTCCTATCCAAGATGCTGGATGACAATCATCTGATTGCCACTCATCTCTTCACAGCTCAACCCCATATCTTTGTCAGCAAATCCAATCCGCTGGCCAAGAAAAAGCTGGTTCAATTATCTGACTTAGAAAACTTCCCCTACCTCAGCTATGACCAAGGAACTCACAACTCCTTCTACTTTTCTGAGGAAATTCTCTCTCAGGAACACCATAAAAAATCAATCGTCGTCAGCGACCGTGCAACACTCTTTAATCTTTTAATTGGTCTGGATGGCTACACAATTGCAACCGGTATCCTCAACAGCAACCTCAACGGAGATAATATCGTGTCAATCCCACTGGACATCGATGATCCGATTGAACTGGTTTACATCCAGCACGAAAAAGCTAGCCTATCCAAAATGGGAGAACGATTCATTGAGTATCTGATTGAGGAAGTGAAGTTTGATAAATGAACTGCAAAAAACACCTGAAAAAGCTATCTCAGGTGTTTTTTCTATTGTTTCAACTTCCCCAACACTTCTCCGATCTTACCCTCAATGACTAGATCTGCCTGACTATCCTGAGGGATGCTGGTCTTGTTGATAACGACCAGATGCTTACCTGCAAAGTACTGAATAAGGCTGGCTGCGGGATAGACGACTAAGGAAGTGCCACCAATTATCAGCAGGTCTGCTTGCTGAATAGCTTGAGCTGCCTGCTGGAAAACTTCCATATCTAGAGGTTCTTCATAGAGAGTCACATCTGGTTTGACAATACCGCCACAGTCAAGGCAGCAAGGAATGGTACCGGCCAGAGCCAGAAAGCCATCCAAATCATAGAATCGCTGACAATGCAGACAGTAATTTCTATCCGCACTACCATGAAGCTTGAGAACCTTTTTCGAACCGGTCATTTCATGCAAGCTATCGATATTCTGAGTTACCACAGCCTTGATCTTGCCTGTCTTCTCCAAGTCTGCCAAGTAGGCATGTGCCGCATTGGGCTTAGCATCTGGATAGAGCAGGTACTTCTTGTAAAAGTCAAAAAACTCCTGCGGATAGCGCTCAAACATAGTATGAGAAACCAGCTGCTCTGCTGTAAAATGCTGTCCTAGCTTAACGCTATATATCCCATCTGAACTGCGGAAGTCTGGAATATTGGACTCCGTCGAAACACCCGCCCCACCGAAAAAGACGATATTCTGACTTTGGTCTATCAATTCTTGCAGCCTTGCAATCTTATCCATCCTGCTACTCCTTATAAGAGACTTTCTATTACCGCATTTGCTCGGTCGAAGTAAAAAGGTTCCCTCTGGTAGACAATGCCTGTCTCCTGCGCCAAATCAACCAGAAGCTCCATAAAGTGCTGAGATGAGAAACCTGTCGTCCTGTGCAATTCTTCCTCATCAAAAGACTTAATAAGATGAGCCAGCGGATTGCGAACTGACTTTTCTAACTCTCTTAGCTGCTGTGCTGATTCCTTGACAGATTCGGACAAATTCAACTGCAAAATCATCTCCGTCAAACTAGAAGAATTGACCGTGCTTTCCGCATGAAAATTTTGCAGGTCAGGATTATCAGAATGTCGCATCTTTTCAAACTTCCAACGGTCGTAGCTTGCTCCTCGAGAGTTATGAATATAGCAGTCAATGTCCGGTATTTGCATGCGAATCAGCCGCATAAAAATCCGATAAATAGCTGGACTGACAGCTCGGATAAAATCAATCAGCTGCTCATTTCTTAGCTTGGCTTCTAGATCATAAAGGTAATTGACCAGCTGTTCATCCGCTTCATTTTCATGGTAAAAAAGCTGAAAATCAGCTAGGTCAGACCCAGTGATTTCCAACTTTAGATTCATCATAGATTGGATATTGAGCTCTCTTCGCTCCGCTAAGGCCTCAAGAAGAAGGACCAAGTCAGACTGGACACTGCTTCCTGCTCGCTCAGCCAGCTTATACGCATAAGCATAGTCATAGCGGGAAATAGCAAAGAGAATGGCTTCTTTGACATCTACTTTCATGCTTCTGCAATCAAGGTTTCCAAACCAACCTTCATCATATCGGTAAAGGTATTTTGGCGTTCTTCAGCTGTCGTATCCTCTTCAGGATTGACCAAGCTGTCAGAAATAGTCATGATAGCAAGAGCGTCCACACGGTGTTGAGCTGCCAAATAGTAAAGAGCTGCCGCTTCCATTTCAACTGCCTTAACCCCCCACTTACCAAGCTCGATATTCTTTTCAAAGTAGTTTGAATAAAAGACATCAGACGACAAGACGTTTCCAACATGGGTTGTCATACCAAGACCTTTGGCGATATGGTAAGCCTTATCTAACAAATCAAAGCTAGCAATTTGCGGAAAATCATACTGTGGCCAGTCATTACGGATAATGTTGGAGTTAGTTGCAGCTGCCTGCGCCAGTACTAATTCACGGACATGGACATCCTCATTTAACGAACCCGCAGTTCCTACACGGATCAGCTTTTTCACACCGTAGTCAACAATCAACTCACGCGCGTAGATAGAGATTGAGGGCATTCCCATCCCCGTTCCCATAACAGAAACACGCTGGCCTTTATAAGTACCAGTGTAGCCGAACATATTGCGGACTTCATTAAAGCAAACAGCATCTTCCAGGAAATTCTCCGCAATAAACTTAGCCCGAAGCGGATCACCTGGAAGAAGAATTTTATCAGCAATCTCGCCTTGTTTAGCAGCAATATGAATAGACATAGTTAAGATACCAAACCCGTCAAAAGCAAAGGGAAAATAGGAGATGGTCGCAGTGAGCGATGCTCGCAAGACCAACTATCTTTTTCCCACCGCTTTTAGGGTGGGTTCAATTCCTTTCTTTCTTAATTTTAATATTCCATAGAAAGGCTAGTTCGGATTCAATTACAAACTCAGACACTACGCCTTTCAACATTTTTTTTACAATTCAGCAAGTGTTTCTTTAAGCAGTCGTTTAAAATCACCTTTGACACGTTCTGTTACTTCAACCACTTCCTCATGATTAAGCTCTTCTTGGAAACCAGCAGCAAAGTTTGTAATGCATGAAATTCCAAGGACTTTCAAACCAGAATGTGCTGCTACAATCACTTCAGGAACAGTAGACATGCCGACTGCATCCGCCCCAAGCGTCTTATAAGCACGGATTTCTGCTGGCGTTTCATAAGTTGGGCCAGTTACACCGATATAGACACCCTCATCTAGCTTGATACCAAACTTATCAGCAACTTTGTGAGCGACGGCACGGTATTCTGGAGTGTAAGATTTAGACATATCAGGGAAACGTGGACCAAATTCATCCAAGTTTTCACCGATCAAAGGATTTTGACCAGTCATATTGATGTGGTCAGTGATCGCCATAAGCGTACCAGGACCATAGCCGATACCGCCGGCAGCATTGGTCACAATAACACCTGTCGCACCAAGAGCCTTCATCACACGCACTGGGAAAGTAACGATGTCTAAAGGATTTCCTTCATAGAAATGGAAACGGCCTTGCAGTGCCAAGACTTTCCGTCCTGCCAAGTCTCCATAGACTAATTTCCCAGCGTGGCCAACAACAGTCGAGCGGCCCCAGTTTGGAATATCCGCATAGTCAAGACTAACGGCATTTTCGATTTCAGAAGCCAATTCTCCCAAACCAGATCCCAAAATCAGACCAAATTCAGGTTCTGTCATACCTTTTTCTTTTAAGAAGGCTGCTGTTTCTTTGATTTTTTCTGATAAGCTTGTCATAAAATATTTTCCTCACTCTCCTATTACGCTTATACCAATTTATCCAGGAAGCTTTCACCAATCATCGCCTTGTCCACTCCGAAGTTTTCAGCAACGGTAGCTGAGATATCTGCAAAGTGTCCGACAGGAATATGACCATGACCGCTCAGCGATTTTCCGAAGATCAAAAGCGGAATGTACTCACGAGTGTGGTCGGTTCCGGCATAGGTTGGGTCATTACCATGGTCAGCAGTAATCATGAGCAGATCATCTTCACGCATATTTTCAATGATTTCTGGGATGCGAGCATCAAACTCTTCTAGGCAGTCACGGTAGCCATGTGGATCACGGCGGTGACCATAAAGAGCATCAAAGTCTACTAGGTTAGTAAATGAGAAACCTTCTTTGAAGTTTTCGTCTTGCAGGGCTTTGACCAAAGTATCTACACCATGATTGTTAGACTTATTGTGTCCCATGTCATGGTTAATTCCAGCGCCGTTGAAGATGTCATTTATCTTACCAACAGAATAAGTATTAATTCCAGCTTCATTGAGCTTATCAAGTACAGTTGAATTAAACGGAGAAACGGCATAGTCGTGACGGTTGGCTGTACGAGTGAAGTTGCCTGGCTCACCTACATAAGGACGAGCGATAATACGTCCCAGAAGTGCAGGGCGTTCCAAGGTAATAGAGCGGGCGAACTCACAGATGCGATAGAGCTCTTCCAAAGGAATCACTTCTTCGTGTGCCGCGATTTGCAATACTGGGTCTGCAGAGGTGTAGATAATCAGCTCGCCTGTTTCCATCTGACGAGGACCAAAGTCATCAATAACTGCTGTACCAGAGTATGGCTTGTTAGCCTCACGAATGATCTTGCGACCAGAAAACTCTTCAATCTGAGTCAGGATTTCTTCTGGGAAGCCATTCCAGAAAGTATCAAAAGGCTCAGTAATATTGAGACCCATGATTTCCCAGTGTCCTGTCATCGTGTCTTTTCCAAGAGATACTTCTTCCAGCTTGGTATAGTAACCACTAGGATTTTCTTCTTGAGGAACGGTCTTCAAAGGAGCAGGACGCTCGATATTTCCCAGGCCGATCTTAGCCATGTTTGGCACATTCAGTCCTACCGTTTTGGAAATATGTCCCAGAGTATCTGAAGCACCATCTGGTACCCCTGCATTGACAAAATTATTAGCATCTGGTGCAGCACCGATACCAACTGAGTCCATGACTACCAAGTGAATACGATTAAATTTTGGCATAAAATACCTCTTTCTATTTATTAGCCTCTAAAACTTGAAGACCCGATTTTCCAGCAACAATGACCTTGTCTACCATTTGATTAAACAGTCCATGCTCCACTACGCCCACTACATGATCTAGTTCTTGCGCAAACTCAACTGGATTTTCAATCACACCTAAATCTAAGTCGATAATGAAATTCTGCATGTCCGTAACAAAACGCTGACCGTCCTTCTGACGAAAGGCTGGCTTATAGCCCGCACGCTCAAAGCGACGAAAGAGCTGCTCAGCACCGTACTGAACAACTTCTACTGGTAGCTTGAAGGCACCTAGCTTCTCGACCATCTTACTTTCATCAACCACCCAGATATAGTGCTTTGTAGACACCGCTACGACTTTCTCCATGAGAAGCGCGCCACCACCGCCCTTAATACCGTTAAAGGCTGCGTCAACCTCATCAGCACCATCAACTGTCACATCAACCAAGTCAACTTCATCAATGGATTTGAGCGGAATACCTAAACCTTCCGCCTGTTTACTAGTGATACTGGAAGTCGTAACAGCTGTAATCTGTAGTCCTTCTTCCTTGATACGCCGACCAATCTCTTCGACAAAATAATAAGCGGTCGAACCCGTCCCGAGACCAACTATCATCCCGCTTTGGACAAATTCAGCGGCCTTGATTCCTGCCAGTTTCTTTAGATTTTCCATAGCACCTCCTCAAATCACACTACTTTTATTATATCATGATTCTCACTAACATGAAAGTGTTTTCTTTACCAGACTTAAATTTCATTCCTTTGGCTTGATAATCGAAAGCCTTGCTCCTCCTTGATTTTTGCGTTACAATTAGAGTAATTGATTTTAAACACAAGGAAAAATGCAATATGATTACCAGAGAATTTGATACAATCGCTGCGATTTCTACACCTCTTGGCGAAGGAGCCATCGGTATCGTTAGACTAAGCGGAACTGACAGCTTTGCTATTGCCCAAAAAATCTTCAAAGGGAAGAATCTAAGCAAAGTGGAAAGCCACACGCTCAACTACGGCCATATCGTCGACCCTCAAAATCAGGAAATTCTGGATGAGGTTATGCTTGGTGCCATGCGCTCTCCAAAGACCTTCACGCGCGAGGATATCATCGAGATTAACACTCACGGTGGAATTGCGGTTACTAATGAAATTTTGCAGCTGGCTATCCGAGAGGGGGCTAGAATGGCTGAGCCTGGTGAGTTTACCAAGCGGGCTTTTCTCAATGGGCGCGTAGATTTGACTCAGGCTGAGGCTGTCATGGACATCATCCGCGCCAAGACTGATAAAGCCATGAACAATGCTGTCAAGCAGCTGGATGGCTCTCTTTCCGACCTTATCAACAATACCCGTCAGGAAATTCTCAACACTTTGGCTCAGGTCGAGGTCAACATTGACTATCCGGAGTACGACGATGTGGAAGAGATGACGACCCAGTTGATGCGAGAGAAAACGGCTGAGTTCGAGGCACTCCTAAGCAACCTCCTCAATACTGCACGACGAGGCAAGATTTTGCGCGAAGGCATTTCCACTGCTATCATCGGTCGGCCTAATGTTGGCAAGTCCAGCCTGCTCAACAATCTCCTGCGCGAGGACAAGGCCATTGTGACTGATATCGAGGGTACGACTCGGGATGTGATTGAGGAGTATGTCAATATCAAGGGTGTGCCGCTCAAGCTCATTGATACAGCAGGAATTCGGGAAACCGATGACCTTGTAGAACAAATTGGAGTTGAGCGCTCTAAAAAAGCTCTGCAGGAAGCAGACTTGGTCCTCTTAGTTCTCAATGCCAGCGAGCCTCTGACGGATCAGGACAAACAATTGCTCGAAATCAGCCAAGACAGCAATCGCATCGTCCTGCTTAACAAGACTGACCTTGAAGAAAAGATTGAGCTGGACCAGCTGCCAGCAGATGCTATCAAGATTTCTGTCCTCCACAATCAAAATATCGATAAAATTGAAGAACGCATCAATCAGCTCTTCTTTGAAAATGCTGGTATCGTCGAGCAAGATGCTACCTACCTATCCAACGCCCGCCACATTTCCTTGATTGAAAAAGCCCTAGAAAGCCTGCAAGCCGTCAACCAAGGCTTGGAAATGGGTATGCCGGTTGACCTTCTCCAAGTCGATATGACTCGCACTTGGGAAATCCTCGGCGAAATCACTGGTGACGCCGCACCAGACGAACTCATCACCCAACTCTTCAGCCAATTCTGCTTGGGGAAATAGAGAAACAAGAGACCTAAAATTTAGGTCTCTTTTCGAATGCAGTATATTCGATTATTTTTAATAGCATTTCGTACATTATTAGTTCTCTACTTCGCTCTCCTCTAGAAAGCTAAATATAGGAAGCGACCGTAAAAGCTCGCTACTTCCTTCACCGCTTCCGCATTTCAATCCACGCTCCCGTGAAGGGAGCGACAAAGCACGAACTCGGCGGCATTCTAAACGTCGTCATTTCAATCCACTCTCCCGTGAAGGGAGCGACTTGCTTTCTAGCGACAATGAGCCGTTTAGACTTGCAATTTCAATCCACGCTCCCGTGAAGGGAGCGACTGCTTGATTTCACTTCTAGGACTTTGAGCAGACCAATTTCAATCCACGCTCCCGTGAAGGGAGCGACTTCAGGACAGTTTTCATGCCAGAGACACCAGCACATTTCAATCCACGCTCCCGTGAAGGGAGCGACCGGACGGAGAGGATATGGATTACTTTGTAGTTCAATTTCAATCCACGCTCCCGTGAAGGGAGCGACGAAGTATATCCGTCTTTCGATGAGAAGCTGCCTATTTCAATCCACGCTCCCGTGAAGGGAGCGACTAGTGACATTGTGACGCAGCTAGCCTATATTTTAATTTCAATCCACGCTCCCGTGAAGGGAGCGACGTACTCCATTTAGCTTCATGTCAAGGAACACCTATTTCAATCCACGCTCCCGTGAAGGGAGCGACGCTAAACGGCTACAAGTGCAGGAACGACTTACTCAGATTTCAATCCACGCTCCCGTGAAGGGAGCGACCCGTTGCTGCTCATGACGGCGCGCGTGTCCGTCCAATTTCAATCCACGCTCCCGTGAAGGGAGCGACACCAACCAACGGGTAAATCTTTAGCACCATCTAAAATTTCAATCCACGCTCCCGTGAAGGGAGCGACTTTATTCAGAGGGTGTTCCTTAAAGTAGTCATTATTTCAATCCACGCTCCCGTGAAGGGAGCGACATAGTCAGTGGATCGATAGCTTGCCCCTTATCAATTTCAATCCACGCTCCCGTGAAGGGAGCGACGAGCAGATAAGGTTCAAGAAATTAAACCTACAACAATTTCAATCCACGCTCCCGTGAAGGGAGCGACATCAAAAGAGATTGATTTAGAGCAAATAAATATTATTTCAATCCACGCTCCCGTGAAGGGAGCGACCTAACATAGATTACCCCCTAATTATTTTTACGAATTTCAATCCACGCTCCCGTGAAGGGAGCGACCACAATGATGTCTTTAAAAGCTCGCTTTATCTTTCATTTCAATCCACGCTCCCGTGAAGGGAGCGACGAGCCTGCAGATTGACTGATCATTTTCTCTGGATGATTTCAATCCACGCTCCCGTGAAGGGAGCGACATTTTTGTCAAATTTCCACCCCTCTCATCCTGTTGCATTTCAATCCACGCTCCCGTGAAGGGAGCGACAGATTTAATCGCACCGCCGATAGATTTGATAACTATTTCAATCCACGCTCCCGTGAAGGGAGCGACGGCATTTCTGCCTGACCTACAAATTTACCATACTTATTTCAATCCACGCTCCCGTGAAGGGAGCGACGGAAAAGTTGAGCTCCCAAGTATTGAATAGCATTTATTTCAATCCACGCTCCCGTGAAGGGAGCGACCTTAACTACAGGATTACCTTCTTTATCACGAACAATAATTTCAATCCACGCTCCCGTGAAGGGAGCGACCCTTGTCCATATATTCAGTATCAAGCATAGGTTCAATTTCAATCCACGCTCCCGTGAAGGGAGCGACTATCTATGACAAGCCAGTAGTGGTACTTGTTGATATTTCAATCCACGCTCCCGTGAAGGGAGCGACCAGATAGGAAGCTGGTTGAGCGAGATTTTATTGAATTTCAATCCACGCTCCCGTGAAGGGAGCGACGAAAGGTGATTTTCTTGTTAGGGTTTACGAGAAAGATTTCAATCCACGCTCCCGTGAAGGGAGCGACAAAGCGATCGAGACCTTTTCCAAGCATACAAAAATTTCAATCCACGCTCCCGTGAAGGGAGCGACCCACATATTATTATGATAAGTACTTGGAACTAAAGATTTCAATCCACGCTCCCGTGAAGGGAGCGACATGATAAAAGTAAAGACGAATACGGATACTTCGATTTCAATCCACGCTCCCGTGAAGGGAGCGACGCGGATCCAGGAACACCTTGTACACAGCAGCCATATTTCAATCCACGCTCCCGTGAAGGGAGCGACAGCCATGGGTATGCGAGCAGTGTTTGCGACCATTGAATTTCAATCCACGCTCCCGTGAAGGGAGCGACGCTCGTAGTGTTAATGTTTATGAGGTGATTTTTTTATTTCAATCCACGCTCCCGTGAAGGGAGCGACACGTCTCGAGTAGGAGACTGTGGCGCATAGCCATTAATTTCAATCCACGCTCCCGTGAAGGGAGCGACTGATGATAGCAAGCTGATATCTACCATTGAGCAATTTCAATCCACGCTCCCGTGAAGGGAGCGACTACAGGTTCACCACTGATGATGGGGTTGACACGATTTCAATCCACGCTCCCGTGAAGGGAGCGACTTAATTCCTCGTTTAAGTCTGTTAAATGTACTTATTTCAATCCACGCTCCCGTGAAGGGAGCGACTCCTGCATAATTGATCCCTTCTGATTGACTAGTAATTTCAATCCACGCTCCCGTGAAGGGAGCGACCTGACTTAAAAATGCCAGAAATAATGTTATTAAATTTCAATCCACGCTCCCGTGAAGGGAGCGACAAAAAATGGTACAAGATTATTTAGCTGCTGGAAAATTTCAATCCACGCTCCCGTGAAGGGAGCGACTTAATGTTATGAGTGCCCCCAGAACAGCACCATAATTTCAATCCACGCTCCCGTGAAGGGAGCGACGTCGCTGTACGTCAAGGAACTGGAAGATGCGTGTATTTCAATCCACGCTCCCGTGAAGGGAGCGACGGTGGGATAAGCTTTTATCTTGGTTGTTGTATGATATTTCAATCCACGCTCCCGTGAAGGGAGCGACTATTATGCTGCAGGGGGTGTCAATACAATGGTTAATTTCAATCCACGCTCCCGTGAAGGGAGCGACATGCGACAAATACGCAATATATTTCAACGGATACATTTCAATCCACGCTCCCGTGAAGGGAGCGACCGAGCTGTTCGGCGTCAAGACCTACCCGACTTTATTTCAATCCACGCTCCCGTGAAGGGAGCGACACAAGACAGTCACAATCTCGGCAGACCTCACAGATTTCAATCCACGCTCCCGTGAAGGGAGCGACGGGACGACCCCCGCGAGATTTTCGACAATACCAATTTCAATCCACGCTCCCGTGAAGGGAGCGACATTTAAGCAACGAATAGGCTTCGTTTGATAGTTGATTTCAATCCACGCTCCCGTGAAGGGAGCGACTGCGTCCTTTCGCTTGCGCTCGATAGCTTCAATATTTCAATCCACGCTCCCGTGAAGGGAGCGACCATTAGCCCGCTTGTAGGTTTCTACGCCGTACAAATTTCAATCCACGCTCCCGTGAAGGGAGCGACGACTATCCGTTCAATGAGACGGCAGATATTATTTTATTTCAATCCACGCTCCCGTGAAGGGAGCGACACAACGAAAAAGGGAGAGCTGACACAATGACCCAATTTCAATCCACGCTCCCGTGAAGGGAGCGACATTGATTTCTTCCAAAACCTCCCCGACTTCTGCATTTCAATCCACGCTCCCGTGAAGGGAGCGACCTGCGCCGTATTCCCAACGCTGGATCGTGGCTTTGTATTTCAATCCACGCTCCCGTGAAGGGAGCGACTTCCTTACTTGCTAAATACTTTCACGCTGAAAATAATTTCAATCCACGCTCCCGTGAAGGGAGCGACCTGCTTCGTTCAAGTAGCTTTCAAACTTGGTAGAATTTCAATCCACGCTCCCGTGAAGGGAGCGACCGTATTCCCATTATTTAAGCTCCAGCTCATAGGAATTTCAATCCACGCTCCCGTGAAGGGAGCGACACAATCCCTGCGCCGCATACTTGCGGGCGTACGATATTTCAATCCACGCTCCCGTGAAGGGAGCGACAAGGGGCGCTAAGTGCGCCCGTTATGCGTTGTCATATTTCAATCCACGCTCCCGTGAAGGGAGCGACGACCTTTTGGCTAAGTGTTGGTAAGTCTGTCTATATTTCAATCCACGCTCCCGTGAAGGGAGCGACTTACCTCGGGTTTGGTCTTGCACCAGCTAGACGTATTTCAATCCACGCTCCCGTGAAGGGAGCGACACGACTAGGAGGAAACGACATGACAAAAGACGAACTATTTCAATCCACGCTCCCGTGAAGGGAGCGACAGCGCGTAGTTGCACTGTTTTAGGCAAAAATTATGTTTCAAGGAAAGAAAACTCTTCCAGAATTTTGAAATTTTACCTTATTTTTGTTTATTTTTCGCGCGAAAGCCCTACTTTTTTATGAGTAACCACTATTCGCACTAAGCAATTTAAAGGAGTAATACACCTATATCGGGATCATAACTCGTATCACGTCCAATCGTTTCTAGACGATTTTGCCAGTTCTTACCTAGCAAATAAAAACGAATACTGTCAGACTCAGTGTCAATAATACTCAAAAGCTTAGCCTTTATTTCTACAAATTCTGCAGGAGTTACTGAGCATTCAAAGACTGAATTCTGAACGCGTTGACCGTAATCAACACATAATTTTGCTACATGACGCAGTCTTTTCCTGCCTTGTGCAGTTTCAGTATTCACATCATATGTTACTAATACCATCATAAACTGCCTCCTATATTAAAAACGGCGGATAGGATTCCAATTCTCCACGAATTGCTTTAGCCAATAACTGTGCTTGGATATAGGGCAGTAACATCAATTTTACTTTTTCTTTAGTAAAAGGATGTTCTACTTCCTGATGTTTCCGCTTTTGCCAGGCTTCAATAAAGATTGCACGCCCTTTTTCAGTTAATATGACACTTCCATTTTCTTTAAAGTCAAAATGTTTTTTTGTCAGCTGACCTTTATTTATCAAAGAAAATACAAATCTGTCAACTATATAAGCACGAAATTCTTCGACTAAATCCAATGCCAAGCTAGCACGACCTGGCCTATCTGTATGAAAGAAACCAACATAACTATCGAGCCCCACTGCTTCCAAAGCAGACTGGCATTCATATGTTAACAAGCTATAGCCAAATGATAACAAAGCATTGACACAATCTAATGGAGGGCGTCTAGTCCGCCCATTAAACTGAAAAGTCTCCTTATCAGTCAATACTAAACTATTAAAAATACGAAAATATTGGTTAGCTGCCTGACCTTCAATTCCTAAAAGAGAATCCTTGTCTCCAGCTGCTTGAACCTGTTCCAAAGCCCAAGCCAATTCCGTATTCACCTCTTCAAAGAGATGACTATCGATCCGATCCCGATGGTCACGCTTGAAGCGCAATAAATATTTTCTAGAATTTGAAATCTTAGCAAGAATAAAGTGTTTTGCATATTCTAGAGATTGTTCTTCATCCGCCAAACGATAATGCTGTCTCCTTAGCAAAACATTCCCATTTGTTTGCCCAACAAATCGACCGCAAAAGCGCCCTTGTGGTGTATGGAAGGACAAATTTATCTGATTTTTAGAACATAGTTCAATCAAAGAAGGAGACGCCCCCAAATAAGAAAAACAAACAATGCCATCAATTATTCGATATGGGAAACGACTGACAACTTTCCCTTCTTGTTTGATCACTATATTATCTCTTTCACGCGTTAAATAAAAATTATCTTGAGTCAAATATAGAGTATTAAGTAGCTTTTTCATAAGCTATCCTCACTTTTTAGTGCTTGGAAAATATAATTGTCAACATTGCGTGCCTTTTTGCTCAGACGTGGCATGCAAATATCAACTAAGGAGCATAACTGACAGTTTTTAAAATATTCAGCTTTCGGAATAAGCTGTTTATCATAATATTCATGCATTTGGCAAGCTAACTCGGCTACTTCTTTTCGTAAATCAGAAGTAATTTCTATTCGCTTCTTTTGATTCACACTATGGTAATAAAGATAACCATACTCGATTGCGCACCCAAGAGTTTCTTCAAGACAAATCGTTTGAGCAACCAGCTGAACAATATCGCAAGTATCCCTTTTTGGTTTTCCACGCTTATATTCAATAATGACAGGAAGCCATTTACCAAGTTTTCCTTTTAGCGAAACTCCGTTTTCATCCTTATGGAATTCAACCACATCCAATATTCCATAGAGACCAAGCTCTTTTGATGAGACATGAATAGCCCGTGAGGTAATGACATCCTTTCGTTTTTCTTTGATATATGGATTGTCTGCCTTTTGATGTAAAATCTGCCCATGAGCTGTCGCTTCATTTTCAGCCCACCGCTGCTCAATATGAATTAAACTCCATTGGCGCTTGCAGAATTGGAAATGCTGAATTCCAGACAACATCAAATAGTCACTTTCAGCATAAACCATATTACAGTCCTTCTAAGATATCAACTTTTAATCCTTTAGCTTCGTATTCTGCCAATTTCTCTTGATTAAGATAGATAGCATAGTCTTCATAACTATCCTTATCCTGTTTTTCTTTGTCAAATTCAAACAAATCAAAAACACGAGCACTGGAAACATTTCCCAACTTATTAGAATGTGTAAACCAGAAGACTTCCCTTACTCGCATAGAACCTTCAGGACGAGCGGATGACGCATCGTTTTCAAACAGACTGATAAGTGCTTTCTTAATTACCTCAGCATCTTCATCAGAAAATCCTGTTTTTTCAGCAAAATTTGGATTAATCGAACCTTTGATGACATAGATACCATAATCAACAAAATGCTTAGTTCCCATGGTGTCTGACGAACGACCGCTTTCATTTTTTGCTTCCATACCGTTAGTACTTCTAGTAATCTGTAGACTGGAAATCACAATTGGTTCCAAAGATTTAGCCATATTCAGAGAAACTGGACCACGAACACCGATTGACTTTTTTAAATAGGTAAATACTTGGCCGAAAGAACGCACATCCAGCCATAATTGATTAGCTTTTTCTTCAATTTCTGCATCTGAATCTTTCGAAGTGAATTGATTAGAAAAACGTTTTTCAAGCGAACGAAACTCGTCCTCAATGCGATCACCTGCTTGTACAAAAGTAGGACAACCAAAATCTTGCATACGATTTCTAATTTTACGTTTAATGGCTACATCTGAAATCAAGCCATGACCCTTAGCATCTGTTCTTGGCATATTACCAGATAAAGGATCGCCATTTGCATTTGCTTCACGTACCTCAATCGTCACCATAAAATCAATTTTGTGTTCCAACATATCTTATCCCTCGTTTTCTTTAGTTTGTTTAGTGTAGTAAAATTGTTTTTCAGCATAGTAGCCAAAGATAAATTTATAATCTAATGGTTGTGTAAACTCTTTTTTAGCATATAATGGGGTCAAAAGTTGAATAATTTCTTTTCTTTCTCTCTCCAATTTATGCCAAATACCAGGCCTATTCAATTTCAAAACTTCCTCATAAGGCTTAATTTTATTTTCTAAATGATTCATCATTTTGGCTGGTTGACCTGTATAAGCATTCCAATAACGCTCAGCATTCGTGATGCGTTCTTGGCTACTACCATCTAGAGCATAGCGCTGAGTCTCAAACAGCTCATAAATTGCAAGTAAGCGTCCAAATAGGTAAGAACGATCTGTTTCTTGATGATCTAACATTGGTGTGAACTCCCTTCCATATTGTTTTTGTAAAACCGCTAAACTAACTTGTTGTACTTGATACCAGTGCTTAGAATACTTTTGTCTTTGTTTAATGTTATCTTCTAATTTTTTAACAATAGTATTTGGTATTAATCTTCCATCAATCAAAGCTGTTACTAATTGCTGATATTGATCGCTCTTAAAACTGTCATTGTCCAATTCCAAATAACGTTCTCTATCAATACCGTAGGCAGCGTTGATTATTTCATTAAAAGTAGGTGTTCTTAATTTATAATTTCCAGATTTAGTTTTTGCCTCCCAAGAATAGTTTTCCTGCCAAGTTTCCAGATTTTTCAATAACTGGGAAACTTGAACTTGACGGAAATATTTTAAAGCAATACGGCCATTACTTGTTTTGTTCAATATAGCGATGTTATACATTGCATCATTACTAAATAATTTTTGACCTTTAATAAACGAAGAGCCTATCTTCTTGTTTTCTTTGTTCGGTTTGATGAAAACGAGACTATCTCTTTCATCTTCAGAATCTTCAAATAACTCATTAAACTCTGGCTTTACAATATCTAATTGACTCTCATTCGCTAAATCATCACTAAACCAATTGATGAGATATTGTGACGATTCCAGCCAAGTACTACTATTCTTATTTTCCAGCAGATATTTAATCATTAAATGAATTTTTTCCGAAGTTTCATAGCCAACACTAAAAACATCTTCCCGCTCCTTGAAGCGCCCTTTATAGGCCTCTCCTTTATTACTAACTGAAATAATTTTAGCATTCCCCATGAGACCTCGATGCTTATTGGTAATTTGCTCCGTTCGTCCGCTAATATTACATGTTCCCAAATTATCCTGATTAGCTCTTACAAACGAAATATATGATTGATGTAATTCCTTGTAGCTGGTCACCGATTCATCTTTAAAGCCATGAAATTGTACAATTGAAAACTCTAAGAAATAAGCTGATAAATCAACAGTCTTATTTTTTCCATCAGAGTCAGAATAGGTGATTTTCAATCCCTCCCTTTGGTAATAATCACCATATAAAGACTGAAGAATACTACTTAGAAAATCAGTTTGGAGAATAAAACGCTGAATCTTTGTTAAAAATCCTTTAACCTCGCCCTCATCACAATAATCAATCCAATTAGCCAATTGTTTATGAAAATCATCATATTGTGTTTGATTCGCTTCTGATACATAATAAGAAAACTTGTCTACAAGAGGATGTGGAGCAGGATTACTACCAGATCTTGCTACAGAATTTGCAGTCACAGGAAATACAATCGTTTGATTATCAGCCATGACCTCTGCCTTATAGAAACTGCCATCCTGATCCAACTTAACTGAAATAATATTTTTACTATTTGACTTCAAACTAGTATGATAAAGCGGAAGTAAAACAGGATTATGCCCATCTTGCTGGTCAACTAAGCCAATTTCTTCTGCTTTTTCATAAGCTTTTAAGAGAGAAGTAAAAAAATCCATTATTCTTCTCCTTTCTCCATAGCATCGTATTCCTTAAGTTCATCATCAACGGACTTAACCTGGCCAGGTGTCTTAAATGTATAATTAGACAAAGTATTTACAATTTCACACTCAGACTGAGGCTTAAACTTAATCACCCCATTATCCATAACTGTTTTTGTAAAATAAGATTTTAATGGTGTCGTTTCGTCTTTGGGATAAGCAAAAGAATGAAACATAATACCTAAATCAATAGTAACGCCATCGTAGTAAGAAGACGTGTTCTCGTACTTTTCTTGACTAATTTCATCGACTAATCCAAAGCATTCACTAGTCCCTAAAAAAATATTACGTCGTCCACCCCTTCGAATCGAACGTTCCATAATAGACTCGTGCTTGTTAGGTAGTCTATCTTGCATTAAATCTTTACGATTTTCATTCCATATAAAATGGAATTTAACAAGGTACTCTACATCACTCAAATATGAAACATAACTCAAGTCCGCACTGTAATCATGTAACAAAGCACGAACGCCATGTAGTTCTGTCTGAATTTGATTAACAACCTTAACTTCAGTAACAATATTTATGAATGTCGGCTTATGATAAATACTATCAATTATGCCTTGCAAAGCTTGTCTAGTAGGAATCGAGTACGACGTTCTCTCGCTCCCGCCTTTAGTGGCAGGATTTGTAAAGAGCGCCCGTTCACCACTTATTTTCACATAGAAATTTCTTGATCTGTACAAAGTTAAAACCTCCTTATGTTATTTTATAATCCTATCATAGTACTTAAAATCTCAAAAGTTAATAAATTTATTTCTGTATTTGTTATTTATATAACTCCTATTAAATTATCTGAATCAATTTTGATATAATCTAGCCATCATAGTTCTATCTATGTGGATTGAAATTATATTTAGTGCTTATTTATATTGAATTACAGGTCTACGAAAGCCTATGCCGACTCTCGTTGGCCTGTTTTCATTTAACTTTTACATCAGGAAACTTCCTGAATCTAGGGTGATGCCCTTTTTCTTATCATAATAACCATCTGACAATATCTGAATTTGCCCATTCAGATATGATTTTGTCGCTTCAAGTATTTGATCGTGCTTACGAACATTTACCGTATGGGGCTGCAATTCCTTTAAAAGAGCTTTTATTGTTTGATAGTCTTCAACAGATGGATAATCGTACTCACACAATTCTTCTAAAATCAACAATTTCTCAATAGCGTCTCCATATGGAACCAACACGCCTATTGTGTCATTGTTTATTAAATTCATTTTCAAACCAGCAGTTTTAAAGGCTTGTTTTAACTTTCCTTTAAAATTATTTCTGTCTTGATATGAATTTATACTTAAATAATCGTAAACTGATTCACCATGGGACAGAGGATAATCTATCGAACCTTGATTATTAGCATAATAATATTCAAAAAAATCCCGATTTAAAAGCGTCATTTCAATAGGCGATGAAATCTTATGTAGAATATACTCTGCAGTGTCTTTCTTAGCCTTTATTTCTTTAAGTGGTAAGATATTTTCTTCTTGATTTGTGAGATTAACTAAGGTAACTTGACCTTTATCACGTTTACCTTCACGATTACATCGTCCACTAGCTTGCACAATAGAATCAACTCCTGCATAAGATCGGATAACTCGATTAAAATCAATGTCAACTCCAGCTTCAATTAGTTGCGTACTAACACAAATAATAGGTATTCCTTTTTTTAGATACTGTTTAATTTCCGATATAATGTCTAATCTGTGCTGAGCACACATATTAGTCGAAAGTTGATAAATAGGTCTATCAGTCAATCCTTCAAGCATCATATAGAATTTATCAACTGTCTTTTTGGTGTTAAAAATCGCAAGAATAGACTCGTCATTTTCCAGTACAAAATCTACTAAATCTGACAGATTCGAATGTTGATTGTTTTCATCGAATTTTCTAAGTTCTGTTCTTGAAAAGACTTCTTTTTCGTCATGAGTTAACTCAACAATATCAGCAGCTTCACCATATTTCCCTCCATAAGAAAGTTTATGTTTAATAACAGTAGAATCATAAGCAGGCTGTGTAGCCGTACATAAGACAATAGTCGTGTTCATAACTTTATTTAAGAAATTCATGGTTAAATTAAATAAAGTTGTCACCTCAATAGGCAATGATTGTACTTCATCTAAAATCAAAACACTATTAGCTAAATTAGAAAAACGACGAATATTTGCTGATTTTGTCTTAAATAATGTTTGAAAAAATTGAACCATTGACGTAAGAACAGTCTGACTATCCCAACTTTCAATTAGATAGTCAGACATTACAGCTTCTTTTTCATCATTGTCGGCAGTCTGTTTAACAACATTAGAATGGTGCTCTAAAACACCTACCTCGCCAATTACTTTTCTAATTTCAGAAGCATTCTGCTCCAGGACAGATAAAAATGGTGTGATATAGAAAAATCTTGATTTATTTTGATCAACTAACTGATGAAAGGCATACCTCATACTAAGATTCGTTTTCCCAGCGCCAGTAGGAAGATCTAAACGATATATTCCCGTTGAATCTTTTTCACCCCTACTCTTAACTCGTTCACCAATTTGTGAGCGAATTTCATTAAGGCTTGTAGTCGGATGACTAAAACTCTCATATTTTCGCTCAATAGCTTCAAGATAAGACTCATTTAATTTTTGTTTTTCTTCATCTTTTAAAAGTTCAATGAGTAATCCATAAGCATTGATAGTATCTAAGATATCTGCATTCTTCAAAAAAGATAAATACATCCTAATAAAACAACCACTATAGTATTCTCTCTCACTTTCATCAAACCAATTAAGTTGAGACCAGGCTTGCTGGTAATTCCCAAAAGCTTTTTCGATTAAATCGTTTAAATCTCTGTAACCATAGGTACTTAATTCATCTTCTAATTTTTGAGCAAAGGGTAGAATATCTTTTTGATAAGGCTCGTTCGCTATGCCTTCTATAATTCGATGCCTCAACTTGTTAAATGCAAATCGCTCTGCTTGAACACCTTCGTCTTGCAGAGGAATGTCATACATGCCGTGATGAGCTGAGATAACATAAGCAATAATCTCTTGAAACAGTATTCTGTCTTTTGTCTGAACAAATGAATCCTTTAAACAGGTTTGTATTTTTTGAAAAAGATACCTAGCTCCTGCAGAAGAGTGATCAACATGTTTATTCGGGTAAATCTCTAATTTATCTTGAAAAGCTGTGTTTGCTTTACCTAGATCATGATACAATCCTAATAAAAATAAAATGTCACCTTGCTTAATAATTTGTGCACTTTCCCTTGCTTGAACAGCAACATTAAATGAATGTTTTTCTAGGGATTGTTTATTCCCTTTGTTATCTTTATGTGCTAATATCATAATTTACCTTATTCACCCCCAAAAGAAGAGATTATTATATTAAATCTATTTTATAACTAAATCTCAAAAAACTCAACTAAAAATGCAACGCTTTTTTAATTATTTCCGAGGGAGTATTATGCAGTAGGGGAGCAGGAATAGTTATTTCTATCTTAAGATTTAAAACACTACACTAAATAATCCCTATCGTGAGACTTTCGATAGAGACTATTCTTTCTTTATTTAATATTCTAAATACTTCGTCCAAAACTGACGTTATTGACTAAGTCAGGATCAAGAGAAAATGACAACCCATCTTCTTTTCCTCCTGAGAGCATTGAAAAAAGCCTTAGTTAGGCTTTAAGAATGTCCCCTGCCGGAATCGAACCAGCAACTACTCCTTAGGAGGGAGTTGTTATATCCATTGAACTAAGGGGACTTAGAGAAAAACTCTGCCCAACGACAGAGTCTTTCTAAGATTAACGGCGAATTTCTTTGATACGTGCTGCCTTACCTTGCAATGCACGAAGGTAGTACAATTTAGCACGACGGACTTTACCGTAACGAACGACTTCAATCTTGTCAACACGTGGAGTGTGGATTGGGAAAGTACGTTCAACACCGATACCGTTAGAGATTTTACGAACGGTGTAAGTTTCTGAGATACCAGCACCTTTACGAGCGATAACCACACCTTCAAAGATCTGGATACGTTCGCGACTTCCTTCGACAACTTTCGCGTGAACGCGGACAGTGTCACCAGGACGGAATGCAGGGATGTCAGTACGAAGTTGACCTTCAGTCAAGCTTTGGATTAATGGATTCATTTTTTCTACTCCTATCTTACTAATCTTAAGGTTCAAGACCGCAGCGGATTAGCCGTTTTTTTGTGCTTCCATTAGGCACAAACTATATTATATCAAAATTTCTAAAAATGTAAAGATGTTTAAATGAAAATTCCTAAAAGAATCGCTAAAAATCCGAGGATGTATGTCGAAACCAAATAGAAAACAAATTTCTTTCTCTCTGAAAAGAGCTCTGCTAGCTCAGCGTTCATTGTAGAAAAAGTCGTCAGTCCACCACAGAAGCCTGTTGCTAAAATCACATAAAGTTGCTTGTCTTCTATATGATTATAAAAATATCCAATGAGAAAAGCACCTAGAAGGTTTGCCGCCAAAGTCCCAAGCGGAAGAGATGCTCTGCTATTGACCTTGGAGAAAACATAACGCACAAGAGCACCAGCGCAGCAGCAGATTAACATCGCCCACATCATGCCTTCACCTGCTTTCCAGCCCATAAGGCGATTGCAAGGCCACCACCTACACTTAAAACTAGATAGATAAGAAGCTCCGTATAACGCCCTGAATCTGCTAGTTTGATACTGTCTAGCAGAAGACCAGAAAAAGTCGTCAAACCTCCGCAAAAACCGGTCGAAAGCGCTAGAATTAGACGCTGGGACTTAACTTTACTGCTAAGATAGCCCTTGATAATATAGACCAGCAAAAAAGTTCCCAAATAATTGACAAGCAAGGTACCTAGCGGAAATGAATCAGCAACAACTAATAAAAGAGCTATCTGATAACGCAGCCATCCGCCTACCATCGCAGATAAAGCCACAGCTATTGAGTTCTGTACTTCTTTCATTAGATATTTTTATTCTGAAATTCACGCGAACGTTTTAAAATGTCAGAAAAGGTAGCAACAATAGTTTCCTTGTAGTCTTTGTTTTCAACCTTATCCGCCACTCTGGCAAAAATCACATCTTCTCTTTTACTATCCAAGACAGCTGTGCCTGTTAATTTTTTTAAAGCCACGACTTGGCCAACCAGATTCATGCGTTGCTCCAGCAGGGCAACGATTGCATCATCCACTTGATCAATTTCCTGTCTGATTTCTTCTAACGTCATCTCATTCCTCCTTATATTCTATCTATCATATCAAAAAATAGTAAAATTTTCTAGTTTAATTCTAAATAAAAAGGTCCACTGGACCTTGATTAAAGGGAACTCGCAAGGGCGAGTCTTTATCTGCAACCTAAAACAGCTCCTATCTATAGATTAAAAAGGTTCCCCGAACCTTATTAAAGAGCACTCGCTTAACCGAGTGCTTAGCCACAACCTAAAAATACCCGTTAGGCTTGTCTCAGGGTAAACCGACTACCGTCGGTTCTCATCCACAGATTAAAAAAGTCCACCGAACCTTGGATTAAGGAGAACTCGCAAAAGCGAGTTTTTATCCGCAGATTAAAAAGGTTCCCCGAACCTTTTTAACCAACTGAGCCTTCCATGCTCATATTGATGAGTTGGTTGAGTTCGACGGCGTATTCCATTGGTAGTTCTTTGGTAATGGGTTCCATAAATCCGTTGATAATCATAGCTGTGGCTTCTTCTTCGCTGATACCTCGGCTCATCAGATAGTAGAGCTGGTCCTCAGATACTTTGGAAACCTTGGCTTCATGCTCTAGCGCGACATTTGAATTATGGATTTCATTAAAAGGAATGGTGTCAGAACTGGATTCACCATCCATGAGAATGGTATCGCACTCGATATGAGATTTGGAACCAGCACTATTCTTGCCAAAGCGAACCTGACCGCGATAATCAGTCTTTCCACCATCCTTGGCCACTGATTTAGAAATTAAGGTACTGGAAGTCTTGGGCGCATTATGAAAGACCTTGCAGCCTGCATCCAAGTGCTGGCCATAATTGGCAAAGGACATAGAGAGAACAGAAGTCCTTGCGTTGCGACCGTTGAGAATACTGCAGGGATATTTCATATTGACCTTGCTGCCTAAGTTCCCATCAATCCACTCTAAGGTGCCGCCTTCATCAACAATCCCCCGCTCCGTTACGAGGTTATAGACATTGTCCGACCAATTTTGAATGGTCGTATATCGGAAAAAGGCATCCTTTTTGACAATGATTTCGACATTTGCCGCATGAAGACTATTGCTTGTGTAAGTCGGTGCTGTACAGCCCTCGATGTACTGGATAGAACCGCCCTCCTCGATAATCATCAAGGAGCGCTCAAACTAGCCGGCATTTTCACCATTGATTCTAAAATAGGTCTGAACAGGAACTTGGCACTGGACATTCTTGGGAACATAGATAAAGGTTCCGCCGGACCAAACCGCACTATTAAGCGCAGAAAATTTATGCTCAGCATTTGAAATCACAGTACCAAAATACTGCTTGACCAAGTCCGGATATTCCTGAACAGCCGTATCCGTATCGGTGAAGATAATCCCCAGCTTGGCAAACTCTTCCTTCATATTGTGGTAAACCACTTCAGATTCATACTGAGCCACAGCTCCAGATAGGAACTGCTTCTCAGCTTCTGGAATTCCCAAGCGGTCAAAGGTTTTCTTAATCTCTTCTGGAACCTCATCCCAACTGCGAGCCCGATCTCCGCTTAGCTTCTGATAATAGATAACATCATCAAAGCTAATCCCTGACAAATCTGGGCCAAAGTCGGGCATAGGCAGCTTATGAAAGAGTTCCAAGGAGCGCAGACGATAGTCCAACATCCACTGGGGCTCATTCTTGATTTCTGAGATTTCTCGAACAACTTCTTCGGTCAAACCTTTACCAGTCGAAAAGAGCGGCTTGACATCATCATGAAAACCAAAAGCGTAGTCACGTTCTTTCATAGGAACTCCTCCTTTATCTGATAGATAGCGCTTACCTATATTATACTCCTAATCATGAGAATTGTCAGAAAATAACACTTTCGCAAAATAAAAACGGCCGCAGCCGTTTCCTCTATTTATCACTTTAAACTTTATTAACCAAGCCTTCCGCAAAAGCTTCCAAGCGTGCAATATCATCATCTTCCGCAGATAGGTCCACCTTAACACTTTCTGCACCCTTCGTCGCTCCTGTAGCAGCAAAGGCAGCATCAAAGTCATCGACAGCCTTGCAGAATTCGTCATAGAAAGTATCGCCTGAACCGACCACCCCATAGACCTTGCCAGACAAATCCAAACTAGACAAGTCTTCGTAGAAGTCCATCATCTCATCAGGTAACTCACCGTCACCATAGGTGTAGGTTGCTACAATCGTAATATCTGCTTCCAAGAAATCTTCTGCATCGACAGTGGTGCACTCGTCCACTTCAACTTCTACATCCAGTTCTCTTAGCTTATCCGCCACAATATCAGCAATTTCCTCGGTGTTTCCAGTCATGCTGGCAAATACAATTTTCGCTAAGGTCATAGTTTCCTCCAAATTCTAATCTGCTCTCATTATATCATATCTTTTTTATTTTAAAAATAAAAACTCTTATGCTACAATGGGTAAAGAAAGTTGACGAGGTTATTTATGACTCTTTATCATGATATTTTAAGTAAGATCAAAGAATACGATACTATTATTATCCATCGCCATATGCGGCCAGATCCTGATGCTCTTGGCAGTCAGGTCGGACTGCAAAAGCTGCTTCAGTACCACTTCCCAGAAAAGACAATTAAAGCGACAGGCTACGATGAGCCCAATCTCATGTGGTTGGCACAAATGGACCAAGTCGCAGACAAAGAATACCAAGAGGCCCTAGTCATCGTCTGTGACACCGCTAATACAGCCCGCATTGACGACCAACGCTACACGACAGGCGATTTCCTCATCAAAATTGATCATCATCCTGATGATGAGGTTTACGGAGATATTTCTCTGGTAGATACAAGCTCTAGCAGTGCCAGTGAGATGATTGCTCTCTTTGCCTTTGAAAATAACTTAGACTTGAGCAAGGAAGCTGCTGAACTCCTCTATGCTGGTATCATCGGCGACACCGGCCGCTTCCTTTATCCTTCTACGAGCGCCCGCACATTCGAAGTAGCTGCCAAGCTGCGTCAATACGATTTCGACCTATCAGCCTTGTCTCGCAAAATGGACTCTATCAGCCGCCAAGTCGCTAAACTGCAGGGCTATGTATATGAGCAGTTGGAAATAGATGAAAATGGAACTGCGCGGGTCATTCTGCCTCAGGAAGTTTTACAAGCCTATCAACTGACCGATGCTGATACTGCGGCCATTGTCGGAGCACCTGGACGAATCGAAGAAGTCGGTCTGTGGGCTATCTTTGTTGAGCAGCCTGAAGGTCACTACCGTGTTCGCATGCGCAGCAAGGTTATTCCTATCAACGGTATTGCGAAAAATCATCACGGCGGAGGACACCCACTAGCCAGCGGAGCCAATGCATTTTCTAAAGAAGAAATAGAGCAAATCTACACCGAGATGAAAGAATTGGCAAAAAAGCAAGAAATTAGTCTAAAAGTCTTGTCAAATCAATCAGAATTTGATAAACTATCAAAGTAACTAATCTATGGCTCGCAAAGAGACCATGGCAGAAAGGAAATTTTTGTAAAATGAGAAAAGATATTCATCCAGAATACCGCCCAGTTGTCTTCATGGACACTTCTACCGGCTACCAGTTCCTTAGTGGTTCAACTAAGCGTTCAAACGAAACAGTTGAATTCGAAGGAGAAACTTACCCATTGATCCGTGTAGAAATTTCATCAGACTCACACCCATTCTACACTGGACGTCAAAAGTTCACTCAAGCAGATGGACGTGTGGATCGTTTCAACAAAAAATACGGTCTCAAATAACCATAAGCACCAATCGGTGCTTTTTTTGTACTCAAAATTTCTTTTCGCCTTTTTAAACTTTAAAATCTGTTCACAACCGCTACTTTTTATTTCTAGTGAATTCAACAAAAAACTCCAAAAGTCAGACGATTAAAATCTAACTTTTGGAGTGTGGTTTATATGCAACCAAAGATTAAGAGCATATACGGTTAAGAATCCAATTCCTTATTATTTA
Organism: Streptococcus sanguinis; assembly: GCF_050220005.1. Classification (GTDB taxonomy): domain Bacteria; phylum Bacillota; class Bacilli; order Lactobacillales; family Streptococcaceae; genus Streptococcus; species Streptococcus sanguinis_Z. Next base: position 1,278,401 of record NZ_CP071413.1, read on the forward strand.
TAGCTGTAAGCCCAGTAGTAAACACCATTTCCGTCTACAACTGTCGCTACTGCACCTTCAGTTACGTTAGGATCAAGAAGCAATTCTCTCAGACCGCTGTTAGCCCATTTCTTAACGACAACAGATGGATCTTCATCACGACGTCCAACAAAGCCTGAGCTATCGTATTGACGTGAGATTTCATTTACTTTTGGAAGTGCTTGATTTTGATAAATGTCTTCTGACCAAGTCAACTCTTTCAAGCCTTGAGCTTTACGTTCTTCATTGATTTTAGCGAAAGCTTCTTTAGCTTTTGAAACATAGTCATAGTTTGTATCGTTTGTCGCTTCAACACGGTAAACAAACTTAACATAACCAAATTCTACATCACTGTATTTCTTGTCCTCAACGCCACTCTTAAGGTTTGCAATCAAGACATAATCCTTAGCATATGGGTTTTCTTTGGTTTTTTCAAAGATTTCTGGATCTTCGATTTCCCATTCAACTTTGGCATCCCATCCTGCGTTATCAAGGAACTTAGGATTCATCTTTTCGATAACGTAGTTCTTGAACTCTTCAACGTTCTTGAATGGCAGCGGCTGACCAGCTTTAGCCGTTGTCACTAGGTTAGTTGAGTACAATTTCACGCTAGAGTCTTTATCACTGTACATGTATTCATCATCAGCAGTGTTTTCGTGAAGTTTTGGATCAAGAGCTGGATCGTTTGGATCAGTCATACCTTGAAGTTTCCATTTGTCACCAAACCATTTCCAATATGGAGAGTAGCCGTTCGCTTCTGAGTCAGATGGTATACGGTAATAATGGGTAGAACCATCAAAGTAATAGTTAGGATCTGACTCGAGAGCCTTGTCACCTGGTTTTCCAGTTGGGTAGATGATTTTTGGAGCTCGTCCATTCGGTGCCCATGTCAAATGTTCAAGACCTTCTGCTGGTTTTTCAACATACGGCGGAATTTGATCTTCACTTGGTTTATCAGTTGTTACCAAACCAGGAGTCTCTGGCACAGCAGGTCTTGTCGGAGTTTCTGGTTTTGGTTCTGCTGGTTGCTCTGGTTTCGGAGCAAATGGATTAAGGTCGCCTTCTGCACCATTAATTGGAGGATTTTCTGGCAAATCAACACTTGGTACCTCTGGTTTTGGTTCTGCTGGTGTAGTAGGCTCATCTGGTTTATCAGTAGGAGCTGGCGTTGGTTGTTCTGGTTCCGCTGGAGTCGGAGTTGGAACTTCTGGTTTTGGTTCTTCCGGCTGGCTTGGAGTTGTTGGATTAGTAGAATTATCAGTAGAATCCTTAACAAACACCCACTTGCCATTTTGATAGTAGTAATAGTCGCCATTATCCAGCACATAGTAATGATAACCATTTTCATAACGATAATGTGGATCGTTTTCCAGGTTGTTATTGGATGTGCTGTTATTGTTAGTATTTGTCAGTGGTTTCCACTCACCATCACGATAGATACGGTAAGAACCATCTGTCATACGGTAGTAATGGTTACCATTCCAGTAAATATAGTTCTCATCATTTGCCAGATTGTTGTAGTTATTCCAACCATTATATCCGTAGTTGTTGCTATAGTTATAATTCCAGTTGTTATAGCCTGGATAATAGTTATTATAACCATAGTCATAATTATAGCCATTGTAACCATAGTTATAGTTATTATAGCCATAATTGTAGTTATTGTAACCATAGTTATAATTGTTGTAACCATAGTTGTAGTTATTGTAACGGTAGTTGCGGCTGTTACGGTAATTATAGTTGTTATAACCATAGTTATAATTGTTGTAACCACCATTCCAGTAATTATAGCCTGGTTGATAGTAGTTATAGCCATAATCTTGAGCCTGAGCATTATTCGCAAGAGCAATTGCTGGAATAATAGCCGCAGCCGCTACAACAGATCTTGATAAGAGTCTGAAACGATTGTTCATATTAATTAAACCTCCAAAGTGACCAACATCACTTTATTTTTTGTGGGGGGAATTTATTTTTTGTGCACAACTTCATAAAAAAGAATTTCACGAAATACTGCCAGCTGACAGTTGACTGCTCCATCATTATCAAACGAAAAAAACGAATCACTAGTTAGTGAATCCACCTATTTAAAGGTTGCACATAAATGTTTTTATAACATTTGATTTAGAAACAAAGAAGTCAATATGCTTGAAAATACTTTTTTATGCATATCTCACCCTCAAGACGAATTATAGCACAAGAAATTTTTGAATGCAAGCATTTTAGTTAACAAGGTGTAAATTATTTTTATGGGTAATTTTTTTATAGTTCGTCTTTTTGTTTGTTTTTCTGTTTTTTACCTTTTAAAATCTATAAAATCTTCTTTTTAACGAACCAAAATAATAGAAAAATGTTTATAATTTGGTTTACACTGTGTAAATTATTTTTATTACTTATTTATAAAAACTCCTCACCCTATCATTACGATTTTTTATTTAAGTTTATTTTAAGCTTATATTAAGCCTTTTTTAAGCTAAACTTAAGTTTGTTTTAAGAATCAAAGAATCTGTTCATACATTTCTTCATTATGGATTTTTATTCACAGAAATGAATAAGTCTTAAAAAGTAGTAAAAAATACTAGAAGCATTTATTCCAGCTTCTAGTATTTTTGTATTTATTAATATTTGAGTTGTTTGATAACCAAGAGGTGACTATCTTCTTCTCCAACCAAACTGTGTGGCTCATTGGGCTCCATGGTTAAAAAGGAACCTGCCACCAGCCGCACAGTTTGTTCTCCAGCAGAAAAGCTCACATCTCCCGACAAACAAACAACTGTTACTAGTGCATCAGCACTGTGCTCTGGTACTTCTTTTCCTTTAGCAAGATGCAGATGATGGATGATTCTGCCTTCTTCTTGCACAGGTGTTTCTGCAAAATCATTATTGGGATTGGTAACAAAAAATTTCATTTTCTTTCTCCTTCTAATGGATGATGTGACTACTGATCTTCATAGCCTCCACCAGTAATGCCGAAATATTCTTCTAAAGACTTGCCTGATTGAGCAATTTCCTTGGCTTCTTGACCAATATAGCGCAGATGCCAGCTTTCAGGCATATAGCCAGTTGAACCTTCCTTACCCTCTAGATAGCGAACGATAAAACCGTATTTATAGGCGTTATCTAGAAGCCACTGACTTGCTCCAGCTTCTTGTACGAGATTGCCATTCTTATCAATCAAGTCAAAGGCTAAGCCGGTCTGATGCTCGCTGTAGCCTGGTCGAGCCGAATAGCGGTCTGCAGCTGCCTTACCATCCTGATTGACATAGTTTTGATAGAGTTCTGTCTGCGTATCATAGCTGCGGAAACCACTGTATTGGTCGCTAATGGCATAGCCTTGTGCCTGCATGTCTGCAATCAGTTTGAGCAATTCTGCTTTAGCAGTCGCATTCTCACCTGGGTTATAGGAAGCAGACAAAGGATAATGTTTATTGACAACAAGAATCTCATCATATTTCCCTTTGACACTGTAGTAGCTGCCGTTATAAGAAACATTTTGATCAAGAGTTTTGGCTTCGTGATTTTGCTCCTTTTTAGTATCAGTGCTTTCTGATGCCGTATCTTGGCTAGACTTTTTATCTTTTTCAGCATCTTGTTTCTTAACTGTACTAGTTGAGCTAGCCGCTTGTTTATCAGAGCTATCTCCAGTAGTATCTTTACCTGACGAACACGCGCCTAGAACAAGAACAGATGCTGCAAGAAAAATTAGTTTACTGTATTTCATTGTCATAATATCAACCTTCTGAAACTTCAAGATTATAGATTACAAAAGAATCCCCGCTAGGTTTCAAGTAATAAGTCTTATTTTTACGATTTACACTATTTGGAGTGTTATCGGTATAGTGGACCGTATAGTCCTCATATGTTGTCACGATATAGGAACCATTTTCTTCCTTGATTTCACGGATATCCAAAGCTCCTGGCTCATAATAGTTAATTTTTGCTTTCTTAACACCACCACCAGTGGTCCACTCAACCATTTCTCGATATACTGCACTAGATGTATCGTAGTATTGAGAATAGTTGTTGCTTCTGTTAGAAACAGAGCTGAAAACAGCACTGCGGTAGTCATTAAGGAAAGTAGAGACTTTTGCCTTTTGAGCCTCAACCTTTTTCGCTTCTTCGTTCTTTTCTCTAATCTTAGAAAGCACTTCCTTAGGAAGAGATAATTTTACATTCGTGGTATCATCTTCCACAATAACTGTCTCTTTATTGGTAGTAAAGGTAGTATCAGAGATAGTAAACTTAGCATAAATTTCAAGTTCTTGATAAGGAACAAGCTGCAGTTCAGGGGTCAAACTGCTACCACTTTCTTTACCATTAACAACTATTTTAATATCTGTTGCTTTTGAAGTTTCAGAAGGCATCGTAATTTTTAGCTGTTTCTTTTCAGACTTGAGATCCAGTTTGATTTCATTATCCTTAGCCGTAGCTAAATCAAGCTGAACCTTACTCTCTACATCTCCAACATCCGTCTTACCTTTGAGAGTAAAGTCTTGTTTAATGAAGTGATATTCACCCAATTCAGTGTCTGTATTTTTCTTAAGAGTAATAGTTTTTTTCTCACCAGGTTTAATGGTAGCGTTATCCAAATTAGTATTGACTTTAACTTTGACTGGATAGGAAACCATCTGATATTCCTGGAAAATACCAAATTTCTTACTCTTTTCAGTAACACCTAAAATCTTATTATTGTTGTCATCGATATAAGCAGATTTGCCATTTGACTCAACAATGTTATCTAGCTCAGTTTCGAGATTAATCTCCTGGCTCTCTAGGTGCTCAACCAGTGCTCTTGCTTCAGCACGCGTCCACTTGTCGGATTGAGTAGAGAGAAGACTTGCCACTTCATCAAAGTCTTTGCTAGAGACTGCTTTTGCAAAATGGTCTGTGACCACTTTAACTCCAGTTATAGAGTTTAAATAGAAGAATGCTCCAATCAAAGCGGCAACTAAAACGGTTGGAGCCCCAATCATGATTGCTTGCTTCTTTGATATTCTCTTTTTAGCCTTTTTTACTGACTTCTGTGGTAATTGTGAGTCGAGCAATTCAGACCGAATAGGCAAGTTAGAGAATCCTTGACTCTTAGCTTCTGCAAATTCTTCTTTGGTAGGTTTTCGACCAATATTATTTTCAAAAGCTTGCAGCCAATTCTTACGAAGTTCTTCATATTGGCTAGATTCAAACGCGCCTTGCTTCTCATGTTGGGAGGTTGGTTGAATCAATTCTTCTGTGACAGAATCTTCAGAAGGTGTCTCCTGAACAATATCTTGATTATCAGAAGCTTCATCAGTAGTATTTTCTACTGATGAAGTATCTGTGGTCGCTTCCTCTGCTTCGCCTGCAATCTCCTTAATCATTTTTGGATCAAAGTTAGATTGTTTGCCGGCTTGGAACTCACTTGCAGTTGGTTTTCGACCAATTACTTTTTCAAAGAGATCAACCCATTTTTCTTTTGTTGCCATAAATCTCCTCCAATATTACATCATTGCGATACTAGCTAGTAGAGAAAAAGCGATGAAAGAGAAGATAATTGTAATCACACCATTGATAATAATGGCCAATAGATATTTATAAAAAGGATCCATAGAGTTGTTTGTCTTGGAATAAATCAAAGCAAAGGTAGCTCCAACTCCAATCAACAAAAGCCCAATCCATGTGAAGAACAGGGATAAATGAATAACACCCAACAGAGCAAACAGAGCTGAAGCAACAATAAATGGAAGAACAATAGCATACAGTCGACCATACCAATCAAAAGCCTTATTAAAGGTAAAACTTCTATCTTGGTAGACCAAACGCTTCACAACAAAACCACCTAAAATAATAGAAAAAAGGAAGAGAGCTGCTGCTATCAGTGAAACAAAGAAGACTTTGAAATTAAAAGTCGGTCCATTATACATACCAAAACTCATGATACCAATGGTACTGAAAATATTGTAGTTTGCAACAATAGCAAAAAAGAACGCTGTCAAACCTAGAGAAAGGTAACCATTCACCTTACTGCTCTCAACTTCAGATGTCGGTGATTTCCAAGCTGAAACGAGCCAAGCCCAGAAACCTTTCATTGTTTTAGAAAACTCGCTGGGTTGAGGAGGTTGCTGACTGTAATAAGCCTGTGGTCCTTGTTGAGGTATTTGTGAATTGAACTGTCCTTGCTGCTGGTTGTTCTGATAAGCTTGCGGACCAGAAGACTGAGGCTGTCCAGCAAAGGGACTTGCTTGCTGAAATCCTTGTTGCTGATAAGCTTGTCCCTGATTTGCAAATTGATTTGGATTTGCTTGTTGCTGAGGAACTTCTTGATATTGTTGAGAAGCCTGCTGAGCAAAAGGCTGTTGGAAGTTTTGCGGCTGTTCAAAGCTTGATGAAGCCGGACTAGCTTCACTAGAGGCTTGATCCGCACTTACCTGTTCAGCTTTAACAAATTCCCCGGCAGCCAATGCTTGGGCAATTTCTTCCTCTGTAGCCGAGCGTCCATTAACGGCCTCAAAATATTCAAGCCAATCTTGTTTTGACATAAAATATCTCCTATCTATAAATTATTATACTACTATAGTATACAAAAAAAGGGCCGGAAATTCAATCTATTCCGGCATTTGCTCTTCTTAATCGCTTGTCATATCGTCAATTTATCAGGAAAAGCTTCCACTCCTCCTTCGACATTGATCACTTGGTAACCCTTAGCTTCCAAAAATTCGCAGGCACGCGCTGAGCGTCCGCCTTTTTGGCAGATGATATGGTAGGGAATTTGTTTATCCAATTGCCCATAATTCTCAGCTAGGCTGCTGAGAGGCAGATTCTGAGCCCCAGAGATATGTCCAGCAGTAAATTCATCCACCTCGCGAACGTCAATCAACTGTAGTTCTTCTGCCTGTAATTTGTCATATAAATCTTTCGCACTAATTTTTTGCATCATTTTTCTCCTATTCATTCATAATCACGATTTTTCCAAAACCTGCCGTCCCTTCGATAAATGCATGAGCTTTGGGCACTTGCTCTAGGGAAAAGACACGCCTTGGTGTAACATTGACCTGGTAGCGGTCAATGTAATCAAATAATTCATCCATCAGGTCTTGGCTCACATGAGCAGAGTGAAAACTTGTCAGAAAACTGTTATTTTTAATTTCCTCAATTGGGTTGAAACCATTCAGCTCCCACTGGCCACCCAAGAGTCCAGTCACACAGATAATCCCGCCCTCTGCGATATGGTCAAAAGAATCCTTGACAGTTGCCGGACCGACCAACTCCAGAATTTTATCAAACTTCTCCTCTGTTTCCAGTCGGCCATCCTGATCTATAATGATATCGTCGTAAGCTTGGTGTTTGAGCAGAAATTGTTTAGAACCGCTATTGACCGAACCAACGATATGTGTGTCTGGAAACTGTGCCTTGACCAGACGAGCAAAGGCCAAACCGACACCGCTAGTGGCAGCCCGAACCAAAATCTTGTCATTGGGCTCAATGCGCAGATTTTTCATAGAACCTAGAGCAGTATAATAGGTCTCTGGCACTGCTGCCAGCTCTGTCCAGGTCAGGTTGGTCTCGACTGTATAAATTTGATCGTTCGGCAGGAGAACATACTCAGCATAAGAACCATCAAAAGCTCGCCCCATTTCTCCCATGATGGAAACCACTTTTTGATCGACCTTTAAATCTTCTCGAGTCGTCTTGGCCACTTGGCCAACACACTCAATACCTAAAATCCGAGGAAAGGCGACACTAGGCGATAAACCCTCACGAGTAAAAATCTCCGATCGGTTAATCCCAAACCCTCTGACCTTGACCAAGGTCCAGCCTTCTTGAAGTTCTGGAATCGGTCTTTCTTCCAGCAGAAGCTTTTCTGGGCCACCCGCTTCGTAAATGACTATAGCTTTCATCGTTTCCATAGAATCACCTCGCTTTCTACAAAGTTTAGCATTCTAAGCTTAGACTTATCAAAAAGACAGTCAGATACTTCTGAAAATCAAACTGAACTTTGACAAAATCATTGGCTGACTGTTGGAGAATCTCCTGAAAGAAAACAAATTGCTGGATACGTCCTTCATCCAAGTTCAAGATAGAGGGACAAGACACTCGGTTCGACCACCTGAGAGAGAAGCTGGATAACGCTCCTCTAACTTAGCAAAACAGCTAGTTAAAGCTCCAGAACTTGATAAGAATAACCCAAATCTTGCAAGAATTTAAACAAATCTGTTGTAGAGACAAAGATGGTCTTTTCATTGGTATTAGGATGAAAAGTCATGCGTTCTTCGTCGATGATCTCTTTATCGAAATAAACATGGATGTCCTTCTCCTCATTGTTAAGCAGACCAAAAGGTGATACAGTTCCTGGAGGCAGCTGCATTTTTTCAAAGAGAGAATCTGCTGAAGCCATACGAATACGATTGGCTGAAACCAGCTCTTTAAACAAATCCATGTCCAGACTCTTCTTGTCATCCATAATTAGAAGATAATACTGAGTTTTCTTCTTATTGGTCAAGAACATGGACTTGGTTCGAACGCCTTCCATACCTTCAATATAACCATCTGCCTGCTCTGTCGTAAATGCAGGTGGGTGCTCCACCACATCAAATGCGATCCCCAACTCTTGCAATTTATTAGCCACTTGTTGATAAGCATCCATGGTTTTTCTCCTTTATTAATGAATAATCTTTTGTACCAATGCTTGCAAGTCTGGCACAACCTGCTCTGCAAACCAAGGATTTTTAGCCATCCAGATTTGGTTGCGGGGCGATGGGTGTACCAAAGGGAAAAAATCAGGCAGGTAGTCTTGATAATGCTGAACTGTCTCGGTCAGCTTGATATTTCCTTTTTGATGCAGATAGTATTTCTGTGCATACTGACCAATCAAAATAGTCAGCTCAATATCTGGCAAAAGCTCTAAAATCGGCTGATGCCATTTGTCCGCAAAGTCCTTACGAGGCGGTAAATCACCAGATTTCCCATGTCCTGGAAAATAAAAATCCATGGGCAAAACAGCAAAGTAACCAGAATGATAAAAAGTCTCCTCATCGACACCTAGCCATTCTCTCAGCCGATCACCACTCTTGTCCTTCCAGTAAAGCCCTGCCTGCTGAGTTTTCAGTCCCGGCGCTTGACCAACAATGTTAATCCGAGCATTCTTTGGTGCCGCAAAGAGTGGCTTGATTCCCTGCTCCGTAAATTCTTTATTTTCTGGGTCGGCCATGATGGCCTTAGCAATATCCTCTATTGTTTGCATGATAGCTCCTTGCAAAGAAACTCATTTGGCAAGACCAAACGAGTTCTTATTTTTTATTTGATTAATTCGTAGATAGCTTCTGCGTAAATGGCCGCAGCACGGAAAAGGTCTTCTACATCTGTAAATTCATTGGCTTGGTGCATAGTGTTGACATAGTCTGGGAACATGGCGCCAAAAGCCACACCGCGCTTCAAAAGACGGCCAAAGGTTCCACCTCCAATGACTTGCTCATGTCCTTTGAGACCTGTTTGTTTTTCATAAACACTCAAAAGAGTTGCTACCAATTCATCATCTGCTGGAACATAGTGTGGAGTGTGTCCGTGTTCAGACAAGCTCACAGACACAACACCAGTAACTTTTTCAAGACCGGCCTGAATTGTTTTCGGATCAGCTCCTTGCGGGTAACGGATGTTCAGAGCAATAGTATTGTCAGCCTTGGCACTGTCAAAATGGAAAACACCAGCATTCATGCTGAGAGCACCCATTTTAGCATCTGTATAAGCAATTCCTAACTTCTCACCAGTAAAGTCCTCGTGCAGAACTTGAGCTCCCACTTCCAGATAAGCTTTGGCATCACCAGCAAAGTCAAATTGGTTGAGGAAGAGAGCCAGATAAGTTGCTCCGTTGATACCGTCCTCTGGTGTAGAACCATGAGCTGACTTCCCAATGACTGTCACTTCAAGAGCGTCGCCATTTGCTCTCAGACTAGCTGAAACCTTGTGGGCAGAAGCAAAGTCTTGTAATTTCTTATCCAATTCCGCTGCATCAACTGCTGCTGTAAAAATAGCTGTCGCTGATTCTGGCACCATATTCTCACGAAGTCCGCCAGTAAAGCTCTTGAGTTTAAAGCTGCCATCATTACTGTTACCAAAGTGGAGGTATTCTGTGATATTCCCTTTTTCACCGTTAATAATTGGAAATTCCGCATCTGGCGAGAAACCAAAGTCTGGCTCAGGCAGACCAACATGTTTGAAATAATAGTCCATATCTTGCCAGCCCGATTCTTCATCTGTTCCCACTACAAAACGCACACGCTTAGACACTGGCAATCCCAAGTCTTTGATGATTTTCAAACCATAATAACAAGCCATAGTTGGACCTTTATCGTCAGATGAACCACGCGCATAAAGCTTACCATCAATAATTTCAGGTTTGTAAGGATCTGTATTCCAGCCACTCCCGGCAGGGACTACATCCATGTGGGCAAAAATCCCAAGTTCTTCCGTACCCTCACCAAAAGTAAAGTGACCAGCATAATTGTCCACATTCTTCGTTTCATAACCATCGCGTTCAGCAATTTCTAAAAACTTATGCAGAGCTTGAACAGGTCCAGGTCCAAAAGGATGCTCCTTGTCTGCCTTGGAATCGTCCCGCTCTGAGTTGATTTCCAAAAGACTGAACAGGTCAGCTAAGAGATCTTCTCTTCGTTTTTCAACTTCTGCTTTAAAATCAATTGTCATTATTTCACCCCAACTTCCAATTCGATTTAAATCATTTCAACTATGAATTAAATCGTAAACACTTTTATATCAACGTTTCTCAATAATTTCATCAACCGGCAAACGATAACTTGGTTCTAGTTTTTCATCAGTATAACCAACCGTAATCAAGAGTTCCGGACGGAAACGTTCATCAATTTCCAAAACCTTATTAACCTTAGATTTATCGAAACCTAAGATGATATTAGAGCCGATACCTTGGTCAGTCAGAGCCAAAACAAGATTCATGGCCACCAGACCAGCATTGAGAGATAAATAATCGCTCTTTTGCTGTTCGCTATAGCGAGCAAACTCAGCTGGCAGATTTTGCATGTAAAATTGGAGCTGCTCATCAGAGAAATTCTTAACTCCAGCTACACGCGCAATCTTGCGAGCCCGCTTGGTCAAATCTGTATCTGTAAAGAGGGCAATAGTCACTGGAGCTTCCTTAATCTGGTCCACATTTCCACCGAAAGCTGTCTCTGCTAGATCCTGATTGCGCTCTCGTACTACTACAAACTTCCACGGCTGACTATTGTGAGCACTGGGTGCCAACGTTGCAATCTCAATCGCTGTGCGAACATCCTTTGGATCCACAGGTTTGTCGTTGAAATGCTTGGTTGCATGACGCTTTTTATTGAGTTCTAGAAATTTCATAAGTCGCATCCTTTTCTAAATATACTAACTTCATTTTATCATATTTTGTAAGAGTTTGCAGAAGTTTTTCATTATTAAGGTTTCTTATCGCAGCTATAAAAAATATATATTGGATAATCAAGATAGTTTCTGATAAGCTATAAAATAATACCAATTTGAAAGGAGTAAAACATGAGAAAAATCGTCCTGTTACTAATCATCCTTCCACTGTTAGCCGCTTGCAGTCACCAGAGCACACCTCAAAAAAATTCGTCCCCAAAAACAATTACTGTTGCAACAGCTGGCGATGTCCCACCATTCGCCTATGAGGAAAACGGCAACCTGACTGGCTACGATATTGAAGTACTTAAAGCAATTGATGAGAAGCTCAGTGATTACGAAATTCACTTTCAAAGAACCGCTTGGGAAAGTATCTTCCCAGGACTTGATTCCGGTCACTATCAAGCTGCAGCCAATAACTTGAGTTACACAAAAGAGAGAGCAGATAAATACCTCTACTCACTCCCTATCTCAAAAAATCCTTTAGTACTCGTTAGTAATAAGAAGAATCCTTTAACTTCTCTTGAGCAAATTGCTGGTAAAACAACTCAAGAGGATATCGGAACATCGAACGCCCAATTCATCAACAATTGGAATCAAAAACACACTGAAAATCCAGCCACTATCCATTACTCAGGAGAAGATATAGGAAAACGTATCTTTGACCTTTCTAATGGTGACTTTGATTTCCTAATCTTTGACAAAGTTTCCGTTCAAAAAATTATTAAAGAACGTGGCTTGGATCTATCTGTTGTTGATCTTCCTTCCACTGACAGTCCTAACAACTATATTATATTTTCTAGCGAAGAAAAAGCATTCAAGGAACAATTTGATAATGCATTAAGAGAACTCTATCAAGACGGAAGCCTTGAAAAACTCAGCAATACCTACCTTGGTGGTTCCTACCTACCAGATTCCTCTGAGTTGAAATAATAAAAGGATTGGCGCTCGCCAATCCTTTTATTATGGCTTTAGGACATAACACAAAAACCATCCACAATGTCTGGATGGTTATTTTAATTAAATTACTATATTCAAATCTTTTCCAGAAACTCCATCAATGAAAAGTGGATTTAATGCCGATTTTAATTTTTTAAGTTTGAACTTTTGAATTCTCGTTATTTCGGGTCGAAAAGAGATATTACCATCCGGAAATTTCCTTCTGATAATTCTATCATAGACATCTTTTACAAATTCTTCCCACTCCTTAGATGAAGAATTTACAAAGGCTGCTTCTGCTTCTAATAAATACCTGATGCCAGCTGCTCGATAAGAGGATAATAAAACAATTGAAAGAGTACACTTAGAATGTTCAATAACTGCTTGGGGTACTTCAAAACCATTATCCCAGTTAAAATTATCAAGTAAAACAAACAGTTCATCTTCGGTTTGAAGACTCTTAATATACGATACAGCTTTAGCATTGCTTTCAGCATACAAGATATCAGATATTTTTTGCAACTGATGACTATCCATTCCCAAAGACAACTCCATTATAACAGTTATAATTTTCCCAATTTTTGAAAAGCTTTCATTTAAGTTTATTTTATAAGACTCTCTAAAATCCGATAAACTAATCTTTCAATCTATGTCTACAACTGGCTCCGCCACCTCTTGCAACTGTGTTTGTTCCCGCTCCTGAGTTTTCGGATTCAACTTCTCCCGCACTGCTTCTGCCACTGCTCGCGGTACACCGACTTCGACAATTTGGTCGACACTGGCTTCTTTAATCTTGGTTAGAGATTTGAAGTGTTTCATAAGATTTTGCTTGCGTTTTGGTCCCAAGCCTTCAATGCCATCTAGCTGCGATGAGAAGGAATTCTTAGACCGGAGCTGGCGGTGGAAGGTAATAGCAAAACGATGGACCTCATCTTGGATACGTTGGAGTAGGAAAAATTCCTGCGAATTTCGGGATAATTCTACAACCTGTAAAGGGTCACCAAAGAGCAATTCATGAGTCTGGTGCTTGTCATTTTTTTGCAGTCCAGCGATGGGAATATCTAGTCCCAGCTGATCCTGGATAACTTCTTTAGCGACATTGACCTGGCCCTGTCCACCGTCAATGACAATCAGATCAGGCGGAGTCAGTCCATCTCGAATCACCCGACTATAGCGCCGCTTGATGACCTCACGCATACTTGCGTAGTCATCAGGTCCTACGACAGTCTTGATCTTATATTTGCGATAATCCTTCTTGCTAGGTTTACCATTGACAAAGACTACCATAGCTGATACAGGACTGGTACCCATGATATTGGAGTTATCAAAAGACTCAATACGAACAGGCGTTGGAATGTTAAGGAGCTGCCCTAGATTCTCAATAGCACCTTGGGTCTTTTCAATAGATTTCTCCAAGAGGTCAAATTTCTGCTGGAGACTAACTCGGGCGTTTTTGATAGCGAGATTGACCAGCTGTTTCTTTTCGCCTCGCTGGGGCTTAAGCACCTTGGTATCCACCATGGCTCGGACAGCTTCTTCGTCAATATCTGCTGGAATCAAAATTTCATTGGGCTTGAGGTGGGATTTTTCCTGGTAGAACTGGCCGATATAGGTCAGAAAATCTTCGTCCGGATCATTGTAATAGGGAAAAAGATTGACGTCACGCTCGATTAACTTGCCCTGGCGGACAAAGAAGACCTGCACGCACATCCAACCCTTGTCCACATAGTAGCCAAAGACATCGCGATTCTGCAAATCCTTGGCCATGACCCGCTGCTTGGTTCGTAAGGTGCCAATGGACTGAATCAAGTCGCGGTACTCAGCTGCCTTTTCAAACTCCATAGCTTGCGCAGCGCCAGACATTTTCCCCCGTAAATCCTCAATAATCCGGTCATCCAGGCCCTTGAGAAAGGCTGCTACCTCTTGAGCCAAGTCCTTGAAATACTGGCTGTCTACCTGGCAAATAGTGTGGGCCTTGCACTGCCCTAGATGGTAGTAAAAGCAGACCTTTTCAGGTGGATTGGTACACTTACGAAAAGGAAAGAGGCGATCTAAGAGACGTTTAATTTCATTGGCCGCACCAACATCAGGATAGGGACCAAAATAAAGCCCACCGTCCTTTTTGACTTGGCGCGTGATAATCAGACGCGGATAGGTTTCGTTGGTAATCTTGATAAATGGATAGGACTTATCGTCCTTGAGCATGATATTATACTTAGGCTTGTTTTCCTTGATTAGATTAATCTCCAGAAGCAAAGCCTCAATGTTAGACTCGGTGACAATAAACTCAAAATCCTCAATCTCGGAAACCAGGGCCTCAGTCTTGGTGTCATGACTGCCACGGAAATAAGAACGAACCCGATTACGAAGGTTCTTGGCTTTGCCGACATAGATAATGGTACCGTTTTTGTCTTTGTGAATGTAACAGCCGGGACTAGTCGGCAACAGTTCCAGCTTTGATTGGATTAGCTTATTCATAGGTCTATTATAGCAGAAAAGAGAAGCATTCAACAGGTAGACACTAGATTATTAGAAAATCATAAGTTTGATTCCTTTCTTTGGTAATGCTGAACTATAACTTGTCTTTATATCTTCTTGCATGTACCAAAAATCTATCTCAAAAGAAACATGATTTTCTTCATAATAAAGCGTTTTCTAGGTAAAAATCAAGCAAGCGATTGCACAGCCATTTTAATAGGCTTTTATTATATAAACAGAAATAAAATAGAAAAATTTTAGAAAAATTAATATATTTTTAAAAAAATTTCAAAAAAAGACTTGACAAAAATTGCAAACGGTTGCATAATAGAATTGTAAATAAAAATTCCGGGAGGAAATAGGAATGAAAACATGGAAAAAAGTGGTATTAGGCAGTGTCAGCTTGCTGGCTGCAGGAACGCTGTTAGCAGCTTGTAGCTCGAATAGCAGCAAGGAGAGCTCTTCTTCTAAAGCCGATAGCAAGACCTTGAAACTTTGGGTACCAACCGGTGCTAAAGATTCTTACTCTGATACAGTTAGCAAGTTCGAGAAAGAATCAGGCTACAAGGTTGACGTAGTCGAAATGGAAGATCCAAACGCTCAGGAAAATCTGACAAAAGATGCTAGTACTGCTGCCGATGTTTTCTCTCTGCCACATGACCAACTTGGTAAATTAGTTGAAGCCGGAGCTATCCAAGAAGTTCCTTCTAATATGGCAGAAGAAATCAAGAAGAACGATACAGAACAAGCAGCTATTGGTGCTCAATACAAAGGCAAAACTTATGCTTTCCCATACGGTATCGAATCACAAGTAACCTACTATAACAAATCAAAGCTTTCCGCTGATGATGTTAAGTCTTATGAAACCATCACTTCTAAAGCTAAATTTGGTGGAAACTTGAAAGAGGCTAATGGATACATCACTGCTCCACTCTTCCTTTCTGTTGGCGACACTCTCTTTGGTAAAGATGGTGAGCAAGTAGACGGAACAAACTGGGGTAACGAAGCCGGTGTGAACGTTCTGAAGTTCATCGCAGCTCAAAAGAATAACAGCGGTTTTGTAAACGTAGATGCTTCTAACCTTCTTGCTAAATTTGAAGATGGTTCAGTTGACGCTTTCCAATCAGGTCCATGGGACTACGCAGCTGCTGAAAAAGCTGTCGGCAAAGACAACCTTGGTATCTCTGTTTACCCAACTGTTAACATCGGTGGACAAGATGTTCAACAAAAAGCCTTCCTTGGTGTAAAACTTTACGCAGTTAACCAAACACCTTCAAACGGTGACGGAGAACGTATCGCAGCAAGCTACAAACTGGCTCAAGCACTTACTAGCAAAGAAAGCCAAGAAAACCAATTCAAGTTTGAAGGACGTCACATCATCCCAGCTAACAAAGAAGTACAAGAGTCTGAAGATGTGAAGAAAGATGCCTTGGCACAAGCTGTTATCACAATGGGTTCTTCTGATACCTACACAACAGTTATGCCTAAACTTAGCCAAATGTCTGTCTTCTGGACTGAAAGTGCTGCAATCCTCAGCGATGCTTACAACGGTAAATTTGGTGAAGATCAATACCTCGCAAAATTACAACAGTTTGATAAAGATTTAGCAGCAGCTAAATAATACTCAAGCAAATTTAAATAAGCATTGAAGTGAGGGGGGCAGCCTCCTCACTTCTTTCTTTGTAAATATAAGGAGAATACTATGACTCAGTCATCTTATGACAATGCATCCATGGTTCAGGTCTTTAAAGAGGGAACCTGGGATGTCAAACTCTCTTTTCTGGTAATGGGACTGAGCAACCTCGTACATAAACAGTTCATCAAGGGGCTGCTCTTCCTCTTCTCAGAAATTGCTTTCCTGATTGCTTTTGCAGTCCAAATCATACCAGCTATTGGCGGCATGATTACATTGGGGACTCAAGAACAAGGAGAGGCTATCAAAAAAGTTAACGGCTTGGAAATCACCGTTCAAGTAGCGGGTGACAACTCTATGCTGATGCTGATTTTTGGACTTGCTTCTCTCATCTTCTGTGCAGTCTTCGCCTACATCTACTGGTGTAACCTGAAAAGTGCTCGTCACTTAATGGCTCTCAAGCAGTCCGGTCAGAAAATTCCTAACTTCGTTGAAGACTTCAAGACGCTGGCTGACGGCCGCTTCCACATGGGCCTAATGAGCATCCCTCTTATCGGAGTACTGCTCTTTACCATCCTGCCTCTGATCTATATGATCTGTTTGGCCTTTACTAACTTTGACCATAACCATCCAGCTCCTAAGTCACTCTTTGACTGGGTTGGCTTCTCTAGCTTCGGTGATGTTTTCTCAGGTCGCATGGCTAGCACCTTCTTCCCACTTTTAGGCTGGACCTTGATTTGGGCGGTTGCTGCGACAGCTACGACTTTCTTCTTCGGTATTGTTCTCGCTCTCTTGCTCAATACAAAAGGGCTTAAGTACAAGAAAGTTTGGCGCACGCTCTTCGTTATCACTATTGCTGTACCCCAATTCGTATCCCTGCTCTTGATGCGCAATTTCCTGAATGACAATGGACCTTTGAACGGACTATTGCAAAGCCTCCATCTCATCCAGAATCCAATTCCATTCCTGAGTGATCCCGTTTGGGCTAAGTTCTCAATCATCCTTGTCAATATGTGGATTGGTATTCCATTTACCATGCTGGTGGCAACCGGGATTATCATGAACCTTCCTAGCGAGCAAATCGAAGCCGCTGAGATTGATGGAGCTAGCAAGCTTCAAATCTTCAAGAGCATTACTTTCCCTCAAATTCTTTTGATTATGGCGCCATCACTTATCCAGCAGTTTATCGGGAACATCAACAACTTCAACGTTATCTACTTCCTGACAGGTGGTGGACCTACTAACTCTTCCTACTATCAGGCAGGCTCAACTGACCTCTTGGTTACCTGGCTCTATAAACTGACCGTTTCAGCCAAGGACTACAATCTGGCATCTGTTATCGGTATCCTGATCTTTGCAATCTCTGCAGCCTTCAGTCTCTTAGCCTATACTAGATCCGCATCATTCAAGGAAGGAACTGCTAAATAATGAAAAATAGAAAAAAACTCAGTTTATTAGGGATTTATGTCTTACTGGCTGTTTTAGCATTCATCTGGCTTACACCAATTATCTGGATTTTTCTGACCAGCTTCCGTGGTGAAGGATCTAATGCAGTCCCTTACTTCTTCCCTAAGACTTATACTCTTGACAACTATATTAGACTGTTTAATAACAACACTTATCCTTTTGTTCAGTGGTTTATGAATACCCTGATTGTTGCGACAGCGACCTGTATCCTGTCTACTTTGATTACTGTGGGTATGGCTTACTCACTCAGCCGTATCAAATTCAAGCATAAAAATCGTTTCCTCAAGCTGGCTCTGGTACTTAACATGTTCCCAGGCTTCATGTCTATGATTGCGGTTTACTACATCTTGAAAGCACTCAATTTGACACAAACCCTGACTTCATTGATTCTGGTTTATTCGGCTGGAGCGGCTCTAGGCTTCTATATTGCTAAAGGTTTCTTTGATACTATCCCATATTCTTTGGACGAATCCGCTATGATCGACGGAGCGACTCGCTTCCAAATCTTTCGGACTATTACATTGCCGCTTTCAAAACCGATTATCGTTTATACAGCGCTTATGGCTTTCATGGGACCTTGGGTTGATTTCATCTTTGCCTCTGTCATCCTAGGCGATGTCAAGGAAAAATACACAGTGGCTTTGGGACTTTTCCAAATGCTTAATAAGGACGCCATCAATAAATGGTTCTTACCTTTCACATCTGGAGCGATTATCATCGCTATCCCAATTACTCTTCTCTTCATCTTCATGCAGAAATACTATGTAGAAGGTGTTACAGGTGGAGCAGTCAAATAGAATCTATTATGTATATCAAAAACTTCCGACAGTTAATATCGGAAGTTTTTATCTTTCTTAGAAAATGCAGAACTTAACTCCTCATCCCTTTTATATGAGATTGGTTATTTGCTGTAAACACAAAAAATGAGTGTGGAATAATTTCCAGACTCATTTTGTATTCATTAATTATAATCTTCGTCTCTGCGACGGCGCTTGTTGGTTCCCAAAAAGGCAGCTGCACCAAGTGCCATACCAAAAATTGCAAGGCGTTCTGCTTCCGAACCAGTATTTGGCAGAATAGCAGGAACTGTTGGAGCCTTATCGGCAGTTGTAGCCACGCTAGCAAGCTGAGCTGCAGGATTTACAACAAAATCAGTGAATACGTCACTACCTGCCGCTTGAACAGCACCTGTAGTTGCTCCTTTGACTTCACGAGTGTTCGCATGAACTTCTGCAGTCTTAGCATCTGAATCTTTCTTAGATTCATCCTCTGCACCTGGACCAGCAGCTCCGCCTTTTACAGCAGTTAGAGTCTGTTTATCTTCACCTGAGCGATAGTTACTATTCAGAGCATTTCCATACAGGAGAGCTGCTTGATTCAAGATATTCAAGAGAGTTTCATAATTCGCTTGAAGACTGTTGTAGGATTCCTCAAGAACAGCTAAAGTTGCAGTCTCTTGATTTAAGATTGCTTGTTTAGCTTCATAATCAAGCTGCGCTTCTGCCAACTCCCGCTCTGCTTCTGCAAGTAACTGAGGAGCATTCTGAAGGTCAATAACTTTCTTTTTAGCTGCTGCTAATGTCTTTTGAGCAGCCATGAAGTCCTCTTGAGCAGTTCCCAAATTAGCTTTTGCAGCTTCTTGAGCTGCCTGAAGTTCTACCAACTTATCTTTAGCTGCTGCTAGAACTGCCTGAGCATTGCTCAAGTTAGTCTGATAAGGTGCTAGGTTTGCTGCAATCTTAGCTGTCGCTCTGTCGAGAGCTTCCTGCTTAAGGGCAACATTTTGCTTGGTCAAGGCTAGATTATTTTCAGCAGTTGCTACCTTCTGACGAGCTGCTTCAACTGCTGCAATTTGAGCTGCCGCTGTCTTTTGAGCATCAGCTAATTGAGCATTTAGGATATTGATAGCTGATTCCTGACCAACTTTTTGAGCCTTAAGTTCAGCTAATTGATTCTTAAGTGCTGTAACATTAGCGTTAGAACCTGCAGAACGACCACCACCAGCACGCAACAACTGCTCCATAGCAGCAACAGTCAGCAACGTACCATTATTAACACGCTGGTCAAAGTTGCTAATGTGATGGAAACCAACCTCGGATGTACCATGAGGAGTGCCCCATTGATTTGGATGTTTATCATAAGCTGCTGAGATAGCATTGGCTTTATTGTCCATCATCTGAACATAGTGGCCAATCTGAGCAAATACACCCGCTCCAACTCTCATATAGATAGCATTAGCATCAATCTGAGTTTCATCAGTAGGCAGTCCATATTGCGCCGCAATCTCTTGATACTTTTCTTTTTCTTTGTGCCAGAAATTGACAGCCCCTTGCGGGTCAAAACTAATCGCCACATTCTCATTACCAATCAGCTTACCCATATGCCAGTTATTGCGCTCAAAGTAGATAGTCTGAATCTGGTTAGCCACATTCGCATACGGATCAACCAACAACTCTTGTAAGCCGGCATTACGACGGTAAGCATTAATCGCCTTAACCAACTCTAAAGCTTGCAGGTTATTTTCTAGATTAGCTGGACTGGTTGGGTCAGAATTAACTGAGATACCAAATTCATTTTGTCCACGTTGATAAACTGCAAGAGCATTATTGGCAGCATCACGAATCTCCTGATTAGCCGCATTGTTACGAACATTTTCTAAAAATTGGGAATAAGTCGTATTGCGAAGGTCAACAGGAGCTGTTGATGCTGCTTTCTCGGCAGTCGGAATCTGTCCTTCAAGCGAGCTGATAGCTTGATTGGTTTGGCTCAAAGATGCCTTTGCCTGATTGATTTTATTCTGAATATCAGCCTGCACTTGTGGAGCAGAAGACGCTGCTTGTTCCGCCTTTGTCAACTCAGTCTTTGCATTGTCTAAAGCGGTCTGTGCTTGACTTTGCTGGCTCTTAGCAGTTGCTACAGCTTGCTCCTCTGAGTTAAGTGGTGTTTTAGCTTGTTTCAATTCAGTCTCGGCAATGTCTACCAGAGATTGGCTCGCCTTAATAGTATTCGCTTGATCTTTAACAGCTTGGTCTGCCTTGGCAGCCTTAGCCGCTGCTTCTCGAACAGCAGTGTCTTTTGCGCCAACCTCTTGGTCTGCTGTTTTTGCTTCCGTCTCCGCCTTAGCAACATTTTCTTCTGTTGCTTCTGCCTGCACTTCTTTAGCAGTCTCAACAGCGGCTTCAGCCACTTTCACGCTAGTTTTTGCATCTTCAGCTTCTGTTTTAGCAGTATCTACTATCGATCTTTGCTCATCAAGTTTAGCTTTGGCTGCTTCAGCATTTTCTTGGGCAACAGCTACATCTGCTGCTGTCACTGGTTTCTCAGTTACTTCAGTCGCTTTTGGAGCTGTTACAGTTGATTCAACCAACTCATCCGCGTGCACTTGATGGGTCAGTCCACCAGAAATAATAGTTGTAGCCGCGATACCAGTCGCTACAACAGACTTGCCTATTTTCTTTTCCATAATCAATCTCCTTTTTATAATCTCACATACTATAATTAACCTGGGTATAGTAGCCCACATAGTAATATACTATCACAAAACGCTAGTATTAACTAGTAGCAAACGTATTGTTTTAATAGTTTTTTTATTACATTTTAGTTACAAAAATGTTTTATTAGAAAAATAAGCTGGTTTTTCCAACAAAAATGAGCATTTCTTTATCAAATAAAGCAAAAACTCCTAGATCCTTTCTAAGAGTTAACCTTGCTTGTCAGTCCGATTGAGCTTGTCGAATTTCTTCTAACATCGCTTCTTCTTCGGCCGTCATTTCATAGTGTTCCAGCAAGTCAGGTCGTCTTAGATAGGTCTTTTTCAGACTTTCATAGAGACGCCATTTGCGGATGTTTTCATGATGGCCGCTCATAAGGACTTCCGGAACGACCATACCTCGGTAGTTATAGGGCCGAGTGTACTGAGGATACTCCAAGAGCCCAGATGAAAAACTATCATCTGTATGACTGACTTCCTTGCCAATAACCTCTGGAATCAGGCGAACGGTCGCATCAATCATGGTCATGGCCGCCAATTCTCCTCCAGTAAGGACATAGTCCCCAAGCGAGATCTCATCTGTCACTAAAGTCTTGATCCGCTCATCATAGCCTTCGTAATGGCCACAGATGAAAATGAGTTCTTCTTCCTTAGCCAACTCCTCAGCATAGGCTTGGTCAAAAGTCCGACCAGCAGGATCTAGCAAAATCACGCGCGGTTGCTTCTTTTCAATGGCATCATAGGCATCAAAAATAGGTTGAGCCCGTAGCAGCATACCCTGACCTCCGCCGTATGGCTCGTCGTCTACATGCCGGGATTTTTCTGCATTTTCTCGGAAATTATGATAGTTGATTTCCAAGAGACCTTTTTCCCTTGCTTTACCTACAATCGAGTGCTCCAAGGGCGCAAACATCTCCGGAAAGAGAGTCAAAATATCAATTTTCATCGTCCAGTCCTTCCGGTATCTCAACATCAACCCGACCTTGCTTAATGTCAATCCCCAGCACAACTGGCGGAATGTATGGTAAAAGTAAATCACGCTTGCCTTTACGTTTGACCACCCAGACATCATTGGCTCCTGGCTGCAGAATTTCCTTAATCCTACCAATAAGAACGTCATTTTCATAGACTTCAAGGCCGATGATTTCATGGTAGTAAAATTCACCGTCTTCCAAGTCCGTCAAATCTTCTTCTCGGACTTTCAGAGTGAAATCACGAAATTTCTCAATGTCATTGATGTGGTACATCCCCTTAAACTTGATAATATCAAAGTTCTTAACCTTGCGATGGCTGGCAATCTCCACGTCCATGACAAACTGATCTTTCTTGTCAAACAGGGCAAGGGTATTACCTTTTTTAAAACGCTCTTCTGCAAAATCCGTCACT
This sequence comes from Streptococcus sanguinis, assembly GCF_050220005.1. Classification (GTDB taxonomy): domain Bacteria; phylum Bacillota; class Bacilli; order Lactobacillales; family Streptococcaceae; genus Streptococcus; species Streptococcus sanguinis_Z. The sequence goes on from NZ_CP071413.1 coordinate 1,301,200, forward strand.
GACAAAACCCGCATCTCACCTTGCAGACCTTGCGTATTGACGATTTTTCCAACATTAAAATAATTCATCTCGACTCCAACATATTATACTCTGCCTAGTATTTTATCATGATATAGGGGAATGTACAAGCGAGATAAGAGGGAATTCCCTTACCTATATTTATTTGATTAAAGTTGCTATTTAACGTATAATTATACATACAGAGCCACAACACTATAAACACTCAAGTGTGTTTACGCAAAACTAGAAAGAAGTTGGTGACGACTATGGGAAAAAAGTTAAGTAAACTCCTGCTCTCTACTGCTATTCTAGCCACAACAGCCGCCAGTCTGACTGCTTTGACACAGGTCAAAAAAGGCCAAGCAATGGAAAATGAAACGAGGGAAACTAGAAATCTCTCAGCCCTTGATGAAAAAATTGCTCAAATTGACAATCGAACCATCAAGGCTTTTCTAGAATACTATGCTAGTCAGAACATGACCTCCGCATCGTCTCTTCCAATGATAGATGATCTCGAGTCCAATACTCGCATCATAGTTATTGATACTGATGATGCGGATAAAAGTTTGCCACCAGCCATCGGAACATCTGTGGACGGATCCGAAGGGCCTGTAGGTGGAACTGTTGATGCTTATGGCAAATACATTGAGTTTGATACCAGTGACCATAGCAAATCCGCAACCGTTCAGGAAATTCGAGATGCTATTGCTGAGATTCTAGGATAGACTCTCATAAATACGTACTAAATAGCTGAGATTAAAATCTCAGCTATTTTGCATGTATATTTACTCCCGCTTTCGATATACTAATTAAAGTTTGCATACAACTTTTCATCACATTTCTAAAAGAAGCTCAGCTATCTTTTCTGACTCACTCCAATGTAAATAATGATGGTTGCCTCCTAAAATAATCTGGGTATTTTGTGAAGCAAATTCGGAATCTTTATATTCTTGTTCTCGATAGGCCAGACTAAGGATAAAAACCGAGAATTGAAAAGAGATATCTAAGTTCTGAAAATCATTTTCTGAGATACTGCAGTAATGTTGAAATCCTTCTTGTACAGATTTTAATCTATCTGAACTCTTTTCTGCCTTAGCCCATAAGATTTTAAAATCAGCTACTGGAAAACTCTCTTGTCCTATTTTTTTCAGATATTCATATCCACCACCGAGCATCTGAACTTTCTCCTGTAAGGATAAAAATTCGTGATAAGGATTCTGAGCTAATTCTCCATATAGAACAGAATAAGTGGTCGGCTCAATCAAGATTAGTCCCTGACAAAACGTCTTTGACTCAGCAACTTTAACTGCTACAAGGCCACTAATACTGTGCGCGCAAATAGCATACTGAATAACTTTAAAATGCGATAAAACCTCTATAATAGATTGGACCAAATCGTCCAAAACAAAATTTTCTTGATTTTCCAGTGGGCTTTGCCCAGCATTAGGGTAATCTATTGTTAAATAGCCCCAACTTTTAGGTAACTTCCGAATAACTGGCAAAAAATTTTCATAGGTTGGCAGACTCCCTGCACCGCTTAAAAATACAGCAATCTTTTCCGCAGGTTGATAAGATATAAATAGCTGTCCTACTTTTGTTTTGATTATTTTTTCTTTCATAATGTTTCTAATCAATTCTAAAAAAAATTATCTGGGCACACACTACTATCTGAGAGATAGCTATTTTACTAGTGGAATAAGGACACCTCTATACCAGATTTTGTTCATATTCAACCAAGGACTGTGTTACAAGAGGCAGTTGCTAGTATTGCCTTAAAAGCATTAAGACCTCTCTTCGAAAACCTGTTTAGCAAAGTTCTCCAGCAAAGCATTAAACTTGCCTGGTTGGCATAGATTCGACGGATCAAAAGAATCAGCAATGACAAGATCCTGAGCAAGCCTCAGATGTTCCTTGGTTGTTTTCATCATTTGGACTAATTTTCCTGAAAAATCTCCCGCCAGCAAAAGTGTAGGAATCTTGCACTTACCCAAGGCAGCACGATAATCAATGGCTTCAATTGCCCTGCGCTGCAAAACAGACTCCTCAGGTCGCATCCGGTCGAATAAATCAACAAAATAAGAGCGAGCTAAAGGCCAGCGTTTATAGATTGGCAAGGTTGATAGCTTCATAAACCATGAGTATTTCACTAAAGGAGCTGTAAGTTGAGCCAGAGTATTCATCATTGGTGACAAATCCGTCGCACAAAAAGTATCGCACAAGAAAGCTCCCTTAAAGATTTGCGGATTTTGAGTCATGAGGTGCATGGTTAAAATACCGCCATAGGAAGTCCCTCCGATAATGGCTTGGCTGATGCTTTCTTTTTCCAAAATCGCCAGCACATCTGCAGCTTGTATATCTAGAACCTGATCCACCTGACAAGTCAGCTGGCTTGATTGCCCATTTCCACGTAGGTCAGGCGCAATAACCTGATAGCGATCCTTAAAAAAATCTATCTGAGGCTGAAACATGCCCGAGTCAGCACTCAGACCATGCAGGAGCACGATTGTTTCTTTATGACCTCGCCCTTCTATCCGATAGAATATCTTAGCATCGGTTCTTTCGATATGGTCCATCCTATTGCCTCCATTCTACAGCTCATTTATACATTTCTGCCATTCTTTGGCCAATCGAATCTGTTGTTTTCTTTCGCTGATAACTGCTTTCATATCATCTGGACTCTGCATATTTATTACTTTCACTGCATAATCAGCCGAGACAATGGCATGACCTCGCATGTGGGCTGTTGCGACTGCTTGGGAAAAGACACGAGCAGCATACTTGCTAACTGGTGATTTGGCTTGCTGCGACAGCTGCTGAGCCAAGAAACCAGCCTTCCTCAGCTCATAGGCAGAAACATTTCCCGCAAGTCGCGCTTCAAACACTTCCTGAACCTGAGTCAAGATTTGCTGTTTTTCAATATCATCACCAATATCTATCAGAGCTATATAGCGAGTGGCATGCTGCATTGCCCATTGGGCAAGCTGCTTCTGAGGAAGCTGGACCAAGATTTGTTCCAGTTCCAACCTTTTCTGACCGTTATCAAGAATCTTTAGCTTGTAAGGACTGGGTAGACTCACTTGTCCATTCTCATAACACTCTCGTTCATGGGCGTTCCAAGCATAATCTTCTGACTTCATATTTCCTCCGTTTTCCACGCTTCTCGCTTTCCTCGTTGAAGATGCTAAGCTAGATAGTTCTCGCATACGCTCGAACTGCATCAATACTACTAAATTCAACTGCGCCTAACGGCTTGTTTCATTAAGGGCCTTGTACCAACGCTTAGCTGGGCATCAATTTCTCTAAGCTCACTTGAGAGCCACGTACTCAGCTCGCTAAGAGAAATAGAAAAAAACGGGACACACCGGTCCCGTTCTTCTTACTTCTCATCAATAACGATGCGAACTTTTTTGTATTCAGTTGGGACAGAGTAAACAATCGTCCTTATAGCGGAAATAGTACGACCTTTACGACCGATTACACGTCCAACATCACTCTGATCAAGATCCAGGTGATATTCTAAAAATTCAGGTGTATCCTCAATCTTGATAGTTAAGGCATCTGGCTGTGAAATCAAAGGTTTCACTATCGCAATAATTAGATTTTCAATCGTGTCCATATGTCAACCTACGCTTCTATTATTTAGAGTATTTTGAATCGTGGAATTTCTTCAATACGCCTTCTTTTGAAAGGATGTTGCGTACAGTATCAGAAGGTTGTGCACCATTACCCAACCACTCAAGGATACGGTCTTCTTTCAAAGTCACTTGGTTTTCAACTACAAGTGGGTTGTAAGTACCAACTGTTTCGATGAAACGTCCGTCACGAGGTGAACGTGAGTCTGCAACATTGATACGGTAGAAAGGTTTTTTCTTAGAACCCATACGAGTCAAACGGATTTTTACTGCCATTATTAAGGTCTCTTTTCTTTATTTTTTTCTTTTGGTGAAATAGCAGAGCTATTAAGCACATGTTCTATTATAGCAGATTAAAGACAGCTGTCAAGTTTTTTTCTTGACAGAGTTAAAAATTTTTTAGATTAGTCTTTTTGGTTGTTTAAAACTATCTGTTCAGAAAGGTTTTCATATTTTTTAAAAAACAATTTGACTGAAGCGTCTTTAGGAAAAGCATCTAAATCCATATACTTATTAATGGTCTCCAGTGCATAATACTCTGTGTCTCCACTACGACTATTATAGGACCTAGTTTTTACTTCATCTTCAGATATACTTTTCTCATCCAGCACTTGGTCTGAATGAAATTCGAAAGACCATTTTAATAGATCAGCTTTATCCATTTTTTGGACAATCTCTTTTAGCTTATCATGATTTTCTGGATTCTTCCTGAATTCGACTAAAAACTTACTATATAGCATGAGATATTTATTTAGACTTTCTGAATCATCAACTTTTTTAGAGGACGACACGCTTATAGTCTGAAATTGAGCTCTGTCAAATTCTGATTTTTGCTGGTATTCAGCTGTCATGTCATGTTCCGTCTCACCCTTAATCTCATCAATTAAGCTAGTTATTTCTTGGTCTACCAAACAATCCAGTAACTGATCTGCTGTTCGCTCTCCGTAAAATATCTCATAAAATTCGATTTTACTGCCCTTTCGATCTGGGTGGTATTTTAGAATAGCGTACTTTTGGATATCTTCCTCGGTGAAATACAAATCGATTGTCGCACCGCCTCCCTCGTAATGATAACTGCCATCAGAACTAACCTTGACGGGCTGAAAAGGGAGCTTTTTAAAAAGAGCCTTCGTTGTTCGAATGCTTTCATCAACTTCTTCTTTCTTAGCATAACAGGCTGTCAGTAGCAACAAACTGGCAAGAAGTGAAAATAAAGCAACTGTTTTTTTCATTTGCAGTCTCCTTATGGAACCAAGAGTCTGATAATGTCGACATAAGAATAGGCGGTATAGGTCGGGCGAACAAGACTTTTATTCTCTAGCTGCTTGGGATTGTACCAGATAGAGTCCAGTCCAGCATTATTAGCGCCTGCAATATCTGCCGTCAAGGAGTCTCCAATCATCAAAGTCTGAGACAGGTCAAAATCTGGTATCTGCTCTGCTATTTTTTCATAAAACAAGGCTTCGGGCTTCTGAGTCCCCATCTGCTCCGAGATGAAAATATGGTTAAAATAGGGCGCAATGTCGGAATGAGCCATGCGACCAGTCTGAATAGCCGTGATGCCATTGGTCGCTCCGTAAATCTCATAATCAGCTGCTGTCAAGTTGTCCAAAAGCTCGCTAGCTCCAGCGTAAGTCTGGCCTTGCTGAGTAATATGCTGCTGATAGAGAAGGGCTAACTCGGCGCCATCCTTCTCAATGCCAAAATGAGCGAAAAGACGAGAAAAGCGAGTATTGACTAGCTCAGGCTTGGTGATTTTCCCCTGCTCTAGTTCCCGCCAAAGCCCCTTGTTCATGGGAATATAATAGTCTTTGTAGGTCTGAATCTCCGTCACGCCCTGCTCCTCCAAAAAATGAGTCAGGGCGATGTCTTCTGCCGTATCAAAATCCAGCAAGGTATGGTCAAGGTCGAAAAGTAGAAATTTGTATGACAAATTATTTTTTCCTTTCTAAGCAGTATGATAAGACTTTTTTAAAACAGACTCTTTGCCCATTTTTCTGAAATAGCAGTTTCTTTCAAAACCAATTCCTGCCACTGCCCTGAATAATAAATCCCTTCATTTTTGGCTGAATTTTTGACATTGCGACTAATATTATCTGGGAGCAAAGCAGAAATTTCTTTCCACGTAGCTCTAGTTTTACCCGATAAAGTTAAAATTTTTTCCTCAGAAAATTTAAAAGTTCCATAGCCTTTTTTTCTATTATCAAAACTCAAAAAATCAGTTGGGAGATATAAAGCGTTGCATTTTTTATTAATAAAATGATTAAAGCTATGTGGATGCCAACTGTAATTGTTTTTAATTTGTACATTGTCAATAATTATCTCTCCAACTTGTAGATAACCAAATATTATGTGCAAATTCGGCGCTTTTTTCACATAACGTAAAGTACCATCATGTAGATTTCCCTCAGTCTGCTTAAACCATCCAAAAAATAAAAATAAATCGCCTAAATCAACTTGTTGATTTTTTAGATAAGACTGAGCGGTATCACATTGCCCGAATATAGATTTCCATTCATTGATATTATCTAATCTAACTCCATCTCGAATATCTGGATCTAGATGACAATTCCAATTTCCTATTTTACTATCTTTAGGTTTTAATTGTCTTAGAATTTCTGAATAAGAAACCCCTTCGTATTGTATGTCAGAATATCTTAATTTGTCCATTTTTGCTGGTATCGGCAAGGACAATAACGTTCCGTCAGGCATTATTGGACTAGGAACTCCTCCTGCCGTACCATCAAATCCTTTTCTGGATAAAATGATTTTCATTTATGTGTTCCTCCAATAAAAAACGGGTGATAAGGCAAGTCAACTATTTCGTTTTTATCACCAATAGTCTCTGTAATAAAAGCTAATAATTCCTCAACATCATTTGGCCGCTCATTTGAATTATAAAAACCATTTTTAGTATTCCATCTTGGAAATGGTTTTCCGCTTAAACGTGCGCGATTTCCCATCGGGAAAAAATCTAATATTGAACTCGGTACTTCCAGAGGAGATTTACCAAAATACTTAAACCGATGAGAAATAATAATAGGTTCATCAATAGTTTTTTGACTCCACCATTCATGATCAATATAATAATTATAAGCATAGGCATCACGTCGATTATTTGAGCAATCTGACTTCAAATAATTCCTAATAGAGTCAATTTTTGTAATTTTTGCCACAAAAATCAAGTGATTATATTTAGGAGAAATGAACATTCCTTGGTCATCACGCCACTTATTACCATCATTCGAATGACCTGCTATCGCCATAACATATGCATTAACTTCACCAGAATTAATTCTATCAGCCCAGTTCCTTTTCAAATTTCGACGCAGTTGTACCATGCAGCCACCTTCAGTTAATAATTCCGGTGTTGATTCATAGCTTTCTGTAAATACACACGGATTAATTCCATAATCATGTGTCATACGATAACAGTAAATAATTGTCTGCTTTTCCATAAAAAACTCCTCAGTAAATTCTAACCCAAATCCATTATACCACAAGCTACAAAAACCAGCCGCTCAAAAACGAACGACTGGTTTCTAATCTACTTCACAACTGGTATCCAGAGCGTCCATTGGATAGTTTGGAGTCCTTTCTTTCGATCCTGCTACATTACCAAACAGCATCTTCGCTTTTCCCACTTCTTCTACTCTACTTTATAGTGAACACACAAATCTCTAAATTTATTATCTAGCGCTGCAATATCAAACAAGACTTCTGATAGTTTCTGATAATCTTCCTTGATACAAAATAGATGAGCTTGACCAAACAATCTTGCTAAATTTTCTTTTATTTCTGATCTGACAGCATCGTATTCTTTTAAGACGTTGCTCATGTATAGATTTCTGATAGAAGCTAATTTGAAACTAAAGTATTGATGAAGACGTTTTTGTTCTTCATTCAAGCCATTCTCCGCTACCGACTTAGCATATCTTGCTATCACATTCTCCTCGCCACGTTCATATTGTTGCTTCATCAGCATAGATGTTTCCTGGTAAATCTCTTTGGAAGTAGGAGATTTGATTTTTTTAAAGTTTCCCCACATGGAGAAAGAACCTCTTTTATAGCCGATATTTTTAGCTTCCCAGGCTTTTAAAAATTCTGAGAAACTCATTTTCATACAAGCAAAGCCTGCTGGATCATGAAAATAGATAAACTCACCGTCTAGATCATAAACTGAAACAAAATGGTCCACCCCATACAAATGGATATGATTGGGATTATAAGTGAGATAACCCATGTCCAAAGGGCCAAGAACAACAGGGCCACTTAGCAAAAACTTACTTAACATTTCTCTGATAGACAGAAGATTCACTGTATTAGAATCCTTTATATAGTATTCATCATATGTAAAACCCAGAATGTCTAAAGAATGGCTGATAGAACTATCTGGCATCCCATTATCAAAGAAAACTAAGGGGTGTTTTTCATCTTCCTTTACAATACTAGCGCCATTTCCCATCACCATAATGGCTTCCAAAAACTCAGGGCGAACATCATAACCATACGAATACAGCGCCATCGCAAGTGAATATGTATAACAAAGAGAAACGTCCCCAAAATACATCTGCATAGCATCACCCTCCTCTGTAATCGACAGCTAAAAAACAACTTGAAATCAGCATTTTATCTAACCACTGGTATCCAGAGTTCCATTTGATAGTCTGGGGAGTACATGTCACCCTCGGTGTAGACTTCAAAGTCTGGTGCTCCTGAGTGGCGATAGCCAGTTTCTGGGAAAAAGACTTCCAAGACATATTTCCAAGCATGGTGGATGCTGGTTGGTATAGTCCCCTTGACTGGTACGATAGCATATTCAGCTTCTGCGATTTCTTTGATTGACAGACCTAGTTCTTCTGCTTTAGCTTTATCCGTCACATCATAAGCGGCCATATAGTTGATGATTTCGCCTTCTTTGACATCAGAGCAGACGCCAAAGGATTGACCACTGCCCAAACTTTCCAGGCTTTCAAAGCTGTGATTTGCATAAAGCTGCTCCCATGCAGACGGGCACTGGCTATTGTCAATAGCTTCCAATAGGACGCCTGCTACGGTAAAAGCAGGTTTCTTTTGAATCTTGATATCCATGTTCTTTCCTCCTGTAATCTTTAGGGATAACTGAAGTCGAGGAAAGACCCGATAAGGTTTTCCATTTCGAACTTCTGAGGGAGTCGTACCATGGAATTTCTTAAAGGCTGCGCTAAAGGCATCCGCAGACTCATAGCCGTATTTCATCGCTATGTCAATGACTTTCTCAGAGCTTTCCCGCAAGTCCGTCACAGCTTCTGACAACCTGCGATTGCGTAGATATTCCGCTAAAGTCATATCCGCAAGGATGGAAAATAGCCTGCTAAAGAGAGCATAAGAATAGCCCGATAGCTGCTGAAATTGCTGCAAGTCCACTTCCGCGTCCAACTTACTTTCCAAATATTCCATGGTTCGATTGAATTGATGCATCATATTCTTTTTCACCTCACAAAAGATATTAAGGCCGTTAAAAACAAAGTGAAAATTGACGGAGGGGCTCCTGCTCCGAGAAAATTTTGTCTTTTTCACACAGCTTTTAGGCCGTGTTCAATTCTAACTATAATCTAACAGATATAAGATACTTCCGCCCTAGAATTTTTGTACAAGATTTAGAGGAGGATTTTACAAACTATCCCGCAGCTTCTCCACAAAGAGATAAGCCGCAGGACAGGTCAGGGTATTTTTGATTGTCAGATGATTAATTTGATGAATCTTCTTACGGTCTGTGTGAGGGAACTCTCGACAAGCCTTTGGACGGACATCGTAGATAGAGCAGAGATTGTCTCCACCTAAAAAAGGGCAAGGCATCGCCTTGAAAACCTTGTCACCGTCTTCGTCCACCTGCAGAAACTCCTCTTCAAAAGCCGGCAGCTTCATCTTGAAATACTTGGCAATGCGGACAATGTCGGCTTCCTTAAAGTCTGGTCCCAGCGTCTTGCAGCAATTGGCACAGGCTGTACAGTCAATCTCTTCAAAGACCTCATCATGAATTTGCTGGGCAATCTTATCTAGATTTTTTGGGGGCTTTTTCTTAAGACTAGCTAAAAATTTTCGATGCTCTTTCTGCTTTTGCAGGGCTAGCTGATGGTATTTTTCAAGGTCGATTTCTTGGGTCATATATTTTTCTTTCTGTATTCAAATTGTTTTTATTATATCATAAAATGAGCGCTCTTAAATGTTGTCAAACTTAAAGAATATTAGCTTTTTCATCTCACAAAAAAATCTGAGAATAAGTCCCAGATTTGCTTTTTATAAACTTAGAGAGCAATCATCACATGCGGTTGCTAAATGCTTTTTCCACCGTCCTTGCTGACGCTCCAAGTTTCTTCGATATAGGGGATAAACTCATACAGAGTATCTTCATCGCCTTCAAAGGACATCATATAGACCTTATCGCCTTGTTTGAAGACCCAAACCGTTAAGTTTTGAGTGGATTTTAAAATAACATTAATCTGAAAGGCTTCATTGCCGGCTACAGTACTCTTTGCACCCCAAAAGTCATCGACTTCCTTATTATCCTTCCAGTGGTAAGCAATCCGTTGGGCAATGGTTTCAGCGTTGAATTCTTCCCCTTCTCCGATGTTGGCTTTTTCTTTTGTATAAGCATTCATCGTGACAATGTTATAGCCACTTCCATCCGTATACTGGACGCTGTCGCCACCATCTACGTCTGTAAACTTAATCCAATTATCAGGAATACTGATATAGCCATAATCATCAGAGCCAACCCGCTGCGTACCAGTAGTCTTTGACGAATCTTTTTCTCTACGACTGCTACTACTTGTATCGCTGTCATCTCTCAGAGAAACCCGACTGGAAGAATCAGATGGTTTCCGACTGCTATAGCTCTTAATAAGGCTACAGGAAGACAGAGACAGACCGGCTAAGATTGTCAGGGAGAGCAAAAAGTACTTCTTTTTCATGGTCATTCCTTCCTAAATCTAATAAATTTTACTAATACTAGTTTACCATATTTTTAGAACGAAAGGAAAGAGAGACATTGTCACATCCGATTGCTTTTCTGTTTGTAGGACTATGCTTTTTTAGCAGCCTTATTCCACTGGTACCATCCTACCAAACTGTTGATTAAATAGATCAAATATTTCCCTTGAATCTGAAGACTTTCACCCCACCAGAGGTAGATAGAAAAAATATTGGTCGCTGCCCAGAAAATCCACTGTTCGCGATAAACAGCCGTCATCAAGATTTGCCCTACACCATTTGTCGCATCTGTGATTGAATCACGATAAGGACGATTGGCACCCACGGACTGATAAATCAAGCCAAAGACCAACCACCAAAGCACACTGAGTGATAGATATTTTGTCCATCCTTTGGTATCTAGCTTACGAGCAACAAACTCTTGCTTTTCTTTTTTGAACTGACCTTGGTAAATCCACACCAAGAGTCCAATTGGCTGCATGATGGTAAAGTAAAGAGTCGTCAGGACCTCGCCATAGAAGCCTTTCTGCAAAGCCAAAATCAAGTAAATCACAGAATTGATCAAACCAAAGAGGTAATTGCTAGCCCGTCCTTCAGAAACGAAGATCACACAGATAATCCCGGTTAGACTGCAAATCATCCCCGTCCAATCCACGATGCGATGTTCATATATCAGCTCCAGCCAGAGCGGAAAACTCCCTAGAATCAAGAGATAAAACCATTGACCTAGACTGCGATGAGCAAACAAATCGTCCCAGATAAGCTTCAAGGTACCAGAAAAGCCGAGCTTCTTCATGCTAGTCACCATTCGTTTGTAGCCACCAGACATTTCAGAAAGCGTCAGCTTCATGTTTGCGATTTTCTTTTGGATATAAGTATTCATTCTTTCTCCTTTTGTTTTTTAAGAGCCGTGTCAAATTGACTTACGGATGCAACGCTCTATTATTTTCGAACACGCATAAGGTCTGTCTTATACAGTGTTCACATTTTATCATATTCCTATTTCAGAAAATGTCAAGTAAAATCTAAAAAAGATTTCCTAACGTTCGGATTTCAAGAAAAGGCCTACAAATTTTTGTAAGCCTTTTTGCTTGGATTTGATAGTAGTCGAACGTTTTTTCTGATTTATCACTATCTTTTTGTGAAACATAATTGGCTTCTACACTGAAAAAAACAAGAGACTTAATAAATAGGCCTCTTGTTTTTTAAACTATTATTCGCTGACTGCTCCCTTGCCATCAAGGCTCCAAGTATCTTTCATGTTTGTAATGAAATCATCAAGAGTTTCTTCGTCGCCTTCAAAGGATAGTATATAGACTTTGTCATCTTTTTGGAAAACTAATGTATTAGCAAGTTGTCCCGATTTCAGAATGATGTTTATTTGAAAGGCTTCTATTCCTGAGACAGTACTTTTAGAGCCCCACATCTTCTCAATATTATCTTTTTGACTCCAATTATAGGCTACATGTTGAGCAATTGTTTCTGCATTGAAAGTCTCACCATCTGCTACTTCAGCTTCTGCCTTAGAAACAGCATTCATGGTAACGATATTATAAGCAGAACCGTCGGTATATTGGATAAGTCCTTCAACTTCTGCATCAAAAAATTTAATCCATTTACTTGGGATATCGATATAACCAAACTCTGGAGAACCAACACGTTTTGTTTCTTGATTGGTTTTGTTCTTGCTTCTTTTAGAAGAAGAATTTGAAGAATTCTTTTTCACTTGTGCACTGAAACTAGTCGAAGAACTAGATTGATCAGGCTTTTGTCCAGAATTGGCACACGATGCAAGAGTAAGTGAAGTTAATACCAGAACTGCTCCAAGCAGATACGATCGTTTCATGATTTTCTCCTTTTGGGATATATTACCTAGAGATATAAGACTTTATTCCTCATCCATACTCAGGACACTGAGGAAGGCTTCTTGTGGGACTTCGACAGAACCGATAGCTTTCATCCGTTTTTTACCGGCTTTTTGTTTTTCTAGGAGTTTGCGCTTCCGAGAAACATCACCACCATAACACTTGGCCAAGACATTTTTACGCAGGGCCTTGATGTCTGTCCGAGCCACGATTTTCTGTCCGATGGCTGCCTGGATGGGTACTTCAAACTGCTGACGAGGAATGATTTTCTTAAGCTTGTCTACAATCAGCTTACCACGCTCATAGGCAAATTCCTTGTGAACAATGAAGCTGAGAGCATCAACCTTGTCGCCATTGAGGAGAATATCCATCTTCACCAGCTTGGACGAGCGATACTCAGAAATTTCATAGTCAAAGCTAGCATAGCCACGAGTAGAGGACTTGAGCTTGTCAAAGAAGTCAAAGACGATTTCAGCAAGTGGGATTTGATAAATGACATTGACCCGATTATCATCGATGTAATCCATGGTCACAAAGTCACCGCGCTTACGCTGAGCCAACTCCATCACCGCTCCGACAAATTCCTGCGGTACCATAATCTGCGCCTTGACATAAGGCTCCTCAATGGAATCAATCTTGGTCGGATCCGGAAACTCGCTCGGATTGGACACATCAATTGAAGCACCATCCGTCATATTGACCTTATAGATAACGGATGGCGCCGTCATGATCAAATCAATATTAAACTCACGCTCCAAACGCTCCTGAATGACGTCCATGTGCAGCAAGCCCAGGAAGCCACAACGGAAACCAAATCCTAATGCCTGAGATGTTTCTGGCTCAAACTGCAGACTGGCATCGTTTAGCTGGAGCTTTTCAAGCGCCTCACGCAGATCGTTGTATTTATTGGACTCAATCGGATAGAGACCGGCGAAGACCATCGGGTTCATCTGCTTGTAGCCGGCTAGTGGCTCTGCAGCTGGATTATCCGCCAAGGTCACTGTATCTCCGACCCGAGTATCCTGTACCGTCTTGATAGAGGCTGCGATATAGCCAACATCCCCTGTCGCTAAGAAATCACGTCCAATAGCCTTGGGCGTAAAGATACCGACCTCTGTTACATCAAAGGTCTTGCCATTGCTCATGAGCTGAATGGTATCCCCCGGCTTAACCACACCGTCCATAACCCGCACTTGCAGAATTACCCCACGATAGGCGTCATAGACCGAGTCAAAAATCAAGGCCTTGAGCGGTGCTTCTACATTTCCAGTCGGAGCTGGAACTTTTTCCACAATCTGCTCTAAAATTTCCTCAATTCCGATGCCAGCCTTTGCAGAAGCCAATACGGCTTCGCTAGCATCCAGTCCAATCACGTCTTCAATCTCTGCCCGCACCCGCTCTGGATCCGCAGCTGGCAGGTCAATCTTATTGATGACTGGCAAGATTTCCAAGTCATTATCCAACGCTAGATAGACATTAGCCAAGGTCTGAGCTTCAATCCCCTGAGCCGCATCCACGACCAAAATAGCCCCTTCGCAGGCCGCTAATGACCGCGATACTTCATAGGTAAAGTCCACGTGTCCCGGCGTGTCAATCAAGTGGAAGATATAGGTTTCACCGTCCTTGGCAGTATAATTGAGCTCGATGGCATTAAGCTTAATGGTGATACCGCGCTCCCGCTCCAAGTCCATGCTGTCTAAAAGTTGGGCCTGCATTTCCCGGCTGGAAACCGTCTCCGTCGCCTCCAAAATCCGGTCGGCCAAGGTTGATTTTCCGTGGTCAATGTGGGCAATGATGGAGAAATTGCGGATCTTCTCCTGACGTTTTTTCAAATCTTCTAAATTCATTTTTCTCATCCTTTTAGGGTATTCTATTTATTATAACACAAGACCAGTGATTTTTCCTATAGACTCGGACTTTCTCTGTAAATTATGCTATACTTATCACAGAATAATTTTGGAGACACTTTATGATTAAAATTCTTGCACTTGATATGGACGGCACCTTGCTCAACAGCAAAAAAGAAATTCCCCAGGCTCACATCGAAGCTCTGCACCAAGCTATTGAAAAAGGAGTCAAATTGGTTCTTTGTACAGGTCGCCCCTTGGTCGGCGTCAAGCCTTATTACAACAAGCTGGGCCTTGCACAAGAAAACGAATATGTCATCGTGGACAATGGCTGCGCTACACATCAGACCAGCGACTGGAGTTTGGTGGACTGGCAAGAGCTTAGCGGTCAGGATATTCGCTATCTCTACAGCCTGTCTGAAAATAGCCCTGTCCAGCTGACTCTCTTTGATGAGGATCATTATTTCGTCGTCGGAGAAAAAGCCAGTTTCCATGTCGTGAATGATGCTAGCTTGGTCTTCACTACTCCAACCGAGATTAGCCTAGAAGAAGCTTGCAGCGGTCAACACAGAATGTTTCAAGCTATGTTTTTAGGCAGCCAAGAGCAGATAGATGCTTTTGAAGCCGACTTCGGTCAAGAAATCTGCCAGCGTTTCAGCGGTGTTCGTTCTCAGCCAGTCATTTACGAGGCCATGCCGTCTGGTGTGACCAAAGCCTTTGCCCTAGAGCGATTGGCTAAACAATTAGACGTCAATCCTCAAGAAATCATGGCAATCGGTGATGCCAACAATGACATCGAAATGCTGGAATATGCAGGACTCGGTGTTGCCATGGGAAATGCTTCAGACTATGTCAAAAGCCTAGCTGATGCCGTCACAGACAGCTGCGAGGAAAATGGGGTCGCTACAGCTATTGAAAAGTTTATTTTGAATTCGTAAAAGTCAAAAAGGAAGAGCACTGTCTCTTCCTTTTTCGTTCTATAACCTTAATACTATGCCGTCTTGACACTTGGAAATCAAAAAATTTCTATTCCCTTTTCTTTCAGATTTTCCAAGCATTCTTGCAGATAGGCCTCATCATGCTCCAGATAAATGGGATGTTCGAGCTCCTCAGCTGGCAACTTCTGGTAAGGTGGACAGGTCTTGCCACGATAGTCCCTATCCAGCCAAAGGGTATCCGGCTGATAGCCCCGTCGTTGCATCTCCTCCATAATCAGCAGGTGATAAGCATACAGGCGATAAGGGCTGTGCTCAAAAACATAGTTGACCGTCGCATGCGGCTTGCCCCACCCTCGTCCACGTAAGGCTGCACACTCTCGGTGCTGGCCTAAAAGCTGCTGGCGCGGAAGTTTTTCAATTAAATCTTGGTGCCAAAGTCTCACGGTTTTCTCCTTCTAGAATAATCTTATAGAATCATCAACGAATATGAACAATCAACTCTTGGGCAGTTTTCCTGCTTTCTCCAGCATTTTCTTGACAAAATATGGCATCTTAACATTCTCGCGCCCCTTTTTCTCAATCAACTTCTTGACGAAATCTGGCATTTTCAGCTCTGCATCCTCTGCAAGAATCTGGCAGCTCTCCTCCGACGGCTGCAATTCATCGAAGGTTTCTTCTTCTGGAAAACATTCTTTGAAGGGTTTATGCTCATGGTGGCGGATAGTTTGAATCAGGGCGTCAATTAAACGGTCGTCTGCATTGGGCATAGGCGGTCTATGATAAGCAACATCCAGTTCATCGCAAAGTTCCTTACACTCCACATCATTGTCAAAAAGGACCTCTATATGCTCACTGATAAAGCTAATCGGCACAAAAATATAATGCTGCGGATGTGTTTCTTGCTGGCGCATGTAGTCCAGCACGTCAGGTTTGATCCAAGGGAGCCCAATGTCACTCTCACTCTGCCAAACGTTGAGATAATCCTCTTCTGTCAAACCCAACCTGTCAGCAATCAAACGGGCATTGTCATAGATCTGATCAATGTAAGGATCTCCGAAATCCAAGGCCAGAATAGGCACACTGTGGGCTGAAAAGAAAATCTTGAAGGTCTCTTCTCTAACCTCTTCTGTAAGAATCTTTCTCAGCTCCTCTGCCCAATAATCAAGGATAGCTTCTTCCTGATACCATTCCTTAATGATATTAAAGCGGATGGAATCACTCTGGATGAACTTCTCATAACCCATGACAGAATAGTAAGAAAAATGAGGCTCTAGGATCAAACAGATACATTGCTCAATACCATCCTCTTCCATCTGCTTAATCACATCAGGAATAAAAGGACATGAGAATTTATTGGCAAAATAAACCGCATACTCGCCAGCCAAACGCTGACGGACCTTTTCCACCTCTTCTAGACTGATACGCTGCAGAGGCGTTCCACCGATGAGGACATAGTTATCATAGAGGGTCTGAATTTCATGGTCTTGCGGCCTGACACCGCGGCGAATATTGGTAAAAAATTCAGCCACTCCCTCAAAGCTAATCTCCTCTGGCGAGCCAAAAGTCATCATTAGAATTGCTTTCTTCATTATCTTTCCTCTTCAGTTACTCAGAGAAAGCCAAGTTGACTTTCCAACGACTTTCTTGTAATCACTTTCATTTTAACATCTTAAAAAAGACTTGAATAGACCAAAAAACCTATTCCTTGAAAAGAATAGGGAAATTTAATAATTCAGACACTTTAATATTGGAAGTATGCTTTAATAGTTTGTTGAGTTTTCCAGTTATAAATCAACCTTGAGCAGCTGCCCAAGCTCTTGATAGAGAATTTCTGTAGGCTGATATTCTTTGCTTTGCTGGGCAAGAGTTTTCAACTGAGACCAGTCCGGGCGATTCGTCAATTCCTTAAAAAGGCGCTGCACTTCTGCATCGGTCTTTCTGCGAGCAACTAGCCCCACCTGAGCTAGCTCAGCACGAACGGCATTGTCAAACTGGTCATAATCCTGAGGCAAAATAAGACTGGGAATCTCGTGCTCAATACAGGCCATCATGATACCCGTCCCTGCGTGATGAATGGCAAAATCTATCTTATCCAGAATATCTGTATAAGGCAGATAGTCAAAGAGCAACAGGTTTTCCGCAAGTCTCTTCGGAGCATTACCCAAGCCACTAGCTTCTCCCAAGGTGACGTAAAAAAGATAGTCTGGGTAGAGTTTGCTTAGCTTTTTCGCTCGCTCCACCATGCGCTCCTTCTCCCATTTTAAATGCGTTCCGCAAGTCACTAAAACCCGCTTCTTATCAGTCTCAAAATAAGACTCATGATCTGTAGGCAGACAATCAAAGGAAAAGCATTTGTAGCCAACCCAGCGAAGCTGCTTAGGAAAATCATCTCGAAACTCCAGCTCTTTCATGCCCAAAGCCAAGATAGAGTAAGGCGAGTAAATAGCTTCTGTGCCGTCTTCCCTATAGAGTTTAAAATCTTGATAGTCTCCCAAACTCTTCCGAACTAAGGCAAAGGCCATTTTCTTTCCACAGCGAATAACTTGCCTGCCTAAAGCATCTCTGAATTTGTATAAGACGCCTTGATGAGGTTTCCAGCCCCCTAAATAGGTCGGAGTTGTCGTCCGGCACTCAATCGCAACCGGACTCGGAATCGTGGTTATCCATGGGATACCAAAGCGATCAGAAATCAAGCCTGCTGGTGAAGCAACAAAATCCGCTATGACCAAATCCGGTTTACCACCCTCTTGCCAAATTCGATTTAATTCGTCTATAACCTCTGGAATAAGCCTAGAATTGGCCCGAAACTGCTGATAGGCAATCAAAAGATTGCTTTGCTGCGGAGTATTGGCGATGTCTTCCATCACTGTCGGTCTTTCTGGAAAGAGGGCCAGACAGTCAAAACCAATTTCCTCTACTAGCTCTTTCTTTTGGCAGCCAGTAATGACCCGAATCCGAAAACGCGGATCCGTCAGCAGAGGCTTGACTAAGGTCAAAGTAGGCAGCAGGTGGCCACTAAATGGCACACTAATCACATCAATCTTTATCACTTTTTCTAATCCAGTCATGAACTAATCCTTTCACATCTTCCCTGTATTCATAATCAAAATGGTTGCTATCCACCATCACATCAGCTGGATGGCCATCTAGGCATCTGCTGTAAATATCCTTCCTGCCCTTGATGACCAGCGAGTCAATATCCTTGCGATTTAGGAGTCTCCGTGAAACAGGCCCCAGCGCAATCACTCTCAGTCTGATCGGCAGATTTTCCTCACCCAAGCCCTCCAGCCACTGGGTCAGCATATTGAGCCCTGAGCTCTTGCAGATAATGACAGCCTCCTCAGCATCTAGTAAAGGAGACAAATGTCGCTGCAAAGCCTCCTGAAAGCGAGAATTGTAGAGAGTATGCCAATAGTAACGGATATTGGAAATGGAAGCTGTCAACAAAGAAACTTGGGTTTGTCGCTCATGTTCAAATCTCTGGTTAAACGGAAAATTACTAGGCACTACTGAGAAATCCGATGGACAAATCTGTTCAAGAAATTCAAGCTGTCCTGCGGTCAGACTAGCGCAGTTCAAATGACTGCTGCCACTGAGAAAAAGCAAGACTTTACTAGATTCTATCAAGGTTTGATCTAGCGACAGAGCATCCAACTTATCCAAGTACTGCTTCATCTTACTCATAGCGGATTTTCCCATCCGTCACTCGAATCTTCCTTCCTCGCCAGTTAATCACCCGCGGACTAAGCAAGACATAGAGGAAAAGCCAAGGCAAGAGTAAATCATTCAGGACTTCGTAGAACACCTCATCAGGATGCGGCCGACCGGATAGAATGTGACGACGATAAGCCAGCATCCAAACCGCCTTGATCAAGAGTAAAAGCAAAGCCAGCAGCACAAAAGGCCAGCCAAGAAAGAAACTAATGAGCAAGGCAGGAAGCGGCAGAAAACTAGGCAGAGCAATTAAAATAATAACCTTCCAGTCCAAGTGCTCCTTCAGATAGATAGAGCTAAAAAGCAGCCAACGCTTCATCTGCAGCAAATATTGCTTGGCATCCTTAATCGTAGTCCGAACATTACAAGTCACCCGTGTCTGGATAATCTCCACTCCCTTGCTGCGTAAAAAATCCGCTACAGCCAAATCATCACAAAGATAGTCTTTAATAGCACTGAAGAGCTTCTGCTCCCTAACCAGTTCAAGTGGCAGGATGTAGAACATTCCATTAATCGAGTGGTTAGCTTTGACTTCTGCCATGGTAAAATAGGTAATGAAAGAATTTCCATTGACAAAAGCTGCCACTAGCTTGGACCAGAAATTACTTCGCTCTTGATTATAGGGAATGCCGGTCAAAATAACATTCTCACCTAGATGAGCTGTCAACTCTCCCATTTTTGAAAAATCAATGACACTGTCGTCGTCGAGAACAATCAGATATGGCCTGGTCAGCTCATCTATGACCTGCTCAATCTTATAACTCTTAGGATTAATCCCCTGAGGGACATCCTCCATGAGAAAAACGCGAATACGCTGGGCATAAGAGGGATTTTGACAAATCTTATCAGCCACTCGCTGCGCCTCTGGGTCAGACTGATCAATCAGCCAGTAAAACTCAACCGCTTCTGTCTGTTGGAGATTGGCTAATAAATCATTTTCCAAACGAGGATCACCAGATAGGATGGGCTGGACCACCGTATAAAGCTCCTCTTGAAAGTCCGATGAAGAGCTCTGCCCTTTTTTCAAATAAGCCAAAGACAAGAGCCAACGCAAGATAAAGAGAAGCAAATAGGCAGCAGCCAGCAAGAAAAAAATAAGTTTCATGATCAAAGCCCCTTTCGTAGATAAGCGCCAATCAAACGGATAATCCATCTTTGCGGAAGTAGCTTCATGAGCCAAGCCAGTAGTCGATATCTCTTGCCCACTATAGCATAGGAACGGCCTTGCTGGAGCAGTCCGATGATGCGTCGTGCTGCTATCTTCGGGCTCATTTGCAACTGACTTCCACCTAAAGCATTCTGTAACTCTGGAGGAAAGATGGCAGTCCGAACCGGTCCCAGTATATAAAGACAAACTCTCATTTCAGAGCCTTTGAGGCGCATCTCTTCTTGCAAGGCTAGACAGTAAGTCTGCAAAGCGGCCTTACTGGCGCTGTAAGCTGCCAGATAAGGATGGGGACAAAGTGCCGCTAGTGATGAAAGCTGGACAAGTCTTATCTTGCAATTGCGCTCCGCAACTTGCTTGATCAGCCGAATCGGTGCTTGGTAATTGACCTGCCAGAGGGCATTTTCAGCAGCTTCCGAAAGAGATAGCGCTGGACCAAAATTCGCCACACCGCAGCAATTAATCAGTAAATCCGCCTCTAGCTGCTGGGCAAAATCGTCTACCGCAGCCGCATCCAGAAAATCCAAAACTCTACAGGACAACTGAGCCCTAGCTCCTGACAAGTCCTCTTGCAACTGGGTGAGTTTAACTTCATCTCTGCCAACCAAGACCAGCTGGTCTGTCCTTTGAGCCAGTTCTCTAGCCAGCTGACGACCTATACCTCCCGAAGCCCCCAAAATCACAGCTTTGCTGATCGTTTTTTCCATTTGCATAGATATAGTTTACCAGATTTTGACAAGATATAAAACTAATTGCTAGATTTTACCTTTGCATTCAAGAAACGAAAAACATTTCTCACTCTCCCCTGAATATGCTAAAATAGATTTAAATGAAATGAAAAAGGAGCATTTATGAAATATCCTAATCTGTTAGAGCGTTTCCTGACGTATGTCAAGGTCAACACGCGCTCAGACGAGACATCTACTACTACACCCAGCACCCAGAGTCAGGTGGACTTTGCCAACAATGTCCTCATTCCTGAGATGAAGCGGGTTGGCTTGGAAAATGTCTACTACCTGCCTAACGGCTTTGCGATTGGAACTCTGCCTGCCAACGACCCTAGCTTTACCCGCAAGATTGGCTTTATTTCTCACATGGATACAGCAGACTTCAACGCAGAAAACATCCAGCCACAGGTCATCGAGAATTATGACGGCGGTGTGATTCCGCTGGGGCAATCTGGCTTTAACTTAGATCCTGCGGACTTCGCCAGTCTCCATAAATACAAGGGCCAAACCTTAATTACAACTAACGGAACAACCCTTTTGGGAGCAGACGACAAGTCAGGTATTGCTGAAATCATGACTGCTATCGAATACCTGTCTGCCCATCCAGAAATCAAGCATGGAGAAATCCGAGTTGGCTTTGGACCAGATGAAGAAATCGGTATCGGCGCTGATAAGTTTGACGCTGAAAACTTCGATGTGGATTTTGCCTACACAGTAGATGGCGGACCTCTAGGTGAGCTCCAGTACGAAACCTTTAGCGCTGCTGGAGCAGAGCTGACCTTCCAAGGCCGCAATGTCCACCCAGGAACTGCTAAAGACCAGATGGTTAATGCTCTCCAGCTAGCTATTGACTTCCACAACCAGCTGCCAGAAACCGACCGACCAGAGAAGACCGAGGGCTACCAAGGATTTTACCACCTGATGAACCTGACCGGTACTGTCGAAGAAGCTCAAGCTAGCTACATTGTCCGCGACTTTGAGACAGAGGCTTTTGAAAATCGCAAAGCTTCTATGCAGGCTATTGCTGATAAGATGAACCAAGAGCTGGGCAGCGAGCGTGTTATTTTGACCCTCAAAGACCAGTATTACAACATGAAACAGGTCATTGAAAAAGACATGACACCCGTCAATATCGCCAAAACAGTCATGGAAAGTCTGGACATCCAGCCTATCATCGAGCCAATCCGTGGCGGAACTGACGGCTCTAAAATTTCCTTTATGGGCATCCCGACACCTAACCTCTTTGCTGGCGGTGAGAACATGCACGGCCGCTTTGAGTATGTCAGCCTAGAAACCATGGAACGCGCTGTCGATACCATCATCGGTATTGTTTCCTATCAAGAGTAAAAAAACGAAACCACAGAAGTTCACGAGGGATTTCTGTGGTTTTTTCTCACTCTGGGAATTCTACCTTCAAACTCATATCTGTGTTCTGCAATGTCTTCTGAGTAGCTGCTAGAAAGGCTAATCCGTTGTCAGAAGGGGAATACTGGAATGTGATATGGATGACTTTTTTATCAAAGTTATCGCCATATCGTGCCGCATACTGCTTGCTTTCAAGGAAGTAGATATAGTTGTTGAGTTTTTCTTGAAGCTTCAACAGATGTTCTTCTTCTAATGACGCTATCCATTTGTTTTCATCAATCAACAACAACTCTAGATGGTCATCTGAAACACCCATAGCATCGATGCTTGTAACGTCTAGTTCAATTTTCTCAACTGTTTTAATGGTTTCTACTACCTTAGGTGGATTGTAGTATTTTTCCTTGAATTCCTTGAGAATCTTCTCTACCTTTTCTTCGTCACACTGTCTGTATTCTGGATTACGTTCTAATACATTACACAACCCTTCATAGGTATACGTTCGTTTTTGATTATCTGATAGGTGGGAAGTGCTTTCTATAATATTTCTTACCAATTCATCTGTTTCAATAACAAAGGGAATATCATAATAATTCGTTACAAACCATTTTTGATTAGAAATATATTGAGTGACCTTCTTTAATTTCATTAGATCATTAGATAAGCTAAAATCTTTCAAGATTTCAAAAGTTCTGCGCGCTATATCCCTATCACCTTCCACATACAAAGGATATAAGCAATATTCTATCAATACTCCAATATCTGTACTATCAAGTTCATAAGAATCTCGTTGTCGAAAACGATACCTAGCTTCCGTCCCTAGAAAAACTTCAGCTTCTTTTCCTTCTTTCATTATTTCACGATAGTCTTTTACAAAATTTTGATAATTTTCTTTATTTTTCAATTTATATGTCTGCATTTATTTACTCCATTGATTTATTCAACCCAATTCTAGATAATTACTCGGTCTATTTGTTGAACAATAGTGTTAAATTTTTGTAATTGTAAAAATAACTGATTTCATCATAAACTACTTTCTTACTATCTTAACAATGTAGGGAGATTTTTCTAGTTCGAATTAGAGAAAACTTTTCTGCCTCGATTGGTAAAGAACAGTAATACAAATGTCCATACCTACTTTCAACTAAATTATCCTTCTTCCATAGTCCATTTCTATTTAAAAATTCTATATCGTCAGAAACAATCGTTACCCATGAATTAGGTTTATCTAAATTATCATCACTTCGTTGAAAAATATCCCATTTTTGTTCATTAAACCAAATATGATCTATAATTTTATATTTTTTTCAACCTGTTTTTCTGTCAAGTATTTTCTATATTGTTTCAACTCTGAATCAAATAATTTATAACCATTATTCTCTGATAAAGGATCATAGGAAATCAAATAATATCCTGTACTATCACAATCAAAGTATTGATGTTCAATTCCATCAACCACTATGTATAATTTATCCATCATCCCTCCACGTATTCAACACATGACAGGCATTTTCTACTTAAGTGGTGATACATAAACTCTTGCTTCATTTATTCTATCATAAGAAGGAACTATTTGTTATTCTGTGGTATCATCCCAGAGGGGGGATAGATAGTTAACGGGCATTCCTTCCTTGGCATAGTATCGATTAATAATAACTATGTCTGCTAAAAAATCTAAAAATTTTGTTTTTGCTTCTTGGAATGTATTATAAACATGCTTTCCATTAAAGCTTCCTCTATCCATTGTTCCGTATTTTATCCCCACATAGAACATCTCCTACTTTTATATACTCTAAAATTCTTTATTTTTCCCTTCAATTTAATTTATGTCTATTTCCTTCCTTCTTCTCTCTCCATACTTAGGATTAATTATACTAAATAAACGAATTTGTTCTTCTTGAAGAAGGCTATTATAACGTTCAAAATCTCCATTAGCATTAGTCCATGCATTCTTTGATGCTATTCTAGTAACATATGATTGCAAAAGATAATAAAGAATATCTTCCTTATTATCAAATTTTTTCTCAGAATTTATTTTGCCACGTTCGACACCAACAATGTAGTAATGATCGCCCTCTAAATAAATAGTACGTCCTTCCGGTAAGAATAGAGATGGTTTTTCTTCTGTAAATAAATCCGACTGATTAAGATTTGTCTCCCCTATTTTTAATAGCAATTCCATTAATTCTTGCTTTAACTGCATTATTTTTACCTCATTCAAATTGGATAACATCTTCCCATTGTAGTCTTGTTGGTTTCATTTATACATTCCTTACTTAAGTGGTGATACATAATCATCTGGAAGTTTGCCTCTCCAGTCAATCCACATTTGCTCAGCAATTGGAATTAATCTTTCAAGCTCTTCCTGAGTAAATAACTCTCTAGTTTCAGGTAAATCAATTAATGATGTAGGACTCTCTTCTATAAATCGTTTCTCACTAGCTTTCTTTTCTTCTTCTGTCGGTGGCCAACAATCGTTTTGAACCTTCCAAGATATTTCAAGTAGAGTCCGTTCTCCACTCTCTAGTAAGGTAAATAATTCTTGTGGTAATTCATAGACAACTAACCAAGAAGCTACGGTTCCCTCTTCTGAAACTAAATAATACTTGTTATCATTTCTCCAGATGGATTTTCCGTAACCTTTTACCTCTTCAAATTGGATAACATCTTCCCATTGTAGTTTTGTTGGTTTCATTTGTATTCTCCTAGTGCAAGTTCTACTCTCATCATTAAATATCATAAAAATCAGCCTTCTATTTCTCTTCCTCAATAGGCTACGACATCTTTTATCCATTTTTTAGTTTCTAAATCCAAATTAAAATAGAAATCTGTTCGACGTTTCCGACACATTAAAAGCTACTAATCGGAAATTTTACCTTTGCTTATTATAACATATTGGGACTTAGGTGGTACTGAAAAAACAAAGTGCTCTAAAAAAGAGAAGATGATTGTCTCCTCTATATTTCGCTAGTCTTTTCGCTCCGGCAATTCTATCTTCAAAATCATATCCGTATTCTGTAATATCTTCTGAACAGCTGCTAGAAAGGCTAGTCCATTATCCGATGGAGAATACTGGAATGTGATATGGATGATTTTTTTATTAAAGCTATCGCCATATCGTTCTACATATTGCTTGCTTTCGAGGAAGTAGATATAATTGTTAATTTTTTCCTGCAGAATTTCCAGATGGACTGCCTCTATTTCTTCCTCCCAGCCAACTGAATCCACCAGAAGAAGCTCTAAATGACTATCAACTATACCAATAGCGTCAAGCTCGCTAGGTTCCAGTTCTGAAACAATGGCTTGGGTGACAATTTGTGTAAATTCCTCTGCTGTGAAAAGACGACGGCTATTTTTAGGATTCTTCAAAATAAAGGAAGGATGATCTTCGATGAAGAGCTTACCAGATTCTTCTCGTGTATACTGTTTTTTAGATTTCCAAAAACCATATTGCGCATAAGTCATCAACTCTTTGCCAGTATGTTCTCCCGACATGTAACTATCTGCAGCTTCTTTGGGGATTTCTCTTATCACTTCTGGGTAGGTAATATTAAAAGTTGGATAACGCAAGAAATACTTATCACCATCTTGGCAGATTTCCAACATGTCTTTTTGACTTACATAAATTGATTCCATTCTTATCTCCTTTGGCTTTTACCAAATATCTACTAATTGTTTATTCCCTATTTATTGGCTGTTCTTATGATGTAATCCACCTTACTATAAAGGCCAGTGCCCTGTTTCAGCATAAATCATAACTTCATATGCTCCCCTAGAAGATTCAAATGCTCTATCAATCAGTTCTTTAGTAATAGGATAGCGAACTTCTGGTCCCATGACCCCGCCAATTTCTTTAAAAAAGCTAATTTCGTAATAGCCGTCTGTTTCATATACAATAAATCCGTTGCCTCTATGTACAATTATCTAAATCAATTTGAAGTTTTATTAATTTCTCATGAAAATACTGCAATGCCTCTTTATTTGGCATTAGGCCATCTTTATAATTCTTTTCTGTAATTAAAGTATCTCGTATTGCCATTTTATATTTCCTTTATTAATGCCAAACAACCTTTATTTCACTTTAACTCTCTTCAGTTGGAAGATGATCTAGATTTATTGGTTTAGGATTTAAACGTTTCAATACTAATTCATAAAAAAAATTATTATTTAACCTATCAGGTGAACTTAAAGTAAAGTTATTCATAATTAATAACGGAATAAATTCCGAACCAATTGTATTATAACCCGTCAAATACTCTAACCCATAATTTAAGTTTTTCGGATTTTCAGTACCAACTGTCCAGTAGGCTCCTTTAGCTTGTAAGCGAAAAACCTCACCAAGATAAACCCAGCTATTAAAGAAATCGTCAATATTTTCAGGATCATTTTTGACATCATTCTCTCGAACGAATTGAGCCAAATCCTTCAAGCTTTCTAAACTCATATCTAGATGATAACCTTGCTTACTAGCTTTTTGCTTTATTGCATCCAAGGTATCATCAATATAAAACATAAATTCCTCAAAATTTTCCTGTATTTTTTCTTTATCTAATGCCATTTAAAATTCCTCAATTAATCCAAAACACAGAATGCAATTTTCTCAAAAAAACTATTCTACTTTAGCTGACAAAGTTCCTTACTCTACATCATAGAGACTTAGTCGAGATACAAATGATACTCAATTAACGATCTCCTCGATTGTGGTCTCTCTATCTCTCATCAAATCATAAAATCCTACATGAACACCCTCCTCATATAGCCAGCATAAGTCTGTACCGTATGGAGCTTCAAAAATTTCCAGCATAACCGGAGCAATTTTTACAATGCTATTTGCTCCTAAGATTGAGAAATTTTTTGAATTAGACAAGTAAGCATCGTCATCGTCGATTGATAAAAGTGTCCAACCATTTAATTGGGGAATAGCAGATTTCTCACGATAGGAATATCGAATAGCTTTTCCATCAAGAATATTGTTTGAAACAACGAAACCACCAAAATCATTGTTATTAATTTCTACCATCTTCATACTCCTTTATAATATCAAGCAGACTACTTCTCCAAGAATATTCTTCCGCATAGTCTAGACACGATTTACCAGATTTGTTTTTTAACTTATAATCTGAACCAGCCTCCAGTAAAAGCTTATATAGAGGTTCTAACTCTTCCGTTGCTAATTTTAATAACGTTACTGAGTAAGTCATCGGAATAGAACCAAATTTGTCAACAGCATTTACATCTATTCCTGCCTCAATGAGTAATTTCACCACCTCATATGCATATGCTGTTTTAGGCCGCCAATTAGCTTGGAAGAAATAATGAAGAGCATTTCTGTTTTCTTTTTTTGACAAAAAATTCACCTCTACCTTCTCAGGCAGCAGATATTTAATAATTTTCAATTTCTCTTCCGGTAAATCATCGTTAAGCATTGCCGTGCATAACAAATTAAGGTTTGTATATTTATCAATTTGTGTTATGTCACCATTGTAACTCTCTATAAAATCATTATATGTCCCATTTTGAACAATATCGAAAATATCCATCTTATCTCCTATTCAAACTTATGACTTCTATTAGCAGAAAGTGTTTCTAATCTAAAATGATTTGGATTACATTGGAAGTCCTTTAATCCCTGCAAAGTAATTTCACGATTTTTGTATCTAACAAATCTCATTTAAATCTCAGTCCTAGTATTGTCAAATCTCATTATACCATACAAGAGATGAAGGCCCAAAGAGCATAAAAAGAAAGCAAAAATTCGCTCCCCTTAAATCACTCTGATAAGCATGCTCTCATCTCTCTTAATATCCAAAAGAGAGAACCGATTTGATTCTCTCATACTCATAATTTTTTACTATTTTTCTCTCAATATACTTTCTAAACCGACAAAAACAATATCTCTCAAGACTTCGTTATAATTACTATAGTCTTTTTTCGTTTTAATCGCATCAAATGCAGTCTTAATTTGTCCATCTACAATTAAAGTTAAACCTTCGACTTTCTGATCTGAGCCTTCCTTGCCAAATGTCTCGTTTAAAATAATTAATTTATTATCTGACATCATATTTACCTTCCTTTACTATCTAATATCGTTCGTTTTTAGGAATCAACTTTTCAAAATTTTGACGGTAAGATTAGCCTAATTTATTCGTGATCAATTATTGTTGAAATGCCTTTAAAGATAATATCAGATATAGCTTCTGGATATCCGTCATAACCTTTTTGTTCCATCAAGATATCAATCACACCTTTAATTTTTCCGTCCAGTATCACAGTAACTGCAGGAACTAATTCATCTGTTTCACCTTTTTTAAACATCTCTTGAATTACAGTCATTTTGTCGTCATTCATTTATTTTATTCCCTCTATTCTCTTTATTTTCTTTGTTCTATCCACGTTTTATGTTTTTGTCAAACACATTATCCCCTATGTCTGCCCAAAACTTATATTCTTTCGGAATTAAATCTAGGAAATGTTGATATTTCCCTATCCATGGAGCTGAGATATATTCCTCAAAAGAAATATATTCTGCATAATTAGAATACAGTAACAAATTATCCATATCAACTAATAAAGATGGAGCGAAATCATAAATAGCATTCAATTTATCCATTTTATACTCATTAGCAAAGACTTTCCTTAACTCTGACAGATCGCAACTATATTTTTGCATATCTTCTAAAAAATAGAGAATATTCTCAGGCAGTAAAATCGGAGAGCGTAATCTCTCTTTATCAATCTGATCTAAATTATATCCCGCTTCTTCGTAATTAATATACCATAGCTCCAAGTCAGAAATATACCAAGAATACTGATTTTGGTATTTAAAAGCGACAACAATATTTTCACCATATTTTGCTCTAATCATTTTTTCACCTTTTTAATTATTCTGGCATTTTGTCCATATTCAATAAACCATTAGTTTATTGAATATGGAAGTTCAACATCTATCAGTCTCTGTTTATTTTAACACAATATCATGCAAATAAGTATAGGGTTGTCAAAATCAAAAACGAATGATGATCTTAGACTTGGCTTGGTCTTCATCATTCGTTTTATTGTTGTTTTACATCAAAATGTAGTATTAACTAATCTGAACAGTTTTCAGTTGGCCATCAACTCCTGTAAAGCTGATGCTTCTGGTTGCTGCATTATAGCTGAAAGTCTCTGGGCTGACACCGTAGAGCTGAGAAAGCTCCTGCAATTTCTGGTTGAATGCTTCCTCTGACATGCCGAAACTCGCTGCTAAGCTTGATTGACCAGCTGGATTTGCAGCTGTCGAAGCTTCTGCTGGTTTGTCAGATTGGTTTTGGGCTGCTTCTCTAGTGGCAGATTCGGAAGGTAAATTGCCATTTTGCGCAGTTTCTGGAGCACTGCTGTTTGCTGGCTGAGCAGAAGAAGGCTGTTCAACCGGTGCTTTCAAGAAACCTTTTTGCACCGCATAGGCATCTGCTGCTTGACGCTCAGCTTCTGACAAGTCCTTCTTGTAAATATAGTGCTCGTGATCCAGATGAGCTACCCGATAGCCTTGCTCGTCCGCTCCGACCATATCCTGAAGATTAAAATGATAGCCATCATCGTCCCTATGCTGAGAATCAGACTCGTTTGCCCCCTCAGGATGGACGAGTGACTTCTGGAAGGCCAGGATTTCCTTAAGCAGCTCTTTCTTGTCTGTAGCTCTCTGTCCGAGCTTATCAAAAAGCTGGTCCAGCTGCTGGTATTGCTGCTCACTTCCTTGATTCTTTTCCAAATACTGATGAATAGACATGAGCAGATTATAAAGCTGTTGATAAACTTCCTGATTTTCCGTATTAGCTGGCTCTTCCTTTTGTCCGGCAATGGTCCGGCTCATCTGTTCCAAAAGCTTCTGACTGGCTGCCAGCAGAGCTTGCTTATCTGAGCTGCTGCTCTTTAACTCCTTGCCTAATTCTAAGATTCTAGCTGCATAGTCTGCTCGGCTGTTTTGGTTCTTTACTTCTCCAAGCAGTTCCTGCGCTTTTCCAAGGAAGACAAGGGCTTGAGCACTCTTCTCGCTCTCATCCGAGGTGCCAAAATCATCATAAATCCCCTTCAAAAAGTCATAAATCATGGCTTTGTAGGTTGGCTGATTTGGCTCTCCCTGATCCAGCTCTGTTTTTTCAGAGGACGCAGAAGGCTGACCGCTAGCAAGGGCAGCTGCAATCTCTTTCTTAGTCTGATAGAGGGCAGGGAAAAGCTGCTGAAGATTGGTCGCTTCTATAAAGGCTTGAGACTTATAGAGTGTCAAGGTCAGCCCAGCTGCTTTTCTGCGCAGCTCAGGGCTCAAACGCCCATCCTCTAAAGCTTGGTAGAAATAACGAATATAATCAACCGCTGTGACGCCTGTCCGATCATGATAATCTTCTAAAGCGGATAGTAATTGTCCTAGCTCTGCCATTTCAACTTGATTCTGCCTAGCATAAGCATTTTGCAGACGCTGTAGCAAGTCAGCTTTCTTCAGCCCATAGCTATCCGTGTCAAGCCGGTTCATTCTCTCCAAAAGTCCTTGATAGGTCTTGTCTAGCTCGGTCTCTTGGATTGGCTTGACAGTCTGATCCACATGGATAAACTGCTTATCAAAGTTATCTAGACTGCTCAGATAGCCAGCAGTTGAGTTGCTTGGCAGCTTCTTCATGGTTTCTACAAACTGCCCCAAAGCAAGCTCAATCCGCCGCTGCATAAGAAGATCATCGGCATAGAGACGCTGACTGTCCGATTTTAGGCTTTCTACTTTTTGCAAAACAGCAGCCTCATCATAATCGCCCTGCTCATACTTAGATTGAATCTGAGGCAGACGATTTTTCAAGGCTTCTGCTGCGCCCTTGGACTGGATTTTGATATAGTGGTTATGGTCGCCATGAGGAATAACAAACTGACCATCTTCCACCTGCAGACTGTAAGGCGAAAGACCTGAGCGCAAGGCTGTTGTGTAGAGTTCATTCATGAAGTCCAGCTCTGCATTACCCGTTACCAGAGGAATACGAACATGCTCCTTGCGAACAGCATAGGGGTGGATATGAGTCGGATCGTAGGCTTGGTCAGGGTTATTAAAGACAAAGAAACCGTTTGAGATGCGAACCGCCTCCTTGGGAACGCCATAGGTCTGGGAGATATAAGCAATCTTTTCCTCATCGCTGGCATCGCGTGAATAGCGTTCAGCGTCATTGACTGCTGCTGACGGTTTTACTGGTTGCTGCTTGGCCAAGACCTTCTCAGCTGCTTGAATCTGTTCAGCAGTCAAGTCTTTCTTGTAAAAGTAATGAGCATGGTCTCCGTGCGATACCATGTAGCCTTGGTCGTCCTTGCCAATAACAGCCTCCGCATGAAAACCATGGTCGTGCTCAGGCTGTGACGGTAGCTGAGGCTTCAAAGCTTGCAGTGGATCGCCCAGCGGCTCGTAAGTATAGCCAATAGGAATCAAGCGGGCAATCTTCGCTTCCAAGTCTGACAGCTTGTCATAAGGAATGAAATGATGGTGGTCTCCGTGGGGTATAACGACTCCATTTTCTGTCCGACGACTGATTTTCAGCGGGTCAAACACCACGCCGTCTCCTTCATGATAGCGCTGAGACTGAGGCAGGGCATAGAGTTGCTGCAGCAGACTTGATATGGATGGCTGAGATGGTTGAGACGGCTGAAGCGGATTGGATGGACTCGGCTGAGTAACCGCTAAGCCAGGACTTGGCTGCTCAATCTTTGAATGATTTGGCAGCTGTGGAGACGGATTTGAGACGGCTCCACCCTGATTGATAGCACTATTTTGATTCCATGTGTTGGAAGAAGCAATCGTCCTGCCGTAGTCAGGCGGATTCACCCTTCCGCCAGCCTGCCTGCTATTCCAGTAGCTCTGAGCCGCAGCTAATTCTGCTGGCGACAAGTCACTCTTAGGAATGTAGTGAAAATGCCCGCCATGCGGCACGATAAATGCATCGCCAGTATCCTCAATGATATCAGACGGACTAAAAATATAACCATCATCCGTCCTATATCCCCCTTGACCTTGGTAAGAAACTCCTGCGAGATCTGCGGCTGTCTTTCCCGCAGCGAGGGACTTGCTAGGCTGGCTGAAATCGCGAGTCTTGCTTGATTTTGCAGTGGAAGATTTGCCACTATCGCCTTCTTCCTTGGTCTTATGCAGCTTCTTCTGCCGAGCAATCTCATCCACCGAGCGGACATTGCTGGTATGTTTGGCATCCTTGAGGTAGAGATAATACTTCCCCTCCACCTTGATGATATAACCATCCTTGACCTCATTGACAATATCTGCTTCCTGCAGCGTGTAGTTAGGATCTCGGATAATCAACTCTTCGCTGATAATGGCATCAAAAGGCACCTTTCCATCAAAGTAATGATAATGGTCTCCATGGGAAGTGACATAGCCCTGATCTGTGATTTTCACGACGATTTGCTCTGCTTCAATACCTTCCTCATCATTGAATTGCTCAGATGTCAAATTTTTATTTTTATCCGTCTTGTCACCCGAAGTCTTGTCCTCAATATAGGCTACTTTGTTATTTTTGGTCTGGGGTCGGGGCTGAGATTGCCATTGGATAAGCCCGTAAGTTCCGAGACCGAGAGCTAATACAGCAGAACAAGCAAGGAAATATTTCTTTTTCATGGTTGTCTTTTATCCTTTCAAATCTTTAGCTAAAACAGCTAGATTTTTTTCTAAATTTTCTAAATAAGATAGTTGGTTGGCTGGGTCTGCTTCCAGAGGATTCAGCTCCTTGATTTGTACACCGGTCGCCTTGACCAAGGTTTGAGCCACTTTGGAAGAAGCATTGCTTTCCACAAAAATGGTCTTCACCTTGTGCTCCTTGACAAAGTCTTCTATCTCTGTCAGCTGGCGCGGACTAGGCTCCTGCTCTGGTGAAATACCAGCAATGCCCAACTGGGTCAGCCCGAAGCGCTTGGCTAGATAAGAAAAGGCTGTATGCTGGGTGACAAAAGTCTTGTTGGGCACTTTATCAAAAATATCCTGATAGCGTTCTGTCAGCTCCTTGGCCTCGTCTTGAAATTTTCGGGCATTGGCCTGATAAGTATCCCGATGGTCACTATCCAGCTCCGACAGCCTGTCAGCGATAATCTGGGCCTCCTCCGCAGCCTTCTGAGGATCCAACCAGGTATGAGGGTCATAGAGCGTCTTCTCATCCACTCCCTCTCCTGCTTGGACATCTTCCAAGCCAGCGACTCGATCCAACTCCATTCCCTGGGAAGCCTCAAGAACTTGAACCTTGGAATTCTTGAGACTAGGATTCAGTTCGCCAGCCCAGGACTCCAAGGTCCGTGAGTGATAGACAAAGACATCTGCATCATAGATGGCTGCCACATCATTGGCTGAAGGCTCAAAATCATGAATGCCGCTGCTAGACTGAATCATGCGCACATCATTCAGATCGCCCGATATAGCCTTGACCATAGAGTAGATAGGATAAAAGCTGGTTACAATCCTCAATCCTTGCGAGGGACTGGATTCCTTTTGAGACTGACAAGCCCATAGACACAAGGCCAGGGCCAGCAGACTAAGGCAGGCTAAGAATTTTAAAGCTCGTTTCACAATATCTCCTTAACTCATTATTAACCGGTTTATTAACTGGTTAATATAATACACTTTGTCAACTTCTTTGTCAAGCTTTTTAAGAAAATAAAGCAAAAAGGAAGTAGGATTCTTTCCCACTTCCACTTTGCTTTTAATTTCAATATATTTGAAACATTATTTGCTATTACTATTCAATGACAGTATAAGCTTGGACTGATGCTTTTCTCAAGCTTAGCTGTATGAGATTACTTTTCAGACTGTCAAATGACAATCTGGAACTGAAAACTCCAGCTCTATATCGCTTCTGTAGTGAAACTACGGCTTTCCAGCACTTTCAGCATGGCATCGGCCGTGTCCAAGGCGGTGAAGAGGGGTACTCCGTGCTCAATAGCTGAGCTACGGATAATTTGACCATGCTTGTCAGCTGTCCGCTTGGTTCCGACCGTGTTGATAATAGCCTGAACCTTGCCCTTGCGGATATAGGCTGGGATATCTTTGTTGTCATCACTGCCGATTTTTTCCAACAGACGGACGTGTAGGCCATGATTTTCAAAATAAGAGGCTGTTCCCTTGGTTGCCCAGATACCATAGCCAATACTGGCAAAACGCTGAGCCAGCTGCAAGGCTTCTTTCTTGCTATCGCCTGCAATAGTAAAGACGATATTTCCAAAGTTTGGCAGATGGAGATAGGAAGCCTCAAAAGCCTTGTAGAGTGCTTTTTCTAAGGTTCGGTCACTGCCCATGACTTCACCAGTAGACTTCATTTCAGGTCCCAAAAGACTGTCGACCTTCGCCAGCTTGGTAAAGGAGAAGACTGGCGCCTTGATATGAACCATGGAACTTTCTGGATGAAGACCATCTTTATAGCCCAGCTCTGCCAAAGTTTCCCCAAGAATCAAACGAGTCGCTACTTGCGCCATTGGAATATCGGTCACCTTGGACAAGAAAGGAACAGTCCGGCTGGCCCGTGGATTGACCTCAATGACATAGACCTGCTCATCCTTGATGACGAACTGAATATTCATCATGCCTATACAGTTCAGTCCCAGAGCCAAACGCTTGGTATAGTCTGCAATGGTATCTTTGACTTTCTGCGATAGGGTTTGTGGCGGATAGGCCGCCATGGAATCTCCTGAGTGAACTCCTGCCCGCTCGATATGCTCCATAATTCCTGGAATCAAGACCTGACGGCCATCGGAAATAGCATCTACCTCACACTCATCACCGACAATGTAAGAATCCACCAAAACCGGATGGTCTGGACTGGCCTTAACCGCTGTCCGCATATAAGAGCGTAGATCTGCTTCGTTTTCTACGATTTCCATGGCACGGCCACCCAAGACATAGGAAGGCCGTACCAGAACGGGGAAGCCAATCTTACGAGCAGCCTCTACTGCCTCCCCTTCATTAGTGGCCGTCTGACCTGGCGGCTGCGGAATATCCAGCTCCTTCAGAGCTTGCTCAAAGAGATCCCGATCCTCAGCCCGATCCAAGTCCGCCACTTGGGTACCTAGAATCTTAACACCAGCCTTGGACAGTGGCTCTGCCAGATTAATGGCTGTCTGCCCACCAAACTGAACGATAACCCCTTTAGGCTGCTCCAGCTCAATGACATTCATGACATCTTCAAAGGTCAGCGGCTCAAAGTAGAGCTTGTCAGAGACAGAAAAGTCAGTCGATACAGTCTCCGGATTGCTGTTCATGATAATCGCTTCATAGCCAGCTGCCTGAATAGCTTTTACAGAATGGACGGTCGCATAGTCAAACTCAACTCCCTGCCCGATTCGGATAGGACCAGAGCCCAGCACCAGAACAGATTCCTTGCTGGATTTGACAGATTCATTTTCAAAGCCATAGGTGGAATAGAAATAAGGCGTCGCAGACTCGAACTCAGCAGCACAGGTATCTACCATCTTGTAAACCGGCACAATCTTCTGCTCCTGCCGCATGCGACGCACCTGCTCAGCTGTCATACCCCACAAGGTAGCAATCTTAGTATCCGCAAAGCCATTTTGTTTTGCTTTCTTGAGCACATAACTATCTCCGATATGACTGGCCAGTTCCTGCTCGATTTCGTAAATATGGAGCAGCTTATCTAGGAAAAAGACATCAATCTTGGTCAGTTCGGCAATTTCATCCGGACTATAACCACGACGAATAGCCTCTGAGATATAGAAAAGCCGGTCGTCTTGCGCCTTGACAATCTTCCTCATCAGCTCGTCATCGCTTACTTGACTGAGAGCAGGCAACTCGTTGTGGTCCACACCAACTTCCAGAGAGCGGCAGGCCTTGAGCAGACTCTCCTCAATATTGCGGCCGATAGCCATGACTTCCCCTGTCGCCTTCATCTGGGTTCCCAAACGTCGCTCACCCTGCTCAAATTTATCAAATGGAAAGCGTGGAATCTTAGCGACTACATAGTCCAGAGCCGGCTCAAACATAGCATAGGTAGAGCCTGTCACTGGATTGATGATTTCATCCAATGTAAGTCCGACTGCGATTTTCGCCGCCAACTTGGCAATCGGATAGCCAGTCGCCTTAGAGGCTAGGGCTGATGAGCGAGAAACCCGCGGATTGACCTCAATGACATAGTACTTAAAGCTATACGGGTCCAGAGCCAGCTGCACATTACAGCCGCCCTCAATCTTCAGCGCTCGAATAATCTTGAGACTGGCGTCCCGCAGCATCTGGTATTCATAGTCTGAGATAGTCTGACTAGGTGCAAAAACGATAGAATCACCTGTGTGGATGCCGACTGGATCAAAGTTTTCCATATTACATACGACCAGCGCATTGTCGGCGCCATCCCGCATGACTTCGTATTCGATTTCCTTAAAGCCTGCTATGGAGCGCTCAATCAGACACTGAGTAACCGGAGAGAGTTTGAGGCCGTTTTCTGCGATTTCCTGCAGCTCTTCCTCATTGCTACAGATACCGCCGCCAGTTCCTCCCAGTGTAAATGCCGGACGGACAATGACTGGATAGCCGATGCCAGCCGCAAATTCCAGTGCTTCATCAACTGTATTGACAATTTCTGACTCAGGGATGGGCTGGCCTAACTCTTCCATCAGCTGCTTGAAGAGATCCCGGTCTTCCGCTTGGTCAATGGCTGACAGCTTTGTCCCCAAGAGTTCCACTCCCAGCTCTTCTAAAAGCCCTGACTTTGATAATTCCATGGCCATATTGAGTCCGGTCTGGCCGCCCAAAGTAGGCAGAAGAGCATCCGGGCGCTCTTTACGCAAAATCCGCGCAACAAACTCCAGCGTGATAGGCTCGATATAAACTCGGTCTGCAATTTCCTTGTCCGTCATGATGGTCGCTGGATTAGAATTAACCAACACGACACTGTAGCCCTCTTCTTTCAAGGACAGGCAAGCCTGAGTCCCAGCATAGTCAAACTCCGCAGCCTGACCAATAACAATCGGACCAGAACCGATGACCATAATTTTCTGAATATCTTTACGTTTTGGCATAGTGCACCTCTCAATCTTGCTTCCTAGTAAGCCTGATGGGCATCCATCATTTCCATAAACTCATCAAAGAGATAATCTGCATCATGCGGTCCCGGCGCAGCATCCGGGTGGAACTGCACAGAAAAAGCTGGATAGTCCCGATGGCGCACACCTTCGACAGACTTATCATTGATTTCTTCATGAGTCACAATTAGACATTCTGGCAAATCCTCACGACTGACTGCATAGCCGTGATTTTGACTGGTAAAGTCAACTCGGCCTGTCGCAATCTCACGCACCGCATGGTTGAAGCCACGGTGACCGAACTTCATCTTATGCGTCTTGGCACCGTTAGCCATGGAGAAGAGCTGATGTCCCATACAGATCCCAAAAATTGGAATCTTGCCCTGAACACCACGAATCATGTCCAGAGCCTCCGGCACATCTTCCGGATTTCCCGGTCCATTGGACAGCATGACGCCGTCAGGATTGAGCTGGAGAATTTCCTCAGCTCTGGTATCATAAGGTACTACTGTCACACTACAGTTGCGTTTGGCTAACTCCCGCAGGATAGAATGCTTGAGACCGAAGTCCACTAATACCACGCTGCGACCCGTTCCCGGAGCTGGATAAGACTGCTTGGTAGACACCTGCTTGATGTTATCAGTCGGCAGAACTGTAGCCTGCAGCTGGTCTTGCAAATGCTCAATACTATCATCCGCATTGGCAATGGTCGCCCGCATAGTTCCATGCTGGCGGATAATCTTGGTTAGCGCCCTTGTATCAATTCCCGAAATGCCTGGTATCTTCTTGATTTTGAGGAACTCATCCAAAGACAATTGCTGGCGCCAATTGCTGGCACGGCGTGCATACTCATAGACCACCACTCCCTTACAGGTCGGCAGAATGGATTCATAGTCGTCCCGATTGACACCATAATTTCCAACCAAGGGATAGGTAAAGGTCAAAATCTGGCCATTGTAAGACTGGTCCGTAATCGATTCCTGATAGCCAGTCATGCCTGTGTTAAAGACGATTTCACCTGTCACAAAAAGATCCGCTCCAAAAGCTTCCCCTTCGAAAATCATGCCGTTTTCTAATATTAAAAGTCTCTTTGTCATTCTTCCCTCCTGTCCAAGATGCAGACTGCCTGTCGACCCTCCACATCAACATATAATAATAGGGAGTGGGATTGCTTCACACAGCTTCACCCACTCCCGGCCTACTGTCCGAGATTATTGACGGCCTTTCAGAACTGCTTCGATAATAGCCATTCTGACAAAGACGCCGTTGGTCATTTGTTCAACGATACGTGATTTTGGTGCTTCGACCAGATGATCCGCAATTTCTACATCACGGTTAACTGGAGCCGGATGCATCAGAATCGCCGTATCTTTCATGCGGTCATAACGCTCTTGAGTCAGCCCATGCAATCTGTGGTAATTTTCTTTAGAAAAGATGGACTCGTAGTCATGGCGCTCATGCTGCACGCGCAGGAACATCATGACATCCACTTGATCAATCACCTCATCAATAGTGACAAACTTACCATAGTCCGCAAATTCTTGGCTCCGCCATTCTTCCGGACCAGCAAAGTAGAGCTCTGCACCCAAGCGCTTGAGAATCTGCATATTTGACTTAGCCACGCGCGAATGGTCCAAGTCACCAGCAATCGCAACCTTGAGGCCTTCAAAGCGACCAAACTCTTGGTAAATAGTCATCAGGTCCAGCAAGCTCTGGCTAGGATGCTGACCAGAACCGTCTCCTCCGTTAACAATGGAAGTCGTAATAGTTGGACTTTCAACTAGCTCTTTGTAATAATCTACTTCTGGGTGGCGAATGACACAGACATCAACGCCTAGGGCAGACATTGTCAGGATAGTATCATACAAGGTTTCTCCTTTGTTGACTGAGCTGGTCTTGACATCAAAGTCCAGAAGATCGCAACCTAACTTCAACTCTGCTACTTCAAAGGCCTTGTGGGTACGAGTCGAAGGTTCAAAGAATAGGTTAGACACGATATGCTGCTCATCATAATGGACTTTAGCGCCATTTTTAAATTCGATTCCGCGTTTAATCAAGGCCATAACTTCTTCATTTGACAGAGTTTCCATAGAAACGAGGTTCTTAAGAGCGATTTGATTGGATGACATGATGTAATTCTCCTTTATGAAAGAATGAGGGCTTCCAGAGTGCTGCAAGTAAAGTCGCTCTGAGAGCAAGCTATTTTTGAACGAAAGTTAATGATTTAGCACCTAGCTCAATCCTTGGGCTCAGGCAGGACAAGATAGAGGACAATTCCCAGAATAGTTGACAAGGCAACTCCTGAGATTTGCAGACCCGAGAGCTGCAAGGTCAGACCACCGATACCAGATACCAAGATGACACTGGCAATCAAGAGATTCTTTTTATTGTCAAAGTTGGTCTGTGCTTCAATCAGAATCTTGAGACCACTAGAAGCAATTACCCCAAAGAGGGCGATGGAAATACCACCCAGCACAGGACTCGGGATGGATTGGAGTAAGGCTGAGACCTTACCCACAAAGCTCATGACAATAGCCAGGACTGCTGCACCTGCAATGACATAGACGCTGTAGATTTTATTGAGCGCCATAACTCCGATATTCTCTCCGTAGCTAGTCACTGGCGGTGCTCCGAAAAGCCCTGCAATAATCTGAGCCAGACCATCACCAGTCAAGGTCTTGTCCAGTCCTGGATCCTTGAAGAAGTCCTTTCCTGTCAAGCTATTTAGTACCATAACATGGCCGAAATGCTCTGTCATAGTTACAAAGGCGATAGGCGCCATAGTTAAAATCGCACTAGGATAAAATTTCACATCATAGTCCAAGAAAGGCAGGCTCATTGGCGGAAGGTGGAACCAAGAAGCTTCTCCTACCTTGGCAAAAGAGACGATTTCCTGCCCAGTCACGGCTCCTAGAATCAAGCTAAAGATATAGCCAACTATCAGGCCTAGCAAGACTGGGATAATTCCCACAATCTTCTTACCATAGATATTAAAGAGAATGACTGCCAAGAGAGTAACCATACCAATAATGAAGTAGGTCAAATCATAAACCTTTTCGCCATTAGCTGCAGTCTTATTCATCACATCGCTAACAGCTGTTCCAGCCAAGCTCAGACCGATGACCATTATGATGGGTCCTACCACTACTGGCGGCAGCACCTTGTCAATCCAAGCATTGCCAGCAAACCTGACAATCAGGGCTACGATGAAATAAACCAAACCACCGGTGATGGCTCCCTGAGCTACCGCTCCGATACCATCTGTCTTCATCAGCATCTGCATTGCTGCGATATAAGCAAAGCTGGATCCCATGTAGGCTGGAATCTTGTACTTGGTAACAGTCAGATGGGCCAATGTCCCCAGACCGCTGGAAAAAAGAGCTACCGCTGGGTCAATTCCGACCAGAATTGGTACCAAAACTGTCGCCCCAAACATGGCGAACAAGTGCTGAAAGGATAGTCCTAAAAGCAGACCTGGCTTTGGCATATCATGCACATCATACTTAACATCTTGACTCATTTAGCTAATTACTCCCCCATAATCAAAACGCGATCTTGACCGTCTGTCTCGGTCATCTCAACAACAATCTCCTCAGTTTGGCTAGTCGGAATGTTCTTTCCGACATAGTCTGCCCGAATGGGCAGCTCGCGGTGACCTCGGTCAACCAAGACAGCCAGACCAACCCGAGAGGGCCGTCCATGACTGACCAGATTGTCAATAGCCGCTCGGATGGTCCGGCCTGTGTAGAGGACATCGTCAATCAGGATTACTTGACGGTCGGTAATATCTACTGGAATCACTGTCGTATCTTCTTCAACCTTGATATCATCACGAAAAGGCTTAGTGTCTACTTCAGCGACTGGAATATCGATATTCTCCAACTGAGCCAACCGCTTCTGAATCCGGTGAGCCAAGTGAACCCCACGGGTCTTAATCCCAGCCAAGACCACTTGATTTAAGTCCTTGTTGCGCTCGATGATTTCATAGGTAATCCGCGTAATCGCGCGATTCATGGTGATGTCATCGACAACTTCTTTTGTTTTCATTCTTTCCTCCTCAAACAAGAAAAAGTCTCCTTATTACAAGGAGACTTTAGAAAAATCTAGTCAGGCAAGCTAAAACAAGACGCACTTGCTTACACTCCACCCATCTTTTTACTTGCTCCTTGTCTATCTCTCTGGATAGAATTAAAGGATTATTTAATTTTTTATACTATATCACAATTTCAAAACTATTTCAAGAAAAAATTGTATTTTTTCTGCTTAACTGGATAAGGATTAGTGAAATCTGTTTTTTATCTACAAGTACATGTCTTTAAGAAGTCTTCTTCTTTGAGGAAGAGATGGACTTTATCCCGTAAAAGACAAAACCAAAGATTAGGTAGGCCGCAAAAATAATCAGACACATCTGGATGACATAAGGCCAACCTTTCTTAAAGACATTGAGGAAAAAGTAAGGAAATGGATTGTCCTTGGATCTTGGAATGTTTATTTTCAGGAAAAAGCCATTAAAGAGAGCAAAGGCCATGTAGACCAAAGGCACACTTGTCCAAGAAATCGGATCAAACCAGCGGTACTGACGCGATTTGTCAAAGATTACTGTATCTAGAAGAAAAGCCAAGGGGACTATATAATGACAAAGAAAATTCTCTAAACGGTAAAAATCTGTCGCAATGGGAGCCAGCAAGAGGTGGTAAACGACGCAAGTAATCATGATGGACATGGTCACCCCGCCCTTGATTCGCAAGATTTTCGGCGTTTTCCAAGCATCGCCAGGTCTCGTCATCAGATAGACCAGATAGCCCGTAAAAAGCAGGACCAAGAGATTGGACAAAACCGTATAGTACATGAGCATACCTACGCCATACTTAGTGATTTCCAGATACACACCCAAAAAGGCCAGGATAAAAAGAATAATTCGATAAATTAAGATAAAACGACGATTCATAGAGACCTCAAATTTTCTTAACAAACTCTGACTTGAGCTTCATCGCACCGAAGCCGTCAATCTTACAGTCAATATTATGGTCGCCTTCTACGATGCGGATATTTTTCACGCGCGTTCCCTGCTTGAGATCTTTGGGTGCTCCTTTGACTTTCAGGTCCTTAATCAAGGTAACTGTATCGCCATCAGCCAGCTTATTGCCATTAGCATCGATTGCAACTGGGCCTTCTTCTGCTTCTTGGACCTCAGCTGGATTCCACTCATAGGCGCACTCTGGGCAGACCAAGAGCGTTCCATCTTCGTAGACATACTCTGAATTACATTTGGGGCAGTTTGGTAAGTTGTTCATTTTCTTCTCCATTTCTAGTCAAGGCTGCTAAATTCCCATACCAGCCTTCTATATATGATTAAGCTCTTCTTTCATTTTTCAAATCCAGCAGAACACTAAGCCATGTGAAGGTCAACTAAATCCTAAAAATCTAGTTTTCTCCTATTTCCATACCTTTCTAGTATAAGCTATTTTGAGCATTTTGACAAATCTCTTTTAGGATTTTTATATGTCTTGACCTTTCAGCAAAAACAGTGTACTATACTAGTGTATATACAGATAAAAAGGAGTCACTATGAAACCAAGATCTAAAAATCAGTTTATGACACTGACCGCTTTTTTGACTGCACTAGCTATTGTTATCCCACTAGTTATGCCAATTAAAATTGTCATTCCGCCCGCTTCCTTCACCTTAGCCAGCCACGTCGCTATCTTTCTGGCTATGTTTATCTCCCCTCTCATGACGGTTATTGTCGTGATTGGTTCTGCTATTGGATTTGGAATGTCTGGACTTCCTTTTATTATCACGCTTAGAGCTCTTTCCCACTTGCTCTTCGCTAGCATCGGCGCTCTTTATCTGCAAAAGAACCCAGACACACTGGACAGCCAGAAGAAGACTTGGATATTTAATTTCCTACTAGCCTTGATTCATGCCTTTGGCGAAGTGGTCGTCTGCATCCTCTTTTACACAACGTCTGCCTATCCTGCTAATGCTTTCTATATCTTATTTGGTCTGGTTGGACTTGGTACGGTCATTCATAGCATGGTCGACTTTGTCATTGCTAAGTTCATCTATAAAGCGCTGAAAAAGATTCGCTAGAGCTTGAAGATTCCTGACTTTTGGTTTACAATGAAGCTATGACCAAGCAAAGACGAGAAGAACTATTAGACCTTTTGAAAACATCATCTGCTGCCCTCAATGGCCAGTCACTGGCGGAGCATTTCCATGTGACCAGACAGATTATCGTGCAAGATATTGCCCTCTTACGGGCTGATGGTGCCCCCATCCTCTCAACCAATCGTGGCTATCTTTATAAAGACCGCCAAGAAAATGCTGCTGTCCATCAGCTCTTCAAGGTTCAGCATGGGGCTGAGGATATGGAGGCCGAGCTGCTGGCTATCGTGGATAATGGCGGCCGCGTGCAGACTATTTTGATTGAGCACCCGGTTTACGGCGAAATTCAGACTTACCTGAAGCTGACCTGCCGCCGAGATGTCCAGCATTTTCTCCAACAAGTCGCATCCTGTGCCTTTCGCCCCTTATCTGAGCTGATAGATGGAGTTCACTATCACCTAGTACAAGCCGACTCCCAGCAGGATTTGGACTATGTAGAAGCTGCCTTGAGAGACCTAGGATTTTTACAGGATAAATAACAAGCAAGAAAAAGACTGATTAGGTCCCAACCTAGTCAGTCTTTTTAGTACATACTTTTGCGCCAACCGGCTTTCAAATGATAGATAGTCGCTATAAAAATCACTGATAAAACAATCAAACTATTCTTTAAAAGAAATTAAAAAAATTAATATCCCAGAAAATACAATACTAATAATTGACAAGGCCAAGACCCTATTCTCGTTTAAATCTGTGTACAAAGAATAAAGAAAAATGAGCAAATTAAGCAAAATCACTGATCTATAAAACCTAGATTGGCTCTGCTTCCATCCTTTTAAAGTATGAAAAGCAAATGGAAATCTCAAACCGAATCCAGCATTTCTAGAAGGAAAAAAATAGTTTAAGCCCAAAAGAAAAAATGCAACAATAGCAATCCATAATGAAATCATGACAGTCATCCACCTTTCTATCTTTGCACTTCAGACACAAAAGGAAACATTTTTTAATACATACTCTTGC
Organism: Streptococcus sanguinis; assembly: GCF_050220005.1. GTDB lineage: Bacteria > Bacillota > Bacilli > Lactobacillales > Streptococcaceae > Streptococcus > Streptococcus sanguinis_Z. The sequence continues at coordinate 1,345,578 of NZ_CP071413.1, forward strand.
GCCAGCCACCTTCGATCCGCTCGTGATAGTAATATTCTGACAGTTCCTCATCTTCCATCATACGGAGGAGTTCAAGCATATCGTAGGCCAAGTCCAGCTGTGGCAGGGTCTCCTTGTCTACCCAAGAAATCTTGCCCTCTTCTGTCGAATGAATCTGACCAGAAAATTCAGTCGCTTTGTAACAAAAGACGATGTAGCGAATCCCTTCATCCGTATGCCAGTTCTTAACCCCAACCAATTTCGGATGAGTTATAGTCAAACCCGTTTCCTCTAAAATCTCACGGACAACTGAATCATGGAGAGACTCACCCTTCTCAATATGCCCACCTGGGAAAGCATATCCAGACCAACGATAGCGCTCAGGAGAGCGATACTGCATTAGGACTTTACCTCGCGCCTTATCTTCAACAAGGCAGATGTTTGTTAGGATTGTTTCTTGGGCACGGGACATGGATTCACTCGCTTTCTAAGTTATTAAAACATATCTTCATTATATTTCACTTCTAACTTCATGACAAAGGGATTAATCAATTCATGATGCTCATAGGTACTATGAACCACAAAACCTCTGACAATAATGATTTCTTTATCTTGTATATGATAGTCTATATTGATGGGCATGGCAGTATTCGGAATGATTGACAAAGCAAAGAATGCCGAAAACCAAAGATAAAGTGCCACTAGTGCACTGAATAATTCAAAAATGAGGTGATACCAATGAAAATCTCTTATCCTAAAAAAGACTATCCAAGAATGGATAAAGAAGGTCAAACAAAGAATAAAAAACCAAGTATTCCACAAAACCGGAGTAAAGGATAGACCAAAAGCTAACAAAATCAAATGAAGAATGACAAAGGTTAACAAGGCCAGATAGAGTGTTTTAAATGAAAATAACTTAGAGAGATTTTCTTTGGTCATGTTTTTTCCTCTTTATTTCATTATATTTCAAAATCAACATCGTTAATGCTGGTATAAAGAAAAAGATTAGATAGGTAGCAATCGGAAACCAAACATAGCGAGGATTCAGGTTCCACAATGGTGGCAGAACCCCCTCTCCGTCTTCTAATTCTATTCCTACAAAATAATGCAAAAGAAAAACTAGACCATTAAGATAAAGAAAAAATTCTGAAAAACCTTTTAGTGTGTTGAACCCTTCTTCTCTTAGACTTCCAAACCAGGAATAATATGGGAGAACAATCAAAAGTGTCAAATTTAAATATAAAGGGCTAATATATTTAAACTCACGAAGCGGACCCGGAATAGACTTATTTCCAAATGTTAAAAATCCCACTCCAATCGCAACCATTATAAAGAATATATAACCTAAAAGAGCTTCTACTATCCAATGTTTTTCCAACCAAAGGATAAACTTGTTTCCCTGAGCTTTTACTTTTCTCTTGTTTTTATTTTTCTTTTTGGTCTTACTACTCATTCACCAACTCCACAATCTTCTGGAAAGTCTTGCCATTTCGAATAGTCAGTTGCTTGTAGAAACTAGACTTGAGCAGTTTCTTATGGTAGTTGGACTTGAGATAGTCCGCTTGGTCAGCATTGCTATAAAAGAAAGCCGTCTGGCCAAAATGCAGCTGCTCCTTGTCATTAGCCCAACTGCCTGCTAGCTCTTGAACACTTTCCCTGTCTACTTCTGGCAGATAAAAGAGAACATCTCGCCGAAAGGCTGTTTCATCCTGCCACCAAGTAGGCAGATTTGCTGTTTCTTTTTCAAGCATGGCAGAGCTGACAAGGACAAAAGGCAGAGGGAAATCGTAAGACTGACTGAAATAAGCCGACAAGATCTCCCGAATCCTCTCCTCCTGCTCCTCGCTATCAAAGAAGAGGTTGCCGCTGTTAATGTAGGAAACTGGATTTTCAAACCCCAACCCAGCTAAATCTTTCTTCAAATCAGCCATAATGACCTTGTTTTTCCCGCCGACATTGATGCCACGGAGTAAAAGTGCATAACGCATGTGGTGCTCCTTAAAAATATATCTATTATTTCCAAACTAACTGTTAGAGTTTCTAATGTAAACCATCCGTTTTTCTTTCATGGCTTTTCCTAGGTCAATGACCTTTTCCTCGCCGTCAAAAACAAAACCCATTTTTTCATAAAAGGCGATGGCACGTTTGTTATCTTCTAAAACCCATAATATAATCTCTTGATAACCATCCAAAGCAGCAAAAGAAGCCTGCATTAACTGCTGTCCTATACCCTTGCCATAATAATCTTTTAAGACATACAAGGCGAAAATTTCACCAGCTATCCTAGCTGAATCTCGAAAATCACCGTAGCTAACAAAGCTGACCACTTTAGCATCATCCAAGGCAATCAAGGTATTTTCAGGATACTTTTGAGTATAAAACCGGCACTTATCCAAAGTCATCTGCTCTTGAAATTCCGCAGGCAAAATCTCATCATAAGATTCTCGCCACGTTTGCCAATGAACGAAGGATTTACTTTCTATCTCCTCAGCTGTTTCCATTGCTTTGATTGTGATGACCATTTGTTTTCTCCCATTCTTCTCTCAAAATGCCGTATTTAATACTATCAAAATAAACACCTTGATAATAACGAACTTTTGGAATATGAGCTTCTTTTTTCATTCTTAATTTTTCAGCCAATTTCATCATACTAAAATTTCCTGACCATGTCGTCAAACCCAAATGTTCTAGCTCTAAATAATCCTGAAAGGTCCTATCTATCCACTGCAACATAGCATTTCTTCCTATGCCAGCATTCCAGTATTCACTCTCATAGATATCAATTCCTAATTCCATCCATCTTGTTTGCTGGCATTCCCAATAACGTGAAACAGTTCCAACTAGTTTACAATCTACAAAAATTCCTAAACGATTCGAGTTATTTAGAAAATATTCTGATTTTTGTAGTTTAAACTCTTCAAAATTTGGAAAATACTGATAATGATCAAAGTAAGGTGCATCATACTGTTTCCAAATTGGATTGGGATGCGAATAAGCAATCTCCCACAAAGGCATTAAATCTTCTTCCACTAGTTTTCTTAAACAGATCATATTTATCCCTCAATCCATCGCCTTTATTTCCAGAATCATATCGCGAATCTGTGCGGCCAGCTCGAAGTCGAGAAGGCCGGCAGCTTCTTGCATCTGACCTTCTAGCTTCTTGATCATGTCCTTGCGCTCTTGCTTGTTGAGGCTTTCGATTTCGACTGTTTCTTCCTTGTCTGGCAGGGCAGCCTTGGTCACACTGATCAGGTCTCGGATTTCTTTCTTGATGGTCTGCGGTACAATGCCATGCTCTTCATTATATGCCATCTGGATTGCCCGACGGCGGGCAGTTTCATCAATAGCTCGCTGCATGGACTGGGTCATAGTATCCGCATACATGATAACATGCCCCTCGCTGTTGCGAGCTGCCCGTCCAATGGTCTGGATCAGACCACGTTCATTGCGCAGAAAACCTTCCTTGTCCGCATCAAGAATTGCCACCAGACTAACCTCCGGCACGTCAATTCCCTCGCGCAGCAGGTTAATCCCAACCAGAACGTCAAAGACACCCAAGCGCAGGTCTCGAATAATCTCGGTCCGTTCCAAGGTCTTGATATCCGAGTGCATGTACTTGACCTTGACACCCATTTCCTTGAAGTAGTCCGTCAAGTCTTCCGCCATCTTCTTGGTCAAGGTTGTGATAAAGGTCCGCTCATTCTTCTCTGCACGCGCAGTAATTTCACCCAAAAGGTCGTCAATTTGTCCCATAGTTGGGCGGACTTCCACCTCTGGATCCAGAAGGCCTGTCGGCCGGATAATCTGCTCAATAACAGTGTCCGTCTGTTCATTTTCATAGTCTCCCGGCGTAGCCGATACATAGACAATCTGGTGAACATGGCTTTCAAATTCTTCTCGGCGCAGCGGACGGTTGTCCAAGGCAGACGGCAAGCGGAAACCATAATTAACCAGCATCTCCTTACGAGAGCGGTCGCCATTGTACATACCCCGAATCTGTCCCATGGTCATGTGACTCTCATCAATCATAATCAAGAAATCATCAGGGAAAAAGTCCAGAAGGGTATAAGGAGGCTCTCCTTCGCTTCGACCATCCATGTGGCGAGAATAGTTCTCAACGCCGTTTGTATAGCCCATTTCACGCAGCATTTCGATATCGTACTCCGTGCGCTGCTTCAAGCGCTGGGCTTCCAGCAGCTTGCCTTCCTTCTCAAAGATAGTAAGCTGCTCCTCCAGCTCGGCCTGAATCTTGGCAATGGCTACTTCCATGTGGTCTTCATTGGTCACGAAGTGAGTGGCCGGGAAGATGGCCAAATGGTCCACCTCACCCAAGACTCGACCTGTCAAGGCTTCAACCTCACGAATCCGGTCAATTTCATCTCCGAAAAACTCTACCCGAAAGGCATGCTCATCACGAGAAGCTGGGAATATCTCCACCACATCGCCTCGAACCCGGAATTTCCCCCGCTGAAAGTCAATGTCATTGCGCTCAAACTGGATATCTACCAAATCATTAAGCAACTTGTCACGAGAAATCTCTAGTCCAGGACGTAGGCTAACCACGCTATCAGAGTATTCCTTAGGCGAACCCAGACCGTAGATACAAGAGACCGAAGCCACGACAATCACGTCATTGCGCTCCAAGAGGGCAGAAGTCGCTGAGTGACGGAGCTTGTCAATCTCGTCATTGACCGAGCTATCCTTTTCGATATAAGTATCGCTGGAAGGCACATAGGCCTCAGGCTGGTAATAATCATAGTAGGAAACGAAATATTCCACAGCGTTATTGGGAAAGAACTCCTTGAACTCACCATAAAGCTGGCCGGCCAGCGTTTTATTATGGGCGATAACCAGAGTCGGCTTGTTGACCTGAGCGATAACCTGACTCATGGTATAGGTCTTACCAGTACCAGTCGCCCCCATGAGAATCTGGGCCTTCTCGCCCCCCTCGATGTTATCCACCAGCTGCTCGATAGCTTGAGGCTGGTCACCTGAAGGCTCGTACTTGGAAACCAATTCAAATTTATTATCTGTTATTCTGTTAATCATCTTTTATTCCTTAAATTGTGCTTCTATCATTTTACCATATTTGCCCTATTTTCTCTGGATTTGGGTGTGAGCTAGTGGCCCGCAATTCTACCATCGTCTGTCCCAGGTCACACATTTCATTTAAAGACATAAAAAAGGCCCAGCTCAACTGGGCGAAATGGTTATTTCTTAAAGATCAGCGCCTGAGGCAGGCGATTTTCTTTCTTGAGTGACCAGTAAAGATAGGCAATGCAGCCAATCAGGACGATACTGGCAAAAATAGATCCTTCAGCACCAAAAGCCCCACCGGATAGCAAATCCACAGAAGATTGTGAGCTATAGTTCAAAATTGAGGTAGATGCTCCTTGACCACTGACCTGAATACCATAGATATTTCCTTGCACAAAATTCCAAGCGCCATGCATACCAGCCAGTACCCACATATTGTCATACTTGAGCATAAGGAAACAAGCAAAGATACCGTCTAGTATGATATTGACAATAGAAAGAACGGTCACACCAGGATTAAAGAGGTGCAGAGCCCCAAATAGAGCGCTAGAAATCAAGATACCAATGAAGATATTTGACTTAGCGCTAACTGCTGGAAAGAGCCAACCACGCGTCACTAGCTCTTCTGTCCCACCTTGGAGAATCCAGAAAGGAATGATAGCTACAACAAAAATCAAAGACTGCAAGTTAAGCTGACCAAATGTCAGACTGCCTGTCCCCGTTACCAAGAGCAAGACAACAACCAGTGAAAACTGAACCGCTCCAATAAGGAAGCCTTTAAGGAGATTTTTGAACCAGTCCTGTTTATAAAATCCCAGACTAGAAAAAGGACGCTTCTCACGATATCGAACCCAGAGAAAGACAGTAAGAGCGATAAAAAAGAAAGTAAATAGTTCAAAAAATAGACTATAGTGACGGAAAAATTCCATAAGTGCTGCTTGGCCTCCAGTGGGGTTTGTCGCACGGAACAAAATACCAATAACAAGCCCAATCGGAAACATTCCGAACATTCCAGCAAAACGACCTACATAAACAAAACCTATAGCAATCAAGATAGCCAACCAAATCGGCGGAATATAACGCGATTGCTTGATAGCATCCAACATACGAGATTTAAACATATACACATTCCTTTCCTTGTTTTACTTTATTATAGCATATTATTTTAGGATGAGCAAAAGAGAACCGTTCGTACTGTTTCTAGTTCTTTTCCACTAACTCAGTCAAACTACCGTCTTTTTTCATCTTGAGAATCAAATAGAGGACAGCCATCAAGAGAATGAGCGAGCTGAAAACAGAGGCTTCAGCGCCGAAAGCTCCACCAGTCAACCAGTTCCATTCTGACTTTGGAATAAAGTTCAGGACTGCCGCGTCCACACCAGTACCACTAACGCTGAAACCGTAGATATTGCCTTGGCTAAAGTTCCAAGCAGCATGAAGTCCTATAATCCCCCAGACATTGTCCGTCCGGAGCAGATAGAGGCTTGCAAAGAGGCCAAATAAAGCAATGTTAAGAATGGGAAGAATACCAATATCTGGATTGCCAAGGTGCAAAAGTGCAAAGAGCAGGCTCGAAGTCAGCAAACCGATGGGCAGGTTGGTCTTTTTGACAGCAACTGGCAGCAGCCAAGCCCGTGTCACTAGCTCTTCTGCTCCACCCTGAATCATCCAAAGCGGAAGCAAAATCAAGATATAGAGAAAAGGTTCCAGTGTCAGCTGTCCCCATTCGAAAGAGCCAGCTCCGCTCAACAGCATAAGCAGAGCGACTAAACTAAAGAGAAGAAAACCTACTGCAAATCCTTTGACTAGCTCCACCAAGCTTCCTTTTTTGACAAAGCCTAGAGTCGCGAGCGGCCGTCCTTCAGCCCAGCGCACCCAAAGAAAGAGAGCCAGTATCATAAATACAAAGCCGAACAAGAGAAAAGGCAGGGCAAAATTGAAGAAGATTTCAAAGAATCCTCCTTGCCCTAAGAAACCTAGCATAAGACTGAGGCCAGCCGAAATTGGCTCCAAAGCCAGATAGGCCAATTGTTGTCCTCCTTGCACGAAAACAACTGCTAGCACTAGCGACAACAGATAGGGAGGGACAAAGCGAGCTTGATTGACTCCGTCCAAGATACGTGATTTTTTCATAAGAACCTCATTCTATCCTTGCTTTCATTTATTTCCAGTATAGCAGACTTTGCTCTAAGAACAAAGAAAAGTTGCGGCTATTTTTGCGAGAAATTCAGAGTTTATATGTCAGAAAACCTAACATAAAAACAGGAGAAATTTGCCTAATCAGTGATTTTTTGCTATAATGCTAGAATGCTAAAAAGGAGGAAGAAAATGAAGAAAAAATTCTTAGCAGTTTTGCTAACATTATTTCCATTTTTTGCGTTAGGGGCGACAGCCCAGGCAGATACAGTCAAAATCGTATCCGATACTGCTTACGCACCATTTGAATTTAAAGATTCTGATCAGACTTACAAGGGGATTGACGTTGATATCATCAACAAGGTCGCAGAAATCAAAGGCTGGGACATTGACATGAGCTTCCCGGGCTTCGATGCAGCTGTCAATGCAGTCCAAGCTGGCCAGGCGGATGCCATCATGGCTGGTATGACCAAGACAAGCGAGCGCGAAAAAGTCTTTACCATGTCTGATACCTACTATGACACTAAGGTCGTTATCGCGACGACCAAGGCAAACACCATCAGCAAATATGAACAGCTGAAAGGAAAGAAAGTCGGTGTCAAAACCGGTACAGCTGCCCAACGCTTCCTTGAGAAGTACAAGGATAAGTACGGCTACACCCTCAAAACCTTTGACACGGGTGACTTGATGTATAACAGCCTTTCTGCTGGTGATGTCGATGCAGTGATGGATGATCAGCCTGTCATTGAGTACGCCATCAATCAAGGCCAAAACCTGAAAATTTCTATGAAGGGTGAGGCTGTAGGAAGCTTTGCTTTTGGTGTCAAAAAAGGCAGCAAGCACGAGCACTTAGTTACTGAGTTTAACGAAGCTTTGGCGCAGATGAAGGAAGACGGCAGTCTGGATGAAATCATCAATAAATGGACGGCTTCTAAAGGCAGCTCTGACTCAGCTGTTCCAGAGACTTCTACTCCTGCCGGTCAAAAAGCTACTCCTACAAAAGACAAATATATCATTGCCAGCGACTCGTCTTTTGCTCCTTTTGTCTTCCAAGATGACAGCAACCAATACACTGGGATTGACATGGAGCTGATTAAGGCTATTGCCAAAGACCAAGGCTTTACCGTGGAAGTAACCAACCCTGGCTTTGATGCAGCTATTAATAGCGTTCAGACCGGTCAGGCTGACGGAATCATCGCCGGTATGTCTGTCACAGATGCCCGTAAGAAAACTTTTGATTATTCTGACCCTTACTACACAGCCAACTCTATCTTGGCAGTCAAGGACAGCAGCAATATCAAGTCCTACGAAGAACTCAAAGGCAAGACAGTCGGTGTCAAAACTGGTACCGCTTCTCAGACTTTCCTTGAGGAAAACAAGAGCAAGTACGGCTACTCTATCAAGACTTTCTCAGACGCAGCTTCCATGTATGACAGTCTCAATACTGGCTCTGTCGCAGCTGTGATGGATGATGAGCCCGTTGTCAAATACGCTATCAAACAAGGTAAGAAGCTTAAAACACCTATCGAAGGCACCCCAAGCGGCCAAGTCGCTTTCGCAGTCAAAAAAGGCAGCAATCCTGAGCTGATTGAGATGTTTAACAATGGACTGGCCAACCTCAAAGAAAGTGGCAAATACCAAGAGATTTTAGACAAGTATCTGGCTAGCGAAGAAAAGGAATCCACTGTAGATGAGTCCACTATTTGGGGCTTGCTGCAAAACAACTACCAAGAACTTCTTAAAGGTCTGGGAGTGACGATTGCTTTGGCACTGATTTCATTTGCGATTGCTATGGTCATCGGGATTATCTTTGGTATGTTCAGCGTCAGCCCTTATAAACCGCTACGCTGGATTGCAGAAATCTTTGTCGATGTCATTCGTGGTATTCCGCTGATGATTGTGGCAGCCTTTATCTTCTGGGGGATTCCTAACCTAATCGAATCCATGACTGGTCAACAAAGCCCAATCAATGCTTTCGTCGCAGGAACCATCGCCCTCTCTCTCAATGCCGGCGCCTATATCGCAGAAATTGTCCGCGGAGGTATCCAAGCCGTTCCAGTTGGACAGATGGAAGCCAGCCGTAGCTTGGGGATTTCCTATTCCAAGACCATGCGCAAGATTATCCTGCCACAGGCAACCAAGATTATGCTGCCAAACTTTGTCAATCAGTTTGTCATCGCACTCAAGGATACAACGATTGTCTCAGCTATTGGACTGGCCGAACTCTTCAAAACGGGTAAGGACATCATCGCCCGCAACTATCAGAGTTTCCGGATGTATGCTATCCTAGCTGTGCTCTATCTCATCATTATCACGCTCTTGACCCGCTTGGCAAAACGCTTAGAAAAGAGGATTAAGTAATGGCAAAATTAAAAATCGATGTGAACGATCTTCATAAATACTACGGGGAAAACGAAGTCCTAAAGGGGATTACTGCTAAATTCTACGAGGGCGATGTGGTCTGCATCATCGGTCCTTCCGGTTCTGGTAAGTCAACCTTTCTGCGCAGTCTCAACCTGCTAGAGGAAGTGACCAGCGGGACTATCACGGTTGACGGCTTTGATCTGACGGACAAGAAGACTGACGTGGATCTGGTCCGTGAAAATATCGGTATGGTCTTCCAGCACTTCAACCTCTTCCCGCACATGACTGTTCTGGAAAATATCACCTTTGCTCCTGTTGAGCATAAGCGCTTGACTCAATCCGAAGCAGATAAGCTGGGCATGGAGCTCTTGGAAAAGGTCGGCTTAGCTGATAAGGCAGATGCTAGTCCAGACAGCCTGTCCGGCGGTCAAAAGCAGCGGGTGGCAATTGCTCGAGGTCTGGCCATGAATCCAGACATCATGCTCTTTGACGAGCCTACTTCTGCCCTTGACCCTGAAATGGTCGGCGACGTTCTCAACGTTATGAAGGATCTGGCCCAGCAAGGTATGACCATGCTGATTGTGACCCATGAGATGGGCTTTGCCCGTCAAGTAGCCAACCGCGTTATTTTTACCGCTGACGGTGAATTCCTAGAAGACGGCAAGCCTGACCAAATCTTTGACAATCCACAGCACCCACGTCTTAAAGACTTCTTGGACAAGGTACTGAATGTATAAAACCAAACGAAGAGCCAGCTTATAAGCCGGCTCTTTTCTTGTTTCAAAATTTTTAAACTACATCACCCACCACTGGTAAAGCGACCAGTAGAAGATATTAGCTACTATGGCCAGGGCGGATAGACTAGTCAGAACTGTCAGGAAGCGACGACCTTTTCCGAGCCCATTTCGAGTCTTTCTAAAGAGCGGATAAACCGCACATCCTGCTAAGAACAGTCCCAAACCTGCAAAAGCCATATAACGCCACTGGGCGATGATACTGAGATCCGTTGCACTTGAGCTAAGTAGGAGCAAGAGTAAATTGCCAGCTGAGGCCACTACTCCTGCAGCTGTCAAGATGTTCCACCATTTCCAAGCTCGATTTTGCTTGCTTTTTTCTTTTCCAAAAACCAGTCGATAAAGGACTAGCACAGATCGCACAAGTAGATTGCCCAAAGCGTAAACGACACTAAGAGCAGCCAAAGCAATTAAGCTAAACTTAGTCCAGATTTCCCAGTCAGGGACTTTCTCGAAATCACTGACCGGAGTAGCGATTCGCGTTTTGCCATTTCCACTTTTATAAATAGTCCAAAACGAACGATCCATTCGCTCCGAAGACGGCTTCTTCATATGAAGCAAATTACCTGGAAAGAGCTGATACAAAGAAAGCGGACCTTGGTTAAAATTCCGAAGGATTTGATAGTAGCCAGGTTCGAACTTTTTCTGAGTCTCTGCACTGGCTGTCGAACGTTTTCCGAAAATCAATTCTGGCATGCCATCATTATAAATTTCTTCCACACCTTGATTGGTCATGATCACCTGGCCGATACCATCCTTCAGATCCAGCAGGAGATAGCTGGAAAAACCATTTGTATTCCCTCCGTGCCCTAGCACTGTAACGCCAAATTTACTGGCCCAGAAGCCATGAGCATTACGAACAATATCTGTATCAGGATAGGTTGCTGTTGTCAAATAGAGAGTTGTCCAAGTCTCCGACCGAGTAAAGAGACTTTTACGACTCAGCAGGGCCTGAGCAAATCTTTGAAAATCACTCAATGTTCCTGTGGCTCGACCAACTGGATACAGGCCGACTTCATAAAGTGCATCGCCTAACAGGCTGCCATCTGTCGCATATCCTTTTACTTCCTTGCGCTTGGCTTGGACATAAGCATTGTCAGACAAGTCTTGAGCTATGGCCGTTCTCTCCATGCCCAGAGGCTGGAAGATATGCTCATGAACATACTCAACAAAGGATTGCCCAGAAATTCGCTCCACAATATAGGCAGCCAACCCCGTACTATAGTTGGAATAAGCTGTCGTTGTACCCGGCTCAAAGGACTGAGCCGGCTGATATTGGAGCAGCAAATCCTCTAAACTCTTGCCCCCTTGCATATAGAGAGGGGCTTCATCAAATCCAGACTGATGGTTCATCAGATCTAGCATAGTAATGGGCTTGTCATAGCGGAGATTTCTAAGAAAGCCTTCTGGCAGATAGGCGCGAATATCTTCTTCTAAGTCAATCTTACCTTGCTCCCAGAGCTGCATAACAGAGACCCAGACGGTCAGCTTAGTCACGGATCCCCATTCAAAGACGCTGTCATCATCGGCTTTGATTCCCTTTTCTTTGTTCATATAGCCAAAATTTCCTTGATAAATGGTACCATCCTTGTCAAAGACAGCCGTTGCCATACCAGCTGTTGTCTTTTCGTGCTCTTTGACATAGTCTTGAATCTTCTGGCCAATTTGGCTGCGCTCTATGCCCGAAGGCAGCTTCTGCTCTTCAGCTAGCGCAGTGACTGGGCGAAAAAGCCCCAATGTCAAAATAGTTAGAAGTGTGAAAATAAATGTTTTTTTCATGAGATACTCCTTTGCAGAATTATGCAGGCAAAGCCCGCCTTCCCAAAGGAAGACAGGCAACTTATCACATCACCCACCACTGGTAAAGAGACCAATAAAGGATGTTGGCTACTATAGCTAGGGCAGATAGGCTAGTCAGAACTGTCAGGAAGAGAAGACCTTTTCCGAGACCCTTTCGAGTCTTGCTAAAGAGCGGATAAACCGCACATCCTGCTAAGAACAGTCCCAGACCGGCAAAGACCATATAACGCCAAGATTGAACAATTGAGTAGTCCTGGTTCATGGCAGCTAGTAAAAGCAGAATGAGATTGCCAGTAAACAGCAGCATTCCTAGAGAGGTCAGGCAATTCCAGACCTTCCAAGAGCGAGGAACCGAACTTTTTGCTTTACGCAGGATGAGACGGAAACCGCCAATCAGAAAACTAATCAAGACATTTCCCAGAGCAAACACGAGCGCCAAACCTCCGAGAAACACGACTAGATAATGCCTAAAGAGAACTGAATCGGAAATCCTTTCCGCATTAAGAACACCGAATTCGAGGCGGTCAGCACCTTGGCTTCGGTCAATGGTCCAGAAAGTGCTCAGCAGATCTGGCTGATCTGATACTTTATTGATCTTTTGGATGGCCCTAGGGATCATGAGCATGAAGGACAGTGGCCCCCTATTATAGCTTCTCAGATAGTGGTAAGAGCCAGGCTTGAATTGCTTTTTAGTAGCTTCGCTGACAGTCTGCATCTTGCCAAATATCAGCTCCGGCATTTGAACATTGTAAACTTGTTCATATAGTTGGTTGGTTAAGATGACTTGGCCGATGCCATTTTTCAGATCTAAGTAGAGATAGCTAGAAAAGCCATCAGCATTACCACTGTGTCCCAGCAAGGTAACACCGTAGTGACTGGCCCAAAAGCCATGAGCATTACGAACAATATCCGTACCAGGGTGAGTAGAGGTTGTTGAGTAAAGCTCGGTCCAAGTTTCTGGATGATGAAAAAGCGTCTTACGTTCCAGCAAGGCCTGGGCGAATTTCTGCAGGTCTCCTAGAGTCCCCACAGCCCCTCCGACTGGGTACATCCAGAGCTTAAATGGTGTACCACCCAAGAGCTTAACCTGGTCATCATAGCCCTTATCCTCCTTGCGCTTTTCCTGTACATAAGCGTTGTCCGATAAGTCCGGCAAGATAGCAGTCCGATCCATGTCCAGCGGCTCAAAAACATGCTCATGGACATAGTCTGCATACTTCTGCCCAGATATCCGCTCCACGATATAAGATGCCAAAGCCGTGCTGAAGTTAGAGTATGATGTCGTCGTACCCGGCTCAAAGGACTGAATAGGCTGGTAATCACGGAACTGCTCTTCCAAGTCGCTCTTGTCTCCCTTTTTATAGAGTGGCATTTCATCAAAGCCAGCCTGATGGTTCATCAGATCCAGCATGGTGATAGGCTTATCATAGCGAAGATTGCGGAGAAAGCCTTCTGGCAGATAAGTTTTGATGTCTGCTTCTAGGTCGATTTTGCCCTCTTCCCAGAGCTGCATGACCGATACCCAAACCGTCAGTTTAGTGATTGAAGCCCATTCAAAAACACTATCATCGTCAACTTTGACTTTGTTTTCCTTATCCACATAGCCAAAATTTCCCTTGTAGATGGTTCCGTTTTTATCAAAGACTGCTGTTGCCATACCGGCCGTTGTCTTTTCATGTTCCTTGACAAAGTCTTGGATTTTCTGACCGATTTGGCTACGGTCCGTGCCAGACGGCAGCTTCTGCGAGTCAGCTAAAGCAGCTGTCGGCCGGAAGATTCCTAGAGTTATAATCGTTAAAAGTGTCAGAATAAATGATTTTTTCATAGCATTTCCTTTCTGTTCGACTCAAAGATTCACATGAGCTAAGGTCAGATAATTTGTACAGTCTCCTTTTAATTTTAGAATCAGCTTATTCTTATTTTTTAGTCATGCGTTTTTCTCTTCTTTATCCGCCCGATACCAGAGATAAATACTGTAAAGGGTCATAATGCCCATGCCGCCAAGGTAAATGAGGGAGTTAACCTGAGAGAAATCAAACTTATCAGCTAGGTTGATGCCGACAAACGTTGCTATCAGAATATCTAGCAGGGCATGGAAAATCATACAGGCAAGGACAGACTTCGTCTTCTTATGCAGCGCAGCAAACCAGATGGACTGGACTATAGTTACAATGGTATAGACTAGAAAGGGATTCTGACTTCGATCATAAAAGCGGTCATAAAACCAGAGAGGAATATGCCAGCAAGCCCAAGCTAGTCCAGTTATCGAGGAGGCGATAAGCATAGAGAACTTCTTTTCCAAAGCCGGCTGCAGAAACCCTCGCCAACCAGGCTCTTCCATGCCACCAGCCAAGGTCATAAGGTAGATAAAGGATCCAATAAATGAAAGCAGAGCTCCATCTACTAGCTTGCCTCCGGAAGCTAATGCAAAAGTCACAGCCAGACTTCCACAGAAGAGTAGGAGATAGAGCCAAGTCCCTTTCTTGCTTGAGAAGATAAAGGAACAAATGGCTTTGAAGCCTTTTATTTTCAGCACTATTAGGCTTGCTATCACCGGTCCGAACATACTGAGACTCGTTAGGAGGCCTTCCAGAGCCAGATAGAGTACAGGTGGATTTTCCGGCCAGAGATTTTTGAGAATGATAGCTAGCAACATAAATCCCCAAGTCCATCCGAAGTTCCAGGCTAGGAAAGGCCAGACTAGTTTTGGTTGTGGTTTGCTTCTTGTTTCATTGGTCATCTGATTTTCTCCTTTAAATGAAATGGTTTGGTTTTATCTGCTTGCTTTTTGTAGTCTGATAAAGTCCTTGATTTTTTTGCCTCATTTAGCCGCGCTCTGTATAAAAGACAGCTATTGTACTTCAGCTCCTGTTGAAAAATCACTAACCTTAAAATTGTAAAAAGAATTAATCAAACGATTTACCTCATGAGCTAGTCCATTCCCAAAAAGAAAGCGGGAAAATAATCACAATGCCCACCACTGATAGAGCGACCAGTAGAGGATATTGACAACGATAGCTAGAGCTGACAGACTAGTCAAGACAGTCAGGTAGAGTCGGCTCTTACTCAGCCCTTTTCTTGCCTTGGTCAGAAGTGGGAAGACTGCACAGCCAGCCAGAATCAATCCCAGACCGGCAAAAACAATGTAGCGCCAGCTAGCTAAAAAGGTCAGATCACTGGTAGCAAATGTGTTAAAGAGGAGGAGGAAGTTTATAGCCACACCTACTCCAGCTAAAGAAGTTAGGTAAGTCCAGATACGAAGAGGTTTTGGTGTTTTAGATTGACCTTTTTTGAAGACCAAGCGGAAGAGATCCAGTCCGCCCCGTGCCAAAAAGAGAATGATACTGAAAACAATTCCGACTGCCGCTGAAATAAGCAAGGACCAGTCTTTCAGAATCTCGCTATCCTTGACTCTGAAGTTATCGCCATAGGAAGCTGTTACCTTAGTCTCGTCTCCACTACCGCTGACTACTGAAAAATTCTGACTCAAAAGCGGATTGTCCTTGGATTTCTCAACAAACTGAGTGTAAAGCAAGGTTCTGGAGATAGACATAGGACCACTGGCAAAGTAGCGAGCAGATCGGTAATTTCCAGACTGGAATTTGTCAAAGGTGGCTGAGTCCGTCTTTTTCTTAGGTCCAAAAACCAAGGCTGGCATTTCATAGTTATAAACCAACTCATGATCTTGATTCGTCATAATAGTCATACCTATACCATTTTTCAAGTCCAGCAGAATATAAGATGAGTAGCCAGTTGAGTTTCCTCCATGGCCAACAAGCGTCGTGCCGTACTCCCGTGTCCAAAATCCGTGCATATTGAGCGGCATATCCGTTCCTGGATAATTCGAGGTTGCCGTGTAAAGGGTTGTCCAAGTCTCAGCGTGCTTGAAAAGCTTTTCTTTCTTCAAAAGCGCTTGGGCAAACTTCTGGAAGTCAGCCAGAGTAGAGACGGCATTCCCTGCCGGGTAAAGTCCTAAATGAAAATAGCTAGTTCCCATAGATGTCCCGTCCGCCCGATAAGAGATTTGCTCCATCCGCTTCTGGTAAATCTTTGGATTTTCTTTAAAGTCGGCTGATAGAGCAGTGTCTTTCATTCCTAGTGGTTGGAAGATATGTTCATGGACATAGGCTGAGAAGTCCTGACCAGATATTCGCTCGACGATGTAGGCTGCCAGACTAGCAGAAAAGTTTGAGTAGGCTGTCATGGTGCCGGGCTCGTAGGACTGTTCTGGCTGATTAACTGCCAGAATCTCCTCAATAGACAAGCCCTTATCTTCCTTGTAGGCATGGGTAGACTCGCCAAAGCCGGCCTGATGGTTCATGAGGTCTGTCATAGTAACGGGCTTGTCGTAGCGCAAAGTCTTCATAAATCCCTCTGGCAGATAGGTGCGAATGTCTTCGTCAAGGTCAATCTTACCCTCTTCCCAGAGCTGCATGACAGAGACCCAGATAGCTAGTTTTCCGACTGAGCCCCATTCAAAGACGCTGTTGTCGTCGGCTTTAATGCCTTTTTCCTTGTTCATATATCCAAAACTGCCTTGGTAAATAGTCCCGTCCTTGTCAAAAATGGTTGTTGCCATACCGGCTGTTGTCTTTTCATGTTCCTTGACAAAGTCTTGGATTTTCTGACCGATTTGGCTGCGCTCTGTACCAGACGGCAACTTCTGATCCTCAGCCAAGGCTGTAACCGGCCGGAAGAGTCCTAGAGTTATAATCGTTAAAAGTGTTAGAATAAATGATTTTTTCATGATATTTCCTTTCTATTTAGCTTCAACAATCGCATAGGCGATACTTCTGTATACCATTCGGATAAAAATTCTTAGCATATCTTTCTCCTTTCTTAAGTAATGATTTGCATCATCTAATCAAAAGTCACTGCTTCTACAGCCACTCTTGTCGCATCATCTTTCTTGACATGGTCCTGAATTTTTTGGCTAATCTGAATGACCACCGTATTAGACTTCAAGGATTGCTCCATCGTCTTAGCTTGAGGCGTTTTTACTAGCCCTAAGCTTAGGACTGTCAAAAGCCAGAGAAATAACGTTTTTGGCACGGTTTCTTACTCCTTAGATACAATTTAAAATGACGACTGGAATCTATCCCATTCCAGCTCTTCTTATCCTTTACAAATTTTAGGCCTATTTGTATAATCATTTTATATATATAATTTTTATATACAAGACGATTATATATAATTTTCTGGTATATGTCAAATTTTTATATAATTAAAAAATTATATATCAAAATCAGCTTAAAAGCCTTGAAATCAATATCCTTAGAGGGTTTATAAAAATTTGCTCCAAAAATCTTTTAAAAATTTTTATTTTTTTGAAAGCGCTTGACGAATTTACTTTCTTCTGTTAGACTTAAAGCAGAACTATTTCGGAGGTACACGGAGACATGAAAAATTAAGTCTATTTTTTAAAGGAAACTTTATTTAGTAGATTTTGTCATGTTTCTGCATATCCGCGGGATGTTCGTTTTTTGTGCTTTCTAGCTTCTTTTTGCTTATCTTTAGGTCAATCCTGTCACTCCTATGACAGTGTAAGCTGGAAGCCTATGAACGAATAATCCTACTTAGACACTCCTGTGTCTGCTTTGTGCAACTAAAAACAGCTCTGCTAAATAAAGCAGGGCTGTATTTTGTGTTATAAAACGAAGGAGACATCTATGCTTCAAATAAGAAATCTAACCATTACCCATCTAAAAGACCTGAAAGAGTTAGTCAAAGATTTGTCACTGACTGTCAATCAAGGAGACAAGGTCGCTATTATCGGTGAGGAGGGCAATGGCAAATCCACCCTGCTCAAGCTCTTGCTAGACGAGCGACTGGTCAGCTCCTATGTCAGCTACAGCGGACAGATTGATAAGTCCTATACTGCTGCTGTCTACCTGCCCCAGCAGCTGCCTTCAGAGGATGCCCTACTGACGCTCAATGACTATTTCTTTGCAGATTTTGAGACCGATCTGGACTATGCCAAGCTCTACCGCTATGCTGGAGAGCTCAACTTTGACAGCCAGCGTTTTGCCAGTCAGCAGCAGCTCTCTAGCCTATCTGGAGGAGAAAAGCTCAAGGTCCAGCTCATCAAGAAACTAGCCAGTGATTGGGATATTCTCTTTCTTGACGAGCCCTCTAATGACCTTGACCTTGAGACTCTGACTTGGCTGGAAAACTTTATCAGCCACAGCCAGAGAACGGTCCTTTTCGTCTCTCACGACGAGCACTTTCTCGCTCAAGCTGCGACCAAGATTGTTCATCTGGAGCGAATCAAAAAGAAGCAGGAGGCCAGAACCAGCGCCAAGAGTCTGGACTATGAAAATTACCGCCATCAGCGTCAGGAGGCCTTTGAAAAACAGGGACAACTAGCACGGAAAGAGCGAGAAGAACACGCCAAGACCATGGAAAAACACCGACAGGTTAAGCAGAGTGTGGAGCATACTTTACGAAACACCCATGATGCTACTGCAGGTCGACTGGTGGCTAAGAAAATGAAAAACGTCCTCTCGCAGGGCAAACGATTTGAAAAGGCAGGTGCTGAAATGACAGAAATTCCGACACAGGAAGATGCCATCAGCCTTCACTTCTCAGACATAGAAGCTCTGCCATTGACCAAAAGAATCCTGAAATTAGAAGGAATGAAACTGGAAACTGACGAACAACAACTGGCGGAGAACCTGACTCTGGAGGTCTGTGGCCAGGAAAAAATCGGGCTGATTGGTGCTAATGGCGCAGGCAAGTCTACTCTGCTGAAGGAAATATGGAAGATCCTGCGTGAGCGGACAGACATGCGAGTAGGCTACATGCCCCAGCATTATGGTGACTTGCTGGCTGATGAGAGCAGTCCCTTGGACTTTCTGGCTCCCTCTGGCGACAAGTCCCAGGAGGAGAAAATCCTGACTCATCTAGCCAGTCTCCAGTTCACGCGCGACGAGGCCAGGCACCCGATTGGACAGCTTTCCGGTGGCCAAAAAGCCAAGCTCCTCCTGCTCAAACTAGTCTTAGACCGCCCCAATGTCCTCCTTCTGGACGAGCCAACCCGCAACTTCTCTCCCACCTCTCAGCCTCAGGTTCGCCAGCTTTTGGCGACCTATCCTGGCGCCATCATAGCTGTCTCCCACGACCGAATCTTTCTCAAAGAAGTCTGCCAAAAGATTTATAAACTGACGGAGACAGGGTTTGAAGAAGTTGAATTATAAGCAAAAAGAGTTGGAAATTCCAACTCTTTTAATTCTGTTTAGCATCAATCTGTGAACTTTAATAAAGCTCCCCTTCTACTCCTGCGCCGTCTGCATTTGGTAATACACACCTCTGGCTGCCATGAGTTCCTGATGATTGCCGTGTTCGACGATATCACCATCTACCATGACGAGGATGATGTCAGCATTTTGAATAGTGGACAGGCGGTGGGCGATGATAAAGCTAGTCCGTCCCACCATGAGCTTGCTGAAAGCCTCCTGAATCAAGACTTCTGTCCGGGTATCGATGGAGGAAGTCGCCTCATCCAAGATTAGGATTTTAGGAACAGCAAGGAAGACACGCGCAATGGTCAAGAGCTGCCGCTGACCTTGAGAAAGGGAGTCCCCAGCATCCGCTAGATAGGTGTCGTACCCCTGAGGCAGCTGCTGGATAAAGAAATGCGCATTGGCCGCCTTGGCAGCTGCAATGACCTCTTCTCGGCTGGCGTCTGGCCGGCCAAAAGCTATGTTGTCATGAATGGTCGCCGTCTTGAGCCAAGTCTCTTGCAGTACCATACCAAACTGCTGACGATAAGAGGCTCTGGAGTAATGCGTGATGGGAATACCATCTAAAGAAATAAGACCACTGTCTACATTGTAAAAGCGCATGAGGAGATTGATCAAGGTAGACTTGCCAGCACCAGTTGGCCCGACAATTGCGACCTTGCTAGCTGCTGGAATCCTTATATTCAAATCCTGAATCAGCTCTTTTCCAGGCTCATAGCCAAAAGCCACATGCTCAAAGCTAATCTGTCCTCTGACATCTTCCGACTGGAGGATTTCCTGACCAGACTCTGCTATTTCTTCTTGGTCCAAAACGCTGTAAATTCGCTCCGCACAAGCTAAAGCGCTCTGCAATTCCGACATGACTGACGATATATCGTTGAAAGGCTTGGTGTACTGGTTGACGTAGTTGAGGAAAGTCACCAGCTGCCCAACCGTAAAGCCTGTTCCCTGAATGATTCGTACAGCCCCAAAGCCCACAATCAAAGCATAAATCAGGGCATTGATAAAACGAGTCGAAGGATTGACTGTCGAAGAATAGAAAATAGCCGCCTGAGAATAGTCTGCATAAGTTTGATTACTTCGAGTAAAAGCTGTATCAAACTGCTCCTGAGCATTAAAGGCCTGTATCAGACTTTCCTGGGTCAGACTTTCCTCAATTAGCTGGGTCTGGGCTCCTCTCGCCTGCGTCTGACGTTGGAAAAAGCTAAAACTCTTTTTGGCTATAAAGCGAGCTAAGAAGAGAGAAAGGGGCGTCAAAAGCAGAACCAAAAGCAAGAGGAAAAAGTCCAGCCGGGCCATGCTAATGATAGTGACTAAGATGGTCAGCAAACCCACAAAAAACTGATTAAAAATCATAAGTAGGCCATTGCTGAGCTGCTCCAAGTCCGTCGTCACCCGACTAACCAAGTCTCCGGTTCCCTGTCGATCCAGATAAGCCAAAGGCAGATAATGAATTTTCTTGATGACACCTTGTCGGAGCTGCTGGCTATAGCGATAGACCAGCTGATTATAGAGCAAGGGATTGAGCCACTGAATCAGCGTATTGGCTAAGATGACCAACAACATCTGGCCCAAAATCGGCACCAAATGCTGGTCCGCTTGAGGCAGAAGAACGCTATCGACCGCATTCCCGATTAAAACTGGGAGAAGAACAGTCAGAGCCACTTGAGCCACCGTTCCCAGACTAGCTAGGAGAAAAAGCCAGCGCGCCTGCAACAAATCGCGAGTCAAGCGCTTCAAGCTGCTAGGTGATGTCTTATGCTTCATGCTTGCCCTCCTCTCTTTGACTATGCTGTGAGTGATGGATTTCTCGGTAAATGGCAGAGCTGACTAAGAGTTCCTCATGGCGACCAAGAGCCACTTGTTCTCCCTTATCTAGGACTAAGATTTGATCCGCTGAGCGCAAGCTATTGGTCCGCTGAGAGATCAAGACCAGACTGGTCTCAGTCAATTCATTCTTAATAGCCTGCAAGAGTCTAGCCTCTGTCAGATAGTCCAGAGCAGATGTCGCATCATCTAAAACCAAGAAAGGTGCCCTCCGCAAGACAGCTCTGGCAATGGTTAAACGCTGACGCTGACCGCCAGAAAAATTCCGACCAAAGGCCTCTACAGTCGCATCCAAGCCACCTTCCTTCTGAGAGACAAAGTCCGCCGCCTGAGCAATCTCTAAAGCCTGCCACAAGTCTGCGTCTGTTGGCTTAGCTGACAATCCTAAAGTCAGATTGGATCGGACGGTTCCTTGGAAAAGCTCCGCCTTCTGAGGCACCAGACTAATCCAAGACCGCCATTCTCTGAGATTTTTAGGACTGCGTCCTTGGGAAAAGATGGTCAACTGACCAGCAGCCACAGGATAAAGATGAGCCAGCAGCTGAACCAGAGTAGACTTACCTGAACCTGTCCCGCCAATAACTCCCAAAGTCTGACCTCTTTTCAAATCAAAAGTCAGACCAGTCAAGGCTGGACTAGCTGCATTTGGATAGGAAAAGCTGACCTGCTGGACTTTAATAGCTTGATTTGGCAGAGCTGTTTCCTGCACTAATTCCTGCAGGACATCTTCTTCTGCTTGCTCGAAGACCTGACTGATACGACCTGCACTGATATAGCTTTGATTGAGCGAGTTGACCAGCATAGCCAGCTTGAGCAATTCCACCAAAATCTGCAATAAATAATTGACCAAAGCCACTAGCATCCCCTGGGTCAGCAAGCCCTTGCCGATAAAGGTATTCCCCTGCCAAATGACAGCAATCAGAGTACCATTGACCGTAAGAAAGGTCAGAGGACTAATCAGACTAGCCAGAGCTCCCGTCCTGATTTGCCAAGTTTTATAGAGCTCGTTGCGATTGCGAAAGGTCTGAACCTCACGCTGGGTCTGACCGAAAGCTCTTATAACCCGCATACCCTGCAGCTGCTCACGAGTCAAATTGACCAGCTGATCTGTCAGTTGGCGAATCTTAGCGTAGAGAGGATTCATAAGACGAGACATGAAAACGATAATAGCCGTTAAAATTGCTACCATGAGCAAGAACCACAAGGTAATGACCGGACTGATAGTAAAGGCCATAATAATAGATCCAAAAACGATGATGGGCGCCCGCAGAAAGAGACGAAGAAATTGATTGATGCCCGTCTGAATCTGATAGGTGTCGCTCGTCAGCCGAGTCACCAAGCTAGAAGTTGTCAACTCATCCCGACTAGCCTTGGGCAAGCGCAGGATTTTTTGATAGAGGTCGCTTGTCATCTGGCGAGTAAAGCCCACTGCCGCCTTTGACGAATAATACTGGGCTACCACTGCTACCACCACGCCCAGCGCAGCCAAGCCCATCAAAAGAAAAACCATCCAGTAGAGATGGGAGCTGTCGTGTCTAGGAATTGTCTCGTCCACAATCCCCGCAATCAAAACCGGAACCAAGAGTTCAAAACTGGCCTCCAAGAGCTTGAACAAGGGCCCCAGCAAAGACTCTCTGATATAGCCCTTGAAATATTTCAATAAATCTTTCATACCGCCTACTTCTCCATTAAACTGTATTTATTTTACCATAATTTTCAAAGGGTAAAAAATATTCTCCTTCTGACCAGCAGAAAGAGAACATTGATATTAGACTTCTTGTAAGTTCTGGCTTATTTTCTTTAGACTCATATACAAAAATGGCGTTACAGCAAATAAGAAGCCGCCTAAAGCTATAAAAGTCCAGTCAAAGCCAAAGTAATCAATCAACCAGCCTGTCACAGGGAAAATGACAATCATGCTCAAGCTGAACATCATAGAATAAACACTGAGCATGGTCGCCCGTACTTCACTTGGCAGCTGCTTTTGCAAATCGTTGTCAAAAATCGGCTGAAAGAGTGCATACAAGGCGTTGCTGATTAGATAAATCACAATATAGATGATTGGCGTGCCAAAATAGGACAGCAGGTAGCTTGCTCCAGTTAAAAGTACCACTGAAGGGAAAAGTTTTAGGGCAGAATATCTCTTTCCAATCACACTCGCCAGATAGACCGCTAAGATATTCAAAGCACTGCCAATTAGCATAACTACTGAAATCTGCCAATCTTTTAAGTCCGGCAATTGATTTTGATAATAAAAATAAAACATACACATCAGCGTTCCGATGATTTGGGACAGAATCATCCAGATAAAAAGGCTAGGATTTCTCTGCAACTCCTCTTTGACAGCCCAGATAATCTTTTTCATAGTCAGACGTTCCGCTTTCTCTGCTTTGACACTAGGTTCTTTTAGCATCCAGGTCAAGAACAGAACGATGACAGAGGTGCCAATCATGATATAGTAGGTCAGATGCAATTGTCCATGGACAAAAAATCCAGCCCAGACTGTTCCCAAAGACCGGGTCGCTTCAGCCACTCCAGACATAAAGCTGGAGATGGACAGGTAACGTTCCTTGAGTCCAGCCTCTACAGAAGAATCATAAACCATGGCCGCACTTGTCCCCGAATCAAAGTTATAGGACCAAGCACTAATCACCATAGCCAGTGCATAAACCCAAAAGTTCCCCTGCCCGGCCAACATGAGAACAGAAGACACAATCCCGGCTATCCGGCTCAGATACAGATTGGTCTTGTAGGAAAAGCGATCCGCCAACATCCCAGAAGGAATTTCACAGATGACACTGGTCGCATGAAAAATACTTTCCAAAAGCCCAATCTGCCAAAGGGACATGCCATTTTGACTTAGAAATAAAATCCAAAAACTAGTAATGCCTAGAAAGGCAAAAAATTCTACACCGGCCATAAGACCGATATTTTTCCGATAACTTCTTTTAAACATATTTTCTCCTTTAACAAGTGTTTCTTCATTTTTATCCTTTATCACTTGTTAATCCGCTGTTCACATGACCTCTACCTCTTCTTTCTCTAAAATTCTATATTTGGATTATTTCATAGTTCATTGCTGAAAAAACGCCACATGGGCGTTTGAATCATTTTATGGTTTAATACGGTGCAGCATACGTGGGAATGGAATGGCTTCACGGATATGCTTAGTCCCTGCTACAAAGGTTACCATACGCTCGATACCGATACCGAATCCACCGTGCGGAACTGTTCCATACTTACGAAGATCCAGGTAGAATTCATATTCTGTCGTATCCATACCAAGATCATTCATCTTAGCAACGAGGGCATCGTAATCTTCTTCACGCATAGAACCACCGATGATTTCACCGTAGCCTTCTGGAGCAAGCAAGTCTGCACAGAGGACACGATCTGGATTTCCAGGAACTGGCTTCATGTAGAAAGCCTTGATAGCTGCTGGGTAGTTCACGACAAAGGTTGGTACACCAAAGTGGTTTGAAATCCATGTTTCATGCGGTGAACCAAAGTCATCTCCATGTTCCAGATGCTCATAGTCAGCATCTTCATCATTTTCATGCGCTTGCAAGAGGTCAATCGCTTCATCATAGCTAACACGCTTGAAAGGCTCTGCAATATAGCGTTTCAAAAGTTCTACATCACGTTCCAAGGTTTCCAAAGCTTGAGGAGCACGGTCAAGAACACCTTGGATCAAGGCTTTAACATAAGCTTCTTGCAAGTCGAGTGACTCATCATGCGTCAAGTATGAGTACTCTGCATCCATCATCCAGAACTCAGTCAAATGACGACGGGTTTTTGATTTTTCGGCACGGAATACAGGACCAAAGTCAAAGACGCGACCAAGAGCCATAGCACCTGCTTCCAGATAAAGCTGACCTGACTGACTCAAGTATGCTGGAGTTCCGAAGTAGTCTGTTTCAAAGAGCTCAGTTGAGTCTTCTGCTGCATTTCCTGACAAGATTGGGCTGTCAAACTTCATAAAGCCATTCTTGTCAAAGAATTCATAGGTAGCGTAGATGATGGCATTGCGGATTTGCATCATTGCCACTTGCTTACGAGAACGCAGCCACAAATGACGGTTATCCATGAGGAAGTCAGTGCCATGTTCTTTGGGCGTGATTGGATAGTCATTTGACTCGCCGATGATTTCGATATCGGTGATGTCCAACTCATAACCAAATTTTGAGCGCTCGTCTTCCTTGACAACCCCTGTCACATAGACAGAAGTTTCTTGGCTAAGCTTTTTAATCGTATCAAACTTCGCCAATCCTTCTTCTTCGCCAAATTTCTCGATGAAGTTAGGCTTGAAGGCCACCCCTTGGAAAAAGGCAGAGCCATCGCGCAACTGCAAGAAAGCAATCTTACCCTTACCTGACTTATTGGCAACCCAAGCACCAATGGTCACTTCTTGACCAACATAATTTTTCACATCAATAATTGTTACGATTTTCTTTGACACGTTTTTTCTCTTTTCTATTTTTTATTCTTTATGACAGACTGCCTCGACATTATTACCATCTGGATCCAAGACAAAGGCTGCATAATATGATGAAAGGTTCCCCCGATAATTTGGCGCACCGTTGTCTTTTCCCCCTGCCTTTAAACCAGCCTCATAACAAGCTTGAACCTGCTCATGGTTTTCTGCCAAAAAAGCAAAGTGAATCGGAGACTGCTCTCCCTCCCCCAACCAAAAATCTCCACCAGGATGTGGGCTGTTGGGAGCAACAAAACTGAGTAGAGAACTACTTCTAAAAGCCAATTTGTAGCCTAGAGGAGAAAGAAAACTTGTATAAAAGTCTTTTGAAATTTGTAGATTCCTGACCTTTATCTCAAAATGATCAATCATATCTGCCTCCTAGATTGGTTGCTAAATGTCACTTTATTTCAAGACAAATCTTTTGGACATCTGTTCTATATTTTACCATAAAGCGATTGCAATAGCTATCCTTGAAGAGGCTAAATCTCAGAAAAATTAAAAAACCAGCCTCCTAAAGGCTGGCGGATAACTCTCTCTGAATAAGAGGACTAATTTTTCGTTCCATATAGCAGTCGATCAACCATGTCATCATCATAGTTCAAGACTTTTTTCAAAGCCATCTTAAAGCGCTGATCACTGAGAATCTGACCTCCTGGACTCTGGTCAATCGTCGCATAATTCCCCTCCCCATCCTGAGTAAAGGCTACAGTGAGCTCTTGGTCAGGATCTTCACAAACATTTCTCTGAGGATCTTTAGAACTGGTAGACGGTCGAAAGTCCATTCTTTGCAGGCGAAACGACAGTTCCTTATGAAAGGTCGCAATGTCTTTCTGACGATTGGCTACTGGCTCATGTTTGTCCAGCCAAGTCAAAACATCTTCTTTTGTAATATATATCATCTTCCCCTCCTAAACCAAATCAAAGTTCGCCCTGTAAATAACCGTATCATAGCTTGGGCTAGCTGCTGAGAGAGCCGCTTGAATGATATGGAGCACGCGCTGCTGTTGACCTTCGAAAGCCGAGGGCAGGAGCATATTAGAGACATTTTTGACAATCACTCCCTTAGTGAATTCCCCATCTTCATAAGAAAAATCCTGCTGATGAAAAATGGTCTTGGTCTTAAATTCAATCACCTGTCCTTGCAAGATTAGCTTATAAGTCTTCTTCCAGTTGGTTCTGCCACCAAAGCGATAAAGGACCAGATAAATCCCCAAATCATGATCTGCAACCCAATCGCCCGTCTCAAAAACTAGCTCGTCATCAATACCAGCTTCCTTTAAAATCTCAATCCCTTCTTCAGAAATCATCTCGTGCACGAACTTCCAACTTCCTTCCTGGGGAAGAGTCGCTGTTCCCTCAGTCTCCTTCTGAGGTCTACTACTGACTGCTTTATGGGGAACTCTTTTAGGGGTAAATTCTTCCTCCCAAGTCATATCTTCTTCTATGTCACTGACAGCCCGCCTAGTCGGTAAAAAATCCAGACACTTTTCTAATAATCCCATATCCTATCTCCTCTTTATCTGTACTCCACGTGGTTTACTTCCCTTATCTTCGTATCATAATAAGGGTTAATCTGCGACAGGGCATGTTGAATCACTGTTACGATCTTGTCCTCTCGTCCCTTTAAAACCTTGGGAATCACAAGCTGGGAGATTGTTTCTGTTGATAGACCTTTTACACTTTGATCTTCCTTATTGCGAACTGGATATCTATCGGCCCGTTCTTCTTCTAGGCGAAATTCAAGCAAGTGCCCTCCGAGAATCATGGCTAAGACTTGATATTTCCCTTCCCCGATACGAAATTGCTTGACGCAGAGAAAAATTCCTCTCTTCTCATCCTCTAGTAAAAATGGCAAAGCCAATTCTTTTTCTGCAATCGAAAAATCCTCGAGAATCTTCTTCTCTCTTTCCTCTATTTCCTTTCTGATAAATCCCATTTTATCTCCTTTTGTACAAAATAATCTTCATCCCTATTATTACTTAAGTAAAAAGACCATGAGGAAGACACTGCATGTGAATAGAATGCAGGGCTAGACCAAATGGACTTCTTTTATTATACACCGAAACACCATCATCTTCAACTAAATACTCCTCAAATTTATAAGTCGTGTGGTGATTTCTATCAGAAAGTTACTCCTACTAACTTAATCTACCATTATAGCCGCTATTTAATCAATAGGCGGATCATCCTTTTCCTCTTCTTCCGTCTTCCAGTAGGTCATACTGCTCTTCTCAGTATCTACCTCCATCTTTTTATTAAGTTTAATATCAACCTTATAATAGGCACGTTTAATTAAAAACTTTTGACTGTTCTCTGCAGAACCCCAAGTTCTACAAACCATCAAAAAGCGTGCAGATCCTTGTCCGGATATCTCCTCCTTAGTGTAAGAACCTGGAGCAGTTGGGCGTTCTAAGATTCTCATATTTAAATTCAATTCTGGCTGGTAATTGTTCAAATACCAGTCTATTCGGGCAGAGTCATTCTCATAATATTGGATACGATAGCGATGACCTTTGGCTTGCAGACTATAGCCATTGGATTCAGAAATTGTGGTCCATCCCTGCTCTGAATCAACAACAGAACAAGCAGCCAATAAAACCAAACTGACTCCCATGAATAAGAAAAATAAATGTCGTTTCATATCCTTCTCCTTTCACTCCCGTTTGCAAGCCCAGACAGCTAAATTCCAACTGCTCCCAGCTTTTATTTTCTGAACAAAATCTTCTCAATTCAACCAGAAAATTTGAAAGCAATCTTATGGCATCCTATATTATTTTACCATTTTATTTAACTCATTACCAGTACAGTCAAAAATAAATTGAAAAGGACGAACGCTGAGTTCATCCCTATTTATCGTTTATAAATCTTCGAAAGTAGTGTAAGATTGAGAGCTTTATTTACTCTCCATAAATTGCTGCAAGCGCTGAACGGCTTCTTTGAGCGTGTCCAAATCTGTCGCATAGCTAAGACGGACATTTTCTGGAGCACCGAATCCTGCTCCAGTCACCAGAGCCACGCCAACCTCTTCTAAAATTGCTGTCGTAAACTCGGTCACATCTGTGTAGCCTTTCATTTCCATGGCTTTCTTGACATTTGGAAAGAGATAGAAGGCCCCTTGCGGCTTGACCACTTCAAATCCTGGCACCTGAGCCAAGAGTGGATAGATGGTATTAAGACGTTCTTCAAAGGCCTGGCGCATGGTTTCAACCGTTTCCTGACTGCCAGTCAAGGCCTCGATTGCTGCATATTGAGCCGCTGCTGTCGGGTTAGAAGTCGTCTGACCTGCAATCTTACTCATGGCCGCAATAATCTCCGGCTCACCAACTGCATAGCCAATCCGCCAGCCTGTCATGGAGTAGCTCTTAGAGACACCATTGATGACCACCGTCTGCTTGCGAATCTCCTCGGACAGACTGGAAATTGGTGTAAATTTATTACCGTTATAAACCAGACGTCCATAGATGTCATCTGCCAAAATCAGAATATCATGCTCCACAGCCCAGTTTCCAATCGCCCTTAGCTCATCCGCTGTATAAATCATACCAGTCGGATTGGACGGCGAGTTCAAAACCAAGACCTTGGTCTTATCAGTCCGAGCAGCTTCCAACTGTTCCACCGTAACCTTGAAATTATTTTCCTCAGTGGTTTGAACAAAAACAGGAATCCCCTCGGCCATCTTAATTTGGTCGCCGTAGCTTACCCAATAAGGCGTCGGAATGATAGCTTCATCACCTGGGTTGAGCACACTCATAAAGAAGGTGTAGAGGGAGAACTTAGCTCCGGTTGCCACCGTCACTTGATTCGGCTGGATGGTGTAGCCATAATAGTTGGCAAAATACTCTACCACTGCTTCTTTTAGCTCTGGTAGACCGCTAGTCACCGTATAAAAGCTAGCACACCCATCCTCAATGGCAGCTACAGCCGCATCTCGGATGTTCTTAGGCGTCGGAAAATCCGGCTCTCCCAGAGTCAGAGACAGAATATCCCGCCCCTGCGCTTTCAAAGTCTTAGCACGCGCTGCTGTTGCCAAAGTCACGCTTTCTTCCATCTTTAAGACACGATTTGATAATTTCATAGTCCCTCCTTGCTGACCAACTGTCCGCTTTCAAAACCAATCAGGTAGTAGGTGCCTCCCGACTTGACTTCCCAGATGGGCTGATCCTGAAAATAGCCCATGGTCACCTTATCAATAGTTCCGGCTCCATTTTCCTTGGCAATGCTCTCCGCCTCTGTCTGACTGACACCTTGGTCAAGTCGATAGACCCGAATCTCATTGGAATCTTTGGCAATCAAAACAGCTTTTTCGACACCTTTACTGGTCTTACCAAGCAGACTGTAGTAGGATTCCTGCCCATTGTAGATGGCAAAAGAATCCACTTTTTCAAGATCTGCGTATTCCTTGGCCAAGCGTCTGCTTGCTTCCTTAGCTGACTGCCTCGGCTGCATAGACACTTGCAAAACAGCAAAAAATGAAAAGACAAGAACGCTGAGAACGATAAAAATACCGATAAGGTACTGCCAAATTGGAAAACTGGCTTTATTTCTATTTTTATATTTCACTCCGTCATTATACTACAAATACTCCTATTTTTCTATCTTTTTTTGATGAGAATATTCGTAAAATTCTAAAGCAATATCCTTGCATATGATACTATTTATTGGTAAAATATTGTTATGAAGATTACAGACGATTTAAGCAAAGAAACTCTGCTTGATTTGAAAACCATGATTGTCTTTCACAAGGCAGCAAGAACCATCCGTGCCATTGAAGCCCAGATTTTTAAAAAGCATGATTTGACTCCTACTCAGTTTTCCGTCTTAGAAACCTTGTACAGCAAAGGAGAACTGCGTATTCAGGACCTGATTGACCGCATATTGGCTACTTCTGGCAACATGACTGTCGTCATCAAAAATATGGAACGCGACGGCTGGATTGTCCGCACCTGCGACCCAAATGACCGCCGGGCTTTTTTGATTGGCTTGACGGAACAAGGTAAAGCTAAAATTGAAGCCGCCCTGCCTGATCATATTAAAAATATCCAGCAAGCTCTGTCCATTCTCGAAGAAGACGATAAGCAAGATTTGATTCGCATTTTAAAAAATTTCAAAAAATTGAGCTAAATAATTGCTAACTAGTAATTAATGTTGTAACATATATTGTAACAAGAGAAATATCTCTTTATTTTATAAAAAAGGAGACAATGCAATGTCTAAAGTATTATTCATCGTCGGCTCGCTTCGTCAAGGTTCTTTCAACCACCAATTGGCTGAGCAAGCTGAAAAAGCTTTGGCTGGCAAGGCAGAAGTTTCATATCTTGATTACAAAGATGTACCATTCTTCAATCAAGACATCGAAAGTCCTGCTCCAGCTGCTGTTGCTAAGGTTCGTGAAGAAATTTTGGCCGCTGATGCCATCTGGATTTTCTCACCTGTCTACAACTGGGCTATTCCAGGAGTAGTGAAAAACCTCTTGGACTGGGCTTCACGCGCTCTGGATCTGTCAGACCCAACTGGCCCATCCGCTCTGAATGCTAAGGCTGTTACAGTTTCATCTGTAGCTAACGGCACATCACCAGACGAAGTATTCAAGCACTACCGCAGCCTGCTGCCATTCATTCGTATGAATGTGGTAGAACCATTCACAGGTGTTGGTATCAACCCAGAAGCATGGGGAACTGGTCAACTGACTGTCGCAGAAGATAAATTTGCTGAACTCTCAGCACAGGCTGATGCTCTTTTAGCAGCCCTTAACTAAAAAGAGAAGATTATAAAAAGAAAAGAAAACTTATAAGACACTAACCCCTCGCAAAAATTGCGAGGGGTTTTAGAATACTTTACTGACAGGAACAGGTATTATAAATCAGCTAAAGAATATTTAGGATAAGGAATTTGAGATAATTTATCTTCTATTTTTGCTAGCATTTTCTCTTATGATTCATCTATATACCCCTCAAACCAAATTTTTTCAATATCTTCTTGGTTAAAAAAGCAAGCTTGATTATCCGTCATACCAAAAGGATATACACAACCGGAATAGTCTAAATAACCAATTTCACCCTTATTATCATAAAGAGGATAACGGTTAATAATCATAATTTTTACTTGTCCATTTTTAAGTTGGACAACACTCCCTATCGGTAGTAGCTCAGTCATTAGAAACCTCCTTTAAAAATCTTCTCGAATTCTAAGTATTCTTCTTTTTTAATCTGTTTAGAACTTTAATCTGTTTGAATAAATGGGATCTTATGAGACAAAAATAAGCAAGAAAGAAACCCATGTCACTTAGCAAATAAGACAAATAGCTGCCTTTGCTTAAATACTCAACAGATTGATAGATGGCAAAAACAGCAAAAATCAAGCCAATTCCAAACTTCCCATATATATTTCGACTAAAAATATATAAAAACTCATCTTTTATAGGTAGTGTTTCAAAATGAAACTCTTTAAATGACGGCTCTTTCCTTGTCCTTGCAAGCAATTCTACTAGATACCCAACAATAACATAACCCAAAACTAACAAGATTATTTTCCATAGGAAGGACAAGCGGCTATTCGAAATAGAAGTAAATCCATGTAGCAGCAGAATGCTCACTGCGGGAACATATTTCGTGAGATCGAGATGGAATTGTGGACTATGAACATTTGCATAAATTTTATTAGTTTTTAGATCTAAATAATAGTTTCTACCTTGAAAGGTCAAGAGATAGGTTAAATATTCTTTTTCCTTCATTTCAATTGCTTTTCCAACCTTTTAAGGATAATCAATTTTTCTAATGGCCTATTTCCAAATAATAAGAGCCCAGATACTGGGAGAAAACCAATGATAGCTATAAAAGAAATAAAGCTTCCTGAAAAATAATAATCAATTATAAATTTAATTGACGTAAAAAATAGTATAGTCCCAAAAAACAATATTCCTTTACATTGTGTTTGTTGGTTATAAAGAAAATTAGGCCAGTCAAAATAAAGTTTCTGATTAAAATTTTTCATAGTTCCTTTTCTAATATTTCTTAGAACAAATATTATCAAAACTAAAACGCAGAGAACAGTCGAACACAAAATAAATATTCTGATAGGCACACTGGCAACCTGAGGTGCTGTTGCTTCTGAATAAATGTTTCGTAAAAGAAAGGAAGCAGGAAGAATAGCCCAAGTGAGATTAGGAGCTTTCTCTTCTTTCTTATCTATAGAGTATAGTTCTCTAGTTTTTCTATCATAAAAAATATTCTTATCTTTGAAATTACCCAACCAAAATACATTTTTATTCATTGATTTCTTCCAAGTGGCGACGGTTCATAATCATAGCACTTCCATTCAGTAAGTAATTGGTCATACATTACCTTGATCCATAGATTATAAGCTAAAGCTCTTTATTTATTTTTTATCAATTGCTTTATTGCCGTCATTCTTTTCATAAAATTGCTTTTTGCTATTACCATATAAAATATAAAATAAAAGGCAATAACTTCTATTAAGTTTGTCATGGTAGGAGCGTTCAAATATTCTCTCATTTGAAAAACAGTTAAGAAAGAACTCACTGCAAATGTAATAAGAAGAATGTATAATCGGTTTCTCTCTCCTGCTAAAAAATTCAACCAACCAACATGTTCATATAATTTGGGATTAAAGGCCTCAACGTTTTGCCCTAAATACTCATCTTTAAATCCAAAGTGACAAACCAAAGATATAAGAATAAGACACGCACTCAAAACAATTACTTTAAAAATAGGGGATTCAATTTTTATATTGTTTACTTGAACGAGAAAGGCATTTCTCAAAATTCCAATCGCTACTACTAACCACCTGAGATTAGGAAAAACTCTCTCATTTACTTTATTAGAATATACTTTTTTTCTTTTTGCATCATAAAAGATGTTTCGACCTTGAAAGCCGCCTATGATAATCATAGATTTCGTTTTCTTCATTTTTCAATACCATCATATTAATAAAAAAATTAGGGCTGAGAGGACTCAAATCCTTCCTAAACTTTACCTATCCACCACTTGAGCTTCAAATATAGCCGGTTTATTGTCTACATTGGTGATGGTGATGGAGTAAGATTTGTTGTTAGTTACATCAAAAACTTTTTCTCCTTGATACTGAATAATTAAATTTGATTTTTCTATATAAATATCAGCTAAATCACTATTTTCTACATAAGATTCAGTCAACTCTCCTGACTCATCTCTAACCCATTTGAACACATTTTGATTACTTAAATCATAATGTAACTCACTACCACTTACAGACCAATACTCTCTGCCATTTAACTCTAGTTTATTTTTATCATTTTTCTTTAGAATTAACTCTGAATAATATTCCACATCCTGTATCCGAGGATTTACTGTGAAGTTTACCGACTTTCCTGGCTGCAGAGTATATTTACCAAGATTTTGTGCCCATAAATAAAAGAGAAAAGCAGCTGCCAGAACTCCAACAAGCAATAAACTACAACCTAAATTCCAATTCCATTGTTTTTTCAAGGTCATTTGTGAATCTCCTTATAGTCGTCATACCATCTTGGAGCTCTATCCATTCTGTAAGATTTCGTTTTCTTTCCGTTTTCTCTGCTGACCCGACCACCTGATACATAGTAACAGTACTATTATACGAAGAATCAAATAGACCAAACGAAGAATTTTCATCTTACCAAGAGCAGACAAGAAGTCCTCCCTTACATGCCCTATCTCCTGAGTTAATTCCTCAATATTCTTACCCGTTTTTTGCTCTACAATAGCTGCATTCTTTGAAATCAAATAATAATTTTGCTCTAAACTAGTGGTATAGGCTCTGGATATTGGCTCGTCTAAGAAAAAATATACTCTATCAGCATACTTATCTTCAGACAGAGTATAGTATATTTCAGCTTCACTCTCCCATTTTTTAGGAAAACTAGTTATTCTAATATTTTCATAGTCTAGATGCATAATGCCATCCAAGACGTCACTATTCCATTCTTCCGCATAGTGATAAAGAGTTGCCTTCTTATCTACCATTGGCCAAACCATAACATACCGACTATGCATGAATTCCTTGGTCAAGGCCGAGTTGCTACCTAAACTAGTCGCACCAATCTCATATAAAGACCAAACAAGCGCAATAATCATTAAAAAAGTTTGGGCAGGTTTTGTTTTGAAATGATTCTGAAGTACGCTAACCTTAGTATCATTTTCCCTATTCTGTTTTCCAAACATCTCTAAATTTTACTTCTCCCCAATTCTGTAAATTAAACGAAACGAATAATCGTTTTTTCTTCATCCAATCACCTCAAGATATCCAGTTGTTTTTTGTTCATAAGCAAAATAGGAAGGAATAAGGATCAGAAGTAAGGACAAAACAATAGTCAGGAATTTATAGCGTTTGAATTTAACAAACATTTGTATCAGCTCCTCTTTCAAAATAGTCAAAAAGTATTCCTGATTTTTCCTCTTCAACAGTTTTACCATGATCTACAAGAAAGGCTTCACTCTTCCCTGTCCGTAATATCTCACACTTTATTTAGAAGCTAGTTGCTGTTTCATTTTTTCAAAAAACTGATTCAATTCTGTTTGAACCTGACGTAGTAGCTCTTTTTCTTGAGTCTCATCTATCTCAATTTTTTTCCTAATAGCATCCTTATCTATATAAGTATATCTTGAATAAGTCAATTTTAATTCTTTATCCACGAAAAAACCTGCATCTATTTCTTTACCATCAATTGTAGTAGAAAAATTAATCAGAAGCTCACTGTCTTCCAAACTAGTCGGTGGGCGTACATCCAAGTTTAATTTACCAGGTATTTTAAGTTCATTTATTCCCCATCGCCGAATCACCGGGTCATCCGGAATTCCATAGCCAGCATCTCGGATAATATCCTCGTTATTACCTGCGAGAATACTTGCCAGTAGTTCAATTTTATTGGCAGAAGAAAAATCTGGTTCAGGTTTATCATCAGGCCCAAAGAGCAACCAAATGACAAAAGCAGTTATTATCAAAAGTAGGATGCTTATTATTTTTTTACGTACCGACATTTTTATCTTCTCCTCGCTTCAAATAATCATAAAAATCTTCTTTTGATTTTTTATGCTCATCCGTATCTGGTTTCCATAAGAAATCCCATCTTTTGCCATGTTTGATAAATTGTCCACCTGCTGTACAAGCTTCTTACATGAGTTCTCCAGAGGCTAGAGTAGCTATCAGGTAGTCACGCTCTTTAGGCAGTCGGTCTGTAACTTGATTGCTAATTCTAAGTTGTTGCCAACGCTTTACCTTACTTGTCCACCACTTGAGCTTCAAAGTGAGCTGTCTTGTCGTCTACATTGCTGATGGTGATCGTGTAGGACTTGTTATTAGTTACATTAAAAGCTTTTTCCCCCTGGTAGCTGACAACAATTCCATCCTGCACTAATTTAATATCTTTTTGATTATTGGGTAACTCTTCATCAGCATCTTCTGAATGATGGCTTCGAACAAGTTTTTGCCCTTCAACATCATAAAAAATATCGCCATGCATCTCAAACCAAACTCCTGAACCTGATAATTTAAGCTTATTATTATTATTTTTCTTCAAAATTAATACAGAATAGTATTCCACATCTTGTGTCCGAGGTTTGACTTTCAGACTAATAGACTGGCCAGGTTGTAAGGTATATTTACCAAGATTTTGTGCCCATAAATAAAAGAGAAAAGCAGATGCCAGAACTCCAACAAGCAATAAACTACAACCTAAATTCCAATTCAATTTTTTTTCAAGGTCATTTGTGAATCTCCTTATAGTCGTCATACCATCTTGGAGCTCTATCCATTCTGTAAGATTTCGTTTTCTTTCCTTTTTCTCCGCTGACCCGACAACATGATACATAGCAACAGTACTATCATACGAAGAATCAAATAGACCAAACGAAGGATTTTCATCTTACCAAGAGCAGACAAAAACTCCTCCCTTGCATACCCTATCTCATGGGTTAATTCCTCAATAGTCTTACCTGTCTTTTGCTCCACAATAGCTGCATTCTTTGATATTAGATAGTATCTAGTGTCTAATGTCGAAAAATTTGATTTGGACAACGACCCGTCTAAAGGAAATAATATCGCATAATTTTCCTTATTAGGAATCCGATTGTATTCAGCGGAAACCTGATCATCATATTTACTAGGGTAACAGGTCATTTTTATATTTTCATAGTCTAGATGCATAATGCCATCCAAGATGTTACTAGTCCATTCTTCCGCATAGTGGTATAGATTCGCCTTTCTATCTACTATTGGCCAAACCATAACATACCGACTATGCATGAATTCCTTGGTCAAGGCCGAGTTGTTAGCTAAACTAGTCGCACCAATCTCGTATACTGACCAAATAAGAACTATGAGCATTAAGAAAGCTTGAGTTGGTTTGTTTTTATAATAGTTTTTCATTTTTTTTAACATTTTACTCTCCGATAGAGGGATTGGGTTTGTCTAAATCCTTTTGGAAATGTTGGATAGCATTCATGAATTTTTCGAAGTTTGATGATCGTTCACTAGAATGAGAAGAAACGTATAATTTATAAGTTTCTTCTAATTTATTCATTCCTTTCGTGTAATCCCCTTCTCCAATATTTTGAACAAATTCATAAGCTCTATAGCCAGATGTTCTCTCAACACTATCGTAATATGAGTTTGTAACATCAACTACGCTATCTCCATTCTTCATTTTGTTGTAAATATTAACAGCATCTAAATCTGAACGATAGTCATCGTTACCAAGACTCGGCGGAAGTCCCATAGTACCAGCTACATCACCTTGCCATCCCGCTAAATCATCTTCATTTTCAATAAAATGATTACCTGTATAATGTGCGGAAATAGTTGCGGCCATATGGGAATAGTCTGTGGTTCCTCCAAATTGAGATAGTAATTCTCTTATTCTAGATTTTTGATTGGCATCTAAATCGGCATATCTAACATCTTTCCCATATGCCTTTGAAGCACCAGCATCTAGTTTTTGAGTAAGTTCTGCTTCTGAATCTGTTTCCTGAATCTTTTTTAGGTTAGTAAAATTATGCTGATTCTGAATAGCTTTCTGAATCGTATCAATTTCATCATCTTTTAAGCCATATTTTCTCAAAACAGATTTCATTCTATAATTAATACCAACATTTATACCGTTTACCCCATTCGGGCTATATAATCCACCGACCACTTGCCAAGCTCCATAAGATTTATCACCATAAGAGTAAGATGCAACTATTTTAAAGAATTCTATATTTGCTTTCTTGGATCCATATTCCTTTTCTAGCTTTTGATATAAATTTAGTAATATCTCTGATTCAGTTCGACTAAATCCATACTGTTGTCTAATAGTTTGAATAAATTTCTCTTTTTTAGTTATTGGTATGTATGTCTCAATCTTCTGCCCCTTCATTTTAATAGCCCAACTCATATCTACACCATCAACTGAGTAGTTTCCATCACTATCAACTAGGACTTGGCTTAGCTGGCTGGCTCCTTGGATAGCTAGACGAAGAACTTCTAGACTATCGCTGAAATATTGGGAGACTTGAGCGACAAAGAACTCCAGCTTTTCAATCTTCTCTTCCAATTCTTTGATTTGTGATTCAATTTGCGATTCTGCACTAGAAAGAATCACCAGAGACTGCATGTGAGAAACGATATTAAATGTAGCAATAGACTTCATGCGCTCTAAGAATGATTCTTTTGCTTCAATAGCCTTTTTGACAGAGGCTAGCTGCTGCTCTCTCAACTCTTTTGTCTTCTTCAGCTGATCCAGGTCGAGGTTTCCGTACTCAGCTACCTGAGCATCTGCAGCTCTGTATGAATTTAACTCCGTTTGAATGTCGTCCACTGCAGCCTGTAGCTTCTTAATGGCAGGAATGATAATCTCTGAAAAGAGGCCTTTCCCTGCTGTATAGGCTGCTCCCATGAGTTCTCCAGAGTCTAGGGTAGCTATCAGGTGATCACATCCCTGAGATAATCGGTCTGTCACCTCATTAGCCACTCGAATATTATTAGCCATTGCCTCCATCAGCTGTGAAGACTCTGACGCACTGTACTTTACTCCCATGGTAAAGAGTTCCTTTCTTTCGTCAATTTTTCTCGATTTTCATCTAATTTTTGCCGAACTTTCCTTGTTTGTTTGGAAACATTGTCCAACTCTTGCTCTACGTAGCTGTCAATTGCTTGCTGCAAGGCTTGGTTTTCTTCCCATATTTTACGATTGGTAGAACTAGTCTCTGATACGGGATCTATCAAGTTTTCTATTTGGGCATTCATCGTCCAAATATCTGTACGAAAATCCATTACCTTCTCTTCATAACGCCTTTTGAGAACTAAAAGATCTTCTTCTTGATTCTCAAGGTGAATAATCTGCTCATGTAATTGCCCACGTTTTTCTTGATTTTTATCTTTTATCATCAGTTGCTCCAACGTTGCGCTTGCTCTACATCACGCTTTTCAATTTTATAAGCTATATCAGGAAATTTATTAGCCTGAGCCAGGACAGCTACGCTAAAGTCACTGACAGCCTGCAGCATTTGATTGCATACCTGACGGCCTGCTTCCATCCCAGCAATCTCTGTTGTATAGCTAAACTCTACCTGCTGATTTTGCTTGTCGCTTGTATCTACCCCAACCAATTCACTGATAGCATTCTGAGCGGAAATAGTATCCGACTTGATTTTTCCCATAGTTCTGAAACTCCTTAGAAACTTCATTTGTTTTATAACAATTTTATCACAAAAATATTACGTAGATATTACAAAAATTGATTTCCCTTTTCACACTTCCTTGACATAAACCAACTCTTGTTCACTAGATAGATCAGGTCGGTAGGTAAAGCCTGCAAAGCTTAATTTTTTCATCTGTTTGACTTCTGTCACTTGGTTAGTTATTAGAGTTGTTAAAAACTCACCACGCGCTTTTTTAGAAATGGTCGAATGAACTTTTAGCTTGCCGCCTCGGTTTTCCAGAAACTTGAAGCCTATCATGCGCTGGCGGATTTCCTTGGAAAAGACTGTTTCAAACTCGCTGGACAGAAGGGAGAAAATCACCTCATCTTCTGCCAGAGCCTGGTCATAAGCTTCTTTCCAAAATGCCTTGAGACTCTTTCCATCTAACTTGAGTGGCATCATAAAGTCCAAGCGATGGGGCGCTATGGGCTCCAGGGCTGGGATGACACCGTAAAGCGCTGATGTGATAGCAAGATGCTTCTTGATATACTGACTTTCCTCCTTGGTATAGTCCTGCCTCTTGATATGGCGGTACATAAGGCCATCAAATAGATAAAGTGCTGGGGCGTGCTGCGCAGTTCCTTCTCGCAGAGCCTGAATGGCTTGCCACTCTACCTCTGCTCTTTCTGGGGAGATTTTATAAAATGATGCCAAGTCAGCTACTGGCATGGTTGCCAACTCATCCAACACAGCCTGAGTTTGTTCTGAAAATGGATTAGGGATTGCAGATGGCGCAGTTAGATTCAACTCTTTCGCAGTTGGGATAAGAATTTTCATAGTTTCCTTCTTTCATTTAGTGAATATGGCGGACAACCCATTTTTCCAAGGCTGTCTCTAGTAGATAGCTGCCGATGATGAAGCCTAGCAGATTAGTCAAGATATCACCCAAGTCAAAAATGCCAAGATGAAAGAGATACTGGCTCCCCTCAACCAGACTGATAGCCAAGGTAAAATAAGCCACATGTTTCCATGACAGCTTGCAGAGAGAGCCCAGCGGAATGAACATAATGATATTCATGGTGGGTACCAGCTTATCTCCATAAATCCAATTATAGGTAAAAGATTGCAGATCCAGACTGAAGCCCTGCCTGCCGATATTTTTCAAAAAGAGGGCATAGAATAGAATGAGAAAATAGAGTGTGTAACTGGCTAGCACCAGCCAACGAGGAATGTGCCGACTATAGAGGCCGCGAATAAAAAGCGAGCTAATGGCTGTCAATGTTAGGATGATAGAAGCTGGTATCAGCAGGTTCCACTCTGGCTGATTCTTGTAAAAGACGACGGCTACATAGGCATAAAAAAAGCGCATATAGAGCCAAGACCAAAAAATCAGACTGCCTAGGAAGGCTGCCATATCAAAGATTGTTTGTTTTTTCATCTGAAACCTCCCTTTCTTCTTTTTAAAATTATATCAAATTTCAATGGGACATTCTATTTTTTGCTTGACTTTGATTTACAGAGATGTTATCATCTAGTTATAAAGACTAGATAAGAAAGTGATAAAGATTTGAACGCTCAACAAGTTTTTCCCAAGTGGGACGAATTACCAGATCTGGAGCTATATTTGGACCAAGTCCTGCTCTATGTAAACAATGTCTGTGGCTCTTCTATTTCAGCTGCTGACAAGGGACTGACCGCTTCTATGATTAACAACTATGTCAAGCATGGCTATATTGCCAAGCCGGTCAAGAAAAAATATCAACGTCGCCAAGTAGCTCGCTTGATTGCCATAACAACCTTAAAAACGGTCTTTTCTATTCAGGAAATTTCAACTACTTTAAATATGCTGCATAAAGAAGCAGATTCGCGAGAACTCTATGACGACTTTGTAGACTATATGAACGGAAGCAAGCTAGAGGTGGCACCCATCATTTCCACTGCTTGCCAGACGGTTAAACTCTATCAAAAGACCTTATCCCTAATCCAAGTACCAAATGAGGAGGAAGAAAATCTTGAACTACGCGCTTAAACTCAGTAAAAAACTATCCTTCGGAGAGGAAATCGCCAATGCTGTTACCCATGCGGTAGGGGCCGTCCTGATGCTGATTCTGCTGCCTATCTCAGCTATTTATAGCTATGAAGGGCATGGGTTGGTGGCTGCTGTCGGAACTTCTATCTTTGTTATCAGCCTCTTTCTCATGTTCCTCTCTTCAACTGTCTACCATTCAATGTCCTATGGCTCGACCCACAAGTATATCTTGCGCATTATCGACCACTCCATGATTTACATCGCCATCGCTGGCAGCTACACGCCAGTCGTGCTGTCACTGATGAATAACTGGTTTGGCTATCTCATCATTGCTATCCAGTGGGGCACGACCATCTTTGGTATTCTCTATAAGATTTTCGCTAAGAAGGTTAATGAAAAATTCAGCTTAGCTCTCTATTTGATTATGGGCTGGCTGGTGGTCTTTATCATTCCGCAGATTATCGGTCAAACCGGACCTGTCTTCTGGGGACTCATGCTGGCTGGTGGCCTCTGCTATACTGTAGGAGCCGGCTTCTATGCTCAAAAGAAGCCCTACTTCCACATGATTTGGCATCTTTTCATTCTAGCGGCTTCTTCCCTGCAATACCTTGCTATCGTTTATTTTATGTAAGACAAATACACTAAAACCGTCCGAGAATTCTCAGACGGTTTCTTTTTTTCTGCTGATTATTGATTCATCCTTGCTTTTCCAGAGTCCTTCTTTGCTTGTGAGCTTTTCTGACTTGCTTAAAGATTGGATATAAGATTGGGACAGCGATGACTGTCGCTAGACTGGAGCCAAATGTACCAGTAATCTTAGCTACTGCCAGCAAAAAGGCTGCTGGTAAACTACTCCCGCCAAACAGTGTTCCTGTCAGAGTGTACTTGAGGATATTAAGCACAATCTTCACCAAAGCTGCGACTACTGCTGTCACAAGAATATTTCTTAGTTTATCCCTTCTCTGAAAGAGTCCTTCATACAGAAAATGAATCACCACGGCTACTGCAAGTGCTTCTAACAAGATGATTGGGATTTCCGCGGCGTAACCATTCAGCAAGTCAAATATTCCCAGTCCAATAGCAGCCGCTAAAAAACCGAGTTTACTGCCAAAAATCAGACAGCCCACTACCACCAGTGCATTCCCAAAATGAATAAATTGAGCTCCGACAGGAATTTTGAAAAACTGAATGCTCAGAAAAATCAAAGCAGCAAATAAACTAATCATGGTTAAGGTTTGCAAATCAAGTGTTTGTTTCTTCATCTCTTTCCTCCATTAAGGCTTGAAAATCAGCGAAAAGCTCTCCTAGGTAGGGCTGGTAAAAAACGCCCTTCTTTGGATCTATTTGCTCTTTAAAGCTAAGTACCAAGCTCTTTTCAATAAACTTCAAAATCACCGGCAGGGCTTGCTTGATGTCAATCCCCTGAACAAAAGCCGCAGCTACAAGTGTCGTCAATATATCACCCGTTCCAAAAAATTGCTGGGGCAAAGCTGGACTAGAAAAGAGGT
The DNA here is from genome assembly GCF_050220005.1 of Streptococcus sanguinis. GTDB lineage: Bacteria > Bacillota > Bacilli > Lactobacillales > Streptococcaceae > Streptococcus > Streptococcus sanguinis_Z. The sequence continues at coordinate 1,388,419 of NZ_CP071413.1, forward strand.
TAAACTCCTCTGTTGCCGCATCAAAATAGGCCACACCAATCTGCTTCTCTTTCATGGGCAAGCCAGTTAGCAAGACCTTGCTCGGTCCTAACTCAGCCAAACGCTTGCTATAGTCCTCCCATCTACTTTCTGATAAACTCTCTTCGTAGGGTTCTTCCAACAACAAACAGGCTTCCGTCAAATTGGGCAGAACCAAATCGGCATGACGGCAGAGGCGACGCATATGGTCTAGATGGGCATCTGAAAATCCCTGATAAAAAGTCCCCTTGTCTCCCATGATAGGATCCACGATAAGGGGCAAGCTTTTTTCCTCTTTAAAGTGCAGCAAATTTTCCACCTGTATGTCAGACTTCAAATATCCTGTTACCAGAGCTGAAAAGTCGAACTCAAGGCTCTGCCATTGTTTCAAAAAAGCAAGCATCCCATGCGTGTAATCATCTATATAAATGTCTGGAAAACCGCCTGTATGGGACGACAAAATCATGGTTGGCAACAGGGCGACTTCTAACTGGCAAATTGCAAAGAGTGGTAAGGCAGCTGTTGCAGCAACCTTACCTAAGCCAGAAATATCTGTGGCTAGAATGACTGTTTTTGTTTTCATGACTCCTCCTACTTGCTCTCTATTGTAAAATATCTGAAAATGAGTTACAATATGAAAAAATCAAATCTGTATGGGGACAGTTTTATGGTTAAAGCAAAATACCAACGCATAATTGATAAGATTACTAAGGATATTAAAGAGGGAAAATTGGCAACTGGTCAGAAAATTCCTTCTGTCCGGAAGCTTGCAGAGCGTTACCACTGCAGTAAGGATACTGCGCAGAAGGCTCTGATTGAGCTCAAATATCAGAAGTACATCTATGCCGTTCCCAAAAGCGGCTACTATGTGCTGGAGAATGCTCAGGAAAAAAAGCAAGATTTGGAGTTGCCTGTGAGGGATGACCGCCATCAAGCTTATGAAGATTTCCGACTCTGTGTAAATGAAACTCTGATAGGCCGGGAAAATTATCTCTTCAACTATTACCCTCAGCAGGAAGGACTGGAGGATTTGCGCCGCTCTGTGCAAAAGCTAATGCTGGACTCTGCTGTTTATGCTTCTAGGGATCAGTTGGTACTGACTTCCGGCACCCAACAGGCCCTCTATATCCTTTCACAGATTGACTTTCCCAACCAAAAAGAGCGTATCTTGGTGGAGCAGCCGACCTACCATCGGATTAATGATCTTCTGCTAGCACAAAAACTTCCTTATGAAACCATTGAAAGGACTCCGCAGGGAATTAATCTGCAAGAGCTGGAGAGGATTTTTCAAAGCGGAAAGATCAAGTTTTTCTACACTATTCCGCGTTTTCACTATCCCTTGGGCCACTCCTACAGTCGGCAGGAAAAGGAAGAAATTCTTCGGCTGGCACAGCTCTATAATGTCTATATCGTAGAAGATGACTATCTATCGGACTTTGATAGCCGGCGGGAGCTAACCTTTCATTATCTAGACAATAGTCAGCAAGTCATCTACATCAAATCCTTTTCAACCAGCCTTTTCCCAGCCCTGAGGATTACCGCCCTACTCCTTCCGCCCCAGATTCAAAAGACCTTTATCGCTTACAAAAGCGCCGTGGACTACGACAGCAACCTCATCATGCAGAAGGCCCTATCACTCTATATCGACAGTCTCATGTTTGAAAAAAATAGGCTGGCGCTGCTGCAGCTTCAAGAAGAGGAAGCAAGAAAGGCGCAGATACTACTGGAGCAAGCTCAGCTGCCACTATCCAGCTATCTGACAAAGGACGGCATTCTGTTAGACTTGAGGTCACTTTCTTCCGTCAGTGCTCTAAAACACAGCAGTCTGCCGCTTGACTTCTTTGAACAGAGCTACCTTGCTAGCTGCCCTTATCAGTATGCCAAGCTGTCTTATGATAACTTAGAAGAAAATGTAGAGAAACTAAAAGACTATTTAAAATAGGTGTAGAATTCCAAATGAATTCTACACCTTTTATTTATAATCAGGCTTTTCAAGATTCCATCATTCCAGCCTGCAGTTGGTACATTTTCTTATAGGTGCCATCCCGTGCTAGCAATTCTTCGTGACTGCCGGATTCGATAATGCGGCCCTTATCTAAGACATAGATGCAGTCGGCATCCTGAATGGTAGACAGACGGTGAGCAATGGCAATGGTTGTCCTACCCTGCCGCATCTTTCTCAGTGAGGCTTGAATCAGCTCCTCTGTCTCCGAATCAATATTGGCCGTCGCTTCATCCAAAATCAAGATTTTAGGCTTGGTGGCGATGGTCCTAGCAAAGGCTAGAAGCTGCCGTTGACCGCTGGAAAAAGTCGCTCCCCGCTCAGTCACAGGGGCATCATAGCCTTGGGGTAGTTGACTGATAAAGCCATGAGCATCTACAAACTTAGCCGCTTCTATAATTTCTTCTCGCGTCAGCTGCTCTTGGTAAAGCTTGATATTGGAAGCAACTGTACCGTGATAAAGGAAGGGATCCTGCAAAACAAGGCCAATCTTTCGCCGCAACTCCGCCTGGCTATAGTCTTTAATATCACGGCCATCAATCAAAATCTGCCCCCGCTCAAACTCATAAAAACGAAGGAAAAGATTGATAATGGAGGACTTGCCAGAGCCAGTCGAACCCACAAAGGCAATCGTCTGCCCTTTTTTGACAGAAAAGGAGATATCCCGCAAAACATCTCGCTTTCCATCATAAGAAAAGGAAACATGCTTGAATTCGATGCTGCCATCTTGGATTTGCAAGTCTTGGTTAGCCTGCTCAGGCTCATAATCTGTGCGATCCATGATTTCAAAAACCCGCTCCGCAGCAACCATAGATGTCTGCAGAACAGAGTAATTCTGCATAACATCAATCAAAGGATTAAAAAGCTGATTGACATACTGGATAAAGGCATACATAATACCAGCCGTAATTCCCGCCACTTGCCAAGTCAAGCCAAAGTAAGTCAGAATCACTCCATAAGTCAAGATTTTCAGCAGGGACATGGCCGGCCTCAGAAAGAGACTATTGATATTGAGATAGCGATTGGTGAAGCCTAAATGCTGACCGTTAATTTCTTCAAATTCCCGCAACAAGCGCTTCTCTTGCCCAAACGCCTGAATAATCCGCATCCCTTCAATACTCTCAGATAGCTTAACATTTAAATCGCTGAGCTTATTCCGAACCTGCTTCAGCTGATGATTAGATAAATGCTGATAGAGCAAGATAGAGGCTGCCATCAGAGGTAAAAAGAGAGCAATCATCAGGGTCAATTGCCAGTTGAGAGCAAACATAGCGCTCAAAGTAACAACTAAAATCAGCAAGGAGCTCAAAAAATTAGAAAAAATCTCACTGAACATATCTGCGACTGCCTGAGTATCATTGGTCAGGCGGGAAACGATAGCACCAGCTGGCGTTCTATCAAAATAAGCCATTTGCAACCGCTGAATATTGGCAAAGCTTTCCTGTCGCAAGTCCCGAACCACGCTTTGAGCCACACGTGCAAAGAAATACTTTCCCAAGAAGGTAAAAAGCACCCGCAAGAGGAAAAGACCGTAGTAAAGAGCCAAGAGAGGCAGGCCAGCCCAGGCTTGATTGCGGCCGATAAACTGATCAATAAAATAGCGGGCCAAGAGCGGCAATGCCGTTGTGACCAGAGTCGTCAGCAAGATGAAGGTCAAGGCCATGCTGCTCACTATCCTGTAGCGCCACATATAGCCTAGGAGGCGATGAAAAGTTGCTTTCTTTTTCATGTTAATCTTCCTCCTTCAAGCTCTCTGCCAGCTGCTGATTATGGTACGTCTGAGCATACCAGCCCTTTTGCTCCAGCAACTCTTGGTGGGTGCCTCTTTCCTTGATACGACCATTTTCCATGACCAAAATCAAGTCTGCATGCACCAAGGCCGACAGCCGATGAGCTGTGATGATGGTTGTCTTGCCAGCACGCTCAGACTTTAGATTTTCTAAAATCAGGTGCTCCGTCTTAGCATCAACAGCTGACAGAGAGTCATCCAAAATCAGAATATCAGGATTAGTTATAATAGCCCGACTCATCGCCAAGCGCTGCTTCTGCCCACCAGACAGAGACAAGCCACGCTCACCGACAATCGTATCCAACCCCTCTGGCATAGCCTGAATATCCTCATACACACCGCATAGTTGAGCGGCAGCTAGAACCTGACTATCTGTCAGCTGGGGATTCGCAAAGCGGATATTGTCTCGAATGGACAGAGCAAAGAGCATCTGTTCCTGTGGTACATAGCCGATGAGACGACGCAAGTCTTTGAGGCGGTAGTCTCGGATATCATGGCCATTCAGATAGATAGCCCCCTCCTGAATATCCTGCTCCCGCAGCAACAAGCGCAGAAGAGTGGTCTTCCCAGAGCCCGTCTGACCGACAATTCCCAGTGTCTGTCCCTGCTCAATGGAAAAATGAATATCCGATAAACTAGTCTCCTCTGCATAAGCAAACTTCTGAATGTCATAATCTAATCGACCATTTTCCGCATGAGAAAGGGGTTGTTCAGCTTCCTTGACATCTGACTCCTGAGCCAACAGTTTCTCAATCCGCTCATAAGAAACAGCCCCTCGCTGGCCGATGTTAAAAAGATAGCCTGTAGCCTGCAACGGCCAAACCAGCATATCCAGATAGGTGATAAAGGTAACCAACTCTCCTATGGTGAATTGCCCTTGGGAGATGAAAATTCCACCGAAAATCAAGGTCAAAACATAAGAAAGACCGATAAAAAGCAAAACCAAGGGGTCAAAAAGAGAATCGTACTTGGCAGCCAAAACGTTTTTTTCGTAGACCTCTTGATTTGTTTGGGCAAAAGACTGAGTCTCCGCCTCCTGATAGCCAAAGGACTTGGTCACTCGAATCCCTGAAACACTCTCCTGAACCTTATTGTTCAAATCCGAAAATGCCTCTTGAGCAGCCTTAAAACTTTCATGATTTTTTCGGCCAATCAAGCCCGTGCCCCATGACAAGAAGGGCATTGGCACAATGGCAATCAAGGTTAGCCGCCAGTCCAAAACGAAAAACATAGTCAGAAGGGTCACCAGGGCTGTAATAGAAGCATCCACAGCTGACATGACTCCGCCACCAGCCAGACTGACAACTGCATTGATATCGTTGGTCGCATGGGCCATCAAGTCCCCTGTTCGGTATTTCTGATAAAAAGAGGGGGACATGTGAGTAAAGTGTTCAAACAATCGAGAACGCAGAATCCGTCCCAGATTATTGGACGTTCCTAAGATATAAAGGCGCCAGACATAACGCAGGCCGTACATGATAAAAGCTGAAGCAATCAGCAACAGCAAATTAAAGAGCAGCTCTTGAGAAGTCAGATGTTTGCTAGCAATTCGGTCAATAACCTGACCGATGACTCTGGGCGGTATCAGGTTGAAGACGCTGACCAAGGACAAGGCCAAGATACCGATGATATAGCGCCGCTTTTCCAACTTAAAAAACCAGGCCAATTTTCTAATGAGGTTCATAATTTCTCCTATTCTTACTAGTCTTTTTATTATACTGTTTTTTGAGGAAAAATGAAACACAGCGGATTGGAGCGCTGTGCTTCGATTCTATTTTTTACTGGTCAGCTGGTAACTAACAGCCAGTAAATCAAAGATTTCCTGATCGCTCAGTCTATCATCCAAGGGCAGACTGAGCCAATATTTCTTATTCATGTGAAAGGCCGGGTAAATGCCCTTTTTCTGAATCAGCTCTGTCACATGGTCATTCTTAACATTCAGCACCTCAATAGCGCCGCTTCTGTCTGCTTCAAACTTAGACCAGTCTGTGGTCAGAAAGGCTCCGTACCATTTTTTACTGTCCTGGTGGCGGAAAACCCCTGCTTTAGTCGAGCTCTTTCTGGAAGACTTCTCCCAGAGATACTCTATCTGACCCTGATAAACCTCAGCCGCATGATCCCGCAGTCGCTTACTCTGCTCATAGAGAAAGCCAACCTCGTCAAAACAGTGCTGACGGATAGCCAGCAGAGCTGCCTGACAAGCTTCACGAACTTGACCGACAAACTCACCCGTCACCTGCTCCATCTTGACCTGCAGATAGGCGTCATCAGTATCACAGTCAAAGACCTGATAGTCCAGGTTCCCATCTCTAATAGTTATTTCCAAGCGAAAGTCACCCTTCATAATCTTCTGCGAGAAACGGTAAGCTCCATCAGACTCCTTAAAGCCGTAAGTCTGAAGCTTGTCTAGATTAGCCTTGTATTTTTCAAATAGTTCCAACATCTACTTAGCCGCTGCTAGCGCAGCTTACCCCTCCTTAAAATACAATTTTAGTTCCATGCAGCTGGTCCACTGCCAGACTATCTATAACTTCCTGACGATTGCCCAGATGAATGCCACCGCCCGGCATGATATCAATCCGATCAGCAGCATGCTCGATTAATTCGTCCAGCCAAGCAAAATGCTCCTCAATCGGCTCATTAGCAGGCCCTCCGTGGGTCAAAATTCGCTGGACGCCGTTCTCAATCAGCCAGTCCATTTCGCCAAACTGGTATTCAGCCGGTATCGCATCAAAAGCCATGTGGAAGACTACTTCCAGTCCCTTGCATGCCTCCAGCAGGCGCTGCATCTTCGGGACATCTATTTCGTTCTTCTCCGTCAAGACACCAAAAACAACTCCCTGACTGCCGGCTTCCTTGGCTTTTTGGATATCAGCTAGCATAATTTCAATCTCAAAGTCAGTGTAAACAAAATCACCGCCCCGAGGCCGAATCATGGTCATCACAGTCGCACCATAAAGCTTGGCTAAGTCAACAGCTGCTTGAATTACGCCATAGCTGGGCGTCGTACCACCGACAGCTAGATTATCACAGAGCTCAATACGCTGGGCTCCCGCCTTCATAGCCTTTTCTAACAAGGTTACATTTTCCGCACAAAATTCATAAAGCATCATCTCACCTCTGATTTAATATATTGATTCCCTCTACCTATTATAACACAAGAGCTTCGCGATATCAGCTCTTATCAAATTTTCTAGCTTCTCTTTTACACCAATCAAGCCAATGGATCTGATAGTCTTCCTTGGACAAAACGCGGTTCTGTAGGCATCTTTTCTCCCTCACAATGCTATTGCTCAAATAATAGTATAAAAACTCCATTTGATTCGGAAGACTTCTTCCTCAAATGAAGTTTTCTTTTTTTAGATTCCATAACCCATGCTGAACTGGATTTTAGCAGCTCCGTTCTGGAAGCTGATTTTGTTAATGCTGAATTGACTCTGCGGCAGAGCTAGAAGGAAACTATCTCCCTCGGTCGTGATAGATGAATTAGAGGCCTGCATTTGTTGCTTCAGCATGCCTGTCACCCAAGATTTAGGGATAGGAAGAGAGCCCAGCTTAGCACTATCGATTGTGATGTGTAAGACATTATCCCTCACCGTCACATCCACCTCTAAGTCCAGCTTACTGTCAATGAAGAACAGTTTGACCGGATACTGGATGCGCAGCTTATTGCCTTCAATACTGTAAACACTGTTCAGCAGCTCCTGATTCTCAGAGTCAGTCAGAGAAGACTTGAGCACCTGATTAAGCTGGACGCTATTGAGAGAAACTTCCGTGCTGACTCCCTGAGCCGTCACATTGGCATTGCTCAAAGCCGGCTCAATAATACTCATCCAGGAAGCACTGCCTTGAACATTTTTTAATTGTTCATTTTGATTAACAGATGCAGGAACCAGAAACAGCACCGCCGCAAGCAACAGCACCAAAGCAATTCCCACTACTCTTTTTACCATTTTCATGTTTGTATTCCTTTAATTTGAGAAAATCCCTCTAACTAAAAACACAGAAAGGATTTATCTTATTTTACACTATTTTTGCATAATTTTCTGTAACAAACATATTAAAAAGCTAACAATCCTGTGAGAAAAGGCTGGGACAGATAATCCCAGCCTCTCAATCACATAGCGCCAGTTTTACAAGGCTCATCATAGATAGCCTATCCTTACTTAATCACTTCCTGAGTCTTAGCATAGTTGGCTTCGACTGCTTCTTTTTCAGATTTCCACCAGTCTTGGTTATCCGTGTACCACTTGATCGTCTCTTTGAGACCAGCTTCAAAGTTGGTGAACTCTGGCTTCCAACCTAGTTCATCGCGGAGCTTGCTGGCATCAATGGCATAGCGAAGGTCATGGCCAGCACGGTCTGTCACATGGTCATAAGCGTCAGCTGGCTGTCCCATTTCCTTGAGAATCAGCTCCAGCACTTCCTTGTTATTCTTCTCACCGTCAGCACCGATCAAGTAAGTTTCACCAATTTGACCCTTGGTCAGGATCGTCCAAACACCTGATGAATGGTCATTGGTATGAATCCAGTCACGGACATTCTTGCCTTCACCGTAGAGTTTTGGCTTGATACCGCTCAGGATATTGGTAATCTGGCGCGGAATAAACTTCTCGATGTGCTGGTAAGGACCATAGTTGTTTGAACAGTTAGAAATAGTCGCTTTCACACCAAATGAGCGCACCCAAGCTTTGACAATCAAGTCTGAAGCTGCCTTAGTTGAGGAATAAGGCGAGCTTGGATTGTACTTGGTTTCAGCCGTAAATTTCTCACCTGGACCTTCTCCATGACCTGGTAAATCTTCACGCAAAGGCAGGTCCCCATAGACTTCGTCAGTCGACACATGGTGGAAACGAATATCGTACTTACGTGCTGCTTCCAAAAGTGTGTAAGTTCCGATGAAATTGGTGTGGATAAATGGGCTCGGGTCATTGAGCGAGTTATCATTGTGACTTTCTGCCGCATAGTGAACGATAGCATCAGCTTCAGCTGCCAGCTTATCAACCAAGGCTGCATCAGCAATATCTCCAACAACCAGCTCAACACGGTCGCCTAAAATTTCTTCAATATTGGCACGATTACCAGCGTAAGTCAGCTTGTCCAGCACTGTCACATGGACATCTGGAAAGTTATTATAAACATAATGGACAAAGTTAGAACCAATAAAACCAGCTCCACCTGTCACGATAATTTTTTTGTATTCAGTCATTTTTATTCCTTAACTTTTTTATAATTGCCTCAAATGGTGGGGACGCAAGCAAACCTCTGGTTTCATTGCTTATTTTTGAGCCTCATGTCTCAAAAATCCCCTGTCATGTAACAAACTAAATAATTTGTTACTTGACTTACACCACAGCGGCAATTATTTCTTCCACTCGCTTCGCTCGGATAGGAGCTGAGCTAAATCATATATTTTAGTATCAATTAATGCATCAGAAAAGAATTCTTCTTACAAATCTTCTTTTCTTAGTGGTTTTACATCCGTAAGTAATGGATGGTTCTTGTCTGCTTCTGAAACTTCTGCTGCTTCTAGGTTTTCCCACTGGATGCCTAAAGCTGGGTCTGCATAGTTGACAAAGGCATACTTAGGTTTGAGTTCCAAAGCCCAATAGTCATTCACCAGATAGCTATAGGAAACCGTGTCAGAAAGGACTTGGAAGCCATTTGCTACACCACGTGGCACAAAAATTCCCTTGCTGGCATCGATTATTGTCTGGTAGGTGTTACCAAAGGTTTCACCCTCACGTAAGTCTACCCATGAGCCTAGCACTTTACCGTCATCTGCAACAGAAATGTACTTGTCCCAAGGCTCAGCATGAAGACCACGCAGGACATTTTTACGAGAAAAACTGACATTATTTTGCAGTTTTCCTTCTGCAAAAAAGCTTTCAGGGAAGCCTAGCGGCAGCATCTTTTCCTTTTGAAAATTCTCCTTAAACCAGCCTCGGTTGTCCCCGCGTACAGGGATATCAAATTCCAGCATTCCAGGGATTCCGGGAACCTCACGCGCTGCTAATTCCTTATCAAAAAATTGTTCCGTCATCTTCTTATTCTTCTCCAATCAAGCGCAAGAGATAGTGTCCGTATTCATTCTTCTTCAACGGCTGCGCCAATTCATGCACTTGCTCTTTAGTGATATAGCCCATACGATAGGCAATTTCTTCAAGATTTGCCACCTGAACATTCTGCATACGCTGAACTGTTTCGATATATTGAGCAGCTTCTAAGAGACTTTCGTGAGTTCCTGTATCCAACCAAGCAAAACCACGTCCCATGAGCTCAACAGACAAATCGCCACGTTCCAAGTAAGCCTTATTAACGTCAGTGATTTCCAACTCACCGCGAGAACTTGGTTTGATGTTCTTGGCAATTTCTACGACATCATTATCATAGAAATAGAGTCCAGTCACTGCATAGTTAGAGCGCGGCTGTTCCGGTTTTTCTTCGATGGAGATAGCATTCATATTCTCATCAAATTCTACTACACCAAAGCGTTCTGGATCCTTGACATGGTAGCCAAAAACAGTTGCTCCTTTTTCCTTAGCAGCAGCATTTTGGAGCATTTTACTCAAACCTGGGCCATGGTAAATATTATCCCCAAGAATCAGCGCCACGCGATCATCTCCAATAAAATCCGCACCAATGATAAAGGCTTGCGCCAGTCCGTCTGGACTTGGCTGCTCTGCATAAGAGAGCTTGATACCAAACTCAGAGCCATCACCCAGCAGATCTTTAAAACGAGGCAAATCTGTCGGAGTTGAGATAATCAAGATGTCCTTGATACCAGCCAGCATAAGAGTTGATAGTGGATAATAAATCATGGGTTTGTCATAAACCGGCATGAGCTGTTTTGACGCAGCGCGGGTCAATGGATAGAGACGTGTACCAGAACCACCTGCAAGAATAATACCTTTCATATGAGTTTCCTCTCTTAATGTATTCTCCTTATTCTACCATTTTTGAAAGCGGATGTCATCCTTTTCACTACCCTTAAATAAAAGAAAAAGAGCGGAAATTCCGCTTTCTTCCGCTCTTTGATTCTAAGTTGGTATCAACCCAAAGCCACATCCAAGACCATCATGAGAACGAAGCCCACCATGAGACCTAAAGTAGCCACATCGGTATTGCCATTGGTCTGCGAATCTGGTATTAATTCCTCTACCACCACAAAAATCATGGCCCCTGCCGCAAAGGATAGAGCATAAGGCAGAATCGCCGTCATAGCCAGAACTGCAACAGCTCCCAGAACAGCACCAATTGGCTCCACAATAGCAGACATAGAGCCCCAGTAAAAGGCTTTAAGCCGAGACTTGCCGTCCGTCCGAATCGGAATGGATAGAGCCGCTCCTTCTGGGACGTTTTGCAGGCCAATTCCCAAAGCTAGGCCAATCTCGCCGACAAAGGCTTCTGAGCTAGGATTGGCGGCCAAAGCACCAAAGGCTACTCCGACTGCCAAACCTTCTGGAAAATTGTGAATGGTAATGGCTAAGAAGAGCAGAGCAGTCTTGGACAGCTTCTTTCGGCTATGCTCAGGAACACTCTCAGCCTCCGAAATGTCTTTGCTCAAATGCAAGTGAGGCACCACCGCATCAATCAGCCACAGGAAAAAACCTCCCACTAGAAAACCAATCGCTGCCGGCAGCCAGGATAGCTTACCATAAGAAACCTCCGCATATTCAATCGACGGTGCTAAAAGCGACCAAAATGAAGCCGCAATCATAACGCCTGCCGCAAAGCCCATCATAATATCCAGCAGCTTACGGCTGACCTTTTTAAAGAAAAAAACAACAGCCGAGCCTACAATGGTACATCCCCATGTGAAAAGCCCAGCCAAGAAAGCCTGCATAACCACAGGCTAAGATTGTAACCAATCCATAACTTCTCCTTATAAAATATTTTAAATAAAAAATCAATAGCAAGCTAAAAAGTTAACTTTGAGTTATATTCTAATATTATTTTATTTAAATTATTTAGTAGTGGAATAAAATTTTGAAAATCTATACTTCTATAATTTTTTAGTACATATTTTGAAAAATCATTCTTCCCATAGAACTTAGTAGAATCATAGTCGTTTTCTTTAGAAAAAGATTTTCCATTTATTTTATGATTTAATACATTAATTGAAAACAGATTCTCAATTTCGTCATCTTCATTTCCAGATAAAGAATTATGTGTCAGCATATAGAGATTATCAACTATATTTATATATTTTACATTGCTTATCTCATTTCTTAGTGAATCAGCTTCATTTGGAGAACTCTTTAAAATATGATTAATAAAATTTCTTATTGGCTTCTTTTTATTACTTAATTCATTATCAAATAGAAATATAATTGGATTCGATGCAACCCTCCCAGTTAATTCTTGAAAAAACTTATTGTAATTCGGAAAAAGCTTGTTCTCTTCTCCAGTAAGCCAAAAATTAGATAAGTTTTTCATAGAATCTGCACCGTCTTCATAAAATTTAAAGTAATATTTCAATAACGAGGTTCTTTTTAAAAATTTTACTTTGAACAAAAAGGTTCCATCTTCATTTTTCTGAATTAGATTAGGAAAATCTTCAAAACATTTCTTCATAGCAGCCTTAAGATACCTACTATCTGTTTTTCCCTCTGTGACTATGACTGGCTTAGAACTTGAAAAGAAATGAAAATAGTATAAAAATTTACGATATTCTTTTTCTCTGGAAGACAATTTTCCTAAATAACCAAAATCTCCTTTAATTTCCTGTTGTCCTTTAGTCAAATATTTTTGTTGTTCTATATAGTTTTTTTGAAGAGATAGTTGCTTTTTGTTTTTATTGTTATATCTTTCAAGCTGATCAATGAAGTTAAATCTCCCTAATAATTGGTTAATTGTTCCTTCTTTTTCGTCAATAAAAAATGTCCCTTGTTTATAAAGGTTATGAGCCATCGCTCTCGTATTTTTATAAAAATTTTTTTGAACATTTATTTTTTTATTCACGACAAGTCCTGTTACTATTTGTTTATTCCTATTAAAATGTATTCTTGTTTTTTTATCATTAATTGAAAAACCAGCTTTAATCAGAACATTACTAAGTTTACTAAAAAATTCAGGATAACAATCCAAAAAATTTTCTTTATTAGTCGAAAATGTCATATCATCTACATAGCGAGAATAATTTAATTTATATTCCTTCGCTAATTTACTAATTCGAAAATCCAAAATTTGGCAAATTAAATTCGTAATTATTGGAGAACAGGGACTTCCCTGAGGTAACGAGCCATCAACTGTTGTAAGTTGAGCTAAAAATATTGCTACTTCTTTTGGAAGTTTAAAATTTTTATTTTTTTCAAAAAAACCTACAATCCTACCAAAATGAAAGCTTGGGAAAAAATTTTCAATATCAATATTTAAAATTATTTTTTTATTTCTATGTTTCTCTGCATTTGTAATAATGCTTTTATATTTTATAAAGCCATGGGATAATCTAAAAGAAATCTTATTCTCTTTTTCGAGAGATAAAGCACGCTTCTCTAGTATCTTTAAAATTTGCTGTTGAACTTCTTTTAATTCTTTTTTAGGAGCCTGAATAATCCTAATTCCGCCGTTTTTTTTGGGAATTTCAAAACTTTCATATAATTTATCAATTTTTCGATTATAAAGCAAATAAGTAAGATGCTTATAAGGAATATTCAGGTATCTTGCAAAATCTCGGCAACTCTTTATCTCGTTCCAATCCATTGTTTTCCTCACAAAATAAAAAAACGTATGGCAACTCACTATGCCGACGCAGTCGAATCTGCATAAAACAGTGTTGAATAATTTAAAAATTCTCTTCTGTTTATCGATAAGAAAGGCAAAATCTAGCTACCCTTAGTTAAAAACTTACGAATCATAAGTCAAAAATCTAGCCATACGTATAAGTATAATTATAGCACAAAAAATTTTAAAAAAATAATTTCGGTCATAAAATTTTTTCATTATAAAAATTCTCAAACCTTCTCCACATACCGCTCAATAGGATAGTCAGCTGTATTCAGCAGTCCCGCTTCTCCCATAGCCATCTGAGCCAATTGGCATCCGATGAGCGGGCCAGTTGTCAGACCAGAAGAGCCTAATCCGCTGGCAGCGTAGATATGCGGCAAGTCTGGAACGGACCCAAAGAAAGGCGCAAAGTCACTTGTATAAGCCCGTGTTCCCACGCGCTCGCCTAAAATCTCTGCTTTAGACAGCCTTGGCAAGTAAGTTTCCGCTTCTCGTTGCAACTGATTCAGCACCGTCTTATCTACCGTTAAATCAAAGCCCTGATCATTTTCATGGCTGGCACCAACACTGACCTTGCCCGCCAGAAAGGGAATGATATCCAGCTCGCCCTCAGGCATAACAACTGGGTAGTCATCCGTCTGGTCAGCCAGTTTAAAATCACGTAGCTGTCCCTTTTGCGGCCGAACATCTGTCTTATAGCCCAGTGGCTTCAAGATTTCTCCCAGCCAAGCCCCTACAGCCAAGACAACACAGTCAAAGCTACAACCATCCACCAGAAGTTGCTCTCCTTCTACTGCCAGGCTTACCTTTTTCTCAACCAGTTCTGCCTTGCTTGCTTTCACAAGCGTCTCCGTCAAGAGTGCTCCCTCCACCCGGGCACCGCCGGAAGCATAAAGAAGTTGAGCAAAGCCTTGCAAGTCTGGAAATTTCTCCTGAGCTTCCTGACGGTTGAGAAGACTCAAGTCCCCTATTAAGGGCGACTCTTCCCGACGATTAGAAGCCAAATCATAAAGCTCCTGCAGCTTGCTCTCATCCTTTTTCAGCAGATAAACACCTGTCTGTTGGTAAAAGTCTGTCTGGATTCCAGCCTCTTTCAGTTCCGCAATCAAGTCCTGATAAAAATCAGCGCCCAAACGCGCCATCCTATACCAAGCCTTGTTTCGACGCTTGGAAAACCAAGGACTGATAATGCCAGCGGCTGCCTTGGTTGCCTGCCCCTTGCGGTCATCAAAGACAGTCACTTCCACATCTGGGGATTTGGACAAATAGTAAGCCGCTGTTGATCCGACAATCCCAGCTCCAATCACTGCTACTCTTTTCATATCGCTTCCTCTCAAATATGTCGGAAAGGATTGGTCCAAGCCTGACTAGCCAGAATCTCAATCTCCCAGCCCTCTTCTGCCTTCCAAGTATCAAGCTTTTCTTTTAATTTTTCCGTAAAAAGAACCTCGATATGGTGTCCAGGATCCAGCGCCAAAAGACCTTCTGTCAGCATTTCCTGGGCTGTGTGATAGTAAATATCACCTGTAATGTAGACCTGCGCTCCCTTGGAAATAGCCTCTGGATAAAAGGACTGACCGCTGCCACCGCAGATAGCTACACGCTCAATCACGCGTTCGAGATCCGCTTCTTCATAAGCGACCAGACGCAAACTATCTAGTCCAAAAGTTTCTTTGACCTTAGCCGCAAAATTCCCAAAAGTCTGAGGAGCAATCTTCCCCACGCGGCCAATACCGTAATCTGGCCCCGTCTGACTAAGAAAACTTGTCTCCTCAATCTCTAAAAGCTGGCAGAACCAATCATTAAGCCCGTCCTCCACAACATCTATATTGGTATGACTGACATAAACAGCAATATCATGCTTGATGAGGTCTAAAACGATTTGATTTTGTGCCTTATCCGCTACTAGGTCCTTTAGCGGGCGAAAGATAGGTGCATGTTTAACGATAATCAGCCCAGCACCTGCCTCAATAGCCTCCGCCACCGTCTGCTCCCGAATATCCAGCGCCACTAGAACCTTGTCCACTTCCTTATCCAAAGTCCCGATTTGCAGGCCTGAAATGTCGCCTTCAATGGACAGTTCTTGCGGGCAATAGGCTTCATAACGGGCGATGATTTCACTTGCTAGCATGGAGCACCTCCTTGATACTTTCGATTTTTTGGGACATAGCAGAGCGTTCCAGCTGATTCTTTTCTGGGATATGGGCTAGAGCTCCTTCTAGTTTCTTCAGTTCTTTCTGCCATCTTAACTGAAAAGCAGGTGACTGTTGCTTCATCAGAAAAGGCCCGAAACGCTTTTCTTGCTCTGTCAAAGTTTGCTGGCCTGCTTCTGCCACTAGGATTTCATAAAACTTGCCAGCCTCTTCTAAGATATCCTCAGCCAGCAAGCAAAAGCCCTTAGATACCAGCCAGCTGCGAAGTTCATCCTCTCGGTTATTGGGCTGCAAAATCAAGCGGGAAATGGCTCCAAGCTTAGCTCTGCCATTTTCCAAAATCTCTGAAATCAATCGACCACCCATGCCAGCGATAACGATGGTGTCAATCTGATCTTCTGCTTCAAAAGCAGCCAGTCCATTGGCCAAGCGAACCTCAATCTGCTCCGTCAGAGCATGCTCTACCACATTTTTCTGAGCAGACTGAAAAGGCCCTTCTACCACTTCTCCGGCCAGAGCCTTTTCAATCCGCCCCTCCTGAATCAGGTAAATAGGCAGATAGGCGTGATCGCTCCCAACATCCAGCAACTTTGCCCCATCCGGCACAAAAGCTGCTACTCGCTCCAAGCGTTGGGAAATAGTCTTTTTTTGCATTGCTTACTCTTTTCTAAACATTCTTGTATTCAGTATATCATTTTTAAGGGTATAAAAAAAGCAGCGGAGGAAAAATCAGCCTGTTGATAAACTGATTTTGTCTCGCCACTTGATGATGGGGTGTTCTGCCCATCACTTTTTTATTTGATTTCCTGATACTCGGCAGCTAACCCCCGCTGGACTGCCGGACGAGCCGCAATCTTTTCCGCCCAAGCAGATAGATGTTTGTAGAAGGTGGCATCCAAGAACTCAGCTGCGCCTGGATAGAGCTTATCCTGGACCAACTGACCATACCAAGACCAGATAGCAATATCAGCAATACTGTAGTCTTCTCCAGCGATATAAGCTTTCTTAGCCAATTCTTTGTCTAATAAATCCAGCTGTCGTTTGGCTTCCATCGTGAAGCGGTTGATAGGATATTCTAGTTTTTTTGGTGCATAGTTAAAGAAATGACCGAACCCACCACCCAAGAAGGGCGCCGCGCCTGTCTGCCAGAAGAGCCAGTTGAGCACCTCAGTCCGACCAGCCAAATCTGACGGAATCAGCTTCCCAAACTTCTCTGCCAGATAGAGCAGAATATTGGCTGACTCGAAGACAGGAATCGGCTTATGACCTGACTGATCCAACAAGGCCGGAATCTTAGAGTTGGGATTGATTTTCACAAAATCTGAGCCAAACTGGTTGCCGTCCATAATGCTAATCTTATAAAGGTCATAGGTTGCCTCTGTCACACCCGCTGCCAGTAGTTCCTCCAGCATAATCGTCACCTTGACCCCATTAGGAGTCCCAAGTGAATATAGCTGAAAAGGCTCTTTACCGACAGGAAGCTTCTGCTCAAAGCGCGCGCCAGCAGTAGGCTGATTGATACCTGAAAATTTTCCTTGGTCGCTGTCCGCAGCAGACCAGACTTTCGGCAATTGATAGGTCATACTTTTCTCCTTTTTTATAAAACCAAGGGCCTGTCATATCTAACAGGCCACCATAAATCTAATAAAGTCAGTCCTTCCACAAATTCATGGCATTGAGGAAATCATCTGAAACTGTCACATTTTGAGGATTAGCTGCTTCACGTTCTTCCCGTTTGGCTTCTACCTGAGCAAGCGTAGTGATGCCTTCTTTATGCCAATTGCGCAAGATAGCCTGAATATATTTCCAGTTGGCTTTGCCATTGAACACAGCCTCACGAAGAGCAGCCTTGACCAAGTCAGGATTGGTTTTGTCGTCTTGGACAGTCTTGGTCAAGTCCTCAATTTCAAAGGGTGTCAAGAGACGGCCCAACTCCTGCTGAAAGGTCTCAACCAAATCTTTCAAGACATTCTGAGGTGCCTTTGCCACAGTCTGATGACCACTTTTGGCTACCAGCAGTTCATCCAGCTTTTCCAAAGCCGGTGAAGCATCAAATATAACCTCTGTCTCTCCATTCAGCTCAATGGTCTTATACTGCAAGAGACCTTTCTCCGTCAAATGGGACATAGAGCGATTGACTTCTGACAGGGTCTTGCCAATATGCTCCGCAATCTGACTAGGCGCCAGCTCTTCCAGAGAAGTCGTATTTTGCAGATAGAAAAACTGCCAGACCAAAAAATCATCGCTGGAATCAAAGATGTCCTTAAAATGTAAAAGAAGGGCACTCGGGATTACTAGATTGCCCGATTTAAAAGCTGATAAATAAGTCATGTCACCTCTTATAGATAAGCAAAAAACGATACATCATTTTCAGGACTTTCCCAGTCAAAAGGCGTCTCCTGATAGACAGCATAATTGACCCAATTGCTGAAAAAGAGTGCAGCGGCCGAACTCCAGCACAAGGCCGGTGTCGTATGGACATCATCGTTTTTAAAATAATTCTCTGGAATGTGTGGATTCTTCCCTGCCTTCAAGTCGCGGAAATACTCCTTGGATAGAGTATCGCGGTCGTATTCCATATGACCGAAGCTATACACCTCTCGCAAGTCCCGGCTAGCCAGCACAGAGAGGCCCGTATTCTCTCCATACGAAAGAATTTCCAGATTGGTCAGATTGACAATATCTTCCTTCAGAACTTCAGTATGACGGGAATGCGGCGCATAAAACTCATCGTCAAAGCCACGGAAAAGCAGATTGCTGCTGTCAGCTGACTGGCTATAAACACCCGATAATTTGCGTGTCATCTGGTGTTTGTCCACGCCGTAGCGAGCGTAAAGTCCAGCCTGAGCTCCCCAACAGATATGCAGAGTCGAAAAGACATGGGTCTTGGACCATTCAATCACCCGTTGGAACTCTTCCCAGTAGTCCACTGCTTCAAAAGGCAGATGCTCTACCGGTGCACCAGTGATAATCAAGCCATCAAAATAGCGATTTTTAACCTCATCAAAAGTCTTATAAAAAGTCTCCATATGCTCTGCGCGTGTCGTTTTAGACTGATGAGAGCTCATGTAGAGGAAGTCAATAGTTAACTGCAGCGGAGTATTAGCCAAATGGCGCAGTATCTGAGTTTCTGTCACCATTTTTTGGGGCATGAGATTGAGTACCAGAATATTCAGAGGGCGGATATCCTGATGGTCCGCCCTATCGTCATCCATGACAAAGATATTCTCAGAACTTAAAATGTCAACAGCTGGCAGTTTCTTATCAATCTTAATTGGCATGAAAATATCTCCTTCAATCGTTAGAAAGGCTTGGAAATACTTTTCCAGCCTATTCTTTGTTTATCCAATATACTTTCATTATACTGAAAGGAGATATAGTTTTCAATTATACTTTTTCTCTAACTAGATATAGTTAGAAACTATGTATTAATAGTGCATCAGAACCTTGTAGTCGTAATCGCCGATAACTTCGCGACCCTTGAGCTCATCCAGCTCAATAAGGAAGGCACAACCAGCCACCACGCCACCAAGGCGCTCAATCATCTCAATCGTCGCCTTCACTGTTCCACCAGTCGCAAGGAGATCATCTACGATTAGAACGCGCTGACCTGGCTTGATAGCATCCGCATGCATGGTCAGGGTATCCATACCATACTCTTTTTCATAGTCAGCTGAGATAACCTCGCGAGGAAGCTTACCAGGCTTGCGGACTGGAGCAAAGCCGATTCCTAACTCAAAGGCAACAGGACAGCCAACGATAAAGCCACGAGCTTCCGGTCCAACGATCATGTCAATCTTCTTGTCTGTCGCATATTGCACAATCTCACGAACAGCGTAGCTATAAGCATTTCCATCTGCCATCAATGGGCTGATATCACGGAATGTCACGCCTTCCTTTGGATAATTTTCGATTGTTGCAATGTAGTCTTTTAAATTCATGATATACTTTCTTTCAAAAAATTTTTTTACTCTCTATTATATCACTTTTTCATCCAAATGGTAACAGAAAACTTACTTTTTATTGGTATCTATTATTTAATCTGAAAAATCATGTCTGAGCCATTCATAGACCATCACATTGAGGCCGGGATTAAGTTGGTTATTCTTTATAATTTCTTCTTCTGTCAACTCAAAGAGCGAAACTTCCTTTTCCCTAACATGCTGAGCCATAGGTCCAAGACACTCACTTTTTAACGAGATTACCTGCACAATTTTCAGTCAGCTTCCATCAAATAATCATAAATCTCCTGCACGGTGCCCAGTGCCATGAGTTCTTGTTCCTTGACTTGGCGCTTGAGGTCTTGGTAAATGTGACTGTTTTCAATTTCTTTCTTTTCAGCTTCCTTATTGACCGTCATGACGCCTTCGGTGATGCTGACAAAGCCCAGCTCTTCAAAAATCTGAATCATTTTGACCAAGAGAATTGGGTCAATTTTCAGGTAAGCTGCTAGGTCCTTGAGCTTATAGCGTACATCAAACTCGGGGAACTGATAGATTGTCTTGTAGAGTTTGGCAAACTGCTCACGGTTGCCATAACCAGTCAGATAATAAGGCTTGGCAATCTCATTCTTAAAGTAAATAGCTTCGAAATCCTGAGACTGAAGAATCGTCTTCAAATCCTGCAAATCATCAGGCAAGTCATAAACCACAACTGCCCTGCTATTTCTCAAATCTGGCAATTCCTCTGTGAAACGCAAGACTGGAACCTTATCAGGCAGCGTCGCATTTTTGCTGCGGATATTGAAAAGTTGAACACCGTCCACACGGGCATCTACCAGCATGAGCTGGAGACTGGTCTGTCCATTCCATTTATTGACAGAGAGGCTGACAGCCAGCTCCAGATTCTTGGTCTGGGCAAACTCTGTCGCCAGGCTTCCTTGCCCAAAAGCTACTACTTCAAAAGATGCATCTTCCTGAGAAATTTTCAGCTTAAGATGACTGTTGCCAGCCCCCATAGTCCGAGTATTGTCCACTTTAAAGTTCTTGAGGTAAAAAAGCGGCTTCTTATTGTCCATACCAAAAGGCGCCAGTTTTTCAAAACTTTTGAGTGTATCCAGGGTCAGTTCTGGCAGGTGCAGCTCCTCGTCCAAATACAGGACTGTTTTGCCAGTCAAATCCAAATCATTGTCTGAGATGTAAGCTGTCAAAATATCAGACAACTCTTCTAGCTTGTCTGCTTCAAGAGTCATACCAGCTGCTCCAGCATGGCCGCCAAAGGCTACAAAAAGGTCACGATGACTGTCCAAGGCATCAAAAATATTGACCGCTTCAATACTGCGGGCGCTGCCCTTAGCGATGCCATCCTCAATATTGAGCACTATGACTGGCTGGTGCAGCTCTTCCAGCAAGCGCCCAGCGACAATCCCTAGCACTCCAGGATTCCAACCTTCCTTAGCCAGCACCTGCACTGGTCTCTTAGGATCCAGCATGGTTTGTGCTTCTTCATAAATCTGCTGGACGATTTCCTTGCGCTCATCATTTTTCTGGTTGATCATGAGAGCAATGTCACGAGCTTCTTCATCATCAAAGCCAGTCAAAAGCTCAACCGCTGGATTGGGGTCATCCAATCGTCCCAAGGCATTGAGTCGGGGGGCAAGCTGAAAGCCAACCGTTTCTTCATCCAGTTCATCAGGCTGAATACCAGCTATTTTGAAGAGTTCCTGAAGACCTACTCGCTGGGTATTTTTGAGAACAGAAAGGCCATATTTAACCAGAATCCGATTTTCCCCCGTCAGACTGACCATATCAGCGATGGTCCCAATGGCCACTAAGTCCAAAAGTTCGACTTGGACTTCTTCCAACAAGGCTGTTGCTAGCTTAAAAGCCACCCCACAGCCAGCCAGATGCTTGAAAGGGTAATCCGCTCCGCTATGTTCCGGATGGACAATCGCATAGGCATTTGGCAACTCCTCAGGCATGGAGTGGTGATCCGTCACGATGACATCCACACCCAGAGACTGGGCCAGCTCGATAGCTTCAATGCCGGCCACTCCATTATCTACTGTAATAATGAGCGAAATACCTTGATTTTCAATAAAATACTTATAAACACTGCTATTAGGACCATAACCATCCGTAAAGCGATTAGGCAAGTAGACCTGACACTCAGCCCCCAACTGCTCCAAGGCTTCCTTGACAATAGATGCTGAGGTCATCCCATCAGCATCATAATCGCCATAAATCAAAATCTGCTCGTAATTCTCAATCGCTGCACGAATGCGCTCCACTGCCCGCTCCATATCATGCAGGTCATAAGGGTCATGAAGCTGGTTTAAACTAGGCTCCAAAAATTCCTGTAAAGCTTCTTCAGTCTGCACACCTCTTTGGTAAAGAAGACTGGCAGCGGCGGGTTCCAATCCGGCTTTCTTGGCCTTTTTTAAAAATTTTTCGTCTGTAAAATTTGTGGCAAACTGCCAGTCGTATTTTGAGCTAATCATGATAAGTGAAACACTTTCTCCGTTCAATCTTGTCTGAATATTATAACATGAAAAGACTGGTTCAACCAGTCTCAAACTTCTTATCTACGGGCAAGGTCCCCGACCTCATTCATCCAGGTATAGTCCCTTAGCAACACTTTGATTAATAACTTCCTGAGCCAATTCCCAAAGTGCTGTAGAGGTTTCTTGGATAAAGGATTTCTTAGCGATGACCTGCGACTTGGTCAGGCTATGAGGATTGTCATGGGGCTGAGCGACTTCCAAGTGATTGAGCAGGGGAACCAGAGCATCCAGCACTCGGGCATATTTAGCCTCTATGCTAATGCCGGTCTCAAATTCCTGCCAGAGCTTTAAAAAGGTATCCTGCTGATCTGACGGCAGCTTATCCAAACTGATTTTCAAGGACTCAAGCTCTCTATCGTAAGAATCGCTCTTGCCCACGTCGTCAAAGATAAAGGTATCACCAGCATATATTTCGCCCAAATCATGAATCAGTAACATAGACATGACCTTTTCCAGATTAACTTCTTCGGGAATATATTCTTGAAAGACTAGCGCCATGAGCGCACCCTGCCAACTATGCTCAGCAGAATTCTCAAAACGATAAGCGTCCAAGGTCCGATTGTTGCGATGAGTGGCTTTCAGTTTTTCCAGCTCATTGGTAAAAGCTAACTGCTGCTGTAGACGTTCAAGCATGTGGAACTCCTTTGAAATGTTTTTATTATTATACCACAATAGCACTAATAAGATTGTCCAGATTTGTTTGAAGTATTAAAGTGACAGTTGAGCTAATTAGTGATATACTAAGACAATAAAGGTTAATTAATTGCAAACTTTGAAAGGAATAATAATGACCTATCTTTTAAAAGTAGAAGATTTTGTTAATATAGAAGAAAATAAGAGTTCCTTCGTTATCAATGATATGGTTGCTATTTGCAAGCGAAGTAATAATCCCAATCGAGACTATTTATTTGTTAATAAATATCAAGCTAAACATTATCCTGTTAAAGCCCATAACACGCTTCAGCTATTTTCCGAACTCTATCAAGAAATAAAAAGGCAAATTCCTTCTGACAAGCGTATTTTAGTTGTTGGTTTTTCTGAGACGGCTACTGGAATCGCCCAGGCAATCATGCATATTGCCTTGGAAAACAAAGATTTGAATACTGTCTTTTATTTACAGACTACTCGAGAAAGCATTAATACGGATATCCAAAATATCTCTTTCGAAGAAGAGCATTCACATGCAAGCACACAAAAATTATATTACCGATCAGATATTCCTGACTATGATACTGTCTTATTTATCGAAGATGAAATAACAACAGGAAATACAATTGTTAACTTTATTGAAAAATTTCAAAAAATTAAAGACGGTATTTCTTTTGCAGCCGCTTCTATATTAAACTGGCAAAATACAAAGAATCGTAAGATTTTTCAAGAAAAAGGAATCAAAAGAATATACCTAGTCAGTGGTCAAATGAGAGATAATACTCCACTCATAGAGCTGAAAGAAACAATACTGGAAAAACCAAGACTAACTTCAGACGTTCACTATCATTTATCTGACAAGCTCAATCCTCGAACAGGTCTCACTAAAGAAGAGTTTTTAGTCTTCCAAGAAACTGCTCTAAATCGATTGACTTCGCAAGTCTCTCGGAAATCTAAAGAAGAAACAATAGCTGTCATTGGAACTGAGGAAAATATGTGGTTACCAATTAGGCTAGCCCAAGAACTTGATGCAGAGGTTCGCTCCACTACAAGAAGTCCTATTTCCCTCTCCAATGAAGACAACTATCTTTTCCATAACGGCATAGCTTTGGCCAGTGCTTACGAAACTAATAGAATGACTTTCCTTTACGATATTGAACGTCATTATGACCAAATTATCATCGTCTATGAGGTTATGACTGATGCATTTCGAGCAACTCTTCAAAATAAACTGCAGCCCTTTAGTAAGCAAACACTAATTTTTGTTAAACAATAAGAAAGGCTTTTATGAATTTAGTAAAAACTAGTTACCCTGAATCCGATGTAACCATCCTCTTACAAGATGTGCGTGGAAAGGTTCCTGTATTAGACACTGCTGAAAGAGAAAAGTTAAATCAACAGGGCGTTCATTATTCCGAAATGCTACCTCTAGAATATGCCCCAACAGAGCGCTATATGAAAATCTATCAAGAAAGCCTCGCAACTCTTTCTTTTGAGACTGCTAACGCTATAGCAAGTCTTTCTGAAAAGGTTTTTAAGAAAAAAGGAGAAAATCTTGTTTTAGTTTCCTTAGCAAGGGCAGGGACTCCTATAGGTATTCTAATAAAAAGGTACCTTCACTATAAATATCAGCTTGATGTGCCGCATTATAGTATTTCTATCATTAGGGGTAAAGGGATTGACATAGCTGCCATGAATATTATAGCCAACAAGCACCATCCTAAAGATATTCAATTTGTGGATGGTTGGGTTGGAAAAGGAGCAATAAATACCGTCCTTGAAGAAGCCTGCCAGAGGTTAGCAGAGGAAAACAAATTCTTTTCCGAACTAGATCCTACTCTAGCTGTACTCAGTGATCCAGCTTCGGTAACACCGCTTTATGGTACTCGTCAGGACTTTTTAATCCCTAGCGCTTGCTTAAATGCTACTGTCAGCGGCCTCGTCAGCAGGACGGTCAAATTAAAAGAAATGAAAGATGACGAGCTTCACGGAGCTGTTTATTATGCAGAAAACGAAGCTTACGACCATTCATTGGAATTCTT
Organism: Streptococcus sanguinis; assembly: GCF_050220005.1. GTDB lineage: Bacteria > Bacillota > Bacilli > Lactobacillales > Streptococcaceae > Streptococcus > Streptococcus sanguinis_Z. The sequence goes on from NZ_CP071413.1 coordinate 1,413,302, forward strand.
AGATAAAGTGCAATCCTATTTTGACCAAGTTCAATTAGATTATTTCAATCCTTCACAAGAAGAGCTCAATGAGGATTTCAAAGGATTGGACGAAGTTAAGAAAATCGCCCAATCCTACAACATTAGTGATATCAATAAAATAAAACCAGGAGTTGGTGAGACAACTAGAGTTCTGCTTAGGCGCCTTCCAGACAGAGTGTTAATTAGAGAAAAGGCTAATCAAAAATACCTTAAACATATCCTTCAATTATGTGAAGAAAAACAAATCCCAATCGAATATGTCAACCTACAGAAATATAATGTTTGTGGCATTATAAAGGAAGTCGCTGATTTATAGTTTATCTCTTGACAAAGACCATTTTATAAATATACAATGGTATCTATAAAGCAGGGGAGAGCAGACTTTAATAAGCTATCTCCAGTGATTTAGGAGGTACAAAGCAAACCATCTGCACTCTTCGTTTAACTTTTATACAAAGAAGACAAAAGATGTGACATTATAATCGTAGAAAGCAGGTATATTTCATGTCGACCAGTCTGCAAAATCTGCCCTTTGAACTTTGGCGTTCAATCACAGAACGAAAAGGAATACAAGCCACTTTCGCTCCTGTTTTTACACGATATATCGGGGTTGAAAATCAAAGTAAATATGATAGTGTATTAAAAACTATTTTGGTAAAAGCTCAAGAGGATTCAACTCACACTATTTACTTTGACGGCCAAATCCCAATGAATGCAGATTTTGATTTCATTAACAGCATAAAAAACGAGCTTGCTTCAATGGAAGTTAGTCAAATAGCCAGTCAGGATATTACACTCTTTGAAAATGCAGAGCTCAATCATCAATTTCTGATTGCTCTTGAATATATAACAAATCTTGCTATCCGTCAGGAAAATTTCCTGAATAACAGCGTGAGAAATAATTTTATATGCAAAATGCTACTCTATGCATACTTACATATTTTCAGCTTATCCTATCAAGATAGAGATTACCTTACAAACAAGTGCATCTACTATGGTAGTATTTCCAAACACGATATATATTTCTTGCTGTTACTAAATCGCTTTGGTTTTGATGTCATTTATATTAATCCACTAAAAGATGATGAAAATTTTGCTCAAGTTGACTCTGATCAAATCAGTACTGTCCATAAAAACACTCAAATCCTGCCTATCCAAAGTTGGGCAGAAAGAGCTAAAAATGGACAAATTATAGAGGAAAATCGTTCAATTACACTGGATATAGAAACACAAATTGAAGAACAGTTATTTACAAATTCTGGCATCTATAGACCTTGGCAGTTCCGAAATGGAACGACAAGCCCCATTTTTTTCAATTCAACTTTAATTGATGTAGAACAAAATTGGAACGCACCCGCAAAAGTTCGGAACGGATTTAAGACCGTTGAGAAAACAGTCTACGTCCCACATTTCTTTTTTGAAATAGAGGGAGAATATAATCCAATTGACAAGTACGCCCATTTGGTCAATATCTGTTCTTCGTCTGACAATACGCTCGTTTTAACATCCAATGGTGATGAACTGATTACTCATGAAATAAATGATTCCGATAAATATCAGCTTATGTTTTGTCAACTCAGTAATGGAAGTTTTGATATTGAGGAGATTATGAAGCTCCCATTCTATCGCTATGCTCCTTATAACGATGAAACAGAAAAATTCCTTCTCAATAAGATTAACGAAACCATTGCAGATACTCGACTGTTCAAACAACCATTGACAGTATCCAAAGAAGAAATATTAAACTTTGCACTGTTGATTCTACAGTTGGATAAAAGAGTAATACGACTCATAGATAGCTTTGATTTTACCGGCTTTATACCCAAGATTGTCTTTTTCTTGGAAGGCGAAACTCAGTTATCAAAAAATACGTGCTATGTCCTTGCCTATCTTGGAAAAATTGGTTTTGACATCATCATTTTTTCACCTGCCGGCTTATCTGACCTGAACTCTTACATTAATGCAGAGTACTTTAACACTGTCAGATTAGATGTTATAAACTATGAGCAAAGTTTTCAAGCTATTCAACGAAAGATGAAAAAACAAAATTTCTTCAGTAAACTTTTTAATTAAAGAAAGGAAAACAATATGCCTATCAACACAGGAAGTTTTGATTCGACTCCGCAAGAGATTGAATCAACTGAACTTGAACTTGCTAAACCAGAAGTCCTAGCTGACAACTTAGCCTATAAGCAGAAGCTAAGAACACTGCCTGAGGTTCAGAACCTCACCAATGAGATTGATATTACTAATGTCAACTCTATTATGGCTTTCGGTCAAAAACCGAGTGAAGGGATTTCTCAAATGTCTGATGCTCTATTATCTTCCATGCGAAGGGTAGATGCAGAGGAAGCTTCTCGAATGCTCGTTCAACTTACTAAAATCATGGATAAATTCGATATTAAAGAAATTGAAAATCCAGAAAAAGCATCTGCTCTGCAAAAATTATTTGGCAAAATAAAGAATAGTATTGATAAACTTTTTGCCAAATATGAAGATATGGGTAAAGAGGTTGATCAGATTTATACCATATTGAAGCAATATGAAGTTCAAATTCACCAAACTCAAGAAAATCTGGAAAAACAATATAAAACTAATGTAGCCTACTATGAAGAATTAGAAAAATATATTGTTGCTGGTGAGATTGCTCAAGAAGAAATCGAAGCATACAGTAATCAGATTTTGGCTCGTACTGATATAACAGAGCAAGAAAAACAAACGCAACAGCAAAAGCTAAGCATGATTAAAGATATGCTTGCTCAGCGAACATATGACTTGCAAATTGCTGAAAACGTGGCAATGCAAACCTGTCCTATGATTCAGACCATGCAAATGTCTAACTTTAATCTGATGCGGAAAATCAATTCTTCCTTTATTATCACTTTGCCAATCTTCAAGCAATGTTTGGTTCAAGCTATCCAATTAAAAAGACAGGAAATTCAAGCTAAGTCTATCAAACAGTTAGATGAGAAGACCAACGAACTTCTAATTCGTAATGCACAAAATACTGCAAATCAATCTGTAAATATTGCTCGTATGGCTGGAGGAAGCTCTATTCAAATGGAGACTCTTCGTACAACTTATGAGACAATCAAAAAAGGAATTGAAGAAACTAAACAAATCAACAATCAAATTGCTGAAAAACGAAAAAGTGATTCTATTGAGTTAGAACATATGAAATCTGACATGGCTGAAAAAGGGTTTATAAGCGGTCATTGATAAGACTTAAAATATGGTAACGATAACTCTTACTTGGCTTCCCTTAAGCTAAAGAGCTTTAATAATATTATGATTCAGAAAGGAATATCTGTATGGATTTCACTAATTTAAACTCTGGCAGCTCTGCTGCTCCTCTTAACCTCTCTAAAGGGAGCGTTTTAGATTTAACAAAGCAGGCTCCTGCATTAAAAAATTGTATTCTAGGCGGCGGCTGGGATATGGCTGTTGCAGGACCAACTGCTGACCTAGACTTAGCTGCCTTCTTAGTTGAAGAAAGCGGTCGTGTTGCACAAGTACCGAATGATGTTATTTTCTTCAATAATATGTCTGCAGCTGGAATTCGTCTTGAAGGTGATAATCGTACTGGAGAAGGCGAAGGCGACGATGAACGAATCCAAATTAATCTTGATGCAATCGAACCTCGAATTAAGAAAATTGTCTTCTTCATTACTATTTTTGACGCAGTCACTAAACGTCAGACTTTTGGCATGATTAAAAATGCTTTTGTCCGACTTCTAGATGCCGATAATAACGAACAGGAAATCTGCCGCTATGAATTGAGTGACAGTTATTCTGCTGATACATCTGTAACAGCTTGTTCCCTCAGTCGGACAGCTAATGGCTGGGCTTTTGAAGCAATCGGTGAGGGAGCTATCGCTGACCTCAACCAACTCTTGTCTCGCTATATGTAATTAGGAAAATAGAAAGGAAAATATTATGGGACTTTTTGGTAAATTATTTGGTGGAGATGAGCAACAAACTCAAGCTCCTGCTTCTAACACACCTATTCAAACAGCTAGTACGGAAGGGCGTGAAGTTACACTCGATTTAAATAAAGGAGGCATGCTTAACCTTGCAAAAAATGACTTCCTTAATCTTTCTAAAACAGATTTCTCTTTAGAAAATATTCGTGTATCAGCAGGATGGGATGTTAAGACAAGTCTCTTTGGCTCTGACTTTGACCTTGATCTTTGTGCCTTCCTTCTTGATGCTTCTGGACATCTTACCCGCTCTGTTAATAATCTTGTCTATTTCAGCAAGAAGAAATCTCAAGGTATTCAATTAGATCATGATAACCTCACCGGTGCTGGTGACGGTGATGATGAAAACATGTTTGTGAATTTCAATAATATTCATCCAGACGTGGCTCAAATCGTTGTAGCAGTTGTTATCTATTCTGGTCAAAATCGCAAACAATATTTTGGTCAAGTAAAGAATGCCTACGTTCGCTTAGTTGATCAGGCACAACGTCCTGAAAAAGAAATCGCTCGCTTCAATCTATCAGAAGATGGTGGCAAAGCGACGGCCGTTAAATTTGCTGAACTTACACGTACTGTCAATGGGTGGACCTTCAAAGCAGTTGGTGAATACCTAAACGCTTCAATCCAAGATATTGAAAAATCTTACCGTTAATCAGAAAGGAATCTCTAATGGCTATTAATTTCACTTCACTTGGCGGACCTGCCAATCCTACTCCAACACCCACTGAAGTTGCTCCTGCAGCAGGAGGTGTGTCTCTTGATTTAGAAAAAAATACTATTCTGGACTTAGCTAAAGCGGCTCCAGGCCTTACAAAAGTTGACTTATGCGCTGGTTGGGATATCTCTGCTGGTGGTGCAGATTTTGACCTTGATATTTCTGCATTCCTATTGAATGAGGCAGGTAAAATTACTTCTGCTAATGATGTTATTTTTTATAATAACAAAACTGCTCCCGGTATTCACTTAAATGGTGATAACCGTACTGGTGCAGGTGATGGTGATGATGAAGTTATCAATTTGGATTTAGCTACTCTCTCACCAAGTACCCATAAGGTCATTTGCGCTGTTACAATCGATCAGGCTATCGCTCGTCGTCAAACATTTGGCATGGTTAATAATTCCTATGTTCGCTTAGTTAATGCAGAGAACAATTCTGAACTTTGCAAGTTCCAGCTTAAAGATGATTATTCTACTGATACAGCTGTTGTTTTTGCAGAACTTGTAAAAGATGGTTCAACTTGGGCCTTCCACACTATTGGGGAAGGTAAGCAGGCTGATTTAAATGGTATAGCTGCACTCTTTAGCTAAAGACAAACAGTTGCCATATCAAGTTTTATTGAAATATAAAAAAGAGACTGAACACTATTGTCTCAGCCTCTTTATTTTTAGAAAGGACAAATAAACCAAATGAATAACTTTAAAGGGCTAAGCTCAGCTGAGGTTGCAGCAAGCAAGTCAGCCCATGGAGATAATAAACTTTCCAGTAAAGAAGCCAACTCACTTCTTTCAATCTTTATTGAAGCTTTCAAGGATCAGTGGATTTTGATTCTGCTTGCAGCCTTAGGACTCAAAATTATTTTTAACTTCATAGGCATGCTCTTCCCAGGTATTGGTGAAGCAAATTGGTACGAAGCAATTTCCTTGATTTTTGCCATTCTCCTGTCAACAGGATTTTCTGCTATCTCACAATATCAGAATGAGCAAAAGTTTAATACGTTACAAGAAGAAGCCAGCAAAACAAATGCTAAAGTCTATCGTGACGGTAAACTTAAAGAAATTTTAGTAGATGATATTGTCAAAGGAGACCAAATTCTTCTTCAAACTGGTGATAAAATTCCTGTTGATGGTATTATTCTTGCTGGAGAATTAAAGGTAAATCAAGCTGTCTTGAATGGAGAAAGTGAAGATGCTACAAAAATCGCTTTAGGTGATAATGCAGAACCAGATAGTCAGGACCTCTTTACAGAATTAAAAATCTTCCGTGGAACTGTGGTAACATCTGGTGAAGCTGTTATGGAAGCGACTGTGGTTGGTGACCATACTGTTCTTGGAAGCATCAATACCTCTCTCCAAGAGGATGGGAAAGATTCTCCATCGAAAGAGAAATTGAATAAACTGGCAGAAAATATTGGCGTTCTTGGATACAGTGCTGGTGCGGCTTACTCTGTCATCAACCTTGTTCTTGGTTTTCTTGCTTTAAATGCTGCAAACAATTTGAATCTTTCATCTATTTTCTTATTAGTCATTGAAACAATTCTCTTTGCAGTGACTATCATTATCATGGCAGTTCCAGAAGGATTGCCTATGATGCTGGCTCTTGTGTCTTCAATGAACTCAGGCCGCTTGCTAGCTCAGAATATTCTGGTTCGCCATCCAGATACTATTGAAACAGCAGGTTATATGAATATCCTTTTCAGCGATAAAACTGGAACAATTACAGAAGGAAAACTATCTGTTGTTGATTTCTTCCTTGGCGATGGAACTCTTTATGAGACAACTGATGAGAGTTCTGCTGCTGATTTCTCTAGTATGTCTGAAAAGTTACTCAAGCAAGTTATTCATGGTATTGGTTTGAATAATGACGCTAATGTTGCAGACGGTATAGCTGTCGGAAGTAACGCAACTGACCGTGCTCTTTTAGATTTTCTAATCAACCGTAATCTCTTAGATTTCGATACAAACACTATTGCTGAAAAAGAACAGTTTAATTCTGCTAAAAAATATGCTAGTGTTACAACTAAGTCAGGCGAAATTTACATCAAAGGAGCACCAGAATTTATTTTAGACGATTGTCATTTCTATCTTGATAAAGACGGAAATAAGACTGCTTTTACTGCAGCTGATAAAGATAAATTCTCTGCACTCTCTTTGGAACAGGCTAATCGTTCTATGCGTCTTCTTGCTATTCTTAAAAAAGAAGGCTCAGATAAAATCTTGATTGCTATTGTATGTATTCGAGATAATGTAAGAGATTCTATTAAACAAACTGTTGAAACAATGAACAAAGCTGGAGTTCAAGTAGTTATGGTTACAGGAGACCGTAAAGAAACAGCTATTGCCATTGCTAAAGAAGCAGGAATTGTTACCAGTGGTACAGATTTAATCCTAACTCATGATGAGCTAGAAAACCTCTCTGACGAAGAATTAAAAGCGCAACTCCCTAATATGAAAGTAGTAAGCCGCGCCTTACCTATGGATAAGAAGCGCTTAATCGAAGCAGCACAAGACCTTGATATGGTTTGTGGTATGACTGGTGATGGAGTAAACGACTCACCTGCTCTTAAAGCTGCTGATGTTGGTTTCTCTATGGGAGACGGAACTGAGGTTGCCCGTGAAGCCTCTGATATTGTTATTTTAAACAATAGTTTGACGTCTATCGAAAAAGCTGTGCTTTACGGCCGGACAATGAGCAAATCAGTTAGCAAATTCATTATTTTCCAGCTGACAGTTAATTTAACTACTATTGCTATGTCTCTTCTCTCTCCTCTTTTTGGTCTGAAAGAGCCATTTACAATCATTCAAATCCTTTGGATTAACCTTATCATGGATACTCTAGCTGCTCTAGCATTTGGTGAAGAACCTACCTTAGAACGGTATATGAATGAAAAGCCAGTAGCTAAAAAAGCTAATATCCTAACAAAGTATATGAAGTCTGCTATTGGAGTTGCTAGCATTTTCATTACTATTGTTTGTCTTGCTATTCTTAAAAATGTAGCTGGTATTCAAGATTTTATTACTAATGGAAGCGGAAACTTTGAAATGGTAACTACCTTCACTTTTACTGTATTTATCTATGCGATTATCTTCAATTCCCTCAATACTCGAAGTACCGGACTTAATGTTTTTGAACATATTTCAGAAAACAAAAAGTTCTCTATTGTTATGATTTCTATTGCTATCGTCCAATCTTTAATCATTCAGTTTGGTGGGCAGGTCTTCAACACAGTTCCTATGGATATTGAACACTATATTGTAGCTCTTGCTATTGCTGTTCTGATTATTCCTATAGACTTTATTCGAAAAGCTCTTACAAAATAAATGTTAGTTATGAAAAGGCTGAAACACTAGTTTTTCGGCCTTTTACTTATCATTTTTTGCAGAAGTGTGTATGAATGTTTAATAAATAGGAAAAATTGCTCATTTTAATTATACATTCCAATAATCTTCTAGAATTTTTTTATAAAATACTTGAAGACTAGACTTATTAGCTCATTTATAGTAAGATTGGTATAGTTTGATGAATTGTACTCTTTGAAAACTAAAATTTATTCTCTTAAGACATTTGAGATTAAACTATTCTATCATTTTAGTTTGACCAAAAATTTAAGACAATCAATCTAACTGTAATAACTATTAAATATAACTGATTAAAATTTTAAAAATTTTGTTTTCAATTAAACCTTTACAAATATCAGTCCCAATAAAGAGAGGAATATTATGCTTTTTGCTACTGATTTAGATAGAACCATTATTTATTCTAATAAGTTTGTTGAAAATTATCAGACTGTTTCTTGTGTAGAACATCTAGACGGACGTGAAATCTCCTATATGAGCCATAGAGCATTGGAATTACTGGCAAAAGTTAAAAACCGCTCCGATATCCATTTACTTCCAATTACAACTCGCTCTCTAGCGCAATTCTCCCGAATTATACCCCTACAGGACTGCCCTTATGCTGTTGTTGCTAATGGTGGAATCATTTTACATAACGGTCAACCTTTAAAAGTCTGGCAGGAACACATCGAAAGAACTCGACAAATACAAGCTTTAGATTATCCTAAAATCTTAGACATTTTAACTAAATATCAAAAATACTTAACTAGAACTCCATCTTTGGTTGACAATTTATTCTTTTTTACTAAAGTTACCGAAGATCAGGATATCGTTCAAGAGTTTATCTTGCCAAGTCTTGAAAAAGATTTAAAAAATTTAGAATGGACTTTCACTCTTCAGGGGCTTAAACTTTACATCATCCCTAAAGAAATTTCTAAAGAAAACGCTCTTTCTTTTTTACAAGACTATCTCAAAGAAGAATTTCTTATTACTTCGGGTGACGGAAAATTAGATGCTGGATTCTTATCTTTAGGCGATATAAAAATGATACCAAAGAACAGTGAAGTTTACCAGCTTATCGATAATAAAGATGACTATATGATAGTTAATCAAGGAATAGAAGGCGCTGAGGATATTCTTTCAGTAGTCCTCGAACAAAAAACTTAAAAGTGTTGAATGGAAGATTTGAATGAAATTTACTTATGATTCTATACCCCTATTTAAAGAAGGATGCCAATTTAATCAAAATTCCCCTAAAGATTTATTGCAATATGCAATATCTGGACTTCTTTATATGCCCGCTCATCGAACTCAGATAGTTGATGAAATCATTGCTGGCCTCCATCCTTGCTGTAGCTCAATCTGTCTAGATCTAGAAGATTCTATCGGAGATGGAACTGTTCATCAAGCTGAATCACAGCTCTTTGAGACTTTAGACAAACTGAATCAAGCTTTGGAAACCGGCCAACTAGATTTTGATTCTCTTCCTTTAATTTTTATCCGAGTCCGTTCTTCCCAACAATTTAATCAGATGCTCGACCATTCTTCTCCTGATATCTTTAAACTAGTTTCTGGATTTAATTTTCCTAAATTTGATTCTACTACTGCTGCTACCTACCTTCAAGTTTTCGACAAATTCAGCAAAAGAACGAATCAAACATTTTACATAATGCCAATTCTTGAAAGCGAAAGCATCATGAAAAAGAATACCCGAATGGAAGAACTTCTTTTTATATCAGAGTTATTAAAACCCTATAAAGAGAAAGTTTTAAATATCCGTGTGGGAGCAACTGATTTTAGCAATATTTTCGGTATTCGTCGTAATGTTCACCAGACTATCTACGATGTTAAACTTATTGCTGACTGTCTAACAGATATATTAAATATTTTTTCCGCTGATTATATCTGTTCAGGACCAGTATGGGAATACTTTAATAGCCGTTTTCAAGACGGGAATTGGGCTCATGGATTGAAAAAAGAGCTAGAATTAGACAGACTTAATGGATTCATTGGAAAAACTTGCATCCATCCTTCTCAGCTAAGCCTTATTGCTGAGAATAACATTGTTAGTTTAGAAGACTACCAAGATGCTCTGACAATTCTTAATACAAATCAGCAGCAAATTGGTGTAATAAAAGGATATAAAGAAAACCGGATGAATGAAATGAAGCCGCATAGTAAATGGGCAAAGAAAATAATCCAGTTAGCAACAGTCTATGGCATAGCTGAAGGAGATAACACAAAGGATAATTCACTGAAATCGTAGAAGGACATATAAAAGGTGTTCTGCTTAACTTATTCCTTAACTAAAAACACACGCATTAAACTAAACTTAATGCGTGTGTTTTATTTTAGATAAAGAAGTAGTAACTATTCATCTTAAACATGACAAATTTTTTAGTGATACATTTAACCTTTCCCTCGCCATCCAATCACCAACTCTGACATCAGGTGGGTCAGGATAATCGTCAGAAGGAAGGCCCAACGGCCATTTTCCCACTTGGTCAGCTGCTGGGATTTGAGCAGAAAGAAAGATAACTCAATAAAGATAGGATGGAGGAAGAAATAAAGGATACTTAGATCTTTTAAATGTCGCCAGTTTTTTTCGCGCTTCCACTCTGCTTTTAACAGCCAATTGAATAAGAAAAGTGTAAAGGGAATGAGAGCAAAGAAAAAGTTTTTATCCAGTCCCTGCCTGGTGTAGACCAGAACTCCTTCACCTACCAGGAAAAGACTTGCCAGCAGAAGAGATAGCCAGCGTTTTTTCTGAAATAATGCTACCTGCCCATAATCAGCTAGAAAGTAGCCTAAATAGATAAAAATGGGCGTATAGAAGAGGCCATTCCTGCTGGTGAAAAAGAGTTTGGCATAGGCATCATACCAGTCTGTCAGCAGACTAGGAGCCAAATAGGCGTGATAAGTCTCAATAGCACCTAAGGCATAGAGAACCAGTAAAAGGACAAATGTTTTCTTAGAGCCTAACTTCCTATACAAAAAATGGACCAGCAGCAAGCCTAAGAGAAAGGCGGGGATATACCAGAGCTGGTAACTCATTCCGATGTAGAGGAGCGCTGCTAATATAGCCAGCGGAGCTAGGTAGAGGGGCAAATGCAGTGATTGGAAATAAGTCAAAGCATAGGGGAGATAGACCAAGCTCCAAAAGCCATAGACCTTTAAAATTCCTTTAATATACAGAGTCAGTTTCGTAGAACCGTGCTCTCGCTTCCAGCGTACTCGGAAAAAATAGGCTGAAGAAATTAAAAAGAAAGGGACCGCCATGCGGCCAAACATACTCTTCTGAATAAAATGTAGAGCTTCATGTTCAAAAAGCCTCTGGCAGTGAACCAGAATTACCAAAATAGAAGCGATATATTGAAAAAGGCTGAGGAGGGCATAATTGACTGGCTGCCTTGGCCCTATGACTTCTCTCTTTTGCATCAAGCTTTCTCCTTACGAGGTTTGTTTAAGATGTAAATGAGAACTTTTTTCCTTTGACCTAGGACTTGACTAGCCAAACATGCTGAAAGGCAGCGATGTCCCGATAAGGAGATTGGTTGCAGACTGCCAGCTCCATCTCAAGCATCTTTTCAGCCCAGTTAGGGGCAGTTTTATATTCATTGGCCTGCAAGCCGTAAAAAATCCGTATCCCTTGATAATCCTCAACTTCTAATGGAAGACCTGAAATCACATCTTGTATCTGATAGACCTTAGCAGCTCCCATGCTGTGGGTTTGATATGTCTCACCCGCCAAAAGCTGCTGGGCTTTTTCTGGATTATTTTCAAAAACCACCGTATGCATAATACGCCCGACCTCGTGATGCTTGACCAGAGAAATTTTGCCGTCCTTTTTTAAGAGGCGGGAAAATTCTGTCAAATAGAGAGCAGGGTCAGATACATACTCTAAGACATTATGACAGACGATGACATCAAAAGACTGGTCCGGCAGATTTTGCAGAAGCTCCAAGCTGCCTTGCAATTGCTCATAGAAAAAGTCCTGTTTGCGCTCGGCAATCATTTCTGGGCTCGGCTCAATGGCGGTCACTTGGTTCTTTTCCGCTAGAAAATCAGCCACAATTCCAAAACCACTGCCGAAATCAAGAATTTTCTGGCCCCTCAGCGACTCAAGAAAGGCAAAAATAATATCATACTGAAGTTTGCCCCAAGGCGCCTGCAGATGAGCTTTGTAAGCTTGTAGATTTGCTGTCATGAAACCTCACTTATAGTTAAACATATTAGCTGCCATCTTGTCGGCAATTCTTGGAAAAAGGGTATAAAGCTTGTGAGCTAGATTGAGAATCCCAGGTAGATTAATTTCCCGCCTCTTTTTGCCAAAGGAACTGACGATTTTTCCTGCTACAAAGTCAGGCTCCAAGATATACTTATCCACTGCTTTTACATAGGAACCATCAGGATCTTCCTGATCGAAAAAGGAAGTTTTGATAGGACCTGGGTTCACCGTCGTGACATAGACCCCAAAAGGCAAGAGTTCCAAACGCAGGGCGTTGGAAAAACCAATAGCTGCAAACTTGGTCGCTGAGTAAAGACTTGACTTGCTACTTGCAATGAGGCCGGCCATACTAACGATATTGACGATATGTCCCTGACCTTCCTGCTTCATACGAGCCCCAAAGATACGAGACAGGTTCATCAGGGCAAAGGTATTGACTTCAAACATGGCCTCGATATCGTTTGAGCTAATTTTGTCAAATTCTTCAAAAATCCCATAGCCAGCGTTATTGACTAGGACATCTACGTGACCGTACTGACTGTCAATCCGCTCAGCAAATCTTTCCAAAGCTGAGCTGTCTGTGATATCCAGCTCCACTAGGTCAAGATTTTCCCTTTCTCCATATAGTTTTTCTAGCTTAGCCTTGCTCCGTCCGACCAAAATCAGTCGGTCATGGGGCAAGAGCTTAACCATTTCTTGGGCCAGTCCACCGCTAGCCCCAGTGATGATGATGGTTCTCATATCTCCACCTCTTCCAAGTCCTTGACCACATGGACCTTTTCAAAGATAGCGCTGGCATCGCGGCGCATTTGGCTAATGTCCTTAGCTAGAAAGCGAGCACTGATATGGTTGAGGAGAAGGCGCTTGGCACCTGCTTCCTTGGCTACTTCTGCGGCTTGCATATTGGTAGAATGACCGTGATTGCGGGCCAGTTTTTCGTCTCCCTTGCCATAGGTCGCTTCATGTACCAGCACATCTGCTGCTACTGCTAAGCGAACGCTTGCAGCAGTCTTCCGAGTATCACCCAGAATAGCAATGGTCTTGCCTGGACGAGGGGCTGATATATAGTCGGCTGCGATGATTTTGGTCCCATCTTCTAGGACGATATCCTGACCGTTCTTGACCTTGCCAAAGAGGGGACCAAAAGGTACGCCCGCTGCCCGTAGTTTGTCTGCATCCAGCGTTCCTTCCAAATCTTTCTGCATCACCCGATAGCCCACACAGAAAATCGTGTGATCCAGCTTATCCGCATAAACAGTGAACTTGTCCGTTTCCAGAATCTTGCCCAGACTGTTCTCATCAAACTCATGAAAATCAATCCGATAAGGCAGACGAGAACCAGACACGCGCAGGCCAGACAGGACAAAGTTTTTAATGCCTTTGGGACCATAAATTTCCAAGTCAGTCTGCTCTTCATTAGCCTGAAAAGAACGACTGGATAAAAAGCCCGGCAAGCCAAAAATATGGTCGCCATGCAGATGCGTGATGAAAATCTTGCTGATTTTGCGCGGTTTAATCGTCGTCTCCAAGATCTGGTGCTGGGTCCCCTCACCGCAGTCAAACATCCAGACCTCATTGATCTCTTCTAACAGCTTGAGGACAAGACTGGACACATTGCGGGCTTTGGACGGCTGACCGGCTCCGGTTCCTAAAAATTGTAATTGCATGTTTTTCTTTCTAAATGATATAAATCATGGCAGAGCGATTCTGCGAGTGATAGTATTTCCTGCCAGCATAGGACTGGGCTAGCTGACTGACTTCATCTTGATTGTAGCCAAGAACTCTCTGGCTGCCATCCGCCAGCTGCTGCCAATCGGTCAAAGCAGTCAGCGCCTGACTGTCCAAGACTTGAGATTCTGCTTTGAGAGGTGCCATTTTTATTCTCCCAGCTTCTTCGTAGACCAAGTACTGTGGAAAGACTTGGGCAATTTCAAAGAGTAAATCAGCTGATACCGGCTCTGGCTTTTCAGGGAAGACCAAGCCGACTTCCTCACTCTCATAGCAAAATCCATAGGACTTGCCAGAAAGATTGAGTCGGACAAAAGGTTTAGTTTCTAGAAAGCTGGGCTTTGGATTCCACAAGTCCAGCGCTTGAGTAATTTCTAGAAAATAGGCTGACGCGGCTTCCGGACTTTTCTTTTGATAAAGCTCAGCAAAGTAAGCATTGATAACGCTGGGCGGAGGAGTGATGAAGCTACGCTTCTGCTCCTCTGTCAGTCCAGCCAATACTTGCTCTAAGTAGACCCTGTCTAGACTTGTAAAACCGCCGTAATTCAGGGCCAGGTCAATATAATCAGTCATAAAATTCTTCCAGTTTCCATTTGTTTTTCTCGGCAATCCAGCCTGAAATGACTTCAACATCCTCTATGTATTCTCGATTTCGCATAATCACGACTTTCTCTAAATCATGAATCTTGTAGGCTTTAGCCGGTGCTACCTTGATGCTAAAAGGCAAAAAAAGCTCTTTCATCCGCTCCAGCAGGACTTGCTGCAAAAGAGCTCTGCTATTGTCCGCCTTAGCCGAAATCAAAGAATAAGGAGTCAAGGTCGGAGTGAAATCCTCCGCCTTGTCCGCTTTGTTATAGAGAGTCAGCCGGGGAATATCCAGCATGTCCAGCTCTTTCATGATGTCGAGGACAGTCTTTTCGTGCTCCTCATGATGAGGGTCGCTGGCGTCAATGACATGAACCAGCAAATCGACATTTTTACTCTCTTCCAGTGTGGATTTAAAGCTAGATACCAGCTCTGTAGGCAAATCCTGAATGAAGCCAACTGTGTCCGTCAGAGTGACATTGAGCTGACCACTGAGGTTGATGTTCTTAGTCGTAGCGTCTAGCGTCGCAAAAAGTTCGTCGGCCTCATACTGGCTCTTACTGGTCAAGCAGTTCATGATTGTAGACTTTCCAGCATTGGTATAGCCAATGAGGCCGATTTTGAAAATGCTGGATTCCAGCCGTTTTTCACGAACGGTAGCCCGATTTTTCTCCACTGCTTTGAGCTGGCGCTCAATATCATGAATCTGATTGCGGACACTGCGTCGATTGAGCTCCAGCTGGCTTTCACCAGGACCGCGGGATCCGATTCCACCAGCTTGACGGCTGAGCATAATTCCCTGACCAACCAAGCGAGGCAGCAGATACTTAAGCTGGGCCAGATGCACCTGCAGCTTGCCCTCATGACTCCTAGCTCTCATGGCAAAAATATCCAAAATCAGCTGCATACGGTCAATGACCTTAACGCCCAAGCTTTCCTCCAGATTGACATTTTGGCGAGGTGTCAGTCGGTTATTGACTATGACGGTCGAAATCTCCTCGGCATCAACCATCTGCCGAATCTCTTCTAACTTGCCAGAACCGACAAAGGTCTTGCTATCATACTTTTCCCGCTTCTGGCTGTAAGACCCGACTACCTCTGCCCCTGCGGTCTTAGCTAGACTTTGCAGTTCCTCCATGGATAGGTCAAAATTCTCCGTGTCTGCTAGCTCCACACCGACCAGAAAGACACGCTCTGTTTTTTTCTCTGTTTCTATCATCTCATATCCTTACTAAGACTTGGTCAGCCAGCTACTTGTCCAGAAAATTCTTGATGTCCTCCATGACCTTATTTTTATAGTCTGGATTTCCCACCTGATAGAAGGTCACGGACATCCGGTTGCGAAACCAAGTTAGCTGGCGCTTGGCGAAACGACGGGTATTCTGCTTGAGCTTGTCCACTGCCTCTTCAAGACTTATCTGACCTTCAAAGTAGGGGAAAAGTTCCTTGTAGCCGATACCCTTGCTGGATTGACTGGTCGGAGCTTTCTCAAACAGCCAACGGGCTTCTTCTAAAAGTCCAGCTTCTAGCATCAGATCTACTCGCTGATTGATTCGATCATAAAGTCGCTCTCGCTCATCATCTAGGCAAATCAGCAGGGCTTCATAGTCTGGTTGATTGTTTTCTAGTTGCCCGCCTAACTGAGCAATCTCCAGCGCCCTCATAGCCCTGCGTCGATTCAGTTGGGGAATCTCGATACTCAGCCCTGCTATTTTTTCAAACAAATCCTCATCTGACCAACTGTCCAGCTGCGCCCGATAGGCCAGAATCTCCTCGTGAGGAACGGAGCCGCCCAGATGATAGCCCTCGAGCAAGCTCTGGATATAGAGCCCTGTGCCACCGCAAATGATGGGCAGCTGACCTTGAGCCGCAATCTCACGAATTGCCTGAGCCGCCCCAGTCACAAAATCATAGGCCGAGTAGCTTTCTCCAACCTCCCGCACATCCAGCAGATAATGGGGAATGCCCTCTTGCTCTTCAGGACGAATCTTGGCCGTACCAATATCCAAGCCACGATAGACCTGCTGGCTGTCACCACTGATGATCTGGCCATTGAAGCGCTTGGCTACCTCGATACTCAGAGCTGTTTTTCCAACTGCCGTAGGCCCCACTATCACAATTATCTTGGTTTTCATCTTTTTTCCTTGAAAAAATTTTGATTTTTCGTTACTATTAATTATAACATAAATAATAAAAGTTCAGAAAAGGAGAAATCACATGGCTAAAGGATTTGGAAAAGGCGTTCTTACAGGAGTTGCAGCTACTGTTGCTGCTGTGGCAGGCGCAGTATATGCAGTTAAGAAAAAAGTCATCGAACCTGAAGAACAAAAAGCAGCTTTCATCGAAGAAAACCGTAAAAAAGCAGCTCGCAAACGTGTAGCACACTAAGCCTGCACATTTCACTAAAAAGCCTGGAAAAATCCAGGCTTTTTTTGAAAAAACAGCAATCAAATCGACTGCTGCAAACAAAGCAATTAGACTCTAAGAGCCCTCTCTTTCTTGGGCGGTTGAATACCATGAGAGCTTAAGATATAATTGCTTAAGAGTAAGAATACTAACAGCTCAAGAACAAAAAACAAATCGAAAGCAGGATTGGAAGACAGAGAAACGAAAGGAATTGCGACACACATAATTGTAATATAAAAAATTTTCAAGCGTTTGATATAAAGCCAGAAGAGGTCAAGGCTTTGCCTGCCATTAATCTGCGACTTAGACTTGCTTCCCGAGTACCAGATGATAAATACTTCCGCAAAAAAGAATAGACCTAGCAAAATGATCATTCTCCAAAAATGAACCTGCAGTAGAACTCCCGCTGCTAGCAATAACAAAATACCCAAGCTCAGTGCTAGCACTGCTCGCCTAGTATTAGACATAAAATCAACTCCTTTAATGACTACGAAAAACAGTCAAATTAATTGTTCCTAATCGATTAGATTGCTCTAGGAGAACATATTTTATTTCGGCTTTATTTTACCACTTGGCAAGAAAACTTACAAATAATACGATAAAGCATTTGTAGAAGTCATTGGTTACTGAAAAAGCCACCATTCGGTGACTTTTCTACATGCCTATCTCCCTTGCATAAACTCTTGGAAACGATGAGTATCAAAGTAAATAGTAGACGCAATCAATTTATCTGATTCGTCAAATTTTAAAAATTCTGCCACATCCAACTCTAGTTCATTTCCGTGTGGCGACTGCAGGCGATAGCGATTTAAAGCCACTACTTCTCGTCCCTCTACCAATAACTTCTTCACTTCAAGATGTTGACTTAAAGCATAGAATTGACCTGCACCTTGCAGATAAACATCACGACCTTGCCTGATTTCTTGACTGTCGCACATCCCATAATCAAAGTTTTCAGCTACGAAATCTTCCCAGCCACCTTTATTGACTGCGGTAAAATAGCTTTCTACTAATGTTCTTGTATCCATTTGGAACCTCCAAAAATTATTTAGGCTGTTTTCAAACCAATGAAAGTTTATGCCCACTTAAGAGTATACAAAAAGCAATATGACTACAGTCTGTCATATTGCTGAAGATTTTTTTGAAGAGAATCAATTAATTTATCCTGTAAGATTTTTGGTGATATGACCTTTACTTGATGAGCAAAACTTAAAATCAATTCAAAAAAAGCCGGTGTTAATGCTCTGAAAGCATGTACCTTTATCCTTGTTTGCTCAACAGTGATTTCTTGTTCTGTGAAATGATCATAAATTTTTGGAAGCGCAGATTCTGTGAAAATCAACTCTACTTCTTCTTTATTGCCCTCAACTTTATCTTTAGACGGATTTAGAAAAAGATCTAGCTTTTCTTGAGATAAAAGTGGGTAATCTCCAACATCGACAGCCTCTTCTGCTGGCTGCAAATCACGAATTCTGCTGAGTTTGAAAAAACGAAAATCTAACTTTTCTAAACAGTAGCCGATAACATACCAAGCATTTAGTTTAAAAATCAGTCGATGAGGAAGAATCGTTCGCCGACTTCGTTCTTGTTTTTTAGAAAAATAAGAAAAGGAAACTTTCTTCCCTGTTTGTATAGCCTGCTCAATTTCAAGTAAATAATTTGTATTGAGGGACCAGGAACTGAGATCGAAGTAAAAAGGATTAACCTTATCGGCCGCTTCTTGAGAAACAAGCTTATGCTCAATATTATCAAAACTAGGATGTCCAACAATTTTGCCAACATTTTGGCTCATATTGATGATAAACTGCTTTTCTTCTTCTGTGAAAAAGCTGCTGTCCATCTTGTAGTCATCCGGTATATAAAAACCACCTTTATCCCCACGTTCAGAGTAGATAGGGATTCCAGCTAAGCTGAGCGTATCCATATCTCGATATACTGTGCGGGTAGATATTTCAAAACGTTCAGCAATTTCTTTAGCTGTTATCTGTTTCTTGTTCAAAAGAGCTAATAAAATATAAATTAATCGTTCTAATTTCATGAGTTTTCTTTTCTTATTACAATCGACACAGCATCAAATAGTCATCTTCCCTCTCTTCAACCGTAACAAAGCCCAATCTTTTATAAAAGTGAGCGGCGGGATTATCTTTGGAAACGGAGAGGGAGACACTTGGGTAGCCTTTAGCCTTGAGCAAGTCCAGCATGGCCGTCATCAACTGCTGGCCTAGTCCTTGGCTTCTGAACTCAGGCAGGAATGAAATGGACAGAGAGGGCGTCTGGTCGTCATAATAACTGTAATCTTTCATGATGCGAATCCAAACGGCTCCGACCAACCGGTCGTCCATTTCTGCAACTAAAGCCCAATCATCTGGCTGCTTGCCAAAGTCCTTGATATACATCTCTAAATCTGACTCTTTCAGGATTCTTCTAGAAAGCGGCGCTAGACCTTGGAGAATAAAAATAGCTTGGTAAAGAAATTCCTCTAAGAGCGGGACTTCCTCTGATTTTAAGGGCCTAATCTCGGCCATGATTTCTCCTTCTAGATCAACTGCTCCTCGCCTATGCCGGCCTCCGCTAAGATTTTGGCAACTCGGTCAAATTGCAAGCGGAAATGCTCCAGCTTGTGGCCGTCTGATCCCACTGAAAAGCGCTGACCTCCCAGCTCCTTGACTAGAGAGAGAGCGTAGATATAGAGTTCCTCGTGTCCATAGAGGTACATGGACTTGCAGTTGAGCTCAAAGGCCAAATCGTGGTCAATCATCTTTTGGAAAAGCTGTCGTAGCTCTGGTTCAAAAGTTTTTAACTCCTCTACGGTAAGCGCAAATTTTCGGAAACCATAGTCAAAGTGAGCTAGTACATCTGCTGGCACAGCCTCGATAGCCTCTTCTAACTCTCTCAGGTAGGAGGGAATTAACTCCATCTTATCCAGCTGCAGGACAGGATCTTCCAGATAGTCAAAACTGCCATTGTGGTGGACAGACAGGAGCTTGAGATCATAATCCTTGTCCGCTAGGAAAGCTAGGATATCGTCCTTACGCGGAGCGTAATAGCCAATTTCAATGCCCTTTTTGATGCGGTTGCCATATTGCTGGTTCAGCTCTGCTATTTTTGCTGAATAGGCCGCATAGTCAGGCACATCATCGTGGGGTGAAGCCGCTTCGTAGGGGTAGGGATTTGACAAATCATAGTGCTCAGTGGTGACAATCTCGCCCTCATAATGGTCCAGATAGTCACAGAAATCCGCCTCAGAATCATAGGAAAAATAGGTGTGAAGATGGTTGTCGCGCATGCTGGACCGCCTTTCTGCAAATCTCGTGTCCTTTTAGTAATTATCAATTTCAGGTCGGTCGTGAATCCGGCTCTGCTTGCCCTGTCGAGCCTGGAGGACGGTCTCTACCTCTTCCAGACTGACGCCAGTCTCGACGAGAGCGACCGCCAGATGGTAGAGCAGATCAGCTGTCTCATTGGCCATCTCGTTCTTATCATCATTTTTAGCCGCAATGACCACTTCTGTCGCTTCTTCACCGACTTTTTTGAGAATCTTGTCCAGCCCCTTGTCATAGAGATAGCTGGTATAGGAGCCTTCCTTGGGCTCTTTTTTGCGTTTGAGGGCTTCTTGATAGAGGGTTTCTAGCATAGTATCTCCTTGTTACTGTCCTTATTTTACTATAAAAAGCAATTCTTTCCAATGGCGGACCGGAGGCTCGATACTGACTTCTTAGTTTTATTTTTGCATTAACCAAATAATAAAGCAAGGGAGCTTTTAGTCAGTTTTGTTGTCTTGTTCATCCCAGATTGTATGGAAAAAGCAAGATTTGGTACCGGTGTGGCAGGCTGCTCCCAGCTGGTCTACCTCGATCAGCAGGGTATCTAGGTCGCAGTCAGCTGTGATTTTTTTGACAGTCTGGTAGTGGCCGCTGGTGGCTCCCTTATGCCAAAGCTCCTGACGTGACCGGCTCCAGTACCACATCTGACCGCTGGTGCGGGTCAGCTTGTAGGCTTCTTCATTGAGATAGGCCAGCATAAGGACTTCTTTGCTGGTGTGGTCTAGGATAATGGCAGGTATGAGACCGCCTTGCTTTTGAAAATCTAACTTTACTTCTGTCATCAGATGCGCACCTCCAATCCAGCTGCCTGCATGGCTTTTTTGGTCTCTGTGATGGAGACCTGACCATAATGGAAAATTGAAGCTGCCAAAGCACCCGTCGCTGCAGTCCTTTCAAAAACTTCAAGGATATGCTGGCTACTGCCAGCACCACCAGATGCGATGATAGGAACGGAAACCACTTGAGAGACAGCTTCCAGCATTGGCAAGTCAAAACCAGACTTTGTCCCGTCCTTGTCCATACTGGTCAAAAGAATTTCCCCCGCTCCAAGACTGACAGCTTCTTGAACCCAGTCTAACAGGTCGCGACCGCTGTCCTTACGGCCGCCAGCCAGATAGACATGCCAGCTGCCATCCGCTTCTTTCTTAGCATCCACGGCTAGCACCACGCATTGACTGCCGAATTTCTCAGCGCAGTCAGCTAAAAGCTGAGGATTTGCCAATGCTGATGAATTAACTGCAACCTTATCCGCCCCAGCCTGCAGCATCCGCTTCATGTCCTCAACCGTACGAATGCCGCCTCCGACTGTAAAGGGAATGAAAACCTGCTCCGCCACGCGCCGGACCATCTCGACCGTCGTGTCCCGCTCCTCATGGGTGGCGGTGATGTCCAGAAAGACCAACTCATCGCAGCCTGCTTCATAGTAGGCCTTGGCCGCATCAACTGGATCTCCCACATCAGTCAGATTGACAAAGTTGATGCCCTTGACCACCCGACCGTCCTTGACATCCAGACAGGGAATGATTCGTTTTTTCAGCATGGCTAGCCCCTTTCTGCTTCCTTGATCTGATTTAGGCTAATTCGTCCACTATAATAGGCCTTGCCCACAATGGCACCAGCCAAGCCCAGTTTTTTCAGTTCTTCTAAGTCATCCGCTGACTGGATGCCACCAGAGGCAATGACTTGAGCATGCTTGAGGGACGCCAGCAATTTTTTGTAATGCTGGATATTGGGACCAGTCAGAGTCCCGTCTCGGTCCACATCTGTATAGACAAAGAGTCGGACGCCGATTTTTTCCATGGCCAGCGCCAGGCTGATATAGTTCTGATTGCTGGTCTCCAGCCAACCCTCAGTCGCAACTAGCCCCTCTTTCGCATCAATGCCAATCACGATTTTGCTGCTTCCAAAGTACTCCAGTGCGGTCTCTACAAAATCAGGATTCTTAACAGCCATAGAGCCAATAATGACACGATCAATACCGACCGCCAGGTAATCTTCAATCTGATCCAGATTACGGATGCCGCCCCCGACTTGGATAGCTAGGCCAGTTTCCGCTTTAATCTGGGCAATCAGATCTCGATTGGCCGCCCGACCTTCTAAGGCTCCGTCCAAGTCAACCACATGAATCATGGTAACACCGGCTTCTTTGAAAACTCGAGCTTGCTCCAAGACATCGGGATTGACTACCGTCTTCTGACTAAAATCCCCTTTAAAAAGGCGGACGGCCTGGCCGTCTTTGATATCAATAGCGGGCAGTATTTTCATAGACATACTCCTTAAACTTCTCTAGGATACCGAGACCGACAGTCCCTGACTTTTCTGGGTGAAACTGACAGCCAAAGACCGATCCTCGGTGAATCATAGCTGGGATAGGTCGCCCATAATCAGCCGTCACATCCAAGTACTCTTCCGGAACATCTGTATAGTAGCTATGGACAAAATAGACTGACTGGCCCTCTAGACCAGCTGTCAAAGCAGACGACTGCTGGACCTGTAAGTCATTCCAGCCCATGTGAGGCACAGGCAGACCAGCCTGGTCCGGAATCCGGCGGCAAACACCGGGAATCAAGCCCAGTCCACAACTTTGACCATTCTCCAATCCAGACTCCAGCAGGAGCTGCATGCCTAAGCAAATGCCCAAGAGAGGCTTGCCATCGGCCACAGCCTGCTGGATAACGGAGACCAGCCCTCGCCTTTCCAACTCCTGAATAGCCGCAGGAAAAGCACCGACACCTGGTAAAATCAATCCATCAGCGTCCAAAATTTCCTGAGGATCAGCTGACAGGCGCGCTTCTACTCCGACCTGAGCCAGAGCACGGAGAACATTGGCAGTATTTCCCGCGTCATAATCAATAACAATCATCATCTCTACATCAACTCCTTTCACTCAGAAGGGCAAGCTAGAGCAAGCCCTTGGTGGAGTTGACTCCATGAATTTCTGAATTTATCGTAATAGCCTCCCGCAGAGCTCGTCCAGTCGCTTTAAAGAGGCTTTCCGCTTTGTGATGGGAGTTCTTGCCATGAAGGATTTTCAGGTGCAGATTCATCTGCAGATTAAAGGCTAGGGCTTGGAAAAATTCCTCCACCAGCTCGGTATCAAAATTCCCTAGCTTGGGATTATCAAAATCCGCCTCAAAGACCAGATAGGAGCGACCGGATAGGTCCAGACTGGCCATACCCAGCGTTTCGTCCATGGGCACAAAGCTAGTTCCGTAGCGGTTGATACCTGCCTTGTCTCCCAAGGCCTGACGCAGAGCCTGTCCCAGCACGATACCCACATCCTCAACTGTATGGTGGCTGTCCACCCAAAGGTCGCCTTCAGCCTTGACCGTCAGAGAAATCCGACTGTGGCGGGCAAAAAGTGTCAACATATGGTCAAAGAATCCGACACCGGTCTCGATAGCTACCGGCTCCTGTTGGTCCAGATTGACAGCCAGTTCAATATCGGTCTCCTGTGTTTTACGCTTAATTTCAGCTTGTCTCATGGCAACTCCTTTTATTTTTCCTGTCTGCGGGCTTCTATGGCCTTGGCATGTCCCTGCAGGCCTTCTGCATAGGCCAGACTGGTAATATCCTTGTCAGCTGCTCCTACAGCAGCACGGCTGTACTGGGTGTACTGGATGCGCTTGATGAAGTCATAGACACCCAGAGCTGATGAAAAACGGCTGGTGCTAGTGGTCGGTAAAACGTGGTTGGCTCCCGCATAGTAGTCACCGATTGGCTCGCTAGTATAATGCCCCAGAAAGACAGAGCCAGCATTTTCAACCTGATCTAGATAGCTGTAAGCATCATCCATGGCAATTTCCAAATGCTCCGGTGCCACCTGATTCATGAGCTCAAACATGGCTTCCTTCGAGGGTGCAAGGATGATGCGGCCGTTGTTCTCAATCGAAGCACGCGCGATTTTCTCTCGCGGCAGCTCTTTCAGCTGTCTGTCCAGTTCTGCTTCGACTTGGTCTGCCAGCTCCTCCGAGTCGGTCACCAGAATAGCCCGAGCCAGCTTGTCGTGCTCAGCTTGCGACAAGAGGTCAGCTGCCACATAGACCGGACTGGCTGAGCAATCTGCAATGACTCCAATCTCCGAAGGTCCGGCAATCATGTCAATTCCCACGACACCATAAACCATCTTCTTGGCTGTAGCCACAAAGATATTTCCTGGTCCCGTTATCTTATCCACCTTGGGAATGGTCTCCGTTCCATAAGCCAGAGCTGCTACACCTTGGGCTCCGCCAATTTGGAAAATCCGATCCACACCTGCCAGCTTGGCAGCGACCAAAATCGCTGGAGTAAAGTGCTCTTGGGGCGGTGTAATCATGATGATTTCTTTGACACCAGCAATCTTGGCTGGGATAACATTCATGAGAACGGAGGACGGATAGGCTGCGGTGCCGCCAGGTACATAGGTGCCGACCCGCTCAATCGGCCGAATCAACTGACCACGGACAACGCCCTCGCTGGGACTGTCCTCAAAACCAGTCTCCAACTGCTGGCGGTGGTAGGATTCGATATTAGCTTGGGCATTTTTCAGGGCGGCCAAGACCTCTGAATCAATCTCCTCAAAAGCCTGATCAATCAGCTCCTGCCCAATCTCAAAATCTGTCACCTCAACCTTGTCAAAGAGCATGGTATAGTCTCTTAAAGCTTGGTCACCGTCTTGTTTGACTGTTTCTATAATCTCAGCCACTGCTTCTTCCACATCTAAGTTCTGCTGACTAAGCTGCAGCTGCTCTTCGTATAAAATCTGTGAAATTTCTTCGTTACTTCCGCTTAAACGCTTGATAATTGTCATTTAAAAGCCACCTCTCTTCTTCCTACTAGGGATTCAATCCTTGCCACAAAAGGCATGATATCCGGGTTATTTTTCAGGGAAGCCTGATTAGCAATGAGCCGGGCTGATACTCGGCAAATGTCTTCAAAAACCAGCAGGCCGTTAGCTGACAGGGTATGCCCCGTCTCCACAATATCAACAATGGCATCCGCCAAGCCCAGAACTGGTGAAATCTCCACACTACCTTGGATGGAGATAATTTCCACATCTTCCCCTTTTTGATTAAAATAATCAGTTGCCACCGTCGGGTACTTGGTCGCAATCCGCTTGCGCTTGTGATCATGAGAGTCATAGCTGGGCACCGAGGCCAGTGAGAATTTACAAAGGCCAAAGTTCAGATCCAGCAGCTCCAGATAGCCGGTCGGATGCTCAAAGAGAATATCCTTGCCGACAATGCCCAAATCAGCGACTCCATGGCGCACATAGGTCGTCACGTCAGGCCCTTTGACCAAGAGAAAGCGAAAACGACTGTCTGGACTTTCAAAAATCAAGCTGCGCCCCTTGTCTGCCATGAAGGACATATCAAAGCCAGCCTGGGTCAAGAGCTTGACCGTATCTTCCTCAATCCGCCCCTTGGTCAGGGCAATGGTAATCTGACTCATCTGCCATCACCTTCCTTTCCGCTCTCGTCAGGTAGGTCATCATGAATGGCCTGATAGACACTGTCAATGTCTAGGGACCAGCCGATAGCTGTCAGCTCTGCTGCCCCGAAGCGCTTGAAAAGCTGGTCATAGCGACCACCAGATAGAAAGGCATCTGGCACTCGGTCGCCAAAGACCTTGAAGGTCAGACCAGTATAGTAAGGCATAGCTGCTACCTGCCCCAAGTCCATGGTTGTCTGCTCCAGCAAGCCTGATAGGCTCTGCAGAACCTGCTCTACATCATCTAGAGCCGTCAATATCTGCTCGTTGTCAACAATCTCTCTGGCCCTAGCTAAAACCTGTTGGCTAGGACCAAACAAATAGGGTAGCTCCTGCAAAAAATCATCAAACTCACTAGGTCTGGTCTGGGTGAATTCAAAGATTCCCGTCCTGTTTTTCTTGCGAATATAATCTAGCAGCTGGGCCTCATCATGCGAATCCAAGGCCAGACTCTCTAGAATTGTCTTCAGGATTGCTGCATGGGAAAACTCAAACTGATAAGACTTAACCTGCGCTAAATCCAGCGACTGCTTGGCTGTCTTGATAGCCTCAAGTACCGCCTCGCGAGCTGGATAGCCGATAATCTCAATACCAGCTTGGCTGAGCTCGTTGGCAAGACCTCGCAGCTCTTCTTGATAGTGAAATACCTTGCCCGAATAGGAAAACTTGGTCGGCGTATGCACCCTGGTCGAAGCAATAACCCGACCAATCTGGCTGGTCACATCTGGCCGTAGTACCAGTAGCTCGCCTTTTTTATCGAAAAGATGATAATGATGGGGCTCCACATGGTCACTGAAGACCTCGAAGTGCTCCAAAGTCGGCGTGTCAATCCGATTGAAGCCCTGAGCCATCAGGAAATCACTGATGTCCCGCTCAATCTCGTAAGTCACACGCGCCCTCTTGAAAAGCTTGTCATGCATGCCAATCGGAAGGGTGATTTTATTCATAGGCTGCTTTCCTTTCTTGCTCTATTCTTACACTGGCTGGCTTTGAGTCAAACTCTCAGCAGCTGCAAATTTCTTTGATAGCTGCTAGAACTGTCTCCATCTCCTCTCGCCGTCCGATAGAGATACGCAGGAAGTCTTTGATTCGTTCTGCTTTTGGAAAATACCGCACATAAATCCGACTCTCTTCTAGCTGCTGGAAAAGCTCTGCTGCAGAGATTCTAGTAGGCTGCGCTAGGACAAAGTTGGTCTGACTGGGCAGGACTTGGAAATCCAGCGCAGCCAATTCCTCAACAAACCAATCTCGGGTCTCTTGGATGGCTCGACCGGTCTCGAGATAATAATCCCAATCTTCCACTGCCGCAAGGGCTAAGCGCTCTGCTAACATATCCACTGAGTAAGGATTGATGGAGTCCTTAACGGCTTTCATGACAGCTATTAAGTCTGGATGCCCGATGCCGTAGCCCACCCGCAGACCAGCCAAGGCTGCGTCCTTGGAAAAGGTCCGTGTGATAAAGAGGTTGGGATAGGTGTCTAGAAGAGGCAGAGCAGATTGACCGCCAAAGTGAATGTAGGCCTCATCCACCACCACTACCACATCCTGATTGGACGCTAGAATTTCTTCCAACTGATCCAGTGGCAGATAAATCCCCGTCGGGGCATTGGGATTAGCTAGGATAATGCCGCCGTTATCTCCAAAATAATCTGACGGATGGACCTCAAAATCAGCTGTCAGTGGGATTTCTCGAAAAGGAACATGGTAGAGGTCCGCCCAGACCTTGTAAAAACCATAGGTCAAGTCCGGAAATAAGACCGACTCGCCGCTGTTAAAGAAAGCCAGGAAAGCCATGGACAAGATGTCGTCACTCCCATTGCCGATAATGAGCTGGTCGGGTGATACACCCAAGTTTGTCGCCAAAGCCTGACAGAGCTCTGCCTGATCCAAACTGGAATACTTGCGCAAGTCCTGGGCATCAAAGTTCTGCAGGGCCTCTGCCACCTTAGGACTCGGTCCATAAGCATTTTCATTGGTATTGAGCTTAATCATGTCTGGCTCATTGGGCTGCTGCCCCGCTACATAGGGATTGATCTGCCTGAGACCTTTTAGCATAACCATCTTGCCACCTCTCTTTCACACACTAGCCATTATCTGACACTTATTTTTGGACTTCTAAAAAATTGAAGACGAAGTTTACCGCTTTGCCAAAGGAAAATAGGTTAATCTTCTAATTTAAATATAATAAAAAGCCCTCGCAAAAAAACTTTGCAAGGACGTTGACACGCGGTTCCACCTTTATTCGGACCTCAGTCGCCTGAGGACCCTCTGGGAGTACGAGACTCCAGATTGATAACGGCAATCAGCCGTCGGACACTAGTCTCAGACTGCTGACTGATTTCGCACCCGCACTCAAGAATGTGTCGTCTAAGGATTGCATGCCATCTCACCATTAGGCACTCTCTGTTTCTTGTCTTAGACTTTTTCTCTCATCGCTTTCAATTTATTGTTGAATATTCTACATGAATTTTTATTAAAAAGCAAGAGGAAAATTGAAAAAAATTAATTATTTTTTCCTTTCTAAATAAATTAACGTTCTTTCAGCATAGAGCTAGACAAATCCAACAGATTAATTGCAGTTTCAAAATGCTCCCCCATCAGGTCATAGACAGCATCTTCGCTTAAGACGCCGCAAGCTATATTTTCAGGGAATTCTGGACTATTTGAGTATTCTAAATCATCAAAAAATTTCTGACCAGTATAGTAGTCCCTCAGCTGGATATAATCTGACTGGCAGCGCTCCAGTTGATCTAGAGCTTTCTGAGCATCTGCTAGGACTTGAGCATATTTATTCAGATGTCCTTCCATTTTTTGAATTCGTTCTAACTGCTCCATCTAATTCTTTCCTTTCTGAAATCAACCAACCAATCAGTCCACCTGAACCACCTGCAACTGCTCACCTCCCAGCAGAATCAAATATTTTTCAATCTGAGAAATGCCATAAGAACGACTGAGAGCTTGAGCATATAGGTCTAGCTGACTGTGGTAGCGAGCTATCAACTCAGATGCTTCCTTGTATTTATCCGTCTTGTAATCAAAGAGGATAATTCGGTCTTCAAAGAGCAAGTAACCATCCAGAATCCCCCGAAGGACAAATTCCTGACCACTAGCTTCATCTCTCTTGAGCATGGCAAATGGTGCCTCACGATTCAATTTATCCGAGTTAGTTAGCAAGATTTCACCAAGCTGACTCTCAAAGAAACCGGCAATCTTATTGAGGTCAATCTGTTTTTTCACAGACTCTTCTGCTTGAACTTGTCTTAAACTTAATTTTAAAACTGCCATGTCCGGCTTCTGATCTAAAGGAATCCGCTGCATAAGCTCATGGACGGCACTGCCGACTTGAGCCCCGGTCACTTTGGCTTTCTTGCCAAAATCAGGCAAGTCAAAGTTAGGCTGAGGCCGAAAAGCTGCTCGCTCATCCATGATATCCAGACCATCCATATCCATGATTGGCTCATAAAACTTCTTAATCTGGCTTGGAGTTCGCACACTTGGCAGCTCAATGGCAGAGCGATACTGGCTATTCAGTCGATCCACGCTTTCTAAAATATCCAGAGCCCGACGAATATCATCCGACTGACGATTATCTGCCAAATCATCCGCTGGAAAGAGCACAGACTCATTAATTCGCCCTATCTCTTCAGCAGTTAGCTCCTCATCAGTGACAAAACGGGTCTCGTAGGCAAGATTCTCATCAGAAAAAACAGCCTGAATGGCATAGAGCCAGTCTTGGAAATTGTTGAGCTGGCTGCGCAGACTGGCAGACAAACGCCCTTGTTGGCTCTTGCCCCACTGACGCTTCTCCAAGGCCTCTTGACTGCCCTTCCCGACCAGATAAAGCTTGGTTTCAGCCCGCGTCATGGCCACATAAAGCAAGCGCATTTGCTCAGACAGACTAGCCAACTGCAGCTCCGCTAGATTCTGCTGATAAGGCAGCGTATCTATGGAAATGCGCAGCTGATTTGGCGCATAGGGGTCTTCCACAGACACCGATACATCCGCCACATACTTGATGCCGACTCCCTTGGCTCGGCTAAGGATAATAGCAGAGCTGCTATCCTGACGGTTGAAGGCCTTGTCCATATTGAGCAGGAAGACATACTTAAACTCCAGTCCCTTACTCTTATGAATGGTCATGAGACGAACGGCGTCCTTGGGCGCCGCCACTGGCACACTGGCTAGATCATGCTGATTTTCCAAGATACGGTCAATCATCCCGATAAAGCGAGAGAGACCTTTAAAGCTAGACTTTTCATACTCATTGGCCCGCAAAGAGAGAGCATAGAGATTGGCCTGTCTCTGGGCACCATTGACTAGAGTCCCCACCATATCATAGTAGAAACGGTCCTGGTAAATCTTCCAAATCAAATCATACAGGGAGTGCGTCTTGGAATAAGTCCGCCAGCCTTGCAGGGTATCATGGAAATGCTGCAGCTTTTTCTGCAGTTCCTGGGTGACTAAAGCAGGGTGCAAACCTCTTCCTTCAAGGGCATTAACCAGCTTTTCATAAAGATTTTCCTGAGAATGCTCTTGACTGGCCTGCAGGGACAGCCGAGCCAGCTCGTCCTCGCCAAAGTCAAACATGGGAGACTTGAGAAGGGCGGTCAGGGCATAGTCATTCAGCGGATTATTGATGGTCCGCAGGGTATCTAGCATAACCAATACCTCTACTGACTGCAGATAGTTTGCGGCGCCATCATCTGGTACCAGCGGAATCTGGTGCTGCTCAAAGGTAGCTAAAATCAAATCATTGCGGGTTCTGGAAGCCGTCAGCAGCGTAATATCTTTAAAAGCCACTCCTTCTTCATTGTGCAGGCGGATGATTTCCTTGATGACTAGGTCCACTTCCCCAGCTGATACTGCCTGTGGCAAGCCTTCATCAGCCTCATCTTCCGGACTCTCCTTGGAGCCTTCATAGATTAAGAAGGAAGCGCGGTTAGCCGGATTAGGCTCACGTTTGGCTGGATTGCCAGCCACCAGATAATGGGTTTCATTGTAGTCAATTTCTCCCACCTCTTCATCCATCAGGCGTTTAAAAACATCATTGGTCGCTTCCAACACCTCAAGATGACTGCGGAAATTTTCCTTAAGGACGATTAGCTTGCCCTGACTGCTATCCTCTTGATAGGCTTTAAACTTATCACTGAAAATCTGCGGGTCAGCTTGACGGAAACGGTAAATAGACTGCTTGATATCCCCCACCATAAAGCGATTTTGCCCTCTTGACAGCAAGTCCAGCATGCGCTCCTGCGTGTGGTTGGTATCCTGATACTCATCTACCATGACCTCGTGGTAGCGTTCCTGATAAAAGCGACGCACCTCTGGGAATGTCTCTAAAATCTCAATAGCAAAATGGCTGATGTCACCAAATTCAAAGGCATTTTCTGCCTTCTTACGCTCCAAGTAAGCCTGTGCAAAGTCCGCCACAAAGTCCCGCAGAAGCTCAACCAGAGGCAGACACTCATCCTGATGCTGCTCAATAAAGTCCAGTTGATAAAGCTGCTGGTCAAAGCTTCGCAGTCGCTCAATCATAGGCTTCCTGGCCTCATTGTAGTCCTTGGCCATCTCTTTTTTGAGCTCGTCTGCATTCTTGCCAACCCGAGCTGTAAAGGCCTGGCCATTGGACAGTTGGGAAAGTGCCACAATCTGTTTGAGAACCTGATCTGTTTCTTCTATCGAGGACAGCTCATTCAAGCCTGATAAAAGGGTCAGAGCATTTTGGACATTTTCCTGATATTTAGCACCCGCAAATTCTCTTCCTTCATGCTCCAAATGGGCGGAAAAGAAGGCTTCCAGCTCCCAAAGGGCTGATTTGATTTGGTCAAATATCCTCTCTCTCTCTGCTGAAAAGTCACTGTGCTCATAACCACAGAGGAAGGTCTCCTCCAGCCAGCGCTGAGGACTGCTAGTTGACTGCAGAAAACTGTAAATCCGATAAACTTGCTCCCGGAAGCCTGATAAATCCTTGCGCTTACCAGTAAAGTTCTTTACCAAACGGCTAAACAAAGCCTGACGCTCGCTGTCATAGTAACGGTCAAACACTTGGCTGAAAACTTCATTTTGCAGAATCAGCTGCTCACTGGCAGACTGGAGAATCCGAAAATTTGGTGCTAACCCAAGCAGATAACCATAGCGACTCAGCACTTTCTGGGTAAAGGCGTCCATGGTACCGATGTCAGCATTGGGCAAGTCAGCTAATTGCTGGGCTAGATGTTGCTTGAGTTCAGGACTTTCAGCCTCTTTCAAGGCCTGACCCAGTTCCTTCTCCAGTCTCTCTTTGAGCTCTCCTGCCGCCTTGACAGTAAAGGTCGAGATAAAGAGCTGACTGACAGCAATACCTCTAAGAATTTGGTCTATAATCCGCTGGACCATGACAAAAGTCTTACCCGATCCGGCTGAAGCGGAGACCAGAATATTCTGGCCAGAGGAGTAGATGGCCTCAATCTGCTCTGCCGTCTTTTTCTGTGGCTTGTCCGAAGCAGCTTCTTGGGCTTGCTTAAGAGCAATCTCTTCTACAGTTAAAAAAGGAATTCTCTTCATTTTTCCATCTCCTCCCTCATCTTTTCTAGCCAGGCCTGGCGCAACTTCTCACCAGTCGGCCGCCTATCAAACTTGCTTGCATCCAGCTTTTCCAGCTGGCGTGCCTGTCCTAAGTGGAGATTGGCTTCAAAGCCAGTAATGGCCTTAAACTGCTCTACATAAGGTGCAATGCTTCGCCCATTCTCTGTATAAGGATTGACTGCAAAGTGGCCTGATAGAATGCCTTCTGCAGCTTTTTTGTAGAGATAAGCATTGTAGGTCAGGAGCAAGTCCAAGTCTACCTGACTCAGCAAGTTGGTCTTATTTTTTTCATAGAGCGGACCAAGCTCCTTGACAGCATCAGCCACAAAAAGTCCCTTGTACTGCAGTGGCTTCATAGACTGACTGACTGCATCCGCCAAGGTCTTGGTATCTTTAAGCGCCACAATCGGATCGGTCATCTGCAAATACATGGCGCCAAAAGTTCCCTTATCCTCTTTATAGTCTGCTAACTCCTCAATCGCTGCCAGATAGGTCGGCAGCTGAGAATTCAGTCCATTAAAGAACTTTTCAAAGCTGAACTTAATATCGCCAGACTTATAGTCCACCACTCCCAAACTCTCTGTCTTGGTCAGACGGTCAATCCGGTCCACCTTACCGCTCACGGTCACTGCTCTGCCATTTTCCAAGATCAGGAAAGGCTTAGAAGCAGTTCCAAAGCCAGTCTCCTCGCCAATGGTCTCAATCCCGCTTGGATGAGCCAGCACCCGGCCGGTCGCCCGAGCCGTATCTAGCAAGAGTTGGCGCGCAAAACGGGTCTGACCTGACTCACTGTAGATACTCTCAAACTCGGCCTCTCGACTGGTCTCTTCCATAGCCTGCGCTAAACGCCGGTCAAAATCAGCCGACGAATCATCCTGTAGGACCCTTTCAAAGATCCGGTGAAGGAAAATCCCGTGACTTCGAGCATCTGGATGAATGGTCCACTCTTCCTGCAGGCGCAGAACATACTTGAGAAAATAAGCATACTGATGCCGGAAATATTCGTTTAGAGCTGACGCTGAAAGTCGGAGGGGCTGATCTTTTGGATAAAGAGCTTGCAGAGTTTCAGGTTGCAAAGACTCCGTTTTCAGTTCCTTGCTGATTTGCGGAATGCTGATGCCTTCTGCTGCCAATTTCTTGCGGATAACCCGGACAGCTACCGCCCAAAAAGTCTGCTCCTCTGCTGTCCACTCTCGATCAATCTCCTCTTGATGGAGCTCGATGATTTGAGACAAGAGAGCACGGTAGCTGCCAATATCATCACTGGAAGCCTGAGGCTTTTTGACAATGATGGGCAAGGAAAGCGGAGCTGCAGTCAATTCCAGTAGATAGGTCGACATGCTGTCCTCTACTTCATTGACCAAGGCTGGTGCAGACAGGATCAGCTCTTTGGTAGCAGAATTCATCAGCGACAGGGCTGTATAGCGATTCTTCTTGAGATTTTCTGAGCTGGCAATCTGTAGTTCCGCCTGAGAATCCGTTGCGTCATTGAGCCGAGCCCGGTCTTCATCACTGAGCAAACTCTTGTTTTGCGCGATTTTCGGAAAACGCTCCTGTGTCAGTCCAATCGCATAGACATAAGGAGCTGCTAAAGGCTCTATCAGGTCATAAGACTGGACTTTGACCACATCTACAGTCGCCGGCACCGTCCGGTAGTTGGACAAAAGCATACCTGACAAGACCAAGGCCAGAAAATCATCCAGTTTGACCTTGCTATCTGCAAAGACCTGAGCAAACTGCTCTAGAACATGACTGAAAGCCTTCCAGACTTCCTCATGACGCTCCTGCTCCTGCTGACTTGCTCCCTGTAGCAGAGCTGTCAAATTATCAGACAAGCGGGCTGCTTGGACGAACTCTGTGAACTTAGCCAAGAGCCCTGATGCCGTCTGACTGCGGGATTTGAAAAAGTCTTGCAGTGGAGTCATAACCCGAAGACGAATATGATTGAGACGGTCTAGGTCAAATTTCCCTTGGCTATTGGCCGTGAAAGCCTTTGCTAGCTTGCCGGCTCCCTTGATGTCCGCAAAGCGCAGATATTGCTCAAAATGATCCAGCTCTTCCTGAGTCAAATCGCCATAAAGCCCCGTCTTTAAGAGATTGAGCAGGTCTTCCAGTTGGAAGTTATAGCGCTTGAGCCGCTCCAAGGACTCAACAAACTGAACCAGCGGATGCTGAGCCATCGACTCGCTCCGCCCCAGATAGTAGGGAATCTGATAGTGGTCAAAAATGGTCTTGAGCTGAAGCTGATAAGCTTCCACATCTCCCAAAAGCAGACGAATATCTTTATAGCGTACACCATCATGAACCCGCTGCCGTATGGACTTAGCCACATACTCCAGCTCTTCTTTCTGGTTCATAGTAGCCCAAATCTGAAGCTGTGACCGGTCTGTCTCACTAACTTCAACAGCTGGCTCTGAAAAGTCATAGCGACTCTCCAAGACCTTGGAAATTCGACCAAAGGCATCTTCTGCTTCCGCATGAGGGATATAGTCAGGCTTAACCTGATAGTCCTCGGCCAGCTTTCTCAAAAAATCCACGCTGGCCTGATAGAGATTGCCCTCACGAAAGGCTGCTCGATAGGCTTTTTGGCTGGCATAGGTCCCAATGACAATCTCCACACCTTTCCGATGCAGAAGACCGACTAAGTATTCCTCTTCGGCAGAAAAACGAGTAAAGCCATCAATGACCAGGGCCAAATTCTCCAACTCCTCATCCGTATCACCAGCCAGAATATGCTGGGCAAAAGCAGCAATCTGAGAAGACGAATCAAAATCGTCCTTATTCAGAGCAGCAGTCACCGCTGTAAAAATCTTGACCAGATCCTCCCGCTTCTCAGGCTCCTCGAGAAATTCCAGATCCGCAAAGGACATCTGGGCAGTCTGCAGTTCATGATAAAGATCCATCAATTGCTGGATAAACTGGGCATCCTTCTTAATCCGGCCATAGACCTTAAGCTCTCCATCATCCAGCTCTGTCAAGGTCCGATAAATCAGCATTCCCAGACCAATATCGTCCAAACTATGCCCTTGCCGAACATGATTGAGGACAAAATACCGAGCCATCTGGGCAAAGCGCGTCACCGTAATGGCAAAGGAAGCCTTGGTCTTCAGGCACTCCAAAACCGCTCGCTCCTTCTCAAAAGATAGCGAATTTGGCGCAATATAAAAGACTCGCTTACCAGCCGCCACCAAGCTCTCAGCCTCAGCCACTAAAACCTTGGTCAAAGAATGGCGAATATCTGTATAAAGTAATTTCATAGCCTGCCTTTTCCTCTAGAAAATATAGGAACATTATACCATTTTTGCCAATAATTCTCATGGAGAATAGTCCCAAAGCCCAATTAGAAGCCTGCATCCAAAGATAGCGTTAGTGAATAGCTTCGTCATTTCCATAAAAAACGAAAAAGCCACTGCTTCCAGTGACTTTCTAAGGCTCTCATTTTTTTCAAAGTAGGAGTTCATCTGATTTTATGCTTATTCATCTTTTCTTCAAAAATGCTTGTCATAATCACGCGCAATTCTTCTCTTTCCTTGTCCGGAAGTTCGCCTTGCCGCTTAGCGACAGCGTATAGCTGAGGATATTGCTTGGCAACTCGCTCAACCGTCTTGGTCGTCGCATGCCCTCTCACGAAGAAAGGAATCCTTTTAATCCATTCCTTGGGCACGAGTGCAAGAATCTTTTTGGCAGCTTCCTTATCAGAAATTTCTGCGGTGCTGAGCCCTTGATTGATCTGCTCTTGCTCTTTTTCAGTAAAATCATTTAATTCCATACGCTAAATCTCCCAGTTCTATTTTCTTAATACTAACTGAAGCACACTACTTACCCTCTACCCACTTATCATTGTCCATGATAAAGGGCTTGGCCAAACCTTCCCCTGTGTAGTTCTTATATTTGGTCTGCAAGTATTTGTAGACATCTTCCTTGGTCGCAAACTTGATAGCCTGGTAAGGCTCTTCAAAGGTCAGCTTTTCGATAAATAAGTAGCCATCTTTATCTGGAACCAAGACGCCGACATGCCCTACAAAGAGAGAATCACCATCAAGATTATCGTGGACAATGACTGAAAGCATTCGAGCCTTTTCATTAAACTTGAACTGTTTGAAGTATTCCTCCATCTTCTTAGCATGGACTTTGACATCTTGAGTCGCTTCAGTCTTAACTCTTGAAAACAGAATATTAAAATCTTCCTTATCTTTTGCATCAAAGAGCTTCCCCTTGTCAATCGAATCATTATCTATGAACAAGAGTTCGTCATCTTTTTCGATTTGAGGGATTTCGATGCTATTTTTCAGCAAAGTGTAAGTATTAATCCGACAATTTGTCCCGATAAAATCGCCCTTCTTGGCCTGCCACAAAGGATTGATTTTTTCTACATTATATTCGGTTTTGGTAAACTTAGTGAAATCGCCCCTTAAT
The DNA here is from genome assembly GCF_050220005.1 of Streptococcus sanguinis. Taxonomy (GTDB): domain Bacteria; phylum Bacillota; class Bacilli; order Lactobacillales; family Streptococcaceae; genus Streptococcus; species Streptococcus sanguinis_Z. The sequence continues at coordinate 1,450,075 of NZ_CP071413.1, forward strand.
CCAGTAGAGCCAACAAGTCCATTGTAGTCATTGACTAGATTGACAAAGTTATCGACACTATCTTTATCCAAATGAGCTGATAACAAACTCTTGACTTCTTCGACACTCTTTTTACTGTTTAGATTTGAATAAGTCGATGTAGTTTGACTTATTTGATTATTTTTCTGCGAACTAGTACAGGCCGCCAACCCAAAAGCTAAAGCTAGGCATGCGCAGGACATGATTATTTTGCTGTATTTTTTCATATTTTATTCTTCTCCACTACTCGTATTCAATTAACTATTTTAATTTACAATTTTTCTGATGAGCCTTCAATTTTTTCATGGCCCAGTCATAATGGCTGGAGGTGGCACTTACAAAATAGGAACCTAGTACAGTCCCTCCGACCCATTTATATACGTCTTTTAAAAATAATTCTTCATTTGTAAATGTGTCGGCTAAGTCCAAAACATCTTGATGGGACTGACGAAAGATCTCAGTTGCCTCCTTTAGAGAAGTCTTTTGATGCTTCTTCCAAAATTCCAGATTCAACTCTCCATAAGTCTTCCAGTTATAGGGTGCAGGAAGAAAGGGCTGCTCTTGACCCTTTTGATTGGAATGCACCCAATTCAACAAGAGCTGATGCCATTCATAGAGGTGAATCAAAACATCTCTTACATTTTTATCTCGTCTCCAATGTGCCTCCTTCTTCTTTTCATCCCGAGAAAAATCAAAAGTCGTATTTAACTCTTGATCAGACATTTTGGAAATGAGAGTTTGTAACTTCTCAAAGTTTTCCTTAGCAGCTAGCATCAAATCTTCTTTAGTTTTCGGTCTAGGCATAAGATTGCACTCCTTTGCATCTTTCGGCTCTTGGAAATCATTTTGCAAATCATCAGCGTTTATAGTTTCTTCTCAATTTCTTTTGCTATTTTACTCTTTTTCAATTTCCTATGTCTAATGTATCTCCATAAAACAGCAGGATTCAAGCTGTATGACAATTGCAATAGATAGTAATTTATCCACTCTATAAGAGCAAACATCCAAATTGCAAAAGAGATGATAAACGTAGAAAACTCTCCGTGATTCAATAATATCACAAAAATTCCCGTTGCTAGTAAAATAAAATCCAATTTCTTCAATATCTTGTAAATTTGTCCTGTATACTTTTCAGCAAATCCTGGATTGGAAATCCTCTTGATTAAAATCCACCAAAAAACGGAAGCTTGTATCAAGATAAAAGTTAGGAGAAACAAGGAGAAAGAAATAGAAATGAAGTCTTTAGTAGCGAGAATCCACTTTTTAAGCAGGAAAAAATTCAGCCAAAATACTAAAACAGCGACCAACTCCCCACTAGCTAGATTAGTCAACTTTTTCTTCAGAAGTCCTTTTGATTTCATCTTACACCACCATGAAAAAATTCTACCACTTTAAAAAAGAAGGTTCAAAGAGCCTGTTTGTCCGAGTTCCTTTGTTTCTACTCCATTACTTTTTAGACTAATCACAATAAACTACAAATCCCTTTGGTAAGATGACAAGTTTCTCATCATCAGTTTGGCAACGACTCACTAAATCAGCTGAATCTCTGTCTAACAGATAATTCTCCTTGGACTGATTAAAAACGGCCCGGATTGTTTGATGATCATCTTCCCACTCTAAAGCCAGCACATCAGGAGCGATTTCTTCTAAGGTAAATTTCCCATGCTGAATAATGCCCACAACATCCTTGCGAAGCTGAATCAAGTTCTTCATAAAATTGAGCATGTCATTGTCATTGGAAACTCGGTCCCAAGGCATGACCCGTCTACAATCCGGATCCATACCTCCACCCAATTCTAGCTCGGTCCCATAATAGATGCAAGGCGTCCCCCTTTGTAAAAAGAGAAAGGCGAGTGCGGATTTGACAAGCTGGATATCACCTTTAGCAGTCGCTAGAATACGCTCCGTATCATGCGAATCCAAGAGATTGAACATGACCTCAGAAATCTGCTGCTTGTAGTACATGGACTGGCAATTAATCTCAGCTATGAATTGACTGGTCTTCTTGCTCCTGCTCAAAAAGTAGTCCTTGATACTATCGGATAGAGGATAGTTCATGACAGCGTGAAACTCATCTCCATTTAACCAAGGCTGAGAGGTATGCCAAACCTCTCCAAGAATATAAAGATCAGGTTTTTTGGCCAAAACGGCCTTGCGGAAATCTCGCCAAAATTGATGATCAACCTCATTGGCTACATCCAGTCGCCAAGCATCAATGTCAAAATGTTCAATCCAATAGGTCGCAACGCTTAAGAGATAGTCTTTCACCTCAGGATTTGCCGTATTTAACTTAGGCATATAGCTGGCAAAGGCAAAGGTATGATAAGGGAGTTCTTTGGGATTCATAAGCTTCTCATTCATCACCGGGAACTTTTGAATGTGGAACCAGTCTTTGTAAGCTGACTTTTCACCATGCTTGAGAACATCCTGCCATTGAGCGGATTGATCGCCCATATGATTGAAAACCGCGTCCAGCATGACCTTCATCCCACGCAGATGAGCTTGCTCCACAAGTTGACGGAAAGTCTCCTTGTCCCCAAAGTGTCGATCGATTTCAAAGTAATCTGTCGTATTGTACTTGTGATTACTTGGAGATTCAAAGATGGGACAGAGATAAAGCCCTGTAATCCCTAAGTCGTGCAAATAATCCAGATGGTCAATAATCCCTTGTAAATCCCCACCAAAGAAATCACTACTTTTAGGTGTGATTGACGAATCCCAATCTAGAGCTCCTTCTGGTGAAAGTTCAGCATTTCCATTGGCAAATCGTTCTGGGAAAATCTGATACCAGACCGTTTTTGAAACCCAGTCAGGAACCTGGCAGCCATCGATTTCGTGAATATAAGGGAGTTTAAAACCATTGCCCTCTAAAGCAAGGTTTTCTGGACTATTGTCAGCGAAACCTTTATCTCCATACAAGATGCTTTGACCTTCTTTATCCTTAAGCTCAAAAAGATACTGGAGCCTAGCAAAGCGCACAGAGACAGCCACTTGCCAATGATCAAATAAGGCATCAGAGGTCACTTTGACCATCTCTTTCACATCTTCATAAGAATCCTCAAGAAAAATAAAGGGATCGCCATAGTGCAAAACGATTTTCTCTACATCCTCTTTCTTAGTCCTAATTCTGATATGCACTTGACCTTCTTTATAAAGATAGGCATACTCCGACTCCGGTCTATGATAAATGGCTGTTAATTCCATACTTTTCATCTCCTAGATTTCTCTTTTTAAATTCATCGCAACTTTATGCAAACGATTCCATAGCTTAGCCCTAGTATACTATTTTAAAAAAATGATTGCAAGCTATTGTTCAAGTTGGGAAATAAAAGGTATAGTGGGCAATATTAAAAAGCCTTGAGGACAAGGCTTTTAGTAGTTTTCTATCTTGAGATTTTATTTACTTCTATTCTTTTTCCAAATTGATATTCCAACGCTTATTCAGTATTATTCTTGTTCATATACCAACTTGGGACTAATCGGTTCATATCATCATACCATTCTAAAATTTCCTTAGCTTGATTTTGCATTACTGATATTTCCTCTTCTCCATAAGGAACAGCCCATGGAAGAGCACCAACTAGATTACTTAGAATGTAAACGGCAAGAAGTTTCCAAAATAAATCTGGAACCTTGTCATCAAAATATCCATCTATCATACCTGATGCAAAAGAGGGAGATACTTGAGCTGACCACACGATACGATTGAACTCCTCCCAAGGATCTCCAAAGTCAAAACGATCAAAGTCAATCACATAAATCTCAAAATCTTCTCCAATCATGAAATTCCCAATATGATAATCTCCATGTTGGAAAACTTGGGGTCTGTTCTTTAGCAGTTCACGGTTTTCATTCAAAAAATCAATAAAGATTTGACCACTTTCATATTGGACGGGACATTCTTTGTATTTGGAGATTTTATCGTCAATTTTTCGATTAAAAAAGATTTCCCAGTCTTCACATACTTCTGTAGCAGGAATTGTATGAATCTTTCTAAGTATCCTTCCTGCTTCTATCCCGTAAGTGTATTGTTGTTTTTCTGAATAAGTTAAAATTGTATCTATTGCATCTCTTCCGTCTATCCACTCGTGTATAGAATGTACTTCGTCACCGCAGAATTCAAATTTAATCGGTTTACACATACGAACTCCAAGAGATGCAACTTTCTCCATCATATCAAATTCAATTTTCTTAGAATCTAACTTCTCTTTATCAGAAACACGCAATAAATATTTTTGCTGGTTCTGGTCTGTAACACAATATTTTTTATCATCTGACCAGCCTTTACTTATGGCTATCTTACTAATAAACTCCATCAATAACTCCTCGATTAACTTTACAAGATTACTATATAGTTCAAACTCTAATTCAAGAAAATCGCTTTATTTTTTAAGCTTTTAAAATTATTCAGTCGTTCATCAAGTTCTTCAACATAATCTTCGTTTGACATTTTTGTACTAATATTTTCAAATCTATCCAATTTTATCACCTTATCATAGCGCTTCAAGTCCTCTTCGCTATAGTGATGAATCACTTCTACGAGTGCTTGTGGGAGAGAGAAGAGAAGTTGATTGATTTTCTCTTGGTTTTTAAGATCCAGATTGGCCTTGACCTCATCAGCCAGGATAAATTGGCGATTGTGATAGAGAGCACGGGCAATTTCTAGCCGCTGCTTCTCACCGCCTGACAGAGTTTGATTGCTGGGTGTTTTGCCTTGGAGAGCTTTCAAACCGGTTTGCTGCAGAATCTCTTCCATCCTTCTGGAATCAAGTTCTTGTCCCAAAGCGATATTTTCTTCTAGTGTCAATCCATCAAAGATATGACTTGACTGGAGAATGTAGGCTCCTGCCTGATAGAGTTCATCCGAGTTTAGCTCTTGTCCATGGTAGCGAATTCGACCTTGACTAGGCATGATTTCACCATAGATGAGGTTCAGTAAGGTCGTTTTCCCAGACCCGCTTTCTCCGATAATGGCAATCTTTTCCCCTTCCTCAATAGTAAGGTCGCAAGGGGCTAGTATTTCTTGACCATCACGCTCTACGCCGACTTGCTCCAGCTGGATAGGAAAGACGGAACTTTCAAGAACAGAAGGCAGCGTCAACTCCTCTCCCAGCAATTTTTGATACTTATTACAGAGAGACTTGGCTGATTTTCTAGTATTGATAAAGTAAGATAGCTCCTGAAATTGGTAGCCGATATTATGCGATACTAAGTAAATCCCAACAAAGCTGGCTGCAGATAGGTAATTATAATAGGTCATGAAACCACCAATCACAATCGGCGCGACCGAGCAAAAGGCATCAATCCCATTGATAAAGAGACTGTTTAGCGTCCGTTGCTTTTCATAGGCGACTTCTTGCTCTAAAGCCTTGTGTAAATCTTTAGAAAACAGTTTGTAAAACAAGCTTTGTCCCCGATAATGCCGTATGGAACGAGCACCCGCAATCATATTGGTCACTTGAGAGACGTAGCCTTGGTTAGCTAGGGACTTCTGCTTAGTAATCGTATCCAAGTGTTTAGAGCCAATTCCACTACAAAGAACCGGTATCGAATAAAAAATGATAAAGAGCAAGCCTAGATAAAAATTTGTCCAGAGAGCATAGCAGATGGAGACGGTTGTAAATCCCAAAGAAGAAATGATAATGACAGTCGGCTCAATATAGTTATCTTCTAGCTGTTTCACATCATTTTCCAGATTGGACAAAACCTCTTCATCCGCTATCCGACGGCTATATAAGAAAGTCTGAAAGATAGCCTGCTTAATCCCCAACTTGAAGTCCGTCAGCACTCGTGCATAGTAATAGCGTTTCCCCGCCAAACCTAGCAAGAGAATCAAATTCCCCACAATCCCCCAAATCAAGACCTGCCACAGCAAATGCAACTGGTGATTGGTAAAACTAGAGACAATATACTGAATCAAAGCTGGTGTAATAACAGCCTCCAGCCAAGTAATCATAATTGCCACAAAATAGAAGAATAAATACTTTTTAGTTACATAAGATCTAAGCATAGCGTATAAACCTCCTGAAGTTATTTACCAACTTAGATGGTCGTTTTTTTCTCTAGACAGGGATAAAATAGGAGCTTGAATATTTGAATGAAAGCATTAAACGTAGGGCTGCTATTTTATAATCTTTCGAAAAAGACTTAAATAACTAGTTCTAAACATATCAATTTACTTTTATTTTTTATTCAAAAATATATCCAACACATCTGCATAGCTAACAAAGGGAGCAGGAAATACTAGTCCAGAATAAAATAACATTATGGTATTAAATAAATTCAATAGGACGGATACTCGTTTAAAGCGTTCTGTTAACTTAATTGCCATGGTATATAAGACAAAAAATACAGCATAATTAAGTATTGACATCAAAATCAAATCCACTAAATGTAATGAGGGCATAAAAAATTTTCCATTAAAAAACAGATGCGATAGAACGATTGAAATCAAAAAAATGAGTGTCGACCAAATAAAATAAGTTGTTGATCTAGCAATATAAATCATCATTGGTGTCCGTCTAGTTGTTTTGATATTTATATATTGATTAGTGCGAATTTCAAATTCCAACTCCTCATTAGCAATCAATATCACATTAGTTATAGAATAATAAATAAAAAAATAGAGTAGGTTTATCGGTTTATCACTATTGAAAATAATAATGATTCCTGTAATAAAAATCATCGAATAAATCACTTCGCAAATACTATCAAACGTGTATCGAACTCTATAATTAAAATATCTTCTTAATTCACTAAACATGGAAAAGACTCCCTCTTTTTTTAGCAATGTTCAATAAAGTGAAAAATAGGAAAGTTCCAGCTGACCAATATACTACACAATAAACTATAATAAAAAAGATACTCTGATAGGACGGAGAAATAATAAAATTTCTCAAGGCATAGTAAGGGAATAGCTTTCCTATAAAGCCAAATAAACCACCTAGCGGTGTTAGTATGCCAGTAAAATACAGCATGAAATAAGAAATTAACGATGTAATGCTAGAAGTACGATTAAAAATGAAGCAGAGGCTTGATAGGCAAAAGCCTAAACCATATATGCTAATAATAGTTAGCATACATGCAGCGAGACTCGCAACTAACTTTAAGATACTATCCGGAAAATCAATATCATTTAACGTGGATAAAATAATAAATATAGGTATGGCTTTAACTAGATCCACCAATATCTGAACAATAATTTTAAACATTAAAACATGAAAAACACTCTTACTACTCTGGATTACACTTATCAAAGTTCTGTCATAAAGGTCATCCTCAATAAAAAAAGTTGGATGCGTAATACTATGACTCGTAAAATACCAAGTAAATAACAAACATAACAATAAAAATTTACTTTGTGTATCTTTAAAGTATTGAAGATAAGCTGAAACCATTATCAAAATTCCAAAATTTGAAAAAAATAAATTAAATTTAAACTGCATCATCTCTTGCAGCTGCCTCTTTAACTCCCTTCTTATTTCTTTAATCATCATTGATAACCTCATACAATATTTCTTCGATGCTTTCCTCAACTTCTTCAAAAAATAAAATCTCAAAATTATTAAAGATATTATTTTTTAACTGACTATCTTTTACTTCAACAATCAACCTTCCGTTTTCTACTTGATAAGATAAATCAGGAAACAGCCTCTCAAAAGCATCTTTTTCAGAATCTGAAATACCAATTCTATATTTAATCCACCTAGTATTTTTCCCAAAGATTTCTGAAAAACTACCTTGCTGTATTATTTTCCCTCTACTCATGATACAAATTCTTGTTGATATTTCTTTTGCAAAATAGATATCATGAGTAGTCATGAGAACAATAGTTCCTTTTTCTTGGCTGAGAGTTAGTAATAATTTCGCAAACTGCTTTTTGGCAATGACATCCAGACCATTTGTTGGCTCATCTAAACACAATACTTTTGGCTTACAAAGTAAGGCAATGATCAAAGACAATTTTTGTCTCGTTCCTTGTGACAATTCGGACACCAATACATCAACATAGGGATGGAAAGCTAGTTTATTAAATAAATCCTCCAATTCATCCTTAACCTGACCACGCGAAATTTTATTCAAATGTAAAAAGTAATCAATATTTTGATTTGCCGTCAGATATTCATAGTAGCCTCTACCGCTTTCTAGTACGAGCTTAACATTGTTATGAATATCTTTCGAAGTATTCTTACTGCCAAAAACAAATACATCACCTGCATCTTGTAACATTAAGCCAGAGATAATTTTTATGAAAGTTGATTTACCCGCACCATTGGTGCCCACTATAGAAACAATCTCTCCTGAATGCGATCCAAAGCTAGGAATGTCCAATACAACTTTACCACGAAAATTTTTCTTTAGATTGCTTACAATAATTTCATTCATACTCGCATTAACCTATTTCGATTACTAATACTTACACTGCCAAAAATTTAAAAACAAGGATTTTTAAATTACTTTCACTAAAAGGTTTCTAGGCTTTTACAAGCAGTGATACCGCCTCAACATGATGCGTCTGCGGAACTCAAAAGGTTTGGGGAACCTTTTGAGGATTAGCTACGTTTCACTAACAAGCTTACACACTCGACATGTCTTGACTGTTATTTCCTATACTATGAAACGAAATAAAGACCGTCTGGATATTTGAATTAAACTATTAAACGTAACTTATCCTGTTATTTAGCATATCTTCCACATACCGAACAGCATTAAAAATCATAAACAATTCGTTCTTACAATACTTCAGAGTCGGTACCTAGCAGTATCTTCTTTTAAAATAGACGATAGTTACTCAGTTTGATAAAGGTTGGTAGCTTCTCAAATTTAATATTGTCTATGATCTTTAGCTTATTTTCCTCTATTTTAAATATGTAAAATGAATCCAAGTAAATTGTTACAAAATAGGTGTCAAATTTGTCCGTAACATAATTGCGATATTCAAATAAAGATTCAAAGTCATAATTCAAAGCTTGCATTATTTTTTCTAAAGCCTCAGATTTTGAGGGCACATCAATCTCATCAAACCAAAATTTTACTGGAAAGTACAGTAGTAGATTCTTTGAAGTTTTAAGATTATTTAAAACTTTTAAAATATCCGTCTCTATACATTGCTTTCTAACACCAGTATAATTGATTTCTAGCTGTAACAAATCAGATAAGTTCCTCGTTCGAAAAGCAACCTGAATTTGAGTTGCCTTAATCTCACCGTTTGGATTTTTACATTCCCCATGGGTAGTAATACCATTCCCGACATTGTTAATACTAGGAGAAAAAATATTGCTAGCTTGTAAACTCGTAGCAGCTAATAAAAGTTTAAAATCAAGTTCATAATTTTTGGCTATTGCATCACACTGACCATTGTTCTCATTTACAGGCTTATTATACTTTGATTTCCCTTTGCTTCTGAAGTAAGAAGAGTGATTCAGTAACTCTAGTAAATAGTTTTCATAGTTACAACTTGCTTCATTTTTTATGTACCCTTTAATAATTAAAGCTGGTCTTAATTGCTTAAAATTAAGTTTTGAGTCAATATTAGGATCTAGATTCTCGCTCATTTAAATAATCTCCTTAAATTGTGTGTTTAAAACTTGTATTTTTACTACTACATTCCATAACAATGTAGTAAATTATCATCATCTTCTACTCTTACAACTATCCCTAATTAAATATGGAGTTTTTCAAATAGGTCCAATTCCGTAGAACTTTGCTACAAACTCGTTTATTGGATTTGGTACATCAGCAATAAATCCATTTTCAAATAGTCATGCATGCCAATTTTTAAATGCTGGCAGATAACCTAACATATGACTATGTCATCAACTGGTTGCTCTCTAAGCATCTAACTGTTTCTTTCCACAATTATGAATACCATTTCTCTCAGTATTACTCGCCATACCACCGACTACCTCCTTCATATAGTACTCCGTAGGTAATTCAATGGGTTCTCATTACAATTTGAAACAGCTAGGTCCCAAGCATAGTCCAAATCTCCACCGCTTGAAATCACTGTATAGAAATTTTGAGCAAAGTCATATGCTACTGTTGAAGAAACTTCCCCTCTATGTAAGATATAGTGTTCTGAATTCAGTAAATATGAATCCGATACAAATTCTGAAGTTGAACAACAATTAAGAAATGAACAATGGAAACTATAGTTAGAAATAAAATTGCAAAATCTCATAAAAGTCATATTTGAATCTACAAAACTCAATAATACCTGCCCCCGTGAATTCTGACAGGTGTGACCTGCTAAGTGAATCATACTCAATGTTGGAAATCTATCCAAAATAGTTCTAAAAACATCAGTAGAACATCCATGGATAGGGACAACTATTACATTTGGATTATCTTTAAACAAATCACATATTTTTTCAATTTCGTCATTTGCCTTTATATCGTCTTCTTTTAGGTCTATCAAACTCATCGCAACAACTAATTGTTGACTAACATCAGGAAAACCATCCCAAAGAAGTTGTATTTTTTCGTTTTCCAAAACAAATCTCGAAACATTTATATAGGAATTCAAAATCTTTTTCCATTTTACTCTCGATCTGTACTTCTCATTGGATAAAAATTGAGTTGTATTTTGTTGAAGAGATAGCACAAAGCTTCTCATGGCTACATACTTTTCTGTACTAACTTTTTTACGTAAAGCTGAAATTCTTACTTCAATATTCTGCTCAATTAGCATATTATAATAGTTCAGTATTTCTTCATCGTTATAATTTTCATTTATGCTCTCTTTAAATTTTGGTTCTTGATTGATAAAGGGCTCAAAGAAATCAAAAATAGGTGTAATTACTTCTTCAAACTCAGAGCTTTTTAATCTCTGACGATAAGTCTCTTTTTCCATAATTATTAGTCCACCTCCAACCAGTTCTATGATTCTTCATTATCAAAATACGCTGTATCTTGACAATGAAGAATCTGGAATGTTTCTATCCATAATCACATCATACTCAAATCTAACTGTATTATATCACAAAAGCGCACCAAATAAACAAAAAGGCCATAGCAAGAACCTCTCCTTACTATGGCCTTAAAAACTTACTTCTGTTCCTTCTAAGAATTTAATGCTGATGCTGCCGTCTTCCCCGAGTGCTATTTTCTCTAACACCTGGCACATCCTTCGTCCATCAAATGCAGTATTGTCACTCTCAACTAGTTTCTTCAGTTGCTCCGAATGGTACTTCTCGAGCTTTTGATCCTCACTAAAGTTGGCCCATTTTTCTAAAAGCGGATCCTTGTTTTCCCTCAAAATTTCTAAGGCTCTGAGAAAAGCCTGCTGGAGAGTTTCTTCATCAATGTGGCGGTTAATGCAGCCCTGGATTCCTTTTATCTTATAGCGATTATTGCATTGCCAGACCGGCCGTTTTCCTCGACTGGTCGTCCAGTTCTTCCGTCCAAACTGCCCGCCACACTCTTTACAATAGACCTTACTGATAAAGGGATTCTGGGCACATTGAATGATGTAGTTTTTCACCCCGTATTGCTCTCGATACTGCTTTCTTCGCTCCATCTCTAGTTGTACCAACTCCCACTCCTTTGGGGCAATAATGGCTTCATGGTTCCCTTCAATATAATACTGATTTACCTGCCCTTTATTCGCACTGCGCTTCTTGGTTAGAAAATCAACCGTATAGGTTTTCTGGAGGAGCACATCACCTTTATACTTCTCATTTTGAAGCATCTTCTGGATGCTACTAGGGTACCAGTTGGGCTTGCCGGTCCAGCCAGGAACCCTTTCTTCTCTTAAGGTTTTCGCTATACTTTCCGGTGATTCCCCTTCTAAAAAGTCGTGGAAGATTCTTCTGACTATTTTGGCTTGCTGCGGGTTGATGACGAGGTTCCCATCCTCTCCCTTATCATACCCTACAAACTTTTTCGTATTCACCCTAACCTCCCCTCGCTCAAACTTCTTGCGGATCCCCCAGGTCGCATTTTCTGAAATGGATCGGGATTCATCTTGAGCGAGGGAGGACAGAATCGTCAAGAGCACCTCCCCCTTGGCATCAAGGCTGTCGATATTCTCTTTTTCAAAGGTGACCCCAATCCCCAGTTCCTTTAACTCCCTCACATACTTCAAGCAGTCGAGCGTGTTTCTGAAAAAGCGGCTAATGGACTTGACAATGATCCGATCGACCTTCCCTTGCCGGCAATCCGAAATCAGGCGATTAAACTCGGTACGTTTCTTAGTGTTGGTTCCTGAAATCCCCTCATCCGCATAGATGCCTACTAGCTCATACAAGGGATTCTGGTTAATGTATTCCCGATAATACCGAACTTGATTCTCATAACTTGATAGCTGTTCGTCTTGGTCGGTAGACACTCGACAATAAGCCGCCATTCTGATTTTCTGAACCTGCTTCTCTGTTTCCACGTGAATCGTTTTCGTTGCTGGAATAACAGTAATGTTTTTTGCCATTGATGATCTCCTCCTTTACAATGGTCGGTGTTGTCACATGCCATTCTTGAACCACACTATCAGGCACGCGCATGCCGATGCAGGCGACCTTCCCTTCTCGGATGTACTTACTACAGGCCCACACAACCTTTCCTTTGTAGTACTTCTGCCGTTTTAAAGTAGAGCCACAATGCTCGCATTTCAATAAGCCACTCAAAGGATATCGCCGATTGTAATCGATGCTTAGGTTTGCCTTTCTATTCTGTTTCAGACGCTTTTGAACGGCTTCCCAATCTTCTCTGGATACAATAGCTTCATGGTTATCTGTAATCAGGTACTGCTGCACCTGACCTTTGTTGAGCCGTTGCTTGGCCTTGATTTCCGCAAAATAGTATTTTTGTAGGATTGCATCTCCCTTATACTTTTCGTTTTTTAGAATATTGGTAATGGTGCTTGAATACCATCGCCCACCGTCTACTGTAGGAACTTCCTCTTCATTGAATAGCTTTGCGATAACATGAACTCCCATACCAGATAAATAAAGGTTATAAATCCGTTTGACGATTTTAGCTTCTTCAGGATTGATGATTAACTCGCCATTCTCATCCTTGTCATAGCCTAAGAAGCGCTTAGTGTTAATCACTAGCTCTCCTCGCTGGAACTTCTTCTGAAAAGCCCACCGTTGGTTCTCACTCATGTTGCGCAGTTCTTCTTCTGCATAGCTAGCCAGAACCGTAAGCATGACCTCTCCTTCGTTTGATAAGGTATGGAGATTTTGTTCTTCAAAGAAGATATCCACTTGAATAGTTTTCAGTTCCCGGCTTACTGCAAGTAATAACTCAGTGTTTCTGGCAAAGCGAGAAATGGACTTAGTATGAATGACATCAATCTTTCCCGCCCTACAATCTTCCAACATCTGCTGAAAGCCTGGACGCTTGGCCAGTTTTCCAGAAATCCCCTGATCATAATAAACTCCGACAAACTCGACATCTTTTTTATTTTTAAAAAAATGATTATAGTAGGCTTGCTGATTAGTGAGGGAATCCTGCTGTTTTTCTGTCATGGTTGAAACCCGCGCATAGGCACAAACTCTTATCTTTCCTGGCTTCATCCCATTCTCCTTTCTTCCTTACTATATATCACTCTAAAGGCTAAATTTATCAAGTATTCAGCCCACTCATTCAAGCATTTTTCTAGTTGAAATGCTGTCTATGTAAAAGGCCTGCATGGACAACCACACAGACCTTGATGGATTATTCAATTCGTAACACTTGACCGGGATAAATCAAATCCGGATTCTCAATTCCATTGATAGCCGCTAAGTACTGGTAGTTCGTGCCGTACATAGCTGCAATAGCGGAAAGCGTATCTCCGTTTTCAACGGTATAGGTGGTAGTACTGGATACTTGAGCACTTCCCGTAACCTGCAAAACTTGCCCCGGATAAATCAAGTCAGGATTGTCAATCCCATTGATTGCCGCTAATTCCTGATAACTTGTTCCATAAAGAGACGCAATAGCTGATAGGGTATCCCCCTCTTGAACCGTGTAAGTCCCAGTCGACACTGGGGCTGTTGCTTGTTGCGGAACTTCTGACCGAGGTTCTGGTACCTGTCCGGTATAAACAGAACGCAAATCCCTATACATATAGTTGGAATCCACTCGACCACTGATACCGCCAACAACTCCGTCACTGGTAAACTGCCAAATATCTGTTGTAACAGAACAAGCAGCTACCTGCCACTGAGCTACCCAATTCGTATAGCGGGATAAGTCGCCCATATTCTGGAACCAGTACAGGCTCGCATACACACCAGCCCAGTAACCAGCGGCTTCTACATTGTCACAAAACAGTTGACAAATAGCCGTAGAAGTCTCCCAAGAGACACCTCCATTGTTGGCTTTCCAGCCGTCCGCATCTTCCATATCAATGTAAAGAGGCATGCTGGGATGGAACTGTCCTGCAAAGTTCAAAAATGCATTGACCTCAGCTTGTGCTTCTCCCAAGTTTCGAGCATAACTGTAATGGTAAAAGCCATAAGGAATACCAACCCGTTCACATTCAGATGCGTTCCTCCGGGCTCGTAAATCTTCCGCAAAGCTACCCCAAGACGAACGGATAATGACAAAGTCAACATTGTTTTTCAACTGATCAAAATCAATAAAGCCATTGTGTTCACTGATATCTACTCCAAATAATGCCATCTTATTTTTCCTCCGATTTTAATTGTTTCAAAGTTTGTTTGAGTTTCTCTGGAACTGGCAGACCAATCCGTGCTGCATTTTCTATAATACTGAGCCCCTCGTTAGACAAGTAATAGAAAATAATAGCAGTTCGGACGATGCCGCCCTGTTTTAGAATATGGGTATCAATAATCTGCCCCATGGCCACTAACATCAAGATGATGACTTTTTTAAACAGTCCTCGAAAACCAACTGCACTGGAAAGTTTCTTCTCAACAATGGCTGCCATCAACCCACTAATATAATCAATAGATATGAAGACAATCAAGGCAAAAATAAAACCATCCCAATCACCAAAAACACTTCCTAAAAGTCCTCCTACTGTGGTAAACAAGACTTTATTCGCAAAAATTAACTGCTTCATGATGCATTTTCCTTTCTATGAGGTTCTCTCCAGTCTGGATTTCCTTTTTCATCAAATTGCATGATATAAAAGTTTTTATGAAATAATTCAGCCAGATTAATGGTAGAGACTGTCGCACCCCACTGAGTAAGAGTTCCTACTGTTTCGACTTCCATCAACTGACGTCGACCTTCTTTAATCACGGGACGCTTTTGTACTTCTCGGTACATATAAAAATCCTCCCCCTCACTCTTGCAGCGAATGAACTCACCATTCTCGCGCATATAAGTGAGTGCCGCCACCAAATCAAAAGGTTCTGTAATTCTACTTAGATCAGGTAGTAATTCCTTTTCTTCCATCTTTCTTTCCTCCATCTATTTTTAATGGTGTAGTTGCTTCTTTGAGATTAGCTTCCAATTCTTCTTTCTTCTGAAAGAGAACTTGGTAAACTTCCTCTTTCTGCGTCAATTGAATGGCTAAGAGGTTCTTTGATGTTACCTCATCAGCCAGCTTTCTGGTCAGCTCTTCAATAGTCAAACGAAGAGCCTGATTAATTTCTTCTGGGTTCATTTGTTTCCTTTCTTATAAATGTCCCACTAAGTTTCTGGTATCCCACCAGGCTGGATGCCCTTCACTATGGCTAGCCCTGTATTCATAGAGCGCCCCAATGCTATTAGACATCCGTAGTAATACCTCGTGAAGTGAAACATAATTACCGCTTGTATCTAAATAGAGCCAAACATCGCCTGTATTAATGGTTGAATCCCTTCTGTCCTGTTTCCTGCTCGGACGCAGTTGAAGTTTTCCTGTTGTAGTCATGACCCAACCATCTTTATTATCATAGGCAGAACTGGCAAAGGACAATTCATCCCCAACCAGATCAAGTGAATCAATATTGTACCCATTCCAAGCTCGAATACCGACAAAGCCACTATCATTTGAGCTTTCACTGCCATAGCGATTAGACCCAATAACTGTCACACCAGCCCTTCCTTTGCCATCGACATTCCCTGTCGCAAACTTAATAAACTGGGTTGGATAACCAGTCAGAACTCGTTTCAAGGCAGCTTGGTCTGTATAATACAAAATTTGACCCGCATTGAGACTGATTTCCATAGCTCGGTTAATGGCTGTTAGGATACCACCTGATATCTTGTTCGCAGATAAAGTTACCGACTGCACCTGGCTGATGAATGCCTGCTTTGAGAAAAGCTTCCTCAGATAAGCTTCGGTCGCAGATAGCTTGTTAAACAAGGCATCATCTACTTTCAGTTTCTCAGCCGTTACTGCTTCTGCACTTAAGATTGCGGTTGTGACTGATCCCGATTCAAAGTTGGCTGTCTTTAACTTATCCACCATGGCAGACTTAATCACAGCATGGTCAATTAAAGTTTGTCCTGTGATATGAGTGAGTCTACCATGGATATGATTTACTCCATTCGCTAATAGATTCAAACTGTTTAGTACTGCCCCACTTGAAGTCAAATGCTGAACCGACCAACTGTTTGCGAGCTGAGTTTGAACAGTAGAAACTCTCTGGGTCAAATCCGTCACCTTGGTCACATAGGAAGAATCTGTCAGGACAATCTGGGCCAAGTTATGTTTGACACTGTCTTCCTTTGAGCCAATGAGCCGTGAGTACAGATTAACTGTTTCCTGAACCTTTTGAAAGTCACTGCTGCTGGTTTTGCCATTGACTGCCTGCAAAATTTCTGAAAAGCGTCCCTCCACTGTTTGAGAATAGGAGGCAATCTTGGTTTCTGTGTACTGCCGGTCATCCTCTGGAGCTGGACTCGGTGTCGTCGCAATTGTCCCATCTTCCAATTGTGGATCCCGAATATAAAGAACATCACCAACAAGCCAGCCATTCGAATAACATACCCAGGACCAATATCTCTCAAACTTCACGGTAAAAGGATGAACAAACCGATTCCATTCAGTTTGAAGTGTCACGGTTGAAACACCACCTGTCTCAAAACCAAACCGAACAACTACCGACCGACTCGATTTCATGTCGGCCGAATAGACCATTTTCTTCCCTTGCCATTCAGCCCCCCTTAAATCAAAAATGGGCTTATGAAAGCCACCATTCCCTGCTTTGGTACAAGTAGCTTTGAGATAGTATCCACTTTTGGCATTCGTATCCGATACCCGTTCAAACTTCCATTCTGATACATTAGACGAGAGTGGCAACAGACCATCAAAATCATAATGACGGATGTAGTTGCGCCCACCAATCTGCAGATTCTCAAAGCGACGATTCAAACCTTTCACATCTTCTGAATAGGAGACTTTTGCGACATAGTCCATCGCCACTTGCTCTCGGACAGTTCTGGCCTGATTGGCTGTTTCCGTCCGTACATACTGCTCCAGTCGTTCCTGCCGTTCTCCATCTTTTGAAACATACCCCTGAACCTGTTGGAGCGTTGTTTCAAGTCCAGATAGAGTCTGCTTGACTTCTGTCTTACTGACAAAAGTTCCCATTTTCTGAAGAGTTTCTGTTTGAAAAACTTTCAACTCTGCTGTTGTTCGATTCGTTACTTCTTGGACGTTGTTCAGAGCTTTCTGAGTGGCTCCTACCTTCCCTAAGGCTTCTTCCGTCTTTTGAGTAATCGTATGAAGAGACGACTCTGTCGTTTTCGTAAAAGCAGTAAACGAACTCTGAATCTGATCACGAGTCTGAGCTGCAATTTCCTCTGCCTTTGCTTTTGCCTTTTCAATGCCATCTAATACCCTAGTCTCTTGCTTCTCAAAAGCTGTATCAAAGGCTCGATTGGCATTTTCTAAGGCTCGTTCAATCATCAACTCTTGACTGCCTTGAGCAAGATTCAAAATGGAATGTGCTGCAGCAGTTATATTTGAAGAGCTCCCATGGCTACTTACTTTTGCAGTATCATCAAAGGTTAATGAGATATATTCTTTAGTCAGCGCATCATATTCATAAGCTACTGCTTGTTTGATGACATCTACATGGTGTTTTCTGCTCTTTAGAGTAATCCAGTCGGCTAAATGAACCGTTTGACCATCTAGCTCATAAGCTTCTATCACAATGGCATCTTGCTCTCGGTCAATCTTATCATGATAGAATTTACTCTCACCCCATTTTCGCAATTCCTCAAGGGTTTTAAGATTGTTATTCGTGAATTCTTTTTCGTTGATATAAGGATAAGCATCAAGTAAAGGACTATCAACCGTCACGGTTAACGTTTTTTCTTCTTTAGCCCCTTCTGGTTTAAAGGTCGAATGGACATGGATACGGGTCACAACATTTTGTGAGCTTCTATTCCGTTTGTAGTTTTTTAAATTCTGATGAGTCGTAACAATGACTCCACGATTCTCTCCTCTGTGCTCTTGAATGGAGAATGAGAAATTATCTCGAATGAGCTCCCCTTCCCAAGTTCCTACAATAGAATGAGTACCATCTAACAGGACCTTATAAAGCGTAGTTGTCTCAGTCGTGTTAAAATCCCTGCGTTTGGTAATATCACTTGTGAAAGAATAAGGCCCAAGACTTGTCTTAGCCGCCTGGACCATGCTAGACAAGGCCGTCATACAACCTACTTGAGAATTTCCAATTGGCTTAATGGAATGCTGCATGACATCATCCGTAATGTGATAGCATAGTACCTCCACATGTTCATCCATCTCAACTGGTTTCTTAATCCGAAACAGCTGTTCTCCCAGTTCAGGTACAGGAGCCTTAATGAGTTTATCTACCTTCAACAGACGATAAAGATGGCTGTCCGTTATAGGATACTTGAGGGTTAAGGTAAAATCTCCATTCAAGGTTTCCTTTACCTTAGCAGATAGGGCTTCATAAAGAGGAATACCGTTCCATTTAACGGTCCGTACTTCCTTATCCAATAAATAAAGCATTAAGCCCACCCCCAGACAATCTCAAAACGAATGGACTGAATCCCAGTTCCCAATACGACGCCCACTGTTTTATCTTTTGAAGGGTCAATCGTCAAAAAGTCACCAGACCACTTGACTCGTTTACCCGATAAGGTTCTAAAACTTGGTTTGGCAGGGTTGTTATCCATCACCAGTGTTTCACCAGACTCTATTTTCTCCAAACGAATAACCTGACTGCCAACCGTAAAACTGGTTTCACTAGAGTTGTTTCCAACTATTGTCAATTTGGGAAAAGCCAAAGCCGAACCCGCAGTTCTCAAAGCACCATTTTGAGTGAATGACTGACTATCTGTATCTTTAAAGAACTTTGTGGGATGGCATTGAAAAGTCGCTTCCATCTCATAAACTCCGTGCTTGTCCTTTATCATTTTTGAAACAAGGACCTTATAGCACCAAAGCCGGACTGTCTTCAACTGCTCACTCTCCAGCCAAAACTGTTCTTTAGAAAAGAGTGTCAAAAACTGGAAGAGTTGGTCTTCACTTGGTTTGACTACATAAATTTTAAAACCTAACTCCATCACATTGCGATGCTTGTTGGTTTCCACGACGGCACCACTGATACCTCTATGCTCAAGGAGCTGAGTCTTGCTGCTTTTCATGACAATCGGTGGACTGTTTTCCACTATTACCTTAAAAGGAAACGAAGAAGTATGCACTCCATCAATGACTAATTCATTGTATCGAATCATGTTCCCAATCCTTTCAGTTGTTTTTGCCTAGCGAGTTCATCTGCCAATCTTCCTGCTACATGTTCTGCCAAGCGTTCTAAATCCGCTTCTTCTCTGATTACAACATCTGAAATCGTAATGGTAATCTGTGGCAGAGCATCCAAGGTAGAAGCAATTCCACGACCAATCTGACCCAATGTTTCTCTGTTTAAGGGAAGAACCGCTTCTCTGCCTGCCTCCCCTCCTGCTAAGAGATTCGTACCATTTAGGCCAAAGATGGTTGGCTTGGTTAAAATCCCACCCTTGGCATACCATTCAATCCCAATCCGTGGAATATCCCCCTTTAACCAATCAAGCGGATTAGCGGATCCACTGACACTAAAGTGCGGCAATGGAATATGCGGCCAAGAGATATGAAAATTAAAGAGATTCTTTATGACATTGATTGCAGAGGATACGGCATTTTTAGCCCCATCAATCGCTCCAGAAATGGCATTTTTGATTCCATCCCAAATATTTCGAACAGTTGAGAAGATGTTGTTTAGGACATTTGATATGGTCTGCAAGATCCCATTCCAGATATTGGATAGTGTGCTTGCAATCCCCTGAACAATCCCTGTCACCGTGGATTGAATGGCATTCCAAATGGATGAAAATAAAGAAGAAAGGGCTGATAGAATATTTGAAACACTATCTCTGATACCGTTCCAGCTATTCACTATAAATTGCCAGATGGCATTAAGAATGGTGCCAATGATGGACTGAATCCCTTCCCATACGGTAGATACAATTTGCTTAATGGTTTCCCAGGCACCAGACCAATCCCCAGTGATCACCTGCATGACCAATGTGATAATGCTAAGAATAACATTTAGGATGGTTTCTATTATCGTCTTGATAATATCCCAGGCTGTTGTGACAACGAGTTTGATATTCTCCCAAACGGCTGTTAGATAAGGGCCAATTAAATCCATAATGGTGGTGATTACCGTCGAAATGGCATTCCAGACTGTTGTTGCAGCATCTTGAATCAACTGGTGATTTTCCTGCCACCAAGAAACCAAAGTTCCCCAAATCTCCATCACAAAGTCCACAACTTGCTGAACGATGAAAGAAATAGCTGAATAGATAGCATTCCAAGCATCCGTAATAGCTGCTCTGAAAGCTTCATTATGTTCCCACAGTTCCTTAATGCCAATGACCAATAAAGCAACAGCTGCTATAACCGCAAGAACAATCCCTACAATCGGAGCAGCCGCAGCTAACATTCCTCCAATCGTCGTCCCAAGAGCTAAAGCTGCAGCTTGTAAGGCCACAATAATGGGTAAGAGAATACCCGCAACAGTCACCAGTCCACCCAAAACCAGAATGAACTCCCGCACAGGTTCCGGAAGATTCACGAACAATTCCGCAACACTTTTTAAAAGCGGAACAAGTTGTTGAAGAAACGGAGCTAGGGTTTCTGCAATCGCTCCTCCAACTTCGGCCATGGCCTCTTTAGCTGCATTTTGTGCAAGCGTGAACTGATCGATAGGGTCAAGCGTTGCTTCATAGGTGGATGCAACCACTCCCTTTGCTTTTTCTGCGGTTCCTGCTAAACCATCAAAAGATAGAGCCCCCCGCTTAATGGCATCCACCATCCGTGGAGCAGCTTTAGTACCAAAGATACTGGATGCAAGCGTTAAGGCTTCCGTTTCACTAGTGCTGTTTCGGATTTGTTCAACCGTTTCTCTTAAGCCTTCACTCAGTGTCTTGCCCTTAGCCGCATAGTTGACTGCTGCTTTGGAGAGGGAAGAAAGAGCAGCCGAAGAATCGACCCCACTTTTTTCAAACTGCCCCATAAGAGCAACACCCTCATCAAACGAAAGTCCTAAAGCCTTAATTTGTGGAGCACCTTGAATGGCTTTGGTCATCAAATCCTGAACACTGACACCAGTCGCCTGGGCCGTATAAGTGACGGTATCTAAGACCCGATTTAAATCACTCGTCTCAAGTCCATATGCTTCAATGGCTTGTTTTGCGGAAATGGCTGATTCCGTCACGTCCGAACCATTAATTTCCGCATACTTAATCAAAGTCGCAGAAGCGTCCTTTAAGGCATCACCAGTCAACCCAAATTGGGTATTAAGCTCACCAACAGCACTGCCCACTGTTTGAAAGTCCGTTGGAATTTCAGTCGCAAGACCTTTTGCAATATCTGTCATCTCATCCAGCGCTTTTCCACTGGCACCAGTTTTGGTGACGATGATATCCATCCCTTCGTCCACTTCCCGAAAAGCTTCCAGTGTTGCTTTTCCGAAGTCAATCAGTTTCTGACTGATTTCGCTCAGTTTTTCACTGAAGTTGGCTAGAATCTCAGACCTTAGTAGATTGTTAGTTTCTGCTAAGCTGTGGTTGGCATTATCACTTGCCCCACTCATGCTGCCCATCTCATTTTGCAAATGATGATAAGCCGTCTTGGTTTCATTGAGAGACTTCTCTAGCTTATTGGCTTCAACTGAGTTCTCACCGTATTCAGCCTTGGTCAACTCTAACTGTCGTTCTAAATTGGCAATCTGTTTCTCGACAATCTCTGACTGAGCCGCAACCTTTTTCTGAGCAAGGGCCAGTTTTTCAGATTCACTGGCATTACGACCTAGCTGACTTTCTTGCAACTTAAAGGAGGAAGCGACTTTCTCACTCTCTGATGCTAGTTGATTTTGTTCAGCTCCTAAAGCAGCTAGTTTACTTTTGTTGCTGGTGACACTGGAGCCATTTTGCTCCAAAGCTCGGTTGACACCCTCTAGCTTATTTTCATAGCTTTTGAGAGTGTTCTGAGTGATTTCGACCTCTCTTTGAAAAGCCCGATACTGATCAGCTCCGATTTTCCCGCTTTGAAACTGAGCTTCTACCTGAGATTGGGCTTGACGTAGTGTCTCTAGCTTCTCTTTGGTTGTTTGAACTTGCTTGGCTAAAACCTCTTGTTTCTGAGTTAAGAGAGTGACATTGCCTGTGTCAAATTTTAGTGCCTTATCAATTTGTCTCAGCTCTCGGCTTGCTTCTAAGGCTTCGTGGTTCACCCCTTTTAGAGCTTTTTGTAAGGGCTGGGTATCGCCTCCAATTTCAATTGTGATTCCTTTAATCGTTCCAGCCATACCGTCACCTCCTTACCACCACATCAAAAATTATCAAAGTCTACCTGCGTAGCCTTGCGAGTTCTATCTGCTTCTTTAGTACGCACTTCCACATAGTCTGTCTGATAGTCCAAGGCCATGCCAATCGTTATCTCTTTTAAATCTGACATGGATAGTCCTGTCTCTTTACAACAGTGAAGATAGGATTCTACCGTGAAGGTTTCGCTACTCGCTTCTTCCGACGCATCGACTTTTTTCTGGTGGTCATTCCTTGATTTAACAATTCCATCAGAACCGGTCCTACTGTTTGAAGCGGAAATTCTTCTAAGCCCATAAAGAACTCTTCAAAAGGTTCAATAGATGGGTTAGCTGATTTGGCAAAAACCCAAAAGATCCGGTGGAAAAACGTCATATCAAAATCCGCTAACATGCTCATATCCACATCCGATGCAGATAAAGTTTTGCCTTCTTCTAGCTGTTCAGCTTTTTTTAGAATCGACTCTGCCTGCAACATTTGAAACAGATCCTGAAAATAATCTTTCCCAAATTCTTTTTTATAGGCAATCGGTGTGTAAGCATTACTAGCTAGCTCAATGTTCTTACCTGATAACTGAATCGTTTTCCTCATGATTAACCTCCTGGTTTCACAGTTGGTTCATAGACTTTTGCGAACCAAGTCTTTTTGACATCTTCTGGGGTATCCTCTGTGGTCCTGCGACGGACTAGCTTATCAAGCGGCCGAGGACTGGCTTTGAATTTCAATTCCACTTCATTGATGTCTGAACCGCTCTTTGTTTTAGAAGCTACTGTTGGCCGGCTTGCATAACAATAATAGAGCACATGGAGCGTTTCTTTCTTATCCCCTTCAAAGCGAAACATTAAAGCAAAGTTTTTCTTCTCACTGCTTGCAATTTCTGAGATGACTTTACTCTGGGCATCAATCGTTTCTCCCAACACTCGGGTCAAAAATTCCTGTGTCAAAAGAGCCAGTTTCAGAGTTCCTTCATAGCCATCATTAGATTCTGTCGTATAAAAATTGATGTTGTCTGCTTTATATGAACCAGAATCGCCTTGTGGCTCCAAGGTCAGCTCTGCGGCACCCCTAAGTCGCTCCACTGTCCCGTAGGTCAGCGCCCCATCATCTCCTTCTTTGGTTACTTCTGCCCAATGGACATCCTGCAAACCAAAGGTGACTTTATTTTTCTCCATCGGATTTTTCCTTTCTATTGACTTAAATGATAAATAACCTGATACAGCTTTTCTGTATCCAAATAGGTTTCTTCCTTGTCAAAAAAGAGAGAATGACTGTCGAGTTTGGCTTCTATTTTCTCTTCTAATTCAAGGCTTTTTTTCTCAGTATAAAGCTCCAGTCTGACTTGACTTCCTTTGTGATAAGCCAGATTATCTGCACCATAATTTTGAGAAGCAGGAAACCAATACACCAAAAAGGGAGGAGCTGGACTATGCCCCTCCTCAAAATGATGATAGGCACAGGGCAAACCTAGACTGCTTAAAAATGGAAACCACTCATCTTTCTTCATAATTTCTCCTTCAAGCGCTCTTCAAATTGGCGAATCATCTTTTCTTCAACAGGAGCAATATGACGAATTCCTTCCACCCTACCACCGCCTCGTTTAGCATGACCATTTTCAAGGAGATGTGTCAGTCCTGGTGTTCGATTATAAATCGTTTTTGTCAAAGCTAGATTCGTTTCTTTAGTCGCAGTAGAGGTCCAGCCTCGTGCATATTTTCCCCGCTTTTTCGGAGAATGTTGCTTTAACTCATTGACGGCTTCCTTTGTGCTGTCTTCCACCACTGCTTTCACAGTTTCAGTAGACCTTTCCACATAATCCTCTAACTCCTTTTGAATAGCTCGATCTAGGTTAGACGGGTCAATTGTTGGCATATTGTACCTCCTCTGTCGCATCTATCAGGATTATCTTCTGAGGATAAGTCAACGAATCAATGGCCTTGATATTATAAACCTTATTCTCAAAGCGAAGACGAGTGGTTTTACTATCCAACTCTTGAATAGCAGGGTCGTAGCGTAGCGTAAAGCGTAACTGATGAATATTCTTGACCATTACTGTTGCAGTGCCTTCCGTTTCAAGAAGTACCTTGCAGGAACACCACCTAGAAAACAATGGCTGCCACTGACTGCTTTCATTGCCAATAGCATCTTGCACAATGACTCGTTTTTCAAAGAAAACCCGTTTGCGTAATGGAGCTATCTTCATCAGAACACATCCCTTCTGTGAGCAGAAAGAAGAGCCTTGAGGAGTTCTACCAAACTATCCTGCCCTCCTTCTTCTCGGTGCTCATAAAGATAAGCTGTCCCAAACAAAACAATCGTCTGAAGGAAGTCAACTTCTTTCTCCTCCGTCACTTCCTCCAGATTCTTGCGTAGGATACTGGAACACAACTCTTCACTGGCAGAAATCATAACTTGAATCAAGTGGTCATCCTCTGAGTGTTCAACCCTTAGATAGTTCTTTGCTTCCTCCAAACTAATCTTCATGAGAAGCCTCATTTCATGGTCAAAACTTTAACCGCTTCATTCAGAATTAACTTACCATCCACACGCTGACTAGCAAGGAAGCCAACTTGACCACTTTCTGCATAGAGCTCATTCAGACGCTTAAAGGAACGTCCTTGACGGTCCGCAATCCAGTAGTAAGAAAAGTCACCGAAAGCCAAAACTTTTTTACCTGTATCAATCGTTGGTACAAAGCTAGAGGTGAAATAGGGACGATTCAGAATCATATCTGGTACACCAGCTTGAACAGATGGCTGCCAGATATAGTTGCCGTTATTGTCCTTGAGTTTCCGTAAAGCTTTTACGGTGGAGTCGTTCAAAATCCATACTGCATTTTTCCGATAAGGCGATTTAAGCGAGTGATACAAATCCATGACATCGTCAAAGGTAATCGTCGCACCACCACTAGTCGCCCCTTCAGTGACCGTTTGAAAAATTCCAGTTGGCTTACCTGTTCCATCACCAATCAGAAAAGCTTCTTCTTCCTTCACACCAATACGACGAGCAAATTCATTAGCCATATAGCTTTCCAAATCAAAGACGGAATCATAGAGCAGCTCATCAGAAATCTTAATAGCTGTTCCAACCTTATGGGAACCAAGCGTTACTTGACTAAAGGTATCTTCTGATTCCTTGAACTTAGAGTTCTCATCCATCCAAGTGGCTTCACCGTTCCCTGACACAACTGGAATCTTCCGCTCCCCGCTTGAAGTCTGAATGACCGTTGCAAGACTCCGCATGAAGTTTTCTTCTTGAAGAGCCTGGATCAGACGTTTCTCATATTCATCTGGAACCAAGTAACCGCCACGTGAGTCGTCTCCAATACTGAGGGTATTTTCGATATCATAGAAGTTTTTCTTGCGGATATTGTTCCAAAAAGCTGTGTTATAGGCTTTAGAGGAACGTCCGCCTTTTGGATTTCCTCCGCCTACGGTTGGACTGGCAACAATGGCTTGACTAACCGGACTGGCTAATTCCTTGTCCAGTGCTTCCTGCCGCTCCAAACGTTCAATCTCTTTACCAAGGCGAACAACCTCATCTTCCATTTCTTCATAACGGGCCGTATCTTCTACAGAAACCAGCCCCTTATCATCCCGACAGGTATCCAGAAAGCTTTTTGCTTTCTCCCATACCTGTGCTCGTTTTTCCCGCAATTGTAAAATTTTACTCATGGTTATTCCTTTCTTATTTTAAGAGTGATAACCGTTTCTCTAACTGAGAAACTGGTGTTTTGGGCTGAGGTTTTTTATCAGCCAATTTTAAAAGCAGCTGGTTGGTCACCGCTGCTCGACTAAACATCATACTTTGAACCGTCCCATCTTCATGAGGTACAGGCTCATACAAAATAGAATCCGCAAACCCAAGTTCAAGAGCCTTCTTAGCATTAAACCAAGACTCAGCATCCATCAAGTGGGACAACTGCACACGAGACAAGCTAGTCTTAATTTCGTAGGCATTGAGAATAGACTCTTTGACTTCCGATAACATAGCAATAGCCTTCTCCATTTCTTTAGAGTCCCCAATTGCGACGGTCATCGGATTGTGAATCATCATCATAGCTACCGGACTCATATTGACGGTGGTTCCCGCCATAGCAATGACACTGGCGGCCGAAGCTGCAATTCCATCAATATTGACGGTGACGTCATCTTTGTAGTCCATTAACATATTGTAGATTTGAGCTGCCGCGAAGACATCTCCACCCGGTGAGTTAATCCATAAGGTCAATGGTCCGGTGCCACTCATGAGTTCATTCTTAAAAATTTGCGGAGTAACATCATCATCCACCCAGGATTCACTAGCAATCGTACCATTTAGATGCAGCACACGCCCCGTTTCATCCTCGCTGAAATTCCAAAATTTATTCATGACTCTCTCCTTCATGGTTATCTTTCATAAATCCTCCTGCATCTTTTAGCTTGGTCATATTGCCATTAATGAGATAAAGGTCACCGCCTTCTTCTGGCGGGATAGGGTTGAGTTCTTCTAGCTCCCGGATATCGTTTGTCGAGAGCCAGCCGTTTTGTCGGCCAATCGCATAGCCGTTCATCCGACTTTGGTAGTCTCCACGAAGCAGGCCATCTACATTAAATTTAATGAAATGGGTCTTCTTTTCTTCTGGCAGCAGCAAACTTTTCTTAAGGGCTTGTTCAAACCGAACGACCCAAGGGTCCAAGGTATACTTAACAAACTCAAGAGATTGTTGCTCAATATTAGAAAAACTGGACTTCTCTAAATCTCCTACCATGTGCGGTGGTATCCGAAAGAGACGCGCAATCTCATTGATTTGAAATTTACGGGTTTCCAAGAACTGTGCTTCTTCAGGCGGTATCCCAATTTGCTTATAGCTCATCCCTTCTTCCAGGACAGCTACCTTATGAGCATTTCGTGTCCCCTGATAGACTGCATTCCAGGAATCTCGGACCTTAGCAGGGTCTTTTAAGATCCCCGGGTGTTCGAGCACTCCACCGGGGTTAGCACCGTTTCCAAAGAAACTAGCGCCATATTCTTCACAAGCAAGCGTCATCCCCACCGCATTCTTCGCCAGAGCAATCGGAGAATAACCAATCAGACCATCAAACCCTAATCCCGGAATATGAAGCACTTCTTCTTGCGATAAAACAATGCTTCCCTTTTCCTGAAAATTAGGATTATCTTCCTCATAGCGGTTGTAAACATAAAAGAGCTTCCCCTTCTCACTTCGGTGGACACTCATCTGATCCGGCAGCAAAGGATACAGCCCAATCACCTGACCTGAACGGTCACGAAGAATCTGAGCATAGGCATTTCCCCAGATCAAGAGATGGCTCATCAAGGTTTCCCGAAAGACAAAAGATGTCATGTCAGGATTCGGCTCATCATGCAAAAGCGTGTAAAGGACATGTTCCGTATCCTTTGCTTTTCCTCCTTCGGTGTATCGATAAACATGAAGAGGTAAAGACGCAATGGTCTCTGACAGAATCCTTACGCAGGCATAAACCGCTGTCGTTTGTAATGCCGTCCGTTCATTAACAGTTTTCCCACTCGTGGTTCGACCAAAGAGTAGCGAAAAGTCATTTCCTTCATACTTATTTTCGGGCTCTCCCCTCTGTCGTTTTAGTCCTAATCGTTCCAATATTCCCATAGTCATCTCCTTTTCTAGGCATGAAAAAAAGCACCTCGCTTGAGATGCTTTACAATCACTCTTTCAATTGTGGAAAATCTAACAAATTTAAAAGGATAAGATTCCTCGCTCATCATAAATACTACCGTCATTCTTTTGATGTCGAATGCACCTGTCTAAAGCCATAATGGTTGCGACAATCCCGTCAATCTTTTCGACAGATTTTTCTTTATCAGGCTTAATATTTCCGGCTGGATCCTGTCTCATGACTACGTTTTGGGCCATCCATTTTAGAACCGGATGACCTCCATGCTGGATTTTACCTTCCATCATGAGTTTATAGTACTCTTTGGAAGGTGGACTCATGTCCTTATAGCCCTGACCAAATGGAACCATTGTTAAGCCCATGCCTTCTAGGTTCTGAACCATCTGTGTCGCATTCCAGCGGTCATAGGCAATTTCTTTGATATGGTAGATAGTGGACAGTTCTTCAATGAACTGTTCAATAAAACCATAATGAACGACATTCCCTTCTGTGGTAAGAAGAAAGCCTTGCTTTTCCCAGACATCATACAACACATGATCTCGTCGGGACCTGAGAGCTAGTGTATCTTCAGGTAACCAAAAGAAGGGAAGAACCTGATAATTTTCTACTTCACGTCTTGGTGGGAAAATTAGGACAAAGGCCGTAATATCTGAAGTGGAAGATAAATCCAGACCAGCATAACAATCTCTGCCCTTTAAAATCTCCACATCAATCGGTTGACTCCCCTTATCGTAGATATGTTCCGGAATCCAAGTCACAGCTGAATTTGTCCAGATATTGAGTCGCAATTGCTTGAATACATTTTCTTCTGCTGGGTTATCTAAGGCATTCAAATAAGCTTCCCGAACCCGGTCAATCCCAATTGTATGACCAAGGGAAGGATTAGCCTTTAGCCAGTTCTCTTCATCGTTCCAATCATCTTCTTCTGAAAGGCCATAAACAACTGGATAAAAGGTACTATCTTTTTTTCGCCCCTTTAGTATATCTAAGGCCTTGGTATGCAGTTCATAGCAGATGGAGTTTTTGTCATTTCCTGCTGTCGTGATAATAAAAAAGAGGGGCTGCTCCCTGGCATCACCACTCCCTTTGGTTAAGACATCGTATAAATGGCGATTGGGCTGAGCATGAATTTCATCAAAGACTAAACCTGATACATTGAGTCCATGCTTGGTCCCAGTTTCAGCCGATAACACTTGATAGAAGCCTGCATTGGAATAATTGATGATACGTTTAGTGGCACCCATGACTTTGGAGCGTTTTTCTAAAGCCCTACTCATCAAAACCATTTGCTTGGCCACATCAAAAACAATAGAAGCCTGATTTCGGTCACAAGCCGCTCCATACACTTCGGCACTAGCTTCCCCGTCTGCGTATAAGAGATAAAGAGCAATAGCAGCAGCCAGTTCAGACTTCCCATTCTTTTTGGGAATCTCTACATAGGCCGTCAGGAACTGTCGATTCCCATCTTCCTTTACGATACCAAAAAGGTCACGTACAATTTGTTCCTGCCAGGGTAATAATAAAAATTTCTTTCCCGCCCAGCGCCCTTTGGTGTGGCAGAGATTCTGAATGAAGGTTACTGCCCGGTCTGCCTTTTTCTCATCATAATGAGAAGTTGGAAGCATGAAGGGAGAAGGGATATAGTGATACTTCATAAGCGCTCTCCTAGTAAATCTTCCATTTCATCACCTGACCCCACTTCTGTATCCATTGAAGCCAGCCGTGTTCTGGCAGATGGAGTTAAACCAAACTGCTCACAGAACTTGAGCATGATTTTGAGATTAGTCTGAGAAATGGAAACTTGTGGCACTTGTTGGAGATAGCCATTGGGAGTTTTGATGATAGAGCCGTGTTTTGAAAGTAACTCTTCTGCTTCCTTCCAGCGTGCATAAGCTTGGCAGTAACCTGCAAAAGCCATCATATCCATATCAGTTAAAAGTCCCAACCCTTCCAGGACTTTGCCCATACGCTTCCATTCTTTTTTGGCATCTTCTTCAAGCCAGGAAGGGCATCTAGGAGCTTTCTTCTTAGGCTGAATTTCATTCTTTGGAAGTGGGCGCTTGCCTGGATTACCTTCTAAGATTTTCAAACTAGTTGGTTTGGGCTTTCTGCCCTTTTGTGCCATGCCCTCACCTCCTTCAGTCCACAAGAAAAAAGCCCGAAGGCTTTATTTCTTATGAATCGATTTTCTCGACTTCATCAATACCATGCAACACATGGAGTTGCCGTTCATTGTCCCATTGAACAATCAAGGAACCAATATCATCCACATCTTCCACCGTTCCCAACATACCAACTGGCACTGGATTCGGGTCTTCCATTTTTAAGAGCCGAACTCTCGTTCCAGCAGGATAGCGCCTTTTCAGTAATTCTACAATCTTCGCATTCATTTTTATTTTCCTTCCATCGTCTAAGTGAAAGATACTTCTTCCCAGATACGATTAGTATCCTCAACAATCAGCTGCAATTCCATATCAGCCATTTTTCCACTCGTATCGGCTTCTTGAATAGAAGTTAGTAAGTTCTGAACCTGAGTTGCATCTTCCTGTTCTACACTGTCCAACTCTTGTTCCTGAGCCAAGGTTATAAATCCTTTGGATAAGAGGGCTAAACGATTACGAGCTTGTTCCAAGATCAGGTTGGCTTCTGCATTTGAATAGAGCATCATATGTTTCTCCTTTGGGGGATTTAATTTGGTCAATGGTATAATACCTCTAATCTGCATATTTATCCAGTTATAATAGATAATTATTATGCTTAATTTTGAAATTTTGATTCAAGTTCTTTCATCGCTTGGTCCAAATACTCTAGTTCCAAACATCCAAATTGTCTAGTCTTACGAGCACGCTCTATAGCGTTCCTCAATTCCTGTACCCCAGGAGAATCTTGTGATAAGTCAACCAATTGTTCAGACAGTCCCTTGAGATATTGGAGGGCTTCTGTTTCCGTCACCTTCTTATGCTTCGCTTGTTTCCTTCTCATACTTACTAACTGCTTCTTCAAAAGCTAAGGTCTTGCCCTCACGGATTAGCTGCACATCTGACTTTTCCGTCGCTTCCATATAACGTTTGACAATAACATCCACAAACTTCTCATCCAATTCAATACCATAACAAACCCGACCGGTCTGATCAGCCGCAATTAAGGTAGAGCCACTGCCTAAAAATGGGTCCAGGATAAGTGTCCCTCGCATGGAAGAATTCTGAATCGGATAAGCCATAAGCTGAACAGGCTTCATAGTCGGATGCTCTTTGCTGGATTTTGGACGGTCATATTCCCAAATGGTCGTCTGCTTTCTATCAGAAAACCATTGGTGTTTTCCTTTTTGTTTCCAGCCATAGAGCACAGGTTCATGTTGCCACTGGTAAGGGCTTCTACCTAATACCAAGGCATTCTTTTTCCAAACGCAACAACCGCTCAGATAAAAGCCAGCGTCCTTAAAGGCCTTTCTGAAATTCAATCCTTCTGTATCTGCATGGAAAACATAGATGGAAGCATCATCCTCCATGGACTGTTCTACATTGACAAACATGTTAAAAAGGAACTGATAAAAATCCGCATCGGACATATCATCATTTTTGATTTTTCCCGCTGTTTCTTCCACATTAACATTGTAAGGAGGGTCAGTTACGACAAGGTTGGCCTTCTTATCTCCCAGGAGAAGCTGATAAGTTTCTAGCTTTGTAGAATCACCACAAATCACTCGGTGTTTCCCAAGATGCCAGATATCTCCTTGTTTCGAGATAGTCGGTTTTGTCAGCTCCCCATCTACATCAAAGTCATCTTCTTTCACTTCCTTGTTGTGAACCTTAGAAAATAGCTGATCGATTTCCGGGGCTTCAAAACCGGTTAGGTCCAAATTGAAATCCGCATCTTGCAAGTCCACCATCAGGTCTGCGAGAAGTTCTTCATTCCACGCGCCTGTGATTTTATTTAAAG
This sequence comes from Streptococcus sanguinis, assembly GCF_050220005.1. Lineage (GTDB taxonomy): Bacteria > Bacillota > Bacilli > Lactobacillales > Streptococcaceae > Streptococcus > Streptococcus sanguinis_Z. Next base: position 1,482,402 of record NZ_CP071413.1, read on the forward strand.
CAACATTCAGGGCCTTTACCTTATTCTCATCATCAATCCGAACCTGAACACATTGAACTTCTTTATAGCCTAAGTCAGATAAGACGGTCAGTCGTTGATGGCCTCCAATTACAGTGCCATCGAAATTAACAATAATTGGGTCAACATAACCAAACTCCACAATGGATTTCTTGATTTTTTCGTATTCCTTATCACCCTTCTTGAGTTTCTTTCGTGGGTTATAAGCCGCTGGTTTTAAAGAGTCAATGGGTAAAGAAACCCATGTCATATCTTGTGTGACTTTCATACTACCTCCTTAGTAAAAACGAGATTGAATATAGCAGGCATGGCTACAAAACTTCCGGTTCGCATTGCCGTATGATAAAAAAGACTTACCGCAATGTTGGCAAGTCAATTCATAGTAAGCTGTATTTTGTTTCTGGTGTAATTCTGGATGGTTCTGCCACCAGTATCTCCGACAGGCATCCGAACAAAACTTCTTAGGTCGACCAGTTCCTTTGGGGATAAAGGTTTCTTTACAGTGAAGGCAACAAGGAAGGCCGCTGGCTTGGTCTTTCATCATCTTTGTGACGGCATTTCGATAGCCCAATAGTTCCGGATTTCGTTTGCAGTAATTGCGAACAGAATCCCTAGACAAACCGACTATCTTTCCAATTGATTGGTATCCCAAACCTTCAGAACGTAGTTTTCTAATCTGTTTTCGTTGAAAATCGTCCATTTCTGCCTCCTTTCTTTACTGAAATCTCTAATCTTTTAAACCATAAAACGAAAGAAAAATAAGCCATAACATCTTGTTACAGCTTGTTTCTCAGTTATTTATTTCTTCAAAAAATATACCCCTTTTGCATTTTGCGAAAATGCACGTTTGAGGGGGCCACGGTCTTTTGAGAGGTGAGTCACAGAGATTTGATCCCCCCTACCCCTCACCAAAAATCATATCCATAAATCGGATTATGATCCTCCGTCATAGTCTTTCGATCATGACAGGATTTACAAAGAGGTTGCCAGTTGCCCTCATTCCAAAAGAGTTTTTGGTTCCCTCGATGAGGAGTGACATGATCCACCACTGTTGCAGGTGTAATCATTCCTTTCGCCCGACACCTCACGCAAAGCGGATGTGTTTTCAAAAAACGAACCCGAGCTTTATTCCAACGGGAGTCGTAACCTTTATCCTTTGTTGACTTCACCTCAAGCGAGAGAACACTCTCGTGTTCCTTGCAGTACTTAGAGCCATAAGGAACAAGCAGCGGACAGTTTGGAAATTTGCAGGGTTGAGCGGGTCGTCTCGGCATGGTCTTCACCCCTCTCTATAAATAAATAAAAGACTGTGTTAACAAACTCTATATTCGTTATTTATTATAATGGTTTGAATTTCAGGCTCTCAACTACTCTGAGCAATTAGTTAGGTCATAGTGGTAGGAGGGCCTTTTATTATTCTCCACTTGTCATTTTAAGTTTGACAATTTCATTAACCCCAGAAAGCCATAGGTCGCGATTTTTGTTTATCCAAAACCCTGTCGATAAGATAAAGTCCCGATAAATTAATCTTTACGGGACTTCATAAGAAATGAGATCAAATAATTAAACTGCTACTAACTATTATTTCCCCTCAGAACCAATAAAATCTTACCTGTATAATCTGAGGAAATCTTCAATGAATTAATCGACTCAACTTTTATCTGTTTTATTGCAAAATATGTTTTACCCTGATAACGAATATTAAAATCATGATAAGAACCTTTTTCTACAGATTTAAAAGGGTTATTATTAAAACTAAAGTCTGTTTTCCTAATTGTTTCAATGTTTTCTTTTGTGCTCATCACATAAACATATCCAGAAAAATTACTACTTATAGCCAACTCATCCCCAATCTTTTGCTCAGATACTTGAGTTATTCCTAGATCCTCAATATCTTCTTTGGGGGTCTCTTGATTGATTTCTGATTTAATATCTTGCACGGTATCGTTAGCGCCGAAATCACATGATACAAGTATGAATGAAGCGATTAGACAAATCATACCTATAAATATACTTTGTTTTCTCATTATCTTAACTCCTTTTGTATTCAAATATATCACCAGGTTGGCAATCAAGCTCTCTGCAAATATTTAATAATGTAGCAAATCGTACCCCCTTAGCTTTTCCTGTTTTTAATATTGATAAATTCGCTTCTGTAATATTGATTCTATTTGCCAATTCTTTAGAAGTGATATTCCTAGATTTAATTATTTTATCTAAATTTATCTTAATTTCTTCCATCTCATCAAATAATCTCCTCATTTTCTTTCTGTATATAATATCCTTTTTTAAACACTATAATTAAAAAATAATTTAATGCCAAAAATAAAATATTAATCAAGTAATTTTTTATTGAAAAATCAAACAAGCTACTTACATTATCTATATTCAAAATATTAATAACTAGATTAATTAATAACTGTAAAATTGTTGAACTAATTAAAAATAGAAAGGATTGTTTTAGATATTTTAAATTTTTAATTTTAAAATACTTATCGTTGCTAAACTCTAACAATAACCTACTCCATATCCCTAATAATTTTATAAATATAAAGCATATAACTATTGCCATTATAAGAATTAATAAGGGATAAATAATTGGTGCTTCAATTATGAAATCCCCATAGTCAAATATAAAATTCCCCTGACTATTCTGCCCTCCAAAGAAAATTCCCGCTACTCCTACTAACAATAGAAAAATAAGCAGAAAAATTAGGTACCGTGCAAAAGATAGAATAACTCCAATTTTCGTTAAAAGTTTATCCATATGTATACCTCCTTCTAATTATCGTATTAGAATAATTCTCTTTTCAAGATTATTCTAATACGATAATTATTCTTTGTCAATAGTTTTGCCAATTAATCTCAATTACTTAACACATATGAAGCTCACAATCACCTTAAAAAAAGTGATACTACTAAAATAAAAAATACCTCTTAATACTAAATCCGTTTTAAAGAGGTAAATTATTATATTTCTAAAAACTAACATTTGCTAATACTTGATTTACTGAAAAAGTTGATTAAACACAGTGTGCTATAATACACTAAAGTATTTTAATTCTTCAAAAAATTGTTTGCTAACGACTCTGTATAAAATCTTGTGATTTTCTTGAGGAGCTTCATTAATAATTTCATCCAAACACTTAATTGTTTGCTCCGTTTGTTTTACAGCATTAGCATCAGCATTAGGTATCTTCCCTAAACGAAGTAAACTATTAATGTAATCAAACCGATATCCACAATATCTTTGAAGTGCCTCAAAATATTTTTCATTTTTAGCAGACGTTGAAATTGGATAAGGTGTGGGCAAATCTATTTTTTCTTCAACATATTCTTCATAATTCATTTCACTATTTTCCTAAAATTATATCTAATGTTTTACTTATATTATACACCTTTTTAGTATCTATAAACAGGAGTACGGTCTTCAATCATAGTTTTTCTATCATGACAAGACTTACAAAGAGGTTGCCAGTTGCCCTGATTCCAAAAGAGTTTCTGGTTCCCTCGATGAGGAGTGACATGATCCACCACTGTTGCAGGCGTAATCATTCCTTTCGCCCGACACCTTACGCAAAGCGGATGTGTCTTCAAGAAACGGATCCGAGCTTTATTCCAACGAGAGTCGTAACCTTTAGCTTTTGTTGACTTCGCCTCAAGTGAGAGAACACACTGGTGATCCTCGCAGTACTTAAAACCATAAGGTACGAGCCTTGGACAGTTTGGAAATTTGCAGGGCTGAGCGGGTCGTCTCGGCATAGCATTCACCCCTCTCTATATTCTTTCACATCTTAATCATATCACAATTATTCGTGCAAAGAAGTACCGACTTAGTACCGTATTAGTACCAGGGTAGTTCCGTCTTTTCTATTTTTGTAGTTTTTGCTTGACAAATAAAAAAGTTCTATCTTGTAAAAGATAGAACTCATTTAACGCTCGCATTTGGGATATAGGCAGCGAATCGCCTCAGTAATGACATCATTATACCTAAAGTAAGCAATTTACGCAATAGAAAAACTTTTCGATAATTGGTTTATTCTATTACGTTGATTCTATTACAGTATTAAATCTTGAAAATAGTCTAACGTAGTAAAACCATAATTACGCTTGTATTCCCTCGGATGTAATATTTTTTGTTTATTATGATGTTGACAATAAGTATCTAAATATTGTAACACCTCATTTTCAATCTTTTTAATATTCCGTACTGTTTCAAGATACTCATCATGGTCGACTATTGGGTCAGGACTCTTGTCTAAATATTCCACGTCGTTAATGACTACAAGCTTTGTATAGTCTAGACCTGAATGATTTTTTCTAGAGCGAACGGAACTTTTAAAATGGTATGCGTTCCTATGCCTAATATTTGTTCGATAAGGAATACAAACATAATAATCCTTATGGATTTCAAAAACAATACAGTTATAAGGTCGTTCTTGTTTAACTAATATTTCAGGAAACTGTTTTTTAGGGTAATCTTTGTAGAATTTAGTACTCAGCCTATAAATATCAAAAACATTATTCATGGTGTTCCTCAAAAAAATACGAGAGAATCATCCAGACTCTCTCGCCTTATTTCATCGCTCGGTCAATTTTTATTTTACCGACGAGTCAGAACCGTCACTCGTCTCATCATTCGGTCAATTTTTATTTTACCGACGAGTCAGAACCGTCACTCGTCTCATATGGCGATGAAATAGATATTCCTTATCTATGATTATATTATACATCATATCAGATAGCTATGCAAGTAAAATCTTTTTCCAAAGAACAACGAACCAGACGAGTGTAATAGTTCTCCATCATGTATGCCGCCATGTCAGAAATGGCTTCCTTAGTAACTGGCATAACCCGCAAACTGTGGGTTTCCTGATTATAAATCGACAGGAATTGAACCTCGATATGGTAGATATAAACTCCTGAAACATATAAAGTTGATAGAACTTCAATTTCTAAAATTTTCAAATACAGTACCTCTTTCTGTTAATATTTATAGTATAACTAAAAACAACTGATCATGGTTTGATTTTCCCCAAAATGTACAAAAAAATGTCTGAAATGACAATTTCCTGTACCTCAGACATTTTTTTAACGGTTAATGAAACCCTTCTGAAATATCAATAAAATTTAATTTTTTTTTCAATTGTTTTTCCCTATTACTTAATATCTAATTAAATTTCAATATAGGTCATATAAGCATTCGCACTCATACTATCGAGAAGATCTTTCCCATTTATTGAAGTGAAATCTCCGGGATTAATTTGAATCTGTTCCAGATCCTCTATAGCAAACCAGCCCATACTACTCCTGTCCTCGTTATCCCATATAGATGGAGCTGTGTATTCGTTTGAAGGTTTAATAATACTTCCCTTTCCGAGGTCATTAACTTTTCCAATTATAGCAAACTTCCCGTCTCTTGTCATTAAGATAATCTTTTTTATTCGATCTCTAAACTCAGGTCTAGGAGCTTTGTTGATGGTAAACAAAACTTTTCCTTCATGCTCTTGAGCATGCAATTTATATAAATTGATCCCTTCTCTAGCACTAAGTTGTCCATCAAACTGACTTCCAAATTTATAAGCTACAATTAAATCATTTGACATGATAATTCCTCCTTATTAATTATTTAATTACATAATAACAAAATTAATTTCAGTTGTCAATTCAGTTTATAATTTAATTATTATTTCAGTGTTATATTTAGTTTGTTATTTAATTATTATTTTAGTTATTTTTCAGTTTTGTCAGATGTTTAAGCATGATACCTTCAATATTATTATAGGATTAAGATTGATAGCACCTTCAATACTATGGATGATTTTTATTTAAAACATTTTCGAAATATCTCAAAAACTATGAAACTGTGAGGAATTATAAAATTTTTTAAACTCCTATCTGCATCCGTAAAGCCCGGTCAATCCGCACCAGCCAGGCTTCTTCTCGAATAGTCATGACCTTATTTTTCAGCTGAAACTTATCCACCGTAAGGATCTGTTCTGCTAAAACCAAGCTGGACCATTTGAGCCCTTTGAAAACTTTCTTAGGTAGATACACATGAGTAGGCAGGTGCTTTTTCTTTTGAACCTGCTTGGTTAGGGGAACAACCGTAACCAAATGAGAATGGTCATTAGCTTTATTATTGCTGACGACGATGGCCGGTCGAATCCCTTGTTGGATATGACTGTTTTTCTGATTTCCAAAATCTACGTAATATATATCGCCTCGTTTGCACATATGATTCTCCTCTAACTAAGTAAAAAATCTTCTAATTGCTGGTTTCTGATAGCATAAATCAAACGGAGTTCCTTAACAGCCTTCTGCTTCCACCTACTAATAGTACTCCGGCTGATATGGTACTTGACCATAAGGTTGTCCCAGCTTTCTGACTCAATAACTAAATCCGTCACAAATTCTGCTAAATCATCCGGAAGCTGACTGACAGCTACTTCAAAGAAATGCAATTCCTGAACTAAACGGCAGTAGCGCTTTGATAAATATTGATAAAGCTCCCGATTGGCTTTTTCTGTTTCTTCCTTGTAGGACAGAGCAATGACCTCACTGCGATAGGGATTCTTACTGGTTTGTACCTTTGGTTCATCAGACCGACCATAGACCATGATGTCCAGCATCTCGTTTTCTGAGATGCCGACAAACTGGTCCAACTGGCTGCGTAAGAGCTTCATCTCCTTTTCCATGTTCTTGTAATCATAGAAAAGGCTCTCTATTTTATCCATCCGCTTCCTCCTCTCTCAATTCATATTTGACGGCATCAATCAGGGATTGCTGAGAGATGTCCTTTTCTTTCAATCGTTTCATGACTTGTTCGTCTATGGTATTCTTCGTAATGATGTGGTGAACAACCACCGTTTCTTTCTGCCCTTGACGCCAGAGCCTGGCATTAAGTTGCTGGTACAGCTCCAAAGACCAAGTTAAGCCAAACCAACAAATGGTATGGCCGCCGGCTTGAAGATTAAGCCCATGACCGCTGCTTGCTGGGTGAATCAAGCCAAGGGGAATCTTTCCCTTGTTCCATTCCTCAATATCCTGATTGCTTTGAATCACTCTAGCTTCTGGAAAGCGTTCCTTGATGCGTTTCAAATCATGCTGGAACCAATAAGCGACTAACAAAGGCCGGCCATTCATACTCTCCACCATTTCTTCCAGAGCCACTAACTTCTGATCATGCAAGAGTACAGTATCCCGATTCTCATCATAAATCATGCCATTGGCCATCTGCAGTAATTTATTCGAAAGGCTAGCACTGTTTACGGCATCCAGCACCTGTCCTTTAAGTGAAACCACCATTTCTGCTTTAAACTCCTTATAAACAGCCAGCTCTTGCTCCGACATCTCAACAAGGACTTCATTATCCACTCGCTCTGGCATATTAAGATAATCCACTGCTTTCATGGAAATAGTCATGTCTGCTATCTTATCGTAGATGGCTTCTTCCGCGCCATCCTTTGGCTTATAAGAAAAGATAACCTGACCGTTTCGTTTGTCGGGGTCAAAATACTGATTGCGAAAAGCTGTGATGAAGCGTCCCAGGCGCTGTCCGCCATCTAAAATGCCAATCTCAGAAAATAGGTCCATGATGTTTCCAGGAGTTCCCGTCAGCCCAACCATGCGCTTGATTCTAAATCGAACTTTCCTAAGAGCCTTGAAGCGTTTAGCCTGATAAGACTTAAAGCTAGAGAGTTCATCAATCACCACCATATCAAAATCAAAGAGTTGATTCTGAATCAACCAGACAACATTTTCTCGGTTAATCGTATAGATAAAGGCTGCACGTGATAAAGCTGCTCTCCGTTCTGATTCACTGCCAATGGCAATGGAAATATCTAGCCCCTTTAAATGTTCCCACTTATCCAGCTCATTCTTCCAAGTATGACTGGCTACTCGAAGCGGGGCAATGACCAAGACTTTTCTGACCTCAAATGAATCCAATATCAAATTCCACAATGCCGTTAAGGTAATCACGGTCTTTCCTAATCCCATATCAAGAATCAAACAAGCTGTCTCATGCTCCTCAATGAATCGAGTCGCCACCTCTTGATAAGGATATGCCTTGTATGTCATCCAGTATTTCTCCAATCTTTCCTTTATCGTCCAACACATAAACCAGAAAACCTAGCTTTCTTAACTGCTCCATGCGCCTGACCTGAATCTTTCTAGGCTTTTCTCCTGGGGCTTTTAACTCCACAAATCCAAGCCTGCCTTGAGGTAAAACCACGATTCGATCAGGCACTCCTATCAAGCCGGGCGAGACAAACTTCATGGCAAGGCCACCTCGCTTCTGACTTTCTACTCTCAGTTTTTCTTCAATTTCTCTTTCTCGCATTTCTTTTCCTCCCAGGGTTTCCGATAGGGGTTGCCAAAAGGGTTCAAACTCCTTACGCGCGTACGGGTGCCCATTACCCCTATTTTAATAGTAGTAACACTACTCTCTTAGAAAAGATAGGCAACTAAGGAAACTAGTACTAGAGAAACCACTATTGGCAATAGCTTTGAGCAGTTTCCCATTTGGTTGCTAAAAGGTAAAATCGAAAACCTTTGGAAACCAACTAAGGCTTTCCAAGTTGCCTTACGGCACCCGGACAAAAGCGCGCTGAGTACCATACAGGGAAAATTTCATCTTACCAGTCGTGTTTCCAGTGTACTTATTCCAGCCACCGATTTTATTTAGAATCCCTTCAATCTCATAGGAATCAGCCTTTTTGATATTCTGCCGTTCCTTGCCAAAGCACTCACACCAAATTTCCATAATGCAGACCCGCTCACGTTGCTCAGTTCCCTTCAAAGTCTGACTGCCAAAGTCACTCCCAGCCAAGAAAGTCCGGCGCTCATATAAGTCCATCTTGGACCAGTTATCTGGCAATAAAGTATCCAGATACTCAGCCACAATGCCTTCTCGGTCATCCGATTCCATCGCTTCCTGTCGCTCTTTATTCGCTTCATTTTCTGCTTTTCCTTTTAGAAACAATTCCTCTCCTGCTTCATAATAGACCTTGGCTTCTGCCCACAATTGGTCTACATCGACTAGCTCCCAAGGCTTTAACTGACTGGCATCGGACACTCGAATCGGCCAAAAGCGACGGTTCCCAGTCACATCTCGCAAGAAGCCACCTTCTGAATTGGTTGAACCCACAATAATACAAGTGCGTGGGTGACTTTCGACATTCACCCCATAGGCTTGACGGAACTTATCATCCTGGCGAGATATAAAGGATTTGACAGTCTCCACATCTGTTTTTCGGATTCCAGTCATCTCGGAAATCTCAAGAATCCAATAGCCTTGCAGCTTTTCTGCTGCAGTCTTATCCCGCATGTCTGAAATCGCCAGAGAATCCGAGAACCAATCTTTGCCTAGCTTGAGAAAGAAGGTTGATTTTCCTATCCCCTGCGGTCCATTTAGTACAAGAATAGAATCAAATTTAATTCCTGGTTCGTAAATTCTTGCTATCGCAGCCACCATGGTTTTTCTCATGACTGCTCGTGTATAAGCTGTGTCCTTTGCACCAAGGTAAACGATAAGGAGCGAATCAATACGCTCAACCCCATCCCAAACCAAAGGTTCTAGGTATTCCTTAATGGGATGGTAGATCCGGTAAGAAGTCACCACAGCTAAAAGAGCATCCTTGAACTTGGTTGGTGACCAAATACCATAGACACGCTCAAAGTAGAGTTTGGCATTAGCTAAGTCCGAATCATTCCAGCCTGGGCGTGACCGTCTCCAAGGGAGCTCACCAATCACATCAATGACATTCTTAAATTCATTGTAGACAATATTTTGAAGGTTAGGGTCAAAGTGGAGAATGGTCGCAATGTTGGATAAGGTATCCTTAACACGGCCAGTCTTATCCAGCTCTAAGCTCGCCTGCCAATTCTCCGTATCAGCGAATTCCAAAGTCGCATCTGCTAAGCGCTCTTTTGCCAGTGTTTCCCTGGTCGCATCATCTTTTAGGACATAATCCTGCATAGCCTTATAAGACGGTTGCTTAGCTGAGTCTTTCTTTTCCTCATCATCCTGATCACCAAAGAGATGCAGGCGAACCAGGTCAAAAGCCGATAAAAGCCTGTGACCATAAGGGTCGGTCGCATGGTGGCTATAAGCAAACTTATCATCATAGATAACCAGGCCAGCACTCGTTGTCGCATGGACATAGTCAAAGCGCCCTGGGATGCTGGAAGGCTGATAAACTGCTGAAAGAAAGGTTTGGACTGCCTCAGTAATTGTATAAGTGCGATTGAAGGCCCCAATCAAGCCTGTCTTTTCTAGTGGGTCTGCTTGCTTGGCCATGGCTCGCTCCAGCAGTTTATTCTGCCGGCTGGATACAGGCCACTCAGTCGTATCTTTCCAGTTTTGATAGCGTGCTAAAACCGTATCTGGATTGAGGAAGTCACCCTCTAATTTTTTGAAGACAAACTCTCCGTCTTGCGAGGTTGAAGGCCAATACATGAGTCGACTCGGTTCATAGGTCGTATCATCAAACAACTCCATACCAATGCCTTCAGCTACTTTTCTGGCAACAGCCTGGTATTCATCAGCCGATACTTCCCGAGATAAGGGGAGTATCAAACGCAGCCTCGGATGCTCTTTGGTATGTTTATGCGTTGAATAGAAATAGGCAAAAAAAGAAAAGAATAGTTCTACTTCATCTATAATGCCTGGTGTCGCAAAGTCCATATCCAGAGTCAAAGCCGAGCGAGATAATACCGCATCTTTCTTTCGTCTTCCTTTGGCTAGCTTTCCTAAAACAAAGCCACCGACATCTTTAATATTATCTTGCTTTGATTTAGCAAATTTCTTATATTCCGCTACCGTTTCAGCCGTTCGAATAGTTGTTGAAATGCGGGCTTCAAACTGCTCCAAGCTATAACTGGTTTGTGTCCAAATCTTATCGGTTCGTTTGTTTCCTAATGAAATGGCAAGTTCCATTCGTTCCTCCTTAATCTTTCTTATAAAATTCACAGGCATAGCCGTCTGCTCGTAAAGGCAGACTTTCGGCCCAGTCCGGCTTTGTGGCAAGTAGCTGGCAGACTTTTGCCACACTCTCTTCTCTCACTTCTACCACCGCTTCATCATGCACATGAAGAACAATAGCTAATCCCTTTTGCTTGAGCTGTATCATGCCATAGGCCAATAAATCTCGGGCGATACCCTGAACAATATTTTCCACTAACTTTGGTCCATAGGTCTCAAGCCTTGTCCATTTCTTACTCTCTCCAATCCCTTCATAGGTCAAGCCGGGCTTGCCGAATGCGTTCATTCCCATGCGAGGTTTAACATAGGCTAATTTACGACCTGAAGGCAACGTAATAAAGAGCATTCCCGATTGATAACTAATGACTAGATTCTTAATCTTCTTCGGTTCTCTTGTTTCGTATACCTGCTTTGCGACCTTATCTATCTCCCACCAAAAAGCGACAATATGTGGATTGGCTGACCGCCACTGATTGACGAGCGGCTGCAACTCCTCTTCTTCCAGTCCCATATCCAGTGCTCCCATAGCGGTTAAAGCACCAACTGAACCACCATAGCCAAGAGCCAGCTCCGCAATCTTACCTTTTTGACGAAGGTGGCTATTAACACCGTGTTTCTCAACCGGTACTCCAAACATAGAAGACGCAGATGCGCAATAGATATCCTCGCCCTGTTCAAAAACATCTAACCGCCAAGATTCTCCAGATAGCCAAGCCAATACCCGAGCTTCAATCGCCGCAAAGTCAGCGACGATAAACTGATGACCTGCTTTAGGGACAAAGGCAGTCCGGATGAGTTCAGAAAGGACACCCGGGACATTCTCATAGAGAGTATCCAAGGTTTCAAACTGCCCTTCTTTGACAAGCGTTCTAGCAAGGGACAAATCCTTGAGTTTGTTCTGAGGGAGATTTTGTACCTGGACTAACCGTCCAGCCCAGCGGCCGGTACGGTTTGCCCCATAGAATTGCAGGAGACCGTGTACCCGACCGTCAGAGCAAACACAGCGTTCGATAGCCTGGTATTTCTTGACGGAGGTCTTGGACATCAAGAGACGTAGCTTTAACATTTCAAGCACTTCTCCATCTGCTTCTTTGAGATGTTTCGCTACCTCTTTCTTTCCCAGCGAGTCCATGAAGACTCCTTGTTCTTCTAACCAGCCTTTCAGTTGAGAGACAGAGTTAGGATTTTCTAGGCCACTTAGCTCATAGGCACGCTTCGTCACTTGCTCCTTATAAGAGAGGTCACAAAGAATGGCCTGTTCAACCAACTGCTGGTCTACCTCTATTCCTCGGTCATTGATTTCTTGATCCAGCTGATAGAAAAACTGCTCACTCTCAAGCAAGGGATAGTTTCTTAAACGAACTCGAATGGCTTGTTCCACCTCTACATCTCGCTTGCAATAGCTTTTAAACAGTTCCCAGTCCTCTGGTGCGTGATGAGGAAAGTTTCGCTCGCGCATACCATTGGCTTTCGTTGCTTTACAGGGCAGACAGAAATACCGAATAAGCCTGCTTCCCTCTTTCATCTTTTGTTCTTCTATGTTGAGAACTCGGCCCACTCCTTCAAGGGATAATGGTAGGCCTAGACTTGCTGCAAGCACTGCCGTACAGGACCAGGAATTAGCTGAAAGATGCTCTCCTAGAAGCTTGGAAAGACAGACCCTCTCAAAGTTGGCGTTGAAGGCCGTTTTTATAATGGCATCATCTAATAGAGCTAAACGAATCTCTTCAGGAATCTGCTCTCCCTGAGCTAAGTCTACCACCTGCGTTTCGTTTTCGTCCTCCTTATAGGCAAAGAGCAAAATCTCAAAGGCTAGACTGTCCACATAGCGATAGACTCCGCATTTTGTTAAGTCTACATCTGAATAAGTTTCAATATCAATGCTTAGAGTTTTCATCCGTCCTCCAATAGGTAAAGAGGTGGAGACCCACCTCAGGCTAGAAAGTCGTCATCATCAACGGTTCCGAATTCATCTTCTGCTCGAACTCGACCACCTAGCGGCTCTCCGTCTTTCAATTTTTGAATGTTGCCAAGACCAGCTGCCACCCCACGATTGCCATTGGAATTAAATCCATAGAAGGTCACAGACACTCGGCCATAACAGCCTGAATAGACTTCTGTCTGATCCAGGATTGGCTGTACTTGCTGGTCTACGACCTGGGGTTTTTGTTTGGAATTACAGTTGATAAAATAACTATTGGCATAGGCCTCATCATCCGGCCGGTCAATGTCTCCGTCTCGGAGTGGCAGTTTCAGATTGGCTGGAATCTTCCCGCCAAATTTTGAGATAGCTTCTTGTTTGGCCTGCTCTACGGCTTGTTGGATTTTCTGAATGGTGGCCTTATCACTCTTTGGAATAATAACCGATACAGAATATTTCGGTTCTGAACCGTTGATAGATTGCGGTTCCCATACATTGGCATAGGACAGGCGACCAGGAACAATGACTTTTGTTTCTTTTGACATATTAGTTTCCTCCAAATTCAGCTGCTGCTGGAATGTATTCTTTTCGTTTATCACTTTCAGGAACAAGGGTCAGCTTGCCCTGAGGTTTGCGAACCAAGTGACCTAACACTCGATTAAATTCTTTCTTTCCCATCCGTTTCTCGAGTTCAGTCAGAGAAACCAGACTTTGTTTATAGATATTGGTGAAGCCTTCTGCTTCTGCAAGTTTAGCTACTTCATCTTCGTTAGTGAACTGGCGAATAGAGCGACCTTCAACCAACTTAAACCCATTCCATGATTTATGAGAATTAATGGCTACTTTTGTCGCATAGTCTTTCACCTCTGTCGCCCATTTGACCAGGTCATCCACATGAAGAAGAATTTCTTCAATCTCGCCATCCGTCAAAAGATGAGGAGAAGCCAGTTGGAATTGTTCAAGCTCTTTATGATAATCCATCCGTGCCCGAAGAACAGCATTACATGGTGAGAACTGACACCAGGGGCCATAGGTGACTTCCCCTTCGCCTTTAAAGGCCAGTTCAGCCTTAGGTTTCAGCTCCGTCTCAGCCCACTCTAGCAAATCTTCTCGTTGTAAAATAGCCGTTGAGATATTCCCTTTTCGTGGCTGAAAAATGGTCATCTTGACTTCTTCAATATCATAGAGAGCATCGTAGAACTCCAAGGCTCCCAGGGCATAGAGCTTCATCTGCGGGTTGTTCTCGGCTTCGACCAGCACCCCTTTGCCATACTTGAAGTCCACAACATGCAGGGTGCTGTCTACCACAATGACACAGTCAGCCGTCCCAAATCCTTCTGGAACATAGCGCGAAAAGTCAACTTTCTGCTCAATAAGAACAATTGGATCACTGGTACCTTGTTTCAGTTGTTCAAACTCATCTATGATGAAGGCAACATAATCTTCCGTGGCTTGTTCCATCTCAAGCGTCAATTCACCTTCAGGTTCTTCTGCTTCTATCCGAAGTGCACTTTTCAGCTTATACTCAGCTAGAGCATGGGCCAGTGTCCCCTCTTCTGCTGCAGGATTAGTCTTGTGTTCAAAGAACTCCTCTAAGCGAGCAAGAGGCGGCACCGTCAGCCAGCGGTGGCTGGAGGATGCTGATAATAGAGCGTGTTGTTTTTCTGCCATATCAGAGTCCTTTCGCATCTTCAAGAAGGGAAGAATAGCGCTTTTCTTCTACCGCAGAGAGCTTGTTTGCTCCATACTTTTGAAGGAGTTCTCGTACCTGTTCTGTCTTGCCTGCCCGAGATTTTTCAGCCAGGACTTTGCGGATATCTTCAATGGAGATAGTTGGTGATGAAACCTTTTCAGTTTTTTTAACAGATACTTCATCTGTAATGTTGACTGCACCACATAGTTCTTCCAGACTGTCTGCCAGCATCCGTAAGTTGGAGATAACGGTTTCTAGTTTTTTCATTTGTGCCATAGCTTTTTCCTTTCTTATTCTAAGAACATGCTTGGAAACTTCGACCAAACAGAATCTTTAGCAGTCGTCACTTTTGGATTTTTTTCTCCTGCATAGCGAACCTTATGTCCGCTGCATTGGAGTGCAAATAAAGGTTCTACCCGGTCATCAATTTCCATGGTATGTGGATTAATAGGCTGACCATTCTCATGGAATAATCGGAAAGTTTTTCCCAGCTCTTTCGCCGTTTCAATCTCATACTTCATACCTTGAGAGATATTGGGACCATAGACCCAAATCTCATCACATCGTTTTAAAAGCTCCTGTCCCATAGTCAGCCCTTGAATTCGCTCATCGGGATTTCGGTCATTTAAGAACTGTGTCAAAAGTAAATGCGGAGCGATGGGCACATAACCTGCCTTAGCAGCTTGCTTGGAATAAGCAAGTGCCTTCTTTTCGTTTTCTGCAACATTCCCTCTGTAGGGTGAACATATAAACACTGTTTTCATTCGGAAAAATCCGTCCTTCATCATTTTTTGGAGTTACTGTCGATGGCCATCTCCGACTCACAAGACTAGTATAAAACCATTTGGCGAAAGTCAACAGAGCAAAAAATGAGGGGTTTTAAGCCGAAAAATGCGGGGTTAGTAGGTAGACCTTTAACTAGAAAGACTGTTAAAACGCAAAAAAGACCCCTCAAAAAATGAGGGGTAAAAATAAAATTTTTTAAATTGTTTCTATATTCATGGATTTTAACTTTTCATTCACTTCTTCCACTGAAAGATGATAACAGTTTCTGAGAATCATTTTATAAGCACTATGATGTGGAATCATATCGCTTAAGCTATGAGTGCTCTTTCCTATCAAATCAAAGCTAAAATCTGGATACAGCTTTAGTCCGATACAGACAGCAATTATGTTCTTCAACTTCCCATTCTCTCCGTGCTTTGTTTCCATTCTTTCTATTGTAGAAACACTGACACCACTGTATTCTTCCAATTGTTCTCTCGAACAATCTTTTCTGTCTCGATGGAAACGCAATGTCCCACAAAAATGATTCGGAAGAGATTCCATAATGCGCTGAATCTCAGAAAAAATATGACCAGAGTATTCTGGGATTGAGTTGACTTCAATGATATGTTCTGAAAAATCAATCTCAATTTTTAGTTCGGGCAAATTTCCACGATACAAAATATAATCGTTGAAATCCTTATAACTAATACTTTTTCGGCCTGCATAGTGGATATCAAAAATAAGACAGCATTCATCCATGTGAGAGTATGCATAGTCAGTCATTTGATAAACTCCATATTCTACCATACGAACATACTTCTCAGAGTTTATGCAAAAATGAGAATCTACATAAACATATTTTCCCGAATCCATTAGCTCTCTAAAACGTTCATTCTTGAAGTTCAAAAAACAAGCATTGTTAAAAGAGATGGTAAAGGTTTGATTGTTCTGAATCGCATCCGCTTCACAGGTATAGCTCTTGATGTATTCATGCCCCACATACTTGTAGATGCCTTCAAATTCGGTATAACCAAGTTGCATCATGCGAATCTTAACAGCCCATCGAGACACTTGAAAGAATTGAGCTAAATCATCAATCACCTGTTCAAACATAGTGATCCGTTCATCTTCATCAAAAACTAATGAATATTTGAGAAACAGTTCTTGGACCATCATTTTCGTGGTTTTTCTAGGCATCAAAATCCTCGCCGCAATGCCATTAGCCTGCCACTCCATCCAGTCATAAGTACTCCATTTATCTTCTTTGATAGCTGAGCGATTTAAACGACTAGAAATTTTGGTATCTTTCGCTCCTAATAAACTCTTGTATTCATTGTGAGTACGATGCAGAAGCCAGTGAACACATTCATGAATAATGGTATTATTAAAACTTCCCTGATTCCGAAGTCCTTTTACCTGAGGGTCAACAAGAGCAGTTCCGGCCTTCACAGTACGTTCTTTTTCTTGATCTCCATCAAAGAAAGTCACAAGACTATCTTTAAAAACCATCTCACCAAAAATAGAGCCATCTGAGGAAAGAGTACCTTCTTCAACCTCAACTCCAATATTCCCTGCAAAATCATAGATGGGCAGTGCCATAGGAGCTTGCAACATTTCTGGATAATATTGTTCTAAAATGTCTTCAGCAATTTTATCCATATTCTTCGCGCTAACATAGGGCACAAATTCTTTTGAAAAATATGGAGTAGGGCCCTTCTCACTTGAAGGAACATAAGGCTTGATCTTTAAAACAGAGAATTGATGAAGACCATCAGCCAATAAATACTTCACTTTTACTGAAAGCCAAATTTCAGCACTTTCTTTTTCATAGCCAAATTGGCTATGACCTCCAATATTTAAAAAACCAATTACAAGTAAATCCGAAACAATAAAATCTCCACTTTTATTACTTGAATGGAAACTCTTTATAGAGAAGTCATCTAGTTTGGTAAACTTGGTGTCATCAATTAAATACGAGGATAGATTTAAGGATTCTCTAGAGTTATAAACATACGAATTAATCTTAGCAAAAAGCTCATTATAAAATGTATTTTGGAATAAAGTTTTAAATGACATAACAATCTCCCTTTTTAATAAATTTTCTACAAATTTGAGTTGTAGTTCCATATAAATCACAAAAGAAATTTCTTAATCCGTTTTTCAATATATTCAGTATATCAAAAAATACATTATTTCTTAAGTTTTATAGGATGATATTATATATACTTCCTTTTAAACTCATAGTAAACGAAACTCAGATAAAATATTTTTTGATAAAAATGATTGAAAACTAAATTTCTTTTTGATACAATGGTGTTGTTTTATAAAACAACACAGGAGTATTATATCATGTTTTCGGGAAAAAGACTAAAACAAAAACGTATAGAAAAAGGAATGACGCAAGCTGAAATAGCAGATATCATCCGTATAAATCGCTCATCATACAACAGTTGGGAATCTGGACGAGCAAAACCTAACCAAAAAAATCTCTCAGCTCTTGCTTCTATCCTTGGGGTCTCAGATACTTATTTTGAGTCTGAATATGACATTATGAATCATTATCTTCAACTGAACCCTATGAATCAACAAAAAGCTGACACATATGTCGAAGACTTGCTACAGTCACAGGAACAAAAGAAAACTATTCAGCTTTTTGCTGTTAAGGTATTGTCGGATATTGCTCTCTCAGCCGGTGCAGGTGAAGCATTCTTTGATGAACAAGAAACTGAAACCGTCTTTTCAGATGAGGAACAATACGGATATGATGTCGCTGCCTGGATACAGGGGGATTCAATGAAACCTGTCTACGAAGATGGAGAAATTGCGTTAATTCGAGCAACTGGCTTTGACTATGATGGGGCAGTTTATGCTCTTTCCTGGAATGAGTCTATTTATATAAAACGACTATATCGGGAAGAAAATGGTTTTAGGATGGTTTCATTAAATAAAAAGTATTCAGATCGTTTTATCCCATTTGAGGACGAACCAAGAATTGTTGGCTTGGTTGTTGGGCATTTTATGCCTGTGATCGGAGGATAACTATGGTCAAAAAACATACAGATATGATTTATCTAAGTGATAATCGAATTTATATTTCTTTGACTTTATTTGAATATGATATTACCAATTACCTAGATATTCTAATTGCAAAATTGGAAAGTATGAAATCGAGGTAAATTATGGCTTATATTGACTATTCAAAAGAACCTCATTCTGACATAGCTTTCTTTGATATAAAATCATTCTATGCTTCCGTTGAGTGTATTGACAGAGGTTTAAACCCACTAACTACTTCACTCTGTGTTATGAGTCGAGCGGATAATTCTGAAGGACTTATTTTAGCTTCGTCACCTATGTTTAAAAAAGTATTTGGAAAATCCAATGTAGGTCGTTCTTATGATTTACCATTTGATATTAAAACTAGGCAATTTAATTATCTGAATGCTAAGCAGAAAGGAATTAAAATCTCATACGACTATATCTTTTATATTGAACATTGGGCAAAGAGAACCTTAATTGTTCCGCCTAGAATGGATTTATACATAAAGAAAAACATTAATATACAAAATATCCTTCAAAATTATGCCAGTCACAAAGATATACTACCTTATTCAATTGACGAAGGATTTATCGACTTGACATCCTCACTCAATTACTTTATTCCTGGAAATACATTAACTCGGAGAGAAAAACTGGATAATATTTCAGCAAAAATTCAGCACGATATTTGGAGAGAAACAAGTCTCTATTCGACTGTTGGCATGAGCAATGCTAATCCTCTACTTGCAAAACTAGCATTGGATAACGAAGCAAAAAAGACTCGAACTATGAGAGCAAATTGGTCTTATGAAGATGTCGAAACAAAAGTCTGGTCTATTCCCAAAATGACTGATTTCTGGGGGATTGGTTCAAGAACAGAAAAAAGATTGATCAAATTAGGCATTACTTCAATCAAAGAATTGGCGAATTGTGATCCTGCCATTTTAAAAAAAGAATTCGGTGTTATCGGACTTCAGCATTGGTTTCACGCAAATGGAGTTGATGAAAGTAATGTTCATATAGCGTATAAGCCAAAATCTAAGGGGCTTGGAAATTCACAAGTTCTACCAAAGGATTATATACAACAACGTGATATAGAGATTGTCTTAAGCGAGATGGCTGAACAAGTATCAATTAGGTTACGAAAGGCTCATAAAAAAGCTAGCACTGTTTCTATATTTGTGGGATATTCTCGTATCGAAAATAAAAAACCAATTAGCACTCAGCGAAAAATAGAGCCAACTAATAACACAAAAATACTAACAGAAACGGTCCTATCTCTCTTTCGTAGTAAATACTCAAGAGGGGCAGTTAGACAAATTGGGGTGAGATATGATGATTTTGTGGATGAATCATTTAGCCTACTTTCACTATTCGATGATTATGAGAGTATTGAAAAAGAAGACAAACTTCAACAATCCATTGATAGTATTCGAAACGAATTTGGATTCCTAGCAATCCAAAAAGCTACTTCTCTTCTAGAAAGCTCTCGAAGCATTGCTCGTAGTAAATTAATTGGTGGCCACTCTGCTGGTGGATTGGAGGGATTAAAATGATTGACCGCTCTTATTTACCCTTTCCAGATGCCCGACAATATCATGATAGAAAAATGGCAAAATGGATGGGATTTTTCTTGTCTGAACATACTTCTGCCTTGAAAGAGGATAGCAACAAGGCTCCTTTCAAGTTCGAATTGTCTTTTGAAGAAAAATTACTTTTATTGAACCAGCTTTATGTAAATCAACTAACTAGTTGTATCCGCAGCAAATACTTAGAACAAACTATATCTTATTTTGGTACTGTCTCAACAGTTAATAATGAAAGAATACTCTTAAAGAGCACGGAAGGGTATGTACCTCTAAAATTAGCTGATATACTTACTATAGAATTAGTTGAGGAATTTGAGAATGAAACAGCTTGAATCTAATAGAAACGAATTGCAGATGGATTACTTCAGTGAAAGCTACAGAAAATTTGAAACTGACTTTTATCGCTATTCTGCTTTAAATACTCCGCTTACTTTTCTTACTGATGACATCATGCTAACCATGGCAAAATCCATGAAGAATTTTTTTAAGTTAAATAAAGAGAATTCAATAGACAATCGAGATCATTACTTTGTATTTAATATAGAAACAATAAATGATGGAAGGTTAATCAGGAAGTATAGTTATCAAAAAACAGTAACACATATAAAATAGCTCAGCACAATAATTGTGCTGAGCTGTTATATTATCGAAATATAAAATGTGAACTATTTACTGAATACAAAATTTGCAATTCGTTCTGCAGCTTTCTCTGTGGCTTTATCAATATCATTTTTCGTCCAAGTATCACTATCATAGTTTACAAGTGAATGAGCAATTGGAAACCTGCTGCCAATGTAGCCTCGGCCACTCGTTATATTATTCTCCTTTTTAGTTCTAAACCATGCATCCCCTATACCTCTATTAATAACCGATTCGAGAAGAATCTTATTTCCGAGTTTTTCAGCATATTCTTGAAATTCTTCTTGACTAGAAAAACCAGCATCCGCCATTATGTTTTCCCTGTTTAAACCACTTTGAGGCATAATATGTTCAATATCAATACCGCCCTCAAGATTATATTCTTTGCCCTGTTCAAGAGCGTAAAGATACTCATTCACATAAAGAATCGAATTCGGAACCCCACTTTCGGATAGAGTCTGTCTGATGCTATTATAATCAAAATTATTTTCAATATGGTCTTTTATATTAGAAATTAAATCCTGAGTAGCAATTGTTGTAACTTGACTATACTTCAAATTTATTTCTTCAAGAAACCCTTTAAACAGTCTATGGCTATACGAGAGTTCTGAAAGTTCAATGAGAAGTCCAAGTTTTAACAACTCTTCAAGATAGCTGATATCATTTCGATAAAATAAGTAGCTACTAACAAACGGCTTCAAATTGCCATTGAGTCTGCTAATAACTTGACCTAGCATAGATTCAGAAAAAATATCAAAGTTTGTTAGTATTTTTTCTAGCTCACTAGTGAATAATGTATCTCGATTTAAAAGCTCCTTATTCTTAGCAAAGAAAGCACGAATCCCAGGATTTCTTCGATCAGAACCATTTTGTTCAGAAAGTTTCACAAAGATATAATGAGTAATAAGTGTATTTAAGTCCAGCCGTGATACATCCGTTCTAGCAACAATATTTTGCCAATTACTTTCAAAAATTTTTCTATCTTTTGCGTTCGCGGTGGTTTTAGACACAATTACTTCAATTGGTGTCAAAGGAACTCCTGTACCATTCAAGGAGTTAAAGATGTTTATAGCCTGATCAGTATTATAGCTAGTAATCGTAATTACCTGACAGCTGTTAATAAAATGATTTGCAAAATTTATACAACTAAGTACACTAAGATTACTACACCAGTTATAAAAATAACGGAAATTTTTGAAAAAATTGGTATACCTATTATCTTTCTGTCGACGATATATTTGGAAAGCTGAATTCTTGATACTATCGAAATCGTTCCCAAGAAGTACAACATTCATATCATTTGCATACTTCTCAGAAATCGAATCGTTAAAATATTTAATCTTATCCTTAGTAGGGAAATAAACTCCCTCAACAAAATCATCCTTTTCATCTTCAGATAAATTGAACAACATAACTGAAATCTGTTCCTTAAGTCCGTTCAACCGCTTGATGATTCTTTTTCCATCGGCATCCGTTGATGGTTGGACAATTAGCTCATTCTCTATTTTCAAAAGCAATGCCTTTAATAACAGCATAAACGTTGTAGTTCTTTGTTGACCATCAATCAGAGCAACCTCATGCTCCTCACCTGACTCTTGAGCGATTAGTATCGCTCCAAAAAAATAATTATCTTGAACAGAATCATCAAAATTTTCCATATGTACGTTAATATCTTCAATCAGCTGTTCACATTGTGCCACCTGCCAAGCATATGGACGTTGATAGGTCGGAATATAAAATTCTGACTTTGTGAAATACTCCTTTATTGTTTGTAAATTGGGCTGAATGTCATTTCTCATACCACTATCTCCTAAGACTTCTTAATTGAAGCTATTATACCACGAAACTATTACCAATCAAACTGAAATTGAGTTCTATTAAAAAAATCCAAGCTCTAGACTTAGCTAAAGTAATACCATTTTTAGTAATCGATTAGACTTTAATTGATAGTTTTATATAAAAAAGGTAGAGCCAATATCAACTCTACCATAAACCTAGTAAGAATCAACCTTTTTTGCGATAAGGTTTAAGAACCTCATAGCCTTTCAACTCAAAGACAAAGGCCCTATCCTCAGCAATGTATATACCTGGTACTTTATAGCGTTTCCCACTCTCCCAGTCTGGCATAATGGTAAAGAGAGCCTCTTTCAGATTCTTATTCATCATCTGAACCACACCTTTTCTAATCTTTTTTGACTTGCAGAACTCATAAGACCCCTTGGTATTAGCATGGCATACCTGAATCCCCATGACTTTTGTGTCTTTGTTAAATGCCACAATGACATGACTAGGATAGTTCAGCTCAGCAGCTATGGCCTTGCTGAATGTTACGAAATTCTTATTGACAGTCATGCTGTAATCACTAGCAGTTTTCTCAATGGTAATAACTTGTAAATCGTAGTCTGAAAATCTCATGGCTTTTCTCCTTTAAATACAGTTTGAATCTCCTTCTTCTTCCAAGAAGAATCGAGTACAATAAAATCCTTCAATATACCTGACTTCACCCTTTTTACATAGAGTTTTGGTACAAGAGCTACTTTTGCAGATTTCGTTCTTCTTCTCGGTTGAGAGAGCAGCTCTTGAACCAAACTCCAGTCAGATATAATTGAAGGAATTCCATTTCTCAGTCGGTATTTCGGACGCTCACCATTATTCTTCCTCGTCTTATGACTAAAGCAGTCTACCGTATAGGTCTTCTGCATGATAATCTCACCCTTATACTTCTCATTCCTAAGGATGTTATTAACAGCAAGGGTAGACCAGTTTTCAAGTCCAGTGACCGTTGGAATATGATGTTCCATTAACGCATCAGCAATCTCATGCGCAGTCCTGCCATTCATGTAGGAATCATAAATATACCTTACTACTTTGGCTTCCGAATCATCAATCACGATTTGGCCGTACTTGTCCTTGGTATAGCCAAGCAGATTATGCGTAGGGATAATAGGGATACCACGCTTGAAACGCTCAATAATCGACCAGGTAATAGAAGCACTCTTCTGTTCACTCTCGCCTTGAGCCACGATAGACATGACACCCAGCACCAACTCACCTTTGGTATCCAGCGTGTTTAGATTAATGTCCTCTATTAAAATACCTACTGGATGGGGTAAAGCTTTCAGCTCCCGATAGATGCTGATGAAGTCAAGCTGGTTCCTGGCAAATCGACTGATACTCTTTACCAGTATCAAATCGATTTTTCCTTGCCTACAGTCTTCAAGCATTTTTTGAAACTGCTCACGATGTTTAATGGTAGTACCAGATGCCCCCTGATCAGCATAAATACCAGCCAGCTCCCAATTCGGAGTATTCTGAATCCGTTCCAGGTAAGTTTGTTTTTGCAATTCAAAACTGCCTGATTGGGATTCATCAAAGGTGCTCACCCGGCAATACGCTGCAACACGAGTCTTTTGCTGTCCTGAGCTAACATTCTGCACGACTGCCGGAATCACCTCTACAGTTCTCTCGGATTCAAAGGCATTACGAATACGCTCTTGCTTCTTCGTTAATTTTTTAGAACTCCTTCTGACCATTTTTCCTCCTTTCCAGAAATCTGCATCTTTATTATAAGAAAAGGGAAAGCTGATCAAAAGAGTATTAACGAAACTGTAATAAAAAAATGACTCAATTATTGAGCCATATTTCTTAAAATCAATACTATTGCGCTTTGATTTTAAATATGTATTAATAACCGAGAGATTTTCGATATAAATATTGGAGTCCTCTATCATCCAGGGTACAATACTATGGATTTCCATAATTATTGATTATTAATTTCAACTTTTTTCCTTTAATAAACAAATATAGAGTTTATCAATATTGTCTCTAATTTTCTCAACTTTTTCTGTATCATCATATACTTCATGTGCACGTTTTGACAAATTACTTAATTTTTTGTGAGTCGTATTCTTTATATCAAACACCGGTATATCAACTGGTATACGAATTTTAAATGTCCTTTTATCTGATGTTGATAAAATAAAGTCTTCAACAATGTGAGAATTTAGAATAGCTGAAATATAGTGCGCTTCATCTTCTGTTATAAATTTCCCATCAGGTCGTTCACAGATTGAGACACAATGATTTTGAAAAGCCGGTAACTTTTTCCCCCCCCAAGCAGTATCAATTTCACCTATAACAGCAGAGACCCATTTTGTATTATCTCTAAAAATGACATACCACGGTGCATGAGAATAGTGACCTGTTCTAGCTAGTGCGTAATACTCTGCAGATTTACTACCTATAATTGAATCACTATATCCCGTTTGTAATTCGAGATATTGACGATTTTCTTTATAATAGTTAAACAATAAAGGTGATTGTTTTCTTAAATCGGTTTTATTTATTGGTATCTTTGGTGATGTCTTATCATAAGGAAATGCCACAATATACTCTGAATCTGAAACGTGGAATCTAGAAATATTAATTCCCTTAATTAAAGGTCTTAAATATTTTATCTCAATCTCTGGTCTACGAATTGGTATTGAATATTTGGAACGATTACTCTGGTAGGTTTCAAGCTTAACTATTTCTAGTCCAGTTTTCTCAACTAAACTAAATAGTTGAAGTTCCTGTGGGTAATACTCTACCCCCTCTCTTCCTAAATAGTCAGTTTTTCCTGATATCAGTTGAAAATCCTTTAATTCTTCTTTAGACATAGCGTATGTAAATGCGGTCCTCTGAGGAGTGGTCTGCCCAAGGATTTTATTCTCAATATCAAAATAGTCAGAAAAGTTTTCACTATTGATATTCAAACTAGAATTAGTTAATTTAATTCCTTTCTTAATTTTAATACATTTCGAGGGGATTCCTTCGAAATAGTCCTGTTGTCGTTCAGATAAAATATATGTGCAAAATAATTGCTGTACAGGTTTAAAAGGATGTCCAGACTTTTCCCAGTCAATAATTTCTTGTATATACAAAGTTCTATTATCCGAAATCTTAAGATTACGAAAGCCTTCATAACTTTGTAGGAATAACAAATTCTGTGGCATTAATACTGTTGCTACTCCATCATTATGAAGCCAATTTTCAATTGAAATGGTTGTCAGCAGAGCACAGATATTTAGGTTGATTCCTCCTGTACGCCCATCTCCTGAAAATAAATTCTTGCTTACACACGCTTCTTTTATCTTTTCTCTATGTACTGAGGGAAGGCTTTTCCAATCAACCCATGGTGGATTGCCAACAAGCATATCAAATTTTCCTAAAGAACAAAGTAAAAAGTAATTGATAATATTGCTAACAATAGAAGGGGTTATCAGATCATTGGATTGTAAACTGTACCAAGATTTAGTCATTTCTTCCAACTGTTCACTATCTGTACAGATTTTTGATAATGCCTCCTTAATATCATCTAATGCAGCTCCTTCACTAATATCTTCTAAAAATTGAAAAGTTTCAATAAACTGCTCGGTATTGGAAACAGAATTTATTGGAACACGAAATTCTATCTCTTTTCCATTTGAATCTTGTAGATAGCTAACAAAATACTCCCCGTCTTCAGAAATCTTATCCGAGGTCGGAACAGTAGAATCACCAATAAAAGCTGGAATATATAATGCTTTTTGGCTATCAACTAAATCAGAAATTGCCATAAAATAATTTATTCTAGCGAGAATGACAGCCAAAATATTCGCATCTATGGAAACAACTTCTTTTAAAATATAATCTAACGCACTATTCTTAGGTTCATCCTTATAAATCTCTCTTTTCATAAGAATTGCCTGTTGAGGGAATGTTCCCGAACCTGCTGCAGTGTCTAAAATACGAACATGATCTTTCCGATTTACTGGTACATATCTCAATCCATCAGTGATAACATTTCGTGCTAACCATTTTGGAGTGTAGTATTCTCCCATTGAATGTCTTACACTGGTAGGCATAATAGCCATATATAATTCTCTAAAAATATCATCTGTGTGTTCAGTTATCTCAGGCATATTTTCGTATTTCAACAATACTTCAATAATATTATTTATTGCTAAATAAATTTCCTCAGACCATTGTTCCTCCTGAAATACCCAAGAAAAGCATCCAATTTCTAATAGATTGTGGATTTTTGTCTGTTGGGAGATTGCTCCACTTGCAATGTGGTAAAGTTCTATTCTAGAATTCCTGACTCCAATGTTATGCATTCTTTTTAACGAGTACTCATTCTTTTTTCCCTTAACGATAGAAACAGCTTTATAAGCAATAAGCATGGCAATAATTGCTGTTGAAGTCTGAAGTGCAAATAATATTTTGTACTCTTCGTCTTGCTTAATATCCTGTTTATCTACAATTTTTGCCAAATCGGCCCTTCTTGCCTCGATAGCTTGTTGTTTAGAAGCATCTTCGTGAGACAACCCGAAATTATCCAACCAAGATTCATATGAAATAATTGTTGAGGCATTCATATTTTTCAGCGACTCATGAATTGTCTTTGTTAGTGTATTGATTAAGTTTGAACCATAGTATTGAACATTCAATAAATCATAAATTAGATTCTTCGAATCCAAAGTCTTTACAGTAAGTTTTATTATTGATTTAATTATTCTATTTAGAGCTTCTTCATTAAACTCTTTATTTGCCTCTATACTGAGCCCGTCACTTGAGAACTCAATGAATTGATATCGTAAACCATCTGTGACAAGAGCAGCATAATCTCCTTGCTCCTCTTGATTTAAAGCATTTAAGTATTCTATAGCTTGTTTTTCAGCTTTTTCGAAGTCTGCTATAGTTTTATAGCTCTGAGGTTTCTTATATTCAATGATTAAACTATTGTACTTACTATCAATTCTTCCTTTTTTACTAATTGTTTGAGTATAAGAATCGTTTATTAAATCAACTTGTCTTTCTCTAAGAGGAACATAACCATCAAAACCTGAAGGACGAAGGATATCTTCAGATATTTTTACTAAAACCTTATCAAAATTAAATGCAATATCACTTTCAGAATTTGCATTCAAAGCGGCTGTCTTGATATCATCACTCAAAAAAAACATTAAATCTTTCCATCTTCCTGATCTCATAACGGATTCAAGTTCTGATAATTCTAATTCATCTTTTATATCTTGGATTGCTTTACTAATTTCATTATATCTATTTAACATCGTTCCTCCTAAATGCCCATTATTATATTTTTAATCCTTCTATATAAAGTATTAAAAATGATTGAAATCAAGCGTTTTTTATACTAATTATTGCCCACTAAACATTTTATCATTTTTTAAATTTTTGTCAAAATTTTCTTGATAATATATGCGAACAGAGGTAACATGTGAATTGGAGGCTAAGCATGAAACTACATCTATCAAAAGAAATAAATACAAATCTTCCAAAAAATATTTTGTCTGAAGTTTTAAAATTAGTAAAACAAGAAGCTAATAATAAAATATTCCACTATTTTAGAATCACTCATAAAAATGAAAAGATTTATTCAATAGAGCACACCGTTCCTATATTAAAATGGTCTTATCAATTAAATTTTAATAAAGACAAAAGTAACTGTAGTTGCTCTTCAATTGATATTGTGATAATAGTTGATATAAAGGATATTTATATAGTCAGTCTGAAGGAATTTAATATAATTAAAAAGTAGATTTTTAAATATTAGTTTACTATACAAATATTGTCTTTGAATCAAACTTCATATCGCCTATAAGCTCTTAAACTCTATCAATTTTTGAGCTTTTTTATATATTTGATGCCCCTACATGAGTCTATGGAAATAAATAATCACTCATGACTCAAATCATATAGTATCATTTTAACTACCTCAACTTGAGTGGTTACTTTAATACATCCCCACTAAAACTAAAAAGCCACTGGTTCCAGTGACTTTATAAAGCGTTTTGCTAAAAGGTTTCTAGGCTTTCACGAGCAGAGCTACACACTCGACGTGATGCGTCTGCGGAAATAAGTCCACCGGCTGGACTTTCTTCAACTCATATCCTAATTCTTGATAGAGCTTAATATCACGCGCCATGGTTGCGACATTGCAGGAGATATAAGTGATTTTCTTGGGCTCCATGCTGACGCTGGCTTTGATGAAGCTCTCCGTCAGTCCTTTTCGTGGTGGATCGACTAGGATGACATCCGCTTGGATACCCTCTTTAAGCCAGTTTTGAATGGCTTCTTCAGCAGGAGCGCAGACATAGCTGGCGTTGGTAATGCCGTTGATTGCTGCATTCTTTCGGCTATTTTCGACAGCTTCTGGAATCACTTCCATACCATAGACCTGCTTGACCTGCTTAGCAACTGATAGACCGATAGTCCCGATACCCGAGTAGGCATCAAGCACCACATCATCTGCAGTCAACTCGGAAAAGTCAATAGCTGTCTGATAAAGCTTTTCTGCCATCTCAGTATTGACTTGGTAAAAGGCCGGAGCAGCAATCTGGAAGTCATTTCCCAGCATGCGGTCTGTAATGTAATCTTGACCATAAAGCGTTCGCCAGTCTTTTCCGAAAATCGCATTACCCGGCTGGTCATTGATATTCTGCATGATAGACTTGATAGATGGAAAGGCTTCTGTCAAACGCTCCATCAGCTGCTCTACTCGGAAAATTTTAGGCCTAGTTGTGACCAATATTACCATGATTTCCCCTGAATAATGCCCACGGCGAACAACTAGATTGCGAATGAGTCCTGTCTTTTCCTGCTCATCGTAAGGCTTGAGGTCAAAGCGACGTAGCAAGTCGCGTGTAAAGAGGATAACCTGGTCAATGACTGGATCCTGGATATAGAAATCTTCAATCGGCAGGAGGTCATGGGAATTTTTCCGGAAAAATCCTGTTTCCAGCTGGCCATTGACACGGCGGACAGGCACTTGAGCCTTATTACGGTAACCCAGCGGCTGCTCCATACCAAGTGTCGGCGGCACTTCAACATCAGACAAACCAGCAATCTTATAGAGACTGTCCTTGACCTGTTTACGTTTGAAGTCCAGCTGGGCTGGATAGTTCAGATGCCCCAAGTCTGCAATCCCCGTACGCAGATAGGCCATATCAAGATTTTCATTGCGCTGGTCTGAAGTACGGAGAAATTCCTCCACCTTGCCAAAGCCGATTTTTTTGTTGACCTTGAGTACACGCATGCGGATGAGCTCACCCGGCAGGGCATTCTCCACAAAGAA
Source organism: Streptococcus sanguinis (assembly GCF_050220005.1). Taxonomy (GTDB): domain Bacteria; phylum Bacillota; class Bacilli; order Lactobacillales; family Streptococcaceae; genus Streptococcus; species Streptococcus sanguinis_Z. Next base: position 1,512,174 of record NZ_CP071413.1, read on the forward strand.
AACCAGGCCTTCTGCCTTTGCCACCCCTGCTCCCTCGTGGCTCAGATCCACGATTTCAACTTCAATCATATCATTCTTTTTTAACATATTTTTCTCTTTCTGCTTTATCGCTCTGCCATTTACCAAAAGAAAAGGCAGGACATCGTCCTACCTTTCATTATATCATATATCTTATCTGAGACCCATTTGCTGCAGTCTTTCTTTATAGGCTTCAAAGTCAATCAAAAGTCCTTGGCCACCGTACATGTCATAGGTATCCACCCAGTCGCCATTTTCCGGAATCGTCAGGCGCTCAACTCCATTGCGGGAATCTCCAGCCATAGAGAGACCATTGGTCAAAAGGAAGCTGTAAGGTACATTGGTCGAAGTCAAGGCAAAGACCTTACCAAGAGCCTCTGACCCGGTAAAGAGCTTAGTCGGATCCTTGACCTGCTGGAAGACAGCCGTCAAAACTTCCTGCTGGCGGCGGGTCCGGCCAAAGTCGCCCTCATCATCCTTACGGAAGCGAGCGTAGTTGAGCAAGGTCCGACCGTCCATCTGCTGCTGACCGACCTTGATTGTTTGGTTGGGTACCACACCGTCCTTCATATTCAGGTCATCTGGCACTTCAACTTCTGTCACCTTTTCCCCATCAATCGTTGAGAACTGGGCATTCATGCTGACGCCATTTGGGAAAAGGGTGTCAATAGCTGTCGCAAAGGTCTGGAAATCCACCAGTGCATAATATTTGATGTCTAAATCAAAATTATCTTTGAGCATCTGGCGGACATAGTCTGCACCGCGGTTGTGGTTTTGCTCCCCAATCGTATAGGCAGAATTGAGCTTTTGGTCATAGTAATCTGCCTGCGACGGATCCGTGTACTCATTGCTGACGCCGTCAATGTGAATAAGAGTATCACGCATAAAGCTGACCAATTTCACCTTGTGGTCCTTATTTCCGACATTCAAGACCATAATAGAGTCAGTCCGCGTCTCAGTCGAGTCGTCACCAACCCGGCCATCCGTCCCAAGAATGAGGATATTCACTCCGTCCTTAGTATCCTTACCGTCAAAAAATTCTGTTTCTGCTGGTTTAGAATTTCCAGTGTGAGCTGTCGTCAGTCCTTTGACAAACATGAAAATCATGCCGCCCAAGACCATAAGAAGGAAAATCCCTACCCAAAGCAGAATCCGTTTCAAGCGGATTTTTTTGCGGGGCTTCTTAGGCTTGTCTTGTCCTAGACCAGCTCCTGCCAGAGCTTCAGGCGCCTTCTTTTGCTTTCTGCTGCGAGAAGAACGCTCAGGGTACTTGGGCAAGAGGCCAGAAGAATCCATTTCCACTGGCTCTTGCTCATAGGCGTCGCTAACTGTATGCGGCTGCTCTTCATGGTCGGGCACACTGGCTGAACCGCCAATCCCCTTGGACTTCTGACGCAGATAGTCAAATTCTTTCTTTTCTTTATCGTTTAGATAATAATAATTTTTATAGAGATAATCTAAGCGGAGCTGTTCATGATGGCTAAGATTTTCTGGTTTCTTCATCTCTTCTCCAATCTACTGCTACTTGTCCTGAATCAGAAACACACTGTAGCTACCAAAAATTTTATAAGTAATTCCAAGACTTGTCAACTCTTGATAGGCAAAATCCGCCAATTTTTTCTGCTCGTTGTCAATGTCAATAATGAAGAAATACTCTCCCAGAGCCGTTTTTAAAGGCCGGCTCTCAATCTTGGTCAGGTCAATCCCACGCCAAGCAAAGGTCGACAAAGCCTTATAGAGAGCACCAGGCAAATTGTCCGGTAAGGTCAAAGCCAGTGTCTGCTTGTCTCCTGTCTTAGCCAGTTGAAGCTTTGGCACCTCATGGCCTAGAATCCAAAAGCGGGTATAATTTTCTTCCATTTCCTGAATATCGCTGGCTGCTACTTTGAGCCCGTACTCTGCTGCAGCCGTGCGCGGGGCAATAGCCGCAAAATTCTTTTCAGGATGCTCTGCCACAAAACGAGCTGCATAGGCCGTACTAGCCGTCACCTCAATGGCAGCCTGTGGGTAATGCTGGCGGATGTATTTCTTTCCTTGGGCAATAGCCTGCGGGTGAGAAAATATTTTCTCAATTGGCTTTTCTAAATCAGTTACTAAAAGCTGCTGCTTAATGGGCTGAACGATTTCTGCCACTGCCTGAATATCTGCTTGATGAAAGAGATAGTCCAGCGTCTCGTGGACACTACCCTCAATGGAATTTTCCACCGGAACAACCGAGTAATCCACTTCTCTAGCCTCATAAGCCTTCATGACCTCAGTGATATTCTGATAAGGCACCAAGTCCTTGCTGGGAAAGGCAGCTTGGGCTACATGGTGAGAAAAGGAGCCTCTAGGACCTAAAAATGCTATTTTCATTGAATTTCCTCAATAATTTCCTGCGGGCTTTTGAGCCTCGTATCGACAATCTGGGTCGCCGCTTCCTCATACCAGGCCTGACGCTGCTCAAAAATCTGCTGCAAGTCTGATTTGCTCTGGTTTAAGAACAGGGGCCGCTCTTGCTCAGCATCCTGCCGAATTCGCTGATAGAGCGTTTCAAAATCTGCTTTCAGGTAGATATTATCAGCATTCTGAGCCAGTAATCTGCGGTTTTCAGGGCTGACGACTACACCGCCGCCGGTTGAGACGACCAAGTCCGTATCGATCAGCTCAGCTAAGAGCTGGGTTTCAGCAGCCCGAAAGGCCGCTTCACCATGCTGATCAAAATAGTCCTTGATAGACATACCCAGCCGCTGGCAGAGCAGTTCATCCATATCGACAAAATCTTGGGCTAAGCCTCTGGCCACTGTGGATTTTCCGGCTCCCATAAAGCCCAGCAATATCTTAGCCATGCATCAAGCCCTCCAAGTCGCTGAAGAAGCTTGGATAGCTGGTCTTAATGGCTTCAGACCGTTCAAGTTCCACCTGACCGCTTTGAGCCAATAAAGCAGCAATTGCCGTCATCATCCCAATGCGATGGTCTCCCAAGGTATTGACCTGAGCGCCGCGAAGAGCTGTTTCCCCTTCGATAATCATGCCGTCTTCCGTCGGGGTAATAGCTGCGCCCATGCTATTTAGAGCGTCTGCCACTACCTGGATACGGTCGGTTTCCTTGACCTTGAGCTCCTCTGCATCACGAATGACAGTCCGACCCTGAGCCTGAGTCGCCAGAAGCGCAATAATCGGCAACTCATCAATCAAGCGCGGGATAATCTCGCCGCCAATCTCAGTGCCCTTAAGCACAGACGTCTCAACGGTGATGGTTGCAGACTTGGCTACTCGATCGACATCTGACAGCGTCATCCGTCCGCCCATAGCCTCTATCACTTCTAAAATACCTGTACGAGTTTCATTGATGCCGACATTCTCTAAAACAATCTTAGAGTCCGGCACAATCAATCCAGCTACCAGCCAGAAGGCCGCACTGGAAATGTCACCTGGAACCGTCACTTCCTGAGCAGTGAATTCCTGACCGCCCTGAATACGAATTTCCTTGCCCTCAACCTCAATTCGCCCACCAAACTGGGCAATCATATCTTCTGTATGATTACGGGTGATTTCCTTTTCAATAATAACCGACTCTCCCTGAGCCTGCAAAGCAGCAAAAATCAAGGCCGACTTAACCTGAGCAGAAGCCACTGGCAGCTGATAATGAATAGGCTGCAGTTCCCTGCTCCCCTTCATCTTGAGCGGTGGTAAATCACGCTCAGTCCGACCAGCAATCTCTACTCCCATCTGCCGCAGAGGAATGGTCACCCGATCCATAGGCCGCTTGGATAGACTGTCGTCACCAAACATCTCCGCTTCGAAATCCTGACCGGCCAAAACACCAGAAATCAAGCGGATAGACGTTCCAGAATTGCCCATATCCAGCTTATTTTTCGGTGCTTGCAGACCTTCAAATCCTACACCATGAATCTTGACTAGATTTCCATCGTCCTCAATCTGGACTCCTAACTCACGAAAAACCTGCATGGTAGACAGCACATCTTCTCCTCGCAGAATGTCGCGAACAGTAGTGACCCCCTTGGCCAAACTGCCAAAAATAATGGAACGGTGGCTGATAGACTTATCTCCAGGTACGCGGATACGGCCCTTCAGGCCTCTTATATTAGTTGATAATTTCATAGATGACCTCGTACTTTCCTTTGTTGCTTCTTATTTTATCATAAAAAGACCAGAAATTCTTAAAATTTCTGGAATCCTAGCTAAAGCTAAAAGAATCCGGGTATTCATCCCAGATTCTTCTTTTTTATTAGCTTACTTAAGCAAATCCTGCACCGGATCAAAGATAATACGCTCAATGTCCGCTAAATAGATGGACAGTTGCTGCTGCTTATTGAAAAATTCAGAAAGAACAGCATTGCCCTGAATCTTCTCGCCAAAGGCAGTCATCTTGTCCTGCACCTCCTGAGTCGGTACCTGACCAGTCTGAGCCAGCTGTTGCAACTCCTGCTGGAATGCCAGATAATCTGTAAAAATTGCCTTCGCTTCGCTATCAGCATCCACTGCTTTCTTGCTTTCTGCAACTGCCTTGTACTCAGGTAAATCACGCAGATTTCTGCTCAGTTCATTGGCTAAATCATAAATATTTGACATAGAGTTCTCCAATCTATATTAGTCTACGGACACTAGGTAATCCGTATGTTCTCTTACTATTTTAGCAGATTTTTCTAAATCTTGGTGATTTTTAAAGGTGATTTGCAGAATACCGTTGATATCTTCACGGTTTTCCTCGTTAATACGAATATTGACGACTGAAATTCCGCGCAGAAGTTCCAAAATACCCAAAATCGCATCTTCTTCGTCAGGCACTTCAATAAAGAGATCATAAAAGCTATCCACACCAGCTCGTTTATGAATTTCCATCTGCTTGCGGCTCTGCCGTCCTCGGTCAAAAAATTCCCAGATAGCTATCTCGTCCTTAGCCTCAATCGCTGCGGCAACCTTGTCCAACTGGTCTTTAAAATCTTCCAGCCGATCCAAGATAGCTTGAGGATTGGTCAAGAGAATAGAGGTCCACATACCCGGCTCACTCTCCGCAATCCGCGTCATATCTCGAAAACCACCAGCGGCAAAAGACTGGGTCAGCTCATGCTCTTGGCTATAAGCTGCCGCTTGCTCCATAAGGCTGGAGGCTAGGATATGCGGAAAATGGCTGATTTGACTGGTCACTCGGTCGTGCTCGGCTGCATCTACCTGAATAAAACGAGCCTGAAGACCACTCAATAAATCTTTCATTTCCTCAAGCGTACCCGGCTTGGTCAGATTAGAGGGGGTGAAGATATAATAGGCATTTTCAAAGAGGGTGACATGGGCCGCCTTGGCTCCGGTCTTATGACTTCCGGCCATAGGATGAGCACCGACAAAGCGGACGGGCTTATTCTGCAGATACTTTTCTGCAGCTGCCACAATCTCAGCCTTGGTTGATCCAGCATCAGAGATGATAAGATTCTCCTTCAGGTCCAGCTCCGCTAGTTCCTTGATAAATGCTATGGTCTGTTTGATAGGCACAGCCAGAATAATCACATCAGCCAATGGAGCAAAGGCGACAAAATCATCCGTTGCCCGGTCTACCATTCCCCGCTCTAATGCAACTCTGCGCGATTCCTCACTTCTATTATAGCCAAGAACTTCAATCTCAGGATGAGCTCGCCTGATGCCCAGAGCCAAGGAAGCTCCAATCAGTCCCAGACCTGCGATATAGACTGTTTTTCTCTCCATGCCCTTCTCCTTACTTCTAAAAGTTCTTGACAAAGTCCCGATGGCGGGTTACCGCATCCTTTAGTTCCTCCAGATTGTCCGAAGAGAATTTCTCCAAGACTTCGGTGGCTAAAACTGTTGCCACCACGCTTTCCATGACAACACCCGCCGCTGGCAGAGCCGTCGGATCGCTCCGCTCCACTGTCGCCTTATAAGGCTCGTGGGTCTCAATATCCACGCTCATCAGTGGCTTGTAAAGGGTTGGAATGGGCTTCATAACACCACGCACCACGATTGGCTGACCATTGGTCATACCACCCTCAAAGCCGCCTAGATTATTGGTCCTGCGAGTGAAGCCATCTTCCTCAGACCAGAGGATTTCATCCATGACTTGACTGCCCTTGAGACGGCCGGCTTCAAAGCCCACGCCAAACTCGACTCCCTTGAAAGCGTTGATGGACACGACTCCTTGAGCAATCTTGGCGTCCAGCTTCTTGTCCCATTGGACATAGGAGCCCAGACCAACCGGCACACCGCCAACAACAGTCTCAATAACACCACCGATGGTATCCCCGTCTTTCTTAATCTGGTCAATGTAGGTCTTGATTTCTTCTTCACGCTCGGGATTGACAATGGAAACCTCTGACTGGGCAGCTCTTTCTTTGATTTCTGCTACAGTCAGATTGTCTGGCACATCAATATCAATGCCACCAAAGGTTACGATATGGCTGGCTATCTCCACACCGATTTCTTCCAGCAAACGCTTGGCTACTGCTCCGACTGCTACACGCATGGTCGTTTCACGCGCAGAAGAGCGCTCAAGGGAATTTCGCAAATCGTCAAAGCGGTATTTCATACCACCAACCAAGTCCGCATGGCCAGGGCGTGGTTTAGTAATCTTGCGCAGCCCTTTTTTCTTTTCATCCACATCAGCCGCACTCATAATCTCCAGCCACTTCTGATGATCCAGATTTGTAACATTGAGGGTAATCGGACCGCCCATGGTCAAGCCATGCCGAACTCCAGACGTAATCTCGACTTGGTCGCTTTCAATCTTCATGCGGGCACCACGGCCGTACCCACCCTGACGGCGCTTGAGCTCAGCATTGATATAGTCAGCGGTCAAAGGAAGACCAGCTGGCACTCCCTCAATAATAGCTGTCAGAAGTGGTCCGTGCGATTCTCCTGCTGTTAAGTATCTCATACATTTTCTCCTATTTTGGGGATGGAAAAAAACTGGACACCCCGTCTATTTTTCATCTAAAATGTCCAATCGTCTTAAACTCCATCTGGCACTTATTTCTTCAGAAATTCTTTCATCTCTTCCAGAGGAATCTGGTGAATACTAGCCGAGCCCAGCTCGGGCACCAGTACTAGCTTTATAGAGTTGCCTCTAGCCTTCTTATCATGGGTCAGTGCCTGATAGAGAGCAGCTTCATTCCAAGGCTGGTAATCCACCTGCAAGCCAAACTTCTGACACATATGGATGATGTCTTCTGTAATCCCAGCTGGCATAAGGCCTTGCTTTTCAGCGACGCGGGAAACTTGTACCATGCCAATCGCCACAGCTTCACCGTGCATGACTTTTCCATAGCCCGCTGTCGCTTCAATAGCGTGCCCAATAGTATGGCCGAAATTCAGATAGAGGCGGACGCCATTATCCAGCTCGTCCTCGACCACAATCTTACGCTTGACATCGCAGGAATGGTAAATGATGCTTTCAGCATGCTCTAAAATCGACTCTGGACTTCCATACATTTTTGACAGCTCATCCCAGAGTTCTTTATCCTCAATCAAGCCGTACTTGACCACCTCGCCCATGCCTTCGATTAGTTCCCGCTGGCCCAAGGTATGCAAAACTTGAGGGTCAATCAGAACTCCGTCAGGCTGGGTAAAAGTGCCGACCATATTCTTAGCCCAAGGCGTATTGACACCTGTCTTACCACCGATAGAGGAGTCCACTTGAGCAGTCAGACTAGTCGGAATCTGCACGAAATGAATGCCCCGCATGTAGGTAGAAGCAACAAATCCTGCCAAATCACCAACAACGCCACCTCCCAAGGCCACGATACCATCACTGCGGGTCAGACCAACCTTGACCAAAAACTCATAGACTTTGTTGACTGTCTTTAAGTTCTTGCTGGCTTCACCCTCCAAAAAGTCAAAGACAAAAGTCTCAAATCCAGCCGCTTCCAAGCTCAGCTTGACCTTTTCCGCATAGAGTCGAGCCACTCGATTGTCCGTGACGATAACTACCTTCTGAGGCTGCCAAAGCTGACTCAGCCAACTTCCAGCCTGAGATAAAGACCCCTTTTCGATGAGAATATCATAGGGATGATGCGGGAGATTCACATTCAGTTTCATAAGCGCCTCCTTATTTATACAATTCTTCTAAACATTGCCAAATTTCCTGACTGGGCATAGGCTTGCCGGTCCAAAGCTCAAAGGCTTCTGCTCCCTGATAGAGCAGCATACCAAGTCCATTGATTGCTGTGACATTTTGATTTCTGGCCCATTTGAGAAAGGGCGTTTCGAAAGGTTGGTAGATAACATCTGCAACTAAAATCTGGCTGGGCAGTTCAATCTGTTCAGGCAGGGGCATGCTGATGCCATCCATGCCTAGACTAGTCCCATTGACCAGAAGGTCTGATTGGTTGATTTTATCCTGCAAGCTATCCGTATCCTCCAAGGTTAGTACTTGGATACGACTCTCGGTTTGGTGGCCGATAACTTCCATTTTGCTGACTGTCTTCTCATAGGAAGCCTTCCGGGTAAAAACAAAAATTTCCTCGGCATTGTCCAAAGCTGCTTGAGCAATAATAGCTGTCGCTGCTCCGCCTGCTCCCAAAATCGTCATTTTTTTGCCCCGAATAGCAAAAGAAGGCAAGCTCTTAAAAAATCCCTTGCCATCTGTGTTATAACCAACTAAAATTCCATTTTTATTCACAACCGTATTGACCGCTCCGATAAGGCGGGCGCTGACATCAAGCTCGTCCAGATAAGGTATCACTTCCTGCTTATAGGGCATGGAAAGATTGACACCAAACATATCGAATCTGCGGATATTTTCTATACTGGCCTGCAGATCCTTTGCTTCTACTTCCCAAGCTAGATAGACACCATTGACACCAGTCTTTTCAAAAGCCATATTGTGAATAAGAGGAGAAATACTGTGCTTAATTGGCTTGGCAACCACAGCAGCCATGCGGGTGTGGCCATTAATTCTCATTCAAAATCTCCTGGATTTTCTTCATATTGCTCAGAGAAATCTGACCAGGTGCTGACGCCATCTCCTGACTGGCAAATGACCAGCTGGAACCTGTCAAGTCAGCCGCAATGCGTGAAATTTTGCCGATTTTTCCCATGGAAATGGTAACAAAATCCTGCTCAGGATTCAAGGTCTTGAAACCGCGAGTATAGTTCATCAAGTCCAGCACATCCTGCTCATTGTGAGCCATGACAGAAACCTTGACAACCTTAGGGGTCAGAGAAGTCAGCTCAGACAGGATTTCCATCATATTTTCAGGCGTCTCCTCAAAGTTGTGGTAGCTCAGCACCAGATTAGGAAACTCCAGCATCTCTTCAAATTTCCCCTTGTGAGAGAAATATTCAAAATCGATATAATCCGGCTGGTAAAACCCGGCTACTTCCTTGATGAGAGCTACATATTCATCATCGGACAGTTCGATTTCTCCGCCTTCCTGACGGGTCCGCAAGGTGAAAATCAATTCACGTCCGGCAAATTTTTCAAAAATAGCTGGCGCAACATTTAAAATGTCATCCTTGGCCAGAAAATCTGCCCGCCATTCAATAATATCCGCATCTTCGTAGCGTGATACATCAATTTCTTGAGCTTCTTCTAAACTCTTGGGCATTACAGAAACGACTAATTTCATTGGTCCACCTTTATTGTAAATACCTTGAGGTAATTACTGCTCCCGTCTTTTTTATTATAGACAAAGTCTGCTGGCAGGCCATACTCCGCAAGATAGCGGTGCTTTCTGCCGGCAAGGCCTTTTTCAATTTCTTGTTTAAACTTACTTTTGGAAAGATTAGCTGCATTGGTACTTAAAATCATGATTCCCTGAGGATTCAGGATTTCCAAAGCTTGTGCAACCAAACGATGATAATCTTTAGCAACTGAGAATGTGCGCTTTTTATTTCTAGCAAAGCTAGGCGGATCTATCACAATGACATCAAAGTTTAGATCGTGACGCTTAGCGTATTTGAAATAATCAAAGACATCCATCACCTGAAAGCGATGCTGATCCAGTGTCAAACCATTGGCCAGAAAATGAGCTTCTGACAGCTCACGGCTGCGCTTGGCTAAATCCACAGAGACCGTCTGACTGGCACCGCCCATAGCTGCTGCTACTGAAAAAGCTGCTGTGTAGGAAAACATATTGAGTAAACTTTTACCAGCAGCCAGACCATCTACCAGACTTGCACGCACATCGTGCTGATCCAGAAAGATACCGGTCATAAGACCATCATTCAAAAAAACCTGATAGCGAACACCATTCTCCAAGACTGTGAAGGTTTCCGGTGCTTCCGCTCCATAGAGATAGGCCGATTCGTAGTTCAAACCCTTGAAACGAATCTTTTCATAAGCTCCCTGAATCTCTGGGAAAACCTTAGCGAAGGCTGTCAGAATCTGCTCCTTGATAGCAAAGACAAAGTCATTGTACCAAGAAAAAAGCGCAAAGTCATTGTAGAAATCCACCGTGAAGCCGCCGAAGCCATCCCCCTCTTGATTAAAGAGTCGAAAGGCTGTCGTGTCAGACGAATGGAAATAAGTAGAACGTCTGCTCTTAGCCTGCTCAAAGAGGCCTTGAAAGAAATCCGAGTTCAGCTCTACCTTCTTCTGGGAAATCAGCCAGCCTACTCCTTTATTCTGCGGAGAGAGATAAGCTGTGCCTAAGAACTTTCCCTGACGGTTTTGCAGCTCCACACATTGATTTTGAAGCGAAAGAGCGCCAAAATCCTTTTTATCTAATAAAAGAATGCCCTTTCTCAGTTTTTCTTCTGCCTCTTGACTAACAGTAAGTTTATTCATAAATTATATTATACCAAAGATTGTGAAAATTCTCAAAACATATTTTACATTTGAGTTAATAAAAGATTTCACAAACGAGTGCAAAACGACTATAAACCTCTCCATAGAGGGGATAAGGCTTTTATAGAAATATTACAATTTCGCCGATTTAAAATATCTCAAATGCGGCTCAAATTTTCCTTAACTGGAGAAATTATGTTATACTTAGAGGAGAAAATTTTTAGGAAATAAGACAAGGAAGTAACTTTTTGTGAAAAAAATAACCAAGAATTTACTCAATTTCATGAGTACGAGACTAGGTTTTGTCTTGATTTTACTGGTCCTCTATTGGATAAAAACCATGTGGGCCTACACGATTGATTTCAACCTTGATATTCAAGGTGCCTATCAAGTATTTTTAGCTATTATAAACCCTTTCCCTATCAGCCTCTTGCTGCTAGGACTGGCACTTTATGTAAAACGAACCAAATTATTCTACAGCCTAGCCTTCGGAATCTATCTTCTCCTCTTTGCTTGGCTGGTATCTAACTCCATTTACTACCGCGAGTTCAGTGACTTTGTCACAGTCAATACTATGCTGGCTTCTAGCAGCGTTTCAGCTGGACTTGGGGAAGCAGCACTTGAGCTCTTCCGCCCTTGGGATATTCTTTATCTGATTGATTTCCCGATTTTGGCCTTCTTATTCTTTAAGAAATACATCCGCATGGATGACAGGCCTTTCAATAAACGCGCCAGCTTTGCTGTGACCTCCCTGTCCGCCATGCTTTTCTCTGCCAACCTTTTCTTGGCTGAAATTGACCGGCCTGAGCTCTTGTCACGTGGATTTTCCAACTATTATGTTGTTCGTGCTCTGGGCTTGCCAGCCTTTCTAGGTTACAGTGCTAACCAGACATATACCGCCAATCGTGAGCGCTCCAAAGCTTCTGAAAAAGACTTGGAACCAGTAACAGAATATATCCAATCCCACTATGCGGAGCCTAATCCAGAATATTACGGGATTGCCAAGGGTCGCAATGTTATCTATGTCCATCTGGAAAGCTTCCAGCAGTTCCTGATTGACTATAAGCTGCAGGCAGATGGGAAAGAGTACGAGGTGACACCTTTTCTCAACTCCCTCTACCACTCCAATTCGACTCTGGCTTTCTCTAATGTCTTCAACCAGGTCAAGGCTGGTAAGACTTCTGATGCTGAAACTATGATTGAAACTGGGCTCTTCGGTCTCAATCAAGGATCCTTCATGGTCAACTACGGTGGTACCAATACCCAGCAAGCTGCACCTTTTATTCTTTCCAAAAACGGCGGCTACACTTCTGCTGTTTTCCATGGAAATACTGGAAGCTTCTGGAACCGCAATACAGCTTACAAGCAATGGGGTTATAACTATTTCTTCGATGCGTCTTACTTTACCAAGCAGGACGACACCAACTCTTTCCAGTATGGTTTGAACGACAAGATTATGCTGAAAGATTCCATCAAATATCTGGAACACCTGCAGCAGCCTTTCTATGCTAAGTATATCACGGTTTCCAACCACTATCCTTACACGACTAGCTTGATTGGTGACGAGATTGGCTTCCCGCTGGCTAAGACCAAGGATGAAACCATCAACGGCTACTTTGCCACTGCCAACTATCTAGATTCTTCTGTTAAGGCCTTGTTTGATTATCTCAAAGAATCTGGCCTCTATGACAACTCTATTATCGTTCTCTATGGAGACCATTTTGGAATTTCCCAAACCCGCAATCCTAACTTGGCCCCTCTTGTAGGCAAATCCTCTGAGACTTGGTCCAATTATGACAATGCTATGATGCAGCGCGTACCATACATGGTAGTGGTACCTGGCATGGACAAAGGAAAGATCATTGATACCTACGGCGGTCAAGTGGATATGCTGCCAACATTGGAGCATTTGCTGGGCATTGACTCTAAAAACTACCTTCAGGTTGGACAAGACCTGCTGTCATCTCAGCATCAACAAATCACAGCATTCCGATCCAGCAATAACTTTGTCACTCCAAAATACACTAGCTTCAACGGACGAACCTACTACACCCAGACCGGTGAGGAAATTACCAATCCAGACGAAACCATCAAGAAAGAGCTAGATGAGATTCGTAATGCCGCCAATACTCAGCTGAAGATGAGTGACGCTATTCAAACCGGTGACTTGATTCGCTTCTACAAAGGAAATGACTTAGGCAAGGTCAACCCTAAAGATTACTCTTATCTCAATTCAATGAAAGCCTTGTTGGCTATTGAAAAAGAAAAAGGCGACCAATCAACCAGTCTTTACTCCAAGCGAGGCAATGTCTCCACTGTGGATCTATTTAATTCGCCAAGCTATAGGGCACTGCATCCAGAGCAGTTCCAAACTAGCAGCAGCGACGAAGACAGCAGTCAAGAAGACTCAAGCTCTTCCAGCTCTAGTTCCACAGCCAATCCATAGATAGCAAAAGCCTTAAGTCCAATGGACTTAAGGCTTTTCAGGCTCTATAATTTCTGTAGTGGGTAAAACCGCTGTAGGAATGATGGAGTCTCTTTTGTTGTAGAAAAAAAGTCCCATAAGTCCTATAATGAAAAGCGATGAAACTATCATTAGAAAGACTCTTATGGAACAGTTCAATTTTATCACAAACTTACTGGGAATAAAAGACCCTAACATCACTATCTTGGATGTTCTAGATGCTGGAACTCATAAAGAAATCACCGCTAAGCTAGATTATCTAGCTCCTAAATGCCCTCACTGCCAAGGACAAATGGCTGAATATGACTTCCAGAAAGAATCGAAAATACCTTATCTAGAGTGTGCGGGATACAAAACCCTGATTCGGTTAAAGAAACGCCGTTTCCGCTGTAAAGTCTGCAGGAAAGTGGCTGTCGCTGAGACTTCCTTAGTCAAGAAGAATCACCAAATCGCAACCATCGTCAAGCAGAAAATCGCTCAAAAGCTAATCGAGAAAGTCCCTATGACAGCTATCGCTGAAAGCCTAGCTATCTCCACTTCCACCATCATTCGTAAATTGAAAGAGTTTGAGTTCAAGGCGAACCTCAACTACCTTCCAGAACACATGAGCTGGGATGTGGAAACAGTCAGGGAAGTGACTGTTTCAATCGGCAGATAGAGATGAGCTTTATTGCACAGGATTTCGATTCCAGAAAGATTATAGCTATCTTAAGATGGGCGGACTCAAGCAACGATTCGCAATCACTTCCTGCGCTATTCCAGACAGGTCCGAAATAGCGTGAAAATCATTACAATGGACATGTTTAGCCCCTACTACGATATTGCCAGAAAACTATTTCCAAACGCTAACATCGTCCTTGATCGTTTTCACATTGTACAACATCTCAGCCGGGCTATGAACCGCCTCCGCATCCAAATCATGAATCAGTTGGATAGAAAATCGTACAAATATAAGGCCATCAAACGCTACTGGAAACTCATTCAACAGGATAGTCGAAAACTAAGCCATAAACGTTTTTATCGTCCAACTTTTCGCATGCACTTAACTAATAAAGAGATTCTTGAAAAGATTCTCTCGTACTCTCAAGAACTCAGAGAACACTATAAACTCTACCAACTCTTACTTTTTCATTTTCAAAAGAAACAAGCTGAACATTTCTTTGGACTCATTGAAGATAACATTTCGTGTGTGAAGCCTATCTTTCAAACTGTTTTTAAGACCTTTATGAAAGATAAGGACAAGATCTTGAACGCGCTGGAACTGCCCTACTCAAACGCAAAACTAGAAGCTACTAACAACCTCATCAAGGTCATCAAGCGAAACGCTTTCGGCTTTCGGAACTTTGACAATTTTAAAACTAGAATCCTCATCGCTTTGAATATCAAAAAGGAGAGGACTGATTTAGTCCTCTCCAGATTATAACTTTTCATCAACCCACTACAGTTGACAAAGAGCCCGAAAAAAAGGGATAAGTTGCAGATAAGTGAAAACCTCTAAAGTTGGAAAACTTTAGAGGCTCATGCTAAGGTTGAAAATGCTGGTGCAAGATAGCAAAGTAGTCTTCTGGATTGTGGAGAAATGGGAAGTGGCCGCTGTTTTTAATGGTGAACACCTGAGCGCTGGGATAGCGGCTGATGACAAAGTGCATGCTAGCACCAAAAATATCATTGTCACCGAAAGTCACGGTAATAGGAAAAGCAGGATCTTCTAGTCGGGGCAAGAGAGGATAGGCCATAATTTCCTTTCTTGTCTGATTGCCTGCTTGGACTGAAACATTGCTCATGTCTAGTTTCACATCATGAAAGGCTGGATAGTCGGCATTGTAATTACGGACAACTTGGCGAAAGAGAGCTTGCGAAGCCTTGGAACTACCAAGATTGCCGAGCAGAGAATAGATTCCCATTTTTAGCCATTCGATAGTCGTGCAGTGATTTTTATTGTAATTCATCATCTCTTTTTCCATTTGCTGCCACTGCTTGCTCGTGCCTGTTCCCGGAGAGGAAAGAAAGAGACTAAGAACCCGCTCAGGGATTTTGCTGGCGTAGATTTGCGCGTACAATCCACCCCAGGAATGCCCCAAAAGGTGAAATATATCTACATTGAAGTGGTCGGCGATTGTGTTGATGTCTGCAATGTAGGCCTCCATGCTGTAGTCGCCACTCGGACAGGGCGATTTCCTCGTTCCCCGCTGGTGAAAGACAATCAGTTGATAATCTTTTTCGAGCTTAGGGATAAAGAGCTTGAAGTCATCAGGCGTTCCCGGTCCACCGTGTAGCAAGATAATCGTTTCTTTGTCGGGATTGGGGTAGCAGATGGTGTAGAGCTGGTCGGAGCCATTTCGGATCATCGTTTCGATTTTTTGAGAATGGGTCATAGCTTTCCTTTCTTTTAATAGAGCGTCCACCACTGATAAAGAGACCAGTAGAGGAGATTGAGTATTGTAATAAGCGAAGCGCTGCTGGTCAAGTAGGTCAAGATTTTTCGACCCTTGCTCACTTGGAATTTTGAGCGCAGGAAGAATGAGGCAATAAGGCTAACCAGGAGGCTAACTCCCACAGCTGCAAAGCCCATAGAAAGCCAAACACGGCTGTTTGGTGAGGAATGTAGACTCAGGACGCTTTGGATAAAAAAGTAAAGCAGGAGCATGGTAGATAGAATGAACCCGCAAGTCAGGTATTGCCAGAGCGACCAAGCAAGCGGTGTAAGTTTGTGATTTTTCCGCTTGAAAAGAAGCCGATAGAGTTTGACCAGTAAAGCAGATACAGGGATGAGGAGGGCATAGAAAGCAGCGAGGCACCACAAGACGAGACTGCCGTAATCCTTGACTACATCCCATGTGGAAAGTTTAAGGTAGTCTGCGATAGGCAATTTCAGCCGTTCTTGCTTGCCGTTTTTCTCCAATTCCCAGTATTTTTGAGTGACAAATTTACTATTTTTCTCAAGATAGTTAGTTATTGGCGGAGCAATGCGCGTGATTGATAAGGCATTGGTGAAAACGCGACTTGAGCGATAAACGCCCGGTTTAAACTCTGCTTTTATCTTCTCTGAAGTAGGTGCCTTGTTTCCATAAATCAGCTCAGGAATTTTTTTAAGATAGTTACTTTCGTATTGTTGATTGGTTAAAATGACGGTAGCGATACCTGATTTGAAATCCAAAGTTAATATGGATGAAAAGCCAGCCGTATTACCACCGTGACCGAGGATAACGCGGTCTTGATAAAGGTCACTCCAAAATCCGTGAGCATTGATTGGGAGTTTGCTATCAGGAAAAGTCGAAGTCGCCGTATAAAGGGTGTCCCAAGTTTCCGCGCGCCTAAAAAGTGTCTTCTTTTGCAGGAGTGCTTGGGCAAAGGTCTTAAAGTCTTTCAAAGTTCCTGTTGCTCGCCCGCTCGGATAGTAAGGATTAGGCTTGTTTGCCTCGCCAATCAGCTGACCGTCTGAGGTGTAGCCCTTGATTTCCTTGCGTTTTTCGACCACATAGTCATTATCCGAAAAATCGGGCAAAATAGCGGTGTGCTTCATACCTAAGGGCTGAAAAATATGCTCGTGCACATAGTCAGCGTAAGATTGTCCGCTAATCCGCTCGACGATGTAGCCAGCAAGCACCGTTCCAAAATTGGAATAAGCAGTTATTGTCCCCGGCTCATAGGCTTGAATAATCGGCGCCTTTTGTAGCGTATGGGCTAGGTCTTTGTCTTCATTTTTGGCCAAGTCAACATCTGCGAAGCCTGCTTGGTGGTTCATGAGGTCAAGCATGGTAATGGGTTTGTCAAATTTGAGCTTGCTTTTGAGAAAATCCTTGGGCAGATACTCTTTGATGTCGGTTTTTAGGTCAATTTTCCCCTCTTCCCAGAGCTGCATGACGCTGACCCAGACGGTTAATTTCGTTACAGAGCCCCACTCGAAAACTGAGTTGTCATCCACCGCCCACTTTTTTTCCTTGTCTACATAGCCAAAATTATTTTGGTAAATGGTTTGACCGTCCTTATCAAAAATAGATGTTGTCAGTCCTGCGCTGGTTTTCTCGTTTTTCTGATAATAATCCTCAATCTTCTGTCCGATTTGGTCGTAAGATGTCCCCGACGGCAATTTTTGCTCATCGGCTCGAACTTGCGCTACTCCAAAAGCGAGCAAGCCGCAAGTCAGCAGCGCCACAGTGCTCTTCAAAAATGATGTTTTCATGATACTTACCTTTCTATTAAAGTGCCCACCATTGGTACAGGCCCCAATAAAGGATATTGAGAACGACGATAAGTGAAGCGCTGCTGGTCAAGTAGGTCAAGATTTTTCTGCCTTTGCTGACTTGGAATTTTGAACGCAGAAGAATTGGCAAAACAGAACTAGCAAGAAGCAGCAGACCCGTTATTGCAAAGATGACATAGAGCCAAGCACTGTTATTTGGCGAGCCGCTGATGTTCATATTATATTGCACGATGAGAATGGTTATGAGTACAGTGGACAAAACAAGTCCGCAAGTCAGATAATGCCAGAGCGACCAAGCAAGTGTCACAGGTTTGCGGTTTGTCCGCTTGGCAAGGAGCCGGTAGAGCTTGACCAGTAAAGCAGATACCAAACTAAGAAGAGCATAGAAGATTGCTAACCCCCATAGGATGACACTGCCGAATTCTTTGGCAACTTCCCAGTTAGATAGTTTAAAGTAATCAGAAACTGGGCGCTTGATAAATTCTCGCTTACCGACTTTCTCCAAGCTCCAGTAAAATCGATTTTCACTATTTTTATCAATATAGAAGGTCGCCATATTTAGTCGCGCAATGGATAAAGGCCCAAAGAATTGACTAGCGTCACGATAAAAGCCGGGTTTGAGTTCTTCTTTCTTTTTGTTGGGAACATCTTTCTTTTGCCCATAGACCAGCTCGGGAATTTTCTCAACATAATTTTTCTCGCCCAGTTGGTTCGTTAAAATGACAGCAGCGATACCTGATTTTAAGTCTAAGGTCAAACTTGATGAAAAACCAGCTGTATTACCACCGTGCCCGAGGATAACTTGGTCTTGATAAAGGTCACTCCAAAAACCATGAGCATTGGTAGGAAGATCGCTATCAGGATAGTTAGAGGTTGCTGTATAAAGGGTGTCCCAAGTCTCTGAACGCTTAAAAAGTGTCTTCTTTTGCAGGAGTGCCTGAGCGAATGCCTTGAAATCTTCCAAGGTTCCTGTTGCTCGCCCAGCAGGGTACATTTCTATTAGATATGGAGCTTCGCCAATCAACCGACCGTCTCTAGTGTAACCTTTGACTTCCTTACGTTTTTCTACTACATAGGGATTATCTGATAAATCGGGTAAGAGAGCGGTGTGCCTCATATCTAAAGGTTCAAAGATATGCTCGTGGACATAGTCAGCATAAGATTGTCTGCTAATCCGCTCGACGATATATCCTGCCAGAGCCGTCCCAAAGTTAGAGTAGGCTGTCACTGTTCCCGGCTCATAGGCTTGATAGATATGTACTTTTTTGAGCGTATCTCCCAAGTTCTTACTAGTTCCCTTGGCAAGCCCCGTGTCTCCAAAGCCTGCTTGGTGGTTCATCAGATCCAGCATGGTGATTGGCTTGTCGTATGTGAGCTTGCCTTTGAGAAAATCCTTGGGCAGATACTCTTTTATATCTGTTTTAAGGTCAATCTTGCCTTCTTCCCAAAGCTGCATGACGCTGACCCAGACGGTCAACTTGGTGGCAGAGCCCCACTCGAAAACTGAGTTGTCATCCACCGCCAACTTTTTTTCCTTGTCTACATAGCCAAAATTATTTTGGTAAATGGTTTGTCCGTCCTTGTCAAAAACAGATGTCGCCAGTCCCGCACTGGTTTTTTCGTGTTCCTTGTAGTAATCCTCAATTTTCTGACCAATTTGGTCGTAAGGCGTGCCTGACGGCAACTTCTGCTGGTCAGCGTAAGCGTGACCAGCTCCCAGAGCGAGCAAGCCGCAAGTCAGCACAGTTAAGCAATGTTTAAAAAATGATGTTTTCATGATACTTACCTTTCTATTAAAGTGCCCACCACTGGTAAAGGCTCCAATAAAGGATATTGAGAACGACGATAAGTGAAGCGCTGCTGGTCAAGTAGGTCAAGATTTTTCGACCCTTGCTCACTTGGAATTTTGAACGCAGAAAGATTGGCAACCCAGCATTGACTAAGAAAATCAGTGCAAGCAGGGCAAAGAGAATGGCTTGCCAGCGATAATCGGGCATGTACTTCCCCGAAACGGCAACTATGACGAGACCTGCTAGATTGACTAGGCTAACCAAAATCAGTCCGCAAGTGCCATAATGCCAAATTTTCCAACTTCTTGGAGTCGCTCTTTTACTTTTTTTCCCAAAAAGCAAGCGATACACCTTACCCAAAGCAGCTAACAAAAGAACAAGCACAGCATAAACAACTGCAAGACCCAGCAGAGCGACAGAGCCATAATCCTTTATCACCTCCCAAAGCGAGAGCTTTTCTAAATGATTATAGGTTGTTTCAACTTCTGTTCGGCCTTGGCGCTGTTGCAAAAGCCAATAGTTGCTGACTAATAAATGACCGTCTTTTATCACATCTTTCACATAAAAGGTATAAGCGGGGGCAAGGCGCGAAATAGAGGTCGGGCCTTGCTGAATGGAGCGAGAAGTTCGATACATGCCCTCTTGAAAGTCTTTTTGAGACTGGCTAGGGGCTTGCTTTTTCTTACCAAAGACCAAATCGGGTAGACCAAAAGAATAGGTGGCTTCTTCTCTCTGATTTACCATAGTAACCATGCCAATACCCGATTTGAAATCTAGCGAAATCAGGGTGGAAAAACCGGCAAAAGAATAGCCGCCGTGTCCTAAAATCGCCCCTGTCTCATACTCTGTCACCCAAAAGCCGTGAGCGTTCTTAGCGACTGCTTTATCTGAGAATGTAGAAGTTGTCTGATACAGTTCATTCCAGGTTTCTGGGCGCTTAAAGAGCTTTTCCTTTCTCAAAAGAGCTTGCGCGAACCGTTTGAAATCGGCAAAAGTCCCTGTCGCCTGTCCCGCTGGATAAATATCTGCGGGAAGCAATTTATCTAGATATAAGTTTCCATTTGTATCATAGGTTTTCTCGCCCTGCCGCTTGTCTCGGACATAGGTATTGTCCGACAAATCAGGTAAGAGAGCGGTGTGTTCCATACCCAAGGGCTGAAAAATATGCTCGTGGACATAAGCCGCAAAGTCCTGTCCGCTGATGCGCTCCACGATATAGCCTGCTAGAGCTGTACTGTAATTGGAATAGGATGTCACCGTCCCTGGCTCATAAGTTTGAGCGGGCTGGCTTTTTAGTAATTCTTCCAAGCTCTTGCCTGCTCCTGTGCTCAGCGGCGTTTCATCAAAACCCGCTTGGTGGTTCATGAGGTCAAGCATGGTAATGGGCTTGTCGTATTTGAGGTGTTTCAGGAAATCCTTGGGCAGATACTCTTTTATATCTGTTTTTAGGTCAATTTTTCCTTCTTCCCAGAGCTGCATGACGCTGAGCCAGACGGTCAGTTTGGTGGCAGAGCCCCACTCGAAAACTGAACTGTCGTCCACAGCCAGCTTCTTTTCCTTGTCCATATAGCCAAAGTTCTTTTGGTAAATGGTTTGGCCGTCCTTATCAAAGACTGCTGCCGCCAGTCCCGCGCTGGTTTTTCGTGTTCCTTGTGGAAATTTTCAATTTTCTGACCGATTTGGTCATAAGGCGTGCCCGACGGCAATTTTTGCTGGTCAGCTCGAACTTGCGCTGCTCCAAAAGCCACCAAGCCACATGTTACCAGCGCCACAGCGCTTTTCAAAAATGATGTTTTCATGATTGCCTCCTTAGAATTTAAACTGCCTTCCCCTTTGCACCCTTATCCTAACAAAAGGGCAGCGCCAAATCTACCCTTTTTCGGTAAGTGGTAAGTTTCTGCAGGTAAGTGGTAGAAAAAGTAGCTCTATAATTTCTGTAGTGGGTAAAACCACTGTAGGAATGAGCGAAATGCTTTTGGCTTTCGGAACTTTGACAATTTTAAAACTAGAATCCTCATCGCTTTGAATATCAAAAAGGAGAGGACTGATTTAGTCCTCTCCAGATTATAACTTTTCATCAACCCACTACAGTTGACAAAGAGCCGCTTTTTATGTAGCTAATAACTTATTGAATAACTTCAAAAACAGAAACCGTCAGATTTTCAACATAGAAAGGCTTCTTGTGACGACTATTGCCTACTAGGAGGCGCAGCTTATCTGCATTAGGCAGATAATAGGGTAGGCCACTGGCATTAAAAATAACTTGGTAATGCTTGTCATCCTTAATCTCAAAAATAATTAAGCCACTGCCCTGCTCTGCTGATTGGACAAAGACATGCTTATAAATGTCTTCATAGGTCTGATAAGAAAAGGCCTTGCAGCTTGTCTTGAGGCGAATGATGTCCTTGATAAAATCAATACTCTCTTGATGGTCCTGCAAAATATCCCAATTCACCTGATTGACTGCATCTGGTGCATTGTAGCTGTTCATAGCCCTTTCGCGATCGCTATGCAGGACTTGGCCGTCCTCCCCCGTAGCTACGAGCTTGGTACGAGAAAATTCCTGTCCAACCTCCATGAAAGCCATACCTTGCATGAGTAGGTTCATGGCAGTTGCTAGCTCAATCCGCTTGGTGCGAGTCAGAGCATCATCGTCGGGATGCAGCTCCGCAAGCAAATCATGCAGATTGAAATTATCGTGAGCCTCCACATAGTTAAGGACTTGATCAGGACTGAGATAGCTGCCTAGCTCACTGCTGCCAAGGATAGACTTAGCAACGATATCCTCCGTCGCCTGACCACTGACAAAACCAGCCTTGATGCCACCGTAAACTTCTGCTCCCTTGACTGCATCTCGCTCTGTATCATTGAAAAATCCAATCCGCGGCAACTGATAAGCATTGTCCTTTTTGGCCTTGTCTTCTGGTCTCAGGCCCGTCCCCATATCCCAGCCTTCTCCATAGAGCAGGATTCGCGGATCCACCTCATCCATAGCTTGACGAATAGCATTCATCGTTTCTACATCATGAATTCCCATCAAATCGAAGCGGAAGCCATCTACATTGAACTCCTTTACCCAGTAAAGCAGAGAGTCAATCATAAACTTGCGAAACATTTCGTGCTCGCTGGCCGTCTCACTCCCCACTCCAGTTCCATTTTGGAAAGAGCCGTTAGGATTCATCCGATAATAATAATCCGGTACCGTAGCCTGAAAAGCTGAGTCATAGGTCGAGTAGATGTGATTGTAGACAACATCCAGTGTCACAGAGATTCCCGCATCATGGTAGGCCTGAATCATTGTTTTCAAATCACGGATAGCCTGCGCTGGGTCAGCAAGATTGCTGGAAAAGCTCGTCTCTGGAGCATGATAGTTCTGCGGGTCATAGCCCCAGTTGTAGATTAGCTCTCCATTTTCATCATAGTCCTTGTGACGGTCAGAGACAGGCTGAAGCTGGACGACATTAACGCCTAAATCACTGATATAGTCAAAGCCTGTCTTTTGCCCTTGATGATTGGTAGTGCCTTTTTGACAGGCTCCCAAGAAGGTCCCGCACAGCTGACTGTCCACGCCTGAAGTCTCCGACTTGGTCAAATCCCGAATGTGCATCTCATAAATCACTGCCTGATTTGGATTGTCCAAACGCCAGACGGCTTCTTTGCCTTGCAGAACTTGAAAACCAGCTACTTCTGTCTCATCCGCTCCAAGAATCGCTGAGCGCTTGCCATCTGGACTGGTTGCAGTGGTATAGGGATCTCGAGTATAGAAATTGCGGTATTCAAAGCTAACATGGTAGTGATAGGTCTTTCCGGTCAAGTCTTCTGCTATTTCAGTTGACCAGACACCAATGGTGTTTTCCTTATGGTCGTGAGAATATCGGTCTCCTTTTTGCATTGGGAAGATTCTATAAACAGGAGCTTGATTGTCAGCCGATTCATAGACTACCAACTCTACCTTCCTAGCTGTCGGTGCCCAAACTTTGAAAGTATGTTCGCCGTCCGTCTGACGGTGTCCCAACCAGCCTTGATAGCCCCAGCATTCATCAAAATAGTCTGTTCTCAAGGCCATATCAAAGTTATGCGGACGCCGGCGTGAATACTGGTGACTTGTCGTTGCAGCCTGCAGGGAATAATACACCTGAGCATCTCCCTCAATCAGCCAAATCTCCGTCACCAGATGAGGAGGCAACAAATCAATATGATAGTCACAGGACTGGCTAGACCAGTCTGAACGTTTGATAATCACATGAGCGTGATTTAAGGGCTCCCAAGTCTCAAATGATAATTCTCCCTGAATACCAAAATAATCAAGTTTGGAAAAGGCTGCTTCCTTTCCCCATTGGTTTATTTGCCACTGCCACATATCATAGGAGAAATAATCTCCAGTAGGATTGTGGTAATGGACTAAGACTTTATAGTCTAGCATGTTCTTTCATCTCTCATCTATAATTATTCTATTGAAAGGGCCGTCTGACTGATTTCATCGATATTGGCAAAAAATTCCAAATGTCCGTGCAGCACTTCCAGTTCAACAGGCGTATCACCGCCGTATTCTCCATCCAAATTCAGCATAAATGGACCTTTTTTGTCTAAAATTTCTAGCTGCAGCTTGCTTGTTTTGAGGTATTCTACATTGATGTCCCCTACGTGTTGACCACCATTGATAGCCTGCATCATCAGGCTCAGCATATCAAAGAGATTGGCTGTCTTGACCAAAATCAAGGTAAAATTCCCGTCGTCTAATTTAGTATCTGGCGCTAGCTTTTCAAAACCACCAATAGAGTTGGTCAGAGCCGCAAACATCAGCGAAATCTTCCCTTCAAAGACACCGTGATCGTGCTTGATACGGACCTTGCGGAACTTAGAGCGAGGGAGCTTTTTTGCTCCTTCTGCGACATAGGCAAAGTAGCCTAGGCGGGATTTGACCTCGCTAGGTACGCTATAAGTCAGCTCTGTTAAGGTTCCAGCTGCTGCAATATTGATAAAATACTTGTTCCCATAGGCCCGGCCAATATCCATCTTTATGGTCTGGTTCTTTTCAATAATGCGGGCTGCCGCTACCGGATCTCCCATGGGAATCTTCAGAGCACGCGCATAATCGTTGGTTGTGCCAGTTGGAATAAAGGCCAGTTTAGGCCGTTCATCCAGATTCGCCACGCCATTAACTACCTCATTGATGGTACCGTCGCCGCCTGCCGCAATAATCAAATCAAATCCTGCTTTTGCTGCTCTTTCAGCTTCTTTTTGAGCAGAAAGAGGCGCTGGAGTGGTCTGGTAGGCGCTGGTTTCATAGCCCACATCCTCCAAAACATCCAGAACTTCCGCTATATTTTTCTTAATAATTTCCTGTCCCGAAGTCGGGTTATAAATCAATCGTGCTCGTTTAATCTTATCCTTCATACTTCAGCCTCATAAGCTATCAAGCCAATCTTCATCCCGAATTTCAATTCCCAACTCCTGAGCCTTGGCCAGCTTGCTGCCGGCATCTTGGCCAGCCACTACCAGATCCGTTTTTTTAGAAACAGATCCGGAAACATTAGCACCTAGACTCTGCAATTTTTCTTTAGCTTGATTGCGTGTCAATTTTTGTAATTTACCAGTCAAGACAACCGTCATACCAGATAGGGCTGCATCAGCTGCTGCTTTTTGTCCCAGATAGTCTAGATTCACACCTGCTTCCTGCAGCTCCGCCAAAAGAATCTGAGAGCCTTCCTGCTCAAAATAGGTATGCAGGCTTTGAGCAATCACAGTTCCAAGGCTGTCAATAGCTGCAATTTCTTCTTGGCTGGCCTGAGACAACTTAGGAATATCATGAAATTTCTCCAGCAAAATTCGACTGGCCTTGCTTCCCACATGGCGAATCCCCAAACCGAACAAGAGGCGTTCAGCCGAGTTTTCTTTGGAAGCTTGAATAGCAGTATACAATTTATTTGCTGATTTTTCCTTAAAGTTCTCTAGTTCTAGTAAATTTTCTACCGTCAGCCGATAGATTCCAGCCACATCTTTGACCAGATTTTGAGCAAAGAGCTTCTCTACCACTGCTGGACCTAGGCCAGTAATATTCATGGCATCCCGGCTGGCAAAGTGAATCAAACCTTCCTTGATTTGGGCTGGACAGAGCGGGTTAATGCAGCGCAGAGCCACTTCGTCTTCAAAGTGCACTAGCTCACTCTCGCAGCTTGGACAATGGCTTGGCACTTCCAAAGCCTCTTCTGACACCCGCTTGGACTCGACCACTCGCAAGACAGCTGGAATAATATCTCCTGCTTTATAGACGATAACGGTGTCTTTCTGACGAATATCCTTCTCGGCAATGTAGTCCACATTGTGCAAGGTCGCTCGGCTAACTGTCGTTCCCGCTAGCTGGACAGGCGTCAGATTAGCTGTCGGAGTCACAACTCCCGTCCGACCCACTGTCCAGTCAACAGATAGAAGCTGGGCTTCCTTTTCCTCAGCTGGAAACTTATAGGCGATAGCCCACTTAGGTGCCTTGACAGTAAAGCCAAGCTCCTCTTGCACCGCCAAGTCATTAACCTTGATGACAATACCGTCAATCTCATAAGCCAGACTGTCTCGCTCCTGAGCAATCTTTTCGATAAACTTCCAAACTGCTTCGATAGAATCCGCCAGAATATGAGTAGGATTGACTGAAAAGCCCAAATCTGCCAGCTTGTTTAAGACTTCTTCTTGGCTGTCAGCCTGAGTCGGACTGGCTTCTTGGTAGAGGAAGGTTGCTAGATTGCGCTTGGCCACAACTGCTGTATCCAGCTGGCGCAAGGTTCCCGCTGCCGCATTTCGAGGATTGGCAAACTCTGGCTCACCATTCTCCTGCCGCAGCTGATTGACCGCATCAAAGGAAGCCTTGGGCATGTAGCACTCTCCTCGAACGGTAATGTCCAGCGGCTCTTTCAAGGTCAGCGGAATATCCTTGACCCGCTTGAGATTTTCAGTGATGTTTTCACCAACAGAGCCGTCCCCCCGAGTCGCCCCTGCTACCAATATTCCCTTTTCATAGGTCAGGGAAATAGAGAGCCCGTCAATCTTGAGCTCACAAAGATAAGAGACCTGAGGAAACTCCTTACGAACTCGCTGGTCAAAGGCTATTAATTCTTCACGTGAAAAAGCATCCTGCAAACTAAAGAGAGGATACTGGTGTGGATATTTTTCAAATCCTTCTAAAATCTTCCCTCCCACCCGATGCGTCGGACTGTCAGGCAGGATATCGGTTGGGTACTTTTCTTCTAACTCCGCTAACTCACGATAGAGTCTGTCATACTCGCTGTCCGATACGCTTGGCCTATCTGCCGTATAATATTCATGGGCGTATCGATTGAGCAATTCTACTAATTCTGACATTCTTTCTTTCATACTTCTATTTTATCACAAATACACAAAATCTTCCTCTATTTGTTCCGAATTCTTCCTAAAAAAGAAAGGGATACAAAAAGAGCGGAAATTCCGCTCTCTGCTGTTTTATTTTGTCAAATCAATACTTTTCGCAATCTGGTTAATAAGGATAGCTCCAGCAATCAAAGAAGCAAATTCTCCAATGGCCGTTGTAAACCAAGTCAGGAAGAATGGCAGGCCTTGCAAGAAGTGTAATTCTGCAGCGATTGTCACCATCGAAATAGAAAAGAATACTGCAAAATAGAAATGATCCAAACGAATCAGACCTTTAATCAGATATTGATTCTTATAACGACTGAAAAGGTAGACACCCAGTGACAGGAAGACCAAGGTGGACCCACCACCGACAAAGACATCAACGATTCCAAAACTATAGAGATTGGCAATCATACAGCCAATGGTCACACCCATGATATATTTCCGATTATAAAAGGCCATAAAGTTCATCATTTCAGAAATTCTGAACTGGTAAGCACCATAGCTTATAGCATTTAAAGGGGGCGTAATCGTAAGAGCTACATAAATGGCAGCAACAATGGCAATCTGAGCCAAATCACGAACTGTCAGTTTTTCTTGTTTCATGTTTTCTCCTTTAGCGGCTTTACCGCGTGTAATATGCTTGGCGAAAGAAGCTAAGCGCCAAGGGTTGCGTCACATGAGAGGAGCATCATTAGATGATTCCTCCACAGATTTGGCAACCCAACTAGTATAGCATAAATCCTAGAAATATGATAGACTATCTTTATGAAAACTTTAATCAAAAAATTCTTTGACAATGAGGTTCTGTCCTATCTTTTCTTTGGTGTGGCAACAACTGTCGTATCCGTTGTCAGTAGGATGCTCTGCTATGAATTGACGGGAAACGAACTACTGGCTACAATCATCGGTGATGTTTTGGGGATCCTTTTTGCTTTTGTAACCAACGATACTATCGTTTTCAAGCAGAAAAGACAGGGCTGGCCAGTCCGATTGGTCAAATTTTTCACTGCACGTTTGGCTACTATGGGCTTAAATTTACTGTTAACTTTTATCTTTGTCACTAGTTTCCCACAGATCATAGGCCAGTTTGTCAATAACAATATCAAAATGGTCAATACCATCGAAACTTTCATTGCTCAAGTACTGATCATCGTTCTCAACTATGTCTTTAGTAAGATTTTTGTCTTTAAAATCAAGGAGAAATAACAACAAATCAGTCTATTTCACCCTATAAAAGCAAATCTGGACCAGATAATTCTGATCCAGATTTTTTTATTCCTAAATTTCCAAGCTTGGATTATCAAGCGTCAGATGGGTGATTTCACCTTTGACACCAAAATAGTCCTCAATCAGAGTCTGGAGTTCTGTCATAGCTGCTCGGGCACGCGCTGACTGCTCTTCATTGATGGCCTCAATGACCAAGATAGCATCCTTAGTCTCCTCTGTCAGCATAGTCCGCTGGGCTTCTCGCCAGTTAAGGCAACGGCAGATAGCTCCCTCTTCATCATAGTAGATGATTTCTTCTGGCAGTGCCGGTGCGTCACTCTCAGCACCCAGTGGGAAAAAGGCTTCCCCACCTTTGGCTTTTCCTAGACGTAAATCTCCAACAATCTTATCCAAATCCTCACCGCCACATGGAACCGCATAAGACAGCGACACACTGTTATAGATATCAACCAAAGGATTGATTGGATGAAATTCACGCCCCTGACTAACCCGCTTGAGCAGAGCTTCGATAGAGGAACGCGCTCCTTTCTTGGTCTTGAATTGACTGAAGGCCTGCCGCCACTCCTGAATGACTTCATTCTGAGTGAAGTTCTCATCTAAGATAAAGTCCTCAGCTCGCTTCGCTCCCTTATCCAGCAGGGATTTGAAATAAGAGTCCTTACTTTCATCTACACTATTATCTAGCTCCTTGACCACTAAAATACTAATCTGAGCTTCCGGAAATACTTGCCAAAATTCATGTTCAACTGTAACTTTCATGATGCACCTCTTTAATCTTAATACTTTCTTTTTTGTCCTTTTTTGACTGCTTCCCAGTCACCTGTGATGTTTTCACGCACTCGTACCAGCATTTTCTCCAATGCTTGAACTTCCGCCTGAGAAAAGCCCTGCAGGGATGTCTCTTCAGAATAGGCATTCTCAGCTAGGATAAAAGGATAGAGTTTTTCCCCTTTTTCCGTCACAAACCATTCCTTGTTCTTCTTGTTGCCCTTGGCTGCCTTCTGCTGCACCAAGCCCTTGGCTTCTAGCTTCTTGACAGAACGGGCAACAGTTGAGCGATCCACCTTGAGCAGCTCCGACAGTTCCTCTTGGATAATCCCCGGATTCTCTGCGATTCGTACCAGATAAAGATATTGACCTCGTGCTAGCTCTATGTCACGGAACTCAATATTAGCAATGGAATCCAAAGCCCGGGCGATAATCCCAATTTCCCGCAATACTGACATATCTTCTCCTTTCAAATTTTATTTAAACATATTATATCATATTTTGTTGCAAATGCAATAAAGTTAACTAAAAGAAAAAGAGGAAAATCCTCTTTAAAATTGGCAAAAATATCTTTTTCTAGTTTTCTCCTTCCTTATAGTATTTTTGCAATTCTTCCGCTGAATTAATGACATGCTCCTGTCCATCTACTGAATATTTAGCTGGGATAGTCACGTTCTCAAATACATTCGTTCCTGGCGGAAAGAAGAGTTCAGTTACGTTTTTTACTAATTCAACATCGGTTTCTCTATTTAAGAAAGTAACACGAGCATCCTCACCTTGCATGATTTTGTATATTTCAGGATACTTTTGTGCTAGTAGTGTTTTACCTAAATTTTTCTTTAAGTAAGTTTCACCTAAATACAACCCTTTCGAAAACAAAGTTATGCCTTTTCTCTCAAGATTATCTGATAGATTCGTCTGATAAACGAAATTATTATTGTCTGTCATCTTTTGAATATGAACTTCATCAGCATGAACAACTTTATCTTCTTTCAAATCAATATAATAAACCCGATTAGTTTTTTCTATACGATGGTGGAGGAGAATCGGAATGTATTTTTTCTGAGTTGAATAGTCTAGTAAGACCACCTTCGAATTCAGCTCGGAGGGAATTAAGTCTTTATTATAGGAACGGACCAATTTAAAGATATCTAGCTCTTTTTTATCTAATTTCTGGCCATTAAGCTTATAAATGGCTAATCTCCAATATTCCCCTTTCTCTGGTATGTTACGATTAAATTTTTCGACATTTTCTCGGGATGGATTATCCTTCAGTTTCATAAAACTATTTGCAAAATATCCGTTCTCAAAATACATTATCACATCAAATTTCACAGAAGCATAGGACTTTACTTTTGACATTTGCTCCTGTTCTTCAGAATGAATTACTGACCAATGGTAAGCAAGTGCATTGCCATTTTCAAAAATTTTAAACCTTGGTTCATACTCTGGAACATAATATGTAAACTGCCCGTACTTTTCTTGGAACTTCTTTGCCTCTTCCTTGCTCCAAAGGAAATAAACCGCTGCTCCTAGAAGCAAGAGCAAAGCGACCACAATACTCTTCCATTTAGTTAGTTTTTTACTTTTCATACTTATTTATCCTTTTCCACTCCAAAACAACATCAGTCCTCTTCCCCATCCTGCTCTTTCTTCTTGAAAGTAAAGCGTCCAGTGCTTTCAACTTGAAACCCTGACTCACAATAGCTCTGGATACTGGCATTAAGCACTGCGCCGACAATCAAAATTTTAGCAATCATGATAAACCAAAACATCATCACAACCATAATGATAGAGCTGAAAAAGCGAACATCAACTAGGTGATTTAAATAATTATCCATGTAAACAGAAAAGATATTCAGTAAAGCCAGAATGGTCAGGAGCACAAAGGCGCTGCCAGGCAGAACATAGCGTTTTTTGTTGATTTTCACGTTAGGCAGGAAATAATAGAACATGACCAAAACCGCAAAGAGTAAGGCGTAAATCAATGGCTCCGTAAAATGCTGCAAGTGTTGATAAAGCTGGTTATCTAGCTTCCAATAAGTACGGAGGAAATCAAGCGACATATGGCCAAACATGGACAGAAAGAGGGCCAAGGCAAAGAGAATCTGCAGACCTAGACTCACAAAGAGACTCATGACGCGATGAGAAATCAGCCCCCGGCTCTTGGCTACCCCATAGGCTTTGTTAAAGGCAATTTGCAGGAAATTCATGGACTTGGAAAAAGTCCAAAGAGCCGACAAGACTGAGAAACTCAGCAGGCCAGTCGAAGGCTGGGTCAGCACTTCACGCATGACTTTTGCTACAACATCATATAAAGTCTCTGGCAGCATGTCCTTGATAGCTGTCAGAAAATCCGTCACCGGAATGTGAAAATAAGGCAAAATATTCACCACAATTAAGAGCAAGGGAAAAACGGAAATCAGCCAATAATAAGCAACTGCAACGCTGCTCAGCTCACTATCTGCCTCTTTATAAAAACGGAAAAATTCTCTTAAAAACTGATTTTCCCGAACCTTACTAAATAATTTCTTCACTCTCTTCTCCTTCAAAAAAAGCTGAGACAACTGCCCAGCCTTTGATTTCTAATAAGTCCCTTCTTCTCCCTGGCTGGTCAGAATGACAGGACCATCTTTTGTAATGACAAACTGATGCTCATACTGACAGGATAGGCTGCCATCCAGCGTTTTATGTGCCCAGCCGGTCTCAAAGTCCGTATCAATTTCCCAGGTACCTGTATTGATCATGGGCTCGATAGTCAGAACCATTCCCTCACGCAATCGCAAGCCGCGTCCTGCTCGACCGTAATGCGGCACCATAGGCTCCTCATGCATGGTTGGGCCAACACCGTGCCCCACCAAATCCCGCACAACGCCATAGCCATGACTTTCAGCATATTCCTGAATTGCTGCGCCAATGTCACCGATACGATTGCCAACCTTAGCTGCCGCAATTCCACGGTAGAGACATTTTTTGGTCACATCCATCAGCTGCTGAGCCTCTGGGCTAATCTTCCCTACTGCATAGGTCCAGCAAGAGTCTGCCACACCGCCTCGGAAGCTCTCTGTATGCTGCTTCATCTGTGCTATATTGTCAAAATCTAGCTTGGACACATCCAGCTCTGCCTTATCGACCAAGCCAACCACCATATCAACGCTGATGACATCACCTTCTACCAGCTTCTGATGACGAGGAAAGGCATGGGCCACTTCGTCATTAAGAGAGCAGCAAGTAGCATAAGGATAGTCCATGATAGAGCCTTCAACACCAATTTGCAGAGGCAGCACATTGTCTTCTTTACAACGCTTGCGGACATACTCTTCGATGTCCCACATGTCAATTCCTGGCTTAATCAAGTCTCTCAAACCAATATGGACCGAAGCCAGAAAATCTCCACTCTTGTCCATCAAGTCAATTTCACGCTGTGATTTTAAAGTAATCATTCTTTCTCTAAATTCCTCTTCTTAATTAATTTTCACTGTAATCGTCGCTTTGGCAACTAGCATCGCTTCCAGATACATCTCAAAGTCAATAATGGCTGTCCGCCTAGTTTGACGGATAATGCGCGGCTGAATATGCAGCAGGTCATCAATCTGGACCGCCTGAAAGAAATAAATCATCAGTTGATCGATAATCAAGCTGCGGCCGCTGTTGACCATGAGCTGCTGGGTAATCCGAGTCAAAATTTCTGTCAGCACACCGTTGGCCAGCACACCATTTTGCTCCAGCATAAAAGGCTCAACGGTAAATGAAAACAAATCATCCTGACGGCTAATCTTCTGTCCTACTTGCTCACTGAAAGTCGGCAGGCTAGAAATTTGAGAACGGCTCATTTTTTCCATAATGTCCCGCCGCGTAATCACACCTAGCAAGGTCTGATTGCTGCGCACTACTGGTATCATTTCAAAATCTTCTGCAATCATGCGCTGGCTGATATTAGCAATATTGGCAGATAGGCCTGTCATAAAGATGTTTTTCGACATGACCTTGTCCAAGGTTGTCAGAGGAGACTTATCCCCCGCGTCTCGCATGGTTACTACTCCTACCAGCATCTGCTGCTGGTTGATAACCGGAAACCGGCTGGCACGATTGCGACGAACCAAGTCCAAATAGTCACGAACAGTATCAGTATCATGCAAGAAGCCATACTCGTGGCTGGAGCGATAGACCTGCTCCACTGTTAAAATATCGGTCTTGATCTGCATATTGGACAGGGCCCGATTAATCATGGTTGCAACGGTATAGGTATCGTGCTTGGTCCTGAGAACCGGTATATTAAGCAGATTAGCCATCTTCAGAACTTCCGAGCTGACTTCAAAGCCTCCGGTTACCAGCACCGCATTCTCATTTTCCAGAGCCAAGAGCTGAATTTTCGTCCGGTCTCCGACAATCAGAAGACCACCCTCTGTCAGATAGCGCAGGATATTCTGCTCCGTCATAGCTCCGATGGAGAATTTATTAAATTCTTTTTCCAGACCATCTTCTCCGGCCAATACTTCTGAGCCAGTAATATCAACGATTTCCTTGTAGGTCAGATGCTCCAAGACCACTTTCTTGGACTTAACCCGAACCGTACCACTCCGAGGTCTGGTCTCAACAATACCGCGGTTCTCCGCTTCCTTGATAGCTCGATAGGCCGTCCCATCGCTGACTCCCAGATAGTTTGAAATACTGCGGACACTGACCCTCTTGCCGATTGGAAGATTTTCAAGATAGGTTAAAATTTCCTGATGCTTACTCATTAAAATCTCCTCTCTCATAACGGTACTCCAAATAATCTCTCATCTTTCTCGTGTACCGATCGCTCCCTTTAAACTGCCGGTAGAGACTGAAGCCAGATTTTTGAGCTACCTTTTGACTAGCTAGGTTCTCTGCATGAGTGATAATGCTAATACGTTTGAAGTCAAAGCGGGTAAAAGATAGAAAAGCAATTTCCCGAACAATTTCCGTCATCAGCCCTTGTCCCCAGTAGTCTTGCCGCAGAAAATAGCCTAACTCAGCTTCTTTCTTAATCTCGTCCATCTTTTCAAACTTGACAGAGCCAATCATTTCCTGCGTTTCCTTGTGACAAATAGCCCAAATCCCCAGAGGATTTTTCATAAAGAAATTGGCAATGACGTATTCACTTTCCTCTAGGCTTGCTTCTGTCGGAAAGATGAACTGAGTATTTTCCGGATTGGACGCAATCTTATATAGGGCTCCTGCATCTTCAAATACAATGGGCCGCAAAAAAGCATGCTCTGTCTCGATAAATGAACAAGCTGCTAAATGTGTCCATAAATTCATCTGCTACCTCTACAAAAAATAAGCGAAAAACGCTTATTCTTTTATCAACTGGATATCTGCACCCAGATTTGTTAATTTTTCAATAATATTGGAATAGCCGCGCAGGATAAACTCGATATTAGTAATCTCTGTCTTTCCTTGAGCCATCAAACCAGCAATAACCAAGGCAGCTCCTGCTCGTAAATCGGTCGCCTTGACCTGAGCTCCCTGCAGTTGATTTGGTCCCTCATAGACAATCTGATCACTACTGGTCGAAATTTTTCCTGCCATCTTAGCCAGCTCCGCCACATGGTTAACCCGCTTCTCATAAATGGTATCCGTAATCTTTCCGTGGCCATTAGCTGTCAGCAAGAGCGGAGTGATGGGCTGTTGTAGGTCAGTTGCAAAGCCTGGATAAGGAGAAGTCTTAATGTTTATAGCACGCAGATTTTGCTGCTCTTCGACAAAAATGCTGTCTTCAGAAACCGTCATCCGAACACCCATTTCCTCAAGCTTGGCAATAAAACTCTCCAAATGCTCATAAAGGACATTATTAATCTGAATTCCCTGACCAATAGCTGCAGCAAGGGCGATATAAGTTCCTGCCTCGATACGGTCAGGAATTACTTGATGACGCGTTCCATGGAGGTGTGGAACCCCCTCAATGGTAATAATATCAGTTCCTGCTCCGCGGATGTGCGCTCCCATATTGTTCAAGAGAGTTGCCACATCGATGATTTCTGGCTCTCTCGCTGCATTTTCAATAATGGTCCGACCTTTGGCCTTGACAGCAGCTAACATAGTATTGATGGTAGCACCCACGCTGACCGTATCCATATAAATGCTAGCGCCTTTCAGCTGCTGACCTTCTGTAGATAGGTTCATGTAGTTGCCATCCATGGTCATCTTAGCTCCCATTGCTTCAAAAGCCTTGAGATGCAAGTCAATAGGACGCGGCCCCAAGTCACAACCACCAGGCAGACCTACCGTTGCTTCACCATAGCGACCAAGCAAGCTACCATAGAAATAATAGGAAGCTCTTAGACTGTTGATCTTTCCATAAGGCATAGGGACGTTTTGGATACCGCGCGGATCAATCGTCAGACTGTCCTCAGAGCGAGTAACACTAGCCCCCATGGCAATCATAATATCAATCAGACTATCCACGTCCGAAATATCCGGAACACCATCCAACGTTACAATATCATCCGCCAGAATCACAGCCGGAATCAAGGCAACGACACTGTTTTTAGCACCATTAATAGTCACCTCTCCTTTTAAGGGGCGACCACCATGTATTACAATTTTTTTCATGTTTAAATTAAAGCTCTTTCAAGGTATTGCCATTTATTATACCACAGATTCGGGAAATTTCCTATACTTTTAGATAAATAAGACAATTGAAATTAAAATGAAACAGGGAAAATGGTTTTTTCAACAGTTCTTTCAGAAAAATACAGTATTACCAAGACTGAGAGAAGCGCAAGGCTAGACTGCTTGCCTTGTAAAAGCCACCTATATAAAAAAGCTCTCAACCATTACGATTGAGAACTGTCATCTTACTGCACTGCTGCTTTCAATGCCTCTACCTTATCCAACTTTTCCCAAGGCAGGTCAACGTCTGTTCTACCCATGTGGCCATAAGCTGCTGTCTGACGGTAGATTGGTCGTTTTAGATCCAGCATTTGAATGATACCGGCCGGACGCAAATCAAAAATCTGACGAACTGCTTCCTGCAATTTGCTTTCTGCAACAGCACCAGTGCCAAAAGTATCGATGCGTACAGAAACCGGCTGAGCCACACCAATGGCATAGGCTAACTGCACTTCTGCTTTCTTGGCCAGTCCAGCAGCCACGATGTTTTTAGCAATGTAACGAGCTGCGTATGAAGCTGAGCGGTCGACCTTTGTTGCATCCTTACCAGAGAAAGCACCGCCACCATGACGAGCATAACCGCCGTAAGTATCCACAATAATCTTACGGCCAGTCAAGCCAGAATCTCCTTGCGGACCCCCAATTACAAAGCGTCCGGTTGGATTGATGAAGAATTTCGTCTTATCATCCAGATACTGGGGTGGAATAACTGCTTTAATCACCTTTTCAATCACATCATGATGAATCTCTTCATTGGTCACTTCTGGGTCATGCTGGGTCGAAATAACCACTGTATCCACGCGTACAGGCTGGTCATTTTCATCATACTCAACGGTCACCTGTGACTTAGCATCTGGACGCAGATAGGCAATCTCTCCTGATTTGCGCAACTCTGCCAATTGACGAACAAGCTTATGGCTGAGCGAGATAGGCAGCGGCATGAGCTCTGGCGTTTCATCCACAGCAAAGCCAAACATAAGCCCCTGGTCTCCAGCGCCAATCAAGTCCAATGGATCTTGATCTGCATTCCCACGAACCTCCAAGGCTTCATTGACACCCTGAGCGATATCTGGCGACTGCTCTACCAAAGACGGATGCACACCAACTGTCTCTGCTGAAAATCCATATTCTGTATTGGTGTAGCCAATCTCTGCAATGGTATCACGAACCACACGGTTAATATCTACATAAGCTGTGGTCGAAATTTCACCAAAAACATGAACTGAGCCCGTATAAACGGCTGTTTCAGCAGCCACATGGGCATCTGGATCCTGACTCAAGACAGCATCCAAAATAGCATCGGAAATTTGGTCTGCAATCTTATCGGGATGCCCCTCCGATACAGACTCAGACGTGAAAAGTTTACGTTCTGACATAGAAATGTCCCCCCTTAAAAAATATTAAACAAATAAACAAACTCCAAAATGATGAAAATCTTGTCACCTGCGAGTTACGACGCTCAGAAATAAAAACGATACCTTTTTATTTCTGAGCTAGTAAGGCGCATAGGGTGAGCGCAGCATAGCGGTAACCGTAGAATGACGTGCGACTTTTGGAGCCGTCATTGTTTGCGAGTTACAAAGTACTGATAGAAGTTTCCTACCACCTTATCGGGACTATATAACTTTCTCATTATACCACTTTTCCCTAAAAAGTTCAGAATTTTTTTAATAGAAAAAGCTATAGCCAGAAACTATAGCTTTATTATTTAGATTTACTTGGAATAAGTAGACTACTAATCTTAAAAATTTAAAGTACACTAAACCAAATCCGTCTGAGCGATAGCCTTCTTGACATCATCCAGCGGCAGATGAACTAATTCCACCTCTTTTTCCTTGTAGAGATATTGAGCATAGTCATCTATCCGATATTGGTTGATGTAGACTACCCGCTTGCAGCCGACCTGAAGCAGTTGCTTGGTACAGTTGAGACAGGGAAAATGGGTCACATAAGCCGTAAAGCCCTTGGGAACTCCCCGCTCGGCTCCTTGCAAGATGGCATTGACCTCAGCATGCAAGGTCCGTACACAGTGACCGTCAATAACCAAACACTCATGGTCAATACAGTGCTCAGTCCCTGAAACTGAGCCATTGTAACCAGTTGAAATAACCTTATTATCCTTGACCAAGACAGCGCCAACCTTGGCCCGCTTGCAGGTTGAGCGATTAGCGATTAAGAGAGCCTGAGCCGCAAAATACTGATCCCAAGCCAAACGATTCTCTGACATAATTTCTCCATTCTACTGATTTTTTATTTACATAAACGTCTGTTTTTTCTATTATATCGCAAATCCCTATTTTTAACTAGCTTTATCATGAGAGCTATTTCATCTGCAACAAGCCTTTATCTATACTATAAGTACATTGCAGGCTATTTCTCTCTTTATACTTTTCATTAAGAGTTATCGAAAAAGAACCAAGGAAATCCTCGGTTCTTATTTAATTATTTACCAAGCTTAGCTTTAGCTGCATCTGCAAGAGCTGTGAAAGCTGCTGCATCGTTAACAGCCAAGTCAGCCAACATTTTACGGTTCACTTCGATTTCAGCCAACTTCAAACCATGCATCAATTGTGAGTATGAAAGTCCGTTCAAACGAGCTGCCGCATTGATACGAGTGATCCAAAGTTTGCGGAAGTCACGTTTTTTCTGACGACGGTCACGGTATGCATAGTAGTAAGAGTTCATTACTTGCTCTTTTGCAGTACGGAACAAGATATGTTTTGCTCCATAGTAACCTTTAGCTAATTTTAAAATACGTTTACGGCGTTTGCGTGATACAACGCCACCTTTAACACGTGCCATTTATATTTCCTCCAATATTTCCTAGATAATCGTTACAGTAGTTCTTATTTCAAACCTGTAAGCATTGCTTTGATACGCTTGAAATCTCCTGCATGCACCATTCCTGCTTTGCGAAGATGACGGCGTTGTTTCTTAGTCTTTCCGTGGAAACGGTGAGAAGTGTAAGCACGGAAACGTTTCAAGCCACCAGAACCTGTACGTTTGAAACGTTTAGCTGATGCGCGGTGTGTTTTTTGTTTTGGCATAATGTTTTCTCCTTTTTCTATCTTTCTGACAATCTATTTTTTGTCAGGAATTGGCGCCATCTGCATGAACATCTGACGTCCATCCATCTTAGGCTTTTGCTCAATGATAGCAACATCCTGAGTCGCTTCAGCAAAATCTGCTAAAACTTTAGCCCCGATTTCTTTGTGGGTAATCATCCGGCCTTTGAAGCGGATAGATACCTTTATTTTATTTCCTTTTTCAAGGAACTTGCGTGCGTTGCGAAGTTTAGTGTCGAAGTCTCCCTTGTCGATGGTTGGACTGAGACGGACTTCCTTCACAGTAACAACACTTTGTTTCTTGCGTTGTTCTTTTTGTTTTTTCTGGTACTCAAATTTGAACTTACCGTAGTCCATAATTTTTGCAACAGGTGGTTTAGCTTGTGGCTGAATCAGGACCAAATCGACATTTGCTTCATCCGCAAGAGACTGCGCTTCGCTAAGTGGTTTAATACCTAATTGTTCGCCGTCAAGACCGATCAAGCGAACTTCACGCACACGAATTTCATCATTGATGAATAAGTCTTGTTTTGCTATGGTTTTCACCTCTTTTTTTATTTTTAGAGAAAAACAAGTGCGGACCTGCTAACGCAAACCCGCACTACACGATAGTATTTCATTACTGAAACTGAATCCTGTAGAGCCAGACAACGTTAGTCGCAAGGCGAGAAGCTCTCACTTCTGCTTTTCTCAACTCTACTATCATACCAAGTTTCATTTTATTTGTCAATGATTTTTTTCGCTTTTTCTTCGATAAAGGCAACAACCTCAGAAATACCAACACCCGTAGTATCAAAATGAAGGGCATCTTCTGCCGGTTTCAGTGGCGAAACCTCGCGGTGACTGTCCTTATAATCCCGCTCGGCAATTTCTTCTTTCAGTTTCTCCAAATCAGCTGGAATGCCTTTAGATAGATTTTCCTTGTAACGGCGCTCAGCTCTTTCTTCAACCGAGGCTACCAGATAAATCTTGAGCTCAGCTTGAGGCAAGACAACTGTTCCGATATCACGGCCATCCATGACAATCCCTCCTTGTGCTGCAATTTGCTGCTGCAAGGCCACCAGCTTCTCACGTACTTGAGGAATGGCTGATACCCAGGAAACATTATTGGTAACTTCATTTTCCCGAATTGGGTGAGTCACATCCACGTCGCCGACAAAGACTAGCTGCTCACCATCTTCTGCTCGGCCAAAACTGACCGAATGATTATTGAGCAAGTCTACAATTTCAGTGGCATCCGCTTCTGTTAGATGATGACGCAAAGCCAGATAGGTTGCAGCCCGGTACATGGCTCCTGTATCTAAATAAGTATAGCCAAAATCCTTAGCAATGATCTTGGCAACGGTCGATTTTCCACTGGAAGCAGGACCGTCAATCGCAATTTGAATCTGTCTCATGGCTGTCTCCTACTCAATCTTCACAACATCACCTGGATTGGCATACCAAGAACCAGTGGACATATGAGAAGGGTTAAGCTGTTCCAGCTTGGCAATGGAAATACCTGCACGCGCTGCAATGGCTGCCTCACCTTCACCAGGCTGAACCGTCAGAGTTCCTTCAGATGATTCTGTGGTATTTGCCGCTGTCTGCTCAGCTGTAGAAGACGCTTCACTGCTGGAACTTGCTGCTGAAGTGCCGTAGAAACCTTCCATTTGGGTCTGTCTATTACTTCCTCCAGTAGACAGATAGGTCAGGAAGCACACCACCGCAACCACTAAAATACAGAAAATAATGGTTAATATGGTCAACAAGCGGTCTGCATTCAAGGCGCTAAATTTCTTAGTTCGTTTCAACTTATCTTCTCCGTTATCGTATACATCTTCTTCCCATGGTTCTTTTTCCATGACTTCCTCCTTGAGTTTTTCTTAAAATCTTATTACAATATGGGTATGAAAGTAACACTCATTCCCGAACGGTGCATTGCCTGTGGGCTTTGTCAAACCTACTCAGATCTTTTTGACTATCATGACAATGGCATCGTCAAATTTTACCAGGACGACCAGCTCCTAGAAAAGGAAATCGCTGAGGATCCCGATGTCGTGGAAGCCATCAAAAACTGCCCAACCCGAGCTCTTTTAAAAGACTAGGATTTTTTGGACTGACTGCCATAGTAAGCTTCAAAATAATCAATATGGGTAAAATTATCTACTAATTCTACTTCACCCTTAAAATGCTCATTAAGGGCTAGGGCATTGACAAAATATTTTTTAGGCCACTTGCGCATACAAAAACTCCGGCTGCGGTTCTGCCCTTTAAAATATAAGGTAATTGACGTCTTAGTCACTTCGACTTTTTCAATATCTGAAATCTTGACCTTTATCGGAGTAAAGGGATTAGCTGTGATAATTCGCAAGGTTCCATCATCATAAATGGTAAAATAACGATGAACTCCCATTCCCAGCAAAACCATGAACAAGAAGAAAGAAAACAGAACAAGAGTCGGCACTCGTGAGCTTTCATACATCAAAGCCAGGCCAACAAAAATCGGAATGACCGATAAAGACCAATATATTATCAGGATAGCTACATCTGGCTGCCAGTGATAGCGAACCTTACCGAAAATCTTTATCATGCTCACACCCCCATACTATTAGTTTAGCATAAATTAAGAAAAAATAGAACAGGTAGACTTGCCTATTCTATTTTTTATTTATGATTTTGCTGTCTTAAAGAAGCTATCAGACAAGTAGCCCTTGCCTCTGACCATATCATACTCAATCAGTTTCAAATCATCTGCTATTTCTTGAGCTTCTTCGTCCAATTCCTTTTTATCGACACTGGCTTTATGCAATACTTCTGTTAATAAAGCATAGTAAGGTGATACTTTGGAATTTGTCTGCTCCAGTAAGAGAGCGGAGAAATCACTAGAATTGACTCTTGGATAATCGAGTTTAGGAGTTTCATAATTACTCCAAACGAAATAATCTGTCAGATATTGGCTTTCTGGATTTTCTTTAAAGGCTGACTGAGGATAGAGACCAGGCAAATGGTCACCGTAAAAGATGACTGTTACTTTTTTATCTACCTTTGAAAGCTTCTCCAAAAACTCCTTGGTCGCCTGATCTGTATGGTAAAGCATTCTGACATAGCTGGAAAGAGATTCGTTCCCTTCCTTACTAAAGTCAGGATAGCTGGCAGACATGTAGACAGGATTGGGCTCACTCCAAGGCATGTGGTTCTGCATGGTCATGACAGAGAAAAACTGTCCCTGCTTGCCATTCAAATGCTCCAAGACTTGATTATAAGTCGTTTTATCGCTGTAATTACCACCTATATTATCCCCCTTCAGGCCTTTGGTACCATAGTGAATAAAGGTATCAAATCCCAAATCCTGGTAAATGACATTTCTGGCATAATTGCTAGGGGAGGCCAGATGGATTACTGTCCGATTCTTAGATGAATAAGCATCGCTAATGGAAGGGAATCTATTCATCCTCGGGACAATTTCAGTATAGAGAACCGAAATAGATGGAGACAGATTATAAAAAGGCAAACCAGTCAGAGTTTGAAATTCCATGTTGGCCGTTCCCCCACCATAACCATCTGACTTCATAAGTCCACTGGTGGTGCGAGTTTTAACTTCCTGAATATAAGGAATTGGATTTTCAGACATGGTAACGCCGTCAACCCGAGCAGGGTTAGAAAAACTTTCACTCAGAAGATAAATTACCGTTTGATCTTCGATTTTATTCTGGCGTTCTTTGTTAATAGCTTCCGCAACATTCTTATACTTTCTTTCTATCTCTTGAATCTTTTCCTTGGAATAGCCACGCGGCTCAATCATGGTTGTATCCGACATCTGTGAAAACCAGACAAAAGAAAGGGAGCGAAGCTGTGAATTGACAGTATTTCCCATCCATGTCAGGTCATGGTAATTATTTAAGATCGAAATGACTGGGATATTCTCTACTATTTTGCCATTCTTTTTAGTAGCAAATATATCCATGACTCCCAAGAAAAAGACCAGGGGCAGGACTAGCAAGAGGAGCTGGTATTTAAGAACGGTAATGAGCTTGCCTGGCAAGATTTTCTTACGCAAATACCAGTAGAGAGCGCCTAAAGCAACTAGTCCCAAGATAGCATAAAATCCGTAATTGCCTCCGAGAAAGTCAAAGAGGGTCTTGGGATTTCTCAGCCAGACCATATCACTAGGCAATATTGGCTCTTGACGATACTGAAATTTCAGACTACTGGCTATGGTAGCAACCACTATTAGCGCTGTTATCAGCATGGTTGGCAAAAGAAAATGATTGAAAATCAGGTAAAGAGCCATAAAAATCATGAAAAAAACGATGATTTGAAAGAGACTGGCTCCAGTGAAAAGATACTGATCCAAAACAATCACATCTCCTCGGATACTATTTTGGATTGTATAGTTAAAGACAAGGGCAAACACTGCACTCAACACAAAAGCAACAGAAACACTGGCTTTATTCTGAGCGAGATCGCGCAATCCCTTAACAGCTAGAAAGCTGGGGAAAGAAAGCAGGATAAAGATAAGTGCGATAAGGCAGAGGAGAGTTAGCATAAAATTCTGCGTTATATCCAACTTGCCTTTCTCAAGGAAATTCACTAAATAACTTTGGTGATGCAGCAATTCCGGCATCTTATCGTCCATCAAAGCAAGAAATAGGAAGAGCTGGGATAGAAAAAGATTTTCCAGTACCTCTCTGTTTTTCTTAGCAACCTGCAAGAACTTACCTGGGAAACGTTTTTTAAACTTTGGAAAATGGATAAAAATATAAGCGAATAAGAAAATCAAAAGCAAGCCAGGCAGGGAGTTAAGCTGCCAAAAATGATTGCTGAAAACTCGATCTGCTTTGAACTCAAAATCATTGACATGCTGCGTTACTGTCAGTAAGTAAGAAAATCCTGTATAAAGAGCGTAAATAATAGCTGACCATAGGAAAAATCTTTTGCTGAAGAGCTGAGACAAAAGCTTGCCCAAGCCAAACAAAAGAGGAAGCAACATCAGAAAGGCCAACCACAAGGCTGGATAATTCCGCAAATCTTCGCCTTCCTCCAATAGTAAAACTGTTGTAACAGCGACGGTATCTAGAAGTAAAAAACTAATTAGCAGGTATGAGAACTGCTTATAGTGGTTGAGTAAAAATTTCATTTTTCTTTCTGGTAAATAGT
This sequence comes from Streptococcus sanguinis, assembly GCF_050220005.1. Taxonomy (GTDB): domain Bacteria; phylum Bacillota; class Bacilli; order Lactobacillales; family Streptococcaceae; genus Streptococcus; species Streptococcus sanguinis_Z. The sequence goes on from NZ_CP071413.1 coordinate 1,555,606, forward strand.
TAAATTCTCTAGCGAGATTTTTTGTAAACCAAGAATCTCACTTTTTCTTTAAAAGATTGGACAAACGATTTCTAATCTTTTGAGATAAATTTTTCTGACTTAATTTTTCTTTTTGCTCAGTCAACTCTGCCATTTTCCTCTGCCAGTCCAGTAAAGAGGGGAGGGAAGATAAGGGCATTATCTTGAAATCATAATGACTGTCCCAAGCTAGATAAACCAATAAATGCTCTAAAACATCAGACATTTCCTGCTCAAAGGATGGCAAGCTTTCTAAGCTCTTCATCTGGAACAAACTAGCCAAAGCAGAGTATTTAAACCATACAAAGCCACCATAGACTCTCGTTAGAGAAGGGGGAGTCATAAAGTCAAAAGACTTATGCAAACCAGCTTCCTGCCAGATAGCAGCCAGCCTTGGACGCGGCGGTTCTGACTCAAACAAGCCATCTCTGACTAGGCGCGGCAAATCTGGAATAACCAGCCCTACAGCAGACTCCTGCTCTAGCGCTTCTATGCTTGTATCTGCATAATAAACCATCATATTTATCAAATCAGAGCGCATAGCTTGGTCAAAAACAGCCTGATTTTCCATTATTCTATGAGTAGATAGATGGCCGATATAAGCATAGTCTTGCAGAATTTCCTTCTGCTCCAGCATGGCAAGCCAGGCATGAGATTTCTGGCTTAGTACAAGCTGAACTTTATCGCCCAGATGAGCCAGAGTTGTCTGCAGCTGTTTCAGCATTTCTGGCTGCGTTACAGTCACTAAATACTGATACTGAGACGACAGAGAGAATAGCTTGTCCTGATACTGCTGAAAAATAGGAAAATCCGTTACATGAATATGCAGGAGGACAGGCTGATCTGTCCGATAGTTCGAAGTTGCCTGAGACAAATACTTGTCCTGCAGCAAACAAGGAAGGTCTGGACCAAAATGATAGAACAGGTGTTCCCTAATAAGCGAAGTTGGATAGGATGAGTTGGTTTCAAGATCTTCCAGCAAATACCTAGCCAAAAAAGGATTGCCGGTGAGAGCCTTCACCTTTAGAAAAGGAATCTTTGCTTCCAGAATCCTAAGAGGCTTATAGTATGAAAAATCTGGATGAACCAATTCTCCTGCTTCTTCCTGACGGGTATCAAGGAGAGATTGATATCTGAATCCTGCCTCTACAAAAAGTTTGGTAAACTGGGTCTCATAATGGTCTATCACATCTTGAACGTCAGTAAAATCTTCTACCTGAGACCAAAATTCATGGAAAGCCTTGTCTTTGAGAACTGACTGCTTAAAGGTTACAAAGTAGCTCTGCAGGTGTTCTTCAAAGTACCTGGTCTTGCGAAAATTAGTCATTCCCCAAAAATCGACTTGCAAATCCTCTTCAAAGCGCTGATAAATGGGCGCCAAATCCCATAGTGGACCAAAGCAAGTGTCGTTCATGAGAGTCAGAGAGTCTGAGTTCTGCAAAGTATCAAAACCCAGCCAGTTCATACCGTCACGCCAAGCTGCAAAATCAAAGCCTCGATTATCCCGCTCAAGCAAGTCAGAAATTCCCAAGTCTTCTCTCAGCCGGCATTTGTCCTCATTGCTCAAAGGACTATTTGAAATAAAAAGAATCTTAGAAAAAAGCGGCTTTAGCTGCTTCAATTGATAGAAGACATGACCGCTTATATGATTGCATTTATTGAAATGAACATAGAGTAATATTCGTTCCATGAAAATACCTTATTCTTTATGATTGAGAAATCTTCCAACTGCCATTACGCTGGATTAAGCCAGTAGCAGAATCCTTAGCAGAGACATCGTCATCCTTAATATCCTGGCGATTGACTAAGATAACTGGGTTGTTCTGAGAGTCTGCAAAGGCTAAAATCTGTTCTTCCTGATCCCGCACCGAAACCTGCAGTTTTAACTTAGCGTTATTTATCTGTGTTACATGACACTTGTAAGTCAAGCGCTTCTGCCCAGGTCCTTCTGTCGGCTGATCCATGGAATTATCATTGTAAAGCCAGATAGTTCGATCGATATCTGTCAGAGAAAAGGAAACATAAGTCGGTAGGTCTTGATTAACCTGATAAGAAATTTCAAATTCAATCTCTTGTTCAGGTGAAATCTGAGGCGAATGCAAGAGCTTAACCTTCAAATCAGAAACTGCTGCATTCTCAACCTGGAATCCTTCGTTCATGGCTTTTGTTTCAGTCGCATTGTCCAGACTGTACTGGTTTGCCACATCATCTGGATTGCCGATAGCCTTGACCAAGCCATTTTCAATCAAGACAGCCTTATTACAATACTTTTTAACAGCTCCCATGTCATGGGTCACCAGAATGGTCGTCTTACCTGACTCCTTGCGATCTTTGAAATAGTCATTACACTTACGCTGAAAGGCTTCGTCCCCAACAGCCAAAACCTCGTCCAAAATCAGAATATCACCCTGAGCTTTGATGGCCACTGAAAAGGCCAGACGAACCTGCATACCGCTGGAGTAGTTCTTGAGTTTTTGGTTCATAAACTCTCCCAGCTCGGCAAACTCCACGATATCATCGTACATGGCGTCTACTTCTTCTGTTGAGAATCCCAGCATGGCACCGTTCATATAGACATTTTCGCGGCCAGTTAGTTCTGGATTGAATCCGACACCCAGCTCAATAAAGGAAACCAACTTACCATCAATAGTTACCTTGCCCTTCTCCGGAATATAAATCTCAGAGATAATTTTCAGGAGGGTAGACTTACCAGAGCCATTGCGGCCGACAATACCGTAGAAGTCACCTTTTTCGACCTCAAAGGAAATATCTTTCAAAACATGCTGTTCTTTGTAGCCTTTGATCCCCTTAAAACGATTAACCAGACTGGTTCTCAAACTCTGAGTAGCCTCCGTAGGCAATCGAAAGAATTTACTTACATGGTCGACTTTTACTGCAATATTATTTGACATTATAAAATCTCCGCAAATCTCTTAGCATTTTTATTAAAGAAGAACAAACCTAGAGCCAATATCACAAAAGGAATTAAGTAAGGAATGAGGGCGATTAGTTTGTTATTCACAATATCCCAGCCTCTGACATTAACAGGAGAAACGATGAAATGGCGCATATCCTGCAGCATCTGAGCAATCGGATTGAGCATCATAATTTTAGCGACAAAGAATTGCTTCCGCTGCAAAAGAAAGGTCAGAGAGTAAATAATAGGACTAGCATACATTCCTGCTTGAAGAGCCACTTCCCAAATCGGTCCAATATCCCGATACTTCACAAATAAGGAAGACAGCATGAGGGCACAGCCCATTGCCAAGACCAATACCTCCAGAAAAAGAGGAATAATCACCAGCGTATGCAATCCGAATTCCACCTGATTGATCAAGGCGAAAAGAAAAACAACAACTAGATTAATCATAAAATTGATTGCCGCTCCAAGAACCGATGAAATGACGATGGTATGCTTAGGAAAGTTTAATTTACGAAGCAAATCTCCCCGAGAAACGATGGAAAGCATGCCCATGTTAGTGGCTTCAGTAAAGAAAGACCAGAAAACCATCCCCAGCAAGAGTCCTACTGTATAGTGAGGGGTCCCGTCATCAAAGCGCAAAAAGCGGACAAAGACCAGATACATGATAGTAAACATCATCAATGGCTTCAAAATCGACCAGAGATAGCCGACCAAGGACCCTTGATAACGTAATTTAAAATCCGTCTTGATTAATTCTTTCAAAAGAATCCGATTTTTTTTACTAAAAAAATCCATGAATATTACTCCTTATAAGCAAACTTTGTGAGAATGAGGCTTGTAAAAACAAGGGTATGGAAAGTGCGGTTTTTACGGTAGCCATACTGGCGAATCCTGCGCCAGCGCTCCTTGGTAGAAACCTCCATAATGGTCACAAAGTTCTCAATTAACTCTCTATTTTCAGCAGTCAGCGGCAGGACCAGCAAATTTCTAGCCTGGGTCTGACTGTCTTTTATCAATTTCCAATATTTGGTAAAAAGAACATGGGGACGCACCCAGTTTTTTACGCGTTTTCTGAGCGTTCGAGCTCCTAGCACATTATTTGAATGCTGACGATAGAGCTCACCCGGCTTGTCAATATAGACTAGATTGCCAAAAGCCGCAGCAAGCAAGCCCAGATACCAATCGTGCATGAGCAGTTCATGCTCTTCCTTCCCAGTCCAAAGTTGGGCCAAGGCGCGATTTATCATAGAAACTCCACCCGTCACCGTATTCTCCGTCAACTCTTGGACTAGTTCTGTATTAGCGTGATCTGACTGAGTGCGAATCATACTTTCATGAACAACCTGTAGCTCTTGATCCACGACCTTCAAGTCAGTATACACCAGCAAGGGCTGACTGCTATCATACTTGTCTGCCTCAGCCAATTGCATGGCAATCTTGTCTGGCAGCCAAACATCATCTTGGTCGCTAAAGAGATAGAAATCCGAATCTTGGTATTGAAGCAGGCTATGAAAACTCTGAATGACACCTAGATTTTGTGGATTTTCCCGATTGATAAAGGCAATGCGGTCATCCTTGCAGCAAAAGTCTTCGATGACAGCCCGCGTCCCATCTGTAGAGCCATCATCACGAATCAGCAGCTGCCAGTCCCTATATGTCTGCTCTTGAATACTCTTAATCTGCTCGGCCAGAAACTGCTCACCATTATAGGTGGACAGAAGAATGGTCACTTTCATGATAAAAATAAATCCTCGTATTCACCCACAATTTTTTCCCAGGTGTAGTTTTCTTTCATATTTTCTTTGGCGGCTTGACCTAGCTCCGTAAACTCTGTTTGAGCATCTACTCGGTCAATCAGCTGGGCCAACTGGCCGGGTTCTTTTTGCCAGTACAGAGCCGTTTCTTTTGCTACCTTCCGATTGAAGTCCACATCCAGCACCAGATTGGCATCTGTCTGAGCCAGTGCTTCCAAGAGTCCCGGATTGGTCCCACCAACCTCATGCCCATGTATGTATGCAAAAGCATGATTACGGATATATTTGAGCAGATTCTGATCATAGACCGTCCCAACAAATTTAATGCGAGAATCATGGTCAAAGCCTGTTTTCTGCTTGAGATCTTCAAAATAGGGATTGCCCTCATGATTGCAGATAATCAGCAAGTCACGTTGGGTTTTGGACTTCATAAATTCTTGAATGATGGTTTCATAGTTGTTTTCAGGAACGAAGCGTCCGACAATGAGGTAATAGTCTTTTTCCTTACTGGCCCACTTTTCAAAGAAGACCCTGACCTTGCCTTCGTTTTCCGTCAGATTGGACAGATAAAGGTCGGTTCCATAAGCGATACAGGTCGTTTTAGACCAAGGATAAGCTTTTTGAATATAGCTTTCGATGCCTAGATTGTCCGCGATAACCAAGTCTGCGTGCTTGGTCATAACCTTCTCAGAATACTTGAGATAGGTTTGAACTGGCTTAGACCACTTGGCCCGCTTCCACTCCAACCCGTCAGGATTGATAAAGAATTTACCGCCTGCCCGATGGATACGACGAGCAAAGGGAAAGATAAAAGCACCAATCGTATTTCCAAGAATGTAAAAAATAGGCTGTTCAATCTGCTCTTTTTTAGCAAACTTGAGGGCATAGGAGACAGCCATCATATCATAGGCAATTACTCGGGCTGGGCCAAGCTTAGGTGGATTTACTGTAAAACAGTCTACCCCCTTGTAATCAAAATGATGAAAAGCTTCATCATCTGATAAGCAAGCCACATGATATTGGATTTGAGAAGAGATTTGATGTTCTGTCAATTTTTCGACAAAGGTTTCAAATCCTCCATATTTGGCAGGAAGTCCCCGACTCCCGATGATGAAGACATGTTTCATGATTTCCCTCAATTCAAGATTTTACAATCCATTCTATTATACCACTTTCTAGTGTGTTTGTATAATACAAAAAGGACAGGTAGAGCCACGGCTGAACTTGTCCTTTTCTTTCTTTAACCTCTTCTACCAGAAAACAGCTTATTTTTCACTTTGCGTAAGAAAGAGCTGGCTTGTTGAGAAGGTAAATTTGTATCCAATAAGCACTTGACATGGCGCAAAGAGTTAGCCTGATACATTTCAGTATTTTCAATCTTATCCAATAAGTTTTGGTAAACACTCTGAACCGAGTAGCGCTCTTGGATTTTGCCAAGATTGGCCACCGACTGGTCTTTTAATCCCTCAAAGTTTGCCAAGGCAATGTTTATCTTATCAGCCAACCCCTCGATATTACCAGATGAATACAGCTGGCCTTCTTCAAAGATTTCATAGGCAGATAGATGACCAGGATTGTCCGACAAAATGGTCGGAAGGCCATTCATAATCGCTTCAATATAGACTAAGCCAAAAGTTTCCATTGCAGAAGGAAATACCGCAAGATCTGCTGCCGTCACCTCTGCCCAAGGATTGTCCTTGTGTCCCAGAAAACTAATATTTTTTATCTGGTGTTCAGAGATATAAGTATCGCATCTTTTTTTGTACTCCTCATCCCAGGCACCGATAAAAACTAAGGCCGGTTTTGGCTGAGATAGCTGGTTATAGGCCTTTATCAATTCTAATTGATTTTTCCGCTCTGTCAAACGTCCGACTGACACAATACGCCTTTCGGCTCCATCCCTTTCTCCTGTATTAGTAGGATGAATTTTCGTAAAAGGGGCAAAAGACAAGACTTTTCTGTCTGGCAGCAGCTCCTGTAACTGTCTCTGCAAGGCACCTCTAACTGCAAATATTTCCTGTGAATAATCACTGATAAAATCTAGCTTTTCCTTATAGTAGCCAAACTCTCCGTCAGGAAATTCATGAATCAGCCAGAAATGCGGAACATCCTCGCAGGCCGCTGCCACTGCACCTTGAAACATATTGACCGTATTGGTAATAACCAAATCAATCTTTCGCTCCGTTAGTATCTTTCTGAGCGCTGAGGTATTATCCTGATATGACCGAGCTCTAGTCTCAGGACTATCTGGCAGGCCACCAGGCGCATCCTCCCACCACCATTTAACTGACGGCAAGGCTATAGTCTCAATAGCCAAGGCAGCCAAGCTGGATATATAGTCCTGCTGAACGGCTACATGATAATCCGGAATCGCATTGATAACCTGATGGCCCGTCTGGACCAAGTATTCCATCAAATTGACAATAGAGATTTCAGCTCCATTATCCAGCGTTCCAGTCGGCGAAATGAATAATATCTTTTTTTTCATAGCTTATCCTAGTACATTCCAATAAAAGGGCACCATCAAGTAGAGGGAAACCAAGAAGTTAGCTACCAGAGTCCCAACCATCATTTGATTCACTACCCTGTCTTTAATGTCCAAGGTTCCTAAATTAGCAACAGTTGGTAGCAGTAAGATCAAGAAGGGTGTAAAATAACGTCCCTGAGCACCAACTGATATCATGGCACCTTTACCGAGGACAATGGGTGTCCACTGCAGATACATAATTGACACAACAGCAATCACTTGAACCAAAAACAGATAACGCGACATGACTGTATAGCCCTTGGTCATAAAATCCTTCTGCGACTGCAAAAAGATAATCGCCAAAACTGCCACATCAATAAAAATCAGCCAAAGCGGCAGCTGGATAGTAAAATTCCCCAAAAAACCAAACATACCGATTGTCAAAATCGTATTCAAGTCACCATTGACGCTTTGCTTAAAGAGCGTATTCAGCAAGACTTGGCCATAGTGCAAGAGCCCTCCCTGATTGCGAAATGCCAAATGCAGGGCAAGAAAGAAAGCTGCAAAGCCAAGTATATAAAAGATAATGCGATAACGAGCTACAAAAGCTTTGGTTGCAACAAAAGGCTTGTTCAGAACCGCAAGGAATCCTTCAAACTCAAAATGAACAAAAGGTAGCAAGCCTAATAAAAGGACATTATTCGGTTTGGTGACAAAGAGGCCTATAGAAATCACCAAAAGCTCCAGTACATTTCTATTAGTGAATTTCTTATGGTAGGCAATATTGGTCAAAAAGCCAACCGCCAACATAATCTCCAGATAGCTCATCACATCGTAAGAGAGAGAAGCAGCCTGCTGGACCATAATAGGCAAAAGAGATAGGAAAAACAGAGCTTTTTTGCCATATTTGAAGTATTTAATCAGCAGATAAACCCCGATGATATATGCCAAAGCATTAAAGAGCCTCCCCATCATCACGATGAAGCCTACTGACGGATAAAGCATGCTTCCCAAGGTCATACCTAGTAGCTGAGGCAGAAAAGAGATAGCCTTGAGATTAAAGCCAAAGGTAAACTCTTCTTGCGCCAGATCTATCTTCTCTGAGAACAGCTGCTTGTACTCTGCCGGAGAAACATTCGGAGTGGATGGGATTTTGTCCATCCATTTATATGTTCGACTGGTAGGTTTATGGAAGATTTCCCATGTCATACGAGCGTGATTGGTCTCATCAGGCACTCGATTAATCGGCTGTGCAATCATAAAAGTCAAGACAAAGATACTTGCCAGCAGCAAGAAAATATTCTCAACTTTTACTTCTTTATTTCTTTTCAAAATAAGTCACCATTTCATCTTTTTTATCTAAACTGCAATTTTCTAATACAAAAGCGTAGGCATTCTCCGCCAGTTCTCTGCGTAAATCCGCAGAAAGAATCAGACTTTCCAGCTTTTCTTTCCATTCACCATCTTTAGCCAAAAGTCCCGTCTGACCGTCAATCATCATATCAGAAAAAGCACCGATATGACTGGCAATCGTTGGCACCTTGACTAGAGCTGCTTCTATCCACTTGATTTCTGACTTGGCCCGATTAAAGACTGAGTCAACCAGCGGAGCTAGATTAATATCAACCTGACTAATCAGCTGAGGTAAGGCCTTCCAGTCCACATACTCATGGACGAAAATACGCTGCGAATATTGTTTCATATCCTGCGGGATATCCAAGTGCCCTACAATATGAAGCTCAACGGTTGGGTAGTTGTCAAGAACTTCTTTGATAGACGGCTTGATGAGCTCAAAATTTTCATTGTGGCTGATAGAGCCAGAGAAATAGCCGATTTTGATTCTGTCGTCTGTACCAAAGTCTTCCTTCAAGAACTGCGAGCTAACCGCAATCAATTCGCTGGACGCCAGATTACGATTCAGCAGGACGGAGTCCTTGTATTTGAGCAATTCCTCTTTTAGCTGATTCGTAGAGGTAATCGCCCCATCACAAGCCGCCAGCATTTTCCCGTAATTCTTAACACCAGCATCGTAATTGCCCTTTTCCTTCTCAGACAAGCCTTGTGTATAGCTTAGCTGGTCCGTATAAAGGGTATCAAAGACCAAATCATCAATATCAAAATAAACTGGCTTATGCTCCTCCCGAGCCAAATCGCATAAAAGCTGGAGCTGGGCGGACCAAGGAGCGCGATAGATAATGATGTGGCTGGCATACTGGGCCTGAGCCAGACTAAACTCAGACGCATTGACCACTTTCACAGCAAAGCCATTCTTTCTAAGCTGGTCTGCCTTATTGAGAACACGGTAGCGCGTACACTGCGGAATGATATTCTCTACACCGTCAATGATGAGAATGTATTGATCACGAGGCACCGCTTTAAATTTTTGAACAATGTTCTCAAGAATCTCCACTGGGTAGTCTGTCTTCTCCCGGACATAGTCCAATACATCAGGAACCTCTGACTCTCTTTCCAAACCTTGCCATAAAAACTGCTGATCATCATAATTCTTCAAAGAAGTGTACTTAATCAGAGGACTACCCGCCTTTAACATCCTTAATGGATGAATATACATAGCCGAATCCTGATTTTCGTGAACCAAGGCATCGTAGCGATAGCCCAAGTCAGCAAAGTACTTGGTAAAAGTCGTTTCATGCTTTCCGATAGCTTCTTCCCGTGAATCCGTGTCAGTCAGCACTTGCCAATAGTCGTAGAATTCTTCGGACTGAAGCAGCAAAGGCTCAATCACCAAAAAATAAGACTGTAGGTGGTTGGGAATGTAACCATAGCGGTTAAAACCAGTGATATCTTCCTGGGTCTCACCATAGGAAATCCCCCAAAAGTCAAGATTTCTGCCAGCCATAGTTTGAAAGACAGCCGTCAAATCACTCATAGGGCCGATATTGGTGTCATTGACGAGCATCAGCTGAGAACAATGCTGTAGCTTTTCCTTTCCCAAGGAAAGAATACCTTCACGAAAAGCTGCTGTATCATAGCCGGTATTATCCCGCACCAAGACTTGACCATACTGTCCTAAAGTTTCTAAATCTTCTGCAACCAGTCCGCCGTTAACGACGATGAGAGTCTTATCAGCCAAAGCTGCTAACTTTTCTAAAAAGATAACCTTGTACTGCTGCAAGCGTGGCTCGGATTCAAAAATGACATAGACTAAGACTTTTTCGCCGCTTGAAACTGAAGCTAAAGCTTTTCCCCTTTGAGAATTCCGCAACCATTGATAATAATAAACCTTAGGAGACTTAACTTGGCGTTTCAAACGAACCAGCTGTTGCTTAATCCGACTTAAAGCAACTTTGATACTGCGAGGATTTTTGACTAATCGAGCCAGACGTTTCAATGGGGTAATCACACCATTCCCCAGCCGATAGGAAATAGATCGGCGAATACGAAACTGCTCCTGAATAGCCTCATCTCGCTGTTCCTTTATCGTTCTCAGTCTGGATTTCAGAGAATCTAGATTTTTATGTAACTGTCGCTGATCCTCCTGCAGTTCAAGAACATAGTCGTTCACTTTATCCATATGCTGAATCAGTTCATCCAAACGGCCTTCCAGAGTAAATATGTTCTGGCCCAGAGCTTGGTAAATATCATCTGGTATCTTTCTCACATACTTACGCAGGATTTTCAGATACATTTCGTAATGATATCTCGTAGAATCCCGTTTAGAGATTGATTCCTTATCAAAGACCCGGTAATTCAGCTTTGTTTTTGCATCATAAACTGGTTTTGCACCTTGATTGATAATTAAGTTTAAAAGAAAATCATAGTCCTCCAGTTTCTCACGATTCAGCGCTTCGTCATAATAAATACCTTCAGCAACCGAACGACGAATGAGGGAGCAATTGGAAATATAATTCTCCGTTAAGAAAGCTAGCTTGTCATAAGGCCGTGATTTAAGGTAAACTTCCTTTTTATCAGGATCATACAAATCACCATAGACAATATCTGCCTCCTCTTGCACCATGCTTGTGTAGAAACTCTCAATATAGTCCGAATCCAGAAAATCGTCACTATCCACAAAAATAAAATAAGTGCCTTGAATTTGCTGCAAAGCCTTGTTTCTTGTCTTGACAACCCCCATATTTTCATGACTTTCAAACCGCGTCGGAAAAGGGGAATCCGCCAAGACAGCCTCTATGATTTCAGCAGAATGATCAGAGGAGCCATCATCCAATACCAGCAGCTCAATATTTCGATAGGTCTGCTCAAAAATACTACGCAAACACTGTTCAATGTAATCTTGATGGTTGTAACAAGTTACAACAACAGATATTAAATCTTTCATATACTTTCCTTGTAAATAACTCTATTAGTTTGAGTTAGCATCTTGACTCTTCATGTATGCTTTATTTATCAGATTAGCAACCCACTTGGGCCAGAAAAGCTGATACATAAACAAGTCCTCTTTGGTTCGAGTATTATCTGAAATGGTCTTGGTTGTTTCAGACTCTCCATGAATCCGGTGGCACATAAGCTTCTCAGAAATATAAGCAAAGCGACCCTTATAGGTGCTAATCTTGTACCATGCATACCAATCTAGACTCACGCGCATTTCCTCATCAAATTGGAAATCCCTTAATGCCTCTAAGTTGTATGTCACCGCCGGACAGGAAATGGGATTACCAAAAGCCAGGACCCGATTTCTCCAAAAACGGCTGGCCGGCATCAGATTCAAGGTTTTAAGCATGAGAGTCTTGATTTTCAAATTGGTATTAGCTGGAATCTTGACTCCATTTTTCTCTTCAAAATAGTCTGTATAGGCAATGAGAATGTCCTTCGACTGCTCTATTTTTTGCATCACTGCTTCTAGATAAGTTGGCTCATAGTAGTCATCCTGATGAGCAATGGTAGCATAAGAAGTCTCAACAAAGGTAAGGGCATTATTCCAGTCCTTACCGATACCACCGCCTTCTTTCGTGTAAAAAGGAATACCGTACTTCTGGCACAGCTGCTTAATTGAATCCAACGGTGTTGAGCTATAGCAGATTATCTTTGATTGCAAGGTTTGAGCTTGCAAAGATAGGATACAAGCTTCTAAAAATTCGCTTTCGCCATAGGCACAAATCACCCAGGTATGATTATTTTTCATCTTTTTCACTCTCTAACTTGGACATTCTTTGCTTCATGATGGACAGTTCTTGCACCAACTGCTTGATTTGCTCCTTTTGCTTGGAAATGGAAATAGTGTGTAAAAAAACAATAACCAACAGGAAAAAGATGGCCAAGGACATGACAAAGTTTGAGGTCAGTTCAAAACCTAACAATTTGGCAATCGAAACGGGAATCCAATCAAAAACAGAAATAATAATCAGTACAAAGCCAATAATAATCCACATAAAGGCTTGCTCAAATAAAATATTGTTTTGATTGATATTCCGAAAGACAAAATACAGGAATAGAACTGAAGCCACTAGCATAACAATAGACAAAATGGACATTATTCACTCTCTTTCATAAAAGCAGCAATCAAGATTGAAGAACAAACTTCAATCATATAGCGAATGGACTTAATCGGAGTAATCGAAGAGACTCCTCCTGCACGTTCAAACATATTGGCTGGTGCTTCCACCACTTTATATTTCCGCTTCAAGATATGGACGATTGATTCTGGCTCAGGATACTTGATAGGATAGCGCGCAGCGAATTGTCTAATAATGTCTTGATTGGCCAAACGATAGCCTGATGTGGTATCCAGAATCCTTTTGCCAGTTGTTAATTTAATAAAAGCTGAAATAATGGTAATGCCAAAACGCCGCATAAAAGTCGTCTGAAATTCCGAAGACTTGTCACCGATAAAACGAGAACCAACAACCAAATCAGCCTGCTGACGACGAATAGGCTCCAGCAAAGCATCCAGCGACTCAATATCATGCTGACCATCTCCATCAAACTGTACGGCCACATCATAATCCTTCTCAAGAGCATACTTATAGCCCGTCTGAACAGCTCCGCCAATCCCTAAATTCATAACCAAATGAATAGCATTCAGATGATGGCTGTCCAAAATCTCCTTAGTTCTGTCAACGGATCCATCATTGATAACTACGTACTCTAAGTCAAAATCAACTTTCTTCCGATATTCTACAATGCTCATAACCGTATTTAAAATACTTTCTTCCTCATTATAAGCAGGAATTATCATTAAAATTTTCATTAATTTAATCTATTCTTTCTATAACATGTCATCACATTATTTTTTGTTTTTCTGCAACTGTTTTTTTCTATATTTCATAAAGCTCGGAATTAGGGAATTGATAATCTTATATCTTAGCATTGGAAAAGGCTTCATAACAATATTAAAGATTCTAAAACAAACAAAATACAGCTGCCAACCTTCTTCCATTGGTGTATCCTTCCATGGAGTTTTGTGGAGATAATAGAGATATTCCTTTTTAAACCTATGCGTATTCCCCTTCCGCCAAGGTCTCTCTTCACCAAGATAGTGAATAATTGTAGGTGCTTTCCGAAAATAATTAAAATCTTCCTGTGATATAAACTTAGTTGGCTTACTTAATTCACTCAACGTTTTATAAGGATAGACATCATAAATATTAAAATAATTAAAGGAAATTGGCAAGGTAAAAATTTGCTCTTTCAAGGCTCCATTTAAGGCATCTTGGTCTGGTGCGAATAGCTTTCCTTCGTGAAATTGGTAAAATTCTATGACCTTTTTACCAATCTCTTCCCTACGCCATTTTTTTAGATCGATCAATAGGACACCCGAATTATGATAGGGATGCTCTTTCAAAGCTAGAAATTCCTTTCTTGACTTATCGACAGTTGGTTCAGGACACATACCTATTACCTTATCTCCTAAGTCGCTATAAAACAATGAACCTAAATCTTCTAGAACTAGTGTATCTCCATCGAGATATAAGATCCTATCAACTTCTTGTGGAAGAAGCTTATCTAAAAAAAGACGTGCTAAAATAATTGAAGACCAACCGTTTGTATCAAAATCAAAGTCAATATAGTCTGCGATATTATTTATAGAAATAATACAAACTTTTCTATCGTAACTTTTAGCGAATTCTTTTAATTTATTTTGATTCTCTTCGCTTATCCTCTCGCCAATTAAATATACTGTAATATTCTCAGCAGATTTATTATTCTCAAATATAGAACACATACAGGTTGCAACTTGAGGTACGAACGCATCATTTAATGTAAATAAGATATTCATAGAATCCTACTTCTTTCTTTTTTCCTGATTTTTAGCAACGCCATAAATAATCAGACTTGTTGCATAAAAGACGCACATGGAGATTAAAAAGGAATTAGCAGCTCCCAGCAATTTTTGATCGCGAATAAATGGTAAAGTAATAAATTTTGAAACAGCAAATGTCAATAAATAGGCTATTATCAGATAATGCTGTTTTCTAAAGATGGTCATAATGATATCAACCACTAGAGCAAAAACATTCAAAATACCGCCTATAAGTAATATTGTGAAAGGAAGTTTATACTCCTGTAATTGGATACCATAGACAGCACTAAGAACTTCTGTACCAATCAGATAACCCAAAATAACAATAACGAGTCCTAAAACAGTCATTACTAGATTTAGAGTATTGACCTGTTTGAAAAATAGTGTAAATTTCTTTTCATTCCAATAAATGGAAAGCTGTGTAGTCAACGGTCTCAGGACAAAGAATAAAAGGGATAGAACAAAGACAGGCATGAATAGAACATTAAAATCTCTTTGAACCCCAGATGAAAAATAGCCATTTGTCAAAAGGTAATCAATATCAATTTTTGGCTCGTTATAGATATACGTTATCAAAAATCCATTTAAAAACAAGGGAAAACTATTTTTCAAAATAGAATACACATTTTTTCTGTCATCATGGAGTTTAGGCGAAAACTTTTCCTGAGAAAAATATAATCTACAGTTTCTGAAATCTAAGGGGAAGGTCAGAATAAAATTCGCACAGCAAATAACAATACTAGCTACCATCAATGATTTTGTAAGCAACAGGACTATTGCAAATATTAACATGCAAATCCAGCTCCTATAGAATTGCACCTTTCCAGCTAAGTCTGATCTATTTTTTTGCTGAAATAATCCTTGAAAAACATCTGAATACGCATCTATAGCCCGATAAACAACAAGCAATAAAATAATACTAGATTTGTAAACATCATACCCTTGCCATAGAGTATAGATAAACGATGTTAAAATCATCAAAAAGACCGTAAAAAGTCTCGTATTATGATAAGAACCAAATTGGTATCTTTCTTTTACATCCGTAGATTGCAGATTTCTAACTTGAAAATAACCTAGAACAAAGAACTGCTGACCAAGAGCATAAGCAATACTAAAAATATCAGAATCTCTTGAATCTAGAAATCTAGAAGCTAGTAGAAGCAAGACGACTGATATCAATGAAGATGAGACTGTCCCCAACATGTTCCATATATAGTTATTTTTCAGTCCTTCTTTTGAGATTATTTTTTCTATTTCTTTATTACCGTCATTATTTTTAGCATAAGGTGATGATCCTGATTTTGAGGGCATTTTTCTTCTCCAAATGTATTCTATTTCTTATTATACTATACTTTCAGTGAAAAGTGAAAATCCTTCTTGAAAGAATCTCTCTTTTAAATGATACTTTCTTCCCCAACCTAATTAAAAAGGACAAAACTTCTATCAAGCTTATATCTATACTTCTTCTCTTTCCGTTTCCTAAATCATCTTAAAGGTGGTTCTGCAAAATCAAGCTATCTATTCTGGAGATTACCGACTACCTTTTATTCTTCTGTATACTAAAAAACCCCGTTTTCACGGGGTTTAGTGTCTGACTTTAATTGTTATCTGGGAACGGAATCGAATTAAGCTTCGATTTCTGTAACCATACCTGAACCAACAGTACGTCCACCTTCACGGATAGAGAAAGTAGTACCTTGTTCAACGGCGATTGGGTGGATCAACTCAACGTCGATTGTTACGTTATCACCAGGCATTACCATTTCAGTACCTGCTGGAAGTTCGATTGAACCTGTAACGTCAGTTGTACGGAAGTAGAACTGTGGACGGTAGTTGTTGAAGAATGGAGTGTGACGTCCGCCTTCTTCTTTAGTAAGGATATAAACTTCACCCTTGAATTTAGTGTGTGGGTTGATTGAACCTGGTTTAGCGATAACTTGTCCACGTTCGATTTCATCACGTTGGATACCACGGAGAAGTACACCTACGTTGTCCCCTGCAAGACCTTCGTCAAGCTGTTTACGGAACATTTCAACACCAGTAACAACTGCTTTTTGGATTTCTTCTTTGATACCAACGATTTCGATTTCGTCGTTGACTTTAACGATACCACGGTCGATACGTCCTGAAGCAACTGTACCACGACCAGTGATTGAGAATACGTCTTCGACTGGAAGAAGCAATGGCTTGTCAGTATCGCGTTCTGGTTCTGGGATGTACTCATCAACAGTGTCCATCAATTCCATGATGATGTCTTCATATTTAGAGTCACCTTCAAGAGCTTTAAGAGCTGAACCTTGGATAACTGGAAGATCGTCACCTGGGAAGTCGTATTCTGACAAGAGGTCACGGATTTCCATTTCAACCAATTCAAGCAATTCTTCATCGTCAACCAAGTCAACTTTGTTCATGAAGACGATCAAGTGCTTAACACCAACCTGACGTGAAAGCAAGATGTGCTCACGAGTTTGTGGCATTGGTCCGTCAGTTGAAGCTACTACAAGGATAGCTCCGTCCATTTGAGCGGCACCAGTGATCATGTTTTTAACGTAGTCCGCGTGTCCTGGAGCGTCGATGTGAGCGTAGTGACGCTTAGCAGTTTCATACTCAACGTGCGCAGTGTTGATAGTGATTCCACGTTCGCGTTCTTCTGGAGCAGCATCGATAGACGCATAGTCTTTAGGTTGGTTAACTGCTGAAGGCAAGCGACGTGCCAATACAGTTGTGATAGCTGCTGTCAAAGTAGTTTTACCGTGGTCAACGTGTCCGATAGTACCAATGTTAACGTGTGGTTTACTACGATCGTATTTTTCTTTTGCCATTTGAGTAAAAGCCTCCAATAAAATATATTTTATAGATAGACAGTAGGCAATACAGTCTAACTTTCCTTACTATTTTATCAAATTTAAATGAAAATGCAAGTCTTTTAGCATTTTTTTGTGAATTATTCCTTCTCTAATTTATAGTAAGGTTGATTGGAAACGGAAGCACCAATACTCGAAGCAGCAATCCATTCTTTCCCTTCTAATTGGCTGAAATTCTCAGCTTTCCCAGTCAGAATAATACCAGAAAAGGTCAATTGATCCCGATTTTCTGCTTCACGAATATCTAGCTGACCAAATTTCTTGAGATAGGCCTCAACATCATTGTACATATTGTACTTGTTGACAGTTGGGAAAAGGTTTTTATCGGCCTTTTTCAAATAGTCTAAGAAAGTCTGTTGCTCTTGCTTAGCCTCTTCGCTCTCTTTTTTGCCGTCCGACGGATAGGGATTAAGCAGCGTACTATTAGCTCCGTAAGTCGTCTGAGGATCGGTGCGCAATGCCATACCATTTTCACCATCTTCTGACTGACTGCCAATCCAGTACCAGTTAATCTTGAGGTTGCTCGGTATCATCTGCTGGATTTCCTTATAAGTGTATGGTTTATCAAAAGTCAGAGCTATTTCTACCAATTGATTCGGCATTTCTTTGACAGATACAAGTTCCTGAGGTGCTGGATCTGAAGACTTCGTCTGTTTGGCATTGACATTGTAAAAGACCGGATATTTCTGCCGAAGCTCTCGCGTATAGGTCCCTGAGGTAGAGGAATAAGTCGCCTCTGACGTCGGATTTTTATAAGAACCTGTTAGTGAATAGTTCCCCTCATAGGCTGGATAATCCACCATCACTCCATCAAGGTCTTTAAAACGATCAGAACGTAATGTTCCCGAAAGATAAGAGGTCGGATTGTAGTATAGACTGTCATAGTCAACATTAGGATAGGCGATTTCGGACATAACTTCATACTGTTTCTGCAAGTCTCGTCCGTTACCAGAGGCTAATTCTGCCAGCCCCTTTCCTAGAAGACCTAAGAGAACTAAAGATACAAAGGAACTAATGACGACTGTCTTCCAGAGTCTCTTTCTCCTACTTTTCTTTGCAATAATTTTAAATGTTTCCATTTCGATATCCTTTCTTTTCCAGCTCCTTTCGGAGTTTAGCACGACTGCGCATCAGCTGAATCTTGACCTTGCTCACTGAGTAAGACATAATTTGGGCAATCTCCTTGACCGTGAAATCTTGAAAATAATAGAGTTCTAAAAGCGTGGCTTCCTTGAGCGGCAGAGCTTCTATCATACTTCTTAGCAGCTCATAATCTTCATTTTCAAAGGGATTGACAAGATCTTTTCCAAAAAATTCTTTTCGCAAAATCTCCAAATAATGCTTATCTCTCCTATATCTGTCGATATAGCGCCGGATGGAAACTCGATACATCCAAGCTCGCATCTTTTCCGCCGGAATAATAACTTCTGTTTCCAACATCTTGACAAAAACGTCCTGAACTACATCTTCTGCTTCCACTTTAGAAGCCCCTGACTTCTGCAGATAGGAGACAATCTCGCGAGCAAAGCCTATCAAGATTGTTTCATATTCATCTAGTTTGATAAGCTCACCCCCTCCTTCACTAGTATAACGAATTAAGTAGCCCTTTGGTTACAAAAATAGAAAAAACCGGAACAATTCCGATTTTCTCTTTGTATTAGCCAGAGTTTCGCAGACCAGTCGCAATACCGTTGATGGTGATGTGAATCAGTTTTTCTTGATCAGGTGTGAGCTGGCCGTTTCGCTGACGCTTGATCAATTCTAGCTGGATATAGTTCAAAACATTGAAGTAAGGCATACGATAGTGCAAGCTATCTCTCAGATAGGTGTTTTCTGCTAGGAGCTCATCATGACCTTCAATCTCTAAAATGACATCCTTAGTCAGCTGCCACTCATCCAAGATAATATTGAAAATATCTCGCACATTCTGATCTTCACAAAGCTGCGCATACTCAAAAGCGATATTCATATTTGACTTAGACAGAACCATGTCTACATTTGACAAGAGTGACTTGAAGAAAGGCCATCTCTTATACATAAATTGCAGAAAGGCTAAGTTATTTTCTGGATCTTCATCAATAAATTCCTTGAAACTTGACCCGACACCATACCAGCCTGGGAACATAACTCGACTTTGAGACCATGAGAAGACCCAAGGAATAGCTCTGAGACCGCCGATTTCAGTGATGGTTTTACGGGCAGCAGGACGTGAACCAATATTAAAGCTAGAGATAGCCTTGATCGGGCTGGATTCGAAGAAGTAATCGTAAAAACGCTCGTCGCCAAAGACCAAATCTCTGTAAATCTGATAACTGCGATTAACTACTTGATCCATGATCCGCTCATATTTATCAGAAGTATGGCTATCGCTCTTCTTATGAGTGACCATGCGGTTAATGGCAGCAGAAACCAACATTTCCAAGTTATAGTAGGCTGCGTCCTTGTTACCATATTTATTACCAATGACTTCCCCTTGCTCAGTCAGACGGATCCGGTCATTGATACTGCGGAGTGGCTGAGAAGTAATGGCTTCATAGGTTGGGCCGCCACCGCGTCCCACTGTCCCTCCCCGGCCATGGAAGAAGGTAATTTTTACGCCAAATTGATCACCGATAGCTGTCAACTGCTGCTGTGCTTTGTAGAGAGTCCAGCAAGAAGACAGGTAGCCACCGTCCTTATTACTGTCTGAATAGCCCAGCATGATTTCCTGATAATTATCCTTAGAAGCAATCCACTTCTGCGCAACCGGCAGAGACAGGTATTTCTCCATAGTATCACAGGAATTGTCCAAATCCTCAATGGTCTCAAAAAGCGGAACAATCTGGACACGAGCCCCATTTTCATCAATCAGCCCCACTTCCTTGAGCATAATAGCCAACTCAAGTAGATCTGATACACTGGTCGAATGAGAAATAATATTCTGCTTAATCACTTCCTCACCAATGGCATCTTTTAGCTGACGGGCTGTTTTGAAAATCTCCAGTTCTTTTTGCAGGAGTTCGGATTTAGTCTCATGGGTAGCTGACAGGATACGAGGATCTTCAAGCAGCTGTTTGAGGAGGATCTGGCATTTTTCTTCTTCTGACAGACTACTATAATCCTGAACAATATTAGCCGAAGCCAAGAGCTCAGCCACACAGGCCTCATGAACACTAGAATCCTGACGCATATCAATGCTGGCCAAGAAGAAACCAAAAACCTCTACAGCTTGAAGAAGTTCAGTCAAGTCCCCACTTACCAAGGCTTCACCATGATGTTCGATAAGAGAATCATAAATGACCTGCAAGTCTTCTTTAAATTCCTGAGCGGTTCTGTAAGAAGGTGTCTCCTCCTTCTTGAGCTCAGTCAGGGTCTCGCTGATACGAGACTGGATATAATTAGGGATGATTTCTCTTCCTTTATTGCTGACAGAAAGGTTGGCCTTCGCAGACAATTTTTCCTCAGCTCGGTCCGTCAATCGCTGACCGTCAGTTGAAAAGTTGCCTTCTTTAAGGTAAAGCAAGGTTTGAATCAGCTTGGACTGGATATAGTGGAAAGCTCGACGGTAAGGTTCGTTTTCCCGATAAACAGACTTGTCAGTAGACAGAGCCGCCATTTCTGCTACTGCCTGACTGGTTTCTGAGAGGTTGGTCGAGAGCGAGAAGGTACGATAGAGTGTATAAACCTTGTCAATATAATAGTTGAGGATGACTTCGCTCTGGAGGGTGGCTGACAGTTTCAGAGTTTCTGCGGTTACAAAAGGATTGCCATCCCGGTCACCGCCGATCCACATTCCCATGGTAATAGGCTTAGGATTATCCAGCTTGATGCCCCGCTCTTCTGCCAAGCGTCTGTATTCGACCATAAAGTTGGTAATAGCTTGCAGGAAAGAGCTGTTATAGTACTCCATGACATTGGTAATCTCATTGGTCACTTTCAGCTTCTTCTCACGGATCATATCTGTCTGCATCATAAGCTCAATATAGCGGCGGAGATTTCCTAGCCACTTCTTCTCATTAACTAGGCCAGCCTTAACATCACGATGCTGACGCAGCAAACTATGAATATGATTGGTTAAATCCAGAACGGTCTTACGCTGAACCTGAGTCGGGTGAGCTGTCAGTACTGGCACAACATTCAGGTTTTCAAGAATCTCCTGAGCATTTTCCCGCGTTGAAATCAGGTCAATAGTTGTTGACAGCTTCCCAAGATAATCCTGATCGATATTGTTCTGATGGTTGATTTCATAAGCTAGGTCCACGTCTTCTGAGATATTAATCAAAAGCGGCAAGATAGAGAAATAACGGGAAATATAAACCATTTCATCTGTCGATAATTCTTCTACAATCGCTTTTAACTCATGATATTTGGAGTTAACCGCCAGCTCCTCCATAAGGGAGATTTTTTCAAAGGTCTCAGGGTCGAGAAGATTCCGAGTAATATCGGCAAGTAAGTCTGTCAAAATGGCGACTTCTTCTCGAATCACTTCTTTATTGCTGTAGCTTTCTAATTTGTTAAATGACATAATCTGCACCTTTCATTTTTGCAACAACTGTTCACACGAACTGCGATTAAGCTTCCTCAGACCGGTCTTGTGCCTCCGCTTCCATCTGCTCATACAGGGCATCACGGCGCTCGTTGGCATCAATATTAAGTACCAAGGCAATGGCTACTGACAAGACCAGAAGACTGTTTCCTCCTTGCGATAGGAAGGGGAAGGTTACTCCTGTAGAAGGAATGAGACCTGAAATTCCACCGATATTGATGAAGGTCTGCATAAGTATCATACCGCCAATTCCCAAAGCCATCATGGAGTTAAATGGATTCTTTGCCCGAATCCCTACCAAGATAATTCTCAGAATCAGGAAAAAGAGTAAAGCCAGAATCAGACTGGCACCAAAGAAACCAAACTCTTCTATCACGATAGAAAATACAAAGTCTGTATGAGCTTCCGGCAAATATCCGCGCTTCTCAATAGAGTTACCCAAGCCCAGACCAAACCAGCCGCCATTACTCATAGCATAGTAGGAATTAGCTAATTGGTGGCCTGAGCCAGACAGATCCTTGAAGGGATTGAAGAAAGCGCTGAAACGCTTGGCCACATATCCAAAGACTGGAATCTTGGCCACGCGCTCAACCCCAATCAACCAAATGCTAGCCAGAACCAAGCCGGAAACACTAACAATGGCTCCCAGCATCGTAGAAAACCATCGGTAGCCAATCCCGCTGACGGCTATCATTATCACGACGGTCAAAAATAGAATAGTCGCATTTCCAAGGTCTGGCATAATAGCTACAATCCCAATCAGAATAGCCACCATGGTCCGCCAGTCGTTAAAGGCTTTAGGAAACCAATGGTTGTGAGTCAGGGCTTGATAGTCATAGACATTTATCTCATCCTGCCTCTTTGTGAAGCGAAAAGCTAGATACCAGACCAGAATAATCTTCAAATACTCCGCAGGCTGAATACTGAAAGCTCCAAGCTTGAGCCAACCATGAGCTCCGTTGATAGTCCCTGTTATAAAACGAGATAAAAGCAAGAGAATAATCTCAGCAAAGATAACTATAGTCAGAATACTTCCTTTTTTTAAGAAACCCAGGCGGATTCTATATAGGAGCGCAATTATAAAGAGACTTATTATCCAAAAAATCCCCTGATTCATGACCATTCCAAAACCATTTCCTCCGGCCTGAATCGAGGTAGGACTCGTCGTTGAATAGACCACAATCAATCCCAAAACAGATAAAATCAAATAAGGAATCAAGATAGAATAATTCAACAAGTGCTTCTTGTCAATTTTCATATTTCACCATTAAACTTCTAAAAATTCAATTCTCATTATACCACCTTTTGGATTGAAAAAAAAGCACTAGCGCAAAGACAGGGACAATCATGGCTTGCTTTGCCTTATTTATATAAAAATGTGATAAGATAGGAAGCAAACAAAGGAGGAGAACATGACAGACATTTATGATATCGAAATCCAAAAACAAGACGGAAGTCCGCAAAAAATGAGTGATCATAAAGGAAAGATTCTGCTGATTGTCAATACAGCGACCGGCTGCGGCTTCACTCCTCAGTATCAAGAACTGCAGGAACTCTATGAGCGCTATCAGAAAGACAGATTTGAAATCCTGGATTTCCCCTGCAATCAGTTTGGCCAGCAGGCTCCTGGAGACGCTGCAGAAATCAACAGCTTTTGCAGCCTTAACTACGGAACGACCTTTCCTCGATTTGCTAAGATTGATGTCAACGGCCCTCATACTGCTCCACTCTTTGACTGGCTCAAAAAAGAAAAGGGCGGTCTTCTGGGCGAAAACATAAAGTGGAATTTCACAAAGTTTCTGGTCAGTCGAGACGGAACAGTCATCAAACGCTTCTCTCCACAAACCTCTCCCCAAAAGATAGAAGAACTCATTCAAAAGCTATTATAATA
Source organism: Streptococcus sanguinis (assembly GCF_050220005.1). Classification (GTDB taxonomy): domain Bacteria; phylum Bacillota; class Bacilli; order Lactobacillales; family Streptococcaceae; genus Streptococcus; species Streptococcus sanguinis_Z. Next base: position 1,579,270 of record NZ_CP071413.1, read on the forward strand.
TTATAAAAGGTAGGAAAAAGCAAAACGATTTATCCAACGGCAACTCATCTTCTATAGCCTGACTAATTTCTTTAAAAACAAGACATTTTGGGCTTTCAAAACGTCTTGTTTTTGCTTTATAATATTTCAATTATATTACATTTCATTCATTTTCCAGCAATTCTGGGGATATTTTTTGCTTTTTTATTTGTTTTAAGTTAAAATAAACCAGTATGAGGAAGAGGATTAAACCGCTTGCAATCCTAATTTTCTTTGCTTCTTTTATCGCTTTTATTTTGATAAGCAAGCAAATTACTGACTCTCAGGAAAAGCAAGCACAGGCAAAAATTTCACAAACTAAACAAACTCCAAGTTCCTCAAAAAAAGAGGAAACATCTGATGATTCGTCCTTGGATGAAGAGTTTATTTCCAGACCAATCATTGACATTTCTGGCTGGCAGCTGCCAAGTGAGATTAATTACGACTTACTCGCACAGAATGTTTCAGGAGTAATTGTCCGTGTTCATAGTGGAGCGCAGGCAAAAAAAGAAAACGCAGCAACTCATCTGAATGGTCTGGACAAATCTTATGAAAGACACATCAAAGAATTTCAAAAGCGCAACATCCCTGTTGCTGTCTATGCCTATGTGGCCGCCAATAGCAAAAAGGAAATGGAAAAAGAAGCCGAAAGTTTCTACAAGGCTTCTGCCAAGTACCATCCAACCTATTATTGGCTAGACGTCGAAGAAAAGACCATGTCTGACATGAATGCGGGAGTTGAAGCTTTCCGAGCGAAGCTAGAGTCACTGGGTGTTAAAAATATTGGTATCTATATTGGAACATATTTTATGGAGGAGCATAGCATCTCTACCGATAAGTTCACAGCAATTTGGATTCCGACTTATGGTAATGACGACGGCTACTACAATGCTGCACCAAATACGGAGCAAGATTACGACTTGCACCAGTACACATCACAAGGTCAGCTGACTGGTTTCTCTCATTATCTTGATTTGAACCAGCTGTCAACCTTGAAAGACCAAACAGCTACTTATCAAAAGCTATTTACAGTTCCTAAAGAAAGCCAATAGCTCAGAGCGACAGAACAAGTCTCAAAGACTGCTGTCGTTTTTTATTGTCAAATAATAGGAAATTTCCAGCCGTTTCCTCTTAATAAAGCCTATATTTTATGATATAATGATTTGATAAATGAAATTAGAAAAGGAAAATACAATGATTTCTTGGTTGAATAGAACTTTCAAAGGAATGGTCATTGCACTTGGCTTTATTTTGCCGGGAGTTTCAGGCGGTGTTTTAGCAGCTATCTTAGGTATTTACGAGCGCCTGATTCATTTTTTAGCACATTTAAAGGAAAACTTCGTCGAAAATGTTCTCTATTTCATACCAGTTGGAATCGGAATGATTTTAGGAATAGCTGCCTTCTCCTATCCCGTCAATCTGCTACTGGACAACTACAAAGTGATTGTCCTTTGGGGATTTGCCGGAGCTATCATCGGGACTGTTCCAAGCCTCATTAAAGAGTCTGTTGCTAAAAGTGAGCGTGATCGGATTGATATTCTCGTTTTCTGGGTCAGCCTCATCGTCTCAGGAATTTTTCTTTATTCCCTAAACGGTATGGTCGGCACCTTGCCAGCCAACTTCCTCTCTTTTATCTTAGCAGGAGCCTTGATTGCACTGGGCATTTTAATTCCCGGACTTAGTCCGTCCAACCTTCTCCTGATTTTAGGCCTCTATGCCCCTATGCTCAATGGCTTTCGCAAACTGGATCTCTTAGGTACCTTTCTTCCTATCGGAATAGGAGGCGTCTTGGCTCTGATTCTCTTCTCTAAGCTCATGGATCATATTTTGAAAAACTACTACTCTCGTGTCTATCACTTTATCATTGGCATCGTCCTATCCAGTACACTTCTCATTGTAGTGCCTCAAGCAGGAAACAGTGAAAGCATTAGCTATCATGGAGTTTCTATATTGACACTTGTCCTTGCAGCCTTTTTCTTCGGATTAGGAACTTGGCTGGGACTCTGGATGTCACAATTAGAAGAGAGATATACTAATGGCTAAAAAAACAAAAATCAAAAAAACACTGGTCGAGCAAATTTTAAGCAAGGCTAAGATTGAACATAAAGGCCTGCAGCTAAATGCCTTAGCAGAACAACCAGCCAAAGGCTTGGACCGTTCGCAGATTTATAAAACCTTGGCCTTGACAGGAGACAAGACCGGCACACTAATCGGTATCTTACCGATCACAGAACATCTATCTGAAAAGAAAATGGCCAAGATTTCTGGTAATAAAAAAGTCAGCATGATTCCTCAGAAAGACTTGGAAAAGACAACGGGCTATGTCCACGGAGCCAACAATCCTGTCGGTATCCGTCAAAAGCACAACTTTCCAATCTATATCGACCAGTCAGCTCTAGAGCGAGATAGCATCATCGTGTCTGCAGGCGAAGTCGGCCGCAGTATCGAAATCAAGGCTCAAGATTTGGCGGATTTTGTTCAAGCTGACTTTGCAGACCTAAAGGAAGATTCTAGCTCATAATTTTTCAATACTGCACCTAATATTCTCAATAAACTCTAATAAGAAAGAAACAATCAACCACTATGAAATTATACTTTGTCCGACACGGAAGAACGGAATGGAATCAGGAAGGACGATTTCAGGGAGCCAGCGGTGATTCGCCACTGCTGCCAGCCGCTGTTGAAGAACTGCATACCCTTGGAAAACATCTGGCTCAAACACAATTTGGCAAGATTTACAGCAGCGATCTCCCACGCGCCGTTCGCTCTGCTGAGATTATCCAAGAAGAAAGCCAGTTCCAGACTGAAATCTTATCAGTGCCTGAACTGCGAGAATGGCAGTTGGGAAAATTGGAAGGCGCAAAAATCTCTACCATAGAAGCCATCTATCCGCACCAGATGACTGCCTTCCGCCACAACCTTTCGCAATTTAATCATACTTTTTTTGACGCTGAGTCGGTTTACCATACAACCCACCGGACCATTTCCTTTATCAAGACCTTAAAGGACAAGGACTATGAACAAGTGCTCATTGTCGGGCACGGTGCTAACTTAACCGCCAGTATTCGAACCATGCTGGGCTATGACACACCTCTCCTACGCAAGAATGGCGGTCTGACCAATGCCAGTATCACCATCCTTGAAACAGAAGACTTTGAGAATTTTGAGCTGATCACTTGGAATAATACGGATTACCTACTTGAAAAGGCAGAAAAGTAAAGCTGGATTTCTAGCTTTTTTTCTTACTTTATAGCCAAATATAGATGAATTTCCCTACCTTTTGTGATAAAATAGGTAGGAAAACTTTTGGAGGAAAAACATGACTACTGAACATATCGAGGAATTAAACGACCAGCAGATTATACGCCGTGAAAAAATGGCTGCGCTGGCTGAGCAGGGAATTGACCCTTTTGGCAAACGCTTTGAACGGACTGCTAACTCTGCTCAACTGAAAGAAAAATACAACGATAAAGATAAAGAAGAATTAAACGAACTTAATGAAACAGCTATTATCGCTGGCCGTCTCATGACCAAGCGCGGCAAAGGAAAGGTTGGCTTTGCTCACATCCAAGACCGTGAAGGCCAAATCCAGATTTATGTGCGTAAGGATGCTGTTGGTGAAGAAAACTATGAAATCTTCAAAAAGGCTGACTTAGGAGATTTCCTCGGTATCGAAGGTGAGATTATGCGGACAGATATGGGGGAGCTTTCTATCAAGGCGACCCACCTTACTCATTTGTCTAAGGCTCTGCGTCCCCTGCCTGAAAAATTCCACGGCCTGACAGATGTCGAAACCATCTACCGTAAACGTTATTTGGATTTGATTTCCAACCGTGAAAGCTTTGAACGCTTTGTCACTCGTTCAAAAATCATTTCAGAAATTCGCCGTTACTTGGATGGACAAGGCTTCCTTGAAGTTGAAACTCCTGTTCTCCATAATGAGGCAGGCGGTGCTGCTGCCCGTCCTTTTATCACCCACCACAATGCCCAAAACATTGACATGGTACTGCGGATTGCAACCGAGCTTCACCTTAAACGTCTTATCGTCGGCGGTATGGAGCGAGTGTATGAGATTGGGCGTATCTTCCGTAACGAAGGAATGGATGCGACTCACAATCCAGAGTTCACTTCCATTGAGGTTTACCAAGCCTATGCAGACTTCCAAGACATCATGGACTTGACTGAAGGCATTATCCAACATGCAGCTGTCTCTGTAAATGGAGATGGACCGGTCAACTACCAAGGAACTGAAATCAAGATCAATGAACCATTTAAACGGGTTCACATGGTTGACGCCATCAAGGAAATTACAGGCGTTGACTTCTGGCAAGATATGAGTTTTGAAGAAGCTGCTGCTTTGGCTAAAGAAAAGAAAGTTCCGCTTGAGAAGCACTTCACCGAAGTCGGCCATGTTATCAACGCCTTCTTTGAAGAATTTGTGGAAGAAACCTTGATTCAGCCAACCTTTGTCTACGGTCATCCCGTTGCAGTATCACCTCTGGCTAAGAAAAATCCAGAAGACCCACGCTTCACGGACCGTTTCGAGCTCTTCATCATGACCAAAGAATATGCCAATGCCTTCACAGAGTTGAACGATCCAATCGATCAATTATCTCGTTTTGAAGCCCAGGCAAAAGCTAAAGAACTGGGTGATGATGAAGCGACTGGTATAGACTATGACTTCGTTGAAGCTCTGGAATACGGTATGCCACCAACTGGAGGTCTGGGAATCGGTATTGACCGTCTGGTTATGTTGCTGACCGATGTGACCACTATTCGCGATGTCTTGCTCTTCCCAACGATGAAATAATCTGTATTTTATACGATATTAAGAAAGCAAATCCTGCTGGAATTCCAGCAGGATTTTTTACATCATAAAAAAGCCTGGTTCCCCAGACTTTTGTTTATGTTATTCATATCTCAGTGCTTCAATTGGATCCAGTTTGGAGGCCTTGTTGGCTGGCAGGATTCCAAAGAGAACACCGATAGTCGCTGAGAAAAGAAGACTAATGATGCTGACTGTGAGTGATACTGTCACTGGTGTTCCTTCCAGCATTTGACTCATGGCTGAGCCTAGTACAGACGCAAGTCCTGCCGCTAGAAGCAGTCCAATCAACCCACCAATCAGTGTCAAAATCATAGACTCAATCAAAAATTGCATCAAAATATTTCCGCGTGTCGCTCCCAGAGCTTTCCGAAGTCCAATTTCTCGGGTCCGCTCAGTGACAGATACCAGCATGATATTCATAACGCCGATACCACCAACAAAGAGTGAGATTCCGGCGATGGCACCGATAACTCCTGTCATGGCACCATAAATATTTTGCACTTCCTGATAGAGGGCACTATCATCTGTCACTTGATATTCTCCCTGTTGGAGACCAGCAATTTCAGTTAATTTCTTGGCAACCTTAGGGCCAAGTTCTGGAACCAAACTAGTATCATTCACCCGAAGAACAATCTCTGAAATTTCATCGACTCCAAAGTTTGCAGCTATGAGAGTATTGGTTGTAATGGCATTGCCACCATAGACCTGCATGGAGCCAGATGCAGCAGCAGTCTCAGGATCTCTATAAACCCCAATCACCCGATAGTTACTAGCCCCCACTGTCACAATCTTATTGATTGCTTCTTCAGCGGAAGAAAAGAGGTTCGCAGCCAGATCTTCGTCCAGCAGCACAACACTGGCAAAACCTTGATAGTCTTGCTGCCTCAGAGCGCGACCAGCAATTATTTTGTATTTTTTCACCTGAATATAGGTCATGTTTGCACCGACAAAGTTGACGCGCTCAGCCTGCTTATTTTCGTAGCTAAAGGTTTCCATAGCTGAGTTGGTCACATAGTAGCCGTCCACTCCCTTGATATGGGTCAATTCCTTGACCCAGGCTTCCTGAGCCTTGGGTGGTTCCACCACTTCTTCGCTTTCATCTTCCACGTTTACTGAATAGAGATCAGCCGTTTGTGTGTAGGATCCGTCTTTGCTCTTTTTAGGAGAAAAGACGAGACGCATATTTTTCTGACTTTTGGTAAAACTCTCATTGACCCGCCGGGTAATAGAATCTCCTAAGGCCATGATAACCACAACTGAAGCCACTCCGATAATAATCCCAATCATGGTCAGGAAAGACCGCATCTTGTGTCCAAGAATGGAGCTAATGGCAAATTTCCAGTTTTGCATTAGGCTAGTCCTCCTTCCTTAGCGCTATCAGATGAGATGACACCGTCACGAATGACAATCTGCCGTTTGGCATAGGCAGCAATCTCAGGCTCATGGGTTACCATGATAATGGTTTTCCCTTCTCGATTGAGCTCAGTTAAGAGCTCCATAATCTGCTCACCAGTCTTGGTATCCAAGGCTCCTGTTGGTTCGTCAGCTAGAATCAAAGAGGGATTGTTGACCAAAGCACGCGCAATGGCTACCCGCTGCTTCTGCCCTCCGGAAAGCTCTGAAGGCAGGTGATGCATCCGCGTGTCTAGCTCCACCTTGGTCAGAAACTGCTCGGCCAAGGACTTACGTTTAGATAGACCGACACCTGCATAGATCAAGGGCAGTTCCACATTTTGCAAGGCATTGAGCTTAGACAGGAGAAAGAACTGCTGAAAGACAAAGCCGATTTGCTTATTTCGAACCTTGGCCAGCTTCTTATCACCTAGCTTAGCGACTTCTTCGCTTCCCAGATGGTATTCACCAGTGGTCGGACGATCCAGCATCCCAATGATATTCATCAGTGTAGACTTACCAGATCCAGATGGTCCCATGATGGCAACAAACTCGCCCTCATCAACCTCCAGGCTGATGTCTTTTAATACCTGCAGTTCCTGATCTCCATTGCGATAGCTCTTATTAATATTTTTTAACTCAATTAGCTTCTTCATAAGATTTCACCTCTTGACCGTCTTTCAAGCTATCTGTCGGATTGATGATAACTTTACTATCCTTTGTCAAACCAGATGAGATTTCTTGATTTTCAGCATCAGCATTTCCGAGCGTCACTTCTGTTTTCTTGGCAACTCCTTTTTCCAGGACCCAAACATAGTTCTTGTCTCCGTCCATTACGACACTGCTTACTGGCACAATGAGTCCCTGAGTATTGTTTTTAACTTCAATATTGACAGAGAATCCTTGCTTGAGCTCACCAATCTCGCTGGTAATGTCAATTGTAAATGGATATTTAGAGCCTGAAGCTGTTCCGCTGCCACCTGTTCCAGATGATTGAGCTGCTGCCTGCTGGCCGTCTTTCGGATAGTTGGAAATGTAGCTGATTTTACCAGTCCATTTCTTATCAGGGTAAACTTTTGATGTAATGGTCACTTCTTGGCCGACAGACAAGTTAGCCAGATTGTATTCGGATAATTCACCCTTAATCTGCAGATTACCATTGCTGACGATATGAACCAAGGTTTGAGTAGCACCTGTTGTTGATTTTGAAACATCACGGTTAACTTCTACGACCGTACCATCTGCAGTGCTGGTCACCGTCAAGGCATTGAGAGTAGCTTGCGCTTTATTCATATTATCAACTGCATCAGCTCGAGCATCGCGCAGATCAGCTGCCTGAGACTCTACAGAACGCTGAGCCTGAGCTTCAGAAGCCCCATCTGCTTCTTCATCACCAGTTGTATTTACAGTCACACCATTGGTTTGCAAGTCATGCAATTGACGATCAGCTTTGCTAACCGCCCGAGCAGCTGCATCATAAGCTGCCTGAGCCTCTGCACTTTTATAAGTAACCAACGCTTGACCGGCAGTCACTTGGTCACCGACATTGACCAGTACATTTTCCAAGTCACCCTTGGTGCTATCATAGTAGATGTACTGCTCGTTGCTGGCTGTAACATTTCCTGTCAGTAAGACTGAAGAAGCCACTGAGCCTTCCTTGGCTTTCTGGACCAGCGGAGTCGTATCGACTGGTGTCTCAGAAGGATTCCCTCCGTTTAGAAACATGAAGAGAATTGCTCCTGCAACAACTGCAATCGTAGCTCCAATAATGCTAAATAATTGCCATTTCTTTAACTTTTTCATCTTTTTTCCTCCTCCTGATGAAAACGATTTTCTTTTGTTATATTATATCACAAGGCTATCATAATTCTTCTAAAAAAATTTACAGTTTTTCACAAATGGTTGCTATTTTATCTCAGATAGTCACTCCGCTCAAATCCGTAGCAGATTTTTGCATTCACCTGCTAAAAAAGGTACAATTACCTCATATAATAGAAGGAGATTCTAACAAGATGAAAGAATTTGATATAATTGCTATTGGCGGTGGCAGCGGGGGGATTGCTACCATGAATCGGGCCGGTGAATACGGTGCCAAGGTTGCCGTTATTGAAGAAAAGAAACTGGGTGGCACCTGTGTCAATGTCGGCTGTGTCCCAAAGAAGATTATGTGGTACGGTGCTCAAATCGCTGAAGCTATCCAGCATTATGGACCAGACTACGGCTTTACCTCTGATAATCAAGCTTTTGATTTTGCTACCCTTCGGAAAAATCGTGAAGCTTATATTGACCGGGCACGTTCGTCCTATGACGGTAGCTTCAAGCGGAATGGTGTCGAGCTGATTGAAGGCCGTGCCCGCTTTGTGGATGCAAACACTGTCCAAGTCAACGGCGAGCTTATTCGCGCCAAGCATATCGTTATCGCGACGGGTGCTCATGCTGCTATTCCAAATATCCCTGGCGCAGGCTACGGCGAGAATTCTGACGATGTCTTTGCTTGGGAAGAGTTACCTGAATCTGTTGCCATTGTCGGAGCAGGCTATATAGCAGTTGAGCTAGCCGGCGTGCTCCATGCTCTGGGAGTTAAAACAGATCTTTTTGTTCGTAAGGATCGACCACTGCGCAACTTTGACAGCTATCTGATTGACGGTCTGCTCCAAGAAATGGAGAACTCTGGACTCCAGTTTCATACTCATAAGATTCCACAAAAGCTGGAAAAACTGCCTGATGGTCAGCTCAAGCTCTATTTTGAAGATGGCAGCAGCCACACAGCCCAGCATGTTATTTGGGCCATCGGCCGTAAACCAAACGTCCAAGACCTCAATCTGGAAGCAGCTGGCGTCACTCTCAATGAACGTGGCTTCATCGCTGTCGATGAGTACCAAAACACTGTTGTACCAGGCATCTATGCTCTAGGCGATGTAACAGGTGAAAAAGAATTAACTCCTGTTGCTATCAAGGCTGGACGAACTCTGTCTGAGCGTCTTTTCAATGGTAAAACAAATGCTAAAATGGACTACTCAACTATTCCAACTGTTGTCTTTTCCCATCCTGCTATTGGGACAGTCGGCCTGACTGAGGTAGAGGCTATCAAGACTTACGGAGCAGAAAATATCCACGTTTACACATCTAGCTTCACATCCATGTACTCAGCTGTCACCCAGCACCGCCAACAGGCCAAGTTCAAGCTTATCACTGCCGGTGAGGATGAAAAAGTCGTTGGCCTTCACGGTATTGGCTACGGAGTAGATGAGATGATTCAAGGTTTCGCAGTTGCTATCAAGATGGGCGCTACCAAAGCTGACTTTGATGCTACAGTTGCTATTCACCCAACTGGCTCCGAAGAGTTCGTGACCATGCGATAAAAAATTCAAAATCAGAAGAGGTTTGGTATTCCAGCCTCTTTTTGATTTCTGCTACCATTTTATAATAAAGATGATGACCGTTCCATAATCTAATCTTTCATTTTACAGACGAATCTTACATTTTTGTAAGATTGCGATTTAAGCTATTTCAGCTTCTTTTAACATTCCTTTCAAATATCAGTCTAATGGAAGAAATTCCAAAGATTCTAAAAAGCAATCTATTTATTAGTTATTATATGAGACAAGAAGCCTGAAATGAAACCTCAGACTCCTTTTTCTTTATGGTAAAATAGCCACTGCCCTCACTGGTGAACCGCTGGCTTGATGCCAGTTGGGAAAGCTAATCGAGATGAGAGCACCCTTAGCTGGCAACTGATCCAGATTGGTCATAACTTCTAGCTGATAAATGTCCTGCTCCAACAGATAATATTCATTGAGCAGACCATGCTCTGCTGTGGGGATACCCGCATCTGTATCAAAAGTTTCGTGGCCTACCGCCTTGACACCACGCTCATGGATAAGGAACTCTAGAGCATCCTGCCCCCATCCAGGAGTGTGCTGAATCTCCTGAGCATCCAGATTGCGCATAGCTGATTGACTTGGCCAACGCTTGGACCAGTCTGAGCGAAAGGCAACAAATGTTCCTGGCTCAATCTGCCCGTGCTCCGCTTCAAAATCTAAAATATCCTGCTTGCCCAGAATAAAGTCTGGATTCTCTGCTACTTCCTTAGACTTATCAATAACTACCAAAGGCAGAAAAAGATCTTTTAGCTCAATCTCTTCCAACCAGCGACCACCCTCCACAAAGTGAATCGGAGCATCAATATGAGTCCCGTACTGGCCAACTACAGAAAACTGCTGAACATGAAAACCATCTTTCAAAGTGAAAATGTCCTTCTTCTCCAAGGCAGGCAGAGCGGGAAAATGCGGACTATCTTCCTTGATCTGATGGGACAAGTTGACCCATTTTTTCTCCTGTAGTTCCTGATAAATTTTTAATAAATCTGTCATAGTCTTCTCCAATCTAGTCAGTCTTGCTTTAGGAAGATGTTGATTACGCACCCACACCTCTAGCAAAAACTCTTATTTACTTTTGCATTATTATATCAATCAAAGTGTGCTGCTGCAATTCTTTATAGCTCTTTTAGATAATCCTTTTTTATTGATAATAATATAGTTTGAAGCTATAGCTATTTTTTCTAATGAAACCTATTCAAAAATTGAAAATTTTGATATGATAGAACAAAGCAATCCAGAAACGAGGAAAACAGTTGAGTAAAACGAAAAAGCTTCTTGCAGCCTTGGGCATCCTTTTCTTTAATATTTTTGGCCTTATCGCCTTCTTTGTCTTGCTTATCAGAAGCAAGAAACGAAAATAAGAATCTGTCTGTATATTTGTCTCGTCCGATTAAGAAGGACTTGACTTTTTTTATTTAGCTTTTAAAATAGTTACCATAAAAATAAAAAGAGGTTTACTATTTATGAACAAGAACAAAGCATTTCTTCTTGCCCTCCCAGCTATCGGAGCCGCCTTCCTAGCTGTCCTGTCCCAATTAACTATTTCCATCGGCCCCATTCCCATCACGCTGCAGACTTTTGTTATCGGCTTAATTGCGACGATTTTCAAACCTCGAGAAGCTGTTTTGTCAGTCTTTATTTATCTACTGCTGGGAGCTATTGGTCTGCCGGTCTTTGCTGGAGGAAGCGGTGGTTTCCAGGCTCTCTTTGGTCCAAGCGCCGGTTATCTCTGGTTCTTCTTACCCTTTGCGCTTGTGACATCCAGTCTGACTCATAAGGACAGTCCTTTCTATATGATTTTTATAGCTAATGTATTGGGTGCCGCTCTCGTCTTTGTCGGTGGTATCCTAGGACTGCAGTTCTTTGGAGGACTTGATTTCTCTAAGTCAGTAGAGGTTGGCCTAACTCCTTTTATCCTGCCTGGATTGATAAAAATTATTGCCATCACCATTATCAGCATCCCTATTTTTAAGAATCTGAAAATTCATCCCTACTTTTCAGAGAAATAAGAATCTGTCTGTATATTTGTCTCGTCCGATTAAGAAGGACTTGACTTTTTTTTATTTAGCTTTTAAAATAGTTACCATAAAATAAAAAAGAGGTTTACTATTTATGAACAAGAACAAAGCATTTCTTCTTGCCCTCCCAGCTATCGGAGCTGCTTTTCTAGCTGTCCTATCCCAGTTAACTATTTCCATTGGTCCCGTTCCCATTACGTTGCAGACTTTTGCTGTCGGTTTGATTGCAACGATTTTCAAACCTCGCGAAGCGGTTTTGTCAGTCTTTATTTATCTGCTGCTGGGAGCTATTGGCCTACCGGTCTTTGCTGGAGGAAGCGGTGGTTTTCAGGCTCTCTTTGGCCCAAGCGCCGGATATCTCTGGTTCTACTTACTCTTTGCCCTTGTGACATCCAGTCTGAGCCACAAGGACAGTCCTTTCTATATGATTTTTATAGCCAATGTATTGGGTGACGCTCTCGTCTTTGTCGGTGGTATCCTAGGACTGCATTTCTTGGGGGGGCTTGATTTCTCTAAGTCAATCGCGGTTGGCCTGACTCCTTTTATCCTGCCTGACTTGCTAAAAATGATTGCTATCACCATTATTAGCATCCCTATTTTTAAGAGTCTGAAATTCCATTCCTACTTTTCAGAGAAATAGAAAAACTGATAGAATTTTCTCTATCAGTTTTTAAATGCATCCACGAGAATTTGGAATTCTTCATTAGAAAGTGTAATTCCCTTGCCCATCTTGCTGTGGTCTGGGCTCCAAGTCCGAATATCGTACTTAGCTGGTGCTCCGTTAAAGCTAACTCGGTTGAGTTCCTTGGTCCAGCCCTTGTCATTTTCAGACAGGACCAGTAGTTTTTCTTCGATTTCGAATGTAAATTCAGCCATATTTCACCTCTTGTTTTATTTTCCAATTAATAATTCGTAAAAGAATTTACAATTTAGGGAATTTTGTTATATAATATATTGTAACAAGTTATGGAGATTTTAGCTATGAAAAAATATCTCGAAATGATTTTACAAAGAGCCAACGAATTTATCAGTGGCAAAAAGAATGAACAAGAACCAGAGGACAGCGGCCGCATTCTGCGTACCATCGAGTTAGCTCTGCGAAAACAATCTGGTGTGCACGTTATCTTTTTGGACAAGAGCTTCACTGGCGATATTGTCAAATACGATCGCGAGCGCCTGCAGCTGATTATCAAGAATTTCAAGAAAAGTATGACCACTATTATCCGCGTGCAGGACATCAAGCGAATCAGTCTCGTACCCAATAATATCCGTGAAGCCCAAAAGAAAGACATTCGCATCACCAACCGTCGTTTCAAAAGATAACTCTTCCATCCAGCTGGATGGAAGAGTTATTTGTTTTTCTGAAAATAAATTGATCGATGCTTCTTGCATCCTGGATTAAAAGGATGAGCGCAGAAAGGGCAGGCATCCTCACAGCCAAGGTACTGAGAAATAGTCAGCTCAGTCCTGCAATGGCCACAAAGGACTACTCGATCTTCTGACCGACTCACAGGATAGGCCAGAAAAGCATGATCTTCGCAGCGGTCATGACAGAGAAAGCAAGGATAGTATTTCTGACAAGCAAAGCACTTAAGGGCTATGATATCTCTCTCACTGTGATAATGCTGGCAGCGAGTCTCCTCATCAAGAATATCTCCGTAAACCTGAATCATGCTATTTCCTCTCTGAAAACCTGTATTCATAAAAATGGCTTTTAGATTAAAAAGCCACCTATGAATAAAAGATTAAGCTCGGACGGTCACGCTAGTGCCATCTTCCTTGTAAAGATTAATCAAGCCTTCCTTACGAGCCCGCACCATATCCCCAGCCTCTACGGGCTGCTCCAAGTGAATGGTCAGAAGCTCCATCGGATTAGGAGCCCGATCAATTTTGTTACCATCAGCATCTCGAAGGTCTGTGATAAAGGTTTCAAAATGACGGAAGCCCGGTCCGTAAAATTCAACCTGATCCCCTTCGTGAATAACATTGCGCTGACGAATAGTCGCTGTCTGACTGTCTGCGTCATAGGCTACTACTTCTGCCACAAATTTGTATTCTGGAATCTTGCGTCGCGCTCCGAACAGCTGCTCATTTTCAGTTGGAGTATGATAGTAGAATCCTGTGGCCAATTCACGTTGAGCAACCTTCCACATCTCTTCGACCAAGTCCTGCTTGATAGCTTCAAACTTTTCAGGACTTTCTAGATAAGCATTTACAGCCGCTTTATAGCAGTTAGTCACCGTGGAAACGTAATGAATAGACTTCATCCGTCCCTCAATCTTCAAGCTATCAACTCCGTTTTCAATCATGTCTGGTATGCGGTCAATCATGGACATATCAACCGCGGACATAGAAAATTCTTCTGGAACTTCCCCCTTCAAGCTCTTACGTTCTTGTCCAAAAGGCATATCATAGAGGTCGTATTTCCAACGGCAGGATTGGGAGCAGCCACCACGATTGGCATCGCGCATACTCATGTGGTTGGACAGTGTACAGCGGCCTGAGTAGGAGATACACATGGCTCCATGAACAAAGGCTTCAATTTCAACGTCAGTCCGTCGGCGAATTTCAGCCAGCTCAGCCATAGAAACTTCGCGAGCTAGGACAACACGAGTCAGTCCTAGATTTTTCCAGAATTCCAGCGTTTCATAGTTGGTCGCACTGGCCTGAGTAGACAAGTGGATTTCCAGACCAGGTGCTTCTGATGCTGCAATAGCAATCAGAGCCGGATCTGAAACAATGACAGCCGCAATCCCGATATCCCGCAAACGGCGGAACCACTCACCAGCTCCCTCTTCGTTACCCTCGTGCATGACCATATTGGCTGCGACATAGACCTTAGCACCATAACTAGCCGCAAACTGAACCCCTTCTTCCATCTGTTCAAAGGTAAAGTTCCCAGCCCGACTGCGCAGACCATAGGCCTGTCCGCCAATAAAAACAGCATCTGCTCCATATCGAACAGCTACTTTTAGCTTTTCCAAAGTACCAGCAGGCGATAACACCTCTGGTCGTTTCAACTTTCTTGCCATCATTTTCTCCTATTTGCAATATAAAAGTGTTGATGTCTAATCCTTATTATTTTATAGTAATTTACCCCTAAAAGCAAGGTTCTTTGAATTATTTTCACAATTCTAATTTTCAGATTTTTCGAATTAATTCAAAAAACATCTATTTTTTAATCCTATTTTAGTAAATATCAATTTTGTTCTCAAAAAAGAACTCCTAAAAGGAGTTCTAGTTTAAATATTTATTTTACCATATCAGGGTCATAGTCATAAAATCCTGTATCGAGAAAACGATTTTTCGGATGCAGTTTATGAATCGCCTCATCCAGCACAAAGGCTTGGTCTGAGCTAAACTTGCCTGCTTCAATCAAATCCCTTGCCTCTACAAAAATCTTAGCAATCTCGACAAAGTTGTGACCAGGTGTGTAGAGCCCTTCCAACTTCCAGTGGCAGAATCCATGGTCAACCAATTCTATCAGCTTGGTCATCAAATCCAAGTCATTATTGGCAAAAATATGAGTACCATGATTGTCCTCAAAAATCGAGTAATGGCTCTGCGGGTCACTAGGTTCCGCCAGAAAGAGGTCTCGCTCCCGCGTCTTTTCATCATCGATATGAGTAAAATTATAGTAATTCTGCAAAAGAGGACGCTTGGAGTGATGGATGACACTAGCTCCGTAAACCAAGACTTCAGCAGGAATTTCCAGAATTTCTGGCATCTTAAAAAGCTCAGCAGAAGGAATCTCACGCGCTAGGACAGCTTCTGAAACTCCTGCGTTCTTAGCCCAAAAGTTAATCTGACGACTGCTGGTAACCATGGTCGAGGCATCGTAAATGGTCTTTAATTTATAACCATCGCGCTGCAGCACATAGAAAACACCAGCATCACCAACGGTAATATAATCTGCCCCAATCTCCTGCAGAAAATCAAGATAGGGCTTGATCTTATCCATCATTTCTTGATGCATGAGCGCGTTCACTGCAACGGTCAACTCTTTTCCTGCTTGGTGAACTAAGTCAGAAATTCGAGTTAATTCGTCTAAACTAAAATTATGAGGCAAACGAAGGCCATAATTTTTCTCACCGACATAAATTCGATCGACATTTGCCTCTAAAAGTTCCTCAACTTGTTCTATACTTTCAGCTGTTGCTGTAATAATTATCTTTTTCATACAACCATTATAGCAAAAAAATATAAAGGAGTGGTTTTTCATTCGAATTTATTCGTTTTGTAATCCTTTTGTAATATTTAAAACTGCAAAAAAATGGTAGAATTAGAGGGTACTGTAAGGAGAGAGAATTATGCACGTAAGAAAATACCAACAATATGATGACCCAACTGACTACTACTACCAAGAAATTGAATCTGAACAAACACCACTCTATCAAGAATACCTACCTGAAGCAGAAACATCACCAAGATTAAGTGAACTCTTTTTCTTCTTAAATATTGCTGTGTTCTGTGTCTTGACAGTTTTGTTTAGCTTTGTATTTTTGAGTTTAAAAATGAATACATTTATGTCCTTCACTTTGGCCATTGCTTCCAGCCTGATTAGCATTCAATCTTATCGCCTGTTCGCAAAGAAACGCCAAACTAGCAAATAAACCAACCTTGTGATTCTACGATTTTAAAATATAAGAAAAACCGACGACGCTTTAAGTCCTCGGTTCTTTTTTTCACTCTTGTAAACAAAGAAGACTAGCAAAATTGCTAGTCTTCTTTGTTTTATTTTTCTTCTTGACTGTCTGTTTCAACAGCCTTTTCTTCTTGTCCTTCTGTCGCTTCTGCTCCGAAGTCAATGATGATTTCTTCTGAAGGTTCTTCTTCCTCTTCGAAGATCACAGGTTCTTCCTCAGCTAAGCTGCTTTCTTCTTTCTCAAATTTTTCTTTGATTTCGTTAAACTTATCTTGCGAGTAGTCCACGACTGACTTGGTCGTTTCTTTGACCGATTCGATGACTGTTTCAGTTGTAATCTCGCCTTTCTCAACCTTTTCTTTGGTTTGTTGAATCGCGCTGACAGCTTGATTTGAAAAGTCTTTAGCGGACTGAACGACAGCTTCGTGGATATCATCAGGATTTTCTTGGTATTCCTTAACAAAGTCCCGAACCTTATCTGTCGTTTCCTTTCCTTTCTTACTGGTCAGAAAATAGGCAGCAGCTGCACCTGTAACGGCGCCCAATAACAGTGATGAAAATTTTCCCATAATAGACCTTCTTTCTTATTTTTTAAACAATTTTGAAGCAAAACGCAAAGCAGATAAACCAGCTGTTGTCTTGACAGATCCCTTACCAACAGACACAGCTTTTTTACTCAGCGTGCGCGCCTGAACGTTTAAATCTGAAACGGACTCAGACAGGTCCGCTACAGCTGTAAATAAAGGATCAATAGTTGCGACTTTTTGATTGATGTCATCAGTTAAGACATTGACCTTGGCCAGCAAATCATTGGTTTGGTGAAGGGTCACGTTGACATCAGAAGTCAAGACCTTGATGGTATTTTCTGTTTCATCTAGCATCTTACCAGCTTTCTCGCCCAGATTTTTGACAGTAATCGTCAAGTAAATCACGAAGATAATAAGGGCAACCGCCAGTAAAGCATAAGCAATTTCAATTATCATATTTCTCTCCTTTCATTGCAGACATCTCTTACAAGAGTCAGCGGCTCTATTATTTCTTATTCTTGATAATAAGGGGCTTTCTTTTTTCTTTGGTAAATGATGATGCCTATTCCTACAAAAATAAGAATCAGCGACAGCCATTGGGAAACACGCAGACCAGCAAACATGAGACTGTCCGTCCGCATACCCTCAATAATCATCCGACCAAATCCATACCAAATCAGATAGAAGGCGGCGATTTCTCCCTGTCTCAGCAACTTAGGCCGACGGCGGAGAACAATAATCAAGATAAAACCAAGTAGGTTCCATACAGATTCATAGAGGAAAGTTGGCTGTCTGTAGCTGCCCTCGATATACATATTCTCACGAATAAAACTAGGCAGATAGTTCAAACTCTTAACTGCCGCACCATAGGCCTCATGGTTGGCAAAATTTCCCCAGCGCCCAATACTCTGAGCAATCATCACACTTGGTGCTGCAATATCTAGAAAATCAACTGGGTGAATCAGCCTTCTCCGACAGAAAAAGTAGAGAACGATAGCACCAGCTATCAGCCCGCCGTAAATAGCAATACCTGCTATCCCGCCATTCCAAAAATCGATGATTTTTATCAGATTCTTACCGTAATAATCCCATTCAAAGGCCACGTAATAAAGTCGGGCACCAATGATAGCTACGGGAAAAGCTACTAGGATAAAATCCAAAATATCATCAGGAATAATCTTCCGACGCGGAGCCTCTTTCATGGCAAGATAAACGGCTAAAACTAAGCCTGTGACAATACAGATGGCATACCAGCGAATACTGATAGGCCCTAGTTGGATAGCTACTGGATCAATCATGTTTCACCTCATTCCGGCTAATTAAATCGGTGAGGCGCTCTTCAAATATCTTGGTAGCATCATAGCCCATTTGCTTAGCTCGATAGTTCATCGCTGCAGCCTCAATCACGACTGAGATATTGCGGCCAGTCTTTACAGGAATCCGAATACGTGGAATTCTGACACCGGCAACCTCCAGCTCCTCTGTATCATTACCTAGACGGTCAAAAGTTTTTTGAGTATCGTAATTCTCCAAATAGACAGCTATCTGAACTTGAGAAGAATCTTTGACTGCACTGGCTCCGTATAAACTCATGACATCGATGATACCAACACCACGAATTTCCAATAGATGTCGCAGTATTTCAGCCGGCTCTCCCCAAAGGGTCACTTCATCCTTGGCATAGATATCCACTCGATCGTCCGCAACCAAACGATGGCCACGCTTAACCAATTCAAGCCCTGTCTCACTTTTACCAATTCCACTGTCCCCTTGGATGAGAACCCCCATGCCATAGATATCCATCAGGACCCCATGAACACTGGTTCTCTCAGCCAGCCGAGAATCAAGATAACTGGAAATTTCTCCAGACAAGCGACTGGTGGAGGTTTTGCTTCTAAGAATAGCAACCTGCTTCTCATCAGCCGCATCAATCATTTCTTTAGGAATCTCTAAATTTCGAGCAATGATAACCACCGGCGTCTCAGGCTGGAACATTTTCAGCAGTACTTGATGGCGATTATGAGAGCTCATCTTCATCAGATAAGACCACTCTTTCATCCCAATCAGCTGTATCCGCTCGGGTGTATAAAAATCAAAATATCCAGTCATTTCAAGTCCAGGCCGAGAAATATCTGAAGTTTTAATTTCTTTCTCCAGTAAAACTTTATCTCCGTACTCCTGAGACAGACGAGACATTTTTAAGAGGTCTTTGACCTTTACTGACATTGTCTTCTCCCTTCAAATTTGTCTGCTTCTATTATAGCAAATTTTTACCTCAAAAGAATCCTTAAGATTGATTTTAGGTCGAAAAAATATTTTGATTTAAATCAACTTTTTAGTAAAAATAGAAAAACATCCATGGTCTTAGTCAAGCAGGCTGTTAAGAATCTTCTTTTGGTTATTAAAACAAGGATGGTTTTCTACAAAATCTGGGACCTCTTTCAGAGGCAACCAGACATGGGCATCTGTTTCGCCTTCCTGATAGCGGACTTGACTCTTATCGCCAGACACAACCACCTCATAGTAGTCGAAATGGCACTGATCATTGACAGAGCACACCTGCTCCAAAAGTCTGATGCTGTCAGGAACCAGGCCTGTTTCTTCTTCTAATTCACGTAAGGCGGCTGTCAGACTATCCTCTCCAGCCAGCACACTGCCACCTGCTCCGAACTCATAATAGCCGGGATAAAGGCTTTTATTGGCTGATCGCCGCATAAAAAGAATATCACCATCCTGATGGCGAACCAAGACATTAACACAGAGATGAAACTGTCCTTCAGGAATTTTTTCTCCTCGAACCAGGAGATGAGGGAGTTGATTTCGATTTAAGTCATAGGCATTCCAAACTTCTGTCATATTTCCTCCTTGGATAAATTGCTAATATTTTGGTGAAGTTTTTAAGTGTCGACTTACCTGGTTTTCTAGACTGCTTCTTTTAGATTTTTTCTAAAAGAAGCAAGCAGAAAATAAATCACGGCATAGAAATGTCTTACTAAAACATTCCCTACTTCAAGTAAAAAATCGGGAGTGCATCCCGAAATTTTCTATTTTATTAAGAATTACCAAAACCAGCCGTCTTTATCGTCTTTGATAGCTTCCGCTTCTTTTCGTTTGCGCGGGCCGGTTCCATACATTTCTTCTTCTATGTCTTCTTTATAGGGCATAACCATAGCCAGCAGGATATAGATGAGAATTCCCAAGCCGAAATTGACCACAGTAAAGATAATAAAGAGGAAGCGCACCAGGCTCAGATCAAAATCAAATTTATCACACAGACCGGACAAGACACCGGAAATCAGTCGATTCTTTTTCAACTTATAGAATTTCACGTTCATGATAGAGACCTCAATGATCATATTTACTTTATTCTACCATATTTCATGAGAAAACAATCGGGCCAAAGGCTGATTATAGTTTAGAAAATTCATTCTTTTAAAAAAGAGAGTTCTTTAATGAACTCTCTTACTAATTATCAAGCTTTCTCTGACAAACGAAGCTTACCCATACAGCGTCCGCAACGGTATTTTTGAAGATTGACTCTACGTCTACGACGGATAAGTGCTCCGCAGCTCAGGCATTCATAGACGAGAAAAGATTGCGAATCGGACAAGGATGGAGCGTAGCGCAGACCATCAACTCGCTTGAGCAGATCTTTAAAATCTCTATCCCCATGGCGGTAACCTTTACCCTGATAATAGAGGTGATAATGAGCTAACTCATGGCGGACAATTTTTCGAAAGATCTCCAACCCAAAAGTTTCATAGATTTTTGGGTTGAAATCTAGATGGCCATCTTTTGGAAAGAAGCGTCCTCCTGTAGTGCGGAGGCGCTTGTTCCAATAAGCTTGGTGGCGGAATTCCCAGCCAAAATCTTCAACCGAAACCTGCTTGACATAGTTAGTTAGATTCATTTGGTGCTATCAAAGAGAGGTTGACCTTCTCCCGCTCCACATCCAGCTTATCCACCCAGACAGTGACCAAGTCACCAACAGATAGGACTTGACTAGGATGCTTAATATAGTCTGTGCTCAGCTTGGAGATATGGATAAGACCATCTTCGTGGATACCGATATCCACAAAGGCTCCGAAATCGACGACATTCCGGACGACGCCTTCCAGCTTTTGACCGATGCGCAGGTCCTTGATATCCAAGACATCCTGCCGCAGAACTGGCGCGTCAAAGGAATCACGCAAATCTCGGCCAGGCTTGAGCAAATCCGCAATAATATCTTTGAGGGTTTCTTCTCCCAAGCCTAGCTCTGCAGCCAAACTAGCAGTCTGAACAGCTTTTAACTTAGCTTGGGCAGCTTCATCCAAACTGCTGATTTCCAGACGCTTAAAGAGCTCCTCCACAGCCTTATAAGACTCTGGGTGAACGCCTGTATTGTCTAGCAAGTTATCACTTTCGGGAATACGCAGGAAGCCGGCTGCCTGTTCAAAAGCTTTTGCGCCCAGACGTGGCACTTTCTTGATGGCCTCGCGAGACCGAATCAAACCTTCTGTTTCCCGATACTTGACAATATTTTCTGAGATAGTTTTATTAAGACCAGCTACATGGGCCAGTAGGGCAGGACTGGCTGTGTTGATATTGACCCCGACTTGGTTAACCACGGTATCTACGACAAAGTCCAGACTTTCAGACAGTTTTTTCTGGCTGACATCATGCTGGTACTGACCAACCCCAATAGACTTAGGATCAATCTTAACCAACTCTGCTAAAGGATCTTGCAGGCGGCGGGCAATGGAAATAGCTGAGCGCTTTTCAACAGTCAAATCTGGAAACTCATGACGAGCCAGTTCACTAGCAGAGTAGACAGATGCTCCGCTCTCATTGACGATGACATAGCTGACAGTTGGATGGGATTTCAAAACTTCCGCTACAAAGGCTTCGCTTTCTCGGCTGGCCGTTCCGTTTCCGATGGCGATGATTTCCACGCCAAACTGTTCAATCAGCTCCGATAACTCTTTCTTAGATGCTTCAATCTGAGCTGGCTTTGCTGGCGCTACTGGATAGATGACATGGGTCGTCAGCATTTTTCCTGTCGCATCAACAACAGCCAGCTTGGCTCCTGTCCGAAAGGCTGGATCAAAGCCCAGTACTACGCGGCCTTTGAGAGGAGCAATCAAAAGGAGATGACGGAGATTTTCTGAGAAGAGCTGAATCGCTCCATCCTCAGCCACCTCAGTCAGCTCGGTCCGAATACGACGCTCCATGGCTGGAATGATTTTCTTTTTAACTGCTTGCTGGATAGCTTCACTAATATAGGCATTTTTCACCTTGAAACGTACTTCAAAGAAGCGCAAGACCTTCTCAAGATTGTGCTCAAAACCAACCTTGAGAATACCTAGCTTCTCACCACGGTTAAGGGCCAGTGTTCGGTAGCCCTGCATAGTCGCTACTTTTTCAGAAAAATCATAATAAATCTGGAAGACCTGCTTTTCATCCAAATCACCATCTTTGAGACTGGATACGATAGAAGAATTGGTCTGCATCTCGTGATAGGTCCAAGCCCGCAGCTTGGTGTCTTCGGAAATCGCCTCGGTCAGAATATCCACTGCTCCAGCAAGAGCAGCTTCTGCTGTTGGAAAGGCTTCACTAGTCAGTTTCTCAGCTTCTTCCTGCAAGTTAGCCGCATCCTGTAGGATGAAGCGAGCCAAAGGAAAGAGACCTGCTTCACGGGCAATAGTAGCCTTGGTACGACGCTTCTCCTTATAAGGCAAATAAAGTTCTTCCACATCGGCCAGCTTTTCAGCAGCCTCAATCTCAGAGCGCAACGCATCCGTTAGTTTGCCCTGCTCCTCAATCTTAGCTAAGACCGTCGCTTTACGCTCTGCCAAAGCAGTCATGCTCTTATCTAAGTCAATGATCGCCTTAATCTCGACCTCATCCAGATTTCCTGTCATTTCCTTACGGTAACGAGCAATAAAAGGAATTGTATTTCCCTCAGCGGTCAGATCTAGAACCTGTGATACTTGGCTTTCTTTAAGGCCCAATTTCTGGGCAATTTTTTCAATATTTATATTTTCCATAACAATCCTATTATATCACAAGTGCTTTGAAAGATAGGCTATTTTAGAACTATTTAGTACTATTTGTACAAAAAAATTTAGGGTAAATTAACGACAAAGGGTCTCTTATGTCTCAAAATTTCATTTTTTGATAATTGGTAGTATAATAGAATTATTATTTTAGAAATGAGGTGCCTTTATGGCTGTTAAATTTACTAGATCAGATGATTTGGACAAAATGTTCGAGGAGTTTGCGACCCTGCCCAAGATGGAAAAGGTAGAGTTCCCTGAGGAAGACAAGAAAAAATCTAAAAATGAGAAGGATAAGAAAGAATGAACTTCTTCTCTCAGCTACCGGCCAGTGTCCTGCAAGCTGGTGCCATTTTTCTCTCCATTATCATTGAGGCCCTGCCTTTTGTCTTAATCGGAAGTATTATTTCTGGCTTTATTGAGGTGTATGTCACGCCAGACAAGGTTTATCGTTTCCTACCCAAGAACAAATGGGCCCGGATTTTCTTTGGAAGCTTGGTTGGTTTTGTCTTCCCCTCTTGCGAGTGCGGAATTGTTCCCATTATAAATCGATTTCTAGAAAAAAAAGTTCCCAGTTACACGGCTGTGCCTTTTCTGGTAACGGCTCCAGTCATCAACCCCATTGTGCTCTTTGCGACCTACTCAGCCTTTGGTAATTCCTTCCGAATGGCTCTGCTTCGTGCTTTAGGTTCTATGGTCGTGGCTATTCTTTTAGGGATTTTTCTGGGCTTCTTTGCAGACAGCAATATCCAAAAAGAAAATCGCAAGGCTGTTCATGAGCATGACTTTTCACATCTCAGTAAGGGACAAAAGCTTTTTCAAGTCTTCGTTCAAGCTATTGATGAATTTTTCGATACAGGCCGCTATCTGGTCTTTGGCTGTCTCTTTGCCAGCCTGGTCCAAGTCTATGTGCCAACCAGAATCCTGACCTCCATCAGCTCGACACCAGCTGTTGCTATTCTCCTGCTCATGCTGCTGTCCTTCCTGCTCTCACTTTGCAGCGAAGCTGATGCTTTCATCGGGAGCTCCTTGATTGCTAGCTTCGGCCTATCGCCTGTCTTAGCTTTCTTGGTCATTGGGCCTATGCTAGATGTCAAGAATCTGCTGATGATGAAAAACTACTTTAAGACACGCTTTATCTGGCAATTTATCAGCCTGGTTACCGTCGTCGTCTTTCTTTACTCTTGGCTTGTGGGGGTAGTGCTATGATTCGATTTTTAATCTTAGTCGGCTACTTTGAGATCACCATGTATCTACAGCTGACGGGCAAGCTTAATCAATATATCAATCTCCACTATTCCTATCTAGCCTACTTGTCTATGATTCTGTCTTTTGTCTTGGCAGTCGTACAGCTTATCATCTGGATGAAAAAGATGGAGGTCCACAGTCATTTAAATACTCGCTGGGCTAAGTTAGGTAGCGTGCTTCTTCTTGTCATTCCGCTTTTTGTAGGAATTTTCTTTCCAACTGTAACCTTGGATTCGACAACAGTTTCGGCTAAAGGATTTCATTTCCCGCTGGCTGAGGGAACTTCAACTGCTATTCAGCAGGACGAAGGCACAACCAGCCAATACCTGAAGCCGGACACCAGCACCTACTTTACCAAAGGGGCTTACGAAAAAGAAATGCGTGCAGCCGCTAAGAAATATGTCAAGCAAGATACCATTCAGGTCACAACTGAGAACTACATGGAAATCATGGAAGTCATCTATGATTATCCCGACGAGTTTGTAGGCAAGACGCTGGAGTTCACCGGATTTGTCTACAATGATCCCAGCGATCAGAAGAGTCAATTTCTCTTTCGCTTCGGTATTATCCATTGTATCGCCGACTCAGGTGTCTATGGCCTCTTGACGACTGGAAATACCCAGCATTTCGAGAATAATACCTGGATTCATGCCAAGGGAAAAATTACCATGCACTACCATAAAAGTCTGGGGCAAAGCCTGCCAACTCTAGAAGTTGAAAGCTTTGATAAGGTAGAAAAACCGGAAAATCCTTACGTTTATCGGGTATTTGAATAAAGAAAACGAGGCTGGCACAATCGTGTCTTAGCCTCATTTTTTATCTTTGAATATGTTTCAAGCAGCGGTCAATTCCTCTCTATTTATCCTCCTTTTCAGAAACCGAATTTCTGAATACAATCTTTAGAAAAATTGTGATAAAATAGAGACATCATTTAGAAAATAGGTATCAGGATGTCTTCAAAAGTTATTGTAACAATTTTCGGAGCCAGCGGTGACTTGGCCAAAAGAAAACTCTATCCATCCCTCTTCAGGCTCTATAAGTCTGGCAATCTTTCCAAGCATTTTGCTGTCATTGGAACAGCCCGCCGGCCTTGGAGCAAGGAGTATTTTGAGTCTGTCGTCGTCGAGGCAATCGCTGATTTAGCTGACAGTCCAGAGCAAGCCCAAGAGTTTGCCAGTCACTTCTACTATCAAAGTCATGATGTGCAGGATACCGAGCACTACATTGAGCTACGCAAGCTTCAAAACCGACTCGATGAGCAATACCAAGCTGAGCACAATAAACTCTTCTTCCTGTCCATGGCTCCGCAATTTTTCGGTACCATTGCCAAACACCTCAAGTCTGAAAATATCGTAGATGGCAAAGGATTTGAACGCCTGATTGTCGAAAAACCTTTCGGAACAGACTTGGCAACTGCCAGCCAACTTAATGAAGAACTCTTGGCTGCCTTTAATGAAGAGCAGATTTTCCGTATTGACCATTATCTAGGCAAGGAAATGATTCAGAGCATCTTCGCTATTCGTTTTGCCAATCTTCTCTTTGAAAATATCTGGAATCGTGACTACATTGACAATGTCCAGATTACCTTTGCAGAAAAGCTTGGTGTCGAAGAACGTGGCGGTTACTATGACCAGTCCGGTGCTCTACGGGATATGGTGCAGAACCATACTCTGCAGCTCCTATCACTCTTAGCTATGGACAAGCCGAAAAGCTTCGGCAAAGAGGACATTCGGGCAGAGAAAGTCAAGGTTTTTGAGCGCTTGGTACAGCCCGATAAAGATGACTTGAAACGCTTCTTTATACGTGGTCAGTATAAGTCTGGCACGGTCAAAGGTAAGAAATACATCTCTTACCGGAGCGAACCTAATGTCAATCCTGACTCCATGACTGAAACCTTTGCTTCAGGAGCTTTCTTTGTAAATAGCGAGCGTTTCCGTGATGTTCCATTTTTCTTCCGAACTGGTAAACGCCTCACTGAAAAAGGTACTCTTGTTAATATCGTCTTTAAGCAGATGGAATCTATCTTTGGTGAGGAATTAGCACCAAATGTTCTGACCATTCATATCCAGCCGACTGAGGGCTTCTCTCTCAGCATGAATGGCAAAGAGGTCGGCGAGCGCTTCAGCTTAGCCCCTCTCTCTCTGGACTATCGAACAGACGCAACAGCTAGCGGTGCTTCCCCTGATCCTTACGAAAAATTAATCTTTGACGTCCTTAACAATGACTCAACCAACTTCAGCCACTGGGATGAAGTCCGCTCCAGCTGGGAGCTGATTGATCAGATTGAAGAGCTCTGGCATAGCAACGAAGTGCCTCTTCATGAGTATCCTGTCGGATCTATGGGACCAAATGCTTCCTTTGAACTCCTTAGAGAATTTGGAGCTGACTGGCAGTGGTCTCCAAACAAATAAAATTTAAAAATTGTTCATAAAAAAACCAGTACTCGTACTGGTTTTTTGTCTTATACCAAGCCTTCAAGCAGGCCTTTCATAAAGTTCTCTGAATTAAACTCACCGATATCATCAATCTTTTCTCCAAAGCCAATCAGCTTCACTGGAATATCCAATTCCTGACGAATGGCTAGTACAACTCCACCTCGAGCAGTCCCATCGATCTTCGTCAGTACAATTCCTGTGACTGGAGTTATTTTAGAAAATTCCTTGGCCTGAACCAGAGCATTCTGACCGGTTGAAGCATCGAGAGCTAGGAAAGTTTCATGTGGCGCTTCTGGATCCACCCGCTTAATAATACGGCCAATTTTCTCCAGCTCTGCCATGAGATTGTCCTTATTTTGCAGGCGACCAGCCGTGTCAATCATAAGAACATCAACCTTCTCTGCCAGAGCACGCTCCATTCCGTCATAAACCACGCTAGCAGGATCGCTCTTCTCAGGCCCCGTTACTACTGGAACATCTACGCGCCGACCCCATTCAGCCAGCTGAGCTACTGCTCCAGCTCGGAATGTATCTGCTGCTACCAACATGACTTTCTTGCCTTGTTGTTTGTACTTATAGGCTAGTTTACCGATAGAGGTGGTTTTACCAACTCCGTTGACCCCAACAAAGAGCATGACAGTCAAACCGTTTTGGAAATTGATTTTTTCATTAAAGCGGCCATCTTTCTCATAAATGTCCACCAATTTTTCAATAATCAGCTGGCGTAGAGCAGCTGGTTTTTTAGCATTTTCCAGACGGGCTTCATAGCGTAGTTCCTCAGTCAGACTGGAAGCTACCTGCACCCCTACATCACTAGTGATGAGCAGCTCTTCCAAGTCTTCGAAGAACTCTTCATCTACTGAGCGGAAATTAGCAAAGAAGGCATTGAGCCGTGCTCCAAATCCTGTCCGAGTCTTCTTTAGGCTGCGGTCATATTTTTCCTGAGTGGATTCCTCTTGAGGAAGTTCAGCATGGTCTTCTGTAGCGGCTGCTTCTGATTCTTCAGCAACATCAGCTGCTTGAACGACCTGTTCTGATTCTGTTAGTGACTCCTCAGCTGTTTCTGGCTCGAACTCATTATTTGAATCGGTTGCCACCTCGTCATAAGAAGATGCTTCATCCGACAGCTTTGCTTGTTCAACAACTTCTTCTACCGTTTCGTCACTGCTCTCAGCATGATGCTCTTCTAGAGTTTCTTCAGTCTGACTTGCTCCTTGAGCCATTTCTTGATTTTCTGCAATAATTTCTCTTTCATGCTCTGGCTCCTTGCTTTCTTCTTGGATGGCTTGAGATGCTGGCTCTTCAACATCAGCCAAACTATCTTTTGTATCCGAAATTTGGTCATCAAGTTGCTGCTCGCCCTGATAGGACTGAACAGCTTCCGCTTCAAGATTTTCTCCTGCTTCTGGAGCAGGTGCTGTTTCTTCTCCAAGGTCATCAATGTTTTCCAATGCTTCCTTGACAACTTCTTCAATCGGCGGTTCTTGTTTTTTTCGGCCGAAAAGGCGGTCAAATAATCCCATCGGCTAATCCTCCTTTAGTACATATTCTTCAATAGCCCAAGCCACTGCATCCTCATCATTGGTCATAGGTGTCACCACATTGGCTGCTTCTTTGACGATGGCTACTGCATTCTGCATGGCCACTCTCAAACCAGCCCACTCAATCATAGACAAATCGTTGGCTTCATCACCACAGGCCATGACCTGACTTCTCTCAATGCCTAAATGGGCAATCAGTTTCTCCAAACCATTAGCCTTATGGACATTTTTAGGGGACCATTCCAGCAGCATTTCTCTAGATTTAAAAATCTCATAGCGCTCAAATAATTCCGGTGAAATTTGCTCAATAGCCGCATCCAGTGGTTCTTGAGCATAAGCAGTGACACATTTATTGTAAGTCTGCTGGCTGGATAAGTCGCTGAAATCAACAGGCTCAAAGGTCAGAGCAGGATTGAACTGAGCATAAAGCGAATCTTGATCGGATTGAATCTGATAGACAAGTCCTTCGCAGATAGCATCAAGCGGGATATGGAGCTTGTCCGCCTCCTCATAAATCCGGGCTACATCATCATAAGAAAAGACTGTTTTATCGAGGATTTCTCCAGTGTTGCGCTGAACAAGACCACCATTAAAAGTAATGGTGTACTCATCCTCTCGACCGTCTGTTCCCAGCTCATGCAGGAAAAAGTCCATGGCCTTAAGAGGGCGTCCAGTAGTCAGAACTACCTTAACTCCCTTGGCCTGAGCTGCTTTTAAAGCCGCTAAATTACGCTCAGAAATCTTCTTGTCTGAAGTCAGGAGAGTTCCATCTAAGTCCAGAGCAATCAGTTTTATATCTGACATTATAATCCCTCCATGTAAGTGATAACCGACTGAGCATCATGGTGGCCGATGACTTCCTTGGCCACTTCTAAAATCTCAGGGCGAGCATTTTCAGTCGCAATCGGATAGCCAGCCACCTGCATCATGTGCAAATCATTGAGATTATCACCAAAAACCATGACTTGAGAAAGATCTATGTCTAGCTTCTTGGCCAGCTCGACAATGGCAACCCCCTTATCCACATGGTCCAGAACGATGTCAATGGACTTGTAGCCAGTTGTCATGGCCTTGACTCCATCGATATTCTCATTGACCCAAGCTTCACCAGCTGCGACTTGGTCCTCAGCAAAATTGGTCGTAAACTTGAAAATATCATCGTCGATATCAGCCAGGCTAGCTACTTTTTGAATGTTTTCATTATAATGAGCACTGAAAGAAAGATAGGTCGGATCCACAGTCTCCAAGACATAGCAGGCACGTTTGCCCGTTAGAAGCAGCTCGTTGACATTGACATAGGGAGATTCCTGCAGCTTATCAAAAACCTTGAGGTAAAAGTCCCGAGGCATGGTTGCTTCATAGAGATCTTCGCCATGAAATTCAACTAAGCTGCCGTTTTCAGCAATAAAAATAATCTCATTGCGCACTTCCTCAAACAGCTTTTCCAGCGACAAGATGCCGCGCCCGCTGGCTACAGCAAAGTAGATACCTTTTTCTTTGAAGCGAGCCAAAACTTGCTTGAGGCGGTCCATATCAAACTGACCTTTACTGTCTAAAAAGGTGCCATCCATATCCGTTGCTACTAATTTTATACTCATGTTACATACTTTCTAAATCTTTTAACTTGACCGAGACAATCTTGGAAACCCCAGACTCCTGCATGGTAACTCCGTAAATAGAGTCTGCAGCTGACATGGTTCCCTTACGGTGAGTGACCACGATGAACTGGCTGTCCTTGTCAAATCGATTGAGATAATCCCCAAAGCGTTTAACATTAGCCTCGTCCAGCGCTGCTTCTACCTCATCCAAGATGACAAAAGGAATGGTCTTAACACGGATAATAGAGAAGAGCAGAGCCAAAGCTGACAAGGCCTTCTCGCCACCGCTCATCAGATTGAGCGATTGTATCTTCTTGCCCGGTGGCTGAACGGAGATTTCTACACCTGCAGTCAGCAAGTCTCCCTCCGTCAATATCAAGTCTGCTGAACCACCACCAAACATCTGACGGAAAGTCACCTTGAAGCTTTCACGAATAGCTTCAAAGGTTGATTTAAAGCGTTCCTTGACTTCGTCATTCATCTCTTCAATCGTCTCTAATAGCAGATTTTTGGCTGATAGAACGTCGTCTCGTTGCTCATTGAGGAAGTTCAAACGATTGCTGACTTCTTCAAACTGCTCAACTGCTTCCAGATTGACTGGACCTAAAGCTCGAATGGCTTTTTCCAAATCCTTCACCTGGCTTTCAGCAGCAGGCAAACTTTCTAAAGGACGAGCTTGGCTGCTTGCTTCTTCGAAGCTCATCTGATAGTCATCTGTCAGATTGCTTGCCAGACGGCGCATGACATCCATGAGCTTATCCTTTTCTGCCTCTGCCTTGGCCTGCCGACGAATCAATTCTTCATTTTGATGACGGGCTTGCTCCAAACGACTGGCAATATCGTCAGACTGACCTTCTAAATCTTCAAGCTCAAATTTTAGACGAATCAGTCTTTGATCCAGCTCAGTCTTTTCTTGCTTGGCGGTCTCTAATTGCCCTTCTAGGACCGTAATATCCACCTTCTGCAGGCTGGACTGCTCCTTTTGCTCCATCAAAAGCTCCAAGGTCGCCTGCTCTTTTTCAAGGCTGGCTTTTTCCTCGGACAGACGTTCCAAGTCATTTTTTTCAAAGCGTTGGTTGGAGGTCAGCTCTGTACGCTGGAGCTTGAGTTCAGCTAGACGAGAGGAAAGCTTGTCAAAACGAGCCTGAACTGCATCTTTGTTCGACTTAACCTGCTCTATTTCTGCAGTGATGTCTGCTTTTTCTTGCTCAATTTCGGTCAAGCGGGTCCGCAGTCGGTCTTTCTCTTCTGAAATATCCAAAGCAGATTGACCAGCCAACTCTTGCTCCTGTAGATTTTTCAGACTTGTGAGTTCTTCTACACGCTTGGCCAACTGTTCATAGGCTAGATTAGCCTTTTGCTCAGCTAAGCGAGCTTGCTCACCATCTGTCTTGATTTGTTCCAATACCTGCTTAGCCTGACTTAGCTGGTTTTGCAGAATTTGCACTGCTTCTTCCTGCTCTTTCAAGCTGACATTTTTCTGCTTAATCTCCTCTAGCAAAGCATCTAGCTCTGGCTTGATAAAGATAGTATTGTTATTGCGGTTGGCACCACCAGCATAAGAACCGCCAGTCCGAAGCTCTGTTCCATCCAGAGTCACCATGCGAACCTGATAGCGTACTTGACGAGCTGCCGCTCGGGCATGCTCCACTGTGTCAAAAATAGCAGTCGTTCCCAGCAGATTTTGAAAAATGCTGTCTAACGATGACTCATAGCTGACCAAGGAAGAAGCCAGTCCCAGAAAACCAGCACTCTTTTCAATCGTAGCACGGTTATGGTCAGGCAGCTGACGCGGCTTGATGGTTGTTAAAGGCAGGAAGGTTGCCCGGCCAGCCCGATTTTTCTTCAGAAATTCGATAGCCCGAGTCGCAGCCGCCTCATCTTCCACGATGATATTCTGACTGCTGGCTCCCAACGCAATTTCCAGCGCAGTCTGATAGTGGGGGTCAAAGCTGAGTTTTTCGCTGACTGCTCCTACAATGCCCCCCAGACGGCCAGCCTCCTGCAGCACACTCTTAACCCCAGCATAGAAATTGCTGTGATTTTTGAGAATGGCTTCCAAGCTATTTGAACGTGCCTGCTTGTTTTTGAGGTCGTCCAAAAGCTCAAACATCTTAGTCTGCTGATGCTTATAGTCAGCCTCTAGCTTCTCTACTAACTGGATCTGACTTTGATAGTCAGCCAGTAGGCCCTTGAGGGCTTGGCGAGCAATTTCCAACTCCTCCAAACCAGCCTGCTCCTGAGTCTGGCTAGCTTCCAAATCTGCTTGCAGTTTAGCATAGTCTGCCTTCTTGCTCTCAGCCAATTTAAGCTCGCTAGCCAGCTGGCTCTCCAGAGAAGTCAAGTCATTAGAAAGATTTGCTTCTTCCTGCATGAGCTTGACATACTGCTCACGAAGATGTTCAATCAGCTGGTCCGGATCATCTGAAAAGTCTGCTAATTCTGCTTCCAAAGCAGCGATAGACTCCTCATTGTCACTCAGTTGGGCAGCTATTTGGCTCAATTCAGCCTGCTTGTCTTCTATGTTGCTTTCTATCTGAGCCAGTTTTTCTGACAAAGTAGCCAAACGTTCTTCATTTTCCCGACGGCTCGTCGCTGCCTGACTGGACTCCAACTTAGAAAGGTCAATCTGACGCTCCAAATCACTGATTAAGCGAGTCAATTCCAGCAAACTAGCTTGATCATCAGACAAAGTTTGATTGAGCTCATGGCGCTTGGCCTTCAAGGTTTGGTTTTCAACTTCCAGCTCATCGCGTTTGCTATAGTAAGCTGCCAGCTCCTGCTGGATATTCGTTAAATCTTCTTCAGCCTGAGTCAGCCTTTCCTTATTAGCTTTCAGCTGAGCGACCAAAACATCCAAGTAAAGCTCTCGGCGCTGGCCATCCAGACTCAAGAAGCGCTTAGTAGTTTCAGCCTGCTTCTCCAAGGGCTTGACCTGGCTCTCCAGCTCGTAGATAATGTCTTCCAGTCGATCCAGATTATCCTGAGTTTGACTAAGCTTGCTTTCCGTTTCCTTACGACGTGTCTTATACTTAAGCACTCCAGCAGCTTCTTCAAAAATTGCCCGGCGTTCCTCCGGCTTGCTGTTGAAGATTTCCTCGACCTTCCCTTGGGAAATAATGGAGAAGGAATCTCGTCCCAGCCCAGTATCCATGAAAAGATCATGGACATCGCGCAGACGGACTTTTTTGCCATCAATCTTATACTCACTGTCACCGCTGCGGTAAATGTGACGCTCCACCCGAATCTCATTGGCAGCATCCTTGATAAATTGGTCACTGTTGTCCAGAACCACTACCACGGATGCGTAATTGAGTGGCTTGCGGGTTTCTGTTCCCGCAAAAATCACATCGGGCATCTTGCCGCCCCGCAGACTTTTCACACTGGACTCTCCCAAGGCCCAGCGCAGGCTCTCCGTAATATTGGACTTGCCGGAACCGTTTGGCCCAACAACCGCTGTCACTCCCTGATCAAAGACAACTTTAGTCTTATCAGCAAATGACTTGAAGCCCTGAATTTCAATTTCCTTTAAAAACATGAAGAACTTTCCTTTTCAAATGCGTTTTTAGCAGCTTCCTGCTCGGCCAGCTTTTTAGAACGCCCCTGGCCTTGACCGGACTTGCGGCCATTGATGAGAACAGCCACCTCGAAATTTTTGGCATGAGCCGGTCCTGTCTCGGAGACGACCTGATAGGTAATTTCCACATCACCATTAATCTGCAGCAGCTCCTGCAGCTTGGTCTTATAGTCCGTCACCCGCTCAAAATCTCCCGCTTCAACCTTGGGAATCATGACTTGATAGAGAAAACTTTTGACTGCTTCCACACCCTTATCTAAGAGCAAGGCACCTAAAAAGGCCTCGAACAAATCACCTAAAATCGTATCACGATTCCGGCCGCCAGACTTCTCCTCTCCGCGTCCCAGCTTGATAAACTGATCAAACTGACAATCTCGGGCAAAGCCTGCCAAGCTCTCCTCCCGAACAATCATGGAACGCAGCTTAGACAGGTCTCCCTCTGGCCTCTTAGGATACTTGGTATACAGATACTCCGAAATAATCAGTTGCAGAACAGCGTCTCCTAAAAATTCCAAGCGTTCATTGTGTGAAATTTTTAAGAGGCGGTGCTCATTGGCATAGCTCGTATGGGTAAAAGCCGTTTCCAACAAGGTCTCATCAGAGAAAACCAAGTCAAACTGCTCCAGCAATGCTTTTTTCAAATTTTCCATTACTATTTTATATCATGCTGGCTTCAGTCAGATAAGCAGCATGATACCTTTTCCTTTCCAAAGATATACAGTCTCTATTATAACAAAAAACAGGCGCAAACGCACCTGCTGACAGTGATTTCTATTCCTTATCCGGAATTACTTTAAACAAATAATAGGTGATAAAAACGGTCAGACCTAACAGACCAATCTTAACCCAAATAATAGGCGCCAGGAAAATGGAAATCCCCATCAAGATATAGATGGAAATAATAATCTTTTTCTTACGCTCCTTGGCGATCGTTCCTGTCTCTCGAAAATCTGCCACATAGGTCTGATACATCTTTGTATGATAGAGCCAATTCTCAAAACGCTTGGAACTGCGCGAAAAGCAGGCGATGGACAAGAGAAGAAATGGTGTCGTCGGCAGGAGAGGAAGAAAAATTCCCAAAACACCTAACCCTAAAGATAAGAGACCTACCACAAAGTAAATTGGCCGCATACAAGCTCCTTTGCAAAATAAAACCGTTACTTTTTAAATATATAATGGATACCGCACTAGAGCAATAAAACCAAACCTTTTGCTTTGATTTTTAAATACTCGTCAAAGGTGTCGCGGTATCAGGCGAGGTATCATAGACTTGGAAGTCGTGACCGACTGCCATATCGGCTTGAGCCAGTTGATTGACCATGGTCATGTGGGCCAATTCTTTGATATTATTTTCCTTACTGAGATGGCCCAGATAGATCCGCTTGGTACGATTGCCCAGAGTCCGAATCATAGTCTCCGCTCCGTCTTCATTAGACAGGTGACCCATATCCGAAAGAATCCTCTGCTTGAGACTCCAAGGATAGGCGCCGCTGCGAAGAATTTCAATATCATGGTTGCTCTCAATCAGGTACCCGTCGGCATTTTCGATAATCCCAGCCATCCGGTCACTGACATAGCCCGTATCCGTCAGCATGACAAAACTCTTGTCATCCTTCATAAAACGGTAAAATTGTGGACAGACTGCGTCATGACTGACACCAAAGCTCTCCACATCCAAGTCTCCAAAGGTCTTGGTCTTTCCCAATTCAAAGATATGCTTTTGACTCGCATCCAGCTTGCCCAAGTCCTTTTCCATAGCCTTCCAAGTGGCCTCATTAGCATAAATATCCAGATGATACTTGCGGGCCAATACACCAACACCATGAATGTGATCCTTGTGCTCATGAGTCACTAAAATAGCATCCAAATCCTCAGGCTTGCGGCCAATTTCGCCCAACAAACTAGTAATTTTCTTGCCTGATAAGCCAGCGTCAACCAGAATCCGCTTTTGGTCTGTTTCCAGATAGAAACAATTACCGCTTGATCCTGACGCCAGAATACTGTATTGAAATCCTTTAGTCATGTTTACTTTCTATATATCTTCATTATCCCAGTCGTCATCCCGGACACCATCATTCTCATAAGGCAAGACAATGGTAAAGGTCGAGCCCACACCATACTCACTCTTAGCCCAGATAAAGCCCTGATGCTGCTTGATAATTTCCTTGGCAATAGCCAGCCCCAGACCTGTTCCGCCCTGTGCGCGACTGCGTGCCTTGTCCACTCGATAAAAGCGGTCAAAAATCTTAGGCAGGTCCTGCTTGGGAATCCCCAGACCTTCATCTGCAATCGAGAGAATCAACTGCTCATCCGTTGTCTTGATGGAAACAGTAATGGTTCCACCATCTGGTGAATACTTGATGGCATTGTTCATGATATTATCAATGACCTGGGTCAGCTTATCTGTATCAATCTCCACCCAGATCGGTGTTATCGGATAATCACGGATAATCTCATATTTCTTAGTCTCGTCTTGGTTTTTTATCTTGTCAAAGCGATTGAGGATAAAGGTAATAAAAGCCGTGAAATTCGTCAGCTCCACTTCTAGATGACTGGTCTCATTGTCAATGCGTGACAAGCTGAGCAAGTCCGTCACCATCCGCATCATGCGGTTGGTTTCATTGAGCGATACCTTGACAAAGTCCGGTGCTACTGGCTCAGACAAGGCTCCCTCATCCAGGGCTTCCAGATAGGACTTAACACTGGTCAGCGGAGTCCGCAACTCATGGCTGACGTTGGAGACAAAGAGGCGACGCTCCCGCTCTTCCTTGTCCTGCTCGGTCGTATCATGCAAGACAGCTACCAAACCAGAAATGAAGCCCGACTCCCGCCTTACCAAGGCAAAGCGAACCCGCAAGCTCAAGTACTCACCATTTTCATCCTGAGAATCTATCGTCAGCTCAGGAACATTGGTAATCAGGTCCCTCAAATCATACTCGTCTGAAATCGAAAGCAGATCCAAAATACTCATATTTTGGACCTCATCTCTCTTAACTCCCAACTGCTTAGTTGCCATATCGTTGATAGTGATAATCTGTCCCCGGCGGTTGGTCGCAAGCACGCCATCTGTCATATAGGACAGGATACTGGAAAGGCGTTTTGTTTCTTGCTCAAGGTTTTCATGTGTCAGTCGAATGACCTCTGAAAGATCATTGATACTGTTGGTCATATCTGTGATTTCTGGACTTCCCTGCATATCCAGCACTTCAGAATAGTCCCCTGCAATCAAATCTTTAACCTTTTGATTAAGCTGTACAAGCTTTTGGTTATCACGGCGATTTTCCAATAAAAGCAAGGCCACAACTACAATGAAGCCGATAATAATGATTGCAAAGACAAAATCCGCAGAAATCACAAATTGTTTAATTGCTTCAATCATTATTTCTCATATAATAGCCAACTCCGCGGCGAGTCAAGATATACTCAGGTCGGCTTGGCGTATCTTCAATCTTTTCACGCAGGCGGCGAATGGTCACATCCACTGTACGGACATCGCCAAAATAGTCATAGCCCCATACTGTTTCCAGCAAGTGCTCACGTGTCATCACTTGACCGATATGTGTCGCCAAATGGTGAAGCAGTTCAAACTCACGGTGGGTCAGCTCCAGCTCCTTGCCATGCTTCTTAGCAACAAAAGCATCTGGCAAAATCTGCAGTTCTCCAATGGTCAACTCGTTCGGGCCACTTTCTTCTACTTGATTTTCCACAACAAGGTCTGCCCGACGAAGAAGTGCCTTGACACGCGCCTGCAGCTCACGATTTGAGAAAGGCTTAGTCACATAGTCATCTGCACCGATTTCAAGGCCGATAACCTTGTCAAACTCACTGTCCTTAGCAGACAATACAATAATCGGAACATTGCTGGTCTTACGAATAGTCCGAGCCACTTCCAATCCATCCACTTCTGGCAGCATCAAGTCCAAAATCAAGATATCTGGCTGTTCTGCTTCAAACATTTCCAAGGCTTCCTTACCATCAAAAGCAGTCAAAACCTCATAGCCTTCCTTGGCCATATTAAACTTAATAATATCTGAGATTGGCTTCTCATCATCTACAACTAATATTTTCTTCATATGTTCACCTTAACATAAGATTGGGATTGAATCAACTCCATGATAGAAAAGTTGTGACATAGTCAGCTAAGTCGTCCTGCATCAACACGTGCAAAAGGCAATCTAGTTTGCCTAGCTAGACTCCCAATCCAATTTTATTTATTTATCTAGTCTTATTATACCAAAGTTTTCTTAAAAAACACTAATTCAAGCCATTTTTATTCCACATTTGTAGAAAATGGACAATTCTCATCTAAAAAATTTTTTTCCTAAATGGAAATACTCATTTTTATTCAATTTGACAGTTTATTTATTCTATGGTAAAATCTATGTCATATTATCTAACACAAAGGAGAAAGATATGGCTTTAGTTGAATTTAAAAATGTCGAAAAGTATTACGGAGACTACCATGCTCTGCGCAATATCAATCTCAGTTTTGAAAAAGGGCAAGTAGTTGTACTGCTGGGACCATCCGGCTCAGGAAAATCTACTCTTATCCGTACAATCAACGCTTTAGAAGACATTGACCAGGGAAGCTTAATTGTCAATGGCCACGAGGTCACGAACACTGCTGCCAAAGATTTGGTCAACTTACGCAAAGAAGTCGGAATGGTCTTTCAACATTTTAATCTTTACCCCCACAAAACGGTGTTAGAAAATGTTACCTTGGCGCCTATTAAAGTTCTAGGAATGGATAAACAAGAAGCTAACAAAATCGCTCAAAAATATCTAGAATTTGTCAACATGTGGGACAAGAAAGACTCTTACCCAGGCATGTTATCCGGTGGACAAAAGCAAAGGATTGCCATTGCCCGCGGTTTAGCCATGCATCCTGAGCTCCTGCTCTTTGATGAACCGACTTCTGCCCTTGACCCTGAGACAATCGGGGATGTTCTGGCTGTTATGCAAAAACTAGCCAAAGACGGCATGAATATGATTGTGGTCACACACGAGATGGGATTTGCCCGTGAGGTAGCTGACCGCATTATCTTCATGGCAGACGGCGAGGTGCTAGTAGATACTACTGATGTTGATGCTTTCTTTGACAATCCTACCGAACCTCGTGCTAAGCAGTTTCTCAGTAAAATTATCAACCATGAGAGTGATAATGTGCTTTCTTAAAAAGGAGAAGACCTATGAAACTACAAAAAATACTCATTATCCTACTCTTACTCCTTCTGACTCTTGGCTTAATCAATGCCGCTCCCGCACAAGCCGATTCCAGTACCAGCCAACAGGTCAAGGCCATCCAGAAACGCGGAGTCCTCAATGTCGGTGTCAAGCAGGATGTACCTAACTTTGGTTACCTCAATCCTGATAGCAATACTTACAGCGGCTTAGAAATCGATATTGCAAAGAAGATTGCTAAGGAACTAGGCGTCAAAATCAACTACGTCCCAGTTACTGCACAAACCCGCGGACCACTTCTGGACAACGGACAAGTTGACATGGTCATTGCGACCTTTACCATCACAGATGAGCGTAAGGAAATCTATAATTTCACAACCCCTTACTACACTGATGCTTCTGGTTTTCTAGTTAATAAATCCAGCAAAATTACAGACGTTAAGGACTTGAATAATAAGACTATCGGCGTCGTCCAGGGCTCTATTACTCAAACCTTACTGGAAGAAATCGCCCAAGAGAAAAAACTCAACTTCAAATATGTGGAGTTAGGCTCTTACCCTGAACTTGCTGTTTCCTTGCGAGCTCACCGTATTGATGCCATTTCTGTTGACAAGTCTATCCTGACTGGCTATGTAAGCTCCAAGTCAAACATTCTGGATTACAGCTTCAAAAAAGCCGATTATGGTGTAGTAACAAAAAAATCCAATACTCAATTGAATGACTATGTAGATAGCCTAATTTCTAAATGGAAGGAAGACGGCAGTCTGCAGAAACTTTATGACAAATATAATTTAAAACCATCTGCTTCAACAGATGATTAGAAAGGAGACCCTATGAGTTTTAGTATTTCTTCTTGGCAGGCCTACTTTGCGGACTTTGGCAAGTTTTTCCAAGGATTCCTCTTTACCTTAGCTATTTCTATCGGTGCCCTGACCTTGGCTCTTCTACTAGGGATTTTCTTTGGAGCTATCAGCACAGGTAAGCATAAAGTTCTACGTGGTCTAGCTCGTGTTTTTGTTGAGTTTTATCAGAACACACCACTCTTAGTGCAATTTGTAATTGTCTTTTACGGTCTTCCGCTAGTCAGCAATTACACCATCATGCCCTCAATCTATTGGACTGCGGTTCTCTGTGTAGGACTGTATCACGGTGCTTACATCGCCGAAGTCATCCGCTCAGGTATCCAGTCCATTCCTCGCGGACAGACTGAAGCTGCACTATCTCAGGGCTTTACCTATGTAGAAACCATGCGATACATCATCCTGCCCCAAGCTTTTCGGATTATCCTGCCACCGTTAATCAATCAGGTCGTCAATCTGATAAAAAACACTTCTACTGTCGCTATTATCTCTGGTATGGATCTGATGTTCGTGACCAAGTCCTGGTCTGCTCTGAACTCCAACTACATCCCAGCCTTTGCTGGAGCAGCTCTGCTCTACTTCCTCCTTTGCTTCCCAATCGCCAGCTGGGGACGTAAGGTAGAGGAAGCCAATAAACAAGCTTACAGCATCTAAGGAGGTCTCTATGGAAAATATTTTAAAAGTCTTAACCACAACCAACCTCCTCTTTATCCTTAAGGGGCTCTGGCTGACACTACAAATTTCTTTCATTTCCATTGTCCTATCCACGATTTTTGGAACTATTCTAGCCGTCATGCGAAATGGAAAAAATAAACTGCTCAAGCTGATTGCCAGCATTTATATCGAATTTGTCCGTAATGTACCCAATCTGCTCTGGATTTTCACTATCTTTTTAGTCTTTCAGATTAAATCAACGCCAGCCGGTATCATCAGCTTCACTGTTTTTACTTCTGCTGCTTTGGCAGAAATTATCCGGGGCGGTCTCAATGCCATTGACCCAGGTCAGACTGAAGCTGGCTTATCTCAAGGATTTACTCAGTTTCAGATTTTGCGTTTTATCATCCTACCTCAAGCTATTCGGAAAATGCTGCCAGCCATCATTTCTCAGTTTGTCACAGTGATTAAGGATACCAGCCTGCTCTATTCTGTTATTGCGCTCCAAGAACTCTTTGGTTCTGCTCAAATTCTGATGGGACGCTATTTTGAAGCTGAACAGGTCTTCGCGCTCTACCTACTAGTAGCTGCCATCTATTTCCTGATTAACTTCGCCATTTCCAGCTTCTCGCGCAAGCTATCCCAACGCTGGGCTCAAGCTGCAGAATAAGTAGCTCAGATACAGACCTACTGTGCAAAAGTTGAGTTTACCAACTCAACTTTTTTATTTTTAACATTTGTGGTAGAATAATATCAAAGGATAGACAAGGAGAACGATATGAAAAAACTAACATGGCTTTTCATCACTTTCTTAACACTAATCTTTCTCAGCGCCTGCGGTCAGCACACTAGCTTCCAGGGAAAATGGAAGGCTCAGAAAGCAAACGGCGAGGACATTGACATTGTCTTCAATGACAAGACCGGCAAGCTAGGTGATAAAGAATTTCACTATAAGATAGATAAGTCAGGCTATCAAGATAACACCAAATATTACAGTATCACTGTCAGCGATACCTATCACTACACCATCCTTTTCCCAGATGATGATATGAAAATAGCTACTCTTCTAGAACCTGATGACCCGTCTAGCGACCCTCTCTATGGGGAAATGCTCTATGCCATGAACCGAAATGAGTATCCTGATTTTGATGATTATGTGGATAAATACTTGAATTAAGATTGAACTTGCTAACATAATTAGTTAAAGAAGTTTCTACCTACAGATAGAAAACAATAAAACCCGAGCTAATTGCTCGGGTTTTATTGTTTTCTAATGAGTTCTACTTTTCAACGCGGGATTTGCTGGCAATGTCTGCTAAGATTTGCTCTACAAATTCGTCTACTGGTATTGTATGTGTTTCTTTTTGACCGTAGCGGCGGACATTAACAGTACCGTCTTCTACTTCCTTGTCACCAACGATGAGCTGATAAGGAATCTTGCTAGTTTGTGAAGCACGAATCTTGTACTGCATCTTTTCATTGCGCTCATCCACATCAGCACGTACACCCTTGTCGCGCAGCTTTTTAGCCACTTGCCAAGCATAGTCAATATGGGCTTCGTTAGAAACAGGAATCAAAGTCACTTGATGCGGAGCCAGCCAGGTCGGGAAGGCACCCTTGTAATTTTCAATCAAGATGGCTGTGAAGCGCTCCATGGTTGAGATAACTCCACGGTGAATCATAACTGGGCGATGCTCTTCACCGTCAGCTCCGACATACTTGAGGTCAAAACGCTCTGGCAAGAGGAAGTCCAGCTGGATAGTTGACAGAGTTTCTTCATTCCCTAGGGCTGTTTTGACCTGGATATCGAGTTTGGGACCGTAGAAGGCTGCTTCTCCTTCTGCCTCAAAGTAGTCCACACCCATTTCGTCCAAGGCTGCTCGCAGCATGGTTTGGGCATTTTCCCACATCTCATCGTTATCAAAATACTTATGCGTATCCTGAGGATCACGAAGAGACAGACGGAAACGATATTCTGTCAAGTTGAAGTCGGCATAAACGTCGATAATCAACTGCAGCGCACGCTGGAATTCTTCTTGAATCTGTTCTGGCGTTACAAACAAGTGGCCATCATTCAAGGACATTTCACGTACACGTTGAAGACCAGTCAAAGCACCAGATTTCTCATAGCGGTGCATCATGCCAATCTCAGCAATACGGATTGGCAGCTCACGGTAAGAGTGAACATGGTGTTTGTAGACTTGGATGTGGTGAGGGCAGTTCATGGGACGCAGAACAAACTCTTCTCCATCACCCATATCCATGGTTGGGAACATATCTTCTTGGTAGTGCTCCCAGTGGCCAGAAGTCTTATAAAGCTCCACAGAAGCCAAAGGCGGAGTGTAGACGTGTTGGTAGCCGGAAGCCAACTCTTTATCAACGATGTAACGCTCCAACTCGCGACGGACAGTCGCACCATTTGGCAGCCAGAATGGCAAACCTTGACCCACTTCTTGAGAAATCATGAAGAGATCCAGCTCTTTCCCTAACTTACGGTGGTCGCGTTCTTTAGCTTCCTCCCGCATTTGCAGATATTTCTTCAGGTCTTTCTTGTCAAACCAAGCAGTACCATAGACCCGCTGCATCATAGCATTGTCGCTGTTCCCGCGCCAGTATGCTCCAGCCACGTTCAAGAGATGGAAGATTTGAATCCGACCTGTAGATGGAACGTGAGGCCCACGGCAGAGATCCACATATTCACCCTGACGGTAGATGGTCAAACCGCCCTCATCTTCTGAGTGCTCTTCAATCAATTCCAACTTGTAAGGATCGTTTTTGAAAATTTCACGGGCCTCATCCTTGGTCACTTCCTCACGGATGGACGGGAAGTTTTCTTTGACGATTTTCTTCATTTCTTCTTCGATACGAGGCAGGTCTTCATTTGAAATTTGCCCTGCTTCATTGTCCGTATCGTAGTAGAAACCATCCTGAATGGCAGGACCAACGCCCAAGTGAATATCTGGGAAAAGACGGCGAGCTGCTTGCGCAAACAAGTGGGCTGCAGAGTGACGCAAGATATCTAAAGCATCTTCGTGGTCAGGTGTCACGATTTCAATAGCACCATCTTCAGTAATGGCACGAGTCGTATCAATCAGTTTGCCGTTGAATTTACCAGCCAAAGCTTTTTTAGCTAGGGAATTGCTGATAGATTGAGCAATTTCAAAAGTTGTAGCGCCAAATTCGAATTCACGAACAGCGCCATCTGGGAAAGTAATCTTAATCATGTGTTTTCTCCTTATCTATCATCCAAATATTTTAAGAATCTATTCTTTTATTGTAATAGTTGATTTCTAGGATTTCTTGTAGCTCAGTTTTATGCCAGCCAGCACCAATCATTACCTTATTAACATTAAATTCAAAACTCTGTTTATCATTCATCGAAAACTTAAGTTTATATCCCATGAACAAGCGCTTCTTAAATTGATATGCTTGGATATCTTCGACTGAAAATTCTCCCACAATATCTCCTAATTTCCCCATAGGGGTAATAGAAATGATGTAGATTCCTGTCTCAGTAAAAACAATTAAAAAGTAGGCATTTGCAGTGCCTCCCAAACGCTGAGTTCCATAGACTGCATGCAGCGACTCAGCTATGCTAGAATCTAAGCCATGTTTCATTAAATAAGCCTTAATTTCTTCGAATTTGAATACCATACAGATCTCCTTTATTCATTTTATTTTTTATAATATTGTAGCAAAGGAAAAGCCATCTCTCGCCACTCAAAAAGCAACAAAAGAAAAATGAAAACAAAAAACGACATCCGTAAAAGGACGTCGCAACGTGGTTCCACCTTCATTTATGCAAGTCAAAAGACTTACACCTCGAATCGGCTCTAACGTAGCCACCGTTTTATGTTTGCATAAAAGCTGATAGAGTAGTCTCAACTGCATCCTCTACGCGATTTCCAGCTCCACGCGCTCTCTACAAGATTTCCTGCAGGTGATATGTCTCTAGAAAACATTATAGCACGATTGGAAAAATTTGCAAGAGCTATTGACCATCAAAACCAGAAAAACGATTTAGAGCCTCTTGACTCAAAGTCGCAGCTTGACGTTTTTTACGGTGTTGCTCTGCCAACAGCATTCCTCCCAAAGAAAGAAATAACAAGACATGAATATCCCTAGCATTGTAAAGCGTGGAAGTGATTGGATTATAAATCTTATCTCCTGAGTAAAAAAGTCCGTCAAAAAAGTTTTTGAATAGGTAATAATAATGAACCCCTGGAATCAAAAGAAGAAAGGGCAGTGAAAAACCTTGCATCCGAGTATTTATATAAACAATCACCGCGCCAACCAAGGGCAGCAGTA
The DNA here is from genome assembly GCF_050220005.1 of Streptococcus sanguinis. GTDB lineage: Bacteria > Bacillota > Bacilli > Lactobacillales > Streptococcaceae > Streptococcus > Streptococcus sanguinis_Z. The sequence continues at coordinate 1,623,518 of NZ_CP071413.1, forward strand.
AAAGATAATACAAAATATTAAAGTTTGAAAGCCAGTTCAAAACACTTTCTACACTTTCTGTATTTTCTATAAGATATCTCCAAAGCTCTTGCCAAATCCAATCTGAAGCAATGAAAATGCCATAGAACAAGAGCAACCAAGGCAACTGTTTGAGATATTTTTTCATAAGATTTCTCCTCTATTTCTAAAAACCTTGCATAAATAGCTATTGCCACAATGATGCAAGGCATGTTTCTATTCTAATAATTTAGTAATATTCCTGATTTTTTTCACTTGCTTACTCGAAGCTTTGAGGATACGAACGGAGCCATTGATTGGAAGAGAAATGACTTTTCCAGGCAGATAGGCCACTGTCTTGGCCAGTCGCTTGGCAGCACTTTCCTCTGGGCTGAGCTCGTTATGGAAGTCCTTGGAAATAGTCAAATCCAGATAAAACTCATAGACTCTGCGGCCAAAGTTCTCCGCTGAAATCTCGTAGAGCTTGTTTGCTAGCTTCTGCTCATCCATGTCAGGTGTTGCAATAATCGCCTCTAAAATAGCACCTGATAAATCCCGCTCTTGGTAATAAAGGGTCCCAAAAATCTTGTCACTGATAACATTATCCAGATAAGGATTGCCATGGGCAATAATCGGTGTGCCGCTGGCTAAGCTTTCTAAGTAGGTCAGACCTTGGGTCTCACTGGTTGAGGCAGAGATAAAGAAATCCGCAGCTTTATAGTAAAGGGCCGTATCACTGGGAGCAATCATCCCCGTAAAGATGACAGCTTCTTCAATCTGAAGCTTGGCAACCAGTTCTTTCAAGTCTTCCGCATAGGGACCGTCGCCGACAATGACCAACTTGACTTTGTCATTTTCTTCAAGGACGGCAGGCATCGCCTCAACGATAGCCTGGATATTCTTTTCATAAGAAATACGGGACAGACTGAGCAGCATAATCTCGTCTTCAGCCAGTCCTAGCTTGAAACGGAGCTTCTTGATATCCTCACGCGAAATTTCTGGACGCTCAAACTTCGCTAGCTCAATCCCTGTCGGAATCACCCGTTTTTCTGCTTCGATTTTATAATTAACCAAAAGGTCATAGACAATTTCGCTAGGGCAGATAACCCCATCCAAGTCACTCATAAAACCGCGGACGATGTACTTGACCATACTAGGACGGATGACCATCCCCTTGGCAATATAGTGCACATAATCTTCATATTGGGTATGATAGGTATGTACTACCGGAATCCGCAGCTCTTTGGCGATCCAAATCCCCAGTAGCCCTAGTGAAAACTCAGTCTGGGTATGGATAATATCTAGCTGGTACTGACGGGCAATTTCTAAGGCGTGAGAAAAGCCTCGGTAAGCCACTCTTCGGTCCTTAAAGGCAAAGAAAGGTACGCTGGGAATTCGAATAATCTGCCAATCCTCATAGCGATTGACATCCTTGTCCGTCGTCGTAAAAATAAATACCGTGTGACCTAATTTTTCCAGCTCCGTCTTCAAAGTCCGAATACTGGTAGCAACCCCAGAGACCTGAGGAAAATAGGTATCTGTAAAAAGACCAATACGCATCTTACATCTCCAAAACTGTTTGATAAGCCTTGACTAACTGATCTGCAACATCGTCAATAGACCGGCTTTTAGCTACCTGATAGCCTGCTTCGCGCTTGTCCACCTTTTTATCTAAGATATTTCTCAGAGACTGGACAAACTCGTCTACGTTATGACAGAGCTCGGCTGAACGGTCATCCACCCAGCCATGATAAACTGGAATATCGCGTAGCACAACATTCTGCTCACTGGCCAAGGCCTCCAGGACAACAATTCCTTCAGTTTCCTCATAGGACGGGAAAAAGAAAGCATCTGCTCCTGACATGGCTCCCTGGAAAACCGCTCCCTTAAAATAGCCAGGGAATTCGACATTATCAGGGTGGTCAAAGAGGACCAGACGGCGGATCTTGCGCGGAATCAACCAGAGATTGATAGAGCCCAGCCAAATGAAACGCACATCTGGCATCCTGCGGGCAACCTCTACAAAATCCTCAATCCCCTTGCGGCGGAAATAAAGTCCAGCACAGACGACCACCTTCTGTCCTTCTTCAATCTTAAAATACTTTTTAAAAACTTCTTCCTTGCGAGCATCTTTCTTATACTTAGGCAGGTCAATACCGTTTGACACAGCCACCATAGGCGTAGTGACCCCATAAGACTGGATAAGCTGCTTGGAATACTCCGATGGCGTGATAATGAAATCCGCCTTTTTATACATGTGAGTCAGATATTTACCAAAAAGCGGAGCAAAGAGATTGGATCCAATAAAGGAATTTTCAAAGTCCTCCTTGGTCGAATGCCCATGCATAATCACTTTTTTATTGCCCCTCTTGGCAGCATGCAGAAGAAGCAAGCTACGGGGACCATAGGTATTGATGTGGACCACATCATAATCTCCTAAAACGTCCGTCGTATAAGGAATCCCAGCCAAATCCAAGGCGTGCATCTGGTGCTGGAGGGCTCGGCCGATTCCTGATTTCTCCAAAACGGACTTTCCTTCAAGATACAGTAATACTTTCATACTTCCTATTATACCTAAAATAAAATAAAAAGGAAAACCACAAGGGCAAATGGGGTAAAAAATCCATCCAAAGCCTGATAGGCTTAGAAAACTGCTCTAACTGAACGGAAACACAAAAAAGCTGAGGTACTACACCTCAGCCTCGCTTCATAATCATGAAACTCTCTTAAAGCAGTAATTTGCTTGGTCTCCTTTGTCGCTTTTCAAGCTCAGAAGACTTGATAATCAAGCTTCTATCTCACCGCTTATTTCCGAGTTGATTTACGCTCGCTAATGCTGTGAGCTAGGAGAACTTCGCGTTCTTCCAATTCTTCCTTATGCATAATCTTAGTCAGCATGCGCATACTGATAGCACCGATGTCATAGAGGGGCTGACCGATTGTGGAAAGGTTAGGACGAGTGAAACGAGCTACTTGCGAATCATCACTGGTAATGATTTCAAAATCTTCTGGAACCTTGATTCCTTGATCAGACAGACCATTTAAGAGGCCTGCTGCCAACTCATCTCCTGTGACAAAAGCTGCAGTTGCTTTGGAAGCAATGACACGCTCTGCCAAGTGGTAGCCATCATCATAAGAATATTTTGATTCAAAAACCAAGCCTTCGCTGTATGAAAGTTTCTTGTTCTTCAAGCCATCTTTATAGCCTGATAGACGGATTTTCCCGTTGATATCATCTACGAGCGGTCCGCTGACAAAGGCAATTTTCTTATTGCGCTTAGCCAGTAATTCTACAGCATCAACCGTTGCTTGCTTGTAGTCAATATTGACGCTCGGAAGCTGATGCTCCACATCGACAGTACCCGCCAAAACGACCGGTGTACGCGAACGTGAAAACTCTGAGCGAATTTTCTCTGTCAGATGATAGCCCATGAAAATAATGCCATCCACCTGTTTAGAAAAGAGAGTATTGACAACGGATACTTCCTTATCATCGTCCTCATCACTGTTAGCCAAGACAATATTGTATTTATACATTTCAGCAATATCATCAATCCCTTTTGCCAGAGTTGAGAAATAGCTATTGGTAATATTTGGAATGACAACGCCGACGGTTGTAGTCTTCTTGCTGGCTAGTCCACGTGCTACTGCATTTGGACGATAGTCAAGACGATCAATGACCTCTAAAACTTTTTTACGTGTGTTTTCTTTGACGTTCTTGTTTCCATTCACTACCCGACTGACTGTCGCCATCGAAACTCCCGCTTCACGGGCGACATCATAAATGGTTACTGTGTCGTCTGTGTTCATATAGTTTCCTTTCTTCTATTGAAAATATCGTTTTCACTTTCCTACATTCACCATTTTATCACTTCTTGTAAACACTTTCAAGTATTTTGATAAGTTTTTGAAAAGTCTTGCTTTTTTTGACATTTTTTGCCAAAATAGAGGCATAGAAAGAAGGTTGTGACCATGACAAAAATCCAACAAATCACCCACTATCTCGAGAATGAGAAGCTAGATGCCGCTGTTCTGTCTGATCCAGTCACTATCAATTATCTGACTGGTTTCTACAGCGATCCGCATGAGCGGCAGATGTTTTTGTTTGTCTATCCTGACCATGAGCCCCTGCTCTTCGTTCCTGCTCTAGAGGTTGAGCGCGCTTCAGGAGCTGTTCCCTTTTCAGTCCTTGGCTATATAGACTCGGAAAATCCTTGGCAGAAGATTAAAGCAGCCCTGCCGGATCACTCCTTCAAGACTGTCGCTCTTGAGTTTGACAACTTGATTTTGACCAAATATCATGGATTGAAAACTGTCTTTGAATCTGCAGAATTTGCCAACCTGACTCCTTACGTCAACCGCTTGCGCCTGATTAAGTCTGCCGATGAAATCCAGAAAATGCTAGTAGCTGGCCAATATGCTGACAAGGCTGTTAATATCGGTTTTGACAATATTTCACTGGACAATACCGAAACAGATATCATCGCTCAGATTGACTTTGCCATCAAGCGCGAAGGTTATGAGATGAGCTTTGAAACTATGGTGCTGACGGGAAATAATGCAGCTAACCCGCACGGCATTCCCGGAGCAAATAAAGTCGAAAATAACGCCCTCCTGCTCTTTGACCTTGGCTGCATGGTCAATGGCTATGCCAGCGATATGACAAGGACCGTTGCTGTCGGCCAGCCGGATCAGTTCAAAAAAGATATCTACCATCTGACATTAGAAGCCCAACAAGCTGCTCTTGACTTTATCAAGCCAGGCGTCACAGCTCATGAAGTAGACCGCGCAGCACGGCAGGTCATCGAAAAAGCTGGCTACGGTGAGTATTTCAATCACCGACTCGGCCATGGTATCGGTATGGATGTTCACGAATTTCCATCCATTATGGAAGGCAACGACATGGTCATCGAAGAAGGCATGTGCTTCTCTGTTGAGCCTGGTATCTACATCCCTGGCAAGGTCGGTGTCCGCATCGAGGACTGCGGCCATGTCACTAAGAATGGTTTTGAACTCTTCACTGAGACTAGCAAAGACTTGCTGTATTTTGAATAGAATTTTATAAGTCTATATTATATTTTGAATGATTATTGGACTTAGCAAAGACCTTCTGGTTCTTTGAGCTACCATTGTTGAACATTGTTATAGCTGTCTTAGTCCTTAAGCGTTTATAATTTCAAAAAACGATAGAAAAGTTTCTGTCGTTTTTTCTTGTTTCCTGGTATTTATAATAAGTCATTAAGGGGCACCAGCTTTTCTTCCAATGAAGTCGTCTCTCGAGACATTCCGAAGAACTCAATGGCTCCTCACTATCTAGTTCTTACACTAGCAAGATAATTTCATCACTGAAAAGATAAAGCGTCATTAAAGCTTATCATATCAGAGGTTTTTATCCCTTCTTGCCCTTCTGATTTAAAAATGTTATAATTTTTTATGAAATTATCTAAAAATTCTAATCTTTGCTGTTAAGGAGGTCTGGATGCTCTTCAAAAGGTCAGAAAATCACGGATTTTCTCGCTATCTCTGCCTAATCTTGCTTCTCATCATTTTTCTGGCTTTCTCCCTCTTTTTAGCTGTATCTTTGGGATCGGTCACTATTGATATACAGGATACTTACCAGATTATTTTCAGCAAGCTCGGCTTTTCCCTTGGTACAAGCAAACTATCGCCGTCTACAATCGCTATTGTTTGGAACATGCGGGTTCCAAGAGTGCTTTTGGGAATCCTAGCTGGTGCTGGCCTTTCTGTCTGTGGCAGCGTCATGCAATCTACTGTCAATAATCCTATTGCAGAGCCTTATATCTTGGGAATTTCAGCGGGTGCAACCTTCGGAGCCACACTGAGCATTATCTTAGGGCTCAAATCCATTACTGGCACAGGTGCCTTTATAGGAGCCATTCTGGCATCGGCAGTGGTCCTTTTTATCGCATCCATGCAGGGAAAAATGACGACAAGCAGTCTGATTTTATCAGGAACGGTTGTAAATGCCCTTTTTATCGCCTTTTCCAACTTTATCATTTCCGTCGGTGCCAATGCTGACAGCCTTATGACAATCAAGTTCTGGACTATGGGTTCACTGGCCGGAACTTCTTGGTCAGATCTTGCCTTGCCAGCTCTTGTTGTTAGTCTCTCCTTTTTGTTTTTCTGTTCCCAGTATCGTATTTTCAATACTATGATGATGGGGGACGAAGCAGCTCTGACGCTGGGAGTCCCTCTGCGTTTTTACTGGTTCCTTTATATCACAGTTGTCGCAGTCATGACAGCGGTACTGGTTGCCTGCTGTGGCATTATCGGCTTCGTCGGACTAATCACTCCGCACATTGCTCGAAGATTAGTCGGTACCAACTACAAAAGGCTCTTTCCTATCGCTACCCTGCTCGGCTCTCTCTTTCTTGTCTGGGCAGATGTTTTAGCTCGAATTTTGGTCAAAAATGCCGAGCTGCCGATTGGGATCTTTACCGCTTTGGTTGGCGCACCCTTCTTTATCTACATTGTAGCCAAAAGCCGAAAGGAGGTAAGCAGCTGATATGGATCTAACTTGCCAAAATATCCACTATGCTGTCGGCCAAAAAGAAATCTTAAGAGGGATTTCACTCACGGTCGAGGGAAATCAGTTTCACACCATTTTAGGACCCAACGGAAGCGGCAAAACTAGTCTGCTCAAAACCATCTACCGCCAAATCAAACCTGACAGCGGGGACATTTATCTAAACGGAAGGCCACTTGAACAGGTCAGCATAAAAAAAGCAGCCCAGAAAATAGCCGTTGTAACTCAGTTTAACCATCTTCAGTTTGACTGCACTGTCCAAGAAATCGTCATGCTGGGCAGGACGCCGCATCTATCCTTTTTTCAAAAAGAGAGCGAAAAAGACTATGCCCTTGTCCGTCATGCCTTGAGTCAGGTAGATATGCTAGACAAGGGAGAGCGAACCTATTTATCCCTGTCTGGTGGTGAGAAGCAAAGAGTCCTGCTGGCACGCGCTTTGGCTCAACAGCCAAGCCTACTGCTCCTAGACGAGCCGACCAATCATTTGGATATCAAATACCAGCTGGATATGCTGCGTATCGTCAAAGACCTGAACATCAATGTTTTAGCAGTTTTACACGATATCCAACTAGCTTGTCAGTATTCAGATTATTTGTACCTCATGAAGGGAGGTGAGATTGCATACCAAGGCGCTCCAAAGGAGGCCATCACTCATGATTCACTGCAAGCCGTTTACGGTATTCAGAGTAAAGTGATCTGGACCAAGGATCGACAGGCCATGATTCAGTATCTATAAGAGTCTACTCTCAGCTTTATCTATACAAGCTCCAAGCCCAAGAAAGGAAGGCAATATGAAAAAAACACTCAGTATCTTACTCGTCGCAACTGCTGCACTGACAATGGCAGCCTGCAATTCTTCATCTAAGGAAAGTACGAAAGAAAGCTCAACTTCGCAATCTTCCTCCAAAACAGAAAGCGCGAAAAAGAGCACAGCAGAGACAAAATATCCAGTGACAATCAAAACTTACGATGCCGAAGGCAAGGAGATTGATCAGGTCTTTGAAAAGGCACCGGAAAAGGTCATCACCAACAACCTTTCGACGACTGAAATCTTGATTGAATTAGGATTGAAAGACAAAATCGCCGGTATGCTCAATCCAGACAACGATGTCACAGATAAATACAAGGCTGATATTGCCACCATTCCGCAAGTCGGCGACAAGAAAACCGTATCACAGGAAACTGTGCTATCTTATGAGCCAGACGCTCTTCTTGGCCGAAACATGATGTTTTCTGAGAAGTCTCTGGGGACAGTCAGTGCCTGGAATGAAAACAAAATCCCTGTCTACACACAGAAGGCTTCCCTGTCTAATACAAAGCAAGACCTAGGAAATATCGTTGAAGATGTCAAGAATATAGGAACCATCTTTAACGTTCAAGACAAGGCCAATCAGTATGCTGACCAGCTGCAGACAAGAATTGACAGTGTCAAGAAGGCCAATAAGACTAGCCAAGGCGAAAAGAAAAAAGCGCTCATCATGTGTGCCTACAACGATGAGACTTTCGGTGCTTATAAATCTGCCCTGCAGGAGAGCCTGCTTAACCAGCTCGGCTATACCAATGTAGCGACCGGAACCTCTGACCTAACCTTGGAAAATCTGGTCTCTATGGATCCAGAAGTCATCATCTATGTAACCAGCGACCGCAACAAGGCCATGGATGAGCAAGCAGTTGATCTAATGAAAGCCAATCCAGTTCTGGAAGATGTCCCAGCGGTCAAAAATCAGAAAATCATGACCATCTCCTATGATGAGTTCATGGATTATGGTCCTGCTGTAATCGACTCACTCGAGAAAATCAATGACTTTATCAATAAATAAGACCTTTGTCTGGGATGGGATCACTGTCAACATTGCTCTGCCCCAAGATTATGACGGATCGAGACCTTATCCTGCTGTCTTGCTAAATGATGGACAGATAAACTACCTGAGCAGGCTTTCTTCATCGGTAATCTTGATCGGACTGATATCGAACAACAGGCTGGACGATTATACACCCTGGAAAGCCAATGCTCTAAAGCCTGGCAATCCTGATTTTGGCGGCAGAGCAGATAGCTACCACCAAAAGCTCTTCAACGGTATATTAGCCGAAATCAGACAGCACTACCTACTGGATGATAAGAGAATTGCCTATGGTGGCTACTCTCTCGGTGGACTAGCTGCTGTTTACAGTCTCTATAACGAATGCAAGATCTCCTGTGTCTTTTCTATCTGCGGTTCCTTTTGGTACTCAGGTTTCACCGACTATTGTCGGACACAGGAGTTGAAAAACAAGGACTGTCTGGTTTATTTGCAGAATGGAAAGACAGAAGGCGCGAATCACTCAAATCGACTTTCCAAGGCTCCTTTTTATGCTGAAGAAATTCATCGCTTGATTCAGAAAGAAGTCCTTACCACCTGCTCCGTCTTTGATCCTTATGGACATCATGAAGCCCTCAAAGAGCGCTATGCTGCCTTTGCCGACTGGCTGGCCACACAATGGCATATTGACTAACGAAAAACCCCTTTGTCACTTACAGTAGCTGACAAAGGGATTTTTTGTTTATTAATGCAAGCAAAAGACTCTCACCAGTAAAATGGTAAAAGTCTTGAGTGGAAAGATTTATTCTGTTTTCTCCCCCGCCTCTAGTTTCAACAAGAAGGCTTTTTTATCAAGACCGCCGGCATAGCCGGTCAGCTTGCCGTCGCTTCCGACAATCCGGTGACAGGGAATCAGTAGTGAAATAGGATTATGGCCGATGGCACCACCGACTGCTCTAGCCGAGCCAATCTTACCGTACTCAGCTTGTAATTCTCGTAGAATGTCTGAATAGGTAGCCGTTTGTCCATAGGGAATCTTCAGCAGCACTGTCAGAACCTTGCTTCTAAACTCAGTCACTTGGGGTGCCAATGGAATTTCATTTGTTGCGGGATTTTCTCCCTTAAAATAAGCGTCGAGCCAAGCAGAGACGCGTCGGCTGACTTCTGTCTCCTCCTCCTGCGCTTGCTCCAAATCATAGCCTGCCCCAAAATATTTCTGATTCTCCAGCCAAAGCCCCAACAAGGCATTTGCGTCTGTCAAGATAAGAATCCGGCCAATCGGTGATGCATAATAAGTCTTGTACATATTTTTTCTTTCTTCTAGATCATTGATAAGCCTTATTATACCACTTTTGTCTTAACTTTTGCCACAATCCCATCTGGGTCTGTAACTTCTAGCTCTTGGGAGCTAATCCATCGGACTGGTGCCTGCAAGTCCAGAGCATTTTCATAAATAGCTACTAAGCCTTCTTTTCCTTCTACTTGCGCTTCAAAATAGGCTAGTCCCAGTTGCTTCGGTTGGCGATGATTCAAGTGAGAACCTCCCCATTCATTGACGGCTAAATGATGATGGTAGTTCCCTGATGCCAACCAGCTAGCAGAAGGTACAGAAAATTTATCCTCCATACCTAGAAGCTTTTGGTAAAAATGACTGGCAGATCTGCTATTTTTCACAGACAGGTGGACATGGCCCATACGAGTGCCTTCAGCAATACTAAACGGTTGGACTTCCTGACCTAATTCATAGATTTCTTGAGCCGCAAGTGCTTCCGTCACTCCGATAATACGGCCATCTTCTCGAATATCCCAATCAGCCTGAGGTTTGTCCCGATAAAGCTCAATGCCATTGCCTTCTGGATCCTCCAGATAAATGGCTTCACTATAGCCGTGGTCCGCTCCTCCAACCATAGGAACTTTATTTTCGGATAAATGCTTCAGGATATCTGCTAAAGCTTGACGGCTGGGAAGCAAAAGCGCCAGATGATAAAGACCGTAAGCCGACTTAACTGACTGCCGGTCGCTGGTTGCTAAGAGCCTCACCAGCACTTGTTCGTCCCTACCCAAAGCCACTTGTCCGTCTTGCTCTTCCAAAAGTTCCAAGCCTAAAACACGCTGATAAAAATCCCTTTGTCTTGTTAGGTCAGCTACATAAAGTGCCACCTCTCCTAGATAAATCTTGCTTTGATATTCAAAAGTCATGTACTTTCTCCTCTCTTAAATTTAAAATTTCAGCAGCGCTCCTGCCAAATCTTTTTTTATTTTCCCAAAACGGAGATAGGTTCCTTGATATGGATTTCCATACCTCCATTTGCTTCGAAGACTTATTTTTATATTGTAATTATTTATATTACATCTATTAGTATAGCAGGTTTTAATGTAATGTCAATAATTACATCTCAAAATATTATTCACCAAAAAAACAATCTGCTCACTGGGAAACAGATTGTTCTTTAATTTCTTTTTCGGTTGCTGCGACGACCTCGTCAAGGCTGGTCTGAGCCAATTCAGCTTCCATGGCTGCCTGAATAGCCGCCAAGCGGTCATCTAAGACATTGTGAATGTTCTTGCCGATAGGACAGTCTGGATTGGGCTTATCATGAAAACTAAAGAGCTGGCCACTCTTGCCCAGACATTCAACTGCGCTATAGACGTCCAACAGGCTAATGTCTTTCAAATCTTTGGCAATCTCTGCTCCTCCAGTCCCACGAGCAACGGTAATCATCCCGGCATTCTTGAGCTGGGACAGGGTCTTACGGATAATAACTGGATTAACGCCAACACTGCCAGCAAGGATATCACTTGTCAGTTTTTGTTTTTTTCCCTCCAAAGCCAGTACAATCAGCATATGGGTGGCAATGGTAAAACGGCTAGAAATCTGCATTTTTCTCCTCCCTCATCATTTTCTCTCACTATTATATCTCAAAACTGGTGTAACTTCAAGAGTTACGACTAGACTTTAAGAAAGCTGCAATCTCATCCGCATAGCCTTCCCGCTCACTGATTTCTCGCAGCAGGTCGTGGTTATGGGTATGGTGGATACCATTGACCAAACTTTCCTGATAAATCTCATAGTAAGGTAAGTGGAGCTCCCGAGCCAATCTCAGCTCCTGCTCCACATCGTAGGCCACGCGCCTCAGGTCGACATCAGCCAGACCCGTCTCATCTATCTCTAAAATGGCATACTGGGCTCGCAAGTCCTGACGCAAAGCTGAATCAAGAAAGAATGGCTGACCAATAGAGCCGGGATTGATAATCAGCTGACCCTTAGTCCCATAACGAAGAAACTGCTGGTGAATATGACCATAAACAGCGATAGCGCAGTCATTGCCCTCAAAAAGGCGGTCGAAATCGCTCTGCTCACCAATATGAATCAGCTCCCGCCCCCAATTCTTATCAGGCAGATGGTGGCTAACCGCAATCTTCAATCCCTCTACTTCTGTCAAGATCTGCAGAGGAAGTTCCTGCATGCGGTCAATCTCTTCAGGACCGACTTCCTCTAGGACAAAATGGCAGAGCCGGGTCAGGTAGAGATGGCTGGGACGTGTCAAGTCTAACTTTTGGTGCAGGGCATGCCAGAGACTGTCTTCCCAATTCCCTCTGACCTGGAGACTGATGTGCAGCTTCTCCATCCTATCTAAGATATTTCTGCGGCCAGTTCCTGGCAGGAGCAAGTCCCCCAAAAACCAATAGTCTGTCACCTGCTGGCTTTCCGCATCCGCCAGTACTGCTTCCAAGGCTGTGCTATTCCCATGCACATCGGATAATAAGGCAATTTTTCGTTTCATCGTGTGTCTTTCTCTTTCTTTACAAAGAATATTATATCAAAGTTCAAAAAAACTTCCACCCATCAAGTGAGTGAAAGTTTTGAAGTCTTTTTATCAATCAACAGACTTGAGTGCTTCCAGCATATCCACCCGTCTGAGGCGGTAGTTGACAAAGAAGCCAAGTAAGGTCAGAATAAGAGTCACTGCTGTTAGAGGGAACAGATAGACTGAGGGACTTACTTGAGGGTTTAAGCTGATAATGCTAGGCGCAACCTTCTCAATCAAAAAACGATGCAGGAAGAAACCTCCTAGAAGCCCAACTGCCATCCCAATTACTGAAAGAATAATGGTCTCTCGATAGATATAAAGTGTCACTTTCTTATTATGAAAGCCCAAAACCTTGATGGTGGACAACTCGCGAATCCGCTCAGCGACATTGATATTAGTCAGATTGTAGAGAATGACGACTGCTAAAAGAATGGAAATCAGCACCAAAACCAGCATTGTATTATTAAGAGAATCAGCTAGAACGTTGAACTGCTTCACCATGCTTGCATTTTGAGAAACACTCTTGACAGACTTGAGGCTCATAAATTCATTGGCCTTGTCCACAATATTTTTACTAGAAGAGTCCTTGAGCCGCACTAGATAAGTATTTTTCTCTAGCTTGTTCCCGTAAATCTTCTGGTAGTCAGTTGCCTTCATGAAGGCAAAATGACCAAAATGATTCTCATTGACTGCTGCGAGCTTGACAGACTTGCCATCCAGCTCTATACTGCCACCGGGGCTAACTCCAGCTATACGGGCCAATTTATCCGAAACGACTGCACCGTCCTTGAGAGTCAGCTTTTGCTGGTTGTCAGGACTTTCTAACGAAATAAAAGGTTCAAAATTTTCCTTGTCCGTAACCATTAAAGTGACTGATTCTGTCTCTTTTTTTCCTTTGTATTTCTCTGTCAAGGTTTCACTGTAGATCTCCTGATAATCAGCAATCGAGTCATCTGCCAACATCTTTTTCAGCTTGTCTTGCTCAGCTTGATTCTCCCCAGGATTGACAGCGACAATCAAGTCGTATCGCAGAATCTCCTCAAACTGACGCTTGGGAATACCACCAATAGAAGATTGGAGTCCTAGGCCGGCAAAGAGCAGGGCAACAGAACCCGCCACACCAAAGATGGTCATAAACATCCGCTGCTTATAGCGAAAGATATTGCGAGCTGTGACTTTCTGAGTAAAGCTAAGGCGTCGCCAGATAAGGGACAGTCTTTCCAAGAAAATCTTGGAGCCCTTGACCGGTGGCTTGGGCAAAAGCAAGTGAGCTGCTTCCTCTGTCAGCTCCCGTCTCGCTACCAAATAGGCAGGGAGAACACTGGATAGAAGGGAAAGCCCCAGGGCCAGTATACTATAGGAAACATAAAAATATGCATGCGGGGCAGAAAGCACCATCCCTCTGGTAATAATAGAAGAAATCACTCCCGACAAGAAATAATGTCCCAGCAGAATCCCTATGAGGGTACCTAGACTCCCCGCCACCAAACCGTAAAGAGCAAACTTGCGAATGATATCGCTGCTATGATAGCCTAGAGCTTTGAAGACACCTGCATTTGTTCGCTCCTCATCGACAAAGCGAGTCATGGTGGTAAAGGTCACCATAGCTGCCACCAGATAGAGCACCACTGGGAAAATATTACCAATCGACGCAATACTATTCATGGAGTTTTTATACATATGATAGCCATTCCCACCTGGCAGAGACTTGCGGTCATAGCTATGATAGGTCGGCTCTTTCAAACGATTCAGGTCTGCCTTAGCGTCAGCTATCTTGTCCTTGCTAGCTGATAAGTCTTTCTCTGCCTGAGCTAGCTCTGCTTTTTTCTGATTGAGCTGGGACTCAGCTTCCTGAATCTGCTGCTGGCTCTGGCTGAGCTGGGCAGGAGGGAGGATAGAAGCGGATTGAGTTGCTGCTAGCTGGCTTTTTTGCTGGTCCAGCTGACTCTGAGCTTGCTCTAATTGCTTTTTACCTTGGGTCAGTTCGCTCTCAGCCTGAGCAATCTTATCTTGGCCCTTCTGAATGGTGCTTTTGGCATCTGCCTCTAATTGCTTAAACCGGACCACTCCGTTATCTTCAAGGCTCTTGTCCAAAGCTGTCTGGTGCTGCTCCAAACGCTCCTGATAGCTTTCAGAGAAGGGAGCCAGCTTTTCTAAATCATGATAGCGCAGGCGGGCAATACTGTAAACATCTGTATCAAAGGCCTTGGGGCTGACTACAGCATAGGCAGATAAAGCCCCGCTGCCACTAGTCGCATTGCCCAGATTTCTATCAGACCAGAGCTCTGCCGAGTTGACAAATCCTACAATCTTATAGGTCTTGTTTTTCAGAACTGACCGACTGCCGGCCTTTTCAGTCAGATCAATCTCCTGGCCAAGCTTATATTTCTTAGACCAAAAGCTAGCCAGAGCAATTTCTTGCTCTTTCTTGGGAAGACGACCAGAGGTCACTTGAAAGTTTGAAATATCCTTGGTATCTGAGAATACTCGGAGGGCCTCCTCGTCCACGGTGACATCTGTCAGATAGCCAAACTCGACATCAGCTCCCTTGATAGCTTCCAGCTCTTTCTGATCCGCCTTATCCAAACCATAGTCCGCCATAACAGCCAAGTCCATGGTTCTCTGTTCTTTCAAGTAATCTGTTGCTGTTCTGCGCATATTGGGTGGAGCGACCTTGAGGCCCACGAGAGCTAAAGAGCCTAGCATCATGAGGATTAAAATAGATAGGAAACGTCCTTTAGAGCTAGTGAAGGAGCGCAGAATATCTTTCCAATAAATCTTTCTCTTCATATCAATACTCCAATGTACTTATATCCTGAGGCTCTTCATTGACTGTAACACTCTTAACTCTCGCATCGTGCATGCGGATAACCCGGTCAGCAATGGGAGCCAAGGCAGCATTGTGGGTTACGATAATAACAGTCGCTCCTTGATTGCGAGACATGTCCTGTAAGATTTGCAGCACTTGCTTGCCGGTATTGTAGTCCAGAGCCCCTGTCGGCTCATCGCAGAGCAAAATCTTGGGATTTTTTGCCACAGCCCGAGCGATAGACACCCGCTGCTGCTCCCCGCCTGATAGCTGGGCTGGAAAGTTATTGAGGCGATTTTCCATACCAACTGCAGTTAGAACGGCTACTGGATCTTGGGCATCCTTGACGATTTCAGAGGCCAATTCGACATTTTCCTTGGCCGTCAGGTTGGGCACCAAATTATAAAACTGAAAGACGAAGCCCACGTCATTGCGGCGATAGTCCGTCAGCTGGTGGGAATTGTAGTCAGCAATATTCTGGCCGTCTATCAGGATGTCTCCCTCATCATTGGTATCCATACCTCCGAGGATATTGAGCACTGTTGACTTACCAGCACCAGAAGCACCCAGGATAATAACCAGTTCCCCCTTTTCAATCTCAAAAGAAATATCATGATTGGCGACAATCTCCGTGTCACCTACCTGATAACGTTTAAAACTATGTTTCATTTCAATGTAAGCCATATCGTTTCTTTCCTTTTCAAAGCTCTTTTCCTTAAATCAACAATGTGTTGATTCTAAATCACAGATATTATATAATGAGCTTAGATAAAAAGCAATAATCAAAAATCAACAAAGTGTTGATTTAAGTAAAAAAGGAAGAAAAATGGTCCAGAAACGAAAAACTAGTACCAAGGAAGACATCAAAGAAGCCTTGATTCAGCTACTATCAGAGGAAAGATTTGATACTATCTCCATCAGCAAACTCTGCAAACGGGCTGGGATTAACCGCGGCACCTTCTACCTCCACTACCAAGATAAATATCAGATGGTTGATAGTCTCAAAAACGACATTATCTCCCAACTTTCTAGTTATAGCATGTTTGAAGCGGAGAACGAATATCCCAAAAAGTTAATGATAGCAAAATTTCATATACTCCGTGCTAATGAACGTCTTATCAATGCCTTGACCAAGAGCCATTATATGGACTTTCGGGAGGCTATTCGGGAGTACATAACCAGTATCATTCTGAGTGATAAGCAAAAGGCTGCTACCCAGCGTTTTTTAGAGGAGAACTTTCACATCCCTCAGAAATACGCCTTGGAAATCTTCCTATCCAGTGTTGAGGGGATTATTTCTCTTTGGATAGCCGGCGGAGCTCAAGAAGAACCTGAAGAACTCACTGACATAATTTTGACTACTTATAACTATGACTATTTAAGATAAAGGCTCTAGTTTAAAGGATAGCCTAGACAAAAATCGTTTTTTCACCAAGAAAGGCCGAACATTTTGCTCGGCCTTCTTTTTATTTTAGATTAGTTTTTATTTGTTTTCTTCAAAAGGAAGAAGACTCCTGCTAGGATAATCAAACCTGCAAGGCCTATGATGGTGACTTGCTCACCTGTTGATGGCAGGTCTTTTTTCTTAGCTTTGACAGACTGCTCATTTCGATACTGCACTTGATAAACAGAGAAATGATTGGTCGTGAAGCTGATGGTCTGGTTTTGATTAACCGTTACATCAAATTTCTCAACTTGTTTGCCATTTTCATCCAGAGCATAGACGGCATCTACTGGCAAGTCTTTGCGAACTGGAATCGTCACAAGTGTTGGACTGACCTGATGCACCGGCTGACCATTCGGATCGGTCAAGCTAATGTCATAGGTATCTGTCGGCTGAATCTTGCTTTCCAGTTTTTTCACTGACAGCTGAAGACCGGACTTGACCAAGTCAGCATTTTTCAAGCGAATGCCAGTTGCGACATCTACCAAGCTGTCATCTTCTACATTGACTTCCGTCCGTGTATCCGAACTGCTAGAAGTTGCTGAAGAAGAATTTGATGAACTTTGGGATGACAAAGAGCTGCTAGAATCTTTGCTGGAGCTAGATGGAGTGTTTTTTGTTGCTTCCTTGATTTTAGCTTCCATTTCTGCTTCTAGATCTTTCATTTCCTTAAAGACTTGGGCTGCTCGAGCCTGTGTTTCCTCAGTAACTTTGGCTGAAGAGTCTGGCAGAGCTGCATTGGCTGCATCTAGAGCATTTTGCTCCTCAATAAAGCGGGCTTCCAAGGCCTTCCACTTGTCTTGGACAGAAGTTCCAAAGAGGTCCTGATGCTTGGCCGCCATATCGTAGATATGAGATGCTACCCAGTACCAAGAGTCTGGACTGTAGCTAGTTGTGTTTACCTTATAAGCATCGTAAGTATCCGTGATATTCCCATTATAAGGCAGGTAAGGTGAGAAGCGCGGACTGCCTACCGCCAGCCACATAGTGCCTCCGCCCATATTGGCTGGAACGCCATCTTTGAGCTGGAAGATATGAGCTTCCATAACATTTGGATTGCCCAGCGGATATTTGTAAACAGGGTCTGTCGTACCGCGTTGTGGCAGCCCCTTACCATCTAGCTCCATTTGGTCCAGCGGTTTGAACTGAGTACCCTCAAAGCGATTGCGCTGCATAGCCATGACATCTGCTACACTGATCTTTCTGTCTGTGGAGTGCATGAGATCAAAGTAAGAGTCGTTATAAGACACGGCCGCATTTGGATCTAGACTGGTGATACCTGCCCAGGCACGCGAACGATCTGCCTCTGCCATCGGTGGATTGTAGGACTGAGAAATGTGGAATTTGCCGTAAATTTCTTTATAAGAGTTAGCTTGTTTGGCAACATCCTGAACACCTTTTGAGGCAATGACATTTTCTGTATCGTCAAAATCAACACTGCCCAAGAAGAAAGTATTAGGAAAGACAGCATACTTGTCATCTGGGAATTTAATAGCAACATATTGGTGACCGGATAGGATTTCCATATACCAGACACCAGTCTTGTCAGCAATGGTGATAATATTCCCCTCTGCTGCTCCCTGCTCTCTTACAATCTGCGCCATCAGCTCCACACCCTGACGAGCTGTCTGAACGTGGGGCAGAACGACAGTTGTCAGGATAGACTCAGCCAAGCCATTTTCTACATAAGGATCCACTTTTTGGATGGCATCATTAGCCTTGGCAGAAACTGTCGCAGAAATAGAAACCCCGTACTCATTAAAGCCAACCTCGTCAAAAATACCTTGGGATGGGGTCACATCTGATACAGAGGTATACTTGTAGCTTTCTGTCGGCAGGGTCCATTCAAAGCCGTTGGTTTCATCGACCAGCTTGGCACCACTCGCATTGGTCTTTCTCGGATGAACCAAAAAGACCTTATTGTGATTGGGCTCCAAGTCCTCTGTCCGACCGTAAAGCGTCGTGCCGTCTGCAGTCAGGTCTTTCCCAACGATAAATCCTGTGCAGGCTTCGACCACTTGGAAAGGAAAGAGGAAAATGGTCGAAAGAGCTAACAAGGAACGAAACAATATTTTTTTCATAAAAATATCTCCTTTGTTTTTTTGTAAAAAATTACAAAATTAAATACTATATTCAGTATAGCCTTTTACTCTAAGTTTTGCAAGCGATTTCATTTTTTGACGTATAAGATTTACTAGATAAATAATTCATTTCAAAATAGAAAAAAGCCAGATAAAATCTGACTTTAAAGACACGTGGCTGCGGAGGCACAAACCGCAGCCGCGCAAGTATCGCAGGAAAGAATGGATAGGAGAAAAAGAACAAACTTCTCTCCTATTACCAAACTGGTTGTGCTTCATAGCTTAGATTATTTTACTGTCTTCTCTAGACAATCAATCTTACCATACGCTGACCCGCTTATCTGGAGCCAGATACATGGCATCACCTTCTTTGATTTCTGGATAGGTTTCATAGAAGGCCTCTACATTTTTGAGTTGCTGGTTGACCCGCAGTTCGGACGGAGCATGAACATCTACCTTCAGGAGAAGTTGGTTAAATTGCAGACTGGCCTTGCTTCTCCAGATATTGGCATAGTTTTCAAAGTAATTCTTCAAGTCTGCATCTGGATATTTCTTTTTAACAACTTCAAGAGTAGCTGAAAGTCCACCCGCATCGGCTACATTTTCTGTTACCGTAAGCTTGCCGTTGACCTTGCCGCCGTAGATTTCAATACCATCCCACTGCTTGGTAACAGCTTCAATTTTCTTGTCAAAAGCTTTCCTATCTGCTTCTGTCCACCAATTGTTCAAATTACCCTCTTCATCAAAGTTTGCACCATTTGAGTCGAAGGCGTGAGTAATCTCGTGACCAATAACCATACCGATACCACCATAATTCTTTTCCATTTCTTGCTTAACATCAAAGAATGGATTCTGCAGGATTGCGGCTGGGAAGTTGATACTGTTATTTTCCTGTGAGTAGTAAGCGTTGATATCATAGGAAGGCATCAGCCACTCGTCCTTGTCTACTGGCTCAGAGAAGTGCTCAACATCATATTGATTTTTTGCCTGACTCAAAGCAATTGCATTTTCAAAGAAGGATTTTTTATCATCTACTTTTAAGGCCTTAGTCACTTCGCGAACTTTTTCAGGATAGCCGATATAGAGTTTCATCGTATCCAGCTTCTTGACTGCCTTCTGCTTGGTTTCTTCTGACAGCCATTCGTTTTTCAGCATACGTTCCCGATAAACTTCCTTGATATCTTTGACCATTTGGGTCACTTCTTGCTTGGCTTCCTCACCGAAATATTTGCGGCCATAGTAAAGACTAAAGACATCTGAAAAAGTTCCTGTTGTCAGGTTGTATGCTGCATCTTCCTTCGAAGTTGCTTCCTTAGTACCTTGCAAGGATTTTTGGTACTCTGCAAAAATCAGCCGATAGTCATCGGTTAGAAAACTAGATGCTGATGCTGCCTGCTTCACAAGCATCCAAGATTTGAGCTTTGCAAAGTTCTTGTCATTAACCACCTTGGCAAAATTTTCATAATACTTAGGGTTAGGTACATTGACATCACCAGATTCCTGGCCTAGATAGTCATTGATAATATCGTGAAACTTAAAGGTATCAGAGTAGGCATTGATGTCTTCTGCCGTCTTAGGATGGTGAAGATTTTTAATTTCCGAAGTTTCTTCATTACTTTGGGCATACTTGGCCAATTCTCCATCAAATTCTAAGGCTTCTTTGACAATCTTTTCGCTCTCTTTTTCACTATAGCCTAGCTTTTGAAAGGCTTCTTTGAATGCTTTTTCCAGCGGATCCATCATCCTTTTCTTAGCACCTTCATCTTCATAATAGCTCTTATCCGGCAGCATAAGACTTGGACTGGACAGATTCACTTGTTTCTGATTAGTATTTTCTAGGTTAGAACTGATTTCAAAGGTAAACGGCAGAGCCAAACCGCGTTTTTCCCAGTCAACAGCCTTGCCAGCTAGGTCCTTTAGATCGGACAAGTCTTCAATTTCCTTGAGATAGGACTTGAGAGGATCTAAGCCATCCTTTTCCCGCTGCTTGAAGTCAGTAGCTTGCTGGTAGTATTTGATAAACTCAGGCATGCCTTCAATCGTTGACTCTTCTTTACCAGAGACTAGATTTTTGACATCCGCCTTCATCTTATCCTTGACCTGCTCGTTCAGCTCATAAAACACACCATTAGACGGCTGGTCGCTAGGAATTTCTGCCTTTTCCAGCCATTTTTTATTGATGGCTTGATAGTAATTGGTCCTTACTGTGGCATTCTTATCGATCGGTGTCTCCTGAGGGACAAAGGTCTTATAAGCCCAGTAGCCACCGGCAGCCAAGATTAGGCCGGTCACAGTCAACGTAGAAGTTAGAATGATTTTCGTTCTTTTCTTCATGAGTTCCTCCTTGTATATTAAGTAAAATATAATTGACTTTTTTATTTTACTCATTTACTTTAACATATTCTTTTTTCCTCGTCAACAGAAAACTGAAGGTCTGGAAAAATTTGCCGCAAGAAGAGAGAATAAGGTCATTCAGTCTGCTTTTAAATGTGATCTGCTCTAGACTCACACTTAAAGAAAAACTAATGTTTTTTACCAGCTGTCCTGTTGCTTCCAGCTCTTTTCTCTCCCCCTTGCACTTTCTAGTATAGCGACCAAACTTCAGATATTTCTCAAGAAATTCTAAAATATTTCTAAAGTTTTTTACTAAAATAAAAAAAGACTGAGACAAAAATATCTCAGTCTAGCTTTATTATGTTCAAAAAACATTGTGGCTGAGACAATTTAAATTGTCTCCCAGACCTTTTAAACCTAAGCCTCAAAATAAGTGAGCCAAGCTAAATTTTCAAAAATTTAGTTCTGTCCTAGCATCTTCTACTGAATCTTTTTAGCCAGCATAGTCGCAAAGCACAGCTGAATTCGATTGCCGTTTTCATCACGGCGATGGAGGTGACCAGGATTTTCATTGTACTTAACCAGTTCCCAGTCTTTATAATATTCGGCAAGCTCACCTTCCTTAAAAGTAAAAGGAAAGGGAACAGAGCATGGGAAGTCTTGTGTATCCATGGCACAGACGATGAGATTGTAGCCACCAAGCGCTGTGTGCTCTTGCATATTGCGGATAATATCCGGAATTCGCTCCGCCTGGAGGAACATAAGGACAACGGTGGAAATAATTAAATCATAAGTCTGGGTCAGATTAGCTGAGTTGATATCGTAAGTACCCACTGGCAGATCTAAATCTTCCTGCTCCACAATGCTACGTAAGATTTCCAATGCCAGCTCATTCTGATCTACGGCTGTCACTTCAAAGCCCTGCTTGGCTAGAAAGAGAGCATTGCGACCTTGACCACAGCCTAGATCTAATGCCCGCCCTGGCCGGACTGTCTGCATAGCTTCCAAAACCTCTGAGTGAACTGGATTGCTGCCGTATTTCTTAGGGAAATAATCCTCAGGCCGACAGTAAAACTCCAAATACCACTCTAGGTCATCAGTCAGGGCTTCGACCCGATGCCAAGCTTGGGGCTGGGCAAAAGGATTATCCTGACCAGCCTCAAAAATGTGCTCAGCCAACTCCTCACCTTCCTCTGACATCTCGACAAACTTAAGGCGTCCCTTGAGAACAGTGATTTTGCCCCAAGTTCCCTCTTTGGTATTGTGCTTTCTCTTTACCGCTTCTGGCATGGTCTCAGCCGTCCACAGCGGCATACGTTTATAAGCTAGCAATTCTTCTGTCATAAAAAATCCTTTCTCTGAAAGCCAAGCTCCGAATAATTTAACTGTCTTTATCATACTCGAAAAGCACAAACTTGACAAGTGGAAAAGTGGTCAGAAGTTTTCTGTTTAGTAAATTTGACAATAAACAATTTAAGATAACTACTGTAGATGAGAATCACTAATATAAAACTAAAAAAGACCGGTCGCCCAGTCTTTCATCTTGTATTAAAATTTTTCATCTGTCTTGCGATGTCGAGGTTTTGCTCGCGACGTTTGATGGACTCGCGCTTGTCGTAATCGTGCTTCCCTTTGGCTAAGCCCAGAAGCAGCTTGGCATAACCGTCCTTGAGATAGACCTTGAGCGGCACCAACGTCATGCCAGTTCCCTTGGTCTCCTGCTCCAGCTTTTGGATCTGATTCTTATGTAGCAGCAGCTTTCTGCGGCGTTCAGGCTCTTGGTTCCAGATATTGCCCTCTTCATAAGGCGCGATATGGACATTGCTGAGCCAGGCCTCACCATTCTTGATCTGGGCAAAGCCGTCTTTGAGATTGATACGGGCAGCACGGACGCTCTTAATCTCCGTCCCTGTCAGCACTATGCCTGCCTCGATGGTATCCACGATGGTGTAGTCGTGTCTGGCCTTTTTATTTTGCGCGACGACCTTTCCTTCTCCCTTTGCCATGCTTGGCTCCTTTCTTGACTATTTCCTTGTAAAATGCCTTCTGGCTCTTGCCTTTCTTGGACTTCTTATCTTTCTTATCTCTGTAGCCTTTTTCTTTGGAAGAATGGCTGCGCTTGTCATCTTCACGGCGTCTCTTTCTGCCTGAGCTGCCTCTGCCACTCTTGCTAGTCTTTTCTACCAGGTCAAATTCACTAGGCAGGTATTCAAAGTCAATCTCGCCTGTAGCCTTATCCGCTCGAACCAGCTTGATGCGAATCTGTTGACCGACCTTGAAGACTACGCCGGACTTTTCTCCTTGCAGGGTCATCGTCCGCTCATTGTAGTTATAAAACTCCGGCAGGTTGGTGACATGAATCAAGCCCTCGACCGTATTAGGCAGTTCGACGAAGAGTCCAAACTTAACCACGCTTGAGACAACACCATCAAACTCTTCCCCAACGAATTCTTCCATGTACTCCGCTTTCTTCATGGCTTCGACTTCACGCTCGGCCTCGATAGCCCGACGCTCTCGGCTGGAAGATTGACTGGCAATATCTGGAATCACTTGCTCAAAATGCTCTGCTATTTCTTTAGACTTGCCATAATCCCGTACCATCCGATGAACCAGAAGGTCCGGATAGCGGCGAATCGGACTGGTGAAATGCGTATAAAACTCCGCTGCCAGACCGTAGTGGCCGTGATTGTGCTCCGAGTAGCGAGCCTGCTGCATGGAGCGCAGAAGCATCATGGATAGGACATCCTCATAAGGCTGGTCTTTGACCGATTCCATAATATCCTGCAGGGCCTGTTGACTCATAGAGCTAGCCGTCCCGTATATCCGAATCCCAAAGCTAGAGGCGTAGTCGATAAACTTCTGCACCTTCTCCGCCTTAGGCTCCTCGTGGATCCGATAGATGAAGGGCAGATTTAGCTTAGCAAAATGCTCAGCCACCGTCTCATTCGCCACCAGCATAAAGGATTCAATCATACGCTCAGCAATTCCCCGCTGACGCAGGACAATGTCCACCGGCCGGCCTTCCTTATTGACCATGATTTTGGCTTCATTAGTGTCAAAGTTAAGCGCACCGCGTTTAAAGCGCATGCTTTCCAGAATCTCATGCAGCTGGACCATACTGTCAATACTAGGCACAATTTCCTTGAACTGCTCAGCTTTTTCCTGATTTCCAGCAATGATGTCGTTGACATCACTGTAGGTCATGCGGAAGGTCGTCTTGATGACAGTTTGGGTGATGGTATGCTTGACCACGCGCCCCTTGGCATCAATCTCCATGATAGCCGACTGGGTCAGCCGATCCACATTTGGATTGAGCGAGCAGATTCCGTTGGACAGGCGCTCTGGCAGCATAGGCACCACGCGGTCGGTCACATAGACTGAAGTCGCCCGATTGAGGGCTTCCTTGTCCAGCTCAGAGCCTTCTTTGACATAGTAGGACACATCTGCGATATGGACGCCTAGCTCAAAGTTGCCATTTTTCAGGCGCTTGATATGGACAGCATCGTCCAAGTCTTTGGCATCCGCTCCATCGATGGTGAAGATAACCTCTTCACGCAGGTCCAAACGCCCTGCCAAATCACTCTCTGTCGGTGCCTCTGGAACTCGCTCGGCTTCTTCCAAGACCTTTTCTGGAAACTCAGAGACAATATCCATCGACTCCAGCACTTCCAGTACATCAATGCCTGGATCATTGACATGACCGACCACATCGACCAGACTAGCCACAAAGAAATCGTGTTTCTTGGTCGGATATTTGTCAATAGCGACCTTGAGCACCTCTGTACCATCCAGAACCATAGCTGGTTTTTTGACATAAATAGGCTGGCTTATTTTCTGATTTTTCGAGCGGATATAACCCGCATACTTGGGCTTTTCCTCATCCAGAACCAGCTGACCAACCGCTGACGTCAGGCTGTGCTCCAAAATATCGATAATCTTAGCCTCAGCTGATGTTCCCTTGATACGGTCTGCCACCTTGGTAATGACTACTTCCACCGTATCGCCATCAATGGCATGATTGACATCATTACGGCCGACAAAGAGATCATCCTCTTCCTCATTCAGGGTGACAAAACCAAAGCCATTCTTGTGGGCATGAAAAACACCCTTGAGCGTCAGACGCTCCTGCTTTTTCTTCTCATAAAGCTCAATCCGCCCCTTGTCATCAAAGCGAATCTGATGCTTTCTTTCCATCTGGGAGATGGTCTTGACCAAGCTACTAAAGGCCTTGGAAGAGTCTTTCCCCAAAGCAGCCGCCAGCTCATCCACGCTGGCCTGCTGCCTGTCTTTTAAATATTCAATGATTTCTGATTTCATATTCCTCTTCTCTTGATGAGCGTTTTCTTCATCTCTTCTAAATCTCTTTAAAACTTAAAAAATAGGCCAAGACGAAGTCAGAGCCCATTTTATTTACTAGATAATACTGCTAATACCAATGCAATCAGTAGCCAGAAGAAAATCATGATTCCCGTCATACGCTGCATCACAGCTTCAAAACCGCGTGCCTTAGGACGTTCAAACAAGTCGTTGGCACTGGCATCAAAGACGTTGCTGGACTGATTTTTAGTTGGCTGCATGAAAATTGCAATGACAATAATAGCTGATAAAATGACTAAAATGGTTAATAATAGGTTGTACATAAATAAAAACTCCTTAAAATCCTATCTATTTTATCATAAAATCTACTTGGATTCAAGATGTAAAGTAACTTTTCTTTCCTTAGGACAATACTTTAAGACCTTTATTTTTTCCGGATGCGTTTTAGTATTTTTGCTGGTCAGATAGTTCTGACTGCCGCAGCTGGAACATTTTAAATTTATTTTAACGCGCACTAGATATCCTTCTTTTTAAATAAATTTCGAAAACTAAAGAGATTGGCCAGCATACTGATAGCAACTAGACCTGCTGTTGCATAAAAGACTGAATGATAGCCATAGGCTGCCGCAATGACCGATCCAGACATAGGGCCGACCACTCCACCCAGATAAAAGAAAATCTGATTATAGCTGAAAATTCTAGAGATTCCAAACTTGGGTGTTATCTTACTTAGCAGAGCATTGACACCTGGTATCAGCGCTCCTGTTCCTAGGCCAAATAAAAAGCGATAAAAGCCTAGCTGCATAGGGGAACCAGCATTGGCACAGAGCAGATAAATTAGGATTGAATAGAACTGAGCCAGCACCAGAAGCCGGTGATTGCCGATACGATCTCCTAACCACCCCAGAATACTGGAGCTCATCATGCTGGAAAGTCCCATGCTAGAAACGATGAGACCCGAAACAAAGATCAGATTGTCCTTTTGCCCCAGCTCTCTGACATAGAGGGCAAGGATAGGGCTGATGGACTGAGCTGCAAACTGGATAACAAAGCTGGTCAGAAAGAGATTCATCAGCATCTTAGGATACCTAAGTTGACGCAGCAATTCCCTAAAGCCTACCTCTTCTTGTCGGGTCACCGGCACAAAATCCTCCCGAATCAAATAAAAGGTCATCAGGGCTGCCACTAGAAAGAAGCCGCCAATCAGGAGAAAGACATTTCGAATACCGAACATCTCCGCAATCAGACCACCAATAAATGGACCCATAAGATTACCCGCAACGACACCGGTCGAGAGAGTTCCCAGAGCATAACCCGTTTTTTCCTTGGGAGCCTGACTGGCAATCAGAGCTGTACTGTTGGGAATATAACCAGCAAAAACACCGTTTAGAAAGCGTAGGAGTAGAAGCCAGAAAATATTGGGCACAAAGGTAATACCGCCCATAGTAAAAACCATGGCAAAAGCCGCACGTACCATCATAGGCTTGCGGCCATATCGATCAGCCAGACTTCCCCAAACAGGAGAGAGCAGGGCCGCTGAGATTGCAGAGAGAGAAATCCCTAGCCCAGCGTAATACTCCACCTCATGACCTCTGGCACCCAGCTGCTCCACGAAAAGTGGCATAAAAGGCGTCACCAGAGAAATGCTGGCACCTGTCAGGAAGTTCCCAAACCAAGCGACTTTCAGGTTATGTTTCCAATTTACTTGTGTCGTAATAAATCATCTTCTTTCTAATTTCTGCAAAGCATCGCGAATCTGCTGTCGAGTTTCCTCAAGCGAGCCATTATTACCAATCAGCACATCCGCCCTCTTTCGTTTTTCTTGTAAAGATAGCTGAGCTGCTATGCGTTTCTCTGCTTCTTCCTGACTGAGAGCATTTCGAGACATAAGACGACTGAGCTGAGTTTCCTCAGTCACATCCACCAGCCAGATCTGGTCAAACCAATCTTCATATTGTAACTCAAACAGCAAGGGAAGATCCATAAAAAAGATATCTTCCATCTCTGCCAGCAAATCCCGTCTGCCAGCCAGTTCCTCGCGGATAATCTGGTTTTGTATTTGACTGGACTGGGCCAAGAGTTCGGGATCCCCAAAAATCATAGCTCCCAGCTTAGGCCGATCCAAGCGCCCATCTTCCTGTAAGATAGCTGGACCAAAAGCGGATAAAAGAGCTTGATAAAGGCGTCCGCCCGGCTCCTGCAGCTCATGCACTACTTGATCCGCATCAATGACTTGGTAGCCCTGCTGCCTTAAAAACTCTGTCACTGTTGACTTACCCGAGGCAATGCCGCCAGTGATACCGATAATTCTTGCCATGACAGCTACCTCGTTTTCTGACAATGAGGACAGAGATGTGTACCGCGTCCACCCAGCTTAATTTTCTCAATCGGGCTGCCGCATCTAGCACAGGGGTGACCAGTCTTTCCATAAACCTGCAGAAAATCCTGCATCGTGCCATCTTCACCTAGAGCATTGCGGTAGGTCCGAATGGTCGATCCTCTCTTTTCAATCCCGAGCTGCAAAACTTCTATAATCTGCTCACGCAGCTGCTTCACTTCAGCAGGCTTTAGACTATCTGCCGGCCTTGCCGGATGAATCCGCGCCCGCCAAAGGGCCTCATCTACATAGATATTGCCCAGCCCAACGACCAAGGTCTGCTCCAGTAAATAGGGTTTGATGGGCTTCTTGGAACGATTCAAAGCTGCTACAAAAGGAGGCAAAAGAAAGTCCGCCTCTGTCGGCTCAGGACCAAGCTTTCTAGCAGCAAAATAGGCCTCCAACTGATCCTTTCTCAACAGCTCCATGGTCCCAAACTTGCGAACATCCTCATAAACAAGCGTCCCACCATCCGTCATCTCGAAAAAGACATGGGCATGCTTGCGCTCAGGCACCGCATCAGGATAAAAAAGATACTTGCCTTCCATTCTCAGATGGGAAACCAGCACCCCACCCGTCAGGTAAAAAAGCAAATACTTGCCCCGACGACCGATCTTTTCAAAGGTCTGGCCTGGCAAGTCGTGGACAAAGCTGTCCACTCCCGTGCCAATCATCTTGGCATAGCGGACCTGCACCTGCTCAATCATCTTACCAACAACCAGACGCTCCAAACCACGCCTAACCGTTTCCACTTCAGGTAATTCAGGCATAAAGCTCCTTTCTTATTCTTTCACATCTCAAAGCCCCATAGCAAAGCTGTCCGAAAAATACTCATCCATCATCAGGCGATGTTTATCCGATACATTTTCCAGCTCTGCTATTTCTTCTTTAGAAAAAAAGCCTAAACGCAGTGTTTCCTCATTATGAAAATTGGAAATATCAACATTCTTCAGTGCCTGAAATTCATACAGAAAGACAACCGTCTGCACTTTGTCACCATTAGGATAAGATTCATCAAAATTAGTGTAGACATTCAGCAAGCGCTTGGCTTCAACAGCAATGCCTGTCTCTTCGTGAAATTCGCGCACGGCTGCTTGCAAAGAAGTCTCCCCGAGCTCCATAGCTCCACCAGGAATCGCCCATGTTTTCTTATCACCTCGCAACTGCAGAAGCACACGACCTTCCTCGTCTGCCAGAAGCCCACCGGCAAAATTCAAGATAACCTTATCATGCCCCACCTTGGAGCGAATATAGGAAATATAGTCTTGGTTCATATCATAAATCATTATTTTCAATCAAGTAACAGATAATTTGTAAGATAGTTCTTCATCAATTTTAACAATATATATTACTAAAATTAATAAAGCAATAGAGTAATCAATTTGATACATTTCTTCTGATTCATATGAGGGTGAACCATGTTGATACTTATTCCTTATTGCCAAACTATTATCAAACTTACTATTATTCAATAGAAAATTTAAATAATTTGCTTCGCTTTTTGAAAAAAGCTTACTCTCAAATTCAATCATACCTTTCTCAGAAAGGCAGTCTAAAATTGCTTTCTCATCATTATCTGAGTTAAAATAGCTTACTTCATCATACAAATATAGATCTTGTAATACACCAATTTCTTTATTGTTTAAAAAAACAAGCCTATCATTTTTTTCAGATAGTATTTCATTGTCAACTAAAAATTGTATTTTGGCTCTATCAACTCTTAAGAAATCTTCTTTCCTTACAATGTTATTTGTGATTAATTCTACAAAATTTTTACCGTTTTTTCGTTCATTGATATAGGCCAAATGAGATTGATCAGAAAATAATAAAAACAAAATATTTTTAATATCAGAATTATTGTTAATATACGCATACTTTTTAGGAATATTACTAGATAGATTCCCTACATTTGGAGTTGAGTCTAACAAATTATAT
Source organism: Streptococcus sanguinis (assembly GCF_050220005.1). GTDB lineage: Bacteria > Bacillota > Bacilli > Lactobacillales > Streptococcaceae > Streptococcus > Streptococcus sanguinis_Z. The sequence goes on from NZ_CP071413.1 coordinate 1,652,970, forward strand.
TGTTCTCTACTAATTTCACCATCTTCCATTAGTAACAGATATTGCTTTCTTATTTTTTCTTCATTCCTAAAAATTGTTGCTGTTTTATTATCAATCGCATCATCATGAGGTGAAAAACTAAAAGGTAACCACTTTATCTTCAATTCATCGCAGTATTGAAAGAAAAACCAATCCACTACCTGTTCAATACTTAAATCAAACTCACTAAATAATCTCTGATAAGCACGAATCTTGAATGAGACTAACTGTAGCTTCATTTTAAAATATTGAGTATCTTGATAAGAATTCCTAGTTAACATCAACGTAGATTTTACGACTCCTAATGTCTCTTTATTAGGGAAACTTGGCAAGCTTGACATCCTTTTCTTTGAGAAAACTTCAGAATCTTTTAAAAAATATGTGAATAAACTAGTATAATCATGCTTGCTTTTTATTTTTTCGTAATCAACCAAAGATACCATATACAAGGTCAATTGCTCATCGACTTTTTCCCCACTAGATTTCATTAAATTATTAATAATACTTTTATCAATCAATTCTGGTGGTGAAAATGGACTTTTATCACTATATTCAACAATCTTTTTTTCATATAAATTTCTATCAAAATATACTTCAAAAATCACATGAAGTCCTGCTTCAGATTTATCAAAACTTTGATAAAATAGTTTTAATATTTCTTGAATGTCTGACTTCTGATTTCGTGTAACTTTAAAATATTTGGTACCGAGTTCTTGAATTGGCATTAAAAGAAGCCTAAGATAATTTGGATTTGCTTCTATACTATTTATATAATCAGATAAAAGTTCGTTCCACTCATCGGAAGATATATTATCAGGTATACAGTAAGACTGTCTAGATGAATTTATATAATTACTTAAAAGATATTCAAGATGTTTCGTTTTTGCAAGAAAAGCTTCCCTAATAAATTTTGGATACATGTTACAAAAATATTTATTTTTTAATAAATAATATAATGGTAACCCGCTTTCCCAAAAAACTTCTTCAAACCAAATTTCAGATATTTTTGAACCGTAGTTGAATCTACAAAAAATGTCAAAAAAATCTTCTCGATATTCGTATTCATCTTTCAACAGAATCATATATCTTAAAATCAATTCACTCGATGCTCTACCATAAAATTCATTAATATTTCTTTTTAATACATTTTCATAAGAATTAACTTTGTCAATATATTCTTCTGGCCAATTTGTAGAATAATTAGCTGAATCAAAGATTTTAAGAGTATTATCAAGTTCAATAGCATCTGTAAAATTACTAATCTTTTTCTTTTGCTCTATATATAAATCAAAGATTTTCTCCATTCTACTAAGGTAAGAAGAAATTGATAAATCATTGGTCCCATAAAATTTAACCCTATGTTCCATTTCTGTTTATTTATCAATACTCCTTCTTATTATAGCCAAAGTCCGCCAAGTCCAGCTTCTTGTCCCGCCAGTTTTTCTTGACCTTGACCCAAGTTTCTAGGAAGACCTTGTCCCCCAGCATGAGCTCAATATCGCGCCGAGCCATGGACCCGATTTTCTTCAGCATGGAACCGCCTTTACCAATGATAATGCCTTTTTGGCTATCGCGCTCCACCATGATAGTCGCTCGGATATGGACCTTGTCCGTCTCTTCGTCTCGCTTCATGCTGTCAACAACCACTGCGACTGAGTGGGGAATTTCCTCCCGTGTCAACATCAAAACCTTCTCCCGAATCATTTCTGACACCAGAAAACGCTCCGGATGGTCAGTAATCTGGTCTTCTGGGAAATACTGGAAGCCTTCCTCCAGATTCTCACTGAGAATACCAATAAGATGGGACACATTATTGCCCTGCAGGGCTGAAATCGGCACGATTTCTTTGAAATCCATCTGCTGACGAAAATCATCAATTTGCGCTAAGAGCTGATCCGGATGTACTTTATCGATCTTATTAACCACCAAAATAACTGGCACCTTAGCCGCTTTCAGGCGTTCGATAATCATGTCATCACCCTTGCCACGCGGCTCATCAGCCGGCACCATGAAGAGGACGGTATCCACCTCACGCAGGGTGCTGTAAGCTGCTTCCACCATAAAATCGCCTAGAGCCGTCTTAGGCTTATGGATTCCCGGCGTATCGATAAAGACAATCTGCTCCTTATCCGTCGTGTAAATTCCCATAATTTTATTGCGAGTGGTCTGGGCCTTATCGCTCATGATGGCAATCTTTTGCCCCATAACATGATTCAAAAAAGTTGATTTCCCAACATTGGGACGTCCTAAAATAGCTACAAAACCTGATTTAAAAGTCATTATTTCACCTCTATTATTTCCATTAAAACAGCAGAAAATCGGCAGTCTCCCCCGATTTTCAAATCTTTAAAAAATCCAATCCCAAATCTTGGGAACAAAAATAATCAGCCCAGTTACAACAGCAAAGCCAGACACGACCAGAACAGCTCCCGCTGCCATATCCTTGGCATTCTTTGCCCGCATAGAAAAGTGGTAATCGCTAGCCAAATCCACGACATTTTCAATGGCAGAATTGACAATCTCAAAGGCAATGACCAGAAAAATGCTCAAAAAGAGAAAGAGCCATTCTGTCGCGGACAAGTCAAAAATCAGTCCCGCAACTATCACTACCAGAGCTGAAAGGACATGCTTGCGCAGGTTGCGCTCCTCTTTAAAGGCTGTAAAAATACCGGTTAAAGCAAATTCCAGACTCGAGACCACATCTCGATTTTTCCATTTGCGTTTGTTATTTCCTTGTGAGTCCATAAGCAGTTAAAATTTCTTCCTGTAATCCAAACATTTCTGCTTCTTCTTCCGGCGTATAGTGATCATAGCCGTTGATATGCAGAAAACCATGCACTGCCAAAAAGCCCATCTCCCGCTCAAAGCTGTGGCCGTATTCTTCAGCCTGCTCACGCGCCTTGTCCACTGAAATGAACAGCTCTCCGATATAGGCATCAAAATCCTCCAACATCTCAGCTAGCTCAGGATGGTCCAGCAAATCCTCCTCGTCAACAGCGATGTCCAGCTCAGGCTTATACTCCAAGCTAATCACATCCGTTGGCCGATCAGTATCTCTATATTCCAAGTTGAGTTCATGACTGCGCTCATTGCTGACAAAAGTCACAGCCATTTCCTTATTTTCCTTACCCGTTTTCTGGGCCGCAAACTCCAAAATTTCCTGAGTCTGTTTAAGAATCTCTTCCGAAACCTGACCCGTTTCATCTACCATTTCGATATACATATCTTACCCGCTTTGCTAGTATTACCTTATTATATCATATTTTGACTCACTTTAGGGAGCCGAGGGCAGGGTTTTGGAAAATAGCAGAGCAGATTTATCAACCTCTCATCACAAAGACAAAAGCAGCTATTTTTATTACGTTCCTTCCCGAAACTTTGCCTTTCACTATTTGCTATAACTGACAAAAAGAAAAGGCTGGGAAACCCCAACCTTGTCCTACAAGATGCTAATTGCCGGGATCGAACCGGCGACCTCATCCTTACCATGGATGCGCTCTGCCAACTGAGCTAAATCAGCGTACCTATCTAATATATCATGTAGATAGGTGCTTGTCAATATCCTTTCTCATTTTTTTGCAAAATAATCTTCCCTAGTCAGATAGTAATGAACCCGTGTCACAATGCAGCCTTTCTTATATTTGTCTAGTGATGCATAAGGCTCTTCGTGGGAATATTTCATACCAGACTTGACCATAACTCGGCCAGATGCTGGATTATCCACATCATGCAGCGCTACAAGTTTATTCATTCCGACTTCCTCAAAAGCCAGCTTGATGACTGAGCGATTGGCCTCTGTCGTGTAGCCCTGGTTCCAGTATTTTTTATTGATTACATAGCCGATAGCTGCCGTTTTCAAGTCTAGCCTGATCTTATGCAGGTCAATAGTCCCGATGAATTTACAGCTTTCCTTCACTTCTATTCCCCAGCGCCCCAGAGGATTGGTCAGATAAAAGAGAGCGATATTATTGCGTGTTTCTTCTAAGCTTTTGTTAGTCTCAAAGGTATAGCGAGTATTTTCCTCATCCGAAGCGTACTCAAACATCGCTGGGGCATCTTCCAAGGTCACTGGGCGCAGAATCAACCGCTCAGTTTCCAGTCTGGTATGACGAGCCAGTTTGACATAGATATTTTCCATCAGGACCTCCTATTTTTTCTTAACAGAATAGCACAATTCACTAATGAAAGCAAACCACTCCGATTTTTTCTTGATTTTTGAAGCGTTTTCATATACAATAAAAACATCTTAAAAAAGGAGCATATTTTTTATGTTAATCGGTATTCCAAAAGAAATCAAAAACAATGAAAATCGTGTCGCTCTGACACCAGCTGGTGTTCACAGCCTCGTTGGTAAAGGACATGAAGTGCTGATTGAGACAAATGCAGGTCTGGGATCTGGTTTTACAGATGCAGACTATGAAAAGCAAGGTGCAAAAATCGTCCCTACTGCTGCAGAAGCATGGGCAGCTGAGCTAGTGGTCAAGGTCAAAGAACCCCTGGCTGCTGAATATGGCTTCCTGCGAGATGACCTCTTGCTCTTTACCTACCTGCACATGGCTGCCGCTCCTGAGCTAGCAGATGCTATGACCAGTGCCAAGACAACCGGTCTGGCTTACGAAACTGTCCGCGATCAAGATGGACAACTGCCACTCTTGGTACCTATGAGTGAGGTAGCTGGACGGATGGCTGTCCAAATCGGAGCCCACTTCCTGACTAAGCGTGAAGGCGGATCCGGCGTACTTCTCGGTGGTGTACCGGGCGTTCCGAAAGGAAAAGTTACCATCATCGGTGGCGGTGTCGTTGGAACTCATGCCGCTCGTATCGCTCTAGGATTGGGTGCTCAAGTGACTATTTTGGATATCAGTGCTAAGCGTCTGTCTGTCCTAGAAGATGTCTTTGGTCATCAAATCCAGACCCTCATGTCTAATCCTTTCAATATCGAAGCTAGCGTTCGAGAGGCAGATGTCGTGATTGGCGCTGTCCTCATTCCAGGTGCGAAAGCTCCGAAACTGGTGACAGACGATATGGTTAGGCAAATGCGTCCAGGCTCAGTCATTGTTGACGTAGCCGTTGACCAAGGCGGTGTCATTGAAACAGCCGACCGTGTAACGACTCACACCGAGCCTGTCTATGAAAAACATGGTGTCCTCCACTATGCAGTTGCTAATATCCCTGGTGCCGTAGCCCGCACTTCTACCATCGCCTTGACCAATGTAACCCTTCCTTATGTGGAGGCTTTGGCAGGAAAAGGCTTCAAGCAAGCCATTGCGGATGACCAAGGACTGCGCCAAGGTGTCACAACCTACCAAGGCCACATCACCAGCCTTCCAGTTGCAGAGGGACTCAACAAGGACTACACATCTATTGACGAACTCGTTTAGTTGAACATTTCGACTTTAAAATTAATCGCACAAAAAGAGCAGAAATAAATCTGCTCTTTTCGTATGCTATTCCATTTCTTCTGGCTCAGTTGCAGCCTCTTTAACAGGAGTTGGTTCATAAGCTCGGATAATCTGCGCCACCACTGGATGACGAACGACATCCTTAGCTGAGAAATGCACAAAGTCGATCTGAGAGATGTTCTTCAATTTCTCCTGAGCATCAATAAGTCCTGATTTAACATTGCGAGGCAGGTCGATCTGGCTGATGTCTCCATTGACAATCATCTTGGACTGGAAACCAAGGCGTGTCAGAAACATCTTCATCTGCATGATAGTCGTATTTTGTGCCTCGTCCAGAATCACAAAGGCATCATCCAGCGTCCGCCCCCGCATATAGGCTAAAGGTGCAATCTCAATGATTTCTCGCTCCATGAGGCGCGTCGTTTGATCCTTACCCAAAATCTGATACAAGGCATCATAGACCGGCCGCAGATAAGGATCCACCTTTTCCTTAAGGTCACCAGGCAGAAAGCCCAAACTCTCACCAGCTTCCACTGCTGGACGTGTCAGGATAATTCGCTTGACCTGCCCACGCTTGAGAGCTGTCACCGCCAAGGTCACCGCCAGAAAAGTCTTCCCTGTTCCAGCTGGCCCGATACCAAAGACGATATCATGATTTTTAACACTGTCTACATAGATCTTCTGACCAAGTGTCTTGACCCGAATTGGCTTGCCATAGCTATCCTTGATAATCTCTTCTTCGTAAAGAGCTACAAACTTATCAATTTCATCATTTTTGACCATGGTAATGGCTGTCACAACATCGGGAGTACCGATGGTCATGCCACGATTGACCAAGACCAATAGAGCCTGAATGACCTGTCGAGTCTCCTCGCAGGCAGTCTCCGTACCTAAAATCTGCACAATCTCGGTTCGGGCATGGATGGTGACCTTTAATTCCTGTTCCATCAGGCGCAGATGGCGTTCATTAGAGCCAAAGAGATGAAAAGCATCATCTGGATGGCCCAGTTTCAATTCTACTGAATGTTCCTGCAAACAAAGAACCTCTCTAATTTATTTTTTTGAATGAATTACCTTTATTATATCAAAGCAAGCAGAAAATGACTATCCCTAGCCACTATCCACTCAATGTGCCTGATACTCTTCCCAAATAGCATCGAATTCCCCCAAGTTAAAGGAAAAATTGGCATGCTCCTCCAGAAAACGACTGACCTCATCAAAATCATCTGTATGCTTGGGAAAGGCCGTATCCTGAAAAGCCAAATCCGCCAAAATAGCCTTGGGCTCCTTGCTCTTAGGATTGCGCTCTGTCATCAGCCAGCTGTAAAAAGATTTTCTCATAGGTTCCTTTCATTTCTTTAAGACCGTATCCTTCCAAGCATCAGCTCTAGATACGAGATTCTTTATCCTCACACCAACTCTGTTCCAGTCGGATCCTGCTTGATTTTACCAGCTTTCATCAGCCCACCCAGAGCTTTTTTAAACTGGCCTTTGGAAATGCCAAATGTAGCCTTGATGTCGTCTGGTGAAGATTTATCATTCAAGGTCATGAAGCCTCCATTGCTCTCCAGATAGGTCAGAATCATCTGGGCATCGTTTTCCAACATTTCAAAGGAACGGGGCTTAAGCGAGAGGTTAAGCGTGCGGTCTACTTCACGGAAGCCAATCACCCGTGCGTCCAATACCTGACCTAGACGAGGCTCTGCATAGCGCTCGCTTGGATGGATGAAGCCCAGCATATTATTCTCCGGCAGGTAGACAAAGGTGCCAGAAAGCTTGAGCCGATAAACGATGGCTGGCCAGTTTTGGTTTTGCATGTTATTGTAGGCTGGACGAGCCAGACGCTGGAAATCCTCCTGATAAGCCAGTTGGCCCCAGATACGATCCTTTTTGTCAACATCCAGACGGATATAGAGGCGGTCGCCTTTCTTAGGCCAGAGTTCCTTGATTTCTGGCAAGATGTCAAGTGACACAACGATTTGCTTATCCGGCAGACCGGTATCAACAAAGACGCCTAAATCCTTGCGGACCTCCGTTACTGTTCCCCAGCCAAACTGGTCTTGAGTAGCTGTAACTTCAAGAGTTGTCAGGCGAAGCTTCTGCTTCATATCGCTATAGGCAAAGCCTTTGACAGACTGTCCCAGCTCATGCGCTCCCTCTTTCTTAGAAAGGGCATAAACCTGACCGTCCTTTTGAACAAAGTAAAAGCGATCATTTTCATCCGTGATGATACCCACGATGAAGCTGGCAATATTTGTATTCATATAGACCTATTTTCTACCTTGCTTCTTCAAACCGGGCAAGGATTTTTGATGTTAAAACAACTCAGTCAGCCAAAGCCAACTGAGTTTTGATTCTGATAAAAATGTTAAACTTCTAAAAGTTCTTTTTCTTTATTTGCTGTCATTTCATCGATATGTTTGACAGCATCGTCCGTTACTTTTTGAATATCCTTTTCCAAGGTCTTCAATTCATCTTCAGTGATTTCTTTAGCTTTTTCCTGCTTCTTAGCTTCATCCATAGCATCGCGGCGGATGTTGCGGATAGCAACTTTAGCATTTTCACCGACCTTTTTCACTTCTTTAGCCAAATCACGGCGAGTTTCCTCTGTCAGAGCTGGAATGACCAAACGAATCACAGAGCCATCGCTGGCTGGCGTAATACCGAGGTCAGAAGCATTAAGCGCACGCTCAATGTCCTTGATAGAAGACTTGTCAAAAGGTGTCACCAAAAGAACACGCGCTTCCGGAATCGTAATCGAAGCGATTTGATTGAGCGGAGTTTCTACTCCATAGTACTCCACATGGACGCGGTCCAAAAGGCTGGCATTGGCGCGGCCTGCACGGATGCTGCCAAATTCACGAGCCAAACTTTGGTGCGAGTGGGTCATTCTTTCTTTTGCTTTTTCTACAATTGCATTTGCCATGAGTTTCTAATCTCCGTTCTTATAAATTATTTGATACTGTTGTTCCGATTTGCTCACCGATAACAACGCGTTTGATATTGCCCGGCTCATTCATGTTAAAGACAACCAAGTCAATATCATTGTCCATAGACAAGGTCGAAGCCGTTGAGTCCATAATCCGCAGTCCCTTGCTGATGACATCCCGGTGAGTCAGCTCATCAAACTTAACAGCGGTCTTGTCTTTCTTAGGATCGGCATTGTAAACACCATCTACGCCATTTTTGGCCATGAGAATCGCATCTGCTTCAATCTCTGCTGAGCGCAAGGCAGCGGTTGTATCGGTTGAAAAATAAGGAGAACCAATACCTGCACCGAAAATGACGATACGGCCTTTTTCCAAATGACGAAGGGCCCGACCTCGGATGTAAGGCTCAGCTACCTGCTGCATAGCAATCGCAGTCTGCACGCGCGTATCTACACCGACTTGCTGCAGCGAATCCGCCATTACCAGCGCATTCATGACAGTGCCCAACATACCAGTATAGTCGGCCTGCACGCGGTCCATGCCTGCTTCTGCTGCCGGCTCACCCCGCCAAAGGTTTCCGCCTCCGATAACCAGAGCAATTTGAACTCCCAAATCGTGAACTTCTTTGATTTCTTCCGCCATCTTCTGAACAGTCTGAATATCAATACCAACGCCTTTTTCACCGGCAAGAGCTTCACCTGACAACTTAATCAAAATACGCTTATACTTAGGTTCTACCATTTTTTTACTCCTTATTTTATCTGTACTATTTTACCACATTTTGTGATTTTTATATAGTTAAATCACTGAAATTTTTCTTTTTTCCTTTTTGTAAAATAGCAGAGCAGACAAGCTTATTTCACAGAAAAACCAGCCCCATCATCAGATAGGACTGGGAATGAATACTTCAATCATCTTTTGCTAGGTCTACTCACTGCTTGAGCGACTGTTTCCTTTCCCGCTTAGCTAAGAGCGGCAGGATAACACCCAGACTGATCAAGACGATTGGCGTCAGGATATTTGTCAAGAGAGAGAATTGCCAGCCAGCTGGGTCTTTGGCAAAGTCTACTTTCGGAACCATCCCTAAAATGCAGGCAAAGGCTGTAAAGAGAAAGCACCAAGCTCCGATAGCAAAGCCAACTTTTGGATTTTTGGTAAACTTGTACTCAGCATCTTTGTACTTTTTCCAAGCTTTGTTTAATAACATATAGGCCAGGAATACCCAGAGATACCGCATGGGCATAACGATGGAGTTGAGGTTGGTCATCCATTTGACCAGGCCGTCAATTTCTTTGATTCCAAAGATAGGCAGAATAATTAGTAAGCTAACTAAAATCCCTGTCAGGATGTAACCGTTAATTAGGACTCCTTTTGATGTTCTCTTGCGCAGCCAGCTTGGGACAAACTCTTCATCTGCATTATTGAGCATGATTTGCAGAGGCGCGTCAATAGAGAAAGCCAGTGCAGCAATCTGTCCAACCATATTGGTCAGGGCATAGATGACTACTAGCACATTGCCTACACCCCAGTAGCTGCCCAGCTTTTGGAAAGCTTGATAAGCACCGTTTCGCATCAGATCCTCAGGAATATTGCTGCCATCAAAAAGCATGCCCATAGCAATAGAGCCTAGGATAGCAGATGCACCAACCATGACAGCCATGACAATCATCCCCTTGGGAAATTCCTTGGCTGGATTGCGTGTTTGGTTAACGTAAGGAGAGATTTTTTCAGCCCCGCCGACCGCAAAGACTAAGAGGGAGATAGTCGTGAAATAAGAGAAGTCAAAGTTGGGAATGTAAGTGCTAAGCTTATCCATATTAGCCGTCGCAAACTGCATGTCAGGTTTGATAAAAGGTGCCCCAACTGCTAAGAGGACAAAGAGGAAAGACATAATCAGCATGGCACTTCCTGCCAAGCCCCCAATCACCTTGAGCGTGGACAGCCCCTTGGTGGACAAATAGAGAAAGGCACCGAAAATCAGCAAGCTAAGAATAACAATCCAATGAATATCAAGGCTGCTCAAAAAATCACCATTCCCCTGAAGAGCCCAGCCCAGCGGAATCAAAACACCTTGTGGCTTTTGAGCCAGATAAGGAATATGCACTACCCAGTAAGTCCAGGCCGCAAAATAAGCCAGCCGCTTGGTAGAGGTTTTCTCCACCCAGTCGCTGACACCGCCTCCGCTCTCCTTAAAAGTCGAGCCTAGTTGCCCCACGATTAGGGCATAAGGAATGAAGTAAATAGCTAGGATAAGAATCCAAGAAACAATTACCGAAATACCCTGCTGGGAATAGTTATTAACCACATTTCCCAGACCCCAGACCATATTAAAAGCAATCAGAGATACCATCAGCCAGGTTAGCTGCTTCTGATCTTTTTTCATGACACCGTCTCCTTTTGTTATAAAATAAATTGATTCGATATTATTATAACATGTTTCTATGAGTTTGTAATCGCTATCATCAATTTTATTTCAAAAAAAGAACTACCCGAAGGCAGTTCAATTTAATTCTTAAAGTGAGTTTACGTCAACCTTGATACCAACACCTTGTGTAGTAGTGATAGTCAGGTTGGTTACGTAAGTACCTTTAGCAGTAGCTGGTTTCGCTTTTTGGATTGTGTCGTTGAAAGCTTTGAAGTTTTCAACCAACTTGTCAGCTTCAAATGAAACTTTACCAATGATAGCTTGTACGTTACCTGCACGGTCTGCACGGTAAGTAATCTTACCACCTTTAGACTCTTCAACTGCTTTTGCAACATCCATTGTTACAGTACCAGTTTTAGGGTTTGGCATCAAGTTACGAGGTCCAAGGACACGTCCAAGGCGACCTACAAGTGCCATCATGTCAGGCGTAGCGATTACTACGTCAAAGTCCAACCAACCGTCGTTGATTTTTGCAACGAGGTCATCTTCACCAACGAAGTCTGCACCAGCAGCTTTTGCTTCTTCAGCTTTTGCTCCACGTGCGAAAACAAGAACGCGTGAAGTTTTACCAGTTCCGTTTGGCAATACCATTGCGCCACGGATTTGTTGGTCAGCTTTTTTAACGTCGATGTTCAGGTTGTAAGCAACTTCTACAGTTGCATCGAATTTTGCAAAGTTAGTTTCTTTTGCAAGTGCTACAGCTTCTTCTACGCTGTATGCTTTTGTGCTGTCGATTTTTTCAAGAGCAGCACGAAGTTGTTTGCTTTTTTTAGCCATTTTATCTTTCTCCTTGTAAGTGGTTCAATCGATTTTCATCTCCCACGTCACTCGTCAATCTGATCAAGTGTAGTGCGGGCAAATGGGATGAGCGTTATTGATTAGTCAACAACAGTGAATCCCATAGAACGAGCAGTACCTTCAATCATACGCATTGCAGACTCGATGTTTGCAGCGTTCAAATCTGGCATCTTAGTTTCAGCAATTTCTTGTACTTGCGCACGAGTAACTGTTGCAACTTTCGTTTTGTTTGGCTCACCAGAACCTTTTTCAACACCTGCAGCTTTCTTCAAAAGAACAGCAGCTGGCGGAGTCTTAGTCACGAAAGTGAATGATTTGTCTTCGTATACTGAGATAACAACTGGAATAATCATACCAGCTTGATCAGCTGTACGAGCGTTGAACTCCTTAGTGAATCCCATGATGTTGATACCGGCTTGACCAAGCGCAGGACCAACTGGTGGAGCTGGAGTAGCTTTACCAGCAGGGATTTGCAATTTTACAAGTTTTTCGACCTTTTTAGCCATTTTTAAATCCTCCTTTGTGGTTTTGGCGGTAAATAAAGATTTTTACCTCCCACAAGTATGCTTTTCGCATACCTTTCTATTATACACTAAACTTTGTTAAATGCAAGGAATTTTATCTTCTTTTTTGAATTTTTTGTGGTAAAATAATCTTATGACACTATTAAAGATTGCTTCGATTTTATTTATCTTTTTAACTTTGATTTTAACCACTATTACAGTGCGAGTTTTTCAATTAAGAAAATACGGTTTAAACTTTGCGGACTTGGCTTTTCCGCTTTTTGTTGTGGAATTTTATATCATTTCAGACAAGGCCTACTATCATAGCTTGCTGCCCCAGCTTACATTAGTTCTCTCCGTTCTCGCTATCGCCATCACCATTTATTTTCTAAAGAAAAAACGGAGCTTCTACTATCCCAAGTTTTTCAAGTTCTTCTGGCGGGCTGGTTTTCTTCTGACCTTCTTCATGTACCTAGCCATGGTCATCGGACTCTTTTTGTAACAATGTAAAACAAACCCCATCGGTCATAAGATAGCCGATGGGGTTTCATATGCGGGACTTACAAGTCCTACTTCTATCGTGAAAGAAGAACCTACCGATGCTCCTAGTTTTATTCGTGAATCTCCAGAGGCAGGCCATCAGGATCAAAGAAGAAAGCCATCTTACGGCCGTCAAAGTCATCATAACGCAGCTCGGTATGAGGAATCTCCAAACGGTCAAATTCCTCCAGCGTTTCTTCGACATTTGTCACTCGGAAAGCCAGATGCCTCAGACCAGTATGCTCAGGATGCGGCAGGGCTGGCCGCTTGGGAGCTTCTTCCTTGATAAAAATTTCCAGAGTTAGATTTCCCTTGCGAACGTTAAAGAGAATGTCCTGCTTGTCTGGTCGATGGTGCTCATCCAGCTGCTCAAAGCCCAGCTTGTCCACATAAAACTCCCTGGTCTTGGCATAATCATGACCAATGATGGCGATATGGTGAATGGTGTCTAGTTTCATACCTTCTTTTCCTTTCCTTGGCAATGTTAAGTAGAGAAAATCTGCCGGCTGACTGCTGGCAGATTTATTTTTATCAAATGATTTTCTTCCTAGCAAACTCGTAAAAATAAAGATTAATTAGTCTGCAAAACCTTTCGAGGCTTGGTGCCTTCGGCTGGTCCGATAACGCCTGCCGCTTCAAGTTCTTCCATAAGACGAGTGGCTCGATTAAAGCCGACCGAGAGTCGCCGCTGAATCATAGAAGCGCTGGCTTTCTGAGTCTCGATAACCAAGGCCTTGGCTTCTTCAAAGAGCGGATCACCTTCATCGTCGCCACCGCCAGACTCCATATCACTTTCAGATACTTCACCAGGATCAAAGCTATCGTCATAGTCCGCTTCAGCTTGATTCTTGACAAAGGCTACGATTCGCTCCACATCTTCATCTGAGATAAAGGAGCCCTGCAAACGAACCGGATGGTTTTCATCAATAGGCTTAAAGAGCATGTCTCCTCGACCCAAGAGCTTTTCTGCTCCATTTTCATCCAGAATAGTCCGACTATCTGTCCCGCTGGATACAGCAAAGGCAATCCGAGAGGGCACATTGGCCTTAATCAGACCGGAGATAACATCTACTGATGGACGCTGGGTAGCCAGAATCATGTGAATCCCAGCTGCACGCGCTTTTTGTCCCAGACGAATAATGGCATCTTCCACTTCCTTGCTGGCCACCATCATAAGGTCAGCCAGCTCGTCCACGATGACGACGATTAAAGGCAGGGGCACCTGCTTGTATTCTGACTGAGCATTGTACTCGGCTACTTTAGCATTGTAGCCAGCAATGTTACGGGCACCGACCTTGGAGAAGAGTTCATAGCGGTTTTCCATCTCATCTACAACCTTCTGGAGTGCACGGCTAGCCTTGCGAGGATTGGTCACGACTGGGATAAGCAAGTGGGGAATGTCATTATAAACGGACAGCTCCACCATCTTAGGATCCACCATCATAAACTTGACTTCATCAGGTCTGGCTTTCATGAGAATGCTGGCAATAATACCGTTGACGGCCACAGATTTTCCAGAACCAGTAGAGCCCGCTACCAAGAGATGGGGCATCTTAGCCAAGTCAAAGGAGCGGACAGAGCCGTTGACAGCCTTCCCAAGTGGGATTTCTAGGAGCTTGCTGGCATCCGTCTTCGACTGTTCCCAGAGTTCTCGGAAAGTCACGGTCGCAACTTCAGAATTGGGTACTTCAATTCCGACAAGGGATTTTCCAGGAATCGGCGCTTCAATCCGTACATCCTTAGCAGCTAGGGCAAGAGCCAAATCGTCCGCCAGATTGGAAATCCTATTGACCCGAACTCCAACTGCTGGCTTGACCTCGTACTTAGTGACGGAAGGTCCGATTTCAGCCCTCTCAACAGCAGCCTTTATCCCAAAACTAGCAAAGGTCTCTTCCAAAATCTTAATATTATCTCGGACAATGCGTTTTTCTTTGGACTGGTTTTTAGGCTTGTCGGGCGCAAAGAGATTGATGGTCGGCAGCTTGTAGTCCAGACTTTCCTTGGCGGTAAAGTCCACTTCAACGTCTACATCTGCCTCCTCCGTCTCTTCTTCGCGACCAAAGTCCAGAGGCTCATGAGGATCATACTCTCCCACTTCCTCATAGTCTGCCTCGTCAAAGTCCACAGCTGTATTTGACAAGTCCTCGTCATCTAAAATCTCTCCTGTTTCAGGATCGACTTCAGCTTCCTCTTGCTCTACTTCAATGGCTTGCATAGCTGCCTGTGCAGCTTTCTCTTCCTGCTCCAGGAAACGGAGCTGACGCTTTTCTTCCTGCTTTTCTCTCCAATTTTGAAAGGCTGCCATAGCCTTTTCTGAAATGTCATAGATAGACCAAGGGCTCATAAGCAGACCGCCCAAAAGAATGAGCAGCAGACCGAAGAAATAAGAACCGATATTTGAAAAAAGGAAAGAGATAGGCGCGTAAAGGAGAGAACCTAGCAGGCCACCACCCGCGAAGGAGCTGACCTTAAAGGCTGTCAGATCAGTCAAAACCCTGCCTAGAGTTGTGGATAAGACAGCTGCTCCCTCTAGCTTCAACACACTGACAAAATAAGCTTGGAAAATTAACTCCAGTCCCAAAAAAAGGCTGATAAATCCTGAAAGTGTCCCCTCGTGCTTGTGCAGCCACTTGAAAAAAAAGAGATAGCCAAAGCTGGCCAGAATAGCCAGATAAGCCAAGCTTCCCACCAAGAGGCGAATCATATTATAAATGGTAACCCCAAAGGCGCCCAGCTTTATAGCTGCAAACAAAAGAATAAGAGCCAGCACAAAGGTGGCAATCATTCTCTTTATTGCTTTTTGTCTTTCTAATTCTGCTTTTGTCGGCCGGCGAGTTGTCCGGCCTTTTTTCGTGTTTTTCTTAGTTGCCATAACCCTTATTATACCATATTTGAGCCATAGATGAGAAATCTTTTATCTAGATCAGAAACAAAAAACTTATTTATCCACGCAAAAAGAACTGGACTAACCAGTTCTCATTTCACTATCACAAAATTCTTATTAAGCCTCTGGCATAACCGCCCAGGCAATCAAGTAAGCCAAGACACCCGTACCTGCTGCACAGACCAAAAGAATCCAAATAACACGGACCAAGGTTGGATCTAAATCAAAGTAGTTTGCGATACCAGCACATACACCAGCGATTTTCTTGTTTTTGACATCTCTTGTCAGTCTTTTCTCCATGGAAAACACTCCTTATTATTTTTACACTGTTTATTTTACCATAACATTTCTCTGTGCACAAGTTCGCCTGCTATTAAACTCTCTCTTTCGATAAAATTTAATTACATCAAGATAAATTTGTTCACTCTACCATACTTTTAACAAGTCCCAGCAAAACTTTTGTTCTTGTGTTAGAATAAAAGGAAATTCTAATTAATTAACAGTAAAAACATATCAGGAGGAAGATAATGCGAGCCGGAGTCATTCTTCACAATCCCCAAACCAAGCAATTACTGCTCATCCACCGCTGGAAAAATGGAGAAGAGTATTTTGTGATACCTGGCGGCGAAGCCGATTCAGGTGAGACTGCAGTCCAAGCAGCTCAGCGAGAAATTCAGGAAGAACTGGGTTGGAGCTTGTCTGAAAAGCAGCTGCAGCCAGCCTTTACTTTCAGAAATGGCCAACGCTTAGAAACCTATTTTCATGCAACTATCAGCCATACATCAGCCCCAATGATTCAGGGTGAGGAAGCCCTTCGCAGTCATGCCCAGAATGTCTATCAACCTGAATGGTTAGACATAGAAGCAATTTGCGGCCTAAACTTACGGCCAGCAGGACTTAAAAATCTGCTCCTGGATTGTCTGACACAGGAGGGTTTGAAAAACTAGCTTAATTGTAGTAAAATATCAGTAGTTTACAATCTAATGTGAGAAAGGTTTTATATGAAAAAAATTCTTCTTATCAGTCTCTTATCAGGACTTGTCTTGGCTGGCTGCTCTGGTAAAGGTAAGAAAGAGGAGACTACTAGCTCCTCCAACTCATCCAGCAGTTCCTCTCTAGTGAGCTCTAGCTCTGATCCAGAGGAAACCAGCAAACTCCGTGAGCAATTCAAGGATGCCATGACCAACGAAAATGCCAATTTTCCGCAGCTATCTACAGAAGTTGCTGAAGATGAAGCGGAAGTCAAGTTGATAACGACTGAAGGCGATATCCGCATCAAGCTCTTTCCAAAACAAGCTCCACTGGCTGTCGAAAACTTCCTGACCCATGCCAAGGAAGGCTACTATGATGGCGTTTTATTCCACCGTGTTATCAATGAATTTATGATTCAGACCGGAGACCCTAAAGGTGACGGCACTGGAGGCGAGTCTATCTGGAAGGGAAAAGACAAGTCTAAAGACTCTGGAAACGGCTTTAAAAATGAGTATTCTCCATATCTCTATAATATTCGTGGTGCCCTATCCATGGCTAATGCAGGCCCTGGTACCAATGGCAGTCAGTTCTTCATTAATCAAAGCAAGAAAGACTTGTCTAGCCAAATGTCTACGGATTCTTTCCCAGCTAAGATCATCGAAGCCTATAAAAACGGTGGAAATCCTACTTTAGATGGCGGAGCTTATACCGTATTCGGCCAAGTGCTGGAAGGGATGGATGTGGTGGACAAAATCGCTGCTGCAGAAACAGACGACAACGACAAGCCTAAAAAAGATATCAAGATTGAAAAAATCGAGATTATCAAGGACTATGACTTCAGCAAATAAGCTGACCGCCCAACCAATAAAGGAGGGAAATCAATATGATTATCTGGGGATATAAAGGTTATCAGAAAAACGTAGGACAGACCCAAAGCAATATCGAGTGTGCCAACTGCCACAATGTTGCACCTTGGGACATTATTGAAACCGGTCGAAAGTTTACACTCTATTGGATTCCAACCTTTCCTTACGGTAGAAAACATTACCTCACCTGCCCAGTCTGCCAGCACGGCAAGCAGATTGAAAAGCAGGAAATCGAGCAGTTTTTGAATTATTAGTATTAAAAAGCGACTGAGACAAATCTTGTATCAGTCGTTTTTTGTAAGAGTAAACTATGAAGACTAGTTATCTTATCGTGTGAGGATTTTTAAGAATAAAACACTGTCACCTCGATAAAAAAGGAATTGCCTTCTTCATTAATTCTCACATAACTGTTCCTATTTCCATAAATCATTTAGCATGACGCCCCCTTTTGTTCTGTTTGCGATAAACGGCTGAGCGCAAACCTGTTTTACGACGTAGCTCAGCTCTTTTTTTCTTTCTTCTGACATAAAGAAGAAGCAAAATAAAGATCAGCACAAGAAGAATAATAGCTATACAAATCCAAGGAATCACATCTGTCCTCTTCTTACTTGATTTAGAAATGTTCTTCTCATTTGGAACTCGGTGACCTCTAACTAACAAGCGGTGACTATTTATCCCATAAGGGGTACAGGTAACCAGTGTGCAATAATCCTGATCTGGGTCAATGGCCAAAGAAGAAATATCTTCAGGCTCAACTGTCAAGGTCTGATCCACTTGATAGGTGATAGTCTTTCCCAGGACATGGATCATAAACCGATCTCCATTTTTTAATTTGTCAATATCTGTAAACAGTTTGGCTGAAGGCAAACCTCGGTGACCTGATATGACTGAGTGGGTCCCTTGACCGCCAACTGGCAGTGAACTTCCTGGAATATGCCCAATTGCTACTTGCAAAATAGCATCATCTGTCCCATGGTAAATGGGCAGGTTGGTTCCTAGTTTAGGAATTTCCACATAAGCCATAATGCCAGTCCCTGTAACATCTAATAGGCTATTGTAGGTCCTTTTTTCTTCCTCTGACAGACGATAGTTAGGAACAACTCCTTTTTCAAGGGTTTGATTATAGACCTCTGCAGCCGCTCTCATCTCATCTGCTTTACTCGTGTCTAGCTTTTCTACTTTATTCTCATAATTTGAAATAGCTTGCGACTGATGATAAGAGTTCCAAAGTTCACTTACAGTAGGGTAGAGTAACAATCCTATCCCACTAACTAAAAATAAAATTAGCAAAAAATTAATAAGGTGTTTTTTCATAATATTTATTCAGTCGCATAAGAAAGGAAAAGAGATAGTATACTTCATCTACCTCTTTCTCCCTAAGATTACCTAGAGTCAGCGCGTTTCTTGATAATAAATAGAACTCCAGCACCAAGAACTAGACTTGTTCCGATTAGGTAAAGAATGGTTGTTCCGATTCCACCTGTGTTTGGCAGAAGAGCACCTTGCTTATTGACCACTTTCAGGGTGATAATACCAGTATTGACATCGGTCTCAAATGTCGCGTTTGCTGAAGTTGCTGTCAGATTTGTCAAGTCTCCTGTGGAGTCGATTGTTCCTGAAATGGTAAACTCGATATCTTTCATAGCATTGTAGCCTGATGGAACTGTACTTTCTACAAGCTTGTAGTCACCCGAATCCAGCCCCTTAAAATCAAAAGTGCTGTTTGAGTCAGCTTCAAACTTTTTAATCTCAGTGTATTGGTTATTGACTTTCTTATAAAGGGTGAAACCCGCACCAGCTAAGGCTTGTTGATTTTCTTTGACCTTATTTACTTTCAGCTGGTATGTATAGACATTTGCCTTGGTATCAGGAGTTTCAGCAGTTGTTGATGTAAAACCATTAGGATCATTTGAATAAGTAAGTCTAGCTATATTAGGATTTCCTAGACCACCCATAACAGCATCATCGTTTAATCTTGCAGTGTAGCGAATGACAATCTTACTAGAAACTTTTACGTCTTGAACATATTTAAGATCACCTGGAGTTATCGTAATGACATTGCCTGTATAGGAAATTGGGAAAAATGTTGAAATGTCTTTTTCCGTTCCCCCTTCTTGCAGATAAACTTGAGCATCATTATTATAAGTCATTCCAGCAGGAATTGTATCCTTGATTGTAAATTCATATCGCGTAAAATCAGCATAGTTACTTGGAAGAGTTGCGGTGATTTGGAAAAGAATGTTTTGTCCGATTCTATAGTCAGTCGCTGCAGTATAATTTTGAGAGCCATTAGCTCGAACTTGTTTTGTAAGAGTTGGAACATCTGCTTTCACGGCTACAGTTGTATCCTTGGCCACTTGCAGCATAAAGCTAGTATAGGCATGGCCTTTTTTATTATCTAATGATCCCCTACTGTCCTTAATAAGATAGTAACCAGGTTTTAGCCCTGAAATGGTTGTCGTACCTTGTTGGGATTGAACGGTTGTTACACCTGCACTTGATAAATATTGATTCAATTCTTGGGCAAAAGCTTTGACCTCCGCAGAGTCATTTTGCTTACCACTTAAAGAAGCTGCTTTATCAGAAGCATTTCCAAAATGAGTTCTACCTGCTTCTGTAACCCCAGGAGCCCACTCGATATTGGTTAAGGTGTTGCTAGTATCTAAAGTCCCTGAAAAGATATAGTAGACTTCATAGTAATGTCCCTCTGAAGTTCCACTTAACTGGATAGTGTAAGTTGTATCAGCTGATACGACCGGTAGCCCTGCAAAAGTCAGGATAAAGACCAAGACGGTCATCAATAGTTGTTTTATTTTTTTCATTTTAATCTCCTTTGAGGAGGGAGATGAATTAAACGTTCATCACTTCCTCTAGTTCTCCTTTTATTTTGTTGAAACACGTTTTTTGACTACAAAGAGCACGCCTGCTCCAAGCACAAGACTTGTGCCGACTAGGTAAAGAATGGTTGTTCCAATTCCACCTGTGTTTGGCAGAAGGGCTCCTTGCTTATTGACCACTTTCAGGGTGATAATACCAGTATTGACATCGGTCTCAAATGTCGCGTTTGCTGAAGTTGCTGTCAGGTTTGTCAAAGCTCCTGTGGAGTCGATTGTTCCTGAAATAGTAAACTCGATATCTTTCATAGCATTGTATCCTGCAGGAACTGTACTTTCAACCAGCTTGTAGTCACCAGAATCAAGCCCCTTAAAATCAAAAGTGGTCTCAGAGCCAGCTTCAAACTTCTTGATTTCAGTGTATTGATTATTGACTTTCTTATAAAGAGTAAATCCTGCACCAGCTAGAGGGTCTTGATTTTCTTTGACCTTATTTACTTTTAGCTGGTAAGTGTAAACCTTGGCTTTACTATCAGGTGTTTTTGCTGTAGAATTAGAATTTTTTTCGTTTGGCTCGTTTAAGTAAGTCAAGCTCACTGTGTTTTCATTACCAGCTACCCCAGTGATAGCTTTATCTCCAAGCGTCGTACTGTAACGAATGATAAACTTACTTGAAGCTGTTATTGTTACATCGCTCAATCGTTCTAGATAGTAATTAACAATATTTAATCTAATGCCTTCACCTGCCTGATAGATGTAAGTGTTAAATTTACTTGTAACATCCGTCTCTATATTACCGTTTTTTAGAATAACCTGAGCATCGTAATTATAAGTCAACCCTGGCGGCATGATATCATCGATGACCAATTGATAGGAAGAATAGTCAGCATAGTTGCTCGGAAGAGTTGCTGTTAGCTCAAAGTAAACCTTGTCACCAATCGCATAGTCTGCCGCTGAAGAGTATGTATTGGAGTCACTTGCCTTAACCTTTTTAGTAATGGTTGGTGAACTTGATTTTATTGCTACATTAGTATCCTTTGAAACGAGTAGCATAAAACGAGTATAGCTTTCTCCTTCTTTACCAGCCAACGAATTATATCTGTCTCTAATCAAGTAGTAACCCGGCTCTAAGCCAGAAATAGTTGTTGTTCCGTCTTCACTAGAAACTACCTTAGTAGGTCCGTACGTTAAGTATTGAATGATGTCTTTTGCAAAGGTCTTTGCTTCTTCAGAGTCATTAGCTTTACCACTGAGACTGGCAGCTTTCGCACTTGCTGTCCCCATGTAGAATTCAATATTCGCCTGATTAACTGCTGAGCCCCACTCGATATTGGTTAAGGTGTTACTAGCATCTAAAGACCCTGAAAAAATCTGATAAACATCGTAAGTATGACCAGCTGTCGTTCCAGTCAGTTGGATAGTGTAGGTCGTTGTATCAGCTGATGCGGCCGGCAGACCTGCAAAAGTCAGGAAAAAGACCAGTATGGTCATCAATAGTTGTTTTAATTTTTTCATTATAATCTCCTTTTAAGGAAGAGACTGATTTCCCGTTCAGTTCTTCTGATTTTATCCTATTTTTTATTCACTCTTTTCTTTAACATCCATAAGATTCCTGCACCTAGCACAAGCCCTGTACCACTCAGGTAAAGGATAGTCGTTCCGATTCCACCTGTGTTTGGCAGAAGAGCTCCTTTTTTATTGACAATTTTCGTAGTAAAAATTCCATTTGTCAATTCATAAGTAAAAGTTGCTCTGTCCGAAGTTGCTTGAATAGCAGTTCGAGTAATTGGCAATGTCGGATCGTAGGTTGCTCGTAGCCTAAACTCAATATCCTTCATGGTGTTGTAGCCTTTTGGAGTGATTGTTTCTACTAGTTTATAATCTCCAGATCCCAGTCCTTTAAATCCTGAGAAATTACTTCTTTTGTATTCTTGTGTAGATCCAACCTTTACATACTGATCGTTTACTTTTTTATAAAGAGTAAACTCTGCTCCTGGAAGAGCTCCTCCCCTTTCATCCACCTTATAGACATTAAGTTGGTAGGTATGGATCTGAACTTTGCTTTGGGGCGTTGTCCCGATTGATTTTGCTAAAGCTGTATTGGGGTTATTAGAAAAGCTTAGACTAGCCACATTCATATTAGTATTGGCACTGGCATGTGTTGTTGCGTATTGATTAAGTTGAGCAGTGTAGCGAACCACAATCTTACTAGAAGCATCTACATTTGGCACCTGTCTCAAATTATTAATTGCTATGGTTAAATTACGAGACGATTCTACAGAAATATTAAAATGGTCAGTTATCAAGCTTTCTTCATCACCGCGTTTTAGATAAACTTGCACATCATTATTATAAGTCAAACCAGGCATTAAACTATCATTAAAAGATAGCTCATACTCAGAATAATCATCCAAGTTCCTTGGAAGTGTCGCTGTCAGTTGGAATGGAACCATGTCACCGATGGAATAATCCGTTATAGTCGTTTCCTCTCCCGTCGTACTTGACTTGGTGACCTTAGTAAGACTAGGAACATCAGACTTGATTGCTACTGTCGTATCTCTTGCCACCTGCAGCATAAAACGAGTGTATGTCTCATTTTTTTTGTATAAAGTATTATTTACTTCCTTAATCAAATAGTAGCCTGGAGCCAAGCCAGAAATAGTCGTTGTCCCATTTTGGCCTGATACTGTTTTTCGTCCACCGCCAGATAAGTATTTTGAAATTTCCTGAGCAAATTCTCTTGCTTCTTGCGAATCATCCCCTTTAGCACTTAAAGAGGCTGCTTTATCAGCCGCGTCTCCAAATCTTCTTTTACCTGAATCCCAAATTCCCGGAGCCCATCTAATATTGGTAAGAGTATTCGTGGCTGGGTCGAGGTCTCCAAGAAAAATCGGATGAGCTTCGTAAGTATGGCCTGTTGATGTACCAGTCAGCTGAATGGTATAGGTCGTGTCTGCTGATACGACCGGAAGGCTGGAAAAAGCCAAGACAAAGACCAAGACCGCCATGACCAGCTGTTTTATCTTTTTCATTATAATCTCCTAATTTTTTCTTCACTCAAGCTTGATCTTCGAGGTATCCCATTCCTCTTCAAAGCTTTCGTGATTTCCTATCTTTTTCTTTATTGAAATTTTCTATATCGTTCATTTCGGACAATCAGCCAAAGAGCTGAGCCCAATGTAATGACAGAGCCACCCCAGAGGTATAAGATGGTTCCATTCCCACCTGTTTCTGGAAGGACATATTTTTTTATAGCTGTCGGATTGCTCGTCCTATTTGTTTCTAATGTAAACAGATCTGTCGATACTTGAGCTGAGCTTTGAAGAATTTGCCCATCTACATCCTGATTCACTCGGACTTTGAAGGACACTTCTACTGTCTCCTCTGGTGCCACCCTTCTTCTCCAAGTTAATCTTCTATTAGAAAAGTCATCATATACGGTTGAACCATTGACATAGTCCGTGTGTTTAGGGAGTTCATCTGCAATAGTGACATCCAACTCCCTGTCACTGGTATTCTTGTAGATGATTTTATAGGTTAGAACATCATTGGCCTTGACTTCTTGGTTATCAATATTTTCATTATTTTTATTGAAGACTTCTTTTCTTGGCTTTTCGTATTCTTGAAAATTCCATATTCCAGTGAAAAGTACATCTTGATTTTGAATAGTGTCAGATTCTTTATCATAGTTTTGGAAAACCCAATTTCCTTCTGAAGTACTGACTAGTCTTTTATTCCCTTTGGGGGAATCCGGTGTAACCGTCGAACCATTTTCTAGGTCATGTTGATCTTGCGGTAGCACATTCAAAACTTCTTGAGGAAGAGATTTATCTTGCGTTCCACTTTCAAATTGGTAACTTTTCTTGTAGAGAACATTAGTTGTAACGATTTCTGATGAAACAGGGATATTATCAATTTCTTGTGTGACCCTATTTTCAATAGGCGCTCTATTTTGTAAAATATTATCGTTTGTTTTTGTCTTGTATATAAGAGTAAATTCTTTTCCAGCATTGCTACTGGTCAGGTGCTTGGCATTGATTGCCACCGTTACCTTTTGTCCATCTCTGGCCAGTGTATAGTCAGCACCTTGGGTCAACGTTCGACCGTCCAATTGAAGGGTCAAGCTCTGAAAATCCAAACGATTGTCCAAAGTTTCAATCATCTGCATTGAAGATAGAGATCCAATGACGTCCTTACCAGGGGTTGGCATAGTAAATTTGGCTGTATAATTGAGAGATTCTCCGGCAAGGGCAGGAAGCTTATCCTTTGAAGCCTGCTTCACTGGTGCCTTTGGAGCCTCTGTATAAAAGCCAAACAAACCGCCACTACCTGCCGTCGTTGTAAATTCAAATCGAACGGCGTTAGTTTCAGAACGAACCGCAAATCCTGAAACATTGTGTTCATCACTATCTCCCTGCGTACTCCTTGTAGGGCGCCATGTCGTTTTATTGTCTACTAGAGTTTCATTAAGGGCATAGGAAGTGTTTTTTACGATTTTATTTAAAGCTATATCTTTATCATATATTGAAAAGTTTTCTTCTCGACCGAGTGCATTGTAGACCACATCAATATCAGACGGCAACATGACCATTTTTAGATCTGTGGGCGTTCCGTCCTGATATCTCAATTCTGCAGTGACATTCGTATCCAGAGCAAAGCTTCCATGCATATCATGAGTAAGAGTTGGATGCGGTGGCCAAATATAGTCCATAATCTGGATGGATTTGCTTCCCCAGTTTTCATCCACTGTCAGAAAGGGAACAAGCGTCTTGTTTGGATCCTGGTAATCTGTATTTCTCTGAACCAGATAAGTGTCTATACTGTGAAAGGTCACATAAACATCAACAGCCTTGCCATTAACAATACCTGCATTGTTAAACCGCAATTGAATGGGGCTATTAAAGGTTTGCTGAGTTTGGTTTTTATCTACTCTTAGCGAGAAGACCGTACTTTCTTTCCAATTTCCATTAGCTGGGATAAAATCCCTTTCAACCGAGGCGCCTTGACTTAGGACCTCCATATTATCCTGAGTCAGGGTAAACTGATAAATATCAAGCGTTGATAGATTCGTGCTTTCAGTAAGCTCCGTAACAGCATAGACTGCTGAAGAAAAGAGCACAAAAATAAAAGTCAACCCAAAAAGAAATGACTTAACATATTTTTTCATAAGGTATTTCATAATAATTTCCATTTAGTCTTCAAAAAAAGAACTGCTTATGGATATACTAGCAGTTCTTTACATATTTGTCAAGGTGTCTAAATAAAATTGAGCACCTTTTAGACTTGAAATTTCTCTTGATTGTCAACTTTCAATTTGATTAAAAACAATGCTCTTAAGTCAACTGGTTAAAATCCCAGATCTGGTCCATCCAGCCTTCATAGAAATCAGGCTCGTGGCAGACCATGAGAATGCTGCCCTTGTATTCTTTCAGAGCTCGTTTAAGCTCCTCCTTGGCATCGACATCCAGGTGGTTGGTCGGCTCGTCCAGCACTAGAACATTATTTTCTCGGTTCATGAGGAGACAAAGTCGAACCTTGGCCTGCTCTCCACCCGAAAGGACCTGTATCTGGCTCTCAATGTGCTTGGAAGTCAGGCCACATCTGGCCAGAGCTGCTCGGACTTCTGCCTGATTAAGAGCCGGAAAGGCATTCCATACTGCTTCCAGCGGTGTCTGACGATTGCCGCCCTCTACTTCCTGCTCGAAATAGCCCAGCTCTAGGTAGTCCCCACGCTCGACCTGACCTGCGATAGCCGGGATAATCCCCAGCAAACTCTTGAGCAGGGTTGTTTTTCCAATTCCATTTGCCCCGATGATAGCCACCTTCTGATTGCGCTCAAAGGTCAGGTTAAGGGGCTGGGTTAGCGGTCGGTCGTAGCCAATCTGCAAATCCTTGGCTTGGAAGATAAAGCGGCCAGGTGTTCGGGCAGGCTTGAAGTCAAATGAAGGCTTAGGCTTCTCACTCTGCAGCTCAATAATGTCCATCTTATCCAGCTTTTTCTGACGTGACATAGCCATATTACGGGTCGCCACGCGGGCTTTGTTGCGAGCCACAAAGTCCTTGAGGTCCGCAATTTCCTTCTGCTGGCGCTCGTAAGCCGCTTCAAGTTGAGATTTTTTCATCTCATAGACTTCTAAGAATTGATAATAATCCCCAGAATATCGGGTCAAGTGCTGATTTTCTACATGGTAGACGATATTGATGACGTCATTCAGGAAAGGAATATCATGCGAGATCAGAACAAAGGCATTTTCATAGTTCTGTAGATAACGCTTGAGCCAGTCAATGTGCTCAGCATCCAGATAGTTGGTTGGCTCGTCCAAAAGCAGGATATCCGGTTTTTCCAGAAGCAGCTTAGCCAAGAGAACCTTGGTCCGCTGCCCACCAGACAGCTCTGTCACATCACTCTCCATACCGTAGTCCATAACACCTAGTGCCCGTGCGACCTCGTCAATTTTGGCATCTAGCGTATAGAAATCCCGGCTCTCCAAGCGGTCCTGCAGTTCTCCCACTTCTTCCATCAGAGCATCAACGTCCGCTCCTTCCTCAGCCATGCTCATATAGATTTCATTGATACGAGCCTCGGTCTTGAAAAGCTCGTCAAAGGCCGTACGCAAAACATCGCGGACAGACTGGCCTTGCTCCAAAACAGCATGCTGGTCCAGATAGCCAGCCGTCACATACTTGGACCACTCGACCTTACCTTCGTCTGGCAGCATTTTACCCGTCACAATGCTCATAAAGGTTGATTTCCCCTCACCATTGGCACCGACCAGGCCGATATGCTCACCCTTGAGCAGGCGGAAGGATACATCCTCAAAAATAGCCCGGTCTCCGAAACCGTGGCTGAGATTTTTTACTTCTAAGATACTCATTTTTTCTCCTCTATCATTGATTGCAGTTCCTTGATTATACCATCAAAAGGGATTTTTTGGCAAGACAGAAGAAAAGGAAAAGCGAGCCACTTAAGTCTCGTTTGCTTGTTTTCAATTCACATGATGCGTATGCTTGGTAATCCACTGGGTCAGTTTGATTTTCAGCCAAAAGCCATAAATACCAAAGGTAACAATGGTCAGGAGCCACCACTTGATCCAATTCCCAAAAAGCTGCATGGCAGTACCATCAAAATAAAGACGGTGCCCGTTAATAACTGTATGTTTTATCTTCCAATTATACAGAATACACATGCCCCAAGGTGCACAAATTCCTAGCGTAAATACTGTAATCAAGGTAGCTAAAATCACATGACCGATGTAAGAAAAGAGACCACCATCAAAATAAGACTCTTTATACATACTATCTCCCCCTTTAAACCAACTCTTTCAGAAATTGAATCAGGGTTTCTGCAGAGCGTTTACCAGCTTCAAGAATGAATTCATCAAAAGTGACATTGGCATCATGGCTAGCTGTGTCGCTCATGGCGCGAATAACCATAAAAGGCAGGCCAATCGAGTGAGTAGCCTGGGCAATAGCTGCCCCTTCCATCTCAACAGCCAAGACATCTGGAAAATGCTCCTTGATGCGGTCAATCTTGTCTTGACCAGCAACAAAGCTGTCACCTGTCGCAATCAAACCTACTCTAGCCTTCTGATGAGTCTTGTCTAAAATTTTCTTCATTTCAGCAACCAGATAGCGACTCGCTTCAAAATAGAGTGGCTGTCGTGCCATCTGACCGTATTCATAGCCAAAGGCTGTTACGTCCACATCATGGTAGACCAGACGATCTGCGACCACCACATCGCCGATAGCCAAACCTTCTGCCACTGCTCCAGCTGAGCCTGTATTAATCACAGCTGTAACCTTGAAATCATTGACCAGAACAGTCACACTCATAGCGGACATAACCTTGCCAATCCCGCTTTCGACTAACACCACTTCATGGTAGCCGATGGAGCCCGTATGATAGACATGGCCCAAACGTAGGTGCTTCTGCGGGTTTTCTAAATGCTCCAGCAGAATCTTCAACTCTTCGGGCATTGCTGCGATAATTCCAATTTTCATATAATACCTCAAATCATCTGATGAAAAAGAAGCTTAGACAGGCTAGGCTTCCTTTTAAGTGCAATAGAGCAGGTTTTTAAGGCCACCAAATAATAGCAGCAATCAAACCAATCAGCAGGATAACTACCCAAAGGAGAATCTTATTGAGTTTGGCTTGAAAGAGGCTCCGCTTTTGGTTTTCAATCCGACGGCTCTTAGTCACGGTCGGATCTACCTCAATGTGGAGAGTCTCATCCGTAAACTCCTCTTGGTTTTGAGCAGTCTGATATCCAAAACGACTCTGATTCTGTTGAGACCGAGCTTCTTCATAACCAAAGCGGTTTTGAGGGCTTTGATAACCAAACTGAGTATCCTGTCGTCTAGACTGCTGCGAGCTAAAGGAGCTTCCGCCAGTTGAAAGAATCTTGGTTTCCTCGTCATCCATGAGAGGCGGCCCCGAAATATCCTCACCGCGGTTGGCCCGCTCAATGATTTCATCTGTTAATAAAGCTTTTCCCATTGATCTACGTTCCTATT
Source organism: Streptococcus sanguinis (assembly GCF_050220005.1). Taxonomy (GTDB): domain Bacteria; phylum Bacillota; class Bacilli; order Lactobacillales; family Streptococcaceae; genus Streptococcus; species Streptococcus sanguinis_Z. The sequence continues at coordinate 1,681,659 of NZ_CP071413.1, forward strand.
TATTCAGATTTTTTTGTTGCCAGTACTGAAGGGCCATGATGGTCTTGGCATCGCAGATGTCACCGTTTTGCAGCAACTGATGCGCCTCCTCCAGACTGACTTCAAAAAGTTCCAATGTTTCATCCTCGTCTTGGGGACGAGGGTTTTCGACCTTTGCCAAATGACTGGCGCTGTAGAGCTTGATTTTCTCATTGCAAAAACCGATGGCAGAGTAGAAATCATAGACCAACTCCAGCTGTCCTGTGTAGCCGGTCTCTTCTTCTAATTCTCGGAGGGCAGCCGCTTGGGGATCTGCATTCTCTCCTAGCTCAAGCTTGCCAGCTGGAATCTCGTAAGAAGTCGCTTCAATCGCCTTGCGGTACTGCTTGACTAAAATCATCTTATTTTCTGGAGTGATAGCAATCACAGCCACCGCCCCATTATGAAAAATCAAATCCCGTTGAGCTTGGCCTTTGCCATCTGGCAGCTCTACCCGGTCCTGAACCACTTTAAAAATCGGTCCCTGATAAATCTCTGTCCGTTGGACGGTTTTTTCTTCAAATTCCATGACTGAACCTACTTATTTTGAGGATGATGAGGAAGTCGCTTAGCGTAATCTTCCTTGTTAATCTGACGACCACGTCCCAAAGCAATAGCATCCGCTGGTACGTCCTTCGTAATGGTAGAACCTGCACCGACTAGTGAATTGTCACCCAGTTCAACTGGAGCAATAATAGTCGAGTTGGAACCAACAAAGACATTGTCGCCAATGATAGTCTTGTACTTCTTCTGGCCATCATAATTAACCGTAATCGTACCCGCACCAAAGTTGACATTAGCACCGACTTCAGAGTTGCCAATGTAGGTCAAATGACCAGCCTTGGTATTTTCTCCAATTGACGATCCTTTAACTTCTACAAAGTTGCCGACATGGACATCCTTAGCCAGACTAGAACCTGGACGAATGTGAGCGTAAGGTCCGACCGTCACTCCATCTGCTACACTAGACTCTTCAATCATGGAGTTGGTGATCACAGTCCGCTCTCCAATGACAGAGTCTACGATGTAGGTACCATTGGTCAGGATAGTCTCTGCCCCAATCTTGGTCTGACCTTTCAGGGTCACATTTGCTTCAACTTGAACTTCAGGCGCAATTTCCACATCTACATCAATATAGGTCGCATGAGGATTGACAAAGCTGACACCGTTGACCATATGCTGCTGGTTAATCCGGCGGCGCATAACACTCTCAGCTGTAGCCAAAGCTACGCGGTCATTAACACCCAAACTTTCATCAAAGTCTTTCAGCGTATAAGCGCCGACTTTTTCACCATTTTCGCGGAAAATACCAATCACATCTGTGATATAGTATTCACCTTGAGCATTATTAGTATTGATATTTTTGAGAGCTTCAAAGAGGCGAGCATTGTCAAAGACGTAAGTCCCTGTATTGATTTCCTTGATTTGCTGCTCAAAGTCTGAAGCATCCTTCTGCTCAACAATTTTCAAGACTTCGTCGTGCTGATTTCGTACGATACGGCCGTACCCGAAAGGATTATCTGCTTCTGCTGTCAGGATAGTCGCAACGTTCTTGTGGTTGACATGGAAGTCAATCAGGTTTTTCAGACTTTCTCCTGTAATCAGGGGAGTGTCGCCAGCAATAACCAGCGTCTGACCAGTCAGATTTTCCAAAACAGGCTCTGCCATCATAACGGCATGCCCTGTTCCCAGCTGCTCAGTCTGACGTACAAAGTCTGTCTGACCTGCCAAGACTTGCTCGACTAGCTCTGCCTTATGGCCAACAACTGTCACGGTCTTTTCCGGAACGATGGCACTAACACTACGAAAAACATGTTCCAGCATGGAAATTCCTGCAACCTTATGCAGCACTTTTGGTAAATCTGACTTCATGCGAGTACCCTTACCCGCAGCCAAAATAATCGCGTAATTTGTCATCAATTATCTCTTTTCTGTAGGATATCACCTTTATTATATCACTAAAAGGTAATTTTTAAAAATTTAAAATCAAGCCATCCCCATAAAAATCTGCAACAAAAAAACTTTTGCACAAAAAAATCAGCCTTTAAACAGCTGATTTTGCTTCTTTTTCTTTGATTTTCTTTGGAAGATGGACTTTTGCCTTGCCATAGTCCTTGAAGACAGCCCGCTGCTTGAAGTAAATCAATTCTCCATCTAAAGCTGTATCTTCGTCCAAATCCATGGTCATATCAATAGAGCGGATGGTCCGAGTCTTAGGGTCAACCACAAAGGCAACCTTACACTTCTCAATATCGATGGTTGTATCATAATGTTCATCATTATAAGCATAGTAGAAGGCATCGATAAGGTCATAGGCCAAATCACCTTCTGCTGTCACCGAAAACTCATAGCCGCCCTCCACTTTTTTCTTAGTTAGTTCTGACTCATTATCTACCATGACCTGCAGCAAAGCCTTAAAAGAGGACATGCCCGAATAGCCATCAATATGTTTCCGTGACTCAGTGTCATCAATGGTCTCAAATCCATCCTTTTCTTCCAAGTACATCCGATCTTCGCTGAAATAATGGGTCAGTTCTTGATCATCATAGGTTTCGTAAAGCTTAGCTAAATAAGGTGAATCTGAGACAGTCAGCTGTTTAACCGTCTTGGCTTTTCTTTTTTTGTTGCCTTCTAGATAAGTCGACTCAGACAGCCGATCCATGTAGAAACTATCATGATCGAATTTTTTCAAAGATGCATCCACTACAGCCGATAGCTTAAAGCGGGATTCAAGAGCTTCTGCGATTCCTCCAGGCTTAAAGTAAGTATAGAGAAAGGTTCCGCCAATCAGTACAAAGCAGACACAGCCGTAAATGATAAAAAAATGAACCTTCTTCAAAATCAATCCTCCTAGAAGCTTTCTGTCGTTTTATAGCTTTTATTATAAGCTTTTTTGGACCTATTTTCAATCTTTTTCAGAAACGGTCTTTGAAGACTGTAGCGGAAGAAATGCTAATTGGTTTTTCAAACTCTCAAAGTCATTGCCAAATGTATCTACAAGGCAAGTATCCACTGCTTTTTGAATACTTAGTATCTCAGCCCTCTTTCTCATTTTCAGCCAACTGCTGGCGAAGCTTGGTAAACCAGTCCAACTGAAAGCGAGCAGAATCAAGCCCAAATTCTAGCGTTTTCATTTCAAAATAGCCAATCTGGGAAATACTTTCAGCTAAATCAGCCGCCTGACTGGTCTCTATCAGCTCTGTAGCCAGGTGGCTGTTCTGCTCTAGATAGGCTTTTACCTTTTCTTGTTCCTCCGTAAAACGAATCGCGTCTTTGACAGCTTCAAACTCTTGGACTTCAACTTCCAGTCCCTCAATGGTCAAATCCAGCATCTGAAGCTGCTCTTTCTTGGGCAGGTAACCCATAAAGAGGAATTTTCCCAAGTCCATATTCTTGTTCTTGCTCATGTCGATAGGCGTTTTAAGCCACTCTAAAAACAAGAATCGTCCCGAAGCGGTAATCGCATATTCCTTCTTCATTTTTCCTTTTTCTACGTACTCCGAATAAGTCACTGCTCCTTGCTGGGAAAGTTTTTTTAAGGCTGCTTGGATACTGCCTAGACTGTCGCTGCACATAGAGCTGAAATTTTGCCGCATCACCTGACGAATTTCATAAACTGTAAAATGCTTTATCATGAGTAAGCCTAAAATTAATTTGTCCATTTCTCCTCCATATCACGATTTCTTTATATACCTAATAGTAACACTTTTGTTTCGATTTATCAAGGGCAAACAAAAAGCCTATTCAAAAATAGACTTAAGCTTGATCCAGCGGATAGACCTTGCGAAATTCTTCTAAGACGACACCCGTTTCTTGGGAAAATTCCAAACCGGCTTCCGCCAGACACTCTGTGAAAAATGCCTGATGGACTTGCTGCCAGTAGGCCAAGGATTTATCTCCTTCTCCTTCCTTAAAGGCGTGTTCGGCTGAAACCTCATTAAAAGGCAGTACAGAGACTTTGGTGATTTCAACAATACAGACTGCCCTATCCTGACTGTCTAAAATGACATCAAAGCTTCCTGCCTGCGGCAAGGGCTCATTTTCAAGCTTATAGAGCTCATAGGCAGAAGCCGTCGCTGTCTTTTCACCACGCAGCACTAAGTCAGCAAGCTCATCTGCCAAGTCACCGAAGGCCCAGGCGTCAATATCGTCGCCAATCTTTGGATTGATTTTCTTGTATGCCTGCCACATTTCTTTTGGGGTCATCACTTCTCCTGTCTTTCTAAAATGATAATTATTGTTTATAAAAAATCTTCCTACAAAACTGTATCTTTATCAAAATCCATAAAGTCATCATGCTCATAATAGTAAAGCAGAGCCTGTAAACACTCTTGATCAGTCACTTCTGCTTTCTGCTCCATGACTGACAAGAGAACATCCGCAAAATCTTCACCGTAATAAATCAGCTCCAGATCTTGCTCCTTTACCTGTCTAGGATAAACATCCCTATTATCCACCACTTGAGGATAATCAGCAAGCAAGTAGCTATCCTGAAAATTCAGTTCTCCATTTTCCTTAGCATACAAACAGAAATCATCATCTAGCTCTTCCGATTTTACAGCCTCCATGATGTCTTTTAAGTCATAGGTTTGGTTTTTCTTCATTGGTCAAAAGTTCCTTTCCATTCATAGGCCGGATAAGCGCCTAGACACTGATAGCCCAAGCTTTCTGCAACCTTCTTGGAAGCTTCATTGTGCGCATCCCAGAGAGGAAAGAGTGAGTGTTTTTGGGCTTCTAAAATCATCTGGGCACCCAAGATTTTGGCCAAGCCCTGCCTTTGGTAGGCTGGCTTGGTAGCAATTTCAATCTCAAAAGCTCCATGATAGACCAATCCCGTTGATACAGCAGCGATGATTTCCTCTCCTGAATAGACTAAAAAGCCAAAGCCGCCCGCCGCTTGAAAATGGTCAAAATCGGAAAAGTCACCCTGCAAATCCTGAGACCAGACTTCCTCAGCCAAACGCTCATAACTCTCCTCAACAATCGGACAAAGTTGGTAGTTTGCAGGTAACCTGCGCTGCCATTTCTCCAAAACCTCTGCGTCAAAGTCAGCCCTGTCCACAAAAGCATAGCGAGTGAACTGCTGCAACTCACTCTGACTATCCAGAAACTCTTGCCAACTGCGCTCCTCGGAGATAATGACCTTGTCAGCTAAACTATATTTTTTGCTAAAATCCTGCCAAAAATAACAATCCACCTGACCAGCAGGAAAGATGAAATTTCCTAGTTGGTAAAGGCAGGATGTCTCAGGCGCATTCATGAAGAACTGCCCTAGGCCAGCATCCAAACCGTAAAGTACCATATTTTTGGTCCAGGATTGGAAAAAAGTATCCTTTGCCTTCATTCTTTACCTTCTTTCAGATGCAGTTCATTGATTTTATTCGTCCAGATATAGCCGTCAAAGCCTTCGGGAATATCTTTTAGACTATGGATATGATCGAAACCTTCTGATAAATCGCTACCGCCAGCTGTTAGCTCAACCCGTGTATTGACTGCTTCCATTCTTTCCATAAATTTATTTGGCCAACCCCATAAGAATCTGGCATATTTCAAAGGAATGCGCAGCTCAGCATTTTTCATTTCCTCAGGGATATAGCCCGTAAAGCCCAATAATTCATATTGGATAAGAGCATTAAGCATGCGATTTTTGGACAAGAGCTTGAGACTGCTGCTCTGACTGCGCAACCAATGAACGCCTTCCTCGCTTGCCCCACAAACACTGAGTTTGTTTAACCTTTTGGGCGAGAGCGTTTTTAGCTTTTCCCACAAGACTTTATAGGTTTCTAATTTCCCGTCTTTGACCTCAATCACAAACTCCTTGTCTGGAAAGGCCTCAAAAACCTCATCTATTGTGGGCATCTGGCCGACTCCTTTTCCTCTAAAAGGATAGGTTTTTCCGCCATCAGCCGTATAACCGTAACCGATATCCATCTTTTTGAGCTCAGCCATCGTGTAGTCCTGGATTTCACCCTTAATGCCAGTTTTGAATTCCAGAGTTGCATCATGAAAAACTGCTAGTTGCTTGTCTTTGGACAATTTCACATCAAACTCCACTGCATCCGCTCCTAGGTCAAAGGCCGCCTGCATTGAAGAAATAGTGTTCTCAAGATAGGGATGCGTAGGCGGGTCAATCATGGCTGCCGTATTGCTATCCCAGTCCGCTTTAGATTCATCGAAGGTCTGTGCGAGTCCTCGATGGGCTAGGATTTTATATTCCTTCCCATCTTTATTAGAAAAGAGGCTTGTATTGTTTAACCAGATAAGAAATAGTAGGGCTAAACAATACAGATAAATCTTCCTGTGTTTTTCCCATTTAAACATTTTATTTCCTTACTTCAAACTCCAGCCGCCGTCAATTTTGATAATTTCACCCTGCATAGCAGCTGCCTTACCACTGGCTAGAAAGAGGCTGACGTCTGCCACTTCCTGAGGATCCAGCCAGCGCTTGATTGGCGTTTCCTCAGCAACCCAGTCTTCCAGTCCGCCTGGCTCAAAATCTGCAGCAGTCATAGCTGTCTTGACAGCGCCTGGCGCCAAGCCAAACACTTGGATATTTTTATCCGCATAGTCTAGAGCTATCTGCTTGGTCAGGCCAGCCAGAGCATGCTTAGAAGCTGTATAGGCAGCACCGCCGCCGCCAGCCAGAAAGCTAGCAATCGAGCACATATTAATGATGATACCAGACTTTTTCTCCAGCATTTTCTGCAGGTAAAAGCGGGTGATTTTCATGGTAGCGGTCAGATTGAGCGCAAAAATCTGCTCCCAGTCCTCGTCACTGGTCTCGTGCAGGGGACGATAATCGTCCAAAATACCTGCTGTATTGCAGAGAATATCCACCTCGGGCAAGCTGGTGAAGAGCGGTGTCAAATCCCCTGTTAAATCCATCTTGACAAAACGAAGCTCATTGAGAAAGCCAGGGGTTTCATCCTTGTCCACCCCATAAACCCGGTAGCCATTTTCCAAAAAGGTCAGAGCCTGAGCTCGGCCGATGCCAGAGCTAGCTCCCGTCACCAGTACCGTCTTAGTCATCTACTTCCACCCAATCTGTCGCGAGGACATCACAAGGAGTCGGACTCCACATGGAGAAACCCTCCCCTTCACCTGAAACATTGATGAGGAAATAAGGTGTCACCTCAAGAGCCACCCCATTCTGCTCAATCGTATCAAAGAGCTGGACGTAGTTTTCCGCTCCACTCCAGCCTGTACGTACATATTTTTTCTTGGCCTTAAGGCCTGGTAAAATTTCTTCAAATGTCATGGTTTTCTCCTTTTGTTTATTGATATTCATTTATAAATTCCCTGCTAGCCTTCAGCAGTCATAAGTATATTGGACGACTTTTGCTTGACTGTCAACAGGTTTATCTGCTACTTTGCAACAAAGTCTAAAATTAGACCTTCTTCACCATATCCACAAAGAGATGAATATCGCCATTGCTTTCCTGCGGAATGCGCCTCACCACTTCAAAGCCCATGTTGAGATAAAGCTGCTGGGCTCGGTGATTGAAGTCAGCCACGTATAACCTGATGACTTGGGGTGCAAAATTTTCTATGATAAAGTCCAGAATTTCCTGCAAGAATGTAGCACCCTGACCTTTTCCGCAATGCTCCGGCTTCGTCCCCAAACCAAGCTCCAAAATTCGCTCTCCTTTCTGCTCTAAGCAGAAAAATCCATAGAGTTCCCCTTCTCTCAGGACTTGAAAATAACGATCCCCACGCATTTCAGGGGAAACCATTTCTTCATAATCCTCCAGGTCATTTTTCATATCATAAAAATCATAAGGCACCTCGTAATGCCAGTCGTTAGCAATTTCCAAAGCATGCTGCTGGGTTAGCGGTTCAATCATCATCTACTCCTCCTTTCTCTAAAACTCCCAATAAAATCGTTTTTGGTCTGCTTTTTCGCTGCAGCCGAGGCTGCGATAAAATTCATGGGCTGATGAGCGGGAAATGCCTGAATTAATCCGAATTCCTGTGTAGCCTGCTGCTTTTCCCTCTTCACGCAAGGCCTGCATCAGCGCTCTGCCATGTCCTTGCCCTTGAAAATCCTGAGCGACAGCCAAAGCCAAGAGATTGAGCAAGGACGGGAAATAGAGACAGTCGTAGCTAGCCGCATGAGCGTAACCTATGACCTGTCCGCCTTCTTCAGCTACCAAAATCAAATGCTGATCATTCTCTAGCAGCCTCTTCAGTTGCGCTTCCGCCGCTTCCCTATCGAAATCGTAGCCCAGACACTCAGCATTGAGTCGCTGAATGGCTGCGGCGTCACTTAGTTTTATTTTACGAATCATCTGTCACCCCGTTCTTCCCTTTATTATAGCAGAAAAGCAGTCTCTTTGACTGCTTTCAATGAACTATTCTCCTATCTGTCCCTTCAACCAAGACTCCGCCTCTTCTAAAGGCTGGTCTGTTAGGACATCGGGCTGAATTGCCTCATTCTCATAAAGCTTGCCCGTGCGATCTAGGATACTCGAGGTAGTCAAGAGCAAAACCGCTCCATCATACAGTTGATAATAATTATTTCCCGTAGTATAGCTTGCCGTTGGCTGACCAAATATTTTAACGTTTTCCAATCCCTTAAAAGCTAAAACAGTCATTTCTCCTGAGCTGCCTGTCTTCCCATTGATAAGGACAGCTATGGGCGCTTTCTTTGCTTTTTCATCAGTCTGCTCCAGACCAAGCTGATTCAGAATATCTAATCGAGAAACCGCGCTCTTGCTTCCATTTTTTTCAACGAATTGGAAGAGATCTTCATCAGGCAAGAGAGAGGACAGTCCAGCAATCATCGGATACATATTCCCACCGGTATTGCCTCTCAAATCCACAAGAACCGCCTGATAGTCATCCTTTTTAAGAGCTGCTGAAAGTTTCTTAGCATAAGCCTCCGCTGCCTGTGCATCACCAGTGAAAGCAGGAACTTTTAAATAGAGAACACCCTCCCGATTCTGCACTTCAGGCTGATTTTTGCTTTCTGGACTATTTTCGGGATTATCCTGTGGACTTAAAAAATAAGAATGCTTCCCGCCAGCCTCTTTTGTTAATTCTTCCAAGACAGGATAGGTGTCTTGATAAGTCTTGGCAGATTCAAGCTTCTCTAAGGCTTTGTTTTTCTCATTTTCCCAATCTTTGTCCGTATAAAGACCAAAATCAAGCTTTTTCACGACCGAGCGGGCGTAGTCCTGCGGGCTAGGTGGGAAAAGAAAAATTCCATAGTCTGGACCAAAGTAGGCCAGAAAACCTATTAAAAGAGCAAGCAAAACCAGTACTGTTCCCAAGCAACCTAAAAGGACTTTTTTCATAATTGCACAACCTTTCTTGTGAGGATTCCTGAGCTGATTATAGCAAAATAGAGACACGTTTTCCATGTCTCTACCTTACATTTATCATCGTCAATCTTACATTTTTGTAAGATTATTTCGTTTAAATCTTCAAAAGCTTATTTCCATCTCTCACTCTTGGAAAATGCAATCATCAAACCAGACCCAGCTAGAACTGCCAGAATAAGGAGACAGATATTTTTCAGTGGATAGAGCCAGTCTTTATTTTCTTCATGCCACCTTGACTTCCAAAGCCCGACATAATCAGCATGCATATCTTCAGGCTGGTTCAGCTGAATATTGATTACAATCGCTAGTAAGATCAAAGCGATAAAAGCAAGGGCAAAGAGCCAGATTTTCTTCTTTTGGGTTAGGTTAAGGTTCTTCATTCTTTTCTCCTTCTACTTTCTGCTTAATAGCAATACCTCATCCTACTTCTCTTTTACAGCGATTTCAGAGTTTCGATAGCCATAGAAGGCATAGATGAGACTTCCCAGCGCTAGGGTAATTCCAAAGGCCTGCCAGGTTTCCTTGGTATACTGGGTCATGAAGGACAGGCAGATGATAATGGATAAAATTGGTGTCAGAGGTACTAAAGGCGTTTTGAATTCTCCAGCTTTTGGCATTCCTTGATCTTTCCGCAATTTCAAGACAGCCAGTGCCAATAAAATCAGATAGGCCAAGGTACAGATATTTAGGAAAGAGGCAATGCTAGCCAAGGGAAAGATACCCGCACAGACAGCTGAGGCAATCCCTACTAAAATCGTTGCATTCTTTGGAACCCGACTGTTCTCTGTCAATTTTTTGAAAGAGCGGGGCAAGAGACCATCACGCGCAATACTGTAAATCATCCGCGACAGAGCATAGGTCATGGAGATACAGACCGTAATCAGAGTCAAAATAGCGACGACAGAGATATAGTTGGCTGCCCAGCCAAGTCCGATGCTGCGCAAGGCAAAGGCCACCGCATCTGAGACATCCAGCTTGCTATAGTGGACAACCCCAGTCAAGACCAAGGTCACCAAAATATAGAGAATGGTCACGATGCTCAAGGATAAGACAATCCCACGCGGAACATTCTTTTGAGGCTCTTTGATTTCATCGACCGCCATGGAAATGGACTCAAAGCCCAGAAAAGCAAAGAACATGAGTGAAGCCCCAGCCATGATGCCGATCTTGCCGCCATAAATTTCTCCAAAGCCAAAAGGTGCAAAGTTAGACCAATTTTCTGGTTTGATGAAGAAAAATCCTGCAATGATAAAAAGTGCCAAGGCTGAGAATTTCAAGACCACCAAGGCTGAGTTGAAGCGCAGGGCTGCCTTGGAGTTCAGAAGGACAACTCCCGTAACAAAGGCCAAGACCAGAATAGGCAGCAAGTCCACATAAGTACCTGCTTTTGGATTGAAGGTGCCATTCAGAGCTGCCGGCAGTTGGATGCCAAAGCCGCTCAGCAAGCCCTTCAGATAAGAACCCCAGCCAGAGGCAACACCTGAAATAGCGGTCATGAACTCCATGATGGTCAGCCAGCCAGCCAGCCAAGCAGGAAATTCTCCCAGAACCGCATAAATATAACTATAGGCTCCGCCATTGGCCGGGATCCGTGAAGCAAACTCAGCGTAAAAAAGGGCCGAAATACTCACACAAAGCGCTGAAATGACAATCGAAACGGTCAGAGCTGGCCCAGCATATTTGGCTGCCCCAGTCCCTGTGATGGTGAAAATCCCAGTTCCTACCATGGCACCAATACCAAGCAAAATCAGATCTGGAATTTTTAAATGACGGCGCATGCCCGTTCTATCCTTACTGGCATCTTTTTTTCTAAATATATTCATCTATTTTTATTCTCCTAATTGCATTAACGTCCTATTTTATCATATTTCCACGCTTTTAGGAATCTTTCTCAGAAAAATACCGAAAAGAAAGGCTGAGAGAAATCTCAGCCTAGGTTTTTAACATAGATGAAAGGTATATGAAGCCTGTCTCTGCTATCACATAGCCACAATTTTACGATAGCTGCGAGAAGTAATGAGAAAGACACCGACATATACTGCAATAAACAGAGCGCAAACCCCCAGAGTCACCACTAACATAAGACTTGCGTTGAGCACGCCCAACATCTGTAAAATGAGACTGAGCATGTGATAGGCAAAAGCCAAATGAAGGAAGGCAAAGATTAGGGGCAGGAAGAAGACAGTCTGTACCTGTTTACGAATGGTCTTTCTAGTCTGCTGCTCGTCTAAGCCGACTTTCTGCAGGATGATGAAGCGATCACGGTCTTCGTAACCTTCGGAAATTTGCTTGTAGTAGATAACCAGCACTGTTCCCATCATGAAGACAATAGAGAGGAAAATCCCTATAAAGAAGACACCACCCAGCATACCCTTAATCTCAAGTATGCCAATCACACCAGTCTGACCGTGGACACCTCCAGCACCTTCTGGTAGGGACTGGTTGTAGTCCGCCATTTTCTTTTGATAGATTGTATCCAGCTTAGCCTTTTCATCTTCTGATGCTTCAATATCCAGACTACCATAGAGTACAGGATTAATAGCTTGCTGCTCCATCTGCGGAGCTAAGAGTTGACTAGGATCCTTGGCTACCAGATACAGACCTTTAGGAATGATGATATTATACTCATCTGGAATCTTGTGAAAGATAAAATCTTCAGACAGGACTGTCTTGATTGTCAAGTTTTGGCCAGCCAGCTGCAGAGGCTGCTTATAATCCAGCTCCACTCCCTTGTTAAAAACAGCAATCTCATTTTCCTGCAAAGACAGATCCTTTCCTGTCAGCTTTTCGTAATCCTCGCTGGAAAACATCAAGATATAGGTATTGGGTGACACAGTCCATTGTCCCTTAGGATAAATATCTAGGCTGTTACCCTCTTTTTTCTTGACACCCATTGAATAAAACTGATAGGTCTCCTGTTGCTTGACCTTCAGCTGATTCTCTGCTACAAACTCTGTCAAGACCTGATCCAGCTGTTCTTTTTTTGCATTCACACCGCCATTGATAGAGAAATCATGCGGAAACATAAGTTTCTGCATAAATTCCGCGCCAGAATAGATGTTCATGCCGGCAGAAAAGGTCACTAGAACCATTGTCGATAGGATGGAAATAGTAGCCAACCCCACTGCATTTTTCTTCATCCGGTAAATAAGATTTGAGACGGAAATCATATTATTGGGCTGGTAGTAATACTTTTTGTTCTTTTGCAGAAGCTGCAGAAATACTGTAATACCAGCGTTAAAGAGCAGGTAGGTTCCTAAAATAACCAAGAGGACTGCTCCAAAAAAGATGAAGATTGCTTCCATAGGATTACGCACAGTCTGAGCCAGATAGTAGCCGTAGAGCAGAGCTGCCAGACCAATAAAGGTCTGTGGCAGTAAAAAACGGCTCTTCTTCTCTCCGCTAGCCTTTTCCTTAGCCATCTTCAGAGAATCAAAACGCAGAATTCGCCAACCATTAACAAAGACCAAGCCTGCAAAAATAAAGCCATAGAAAATAAAAACAAGAATCAAGACCGGTAGCTGGAAAGTTGAAACCAAAACCACCTTGGTACCCATGAGCTTGAGCAAAAAGGCATAAATCAGCTGGTCAAAGAGAACACCAATAGTCAGCCCCAAGCTTACAGCCATTAGCCCGAAAATCAGAAGCTCAATAAAAGTCATAACAAAGAGATGGCGTTTATTGAGACCTAGCATACCATAAAGTCCCAACTCCTTGGAGCGATTCTTCATAACAAATTGATTGGCATAAAAGACAATAATTCCAGCTGTGATGTTCACAATAACAACCCCTAGAACCAAAACGAGGATAACAGAGCTGGCACCTGTCATTTTGGATAGATTGGGATTAAAAGCCAAGGAGTTGAAAATATAAGAAATGGCTACAGCCACACAGGTAGCCAGTGCAAAAGGATAATAGAGACGGCGGTTCTTAATCAGATTGGATACCGCCAATTTTGCTGCTAATCGAAACACTAGTCTTTCACCTCACTTGCCATAACTGTCAGAGTATCGGAAATCTCTTGGAACATCTGCCGCTCGGTCTTGTCTCCTCGGAAGATTTGATTATAAAGAATCCCATCCTTGATAAAGAGCACCCGCTTGGCGCGGCTAGCTGCTGCCGTTGAGTGGGTTACCATGAGAATGGTTTGACCGCGGGCATTGATGTCGTCAAAAACATCTAGCAGGGCTGCTGAAGACTTGGAATCCAAGGCTCCCGTCGGCTCGTCCGCCAGCAGAATCTCAGGGTCTGTGATGATGGCCCGAGCCACTGCAACCCGCTGCTTCTGGCCACCGGAAATCTCATAAGGAAACTTCTCTTGCAACTTGTTAATCCCCAGCTCATTGCAGGTCGTAACCAGCTTTTGCATCATCTCGGTAATGGGACGGCGAGATAGGACCAGTGGCAGGAGAATATTATCCTTAACTGATAGGGTATCCAACAGATTAAAGTCCTGAAAGACAAAGCCTAATTTCTCCCGACGGAAGCTGGAAGCCTGGCTGTTTTTGATGGTTGCCGTGTCAGTTCCGTTGAGAAAGACGCGGCCCTCTGTTGGCTTGTCCAGCATGGCTAGGATGTTGAGCAGGGTGGATTTCCCAGAGCCTGACTCCCCCATGATGGCGACATATTCGCCTTTTTCTACCGGAAAGTGAATGTCCTTCAAGGCCTCTACTTGGCTGCCCTGAAAGCGGGTTTTATAAATCTTTTTCACGTGCTGTACGTCTAATAATGTCATACTCGAACCTCTTCTTTATTTAACTTGATACTACTATCATACCGGAAAGACAGACAAGTTTCCATAACCTAATCTTTCATTTTGCCTGCCAATCTTACATTTTTGTCATCTTGTGCTCCAAGTCGGATAAAGAGAAAAGTCAACTGACCTTTCTCTTATCCTTGAATACTAGAATCTCTCAGTGACTGTACTGCAGCCAGAAATAATATTGACTGGAAGCACAGCCTAGGCGAGTCTTCTCGATTTCTTCCTTGGAAATCTTTTGAGCTTTAGGTTTACTTTGACGATGGTTAAAAAGATTGATTTTCATAGCAAGCCTCCTTCTTGAAATCTGATTATTAGTTTGGAAGACGTTTATCTTCTTTTTCTTTACACTTATAGGATACCGAATTCCCAGACTAGCTGCCATAAGATAACCTTTCATTTTAGCCTTTAAACTTACATTTTTGTCACTTAGAAAAATAGTTTTCGATTTCCCTTAAACTGCGTCAATAGGCCTAAATTCACCGATACCTATCGGCTTCTTTCATCAAGCGAATTAAAAAAACCGGAATTTGTTTCCGGTTTTCATGATATATTTCCTAAAGTTCTAGATATAGAAGTTTTCTTACCAGAGGGTTTTCAAATTTCTGTCAATATTATCTTGAATAGGCTATTCTTACTGCCCCTCATCCCCAAATTTACCAGTATGAAGGTGGGTAATACTGTCATGACCAGGTAGAGGAGGCAGCCCACCAGAGTCCTTACGGCTGAACACTTCAAGCAAGCCCGGTGTCAATTGAGAATTTTTCAACTGCTCAGGGCTAATCTCATGGACAATTTCTGCTCCTTGTCCCGTCTGTATTTTATAGCCAAACAGCGGGTCAATCAAGGTACCACGGCCGATTGCAACCAAATCCGCAGCCGTATCCTCAATAGCAGCTTCTGCATCTTCCTGACTAAAGACACCACCGATTGTAATCAGTTTGGTTTGCTCATCCATCACCTCCTTAAAATGATCTGCATAGCTCTTGTCTGATCCTGCAGCTTTTGAAGCATAGCCGCCCAAAAGCGACAAATGGATGTAGTCTAGTTCGTGCTTGACTATCTCCTTGACCAAAAGTTTGGCTTCTTCATAAGTATAGCCTACTTGATCTTCATGGATTTCATCTGGGCTAATCCGATAGCCAATAATAAAATCTTCTGGCGCATACATGGCCGCAGCACGCTCCACTTCCTCGACTACCGCCAAAGGAAAGGCCATACGTTTTTCCAAAGTTCCGCCCCATCTGTCCTGACGAACATTGGAAGTGCTAGAAAAGAATTGCTGCAGCAGATAGTGGTTGGCACCATGGATTTCCACTCCTGAAAAACCAGCTTGAACTGCACGTTTGACTGCTCGGCCAAAATCCTTGATAATTTCAAGGATTTCTTCATCGGTCAATTCTCTCACCGGATATGGCAGGAAAGAAAAATCTAAGGCACTTGGAGCTAATACTTCCTCACCCTTCATAGCACGGCCAGAAGCTGCTATCCCACCATGATGAAGCTGCAAAATCGCTTTATTGCCATACTTCTGAAGGGCAGCTGCTAATTTTCTCTCCCCTTTGATATGGGCATCAGAGTAAATACCTAATTGAACCGGATAGCCAGTCTGGTAACAAGGCCCTCCTGATGGACTAACATAATGAAATTCAGTAATCAAAAGTCCTGCTGTCTGAGAGCGTGCTCCGTAGTATTGCAAAGTATCATCAGACACAAATCCTCCTTCTAAGCCACTGAAAGTATACATAGGGGAAAGCACCAAACGGTTGGTTAATTTGGCACCGTGACGCAATTGAATCGGGTCTACAATTTGTTTAGACATAGTAAAAATCTCCTTTCTTCTTTGACAACTATTATAGAAGATTCAGAGGCAAAAACAAGGGCTTTTCAGTAAGTGGTATTAACCATCAGGTATCCGGTAAGAAAAGGATGGTCAGTTGCATAAAAAAACAAGCGTCAATGTTCATTGACACTTGTTTTCTGTTTTATTTTTTGAAACGAATTCCGAAATAAACCCCACAACCAACTATCAGAATCAGACCGAAAGCAAGTAGCGTAAAGCTGATTTCTGTACCTGTGAAAGGCAGAACTTTCTTCGTCTTCCCCTTATCTCCAGGTTTATCTTGGTCTTTTTCTATTGGTTTATCTTGATTTGATTTTTTCGGATCTGGTTCATCTGTTTTTTTAGACGGATCCTTGTCTGGGCCAGTCGGTTTCGTTTGGTCAGTTACGACTAACGTCCCATCCTTGTATTCTACTGTATTTCCATCAGCATTTACAACCGTTACTGTGCCATCGAGATTCACTTGGAACACGATGTCGGTAACAGCTAGGTAACCGGTTGGGGCTGCAGCTTCATGGAAGATATATACTCCAGGAGCTAATCCAAGCTCATGCGATGTATTTGCTTCTGAAGTCCATTTCGCTACAGGATTACCAGTTGCCTCTTTGCCTTGGAAAATTTGAATCTCTGCACCAGCAATTTCTGTACCGCCGAGGTTGACCTTACTGAAGGTTACCTTACGTGGAAGATCATCGTCCTTATCCGTTACTGTAACAGTTGAGCCGTTGGTTACGACCTTGTTCTCTTCACCCTTAGAGTCTTTCTCTCCGACATTGTTTACTTCTACTGTTCCGTCAGTTTTTACTTGGAAAGTAATGTCTGTCACTTTGAGGTAGCCTGTTGGTGCTGCTTCCTCATGGAAAGTATAAGTACTAGGAGTCAAGTTCAATTCTTTAGACTTACCAGCTTCAGATGTCCAGCTTTCTACTGGATTGCCTTCTGCCTTGTCGCCCTTGTAGATCTTGATTTGAGCTCCTGCGATTTCAGTTCCACCAAGGTTAACTTTACTGAAAGTCACCTTACGCGGTAGGTCATCGTCTTTATCCGTTACGGTCAGAGTTGAACCATTGGTCGCAACGGTGTTTGATTCACCCTTAGAGTCTTTCTCGCCAACGTTTGTCACTTCCACTGTGCCGTCTTGTTTGACTTGGAAGGTGATGTCGGTCACTTTGAGGTAACCGGTTGGAGCGGCTTCCTCATGGAAGGTATAAGTACCTGGAGTCAAGTTCAATTCTTTAGACTTACCAGCTTCAGATGTCCAGCTTTCAACGGCTGTACCTTCAGCTTTATCGCCCTTGTAGATCTTGATCTGAGCACCGGCGATTTCTGTACCTCCAAGGTTGACCTTACTGAAAGTTACCTTACGTGGAAGATCATCATCCTTATCGGTCACTGTAACAGTTGAGCCGTTTGTTACGACCTTGTTCTCTTCACCTTTAGAGTCCTTCTCACCAACATTTGTCACTTCTACTGTGCCGTCAGTTTTCACTTGGAATGTGATGTCGGTTACTTTGAGGTAACCGGTTGGAGCGGCTTCCTCATGGAAGGTGTAGGTTCCTGGGGCTAAGTTGATGTCCTTAGACTTATTTGCTTCAGATGTCCAGCTTTCGACTGCGTCACCCTCGGCCTTGTCGCCTTTGAAGATCTTGATTTGTGCACCAGCGATTTCTGTTCCACCAAGGTTTACTTTACTGAAGGTAATCTTACGCGGAAGATCATCGTCCTTATCGGTTACAGTCACTTTGGAACCATCGGTTACAACCTTGTTCTCTTCACCCTTAGCGTCTTTTTCTCCTACGCTAGTCACTTCCACTGTACCATCATGGTTGACTTGGAAAGCGATGTCGGTCACTTTGAGGTAGCCGGTCGGTGCTGCTTCCTCATGGAAGGAGTAAGTGCCAGGCGCCAAGTTGATATCCTTAGACTTACCAGCTTCAGAAGTCCAGCTTTCGACTGCTGTGCCTTCAGCCTTGTTGCCCTTGTATATCTTGATCTCTGCACCAGCGATTTCTGTTCCACCAAGGTTGACCTTGCTGAAAGTCACCTTACGTGGGAGATCATCATCCTTATCGGTCACTGTAACAGTTGAACCGTTTGTTACGACCTTGTTCTCTTCGCCCTTAGCGTCTTTCTCGCCAACGTTTGTCACTTCTACTGTTCCGTCAGTTTTTACTTGGAAAGTAATGTCTGTTACTTTGAGGTAGCCGGTTGGGGCTGCTTCCTCATGGAAAGTATAAGTACCTGGAGTCAAGTTTAATTCTTTAGACTTACCAGCTTCAGAAGTCCAGCTTTCGACTGCTTGGCCTTCAGCTTTTTCGCCCTTATAAATCTTGATTTCAGCACCAGCGATTTCAGTACCGCCGAGGTTGACCTTGCTGAAGGTCACCTTACGTGGGAGATCATCATCCTTGTCAGTCACTGTAACAGTTGAGCCGTTGGTTACGACCTTGTTGTCTTCACCCTTAGAGTCTTTCTCTCCGACATTGGTCACTTCTACTGTTCCGTCAGTTTTTACTTGGAAAGTGATGTCGGTTACTTTGAGGTAGCCTGTTGGTGCTGCTTCCTCATGAAAAGTATAAGTACCAGGTGCCAAATTGATGTCCTTAGACTGATTAGCTTCAGAAGTCCAGCTTTCTACTGCTGTACCTTCAGCTTTCTCGCCCTTGTAGATCTTAATCTCAGCACCAGCAATTTCTGTACCGCCGAGGTTGACCTTACTGAAAGTAATGGCTTTAAGACTATTGTCCTCTTTATCGGTTACAGTAAGAACCAAGCCATTTGCTTCAACAGAATCTGTTGCTCCTTTAGCATCAACTGTAATGGTGCCATCAGAATGAACTGTGAATTTAATATCTTCTACAGCTACAAATCCAGCAGGAGCAAGGCTCTCTTTCAGAGAATAAGTTCCTGGAGCTAATTTTACTACCTTAGATGCGTTGGCTTCGGATGTCCACTCTGCAAGAGGCTTAGCTTCAGGACGAATCTGACTGCCTTTGTAGAGTTTCAATTTCGCACCAGGAATTTCCTTCCCGTTTGGATCTACTTTCTTGATCGTCACATCTCGTTCTGAGTCGTCATCCTTGTCTGTTACCTTCAAGATTGCTCCGTCAGTCACAACCTTATTGTTTTCTCCTTTGGAGTCTTTCTCGCCGACATTGGTCACTTCCACTGTGCCGTCATGTTTGACTTGGAAAGTGATGTCGGTTACTTTCAGGTAACCAGTTGGAGCTGCTTCCTCATGGAAGGTGTAAATACCAGGCTCCAAATTGATTTCTTTAGACTGATTAGCTTCAGAAGTCCAGCTTTCAACAGCTTGACCCTGCGCTTTGTTGCCTTTGAAAATCTTAATTTGAGCACCAGCAATCTCAGTACCGCCTAGGTTGACCTTACTGAAGGTAATGGGTTTAGGACTATTGTCCTCCTTGTCAGTAATCGTCAGAATTGAACCCGCTGCTTGAACGGTATCTTCTGCTCCTTTTTTCACAAGAGCAACAGTACCATTAGCGCCGACAGTAAATGTGATATCTTCTACATATTGATAACCAGCAGGAGCATTAGCTTCAGTCAGCGTATAGGTTCCTGGAGACAGTTTTATTACTTTAGAAGTATTTTCTTCTGAAGTCCAGTCTGCAACAGGAGCTTCTTCCTGTTCAACATGATCACCTTTATAGATTTTTAGTTCCGCACCAGGAATTAATTTTCCGTTTGGATCTACCTTTTTGAAGGTTATATCCTGCTCGGTTACCGTCTTCTTATTGACGATTTCACGCGATACAGATTTGTCTGACCCAAAATCCTGGGAACCAATCTTAATTTCCTCAGTTAATTTATCATATCCTGTAGGAGGAGTCACTTCACGGATGGTATAATCATCACGCAACAAGTCACCCAAGTTGGCATTCCCGTTAGAATCTGTGGTTAATTTTCCGACAACTGCACCGCTCCGATCACGAACAACTTCAAATTCTGCACCTTGCAGGTTCTCACCATTTTCATTGACCTTATGGAGCTTAATAGTGAAAACATAGCCTTCTCCAACACCGCCGGCAATCTGATAAGAGCGATTTTCAGCTGATGTCGTTGTTTGACCACCATTATAGGTCATGGTAGCACTATTGGAAACACGCTCACCATCAACAAGATCGTAATCTGCTTTTGTCTTATAGTCCAGCAAATACCCGAAACCATCCATGTCGCCAAGGTCGATCGTGAATCCATCACCAGCAGCATTTTCCGTGATTTTTGATTGGAAATTAGCTGTCACGTCTTCTGTTGAATCCCGCACCCAATCTCCATTATTCCAGCGCCAAGCAATTTTATAGACCCGAATTGAGTCTCTCATGATTTTAAAATTAGGCGAGGTAATCTTGTCAGTAATCGTTACATCGGTATAATGCTCCATATTGCGGTTAATCGCAATATTGTAATGAACTTCATTCTTACCGTCTTCCGCTGCCTGATAAGAGCTCTTCTCAATTTTTGAGTCATATCTTTTGGGTGGTCCATTATAATGGACGATTCCCGGATACAACATCCGACCTCCTACGGTAAATCCACCATTCAAGTCACCTTCTTGTCTCACAACATCATGGTCAACTCGTGCATAGAAGAAGAATTCTCCTTGGACACCAGACTTTTGCTCAACATAATTTGTATAGGTCAAAGTAATGGTCTTGTTGGTTGAATCCAAAAATCCATTTGCCACTACGTTATCCGAGCTGTCCTTAAGTTCAATAGCTGAAGAGTTCCCAAAAGCATACTCAGAAGGCAAGGTGATTGTTGTCGTGTCCCCTTGATGTACTTGATTATCCGGCAAGACAAACTTTGCGTAAACTCGAAAAGTTTCCCAAATATCAACCCCCTGCGTTAATTCTCCACCAGAAGAATTCTTTATACTCATCTCCGTGATAGCATTACCAATCTCAGCTGCTTGCACCTGAGTCAGTGGAGCCAAAGATGGCAGAATTACTCCTAAAAAAAGAATAATAAGGTGGAGCAATGCTCTAATCCTTTTGTTCATGCAATTTTCCTTTCTCACAATATTCAGTTTTAAATGTACAATGTAATTGTATACTAACTGAGCTTCCCCATCTTGTCAGTGCCCACTTTCTAAAAAGCGAACTTTTATAGATACATTACATCTACATTTTATCATACTATAAGAAAAATGGCTATACACAAAAGGAGATTTTTTTAACATTTGTTTACCTTTTTGTCATTTAGAAAAGGTGGACGATTTATATGGTTCATTTGCAAATCAGACCACTATTGCTAGGAGCAATTGCGCCTGACAATCAATAGCCTCAATAACATAGAAAAACCGGAAACAAAGTCCGGTTCTAATCATTTATTTCCTAAAGGTCAGGGCATAAAATTTCCCATCCCAGAGGAGTTTCAACTCCTTCTCCTTGACACCGGCCGGTATAGCGGCCTCAATTTCTCCTAAATCAACGGTAGCGTCCTTAAAATAGTCCTTGCTGAAGTGGTTCTTCTTATATTGCTGGTCCACATAGTCTGCTGTCTCATCTGAAATCATAATCTTAGTCCCTGGCTTAGCCACCCGCAGCATTTCCTGCATAGCCTTGGCCTTATCGCTAAAGAAATTAATTCCGCCGATATGATAGACGATGTCAAAGCTATTATCCGCAAAGGGCAGGTCCTCCGCACAAGCATGAAAGAGCTGCAGATTGGTCTTCTTGGCGCAGGATTTCTGGCATTTTTTTAGCATGCCTATGGAAATATCTGCCCCGACAAAGTCTAGGCTTTTCAGGTCAATATTCTCAGGAATGTAGCGCAGGTCGTGGCCAGTCCCGATAGAGACATAAAGGACGGATAGATGATCCTTCCATTCTATTTCTGCCATCAGATCCCTTCTTAGCTTGTCGACTGTCTTGCCATAGAGAAGACCGCCCAGCCATTTCTCACTCAAATCATACCAGCGAGCAAAGCGATTGTACATGGTCATATACTTGGCATTGTCCCCTGAGACATAGTCCGGATTCAGCGCCAGATAGATGTCTCCATCTTTTTGAAAATCCGCTAACTTCAAACCTGGCTTCAGCTTCTCTTGTATTTTTGTATCTGTCATATCTTCTGTCTCCTTTTTCTATTTGCCATTTATTATAGAGGATTCTGAGACAAAAACAAGAGTTTTTCCGTAAGTGGCTGCCCAGCATGAGTAACTGGAAGAAATTGCTTAGTAAGCTGCAAAAAAACTAGACAAAAAATGTGCAAACAAAAGAAGATAAAGCATTCTGCCTTACCCTCTCTTTGTTTATTTGCTCAGTCGAGTCTTACGGTAAAGTCCTAAAAGAGACAGGACTACCAGACCAGCAAGAACTAGTCCAAGGCTTTCAGCAGAGCCAGTCGCAGGAAGAACTTTTTTAGATTTTCCTTGACCGTCTGCTGCTTTATCAGAATCAGATGATTGATTTGGTTTAATACCGCCTTGAACTGCTTTATCAGGCGTACCAGGTTCAGCTGGTGCCACTTGGTCAGTGATAAATAGCTTACCATCTATATATTCTACAGCATTGCTATTAGCATCCAGCACTGTTACTGTGCCATCGTCATTAACTTGGAAGATAATATCTGTCACAGCCAGATAACCTGTCGGAGCCGCTTCTTCATGGAAGGTGTAAACACCCGGCTCTAGGTTAATTTCCTTAGATTGGTCAGCTTCTGAAGTCCAAGATGCGACAGGGCTGCCCTTGCTTTCCCGTCCCTTGAAAATCTGAATCTGAGCACCGGCAATTTCCTCACCAGCTAGGTTGACCTTACTGAAGGTTACCTTTTTGTCTCCAGGAGTTTGCGTTTGCTTGTTAACGACATTTACTGCAACCAATCTGCTGTCTCCAGAATCTCCAGATGCTGGACTGCCTACGTTCAAAGTCTTACCAAAATCCGTCGGACTGATAGTAATATCCTCTGTCAGGCGTTCATAACCAGCTGGAGCAGTCGTTTCACGCAGGATATAAGTGTCGCGCAGAAGATTACCAACTTCCGCATTCCCATTCGCGTCAGTTGTGATGGAGCCAACAACCTTATTAGTCGCTTTCCGCACCACTTCAAAGACTGCACCGCTCAGAGAGGCATTAGACTCATCTGTCTTGTGAACCTTAACCTTGAAGTTATAACCCTCGGATGTTCCGCCAGCAATCTGATAAGAGTATTCATTGGTGACAGACACGGTCTCGGTATTGTTGTAGTTCATAGTAGCCTTATTTCCTACAACCTCTCCATCAGCCAAATCGTAGTCAGCTAGTGTCTTGTACTCAACTAGGTAACCGAAGCCTTCTACATCACCGAAGTTGATTGTCAAGCTATCACCTTCAGCGCCAAAGGTCATCTTAGACTGGAAGTCTGCTGTTACATCTTCAGTCGAATCACGCGCCCAATCACCATTATTCCAGCGCCAAGAAACCTTATAAACCCGTACAGAGTCTTGAACAATCTTAGCGTTTGTATCACCCAGCTTGTCCGTCACAGAGACATTTTTGTAGTTCCCCATGTTACGGTTAATGGCCACATTGTAGCGGATTTCATTCTTAGCATCGGCATCCCATTGAAAAGCACTCTTTTCTAGCAGAGACTCATACTTTTTCGGCGGTCCATTATAGTGAATGCTGCCGGCTGGAATCCTATTATTGCCTACAGTAAAAGTAGCTGGAATATCCCTTTCCTCTGTGACAACCTCGTGGTCAATCCGCGAATAGAAGAAAAACTCGCCTCTGACACCAGACTTCTGCTCTACATAGTCTGTGTACGTCAGTGTGATGGTCTTGGCATCGCTATCCAGGACTCCATTAGCCACCAGGGCTCCGTTTTCATCCTTAAGCTCAATAGCTGAGGAATTCCCAAAAGTAAATTCATTCGGCAAGCGGATCACTGTCGTATCACCCGCATGAGCCTGGTTGTCCGGCAGGGCAAACTTAGCATAGACACGGAAGGTCTGCCAGATATCCACACCATTGGTCAGCTGCTCACCAGAGTTAGTGGTGAGATGCATTTCAGTGATGACATCATTAAGTTCCGCCGCATGAGCCTTAAGGGTTCCAGCTAAGAAAGGCAGGAACACGCCTAGACAGAGAATGATGAGCTGAAACCATACTCTTAGTTTTTTATTCATGCAATCTTCCTTTCTCACAAGTAAAATTTGTTTAAAAGTACAGCGTATTGGCAAGCCAGTCGAACACGCCCTTTTCATGTTCTTCTGCCTTTTTGACAAACACTGGAAAGACAATACTAATTCATTGTACCATATTGACTATTAAAAAACTATAGGAATGCTCACAGGGTTTGATCATAAAAAGGAGAAAGAAGATGCTAAGCCTTCTCTCTCCTATTGATACACAAAACAGGTCAAAAGATGACCTAAAAATCATTGAACAAATTAAGATCTTCTATTTTGACAAAAAAGTCAATCTTTCTGTGACGCACTGGAAGTTGCGTCTACCTGATTCTGATCTGCTTCTTCTTGTTTGGAAGAATTTCTTTCCGTCTTATCTGAAGTGTCAGGATCTTTCTGTACATGCCCGCAGGCCGTTAGGATAAAGACAGAAATCAGAGCCAGAAACAAGCTCCCAATTTTCTTGAACCCAGACATACGAGTCCTCCCTTTATGCGAAACTTGATGAGACTAGCACTCCGCCAAAAATGCCTGCACAGTCTTAACATCTTCTGGACTACCGCCTTGGTCAATATCGCAGATATGCTGTAGCCCATACTTTTCAATAATCAAGGCAGTCGCTCCGCAGAAGGTCCGGCCGTGTTTAACAGAGTCACCATTGTTAACAAAACCTTTAATCAGCCCAGGATGTTTCTTGATAAAGCGTTTGGTAGACCACGGAATTTTCCCAGCACCAGCATTTCGAGTAATGAGAATACAGGGCTCTTCCAGTTTCTCCTTGATGCTCTGGATCGGATAGCCCAGTGATTCTGCAAATCGTTTTCCAATACCAGTATTTGAATCATAAACTACAATCATCTTCATCACCTACTTTCTTAAAAAAAGAATAGCAAACCAAGTCGCAAAGCCTAAAACCACAACATCAGAGATGAGCATAAGCATGAACTCTAAATCTGGCATCATGTGAATGTAAATCAGCAATGACAAAGTTGTCAAAGCCAGTGCCGTCAGCTTAGCAACTGCCGGCAAGCCCGGAATCAAAGCTGCTCCGATTAGGACAATGATGAGACCTCCGACTAAAAATGACTGAAAATCCACACTTAAACTAAAACCAACTGTCACACCGCCGTAGCCAATGGTCAAAAGACCAATCGCGACCAGACAGATACCCAAAATAGCCATTCCACTCATAGCAAATCCTCCTTGCTTGTTCATTCTATTTCCTCACTTTCTACTTTTGAATGAACTATTAAAATTATTCATTCATATCTTGACGAAAAATGATTAACTTTATACTTATGCAATCACATTTCTTCCCTTTCCTATTCGCACTACATAAGACATCACCTCCTTTGTTTATGAATGAATATTCTTTTAAATTCATTCATAACTAGTTCTAAGAAAAGGAATTTCCTCTATTTGGAAAAAATTCCCTTAACAAAATATTTCACTAAAGTCTCAAGACTATCGAAGTAGCCTGAAAATTCCTGCTCTGTGACATGCATGTCTATGTAGTAAATCAAGTCATAAACCTTCATGATCTCAGCTATTTTCTCCTTCGAAAAACCCTCTTCCTGCAAGCGCTGGCTGAAGGTCTGAATCAGAAACTGATGAAAGGCATTGGACGCTCGTCCGGAATCCTGATTATAGTAATTGTGCAGAAGCTGAGAAATGCCTGGCTTGTTCCACTCAGCCAGAATTTTATTGGGTGAAATCAATTCAAAAGTGACAGCAAAAAGCTGTTCAACGATTGCCTCGGGCTCGCCTTGCCAGTCTACGCGTTGCATGATTTCCTCACGTATACGGCTATTTTCAGCTACATAAACCTCCAAGAAGATAGCTTCCTTGGACTCATAATACTTATAAAAGGATCCGACAGCCATATGGCTTCTCTTGGCAATATCAGAAATTCCAGCTGCTTTATAGCCTTTTTCCGCAAAGACTTCCCTAGCCGCAGCCAGGAGCTCATTTTTTTTATCCATTTCCATGCCTCTTTTATGAATGAATTTTATTTTGTGTTCATTCATATTTTAACACAATTTTGCCACTTGTCAAGCATTTATGTTATACTATACAAAAAAGATAGTTTGCTAATCAAATTACTTTTTTATATTATATTTTGGAGGTTGAGCTATGCTCAAGGAAAGACGTAACCAAGGTACCATCGCCTTTTTGGTAATTTCTCTTATTTTTCTAGTTGTTGCTGCAGTGATGGGCTTTATCCAATACCAAAAAGTCAACACCAAGACTGCCTATGACCGAAATAGCGAGTCTGGAGCAGATTCAGCAGTCTATGCTGAAGTGTCATATATTTTTCCAGAGGCTCTGATTGAAGTAGAAGATAATACTCAAGTTTGGCTGGTTGCTTACCAAGACGGATATGTTGGTCTGCAGGCTAAAAAGGGAGACAAACAGATTGCCCAACTCTTGGAAAAAGAGAAAAAGGGCGAACTGGAAAAAAATCCTGTCCGAATCGTTGGCTCCTATGTTAATGCTAACTCCCCTAAAAAAAATCAGGGATATATCTCTAATTATGGCAGCCTCGTTCGCGGTCTCCTAGCAGACAATCCCGAAGTCATCACAGTAATGTCAAGCAGCTCCTATATTTCTATCACTGAATTTGAATCTGACAATCTTGCATTCATGTTCTACATTCTGTTTTTGATTGGACTCAGTGTTTTCTTTGTCGTTATGGGAATTATCGGCCGCAAGAAAAATATCGCTGCCTACGAAGAAATCTATGCAGCCTATCCAGAGGCCAAGAACAATCTCAATATCCTGCTTGAGCAAGCTTCTTTCCACGACGATGTGCTGAAAATTGCTGTTTATAAAGACCATCTCATTACCTACTATCGAGGTTTCAAGGCGATTGATCTCAAACAGGTCGTCCATCTCTACCACCACATTCTCACCATGCAGCGCGGCTTCGTTGCTTCAAACAGAAACTCAACCTTAGTTGCTATTCGAAACAATCAAAAGAAATACCAAATGCCTATTAAGAACATTGGTAAAACAACCGACACCAAACTCCAGTCAACCTTTGACTATCTCTACAACCACTTCCCTCATATCAGATTGGGAGTGTAATAGCACATAAAACTCAAACTAGAAAATCTAGCTTGAGTTTTTTAGATACAAAAAGACAGGAGCAGGATACGATCCAGCTCCATTTATTTTTATGATATGCTTGTCAGAACGTTTTTCAGCAAGTTACTTGCCTTCTTTTTCCTTTCTGCGCTTAGCCAAGGCGCTGTTAATCTTCTTGGTCTTAAGATTTGTATCCAAGTAATGAAAGAGCCATAAAAAGAGATAAATCAGAATAAAATCCAGCCAGAAATGCCAGTTGGCAATTAAAAATCCCCAGTTATTGTAAACCATGAAGCAGCATACCAAGACTGCGACCGCAACAAAGTGAAGCAAAACCGAGACTGAAAAAGGGAATCGGTCTTCAAGAGTTTTTAACATTGAACTGATGAGTCCGATCAAACCGCTCATCACCATGACACTGATGATATTACTTGTTGTGGGCGGATGTTTTTGAATAGAGAGAGCAAGGACAATCAGATAGACTGCACTCCCTGTCTGGATGCCCATTAATATAGCGTGTAGACATTTTTTTATACTCATCACTTACCTCCTAGATTCCCAAATATTCCATTAAGAGTTTGACATAGCGACGGCTGACTTCGGTCTTGATTTGATTGGTCAGCTTGGCCGTCATATTGCCAGAAAAGCTGTCAGACAAGGACTCCAAATGGTCAATATTGATGACAGCATGCCGAGAAACCTGGATAAAGTTCGAGCTGCTAATCCGCTGCTGAAAGCGAGTCAAGGTCTCTGTTGTCTGGTAGATGCCTTCTCTGCTGTAAATCATTAGAGTTGTCTGGTTGATGTCTGCTAGGATAATATCTTCAGTCTTCAGCATGACCAGTTTATCGTCCGACTTGATAGGCAGGACGCCACTAGGCCCAGCCTTGTACTGCTCTATATAATCTAAGATGGCCTTAGCTTCTGCCCCTAGCTGGTCTGCCTTGACCACAACCAGCGGATCCTTGGATGAAATGGTTGGATCTGTTTCAAATTTTGCTTGCAAGAGGAAGCTCCCTATTCACATTCTATTGTAGTTTCAGCCGGCGGATGGCAATCATATTTTGCACTATCCAAATAAGCGCTATTGCAACTAAAACTATTCCAACTATATAGAAAGTTTCTGTCCTTGTCAAGAGCTCCTGCCATTCAATGCGAATTCCCATTGTTTTTTCAAAAGCTGCTTCTGACTGGCTGCTATTAGCAAAAGTATCTGCTAGACTTTCTTTCATGAGAACCTGTCTGAAAAGAGAGGCCATGTAGTTAGAAGGCGTAAGCTTCATCAGGTTTTGCGCCATATTCGGCAAGCTTCCAATGGGGATATAGGTACCCACTAGAAAACCAGAAGTTGCTCCGACTACTGTCGCCAATTTTCCCAGACTATCCACTGATTTGAAGCATTGAACAATCAGAGCATTTATCAGTGTGGCCAAGAGGCTGTTTAAGAGCATCAGAAGAACCAGGTAAGGAAGTATTACCCACTCAAAGGAAATGTTATCCGCCAACGTAAAATAGCTGAGCATAAAGGCAAACATAATGACCTGCATCAAAAAGCCGATAATAACAGAGCTGACAAGATAACTAAGATGTAAGCCCCATGGTCCCAAGTCTGTGATAAAGAGGTCGTCTGTCACCTTCCGCTCCCGGTCTTCGACCTGCCGAGAGAAAGCTGCCAAGGTGGTCGTTAATCCTGTAACTGCCAATACGCCGCCAATCAGCCACAAGTCCATCAGCTGGCTGGAATGGCCTTTGTAATTATTTTTCAAAAAAACGATATAAAGCACAAAGGGAATAATGGCTCCGAAGAGGGACAAAATTACCCCACTGCGGTTGCGGAAATAAAGTAAAAAATTACGTTTTATCAAAGCGAGCATATTAGCGTACCTCTCTTCCTGTCAGTGCCATAAAGGCATCGTCCATGGTTCCGGGTTGGAATTCAAATTGTTCGATATAGGGACCAGCCTGAGCCAATAAGGTCAGAGCTTCTTGAGTCGTTTTAGGGTGGAGGATAAATTCCCCTTCCTTGACTTGCTCCCAAGCGTAGCCTCTTGGCAAGCTTTTCTCTAAACTTGCTGAATCTTGACTCAAAATCCGTAAGACATTGCGGGCATAGTCCCGCTTAATCTGGTCTGCAGAGCCTTTGGCAATGACCTGACCATGATCTACGATATAGATCTTGTCAGCATCATCTGCTTCATTGAGATAGTGGGTTGTCAAGACAATGGTCATCTGCTCTTCTTTCTGAATTTGCTTGAGCAGGCTCCAAATACTCTCCCGAGTCTGAATGTCCAAGCCTGTCGTCGGCTCATCCAGAAAGAGCAGGTCGGGACTATTGAGCAGGGCTCGTGCAATGTCCACCCGACGCTTTTGGCCACCAGACAGCGTTCCATAAGGCTGCTTGGCAAAGGCTGATAAACCTAGCTGAGAGACCAAGCGCTCAATTCTACCTGCCGGCATCTCCTTGTACTGCTTGGCTCTGATGGTCAGATTTTCCAAAACTGTCAGCCGGGCGTCCAATACACTGTTTTGGAAAACCATCCCCAACTTAAGCTTTTCAGCATAGCAAATCTGCCCGGATGTCGGCCGCAAGAGACCTATCAGCATCTGAATGGTCGTGGATTTTCCTGCGCCATTTGGTCCTAAAATAGCTGTGAAACTGCCTCTCTCAATCTGAATATTCAGATCATTAACTGCCACCTTATCGCCATAAACCTTGCTAAGATTTTTCGTTTCTACTAACATGATCTTTTCTCCTTTTCTTTACTTCTGAGACTATGATAGCAAGTTGTTTTTGAAAAATCTCGGCTTTTTGGACAAGCGGTAAAATGAGGGAGATGAGAGGTGAAAATCCAGACGTCAAAAAATCCCCGACCAGAGGTCAGGGATTTGCTCTTAACGGGCGACAATCTTGCGGTAACTGCGTGAAGTCAGTAAGAAAACTAAAATATAGGTCAGGAGGAAGACTCCGCAAGTTGCAAGTGTTGTCTGAATCAAAAGAGGAAGATTCGTCACACCCAGTAGGGCAACTATCAAGCGCAACATGTGAAAGACCGCTGCTACATGTAGAAAAGCAAAGATGAGAGGTAAGAAGAAAACAGTCAAAATCTGCTTGCGAATGGTACTTCTAGTCTGCTTTTCATCTAAACCAACCTTTTGCAAGATGATAAAGCCATCTCGGTCTTCATAGCCTTCAGAGATTTGCTTATAGTAAATCACGAGAACGGCTCCTAGAAGGAAGATAACGGAGAGGAAGACACCGATGAAGAGCAAGGTTCCAGTAAGTTCTTGATAGCTCTTTTCTGCACTATAACGGTCACTAGCCATTGCGAAGCTACTATCTTGAGCTTGTTCCTGATCCAAAGTGTCCCTCAACCCCAGTTGGACTTGCTCGACGAACTCTTTACTGCCCTTAGTCTCTGAAGCAACTCCAATGTAGTAGTAATGATCCACATCGAGATTAACCTCTTTGCTATCATTGACCACCATATAGAGCCCCTGCTCCATGGTCACATCGTTTGGATTAGGGATTTCCCCATGCGTGAAATTCGACGATAAAAGCTGCTTAATCTTCCAGTCCTTGCCATTCACTCGGAGAGGCTTGTCCTTATTTAAGGAAATATTTTTCCCGTAAACTAGGGTTTCATCGTCTGCTAAGTCTATCTTTTCCCCTGTCATTTTTTCATAATCCTGGCGATTGATGACTGTAATCGTGCCTGCAGACTTGGTCAAGATACTTGTATCTGACTCCAGCTCTCTTTGCATTGGAACTGTCACATCATTACCAGCCAGTTTCGTAATGAAGGCTGATTGGTAGAGATAGGTAGTATAGCTTGGCTTCTTCAGATCTGTGTCCTGAGCGACTTGCTGGACCTTGTCCAACAGATCCTCCTTCTGATCGGTCGATTTCGGCAAGACGATACTGACATTATAATCCTTCGGATGCAAGGTAGTAATATAATCCTGACCTCCAACATAGATATTGATTGTACCGACCAGAGTCACTAAGAGCATGGTAGATAGAATGGAGATAGTTGCCAATCCTGCTGCATTTTTACGCATCCGCGAGATAAGATTGGAAACAGAAATGAAATTCTGCGTTTTATAGTAGTAGCCTTTGCGCTTTTTGAGAAATTGTAATAGTGTAATCGAACCTGCATTAAAAAGCAGATAGGTTGCGATGATAACCATGACCACAGCTATAAAGAAATTGCCGATAGCAGCGACAGGCTTGGTAACGGTCAAAGCCATATAATAAGCCACACCCATGAGCAGGAGCCCCAGCAAGGTTTGCAGAAAAAGGAAGCGTCCCTTCTTCTCGCCTGCTTTCTTTTCTTTTACAAGATGCAGAGAGCTATAGCGTAGAAGACGCGTAGAGTTGAGCAACAAAATCACTGCAAAAGCGACACCCAGACTGACTAGAGTCATCCAGACATTCTGCCATTGAAAGGTCGAGGCAAGAACTGCCGGCATTCCCATCAATTTCAAAAGGACTGCGTAGAGCATCTTATCTAAAGCTAGACCAGACAAGATACCCAGACCAACTGTAGCTAGATAAAAAACACAGAGCTCAAAGAAGGTCATGACTAGCAGATGCTTTTTCTCCATGCCCAGCAGACTATAGACTCCCAACTCTCGGGAGCGGTTTTTCATCACGAAGCTATTGGCATAGGTAATGAGGATAAGGACGGCAATCTGAATGACATGGATGCCAAACTGCAAGGTCATGCGAGCTGCCGAACCGCCATAAGAGGTCTCCATATTCGGGCTATAAGCTAGTGAGACAAAACTATACAAAATTGCTGTTGCCAGTACCGTCGCCAAAGCAAATGGATAATACAAACTGCGATTTTTAACCAGATTGGACAAAGCCAGTTTACTCGTTAGTTTGAACATGATTGCCCACCTCACTTGCCATAACTGTCAGAGTGTCAGAAATCTCTTGGAACATCTGCCGCTCGGTCTTGTCACCGCGGAAGATTTGATTATAAAGAATCCCATCCTTGATAAAGAGCACCCGCTTTGCCCGGCTAGCCGCTGCTGTTGAGTGGGTCACCATGAGAATGGTTTGACCGCGGGCATTGATATCGTCAAAGACATCTAACAGGGCTGCCGAAGACTTGGAATCCAAGGCTCCCGTCGGCTCGTCCGCCAGCAGAATCTCAGGATCAGTGATAATGGCCCGAGCTACTGCGACCCGCTGCTTCTGGCCTCCAGAAATCTCATAAGGAAACTTCTCTTGCAGCTTGTTAATCCCCAGCTCATTACAGGTCGTAACCAGCTTTTGCATCATCTCGGTAATGGGACGGCGGGAGAGCACCAGAGGTAGGAGGATATTATCCTTGACCGACAGGGTGTCCAGCAGATTGAAATCCTGAAAGACAAAGCCTAATTTCTCCCGGCGGAAGCTGGAAGCCTGACTATTTTTGATGGTTGCCGTGTCAGTTCCGTTGAGAAAGACGCGGCCCTCAGTCGGCTTGTCCAACATGGCTAGGATGTTGAGCAGGGTGGATTTCCCGGAGCCTGACTCCCCCATGATGGCGACATATTCACCTTTTTCTACCGTAAAGTGAATGTCCTTCAAGGCCTCTACTTGGCTGCCCTGAAAGCGGGTTTTATAAATCTTTTTCACGTGTTGTACGTCTAATAATGTCATCTTGCTTCCTTTCTGTTTAGCAGGAACCTATCAAAGCCCTGCTTTTAGCAGTTTTTATAAACTGCCTCCTAATTGATAAGTCTATTTTATCTCAATACCAAACGCCCAGCCATAACCTAAGCTTACATTTTAAAGTGCAATCTTACACTTTTGTAAGATGAGATGGAGTTTATTTTACCCAAAAGGCAATCAAAGCAATTAGCCAAAGGTGGGCTGGATAGAAAATATAGAAGAAATATTTGCTCCACTTGCTGCTGGATCCTCGCTCACCATTATAGAAGTGCAAGAGAGGAAGAACACTGATAAAGAGCCAGTCTGAATTATAGAGCAACATAGACAGAGTGTCCTGTAAGGTTGGATAAATTTGAATACTCATGGCAAAGAGAACTCCCGCCCAAACTACATAGGACAAGTTTCTGAAAAAGACTTGATTTCTAAAAAGGTAGGTCAAGAGCATGAAAGGAAGCAGAGCCATGCCGCCTTCGCTAAAGACAAGCCCAGCCAGCAAGACTAATACTCCTGCCGCTATCCGCAAACCATGCTTCCTATCCTTAGCAGCTCCGCCATTTTCAGAAAAACCAAAGAAAAGACTCAGCATGAGAACCCCGCAGGCCAAGGTCAGGAAGATATTGTGAGTGAGGTAGATGCCCTTCTCCTGAAAGAGGAGCGTCAGGATACAGTTTCCTGTCTGCATCAGGGCTGCCCAAAAGAAGAGCCGCATATTGTAAGCCAGACGGTTGCGAGTGTGGAGAAAGCCTTCCACTGCCATGAAGGCAAATGCTGCTCCGACACAGCGGGTTAGGGCATGCAAAACGCCATCCCAGCCGTCCGGCACCAGTCCCGGTATCTGGCTGATATGGTCAAAAACCATAAGAAATGCCATGAAGAGTTTCAACTGAAAAGCATTCAAACCTTTTGATTTCATTTTTCTGTCTCCTTCTTATTTCTTGCCTCTATGATAATAAAAAAGAAAGGTCAGTACCATAACCTAACCTTTCATTTGCTAGTTTTATTCTTACAATTTTGTCACTTTTAAAAATCATGCAAAGCATCTACCTAAAATAGCACAAAACCTAGTGGCTTTTATGAAAACTTTCTTCCGTCCGCAACTGTTCTAGAAAGCCTTTGACAGCTTGTCGGTCTGCTTCTGTTCCAGAGCCCTCTATGTTACGAATATGGCAAAGACCATACTGCTCCACTATCTTATCCGTTGCCCCGCAAAAGGTCCGCGGATAACGCTTCTGATTGCCATTGATGACAAAGCCTTTGATTAGATGTCTGTACTTTCTGATGAAGCGCTTGGTCGTCCACGGAATCTGCCCAGCACCGCTATTTCTGCTGACTAAAATACAGGGTCCCTCCAGCTTTTTCCAGACTGACTGGCTAGGCAGTCCCAGACTTTTAGCAAACTTCTTGCCCAAACCAGTCAGACTATCATAAACCACTACTAGCAATTTTCTTCCTCCTATTCAAAGATCAATTTCTTCTCAGGAAAGGCGATGGAAACCGTCGTTCCCTGACCAACTTGAGAGTCTATAGCAATCTTGTGTCCCAGCTGGTCAGCAATTTTCTTGGACAGATAAAGACCTAAGCCTGACGACTGCTGGGTCAGACGACCATTGTAGCCTGAGAAACCGCGCTCAAAAACCCGCAGCAAATCAGCATTTTGAATCCCCAAACCTGTGTCCTTGATGTAGAGGCTGCCCTCGTGAAAATAAATCTCTATACTGCCTTCTTTGGTGTATTTAAGACTATTGGACAAAACCTGCTCCAAAATCACTACAAACCACTTTTTATCAGTGACAATCGTGTGGTCTAGGTCATGAAGATTGAGGCTGAGTCCTTGCTGAATAAAGAAAAGAGCGTATTTCTTGACTACTTCTCTGACCAAATCAGCCAAATTTTCCTGCTTCAGCACTAGATCGTCATGGAAGCTTTCCAGACGGAGGTACTGGAGCACCAGATGAACGTAGGACTCGATTTTAAAGAGCTCCTGCTCTAGCTGAGACTTGGCTTCCTTATCCTTCAAATCTCCAATCAAGAGCGAACTGGCAGCAATAGGAGTCTTTACTTGATGAACCCAAAGAGTATAGTAGTCCAACAAATCATTGTATTTTTCCTGCTCAACCAAGAGCTGATTCTTCTGCTCGTACTCCAGCTCCTCCACTCGTTCCTGCAAAAGCTTTTCTAGAGGAGTCTGAGCCTGAGCGGAGACCTGTAGCTTCTGGCTGCGATAGCTCTTAAAGGCCGTCCAAGCATCTGCTCCGATAAACAAGAAAGACAGAAAAGCCAGCAAGAGCGCGACATATTCCAGCAGACTGCGGTAAGTATCAAAGACAAAGGCAAATAGCAGAATAAAGCCTAGCAGCAGAATCAGCAGAGCTAGAAAAAATCGCCGTGAATAAAGGTAAGATTTAAGAAAGAAAAATTTATCCTGTGTGTCCATTGATGAGACCGTATCCTATTCCTTTTTTGGTTTCGATGAAGTTTTTCAGCCCGTGCTCTTCAAGCTTCTTACGCAGGCGAGCCACATTGACCGATAGGGTATTGTCATCGATGAAAAAGTCGCTGTTCCAGAGTTCCTTCATCAGGTCATCACGCGCCACGATACCATCCGAATGCTCGAAAAGGACCCGCAAAATCTGAAATTCGTTCTTGGTCAAGGTCACCACTTTCCCATCAAAGACCAAATCTGTCGACTTGAGATTGAGAATGACACCTTGATGCTCCAGGAGACTCTGGTCGTTTCCAAACTCATAGGAACGGCGCAGCAAGCCCTGAACTTTAGCCAGAAAGACATTGTTGTCAAAAGGCTTGGTCACATAGTCATCTGCCCCCATATTGATAGCCATGACAATGTCCATGGACTGATCACGGGAAGACAGAAACATGATAGGCACCGTTGAAATCTTGCGGATTTCCTGACACCAGTGATAGCCGTTAAACAAGGGCAGGCCGATATCCATCAGTACCAAATGCGGCTCCTCTCGGACAAAGACAGTCAGCACATCCATAAAGTCCTCGACTGCCACTACCTGAAAGCCCCACTGTTCCAGCATTTTCTTAATCATCTGACGAATGACTGGATCATCTTCTACTAGTAAAATCTTGTGCATCTTTCCCTCCCGATTGCTTGCTAGTAACATTATACCAAAAAATGCGCTTGCTTGTTTATCATCCTCAGTCTAAGGTAGGATTTTTCTGGAAAAGAGAAATTCTATCAGAAAAATATGCTATACTAACTAGTAGAAATTGGAGATAAAACATGAGCAATATTCTTACTTACCTTGAAGAAGTCCAGCATGACAGCATTTATGATAAACCTTTCAATGAACTGGATCTGCTAATTCTGACAGAACTAACCTACTTGCCTTTTGACAAACTAGTGCATGAAGACATGTCCCCCTACTGCGACTGCCGACTGCTGGATTTGGCCGACCAAGTACCGCGCGACCTCTCCATGATGGTCAGCAAAAATCGTCTGAAACTATTGGATTCGGCCGCAGCCTCTACCCGTTTTAAAAATCTAAAACTGATGGGCTATGTCAATGACGTTGACCAAGATATCCAGAAGCAATTCGCTGCCTTGATTTTCAAAATCAAGCCTGATACCTATGTTCTGGTCTTTCGCGGTACGGACGACTCCATTGTCGGCTGGAAGGAAGACTTCCACATGACCTATATGGATCAGATCCCTGCTCAGAAAATGGCCGCCCGCTATCTGCAGAAAGCCTTAGAAAATCTGCCCGGCAATTTTATCCTAACCGGCCATTCCAAAGGAGGAAACCTGGCTTCTTATGCAGCCAGTCAGATGGTTGCGTCGCTCCAAGACCGTATTGAAGCCATCTACAGCTATGACTCTCCCGGTCTCAATCACTCTGTCATCGAAAGCGATGGCTATCAGGCTTTGGTTGAAAGGATGAAACGCTACCTGCCTCAGAACTCCATCGTCGGCATGATGCTGGAAACACCTAAGGAAGCAAGGATTGTCAAAAGCAGTGCCATCGGCGGCTTTGCCCAGCACGATACCTTTTCGTGGAAAACCAAGGGAGACTCTTTCCTATTGCTGGATACACTAGATGCAGAGAGCCTGCAGATAGACAAAACGTTTAAAAATTGGGTGAGCACCGTTTCAGATGAAGAACTTAAAGACTTTTTTGACCTCTTTTTCGGACTGATTTTGGATGCTGGTATCCAGTCTGTCGACGAACTGTCCAATGTTGAAAACTTTAACAAAGTCCTCGATATCCTGAAAAATGCTAAGTCTCTAACAGACCAAGAACGTGACATGCTGCTGCGCTTGTCCAAGCTCCTGCTGAATATGCGTGTTCAAAGCTGGAAGGATGACATTAGCATACCTAATCTTTCTGAAATTGGCAAAGATATCCGAGAAAACCTATCGCGTTGGAGCAAGCAGTTGCCTTTCGGCCAGTCTGAGACTGATAAAGTGGAAGAGACTGCTACAGAAGTTCACGAGTAAAATCACAAATCTCTTCTATAGCTTGGCTAACGGAAGAATTGACCTATCCATACCAAAAACAAAACAAGCTCTTATCTTGACAGCTTGTTTTTTCTTTGTTAGAATGTAACAAATTCATTTACAACTAAGTAGTGATAAAAACCAGAAAGGAAACCATCATGAAATCTATCAAAGGAATCGCCCTTATCGCTGTCAGCATATTCCTGACCATCTATGCTTGGGCTTCAGCTGGGATGACCAACTTTATCGTACCCGGTCTGGCCTTAACTACCCTTTCGCTGACCTTTTTACTTGCGACTCGGAACGCTCTATTGGAAAAATGGTTCCATGGCATCGAAAAGATGTACGCCTATCATAAGTTTACAGCTATCTTTTCCGTCGTCCTGCTCGCTCTCCACAATGTTGCCATGGGCGGCAGTCTATGGGGATCTCATCTGGCAGCCCAGCTTGGGAATGTCGGCATCTATCTCTTTGTCAGCATTGTTCTGGTGGCCTATCTCGGCAAGCACATCAAATATGAGGCTTGGCGCTGGATTCACCGCTTTGTGTATCTGGCCTATATCTTTGGCCTCTTTCACGCTTATATGCTGATGGGCGGTCGACTCCTGACACCGACCTTGCTAGGCTTCGTAGTCGGATTCTACGCTATCATCGGTTTAGCTTCTGGCTTTTACATCATCTTCCTCTATCAAAGTTTGGCCTTTCGCCATCTGGGAAAAATCATGCGGGTCAAGCGACTGAACCACGATACCGTGGAGTTGAAGATCCAGCTTAGTCAAAAGCTAGACTACCAGTATGGGCAGTTTGCCTTTGTCAAGATTTTCCAAGAAGGATTTGAAAAAGCACCGCACCCTTTCTCTATCTCTGGCGGCCACGACAATATCGTCTACTTTACCATCAAGAACTCTGGTGACCACACTAAGAAACTGTATGACAAGATCCAAGAGGGAACCAAGGTCACTATTGACCGAGCTTATGGCCACATGATTCTTGATCAGGGGCAGGAAAAGCAGATTTGGATTGCTGGTGGGATTGGCATTACACCCTTCATTTCCTATATCCGTGAAAATCCTAATCTGGATCGTCCAGTCAGCTTCTACTACGCTTATACTGGAGCAGAAAATGCTGTTTACCTAGACCTACTCAAGGACTATGTGGCCAAGAATCCGCAGTTTGACCTTCATTTGGTCGATAGCAAGGTCTCCGGCTATTTAGACTTCAAGAATTATCCTTTGGACGACAAAACTACGGTCTTCATGTGCGGACCTGTCAAGATGATGGATAAACTAGCCAACGAATTTAAAAAGACCAATCCTAAAGCAGATCTGGTCTATGAAGGCTTTAAATTTAAATAAAGAAAGCAAAAAGAGGAGTTCAATCCTCTTTTTTACTCTATTTGAATTCAACTGATTTTGAAAAAGATAAAATTTCTATCACTCAATATCCAAAAATAGACTTTTCAAACTACAAAAATATACGGAAAAGATTAATTCCAATCAGAATGAGAAAGAAAATAGATAATCCGATAAACAAATATTTAAAATACTTTTCATTGCTGATGCAGCGCTCAACATATGCCTCTTCTGGATTCTTAGGATTATAGTAGACCGTCATACCTGAGCCGACGGGAAATATTTTTTTCAAGTCTAGACTCCTATCCGAGCCGTAAACATAATCACTTGAAAAGATATCTTTTTGGATTTTTCCTGAAGAGACAGGGATAAAATGTTTATACTCAAGTCTTTTTCGATATTGTTTTCCACGGACAGTATATTCTACAAGAGGCAAGGCTACCTGAGGTTGCTCACCATGGCGACTATAGATGGAACTGTTATATCTTACGTTGCTTTGATATTCAGTATATATTGTATCAGAATTTTCATCGATACCAAATCCTCTATAAGATATCCTTTTGGTCTCAAAAAAATTATCGTTTTTCGATATATTTTTCTTGAAATACAATAAAAAATAGATTATAATAAGAATAAAAGGAAAAGAAAATCTACTGCCGGCTGATTTTCGATAGAGGTAAGCATCATGAAAAAGATTGAATTAAAAAATAATTCTTTGCTCAAAGATATCGTTACTCTTCTGAATCTTATCATAGTGGGTTATGCTGCTATTCTGGTGTTTCTTACTATCCTAAGTGTGATTTCTTACACCGGTCTTTCCGACAGGTTGGGAATAAAGCTCAATGTTCAATTTCTGCCCTCAGTTGATTTTTCAAATTTGTGGAGTATTCTAGCCTTTGTTATAAATCTTCTCACAGCTTCTTTGACTATTTATCTCATCTATCTTGCTCGTAATTTCATCAAAAATTTGATTGGTGGAAAGATTTTTGATTCATCAAACACGCAACTAGCTGGTAAGGCATGGAAAGTCTTTCTGGCTCTGACCTTTCTTTCCGTTAAGGTTGCTGCATCAGGCAATCCCATCGCCCTCCCCTTCTCTTTTAACGCCAGTATGAGCTTTACACCTCTCTTGGGTGCTCTGATTATTTGGCTGATGATGAAAATTCTGGAAAAGGGGATTGATATAGCTGAAGAGAATGAATTTACCATCTAGGAGGCTGCTATCATGATTATCGTTAATCTTGATGTCCAGCTGGCCAAGAAAAAGATGAAACTGGGTGAACTGGCCGATATCATCGGTATCACCAACGCCAACCTTTCCATCCTCAAAACGGGCAAGGCCAAGGCTATCCGATTTAGCACCCTCAATGCTATCTGTCAGGCCCTTGATTGCCAGCCTGGAGACATCCTAGAATTTACAGATGATGAAGAATAAAAAAACTCCCATCCTAGCCGATTTCATTTAGCTAAGGATGGGAGTTTTGCTTTTCTATTCAATCATTTGTGTTTCAGCTAGTTTCTTATACCAGTGAGCGGATTTCTTCGGATAGCGTTCCTGGGTTTCAAAGTCTACGTAGAATAAGCCGTAGCGTTTTTCATAACCGTTAGACCAAGAAAAGACATCCATCAGAGACCAGATAAAGTAGCCCTTGACATTAGCCCCGTCCGCAATCGCATCGGATAAAACTTCCAGATGCTGCTTGACGTAATCAATGCGAGCATCGTCGTAAACTGTATTGTCCACAAATTCATCCTTATAACCCAGACCATTTTCTGTGATATAAATCTTCTTGTAGTTGGGATAATCTTTCTTAATCCGCATGATTTGGTCATAGAGACCTTTCGGATAGATAATCCAATCCCAATCAGTTTTCGGAATATGGGTTGGAGATTCTCTGCGCCCTACTCCCTTAATCTGGTACTTGGAGCTTCCCTTTTCGCCTTTTCCGTTATGGATAATTTCTGTTTCACCGTCAAAGTCGCGCATCCAGTCACTCATATAGTAGTTGATGCCAAGGAAGTCATTGAGGTCTTTAGCTGCTTCTAGAGCTGCAAAGTCTTCATCTCGTAGATCCAGCTGACCACCATTGACCTTAAGGATATGATTCACTCCTGCCAAAGTTACATCTGAATAGTGTCCCAGATAAGTCGCATCTAGGATAAATTTGTTATGAATAATATCTTCCAACTCTGCCGCTCTGACATCTGCTGGATTTTCTGGATCGTAAGGATATTTTGTCGGAAGTGCATGAACGACACCGATTTCACCCTTGTATCCCTTGTCCTTATAGAGCTTAACGGCACGGGCATGAGAGACCATCATGTTGTGATGGGATTGGAAAACCTTGGCCAAGTCATACTGGATACCCGGAGG
This sequence comes from Streptococcus sanguinis, assembly GCF_050220005.1. GTDB lineage: Bacteria > Bacillota > Bacilli > Lactobacillales > Streptococcaceae > Streptococcus > Streptococcus sanguinis_Z. Next base: position 1,722,676 of record NZ_CP071413.1, read on the forward strand.
GAATTTTCCAACTAAGTACTGACCATCACCAATGGGACCAATTTCATTGAAAGTTGTCCAATAGCGAACTTCTGGAAATTCTTCAAAACAGAAAGCCGCATAGTCCACAAAGTGCTCAATATTTTCCCGATTGAGGAAATCGCCATTTGAATGGAGAGCCTCTGGTGTATCAAAGTGGTGAAGGGTCACAAAAGGTTCTACATGACGCTTGTGGCATTCTGCGAAAAGATTATGGTAAAATTCCACACCTTTTGGATTGACCTCGCCATAGCCTGTCGGGAAAATCCGTGACCAGGCAATGGAGATTCGAATGCCATTAACACCATACTCTTCAGCCAATTTCAGATCCACAGGGTATTTGTGGTAAAAGTCGCTGGCAGGTTCTGCCGTGTACCAGTAGTTATCCTCTAGGTATTTATCCCAGGCAACAGGTCCTTTTCCATCTGTGTGGGTTGCTCCCTCAGCTTGATAGGCTGCTGTGGCACCACCGAAAATAAAATCTTTAGGTAAGGTTTTTGTCATCTTATTTTCCTTTCAATAGCATTTGAGATGAAGGCAAGCTTGATGATATTCTTATCAAGTTGCTTCATCTCACATAAACAGATTTAGTTGTTGAATTGCTCCTGAACGAAGGCTAGCGCTCCTTTGCCATCACGGGTGAGTTTGATGTATTGGCCGCCTTCAGTCTTAGCTAGCCTGATACCCAATTTATCAGTTTCTGCCTTCATGTCTTCAAAGTTGGAGGCAACTTGAGGAGCCAGGATAACCAGGTCAAACTCAGGCAGCATTTCACGGTGAGCACCGTAGCCGCCCGCTGCTGCTTTGACAGGAACATTGTATTCAGCCGCTGCTTTATTCAAAGCGTTGGCCAGCAATCCGCTAGTACCACCGCCTGCACAGAGCACCAGAACATTGGTTTCTTCGCTAATATTGTTTTGCTCTGGAGCTTCTTCATCCACACCTGCTTTTTCAAGGATAGCATCTGCTTTAGCAGTGTTAAAGTTGGCTGCTACTTTTTCTTTGAGGGCATCGTTAGCTTTTCCAGACCGTTCTTCTTCTAGGATTTGTTCGTCATAAACCTTGACAAATGGATAGTAAATAATCACATCCACCACTACCAGAAGGGCTGCAAGAACAAATGACAGAAGCTGGAAGTTGGTACCCAGCACAATTCCCAGAGGTCCAGGTGTCACCCAAGGAAGGTTGGCTGAGAAGGAGTTCATGTTTAACGTATCAACAAAGAATTTGAAAATCCATACGTTTGCGATAGGTGCAAAGATAAATGGAATGAAGAAAATTGGATTCAGTACGATTGGAGCACCAAAGAGAATGGGCTCATTAACACCAAAGAAAGTTGGGACAACAGATGCCCGTCCAATTGCACGGTTACGCTCGGACTTACAGATCCACATGAAAAGGAATGGAACAATCAAGGTCGCACCAGTACCACCCATGGTAACGATGAACATTTGAGTACCAGAAGTGATGACCTTATCCGCATGCTGACCAGCTTGTACCAGAGCCAAGTTGGCATCGATATTGGCATAAGTAATGGCAGCAATGGCAGGCTCAACGATGGACGGACCGTGAATTCCCACGAACCAGAAGAAAGCATAAGCACCAAAGATAAGCGTGATTCCCAGATAGCCATCTGCCGCTGAGAAGAGTGGAGCAAGAAGTGTTCCGATGGATTCAGCAACGGTTACTCCTAGACTTGCTTTAACAAGCAGTTCCAAACCGTAGAGTAGAACGACTGAAACAGTGAATGGAATCAAGTCTTTAAATACTTGCGAAATATTTGGTGGAACTTCTTCTGGCATGCGAATGGTGACATTATTTTTTACACAAACCTTGTAGACATTAACCGTAACAAAGGCTGCGATGAAAGCTGTCAAAAGACCTTTGGTTCCCATGAAGGCAGTTAGGAAGCCACCTTCCTTGGCAGGTTCAGCCGCCATGAGGAGGAAGCCGACCATAGAAGCCAGCATAGTAGACAAGAAGTTAATCTGGTTTGTCGCAGGCAGGTCGCGGTTGACAGAGTCTGTCAAAGCCTTGGCAGTGGTCCCACCCACAAAGAAAGCCAGAATCCCCATCGAATAGCTATAAGGGGTCATTAGGAAAGTTTCAATGTCCTTAGACCAATGGAAGCCCCAAGCATTTGGAACATAGGCAATCAAGATAAAGATAGATGAGAAGAGGATGACTGGCATACCAGCGATAAAGCCATCCCGAATAGCACGGAGATAGATATTCCGAGAAATCTTCTCAAAGAAAGGCTTCCCTTTCTCAATAAGTCCGATGAGTTTGTTCATTATTTTACTCCTCTTTTGTATAGTTCAATCAAATGGTGCATCATGTCTTTTAGCAAGATAGTAGTCATTAAGTGATCCTGGCCGTGCATCATGGTCACACTGTAAGCCAAGTCCTCGCCAGCCGCTTCTTTTGTCAAGAGACTTGTCTGAGCATGATGAGCTTCAGCGATGCAGCTATTGGCTTCTTCCACCAAGGCATCTGCCTTAGCAAAATCCCCAGCTTCTGCTGCTTTCAAAGCTTCTAAGAGCTTGGAGCGAGCGTCACCAGCGTAGGCCACAATTTCAAAACCGAGCAATGTTACTTCTTCTCTATTCATGAGAGATCCTCCTTGTATTCTTATGTAAAATTTTATTATTATTTGCTATTATAAAAGGCGTTGAATATGCAGCACCAGGTAGACCCGTTCGCTGCGGTAAAGATCAATTCCCGTCTTCTGGGCAATGATGTAGTAAATATCACTTCCGACCTGATAGGCTTGAGGGTAGGTCATCTGGATCTGACTTTCCATTTCCAGCAGGGAAACATTGTCATCACGGCTTCTGTCCAGATAGTCCAAAAAGTAGTTCAGGTGAATCATAAAACGGTCATAAAAGTTGCTGTTTTCTGCACTTCTTTTAATGCCATTTTTCTTCAGCTCTGCCTCAACTGCAGCCAGAATATCTTTTCGCCTGCCCAAATGGCTTTGTCCCTCAGGATTGGTCTCCCCTTCGGCATTGATAAAGTGATAGGCAATGCGATTGACCTCGTCGCCAGGGAAATTATCCAACAACCGCTCGCGGTATATGGCTACCGCTTCCTGGGCAATCTGATAAGGGACAGGGTATTTGTCCGAAGCATCTGGCAGGCCACTCTCCTTGTACCGCCCCTGCTGCACAGCCTGATAAGAACAGTAGATGTGATCCGTCAGCGTGACATAGATATACTCCTGGACAGGGTAATCATACTTCTTAGAAAGGGTGTCAATCACATCATAGGTCACTGTGATAAAGTCCAGTGGAACATCTTTGAGCAAGGCCACAAAGTTTTCTTTAGACTCTTCCGTTCTTAGGCGAAAGATTTTCTCAATCTTACTTTCCAGAACGATATCACCCTTCTTTTTATTAAAAGCTATGCCACTCCCAATCAGAACAACCTCTTCACCATTTTCATGTTTAGCTAGAGCAACATTGTTGTTCATAGGATGTATGATTCGATACATATCTCCTCCTCTTCATTTTCTAGGGTTCTGGCAAAACAAAAAGACCACAAACAAACCGAGGCTATATCTTCCCTCAATTTATTTGCGGTCACGCCTAATCCAACTTAGTAACGCTCACCCTATTCAATTTCTGATTTCATTATAGCATATCAGTATCAGAATGTAAACCCTTACTTTATTTATTTTTCAATAAATTTTAGACTCTTTCTTTCCAAGAGGTAGCTGTTTTTTGAAGAACCTTGTTGAGCTCATCAATATTTTCAAACCCTGTTGTACGAAGCCACTTGCGAGCTGCTTCTTCACCTTGCTCAATGTAGTCCTTGACACTACCAGCCCAAGTCGCACGTCCACAAAGAACGCCGTTGAAGTTAGCACCTGACTCATGAGCAAACACGAGTGTTTCTTGGAAGAGTTTTGCAGATACACCAGCACTCAAATAGATGTATGGCAGGTTAGTTGCTTCATCCTGTTCCTTGAAGAAGGCAGCAGCTTGTTCTTTAGTATGAACCACTTCACCATCGCCAAAGCCTTCAACGTATTTAACATTGACTGGAACTTCCACTTTCAAGACATCAATGTTGAAACGTGGATCTGAGAAGACCTTCATGGCACCGATAACCTTGTGTGGTTTCACTTTAGCGTACTCAGCGCTGGAAGCATCCGCAATCTTTTCATCGTAAGCCAAGATTTCAAGGAAGAAAGGAATATCTTCTGCCACACACTCAGAACCTACACGCTCGATATAAGCCTGCTTTTGCTGGTTGAGTTCTTCAGAGCTGTCTACATCATAGTAAAGGAGGAATTTCACTGCATCCGCGCCTTGTTCTTTGATGCGTTTTGCTGACCAAACATCCAGACAGTCTGGCAGGCGCTTGGTGCTAGAAGTATCGTAGCCTGTCTTTTCATAGGCCAATAGCAAGCCAGCATTCTTGTCCAAAGCCTTAGTAGCAGGCAGTCCGTACTCAGGATCCAGCAGCATAGACGAAGCATAAGGAGTTAACTCTTCTGCGACCAAAACTTTCAGTTCTTCCATTTGAGCTACTGTTGGTTCTGCTTCCTGGTGTTGAGCCATGAGGCGTTTCAAAGCACCGCGTTGGTCAAATGCCAAGGCAGAAATGATGCCATTCTCGTCAGAAAGTTTTTCCATGTACTTGCGTTTTTGTTCTGTTAATACCATTCTTTATACCTCTTTTACTGTGATTTGATTATATAAATTATCATAATTGTAGACATTGACATGTCCAGTCATTTTTTCTTGGGCATTGAGCATGCCGAGAACATTTGCCTTTTTGAGCAGAGAGGCATCGTCTTCTCGATGGCTCAAGGCTGACGAAATCCCTGCAACAGTTGAGTCGCCAGAGCCAACTGGATTGACCACTTGGATTTTAGGAATATCTACTTTATAGAAAGTGTCCCAGTGTTTGGCAAAAGCACCATCTGCACCGAGTGATACGATGATCCACTCGATTCCATCAAAGAGCGGTTCTGAAAGAACAGCTTTTAACTCATCCAAATCTTTGGAAACTTCGCGACCCAATAACTGAGAAAGTTCTTCGTTATTAGGCTTGATAGCAGTTGGCTTGACATCTGATTTGAGCACAGCTTCCAGAGCTACTCCAGAGCAATCCAGCACCACCTTATTGCCAGCTTGATTAGCCATTTCAATCAGCTGGACATAGTATTCTGTCGGCAGGCCCGCTGGCAGACTGCCCGAGATACTGACAACATCTGCTTCAGCCATCAAAGACCGGAAGTGTTCTTGGAAATCCCTCGCCTCATCTGCTGTAATAGTCGGACCGGCTTCCAGTATTTCTGTTTGCTTGCCTTCGTGTAAGATAGCAATACAGTTTCTCGTATCTCCCGAAATGTTATAAAAGCATTGTCTAACATTAGGATGAAGGTTTTGTAATAAGAACTCTCCATTAGTCCCACCAATCAGTCCCGTCGCAGCAACATTGTCTCCAATTTCCGCTAAGACTCTGGTTACGTTGAGACCCTTGCCCCCCGCTGTTTTACTGACTTCTGAAACACGATTAACAGTATCTATTTTCAATTCTTCTAAGGGATAGGAAATATCGATAGAAGGATTCATGGTCACTGTAAGAATCATCTAGCTACCTCACTAGTCGTGGTACTCTCCACGATCCCATTTTTCAAGAAATTCTGTAAAGAAGTTGGCATCTGTTTGATGAGCATTGTGAGTCTCAACGTGCTCAATTTTTGCGATCAATTTTTTATTTTCTTCAGTTGGCTTGTACTCCGCATGAATGAAAGCTTCGATGATGTCACACATAAGGAGCTCACCAGTGATTTTTCCGCCAAAACCGATAACATTGGCGTTGAGTTCTTCCTTAGCATAGAGAGCTGAAGTCATGTCACGTACCAAAGCTGAACGAACACCAGGAACTTTATTTACAGCGTTGTTGATACCGACACCTGTACCACAGATACAAACACCAAGATCAGCTTGTCCACTAACGACTGCCTCCCCTACTTTTTTACCAAAGATTGGGTAGTGAGTACGAGTATGGTCATAAGTACCAAAATCAAGAACTTCATAACCTTTTGATTTTAGAAAATCTGAGACTGCCATTTTTTCATTGGTAACGATATGGTCACATCCAATTGCAATTTTCATTTGATTTCTCCTTTTCTTAGCACATCTTGTTGAGCATGTCGACCCGGATTTGGTGACGGCCGCCGTCGTATTTCCCATTGACAAAGCCTTTGGCAATGTTCTTAGCCAGCCCTTCACCAACGATTTCAGCTCCCATCGTAATCATGCGAGAGTTGTTATGGCCGCGAGTCATGTAGGCGGAGCGTTCATCTGAGACTTCCGCCGCTACCATCCCTTTGATTTTGGTCGCTACCATAAATGGACCAGCACCATAAGCGTCAATGACAATACCAAGATTTTCCTCTTGTTTATTCACCTCAGCCGCAACTGCAAGGGTCACATCAACAAAATCCTGACCTTCTTTCGTCACATCCACCACTTCAAAGTTTTCTCCGACGAGAAAATCCTTGACCACATCTTTCAGCTTGCTTCCAGCAGCATCTGCTCCAATAATAATTGCCATGAGCATTCTCCTTTGTTTGATTTTTTTGCACAGAATATTGTTTATAAAAAACACTTTCTGTTTCCTATAAGCATACTATACTCCTTTAAAAGTTATTTGTCAACAGTTTTTTGTTTATTTTAATCAAAATATTTTTGAAGATGATTAAAATAAACAAAAAAGCCCTAAAAAGAGCTTTCTGATAATTTTTTCATCCATTTAAAATAAACTAGGAAATAATCTTGGTATAAACCTCCAGTTCTTCTTGAGCATTTTCAGACATCTGGTCTGTGATAACAGCTGTAATATCAGCCAAAGGGCAGATAGAAGTGAAATCTTCCTTGCCAATCTTAGAAGAATCAATCAGTAGGTAGGTCTCTGTCGAGCGCTCCAAAGCTAGCTTCTGGGTGTAGGCTTCTTCAAAAGAAGAGGTCATAATCTGTCCGTTTTTGATTCCATTGCCACTGAAAAACATCTTAGTAAAGTACATCTTATCCATGATGGCATTGGTCATCTCGCCGACAAAGGCTTGAGTCGCTTCCCGCATCTCCCCACCCAGGAGAAAAACTTTGAAGGTATCCGACTTCTTCTTCAAAAGATCGCGAAAAATCGGCAGACAATTGGTAATCACGCGCAGATGTTTATTGGTGATTTCCTCAGCCAGCACTTCCACAGAAGTCCCCGGCCCAAGAAAAATAGTATCGCCATCTTCAATCAGCTCCACAGCCTTCTTGGCCACAGTCCGCTTGGCCTCAATATTCTGATAAAGCTTCTCTTCATGAGGGATTTCTCTATACTTGAGGTGCTGATTACTTTTAGCCCCACCGTGAACACGAGTCAGCAGCCCTTTACTTTCCAGCTCAATCAAGTCCCGCCGAACCGTCATGTCTGAGACCTTCATAGTCTCGACAATCTCAGCAACCGTCACTGTCCCAGCTCGATCCACCAGCTTAACTATTTCGTCCTGTCTCTGATTTTTACCCATACTTTAGCCTCTCTACACTCTAGTTTTGTTTATTATAACTCATTTTTCTGTTTTTTTCCATATTATTTGTTTGTTTTAAACAAAATTGAGGGTTTGCGATATGGTATGGGACATAAAAAAGCACCTTGCAATGATGTGCAAGATGCTTTCTCCAGTTGATAGAACGATATATTTCACTATATGCCAAACTGTATCACTATAAAGAAATTTTGTTTCCTATTGGTTTACATTTTTAAAGGTCACTTTAGCATCTGGGTCAATACTAGTCACGATATTTGTATAATAGTGTTCTGCCGATTCCGTAATAAGATTTTTATACTGTTTAATATACCCTTCTTGTTCTTTATTGCTAAGAGATTTAGCAACATGCTCTCCAGTATCAATATTTTCTGTTGAACCGCTCAACAGCTGTCCACTCATATCATAGAGTTTATATCGATCTTTGGGATTATCTGAGACCTCTACACCTATGACTTCATATTTAGGTATAGTTAGCTCGTACTCATGTTCAGCAATTTTCTTAATCTTAATTCCTTCTTTAATTCCAAATTTAGCCGTATAATTAAGAATAATAATAGCTTTCTTAACAGACAGTGGAATACTGATATTGGTACCAGGAATCTTTTTATCTTTCTCAATCGTTTCAACCTTTTGAATCCCTATATCCAAAAAAACACTTTCGTTGACTTTCTCTAAGCGAGTGATTTGAGTATAGATTTGGCTTCGCTCATCTGAAGCATTTTTACCTTGGAAAAATCCAATGATATTATAAGTTTTCGCAACAACAAAAAAGATAGCAAGAACGGCTACCACAATCCATATGTAAACCTTAGCCCCCAAAACTTTTTTTATGAAATCCTTAACTATTTTCATTATATTACTTCCTCCGAATCAAAAATGCTGCTCCAAGACTGATGATAGCCAGAAAAGCTGCCAAATAAGGATTCAGCGGAAAGAGAATGACAATTAAAAGCAACAACAAAACAAGTGATGCAATTTTTACTATTTTCATAATATAACTCCTAAAACTTTTTCAATAAAAATTATACAAATATATATACCTTTTGTCAAGCGGTTTCAAAGAGATTATTACACCAAAAATCCCCCAGCAGCCTCCTGCTGGGGGATTGTCATTAAATCAAAGATTGTTATCCAATCAAACTTCCATTTGGGACTTTCTCATCCACTGTAAGGAGAGTCAGTTGGTCGCCGTGCTCGGCTGATAGAATCATACCTTGGCTGATGCGGCCCATCATTTTGCGCGGTTTGAGGTTGGCTACGATTTGGACTTTCTTACCGACCAGTTCTTGCTCGTTTGGATAGTATTTAGCAATACCAGAGAGGATTTGGCGGTCTTCACCGTCACCAGCATCCAAGCGGAACTGAAGAAGCTTGTCAGAACCTTCAACTTTAGAAACCTCTTTGACTTCTGCAACACGGATTTCTACCTTATCAAAGTCGTCAAACTTGATTTCCTTGCGGTTAAGTTTGAGCTCGACTTCTTCTGGATTCCATTCTTTTTCAACCTCAGGTTTGTTGCCTTCCATTTGTCCCTTGATATAGGCAATTTCTTCTTCCATATCCAGACGTGGGAAGATTGGTGTTCCTTTTTCTACAACTGTCAGGCCTGCTGGGAGCTGGTCAATTGCTAGGTTTTCCAGCGAAGCTGCTTGAGGCAAGCCAAGTTGGCTGAGGACAGACTTGCTGGTTTCCATCATGAAAGGCTCAATCATGTGTGCCACAACACGAAGGCTCGCTGCCAAGTGGCTCATGACTGCTGCCAGTTCTTTGACCTTGGAATCATCCTTAGCCAGAACCCAAGGAGCAGTTTCATCGATATATTTATTAGTGCGGGAGATGAGCGTCCAGACTGCTTCCAGGGCGCGTGGATAGTCCACCGCATCCATGTGTTTGTAGTAGTCAGCGATAGATTGAGCTGCCACCTGAGCCAGAGCTCCGTCAAAGTCTGTTACATTTTCTTCATAGGCTGGCACTTGACCATCAAAATACTTATTAATCATGGAAACCGTACGGTTGAGGAGGTTCCCAAGGTCATTGGCTAACTCATAGTTGATACGACCTACATAGTCCTCAGGTGTGAATGTTCCATCAGATCCCACCGGAAGACTGCGCATGAGATAATAACGCAAAGCATCCAAACCATAACGCTCTACCAGCATTTCCGGATAGACTACATTGCCCTTAGACTTGGACATCTTGCCATCTTTCATGACAAACCAGCCGTGAGCAATCAATCGGTCGGGCAGCTTAATATCCAGCATCATGAGCAGGATTGGCCAGTAGATAGAGTGGAAACGCAGAATGTCCTTGCCCACCATGTGGAAGACTGTTCCATTCCAGAATTTATCGTAGTTAGCGTGATCATCCTGACCGTAGCCAAGAGCAGTCGCATAGTTAAGCAAGGCATCAATCCAGACATAAATTACGTGTTTAGGATTAGATGGCACTGGCACGCCCCAAGTAAAGGTCGTCCGAGATACAGCCAAGTCTTCCAGACCTGGCTCAATGAAGTTTTTAAGCATTTCATTGAGACGACCGTCCGGCGTGATAAAGTCAGGATGAGATTTGAAAAATTCTACCAAGCGGTCTTGGTACTTGCTGAGGCGAAGGAAGTAAGACTCTTCCGATACCCATTCCACTTCATGGCCAGACGGAGCAATTCCGCCGGTTACTTTTTCATTTTCATCACGAAAGACTTCAGCTAGCTGGCTTTCAGTAAAGAATTCCTCATCTGATACAGAATACCAGCCTGAATATTCACCCAAGTAGATATCATCTTGGGCTAAGAGTCTTTCAAAGACATCAGCTACAACCTTTTCATGGTAATCATCAGTTGTCCGGATAAATTTATCATAAGAAATGTCCAGCAGTTTCCAGAGTTCCTTGACCCCAACCGCCATACCATTTACATAAGCTTGAGGACTGATACCAGCTTCTTCAGCTTTAGCCTGAATCTTTTGTCCATGCTCATCAAGACCGGTCAAATAGAAAACATCGTAGCCCATGAGACGCTTGTAGCGAGCCAGAACATCACAAGCAATCGTTGTGTAGGCTGACCCGATGTGGAGCTTACCAGATGGGTAATAAATGGGAGTCGTAATATAAAACGGTTGTTTTTCAGTCATTTTTTAATCCTTTCAAGGCTAATGAAACCTTTTTTGATAACATCTCATTATACCATATTTTACAGGGTTTGCGAAAAGATAGTCACCTATAGTAAACATAAATAAAAACCTAGAAAATATTCTGGGTTTAATAGGTCACAACATTCAAGTTGCCGCTTTCATACTCAGCGATGAAGATATTCGAAATATCAGTGTAACCGTCTTTAGCTAATCTCTCCACCAGCCACTCTTCTGTTTTATCAATTGACTCTAGAATATCAATTTGGACAACACCATCTGTAATAAGTGGATATTTAGGATTCTCTTCACCAGCCTGTACAATAATCAGCTGGCCGTTTTGCTCTATAACTGCCCGTTTGACCTGCTTGAGCTGGAAAATACCTTGGCTACGCAGCTTTAAAGCTACATCTGCTGCTGAAAGACCAACAGAACGGCAGGCTTCGGGACTTAATTTTCCATGCTGAATCAACGTTGTCGGCTTGCCATCAATCAAATGCTTGACCGCACGGACATTGTTATTAAGCCACTTTAGGGTCAGGACCAAGATAGTCCACATGATGAGAATGACGGCATACTGAAGAATGTTAATGGAGCTATTATAAATCACCCCACCAATAATACCACCAAGGACATAGTTTTGAATTTGATCGATCGCTGAATTTGGCGCCAGATTGCCTTTTCCCGTCACATTGATGACAAAAACGAGTGAGAAAAGCCCTAGTGCTAGTTTAATTAGGATTTCAAGAAAATTCAATGTCATTTTTCAACCTCCACTATTTCGATATCTGTCGTCTTATGCAAGTCAATTTTTTCAAGGAGATATTTATCCGGCTCACTGCCACTCATAGCCCGATAAAAATTCTTTCCGACCTTCAAAATCGCTCCATCAGTTGCGGCTGAAGTATTGACATAGACCTCCGACTTATCGACGCCCAAGTCTTCTGAAATAACCTCAATAAAATGCAGAGAGGTTTGAAACTGGTTATTAGAGGCTTGGTCAGTCTGAAAATTGCTGATGCCAATCAAGACCATGGCCACCAAGGCCAAAACAGAGATGATGGCTAGTTCTCGAAATTTTGAATCACGCTTATTGCGATAGGCCTTAAAAGCAAAAAATCCTGTCACAAGCAGCAGCAAGACAGAAAGTGCAACTGTCACCCAGTTTTGCTGGCTAATCTGACTCAAAACATAATCATAAGAATAGAATTTCATGGCTTCCCCCTATTTTTTCTCGCTCTATTATAGAAAATCTTTCCTACTTTTTCAAGTCTCTTACAATCACTTTGCTATAAATCAGTTCTAAATTTTGTTATAATAAACTCAGTAAATTTTACTAGAAAAGGAAATTTTATGAAACTCATCTCTTGGAACATTGACTCTCTCAACGCTGCATTGACCAGTGATTCTGCCCGAGCTAAGCTCTCTCAGGCTGTCCTTCAAACCTTGCAAGCAGAAAATGCAGATATTATCGCCATTCAGGAAACAAAACTGTCTGCGACAGGCCCGACTAAAAAGCACTTGGAAATCTTGACAAATCTTTTCCCAGACTATGAAAACACTTGGCGCTCCTCCCAAGAGCCGGCCCGCAAGGGCTATGCTGGAACCATGTTCCTCTACAAAAAAGAACTGACGCCAACCGTAACCTTCCCAGAAATCGGCGCTCCGTCAACCATGGATGTTGAAGGTCGCATCATTACGCTGGAATTTGACGGTTTCTTTGTCACTCAAGTTTATACGCCTAATGCTGGTGATGGACTCAAACGCTTGGATGACCGTCAAGTCTGGGATGCCAAATACGCTGAATACTTGGCAACACTAGATGGACAAAAACCAGTCCTCGCTACTGGCGACTACAATGTGGCCCACAAGGAAATCGATTTGGCCAATCCAGCCAGCAACCGCCGTTCACCAGGCTTTACTGACGAAGAGCGCGCTGGCTTCACCAACCTGCTGGTTAAAGGCTTCACCGACACCTTCCGCCACTTACACGGCGATATCCCCAACCAATACACTTGGTGGGCGCAGCGCAGCAAGACTTCTAAAATCAACAATACAGGCTGGAGAATCGACTACTGGCTGACCAGCAACCGAGTGGCTGACAAGGTGACTAAGTCTGATATGATTGACTCCGGTGCGCGCCAAGACCACACACCCATTGTCATGGAGATTGAACTCTAAGGAGAAAACGAATGGACTATCAAGCTGTCATTCCTGAATTTGTAGTATCTGACATCGAAAAATCACGCCACTTCTACTGCGACCTGCTAGGATTCTCTGTCGAATACGAGCGTCCAGAGGAGAAATTTCTCTTCCTCTCGCTTGAAGACTGCCAACTTATGCTAGAAGAAGGCAGCGCAGAAGAATTAGCTCAGCTGACCTATCCTTTCGGGCGCGGTGTCAATATTTCCTTCGGCATTGAAGATGTCCCTCAGCTCCACCAAAAACTGCTGGAAGCTGGCTATCCCATCCATCGGCCCTTGACAAAAAGGGAATTTCGAGTGGGAGATAGCTTTATTTATCCCCATGAATTTGCGATTTTGGATCCAGATGGTTATTTTTTAAGATTTAGTGAATAAGAAAGCGAAGTCATTAGACCTCGCTTTTTAAATGTCTTTAAAGTTATAGAGTTGCGGATAGTGATCGCACTCGGGATTTTTAGGATGGCAGATAGCCCGTCCAAAGTAAATCATGGCCTGATGGGCAGGCAACCAACGTTCCGGTGGAAGGACATCCATAACTCGCTTTTCTACTTCCAGTGGCGTTGCCGATTTTTTTACGATATCATGGTGCTTGCAGATGCGCTCCACATGGGTATCAACAGCAAAGGCTGGAATACCAAAGCCCACACTCATGACCACATTGGTCGTCTTGCGACCAACACCAGCTAGACTTTCTAATTCCGCCCGCGTTTGTGGTACTTGGCCATCAAAGTCGTCTAAAAGCTGCTGGGCACATTTCTTCAAAAACTTGGCCTTGTTGCGATAAAGACCTAGGCGGGAGATGTATTTAGCAATGTCTGCTTCACCAGCCATAGCCATATCCTGCGGACTCGGATAGGCTTCAAACAGAGCTGGCGTCGCCTTATTGACCGCGGCATCCGTCGTCTGAGCCGACAGCATGACCGCTACCAAAAGCTCAAAGTGATTGCGAAAATCCAGACTGGGCTTGGCGTCAGGGAAAAGAGCAATAATCTCTTCAATCACATGACGAGCCCGTTTTTTTGATAAAACCATGATTCTTCTTTCTAAGATTGAGATAGATTTATTATATCATGAAAGGAAGAAGCATCCAAAAAACATGATTGAGAATGCAGCTGTTATTAATACTTTACAAACCTAACTCTTCATACGCCTTTCGGTAGCCAATCTGCAAGATTTGGTTATCTCGAACCAAGAGCGGCCGTTTAATCAACATGCCGTCTGTCGATAATAAATCAGCAGCTTCCTGAGCTGTCAAATGCGGAACTTTTTCTTTGAGACCTAGCTCACGGTATTTGAGGCCGCTGGTATTGAAAAAGGCCTTGATCTCAAAATCAGAATTCTGAATCCAGTCTAGGAGCTGATCCCGGCTAGGTGTATTTTGGACAATATCCACCGCTTCAAAATCCACTCCTAATTGATTGAGCTCAGCCTTGGCCTTGCGGCAGGTAGAGCATTTGGGGTATTCGATAAATTGTAACATTGTTTTTCCTCCGTCCCTATAATAGCCCAGCTAGCTCCTTCTTGTCAAGCCGAGACTCATTAGAAAAAGCCGACAAGAGAAAGGCTCATCGGCTGGTATAGGCGCATTCCATGAAGAAACACCTCTATTTTCGGTTATTTTTTAATCAAACGCACGCGCACAATATTGTCGCTATTCTCAAATTTATCAACCAGCTCCTGAATCTTGCTTTCGTCCGACTCATCCAGATCCAGCAAGGTATAAGCATAATCACCCTTGGAACGATTGATGATATTATCAATATTGATATTCAAATCACTGACCGCTGTTGAAATCCGAGCCACAATATTTGGTACATTTTTGTTAATCAGGGTAATCCGATAAGGTGCTGAGAGAGCCTGACGGACATTAGGGAAATTCACAGAGTTGATAATCTCCCCCGTTTCCATGAAGCGGCGAATGGTTTTCCCAGCCATAATGGCACAGTTGAGCTCAGCTTCTTCGGTCGATCCGCCCAGATGCGGAAAGACTGTAATCTGCGGATGACGGAGCAGCTCATCTACACCAAAGTCTGTGATATAGCGCTTGATAACACCTGCTTCCAAGGCTTCAAAGAGGGCAGCGTTGTCCACCAGCTCGCCACGGGCAAAGTTGATAAGGGTTGTTCCTTTTTGCATGAGACCAAAAGCAGCCCGATCAAAAGTAGCGCGTGTATCCTCAGTCAGAGGGACGTGAATAGTGATATAATCACTCTTCTCAAAGATTTCCTTAATATCCGCTACCCGCTTGACATGGCTAGAGATATTCCAAGCCGTTTCAATGGATACATAAGGATCATAGCCAAGAACGTTCATCCCCAGACGATAGGCATCGTTGGCAATACGGCCGCCGATAGCTCCCAGCCCAATGACTCCCAAAGTCTTCTCTGAAATCTCTGCCCCAGCAAACTGCTTCTTACCAGCTTCCACTTGCTTGGGAACATCATCACCAGAAAGACCATTAGCCCAGCTGTTAGCTGCGATATAGTCACGGGCAGACAGGAGAATGGAAGCCAAGACCGCCTCTTTCACCGCATTGGCATTAGCTCCAGGTGTGTTGAAGACCACTATTCCCTGAGCTGTTGCCTGGTTGACAGGAATATTATTGGTTCCTGCACCTGCCCGCGCAATGGCTTTGAGATTGCTTGGAAATTCCTGTCCATGCAGGTTTTGACTGCGCAGGATATAAGCATCCGGATTGTCAGACTTGTCTCCGTCAATCTGAAAAGCATTGCCCAGCTCCTTAAGCCCGATTTGATTGATATTGTTAAAGGTTTTGACACTAAAGACCATAATTTCCCTCTCTTAAGAATTTTCTTCTTCAAATTTCTGCATAAAGGCAATCAAGTCCTTGACACCTTGAAGCGGAAAAGCATTGTAGAGACTAGCTCTCATGCCGCCTACGCTGCGGTGCCCCTTGATATTCTTGAATCCCGCTGCTGTAGCCTCTTTGTTAAATTTGGCGTCCAGCTCTGGACTAGGAGACACAAAGGGAATATTGGCTACTGAGCGCTGCTCCTTGTAACGGACTGGACTGCGATAAAAGTCAGACTGCTCAATGAAGTCGTACAAAAGGCCAGATTTTTCACGATTGCGCTTTTCCATTTCTGCTACGCCACCTAGCTCCTTGACCCACTCAAAGACCAGTTTGGCCATATAGATGGCAAAAGTCGGTGGTGTATTGTAAAGAGAGCAATTGTCCGCCTGAATGCGGTAATCCAACATGCTAGATAGAACTGGTTCGTCATCCAGCAAGTCTTCTCTGATGATGACAACTGTCACGCCGGCAGGTCCGATATTCTTCTGAGCCCCAGCATAAATCAAACCGAAATCCTCTACTCGGTATTGAGCAGCCAGGATATTAGAAGACATGTCCGCCACAATCGGCACGCCATTGGTCGCTGGCAGATCATAAATAGCCGTTCCTTCAATAGTATTATTGGTTGTCAGATGCACATAAGCCGCCTGCGGATCAATCTCCTTTTCATCAAAAGAAGGAATTTCCGTGTAATTTAAATCCTCTGACGAAGCCAAAAGAATAGGCTCAAACGGAATGAACTTAGACAGCTTGACTGCTTCAGTGTAAGCTTTCTTTCCCCAAGATCCAGCTACTAGGTAGTAGGCCTTGCCGCCTTGGGCTAGATTAAGGGGAATCATGCTAAACTGGGTAGAAGCCCCACCCTGCAGAAATAGCACGCGGTAATTGTCCGGAATATCCATGAGCTCACGCAGCAAGCTCTCAGCTTCTTTGATAATATCGTCAAATTCCTTGGATCGGTGGGACAGCTCCATCACACTCATGCCACTTTGGGCATAGTCTAAAAACTCAGCCTGAGCTTTTTTCAAGACTTCCTTGGGCAATACTGCCGGTCCAGCAGAAAAATTGTAAATCGTCATATCCTACCTCCAAAATTTATTTTGTATATCATATCACAAAGTTTAGAAAATATCTATTTTTTCTTAAAAAGAAGGAAATTTTTTAAGAAAACACGAACAAAATAAAGAAAAATAATAAAAGAAGCTATGAAAGCTTCTAATCATTTTAGATCTAGTTTTAAATAAAGCAACTATATCAATACAAAACTACCGCTGATAAATGTTTAGTTTCTAATCAATTTTTTTGGCATCAATAAATCATACAAATAACCATGTTTAAGCATATCCAAATTAAACACATATGGAATATGAGCAAATGCCTCTGCTAATGGCAAACGAGCTGTTTTCCAGCCCAATCCATCTGTTACCCAAACAAACTCAACATCATCTGGTGAATTGACGACGAACTGGCTCAGTTCAGTAAACTCTCCAGCAACAGCCTTCAGTTTGCTGCCGCCTCCGCCATAGTAGTTTGTTTCAATCAACCAAATTTTATGTTTTTCCTTTGAATAAACAGCTACATCAAAACGGCGTTGTGATTTATCAACTGGTACTTCTATATTCCACTTTTCTTTTATGAAAGATGGCGTGGCTTGGGATTTAAACTCTAAATCATGCTGCTGACAAACTTTAGCAACACTTCGTTCAAGGATGCCTTCCATAGTCGTTCCACTTCGATTTTTACGAGCATTACTATCTAATCCCGCTTCTACACCATAGACATAATCGACAAGTGATCGGCTAGCTTCCTTTTGTAAAAAGTACAACAAACCGGCTTGGTCAATAAAATCTATATAAACTTTTATATCACTTTTGTCAATCTTCTTAAAATCTAATTGATGAAAACTCATATTATCATCTTCATCCAAGGAAAGAATATCTAAAACTTTATCACGGCTGGCAATCAAGCTAGGAACAGCCCTCAGTAAATCAGGCTGTTTTGAAAATAAATTAAAGGCCTCTTCATAAATATTATCTTTACCAATTAAATAATTTAGAGTGTTTAATTCAAGTTCAAACTCTTTTGTCTCCCGTCTAACCTTAGTCCAATTTACATAGTACTCTGGTGTACGGTTGGTAACTGAAAGAGTTGAGAGGAAATATTGTAATCTTTCGTCTGATGATAGTTGAATATAATTCTCTAATTTCATATTTCCTCCTTTGGTATAGGTAAACCAAACTCCTTTAAAGGAATATAATTAAAGCGATAGTAACATCCTACACTTATAATATAATCTAAGACATCTTTATAATTTGAATTTAAAAACCATTCATCAAGTAAATAATAATATTTAACTTCTTTATTTAAAGGTGAAAATAACTTTTTATATTGCTTCAACTTAAAATCACATGTTTGTAATTTTTCATCAACACTTCCTTGAGTTTTTTGCGTTTTCTTTTCAATGATAAAAACTGTATTATTATCCATTACAAAAATGGAATCATCTGGTAACAATTTTTTGGAAATAATCGCTTTATAGTTCAGGTCTACTTCATCAAAATAACGATATAAACCATGTTTTTGAAAAATTTCTGCTACTTTTTCCCCTTCAAAATTTACTATCCACCGTGCTGTGGAGCTCCTTTTTATTTTTCTTACCTCGCCTGTTCGTTTCACAAGTTTAATATCAAAATCATTTTCCACAACTTCATATCCACTTTGTTTTGAAATAAAATTTGGTAAGTCTGTCTTCAATTCAAAAGCTAGCCCTGTTTTCGTATTTGCACCACCTACGCCACCTTTTTTCATCTCTCTTCCTCCAATCTTCTTTTGGCTATTTCTAAATAATCTTTCTCCGCATCAATACCAATGAATTTACGACCTAACCGCTTAGCTACAACTCCTGTTGTTCCACTGCCAACAAAGGGATCAAGTATATAATCATTTTCTTTAGTGCTGGCTAAAATGATTCGTTCTAATAAATATTCTGGCTTTTGTGTTGGATGTTTCCCGGCCCACTTCTCTGCCTTTTTAGTTAGCGGCCCTACCCACACATCCTTCATCTGTTTACCGCCATTAATATCTTTCATCAAATCATAATTATAGTAATGCTTAGCTTTTTTATCATCTTTACGAGCCCACAAAATCGTTTCCGTGGAATGAGTAAAATAGCGGCAAGATAGATTCGGAGCTGGGTTGCTCTTTTGCCAAGTAATATTATTTAAAATTTTAAAACCTTCTTGTTCCAAGGCCATACCCACAGAGTAAATATTATGTAAGCTGCCTGAAATCCAGATAGTACCATTAGGCTTTAAAATAGGTCTGACTAATCGTAACCACCGTCGATTAAAGTCATGTTTCTCCTCAAGGCCAGAAACCTTATCCCAATCACCTTTATCAACAGAGACAATGTTACCGCCAGAATTTGAAAAACCACCGTTACTCAAAAAGTATGGTGGATCAGCAAAGATCATATCCATACTTTCTGGCTTCATTTGTGATAAGAAGTCAAAGGTATCTGCATGAACCAGAATAGCCCTTTCCTTATTATAGTATGGTTTTGTCATTAAAACACCCCCATACTTATATTCGTAATTAGTCATAATTTGTTACTATAATTTCTGAAATTTTTCCACGACTTGAGCTCTTAGCACCATTAGTTCGCTGAGCTTCCACAAAATAAATATTAAAATCCTTGTATAATTCTTCTACCAAAGGACTCGAGGAATTTGACAGCATAGCATAGACTCCTCGCTCCGTCAATTCCTTAAAAGTATTGCGTAACCGAACCTGTTCCTCATAGGAAAAGCCCTCGTGGGTATAAGAGGTAAATGAGCTAGTTTCGTTTAACGGAATATAGGGCGGATCAAAATATACAAAATCGTCTGTTTGAGCATCCTTAACTGCCTCCGCAAAATCCGTTTGCAAAATTTCTATATCATTCTCATTTAGATATTCACTGATTTGATAAAGTAAATCTACATCCACTATTTTTGGATTTTTATAGCGGCCGTAAGGAACATTAAACTGATTTTTAGAATTGACTCGATACAATCCATTGAAATCAACCCGAAGCATGTAGAGAATTCGCGCCGCTCTCTCTACCCCAGTCATCCTACTAATTCGGCCATCGCGATCTGCCGAACGCAATTCTAAATAATAATCTTTGCTATTATTCTCTTTATGCTTTATCAGTAAATTAATCAATTCAGCTGGATTATTTTTTATCTGGCGATAGGCATTTATCAGTTCCTCGTTAAAGTCATTAATGACCGCTTTTTCTGGAGACAAATCAAAAAATAAAGCTCCACCGCCAACAAATGGCTCAAAATAGCGACCATAAGTCTCCGGCATATAGCTCCTTAACTCTCCTAAAAGTTGGCGCTTTCCCCCAGTCCACTTGGTAAACGGTTGGAGATTATAATATTTTAATTTTACATTAGTGTCTAAAGACATGATTATTCCTTTTAAGTGTAATGAAATTATTATAACACATACCAAACAAAGAAGCCGCTAAAAAGAAAAGTTGAAATAAGATTTCAACTTCCTCTTAGTTCATGATAAACCGCATAGAGCTCGCTCTTGTTCTTACCGTATTTCTTGGCCACTTCCTTGATGGCCTGATTTTTTTTGCTGCCGGCTTCAACTAAAAGATCAATTTCAGCTAGGATCTGCTCTTGAGATATTTCTTGTGGAGCATCTTCTTCCGCCCCAGCTACAATCAAGAGACACTCTCCTTTAGGCGGATGTTCAGCCGTATAGGCCAACAGCTCTGAAATCAGCCCTCGCTGATACTCTTCATGAATCTTAGTCAACTCACGCACCAAAACGACTTGGCGATCACCATAAACTGCCAGCATATTTTCCAACGTAGCCCGAACCCGATGAGGGGATTCGTAGAAAATCTGAGTCTCAGGATAGGATTTTTTGCTAGTAAAAAATTCCTTCTGCTGGCCAGCCTTTCTAGGTAGGAAACCATAGAAAATATGCGGTTGGGGAGCCAAGCCGCTGGCAATCAAGGCTGTTATTCCAGCACTAGGACCAGGAATTGGCACTACAGTAATTCCAGCTTCTAGCGCTGCCTGAACTAAATCATGTCCAGGATCAGAAATACTGGGCAGACCAGCATCTGAAACCTGAGCTATATCATTTCCACTTTGAAGCATGTCCAAGAGAACTGGAATTTTCTCCTTGGCGTTGTGCTCGTGAAAACTGATCTGCTTAGTCTCAATCCCAAAATGCTTAAGCAGCAGGCCCGTATTTCTCGTATCTTCAGCCGCAATCCTGTCGACCTCTTTCAGGGTATTGACCATACGGATGCTCATATCATCCAGATTGCCGATAGGAGTCGCGACCAGATAAAGCTTGCCGTAGGCAGTTTCGCCCTTAAAACTTTTTTGAACCTGCATCACTACTCCCTAAATAACAATTCATCGCAGAACATGCACTCTGCATCATTCTCCCGGCGCTGACCGTAGAAATCCGTACATACATGAAAGCCGTCATAGTAAAGCTTACGCAGATTATCCCGGTTTTTCTTGGTCTTGGTCGGAGCTTCCTTCTCCACTTCTCCCAAGCGCTCCCTCAGCTTGTCATTTTCCAGATGCAGAGCAATATTTTCCTCTACCACACTCTTGAGATTTTTCTTGACAGCCTCCACCTCAGCAAGGGTAACTAAAAGCGTCTGTGAAAAATCATCCAAGGCGTCAAATAAGTCTTTTTTATCCATTTTATACTCCTGTGCTGCCTCTTTTTACTTTCCCTTCAAAGTCATATATTCTAAAGCGTTTTGAAAAGATACATTAGCTCGCCACATCTTCCGAGCCAGTAAAAGCTGCTCCAAGGCCTGTCGACCGCTTTCTGTTGCTATCTCTTTATAAAATAACACTTCCAAGAGCTTGAAGACCTGTTCCTGCTTCTCCTTATCATCAGCCAACTTTGTCAGACGCGAAACCTGCAGAAATGCCTGACTGGAGCGAGTCTGAAAATCCTTGACAAAGCGCTCGCATTCGCTGACTAATTCAAAAAAGGCACTATTATGAGCCAAGCTTTCCGCTTCTGACTGAGTCTGACTATAAGCAGCTAGCAGCTCCGCTCGACTTTTAATCAAGCCAGCCTGTTCCAAACTGTGCTGCAAAGTAGCTATATTTTTCAAGAAATGATAAACCTGAGTTCGACTCCGAATCGTCGGCAAAATCAGCTGTTCATCAGCAGTCAGGAGAAAGATATAAATCTCGCTCTGCGGCTCCTCAATGACTTTGAGCAAGGAATTGGCTGCATTTACGTGCATCCGATCCGCATCGCAGATAATGAAAACCTGCCGACTTCCTTCCAAACCACTCTGAGAGAAGTTTCGGACCAGCTCCCGAACTCGGTCTGTTTTGATAATGTTATTAACCGGTCGCACCACCGTTACATCAGAAAAATCTTCTTCTGCAATCAAACGACAAGAACGACAGGACTGACAAGGCCAGACGCCCTGCTTATTCTCGCAAAAGAGACTCTGGGACAGAATTTGGGCCATTTCAAAACTGCCAAAAGCTCCGGTAAACAAGTAGGCGTGACTAAGCCGCCCCTGTTCAAGAATATGCTGAAACTGCTCAAACAAGCTGGGCTGGCTTTGCTGTAAATCTTTTATCTTCATGACGGATTCCCAAATCGTTCCTGAATGATGGCCAAACTATCAGCCACCACCTTATCCAAAGGTTGACTGGCATCCACCTTGACAAAGCGCTCGGGCTCCTTATCAAGAATCGCCAAATAGCCCTGTCGAACCCGCTGATGCAAGTCCAGACCTTCCAGATCAAGCCGATTCACCTCTCGGCTTTCGCTCTCAGCAATCCGCGCCAGCCCTTCTTCCACATCAATATCAAAATAGAGGGTCAAATCAGGCTTGAGTCCATCTGTCGCAAACTGATTGAGCCATTCAATATCTGCCACATCCAGACCCCGTCCGTAGCCCTGATAGGCCACTGAACTATCGATAAAACGGTCCATCAAGACAAGCTTTCCTTGCTCCAAAGCTGGCAAAACCCGCTCAGCCAAGTGCTGACGGCGGCTGGCAATGTACAGCAGAAGCTCAGTCTTGGCATCCATAGCTGTATGACTAGGTTCCAAAATCACTTCGCGGATAGCCTCCGCAATCTGGACGCCGCCCGGCTCCCGCGTCGTAATCAGGCCAGTGCCATAACTTTGCAAAAAAGGAAGCAAGGCTTCCAAAACACTCGACTTTCCAGCCCCTTCTGGACCTTCCAGCGAAATCAAAATACCATTTTTCATCTTTACCTTGAATCTCTAACTTCTATTTTTTGTTCTTTATAAGAAAATGCAGATAAGACTTGCCCTAAAGCTTGATATAATCTACTTTGCAGAGTCCGTCCACATTACTGTGCAGGCTGATAAGAGCCGATTCCGTCAACTCATTATTTTCATCCCACTCTTTTTTATCTATTGTTTATTTTACCAAAAAAAAAGCTAAAAGCCCATCATAAGAAAAGACTTTAAAAATTTTTTCAAAGTGTTTCACAAAGGCTAAATTTTTGGTAAAATATATTCAGAATAAATTTCTGGAAATAGATTTAGGAGGATGTTATGTTTAAATTAAAAAACGTACTGGCCATCATTTTTGGGGCTGGAATTTTTTCTTTTGGGATTCATTATTTGGTCATTCCTTTTCATTTATATGAAGGTGGCGCGACGGGTTTGACCTTGATTGCCTACTATCTGTTTAAAATCCCTGTCTCGACGACCAACCTGATTATTAACATTCCTCTCTTTATTATTGCTTGGAAGCTACTGGGCTCGCGAACCCTCTACCTCAGCATTCTGGGAACCTTCTCCGTGTCTGCTTGGCTCAAGATTTTTGAAATCCTACCTGCCTCCAAACACTTGCAAAACTATTTTCTCTCAGCTCTGGACGGGGACGTTTTACTAGCCTGTCTCGGAACAGGGATTGTTATGGGGATTGGACTAGGTATCATCTTCAATGCTGGCGGAACAACTGGCGGTACTGATATTGTAGCCCGTATCTTTAATAAATACACTAGCATTTCCATGGGCAAACTCATGCTGACTGTTGATTTTGTGGTCATCACCTTGGTTCTCCTTGTTTTCAAAGACCTACGCATGGTGTCTTATACCCTGATGTTTGTCTTTATCACCTCGCGCGTCATTGACTTGATTGCAGAAGGAGGTTTTGCCGGCAAAGGATTCCTTATCGTTACCAGCAAACCGGCAGAACTTGCTGAAGCTATCAATAACAAGCTGGATCGTGGAGTGACCTTCCTCAAGGGCCAAGGCTTCTATAGCAAGCAGGATCTCCAGATTGTCTACTGTGTTGTTTCCCGTAACGAAATGCAGCAAATGAAGAAACTAATTAACCAAGTCGATCCATTTGCCTTTACAACTATTACCGAAGCCCATGAGATTTTGGGTGAAGGCTTCACTTTAGATGCCAACAAACAACCTATTGTACGTTAAAAACCTCATCCATGATGAGGCTTTTTTATCGCTTATAAGGCTTTTGCAGCAGTATGTGTAATTTCAGCCAGCTCAATCGCATGCTCTTCAAATTTTTTCCTGAGAAGCGCCGTATCTATATTACCAGCTAACTGTACTTCAATGACGACTTTGCCATCCTTGCGTGGGATATTGACGGTATTGGAGATGTTGAGATTTTCTTCCACTAGAAGACGGATAATCTGCTCAAGAACCCCCACCTTATTCTCAGTGACAAAGCGCAGACGGACTCCCTCTTCACCATAGCCAGATACTTCTAAGAAAGCCTTGAAAATATCACGGTCAGTAATAACCCCGTAAAGTTGCTCATTGTCCACGACAGGCAGGATACCAATCTTATTTTTCAGCATCAGATAGGTCGCATCTTCCAGACTGGCAAACTGAGAAATCGTGACAACATCACGAATCATAACATCACCAACTTTTGTTTTGTTGAGAAGATAGTTCATCTCATAAATAGACAGACTCGTTGCCTTAGATGGACTAGCTTCTGCAATCGTTCCTTCTGTCACCAGTCCCACTAGTTGGTCATTCTCAATCACCGGCAGACGGTGGAGTTTCTGCTCACGCATCATATCTGCTGCATGAGCAATTGTTGTATTGGGGCTGATATAGACCACCTTACGCGTCATAAAATCTTTAACTGCCATAAAAGTTCCCTCTACTTCCTATCCATAATTCTTATACTTATTATACTTTATTTTGCAGCTGATTTCAAACGCTTCCAAGGTCTTTGCCTAAGTTTTCAAAATTTAGAAAAATCCCGCGATTGGAAAAATTTGAAGATAGGAAATGGCTAGCTATACTATCTTAAGCATCTAGGAGAAGAAAAAAGGTCCATTGGACCTTTTCTAAATGTTAAGTTACTATCGCAACTTTCTATCAACAACCTAAAAATGTCTCCCAGACATTTTAAAGAAAACTCGCTACCGCGAGTTCCTATTTGCAACCTGAAACAATCCACCGGATTGTTTCAGCCACCTAGATATGCTTTGCGGACTTCGTCAGAAGCGAGGAGCTCTTGGCCTGTTCCGGACAGAACAATTTTACCTGTTTCAAGGACATAACCTCGGTCAGCGATAGAGAGAGCCTTGTTTGCATTTTGCTCAATCAAAAGAACTGTTGTCCCTTGCCGCTGGATATCTTGGATAATATCGAAGATTTCCTGGATAAAGATTGGCGCCAAGCCCATAGAAGGCTCATCCAAGAGCAAAAGCTTAGGTGTAGACATCAGAGCCCGTCCCATAGCCAGCATCTGCTGCTCACCACCTGAAAGGGTTGCAGCATCTTGGTTTTTACGCTCTTCCAAGCGTGGGAAACGAGAGAAGACCTTTTTGAGATTGGCTTGATTTTCTTCGCGGTTTGTTTTGAGAAAGGCACCCATTTCCAAATTCTCCAAAACGGTCAAACCTGGAAAGACATGACGGCCTTCTGGTACTTGCGAAAGTCCAGCTGCTACGATTTTTTGAGCAGGAACTTTTTGAATTTCATTGCCGACAAATTCAATTTTACCAGCACTTGGACGAACCAAGCCTGAAATCGTGCGGAGAATGGTCGTTTTCCCAGCGCCATTGGCACCAATCAGGGAAACAACCTCTCCTTCATTTACTTCAAAGCTGACATCACGGACAGCCTGAATCATGCCATAATGGACAGAGAGATTCTCAACTTTAAGCATGGACATTAGGCTTCACCTCCTAGATATGCTTCAATAACACGTTTGTCATTCTTGATTTCATCAGGTGTTCCGTGCGCAATCAAGCGGCCGTACTCCAACACATAGATGCGCTCAGTGACTTCCATTACCAGACTCATGTCATGCTCAATCAGCATGATGGTAATGTTAAATTCGTTTTTAATCCGTCGAATCAATGCAGTCAGCTCTGCTGTCTCCTGAGGGTTCATCCCTGCAGCCGGCTCATCCAAGAAGAGGATCTTTGGCTCCGTTGCCAATGCCCGAACAATTTCCAAGCGGCGCTGCTGACCATAAGCTAAGTTCTTAGCCAAGGTTTCTGCTTCCTTGTCCAAGTCAAAAATTTTCAGCAACTCCAAAGCCTTAGCTTTGAGTTCTTCTTCGTTTTTGTAGTAAGCTGGCAGGCGGAGGAAAGAAGCCAACACATGAGCCTTATGATGATTACCAAAGGCGATCAGAACATTATCCAAAACACTAAGGTCCTTAAAGAGCCGGATGTTCTGGAAGGTCCGCCCTAGCCCTAAAGAAGCAATCTTGTAAGGTACCTTACCATTGAGCAAATGACCATCTAGTGTCACTGTCCCTTCACTAGGCTCATAAACACCAGTTAAAAGGTTGAAAAGAGTCGTTTTTCCAGCACCATTAGGACCGATTAGACCAACCAGCTCACCCTCGTTGAGTTCCAAGGTCACATCGCTGACAGCAGTCAGACCACCAAAGTTTTTAGTTAGATTTTTCACATCAAGAAGTGCCATTATTCTTTGACCTCCTTATTCTTTTTGAAGAGCTTAGACAAGCTCAGCTCCCAAGTTCCTAAGAGTCCGCCTGGACGGAAAATCATGACCAAGATTAAAGCCAAAGAATAGACAATCATCCGAATGCTGGATACATCCTGCAGCAACATATTGAGAACTCCCAATACCACTGCAGCTACAATGGTTCCAGTCATAGAGCCTAGGCCACCAAAAACGACAATAATCAAGATATTGATAGTGTTGGTAAAGGAATAGTCCTTAGGAACGACTGATCCAACAAAGCCAGCTTGAAGGGAGCCAGCAATAGAAGCCGTGATTGCTCCCAAGACAAAGGCTGTCACTTTGATTCTAGTAGTATTAACCCCGACAGACTCAGCAGCAATTTCATCCTCACGAACAGACAGAGTGCTGCGACCGATAGGACTGCGCAGGAAATTCAAGGTTAAAATAGTTGTGATAACAACAAAGACATAGACCATCTGCCAAGAGGTAAAGGGCGGAATGGATAGGATACCAGCTGCGCCATTCGTCAAAGTACCGCCATTAATAATCAGAATCCGGATAATCTCTGAGACACCAAGAGTCGCAATCGCGAGATAGTCTCCTTTAAGACGAAGCGTTGGCAAACCGACTGCCAAAGCCACAATACCAGCAATGATAGCTCCAGCCAACATAGCAATAAAGAAAGCTCCATAAGTTGGCGATTTAGAGCCAATAATGGCTACTGCGTAGGCACCGATTGCCATAAAACCAGCATGGCCAAGAGAGAATTGACCTGAGAATCCGACAATGAGATTGAGCCCGACCGCCAGAATAATATTAATCCCAATCTGTTCTAAGATTTGAATGTAAAAAGCATTAAGAACACCGGCACTAACCAATACTGTCATCAGCAAGTAGCCGATTAAGACAAGGCCAAGCCAGAAAATATTTACCTTTAAATTCTTTTTCATACCTTACACCTTCTCTTTCACATTTTTACCGAGGATACCAGCTGGACGGATTAGAAGAATGACAATCAAAATCGCATAGACAATGGCATCACGGAAATCAGATAGTCCAAGCGCTGTCGCAAAAGTTTCCAAAAGACCGATAACAAAGCCACCAAGCGCGGCACCAGGAATGATTCCAATACCACCGAGAACGGCTGCTACAAAGGATTTAATACCTGGAGTCATTCCCATCAGAGGCTCCAAT
Organism: Streptococcus sanguinis; assembly: GCF_050220005.1. Taxonomy (GTDB): domain Bacteria; phylum Bacillota; class Bacilli; order Lactobacillales; family Streptococcaceae; genus Streptococcus; species Streptococcus sanguinis_Z. Next base: position 1,750,555 of record NZ_CP071413.1, read on the forward strand.
GAATTATAGTAAAGGGCAATCAGGACGCCAGCAGCTCCTGCAAGAGCTGATCCCAGAGCAAAGGTGAAGCTGATTGTCCGATTGACATTGATTCCCATGAGCTGAGCAGCATCACTATCTACAGATACAGCTCGCATAGCCTTACCCATCTTTGTCTTCTGCACGATGAACTGCAAAGCCACCATGAGGAAAATCGAAATTCCCAAAATCAGCAACTGAATATTTGAGATAGAAATCGGTCCTAAGTTAAAGCGTACTGTTTTAATAACCTGCGGGAAGGAACGGGTATTGGCACCGACAAAGAAAATCATGCCATACTCAAGAAGAAAAGAGACCCCAATGGCTGTAATCAAAGCCGCAATCCGAGTCGAATTTCGCAGAGGACGATAGGCTAAAAATTCAATAACCACACCAAGAATCGCTGTCCCAATCATCGCTAAAATGAGAGAAAGGAAGAAATTAAACTTCAGGATATTAATCAAGTAATAACCCATAAAGGCACCAATCATATAGATATCGCCGTGGGCAAAGTTAATCAGCTTAATAATCCCATAAACCATGGTATAACCCAAAGCCAGAAGCGCATAAACACTACCCAGGATTAGACCGTTGACTAATTGTTGGAGCATTAGACACCACTCTTTCTATAATAAAATAAGGAATGGGACAAAAATCAGCAGACTAGGTCGTGATTTTATCATCCCACTCCCAAAATACGAATAATAGTTGATTGAGAAACGAAGAAGAATAGATTATAAAACAATACTCTTTCAAATCCGTAGATTTATAAAGAAATCATCTACTAACTTGCTCAAGCAACTAGAAATAGAAAACAAGTCAAAGACTGGGATAGCCCCAGCCTCGTAACTATTATTCCGCTTTAACTGTTTCTACAGTATCTACTTGACCGTCTTTCAAGCCAATCATCAGAGCTGTTTTCACTGGATTGTGATCTTTATCAATAGTGATTGAACCGGTCACTCCATCGAAATCTTTAAGCTTAGCCAAGTTGTCTTTGATATCTACAGAAGTTTTAGCACCTTTGGCTGCTTCTGCTGCCATATAAACAGAGTCATATGCCAGAGCTGCAAACATAGATGGTTCTTCTTTGTACTTAGCTTTGTATGCTTCAATAAACTTCTTAGCTTTTTCTGACATTTCACCAGAAGTTGTAAAGCCAGATACATAGTAAACATTTGTAGCTGCAGCAGGAGTTGCTTGCTCAACGAACTTAGCATCACCAAACCCATCAGGACCAACGATTGTTTGGTCAATACCCAAACCACGCGCTTGATTGACAATTTTACCAGCTTCTGTATAGTAACCTGGAACAACCAGAGCGTCAAATTCTTTGCCCTTAATCTTTGTCAAAGCAGCTTGGAAGTCTGTATCCTTGGATTGGAAAGTTTCTGTTGCTACAATCTCACCCTTGAATTCCTTCTTGAAGGCATCCGCCATTCCTTTAGCGTAGTCACTAGATTGGTCGTAGTAAAGAACGACTTTCTTAGCTTTCAAGTTGTCAGTAACATACTTAGAAATGATTTTACCTTGGTAGCTATCAATGAAGGTTGCACGGTAAAGATAATCTTGCTTGTTGGTCAGGTCATCCTGTGTCGCACTTGGTGTAATGATTGGTACACCTGCTTTAGCAGCATTTGCAGTAGCTGAAGCAGTAGCTCCAGAAGTCGCAGGACCAATGATTGCATTTACCTTGCTTTGGGTAACCAAGCTAGTAGTGATGGTAGATGCTTCAGCTGTTTCTGATTTGTTATCCTTATCAGTAACTTCAATCTTCTTGCCATCAACACCGCCAGCAGCGTTGATTTCATCAACTGCCAACTGAGCACCATGTTGTTCAGCTGTACCGTAGGCTGCTACTTCACCTGATTCTTCAAAGTTAAAACCAAATTTAATCGTATCGCCAATTTCTGTACCAGTTGCTGTTGAGTTGTGGTTAGATACTTCTCCACAAGCTGCGAGAAGGGCTGCACTAGCAAAAGCTACTAGGGATAGTGCAAATTTTTTCTTCATTCGGAAATCTCCTTAAGTGATTTATTTGATGATATAGTAAGAATATATCGAATTATCTGACAATTGTCAACCCTTTATAGAAATTTTATCAGATGATAACGTTTTCTTGCTCTCTATACAGGCTTCCAACAAAGTTTTGATCTAGTTCTTTTATGTGAGATATCCGAACTTGCTTAACATAGCGTTCCTTGGGCAGATTCTCCTGTAAGTTCTGGGCGTCCTCTTGATTGACATAGAGATGCAGATAACGATGCTTCTTAGAATGATAAATGATATCACCGAAGTTAGCCAGCTTTTTGGCATCTCGATTATAGTAAAGATAGACAATCAAGCCCACTCTTTCTTCTCTTTCTATCATAAAACTCCTTTCCGGTCCATGTAGTTCTTAGATGATTATAGCAAAGATATATCAAAAAAACTAGCCCTCAAAAGCTTTATGATTAGCTTAAAACACCTAAACTTGCTAGCTTGTCAGATTCAAAACAGCAAAAAAGGAGCCGGTTTTGGCTCCTCCTATGTTAGTTCAAGTTGCTATTTTCCATGATTTCGTCAATAAAGCCGTATTCCAAGGTTTCTTGAGCGCTCATCCAGTAATCGCGTTCTGCATCTTTGTGGATTTGCTCAACGGACTTGCCAGAGTTTTCAGCTAAGATTTTTTCCAAGGTATTACGAGTTCTAAGCAAGTGTTCAGCTACAATGGCCATATCCGTTTGCTGAGTGCCGCTTCCAGCTCCGCCCATCGGCTGGTGAATCAGATATTCTGCATTTGGAAGCATGAAGCGTTTGCCCTTAGCACCACTGGAAGCAATGATTGTTCCCATGCTGGCAGCTACACCCATAACAATGGTCTGAACATCAGACTTGATGAAGTTCATAGTATCCACAATAGCCAGACCTGCTGAAACGGATCCCCCCGGCGTATTTACATAGAGATAAATATCTTTAGTATTGTCCTGTGCATCCAAGAAAAGGAGCTGGGCAATGACTGAATTAGCCATATTATCCTCTACTGGGCCAGTCAGCATGATAATGCGGTCTTTTAATAGCCGGGAGTAAATATCATAGGAGCGTTCTCCTCGGCTGGTTTGTTCAATAACTACAGGAATCATAGTTTTCTCTCTTTCTCTTTTTAAATTTTTCTATCAAACTAGGGGAATAGAATTTCAAATTACGAGACTATTATATCCTTTTGGTCAAAAAAGGTCAAATAGAAACTTTTACTTGGTCCCGAAAAGACGATCTCCTGCATCTCCTAGTCCTGGTACGATATAACCATGATCATTGAGATGATCATCCAGAGCAGCTGTGAAAATATCAACATCTGGATGAGCTTCCTGCAAGGCTTTTACTCCTTCAGGCGCTGAAACCAAACACACAAATGTAATGTGGCTTGCACCACGTTTCTTGAGAGAATCCACAGCCAAGATTGCAGAACCACCCGTAGCCAACATTGGATCTACAACAAAAATCTGACGTTGGTCAATATCTTCTGGTAGCTTAACCAAATATTCAACCGGCTTCAGGGTTTCTTCATCACGGTACATTCCGATATGCCCAACTTTAGCTGCTGGAACCAAGCTCAGAAGTCCATCCACCATGCCAATACCAGCCCGCAGGATTGGTACAATAGCCAATTTTTTCCCTGCAATCTGCTTTTGAACTGTTTTCGTAATCGGTGTTTCAATTTCTACATCTTCAAGTGGTAAATCGCGCAAAACTTCATATCCCATGAGCATTGCGATTTCATCAACTAATTCACGAAAAGCCTTGGTAGAGGTATCTGTACGACGCAAGATAGACAATTTATGCTGAATTAGTGGATGAGCGATAACTTCAAGTTTTCCCATGATTGGATTTCCTTCTTTCAATTTATTCTTCTTATTATATCAAAAAAAGAGTGAAAAGGCTTGCCATAAGCAAGCCTTTTCAAAGATTTTCTACACCTTACAGCCATTCTCTATAGCGCTTGATATAAAGGTGTTTAACAAGGGTTACACTAACCATATAAAGCGCAATAATCAAGAAGAGGAAAAGGAAATAAGTGCCATTCAGCGGAGCTGTCTTCAGAACTGACGCAAAGAGGCTGTATGGCAAGGAAGTAACAAAGAGAGCTGCTGCTATGGTCGTCACAATAACGGATAAAGCAGGACGGCTCTGCACAAATGGCAGCTTAGGTGAGCGCAGCATGTAGATGACCATGGTCTGGGTCCACATAGACTCAATGAACCAGCCTGTTTGAAAAAGAGTGATAAAGGTCTCTGCCTGTTCAGTGCCAGCTTGATAACTGCTTCCTGTTATCATAGGAACAATGATAAAGTAGAGGGCTAAGTATGTCAAAACATCAAAAATGGATGAGATAGGCCCAATCCAAGCCATAAAGCGGGTAATAGAGTTAGCAGACCAAATCCGTGGTTTCTTGAGAAATTCACTGTCAACGTTATCAAAGGGCAGAGCGATACAGGACAGATCATAAACCAGATTAAGGACAATCAGATGAACTGGTGCCATAGGAAGAAATGGCAAAAAGATACTGGCAAAGAGGAGAGAAAAGATATTCCCAAAATTGGAACTGACCGTCATCTTGATATACTTGGTCATGTTGGCATAGACCTTGCGTCCCTCTACCAACCCCTTCTCCAGAACCATGAGGTCCTTGTCCAGCAGAATGACATCTGCCGTTTCCTTGGCAATATCGACAGCTGTATCAACAGAAATACCCACATCTGCTACCTTCATAGAAGGTGCATCATTGATACCATCACCCATGTAGCCAACCTTGTGACCATTGGCCTTGAGTTGGAGAATGATCCGAGCTTTTTGGTCAGGTGAGAGCTTGGCAAAAACCGTTGTATGCTCTACTGCTTGGCTCAATTCCTCATCTGATAAAGCATCTACCTCTACGCCTAGTAAGATATTATCTACATCTAACCCAACCTTTTCACAAACTGCCTGGGTCACCTTATCATTATCACCGGTCAAAATCTTAGTAGCAACGCCGTACTCAGCCAAGATTTCAATAGCTGGAGCCGCAGATGACTTAGGTGGATCTAGAAAGGCCAGATAGCCCGTCAAAATCATGTCGGACTCATCCTTGACTTCATAGTCGTAATCTTCTTCTAAGTCTGACTTGTAGCTAACACCAAGCACACGCAGCCCTTGCTCATTGAGTTGAGCCACTTCCGCAAGGATTTCCTGACGAATCTCCTCAGTCAGTTCCGTAATGCGTTTCTTGTATTCTACATGGCTAGAGATAGCCAGCATTTCCTCCAAGGCCCCCTTGGTCACCATGCTGATAACATCCTCATCATCCTTGACGATGACACTCATACGACGACGCTCGAAATCAAAGGGCAGTTCATCAATTTTCTTAAAGGTTTGGTCTAGATTACGGACAATCTCATGCTTTTCTGCTTCTTTCTCCGTCCGATTGATAATAGCCCGGTCCATAAGATTTTTGAGACCAGTTTGATAGTAGGAATTGAGAAAGGCACGACGGAGCACTGCTAAGTCCAAATCTCCATGAATATCCAGCGGGTATTCTAACACAATCTCGTCTTGGGTCAGTGTGCCCGTCTTATCCGTACAAAGGATATCAATAGCTCCTAGGTCTTGGATGGCATTCAGCTTCTTAATCACGACCTTTTCCTGAGCCATGATAATAGAACCTTTAGCCAGGCTCGCTGTGATAATCATAGGCAGCATTTCTGGAGTCAGGCCGACCCCAACGCTGAGGGCAAAGACACCTGCTTCCAGCCAGTCGCCGTCTGTCAGACCGTTTATGAAGAACACGACTGGAACCATGACGAGCATCAGACGAATCAAGAGCCAGGAAATGCTATTCATCTCGCGCTCAAAAGAGGTCGGCTCATCATAGGTGTTAAGCGTCTGCTCAATGGCTCCCATCATGGTCTCATCGCCAACCACCAGCACCAGAGCTGTAGCTCTTCCGGAAATAACGTTGGTTCCCATAAAGGCCAGCGACTCTGTTTCTAAAAGGCTATCTAGATTTTGCCCATCCGACTTGGCCAGACAGACCTTTTCTACTGCATCGCTTTCGCCTGTCAGGCCGGACTGCTGAACAAAGAAATCACGCGAATCCAGCAGCAGTACATCTGCAGGAATCATGTCTCCAGCACTAAGTTTGATGATGTCTCCTACAACAAGCTCATCAATCGGCAGTTCCTGCTCTGCTCCTTCACGGATAACCGTAGCTGTGTTGACAATCAGCCGAGACAGATTGCTAGCAGCGCGGTCGCTCCGCAATTCCTGAACAAAACGAATGCCTCCAGAAATCAGCACCAAAACGACAATAATGATGGAAGTTGTCGGATCTTCCTCACCAGGCTTAGCCAGCCAGACATTTGTTACTAAGGACACTAGGGCAATCACCAATAGGATGACTGTAAAGGGGTTAATGATAGACTCGTAAATTTTCTTTAGAATAGAGTCTTCCTGACCCTTTGTGATGATATTCTCACCATAAAGGTCACGATTTTCTTCGACCTGCTCTTCTGTCAGGCCGCGAAAGGAACTCTTGTAAAATGCCAGAGTTTCTGTTACAGGAAGCTGCAGAGCAGCAACTAATCTTTCTTTTACTGTTTTCATTGGTTTCTCCTTGATGTATGATTGATAAATTTCATACACAGGAACCAATCACTTTATAAGGACAGAACGACACAAATCAGCGATTGGCTGTGTATGTGCGGTTCCGGATAATCGTCAATTTGCATCGCGTGTCTCCTTTCTTAATTTATAAAAACAATTAAAAGTCCCAAGATGCCTGCAAGACGTCAAAAGTGGCATTCATCTTCTGTGTCCAATCTTGCAATTCTGGAAAATTTTCTTTTAAAGAAAATCCAATAACTTCTTCACGTAAATTCCACCAATCTACAAGAGCAACTACTTGGATTGTTGCAATATTTAAAGAGAGCTCTTGCTCAGTAGCCAGTTTCTCTAACAAAGACAAACTCCGTATATTTCTCTCTTCAATTTGCTGATGTCTGTCTTTCCACCAATGTTCTTTTTCATGGAAAAATTTTTCCGCAACAATCGGAATTGTATTTTCCAAAATTCCTTCAGCAACGGACAGTATATTTAAAACATGCCATTTCTCCATTCCATTGGGGAAAAGTGAGACTTCCTGACCAAGTTCGTCTAAATATTGAGAAATTAAATCACTACCATATAACCATTCTCCACTGTAAGCTTGAAAAGCAGGAATTCTACCTAAAGGATTATCTTGATTGTGCGGTGAATTTCTATCAAAAGCCACCTGAACTTTCTGAATATCCACTTGCTCCTCTAAATGATGGTGTAAAATTGTAACATATACTTTACGCGCAAAAGGACTGGTACTAGAATACCAAAATTTCATCACTATTCCTCCTTCTTTTTTTCTTAAGAGGCAGGCCAATCAACTATTTACTCTCTTGAAATATTTTCAACAAAAAAGAATACCCTGCCAATTTCTTGGCAGGGTTGTTTGCATGTCAGGTTATTCGCTTCATTGTTTCAAGTACAGATAAAGCAAGCATTTACCGTTCAAGCTTTAACTCCATAAGGCGATGAAATGAGCTTAGTCTTGACCTTGGCGATCAGGACTGTTGACCAACGAGTAGTGTCTCCACTGCTTTGCGGTAGTCATCCGTATCCTTATGGTAGCCTCACCTACCGATTTTCCACTATTACTATACTCCTCTTTCAAAGGATTGTCAATCATCTTTTCTCGCTTGAGATAAATTTCAAAAATATTTTGATTTATTTTGGCAATACCTCTGCAATACGGGAGCAGATTTCTTCAACCATCGTCTCTGGAGCAGCAACATTTAAGCGGGCATGACCTTTGCCTTCTTGACCAAAATCACTTCCTCTATTCAGGACGACCTTTGCCTCTTCTCGTAGCAGCTGAAAGAGCTGGTCATCTGTCAGGCCATAATCTGAAAAGTCCAGCCAAATCAGATAAGTCCCTTGAGGCTTCATGACCCGCAGGCGCGGTGCTTCCTTGGCAAAATAATCAACCACAAAATTTACATTCTTCTCAAGAACTTCCTTTAGTTCCATCAACCAAGACCAACCGTAACGATAGGCTGCTTCTGTCGCTAAAAAACCAAGGCCAGGAATTTCATGCTGGTTGTTGGCCAGCTGGCGTTTTTTAAACTGATGCCGCAAGCTAGGATTCTCAATCACAGCATAGGAATTTTTAGTTCCAGCAATATTAAAAGTCTTAGTTGCACTGGCTAAAATCAAGCTAAAATCCTTAAAGTCAGGCGAGACAGTATTGAAAGACTGATGTTCATGGCCAAACAACGTCAAGTCTTGGTGGATTTCGTCTGAGACCAGGAGGACGCCGTACTTTTGGCAGAGGCGGCCAATTTTCTCTAACACTTCCCGTTCCCAAACTCGACCTCCAGGATTATGCGGATTGCACAGAACATAAATCTTGACTTCATTATCTGCAATGTCCCGCTCTAGCTGCTCAAAGTCAATCTGAAAGAGACCGTCCTGCTCTATCAGAAAATTGGTAATAAGCTGACGATTGTTGAGCTTGACACTGCGGGCAAAAGGTGGGTAAACAGGAGTGTTGATTAGAACGGCATCACCTTCCTTGGTAAAGGCTTGGATAGCTGTCGAAATAGCAGGGACAACCCCCTCAATAAATACCAAGGCTTCCCGGTCAAAGGTATAGTCGTGCTCATCCCGCTCCCAATCAAGAACAGCATTGATTAGCTCTTCACTGGCATAGGTATAGCCATAGACCAACTGATTAGCGTAGTCATGAACGGTTTGCTGGATTTCAGGCAGGACTTCAAAATCCATGTCTGCAATCCAGGCTGGCAGAACTTCTTTGTCCTTCTCCGCTTCTTTCCATTTATAAGTATGATGCCCTACACGACAGGGGGCTTTTTCAAAATTATATCTTCCCATATTATTCATTCTCCAAGGCTGCACGTAAATCGTCTACCAAATCTCGACTATCCTCTATTCCAATTGACAGGCGCAGCAAATCATCTGTCAAGCCATAAGAATGACGCACTTCAACTGGAATGTCAGCGTGAGTCTGGGTTGTTGGATAGGTAATCAAACTCTCCACTCCTCCTAAACTTTCCGCAAAGGTAAAGACTTTCAGGCTATTTAGGAGATGAGGAATCTTCCCTTCGTCCACAACTTTAAAGGAAATCATACCACCCTTACCTGGATAGAGAACCTCTTTTACCGCAGGAGATTTCTTCAGAAAAGCGACTACTTCTTGTGCATTCTGAGTAGAACGCTCCATACGGAGAGCCAATGTCTTGAGACCACGCAGAAGCAGATAGCTGTCAAAAGGAGACAGGACTGGCCCAGTTGTATTGAGATTATAGAATAGCTTGTCATAGATAGCAGCGTCATTGGTCATGATAGCTCCAGCCAAGACATCATTGTGCCCGCCTAGATACTTGGTCGCAGAGTGCAGAACAATATCAGCTCCATCCTCCAGCGGTTTTTGATAAATGGGACTGTAGAAAGTATTGTCCACAATGACAGCTGCTCCTCGCTCGTGAGCCGCTTGGGCAATGCGGGCAATGTCAAACTCTACCATAAGAGGATTGGTCGGTGTCTCGATATAGACAATATCTATATCCTCTGTCAGATTATTCAGTAGTTCTTCTTCTGTATTGGCATAGGTAAAGGCAAAGCGTCCTTCCGCTTCAGCCTGAGCAAACCAGCGGAAAGAGCCGCCATAGAGATCCCGAACAGCCAAAACCTCACTGCCGACCGGAAAGGCACTAAAGGCAAGCACAATAGCCGACATTCCAGAGCTAGTTGCCAGAGCATAATCTGCACTTTCGATAGCAGCCAGAGTCTCTTCCAAGCTAACCCGCGTTGGATTCTTGGTTCGAGTATAGTCATAGCCTGTTGACTGGCCAAACTCAGGGTGTTGGTAGGTCGTTGAAAAATGCAGAGGCGTTGTTAAGGCACCAGTTGTTTCATCTTTTTTAACCCCAGCCTGAGCCAGTAGTGTATTTAATTTTACGTCCTTACTCATATTAACCTTCCAATCCTTCGCTAATATTTCACCCTCTATTGTAACATCTTTTGAAAACATTTATCTTTTTTCTTTCCAAGAGCTAGCTATAGTTTGAAACTATAATGTTGATGTTTTAGACATAATAAAGATAAAAATTAAAAAGCCCTGCGGCTTTTTAATAGATATGAAAGCGTCGGCGCAGACTAGCCGCTTTTGAACCGATAAAGCGATCCATAAGGCGAACTTTGAGCGCCAGACCGCCATAGACAGCAAGACCGATACCGCCAATCAGAGCTATATAGACAAAGCTGGAAACTCGGCTGCTAGGATGAAGGAAGAGACCGATAAGAAGCTCTGCTACCAAGACAAAGATAGTCATCAGAACCGTCAGAATCACTGACAGGAGACTCCGTTTAAAGAGGTTCTTAGGATTCAGACCAGTTACCTGACGGATTTCCCGATACATGAGCAGGATTGGGATAATCAAGCCAACTGTCGTCGCAAGAAGAGGTCCATAAGCTTTGAAAATATAAATCAAGGGTACTTGCAGCACCAGCTTGACTCCTACTCCATAGAGGAAGTAAATAATAGCTTTTCGATTTTGGAAGAGGGCTTGAATCATCGGAGCCAACACCGTATATAGACTGAGGATAATGGTCTGCAGCATAGCAAAGATGAAAAGTCCCAGTGCTAAGCCGTCTGGCTTGCCATAGAAAACAGTATACAGAGGCTCCGCAACCAAAACAGCACCAACGGTTGCCGGTAAGATAAAGAAAATTAGCATGCTGAGATTGTCCTGCACCAAGCGAGCAGCCGAGCGGAAATCACCTTTGACATAGTTCTCGGTCAAGAGCGGAATCCCAACACCACCGATAGAAGTAGCCACTGCAATTAAAATCATGGTAATTTTATTAGGATTTGCTGAGAAGTAGGCAAACTGAACCAGCAGCTCGGATTTGCTGTACTTGCTAATCCAGCCCATGACATGGATAAAGGTAGCTTGGTCAATAATCTGAAAAAGCTGAATGGCAGATCCTGTGATAATGAAAGGAATGGCTTCTCGGATGGTATCCCAAAGGAGGGCGCGGCCATTGATTTCCCCAGCATTGGCAGGCTTATGAAGGATGGAGGTCAGCATCCCTGTCTTCCAGAGATAGAAGGCTAAGACAGCCATGCTAGCCAGCATACCGATAAATGCTGCAAATGTTGACTGGGTAACCGCTTCTACATAGTTGCCAGAACCGATTTTCATGATGAAAAAGGCTGTCAGCAGCATCCAGATAACCCGAATGACCTGCTCCGCAATCTGACTGATGGCATAAGGCTTGAGATTGTTAAAACCTTGGAAAAAACCTCGGATAACGCTCATCGATGGGAATATCAAAACAGCCAAAGACAGACTCTGCATGACTGGCACCAAGTCTGAACCACCGCCAGACATAGAAGCGAAAACTGGTGAGAGCAGGTACATAATCACTGCAAAGACAGCTCCCAAAAGTAGCATAAACTTGAGAAACTCGCGAATCAAAGTAAAGCTGTGCTCTTCCTTGTCAATGGTATTGTACTTAGCCACCTGCTTGGCCACTGCCACTGGCACACCGGCTGTCGAAATCAGTAAAAACCAGGCATAAATATTGTAGCCCATAGTAAAAAGGCCGTTGGCCTCAGCGCCGTGCTTGCCCATCCAGATATACCAAGGAATGATATAGATGGCCCCCAGAAGACGGCTGATAAAATTGCTGGCAGTTAGCCAGGCGGTTCCCCGCAGCATCTGCTGCTGCTGGCTTGTTGTTTCTTGGCTCATAGAAAACCTCTTCTATTTATTCTTCTTTTATTATAAACTTTTCCTTGCCTCTTGTAAAACCCAGCCATAAGGTTTACAATAGATTTATGATTAAAATTGAAACCGTATTAGCTATTTTAAAAGAAGACCATAATTTTCGTGATATTGTTAAAGACGGAGAATACTTTTTCTCCTATAGCGGCTTGACTTTCGATAGTATCAGCTATGACAGCAGGGAAGCAGATGCCTCTACCCTCTTTTTTGTCAAGGGTGAGGCTTTTAAGAAAGAATTTCTAGAAAAAGCCGTCACAGCTGGCCTACGCTTTTATATCAGCGAGACAGACTTTCAAGTGGGGATTCCGGTCCTCTTGGTCAACGATGTCAAGCAGGCCATGAGTCTCTTAGCCATGGAATTTTACGGTCATCCTGAGAAAAAGCTCAAACTACTGGCCTTTACTGGCACCAAGGGCAAGACAACTACAGCTTATTTTGCCTATCAGATCCTTTCCCAAAATCATCGTCCTGCCCTACTCTCGACTATGAATACCACTTTGGATGGCGAGACTTTCTTCAAGTCAACTCTGACAACACCAGAGAGTCTGGATCTCATCAAAATGATGGCCCAAGCCCTTGCTAATGGTCGGACTCATCTCATCATGGAAGTTTCCAGTCAGGCGTATCTCAAGAAACGGGTCTATGGCCTAACCTTTGATGTCGGTGTCTTTCTCAATATCAGCCCCGACCATATCGGCCCGATTGAGCATCCGACCTTTGAAGATTACTTCTACAATAAGCGGCTCTTGATGGACCATAGCCGAGCAGTTATCGTGAATAGCGACATGGACCATTTCCAAATCGTGAAAGAGCAAGTCGCTTCTATGGAACACGATTTCTATGGAGCAGACTCAAGCAATACCATCATAGATTCTCAGGCTTTCAGCTTTGAAGCTGCTGGTAAATTAGCTGGCCACTATGATATCCAGCTCATTGGCCACTTCAATCAAGAAAATGCAGTAGCGGCTGGTCTTGCCTGTCTGCGTCTAGGTGCTAGCCTCGAAGACATCAAAAAAGGGATTGCCGCAACCCGAGTCCCAGGCCGCATGGAAGTTCTGACTCAGAAAAACGGCGCCAAGATCTTCGTTGACTACGCTCACAATGGTGTTAGCCTAAGCAACCTGCTGTCTGTGGTAGAGGAACACCAAAAGGGCAAGATTATTCTCCTCTTGGGTGCTACCGGCAACAAGGGTGAAAGCCGCCGCAAAGACTTCGGTCTCCTACTTAATCAGCATCCTGAGCTAAATGTCATTTTAACTGCGGATGACCCCAACTATGAAGATCCTCTAGCCATTGCGGAGGAAATCGCATCCTACATCTCCTATCCAGTGGACAAAATAGCCGACCGAGAAGAAGCCATCAAAAAAGCTCTCAGTCTGACAGACCGAGAGGGAGATGCCGTCATTCTAGCTGGCAAAGGAGCAGATGCTTACCAAATCGTAGAGGGAGAAAAAGTAAACTATCCAGGAGACTATGCTCTTGCAGAAAAGTATTTATAAGAAAAAAGGCGAGCATATCGCCTTTTTATTGTCGTTTTGTAAAAATTACCGCCATTTAATCAGTACATACATCAAGCTGGAGCCAAACATATCCGCCAAGGCGTGCATGAGAAAGAAAGGCAGGAGGTTCTTGACCTTATACTTGTAAAGGAAATAGTAAAAGAGACCGTACACCACTCCGATAACCAAGGCCCACAGCATGCCCTGATAGGTGTGGAAAGAAATCCGAATGATAGTAGAGTAGGCCAGCGCCCACCACTTATACTTATCCTTAACAGAGGTCATAAGCCCCAGAAAGAAGAATTCCTCATAGAAGCCATTGAGAAGTCCGTAGAGGATGGCCATAGGTGTCAGTTCAGCAAATTTCCGGAAAATTTCTAGCAGGTCCACATAGGACCAGAGGGTTGGATCAAAGTAATTATACTCGCCGCTCAGTGTCGTTACAATGTCACCAAAGAACCCTACCACTACAAAAATAAGAGGAGTCCAAAGGAGAACCGACCAGCTCATACGAATAGGAAGCTGCTTAAAGTCAAAGCGCCGAAACAATAGGTAAAGAATGGTCAAGACCAGCATCAGCAGCTGAAAATTGAAATTACTAGAAAAAGCCGCTCCTTCAGTGGCTGTATTGGTCACCGTTTCAGTCGCTCCTGTGCTGGAAGCTGGCGCAAAGCTAGCTAAATAAAGCTCCGTTGAGCGATAAATAAACTGCCCAAACATGAGCAGAGTAATCACTGCAATATCAAACCACCTCAGCTCTTTCAAAGGCTTAGAGGGGCGTAGGTTTGTCAATCGTTTCATCATTTTTCCTTTCACCACCTGTAAATTCATATCATCATTGCAGGTCCTTTTTAATATTTCTATCTTAGCATGAAAAGCTTAAATTTTTATTATTTACAAATTTATAAAACTTTTTTATTTTATTTTTATTAAATTATCAGAAAACTCTTTTTTTAGAAAAATTTTATGGTATAATAAAAGGTGTAATTCTGATAGAAGAATCAGCCAGAAAGGAAGTCTATGTCCACTATCTCTGCAGCAAGTATCCAGGTCGCCTACGATCAAAAGCTTATTATTGACGGACTGGACTGCCAACTCGCCGAGGGAAAGATTACAACTATTATCGGTAGCAATGGCTGCGGTAAATCCACTCTTCTCAAGGCTTTTACTCGTATTTTGCCGACAAAAGCTGGCAGCATAACCCTGGATGGACAGTCCATCTCCCTACTGCCGACCAAGGAGGTGGCGCAAAAGATTGCCTTGCTGCCCCAAACCATGGAGGCGACCGATGGCATCACTGTCTATGATCTGGTCTCTTACGGCCGCTTTCCGCATCAAACTGGCTTGGGCCGACTCAGTACAGAAGACCGGGAAAAAATCTGCTGGGCCATGGAAGCAACTCAGGTCAGCGAATTTTCGGACTGGCAGGTGGATGATTTGTCTGGAGGTCAGCGCCAGCGCGTCTGGATTGCTATGGCTTTAGCTCAAGATACAGAGACTATTTTTCTGGACGAGCCGACCACCTATCTGGATATGAATCACCAGTTGGAAATCTTGGAGTTGCTGAATGACCTCAACCAACTCAGTGGAAAAACCATTATCATGGTTCTGCATGACATCAACCTAGCTGCCCGCTTTTCCCATCAGTTGATTGCTATGAAAAATGGGCATATCCGATATCAAGGAAGTGTTGAGCAGATCATGACTTCGGATATTCTGAGAGACATTTTTCAGATTGAAGCCCAAATTATTCGAGATCCTATTCAGGATAAGCCGCTCTGCCTCAGCTATCAGCTCGTTAAATAAGTCATGTATTCATAGATAAGTTTCCCATATCTTCTTCATGGATACAGCTTCTAAACTTTTTATAGAATTGGAGGAAAAAATGAAAAAGTTTTTATCATTTGCCACCCTTACTGTCACCATCTTCCTTTTAGTTGCTTGCGGCAGCTCATCTAAATCTGAAAACTCTGCCTCTTCAGATAAGGTCGAGCTATCCAGCAAGCCCAAAATTGACGGATTCCACTACTACGGCGATATTCCTAAAAATCCAAAACGAATCGCTAGCCTCTCCTCAACCTATACAGGCTATTTGCTGCAACTAGGTTTCTACCCTGTCACTGTAACATCCTATGATGCTAAAAACCCTGTCCTCAAGGAAAAAGTCAAAAATGCCAAGGTCCTGATGCCAGAAGATTTAGAGTCTATCGCCAAGCAAAAGCCAGACCTTATCGTAGTAGATGCCAGTGACAAAAATATCGATGAACTAAAGAAAATCGCTCCAACTATTGCCATTGATTATGGAAAAAATGACTATTTAGAAATCCTGAATCGCTTTGGCCAAATCTTCGGTAAGGAAAAAGAAGCTGATCAATGGATTGCTGATTGGAAGAGCAAAACAGCTGATATTGGCAAGCAGTTAAAAGAAAAGCTGGGACAAAATGTCACTTTCACCGTTGTCGGACTATATGAAAAGGAAATCTACCTCTTCGGTAACAACTGGGGACGAGGCGGAGAAGTTATCTACAAGTCACTGGGATTTGATGCCCCGCAAAAGGTGAAGGATGAAGTATTCCCAAGTGGCTACTTGCAAGTCAGCCAAGAAACGGTGAGTGAGTACATTGGTGATTATGTCCTGGTTGCAGCTGAAGATGATAAAACAGGAAGTTCTCTTTACGAAAGCGATGTTTGGAAATCCATTCCCGCTGTCCAACAGAATCATATCTTAAAAGTGGATGCCAACGCCTTTTATTTCAACGATCCATTGACACTTGAATACGAACTCAAAACCATTCAAGATGGCCTTGAAAAAATGAACTAGGCCATTCCTTGCAGAAACTCAGACTAGTAAAAAACATTGCTAGTAAGCGATATATATCAAGACAGCTATTTGATTTTCGACTATATAAAGGATACCAGATGACGCTTCATACACTCTTCACTCAAAAAAATAGGCCAAACATCTTTTGGCTTGTTTTTTTCGCCCTCATTCTCCTGCTGATTAGCGGACTCTATCTCTACCTGCGCTTTGGCATTCCCAGCTACTCCCATCGGCAATTGATAGAAACGCTGAGCCATCCTTTCAAGGGAAGTCCAGCCCAGAACATCATCATAGATCTGCGCTTACCTAGAGGAATTGCAGCTCTGCTAGTCGGAGCTAGCTTGGCCGTTTCAGGAGCCATCATGCAGGGGATTACCCGCAATGCCATTGCTGACCCAGGACTTCTGGGTATCAACTCAGGAGCTGGCCTAGCGCTCATCTGCGGTTATGCCTTTTCTAAGAGTATACACTACAGTAGCATCCTTCTGCTCTCACTTGCAGGAGCCTGTCTAGCCAGTATTCTGGTTTTTAGCCTCTCCTACCATCCTAGAAAAGGTTTTGAGCAACTACGTCTCGTCTTATCCGGTGCCATGGTAACAACACTCCTGACTGCCATCGGACAAGGCTTGACCATTTACCTCAATCTGACTAATGCTGTCATCGGTTGGCAGGCTGGAGGGCTTCTAGGAACCAATTGGAAAATGCTGCAAATCATTGCTCCTTTTATCCTATTAGGCCTCTTACTGGCTCAGCTATTTTCTCATCAACTAACCATTCTCAGCCTCAATGAAACAGTAGCCAAGGGCTTAGGCCAGCGAACGACTCAGATAACCCTGTTCTTTCTGAGTATTGTTCTACTGTTATCAGCGGCAGCCGTTGCCCTAGTAGGAAGCCTTGCCCTCGTCGGACTGATTATTCCACACTTTGTCAAAACCATCAGCGGAAAGAATTACCAAAAAATCTTACCACTGACGATGCTAACAGGAGCGCTTTTTCTACTGATCTGTGATTTTGCTGCAAGTCATATGGTCGGTCTGCCTCTTAGCTCTATTATCAGTCTCGTTACGCTGCCAGTCTTCCTGTGGCTGATGAGAAAGGGGCCTTCTATGAGAGATAAAAAACGGATTCTTTTGGTTCTAGTAAGCCTCAGCCTCCTGACTTTCCTAATTTTCCTACTGTCTCTATCATCAGGCGATCAGGAATTTAATATCGGTGAAGCTTTTCGATATCTGCTGGGGCAGGGAGATGATGGCAGCGCCTTTATCATGGAGCAGATCCGCCTGCCTCGAATTCTGGTCTGCCTTCTAGCAGGAGCTTCTCTAGGGATGAGCGGTGTACTACTGCAGATCTTTACTCGAAACCCACTTGCCGATTCAGGAACCTTGGGAATCAATGCAGGAGCTGGTGTTATCATTACTCTTGCTATCAGCAAGCTAGAAGTGACCGATCCTTTCTATATCCGCTATCTTCCCTTCATCGCGACCTTTGGCGGTATGATGACTGTAGCCCTTATTTACCTGATCTCACATCAAAAAGGCCAAGCTATCAGCCCCGTCAAGCTCATTATCGCTGGTGTGACCTTGTCAACCATTCTGTCTTCTAGTATGATTGCCATCACCGGCCGTGTCAATCAGAACAAACTGACCTATGTAGTTAGCTGGCTAGCTGGTAAGATTACGGGTAATAACTGGGAAAGTCTAGCTATTGCTGGCCCCTTCCTGCTTTTATTCTGGTTGCTGACCTATCTGCGCTCCCATAAGCTCAATATCCTCAGCCTAAATGATGAAACAGCTCTTGGTCTGGGGCTTCATCTAAAAAGAGAGCGGCAGATAACCCTGTTATTAGCCAGTGCTCTCGTCGCCTTTAGCCTATCCCTAGCTGGAAATATTGTCTTTATCGGTATGTTGGCTAGCCATATCAGCAAACGCTTCCTACCGAGCGATCATCGCTTACTCTTTCCAGTCGCCATGCTGCTAGGTGCCTTTATCATGACAGGGGCAGATACGATCACAAGAACCTTCCTCATCGGAAGCTCCGTCCCGACAGGCATTTTGATTTCCATTATTGGAGCCCCCTACTTCCTCTACCTTATGTATCAGCAAAAAAAATAATCAGCCGAATAATCGACTGATTGTTTTTTATTTATCCAAGCTGTTTTTGATTCCTTCTACAGCACCTTCTACAGCTTCTTTAGCATCTTCAGCAACTTCTTTTGCTTTAGCAACTGTTTTTTCAACAACGCCTTCTGCTTTTGTCTTGTTATCGCCGGTAACTTTTCCTAGGCCTTCTTTAACAGCGCCCTTAGCTTGATCGAATTTATTTTCTAGTGACATATGATTGCCTCCGTTCTTTTTTACAGTATCTGATACCGTTTACAGTAGTATAAGTTTTTTCTTTTCAAAGGTCAAATATTCTGCTCATTCTACAGGAACATCAGTCCAGCTGGAAAGTCAATCTCTCCTTATCAAAGCTGGCCTTCAACTCATACTTACCTGCTTCGTTTTGCCGAATATAGCCCAAAATCACTAGGCTATCAACAAAAATGTCCCGCCGCTTCTGCATGAGCTCATCCTTGCGGACATACTTGAGAAGAAAGGTCGTCATATACTTGAGTGCATACTCTGGATTGACATCGCCCAAGACAGCATAGAGGGGCTTTTGTGCCTCAGACAGGGAATACTGGCGCTGCATCTTGTAAAAATAATTTGCCAAGGTCAGCTTATCCCGCAGAAAATCTGTCTCTTCCAGCAAAACAGCCGCATTGGTCTGATTGGAAAGCTGAGTCTCAAAGCGTAGCTCCAACAATTCCTGATAGAGCGGACTATCATCACGGATAAAGATTTCCTGATCCAAACGCAAATCATCCAAACTTTCCAAAAGAGGTAGTGTCAGGTAATATCGCTTGTTCTCCCGCTTGATGTAGCCAGCCTTGATAAACTCCTCTATCGAGCGGTCAATACTAGCCACGCCCTCAAACTCTCTCTTAATCTCCCGCAGAATCACTGCCTCATGCTGATCCAAATAATCAATCAGCTCCTGGAAAAAAGGCTGGCTCGTCAAACGGCTGGGATTGATGATTTTAATCATGAAGTTCTCCTTTGTAGATGAGTTTTCTTGACTGAGCCAACTGGCTAGGATTCGTCCCAGGCTGACCTATGGGAACCGCTAAGCCCAAGTCACGATAATACTCCTGCCAAAAATCAGAAATCTGATTTTCCTCATCGCCAAACTGCATGGAAATCGTATCAAAAATCGGCAAAATGTCCGCAATATACTCCGAACAGTAAAAACAATCGGACTGCGGATAAAAGCCGAAATTGTAAGGCTTTCCTAGATGCAATTTGGCCCTTTTAAAGACAGCATCTGCTTCAATAGCTGGATAGCGATATACGTCATAAACATCCTCATCCTGCCAAAAATCAGACAAATCTTGATTGACAACCCCCTTCTCATGGGTTGCATGATAAATCTCACCATTAAAAAAGATGGCCACGTGGCTGTATGAGCCAGTTGCTGCTCGGATGGCTGCAGCAATTTCTGAAGATCCGACTGTAAAAATCAAATCTCCATCTTGTAAATCTTGAATCTTCATTTCTCTCGCCTATCAAAAAAGGAGCCGAGACTCCTTTTTAAGTATGAGGGGAATAGCCCTCATCTAGTAACTTATTTCGTCATTTGAGCTCTTTAAGCATTAAAACTTTCTGTCAGTTGAGGCACCACTTGCTTCTTACGAGAAACAGCGCCTGCAAGGAAAGCATGGTTGTTTTCAAGAACAAAGTTGAAGGCTGCTTCGACCTTGTCCATATTGCTTCCGATAGCCAAAATTTCTGAGTTTGAGTTAATAATATCTGTAATCATCAAGACAAAGTCAGAGTAGCCATTATCAGCGATTGCTTTTTCAATAGCCGCTTCGATTTCTGCTTGACGCTCCAAAACTTCAGCAATATCAACTGTGTTGACCTGTGCCACACGGACATTATTTCCATTCAGCTCAAAGGTTTTCGCATCGATGTCAATCAATTCTTCAGCAGACTTGCTAGCCAAGTTTGTACCTGCCTTAAGCATTGCCAAACCATACTCTTCCAAGTTGACACCAGCCAGCTCAGCCAATTCTAGTGCAATGGCCTTGTCAGTCAGATGAGTTGTTGGTGACTTGAGCAAGAGAGTATCAGAGATCAAACCAGACAGCATCAATCCTGCAATTTCTTTTGGAACTTCTACGCCGTGCTCTTTGAACATACGATAAACAATAGATGAAGCTGAACCAACTGGCTCCAAGCGCATGTAAAGTGGACTAGCTGTTTCAAAGTTAGCAACACGGTGGTGGTCCACCACGCCATAAACTTCAACTTCAGCAATATCTGCCACAGACTGCTGGAATTCATTGTGGTCTGTCAAGATGACTTGTTCAGCCCCTTCTGCCTTGGCAGATGTAATCACGCGCGGTGCAGCCACGCCAAAGTAATCTAAAACAAAGGCTGTTTCTTCATTAGGCTCACCCAGAGCAACAGCTTCTGTATCCAAGTCATAAGCTTCACGAGCCAAATAAGCAAAAGCGTAAGATGAACCAATGGCATCTGAATCAGGATTTTGGTGACCGAAAACTAAAATTTTAGACATGATAAACCTCTTCTTTTATATAAACTTATTGCATTTATTTTACCACAATTACAGGCATTTCACAAAAGCAGAAGGGCATTTTCTAAAGAAAAATGGACTGGTCAACCCACCAGCCCATTTATTCATACTCAAAATAGATTAGCTATTATGTACCCGATTCATATACTCTGTATAGGATTCAGTCTGCATGAGTTCCTTAGCATTCTTGACCCGATCAGCTGTCGGAGGCTTAACCCCTTCCAGCTTGTAAGGGATGCCCAGCTCCCGCCATTTGAATTCACCCATGGTATGGTAAGGTAGAATTTCAAACTTATCAACATTCTTCAGCGTCTTTACAAACTTACCTAGCTCAATCAGGTCATCATCACGGTCGGTCAATCCTGGCACCAAGACGTGACGAATCCAGACTGGCTTTCCAATGTCAGACAAGTACTTGGCACAAGCCAAGATATTCTTGTTGGTCTGGCTGGTCACAATTTTGTGCTGTTCTTCATCAATCTCCTTGATATCAAGCAGGACTAAGTCGGTAACTGCCATAAGCTTGTCAAATTTTTTCAGATAACGAGGCGTATTTCTGAAAGGCAGGGCACAGGTATCCAATGTACAGTGGATGCCCAGCTCCTTAGCCTTGGTAAAGAAGGCAATCAGAAAATCAATCTGCAGCAAGGCTTCTCCTCCGCTGACGGTGATGCCGCCTTTATTGCCCCAGAAGCCCTTATAACGAAGAGCTTCTTGCAAGACATCATCCACTGTCCGCAACTGAGATTTGTTGGTCTCCATTTCCCACGTGTCCGGATTATGGCAATACTGGCAACGCATGTGGCAGCCCTGCAAAAAAACAATAAAACGGATACCCGGTCCATCAACAGCTCCAAAACTTTCGGTGGAGTGGACCATGCCCGTTACCTTTCCATAATCAACTGCTTCTTCAATTTTCTCTTCAACCATCGCGCAACCTCTTAACTCTGAAAACGTTTTATAACTAACTACATTATAACATGATTAAAGCAAAAATAGACTTAATTTGCCTATTTTTTAGAAAACAAACTGTTTTTCAGTTTCATTTTCAGTGTTTTACAACAGATGAAATTTTAGGGAGAAAGCTGATTAAGACTTGCTCTTAGAAGCTGGCAAATAAAAAATCAGGGAAGATTCTCTATTCCACCCTGATCTCACTTTTAAACTGATTTTAGTTAATTTCGACTTCTCTTTTTGAGAGTAAAAGCAAACATCAGCAAGGTCAATCCCAAGACTGCCCAGCCATTGTTATTTTGACCGGTCAGCGGGAGTCCCTTCTTCTTGCTGCCAGCAGTCTGTCCTTGTCCAGCTTGTTTAGACGACGAAGGATTGGTCTGAGACGGAGCTCCTTGTTCTGCTGCTACAGAAGATTGTCCAGTTGATTGAGACGGCTGGGAGCTGTCAGATGTTGAAGCTGCAACATCCTTAGAAAAGTCCAGCTGCACCACTACTGGATCATGGTCTGAAGCTCTGCCATGTTCCTCCATGAAAGAGGCATTGATATGGACAGGCGCAAAGACTGCCTTGCCTGCTAGGTTCTTCGAAATGAAAATGTTATCCAAGCTTTGGTTGCTGCCGCGGTAGAAATAGGAATAACGGTCAGCCGCATCATGTTCCTGCATAAGATTAATGAGTTCATTACCCGCCAGTGCTTTAGCCGTTTCGGAAAATTCAAAATCATTGAAATCACCAGTCAGCACAAACTTAAGGTTAGGATTTTGTCTCAGCCCTTCTTGAATAAAGCTATTTAAAATTTTAGCCTGCTCAATTCGGGCTGCCTGCGTATGCTGAACTGCTGGCTGAGCGGAGCCATAAACAGCATCATCCCCAATCTTGGACTTCAAATGATTGGCGATAACGACGATATGCTGTCCCTTGAATTCAAACTCAGCTGCCAAGGATTTACGAACCTTTGTAAAGGCTGGATTTGTTGGAGCAATCCGGGCAGGATTCTTAACCAGATGACCACCGGAGAAGCTAGCCGCTTCGTCACTCGTACCGGCTTCTTTTTCGACTAACTTCACCCGATTTGGATCGTAGAGAAAGGCCACACGGATATTAGAGCCGGGCTTGCCGCCATCTTGACCGTCAAGTGGGGCAACTTCGGTGTACTTATAAGTTTTTCCGCCCAATTCTTTGATGCGGCTCGCTAGTTTCTCACCGCTTTTGACACCACTGGTCGTTCCGTCATTGACACTGCCATTCTCATCTTGAACCTCGATGAGCGTGATGATATCTGGACTATGGATTTCATTGATGAAGGAATTAGCGATTCTAGTCACTTTTTCCTCAGGCGTTTCACCTTTTTTAGCATTAGCAGAAAAATTCTCGATATTGTAGGAAGCAATAGTCAGCTTGTCTTCGCTTGGATAGATAGGAGAGACCTGTCTCTGCAAGCCCCCGTCCACCAAATCAGGCAGCTGAGTCGGCTCCAACTTGTAAATCTTCCCACTATAGGTCACGACTCCGACCACATCGCCATTGAAATAATCCTTGGCCTTGGCAATGAATTTATTGCCAACATAGACTGGAATGGTTGCGGTATTTTGGGCGTTTGGACGAAGATTGAGACCTCCGATATTGTTTAATGGTTGGGCTTGGTAGCCTTCAGGTAAGAGATAAATATCTCCACGGTACTGCGGGCCTAAAACGCGGGGCCTCTTCACCGTCGTCAACATTCCTTCTAAACTTTCCCAGTAGTCCAACGCTTCACTTTGAGGTTGATAGTTATTAATATCCTTATCGACCGTATCCTGAGGCATATTGGCTACGATGTCTACTGGAGCAGGCAAGTCAGCCTTGCCTTCCTTGGTCACCTTGGAAGCGATAAGCATGGTGATAGTCAAGCTATCGCTTGGCTTGTTGAAAGTCTGCCCCTGACGAACGCTGAGCTCTTCCATGTAGCCTTCTTTGACGCGTCCTTCAAGACTAAGTTTGTCTCCGACATCGACTTTTTCTTTAGAAACAACATAAAGAGCATCAGAAGTCCTGCTATTTCCATCAGGAGTCACATCTTGAACATAAAAACCATAGCGGTCTGTTTTCGTCACAACTACATTGGAAACTTGAACTTCCTTGTCCTCATAGGGAGAGGCTTGTGATTCTCCCTGAATAGTTCCCACATTGGGCACAACTTCTGGTCCGCTAGCCGCAGCTTGTGCTGCAGCAGAGGCTTGGTCTGCCTTTTCCACTGTCTCTTCAGAAGTTGCCCTTGACTCTCCCGATTCTGCAGGAGAGCTTTCTGCTTGACTGGCAACCGACGCATCACTTACAGCCGGATTCTCTGTAAGAGCAGCCGCCTCAGAAGTCGACGAACTTACCGCTTCTTCTGCTCCGACCGGTTGGACAGAAAAAAGCAGAGACAGAAAAGCAGCTAGCAGGACCACTGTGGGAAAGAGCTGCCTGTAAGAAACTTGTTTTTTCATGAACTTCTCCTTTTCTGTATAAATGTATATTATCCTATTTAATTTTTATTATAAAGAAAAGAATCAAATTTTGCAAAGGCTTTCTTAAAATTCTGTATTAGTTTATCTCTCTTGAGAAAAATACTTGTCTAGGCTGGCCAAACACAGAAAAAAGAATCTGGAAACATTTCCAGATTCATTCGAGACTTTAGTTTTCCCCTACTAAGATTGCCAAGGTTTCGTATGGCTGCAGGGTCATCACATGATCAATCTGAGTCTTGCCGTAATTGGATAGGAGAACCTGACCATTTTGATAATCCGGCAGGATGTCCACCGTAATCGGATCAGCATAGAAGTTGTTAAGTACTAAAAGTTTTTGTCCTTGCCACTCCCTCTCAAAGGCATAGACCTGAGGACTGTCCTCATAGGCTGGCTGATAGCTACCTTCTGCAATGATTGGCAGTTCCTTACGCAGGGCAATCAATTTCTGATAAAAGGTAAAAATCGGGCCCTTGATTTCATTTTCCACATTGATGAGAGGATAGGATTTGCCCGCCTTCAGCCATGGAGTTCCTGTTGTAAAACCTGCATTGACCGAATTATCCCACTGCATAGGCGTCCGAGAATTATCACGAGATTTAACCATAATAATCCTGAAGGCTGCTTCTAGCGATTGACCTTCAGCAAGCAAACTCTGGTAAGCATTGAGAGACTCAACATCCACATAATCTTCCATGGAGTCATAGTCAGGATCCACCATGCCAATCTCCTCACCCATGTAGATATAAGGCGTCCCGCGCGACAGATGAATACTGGCTGCCAACATGGTCGCTCCTTCATTACGGAAATTCTCTACATCAACAAAGCGGTTGAGAGCTCGCGGCTGATCATGGTTGTTCCAAAAGAGTGCTGACCAACCATCATGATTGCTCATTTCCTTGCCCCAAGTATGGAAGAGGCGTTTTAACTCTTCAAAATCAAAAGCCTTAAGAGTCCACTTCTGTCCAGCTTCATAGTCCACCTTGAGATGATGGAAATTAAAAGCCATGGACAGCTCCTGACGATCTGGTGCAGTGTAAAGGATGCAATTTTCAATCGTCGTAGCGCTCATTTCGCCAACCGTCATAACGGAATCGTCCTGACCAAAAGTTGCTTCGTTCATCATACGCAGATAGTCATGCACAATTGACTTATCAGTATAGGCTGGCTTGCCCTCCTGCTCTGGACAGTCCGTCAGCACCTCATCTTTTCCAATGACATTTATGACATCAAAGCGGAAGCCCTTGACTCCTTTGTCCCGCCAAAAATTCACCACTTTAAAGAGCTCTTCACGAACATTGGGATTGCGCCAGTTAAGA
Organism: Streptococcus sanguinis; assembly: GCF_050220005.1. Classification (GTDB taxonomy): domain Bacteria; phylum Bacillota; class Bacilli; order Lactobacillales; family Streptococcaceae; genus Streptococcus; species Streptococcus sanguinis_Z. The sequence continues at coordinate 1,776,148 of NZ_CP071413.1, forward strand.
TCAGCTTGAGTCACATCATAGAGATGCAGATAATATTTGCCCGTATCGCCAAATGGCGCCCAGGCACTGCCGCCAAACTTAGACAGCCAGTCCGTTGGCTCATCTCGCAGGATAAAGAAGTCCTGATAGTAGGAATCCCCAGCCAGTGCCTTTTGGAACCAATCATGCTCAATCGAGCAATGATTGAGAACCATATCCAGCATAAAGTCAATACCATGCTGCTGGCCGACCTTGACCATCTCTTCAAAATCCGCCATATCTCCAAAGATAGGATCAACCGCAGTATAGTCAGAAATATCATAACCATTGTCCCGTTGCGGACTCGGATAGAAAGGATTGAGCCAGATCATATCCACTCCCAGCTCTTTCAGGTAAGGAAGTTTTTCAATAATCCCGCGAAAATCTCCCAAACCGTTGCCAGTTGTGTCTTTAAAAGATTTTGGATAAATTTGGTAGACAACCTTTGTTTTATCAAGTGTCATATTTTCTCCTTTTTTGAGAAAAGGGACAGATTTTAAAGCACCGTCCCTTTCTATAAGTCATTTCATTTTTCTTTAAAGTGGATTAGCTGCCATCAACTGACTTCCTCGCTCAACTGCCTGAGGAAGTTGTTCAAGCACCTCCACCTCGTACTTGTCTGAGTTCGTAATGATGACTGGTGTTTCTGTTATATAGCCTGCTTTCTTGATCATGTCTATATCAAAGGAAATGAGTTTGTCGCCAACCTTGACCTTATCTCCTTGAGATACATAACCTTCAAAGCCTTTGCCCTCCAGATTGACAGTGTCCATTCCGATATGCATCAGGATTTCAACACCTTCATCTGACAAGATGCCGATGGCATGCTTGGTTGGGAAGAAGACTGTTACTCTACCATTAACTGGTGAAACCAACTCACCTTTGCTAGGAACAATGACAACTCCACGCCCCATCAAACCTTGTGCAAAGACAGGATCTGTTGCCTGACTCAATTCTTTGACTTCTCCTGCCAGCGGACTAGTAATCGTTACAGGAGCTGATGAATCAGCTGCTTGCACCTCTGGAGATGACTCGGCTTTGGATGCCCCGGCAAATTCTGCCTCTTCCTGAGCTGCAAATTCTGCTTGCAATTCTGGATCTTCCTCTGTCTTCGTCAAGAAGCCTGTCTTGTGGAAGAAGAAAGTCAGGAACATTGGTACAAGGATTGCTACAAGCATAACTCCTGCAAATGGAATCATATATTTTGCTTGGATAGAAAGGATACCTGGTAAACCACCAATACCAATAGCATTTGCCGTTATATTAAAGGTTACAGAAAGCAGACCCGCAATAGACGAACCAATCATTCCCGCAACAAATGGATAAACGTATTTAACATTGACCCCGAAGAGAGCAGGCTCAGTAACACCAAGGTAAGCTGAAATGGTTGCAGGCAGGGAAATTTGCGCTTCCCGCTCATCATGGCGTTTCATAAGGTAATAAGCAAATACAGCTGAGCCTTGAGCGATATTGGACAGAGCAATCATTGGCCAAAGACCAGTACCACCGGCATCAGCTACCAACTGAGTATCAATCGCATTGGTCATATGGTGAAGACCTGTGATAACAAATGGTGCATAAAGAGCACCAAATACTGCGCCAAAGAGCCATTTAACTGGACCGGTTAAACCTGCAAGAACAACTGATGAAAGCCCCTGACCGATTGTCCAACCGATAGGACCCAAGACAGTATGAGCCAAAATTAGAGCTGGAATCAATGATAAGAATGGCACAAAAATCATAGACACTACTTCGGGAATATGTTTACGCCAAAAGATTTCCAGATAAGATAGAGATAAACCTGCTAAAAGGGCTGGAATAACCTGAGCTTGGTAACCAACACGATTGACAGTGAAGAAACCGAAATCCCAAACCCAGTCCTTAGCGATTTCAGCTGCTGGTGTCGATGCTACTGAATAAGCATTGAGCAATTGTGGTGACACCAAACAGATTCCCAAGACAATCCCAAGAATTTGGCTAGTTCCCATTTTACGAGAAACAGACCAAGTGATTCCAACTGGCAGGAATTGGAAAATTGCTTCACCAGGAAGCCACAAAAAATGGTTAATTCCAGACCAGAATTTGGATACCTCTGTGATTGTTTTCCCATCCAACATAGACCAATGCACGCCCTCAAGAACATTGCGGAAGCCAAGGATTAACCCTCCGACAATCAAAGCTGGAATGATCGGGGTGAAAATTTCCGCCAGAGTGGCCATAACCCGCTGAAGGGGATTTTGCTTGCTCTTGGCAGCAGACTTGGCTGCTTCTTTTGATACTCCTTCAATACCTGATACAGCAGTGAAGTCATTATAAAAGATTGGCACATCATTTCCAATGATGACTTGGAATTGCCCAGCATTTGTGAAAGTTCCCTTGACCACTGGAATTGCCTCAATAGCCTTGACATTGGCCTTTTTATCATCTCCAAGTACAAAGCGCATCCGCGTTGCGCAGTGACTAACTGCTGTGACATTCTCTTTGCCGCCGATTGCATCTAGCAGATCCTTGGCTTCCTTCTCAAATTTTCCCATTTGACTACTGGCTGAATGAGAATCCAGCACTCTCCTTATATTTTTTACGAGTTAGTTTTTCAACACATCTCTACAAATTATTGTAATCGATTTCAAAGATGTATGCAAGTTGTTTGTTGAAAATATCCCTCATTTTTGATAAAATTTTCTATGTTGTATGCAAAAAAGAAAACAAGTGAAGTTTATGATGAAGAAATACAAACAATTGTTCAAACAGATTGAGAAAGATATTTTAGACGAGCGTTATGCTGTCGGAGACTTCTTACCCAGCGAGCATCAGCTGACAGAAGACTACCAGGTCAGCCGCGACACTGTGCGCAAGGCTCTGGCTCTGTTGCAGGAAGAAGGATTGATTGAAAAGGTCCGCGGACAGGGTTCCAAAATCATCAAGCAGGAACAGTTCGACTTTCCAGTGTCTAAGCTGACCAGCTATCAAGAAGTAGTCAAGCAGAATAATATGCAGTCCAAAACCAATGTTGTCAGCTTAGAAAAGATTACCGTAGATCAGAAACTGTCCGACATCACTGGCTTCCCTCCCTACCGACTGGTTTGGCGAATCGTCCGTCAGCGAGTTGTAGACCAAGTCGCCTCTGTATTAGATATTGACTATTTAGACAAGGGCATCGTCCCTGACCTGACAAGGGAAATCGCTGAGCAGTCCATTTATGCCTATTTGGAAAATGACTTAAAGCTCAACATCGCCTATGCCAAGAAAGAATTTACCATTGACCACGCCAATGACCGAGACAAGATTCTCATGGACCTCGGCAAGGACCAGCAAGTCGTCTCTGTCAAATCCCAGGTCTATCTGGCAGACGGCCGCCAGTTTCAATATACCGAGAGCCGTCACAAGCTGGACAAATTTCGCTTTGTGGATTTTGCTAAGCGCCAGAAAGAATAACCTTGAGTTCCCCATCCAGACCACAAAACTACCCCTGCCTTCCAGCTGGCAGAGGTGGTTTCTTTTATGAGTAGTCTAAGGCTGCTTTGTTTTGGAGCGACAAAGAGCCTCAAAATTCTTTTTACTTGTTTTAGGAGATTTATATGAAAAAATTAGTTAAGGGCTTCTGCTGCTTTTTAAACGTTACTGATTCTTATTACTTCCTTTCCTGCTTTTGCGCCTGAGGGGAATGTCAATACTTGCTTATCATATAGGGTAACTTTAGATGTCATTGGACTGTCCTCATTTCTATTTTGATGCTATTAGTATAATCCCAGAAACTTAAGACAGACTTATAAAAAACTTGAAAGAAACTTAAAAGGCTGAGTTTATTTCTCAGCCTTTTCTGCTTCTTCAATAATGTCAGAAATTTCAACCTTAACCTTCGTAACACGGCCATTTTTAACCTTGTCATTGGTCAAAATGAGTAGCTTATTTTGACTTTCGACTTCGTAGCTAATGCGTTCTTTCGGATCTGGAATAGTCCCTACACAAGTCAAGTAATAACCAGCTATCGTATCCACATCATCGCTTTCGATTTCGACTTCAAAATATTCATTAAAGTCATTGAGAGTCATGGTTCCTAATACGATGTAGGTATTCTCACCGATTTCATGGACTTCGATTTCAGCCTTGTCAGTCTCATCATCAATCTCACCGACAATCTCCTCCAAGAGATCTTCCAGTGTGACCAGACCAGCCATTCCGCCATACTCATCCAAGAGAATCGCCATTTGATTTTGCGTATTGCGCAGCTCCTTAAGCAAATCATCGACAAACATGGTTTCCGGTACAAAGAGCGGCTCCTGCAAAATCTTACGCAGAACGATATTGTCAAAACCATTGATGAATCCTTCATTAAGCAATCGCTTGGTATGAATCAGACCGATGACATTGTCCTTATCCCCATCATAGACGGGAATCCGCGAAAAACTCTGTTTGAGAATGCTTTCGATAATTTCTTTGGTGTCATCCTGAATGTCCACCATAAAGGCATCCGTCCGCGGCACCATCAGTTCACGCGCCATCAGCTCATCCAGAGAGAAAATCCCCTGCAGCATCTCAATCTCATCTGCATCCAAGGTCTCCTCACTATTGGTTAGCATATACTCAATCTCATCCCGTGTCATCTTTTCGTCTGCATCATCAAACTTCATCGGGGTTATCCGGCTCAGTAGATTAGTCGACGCTGACAGCAACCAAACGAAGGGACTGACAATCTTGCCAAGAAAAATAATAACTGGTGCAGCCCGCACAGCTAGATTGTCTTTCAGGTTCATGGCAATGCGCTTCGGATAAAGCTCGCCCAAAACAATAGAAATATATGTCAACAAGACCAAAGCCAAGAAAGTTCCGATAGCACGTGCTGTTTCGGAATTTCCCATCCAAGAAGAGAACAGTTTTCCCAGATTATCCGCAAAGCTGGCCCCAGACAGGATATTGATAACTGTAATCCCAACCTGAATAGTTGATAAGAAGTTATTGGGGCTTTCTAAGACTGCCAAGAGACGGATATACTTGAGGTCCCCCTCTTCAGCCTTTTGCTCCACACGCGCTCGATTGAGCGATACCATTGCCATCTCAGCTGCTGAGAAAAAGGCATTTAACAAAGTCAATATAAACAGTAGTAAGGCTTGCCATAAAATATTCTGACTGCCAGGGTCTTCCATTGATTCTTTCTCCTCGAAAAGTATAGGTAAATCTGATTATATCATATTTTTAAATTTAGTGCACAGGAAATGAAAATAAGACGGAAGGCCTTCCTTCCGTCTTATTTTCTGGTATCGAGACTCTGGAATCAATCGATTTCCAAACTCATCCTTATTTATTAATAATCCCAAACTCTTCGTTCTTCTTCTGCTGCTGGGCTTCCTTGTGATTATCATAGAGGTTAGCCAAGAACTTGGCGATTTCCTTGAGGATAGAATAGGTCGGGATTGCCACAATCATCCCCAGCACACCATAGATATTGCTGGATAAGAGCAAGAGCACCATGATGGTAATAGGATGGACCTTCATCACACCGCCAACGATACGGGGGTAGAGGATATTACCATCGACCTGCTGGATAATCAACATGTAAATCAAGGCCGCCACCATCTTCTGAGGATCGGTAAAAGCATACGTAATGACCATGGGAATCAAGCCGATACTCGGTCCTACATAAGGAATCAGATTAGCCAGACTGGAGAAAATAGCAAAGACCAAAGCGTACTTGAGCCCAATCACGCTATAGCCAATATAGGCCAGAGCACCGATAATCAGGGCATCGATTGAAATTCCGCTGATATAGCGGGCAACAGTAGCATTGAGATTAGTCAGCAAACTAGAGATATTGAGCTTATCGCGCTTGAGGACTGTCCGCTCCAGCATGGGCAAAAGCTTATGGCCGTCCATGAGGAAGTAAACCAAGAAAATCGGTGTCATAATCAAAATCATCAGCGTATTGACGACTGCTGACAGAACACTACCCAGACTGTTGGTCACACTGTTGAGAATATTCTGCAGAATATCCACATAAGACAGATTGAGCTGCTGGATGGTGGACTGGATATTCAGATTTCGAAAGAGCGGATTTTTAGATAATTGATTAACAAAACTTTGAATTTCCCAATAAAGTCCTTGCGTTGAATTAATCAAACTGCTCAGCTGATTAATCAAAATCGGCAAGAGGTAAATAACGCCCAAAGCAATTAAGCCAAACAAAAGGCTGAGCGTGATCAGAATCCCAATCATTCGGTTGATTTTGAGCTTGTCCTGGAGAAATTTCACCAGCGGATTCGTAATATAATAAAGAAATCCTCCCACAAGAAAGGGAATCAAGATGGTATTCACAACGCTAACAATCGGGGTTATCATATCCCCCATTTGGCGCCAGATAAAGAAGATAATCGTTAGCAAAAGGACCTCACTGGTCCAAAACATCAGCTTACTTTTATGAAACATTTGACTCCTCCTATCAGTTATTTTACCATAAATTTTGTTATAATAAAGGAGATTTAACGAAAGAAAGAGTAAAAATGGAAAAGATTATCAAACTGGAAAATGTGAGCTTGGCTAAACAAGGCCGAACCATCTTAAAAGATCTCAACTGGCAGGTGAAAAAGGGGGAGCATTGGGCTATTCTCGGTCTCAACGGTTCTGGAAAGTCTACTCTCCTGCGCTTGCTCATGGCTGAGCATTGGAAGACTAAGGGCAAGGTGACGGTTCTCGGTACAGAATTTGGCGCCGGCGACATTCCTCAACTGCGAACTAAGATTGGAGTAGTTGGCTCCTTCATTGCTGAACGCCTGCCCAGCCGTCTCACAGCTGAAGAAATCGTCCTGACAGGCAAGTATAAAAGCAGTATTCTCTACGCTCCTTACGGGCAAGAGGAGCTGGACCAAGCTAGGGAAATGCTGGCTTCCATTGGCGGGCAAGAATTGATTGGCCGAAGCTACATCAGTCTGTCTCAAGGGGAAAAGCAGCTCCTGCTGATTGCACGCAGTCTCATGGAAAAGCCAGAACTACTTATCCTAGACGAAGCGACCAGCGGTCTGGATCTCTTTGCCCGCGAGCGCCTGCTGGATCAGATTGGTAAGATTACACAGATGGACCAAGCTCCAACCATCCTCTATGTCACCCACCATGTAGAGGAAATCACTGCTGCTATGGATCATGTCCTGCTCCTAAAAGAAGGAGAAATCATAGCCCAAGGTCCTAAAGAAGACATTCTTCAAAAAGAGGTCATGAATCAATTTTATCCCCAGCCAGTCGAGCTGATTGAGCTGGGAGAAGACCGCTATTTCGTCAAGGTGGAGGGCAGGTCCTCATGAAGCAATTTTCTAATACCATCTTCAACCTAGGCTACTTCCTGATTCTGACCATGACTGCGATTGCCTTACTTTTCCTGTCTGGACAGATTCTGCTGTCCCATACTTACATCCCTTTAAGGATTGCTGAAGGGGTCCAATTCGTCAGTAATCCTTGGTATTTCTACCCTATACTCTTACTTTTTCTCCTCAGCCTCTTTTTAATCCGGCCCCTGTTGGAAAAGGTTCAGACCAAGCATCTTTTTTGGTTTTTGTCCTTCCTCTTTATAGCAGCAGCGATTTTTCTGATAACGGCCTACGATGGCCGCATCCGAGCTGACGCCAAGCACGTTTTCAATGCAGCGCTGGCCTTCAACCGAGGAGATTACAGCTCGCTGACAACCGTCGGAAGCTACATGTATCGCAATCCCCATCAGCTAGGACTGATGACTCTGGAGCGACTTTATGCTTTTATTTCTCCGACGACTCAGTTTGTTTTTAGCATGAATGTCGTCTGGACTTTACTCAGTCATTTCTTAATTTACAAAATCACAGCTCTCCTCAATGCCAGAGAAATGATTCAGAAATACACGATTCTACTGACCTTTCTCTTTTTACCACAGCTCTTTTTCATCCTCTTTGTCTACGGTACCATTCCCGGGCTCTTCTTCTGTCTGCTCAGTCTCTATGCTTTTATCAAGCTGGATCAGAAAGGAAACCTGCTCTATGCCTTGCTGGGAGCGGCCAGTATCAGTCTGGCCTGCCTCCTGCGCAACAACTACATCATCTTTGCCATCATGCTGATTGGAGTCTGCTTCCTGTCCATCTTTTATAAATGGTCTTGGAAGAAACCCTTAGCTATCATCCTGATTTTAGCCGGTATCGTCCTTTCAAACAAGGGTCTGACGGCCTACTATGAGCAGCTGATTGGGGGCAAGATTGGTGTCGGTACCCCAAAAATCGCCTACATCACTATGGGCCTGCGGGATGATCCCAATCGGCAGACCTTGGGAGGCTGGTACGATGCCTACAATACCAAGATTCTCAAGCGCAACAAATACGATGAAAAATTGGCTACAGAAATGGCTACTCGGGATTTGAAGGACATTTTGATTCACTTCAGTAAGCATCCGGCTTATGCGCTCAAATTCTTCTACGAAAAGGTCAAGTCGACCTGGACTGAGCCAACTTTTCAGTCTATTTGGACTGGACCTCAGATTGAGCGCCAGCAATATATGAAACCAGCTGTCCTGCGCAGCATTTATGAGGAAAGAAAAGGTTATCAGATTGTTAATTTCCTGCTCTTGACCCTGCTAGCTAGTATCTATCTGCTCTCCTGTTTCTTTATCCTGCATAAATTTTTCGTCGCCGAGGAAAAGCTGACGCCTTTTGACCTCTATCCCTTCATCTTTCTCTTGGGGGGCGGCCTCTTCCACTTCTTCTGGGAAACCAAGAGCCAGTATGTCTATATCTATGTCCTCCTTCTCATCCCTTCCGCCGCTCAATCCATAGTCGACCTGAGCGATTGGTGGAAGAACAAAGGAAAAGGGAAATCAACAGACCAGCTTGAGAAAGACCTATAAAACTTGAACATTTGACAAGAATTCCTTATAATTTTATAGGAACATTAAGTGAAACAAAGTTGAATTTGTAATTAAAATTTTTTGTATTCTGCGAAGGGAGAATAGTGATTTATGTTTTCAATATTAGGTGCAGTATTATTTGGAATTATAGCAATTATGACAGTTCTTGTTGCTTGCGGTCTGCCTTTGGGCGAATATACAATGGGTGGACAACATAAAATCTTACCTAAGAAATTTAGACTTGCGGCAGTCATTTCGATAGCTATTCAAATTTTTGCCATGATCATTATTTTGCAAGCCGGAGGTTTTATTCCCCTGTGGCTGTCTTTCAAGGTTACTAAATATATTTGTTTCTTCTTTGCCGCTTACCTATCCTTGAATACGATTATGAACATGATTTCAAAAAGTAAGAAAGAAAAATATGTTATGACTCCGATTTCACTTATAGCCGGAATATGTTTTTGGATAACAGCATTTCAGATGTAGTATATGAAATGAAGATCATCTACAGTGCGCCAAATTGGAATTTGTAGAGGTGAGAAAAATGTAATGGCAACATATTCAACTTAAATCGAAATAATATAAAATTATGAGGAGATTATAAGATGAACAATTATATAAAATTAAATGAAGATAGATGGAATAATGTAAAAAATGACTATACTGAGCCATTGACACATGAAGAATTAGAAGAAGTTAGAAAACATCCAATTTCTGTTGCATTAACTGTCGGGAAAAAAGTTCCAAAAGAATGGTTTGAAAAAGCAAACGGAAAAAAGATATTAGGTTTAGCTTGTGGTGGTGGACAGCAGGGACCAGTTTTTGCTATAAAGGGTTATGATGTAACCATAATGGATTTTTCTAAATCACAATTACAAAGAGATGAGTTGGTTGCTAAAAGAGAAGGCTTAAAAATCAATACAGTTCAAGGCGATATGACAAAACCATTTCCATTTGAAAATGAAACTTTTGATATTATTTTTAATCCGGTTTCAAATGCATATATAGAAGATTTAGAAAACATGTATAAAGAAGCCTCTCGAGTATTGAAAAAGGGTGGACTGTTAATGGTCGGATTCATGAATCCATGGATATACATGTATGATGCTGACATTGTATGGGACAAACCTGATGAGGAATTATTTTTAAAGTTTTCAATACCTTTTAATTCAAAAGAGCTTGAAGAGGAAGGCAAGATATCCATAAATCCAGAATATGGATATGAATTTAGCCATACCTTAGAAACTCAGATTAGAGGACAACTTAAAAATGGTCTCGCTATGATAGATTTTTATGAATCATGTGATAAAAGAAATAGATTATCACGTTATGGAAATGACTATATAGCTACACTTTGCATTAAACTATAATGTTATAGAACATACTTCAGGAGAATAGCCCATTTTATTTTCCTTAAGGGTTAAAATCTAAAAATCCCAGTTTGTCTAATTGAATAAAAGAATTTTTAAAACAGTAAATCACAAAGGTTTACTGTTTTTTTGCTCATTTTGAGAAGTCTTAACCACCTGTGAAAACAGGTAACTTGTACACCGGCTATATGCAATTTCCCTCCAGCGACATCTAAAGAAGTTCGCTGAACATTGTTCGGGGCAATGCTATGTTCGTTTGACTAATGCCCGTAAAAACAGGCTTTTATCTTATTCTAAAACTGCCATCTGAGAACGGTTTGACACTTAACTTATCAAAGACAAGGTCATTTTTTCCCAATCACGTATATTAGAAACTATCTTTTCGTTTAGGCCAACGATACTCACATAGTCCCCTCTCCCCCAAAACTTTCGATTGTCATAATATAACCCCTCTTGTTTTTCAATCTGAACAGGAGGGGTTGTTTTGAATGGAAATGAATAAGACTTAGTTTTGTGTTATTAGCATTTTCATCACTTCATTTTAATCGTAATCAGCATACCTCCACCAAGCTATTGTTGCGATAAGACCTAGAATACTTACCCCAAATAAACTGACAATGCTCCCAAAATTCAATAGTGCTTTTCCTGCAATACCACTTGCGAGTGCAGGAATCGCCCATGGAATGTATTTCCCAAAGTTAAGAGCAGAACCAAGCTGAGAAAAAATAATTGTAAAAATAATGAATGCCAATGGAGACAAATATCCCCGGCCTAAACAAGCAAAAAAAGCCACTGGAGTAGAGAGTATGATCGTAAGAGTAGTACAAAAAACAAAAGTAAGTATACCTTTGAAAATCACCATTAAGCTCCCACCCTCAAGTCCAATCAGATTGCCAGCTAATAATCCTAATAAAAGAGCAAAAATTGATAGAATATAGCTCCATAGAGCGATAACGATAAACTTGGATAATACGATTGTATCTCTTTTCATCGGGAGCGCTAATAGGTCTATCATCGTTTTATCAGAATATTCTCTACCAAAAACCCAAGATGCTGTAAATCCAAAAATGAGCAATCCCCCAACAGAAATGACTTGTGATATGGTCATTAAGTATGACGACCAGTCTGTTATCCTCATCATTTCCATTTTTGCAGAAATCAAACCAAGATTTTTGAAATTCTCTGGATATTTCATCATAGTTGCAAACAAGCCAACAATAAAAGGAACTAAACAGATAGAACAAGCAGTTACGATGGAAAGTTTTGATTTTATTAACTTTCTCCATTCAATTAAAATACAGGAACTAAGCTTTTTCATTCGAAATACCTCCGTGATAGTCATTCAGTATTCTTAAGAAATAATGCTCTAAATCTTCTTTTTCAACAGCCAGCGATTTGGGTGGATAACCTGCATTGACTAGCAATGTAGCAACATCTTCCGGGCATTCCACAGATTTTGTATCAATTAGTTCTAAGAAATTGATATTATTTTCTGTGTCTGATTGAATGTTTACATGATAGCCCTGGTTAGATAATACTTCTTTCATAGCCTTATTATTAGAACCACTTACTAGTAACTTCTTTTCTAAGTACTGCTCTAATTCATTGCTTTCAACTTCTCTTATAAGTCTGCCCTCATGTATAATGACTATCCTAGTAGCAATTTTAGATATTTCCTCTAGATTATGACTTGAAATAAGAACAGTTGTACCTAGATGATTCGCCAATTCCTTTAACAGTTCTCTCACTTCAATAACTCCAAAAGGATCTAATCCATTTGTCGGCTCATCAAGAATTAGAATTTTAGGTTTATGAATAATCGCTTTTGCAATTCCTAAACGCGCAACATTTCCTAAAGAAAGATGCTTCTCCTGTTTATGTTCATATTGCTTTAGTTTTAATTTTTCAATTACCCAGTCAATATTATCTTTATTAACCCCTCTTAATTTACCAACGATTTCTAAATTTTCTCTCACCGTTAAATCCGGATAAGAATAAGGCGTCTCAATAATATAACCTATTTCGTTTCGAAGTTCTAAATTATTCAGATCTAACTTTTTTCCTTGAATATAGCATTCTCCTGATGTAGATTTTATCAATCCTAGCATCATTCTCATCGTCGTTGTTTTCCCTGCACCATTCAGTCCTAAAAACCCTACTATTTCACCAGGTTTTATTGATAGATTCAAGTTGTTGACAACATTTTTTGTTCCATATCTTTTAGAAAGGTTTGCGGTTCTAATTGCTTCTTTCACCATTACCTATCCTCCTTAGTAATTTGTTCCACAACTCCTTGTATGACTAACTTCAATGTAGTATCAAATTGTTCTTCACCGATTTCCTCGATGTGTAATATAGTCATAGCAATCGTTCTAAATAAAGCAGAGACGATTTCTACCGATACATTCTCTCTAATGTTGATTCGAGATACAATTTCTTTAACCATCCTATCATCTATCAGATGGTGATTTGTTATCGCCTCTTTTGGCAATTTTCTTATGAGTAATTCCATTTCATGATTTTTAAATATGGTATACATAAATGAATAGCGAAAATCTTGATAAAAATCATAAAGTAACTGTACAAGACGATTTGTATCTATCTTGGTTTCCATACCTAATTGTTCTGTCAGGCGATTCATAACATCTATTTGATATTCTTCTAAGACCGTAAAAAATAACATTTCTTTTGAGGAATAAAAATTATAAAAAGAACCTTTGGAAATATCTACCATTGCTGCCATTTGGTCAACTGTGGTTTTCTTAACCCCATATCTTTGAAGGCATTCCTTTGCAACTTTATGTAATTTCTTTCTAATTACTTCCTTTTCTTCAGTAGTAAAAGCAGTAGCCATAACTTCCTCCTGAAAACTCTGTGACGTTTTTTGATTTTACAGTCATAGCTTATCATATAAACTGAAAAATGTCAAAAGTCTTATATCTTCTTTGTAGGAAAATATAAGACTTTAAATTTACACACATCATAATTCTCTTCTTTTAGACCTATTTATTTGAGTGTCACAATTTAAAAAATAAGGATACAGTATTGAAAGCTCCTATTGTCTGGCTTTTCTCTCTGTATCCTTATTGTATCTCAAGTTCCTTCTCTCAATTTCTCAATCATGACCAAGAAAGGTGGATTGTTAATCTGATTGATGGTCTTGTAGAGGGCAACGGTGAAGTCCTGCTGGGGCAGCTGACTGACGAAGTCTAGCACCGCATCTTTCTCAACCTCTCCACCATCATGCCCATAGTAAATCATGATAGCTGCACGGCCGCCATTTGCTAAGCCTTGACAGACCTTTCCCAGAGCTTCCAACGTCGTAGCGGGTCGGGTAATGACAGACTTGTCCGCCGAAGGCAAGTAGCCAAGATTAAAAATAGCTGCCTTGAAATGGTCTGTGTATTGGTCCAGAGTCTCATGGCCAGCCAAGATTAGCTGAGCATTGTCCAAGCCAGCTTCTGCCAAGCGCTGGCGGGTCTTTTCCACAGCCTGCTCCTGAATGTCAAAAGCATAGACCTGCTTGGCCAACTGAGCCAGAAAGAGGGTGTCATGTCCGTTGCCCATAGTAGCATCCACCACGATATCTTCCTTGGTCACGACTTCTGCCAAAAAGGCATGGGCCATCTGTAAGGGTCTTAACATACGAATCTCTGCTCCTTTGCTTTACAGCCTTGCTTGCTGCCACGACGACGCATTTCTGCCTCAATGGCATTGAGAACTTCCCATTTATTGAGGCTCCACATGGGGCCAATCAACATATCTCGCGGGGCGTCGCCAGTGATACGGTGGATGACGATATGCTCGGGGATAATCTCCAGTTGGTCGCAGATGATGGAGACATACTCCTCCTGACTGAGCAGCTGCAGTCGCCCCTCATGATAATCCCGCTGCATGCGGGTATTGGTCATTAAATGAAGCAAGTGAAGTTTAATTCCCTGAATGTCATTGTCTGTCACACAACGACGGACATTCTCTAGCATCATCTCATGAGTCTCACCCGGCAGGCCGTTAATCAAGTGAGAGACAATCTCCGCCTTGGGAGCCAGCTTACGAACTCGCTGGACCGTCTCCACATAAAGCTCATAGGAATGGGCACGATTGATGAGGTCCGAAGTCTCCTCATAGGTAGTCTGAAGCCCCAGTTCCACAGTCACATGCATACGCTCAGACAGATCAGCCAAGTAGGCGATGGTCTCGTCAGGCAAGCAGTCAGGCCGAGTCCCGATATTGAGACCAACGACGCCAGGCTCGTTAATGGCCTGCTCATAGCGTTCACGGATGACTTCAAGCTTCTCATGGGTATTGGTGAAGTTCTGGAAATAGACCAGATACTTGCGAACATCAGGCCACTTGCGGTGCATGAAGTCAATTTCCTTGTAAAACTGCTCGCGAATGGGCTCATCCGGCGCCACAATGGCATCACCTGAACCCGAAACGGTACAGAACGTACAGCCTCCATGCGCTACCGTACCATCCCGATTGGGACAGTCAAAGCCCGCATCAATGGGCACCTTAAAAGTCTTCTCTCCAAAAAGTTTTCGATAATAATCATTCAAAGAATTGTAAGATTTCATACCTTTCATTCTACCACAAAAAAGAGTTTAGAAACAAAAATTCCCTCTTTCACAAAGAAAGAAGGAAATCACCGATTCCACAAATAGACTTTCAAATCCACACAGCCATTGGCCTTCAAGTCTACTCCCTCTGCCCAAAGCAAGTGTTTCTGGTCTTCCCAGCCTGGTGCGAGGCGTCCTGCCGCATTGACTACCCGATGGCAAGGATGCTTGCCGCCATAAAGCTCCGACTGACTGAGAATCTTTCCCACCAAGCGGGCGTTTTTAGGCCGACCAATCAAACGGGCAATCTGGCCATAAGTCGCCACGCGCCCAGAGGGAATGCTATCTACTAATGCCAAAACAGCATCGATGAGTTCTTGATTTGAATTGGACATACTAAGCTCCTAATCTTGTTTGCTCCTATCTTAAAGAAAGGGATTTTCTTTGTCAAGACAAAAAGGCTGGCAAAGCCAGCCTTTCTCATCTCTATTTATTTCTGCTTTCCCTTGAAACGCCATTGAAAGCGTAATTTATCATAAAAGGGAAATTCGATATTGAGAATTGCAAAGCCCATCAAGGCTCCTCCGATCACATCTGTCGGGTAGTGCACGCCCAGATAGACTCTGGATGCCATAACAGTGAAGATATAGACCAGGAGCAAACCTTGTACTAAGCGCTTGATTTTTTGGTTTTGAATTCGTTGCTGGGCAATGATAATCAAGGTCCCAACAACAACGGCTGTCGCCATGGCATGCCCGCTCGGAAAAGAGTAACCACCCTCTTTGACCAAATGCGAAAGACTGGGCCGGCTTCTTTGGTAAAGGAGTTTAATCAGCTTAATCAAAATCCCATGTAAGACCAGATTTCCCGCTAGCAAGGCAGCTTCCAGCTTCCATTTTTTATAAAGGAAAAACAGGACAAGAGCCGAAACCCAGATGATAATCCCCATCGGATCAATCACACTGGTCACTAGTTTGAAAAAAGTCGTCAAAGCTGCAGGCAAGTCTCCCCGCAACCAGGTCTGAATCGGGGTGTCAAAGCTGGTCAGCTGCTCAGGATAAAATTTGACCATGTAGCCTAGCATAACGAAAAGTAAAAGGGCAAAAGAGCCCTTTGTTAGATAAGATTGTTTATTTTTCATAGCGTTTTAGAACGGGCTGTATGAGTTTGTAAATTAGCCAAAAGACAGCAGCCCAGATTACTCCTTCTAATAGGTTAAAAGGGACAATCATAGTCAGCAGATACTTGGAAAGACCGTATGTTTTATAAATATCAAAACCAGCAAACCTTGCAAAGAGAGGCACAGCATAAATGACATTTAGAATGATCATAGTAATCGTTAGACCAAGTGTTGCTGCTAAGGAAGCCTTCACATAGCTAGATAAGCTCTTTCTTTTTTTCCACAAGAGGGAAAAAGCACAAACAAAGACAGCTACCGCTAGTATATTCATGGGTAGACCGATTAGAGTGCCTACGCCATTATTATTCAAAGCTAGCTTTAAGACAGAGCGAATCAAGAGCACTGCTAGAGAGCTTTTTAGATCCAAGACTACCAAAGCCAGTAAAATCGGAATAATTGAAAAATCCAACTTTAGAAACTCAGTTATCAAGGGAATCTCATAAAGCATGAGTAGAAATGAAAGTGCAGATAAAACTGCTACAATCGCCAACTTACGAGTATTTGTCATCACAGGTTCCTCCAATTTATAAAAATTAGAGAAGCCGGAAAGGCCACTGAAAAAAGCTTGTCAGCTAATGATTATTTAGTATAAGGCTCAGCCCTTAAATAAAGATTAAACGGCAAGTATGCTTCACTGCCTCTCGTCTTCTCCCATCCAGACTATACTGTCGGTTGTGGAATCTCACCACATCAGCTTGCGCTCGCGGACTTAATTGGCATTGAGAAAAAATTTCCAATCCAAAAATTACCGCCGGTCGGGAATCTCACCCTGCCCTGAAGACATCATTATCATAACAAAAAAAGCCTGCCAGAGCAAGCAATTTGATTGATGTAATCAAAAATGTTTCAACATTAGTGTTCTATCAATCAGGAAAATTAACTGCTTAGATACATTCATTCCGCTACTTCAGCTTGTCCGCTTCATACTCGTGTACCAAATCTAAGCCAGCAAAATTCTGCTGGCGCAGGGCTTCATAAACAATCATACAGACTGTGTTTGAAACATTGAGGCTGCGAACATGCTGATCATTCATGGGAATACGCAGTGCCTTCTCTGGATGACGACGCATAAATTCCTCTGGCAATCCCTTGTCCTCACGACCAAACATAAAATAGTGCGAACCTTCTGCTGCAAAGTTTTCCTCAGAATAGACCTTCTCTGCAAACTTAGAAATCAGATAAAGACGGCCATCCATCTGCTCCATAAAATCGTCTAAACTCTCATAATAGGTGATGTCCAGCTTATCCCAATAGTCCAGCCCAGCCCGCTTCATCTTGCGATCATCAATGGGAAAACCCATGGGCTTGATGATGTGAAGCGGTGAATTAGTCGCGGCGCAAGTACGGGCAATATTGCCGGTATTCTGCGGAATCTGAGGCTCAAAAAGAACGATATGATTTTTCATAATAAGAATATTTTTCCTAGTATTTTTCTTTAGATAAAAAAATAGCCACACTGCCCGGAGTCAAGCTCAGCAAACAGCGTGGTTAAGGCTTCATTAACTTACATCACAACAGGTTTGAGGTAAACCAATGAAGGTACTCATTTAGTATAACACTTTCAGCCTACAAGTCAATAAAAAATGCTCAAAAAATTGTACTTTTTTTAAAAATATCACAGGAAGATACCATTTTGGTAAAAAAATATTCGGAATTCTATAAATAAGCAAGCTATTCTGTATTTCATAGATGAAATTTAAATGAAAAAAGAGTATGATAGATACATACTTTGGAGGAATCTAAACTTATGAAAATTATCGTTGTTGGCGGCGGGAAGGTCGGAACGGCCCTCTGTCGCTCCTTAGTGGCTGAAAAACATGATGTTATCCTGATTGAGCAGGATGAAGCTGTTCTCAACCAGATTACCAAGCGCTATGACATTATCGGTATTGCTGGCAATGGAGCTAACTTCAAAATCTTAGAACAAGCGGATGTTAGTCACTGTGACATCTTCATCTCTATGACCGAGCATGATGAGGTCAACATGGTTTCAGCTGTTCTGGCCAAACGGATGGGCGCTAAGGAAACCGTCGTTCGGGTGCGTAATCCTGAATACTCCAACCCTTACTTTAAGGAGAAGAACATCCTAGGCTTCTCGCTGGTGGTCAATCCTGAGCTCCTAACTGCTCGCTACATCGCTAATATCATTGACTTCCCTAACGCCCTGTCAGTAGAGCACTTTGCCAATGGCCGGGTGGCACTGATGGAGTTCAAACTCAAGGAAGACAGCAATCTCTGCCAGATGAGTATTTCCCAATTCCGTAAGAAATTTGGAAATATCATTGTCTGCGCTATTGAGAGAAAAGGGCACTTAGAAATCCCTGACGGTGATTTCACTCTGGATGCCGGCGACAAGATCTATGTCACAGGTAACCGCCTGGACATCGTTCAATTCCACAATATGGTGCGTCCTAGAGTTGTTAAGAGCCTGATGATTATCGGAGCAGGAAAGATTGCCTACTACCTGCTCAATATTCTCAAGAATAGTAAAATCGAGCTCAAAATCATTGAATCCAACCGCGAGCGGGCAAACTTTTTCAGTCAGGAATTTCCTGATTTATATGTCGTCCATGGAGACGGTACTGCCAAGGATATCCTGCTGGAGGAACGCGCCAATAACTTTGATGCCATCGCTACCCTGACTGGTGTAGATGAAGAAAATATCATTACTTCTATGTTCCTTAATAATCTGGGTGTACAGAAAAACATCACTAAGGTCAACCGTACTAGTTTGTTGGAAATCATTGATAACCAAGACTTTGCCAGCATCGTGACTCCTAAAGGTATCGCCGTTGATACGGTTATGCACTTTATCCGTGGTCGCTACAATGCTCAGTTCTCTAACCTAGAAGCTCTGCACCACGTAGCCAACGGCCAAATCGAGACCCTGCAGTTCCAAATCAAGGAAGAAAACAAGATGACTGGTATTCCTCTATCTCAGCTTCATCTGAAGAAAGATGTCCTGATTGCGGCCATTATCCGCCAAGGTAAAGCTATCTTTCCTACAGGCGATGACAATCTGCAAGTTGGAGATAAAATTGTCGTGACCACTCTGCTCCAAAATATCACGCAGATTTACGATCTGTTAGCGAGGTAGGCCCATGAATAGATCTATGATTCGCTACCTGCTGGCAAAATTACTGCTGATTGAGGCGGCACTGCTGATTGTGCCCATTATCGTAGCTCTAATCTACGGTGAGCCCTTAAAAATCTTTCTCTCTATCGGAGCGACCATGGCCATCCTGCTCGTTTTAGGTGGAATAGGCTCTTATTTCAAGCCCAAGGACCTGCATATCTACGCCAAGGAAGGTGTCCTGATTGTAGCTCTGTGCTGGATTCTTTGGTCCTTCTTCGGAGCCCTGCCCTTTGTCTTCTCTGGTCAGATACCGGACATCATCGATGCCTTCTTTGAGGTCAGCTCCGGCTTTACAACCACGGGAGCGACTATCCTCAATGATGTCGGCGTTCTCTCCCACTCACTGCTCTTCTGGCGCAGCTTTACCCACTTGATTGGAGGGATGGGGGTGCTGGTCTTTGCCCTAGCTATTATGGACAATGCCAAAAATGGTCACTTGGAGGTCATGAAAGCGGAAGTTCCGGGACCAGTCTTTGGCAAGGTTGTGTCCAAGCTCAAGAGTACGGCCCAGATCCTTTATATCATTTATCTGGCTCTCTTTGCTATCTTTGCTCTGCTTTATTTCCTGGCGGGTATGCCACTCTTTGACAGTCTGGTCATTGCCATGGGAACAGCTGGTACGGGAGGATTCACCGTATACAATGACGGTATCGCCCACTATAACAGCTCGCTGATTACTTATCTGGTCAGCTTTGGAGTTTTAGCTTTCGGGGTCAACTTCAATCTCTACTATTACTTGCTGATTCGTAAGTTTAAAGCTTGCTTTGAAGATGAGGAGCTCAAGGGCTATCTCTGGATTGTCTTTCTTTCCACAGCCTTGATTGCCTTTAATGTCTTCCACCTCTATCAAGGCTTTGCCAAGAGCATGGAGATTTCCTTCTTCCAGGTAGCCAATGTCATCACAACAACTGGATTTGGCTATGGCGATACAGTCAAATGGCCGCTCTTTTCTCAGGTTATCCTGCTCCTGCTCATGTGTATCGGGGGATCAGCTGGATCAACAGCTGGGGGATTCAAGGTCATTCGGGGGATTATCATTTCCCGCATTGCTAAAAATCAGATTCTATCTACCTTATCACCTAATCGTGTCCTGACCTTGCATATCAATGGTGCGGTCATTGACAAGGATACTCAGCATAAGGTACTGAAATACTTAGCCGTTTATATCTTGATTATTCTAGCTCTCATTTTCATTGTCAGCTTGGATAATAATAACTTTATGACAGTTGTCAGCGGGGTTGTCTCTTGCTTCAACAATATCGGTCCCATGATTGGGACGACAGATAATTTTTCTATCTTTAGTCCTTTTTCCAAACTGCTGCTGGCCTTTGCCATGATTGGCGGTCGCTTGGAAATCTACCCGATTCTCCTGCTCTTCCTGCCTAAGACTTGGTCTAGAAGATAGGAAATATTCAGAGAATATAGGTATATATAAAAGTCACACTAGATAAATATCTAGTGTGACTTTTTTCTTGAATTATTTCTTCTCAAACTGAAATGGTCTGGTACAGGATCTTCTCCTGGCTGAGACCAGGGATGACAGCGGAGAATGCGCGCCAAGCCCATCAAAACTCCTTTAGCACCATACTTCTGGATAGCCTCTATCATATAGTTAGAGCAGGTGGGCCGAAAGCGGCAAGATGGAGGGAAAGCAGGCGATATGAAGCGTTGATAAAAGCGGACAGGAGCAATAAGCAGTTTCTTTATCATTTCTTGGTCTTGGTTACAGCCAGTGTATGCAGCTGACTGACTTCTTTTTTACTGAGCTTACGATACTCACCAGGCTTAAGGCCAGTTAGGTCCAAATGACCAAAGCGAGTCCGTGACAGCTTATCCACTTGCAGTCCGACAGCTTGGAACATCTTCTTGACCTGATGGTTACGCCCTTCGTGGATGGTCAGCTGAACGACCGAGCGATTTTTCGCCGGATCAACCTTAATAATCTCATAAACTGCTGGCTTGGTTTTGCGCCCCTCGATTTCAATACCGCGAGTCAGAGGACGAAGAACTTCTTTATTGGCCAATCCTTTGACACGCGCCACATAGACCTTGTCAATCTCATTGCGGGGATGAATCATCTCGTCCGTAAAGTCCCCGTCATTGGTCAGAATGAGGATGCCAGAAGTATCCCAGTCCAAACGACCGACCGGATAAATTCGCTCCTTGACCTGAGGCAAAAGATCCACGACCGTCTTACGTCCCTTGTCATCACTGACAGAGGAGATAACCCCGCGCGGCTTATTGAGGAGATAATAAACCTTCTCCTCATTGTAGATAGGTTGGCCTTCTACTTCCACACGATCACTAGACTTGACGTTTGTCGCTAGCTCGCGCACCACTTGGCCGTTTATACTGACCTTCCCCTGCTTGATTAGCTCTTCTGCTTTACGGCGGCTGGCTATCCCAGCATGAGCGATGTATTTATTGATTCTCATCGATATCTGTCCTTTCAATAAAGAGCTGGCTTTCTTCAGCAACTAGCTCTGTTTCTTCGACAATCGGCAGCTCATCTAGGTGATTGATCCCCATATAGTCTAAGAAATAATCCGTTGTCACATAGAGATTTGGCCGGCCAATGACTTCCTTTTTACCATCCTCTCGAACCAGTTCAAAAGCCAAGAGCTTAGCCAAAGCACCGCTGGAATTAACCCCGCGGATGTCATCTATTTCAACCCTTGTAATCGGCTGCTTATAGGCAATGATAGACAAGGTCTCCAGTGCTGCCCGCGACAGACTTTGATTGATTGGCGCCCTTGAATAGGCCCGCAGAATCTCAGCAAACTCTGGCTTTGTGACCAGCTTGTATGTCTTTGAGGTTTCCAGCAGGGTCAGGCTAGAGTCTGGATTGGCTTCATATTGCTCAGCCAACTTCTCCAAACTCTGAATAACCCCGGTCGGCGGCAAAGAAAGGATTTCTGCCAATTGATGAACCTTGAGTCCATCTTCTCCCGCCACAAAAAGCAGGGCTTCAATCTCTGCTAACTTACTCATTTCCTCTTCCTACTAAATAAATATTTCCAAAATTTTCTTCCTGAATGACTTGCACTTCCTGCACCTTGACCAATTCCAATGTCGCCAGAAAGAGAGTAATAACTTCATTCATGTCCTTGGTCTCTGCAAAAATCTCCTGCAAAGCCAGACGGCTCTTACCAGCACAGCGCTGACGCACCACTTCCATCATGTCCTCGATCTTGTACTCGTCTCGCACAATGGTTGTATGGCTCTTAGAAAACTCCTCTTGCTTCTTGGCGATAACCTTGGAAAAAGCCAAGAAAAGATCAATCGTTGACTTGTCATGCAGGAGCTCAGCGTCTTCATAAACCAGCTCCAGCTTAGGCTTAGAATAATAAAGTGCCCGGTCATCATGCTGGAGCGACATTTTCTCACCCAAGAGCTTGAACTTACGGTATTCCTCAATCTGACTCAAGAGGTCTTGCTCCAAATCATCTTCCAGCTCAGCATTATCCGCTACCTTAGGCAAAAGCTTGCGGCTCTTAATCAGCATAAGCTGGCTGGCCATGACCATGTACTCACCCGTCACTTCCAGCTTCATGGCCTGCAAAGTAGCCACATAAGCCAGATACTGCTCTATGACCTCCGTAATGGGCACATCATAAATATCCACCTGGTACTTAGATACAAGGTGGAGCAGCAGGTCCAACGGGCCTTCAAAATCTTTTAGTTTGATATCCATTTTTATCTGTATTTTTCTAGTGTAATCATGGTTTTCAAGCCCAAATCCTGGGCAATATCATAGAGACCAATCCCCTTCTCCCGCTGGCGCAAAATAAACTGCTCACGCAGGCTTTGGGCAGATAGACTGGCTTGTCCCTGCTCAATCAAGAAGGCCTCTAGCTGACGGAAGCCCCATTGACGAGAATAGGATTTGCCGTTTTTCTCAAATAAATATGTTCCCGTCAGATAGTCTTCCAGCTCACTCGTCAAGCTCTCAGGAATCTTGATGACCCGCTTCTGACCGGCCTTTTCAATCTTCAAAACCTGAAAGTCAAGATTGACATCTGCCACTCTGACCTGCAAAATCTCGCTGGGCAACAAGCCCATTTCCAAGATAAGAAGAGCCATCAGCCGCCCCCTGGGAACGCTTGATTCCTGCCAAAAAGCAGACAGGTCCAGCAGTTCATTTTCCTGCTCCTTCGATACGGATACCTTGGGCAGGACCAAGCGGTGAAACTCCTCAATAAGCTGCTGCTGATAAAGAAAGTAGAGAAATTGATTGACTGCTGAGAGCTTCCGCTTCTGAACAGCTGCCTTAAAATCCTTGATAGAGGCCTGATAAATCCGCAGATTGGTCTCGGTAATCCGGCCATGCACTTCCTCGATAAACTGCTCTAAATCATAAGAATAGGCAATTTTAGAATTTTCTGAGATGTTTTTTTGATTTAAAAACGGTCTAATGTATTCTTTCATTTTTTGCGAATTTCGTACTGCTTGCTAAAGCCGTGCAATAAAGAATTGACAGCTTTCAAAATAGACTTTCTAGTAATAATTCCGTAAAAATGCTGATCCTCGCCTACAACCGGCAGGAAAGACTCGTCGACCAGCTTATGAAGCACATCTGATACAGTATAATCTGGCCCAACTGTCAAGTCGTCCATTTTGGTCATGTGGACGATGTCTGTCATCATGAATTCCTCTTCTGGCAAATCATGACGCATACGATAGGACATGATGTCTGTCAGGGAAATCGTGCCAACAAACTTTTTATCTGCCGTCACGACTGGTACACGTGAGTATGTCATCTGGCTCAGCAATAGGATAGCATGATCCACATTGTGGGTGTCAATCATCACCGCCAGATTTTCCCCAGGCGTCAAAAAAGTTTCTTCATGTTCCAGCAGATAGTCTTCAAATTCCTTAGCAATCATCGGCTAAACTCCTTGGACAAGCTTGGATAAAGTTCATGATTTCGTGTATAGTAATCAACTTTAAAGCGGTCATCATCAATCTCTATCTTAGCGTAGAGGCGTTCGTTGATCAGGCCACGTGGCTGGCTGATGGAGCCCGGATTTAGAAAGAGCGTTTTGCCTTCCATTCGAGCATCTGGGATATGCAGGTGACCATAGAGGCAGATGTCTGCATTAACCTCTTGCGCCCACAAATCCAGCTTTTGAAAAGAAAAGTTGATATGGAAGAGATGTCCGTGGGTCTGGGCAATAATGGTTCCCGCCAAATCCGTCACCAAGCGTTCTGGATAGCCGTCGTAAAAGTCCATATTGCCTGCCACAACCTGAATCCCTTGCCAGACCTCATCATCAAAAGGAAGCTCAGAGTCTCCGTTATGAAAAATCGCATCTACCTTTCCAATATAATGATTCCTAATTTCTTCTACAATAGCACGGTCGCCATGAGAATCACTCATGACTATAATGGTTTGCTTTGCCATGCTGGAAATACCTCCACTAATTTCTTAACTGCCTGAGCCCGATGGGATTGCGCATTTTTTTCTTCCATCGTCAGCTCAGCAGACGTTTTTCCTGTTTCTCCCACTAAGAACAAGGGATCATAGCCAAAGCCATTTTCCCCTTTTGGCTCATGGGCAATGTAGCCCGGCCAATCCGCTTCAACTACCAGAGACTCCCTGTCAGGACTAGCCACCACTAGGGTCGTATGAAAATGGGCCGAGCGGTCCTTGATTTCAAAAACCATAGCCAACTCATGCAGGAGCTTGATGTTGTTTTCATCGTCTGTCGCGCCTACTCCAGCAAAGCGAGCCGACCAGACTCCAGGCAAGCCGCCTAAAACATCGACCTGCAGACCTGAGTCGTCAGCTAGCACCATTTTACCAGTCAGCTTACTAATTGTCTCCGCCTTGAGCCGCGCATTTTCCTCAAAGGTAGTTCCTGTCTCTTCCACTTCTGGCAAATCAGGATAATCATTAAGATTTTCAACCTTGTAGCCCAGCTTATCAAAGAGTTTGCGAAACTCTGCTGTCTTTCCTTCGTTGCGAGTCGCAATCAAGATGGTATCTCCGACAGCCATCTCTGACTCCTGCCCCTGACCAAAAAAGTCGGTCATCTTAACTCCATCTTTAGACAGGAAGAAAACCTTGCGCAGCAAGTCCCTTTCTGTAATCAGAATAGCCCCCTTATGACTGGTCGCCTTAAACTCTCGCTCCTGACGGTCGTTAATCATATTGAGGACAAACTGGATATAGGACATGGGCGAGCCGTATTTGACTACAACTGTGGTAAAAGCGTTGTACTCTTCATCCAAATCCCGCTCAATCAGCTCGCTCAACTCTGCATCAATATGCTCCAAGAGCCTGTATGGGATGTCGTTGAAATGATAGCCAGCCTTGCGAAAGCGGGTCCATTCTCCGATATACCAATTGTTCTCGTCAATGTATTCATAAATTTTATTTGTCATAAGCTTACATGCTCCACATTCACTTTCAAGCCCAGCCAGCTTTCTGCAATTTCCGAAAAGCTATTGGCATTGGCAGTTGTGTAAAATTGGTGATTGAGCTCCTGTTTTTCCCGGCTGCGGTTGATTTCAAAGTAATTGAGCAGGACAGAAATATCCCGTACGCACTCTGCCCCGCTATCAATCAGCTTCACATTTGGTCCCATCCTATTTTGAATAATAGGCCGGAGCAAGGGATAGTGGGTACAGCCCAAGACAAGGGTATCTACCCGACCAGCCAAAGGCTGCAGGGTTTCATAGACCACTTTTTTGGTAAGGCTGGAATGAAGTTCATTGGACTCTACCAAAGGTACAAACTTAGGGCAGGCCAAACTTTCCACCTGCATCTCCGGCGAAAGCGCTTCAATCTTCTGCCTATAGATATCAGAGGAAACAGTCATTGGCGTTCCAATAACACCGATGCGGCCGCTGACAGTTGACTTAATAGCTGCACTAGCCCCCGGCAGAATCACGCCCAGTACTGGAATATCCAGCTTTTCCTTCACTTCTTCCCAGACAACAGCAGTCGCTGTATTGCAGGCAATGACAATCATCTTAACATCCTTGG
This sequence comes from Streptococcus sanguinis, assembly GCF_050220005.1. Lineage (GTDB taxonomy): Bacteria > Bacillota > Bacilli > Lactobacillales > Streptococcaceae > Streptococcus > Streptococcus sanguinis_Z. The sequence goes on from NZ_CP071413.1 coordinate 1,802,250, forward strand.
TCAGGAGGAAGTTGACCAATTGCCAGGTATAAGCGCGAATCTGCTCAGCAGGCCTAGGACCGTAAGGAGCCCGCGCTGAATCTCCGATATAAATGACCTCTTCGTGGGGGAGCTGCCGCATGAGCTCACGGACTACAGTCAAACCGCCCACTCCTGAGTCTAAAAAACCGATTGGTCGATTATCCATAAGGTCTTCTTTCTAAAACAAGGGACTGGAAGCCGATTCCAAATCCCCATTTTTTTATAGATTTTCTCTACTGGTATTAAAAGCCAGCCTCTAGAAAATTATTTTTTCTTTTTGCTCTTAGCAAGCGCAGCTTTCTGCTGGCTGATAATTTGACGATAAACTTGCTGTACTTTCGCTTCATTTGGCCGTTGACCGCTAGCGCTAAGCAAGGTCCGAACTGCTTCTACATTCAAACGCGGATTTTCTGCAAATTCCTTCTCCACTTGACGACGAAGCAGATACATACCCAAAATCACGCCTCCAGCAAATGCTGCCATAATCAAGAAAATTGCTAAAACTAAATTCATATCGAGAACTCCTCTATTTCCATTTTTACATTGCTCTTCATTATATCAAATTTTCTCTATTTTTCAAAATCAAAGCCATACAGTGTCGCAAAATAATCTTCTGGTTTTTCTGCCCGACGAATCATGCGAACATTGCCATCTTGCTCCAAGAGAATTTCGCTGGAGCGGAGCTTGGCATTGTATTGATACCCCATAGAGAAACCATGAGCACCCGTATCGTGAATCACCAGTGTATCGCCAATTTGGCTGACGGGCAGCGGGCGATTTATGGCGAATTTATCGTTATTCTCACAGAGGCTACCGACAACATCCACAATTTCTGTCTCACCCTCAGGTCGATCCATATTGGTAATGTGGTGATAAGAACCGTACATGGCAGGACGCAGCAGATTGACCGCAGAGGCGTCCACTCCCAGATAGGTTCGGTAGGTCTGCTTCTTATGGGTAACCTTGGTGACCAGCAGGCCATAAGGCGCCAGCATAAAGCGACCCAGCTCCGTATAAATCTTGACCTGTCCTAGACCAGCCGGTGTCAGAATAGCTTCATATGCCTGACGAACTCCTTGACCAATGACCGCAATGTCATTTTCCTCACCTTCAGGCTGATAATTAATGCCGACACCGCCAGATAGATTGATAAAGTCCAGCTCAACTCCTGTCTCAGCCACTACTTCTACAGCCAGTTCAAAAAGCTGACGGGCCAGTTCAGGATAGTAGTCATTGCTGACAGTATTTGAGGCCAAGAGGGCATGAATCCCAAACTTCTCAGCTCCCAAGTCCTTGAGCTCTTTGAAAGCTTGAATCAGCTGGTCCTTAGTCATACCAAACTTGGCTTCTTCTGGATTATCCATAATGCTGGTTCCCAGCTCAAAGACACCGCCAGGGTTGTAACGGCAGGAAATGACCTTGGGAATACCAGCGGCTTCCTTTAGAAAAACCACATCTTCATAAGCATCCAGATTGATAGTCGCTCCAAGGTCACGCGCAAACTGAAATTCCTCAGCTGGTGTGTTATTGGACGAAAACATGATGTCCCGTCCAGCAAAGCCCAGCTTTTGGCTCATGAGCAGCTCAACATAGCTGGCACAGTCCACCCCACAGCCTTCTTCTTTGAGGATTTTTAAAATAGCAGGATTGGGAGTAGCCTTGACGGCAAAATACTCTTTAAAACCTGGATTCCAAGAAAAGGCCTCATGCAGGGCACGCGCTCTTTCCCGAATTCCCTTCTCATCATAAAGATGAAAAGGTGTTGGAAACTGCGCCGTAATCTCAGCTAACTTTTCACGACTGACAAAAGGAGTTTTCATACTGTTCTCGCTTTCTATTTGCTGGATTTATTATACCATAAATCCATAGGAGAAACAAAAAGCACTGGAGCAAACGTCCAATGCTTGAGCCTTATTTAGCTGAGTTATTTGTTCCTTCCAAAAATACGCAGCAAGCTGAGGAAGAGATTAATGAAGTCCAGATATAGGTGCAGAGCCAGCGAAATTGCCCAGCCATTCCCTGGATTGCCATTGGTCTGCTCATAAACATAGCGGATCTTCTGATTGTCCCAAGCGATGAGTCCTGAGAAAATAAGGACACCAACGATACTGATGATAAAGTCCAAGCCACTGCTTCTCAAGAAGATATTAAGGAAGCTAGCAGCGATAATACCAATCAAACCGGCCATACAAGCTCTGCCCATTCCAGAAAGATCCTTCTTGGTCACCTTGCCGATGAAGCCCATAGCAAAGAACATAACAGTCGTTGTCAGAAAGGCTAAGAGAACAGTTGACTGAAGATACAGCGCCATGATAATACTTAAGGTAAAACCATTGATGGCTGAATAAGCTAAAAACATAGGCAACGCCGCCGGACTATTGCTCCGAGCAGTTCCAGATGCTACCAACACAAGGATAAACTCAACTGCAATAGCCGCATAGAAAATCCAAGTGGAGCCTGTCAGAACAGAGATAATAATGTCCTGAAAGAAGTTCAGCATCAAGAGGGATACGATTGCTGAGATTCCGATACCGACACCAACGATAGAATAAATCTTGGCATAGAAAGAATTAATATCTGATTGATCTTGAATAATAGAATGATTCATAGTTACTCCTTTTATAATAAAACATTTACGGTTTCAGCATCTTTCGATGAAAGAGCTTGCGATTACTGCCTTTGCGTCTCCAAGGTGCCGTCGCTTCTTTGACGGCCCAATACTTGTCCACCATCGTCACAACGAATGATTCTTTGTAGCGAGGCGGTGCCAAGGTCAGGCCCCACATATGCTTGACGATAATGTCCTCTTCGACCTTATTGAGCTTAGTAATCTTGCGAGCATTGCGAACTGCCAGCCTCGGATGAACCCAAGCATGACTCTTCTTAAACTTGGTCACACGCCAATCATAGTAGAATAAGTCATGAAGCAGGGCACCGCGTGCCGTACTGCGCGCATTCCAGCCAAATTTTTTGGCAATTCTGTAACTAGTATAACTCACATTGATGGAATGTTCAAGTCTATTGGAATGAATATGATGAGGAATTTCTTTCAGACGCTGCACACTAGGCTTTTCAATCAAGTGCCCAACATAGGCCATAAATTCCTCGTCCTTTTTGTAAGGCATAGAATCACCTCCCTTGCCAACTATTATATCTCTTTTTCTGATTTTTAGCTTAAATGAAAGATTAAAATACCAGCAGCGACAGCAACATTGAGACTTTCTGCCTGCCCCTTCATGGAAATATGGACCAGAACATCAGCTGCTGCCGTCATTTCTGGACTAATACCCTGCCCTTCATTGCCCATGATTAGGGCAAAGCTCTCTTTGCTGTCCACCTTTCTGTAATCGATAGATATTGACGACAAGGTCGACGCTAGAATTGGCAGACGGGAAGACTGAGCCAGCCTAATAAAATCAGCTGTATCCATCCGATAAACTGGCAGATGAAAATGGCTCCCCTGCATAGAGCGCAGCGTTTTTAGGTTATAGATATCTGCCGACAAACGAGAGATGAAGACTCCATCAAAACCAGCTGCATCCGCGGTTCGAATGATGGTGCCGACATTACCTGGATCCTGAACGTTCTCCAAGAAAAGATAGCGCCCACTTAACTCCGATGGTATTTCTTTCCTTTCAAAAGCCACTTCCGCGACAATCCCCTGTGGCGTCTTACTATCAGCTAAATCTGCTAAAATCTCCGGACTGACAAAGATTACCTGAGAAAAATCGGCTAATCGCTCTGCGTATTCCGCTAAAGCAAAAATCCGAATCAGCTTTGCCCCGCTACTGACAGCTTCCTCAAATAAATGCCAGCCCTCGATCAAATAAGAATCCTTGCGGTATTTTTTGTGATGAAGTTTTTTAGCTTTTTTTACCACATTATTGGCTTTTGAGGTTATAATATTCATAAGAACATTATACCACAATTTAGCAGACTTGCACTCATACTGAGGGCTTAAATCCCCTCGGTCCGCTCACTAAAGGAGGACGCCATGCAGAAAGTAAAAATGATAGCCCAAGGACGAGTACAAGGGGTCGGATTCCGCTGGGGAGTTTATTCTCTAGCGCTGGAAATCGGAGGTATTACCGGCCGGGTCTGGAACAATGATGACGGTACTGTTGGCATTCTGGCTCAGGCTGATGACCCAGCTCTGATGGCCAAATTTATCCAAGAAATCCGCAAGGGACCGACCCCTTTTTCTAAGGTCAGTTATTTAGATGTGACCATGGCTAATTTCGACTCCTATCCTGACTTTAAAATTTCAAATTAGGTCTGCAGAACTATTGTATATTTTACAAAAAAACAGTAGAATAGATAGGTATTATTTTTTAGAAACAAAGGATATGAACTCGTGAAACATTTCAAACGCTTTTTATTCTCCGGTATGGGACTGGCTGCGCTTCTTTTCCTGTCTGGCTGTGTGGGCCGCGACAAGGCCGGTAATCCTTCTGGTCTGATCTGGGATGTGATTGGTCAGCCTATGGCGGATGGTATCCAATTCTTTGCCAAGAATTCAGGTCTGGGTTATGGTCTGGCGATTATTATCGTTACGCTCATCGTGCGGATTATCATTCTGCCGCTGGGAATCTATCAGTCTTGGAAGGCAACGCTTCAGTCTGAAAAGATGAACTACTTTAAGCCGATTTTTGCCCCAATCCAAGAGCGAATCAAAAATGCCGAAACTCAGGAAGAGAAAATGCAGGCTCAGCAAGAACTGATGGCTGCTCAAAAAGAAAATGGACTCAGCATGTTTGGCGGTATAGGCTGTCTGCCTCTGCTTATCCAAATGCCTTTCTTCTCAGCCCTCTTTTTTGCAGCTCAGTATACTCAAGGAGTTGCAGGCAGTTCCTTCCTCTGGATTAAAGACCTGGCTAAAAGCGACTGGGCTTTGACCGCCATTGTCGGTATCCTCTACTATATCCAGTCAGTGCTCTCTCTGCATGGTATTGAAGATGAAACTCAAAGAAACAGCATGAAACAGGCTTCTTATATGAGCCCTATCATGATTGTTGGTTTCTCATTCCTCTCTCCTGCCGCAGTCACTCTCTACTGGGTAGTCGGTGGATTTATCCAAATCATCCAGCAATTTATCATCAACTACATCATTCGACCTCGCTTGAGAAAACAGGTAGCAGAGGAATTTGAAAAAAATCCTCCTAAAGGTTTAAAAAAAGCGAGCCGAGCTAAAGATGTCACTCCAAAAGCTCAGCAGGCTATTGAGCAAAAGAACAAAAAGAAAAAGAACCGCAATGCTGGTAAGCAACGGTCAAGATAAAGAAAAAATCTTCTAGCTAACACTAGAAGATTTTTTTTAATCTCGAGTAAGAATCAGCGTAACCGATACAAAAAGCTCAGCGAACAAAGCAATAACTGATGAACGAGGTGACTCTATCACAGTAAAACGGTAAAGCCAATCAAGCCCTTCTTGTAAGAAACCCAAATCCTGCCCTTAAAAATCCGAACCAGACTTTCTGCCATGGATAGGCCAATCCCGTAGCCAGGCTGCTTCTGATTGTGCGATTCGTCTTCGCGATAAAAACGGTCAAAGAATCGACTGTAATCAACATTTTTACCGTCCGCGTAACTATTGGCTACCGTCAAACGAGCTCGTTTCCCATGCTTGGCCTTGGTCAGGGTGACAAAAATTTGTCCATCTTCGTCACAATACTTGCAGGCATTGTCAATCAAGATACTAACCAATTCATAAAGTTCATCTTCAGTTGCCTTGACATGGATGTCTTCCTGCAGCTTGATCTCGTACTTCTTGCCTGCCTTCTCAATGACAGACTTGAAGTTTCCAGCCACTTTTTTGACAACTTCTGAGAAATTCACATCCACCAAGGTAACATCTGGCTGCTCTTCCAGACGGGCCAGAACGACCATTTGATTGATTAGATTACTGAGGCGCTTGATCTGGTCCTTGGTGCTTTCTGTCCATTCATTTTCGCCAGTCATCAGCTCTTGCAGCTCCGTATTGGCTGAAATGATTGCCAATGGCGTCTTCAGTTCATGTCCAGCATTAGTGATAAAACGCTTCTGATTTTCATAGTTTTTGATATAGGGGCGGATGGCAAAGTTGGAAAATCCAGACACGACCAAGACAAAGAAAATAAAGCTATAGAAGCACAACTGGATAGACAACCAGAAAAAGTCATTGCGGCTTTCGAGATAATTGGTCGAATCTAAGACCACCAGTAAATAGCGCTTGGTCTTGGAATCCTGCGTTATCTGGTAGGAATAAAATTGACTGCCTACCTTAAAAACTCCACTGCTACGACTGTCCTTAATCACTTTGTTAGCGTAGCTAAGCGCCTGCTCCTTAGATAGATTGGAAAGATGGTCTAAGTTGGTGGAGTAAAGTGTTTTGTCTTCCTTATAGACCACACTGAAATAGCGGTATTGGTAGATGGTATCAATGGTGATACGGTCGTTTTGCAAGCTCTCTGCTGTTTCTTCTACGCTGGGAAAATCTCCATTATTGGCAGATAGAATATTGAGAACGGCTTGGATTTCTCCGTTGGTCTGCAGAAAGCGAACGGAGTTTAAGACAGCAATCATGGTCAGCAAAATACAGACAATAGCCGCCGAAGCCAGCAGAATGAACCGAATTTTAAGCTTCCGAAACATAGCTATCTCCTTCCAGCGGCACCAGAGTGAAACTACCGCCTTCCTCACCCAAGATAGCAAGATCAGCATGAATAGCCTTCAGCTTCTGACGCAAATAGGAAATATAAATCCAGACGAAGCCTTCGTCCAAATCCTCATCCTCGTCATTAGCCCAAACATGACGGAAGATTTCCTGAGTAGAAAGACTCTTCTGGGCATTAAGCATGAGAAATTCCATCATTTTAGATTCCTTACCAGCTAAGCGAATAGAGTTGGAGCTAATGAGTTCATGCTCTCCGACATTAAGGCTCGTTTGGCCAATCTGCAGCAAATTGGGAGTAAAAGTCGCTACTCGTCTAGACATGGAGCGTAAACGAGCCAGAAGCTCTTTCAGAGAGAAGGGCTTGGTCAGATAGTCATCTGCACCGGCATCCAGCCCTGTGACCTTATCATCCACCTCTGACATAGCTGTCAGCATGATGACATGGGTCGTATTGCCGGTTTGGCGAATTTCTTTCAGCGCTTCAATGCCTGTCTTGACAGGCATCATGATATCCAGAATCATCAAATCATAAGCATTTTCCTTGGCCAAGTCCACAGCTTCTTGCCCATCAAAGGCTGTATCAACCTGATAGCCTTCATGGGTCATCGCCGTTTCCAAGACACGGGACAGCTGCTGCTCATCTTCAGCTAATAAAATCTTCATCATCTCACTCACTTTCTCGAATCAAATTGCGGATGGTCTGCATGGTCACATCACAGGAAGCCAGCTCATCTGCACAGCGTTTCAGCTCGCGGGCAATCCGCTTGCTGTCTTTAATCTCATGCTTGTACTTCATCTGATGCTCTAAGCTGGCCCAAGAATCCATAGCAATGGTTCGAAGCTGGATTTCTACAAAATAGCGGCCGGGGTTTTGACCATGACAGTCCTCATAAGGAGTCTCCACCTCTAATATCAAGTGGTAGGAGCGATACCCATTAGGCTTGGCAGCTCGGATATAGTCCTTTTCCAGAACAATCTCACAGCCCTCCAGCTGACGAAGCACCTCAATAGTCTGATAGATGTCCTCAATAAAACCGCAAACAATCCGAATCCCAATCGCATCACGAATTTCTTTCAGGGCAGACTCTGGCACCCTAGGCAGATTCTTGCGTTGACATTTCTCTTCCATACTGGCTGCCTGCTTGATCCGTGCATTAAAATGCTCAAAAAGCTTCTGCCCTGTTTCCTGCTTGACTCGATCATTAGCCTCTTGAATACGCTGGCTAAGATCCTCTAAAATCTTGGGCAGGTATACCCCGTATTTCCCATAAATATCTTGCTCTTGCATACAGTTCTCCTACTTTTCTAGCTTATTCTCATTATAGCATAATCATCTGTCTTTTCTCTATTTTTCCCTGCTCTTCTTATCTAGCCTACACTCTCTGTCTTAAAAGAAACGAAAAAAGAACCAGTCTTCTAGCCAGTTCCTTTTGGTATTTATTAAACGGTTTTTTCAACCTTGATAATTTTAACGTCGTAGCTGCCAACCGGTGTTTCGACTGTTGCAGTATCACCTGTCTTTTTGCCAATCAAAGCTTGACCAATCGGGCTTTCATTGGATACCTTGCCTGCGAAAGCATCTGCACCAGCAGAACCAACGATAATGTAAACTTCCTCTTCACTTTCGCCTACTTCTTGGATGGTAACTGTTTTGCCAATAGCTACCTCGTCCTTGGCTACAGCGTCACTGTTTACAATCTCAGCGTAGCGGATCTTGGTTTCCAGACTGGAAATCTGACCTTCCACAAAAGCCTGTTCGTCCTTTGCAGCTTCGTATTCACTGTTTTCTGACAAGTCGCCGTATGAGCGGGCAATCTTGATACGTTCTACCACTTCTGGACGACGCACCAATTTCAATTCTTCTAATTCTTTTTCTAGTTTTTCCTTTTCCTCTAGGGTCATAGGATAAGTTTTTTCAGCCATTTTTTCTCTTTTCTTTTATTTTCTTTTATTTTAAAACTAAAACAAGAGGCTGAGACAAGTCTGTATCAGTCCCTTTTTTATATAGCAGGACTGAGAAAGCTAGAACTAAATGCACTAGCTTTCTCTTATCTGCAATGATAGCAGTCTAATTAGAACTGCTGCTGGATTGAGTGAGCTTGCTATTGACATGCTCCTCAACATTTTTAGCGTGTTCCTCATAAGTATTGGCGAAGTAAACAGCACCTGTTTCAACATTTGCCACAAAGTAGAGGTAGTCCGTTTTACTTGGGTTAATGGTAGCTTCTAGAGCTGAAAGGCTCGGACTATCAACTGGCCCAGGCATAAGCCCTTCTTTTTTATAGACATTGAAAGGCGAGTCAATATTGGTATCAATCTCAGCGTCCTCTTTCAGAGTCGTTTTCTTTCCTAGCTTGCCTTGAGCATAAAGGATAGCGATATTACTCTGAAGCGGCATCGCTTGATTGAGACGATTGTAAAAGACGCTGGCAATATCTTTGCGATCCTGATCTGTCGAACCTTCTTTTTCCACTAGAGAAGCAAGAGTCAGAACTTCATTAACCGTTAGGTTCTTCGCTTCGATAGTAGAGTAATAAGAAGACAGATTGGTATTCATTGCGCCCAACATTTGGTCAATCAAGCTTTCCAGATCCGCATCCTCACCATAGCTATAAGTGGCAGGGAAGAGGTAACCTTCTAAGCGGTACTTGACTCCACTGTCCTTGCTTGGCAATGTGCCCAGCAGCTGTGGATATTTAGCCGCCATCTTGGAAATGAAAGCTTCATCCTGCACCTTAGCTAGGAAATCGTCCTTACTAAAAGGTGTCTTACTAGTCTTCTTAGAAGTTGCAGCTGCATTAACCGTCACAGCCTCTGCAATCTGCTCCAGTGTATATCCTTCAGGAATAGTAACCTTACCAACAACTGGTGGTTGCGGCGTATCCGTTCCACCTTCCTGAAGCTGACGAGCAATGGTATCTAAGTCCATGCTCTTCTGGAGATTGTAATAGCCGGACTGGTAATTGTTAAAGCTTTTAATCTTGGAATACAGACTAAAAACTTGGGCATTTTTAATCAGCCCCTTTTTCTCAAGGATTTCTCCAATCTGCTTAGAGCTTGAACCTTCTGGTACTTCAACCGTCACATATTCTGTTGCGTTTGCATCAACAGGTTTAAGAGCTGAAGATACATAAGTATAGCCGACAACTCCTGTAACCACAAGTCCCAGTAGGACAATCAGCAGAACCGTTGTCATAATCCTGCGGGCTAATGTGTTTTGACGTTTTTTCTTGACCGTGTTGTTGGCCCGATTAGCCCGAGATAGGACCTCATTGGGCTTCTTATCTTCCTCATCCACTCGGCCATAGACCTGAGGGTGAGCCTTTTCATTCTCTGCAACCTTGTAGGAAACATCTACCGAAGCCGGTCTAGCTTCAAAGTCCTCCGCAGCTGCTGTTTCTTTTGCAGAAGCAGCGTCCGCTTCTGATTGGCTAGTTGAAGAGGGAGTTTGTTCTTCCTTTTCTCCAGCTAAGTCTTTCAAAATCTGCTCTTTAAAGCTCAGATTCTTCTCTTTGTCTTGTGATTTTTCAGTCAAAAATTTGACCTCCTTCATCATAATCCCTAACATTATATCTTAAAAGTCAGATAAATGCAATAAGAGTAGGATTTTCTAGCTTATTATTGGTTTTTTTGCAGTTTGAGACTAGGATTTTCCCAGACCATATCAAACCAAGTAGCGCCTGCATAAGTTGATTGTGACAAACCTTCATTGACAAAGGCATGCTTCTCGTAGTAAGCGGTGAGGTAGTCGTGGCAGGTCAGATTGATGCCGTGGCGTTCATCTGCTATAGCAATCTCTTTCATAGCTTCCAATAGCTTGCGACCAACCCCCATCCCCTGAGCATCCTTCGAGATAGAAAGGCTGGTCAGAGAGATAAAGCCACCCTCCAGATGACCATAATCTTCAATCTCCTCTGTAAAGGAAATATCATTTAAATAACGTTCTGGACGGACAGGGCCTTCCAGATAGCCTAGAATCTTACCATCCTTTTCCGCCACCAAAAAAGTCGAAGATAGGGTTTGGATATGAGCTGCTAGACTTTCTCGGCTAACAGCCTCTTCTGGACTGAAATTTTCCAATTCGATAGCATAAATGGCATCTAAGTCAGCCATTTGAGCTTGACGGATAATCATCACTTCTCCTTAAAATTGGGATTTTCCCACACCATATCAGACCAAACAGCCCCACCATGAGTTGAGTCAGAAATCCCTTCATGGACGAAACCATTCATCTCATAATAAGGTATCAGCTCATCATGACAAGTTAGGCTAATGCCCTGTCGATTTTGCTGAACAGCTGTCTCCTTGAAAGCTGCAAGCAACAAGGTTCCGACTCCCTGCTTCTGAAAATCCGGATGGACGGACAGACTTTGGACGGCAATGAAGCCACCTTCTGGAGAATTAGCACCCACCTTGCTAAAGAGGTCATCTGTCAAATATCGCGCCTGAACAGCTGGTCCAACAATATAGCCCGCCAGCTGACCATGCAGCTCTTCTGCTAGCAAAAAAGTATCAGCAATCTGCTCAATCCGCTCTTTGAGAACTTCTGCACCGGCCGCTTCTGCTGCTGGAAAATTCAGCTGCTCAATTGCAAGAATTTCTTCCCAGTCGCTCAAGTCGGCCTGTCTGATTCGAATCGGTGCTTCCATCAAGTCTCCTCCTACTGAACGTTGCTAGTCAGATTGGACAGGAGACGTTCAAAGGAATATTCATAGGTCTGGATGTCACCAGCTCCCATAAAGACATAAACGGCATTATCGTGGTCAAGAAGCGGAGAAACATTATCCACGTCAATAACCTTGGCCCGCTTCACAATCTTTTCAGCCAGATCTTCGACCTTGACATCGCCATTGTCCACCTCACGCGCAGATCCGTAAATCTGAGCTAGGTAGACTGAGTCAGCCTGATTGAGGGCTTCCGCAAATTCGTCCAAGAGAGCAATGGTCCGAGTGAAGGTATGCGGCTGGAAGATCGCCACGATTTCCTTGCTTGGATACTTCTGACGAGCTGCATCCAGAGTCGCGATAATTTCCGTTGGATGGTGAGCAAAGTCATCAATGATAACTGTTTCGTTGACAATTTTCTCTGTAAAGCGGCGTTTAACTCCACCAAAGGTCTTGAGGTGCTCACGTACTAGATTCAAATCAAGACCTGCAGTGTACAAGAGGCCAATTACTGCTGTCGCATTCATAATGTTGTGACGGCCAAAGCTTGGAATCTGGAACTCACCCAGCTCTTGCCCGCGGAAAGAAACTTTAAAGCCTGAACCGCTGGTAGAACGCAAGAGGTCGTGAGCAACAAAGTCATTGCCCTCTTCCTTGAAGCCATAGTAGTAAATCGGAGCCTTGGACGTAATCCGGCGCAGCTGCTCATCTTCTCCATAAATGAAGAGTCCTTTGGTAATCTGCTTGGCATAGTCATTGAAAGCATTAAAGACATCTTCCAGGCTCGTGAAATAATCCGGATGGTCAAAGTCGATATTGGTAATGATCGAATATTCCGGATGATAGGGCATGAAATGACGCTCGTACTCGTCTGACTCAAAGACGAAGTACTTGGCATTGGCAGAACCACGGCCTGTACCGTCACCAATTAGATAGCTAGTATCCGTGATATTGGAGAGAACATGGGAGAGAATACCCGTTGTAGAGGTCTTCCCGTGGGCACCAGCCACTCCCAAGCTGACAAAGTCACGCATAAAGCCACCTAAAAACTCATGGTAGCGTTTATAGCTGATACCGTTTGCGTCTGCATAGGCAATTTCTACATTGTTATCTGGACGAAAGGCATTGCCGGCAATGATTTCGAAATCTGGTTGGATATTCTTTTCATCAAAAGGCAGGATGGAAATGCCAGCCTGCTCCAGACCGCGCTGAGTGAAATAATATTTATCAACATCACTGCCCTGAACCTTATGGCCCATCTGGTGCAGCATCAAAGCCAAAGCGCTCATACCAGAGCCCTTAATCCCGATAAAATGATAGGTTTTCGTCATGATTACTCCTTAAGATACAAGGCCATAAAAGCAAATCCAAATAGGAAAATCTCCGCAGACCCTCATCAGCCCGCAGGGATTTTCTTTCTTTACAAGCTTTTAGGCACCACCAAAACACCAAAGAAGCCGGACCAATCAGTAAGTCCTAGCTTCTAGCATCGGTCTTTTTCAACCGATGATGGATGTTATATGCAGATAGATTTTACATTTACATAATCAAACAGCAATTTCCTTTATACACCAGAAAATTGCAGGCAGAAAAGACTCGAGCAAGCCAGCTTTATTCGCTGTCCAAGCCTGTCAAATTCAGCTCTTGAGCCTTGGAATGCTTCAACTGCTCCTCCTTAGCCCTATCCTGATTATAGATCTGACTGGTTTTTAAAAAATCATAATTGTTCTTCTTAGGCTTTTCTTCCGACTCCTGCGGCTGAGGGCTATACTCAGGCTGAATATCCGCCAAAATATAGTTTTCCTGCTGAAGCCTGTCGCCAAACTTCGTAAATTCGCCCGATGTATTCTTTTGAAAAGGGGCTGTTGGCTTAGGTCTTTCCGCATTAGAAGCTATCGGAAGCTTTCTGTTGCGGACCTTAGTCGGAAGATCGCTGGTCAGATAAGGTGCTGAACGCTTCTTTTTCAAATCTGCCCGAGCTTCCTCGCGTGCCTGCTCAGCATAACGAATGGCCGGATCTTTCTTATCAATCGGCTTTTTAAAATCCTTGAAAGCAGACTGCTTTTGCAGCGGTCTTCTGATAGCCTGACTGGCAGCGATGGGAGCATGCCTGTTGGAGTCCACAATCGGCATCCATTCCAAATAATTACGGTCAATATAGTCTCCGGTAATGTTGCTAATGAGATCCAGTTCATCATAAAGATTCATATGCGGCATTTCCGTCAGCATGATTTCATCATCTGACACCAGAGGAAATTGTTTATCAGTCATATCTTTTTCCTTTCAACCCTTCATTATTATAAACTATTCAGGCTATTTTTCAAGCTATTCTGCCGAAATTCCCAGAATTTCTCGAATTTCCTCCACAGAGAGACTGGATTTGGCTTCTGCTCCGTCCAGAATAGTCGAAACCAGATTGCGCTTGCTCTCCTGCAACTCCTGTATCTTCTCCTCAATTGTACCCCGAGTAATCATCCGATAGACTTCGACATTGCGCTCCTGACCGATACGGTGGGCACGACCGATGGCCTGGGCCTCAACCGCTGGATTCCACCAGAGGTCAACCAAGATAACTGTGTCAGCACCAGTCAGATTGAGACCGACACCTCCAGCCTTAAGGGAGATCAGAAAGGCTGAACGCTGACCGTCATTGAAGGCTGTTGTCATGTCCTGACGCTCCTTGGCTGGAGTAGAGCCTGTAATCTTAAAGGACTCCATGCCCATCTTGTCCAGTTCACTCTCGATAATATCCAGCATACCACGAAATTGTGAAAATATGAGGACACGACGATTACCATCTTGTATCTGTTCAAGTAATTCCCGCAAACTTTCCAGCTTACCGCTCTCGCCCTCGTAATCTTCCATAAACAGCTTCGGAGTGTCACAAATCTGGCGGAGGCGCATAAGACCTGACAGAATCTCTATCTTGCTGCGGTTGATTTCATCTTCTGTCGCATGGATAATTCTGTCCTGCATCTGCTTGAGCAGAGCCAGATAAATAGTCTTCTGGCTATCTGCTAATTCATTGCGATAGGCAACTTCAATCAAATCAGGCAATTCCTGCAGCACATCTTCTTTCTTGCGCCGCATGACAAATGGTTTGATATAGCGAGCGACTTTCTCAGCCGGCAGTTTTAAAAATTCCTTTTTGTTTGGCAAAAGTCCTGGCATGACAATCTGGAAAATAGACCAAAGTTCTCCCAGATTATTCTCAATCGGCGTCCCAGAAAGAGCAAAAGTATGCTCCACTTCAAAATCCCGCAAATACTGGGCAATCTTGGTCTGGTCATTCTTCATCACCTGAGCCTCATCCAAAATCAGATACTGGAAGTGGTTATCCTTGTATTCTTCCACATCCTGCCTGAAGGAAGCATAGCTGGTAATGGTAATCTGATGCTTCTCCGCAATCAGCTCATCACGAACATTTTTTAGACCATACACCACCGCCACATCCAAATGCGGAGCAAATTTAGCAAACTCATCGCTCCAGTTGTAAATCAGGCTGGATGGCGCCAAGATTAAGACTTTCTTAGAATCATCTATACGCGAACTCAGAAAAGAAATCGTCTGCAGGGTCTTTCCTAGCCCCATATCGTCAGCCAAGATGCCACCGAAGCCATACTTATCAAGCATGGATAGCCACTTGACACCCGTCTCTTGGTAATCCCGAAGGTCAGCCTTGACTTGCAGCTGGGGAAGAGGGAATTCCTCAGGGTGAGTCAGGTCAAAGGCCAGCTGCTGTACATCTTTTGAAAACTGTACCCTATCCTTGCCCTTAAAAAACTCTGCCAGTTGATAAGCTGCCAGACTGCTGGTCTGAATGAAGCCATTTTTAGTCCGCTTACTCCGCAGCTGCTGCAAAGTCCGACTCATCTCCTTGGTCTCTTCATCGAAAATCAAGACTTGCCCAGACTTACTGATAAAGAAGTCCTGCTCCTTAAAGAGCGAATCAAGAACTGCGTCAATCTCTGACTGCGCAATGCCAGCAAAATCGAAACCAACATCTAAGAGGCCGCCCTTCATCTTGACAGAGATCCTTGGACTTTCTGTCTGTGCCAGTGCCTCTAACTCTTCTGTCATGCTAACACGGCCCAAAGCCTCAAAATTGGGAATGACTTCTGAGAAGAAATGATAAATTTCTTCCGGCTTCAGAGGCGGTCGCTGACTGTAAAAATCTGCCACAAAACCTGCCTGCAGCATTTGCTTAAATACCTGCTGCTCATGCTCAAAATTACCTGCAAAAGGCAGACGTTCCAAATCTTTGCGAGTCGTCACTTTCCTGTCTCCATAGTCAAAGACAGTGTCCAAAATCAGACGCTTGTCAGGACCGATGTCAAAGTCAAACTTGGCTGTAAAGTCATGAATCATCATACTTTCAGGTGCTTCTACCCGACCAACCTTTTTAAACTCAGACAAACTGGAAGCCAGCTTCGTTCTCTCTGACAAGTCGAATTGCAGGCGCTTCAACCGATCATGCTCTATAGGCAACTCCCGTAAAGCCTTAATTAGTCTTATCTGCTGAGGATTTAGCTGGTAGAAGGTATCTCCATAAAAAATAAACTGGCCATCATAAAGCATCTTATAATTCTTCTCAGCAATGACTAGCTCAAAATGCTCTTCATACTCTTCCACTTGGAAAGTATAAACTTCTGCCTCTTCATGTAAATCTTGGAAAAAGACTTCACTGTAGTCATAAAGGCTGTACTCTAAGCGGAAAGAAGACAGATTCATCAGGAAGATAACTCCCTCTTCAAAGATACTAGCCGGGAAGAAAAGATTGCGCCCAGCATTTGGGAAAATCAAAGAAGAATCTTGCCCCTGATAGTCAGACACTAGTCCTTGCAGAAAAACGAGCAAATCTTGACTGGCTTCATCAAAATCCTCCAAATGAATAGCCTCATAGTAACTCTTACCAATCTGATAATGTCCGCCCTTTTCCAAGGTCCGAAGGAAGGAAAGAACGTCTCGGACAACATAGGAGCGCTCGTCCGGCAAGCGACTGATCCGGAGACTCCAGAGAAACTGCCCTGTATAAGAATCCTCCTGACCAGTAGCCGAAAGCTCATAACGAACCTGTTGATTGGATTTATCCGGCAAGAGCTTATCCAAGAACAAGCTTCCGAAAGAAACCAGCTCTTGGGTCTCCTGACTGGTCATCTCCTCTTCTTCCATACTCTTTAGCACATCTTTTCCAGATGGGGCATTTTTCAGATAATACTCCAAGGCTGCCAGATGAGCACAGTATTTTTTATTCTGGAAAAAGTCGCAATAACAAAAGATGACATCATCATCCAAGCTATAGCGCAGATTACACTCGTCCACACGAGCATATAAAAGAGAATCACTGACCTCAAGGATTACTACCTTATTGTTTTCAACCAGGGCAATTCCTTCTGTCCGAATCTTACCAGGAATTAATTTTGCCATAATTACCACCTTACATTTATCTCACCATTATACCATACTTTCGACATAAAAAAAGAAAAGCAAGCTCTTATGCTTACTTTCATTTTTACATATAAACGTATGTTTGTCAAATTGCTGTTTTCAAACTCTACTTCCGCTTCCTTGCAATCAAGTGAATTGGGGTCCCTTCAAAGACAAAAGCCTTGCGGATTTGATTTTCCAAGAAACGCAGATAAGAGAAGTGCATGAGTTCTTCTTCGTTGACAAAGATGACAAAAGTTGGCGGTTTGGTCGCTACCTGAGTCGCATAAAAAATCTTGAGACGCTTGCCCTTGTCAGTCGGTGTCGGATTAATGGCGATGGCATCCATGATAACATCATTGAGGACCGCAGAGGGAATACGAGTATTCTGACTCTGACTGATTTTCTTAATCATGTCCGGCAGCTTATGGAGACGCTGCTTGGTCAGGGCAGAGACAAAGATAATCGGTGCATAAGACAGATACTGGAACTGGTCTCGGATATCCTCTTCCCAGTCTTTCATGGTATGGTTGTCTTTTTCCAGCGTATCCCACTTATTAACAACGATAACAATACCTTTTCCTGCTTCATGGGCAAAGCCAGCGATTCGCTTGTCGTACTCACGAATTCCTTCTTCGGCATTAAGCACCATCAGAACGACATCTGAGCGGTCAATGGCCCGCATGGCCCGCATGACAGAGTATTTCTCTGTATTTTCATAGACCTTGCCTGACTTGCGCATACCAGCCGTGTCGATCATGGTAAATTCCTGACCTTCACTGTCCGTAAAGACCGTATCAATGGCGTCACGCGTTGTACCAGCAACAGGACTAGCAATAACCCGCTCCTCACCCAGGATGGCATTAATCAAGCTAGACTTGCCAACATTAGGACGGCCAATCAGACTAAACTTAATCATATCAGGATTTTCTGCCACTTCTTCATTTGGCAGATTTTCAACGATGGCATCAAGAACATCTCCAGTACCAATCCCGTGGACTGAAGAAACCGGGAATGGATCGCCCAAGCCCAGCGCATAGAAATCAAAAATCTCATTGCGCATTTCGGGGTTGTCCACCTTATTGACCGCTAAAATAATCGGCTTATGGGTCTTGTAGAGCATGCGAGCCACATACTCGTCCGCATCTGTAATCCCTTCCTTGCCAGACACGACAAAAACGATGACATCTGCTTCGTCCATGGCAATCTCAGCCTGGTGTTTGATTTGCTCCATAAAAGGCACGTCAACATCGTCAATTCCGCCCGTATCAATAATACTAAACTTACGGTTGAGCCAGCTTGCTATCGCATAGATTCGGTCGCGGGTCACCCCTTCAACATCTTCCACAATGGAAATCCGCTCACCGGCAATCCGATTAAAGAGCGTTGACTTGCCGACATTGGGCCGGCCGACAATGGCAATAGTTGGTAAGGCCATGTTTTTCCTCTTTCATTCTTTAGGACAGAGCCAAACTCCGCCCTATTTTTCTAATTTCTTTTCTTTGAACAGTTGGTTGATAGCTTGATTTGGCTCCTGACCAAATTGGGCAGCTAGGCGCTGACTCCAGGTTTCCTTAGCTCGCTCGCCGGCATATTCAGTCTGTACGCGGTCATAGGCTTGGATAATTGAACGATCCTGTTCACGATATTCTTCCTCAAAGACCACTGCTTCATAAGGCAGACGTGGCTTGACTGCATGGTTCTGGTTGGGAATTCCCAGAGCAATCCCAAAGACCGGATAAGTGTAGTCTGGTAGCTTGAAAAGCTCTGCTATTTGACTGGCAGCATAACGAACCAGTCCAATGATTACTCCACCATAACCCAAACTTTCAGCTGCTAACAGGGTATTTTGTCCAGCTAAAGCAGCATCTACTGAGCTGATCAGGAGATTCTCCGACCCCTCAGGATAAAAGTCTTCCGTATGCATGTGAACGCCCTTTTGAGCTCGATTGAGGTCACCGACAAAAAGCAGGAAGGCCGAAGACTGCCGAATGGCTTCTTGGGGCACCAAGTCAAAGAGGGCTTCTTTTTTCTCTTTGCTTCGCACCACAATGATAGAATAGGACTGGAAATTCTTCCAGCTGGACGCAGCCCGCCCAGCATCAATGATGACACGGAGTTCCTTATCCGAAATCTGCTCCTCCGTAAAGCGGCGAACAGACGTGTGAGCATTCATCAAGTTAATCGTTTCATTCATCGGCGGTTCTCTCCTTTTAGGCGCACCTCCTGAGCCAGAAACTTAATCCGCTCCATAACCCGCTTGGCCTGCCAAGTCTCATCGCCATTCTTAGAGCTGGCAAAGTGACGCTCCAAATCTGCAAACTTAAAGTTAGAAGTAAAGAAAGTTGGCAGATTTTCCTGCATACGGTGTTGGAGAATGACCTGCAAAATCTCATCGCGCATCCAAGGGCTCGACTGCTCTGCACCGATATCATCCAAAATCAGCACTTGAGCTGTCTTGACCTGATCAATCTTCTCCTTGACCAAGCCAGAGCTGATCGCATTCTTAACATCTAAAACAAAGCTCGGATAGTGGAGCAGTGTCGTTGAAACACTGCGTTTTTCTGACAAATCATGCGCCAGAGCAGCCATCATGTAGCTTTTTCCGACCCCAAAATCACCGTAAAGATAAACAGCCTTCTGATAATTCGGAAACTCCGCAACAAAGTTGGTCAACAGTTCAAAAGCCTTGTAGCGGCCAACATCATCCAGATCCACCTGAGCTAGGCTTGCTTCCTTGAGACTGGCTGGTAAGCTGATAAGATTGAGACGGCTTCTAATGGCCTCCTGCCTCTCCTGCTCAATCAACTCAGGCGTCTCTTCATAGGCAACATCCGCATAGCCTTCATTTTTCACCAAGATTGGCTTATAGCCCTTAGCAATATAGGTCTCGTCCCCCAGCAAAAAGCGGTTGCGCTCCGTAATATACTGGTTAAACTTGGAGACACTGCGCTGAATCTCAGCTTGGGTCAGCTTTTCCTGCTGGATAAAGGCTGCCACATCTGGATCGGCCATAATCTGCTTGACCAGCTCCTGATAGTCAAACTGCCGCACCCTATTCATATGAGGCATATTCTGTCCTATTTTCTCCATTTATTCGCCTCCTCCTTCAAGTTTGGCTAAGAGCCGACGTTTCTGCTCTTCTAGCTCGGCCTGCTTCTCTGCACTCGTTTCGTTTTTATAATCCGGCTGACTCCAGTCAGGTACGTTGCTTTTGGTAGAGCCTTGTCCAGATTTAGCTGGACGGTTCTGGGGCTGCTGGTTGCGCTCACGGATTTTCAAGACTGCTTCCTCAGCTGTCGTCACCTTTTGATAAGAAAAATCATTAGCTACCTTGAGGGCATACTTTTCATTGAGATTGGCTGAATCCACCTTATTAAAGGTCAAGAGCAAGATTACGTTGATAACCTCGTCCAAAAGGCCTAATTCAGCTAAATCCAGCAAAAGCTTTCTCTCCGTCCGCGTAATAGCAGCCTGACGAGTTTTCTTAATTTCTGCCAGGAATACCATTGGTGATGTTCGCTTCGCTTCTTGGATAATAGATTGCTCCTGCTTAGAAAACTGACCTTCTGCTGGCTTCTGAGCTAGCTTTTGCTTCATCCGCTTGGTAGAAATGACCTGAGAAACAGCAGTTTCTCTAGCCAAAACGTAGGTCTCATACCAAGTCCACTTTTTCTGCTCAGCAATTGCAAACAATTCTAGCACATCTTCCTTTTCATTGGCAAAACGAAGATTGTCCTGAGCCATCCGTTGCTTGAAATACTCCAAGTCAAAATCATTGGCTTTTCGCACTGCCCTTGCTTGCTCAGCTTCCATACCAAACACCTGCATAAAAGGCTTGACCAATTTCTCTCCGCTAGGATTTTCTGGCCGCAGGGCTTCTGCAGCAGCTTCGCCGATTTTCTTTTCCAAGAGCCGGCTGTACACATTATGGCTGAAAAATTCCTCCACCGTTAAGGTCGGGTGGAGTTGAACCAGATAATGGTCATCTGTTTGATAAAGGTTCACTAGCTTAATCGCCGCTAAACGCTCAAAACTTTCTTCTAAAATATTAAGTCCAAAATCTAAATGATTAAGAATCTGACTGAAGAGGTGCTGCTTTTGCCCATTATCCCCAAAAGACAGCAGATAAAGATAAAGTGCTATCGCTTCTCTCCCTAAAATCGGCAAATAGAGCTTGGTCAAGACAGCAATATCTGGGCTGACTGCATTATTGCGCAAGAAAGAAAACTGATGGTTTGGTTTCATTTATTTGTCCTTTTTCTTCTTGGACCCCTTGGTAATCTGCTTGAGCAGGCTTTCCAGCTCGCCCACATCCTTGAAACTCCGGTAAACACTGGCGAAACGAACGTAGGTGATTTCATCCAGCTCTGCCAGTTCATCCATGACTAAGGATCCAATATACTCACTATTGATTTCATTGTCGCTCTGACTGCGGACTTTTTGCTCGATTCGGTTGACAATCTCCTCTATTTCGTCACTAGATACTGGCCGCTTTTGAGCCGAACGAATAATACCGTTAAAAATCTTATCCCGAGAAAATTGCTCGCGTGTGCCGTCCTTTTTGACAACCACTAGAGTTCTCTCTTCGACGCGCTCGTAGGTCGTAAAGCGGTGCTGACATTCCTCACACTCACGGCGGCGACGGATTGTATTTCCATCTTCTGCCTGTCTGCTATCAACTACACTTGATTTATTCCCACCACATTTCGGACAACGCATACCATTTCCTCCTAGAATCCTAATACTTCATTATAACACGTTTTCAAGAATAACAAAAGACAGCCGTTTGGGGTGTAAAATTTCGCCAATTTCTCCTAAATATATGTTTATCAAAAAGAAAAAGAGAGGCAAAACTGTCTCATTCTCAGTCTTGCCTCATCTTTTTACTATTATAATGCCACTTGCACTTCTAAACCAAAGTGGTCACTGACAACAGGGGTTTCTTTCCCGTCAAAAACAACAGCGGAGCGCTCAACATCCATCCCTTGACTAGTGAAAACATAGTCTATCTTCAGAGCATGCTTATTATCATCCCAGCCTGCAATAGTACCTTCTACTGTCGCCTCTCCGATAGCTTCTCTCGCAACGGCATGACTATCCTGCAGCTTCAGCGGACTGGCTAAGATAGTCTGGTAGCCTTGCTGGCCGACTGGATTGTTGAAATCGCCCATGAGGACCAGAGGAGTTTTAACCTTGAGAAGCTCTGCTTCAAGCTTAGCCCATTCCCCCTGGAAGCCTTTGTCCCACCAAGACAGATGGCAGGAGGCAATTGTTAGCAATTGACCTTCCACCTCAGTCTCGGCTAGCAAGACCTTGCGGGTATGGTAATCCCTAGGATCATTAACCTCTGATACCAGAACTTCTCTAGGAGTCAGCGGCTTTCTGGACAGAATTGCCACTCCTTCGTTATAAATATCAAACCCAATATGATTATAGGCCCAGGACCAATGATAGTCCAGTCCTGCATCAGCCAATTTTTCTACCAAACAAAGGGCAAAGTGGTCTTGATGAATCTCAATTGCGCCCTCAACCGCCTGATAGAAAGGAGCCTGAACAACCTGTTCAGACTCCGTTAATTGATTGACTTCCTGCAGGCAAATGACATCATATTTTTCTTGAAGAATGCGTTCTGCAAGCTGATTAAGCTTAGTTTCTTGCCCTTCTTCCATCCAACTATGAGTATTTAATGTCAGGAATTTTGCCATGATTTCTCTTTTCTATATTACAATTCAACCTTAGCAACAACTGTCTTAGCAGATGATTGACCAAGTTTTTCTACTGTCACAGACTTGATAGCTGCTGCATTTGTGAAGACTACGATTGTTGAAGTTTCACGTCCTGCTTCCTTGATTGCTTCCAAGTCAGCCGTTACAAGAAGATCTCCAGCTGCAACTTTCTGACCTTCTGAAACATGAACTTCGAATGGTTTACCTTCAAGGCTAACAGTTTCCAAACCAATATGTACCAAGACTTCTAAGCCGTTATCTGTCACAAGACCGATAGCGTGCTTGCTAGGGAAGACGCTAGTTACTGTACCAGCAACTGGTGAATAAATCTTACCATTTTCTGGCTCAACTGCAAATCCATCACCCATCATTTTTTGTGAGAAGACTGGATCTTTAACATCTGCCAAGTCAATGACTTGACCGTCCGCAACAGTTTCAACCTCCTCAGTCACACCTTTGTAAGTAACTTCGGCAGCTGCTGATTCTGCTTTTTGGCTCGGAAGTGTTTCAGGAATCACTTCACCAGAATCCAACAAGTCTTGAATATCAGATTTGAGAACGTCAGCTTTTGGTCCGTAGATAGCTTGAACACCTTGGCCTTTCATAACCAAGCCCATAGCGCCTTCAGCTTTCCACTGCTCTTCTGTTCCAACTTTTTCAGCATCTTTGACAGTCACACGCAGACGAGTCATACATGCATCTACATCTACGATATTAGCGCGACCGCCCAGAAGGTTGATAACATTTACTGCTTGAGATGCTTCAGCAACTTTACCACCAGTTGACTCTGATGAAGAAGCTTCATCTGAACCATCTGCTGTTTCATAGTTACCGTTACGTCCTGGAGTTGCATAGTTGAACTTCTTGATCATGAAGTTAGAAATGAGGTACATCACAACACCAAAGAGGATAGTTACCCAGATGAAGTTGATGATATCCATTCCCAAGCCAGCATTGATGGCCATAGGAGTACGGGTCAAGAATTCGATAGAACCGAATGAGTGCACACGAAGGTTAACGATGTCAGCCATTGCAAACGCAGCACCTTGTACAAATGCATAAATGATATACAGTGGTGTTGCAACGAACATGAACATGTACTCGATTGGTTCAGTAACCCCTGTCAAGAAGGTTGCCAAAGCAGTCGCAATCATCATACCTTTGTATTTGTGCTTCTTGTCAGTATCCACATTGTGATAGATAGCCGCCGCTACCCCCATAAGGATACCGAATGAACCAATCATCTGACCAACTTTAAAGCGAGCTGGATGAACTGTATCAAGCAAGTGTTGGTAAGTAGAAGGATCAGCTGATTTCGTACCAACCAAGTCAGTTACCCAAGCCAACCACAGTGGATCTTGACCAGCTACAGTTGTTCCCGCACCAGAACCAGTAATAACGTGATAAACACCACCTAGTTCTGTGTAGTTCATTGGGATGGTCAACATGTGGTGCAAACCAAATGGAAGCAAGAGACGTTCCAAAGTACCATAGATGAATGGTGCCAAAACTGGTGCAGTATCTTGTGAGTTAGCAATCCAAATACCAAAGCTGTTGATACCTGATTGAACAACTGGCCATACGAATGACAAAACAATTGCTACGATTACTGAGCGCAAGATAACAACGAAAGGTACAAAACGCTTACCATTGAAGAATGACAAGGCATCTGGTAATTTACGGAAATTATAGTATTTGTTATAAGCTGTCGCTCCAACAAAACCAGCAATAATTCCGACAAAAACACCCATATTCAGAGCTGGTGACTCCAGAACGCTGATGAAATAATCAGAAACCTTAATTGATGCGCCAAACATTGTTTTAACTACAGCAGCCTTATCTGAGAGCATATCGCTGGTAACACCAAACATAACACCAGTGATACGGTTAATCAGGATAAAGGACAGACCTGCTGCGAAGGCACCGCCTGCGCGTTCTTTTGCCCAGCTTCCACCAATAGCCAAAGCAAAGAGGATATGCAGGTTACCGATAACCCCCCAACCAATCTGCTCTAAAACACCGCCAGTAGTGACTAAAACACCTAGATTTGGATTAATCATCGGAATCGATTTACCGATACTAATCATCAGTCCTGCTGCCGGCATAACAGCAACGACCACCATCAAAGCTTTACCGAATTTTTGCCAAAATTCAAAGCTAAAAATGTTCTTGAATGAATCTTTCATCATTCAGACCTCCTTATATTTTTTGCAAACAAGTCCGTTTTTGTGAAATCGTTTGCATATCGATACATCTATTATAGCACGATTTTTTATTTTGTAAAGGCTTTTATAAAAAAATTTTCTCTTTTTTTTGCACCTAAAATACTGCATTTTCTCTTCAAGAGTTACATTTTTGCTATATTCCAACGAAAACGATTGCATAAAATAGTTAGAAAAATCCCATTAGTTCTCCTATCTATACTATAACAAAAGCAAAAAAACTCCGTCTCCTAAGGAGAACAGAGTTTTGAATTTTTTATTCTTGCATGGCATAACCAACACCGCGAACAGTTTTGATATAGCTTGGCTGCCCTTCCACATCAATTTTACTGCGCAGATAACGAATATAAACATCTACAACGTTGGTCTCCGTTGCACTCTCGTACTTCCAGACACGCTCCAGCAGCTGCTCACGGCTCAGGACCTTATTGCTGCCCATCAGGGTTACCAGCAGATCGTACTCCCGCCGCGTCAGCGCAATAACTTCCTCGCCACGGTAAACTGTGTGATTTTTAATATCCACTCGCAGATTCCTGTAAGAGGTCGGAATTTTTAAGAGGCTGCAGTGCTGGTCGATAAAGTCACGACCGCGGAAAATGATAGAGACACGCTCCACTAAATCACTGATAATGAAGGGCTTGACTACGTAGGAAACAGCAAAATGCTGGATTGCTTCCCGCTGCTCTGCAATCTCTTCGCGACTAGCCAAAACGATAATGACGGACGCTGGCTTAATCAAGCTCAGCTGCTGAGCAAAATCGCTGGCAGTCATATCTTGAAGATCATAGTTGAGCAAGAGCAAGTCATAATCCACATCCTTAGCCAGAGCCAGTCCATCTTGACCAGTCTCAGCTAAATCTACAAGAAAGCCTTCCTTTTGCAGTTCCAAACTCACAAATCGGGCAAGATTTTTTTCATTTTCTACTAGTAAAATTCGCTTTGCCATAGGCCTATCCTATTTTTCGTCGTACCAAGAATAGTGGTAGGTACCTTCTTTGTCTTTACGGTTGTATGTATGAGCACCAAAGTAATCACGCTGTGCCTGAATCAGATTAGCTGGCAGATTTTCCGCACGGTAGCTATCAAAGTAAGCAATGGCACTGGAGAAGGTTGGTACTGGTACACCTGCTTGCACAGCCAAGCTGACAACATCACGGACTGCCTGTTGGTACTTAGCTGTAATATCCATGAAGTATTCATCTAAGAGCAGGTTTGCAAGGTCAGCATCACGGCCGTAAGCGTCTGTAATTTTCTGAAGGAAGCGGGCACGGATGATACAGCCAGCACGCCAGATAGAAGCAATCTCACCAAACGGCAGATTCCAGTTGTTTTCCTTAGAAGCCACACGCAATTGAGCAAATCCTTGAGCATAAGACATAATTTTTGAGAAGTAAAGAGCCTGGCGGATCTTTTCAATCAACTCTGCCTTGTCTCCCTCAAAGGTGAATGCAGCTG
Source organism: Streptococcus sanguinis (assembly GCF_050220005.1). Lineage (GTDB taxonomy): Bacteria > Bacillota > Bacilli > Lactobacillales > Streptococcaceae > Streptococcus > Streptococcus sanguinis_Z. The sequence continues at coordinate 1,828,420 of NZ_CP071413.1, forward strand.
GTTTTGGCAATACCTTGCTAGCAGCCACACGCTCATCTTTGTAGGTAGAAATATAACGCGCAAAGACTGACTCTGTAATCAATGGCAGCGGCACACCTAGATCCAAAGAAGATTGACTGGTCCACTTACCAGTTCCCTTATTGCCAGCCGCATCCAGAATATAGTCAACGATTGGGCCAGCTTGACCTTCATCGTCCTTACGGGTCAAGATATCCGCTGTAATCTCAATCAGATAACTGTCCAGCTCGCCTTTGTTCCACTCCGTAAAGATGTCTGCCATTTCACTAGCCGAAAGTCCCAGCAAGTGCTGCATCAGGTCATAACTCTCAGCGATAAGCTGCATATCTCCATATTCAATCCCGTTATGGACCATTTTTACATAGTGACCAGCGCCATCAGGACCGATATAAGTCACACATGGTGCGCCGTCTTCAGGAGCTTTAGCAGAGATTTCTTCCAAGACATCCGCTACCAACTCATAAGCCTCTTTTTGACCACCTGGCATAATAGATGGTCCTTCTAATGCGCCCTTTTCACCACCGGAAACACCTGTACCGATGAAGTTGATACCAGAGTTAGCCAACTCTTCATTACGGCGAATAGTATCCTTGTAGAAAGTATTCCCACCATCAATCAGGATATCGCCCTTGTCCAAGTGAGGGAGCAGCGCCTGAATAGTCGCATCTGTACCAGGACCAGCTTGCACCATCAGCATAATCCGACGTGGTTTTTCGATAGAGTTCACAAAAGACTCCACATCATAGCTTGGCACAAAGTTTTTCTCAGGATGAGAAGCAACGACGTCCTCTGTCTTGTTTGCTGAGCGGTTATAGATGGCAACAGTATAGCCACGAGATTCGATATTTAGGGCAAGGTTACGGCCCATAACAGCCATACCAACAACACCAAAATTTGCTTTAGTCATTATGTTCTCCTATAGTTTGTTTGTCTTATTTTATCATTTTTAAGGCTTAAAAGAAAGTATTAAGTCGGAGAGGGATGAAGAGGGGGGATGGATAGAAAAACCAAGCTCAGTGTAACTGAACTTGGTTGTGGGGGTTTAAGGTAAAGTAGAGACTTTCATAATAATCTCCAAATGCATAATTAGAATGTTCTCTAGCTGAACGGCTTGAATATCCTAATTTTGATATATTTTTTTCAGAAGTTAATTTTATTTTATCTTTAAAATTTTTTTAAAGAAATTCAAAAATTTGCCTTCATTAAATCCTCGCATTTGTTCTTCAACAAAAAGTCTTGTCTTTTCATCTGAATATTCTAATTCTTTATTTGGTAATAACTTTTTTAGAACCTCCCTAACATAATCATCAAGAGCTATTGAAATGCGCTCAATCTCATTTTGGTCAAATTTTATTCTATTTCCATGAGTATGCTGCGACCTAATCTTATATGCAATGGCAATATTATCAACAATTTTTTGCTTTTCTGTTGATTCCTCTGACAATAAATTAGCTGTTATATACTTTAGCTTTCTTCCCATTCTACGCGTACCGTCTTCAAAGGCATATAAACACTGTAGAACTTGCATATATTTATCAATTTTAGAAGCAAGTAAACCACTATTACGTGCTTCTTGTAAATAGACAAGCGCTCTAGAATAACTTGCAAATTTACTTCTATCTATTTTATCGTTTTCAAACGAAGTATAATGATCGGTAATATGATTGCTCTCAATTTCTTTGGTTCCTATACGAGAATTTAAAATCGGAAATACTAATTCATAATATTTTTTTATACTTTTAATTTCTCTGCCATCAACTGAAACCAGTTGATGGCTCCCATTTGCCATTGTATAATTCATATCAGAATTTGAAGCAGAATAATACCCATTCTCAATAATCGTATAAGCTAAATTCGATTGTACACAAGAATCTTTCAAAAGCCAAATAGCAGTTGATAAAGAAACAAGTTTAATTAGCAAATTATAATGATACTCACCATAAACTCTATCAGCAAGCTCTTTAATTTTTTGGCTTTTTATAGCTTCACTAGCCAATTGTTGATGATTTAATTTATCCTCATGCGAAAATTTTATTTCTTCAATCAAAGATAATTTATTCAAAAATTCTTCTAATCTGACACTACCAAAATATTCTTTAAATTGTTTTAAAAATTTCTTGTGATTTAAAAAATATTTTTTAGATAGATCAACTTTTATAGATACACCAATCTCATCAGTATCTCTAATAAAATTAAATAGCTTCAAATCTGTTTCACTAACTTCTAGAAAATTAAATTCCATAGTAATTATATTCATTATCTTCTCCTTAATCATTAAGTATAAGATTAATTATACCAAAAAAACACAGTTTTTGTACCGTGTTTTCGTTATATTCATATAATAAATTTAAGATTTTAGACCAACTTCTTCATCTCATCAATACGTGCCACTGTCGCGTCGTACTTAGCTTGGTAGTCGGCTTGTTTGTCGCGTTCTTTTTGGACGACTTCTGGTTTGGCATTGGCTACGAAGCGCTCGTTAGAGAGTTTCTTACCGACCATATCCAGTTCTTTCTGCCACTTGGCTAGTTCTTTTTCGAGACGAGCCAGTTCTTCCTCGATATTGAGGAGGTCCGCCAGCGGCAGATAGATTTCTGCTCCTGTGATGATGCTAGACATGACCAGCTCTGGTACAGCAAGGTCTGCTGCGATTTCCAAATGCTCAGGATTGGTGAAACGCTTGATATAGTTGATATTATCCTTGAAGAAGGTTTCCAGCGCGCTATCTGTCGTCTTAATCAAGATGGTAATCGGCTTACTTGGCGCCACATTGACCTCAGCTCTGCTATTGCGCACCGAACGAATCAGATCCTTGAGGGCTTCCACGCCAGCTGCTGCCTCGACATTTTCAAACTCTGGACGAACCACTGGATAAGCCGCTGTCACAATGGTGCCTTCTGAGATTTGACCAAAGATTTCCTCGGTCACGAAAGGCATGATTGGGTGAAGCAGGCGCAGGATTTGGTCCAGCGTGTAAAGGAGGACAGAGCGAGTGATGACTTTCTCGTCGTCATTGTCGCTATAAAGCACTTCCTTGGTCAGCTCCACATACCAGTCGGCAAATTCATCCCAGATAAAGTTGTAGAGGATATGACCAGCCACACCAAACTCAAACTTATCGAAGTTCTCAGTGACCTTGCCAATGGTTTCATTGAGGTTGTGGAGAATCCAGCGATCGGTGACATTGCCTGCCTGACCAGCCGCCACCTGAGCGACATTCTCACGCGCTGCATCCAGCGTCAAGCCTTCATTATTCATAAGGATATAGCGGGAAATGTTCCAGATTTTGTTAATGAAGTTCCAAGAAGCATCCATTTTCTCGTAAGAGAAGCGGACATCTTGTCCAGGGGCAGAGCCGTTTGACAGGAACCAACGCAGGCTATCTGTTCCGTACTTATCAATAACATCCATCGGGTCAATCCCATTGCCCAGTGACTTGGACATCTTACGCCCTTCCTCATCACGAATGAGACCATGAATCAAGGCATTTTTGAAGGGCGACTTGCCAGTAAATTCCAAACCTTGGAAAATCATCCGAGATACCCAGAATGGGATAATATCATAACCAGTCACCAAGGTCGATGTTGGATAATAACGCTTGAAGTCTTCTGAGTCGACATCAGGCCAGCCCATGGTTGAGAATGGCCAAAGGGCTGAGCTGAACCAAGTATCCAAGACGTCTTCGTCCTGAGTCCATCCGTCACCTTCCGGTGCTTCTTCGCCTACATAGATTTCGCCGTCAGCATTGTACCAAGCAGGGATTTGGTGACCCCACCAGAGCTGACGGGAAATAACCCAGTCGTGGACGTTTTCCATCCATTGCAGGAAGGTATCGTTGAAGCGTGGTGGGTAAAATTCTACCTTGTCGTCTGTGGCTTGGTTGGCAATGGCATTTTTAGCCAATTGATCCATCTTGACGAACCATTGGGTTGACAGACGCGGCTCAACCATAACGCCAGTCCGCTCTGAGTGACCAACACTGTGGACACGTTTTTCGATTTTAACGAGGGCACCGATTTCTTCCAACTTAGCAACGACTGCCTTACGAGCTTCAAATCGATCCATGCCTGCAAATTCGAAGGCCAAGTCGTTCATGGTTCCGTCGTCGTTCATCACGTTAACTTGTGGTAAGTTATGGCGTTGACCAACCAAGAAGTCATTTGGATCGTGAGCAGGCGTGATTTTCACGACACCCGTACCAAACTCAGGATCAGCGTGTTCATCAGCAACGATTGGAATTAGTTTATTAGCAATTGGAAGGATAACATTTTTACCAATCAAGTCCTTGTAGCGTGGATCTTCTGGATTGACCGCAACGGCCACATCCCCAAACATAGTCTCAGGACGAGTGGTAGCCACTTCAAGGGCGCGTGAGCCATCCTCCAGCATGTAGTTCATGTGGTAGAAAGCACCTTCCACGTCCTTATGGATGACCTCGATATCAGACAGGGCTGTGCGAGCTGCTGGGTCCCAGTTGATGATAAACTCACCACGATAGATCCAGCCTTTCTTGTAAAGCTCGACAAAGACCTTGCGGACAGCTTTTGACAGACCTTCATCAAGGGTGAAACGCTCACGAGAGTAGTCTACAGAGATCCCCATCTTGCCCCATTGTTCCTTGATGGTCGTCGCATATTCGTCTTTCCATTCCCAGACCTTATCTAGGAATTTTTCACGACCGAGGTCATAGCGGGAAATGCCTTGCTCCCGCAAGCGCTCCTCGACCTTAGCCTGAGTCGCAATCCCCGCGTGGTCCATCCCTGGCAGCCAAAGCGTATCAAAGCCTTGCATGCGCTTCTGACGGATGATGATATCCTGCAAAGTTGTATCCCAAGCGTGACCGAGGTGGAGTTTCCCAGTTACGTTTGGTGGTGGAATTACAATCGAATAAGGCTTAGCCTTTTGATCGCCTGAAGGCTTAAAAATATCAGCATCAAGCCATTTTTGATAACGACCAGCCTCAACCTCGGCTGGATTGTATTTAGGTGAAAGTTCTTTAGACATGAGTGTTCTCCTTAATTTCTTTTTTTAAATTTCTTATATACTAATCTTCTAGTTTCCTTTTTTTGATGTTTAGTTAAAGTCTCATTATATAAATCAACAAAATTGTCAAGTTTATATAGAAAGAGGAAATCTCCAATTTTGATAAATAACTTTCCTATCAAATTGTGACTTAAAGAATTATTTCTTGAAAAGTAAAATCTAGAAAAGGCATATATTAAAATAATTACAACAGTTGTACCGAAAAATGTATAAAACCTCATCGTTCCTCTTTCAAAAAAAGTTGAGTTAGATTTTTCAATTAAAACACTAGAAAAAAGAAGTGACAAATATAGGATAAAAGTTGCGATATAAGAAATTATTTTATTTACTTGCCATCTATATTCTAACTTAGCAGGAATATCTATCTTTGTATCCCCCTTATTCAAGAATATAAGAAATTCCCTAGAATTTATGTAGTTCCATAATACTAAAAGACTTGTAGCTAACGCCCACCATTTAATGTCAAAAATCCCAACAATAAATAAACTCACATAAATTGTAACAGATAATAACGTTAGTGATATAAGACTTAGCTCAGTAAGAATCATCATTGTAGAAATCATTAAGCGTAATAACCCTAACGTTATAATTATACTAATAATTTCTCTATTTGGTTTATTATTAGAAAATAGGCTTAGTAACAACAAACAAAACATGATTAAACTAATTGAGAAAAATATTTCTCTGAAAAAAGAAACATATTGTTTATATAAACTACTTTTAGGCAAATAATTTATTCTTTTATCTCTTGGTCTATAACAAACAAGGTAAAATAATAATATTATTGCAAAAATCCAAGCATAAATATTTAAACTTAGCAATTTTATGCTCTTTACTAATTTAGTCTTATCCATCATAACTATTATCACAAGTATTATGAGGGACAATAACGGTTTGATTCCAATATCATTTAAAAAATCAAATATATCCTTTTTGCCAGTCTTGATTATTTTATACTCTCTTTTCAAAAATTACATCTCCTAATCCAATTAGCGAACATTAACCATTCAGAAATTCCAAACAGTTGGAAGTATAGGATTTATCTACAAATCAATGAATCTCAACTCGTGTAAATTTTGTACTTGTTCAATTTCATCGTGTCTCCACCTCCCACTCACTCCTCAGCAAGCCATATCTCAAATCGTCACAGCGATTGCCTTGGGCATCTTTGCGGTCTCGAATGCGAGCTTCGAGGGTAAAGCCTAATTTTTCCGCTACTCGTTGACTTTGGACATTGTAGCCAAAGCAGGTCAGCTCAATTTTGTGAAGACCCAGTTCTCTAAAAGCCAGGTCAATCAAAGCATGCGCTGCTTCTGGCACATGACCACGTCCCCAATAGTTTGGATGCAAGATATAGCCGATTTCCATCACATCATCTTCATGGCGATGGTTGAAATCGACAGAGCCAACGATTTTATCCGTTCCTTTGACGACAATCCCGTAGCCCGCTGGAAGATTTTCCTTTTGATTGCGCTCAGGCAGAATATGCTCCAGATAATAAATCTCATCTTCCAAGGTCTTGACGGGCGGAAAGCCTGCTGGATAGGAGACTTCTGGCCGACTGGCATAGTCAAAGATATCCTCAGCATCTGCCACTGTACGGACTCGTAAGACTAGCCGTTCTGTTTCTAATCGTTCTGGTAACTCAGCTCTTGTCATCCTTCTCCCTCACTTTCTACAAAAAATCGCCCCTGTCATCTACATGACAGGGACGAATGTGTTTATCCGCGGTACCACCCAATTTCGGGCCTGGCCCGCAACTTTTCTCTTCTTCTTTCTCTTTTATAACGTCGTTAAGTCGCTTTGTCATACGCTAGTATAGCCTGCAACTCGCTGCCTAGTCCTAAAAGGAAATAAAAAGACACTTTTATTTCAATTTTTCATCTCATCAGCAACCAGTTTTGACACACTTGTGGACTTCTCAGCACCGCCACTTTCTGTAAAATGCTTGACTCAAAACACCTCTGATGAACCTATTCTATCACCTTTCCAGCGAAAAATCAATAATTTCTCTCATCCAAAAGTCCGTCTGGCAGGTCGTGGAAGCCTTTGCCCGCCTGATAGTTGGCGAATTTCCCTAAAAGGAACTGGTAGGCATCGAGACGACTTTCATAGCGAATGACTGCTTCCTTAGCCCGCTCGTCCTGGTCCGCCTCGTAGACCGCCTGACTCTCCTTGAGGGCCATCTCGTTAATCATGACCTGGGTCTTGACCCAAGCTTCAAACTCCTGTAAAAATTCCTGTTCGTAACTCATTTTTCTCACTTTCTAACTGCAAATGCCTAGTCCAAATCTCGGTAAAAATCACTGTCAATATCACGGAAGGGCTGAATGTCCTGCACATATTCCAGCACCCCCTGAAATTCACCAGCCTCATCTCGCACTGCCGCATAGGTCACATGGACAAACTTGCCCCGCGATTCCGACTTGAACCACATCTCAAACTTGTCCCGCTCTCCCTCGCGCAGAGCCTTGAAAATCCGCCGCACCTTGTCCAAAAACTTGGGTGGGTGGCAGAGCTCGACATTGCGTCCTATCTGGGACGGCGTCCGCTTGAAAATCATCTCGTCCGCCGGCACACTGTCATTATAATACTGGAAAATATCGTCCTTATTGACAAAGGTAATCTCCATGGGCAGATGGTCCAAAATCAGATTGGCCTCCACCACCGACAGATAGCCATGACCAAAAGGCTGCTGGGAGTCCCGATTAAAGGCTTGCTCCTTCTTTTCCTTAGGCTTAAAGGAAATGGTGACCTGACCATCCGGCGTATCAATGACCTGCTGAAACCTACCATCACTAGTCTGCTCTGTGCTGGCTGGCGCTTCGCTTCCTTCATCATCAGCAGCCCCAGCTTCCTCCTCCGAGAATGAGTGCCGCGCAGGAATCCATTTCTCTGTCGGCTTGATAATGGCATAGCCATAAGCATCGCTCTCCTCAGCAATCTTGAGCCAGTCATCCTGATGGAAGGACTCGAGGAGAATCATGAGAAGGATAGACTCTTCCTTGAAAATCATAGCTTCAAACTCAGCCGCAAAAGCCTCAAACTTGTCCTTGACTTCCTCAATCGAAGTATCTGGCAGCTGCTCTGCAGCAGACTTAGCCTCTTGGAAAAGATCGCGAATCTGGTCATCTACCCCCCACATAACCTTGGGCGGCGAATCGTGGCCGTAGCTCTCCATGATGGGAAACATGAGCTCTTCCTTGCGCTGATAGTGGATATCAAACTGCCCCACCAAACCCAGCTGGCGCTGGAGTCCCTTGCGGATTTCTGGAAGAAGGTCCTCATCTTCTGTGCTTTCATAGGTGGATAGGAGCCTGCGAACCCGCATAAGAGCAGCCCGCAAGGCTAGATTTTCCTGCTTAAAGACCTGAACAGGATGGCCTGGATGGTCGGTATCAGCCACCTCTACATCCTGAATGGCACCTTTAAAGAGGTTGGCATGGACATTGCAGAGGGACATGACATCTTCGAAAGTCACTCCCGTATCCGAGTTCATCAGCTCATGCTCCATCAAGCTGATCTCGATAGCAGACACACCTGCAAAATGCTCATTAAAAAGCTCCTGAACCGACTCAGCAGAAGCACCGTTATGTAGGTCCAGCAAGATAGACTTGAGGACCTCAATGCGTTCAGTAGCCATTCCTAAATCCCCACCACTTCATAGCCGTTTAATTCCAGAGTTTGCTTGATTTTATTCAGGTCAATGCCGTTCATACCAGCGCCTTTTTTGATAGAAACCACGCGCCCGACAGTATTTCGCATAACAGGATTGGCCAGAGGCGTAAAGCCCAACTCGACCAGAACATCCAAAACTTCTGGCTGCTTCTCAATCACTTCTGCCACTGGGATAGACAAATCAATCACATTATCCATAGCTGCTCCTTCATCGTCATTTTTCTACAATTATACCATAAAAAAGCTATCAAACCCAAAGCAAAGAAGAATTGGGTTCTGCTCCTCTTATGCTTATTCAAAAGAAATGGAATAGCGAATTAAGATAGACATGATGACAGATTGTTTCAGTTTATTATTTACTTATACAACAATAAGAAAATATAAAGCACATTGCTTCGTCTTTTTTCCCTTTTGTGATAAGCTAAGATTAGTGAATTGAGAGGGTTTTCGTATGTATCTTGCAGACTTAATGGAAAAGAGTGAAGCGGGGCAGTTTATTGTCCTGTCTTATTTACAGCAGCATTCTACATCCAGTTTGAAGGACGTTATGTCTGAAACAGGCTTCTCGAAAGCAACCTTGACCAAGTACATTAGCCTGATTAACGATAAGGCTATGGACCATCATACAGCCTTATCCATCCAGCTTCAGGACGAAACGCTCATTCTGTCCATCGCATCTGATACCAAGGGACGGGATATTCGCAGGCTCTTTTTGGACAATGCAGTCAAATACCAGATTTTAAACTACCTGCTCTACCATCAGCAGTTTTTAGCCCATCAGTTAGCTCAGGAGCTCATGATCAGTGAAGCAACAATCGGCCGCCATATATCCGGTCTAAATCAGATTTTATCAGAGTTTGAGCTATCTATCCAAAATGGCCGCTTGAAAGGCCCTGAGCACCAAATCCGCTATTTTTATTTCTGCCTCTTTCGCAAGGTCTGGTCCAGCCAAGATTGGGAAAAAGAACTTCAAAAACCAGAAAGAAGGCAGGAAGTTGCCGTCTTAGAAGAACTCTGCGGAGCCCAACTCTCTCAAGGGCAGCGATTGGACTTGGCCCTTTGGGCACATATCACCCAACAGCGCCTAAGAGTCAATGCCTGTCAATTCCAAAACATTGAGCAGAAAATGCGGGGCTATTTTGAAAATATCTTCTATCAACGCTTGCATCGCCTAACAAATGACTTCTTTGCCGGGCAGCACATCACCCTGAGTCAGGAAGACGGGGAAATGATGATTTTCTTTTCATTTCTGCTTTCCCATCGGATTTTACCCCTGCACACCATGGAGTATATTCTAGGCTTTGGCGGTGAAATTGCCAGTCTGATTACGCAACTGATTCAAGAGATGAAGTCTCAGGACTTGCTAGGTGACTACATCGAAGACCAAGTGACCTACGAACTCAGCCAGCTCTGCGCCCGCGTCTTTCTTTTTCGAGGCTATCTCTTGCAAGATAAATACAAGCATGACTCGGAACTGCGCCACCCATACTTATGGAGCGAATACGATTATCGACAAGTGGCAGACACTATTTTTTGCAAACTTCCTATTTTCCAGCAGGGAACTTCTCTGGATAAAAAGGTGTTGTGGGAATGGCTCCAGCTGATGGAGTACATTGCTGAAAATGACGGTCAAGTCATCAAGATAGGCATGGACTTGACAGATAGCTTTATCGTTGTTTCCAGAATGACAGCCATTTTAAGGCGATACTTAGAGTACAATCGCTTTATTACGATTGAATCCTACGACCTTACCAGAAATTATGACCTCATCATCACCAACAATCCTATTCATCAGGCCCAGCAAGTTCCTATCTATTTTTTAAAAAATGACTTGGATTTGGAAGATTTGGCTCAAATCCGTCACATGATATTTCATTAAGAAACTTGGAGAAATCCAGGTTTCTTTGTGATTTTCGCACAATCTCCTCAGATTTTTTTAAAATTTAAAAAAAGTTGATAAAAAAGAAAGCGTTTTATTTTATATACTAGTTACTGTAGAGGAAACATCCTCAAGATTTTTACCAGGAGGACAGTTCATGTCACAAGAAAAATACATCATGGCCATTGACCAAGGAACAACTAGTTCCCGCGCCATCATCTTTAACAAAAAAGGAGAAAAAGTTAGCTCCAGTCAAAAAGAATTTACTCAGATTTTCCCTCAAGCTGGATGGGTTGAGCACAATGCCAATGAAATTTGGAACTCTGTGCAGTCCGTTATCGCCGGCGCCTTCATCGAAAGTGGAGTCAAACCTAACCAAATCGAAGCCATCGGAATTACCAACCAGCGTGAAACAACTGTCGTCTGGGATAAGAATACTGGTCTTCCTATCTACAATGCTATCGTTTGGCAATCTCGCCAGACTGCTCCTCTGGCTGAACAGCTGAAAAGCCAAGGCTATGTGGAAAAATTCCACGAAAAGACTGGTTTGATTATTGACGCTTACTTCTCTGCTACCAAGGTTCGCTGGATTTTAGATCATGTAGAGGGAGCGCAAGAAAGAGCTGAAAAGGGTGAATTGCTCTTTGGTACTATCGATACCTGGCTGGTTTGGAAATTAACTGACGGCGCGGCTCACGTGACTGACTACTCAAATGCAGCCCGTACCATGCTCTATAATATCAAGGAACTCAAATGGGACGACGAGATTTTGGAAATCCTTAACATTCCAAAGGCTATGCTTCCTGAAGTTCGTTCTAACTCAGAAATCTATGGTAAGACTGCTCCATTCCATTTCTACGGTGGAGAAGTTCCAATCTCTGGTATGGCTGGTGACCAGCAGGCGGCTCTCTTTGGACAGTTAGCTTTTGAGCCTGGCATGGTCAAGAATACTTATGGAACTGGTTCTTTCATCATCATGAACACTGGTGAAGAGATGCAGCTGTCTGAAAACAACCTCTTGACAACTATTGGCTACGGTATCAACGGCAAAGTTTACTATGCCTTAGAAGGTTCTATCTTCATTGCCGGAAGTGCTATTCAATGGCTGCGCGACGGTCTTCGGATGGTTGAAAATTCACCAGAATCTGAAAAATATGCTCTCAATTCTCACAACAATGACGAAGTCTATGTCGTACCTGCCTTCACAGGTCTGGGCGCTCCGTATTGGGATCAAAATGCCCGCGGATCTGTCTTTGGCTTGACACGCGGAACCAGCAAGGAAGACTTTATCAAGGCTACTCTGCAATCCATCGCTTACCAAGTACGCGACATCATTGATACCATGCAGGTGGATGCCAAGACTGCTATTCAAGTCCTCAAAGTCGATGGCGGTGCTGCTATGAACAACTTCCTCATGCAGTTCCAAGCTGACATTTTGGGAATCGATATTGCCCGTGCTAAAAACTTAGAAACAACTGCTCTCGGTGCAGCCTTCTTGGCAGGACTGTCAGTAGGCTACTGGAAAGACTTAGACGAACTCCGCACTCTCAATGAAACAGGAGAACTCTTTGAGCCGTCTATGAATGAATCCCGTAAGGAACAACTCTACAAAGGATGGAAAAAAGCCGTTAAGGCAACTCAAGTCTTTGCAGAAATCGACGACTGATTTTGATAATCAAGTCAGTAGAAGTATGAAACGACTAAGTTAGAAAGTGTGTAATTATGGAATTTTCAAAGAAAACACGTGAATTATCGATAAAAAAAATGCAGGAACGCACCTTGGACCTCCTGATTATTGGCGGCGGGATTACGGGTGCTGGTGTAGCCTTGCAAGCAGCTGCAAGCGGCCTGGAGACTGGTCTGATTGAAATGCAGGACTTTGCTGAAGGGACTTCTAGCCGTTCTACCAAACTGGTCCATGGTGGCCTTCGTTACCTCAAGCAATTCGACGTAGAGGTGGTCTCAGATACAGTTTCAGAGCGTGCTGTCGTTCAGCAAATTGCCCCTCATATTCCAAAACCAGATCCTATGTTGCTTCCTGTTTATGAAGAAGAGGGCGCTACCTTCAGCCTCTTCCGTCTCAAAGTGGCTATGGACCTCTACGACCTCTTGGCCGGTGTCAACAACACTCCTGCTGCCAACAAGGTCTTGAGTAAGGAAGAAGTCTTAGAACGGGAACCTGAACTTAAGAAGGAAGGCTTAGTCGGCGGTGGTGTCTATCTTGACTTCCGCAACAACGACGCTCGCCTCGTGATTGAAAATATCAAACGTGCCAACCAAGACGGCGCTCTGATTGCCAACCATGTCAAGGCAGAAGGTTTCCTCTTTGATAAAGCTGGAAAGATTACAGGCGTTGTTGCGCGTGATCTCTTGACAGATGAAGCCTTTGAAATCAAGGCTCGCCTAGTTATCAACACAACTGGACCTTGGAGCGACAAGGTACGCAATCTGTCAAATGACGGTGAGCAATACTCACAAATGCGTCCAACTAAGGGTGTTCACTTGGTTGTTGACTCTAGCAAGATCAAGGTTTCTCAGCCAGTTTACTTTGACACAGGCTTGGGAGACGGCCGGATGGTCTTTGTCCTTCCACGTGAAAACAAAACCTACTTTGGTACGACTGACACTGACTATACTGGCGACTTAGAGCATCCAAAAGTAACACACGAAGATGTGGATTACCTCTTGGGAATTGTCAATAATCGCTTCCCAGAAGCAAACATCACGATTGACGACATCGAAAGTAGCTGGGCTGGCCTGCGTCCTCTAATCGCAGGAAACAGTGCTTCTGACTACAACGGCGGAAACAACGGTACTATCAGTGATGAAAGCTTCAATGAACTGATTGCGACTGTTGAGAGCTATCTGGCTAAAGAAAAATCCCGTGAGGATGTCGAGGCGGCTGTTACGCAACTCGAAAGCAGCACGTCTGAAAAACACTTAGATCCATCTGCTGTATCTCGCGGTTCCAGCCTGGAACGTGATAACAATGGCCTCTTGACCCTTGCTGGCGGTAAGATCACAGACTATCGTAAGATGGCGGAAGGCGCTATGGAGCGTGTCGTTGACATCCTCAGAGCAGAATTTGACCGCAACTTCAAGCTCATCAACTCTAAGACTTACCCTGTTTCAGGTGGAGAGCTCAATCCAGCAAATGTGGATTCCGAAATCGAAGCCTTTGCTCAACTTGGTGTCTCACGCGGCTTAGACAGCAAAGAAGCCTTCTATCTTGCAAACCTTTACGGATCAAATGCTCCTAAAGTCTTTGCCCTCGCACACAGCATTGAACAAGCACCAGGTCTCAGCCTGGCAGATACCTTGTCACTGCACTATGCTATGCGTAATGAATTAGCACTCAGCCCAGTTGACTTCCTGCTTCGCCGGACAAATCACATGCTCTTTATGCGGGATAGCTTAGATGCTATTGTAGAGCCTGTTCTGGATGAAATGGGACGATTCTACGACTGGACAGAAGAAGAAAAAGCAGCTTATCGCAATGATGTTCAAGCTGCCCTTGCAAATAACGATTTAGAAGAATTAAAAAAATAGAAAATACGAGAAGAGGCGGTAGACCAAGAACTGTCTACCACCCCTTCTTTTAAATGGAGTAACATAGATGATGAAAGAAATATTTGGCGAATTTTTAGGAACACTGCTCTTGCTCCTTTTGGGTAATGGTGTAGTTGCAGGTGTGGTTCTTCCCAAAACTAAGAGTCATAATTCAGGCTGGATTGTGATTACCATGGGATGGGGGATTGCCGTTGCCATTGCTGCTTTTGTATCTGGCAACCTTGGCCCAGCCCATCTGAACCCTGCCCTAACTATCGGAGTCGCTCTGAAAGGTGATTTGCCATGGGCATCTGTTTTTCCTTACATCCTAGCTCAATTTGCAGGTGCTATGGTTGGACAGTTCCTCGTTTTCCTACAGTTCAAACCTCACTATTTAGCTGAAGAAAATCCGGCTAACGTCCTGGGTACATTCAGCACAGGCCCAGCCATCAAAGATACCTTCTCTAACCTGATTAGTGAAATTCTTGGAACTTTTGTTCTAGTGCTGACTATCTTCGCTCTTGGACTTTATAAGCTACAAGCAGGCATTGGCACCTTTGCAGTCGGAACATTGATTGTCGGGATTGGTCTTTCACTTGGTGGAACAACTGGCTATGCCCTCAACCCAGCTCGTGACTTAGGACCTCGCATCATGCACAGTCTTCTTCCAATTCCTAATAAAGGAAATGGCGACTGGTCTTACGCTTGGATTCCGGTTGTCGGACCAATCATTGGTGCCGTCCTTGCAGTCCTAGTCTTTGGTTTATTCTAATATAATCGATTACCATTAGAGAACACTTGACGAGTGTTCTCTTTTTTTAACTAATCTTCCTATAAATCCATTGCAATCTTTACAAAAGAAAAGACTTAGTTCTGTATTAGAGAAAACTAAGGCCTTTTTATAATGATTTTGTCAACTCTAGCGAGCTGTTTCCGATTAACTCAAACGAGAGCTATTTCTCTTAGACAATTTCACCACTGCCTCGGTCCGAGCGGTATGCGGAAACATATCAACCGACTGGATGTAGTGGACATCGTAGACCTGACAGAGCTTGACTAAATCCCGAGCCAGAGTTGAGACATTGCAGGAAACGTAGACCATCTTTTCAGGTGCATAGCGGACAATTGTCTCCAGTAGCTTATCATCCAGACCTGTTCTCGGCGGATCGACAATCAAGGCATTCGCCCGATAGCCCTCAGCATACCAGCGAGGAATAATCTCCTCTGCCGTCCCAGTCTCGTAGAGCGTATTGGTAAAACCCATCCGTTTCGCATTGCGCTTGGCGTCTTCAATGGCCTCAGGGATGATGTCCATGCCACGCAGAGACTTAACCCTTTTAGCAAAGGCAAAACCGATGGTCCCTACCCCGCAGTAGGCGTCAATCAAATGGTCTTCTTTCGTCACATCTAGTGCCTCAACCGCCTCCCCGTAGAGCACCTCTGTCTGCTCAGGATTGAGCTGATAGAAAGCCCGAGGCGACAGGGAGAACTCATAGTCCAGCACTCCTTCTTGGATGGCCTTCTCGCCCCAGATAAGCTCTGTCTTATCCCCATAAATCTCACTGGACTTGCTCGTATGATAATTGACCGCCACTGTTTCCAACTCAGGAAATTCAGTCACTAGATCTCGAACGACTGGAGAAAAGTCCAGCTTACGCCCCGTCACAAAAATCATCTGCACCTGACCTGTCTTTCTGGCCCTGCGAATCATAACGGTGCGCACTCCAGCAGTCTTTCTCTCATCATAGATGGGCAGCCTATACTTGCCTAAAAGCCGAGCCACCTTATTTATGATCTGTTGCGTCACCTTGTCCTGAACCAGACAGTTTTTCAGCGAGACCAGATAGTGGGAATTCTGGGCATAGAGCCCAGCCTTGACCTCATCCTTGAACTTCCGAGTCTGAAACTGCAGCTTAGCCCGATAATAGAGCGGCTCCTGCATACCAATGGTCGGACGAATCTCATAGTTCTCATAGCCAGCTGGCGCAAATTTTTTCAAGGCCTGACGCAGCAAATCTTCCTTAAACTCTAACTGCTTGTCATAGTGGAGGTGCATGATTTGACAGCCCCCGCAGCTATCATAAATCTCACAAGGCGCTTCCACCCGAAATTTCGACCGCTTGTTGATGGTCAAGAGCTTGGCCTCGATGAAATTACGCTGAACCCTGGTCACCTGACAGTAAACTTCCTCACCTTTCAAAGCCCCTGGTACAAAGACCAGCGTTTTCTTATAAAATCCAATCCCTTCACCATTAATCCCCATTTTCTTAATTTTCAAAGGGATTCTTTGTTTCACTTTCACATTCATGCTTCTATTATACCACGCTGCCTCGCATTAGTTGAGAATATGTTACAATAAAAGTATGAAAGCAGAAAAAATATCCCTTCCACTAGCCCATTTCCCTGAGCAAATACGAACTTATCTAGAGGGAGCCAATTTTTACGACAGCTCCTCACATTCTGCAGCCAGTGTTTTCTATACCGATACGGGCTATTATTTGAAAATCGACCAAAAAGACCAGTTAGCCCAAGAAGCTACACTTGCCAAATGGTTTGAGAAGCAAGGACTCGGTGTACCTGTCATCCACTACCTGACAGCAGATAAAGACTACCTGCTGACTAAAGAAGCCGAGGGCAAGGACGCCCTAGCCTTTCTCCAACAGCCAGAAGAACTTTGCCAAACGATGGCTGCAGCACTCAAAAGACTTCACAGCATCCAACCCCAGCATTTCCCAATCCAGCATCGCCTCCAACACTATAAAGAGCAAGCAACGGAAAATTATCGGAAAGGTTGCTTTTATCAAAAAGCCTTGCTGCCTCAATTTCACATCTCAAGTCGTGAGGAAGCATACCAGCTTATCCAAGAGCAGGGACACTTACTGACGGTGGATGCCTTGATCCATGGAGATGCCTGCTTGCCTAATTTCATTCTGAAAGACGCAACAACCTTCTCCTGCTTTATTGACGTTGGCCTCGCTGGCCTTAGTGATCGCCACATTGACCTTTACTGGGCCATCTGGTCTCTTACTTATAATTTATCTGATCCTAGATACGCAGAGCTCTTTCTTGACTACTATGGCAGGAAGGATGTTGATACAGACAAACTGCGCTTGATAGCTGCCTTTGAAGCATTTGGCTAAAAGAAAGGATTCTACCAAAATCTCTTATGAAAATCACAAAAATCGAAAAGAAAAAAAGACTCTACCTCTTGGAGTTGGACGGCAGTGAAAAGCTCTATATTACAGAAGACACCATCGTCCGCTTCATGCTGTCTAAAGGAATGGAAATCACAGAGCAGGAGCTATCAGAAATTCAAGACTATGCCCAATTTTCTTACGGAAAAAATCTAGCTCTCTACCATCTCTCCTTCAAGCAAAGAACTACTAAGGAAGTTAAAGACTACTTAACACAGCACGACATCCAACCAGAAATCATCAGCCAGGTCCTGGACAATCTAAAAAAGGATAGTTGGATTAATGATAGAAAGTATGCTCATTCTTTTATCCAATCCAACCTTCTCACTGGTGATAAAGGCGCTTTTGTTCTAAAGCAAAAACTCAGTCAAAAAGGGATTTCTAGCACTATCATAGAGGAAGAATTGAGCCAGTTTGATTTCGCTGAACTAACAGACAAGGTTGCCGAAAAGCTGCTCAAAAAACACCAAGGGAAAATGCCCAGCAAGGCCTTACAAGATAAAATTCTTCAATCCTTGATAAACAAAGGTTTTTCCTATAGCCAAGCAAAAACCGCCTATCAACATTTGAAAATCGAAGAGGACCAAGAAAACCAACAAGAGTTGCTCTATAAAGAGCTAGACAAGCAATACCGCAAGTACTCAAAAAAGTACGACGGCTATGACTTAAAACAGCGTCTGACCCAAGCTCTAGCTCGCAAAGGCTATAATTTCTCCGACATCGCTAGCGCTCTGAGAGAATATCTTTAAGATTTTCTATGAAAACTTATGCATTTCTATGAAAATATGTTACAATAAAGAAGATAAACTTATAAATTGTAGAAAGTTGGTAAGTTATGAAACTTCCAAAAGAAGGCGACTTTATTACAATTCAAAGTTATAAGCATGATGGGAATCTTCACCGCACCTGGCGAGATACCATGGTACTAAAGACAACAGAAAACGCCATTATTGGCGTTAATGACCACACACTGGTAACAGAAAGTGATGGCCGACGTTGGGTAACACGTGAACCAGCCATTGTCTATTTTCATAAAAAATACTGGTTTAATATCATTGCCATGATTCGCGACAATGGAACTTCATACTACTGCAACCTAGCCAGTCCTTACTATCTGGATAATGAAGCACTAAAATACATTGACTATGATTTAGACGTCAAAGTCTTTGCTGATGGTGAAAAACGCCTGTTGGATGTAGAAGAATATGAACGCCACAAAAAGCAGATGCACTATTCTGATGATTTGGATTTCATTCTCAAAGAAAATGTCAAAATCCTAGTTGATTGGATTAACAACGGAAGAGGTCCATTTTCAGATGCTTATGTCAATATTTGGTACAAACGTTATGTTGAACTAAAGAATCGATAAAGTTGTCAAAGAGCGTAAGCTCTTTTTCTTTTATCTAATTCGGTCTCACCAAAGGTCAAATTCTTGCAATCTCAAGCATTTTCGGGTATCATATAAGAAAATCCAGACCGTAAGAAAGGAGTCTCCCATGGCATTTACAAATACTCTCGGCCGATATGCTAGCTTTGGCATCATGACGAGCCTCCCTGAAGAAATTGTCGATTCATTCTGGTACATCATTGATAACAATCTCAAAGGGGTCTTTGAACTTCGCCCAGTCCTCAAGTTCGAAATCATCAACCGACAAGGAAGGGTATCCCTACGATTCTCACAAAAAAATTTCAACACTATTATTTCATTTGACTTAAACTATCAATTTGACCCTTTCTTTCCCAGAAAAGTCTACATCGTTGATAACAAGGGCAAAGAAACCATTATGCTATCTGACGAATACTCTTTGATGTAGTAAATCAAACTCAGCACATATAAAAACCTCTGAAAGCAACAAATACTGCTATCAGAGGTTTTTATCTTTAATATCACTAATATCAAATGAAAAGTACATTTCAGCAGCTTGATACAAACTAAACTTCTGGAACACTAGACTTTAAAATCAAACTAAACCTAGTTGAATAATCAAATCCCTTGCTTTCAAATAGGATTATATAAAGAGACAAAACCAGAAGTTCTAAAAGATTCTATCGCTAATTAAATCCTATGTAAGCTAAGTCATAAATACTGTAAATACAGTTTTCTTAAAAACAAAAAAGATAGATTAGTACATCTATCATCTATGTTATCTAGTCGGGAAGACAGGATTCGAACCTGCGACACCTTGGTCCCAAACCAAGTACTCTACCAAGCTGAGCTACTTCCCGATGTTTAAACAATCTAAAAACGGAGCCCTAAGACTTCGCTTCCAAATGCACCCTAGAGGAGTCGAACCTCTAACCGCCTGATTCGTAGTCAGGTACTCTATCCAGTTGAGCTAAGGGTGCTCAGTATTCATACTAAATTCAGTATAGCAAAACTTAAGAAAAAATTAAATAATTTAATGCACCCTAGAGGAGTCGAACCTCTAACCGCCTGATTCGTAGTCAGGTACTCTATCCAGTTGAGCTAAGGGTGCTCATCTTCTTCTACTGCCTCTTACAAGTCTATGCCGAGGACCGGAATCGAACCGGTACGATCGTTACCAATCGCAGGATTTTAAGTCCTGTGCGTCTGCCAGTTCCGCCACCCCGGCCGCCTCAAGCGAACGACGGGATTCGAACCCGCGACCCCCACCTTGGCAAGGTGATGTTCTACCACTGAACTACGTTCGCATCCTATTCAAAAATGCCGGCTACATGACTTGAACACGCGACCCTCTGATTACAAATCAGATGCTCTACCAACTGAGCTAAGCCGGCTCATTATTATCTTATATGCGGGTTAAGGGACTTGAACCCCCACGCCCTAAAGCGCCAGATCCTAAATCTGGTGCGTCTGCCAATTCCGCCAAACCCGCTCTTATGACCCGTACTGGGCTCGAACCAGTGACCCTTTGATTAAAAGTCAAATGCTCTACCAACTGAGCTAACGAGTCTCTTACTTTTGAAATCGTCTCGACTTCAACGGTCCCGACGGGAATCGAACCCGCGATCTTCGCCGTGACAGGGCGACGTGATAACCGCTACACTACGGGACCTATTCTTTTCAGAATATGGGAGTTAACGGGATCGAACCGCTGACCCTCTGCTTGTAAGGCAGATGCTCTCCCAGCTGAGCTAAACTCCCTTCGCTAAGCGACTACCATATCTCACAGGGGGCAACCCCCAACTACTTCCGGCGTTCTAGGGCTTAACTGCTGTGTTCGGCATGGGTACAGGTGTATCTCCTAGGCTATCGTCACTTAACTATTGAATTAACTGTCCTGTCCTCTCAGACAAGTCTTGTCAACTCAAAATTGAATACAATATCAAATCTAACATTCCTCTAAACCATCCGCTGCACTCTGATGAATCACTTATTCTAGGATAAGTCCTCGAGCGATTAGTATTAGTCCGCTCCATGTGTCACCACACTTCCACTCCTAACCTATCAACCTGATCTTCTCTCAGGGCTCTTACTAACTTGCGTTATGGGAAATCTCATCTTGAGGTGGGTTTCACACTTAGATGCTTTCAGCGTTTATCCCTTCCCTACATAGCTACCCAGCGATGCTCTTGGCAGAACAACTGGTACACCAGCGGTAAGTCCACTCTGGTCCTCTCGTACTAGGAGCAGATCCTCTCAAATTTCCTACGCCCGCGACGGATAGGGACCGAACTGTCTCACGACGTTCTGAACCCAGCTCGCGTGCCGCTTTAATGGGCGAACAGCCCAACCCTTGGGACCGACTACAGCCCCAGGATGCGACGAGCCGACATCGAGGTGCCAAACCTCCCCGTCGATGTGAACTCTTGGGGGAGATAAGCCTGTTATCCCCAGGGTAGCTTTTATCCGTTGAGCGATGGCCCTTCCATGCGGAACCACCGGATCACTAAGCCCGACTTTCGTCCCTGCTCGAGTTGTAGCTCTCGCAGTCAAGCTCCCTTATACCTTTACACTCTGCGACTGATTTCCAACCAGTCTGAGGGAACCTTTGGGCGCCTCCGTTACCTTTTAGGAGGCGACCGCCCCAGTCAAACTGCCCGTCAGACACTGTCTCCGTAGATGATAAACCTACCGGGTTAGAGTGGCCATAACACAAGGGTAGTATCCCAACAACGCCTCCATCGAAACTGGCGTCCCGATTTCATAGGCTCCTACCTATCCTGTACATGTGGCACAGACACTCAATATCAAACTGCAGTAAAGCTCCATGGGGTCTTTCCGTCCTGTCGCGGGTAACCTGCATCTTCACAGGTACTAAAATTTCACCGAGTCTCTCGTTGAGACAGTGCCCAAATCATTACGCCTTTCGTGCGGGTCGGAACTTACCCGACAAGGAATTTCGCTACCTTAGGACCGTTATAGTTACGGCCGCCGTTTACTGGGGCTTCAATTCATACCTTCGCGTTACCGCTAAGCACTCCTCTTAACCTTCCAGCACCGGGCAGGCGTCACCCCCTATACATCATCTTACGATTTAGCAGAGAGCTGTGTTTTTGATAAACAGTTGCTTGGGCCTATTCACTGCGGCTGACAAAAGTCAGCACCCCTTCTCCCGAAGTTACGGGGTCATTTTGCCGAGTTCCTTAACGAGAGTTCTCTCGCTCACCTGAGGCTACTCGCCTCGACTACCTGTGTCGGTTTGCGGTACGGGTAGAGTATGATACAACGCTAGAAGCTTTTCTTGGCAGTGTGACATCACTCACTCGCTACTAAACTTCGCTCCCCATCACAGCTCAACGTTAGAGGTATAAGCATTTGACTCATACCACGCCTCACTGCTTAGACGTACATCCATTCGTACGCACGAGTTAGCCTACTGCGTCCCTCCATCACTTCATACTCTAGTACAGGAATCTCAACCTGTTGGCCATCGGATACACCTTTCGGTCTCTCCTTAGGTCCCGACTAACCCAGGGCGGACGAGCCTTCCCCTGGAAACCTTAGTCTTACGGTGGACAGGATTCTCACCTGTCTTGCGCTACTCATACCGGCATTCTCACTTCTATGCGTTCCAGCACTCCTCACGGTACACCTTCTCCACACATAGAACGCTCTCCTACCATACCTATAAAAGGTATCCACAGCTTCGGTAAATTGTTTTAGCCCCGGTACATTTTCGGCGCAGGGTCACTCGACTAGTGAGCTATTACGCACTCTTTGAATGAATAGCTGCTTCTAAGCTAACATCCTAGTTGTCTGTGCAACCCCACATCCTTTTCCACTTAACAATTATTTTGGGACCTTAGCTGGTGGTCTGGGCTGTTTCCCTTTCGACTACGGATCTTAGCACTCGCAGTCTGACTGCCGACCATAATTCATTGGCATTCGGAGTTTATCTGAGATTGGTAATCCGGGATGGACCCCTCACCCAAACAGTGCTCTACCTCCAAGAATCTTTATGTCGACGCTAGCCCTAAAGCTATTTCGGAGAGAACCAGCTATCTCCAAGTTCGTTTGGAATTTCTCCGCTACCCACAAGTCATCCAAGCACTTTTCAACGTGCCCTGGTTCGGTCCTCCAGTGCGTTTTACCGCACCTTCAACCTGCTCATGGGTAGGTCACATGGTTTCGGGTCTACATCATGATACTAAAGCGCCCTATTCAGACTCGGTTTCCCTACGGCTCCGTCTCTTCAACTTAACCTCGCATCATAACGTAACTCGCCGGTTCATTCTACAAAAGGCACGCTCTCACCCATTAACGGGCTCGAACTTGTTGTAGGCACACGGTTTCAGGTTCTATTTCACTCCCCTCCCGGGGTGCTTTTCACCTTTCCCTCACGGTACTGGTTCACTATCGGTCACTAGGGAGTATTTAGGGTTGGGAGATGGTCCTCCCAGATTCCGACGGGATTTCACGTGTCCCGCCGTACTCAGGATACTGCTAGGTACAGAATCTATTTAAAATACGAGGCTCTTACTCTCTTTGGCTGACTTTCCCAAGTCATTCTTCTATAAATTCTGAGTCCACATTGCAGTCCTACAACCCCGAAGAGTAAACTCTTCGGTTTGCCCTCCTGCCTCTTCGCTCGCCGCTACTAAGGCAATCGCTTTTGCTTTCTCTTCCTGCAGCTACTTAGATGTTTCAGTTCACTGCGTCTTCCTCCTCATTCCCTTAACAGAAATGGGTAACAGGCATCAACCTGTTGGGTTCCCCCATTCGGACACCCCCGGATCAAGTGCTTACTTACAGCTCCCCGAGGCATTTCGTCGTTTGTCACGTCCTTCATCGGCTCCTAGTGCCAAGGCATCCACCGTGCGCCCTTACTAACTTAACCTTATTTTTGACCTTTCAGTCTTAAACTCATTAATTTTTACAGCGTTTTCGGTTTATTTTCTTGTTACTATTTGATATCGGTATTCAATTTTCAATGGACAAGTTCTTTATCTAGTCAAACTAGATAATGGAGCCTAGCGGGATCGAACCGCTGACCTCCTGCGTGCAAAGCAGGCGCTCTCCCAGCTGAGCTAAGGCCCCACATAGCCCTCTCAAAACTAAACAAGACTCAAGTGCATTCCGTGTGTCCTTACGGACTCCTTAGAAAGGAGGTGATCCAGCCGCACCTTCCGATACGGCTACCTTGTTACGACTTCACCCCAATCATCTATCCCACCTTAGGCGGCTGGCTCCTTACGGTTACCTCACCGACTTCGGGTGTTACAAACTCTCGTGGTGTGACGGGCGGTGTGTACAAGGCCCGGGAACGTATTCACCGCGGCGTGCTGATCCGCGATTACTAGCGATTCCGACTTCATGTAGGCGAGTTGCAGCCTACAATCCGAACTGAGACTGGCTTTCAGAGATTAGCTTGCCGTCACCGGCTTGCGACTCGTTGTACCAGCCATTGTAGCACGTGTGTAGCCCAGGTCATAAGGGGCATGATGATTTGACGTCATCCCCACCTTCCTCCGGTTTATTACCGGCAGTCTCGCTAGAGTGCCCAACTCAATGATGGCAACTAACAATAGGGGTTGCGCTCGTTGCGGGACTTAACCCAACATCTCACGACACGAGCTGACGACAACCATGCACCACCTGTCACCTCTGTCCCGAAGGAAAACTCTATCTCTAGAGCGGTCAGAGGGATGTCAAGACCTGGTAAGGTTCTTCGCGTTGCTTCGAATTAAACCACATGCTCCACCGCTTGTGCGGGCCCCCGTCAATTCCTTTGAGTTTCAACCTTGCGGTCGTACTCCCCAGGCGGAGTGCTTAATGCGTTAGCTGCGGCACTAAGCCCCGGAAAGGGCCTAACACCTAGCACTCATCGTTTACGGCGTGGACTACCAGGGTATCTAATCCTGTTTGCTCCCCACGCTTTCGAGCCTCAGCGTCAGTTACAGACCAGAGAGCCGCTTTCGCCACCGGTGTTCCTCCATATATCTACGCATTTCACCGCTACACATGGAATTCCACTCTCCCCTTCTGCACTCAAGTTAAACAGTTTCCAAAGCATACTATGGTTAAGCCACAGCCTTTAACTTCAGACTTATCTAACCGCCTGCGCTCGCTTTACGCCCAATAAATCCGGACAACGCTCGGGACCTACGTATTACCGCGGCTGCTGGCACGTAGTTAGCCGTCCCTTTCTGGTAAGATACCGTCACAGTGTGAACTTTCCACTCTCACACCCGTTCTTCTCTTACAACAGAGCTTTACGATCCGAAAACCTTCTTCACTCACGCGGCGTTGCTCGGTCAGGGTTCCCCCCATTGCCGAAGATTCCCTACTGCTGCCTCCCGTAGGAGTCTGGGCCGTGTCTCAGTCCCAGTGTGGCCGATCACCCTCTCAGGTCGGCTATGTATCGTCGCCTTGGTGAGCCGTTACCTCACCAACTAGCTAATACAACGCAGGTCCATCTGGTAGTGATGCAATTGCATCTTTCAATTAATTATCATGCAATAATCAATTTTATGCGGTATTAGCTATCGTTTCCAATAGTTATCCCCCGCTACCAGGCAGGTTACCTACGCGTTACTCACCCGTTCGCAACTCATCCAAGA
The DNA here is from genome assembly GCF_050220005.1 of Streptococcus sanguinis. Classification (GTDB taxonomy): domain Bacteria; phylum Bacillota; class Bacilli; order Lactobacillales; family Streptococcaceae; genus Streptococcus; species Streptococcus sanguinis_Z. The sequence goes on from NZ_CP071413.1 coordinate 1,853,767, forward strand.
AGAGCAAGCTCCTCTCTTCAGCGTTCTACTTGCATGTATTAGGCACGCCGCCAGCGTTCGTCCTGAGCCAGGATCAAACTCTCATTAAAAAGTTTGAGTTCGCACTCATTACTGTCCACTGACAGATTTATTTTCTCGTTTTTTTGACAGGTTACATATCTCTATGTCACCCTGCACTTGGTTCGTCTTGTTCAGTTTTCAAAGGGCTTTGTCTTTCGCGACAACTATATTAGTATATCACCTATACCTACTACCTGTCAATACCTTTTTTAATCTTTTTTTATTTTTTTAAAAGTTTATTTTTCAGTTCTAAGTATAAAGTTAATTTCTTTGTGAGCAGAAAGCTGGTTTATGTCACCTGAGTGTATGACTTTCTATAATCTAAAAAGGTTGAGAAAACTGCTCTCAACCCTCTTTTCTTACTTTATTTAACCTCTAAAAGACCAATATCTCCATCCTCACGACGATATATTACATTCGTGCTGCTGTCCTCTGCATCGGAATAGATAAAGAAATCATGTCCCAATAAATCCATTTGCAGAATCGCTTCTTCCAAGTCCATCGGCTTCAAATCTATGTGTTTTGAACGGACAACTTTTGACGGAACTTCTTCTGCTTCCTCAGCAAAGGAATCTGTGAAAAGCTGACTTGTAGCAACCTTATTGCGATTCTTTCTTTCAATCTTAGTCTTGTTTTTGCGGATTTGGCGCTCAATCTTATCTGTGACCAAATCAATTGATCCATACATGTCCTGAGAGATATCTTCTGCACGAAGAGTGATGGAGCCTAGCGGAATTGTTACTTCCACTTTCGCAGTCTTTTCACGGTAAACCTTGAGGTTCACACGCGCATCAAGTTCTTGCTCTGCTTGGAAATACTTCTCAATCTTCTCAAGTTTAGAAACTACGTAGTCACGGAGAGCATCTGTTACTTCTAGGTTTTCACCACGGATACTATATTTAAGCATATAAGTACCTTCTTTCTAAACATAAATGTTTTATTTATAATATCATTATAACGCTTTCATTCCTTTTTTGCAAATTTTTTCTTATCTTGCGATTGAAAATGTCAAAATTTCTTTCACTCCTGCTTCCAGCAAGATTTGCTTGGCTAATTGCAAGGTTTTTCCAGTCGTATAGATATCATCAACCAGCAAAATTTTATCCGGCAAATCAACTCCATTCTTAATTTTAAAAGCCTGCTGCGTCTGCAGACGCTCCTCACGTGTCTTACTCGACTGTGCCAGGGTGTCTTTTTTCTCCAAGATATTTCTATATGACAAGTTTGCAGCATCTAAAATCCCCTGCACTTGATTAAATCCTCTTACTTGAAATTTTTCGATACTGACTGGAATCGGAACAATGATATGCTCTCTAAACATTTTGACTGCTTTTTTAGCTGCTTTTGCAAATACAAAACGCAATACATAGTCTCCCTGAAACTTGTATTGACTGAAATATTCCTTCATTGCTTCATTATAGGTAAATAGTGACTGATGCTGGACTTGATTCCCCTCTTCCTCCCATTTTTGGCAATCTGTACATAAATCTGATTTTCCATTGCGAAAGCAACGAGGGCAATGCTCTTCAGATATGTGTTCAAAATTTTGATAACAAGTAGAGCAGCAGCTTGGTCCTTCTTTTTTTAATAGAAAAAGCCGTAAAAAACTGCCTTTCTCCTTAATTTGCTCCTTACATAAAAGACACTCTGTCATAATCCCGCCTCCTTATTCATATCCCTCATTTCTCGAATCGCCTTTTCCATAGCAAGGGTAGTCCCATCATGAAAAAATAGCAACTGTCCAGTCGGTCTATCCATACTACGGCCAACTCGGCCTGAAATCTGAACCAGAGCACTACGACTGAACAGGCGATGATTGGCTTCCAAGACAAAAACATCCACGCCAGGAAAGGTTACCCCACGCTCTAAGATAGTCGTTGTCACCAAAATAGTGATCTCCTTGCGACGAAACTGCTCGACAATCTCCAGACGATTTTCTGTAGTGGAGGCGACAAAAGCCAGCTTTTCATCCGGCAGAGCAATCTGCAAAGCCTGAGCAAAATCCTCTCCTCTTTGAATTTCTGCAGCAAATATCAAGAGAGGAAATTGAGTCTCCCTCTGTTTTTGTATATATTTTAAAAGCTTAGGTGTTATTTTCTTCTTCTGAAGATGTTTTTGAAAATCAGATAACCAAATTTTCTGAGGGATGGTCAAGGGATTTCCATGAAATCTTCTGGGAAGACTCAGGCGCTTCAGCTGACCTTTTTGAACTCTTTTATCCAGTTCATCCGTGGAAGTGGCTGTCAGAAAAATAGTTGTAGCATCCTCTTTCACAGAACGCTCTACTGCGTGATACAGCATGGGATTATCCACATAAGGAAAAGCATCTACCTCGTCAACAATCAGTAAATCAAATGCTTGATAAAATTTTAAGAGCTGATGGGTAGTCGCAATCACCAAGGGGCTGCGAAAATAAGCTTCTGACTCCCCATGCAGAAGGGCTATTTCACAAGAAAAATCTTCTTTAAGGCGCCGATAAAGCTCTAAACAAACATCAATCCGCGGGCTAGCCAGACAGACAGAACCTCCTCTATCAATAACTCTTGCAAGCACTTGGTAAATCATTTCTGTTTTTCCGGCGCCAGTAACAGCATGCACTAACGTATTCTGCCTTTTCTCTAGCGCATCAAGTAATCCTTTGGAAACCTTTCCTTGAAACTCTGTCAGTTGCCCCTGCCATTTAAGCACCTGTTTTTTAGGAAAATCCTCTTGAGGAAAATAGTAAAGTTTTTGGTCACTCCGTACCCGGCCCAATATTAAGCATTCTCTACAATAATAACCTCCAACAGGTAGCTGATTTTCTCGTTCAATCAAGCTGTTGCAGCGTCCACAGTGGAGCTTGCCTTTTTCTTCTCGGATACTGGGAATTTCTTTTGCTTGTGCTCGCAAGCTAGACTCTAACTGACTCTCTGTAAATATACGTCCTAAACAATCTTGCAACTCTAACATACTTATTTATTCGTAATTTTTTGGCAAAATTCGTCTTTTTTTTGTAAAATATAGTTATGGAATTTAAGACAATTAAAGAAGATGGTATGGTTCAAGAGGAAATTAAAAAATCCCGCTTTATCTGCCATGTAAAAAGAATTTACTCTGAGGAAGAGGCTCGCGCTTTTATAGCTGCTATAAAAAAAGAACATTACAAGGCCACTCATAACTGCTCTGCTTTTATCATTGGGGAAAAGAGTGATATAAAGCGAACTAGCGATGATGGTGAGCCCAGCGGAACAGCCGGAGTTCCTATGCTGGGAGTCCTAGAAAAACACAATTTGACCAATCTTTGCGTTGTGGTTACTCGCTATTTTGGCGGTATTAAACTAGGAGCCGGCGGCCTGATTCGAGCTTATGCCGGCAGTGTTGCTCTGGCTATTAAGGAGATTGGACTGGTTGAGATAAAAGAACAAGCTGGCCTGCGCTTAAAACTGTCTTACAGCCAATATCAGGATTTTGCGAATTTTTTGAAGGTCCAAAACTTAGAAGAAACCGATACTATCTTTACAGAATTAGTTGATACAACCATTTATATTGACAAAAATATCAAAGAAACCACTAAGAGAAATTTAACAGAATTTTTCAACGGAAAAATAGAACTAACTGACTTAGGCTTGCGAGAAGTTGAGGTGCATGCTATACTAGATGAAGAAAATTAAAGGAGAAAATTATGGCATTTGGAAAATTAATGCAAGGATTAGCTGGAAATTTCAGCGAACAAAATGTTGATCAACTTTCAAAAGAATACGGACAATATTTACTTGAAGGTGAAGTTATCCAGAGCGGCTATACTCTGATTCGTGACTCTATCTTATTTACAAATATTCGTATTATTTTTACTGACAAGCAAGGAGCAACCGGCCGGAAGATGTCTGTGAAATCAATTTTTCTGATGAATATTGTGGACGTTGATATGGAAACTGCTGGAGCTGGTATTGATGATAGTGAAATTACAATCACTTATTTAGACAATGCCTTTTTAAAAGCCCACAACGAGTTCCCTAAGAAACATAAGTTCGAATTTCCTAAAAAAGCAGATATTGCTCCCTTATATAAATATCTATTTGAATTAGCCTATAATAATCGTTTGAAAATTAATGGTTTAATCTAATATAAAAAAATCCTATCACTTTGATAGGATTTTTATATTTTACAAAGCTCTTATTTCATTTTATACTAATTCTATTAAATTATATTGAGGTATGTATTCTATGTCACGTATTTATCAAAACATTACAGAACTAATTGGGCAAACTCCCATCGTCAAATTGAACAACTTGGTTCCAAAAGGAGCTGCTGAGGTTTATGTGAAGTTAGAGGCTTTCAATCCTGGATCTTCTGTTAAAGACCGGATTGCTCTCAGCATGATTGAGGCGGCTGAACGCGATGGCCTTATCCAGCCTGGCGATACTATCGTTGAAGCAACCAGCGGAAATACTGGCATTGGCCTTTCATGGGTTGGAGCAGCCAAAGGCTACAAGGTTGTCATTGTTATGCCAGAGACCATGAGTGTGGAGCGCCGCAAAATTATCCAAGCTTATGGTGCTGAGTTAGTCTTGACTCCGGGCAGCGAAGGAATGAAAGGGGCTATTGCAAAAGCACAAGAAATCGCCCAAGAACGAAATGGTTGGTTGCCGCTGCAGTTTAATAATCCGGCCAATCCAGAGGTTCACGAACGAACAACAGGAGCAGAAATTATTGCTGCTTTCGGTGAAACTGGACTGGATGCTTTTGTAGGCGGTGTCGGAACTGGCGGAACTATTTCAGGTGTGTCTCATGCTCTCAAAAAAGTTAATCCGGACATCCAAATCTACGCAGTTGAAGCAGACGAATCTGCTATCCTTTCTGGTGAGAAGCCAGGTCCTCACAAAATCCAAGGACTTTCAGCTGGATTCATTCCAGAGACCTTGGATACAGCAGCCTACAACGGTATTGTCCGCGTAACTTCTGATCAAGCACTGGAATTCGGACGTTATATTGGCGGTCAGGAAGGCTTCTTAGTGGGAATTTCATCTGCTGCTGCTATTTTCGCAGCTATTGAAGTAGCAAAAAAACTAGGAGCTGGCAAAAAAGTCCTTGCTCTGGCACCTGATAACGGCGAACGCTACCTATCTACTGCTCTCTATGAATTTGATGCTTAGTCTTTTTAAAAAATATGTCCATTTCAACTTAGCAGTCGGATATGATTTGAATGGCAATTCTATCTAAATCATAACCACCCTTCTAACGGGTGGTTTGCACCAGAGCTATAAGCCCACATCACCAGCCAGCGCCTAAAGACGCTGGCTTTCACTTTGTTCAAGCCTCATTGCTCTTGACTCGTCACAATCCTCTCAAAGAGGTGTTTGCATTACTTACCACTATCCCTAAAGGGATCCTCATATTCTTTTACACTCAATTTATCCAACGCTATATCATGCTTTTCCTGCTCTTGGATATATTTCTTGATGGTGGCTTCATTAAGTCCTACTGTACTCACGTAATAACCTTCCGCCCAGAAATGTCGGTTCCCAAACTTATACTTGAGATTAGCGTGTTTGTCAAACATCATGAGTGCACTTTTCCCTTTTAAATACCCCATGAAACTAGAAACACTTATCCTTGGTGGAATGCTTACTAACATATGTACATGATCCGGCATCAAGTGACCTTCGATAATTTCAACACCTTTATAACTACATAATCGGTGAAATATTTCACCCAAACTGTTTCGATATTGATTATAGATAACTTTTCGTCTATACTTAGGTGTAAACACAATGTGATATTTACACATCCACTTTGTGTGTGATAAACTATGTGCCTTTTGCGCCATATTTTTCTCCTTTCGCTTCACAATGGGGTTGAACACCTTTATTGTATCGCGTTTGGAGTTTTTTTGGTATAACCTTCGATGCGCACCCGCATAGCGGGTGGTTTATTTGTCTCGCACCTTACGGAGCGAGACAGACTGAAAGTCAATAACAAAATATCCTGTTCCATAAGAGAACAGGATATTTTTTAAACTTTTTCTTCTTTTAAGAATTTTTTTGCCTCTTTGATCCAGATAGGCAGCTGTCTGCCTAAAGGCTCAAAACCAATTTTACAGCGGTCATTTGAAAAGCGATGGCGTCTAGGAAGACGGTGCTTTTCTTCTTCTAGGGTCCGCATGGACAGACTGGACTTCCCAGAAAATTCATCATAGTCCACAACCTGTACCAAGACTTGCTGGCCGATCTTTACACTATCATGGATATTTTCAATATAGCCTGGACGAATTTCTGAGATATGAATCAAGCCAATCGTTCCGTTTTCCAGTTCAACAAAAGCTCCATAAGGCTGAATCCCTGTGATTTTGCCTTTTAATTTATCACCGATTTTCATCAGTCTTCAACCTCAATCGTCTCAATCACAACATCTTCCACAGGCTTGTCCATAGCCCCCGTCTCAACAGCTGCAATCTTGTCCAAAACTTGGTAGGACGCTTCATCAGCCAGCTGACCAAAGACAGTGTGGCGCCGATCCAAATGCGGTGTTCCTCCCTGACTGGCATAGACTTCAGCGATAGCTTCAGGCCAGCCGCCGCGGCTCAATTCCTTAGCTGAATAAGGAAGATTTTTATTTTGAACAATGAAAAATTGGCTGCCGTTAGTATTCGGTCCAGCATTTGCCATGGAAAGAGCTCCACGAATATTGTACAGTTCAGGTGAAAACTCATCTTCAAATTTCTCACCATAGATAGACTGACCGCCCATACCGGTACCAGTAGGATCGCCACCCTGAATCATAAAGTCCTGAATAATGCGGTGGAAAATCACACCGTCATAATAACCATCTTTAGCAAGGGCAATAAAGTTGGCTACTGTTTTTGGTGCCTGTTCTGGAAACAGCTGAACTTTCATGTCACCGTGATTAGTCTTGATAGTCGCTTTTGGACCTTCTGTTGCTGCAAGTTCTACTTGTGGAAAATGTAATTCTTTTTCTACCATACCTAACTCCTCTAAGGCGGCAAAAATACCGTCTTCTTCTACTGTTTTTGTAATATAATCTGCTCTTTTTCGCAGTTCTTCATGGGAAACGCCCATGGCAATGCCAATTCCGGCATAGTCAAACAATTCCAGATCATTGAGTCCGTCGCCAAAAACCATGACATTTTCAGGTTTCAAGCCCAGATGCTCGACAACCTTGGAAACTCCGGCTGCCTTGGAACCTTCTGTCGGCACGACATCTGACGAATGAGGATGCCAGCGAACCAAACGCAGATGCTCCGCTAACGCCTCTGGCAACTGCAGGCCATCTCCTCTATCCTCAAAAGTCCAAAGCTGATAAATATCCTTGTCTAAATGAAAGTCTGGATTTACAGGCAAATCTGGATAAACCACATCAATGGCCTCTGAAATCAGAGAATTTCGATTGGACAAGGCTGCTCCATGGCTGCCGACCAGACCATAGTCAATCCCTTCCTCCTGAGCCCAAGCAATATAGGATGTCACTCTATCGGACAGGATAACCGTCTGAGAAATCACCTTCCCTTTGCTGTCTTCGACATAGGCTCCATTCAAGGTAACGAAAAAGTCTGGTTGCAAAGCTCTCAGCTCCGGCACGACACCAAACATTCCTCGACCAGACGCAATACCCGTCAAAATTCCTTTGTCTTTCAACTGCTTGAAAACTGTCTGGATAGAATCTGGGATAAAACCTGTATCCTTGACTCGCAAGGTATCATCTATATCAAAAAAGACAATTTTTATCTTTTTAGCCTTATACTTTAATTTTGCGTCCATATCGCCCCTAGTCCAATCTTAATCTTTTCTATTATACCATTAAAAGTCTTCTTGTGGGACAAGATGGTGCTGAAAAGCATAAACAACTGCCTGAGTACGATCGCTCACCTCCAATTTGGACAGGATATTGGAGACATGAGTCTTGACCGTTTTGAGGGAAATAAAGAGCTCATCCGCAATCCGTTGATTTTCATAACCCTTGGCTAAAAGCCCCAAAATATCACGCTCGCGAGCTGTCAAATCCTCATGGAGCTCAATATGGTTACGATGATATTCCACTTTCTTGCTGACTTCTGTTTCAATGGCAAATTCTCCCTTGGCCACTTTTTTGACGGCACGGAGAATTTCTTCAGCGCTGGAAGTCTTAAGCATGTATCCATGAGCGCCTGCATCCAGAACAGGATAAATTTTTTCATTATCCAGATAAGAAGTCAAAATCAGAATCTTTGCTTCTGGCCACTCTTTTAAAATAGCTAGTGTCGCTTCGATACCATTCATCTCAGGCATGACGATATCCATGATAATCACATCTGGACGATCTGCCAAAGCTTGCTCAACTCCTTCTTTGCCATTGACTGCTTCGGATACTTCTGCTATATCATCTTGCAGTTCCAGGTAACTTTTCAATCCCAATCTGACCATCTGGTGGTCATCCACTAACAATATCTTCATGATCTTCTCCTTCTAGTAAAGGTATCGTGATTTCAATAGAAAGGCCTTTTCTGGGGGCTGTCAAAAGCTTAAAAGTCCCCGCCATATCCCGTACACGGTCTTCCATATTTTTCAAGCCGTAGCTGAGTTCATCCTGAGCCAACGGATCAAAACCGACGCCATTATCAGATACCTTGATTTTAAGCTCATTAGGTGCCTGATAGAGGTAAATATCCAGCCGACTGGCTTGGGCATGCCGCAGTGTGTTGTTGATAATTTCCTGCATGATTCTGAAGACATGCTCCTCCATCTGTTTGGGTAGATGCCCAACCTGATGATTGAAGTGAACATCAATGTCGCTTTTATCAGTTAGCTCCTTGATAATCACATCCATACCTTCGACCAGAGTCTTATTTTCCAACTCTGTAGGCCGCAGGTGAAGCAGGAGAATCCGTAAATCCTTCTGGGCTGTGTCCAGAATATCGGCAATCCCCTTGAGCTGTTTTTGCAGTTTTTCTCCATCAAGCCGTTCTACATTTCCAGCCACTCCTGAAAGAATCATATTGGCTGCAAATAATTCCTGACTGACAGTATCGTGCAAGTCACGCGCAATCCGCCGCCGTTCTTTTTCGATAATTTTCTCTTCCGTCTGCAGGGTTTGGTTTTCAGACTTTTGGAGATTCTCTGTCAGACGGTGCAGCCTCCTCTCAAGCTGATGCAGAGAGCGATCCAGCTCGGGCTGGTCTGTCGGCTCCAGCCTCCGTCCATCCAGCAAATGCCGAAGATTTTTTTGCACATGGGCTACCGATAGATATTGAATCAAGCGGGCTGCTATAACAATCAGAATGGTCAGTGATAAACCGATAATCACAACGAAGAAAACAAAAGACTGCAACAGCTCCAAATCATTAAAGAGCTCCTGCCAAGTGAAATCAAAAATATTGAAAATATAATGGAAGATGATAAATAAGACAAAGAAAGTATAGAGGAGAATAAGAAAATAATTTGATTTCTTCACTTTCTGACAACCTCCACATTTCCTAAGAAGCTGACGAGAACAATCTTCACTGTCTTATTGGCCCGCTTGTAGTCTGGTGTCGTCAGCGAAATGGTTTCATTGCGCAGTTTGCGAGATGGATGATGTAGAAAGTTCAGCTCCCCGTAAAGAGTATTGATTTGCAGCTGAATTTCCACATCCAGCGGCACAATGATCTTGGTATCGCCAAAACCCTTTCGAATGACAATAACATTATCATGGTTGACCAAAATCACGTCTTCCAAATGAATGGTGTCTTTCCCAACAATGCGCAAGAGATTGATGTCGTGAAATTGACAGCTGTCCTTAGAAAAATGCTGCAGGTCCCCCAGCCAGCGATTCTTCTCACTCTGAATTTCTACATCTTCTTCGTAAACGAGATGGGTTTCTTGATTTTCCTTATAGATATAAGGGTAGGCCACAATCATTCCATAAACCAGCGCGAATAAAAGGGCAGCAATGACGTAGGGATTGAGCATGATAATGAAAAACAGCATAATCATGGAAGCAACCAGCAGAAAATTCCCTTTTTGCTTTCCGAAGTAATAATAGAGCAGCAGCAAAAAAAGGACCAAGATAATGACAACACGTGAAAAATCAGCTGCCAGCATGGTAACCAATGCCATGGATAATAAGACTGTTTCAACAAAGACAAATAATTGAACCTTCCACATAGCCGTTTCCTTTCTCTACCTTCCTATTTTAACAAAATTAGGCCAAAAATCCTCCGTCCAAGGCATGAAATGGGGAAATTTGTCCAGCAAAAAAGAAAAACCATCCGTTTTAAGCTAAAAAACTTAAAATGGACGGTTTATTAATCAACTATCAGATGAGCTAGAACTTGTTCCATGTCCACTATCTTCAGACGATGAGCTGCTCTTTGAGCTGCTACTAGACGATGATGATGACGAACTAGATGACGATGGTGTTGTTGCTTCTGTCACGTAAAGAGTGATTTTTTCATTAGACTTGAGATCGATTGTCTGACCTGCTGCTGGTGACTGGGAAGTTACCAAGTCTGCCTGAGTCGAAGTGACCGAACGGTCAACAACTCGCTCAATTCGGGAAGAAGAAATTCCCATTTGGATCAAGTAAGATCGTGCATTGGCGTAGGTGTACTGCATGCTGCCAAAGTCAGGCATGGACACACTAGTCACTTCTTTCGCCACTGTCAGCTTAATCTTATGATTAGAAGTCAAATCATAGGTCGAACCAGCTGCCGGAGACTGACGAATCACCTGACCTGGCTCGTACTCGTCCGATTCTTCCTCAACAATCTCAATCAATTTCTCAGAAACATTATAGTTTGTTTTCAGATTTTCAACTGCGGCTGATTTTGCTTGACCGACATAATCTTCCATTACAAAGGTCTTGGGGCCCTTGGAGATAATCAGGTCAATCTTGCTGCCTTCGCGGCGCTGACTGTTGGCCTGTGGATCGGTTTTAATGACTTTGCCAGATTCGACATTGTCGCTGTATTCTTCCTTTTCGTCTCCGACAACCAGCTTCTTAGCTTCAATAGCGGAGCGAGCCTCTGCTACAGTCTGGCCAGAAACATCTGGTACGCTGGTATTGGATGGGCTATTATAAAGAAGGACAACAAAAGCCGCCAAAACCAATAGGACTGCAAAGAAAAGTACTTTATAACGCGTTCTCAAGCGACGTTTCTTTGGAACTTTCTTAACCGCATCAGCTATCTCTTCCTTAACTTCAGTCGCTTCCGCTTTAGGCGGAGTTGGCTTAACAGGTGGAACTGCTGGCTGCGGTACAGGTGAGATTTTTGGCAAGGTCTTGGTGTCTGCTTTCGCTACATCATCAAAGACTAATTTCTTTTCATTGCGGCGCTCATAGGATAAGCTGCTGGACAAGTCAACATACATCTCAGCAACTGACTGATAGCGATCCGTCAGTTTTTTGGCTGTTGCCTTAATGACCACATTTTCCAAGGCCTGAGGCACATTAGGATTTTCAGAAATGATGGATGGCAGCGGCTTTTGGAAATGCTGAAGAGCAATCGTAACGGCACTATCCCCATCATAAGGGATATGACCAGTCAGCATCTCATAAAAAATAATCCCCATCGCATAAATATCACTCTGAACAGTTGCTTTAGAGCCACGTGCCTGCTCAGGCGATAGATAATGAACCGAGCCCAGCATAGAGTTAGTCTGAGTCAGACTAGTCTCTGCAAAGGCAACCGCAATCCCAAAGTCTGTTACCTTGGCATTGCCATCTGGGGTTAAGAGGACATTTTGTGGTTTCAGGTCACGATGGACAATGCCACGTGTATGCGCCAAGCGCATCGCCAGCAAGATTTGTCCCATGATTCTGACTGCTTCTTCATTTGAAATCGGAGAATTCTCTTTGATATAGCGCTTGAGGTCAAGACCTGCCACGTATTCCATAGCCAGATACTGCTGGCCATCTTCTTCCCCAATATCAGTAATCCGAACGATGTGCGGATGGTCCAAGTCAGCCATCGCCTTAGCTTCCCGCTGGAAACGCGCGACAGCGATAGGATCTGTCTGGTAATTGGTCCTAAGAACCTTTACCGCAACTTCCTCACCATCCAAAATCAAGTCCTTGGCCAGATAGACATCTGCCATGCCTCCGCGGCCAATCTGCTTGATGATTTTATATCGCCCGGCAAAGATTTTGCCGATTTGAATCATGCCTTATCCTCCTTGTCAAAGCGAACCAGAGCAACTGTGATGTTATCCAGCCCTCCAGCATTGTTGGCAAAGCGAATTAAGGTTTCTGTTTTTTCAGACAGGCTGATGTCGCTGGTGACAATGTCACAAATTTCACTGTCTGAAATCATATTGGTCAGACCGTCACTGTTGAGCAGAAGATAGTCACCATCTTCCAAGGTAATCATGCCATAGTCAGGCTGCACTTCATCTTTTTGACCAATAGACTGGGTAATGATATTCTTCTGCGGATGACGCTCTGCTTCTTCTGGAGTGATCTGTCCAGCTTTCAACAAAGCATTAACAAGTGAGTGATCATTAGTCAGCTGGCGGTATTCATCACCGCGAATCAAGCCGATGCGAGAATCACCGATATGGGCATAGATGGCTTGATTATCAATGATAGCCAAGGCTTCCAAAGTCGTGCCCATGCCCTTGTATTCTTCATCTTGACCAAATTGATGAATGCGCTGATTTTCCTCTTCCAAGTGCTCCGCAAACCATTCACGCACCTGATTCACCGAATCAATCTGTGTATCAACCCAGGCAGCTCCTAAGTCTGTCACAGCCATTTCACTGGCAATGTTTCCAGCTCTGTGACCGCCCATACCATCTGCCAAGATGATCAGGGTCTTGCCCGCCCGATTCACAAAAAGATTAGCATAATCTTGGTTATTTGTACGCTTTTGACCAACATCTGTTAATAATGAAATTTCCATACTGTCAGTTTCCTCCTCTTATTCCGATATCTTCCTAAATTGACTGATAAAAAATCCGTCGCTTTCATATAATTCCGGCGTAATCAAGATACAGCCGTCTTTGACGATATCTTTTCTTTCATGGTCTAATAAGACTTGCTCAAAGTTCGGATGACTGGCCAGAAATTTCTCGACAACCTCAAAATTCTCTTTGGCCATAATCGTGCAAGTACTATAAGCTATTATACCACCTTTACGTAGACTTTGACAAACGCTGTCTAGTATATCCAGCTGAATTTTTTGTAAATTCTCAAAATCTGCATTTTCTTTATTATATTTTATATCCGGTTTGCGGCGAATTAAGCCAATACCAGAGCAAGGAGCGTCCACCAGGATTTTATCGAAAGCATCTGGGCCAAATGTCTCAAACACCTTGGTCGCGTCTAGCTTTTTCGTAGTGATTTTATCAGCCAAGCCCAGTCTTTCTGCATTTTCTTCTACGAGCTCTAACTTATGATCGTAGAGATCTAAGGCTGTAATGTGACCGTTCGTCAGATAGGAAGCCATGTGGACAGTCTTGCCGCCCGGTGCACTGCAGGCATCCAGAATCTGCTCCTCTCCTTCGATGTCCAGAGTAGGAGCCACCAGCTGACTAGACTCATCCTGAATCGTAATCGCTCCGCTTTCAAAGAGCTGGTGCCCAGCAAAATGCCCCTGTTTCTTAACCAAGGCTGACAGAGATAAGAGCGAGTCCTCAGCCCCTAAAAGCTGGCGAAGCTCTGCCTTTCGCGACATATCCGTCACTCGAATGCTGGCCTTACTACGAACAAAGAGACTGGCAAAGATAGCTAAAGCTCTTTCTTCGCCATACTCTTCTATCAGGTCTTTGACCAGCCAGACCGGCAGAGAATACTGAATCGAATAGCGCTTGTTTTTGCGCTTGATTGTTTCAAAATCAGCTACACCCTCACGCTCAATCCTACGTAACAAGGCATTGGCAAATTTTTCGCTGCCTCGTTTACGTATTTTCGCAATTTCAACAGCCTCATGAACAACTGCATGCTGAGGGATTTTATCCAGATAGAGCATCTGGTACAGACTGAGCATAAGCAGAATGTAGAGCCAGTTATCCAATTTGTCCCTATCCTCAATCAGATGGGACAGATACCATTCCAGAGTGATTTTCCGAGCAACTGTGCCGTAAACTAGCTCTGTTACCAGACCTTTATCTGCTTGACTCAGCGAGCTTTGACTCAGAGCCCGGTTTAAGGCGATATTGGAATAGGCTCCTTCTTCAAAAACTTCTTCCAAAACTTCTAAGGCCTGCCAACGGGCCGTTTTTTGCTTACTTTCCAAAAGTATCTCCTACGGATAGGCTGCGGCCCAGTCCATTCAAAAAATCAACGATAGCCATCTTGGGCTTACCAGCAGGCTGAACTGTCTTCAGCGAGAGAGCTCCCTGTCCAGCTGCGACCACTAGCTCTTTTTTACTAATAGACAATATCTGTCCCGGCTGACCGCTGCCAGCTGCCATATCTGCTTCGTAAATCTTAAAACGTTGCCCTTGCAGCAAGGTATGAGCTACCGGCCAAGGATACATGCCACGAATTTGATTGAAAATTTGGCGGTTTGTTTTGCTCCAGTCTATCCGCTCTTCTTCTGGGCTGATATTTGGAGAGAAAGTGACCTGGCTTGGATCCTGCGGCTGAGGGATAATCTGCCCTGCCCTATAAGCTGGCAGCACATCTAATAACAGTTCTCGACCGATAAGCGCCAATTTTTCAAAGAGAGTTCCAACATTGTCAGTCTCTTCAATCGGCGTCGCCTTGCTGGCTATCATGTCTCCAGCATCCATCTCCTTGACCATTTCCATAATCGTAACACCCGCTTGCTCATCGCCGTTGATCAGAGCATAGTGAATGGGCGCACCACCTCGGTATTTAGGCAGCAAAGAGGCATGAACATTCACCGCAAAATCAACACTGTCCAGCAAGCGGCTAGGCAAAAACTGTCCAAAAGCAGCTGTGACAATACCATCTGCTTCTAAGTTCATCAGCTCCTCTAAATCCGAGCTTTGAGCCAGTTTTTCCGGTTGATAAACCGGTAGCTTGTATTCCAAGGCCAGCTCTTTTACCGGAGTCATGCGGATCTCTCTTTTACGGCCGACGGCACGGTCCGGCTGCGTTACCACTGCTAACACTTCGTATTGACCGCTATCCAGCAACCCTTTTAGGACAGTCGCTGAGAAGTCCGGTGTTCCCATAAATATTATTTTCATCATTTTAAACTATTGATTCCTTCTTTGTTCCTTCCCTTATTATATCAGAAGTCGCCTACAACAACCTTAATCTCGGCTAAAATGCTTCACATAAAATTTTGTGGCTCATTATCAATTGTCAGGCGTAAATCTTTATTGTCCCGATTTTGTGTCCAGTCCAAGACTTGATTTAGCGTCGCCTGCAGCTTGTCCTCAAAGCGATATTTGAGCAAAATCTGATAATGATAGAGATTGTGGGTGCGGGCAATCGGCTTCGGCGTTGGACCCAGGATTTGCACTTTTTCTGACAGACCGCTTCGCAGAATATCCATAACTTCATAAGCTTTTCGCACTGCTGTCTCTTCATCCTTGTGCGACAGGGTTAGACCGACTGTAAAGTAATATGGCGGATAGCCTAGCTGCCGGCGGATTCCCATTTCATAAGCATAAAAGCCCTCGTAATCCTGCTGCTTAGCAAACTCAATGGCATAATGATGAGGATTATAGGACTGGATAAAGACCTGACCAGCCTTTTCAGCCCGACCAGCCCGGCCCGCCACCTGAGTCAGCAGCTGGAAGGTTCGTTCTGAAGAGCGAAAGTCCGGTAGATTAAGAGCAGTATCTGCATTGAGAACACCAACTAGCGTCACGTTTGGAAAATCCAATCCCTTGGCAATCATCTGGGTGCCTAAGAGAATATCTGCCTGCCCCTGACCAAAGCTTTCTAAAATGGCTTCATGACTGCCTTTCTTACGGGTCGTATCTACATCCATCCGCAAAATGCGAGCCTGTGGAAAGAGCTGAACCAACTCATCATAAGCTTTCTGCGTCCCAGTACCATAATAGCGAATGCTGCGGCTGGCACAGTTAGGACAACTCTGAGGAATATTCTTAGTAAAACCACAGTAGTGGCAGTTCATGGTCTTAGTGTCCATATGCAGGGTCAGAGAAATATCACAGTTGGGACAGCTGTCAACGGTCCCACATTCCCGACACATAACAAAGCTGGAATACCCCCGCCTGTTGAGCATGAGAACCGTCTGCTCTCCCTTATCCAGACGATCTTGAATAGCCTCTAGCAGGACTGGGGTGAAATTACTGGCCTCATGCTGCCCGATATAATCCCGAAAATCCACCACTTCCACTTGAGGAATCTGCGCCAGCGGATTTGCACGCTTTCTGAGCAGCTGAAAATCATAGACTCCACGGCTTGCTCGGGCACGGCTCTCCAAGCTCGGAGTTGCCGAACCTAACACTAAGACAGCTTGATTATACTGAGCTCGCAGAAGAGCCACCTCTCTAGCATGATAGCGAGGATTAGAATCCTGCTTGTAGGAGGACTCATGCTCTTCATCAATGATAATGGCTCCAATATTTGTCAGCGGAGCAAAAATAGCTGAACGCGCACCAACAACAACCTGGGCAGCTCCTCGCTCCACCTTGCGCCACTCATCATATTTCTCACCGTCAGACAGGCCTGAATGCAAAATAGCAACTTGGTCGCCAAATCTAGAAATAAAGCGGTCAGTAACCTGCGGAGTCAGAGAGATCTCTGGAACAAGCATGATAGCGGTCTTGCCTTGGGCCAGTGCCTCTGCGATGACCTGTAGGTAAACTTCGGTCTTTCCACTGCCCGTGACCCCTTCTAAGAGGACTGGCTGAGAATGACTCTGACCAATTTTCTGAGTGATTGCTGCAACCGCTACGGCTTGTTCATCATTTAAGGTCAGACTTTGCTGCTGCCGCTCCTTTTGGAAATAAGCAGCAGAACGGCTGATTTCTCTATCTTCAATGCTAATTAGGTTTTCTTTGATAAAGTAATTAATAACATCACGCGAAAAGTTTTCTCGCAAATCAGCCAAGAGCCGGCTGTCCTGATGCTCCAGCAAGACTTCTTTTAATGCTTGTTTTTTCTTGGCTTGTCGAGGAAGATCATGATTTTGCAGAGCGATATGATTGACCTGATACCATTTCTCAGTCTTAATATGCTTCTTGTCCGTCGCCTGATACTCCAGCCGAATACGGCCAGTCTGAGTCAGTCGCATCAGCTTGGCCTGGCTTTTCTTGTCCAAATCAGAAAAGCGAAGGCTGTCCTCCTGTCCAAAGATAGCTGAACGTTCCTCATCATTCAGCAGCTCCGTCGGATAGAGTAGTTTATCATAGCTGGAGTTGAGAAGACTAGGCAGCATGGCCTTTAAAAGGCTAATCTTATAGGAAAAGACTGACTTGCGCAGCTCGTCCGCCAGCCAGAGCTGTTCCTGATTCAGCACGGGACTGAAATCAAGGACTTCCGCAATCTCCTTTAGCTCTTCTCGGTCTCCCATCTCATCAAAGCCGACCACAATCCCCTGAATCAGGCGATTTCCCTGCCCAAAAGGGACATGGACCCGCATGCCAGCCTCCAGCATCCCTGCAAACTCTTCTGGAATAGCATAACTATAGGGCTTGTCCGTCTGCATCAGAGGAACATCCACAATAATCTTTGCTACCTTCAAATTCTCACCCCACTTTCCTCAACATCATTACAGAAAAAATAAGATTGAGCATCCCCAACCTTAAATCTTCTCACCTTCTTCTTTTTCTTTAGCGATTTGCTCTTTAATCTTGCGTTCTTCTTCTTCTTTACGAAGGCGCTCTTCTTCTGCCCGACGGCGAACAGCCTCGCGCTTGCCTTCTGGATCTGGATGGATAACAACATTACCGGATTCAATTTCTTCCAAAGCACGAAGAGTGGATTTGACAGACTTGAATTCCTGCGTAGCGGGAGCTCCAGCTTCAAGCTCATGAGCGCGCTTAGCTTCTAAAATAACCAAGGAATATTTTGACGGAACCTTGTCCAGCAAAGTGTCAATAGACGGTTTTAACATCATAATTTTCTACCTAATTTCTAACTTTCTATCGAATAATCGTTTCATTTTTTGGAAGCATGTCCTGATAACGGCCGATAACACGGTCTACTCGGAAATGCTCTGCTTCAATCACGCGCTTGACACGGTCGGCAGCTAGCGGCACCTGATCATTGACAATGGCATAATCATACTCGCGCATGAGGGCAATTTCTTCTTTGGCCTTTTCAATGCGTTGGGCGATAATCTCCGCACTGTCTGTTCCACGGCCGACCAAGCGGTCTTTAAGTTCTTCTAAGTCTGGAGGAGTCAAAAAAATAAAGACGGCATCTGGAACTTTTTTCTTGACTTGCAAAGCTCCCTGAACCTCAATCTCTAGGAAGACATCAATACCTTTATCCAGCGTTTCATTGACATAAGTCAGAGGCGTCCCGTAGTAGTTTCCTACATACTCTGCGTACTCCAGCATCTGGCCCTGACGAATCAGCTCTTCAAACTCCTCGCGAGTTCGGAAGAAATAGTCAACTCCATCCACTTCGCCTGAGCGCTGAGGACGAGTCGTCATGGATACCGAGTACTGGAATTGGTTATCAGTGCTTTCAAAAATTTCTCGTCTAACAGTCCCTTTTCCTACACCAGAGGGACCAGAAAAGACGATTAGTAAGCCTCGTTCCGTCATCATGTCTCCTTCACAGTCTTTCTATCTAGTGTAACAAAATTAGACTGATATTTCAAGAGGATAGGAAGAAATGTATGTGTCTAGAGTTTTGAGAAAATAGAAAAATAAGCAAGCAATCATACGGAAAACCAAATAGACCGGCAGATAATTCAAGAAAAAAGCAATCTGTTAACAGACTGCATTTTTTCTTTATTTTGCGTAGTCAACGGCCCGCATCTCACGGATAACCGTTACCTTGATATTGCCCGGATATTCCAAGTTGTTTTCGATCTTTTCACGAACATCGTGAGCCAAAATCGTAATCTTGTCATCCTTAATCTTGTCCGGCTGAACCATAATCCGGATTTCCCGGCCGGCTTGTAAAGCAAAGCTGTTCTTGACACCCTTGAAACTATTAGCGATTTCTTCCAAATCTTGGAGACGCTTGATATAGCTTTCCAGAGATTCACTGCGGGCACCTGGCCGAGCAGCACTGAGAGCGTCTGCTGCAGCTACGATAACGGCAATGACACTTTCTGCTTCCACATCTCCGTGGTGGCTGGCAATGGTATTAACAACAACTGGATGCTCCTTGTACTTACGAGCCAGTTCTGTCCCGATTTCCACGTGGCTGCCTTCAACCTCACGGTCGATAGACTTGCCAATATCATGGAGGAATCCAGCACGGCGGGCTAAATTAGCATTTTCACCTAGCTCAGCAGCGATGATACCGGAAAGCTTGGCAACCTCAATAGAATGCCTCAGGACGTTCTGACCATAAGAAGTACGGAACTGCAAGCGACCCATGATTTTCATCAAATCAGGATGCAGGTTAGGAGCTCCGATTTCATAAGCTGCTGCTTCCCCGTACTCACGGATGCGATTGTCAATTTCCAGACGATTCTTCTCAACCAACTCCTCGATGCGGGCTGGATGAATGCGACCATCTTTCAAGAGTGCTTCCATGGTCATACGAGCAATCTCACGTCGAATCGGATCAAAACCTGAGAGAGTAACCACTTCAGGCGTATCATCAATGATGACATCAATACCAGTCAGACTTTCAAAAGTTCGGATATTGCGACCTTCACGGCCAATAATCCGACCCTTCATACTGTCATCTGGCAGATGCACCGTTGAGTTGGTTTGCTCAGCGACATAATCACCGGCAATACGCTGCATGGCTTGGACCAAGATATTCTTCGCAACCTTGTCAGACCGCTCTTTGATATCTTGCTCCGCATCCCGAATCCTAGTCGCAATCTCTTTAGAAAGCTTGTCCTCGGTCTGCGTCAAAATAATATCACGCGCTTCTGTCTGCGATAGCGAAGCAACTCGCTCCAGCTCTGCTGCCTTCTGCTTTTCAAGTTCCGCTACTTGTTCTTCACGCGCATCAATGTGTTTAGATTTATCTGAGAGACTTTGTTCTTTTTGCTCCAAAGCCTTTTCTTTGTTGCTTAAATTATCGTCTTTGCGGTCAAGGGTCGAAGCACGCTCTGTTAAGCGGCTTTCGATTTGTTTCAACTCTTGACGTTCAGACTTAAATTCTGCATCAACTTGTTCACGATATTTTCTGGCTTCTTCTTTTGCCTCCAAAAGTGCTTCTTTTTTAAGCGAACTTGTTTCTCGCTTGGCTTCTTTGATAATCAAATCAGCTTCGCGTTCAGCCTGTCCGCGTAAATTGGTTGCTTCTTGTTCAGCATTTAAAAGAGTAAGCTCTGCAGCTTCTTTAGATGATTTCATCTTAGCCGAGACACTTACATATCCAATCACTAAACCAATGATGGCAGCAAAAACAGACATAATTATAGGAAATAGGTCCATGTTTTTACTCCAAATCTATTTAATTGTTGAATTCAAAATTCCATACTATTCTATCACAAATCTAAAAAATTCACAAACCTATTTTTTGAAAAACAAGAAAGCTTTTGTCCAATTTTTACCGACTAAATCTTCAAAGTTTGTAGAAGGCTGAGCACCAAATCTTTTTCAAACCATAAACAAGATTATTCAAACTTTTCATTCCCCTAAGACCTAAACTTTATTCCCAAATAAAAAATTTTTATGCTATAATCAGAGAAGAAAAGATGCATATGAGACAGGCTTTTTCTTAACTAACAAGACAAACCTATGGCTTGATATCACTAGAAAAACCTTCTCGCACTCGCTACATTGTAAAGGAGAAACCATGTCTAAAGAAGTTATCGTTGAAAGCTTTGAGCTGGATCACACCATCGTCAAAGCGCCTTATGTCCGCCTTATCGGAGAAGAAACTGGTCCCAAAGGAGACATCATTTCCAATTTTGATATCCGTCTGGTTCAGCCTAATGAAGATTCCATTCCAACTGCCGGCCTGCATACCATCGAGCATTTGCTGGCTATGTTGATTCGCAAGCGCATTGATGGTATGATTGACTGCTCACCTTTTGGCTGTCGCACCGGTTTTCATATGATTATGTGGGGCCAACACAGCTCCAGCCAGATTGCTCAGGTCATCAAATCCTGTCTGGAAGAAATCGCTGAGTCAACTAGCTGGGAAGATGTCCCTGGAACAACCATTGAATCCTGCGGAAACTACAAGGATCACAGTCTCTTCTCAGCCAAAGAATGGGCTAAACTTATTCTTAGCCAAGGAATCTCAGATGATGCCTTTGAACGCCATGTGATTTAAAACAATAAAAAGTTCTCGAAATCGAGAACTTTTTTTGTGCATATATAATGAAATTCATCAACAAACTAGAAATCAAGTGAGTCAGCATGACCTGGTCCATTTCCGACGAAGTATCCAGTCTTACAGTTGATACTGAAGAGATAGGTGCCGTCTGGTTTGAAGAGGTTGTAGTAGCCGTTTCCTTTGATAATATTAACACGTTCTAGGATATAGTTATCACCAGAAATATAGCCGCGCTCACGAGAAGTTTGCAAAATCTTCTCCAGAACACCAGGATTGAATGTCCAAGCTGGATTGTTGACGTCATCAATAGCTGCTTGGTTATAAGGGACACGACTGAGGTCTCTCTGCAGATTTACTCCGTTGCTAGGAAGACCATAGCCAGAGTAAGAGCTGGAAGCCCCTGAACCAGATGCACTTGAACCGCCACTTGTACCCGCACTAGAGCCTCCCTGATCAGTAGCAGGAGCCAGTGTTGGAATCTGTTGGCCGCGTCCTTGGGCAATCGCTGCTTTTAGAACTTCATCTAATTTAGCATTGCCACTTGATACATCTGAGAAGGTCGCATTGGTATTGGCCTTGGCTTCCTTGTTCAAGACGCCGTCAGTGATTGCTCCGCCATCAAACTGTGAATTGACACTTTGGATAGCCGAAATCTGCTTGACCAAGGAATCATACTTGCTCTTAGCGGCATCATAGTCTTTGCTGCCTTTTAGCTTTTCAAGTAAGGTTTTTAATTTTTCCAAGTCGCCGAATTTACTGTTTTTGACAGCTGTCTGATTGCTATCTGTGAAAAATGCAGCATACTCATCATTAAAGGACTTCAGATCCTTGGCAGTATTATCAGAGCTAGACGAAGACGAGCTCTTTTTGCTGGACTGCGATGTTGAAGAGCTTGAGCTTGTAACGGTCTTGTGGCCCCAATTATGCCCCAGAGCAAAGTAAAGCCCTGTGCCCGCTACAGCAATCCCTAAAAGTCCTAAGACTGGATAAAGGAAAGCTTTTTTCTTGTAGAAAGGCGTCTTAGGAACCTGTAATTCCTTCTCATCAAGCGGTTCTGGAATAGGACCGTAAGATGTCTTTTGAACGGGAGCAGCAGGAATCGCATCAGCTTGCTCTGAGCGTTGACTGCGAGAACCTAAGGGATTTGGAGCTGCTTCTGGCTCACTTGCTGTCTCAGTGGCTGCCGACTGAGCTGCTGGAGTCTCCTGTTCACTTTCAACCTCTTGCCGTCTTTCTTTGATGAATTCGGTCAAATCAGAAGTGGCTTGCTCAGCTTGAGCCGCTTCCTGCTCCTGCAGCTTTCTGATTTTCTGGGTTTCAAATTTTCCAGCTTCGATTTCCTGACGGTGCTGCTTGATGTACTTATCCAGCACATTGTCGCTTTCATTCACACCGGCTTCCAGCTCCTCTTTTTTACGAGTAGCTTGACCGACTGTCATTTCCTTGGCCTCTTCAAAATCAAGGACCGACTCTTTCTTTTCTTCTTCTGGTGAGTAGTTTTCTTCTTTCGTCACGGCAAATCCTTTCTAATCTAACTGACGTTTGACCCGCTGGCCAAAATACTGATATAAATCAACTTTTAAAGTACCATTATAAAGTTTGCGTTTTTTATCGGCCTGACTGCCGTATTTGCTTTCAAGCGCTTCATCGCTAGTCAGGATAAACTTGCTCCAGGTTTTGAGCGGAGCAAAGGTTTCTCCCATTTCCTGATAAAGACGAGTCACAGTCTCATCATCTAGGAGGCGCTCCCCATACGGCGGATTAGAGATAATCACACCATTAATCTTATCTGTATGCAAATCCTGCAGACGCATCTGCTTGAAGTGAATCTGCTCTGCAACTCCTGCTTGCTCAGCGTTTTTTCGAGCTAGTTCTACCATACGGCCATCGATATCCGATCCAGAAATATCCAGCTGGATGGTCTGATCAATCTGACTGAGTGCAGTCGAGCGAGCCTGGGCTACCAGGTCTTTATCCACCCAATTCCAGTCTTCAAAGGCAAAGGAACGATGGAGTCCCGGCGCTATCTTCATCCCAATCATGGCTGCCTCGATACAAAAAGTACCAGAGCCGCAAGTCGGGTCTATCAAAGGCTTATCTGGATACCAATTTGATAGAAGTAAAATAGCTGCTGCCATATTTTCCTTAATCGGTGCACCGCCCTTATCTGCCCGATAGCCACGTTTGAAGAGGCTAGATCCTGTCGTATCAATCATGACTGTCACAACATCTTTTAAGATAGAAACCTCTATCCTAAACTCAGCTCCATTTTCCTGCAGGGGCACCCCTTCCGGACGTGCATAATGCTTCTGCAGCTTCTTGACAACTGCCTTTTTAGAAATAGCCTGAACACTAGGCTCATTGTGAAGTTTTGACTTGACGCATTTAGCCTTGGCAATAGGAAATTTAGCTCCTAGCGGTATATAATTCTCCCAATCCAGAGCAAAAACTCCCTGAAAGAGCTCTTCAAAAGTCTTAGCTGGAAAACTGCCAACTACAATCTTAATCCGATCGGCCGCGCGCAGCCAGAGATTGGTTTGAATAATGGTACTGACATCACCCTCGAAGCGAACCCGACCATTTTCGACCTGACAATCAAGTCCCAACTCTCTGATTTCACGGCCGACGACAGCTTCTAGCCCTGCCGCTGCGGTCGCAATTAAATTAAATTTTTCTTTCATCTTGGCTTTAAAATGGATTCCAATCTATACAAACAAAGGGGGTGAGACAAAAATCGTGATTTCGTCACATCGATTTTCCTCACTCTCCCTTTTTAGATTTTGGGCTGAGAAGGTTTCACTGCCATTTGTCAATTAACTCATTACTTGAAATGCCCATCAGGCAGATGAAGCAACAGCTAGTTGAACTTGGCAGAGAATAGAGCGCTCAGCCACTCTCTTGCTATTCTATTATAAAATTTAAAGAGGACAGGACTTGACGTCCCAGCCTCAGCCTATATGCAATTTTCTGTAAGCCATGTTTTGTTCCGGAAATGACTAGGTACCATTTCCTTCGATAATCATCTGTCTACTGTTTCCAGTCAGAGTGCTATGTTCGCTTCCACGCACTCCATGCCCCGACCAAAGTTTGGGTTGCTAGCTTGAGGGGTTTACCGCGTTCCACTTCTTCTGTTTCCAAAAGAACTACGTCACTGTGGCACTTTCAGACCTAATCAGACATATCAAAAGACTTAGCCTTTTCAGTCGCCGTAACGGAAAAATCCGTCCCTAGGCTTATTTCTTCGCCTAGCACAAACACTACCGGCATCACAGCCAGTGCTAGCATGGACTTTCCTCATGAAAATCTAAAATTTCCACGCGATTATCCAAAAATTGCACTGTTCTAAAAAGAACCATTATTCACGATCCAGAATTTGTTTTCCGAATACTTCCTTTTCAAGACGGTTCAAGCGCTTCAAGATATCAAAATTAGTCGCAGAAGTCATCTGAGGGAAGCTTTCTGCAGTTGACTGAGTCGCTTGTGTTGATTGGACAGGCTGAGCCGGCTGAACTGGTGCTTTTTCAACTGGCTTCGCAGCTAACTCTTCCTTGAGACGGCGATTTTCCTCACGCAGCTCCTTTACCAAGGCTGCATAAGTCTCATAATCCTTGATAATATCGTCCAAAAACTCATCCACTTCGGACTTACTATAGCCACGTACTTCGCGTTTAAAATCCTGATCAAAAATATCTTTTGCTGTAAAAATAATACTTGCCATCTTCTCTCTCCAATCTAGTTTGTCATATTCAATTATAAACAAAATGCCTAATAAAAATCAAGATTTATCATCTAATTTCCCGAAAAATTTTCGGCCACTTCATTCAGGTCATCAAATGTTAATTTTTTGATAAAATATTGTTCTTGTTTTTTCATTTCTTGGTAAAGATATTTCAGTTTTGTCTCCTGTTCTTCATCATAAAACAGGTAGGCTCCATCTGTATTTTGAATGATGAATTGATTGTAATCACGAAACTGACTAGGATTTTGGTAGGTCGGATAAGCATACTTGACGAAATCCGTTTGCTTAAAAGCAGCTAATTTTGCCTGATTGGCTTCGTTCCAATTTTCACCTTGATTCTCAAAGAGAAAGATGGTTGCCGTCTGAAATTCATAGTCTTTTTTCAATTCATTGGCTAAATCCAAAACCCAAGACTCGAAGCCCAGATTGCCCATAAAAACCAGCCAATCTACTCCATCTTCCAAAAAACGGATTAAGTCCCTCTTAGCGGCTTCTTTTATAATTTTTATTCTCATATCTTTTTCCGTCGAAATGCCGATTTCAAAGGCTTTGTAGCCTGTTATTAGTAGACTGGTCATTTATTCTCCCTTAAAAAAGTTTTTTGTGGTATAATAGAGTGATGCTATTGTACCAATAAGGAGTTTTATGGTCAACTATCCGCATAAGCTAAAGGCAAAAAGCAGTATCAATAGGCCAGTTTCCGGCATGATTAACTTTGCCAACCGTGGGATGTCTTTTGAAAAGATGATTAACGAATCCAACAGCTACTATCTAAGCAGAGGACTCGCTGTCATCCATAAAAAGCCCACCCCCATTCAGATTGTCAAGGTTGATTATCCGCACCGTAGCCGAGCCAAGATTGTAGAGGCTTACTTTCGGCAAGCTTCCACAACAGACTATTCTGGAGTCTACAAGGGCCATTATATTGACTTTGAAGCCAAGGAAACCCGACAGAAAAAATCAATGCCCATGAAAAATTTTCATTCGCATCAGATTGAGCACATGGAGGCTGTCCTCGAGCAAAAGGGCATCTGCTTTGTCTTACTGCATTTTTCCAGCTTAAGGGAGACTTACCTACTTCCCGCTTCTTATTTAATTGAGTTTTACAAGATCGACAAGGGAGGGAAGTCCATGCCTCTAACTTACATCCAAGAGCATGGTTATCCGATTGAAATGCAACAGCTTCCCAGCATCCCTTATCTTGAAATTATCGAACAAAAACTACTAGGTGGTATTATAAATGAATAAACAAACTCTTATGCAGGCTTTGAAATATCTTGCAAGTGCACTTATAACCCTGCTTATGATTGGATTCGTGATTGGCTGTTTGGTATTTACCTACTATGCGGTCAAGGCTCCTAAGCTT
The DNA here is from genome assembly GCF_050220005.1 of Streptococcus sanguinis. GTDB lineage: Bacteria > Bacillota > Bacilli > Lactobacillales > Streptococcaceae > Streptococcus > Streptococcus sanguinis_Z. The sequence continues at coordinate 1,880,196 of NZ_CP071413.1, forward strand.
TCTGAAAAAGACCTGATCGCGACCACATCCAGTAAGATTTTTGACAGCAATAACAATTTGATTGCTGACCTAGGCGCTGAAAAGCGGGTCAATGCTGAAACTAGTGAAATACCTACGGATTTGGTCAACGCCATTGTCGCCATTGAAGACCATCGCTTCTTCAACCACCGCGGGGTAGACTTTATTCGGATTGCAGGTGCCCTTGTTAGCAACATCCGCGGAGGTCGCCAAGGGGGATCAACTCTGACCCAGCAATTGATTAAGCTGTCCTATTTCTCAACCTCTTCTTCGGACGCGACCCTTTCACGTAAAATCCAAGAAGCTTGGCTGGCCGCTCAACTTGAGCGTAAAGCGACCAAGCAGCAAATCTTGACCTATTATGTCAATAAAGTATACATGTCTAACAGTAACTACGGTATGCAAACAGCAGCCCGAAGCTACTATGGCAAGGATCTAAAAGACTTGAGCTTACACCAAACGGCTCTGCTGGCAGGTATGCCTCAGGCACCTAACCAATACGACCCTTACACCCATCCAGAGGCTGCGACCAACCGCCGTAATCTGGTACTTCGTGAGATGCATGATCTCAAGTACATCACAGATGAACAGTATGAGCAAGCCAAGAATACCCCTGTAACCGACGGACTTCAAAGTTTGAAAGCTTCCACTAGCTATCCTGCTTACATGGACAATTATCTTAAGGAAGTAATTGAACAAGTAGAAGAAGAGACTGGCTACAATGTCCTGACAACTGGTATGGAAGTCTATACAAATGTCAACACTGATGCCCAAAAGAAACTCTGGGATATTTACAACACAGGAGACTATGTAGCTTATCCAGATGACGAAATGCAGGTTGCGTCCACCGTTATGGATGTGCAAACTGGTAAAGTCATTGCCCAGCTCGGTTCTCGTAACCAATCTACCAACGTATCCTTTGGTACCAACCAAGCTGTTGAAACCAACCGCGACTTCGGTTCAACAATGAAGCCAATCACCGATTATGCTCCAGCTCTGGAAAATGAAGTCTATACTTCGACAGCTGCTCCTATCACGGATGCTCCATATAACTTCCCGTATTCCAGCACACCCGTCTACAACTGGGATAAGAAATACTATGGCGGGATGACGATTCAATACGCTATTCAGGAATCCCGGAACGTTCCTGCCGTGAAAACGCTGGAAGCCGTTGGTCTGGATGAGTCCCTCAAGTTCCTAAATCGTATTGGGATTAACTATCCTGAAATGTTCTATGTTAATGCCTTTTCAAGTAATACCAGCAAATCCGGCAACGAATACGGAGCCAGCAGTGAAAAAATGGCTGCTGCCTATGCAGCCTTTGCCAATGGTGGTACTTACTACAAGCCTCAGTATGTCAATCGCGTCGTCTTCAGTGACGGAACGGAGAAGACCTTCTCCAACAATGGTTCCAAGGCTATGAAGGAAACGACAGCCTACATGATGACCGATATGATGAAAACAGTCTTGCAGTCTGGTACAGGTACAAACGCTGCTATTTCTGGGGTTTATCAGGCTGGTAAGACTGGAACCTCCAACTATGCTGACGATGAATTAGCCAAACTGACCAAGCCTTACTACTATTCTAGCATTGTCACACCTGACGAGCTCTTCGTTGGTTACACGCCTAAGTATTCCATGGCTGTTTGGACCGGCTACTCTAACCGCTTGACACCAATCCTTGATGACGGGGTTAAGGTTGCAACAGATGTCTACCGCGAAATGATGCTTTACCTAGCTCAAGATGGCTCTGCTTCAGAAGATTGGGAAATGCCAGATGGTCTCTACCGCAGTGGCTCTTATGTCTACCTCAACAGTGGTACTGGCTATAACCGTTACTACAATAACCAGCAGTACTATAACTATTCTAGCTATAGCAGTTACAGTACAGAAGCTAGCTCTGACACATCAGCTTCTAGTGAGCATTCTGGTGATTCAAACAATAACTCTTCTAACCACAACGACTCATCTTCCGGTAACGGTGGAGATGACTAGAGTGACGAAGATTAAAATACAAACTAAAAGAGTAAGAATGAAAAATTCTTACTCTTTTCTTATTCTCTCATCAAAGCTTACTTTGCCAAAGCACCCATGGGATCCCACGGAGCTAGGACAAGAGGCTCTGCTTTATAAGCAGCTAATTCTGTGGCTGTCAGAAACTCCTTTCGTACCACGATTTGATAGGTATACTCGTCCATCCAAGCGTCAGAGGCTACGAAATAGCCCTTGTTACCAACCTTTTCGCCCCAGGAGTTTTCGACCTTCCATTTCTTAGCCTTGCCATTTTCATCCAAGTCCACTCCTGTCAAGACCATGGCGTGGGTCATGAGGCTTTCGCTATAGTCCAAGCGGCCAGCCTTATCCTGAGTTAGTCGAATATCCATGCTAGCAGTGAAATCGTGCATCCCCTCAGCCATAACACCGGCCTTACGATTGCTAGACTGAGCAACATCTGAGCCAAACCAAACGGTCTCGCCAGCCTGCATTTGAGCAATAGCCAGCTCTTTTAGTCGGTTCATTTCAACATTCAAATAGCGAACCGGCTTACTGCCAACGACATTTCCCAACATCTCAACTGTATAGGACCGTCCATAAGGCTTGTCTGCAGTTGGCGCATTGATGATAGAGACATAGTCATCTAGCTTTAGATCGACATATTTTTGATAGAAAGTTAGAGGTGTCAATCCGCTCTCGCTATGGAAATGATTGTCTTTATCGCGATAAGAAAAGTCAAACTGGCGAGGTGGCAAGCCTAAATTCATAGCTAAGAAGTTAAAGACTTCTTGTAGGAGTTCTTCTTTCTTGGTCTGAAGTTCTGACGATTCTGCCCCTTCCGCTCTTAATTCTCGCAAAATCTGCGCATCCTGACGCAAGAGTTTATTGAGAATCTGATTGAGTTCACGGCTATTGCTGGATGAGATAGACTCCGGGTAGACTGACTTGGGCACGACACCATATTTTTTAAAGAGGGAAACAACCATATCCCACTGACCGCCATCCTGCTGTGGCGTATCTAAGAGAAACTTGACCTTACGGCTGGTCAATTCTTGGTCAGCTGTCGCAATCACCTGCTCCAAGAACCAGTTGGATTTTTCATATTTATCCCAAAAGAAGGTATGGGCCTGAGATAGCTCAAAATCCTCCAGTTGGAAACCAGCAATCATCTTGTGGCGGAAGGTATTAAGAGCTGCAAACATCCAACAGCGCCCTGAAGCTTTCTGGTCGCTAACCTTGTCCTTAGTAAGATCCAGCGAAAAGACAGGTGTGTTTTCCACAGCGGCGCTTCGCTTCTCTAAGGAAGCCAAAAGGCCATTGTGACTGATGGCATTTTCCATCGCTGCAAACTTGGGATTGGCCTCATAAGCAGCATACAGCTTATCTGTAAAATCTTGTTCTAACGAATGCATAGAATCCTCCTTGTCATTATACATCTATTATAGAACTTTAAAAAAGGAGCGCAAGTAAAAAGGCTGGACAAAAGAGTCCTAGCCTTTTTCTAAATCGGATCTTAGGATTCCATAGACGGAAAAATCTTTGACTTGTCCTTTATGAAATACAACCTGACGGAAAGTGCCTTCGTAGCTCATGCCAGCTTTAGCCATAACACGCCCAGAAGCTGGATTGGCTGTTACAAATCTTGCTGTGACACGATTGAATCCTGCGTCTTGCAAGAGATAGATTAAAACAGCTTTCAAAGCTTCTGTCATCAGCCCCTGCCCCCAGTAGTCTTTACTTAAAATATAACCGACCTCGCAAGAATTGACTGTTTCATCTCTATCAACCACACTGATATCACCAAGCACTTGTTCAGGGTTTTCCTTCAGGCAGATGGCCCACTTATAAAAATCCATGTTTTGATAATTCTCAACCCAGCGAGCAATAGACTGTTGAGTGACTTCAGGACTCTCGTGAGCATACCAGGTCACATGCAGCAAATTATCCGGACGAGAAGCCCAGTTGTCATACATAGCTTGAGCATCCGATTCCAGAAAAGGTCTTAGTAAAAGACGTTTGGTTTCAATGGACTGTGTACCAATCTTTTTCATAGCTTCCTCGTTTCTTAGCTCAAACTAAAAAGTTTCAATAGAGATTTTCACTTCCAAAATTCATCAAAAATCGTAATCGGCAAATGGCGTTTGTGCTGGCCTTTATGCCACCAAGATTCGATAGTTTCTTGGGCTTTGGCTGAAACGGACTTGCCTTCGAGATAATCGTCAATTTCATTATAGGTCACTCCCAGAGCGACTTCATCCGCAATCCCAGGCTTTTCTTCTTCCAAATCAGCCGTCGGCACCTTTTCATAGAGAGCCGGATCCGCTCCCAAGGCGGCCAAAAGCTGCTTGCCTTGACGCTTATTGAGACGGTAAAGTGGTAAGATATCTGCTCCGCCATCCCCAAACTTGGTGAAAAAGGCGGTGACATTTTCTGCTGCATGATCGGTTCCAATGACAGCTCCACTGTATGAACCGGCCAAAGCATACTGGGCAATCATACGGCTGCGAGCCTTGATATTGCCCTTGTTAAAATCAGAGACTTTGGTCCCCGTTGCCTCCACAGCCCTTGTCATGGCATCAGCAGATTCCTTGATATTGACTGTCAGACTGACATCAGGCTGGATAAAAGCCAGAGCTTTTTGCGCATCATCTTCATCTGCTTGGATACCGTAAGGCAAACGAACTGCGATAAAGCAATAGCTATCATCCCCAGTCTCAGCCCGCATTTCCTCTACAGCCAGCTGAGCTAAGCGGCCAGCCAAGGTTGAGTCCTGACCGCCAGAAATTCCCAAAACATAGCTTTTCAAAAAAAGATGTTTTCTCAGATAGGCCTTGAGAAAGTCCACTGACTTGCGGATTTCTTCCTCCGGGTCAATCACTGGTTTGACGCCCAGTTGAGCGATAATTTCTTCTTGTAGGCTCATTTTTCTGCTCCTGTCTGGTAGGCTTTCTTGCGCATCTGGTCAATCAAGGCCATCTTATCCTGCCAAATATCTCTAGCCAGGTCAACTGGATAATCCTGTGGATTGAGAACTCGTTTGTACTCGTCCCAAAGTTTATCAAATTCCTTACGGGCATAGGCTTGAATCTCGGTCAGGCTCGGCTGAGAATAGACCAAATTTCCTTCTTGGAAAATATCCACCAAAAGCGGTACGGCATCAAAATTTTTGACCCTTTTATTGATGTAGGTATAGGTAGGATGGAACATTTCCAGCTCTTCCAAGCTATTGACATCAATGCCATCATAGGTAATGTAGTCTCCCTCGGACTTCTCTTTTTCGCGGCTGGTAATACGCCAAACCTGCTTCTTACCTGGTGTAGAAACTTTTTCGGCATTATTGGACAGCTTGATGGTATTGCGCAATTCTCCATTCTCATCTTCAATAGCAACAATCTTATAAACTGCTCCTAAAGCCGGCTGGTCGTAGGCCGTAATGAGCTTGGTTCCCACACCCCAGACATCAATCTTAGCTTTTTGCATTTTCAAATTGAGAATGGTATTTTCATCCAGATCATTGGACGCATAAATCTTAGCATCAGGGAAGCCAGCTTCATCTAATTGCTGCCGAACCTTCTTAGAAATATAGGCAAGGTCTCCCGAATCAATGCGGACTCCCAGAAACTTAATCTTGTCTCCCAGCTCACGCGCCACCCGAATGGCTGCCGGAACACCTAGACGCAATGTATCGTAAGTATCTACTAGGAAAACACAGTTATGATGAGTCTCAGCGTAAGCTTTAAAGGCTTCATAATCATTTCCATAGACTTGAACGAGAGCATGGGCATGCGTTCCCAAGACTGGAATATCAAAGAGCTTGCCAGCCCGAACATTGCTGGTACCGTTCGCTCCGCCAATCACCGCAGCCCTGGTCCCCCAAATAGCAGCATCCATTTCCTGTGCTCGGCGCGTACCAAACTCCATCAGTGGCTCATCTTCGATAATAGAGCGGATACGGGCTGCCTTAGTGGCAATCAGGGTCTGAAAATTAACGATATTGAGCAGGGCAGTCTCAACCAGCTGACACTGAGCCAGTGGACCTTCCACCTGCACGATTGGCTCATTGGCAAAAACCAAATCACCTTCCTGAACAGACCTTACGGTCAGGCTCATCTTGAGATTTCGCAAATAATCCAGAAACTCTCCGTGATAGCCCAAGGATTGCAAATAATCTAAATCGCTCTGGCTGAATGTCAGATTATTGAGATAGGAAATAATTCTTTCCAAGCCCGCAAAAACCGCGTAGCCGTTATTGAAAGGATTTTTACGGAAAAAAACTTCAAAAACTGCACGCTTGTTGTGAATATTTTGCTTGAAATAAACCTGCATCATGTTGATTTGGTACAAATCAGTGTGCAGAGTTAAACTATCATCTGGGTACATCTTCTTGCTCCTTTATGCTAGATACCTTATATTATATCATAATTCCAAAAAAGCTAAGCAAATCCTGTCAACTCACTTGAATAGACACACTTGCTTAGCTTATATTTTTATGCTTGCTCTGTAAGATATTTGTAGGCTTCCTGACTGGCAATGGCACCATCGCCAACAGCCGTCGTAATCTGGCGCAGGTCTTTCTGGCGAACATCACCAACAGCGTAAATGCCTGCTACTGACGTTTTCATTTGATGATCCGTCAGAATCCAGCCAGCCTCATCAGTGATGCCCAAGTCCGCAGCAAATTCGCTAACTGGATCTAAGCCAACATAGATAAAGATACCGCCAAACTCTGCCTGACTAACCTCACCTGTCTTGACATTCTTGAAAGTTACACCAGTCACCTTACGTTCATCACCATGGATACTTTCCACTACAGAATCCCAGACAAAGCGAATCTTTTCGTTGGTAAAGGCGCGATCCTGCAGCACTTTTTGTGCACGCAGCTCATCGCGACGGTGAACAATGGTCACACTTTTTGCAAAGCGCGTCAGGAAAATAGCTTCCTCTACCGCTGAGTCGCCTCCACCGACAACCAGCAGGTCTTCATCGCGGAAGAAGGCACCATCACAGACCGCACAGTAGGAAACGCCGCGGCTGTTGTAGTCTTCCTCACCAGGAACCCCCAGATGACGATGATTGGCACCAGAAGCAATGATGACTGTTTTAGCTTCAAAACGCTCATCCTCTGTGATGATTTCCTTGAAATCACCTCGGTCTTCAATTTTCTCTACTAGGCCAAATAGATGTTCAACACCCAGGTTCTCCAGAGGTTCAAACATTTTCTCTGCTAGCTCAGGACCACTGATATTGGCATAGCCTGGATAGTTTTCAATGTCAGCAGTATTGTTCATCTGACCACCAGGAATACCACGCTCCAGCAGGGCAACTTTTAGGTTACTGCGGGCTGCATAGAGGGCAGCTGTCATGCCGGCAGGCCCAGCTCCAATAATAATTGTATCGTACATAACTCTTCTTTCTCCTTGTTGTAACTAGAATTATTCTAACAACTTTTCTACAGTTTTACAAGCATTTAAGCTTTTAGGACAATGAGCAGGCCCAACGTCGCAAAAGACAGGACTGGAATCGTCATAATGACAATCAGAAGGACATCGTACAGATGGCTCTGACGCTCCTTGGCTGTCTTGTCCTTGCGGCGAATCATCCGAAGTCCAATCCATAAACCCGCAATGATCCCTACACCGACTGCTGTATAAAGCAGGCTCTCGATATAAAGTGCAAATATTTGATCTAACATGTCAACTCCTCAAAGGTCAATCAGCCTCATAGTGCAAAGAAAGGGAACAACTCCAAATCTAGCTGTCAGCAAAAACACCCACTAGACAAGAAAGCCTGCTCCACAGTATGCTAAGACTGAAAACAAACTCAGCTGGTCTAGCCAACTGAGCCTTCACTGTCTCTATTATATCAAATATAGGTCCGTTTGTAACTAGCAAAAAATTCCTTGGTTCTTTCTTCCTTTGGATGATGGATGATCTCATCTGGTGTCCCAGACTCTATGATTTTCCCCCTGTCCAAAAAGAGTACCCTGTCGGCCACCTGAGCGACAAAGGACATATCATGACTGACCAGGATCATGGTCTGGCCAGACTTGGCTGCATCAGCGATTGATTTCTCTACTTCTCCAACTAACTCGGGATCCAAGGCTGAGGTCGGCTCGTCTAGCAAAAGAACATCTGGCTTCATAGCTAAAGCCCTTGCCAAAGCCACCCGCTGCTTCTGACCGCCTGACAGATGTCTAGGATAGTGATTTTCTCGGTCTGACAAGCCAACCTTTGCTAACTCTTCCTTGGCTAGCTTAGTCGCTTCTTGGTCTGACAATTTCTTAACTACCAGTAGACCTTCCTTAACATTTTCCAGAGCCGTCCGACGAGAAAAGAGGTTGAACTGCTGAAAGACCATGGCTAGCTTGCGGCGCAGCAGCAAGATCTCATCTTTGGAAATCCTTGAAAAATCCACTTTGAAGCCGTCGATAGCAATCTTTCCGCTATCTGGCTGTTCCAGATAGTTGAGACTGCGGAGGAAGGTTGACTTCCCAGCACCCGAAGAGCCAATCAAAGCTACCACTTCGCCTTTTTGAATGTCCAAACTGAGATCATCCAGAACCTTTTGACCTGAAAAAGTCTTACTTAAATGTGAAATATTAATCATCAGATTCCTTCTCCTTCTGCTTGCTGAAGCGATTCAAATTTATCCGGCTGCTTGATATCCATCATCTTTTCGATCCAGCGGCCAAGTTGCTCAATGAGAATATTGACTGCCCAATAAATCAGCGAAACCGAAATAAAACGCTCAAAGTAACGGTAGTCCGCCCCCGCGATAGCCTGTGCCTTGGCAAAAATTTCCACTACACCAGCACTAAAGGCCAGAGAAGTACCCTTTGTCAAGCCAATCAGGGAATTAATAAGACTAGGCGTCGCCACTACTGCTGCATTGGGGATAATGACACGCATATAAACCTGCTTGTTGGTCATCCCTAAGCTGCGAGCAGCCTCGATTTCTCCCGGATCCACGGACAAGATTGCAGCTCGGATGGTCTCACTGGCATAAGCCGCTTCGTTGAAAGCAAAGGCAACAATCGCAAAGACAGACGCTGGAATATCATTAATATTAAAACTTGTGCCATACTGCTGATTGATGGCCTTCAGCAATAAAGGAATCCCAAAATAGGTCAGCATGAGCTGGACCAGCAGAGGTGTTCCTCTCAGAAAGCTGACAAAGAAAGCCTGAATCGGATACAGGACTTTAACCCGATTAATCTTGACGATAGCAAAAACCATGGCAAGCATAATACCAAAAACTGCACCACCCACTGTCAAGAGGAGGGTGATCGGCAGATTTTGCAAAATGCCCGGAATGGCCTCAAAAACAGCCCTTAAACTAAATAATTTACCATCTGGAATGAACTTGAGGAACTCCTCATACCAACCAGTTGTCAGAAGATAAGTTGTAACCACCATTATTACTTCCTTTTCTTGATAATGAAATATTTTAACATAATTCTGAAACAAAACAAAGAATTTGCTCCGCTTGGACTAGCAAGCTACGGCCTTTTTGCCAATTAAAATATGAGCAGTCTGTGCAAATATTATGTATCCAAATACCAAACAGACCACACTAAGCCCAATATAAAAATAGACTAGTTTCACTAGTCTATCATATCTATCTCACAAAGACTAATATATTTTTCTTATCACAGCTATAAGAAAAGTATATCACTAAAAGGTTTGGCGCTTAGCCTTACGCTCTGCTCGACCACGTGCACGATTCTCTGCTCGCTTAGTCTTGCGGCGCTTTTCGTTCACTGCCCACTGGATTTTTTTCTTGTAGCCTGGTTTGATTTTTTTCTTTTTCTTCTTGACCAGCCCCAGCATTTCTGTATCCAGCTTCTCCCGGCTCTTTTCCCGATTGGCTCGACGGTCTCGGTCGTAGGTATCCTGGAACTCGTCATCTTTTATCATCTTGGGAGTGAATTTAATCCCCATCTTTTCCAACTCCCGAATATCTGAGTCATCACTCGGCTGGTAGAGGGTAATGGCTGTGCCGGGAAGACCATTGCGGCCGGTCCGGCCTACCCGATGGACAAAGAAAGACAAGTCCTGAGGAATGGCATCGTTGATAACATGACTGACACCTTCGATATCAATCCCCCTCGCGGCCAAGTCAGTAGCGACAATGTACTCAAAATCCAGATTCTTGACCTGATTCATGATACGCTTGCGCTCCCGAGGAGCGATATCCCCATGAATCTTAGCAACTTTGAGCCCTTGAGCTGTCAGATAGCTGTGCAGCTCGTCTGCCCTCGTCTTGGTATTAACGAAAATCATAGCCAGATAAGGCTGCAGGAGCTGACTGATTTGATAAATCTGGGCATTTTTATCTCGTCCCTTGGTTGACAAGAGCCAGTTTTCAATGGTGTCCGCAATGACAGTCTTGGTCTTAATCTGCTCAATAACTGGATTAGACAGGTATTTTTTCAAAAAAGGCTGGAGCTTCTGCGGAATGGTCGCTGAAAAAACAAGAAACTGCAGGTCCTTTGGCAGCCGGCCTGCAATCTTATCAACCGTCGCCAAAAAGCCCATGTCCAGTGTCATATCTGCCTCGTCAACGACAAAGGTCTTGGCCTTGTGAATGGCCAAGTCGCCAGACTCTACCAAGTCATAAATCCGCCCAGGCGTTCCGATGACAATATGGGGCTGACTGGATTCTAACTTGCCAATTTGGCGAGCCTTGTCTGTCCCACCGACATAGTTGGCCACCCGAATCTCTCTTTCAGAAAAGCTAGCCAACTGCCGAGCCGCCTGATAAATCTGTGCTGCCAGCTCTCGACTTGGGGCTGTAATGACAGCCTGCACACTGTCTGCCTCCTCATCCAGCATTTGAAAGATCGGCAGCAAAAAAGTGTGGGTCTTCCCAGAGCCTGTCTTGGACTCGCCAACCAAATCCCGACCTGATAATACCACAGGAATCAGCTTCTCTTGGACTGGAGTCGCTTCGAGGAAGTTCAAATCCCTGAGCGCTTCCTGAATATAATCTTTAAACTTAAATTCTGTAAATTTCATCTTGTCCTCTATTCTATTATCCTAACTATTATACCAAAAAAATAACCATCCTGCTTATCCTTAAATCTAAGAAGCAGAAAAGCGAGCCAGAGACTCGCTTCTTGCTATAGATATAGGATAGCTAGGGTCAGGAGACTACCCACGATACCGATTCCCCAGAAGAAGAAATCGACTTTCCACTCGCTCCACTCCTTGCCGTGGCCAGTTAGGCCACCAAGCTCAAAGTGGTGATGAACCGGGGTCATCCGGAAAATCCGCTTGCCGCCGGTCAGCTTGAAGTAGGTCACCTGCATCATGACAGAGGTCGTTTCAAACACATAGACGATCCCAATCAAGAGCAGGGTCCACTCTTGGTGAAGGGAAATGGAGATAGCAGCCAGCATACCGCCCAAAGCCAGGCTTCCCACATCTCCCATGAAGATTTTAGCGGGCTTGTGGTTGAAGACAAAGAAGCCTAGCAAGCCACCAATCATACTGATGATGACAATCAAAATATCAAAACGCTTCTGCTCAACAGCAATCACAGCATAGGCCACCAAGCTAATGACCACAGAAATGCTGGCCAAACCATCAATTCCATCCGTCAGATTGACAGCATTGGAGAAGCCAATCAGCCAAAAAAGGACGAAAAAGACATAGAGGAAGCCTATCTGGACAGGAACGGTGAAGACATTCAGCTGGTCACCTGCACCGTGCTGATTATAAAAGAAGTAAAAGACAACTCCGCCGACCAGCTGCAAAAACAGTTTCTGCTTGGGATTTAGACCCTCGTTGATCTTACGAAACACCTTGAGGAAGTCGTCCAAAAAGCCGACAACGCCATACAGGACCAAGATAAAAAGAATCATGATGAGGCCGTTGGACAACTGATGCGAAAACAGACCGATAACAAAGCTGGCCAGAACGGATGTCAAGAGAAAGACAGTACCACCCATGGTTGGTGTTCCGGCCTTGGCCTGATGCTGCTTGACATCTTCGTGCATCTGTTGGCCTGTGATACGAGCCTTATGGTAAAAACGAATAAAGGCAGGAATGCCGATGATAGTTAGGATAAAAGTTACGATTCCTGCAATAAGAGCAATAAGCATATTAGTCTCCCATTGTAATTGTTATTTTCTTGAGATTTTTCAGCGAAGTATTGGTCTTTTCGCTCTGCTTGACGACTTTGGAGCCCTCTCCTTTGAAAGTGACTTCAATGTCCTGCCACTTCGCAAAACGTTCGACATTGGCCTTGGTCCAACCGTACATATCAGGCAGACTTTCTAAATCATCTGACAAGATCAAAACCTGTTGATTAGCCTTGAGATTTTTACCTTCTTTGACAGATACTTTTTTAATCTTGCCACCTGTTCCCAGCACAATTGGTTGGACGAGGTTGCGGCGCAATTCATCTGCCAGACCGCCAGGACTGACTTGATGTTTCAGACCTAGTTGCTTGGTCAGTTCTTCCAGCGATGGCATTTTATAGCTAGTTTCTTCAGTGACTGTTTCAAGAGCTGGAGTCGTCTCTGTCGTCAGATTAAGACTGTCTTTGAGAGCGACAGCTTCTTCCAAGACCGGATTGACCACTTCCTGCCAAAATATAGGCTGGAATTTTTCCTCGGGCTGCTGAACTGTCACATACATGATAAATTCAGGATTTTCTGCCGGCGTCATGGCAACAACTGAGTAGATGTAGTCGTTCTCACCCTCTAGATAACCATTTTCAGAAGCGATCTGAGCGGTCCCTGACTTGACAGCGACATTCTGACCGGCCACTTGAATGACGGGTTCTCCACCGACATTCAGGGTTCCTTTGTAGGGGTCTGTTCCGACCTGAACCATATAATCCCGAGTGGTTTGAGCTGCTTTTTCTGAGACAGGATTTCCGATAATTTCTGTCGCTGTCTTACGAGCTGTATTGGTTTTTGGATCATGGATGGCATTGATAAACTTAGGCTCCACCATGACGCCGTCATTGGCAACGGACGAGAAGGCACGCAACATCTGCACCTGGGTCACACCAATCCCTTGACCAAAAGAACTCATGGCAATCGTAACATAGTTATCACCTGGCAAGGAGCCATAAGTTTCATTCCCCATCCCAAAGCGGGTCGGCAGACCAAACTTAAACTTACTCAAGTAGTCCAGCCACTTGTCATTGCCCATCTTCTGCTCCAAAATAGTCATACCAACGTTACTGGAATAGGTAAATCCTTGGGCAAAGGTCAGGGTTTCCCCTTCTGAAATCCCCATGTTGACGTTCCAGTCCCGAATGGTCGCATCCATAACCTTGTATTCTCTACTGTCATAGGTATCGTTAGGATTAAAGCTGCCATTATCAATAGCTGAAGCTAGAGTCATGACCTTCATGGTAGATCCAGGCTCATACTGACCTTGATAGAGCATGGTATTCCAATTGCCCAGATTTTTCTCATTCAAGCCTTCCTTGGTATCGGCATTATAGGTCGGCCGTTGAGAGGTAGCTAGGATTTCGCCGGTCTTGGCACTGACCAAGGTTGCATTGACAAACTTACCTTTGACTTTTTCCTGGAAAGCGTTCATCCGCGTTTCTAGGTAGGTTTGCAAATCAGCCGACAGCGTTGTATAGACGTCCTTGCCGTCCTCTGCTTGTACAGAGACCTTTTCTGACCCAGGCACAACATTGCCATTCCGGTCTTTTTCGTAGGTCACAATCCCATTCTGACCAGCAAGAATCCTATCCAGAGCCTGCTCCATGCCAGAAGTCCCTTTCAGCGTCTTATTGCCTTCCTTATCCTCCTGCAGCTGGGCAAGACCGATAAACTGGGAGGCAAAGACACCGTTACTATAACTGCGGTTGGGACTGGTAGTAAAGTCAATCCCTTCAATACCAGCAGCTTCAAAGGCTTCCCGCATAGCGTTCATATTACTGTAGGTAATGCCATTGCCCTGTGCCCCGAAGGAAACCTGCTTGAGATTTTTCTGCGACAGCTGGGTTTTGACGTAGTCCTTATCCAATTCTAGGTATTGATTGAAAATCTCTGCCACCTTATCGTACTGGGATTCTTCTACATAGAGAATCTTGCCGGTAGCTGACTTGTAGCTCTTGTCAATAATGGCATAGACATTATAAGTCGTGGCATCCTCTGCAATGGGAACACCATTTCGGTCATAAATCGTTCCACGCCGGGCAGCGACTGTGACCGTCTTTTGATGGACCACTTCTGCTCCCTTTGACAGATTAACACCGAACTTCTGGTCTGTCCCGATAATAATGGCAAAATTAATCAAGAAAACGAAAAAGAGAAAGATAGCTAAGATGCTCATGCTCTTTCCCACTTGCCGCCGATTGTATTCAGGGGTTTGCCTATTTTTCAGGGCGTATTTTTTAATTCTTTCAAAAATTCTATTCTTCATCCGTTGAACTCACTGTTTTACGATTTCCCTTCTGGAGTTTCATATCCTGAGAGCTGGCCAGCTGGGACAGCCTTTCATAGCGGGTCAGTTCATTGACTTCCTGCTTGATGTCGGCTAGCTCTGTCTGCTCCGCTTCAATCTGGGTATTAACTTCTGTCAAATCCCGGTCCACCTGCAATAGCTTGGTCTGCATAAAGACGATGCTGACCGCTAAAATAATGGCAGTCAAAACGATAGATCCGTAAAAGGCCTTCTCAACTCGGGAAAATTTTCTCATCTGATCTTGAAGCGGGTTTGGTCTTTTTTCTGACATTTCTTCCTCACTTGTGTATCTTACGGGCCACGCGCAGCTTGGCGGAATGAGCCCGATTATTGCTTTCTAATTCTTCTTTGCTTGGTAAAATTGGTTTGCGGCTGACCAGCTCCAGCTTAGGCTGCAGTTCATCAGGTATAAAGGGCAAGCCCTTAGGAACATCTACTGTTGACGCCTCCTTGAAAAGCTGCTTGGTCAGACGATCTTCCAGCGAATGAAAAGTAATGACCGCAATCCGGCCGTCCACCGCTAGCAGATCAATGGCCTGCTGAATAGACTCATCCGCTGCGCCCAATTCATCATTGACTTCAATCCGAATAGCTTGAAAAATCTGCTTGGCCGGGTGGCCTTTCTTCTTCAGCTCCTTAGCTGGCTTAGCTGACTTGATAATTTCAGCCAATTCTGTCGTTGTTTCAATAGGCTTGATACTTCTAGCCTGCTCAATCTTGCGAGCAATCTGCTTAGAAAACTTATCTTCGCCGTATTTAAAAAAGATTCGTACCAAATCCTGATAGCTATAATGATTGACAACCTCAAAAGCTGTCAAGGCTGCCTCGCGGTTCATGCGCATATCCAAAGGCGCATCCTGTTTATAGGAAAAACCACGCTCACGCTGATCCAGCTGAGGGCTGGAAACGCCTAAATCATAACAAATCCCATCAATTTCTTCCACACCGGCTTCTTGCAAACGGCTCTTGAGGTGGCGGAAATTGTCCTTGATAAAGGTCACCATCCCCCGCTCTACATAAGGAGCCAAACGCTTTTTAGCATTGTCAATAGCCGTCTGGTCCTGATCAAAGGCATAGAGATGCCCCTCATCTCCGAGCTGGCTCAAAAGATATTCGCTGTGACCAGCACCGCCAAGGGTCGCATCGATATAGATGCCGTCAGGCTTAACCGCCAACTGGTCAACCGTTTCATGAAGAAGAACCGTAATGTGATGAAATTCGTTTGTCATATCTTACTTATTATATCACATTCAAAAGCAAAAAAAAATTTAAAAGAAAAAGTAAGCGGATGAAATCCTTTTTTAAATTTTTTGTCAGATATACTTGACACTTTTTCCAAAAAGTATTATACTAGCATAAAATAAAAGTCAAATATAACTGACAAACTTGTTGAAAGTTATCAGTTATAGTATTAGAAAGGAAGGGTGTAATGAATCGTGTCAAAGAATTTCGAAAAGAAAAAAAGATGTCTCAGCTAGAGTTGGCCAAGTCTATCGGGGTATCGCGGCAAACTATCAATATGATTGAAAATAACAAATACAACCCCACCCTCGAGCTCTGTATCAATCTGGCTAGAGCGCTGGATACTGACCTCAACGCCCTCTTTTGGGAGCCCCAGCTGACAGATGAAGATTCTGAGGACTAAGAATTCTTCCCTGTAGCAAATTTCATACCTAAAGAAAGGACACAAACATGAAAAAAGAAACATTCTCAGACAAGATGATTAAACGATTTTACGGCATTACTGGACCTTTGGACGAGCAAAAGCGCCAACAGGCTGAGCATCTAGGAAATATAGGCTTTATCTGGCTTTTCTTTATTCTGATTTTTGGCAATGCCATCGCCTTTCCCCTAGCCTTTCGCTGGCCCAAAATTATCGCTGTTGCCTATCCTATCCTGCTGGAAATCCTTATCCTCGGCTTCTGTGTCTATATAATCATCCAAGCACGGCGTAAAGGAATTGATGATCTAGAGCTAGGACTTCAGGATGAAAAAGAAGAAAAAGCTATGAAACATGCTGGCCTCAAAGCAGGCTTCTCTTATTGGCTGCTCTTTTACCCTCTCTTCGGCATCATGATAGCTGTCATGGAAAAGAAAGATATCCTACAAGTTTTGCTTCAGCCAAAACTTATTATAACTGGTTTAGCTGCTGGTCTTGGATTTGGACTGATTATGCATTTTATTTCCAAAGGAAAGATTCGCCAAGCACAAAAAAAGGAGGAAGAAGACCTATGAGACTCAATCTCAAAGAAAAAATGGATCTAGGCATTCTGTCCCTCATTATTGCCATCGCTGCTTATTTCTTTTTCCGTATCACGGAGCCTTGGATTTTCTGGCTGGATGTAGCAATCATCGCTAGCTGCATCTATGTAGCTCTCCGTATTTTGAAAAAACGTAAACAAGAATAAAAGAACCCCTCGACAGGAACTTTCTAGCTTCCTAGCGAGGGATTTTTTTATATTTACTTAAGACTCTGGGTCATCTAGACTACGACCATGAAGACCTTTCTCGCGCTGAACTTGACGCAATTTTTCAGGAGTGATATCATTGCCAGCCTCGTCAACAATCTTGATACCTTCGATGTGGTGACGAACAGAGCGACGGTAGCCTTCGATATACTCTTCACGAAGCTTGGCTTGTTCCACTTTTTCCTCAGCAGTTAAACCTTCCGTTTTTTTCTTTTTAGCCAGTTCATTAATACGGGCAATTTTTTTAGGATCCATGATTCCACCTCCCTTACCTTTTATTTGGTATTAATCTGATTAAATTTCGCCAACTGCCCTACTTTAGCCGTCAAAGACGCCAGGAGAGCCAGGCGATTGTTACGCACAGCTTCATCTTCTGCCATGACCATGGTATGGTCAAAGAAAGCATCAATAACTGGACTGAGAGCAAAGAGTTGGTCCAGATTGGCAGCTAAGTCAGATGTCAGCTCCACTGATTCAATAGCCGCAGCCAAGTCTTTTTCCTCTTGATTTTCAAAGAGAGCTGGATTGATAGCTGTCTGCCCTTGGGCTTTCTCAGCTAGATTAAAGACCCGAGACAGGCTTTCCACTGCTGACTTGAAGTTGTCTTCCTGAGCTTTTTCTGCTAAAAGCGCAGCAGTTTCTACCAAATCACGTACGACAAAGTTAGTGCTTTGAAGAACAGCTGTCACGATGTCTTTCGGAATGCTGCGATCCATCATTTTCTCAACGCGGGCATGGAAGAAGTCTAGTACTGCCTCTTGATTGTCATAACTTAGACTATCAAACTTGAGTTCGTAAAGTCGACCAAGAAGCTGAGCCAAGTCAATGTTCCAGCCAAACTTATCCAAGATACGCACAACACCCTGAGTTGCACGGCGCAGCGCATAAGGGTCATTGGAACCGCTCGGAATCAAGCCAACTGAGAAGAAGGACAAAATGGTATCCAGCTTATCAGCCAGAGCCAAGACTGCTCCGACCTTAGTATCAGGCAATTCGCCATCGGCTGAAGTCGGCATATAGTGCTCCCGAATAGCAGCTGCCACCGCAGCATTCTCACCAGCCAGAAGAGCATACTTCTCACCCATGATACCTTGCAACTCATCAAACTCACCAACCATGCCAGTCAGCAAGTCAAACTTATAAATAGCCGCTGCACGAGCCAAGTCGGCCGTCTCATCAGCATCCAATCCTGCTTCTTGAGCCAAGAGAGCAGCAATCTTACCAGTCCGCTCCATGTGCTCTGCCAGAGAGCCAATCTTTTCATGGAAGGTCACATTGCTCAGCTTTTCAACCAAGTCGGCAATAGCTAGTTTTTGGTCTTCCCGCCAGAAGAATTCCCCATCTTCCAGACGAGCCACCAAGACTTTTTCATTTCCTTTGATGACATTTTCTAAGTGCTCTGCATTTCCGTTGCGAACAGAGATGAAGTGCGGCAAAAGCTTGCCTTCAGCATCGCGCACAACAAAGTAACGCTGGTGCTCTTTCATGGAAGTTACCAGCACTTCCTCTGGCACCTCTAAGTATTTAGCATCAAAATTACCTAGGAAAGCAGTTGGATATTCTACCAGATTCAACACTTCATTGAGCAGGTCTTCGTCAATTTCGATAGAAACACCGTGCTCCTCTTCCAGTGCTCGAATCTGCTCAACAATCATATCACCCCGCTCAAGAGGACTGGCAATGACAGACTGAGCCCGTAGGTCATCTTCATAGGAATCTGCTGAAGCAATCTCCGTTTCTTGCCCCAAGAAACGGTGTCCTCGGCTCGTACGGCCGCTCTTGATATCCAAGAAATCCAAATCAAAGGCCTGCTCATCTAGGAGCACAGTCAAGGTGTGGACTGGGCGGATGTATTCAAAGGTATTGTTGGCCCAGTGCATGCTGACAGGGAAGGTCAGAGCTTGCAGAACTTCTGTCACTGCTGGGATGATTTCCTCTACCGGGCGGCCGACCTCTTCCTTGGTCACATAGACGTATTCTTCCCCCTTGATTTCGCGGAAAGTAATATCCTCAACCGTCAAGCCCTTGCCACGAACAAAGCCTTCTGCAGCCTTGGTGAAGTTCCCATCTGCGTCCAGAGCAATTTTCTTAGAAGGGCCTTTGAAATCTTCGGTCAAATCAGACTGCTGGTCCGCCAAGCCAACCACGCGCACCGCCAGACGACGAGGTGTGGAGAACATTTCAATTTTCTCAAAGGTCAGACGATGGTCTGTCAGAAAGGCTCCCATCTTGTCGCGCAGCTGCTTCATGCTCGGTGTCACGACATAGGCTGGCATTTCCTCCAAGCCTAATTCAACTAATAAATTTTTT
The DNA here is from genome assembly GCF_050220005.1 of Streptococcus sanguinis. Lineage (GTDB taxonomy): Bacteria > Bacillota > Bacilli > Lactobacillales > Streptococcaceae > Streptococcus > Streptococcus sanguinis_Z. The sequence goes on from NZ_CP071413.1 coordinate 1,899,424, forward strand.
ACCATGATTATTCTCCCTCCTCTGCCAAGAGTTTCTCGCGAGTCTCAGCATCCAAAAGTGGGTAGCCCAGACGCTTGCGCTCAGCCACAAAGGTCTTAGCCACAACACGCGCCAGATTGCGAATACGGGCGATATAGCCAGCCCGCTCTGTCACGGATACAGCTCCACGCGCATCCAATAGGTTAAAAGTATGCGAGCATTTGAGAACATAGTCATAGGCTGGGTGCACCAGATGCTCGTCCAGACAGCGCTTAGCTTCTGCTTCAAACTTCTCAAAATTCCCCAAAAGCAAGTCTTGGTCGCTGACCTCAAAACTGTACTTAGAATGCTCATACTCAGGATGAGTGAAAATTTCACCGTACTTAACACCATCAGCCCACTCAATGTCATAGACAGAGTCCACTTCTTGGATATAAGAAGCCAGACGTTCCAGACCATAAGTCACCTCAGCAGTTACTGGCTGAGTTGGCAGACCTCCGACCTGCTGGAAGTAAGTGAACTGCGTGATTTCCATACCATCCAGCCAAACTTCCCAGCCCAGCCCAGCCGAGCCAGTTGACGGGTTTTCCCAGTTATCCTCAACGAAGCGGATGTCGTGCTCCAGCGGATTGATGCCCAAGAGCTCCAAAGACTGCAAGTAAAGTTCTTGGATATTGCTTGGAGATGGCTTCATGACCACCTGAAATTGATGGTGCTGATAAAGACGGTTCGGATTTTCTCCATAACGCCCATCTGCTGGCCGACGAGATGGCTCTACATAGGCCGCATTCCAAGGCTCAGGCCCAATTGCCCGCAGGAAAGTATAGGGACTCATCGTTCCCGCCCCCTTCTCATTATCATAAGCCTGCATAAGCATACAGCCCTGATCATTCCAGAACTGCTGTAAAGTCAAAATTATTTCTTGAAATGTTAATTTTTTAGGCATTTTTTACTCCTTTAGTTTCTTGAGATTCTTGCGAAGCGTTCAAAAAGGAACGATTATTTCCCTTTTGAAAAACTAGTACATAGCCTAGACAAACCGCCCCATAGCGGTTGTCGTCAGTCAATCGAACCTTTAGGTTCGCAATTGACTTTGGCGAGGTGAAAGGTTAATTTCTTAGACATTTGTTACTCCTTTAGTTTGTTTATATCTCTTTGTCTATTATTTTCTGCTGTATGAGCCAATCCAACAAGGGAAGTGTTTTATCTGTGTTTGCCCACCGATGATAAGAATCAAAGACCGCTTGCACGCTGCCTAGATTTTCTACTAGCTTGTCAACTGTCAAAAAACTGCGCCAGTATTCATAAAAAATACTAGCATAATTCCCTTGATAAGTCGAAGTACCGAAATCATTCAATGAGTGCCAACTGTGCTTTTTCTGAAAGAGCTCAACAAGAGACTGATTACAAGCTTTTTCCACTCGAAATTCCTCATCTGTAAAGAAATACTTGCGGCTAATATACTCAACCATCCCTTCTTCAAACCAGATATAGGCACCGTATCCATCAAAGTCATCTAAAAAATGCTCCGACCAATGAGCCAACTCATGTCCAACAATCTGCAAGAGAGAATTTTCAGACAAAGACTGATAGTGGTTTGCTATTGCTTGAGTTTGGTGAGAGGTCTCGTAATTCTCTAACTGAAGGAGATACAAATCTTTCCAAATCGTCAATTCTGGAGTCATAACCATCCGCCTATCATTTGTATAGGCCGGCACAGGAATTTCACGAATGATCTGCGTAGCAGAATCAAAATCGGACCAAATGATGGCTTGCGGCAAGTCATAAACCGCAAACTCGTCTTTTAAAAATGTTAGATAAGCCTGCAACTTTGCGGAATTCTTTGCGACGAAATCTCGAAAAGCTGCGAATTGGTTCTCGTCTTTTACAAGGTAAAGGTTCTCCACGAATCTCCTTTCTTTCGAACAATAGACTCAGTACGCAAAAGAACCACATCCGACACTCCTAGGTTATTCACCTAGGGGCGTCAAGACGCGGTTCCACCCTAATTTATTACTTCATTACTTTTGAAATTATAACCGAAAGCGCCATCTGCACTGCTTCCCTATCCGGCTCACACTATCCCGAACTCGCTAAAAAGTAGACAATGAGAATTCTTTCTAAAAAAGATTATAGCAGAAAATAGGGCCAATGTAAAATACTTATCGAAAAATCCCCCAAGTTTAAACTTAAGGGATTTCAACACCAATTAGACTTGTTTAGGTTTTTTCGGTTTTACTACTCTTGGCTTTCTGCCATCAAGCTTTCTCTTGGCTGCTCTAAGATTGGCGATAGCTTCTTTGACATCTTCCTGACTAGCACCTGGATTAGCCAAAACTTCCTTAGCCTGTGCATAAGCTTCTAGATAAGCCGCCTTAACTGCGTCAGTCGCATAGATAAACTTATTGCTGATGGCTTGGTAATGTACCTCATCATCGACTAGCTTCTTGAGATTAGTAAAGTTAGTCGCCTTGCCATCCAACTTCTTCTCTGCTGTAGTCAGCTGAGCTAGGGCTGTATCGATTTGCTCCTGGGTCACCTTGTCCTGCACCAAGAGCAGAGCCACTGCTTGGAAGGCCTTATCATAAGCACGGCGAGTTCTATCCTTAGCATTGGCATAAGCACCTGTCTTAGTGGTAGCTGCATAAGCTTCTACAGCCGCCTTAACCGCAGCAATATCAGAGTCCTTGCCATCTAGATTAGCAGATGCTGTTTCTAGTTTTGCTCTTACGGCATCGACTTGCGTTTGGGTCAGTTTGCTTGTCAAAGCTTCCTTGGCTGCCTGATAGGCTTGGTCGTAGGCTGTTCGCTTCGCTGCAGAAGCATTGTAATACTGAGCAGTGCCGACCAGACTAGACTGCTGATTGACAGCTGCCAGCAAGCCTGACTTGACGATAACCCCCAGCTTCAGCAGGTTATTCTTACCTTCTTTGACCTCGACAGTCGGCTCGTTTTCCCAGAGCTCATAGCCAGTCGGCAGGTTAACAAAGACTGAGTAGAATCCAGCCGCTACGGATCTTCCGAAGGCATGCTTGCCAAACAGTTCTGCTGGAAGCGTATAGGCATCGCCATTATTATTCTTGAGAACCACTTGGGTATTCTTCGGAACAGCTTGATCAAAGGCAACGCTGACCGGTTCAAAGACTAGCTTCTTGACTAGAAACTCAATCGTCTTAAAGCTATCTTGGGCTGTCAGCTCAAACTCCTGAGTCAGATCGCTGTAGAAACGAAGCCCATCCTTATCATAAGTAAAGATCTCTGCTGTATAGCGGCCAAATGGCAGAGCGTTGATTTGCTTGCCCTTGTCCAGTTCGACATACTTGCCCTTGCTATCCTTGATTCGATAGACAAAGGTCGACGATACATCTTGATGGGTATTAGCATCTACCAGAGCGACACGGATACGACCATCATTTTCAGCACTGACCAGCTCTGACAGAGCTAGGGCATCACGGTTGCCCGCATAGTCCTCTACCACATAGAAAATCTTAGACTTGTCCACTCCTTTTGGCAAGCTGTAGCTGCCATCCGCATTGGCTGAGATGTAAACCCGACGCTCGTAATCACGCTCAATGCCAAAATCATCCACGGCTTTATAGGTCTCTTTCCCTTTTTCATCTGCCTGCAGATAGAAGACCTGTTCTCTCAAAATACCGCCGTTGCCGACATCTTTTGGCTTGCGAGCCGTAAAGGTTTCCACACCATCCTTGGTACTGATATAGCCTGAGCTAATCAGAGGTTTCTGAGTATCAATCTGCAGCTTAAAGCTAATCTGCTGCTCTTTAGCACCTGGTACATCTGGAGTATAGCGAACCACATAGGTATAGAGGCCATCTTCCAACTTCTCACCCTTGCTATCACGACCATCCCAATATGTATCTTCCAGTAGGTAGGACTTAGGATTGTCTGACTGACCACTATAATAGTTCTTGCGGCCTTCTCTAATCGTGCTGCTCTGCCAGATTGGGAAGCGATAGTCCGTATCATCTGCCGTATAGACACTAGCTGTCAGATTATTGATATTGCGATAGAGAACTGTCCGATACTGGATGCTGTCTTGATTACCATCTCCATTAGGTGAAAAGGCCAGGCGAATCTTGCCATCCGCTCCTAGCTGCAGCACATGCTTACCATCTGCATTTTCTGCAGTTCCCAGTACAATTGAGCTGCGAGCAGCTGTTCGACCGGTAGAGTAGAGTGTATCATTTGACTCTGTCACAAGGGAAGAGACATTGTCATCAGACAGGATACTCTTGTCCTTTGGCACTGGGTAATAGAAGCCTGACTTACCTTCTTGGACCAGATTATAGATTGGTCTTTCTACAGCTGGAAGATCTTGGAATTGCCCACGGAAGCCCATAAATGGCAGACTAACCACATCGCCATCATCCGCTGGATCGACAAAGCGGACAAAGCCTTCTAGGAAATAGCCATTCGGCATCTGCTTGATCAACTCTTCCGCAAACTTAGCAGTATTTACCTTGACCGTCACTTTCTGGCTGCTGTGAGCCTTGACAGTAACTTCTGGCCAGACTGTTTCAGTTAATTTGCGAGGTGTCAGGGTAAAGTAGCCATCCTTAACCGCATCCGTATTGGTATTGACAATCATCTTCAGCGTCCGGTCCTTATCCGTGATATTATGAACCGTAACATCAAAAGTGAAGCTGTCTTGGACATTACCCAAGGAAACGCTAGGATATTGGTTATCCCCTGTCACATAGAGGCCGGTAGAAATAGCCGCTGCCGTATCTACGATACCAGCTCCCTGCTGACGCGGAGAGGTGTAGACACCAGTTTCCTTATTGACGTGCAGCTTAGCTGTGGACATGATGAGGGCTTTGACTAAGTCAGCATTCTGGGCAGGTGTCAAGTCTGGATAGTGCTGAAGGAGATATTCCTTGACCAGAGCCGCCACACCAGCCACATGAGGCGTAGCCATACTGGTTCCCTTCATAGAGCCATAGGTATTGTCATTAAGCGATGAGTAGATATCTCCACCTGGTGCGGTCACATCTGGCTTGAGCAAACCATCTGTCGTTACACCCCAACTAGAGAAGTCAGACAGACTACCTGCTCCTGGATGCGGCCGATTGACCTTAAGACCATTAAAGACCACCTTGTAGTTACCAGCTGCCAAAGCCTCTCCATATTCCTTACTGATAAAGGCTGACGGAACCTTTTTAGATTCACTGTCCAGGCTCATAGTAAGGTTAGCTCCGTCGACATTATTGTAGATCAGAGCACCAACAGCACCATGGCTGATGGCATTTCTAATCTTTTCAGCAAAGGTAAAGGAACCACGCTGGATAAGAGCCAGCTTCCCTGTCAGATCCTTACCAGCAAAGTCCTCTTCACGGCCAAGACCAACATGGACATATTCATATTCTTTGCCCTTTTCAAAGGTTGAATTTGTCTCACCCATGGAGTAGCTGAAATGACCGTTCAAAAGCTTATCGTTCTTTTCCAGACCACGAACTTCCATGACTTCCTCTGTCAGAACAGTATTATTGACAGAAGCGACTGAGATAGTGCTTTCTGCTGTTGAAGGACTGCCAACTAGACCATAGTCTGGATTTTCAACCAGCGGTTTAGAGTATTCACTTCCGAAGGTATTGTCATTACCCGCCGCAATGATCACACTCACTCCCTTAGCCCGAGCACGCTCAATAGCCGCCTGCAAACTAGGGCTGACATCAACCGTCGAACCTGTTGCTGAGCCTAGACTCATATTGATGGTATCAGCTCCCAGAGCTACTGCATCATCAATGGCTTTGATATAGATAGCGTCGCTAGTTGTGCGTTGACGATCTGAGAAGACCCTCATAAACATAACTTGAGCTTCTGGCGCAACACCATAGACATACTCATCATTAGGAGCTTTCTTGTTGGGATTTCCCGCTGTAATCCCTGTGACGTGCATACCATGCGAGTAACTATTCTTTTCCTTGATATTGTCATCACCATCGATATAGTTATAGGCATAGACAACCTTGTTGTTGTACCACTTCCCATAGTCAATACCGGCCTTTTTCTTAGCCTCTTCCAAAGCCGCCTCTGTCTGATACTTGGCCTTTGACGGGTCAGAAATCTTCAGAACCTCGTGATGGACATCCAGACCTGAATCGATAATGGCTACCACACGGCCTTGACCTTTATAGCCTTGAGACCATGTCTGAGGAACCTTGATAATCTCATTGGTGCTGATACTGCTTGGTTTAGCATCCTGAGAAGCGGCAGGCTCTGCTACTGCATCAGGATTAGCAGCAGGCTTGTCTGAGTTTGCGGCTGCCGGAGACTCTACTGTCGGACTAGCTGGAGCTGTTGGCTTGGTCTCTGTGGCAGTTGGCTGAGTTACCTTCTCAGAACTTGAAGAAGCCTCTTCTGATGAAGAAGTCGCTCCTTTTTCTACAGGAGCTGCAGATGCTTCCTTAGCCTCTGCCGTAGAAGGCTGACTAGCCTGATCTGTACTTGAAGCAGCCGATTCAGAAGAAGCTGGTGCTGCTTTCTCCACAGGGGCTGAACTTGCCGGCTGACTCTCAGGTCTAGCTGCTTGAGAAGCAGACTCAGTCGTTGATACCACAGTGGTAGATGGCTGACCTTGCCCTGACGAACTAGCTGTTGCCTGCTCATCCGCCCGAGCCTGTCCCGCACCAAAAACCAGAGCAGTTCCCAGCAGAACAGAAGCCAAACCGAACTTGTATTTACGGAGTGAAAAACGTTGTCTTTGCATAGAAGTCTCCTTACTTTATTTATAAACCATATTATAATAAAAATTTTCTGACAATTCATACACTCCTAACAAATGTAACAAAAACGTAACAATACCGAACGTTATAGTCAAGAACGTATATATAATAAAGTTTCAATCATCTATTTATTTGAAATACAGAACAAATACAGTTTAAAATCCGGAAATAAGAAAAACCAATCAGAACTAGCGCGGAATGGACCAGTTTGATTGGTTTGTTATGGGGGATGTTTATGAAATATTATTTCTCAAACTCAGCCAAAAACTTCTCTAGTTCTTCCTGAGCTTCAGGCGTTGTGCCTCTGAGCTGCTCCACCATGTCTACAAGTTCAGCTGTTTTGTTATCAATCTCTCTGTTGGTGCGATTAATATTGGCGACACTCTCTGTTAGTGGAGCACATCCGCCGAGTTCCAGAGAGGCTGATAAAACATCTGGGATATTTGAATTGTTTCTTGTGTCATAGATTTCTTACTAATTGTTAAGTTTGGCTAATGACAGAGCTAATTTATGGATCGCCAATCATCATCAATTTTATTATTTGATACAGTCCAAGGTTCATCAATATCAAAAATTTTAAACTCATGATATTTATCTTTTGAATCAAAATATGAAATCTTTACCTCATTAAAATTAGTATTAAATTCTTTTTGAAAAATAGTAAATTCTAAATCAAATCTCTTTATTTCATTAGCTTCAAGCAAAAAAGAGTAAGCACCATTTTCACCATAGCTAATTAGTTCTTTTGATTTTTCAAAATGACTTAGCTGTGTCATCTTAGCAACTTTCTTCTTATTATTGTATAAAACTAAATTTATATTTCTAACTATCTGCCTTACAGACTTTGTATTATGAATTTCAATCCACAAGGGGACAATAAACAGTTTCTTTCCATCCAGACTATAAAATCCCCATGGTTTTTGAGTTCCTTTACTATAAACAGACTTAATATAGATTCTAACTTTTCCCCTATTTGACAGAATCCTTTCTATTAAAACCTGAATTAATAAAATAAGCAAACTAGATATAAGAGAAATACTTGCTCCTAATATCACTAATAGAGTATCTTTATCTTTAAATATTTCCATCCTCATTTAACTTTCTATAAAATCCCATCATGATACAAAGTTTTAGAAATAGAATCATTCAAATTCTCCAACTCAATATCATTTTTTAACCCAACATCAATATCCAGATTATCTAAATTTCCAAATTCTTTTTCTAATCTTAAAAGAATGGAAATCAGTTTTGTTTTTACATTACTTAATATTTCTAAAAAGCTAGTTTTATCAATAACTTGTTCCAACTTCATACAAGTTATCATATAATCACTTTTTTTATAAACAATTGGAGCTAATTCAATTAAATCAAAACTTACATTGAATTCTCCTGACACAGCCTTCTCAATAGTTTTAATCCCAGAAGTTATCACCCTGCTTCGAAGAGCCTCCTTGATTTCTTTAGTAAAGAGTGATTCTGGCAAAACATTATTGTTTACTTGAAAACTCCCATTGATTCCACTGTACCTAATAATATAACGTATATTTTTTCTATAATCAGGAATATCATCACTATTTGAATAACCATTTAATTCTCCTTCAATCCAGTCATTCAATTCCTCATTTTCTAATGAATTTGTAATTATCATTAGCCTATTTAGAGCTCCATCCAAACTTATTTCATCTTGAACAATATCCTTTATAATTTTACTTTTTACCATAATTATGTTTCATATATCTTCTTTCTAAAATTATTTACAATAACAACATTCTTCTCATTTTATCAGGATCTTCACTTTGAACAAATATAACTTTTTGCTCACCGGTTAATCCAACCAACTTATCTTTTCCTAAGATAATCGCTAAATTTCTAATTAAAGATCGTTTTGTATTTTCATCATAGTAAGTAAAAATAAACCTGCTTTCATAATTTCCTCTTTCAGCTAAATCAAAACACTTTTGAAAGATTTCTTTATCCAATGGATCAATTGAATGCCCAAAAACAATTATATTTTTAGGATGAGAATGAAAACTTAGTTTATCATCTTCAGAAAATTCAATATTCGGTGAAAAAAATTCTTCAAATAAGCTTCCCGTTTCTTTCACAACTCTTTGGTAGTATTTTTGATATGGAATTAATCCTGTATTTATATTATCTTCCTTATCTTCAATTCCAAAAACCATCGTATTTATATTAGAATATTGCCTTTCTATATCAACTCGTCCATGAATAAAATGCGTCTGTTTTTCTGAAATCTCAAATAGTTTCTCCGCCGTATTAGTATAATTGAAATTAATAACATTAGCTTCTGATATATTAGATATTGCATCTAAAGCTGTTTCTTTCCTTTCTAATTTATTAATTTCAAAATCTAGATAATTTTGATATGATAAATAAATTTCCAGAAACTCTGTGAGTTCTTCTAAATGGATAATAAACTCATCATTTAAACATTTTATCGATAATTCTTTTTGTAACCTTCCCCAGCCCTTTTCTACATACCACTTTTTAAAAGCTCTTATTACAAAAATTATAGCAAGAGCATTATTTTCATGTTTCAATATATATTGTTCTTGTATAGGGGTCTCTTTATAAAATAATGTATTGAAATACTCTTGATTATTATCACTAATAAATAAAACTGCTTCTGCAATATTTGAAATCATTATTTCAATATTAGACCAGTTTTCTCCTAGCTGCTCCTTATTATCATTAATAAACTTCAGATATACAGTCTCTTTGTATTTTTCAAACTTAATACTTTTTTCTGCTAAGAAGCTTTGAAGTTGTTCATCTTGTTCATTGTATATATATTTTGTAAAAGTAATAAAATCCTCATATCGTGTCTTCCTCCCCATCGCTATATCAAAGCCGTTACCTAGTATTAAAATATTGTCAGCCATTCTTAACCTCCCCTATTATATTAAATTTGATTAATAACATTATTTTTTTCTAAATTGTTCCGCTTTAAATTCTAAATTCTCCATATCAATAATTCCTTTCATTCCTCAATTTTTAAAATGCCATTATCTGTTTTTATAACTATAAAATCCCCTCTATATCTTGTTTTCTATTCTGGTAAAATTATACCACGAAAACACCAAAAATCCCCTAGAATTTTCAATTCTAAGGGATTATTCTTTATCCTGTTACTTCCGGTGCTTGTTCCGGTTTGGTTTTCTTATTTGGACTGGCCATGCGGCGCTTGCTGTCTCGGATGGTGTTGAGATCCTTGAGGAGTTTGGCAAAGTGGGCTTTCTCTGGGTAGGCTTCTGCGGAGGCAGCGGTATAGCGCATAAAGAGGTCATAAGTTCGGGAGATTTCCGTGCGCAGCTGCTTGGTCTTACCGACTTCCTTGCTGGACTTGGCTGCCCGCGCTAGGGCTTCGGCCTTATCATAGTCTTCCTGAGCAGTCGTCACTGCGCTAATCACTGGTGAGAGTCCCAGAGTAGTTACTGCCGCATTGTAGGGCTCTTCCTTGAGAGTTTTGAGGAGGCTCTTGATCTCAGCAGTGGCGACATCGTTATTATGCTTGGTGATGTCCTTGTACTTAGTCAGGACTGGAGCCAGTGTCTCATGCGATTCCTTGAACTTAGCTTCCTTTATCTTGGCAAATCCCCTATGCAGGGTAAAGAGTCCGACCAGAGCGCTGTCCCGCTCCTTATCTACCTCTGCCAGACTTGTAGTCTGTTTCTTTTCCACGCTGGCTAGCTGTTTCTGGAACTCTTCTAGCTTGCTCGCAAAGGGCTCCAAGTGCGTACCATACATATCTTCGTTCTTATTTGCCTTGACAAAGTCCGCGATGATTTGACGAGAATCCGTCATCAAACTTTCAAACTCACGGTGAGTAAAGTTGCTATAGGTTAGGGGACGAATGGTGTAGTTAGTAGTCATAATAAAACCTCTCCAATAATTTGATGAACTAAGTATAGCACGTGACAATAAATCTTTTGCAAGGCTGCCCTGAAATGTCATTTTTTATCCCTGAAACAACACTTTTTCAAAATCAAAGACATAAAATATCCCCACACGATGATTTCTTCAACTTCAGATAGGGATTATTTCTCTTTAAAAATGAATTATTAAAGCATTTCACGCTTAGAATACTTTAAAATTTTAACAAACGCTGGTATTCAAACTTTAGAAAACCTGTAAATTATAGCAAGCCACATCATCTGACAGATAGAAAGCACGGATTTTTTCACAAACAGGACTATTCGAAGCCTAGATTATCTAAATAATTTAGTAAATACTCGTGTTCAACTTTTAGATTGATTAGATATTTGGCCAGAGATTACTCTTCGAGTTTTTAATGATTACCTTTCTCTCATATCTCCCCACTATCAAGGGCTCGATGACCTCCTCAATCAGTCGGGTGGAGACTTTTTTGTTTTCTTTTTTAATTGGACGCTATTTAACTCTGTTAAAAATCTTTTATACTAATTATCACATGAAGTTTTTTAGTAATAAATTGATCAACATTAATATCGCTTGTTTATAAATGTCCAATTCTCATTGTGTTATATTATGAGCGACGAAACTTTCTGAAAAATATAACTGTTTTTTGCTTTAATTCTTTAAAGAATTCAGAGAAGATTTGCCATCTATTTCTGTACCAAAAGATTTGAACTTCTCCCTTCTCCTCATCTTTTTTATCATATACCTTCAAGATATTTTTAGCTTCCTTAATATTTGCAATTACAAAATCCATGTTCTTTTTTTGATTGTCAAAATACAGTTCAAACTCCTTCTTATCTTTCAAAAGTTTCACACTTATACTTTTTTCTTCACCGGATTGTTTAATGAATATATAGCTATCCCAATAATCATCAAACATTTTCAAAAAACCAACTCCGACTATGATATGTAAAATCCACATACTTCCAATAAATAAATATTGCAAACTATTATCGGAAAATACTTTTACATGTGTCACTATAGTTAAAATTACAGAAAATAGTAATATTCCAACCGCACGTAAAAGATAATTCATATGATAAATACAATAAATTATACCAACTAGAAACCATAAAATAAATACTATAATTAAAGAATAGAGTATATAATCTGATAACACTCGTTCTCGTTCATACTTTCCAACAACAAATTCATAATGACTGTTATCTAGACTAGCTTGTTTATAAACTTTAAATGTCGATGTACGAGATAAAAACATTGATGTTTTCCCTGGAATAGTCTTTGCAACAAAAGAATCTTTAGCGTTGGGGCCATTGAGATTTTTATAGTACTCTTGTTCAAATAACAACTGACTACCTTTTTTTAAAATTATCGTTTGATTAGTTTCTATCCCTAAAATAATTTCTTTATGATTCTCAACTTTCTGCTTCTTAGCATTTTTCTCTGATACAGTACTCTTAACACTAAAGTTCGTTCCTTTCGGGATAGAAAATACAATACCTTTAGGTAAGATGAAAGATTGCCCTAAATCATTAACAACTTGATTTTTTATATCTTCATTAGAAGAAATGTAGAACTTTTCATTTGTTACAAATGGGAAATTTTCATCATAGTAAGGGTGAATAAATGACGTGAAAAACAAGGCTCCCATAAGTGAGTACATCAGAATAAGCAATAGTGTAACTATTGTATATAAATAAGGCTTTATTCTTACTCGTATAGTTTTGAATCTATCAGTTATTGTATAACTTTCAGTAACTTTATAACGGAATTTATATTTTTCTCTATTCTCTACATAATATTTACCATCAATCTTGATAAGCTCGCCCATATCATTTTTAAATGTTGGAAATTTAAAAATAAGGAACGACATAGGAAGTACGAAACAAAAGATTAATATACAGGCCATTGAATCCCATTCAGGGATTTCTTTAATCATAATAAATATAAAAATGCTTATACTTATATAAAATAAACTTCCTAATATAGCAGTCTTTATAAGTGATTCTTTTAATCTTTTAATAAAGTCTGCATTTGCAGATCTTCCTTTGAAAAAAATAGAGGAAACTTTATCAAAAAATGTAAATACCGTTACAACAGCTCCAAGCCATTTTATCCAATCCATACCTTCTCCCAACTCTTTTTTACTAAAAGACTATTAAAAATTCCTCAAAGGCTAACATTTTTAAATTTATCCTTGCTATATTGGGCTATTTCTTCCACGCTCAACATTTGGTATTTTTCTTTTATCTTTGTAAAAAAATCTCCGATTGTTTCTTTTGAAATAATTTGATTGGACGGTTCATCTTCTTTCAAGTCTCCTCTAGCGTCTAGCCACGGAGCTTCATCGTGAGTAAATTGTTCCAAAACTTTTCCATTATAAACACTTAAATTTTTTACAATACTATCCAATAAACTAATTTCAAAAATAGTTAGTCGATTCTTGACATCTATCTTATCCTCAATAGCAATAGGATTACGTCCAAATTCTTGAAATTTAAAATAAATATCTCGATAGACAGGTCCATGAACCCAGCTTTCACAATCACTATCAAAAAGGAAAGTACCTTTAAAAGCAAAGTAAAACCCTTGAACATAATAAAGCAACTTTTGTAAAGCTAAAGGCGTAATTTCACTATTCTTAGAAAGAAGGTAGCGAATAACCAAGTCTTCTTTTTTCATTTCTTCACTATCAAGGCATTCCTTTACTTTCTCTAAGGTCTTTTGATAGGCAACAGTCGTCAGTTGTTCCTTATTTTTTTCAAGAATTGAATAATATACCTTTGGTTCTTTTAGTATCATTTTTAATTGATCAGAGTAAGTTGGTTTTGGTATATCTCCATTAAGATATCTTTGAATTGTATTAATGCCCCACCCCAATAACTGAGCTAAGGGTTTAGCGCCGATGCAATACTTTTCTAAAATAAGATAAATATCATCGTTTGATATAATCTTGTTTACTTTTTTAAACTCTTTGTAAAGTGCCTGTTTATTTAACTCATTAATCTCATCTACATAGATAGGATGACTGCACTCTTGACACAAAGCAGTCTTTCCCATAAATGTATAATCCTGACCTTTTAAAGTTCGGGTCAGTTTTTCATCTATTACCTTATAAGAAACAGGTTTTAAACAATATTCACAAAAAATAGATTGATTTGCCATAATGAACTCCTTCTAAGAGAAACTATTCTCTTAACATAGTATCCGCTTTATTCTTACTGAAAATAGTAAGAAAGTGGTTTGTTAGGATCGGGTTCATGAAACGATATAACCGCTAGCAAAGCACGATGGTTCGCATCGTCTTCTATAATGAATTTCACATAGACAGTCACATCGCATTCGTCACCGAATAGATCCTTTAGTTTGTAAACTGGGGCAAATAGAAAGTAATCTTTGTGATTTTGAGTAATATCATTTCTCTGAAGACATTCACAAAAATCTTTATATCTAATTTTCAATAATAACGTACCAACTTCTTCTTTGTTTAAATTATATTCGAACATAAAGGAATCATTGGCTTTTCTCTCCTTACCAGAAGAAATGATGAAAGAATCTCTTAAAACAAGCTCTCTCATTTCCTTCAATAACTCATTAATTTCATCCTCAGAAAAACTTTTCAATCCGCCACACCTTTCTTTATAGCATTATTTTATCCATTTCTACCCTCCTATCTGTACTCTAATTATATCATTCAATAACATTAAATACAATAAAAAGCACTATTTTTTAAAAATAGTGCTTTTTACCTTCCCGCTCTCAAGGGCTCGATGACCTCCTCAATCAGTTGGGGGTAATTTCCAATTCTTGGGTCTTCTTCATCTAACTCCCCTATCTTAGTGTTTCGTTGGATATCAGTCGTATTTTACACCTTTCATTATTGCTCTGAAACATCTTCTTTTATAGTTTCTTCCAATGTTAGAGATAAAAATCCCCAGCTCTTTTCAAACCGGGGATAGCTTTATATTTTTAATTCATACACTTCCTGCCAGCCGGCTGGTCCTAATATGCGTTGGGGCTATTTGCTAAAGCCGGTCTCTCGGTAGAGATAGGAAGCGACTTGATTTCTCTCATTGACGCCTAGTATGATGCTTTTATACATAGGCAAATGCTCTCTTATGAAATCAGGCAAGAGCTTCAGCGTCTGACTACCGTATCCTCGCATCCGAAAGCCTTCATCCGTTGAAAAGCTACGCAGGAGTAGGCTCTCTGGCTGACCTCCATAAGTAAACTTCTTTTCTCCAGCATCCAAGATCAGAAAGGTTACAATTTGATCTTCTTCAAGACCTAAGATAGCATAGCGATTTTCTAAGTCAGCGACAGCCTGACTGGGATGGCTGGTAAATCTCAAGTCGGTTAAATGGTAAGACTGCAAGGCTTCTCTATCTGAACTTCGATAGAATCGGATTTTCACCTAAAAATCCATCCCATCCGGATTTGGTGCGCCACCGGCCAAACCGCTGATATTTTTAAGCACTTCCAAGTCCGCATCATCTAGCTCGATGCCAAAGCAGTCTAGATTGCTGGCAATCCGGCTCGGAGTGACCGACTTAGGCAGGGGCAGGAAGCCTTCCTGCAAGCTCCAAGCTAGCGCGACTTGGGCAATGGTCTTGCCATACTTGTCTGCCACAGCCTGCACGGCTGGATTTTGGAAGAGCTCCCCTTGGCCAAATGGTCCCCAAGCTTCCAGTAAAATCTCATGCTCACGGCAGAAGTTGACTGCCTCTGTCTGATAGACACCTGGAGCCAGGCGGATTTGATTGACAGCTGGAGTCATGCGAGCTGTTTCAAGCAAGGCTTCTAAGTGATGAGGCAGGAAATTGCTGACGCCAATCGCTCGAATCTTGCCGAGATTATAAAGATCTTCCATAGCCCGCCAGACTTCGGCATTGCGCTTTTTCCAAGCATCGTTTTCCCTCAGGGGTTTGGGATTCGGCCAGTGGATGAGGTAGAGGTCCAGATAGTCCAGTCCCAACCGCTCCATTGAGGCAGCAAAGGCCTCTTGAGCCTCCTCATAAGTATGAATGTCATTCCAAAGCTTGGTCGTGATGAAGAGCTCCTCCCGCGGAATGCCGCTGTCCTTGATTGCCCGTCCGACACTCTCTTCGTTCTTATAGATGGCTGCCGTATCAATGTGCCGATAGCCTGCCTTGAGAGCGGCTAATGTTGCTTGATAGGCTTCTTCGCCATCCTGAGCCTTCCAAGTACCGAAGCCCAGTACCGGAATGCCAACACCATTGTTCAAAAGATATTCTCTCATCTCATGTCTCCTTTACAAGTTCCATCTACTGCCTTTAGCAAGGCAGCTGCTATAGTGTTCACAAGAGCAGAACTGCTCACTTCTTTTCCTTTTTCTTCAGTATTGGTTTGGGTTTAAAGATATTTTCCTTGGTTGGCTCCATGCCTTTACTGAAAAAGCTATAGATAATGAAAGCAACTCCTGCAACAAGGATCAAGATTCGACCAAAGATCAGTCCCGCCAGCAGCAAAACAAGTCCCATTATCAAAAATTTCGCATCAATTCGTTTCATAGCCCACTCCTGTTTACATTATAGTCTCATTATAACACGCCTAAGAAAGCAATTCAAATCTAGGAGAAGGCTATCAAGTCGTCTGTCAAACAAAAAGAACAGGTTGCCCTGCTCTTTCTGAAAAATATAAGGAGACTAATTTAAATACCTGCGGTTCTCATACATGGAATCGTTCTTGACCATCAAGATAAGTAGCTACCAGCTCTAAATCTTTATCTAAAACGATAAAGTCAGCATCGTAGCCTTCCTTGATCTGTCCGCAGACATCATCAATATGGACTGATTTTGCCGGAACCAGGCTAGCCATCATGACCGCCTGATGAGGATTGGCAATGCCCCATTTGACCACATTTTTCAATCCGTCCTTGAGTTTGAGGATAGAGCCAGCTAGATTGCCCGTTGACTTGAGCCGAGCGGTTCCTTCCGCCACAACCACTGGAAATTCTCCCAACATGTAGTCACCATCTTCAAGGCCTCCTGCGGTCATACAGTCAGTAATGAGAGCAATATTTTCATGTCCCTTCTGTTTGAGCAAGATGTCACAAGCCTTAGGGTCCACATGGTGGCCGTCACAAATCAGTTCTGCATAGGTGTGGGGCAACTCATACATGGCACCAACCATGCCTAGCTCCCGATGAGTCAAGCCCCGCATACCATTGTAAGCATGCACCCAGACACTGGCACCTGCTTCGACCGCAGTTTTGGCTTCATCAAAGGTTGCGTTAGAATGCCCCAGAGCAACAGTCACGCCTTCATTAGTCAGCGTACGGACAAATTCCTCTACGCCATCACGCTCTGGTGCGAGAGCAATCTTATTAAGCAAGCCATTTGCAGCCTTCTGCCAAGCACGAAACTCATCCATGCTAGGATCTTTCATATAGGCCGGATTTTGGGCACCCTTATACTTCTCAGTGAAGTAAGGCCCTTCAAAATAGAGACCGCGAATCTTGGCCCCGCTGGCTTCTTGATAGCGGGCACCGATATTTTCAGTTACTGCTAAGAGTCGCTCATAGGATGAGGTCAGGGTTGTTGGTAAAAAGCTGGTCACACCGGTAGTCAAGAGCCCCTCACTCATGGTATGAAGAGTTCCTTCAATGTTATTGTCCATTACATCAACACCGCCGAAGCCGTGAATATGAGTATCCACCAGACCCGGCGCAATTGAGTAGCCGCTGTAGTCTATGACTTCTGCATCCTGCGGAACAGACTGCACCAGCTTGCCAAACTTACCGTCAATCAGCTCTAAATAACCGCCCTGACGGATTCCCTGAGGATAGAAAAATTGATCTGCTTTGATATATGTAGGCATAAGACTGCCTCCCTTGTTCTTGAATGCTGTATTCTCGGCCATTCAAAGTGGAAGTCTGTGATAGAGCTAGCATCTTTCTATAGCTGCTTTCTAACTCCCGCTTTTGAATCTCTGAGTTTTCTTGACTATATTATAACTCTTTCTTTTTTATTTGTAAATGGTATATACCTATTTTTGCAAAAAATTGTTATATTAAATTTAAAAATAAGAAAACCCAGCCATGACAGCTGAGTTTCTGCTTTATTTTTTCTCTAAATCACGCAGCATCTGGTCGATTTTATTGCCATACTCAATGGATTCGTCCTTGACAAAGGTCAAATCTGGAATCTTGTACATTTTCAGATTGTGACCCAGCTCACGCTTAATGGTACCAGTCGCTTTTTCCAGACCGGTTTGAGCTTTTTGATTATCAGAGGCCAGATTACTCATAATCGTGTAGTAGACCTTGGCCATGGATAGGTCGCCCAGCATTTGGACATCGGTAATGGTCACTCCCTGCACCCTCGGGTCACGAACTTTCTTCTGCAAGATTTCATTGACTTCTCGCTTGATTTCCATACCCACACGGTCTGTACGAAAATTATTTGCCATGAGATTTCCTTTCTAATTTTTCTTTTCTGCAATATAAGCTAGGCTAGGCCTAGCTTATATGTTTTGTTTTGGTTGATTAAGATTCGTTTTAAACTCTTGGTGAAAAAACGTGGGACTAGAAGTATAGACTTCCACCAAAAATAATTTCACTGCGAGTTTTTAACGGACTTCTTATCTTATTTCTTAATTTCTTCCATGATGTAGGCTTCAATCGTGTCATCTACTTGGATGTCATTATAGCCATCAATCATGAGTCCACCTTCACGGCCGTTAGTAATTTCCTTAACATCATCTTTGAAGTGCTTGAGGCTGGCAAGCTCCCCATCGTAAATCACGACGCCGTCACGGATAACACGAACCTTGGAATCACGGGTAACTTTACCGTTGATAACCATAAATCCACCGATAGTACCAACCTTGGAAACCTTGAAGGTTTCGCGGATAAGAGCTTCCCCGATGATCTTTTCTTCGTATTCTGGATCCAGCATTCCCTTCATTGCATCTTCCATTTCTTCGATAACCTTGTAGATAATGCTGTGGAGACGGATTTCAACATCATCAGCTTCTGCCTGCTGGCGAGCTTGAGATGTAGGACGCACGTTAAATCCGATGATGAAGGCATTTGAAGCTTCTGCCAGTGTCACATCAGATTCATTGATAGCACCAACTGCTGAGTGGACGATAGTAATCTTAACGCCTTCCACTTCAATCTTCTGCAGGGAAGCAGACAGGGCTTCTACAGAACCTTGCACATCAGCCTTGATGATAACATTGACAGACTTAACTTCACCAGCTTTGAGGGTATCAAAGAGATTTTCCAGACTGACACGATGAGTAGCTTGACGCTGCTTAAGAAGGGCACGTTTGGCACGTTCTTCACCGGCTGCACGCGCAGCTTTTTCATCTTCATAGACCGCAAAGTGGTCACCAGCCATCGGAGTTTCATTGAGACCAGTGATAGAAACCGGTGTAGATGGTCCTGCCACCTTAACACGACGGCCCAGGTCATTGGTCATAGCCCGAACCCGACCGAAGGTATTTCCAACAACGATTGGATCCTGCACATTCAGAGTTCCCTGCTGAACCAGAAGGGTTGCGACAGCACCTTTTCCTTTATCCAGACGGGCCTCGATAACTGTACCAATCGCTCGAACAGTCGGATCTGCCTTGAGTTCTTGGATTTCAGCCACCAAGAGGACTGTTTCCAGCAAGCTGTCGATATTTTGATTGAATTTCGCTGAGATTTCAACAAATTCAGAATCTCCGCCCCAAGCTGTTGACATGACACCATGCTCAGCCAATTCACCAATCACGCGCTCAGGGTTCGCTCCTGGCTTATCGATCTTGTTGATGGCTACGATGATTGGGACATCAGCCGCCTTGGAGTGGTTGATAGCTTCAATCGTTTGCGGCATAACACCGTCATCAGCCGCAACAACCAGTATAGTGATATCCGTAACAGAGGCACCGCGGGCCCGCATAGAAGTAAAGGCCGCGTGTCCAGGCGTATCCAAGAAAGTAATCTTCTTGCCGCTTTCCTCGATCTGGTAAGCACCGATGTGCTGAGTAATACCACCTGCTTCACCTGTAGCTACGCGAGAGTTACGCAAGGTATCCAAGAGGGTTGTTTTACCATGGTCAACGTGTCCCATGATGGTTACAACTGGCGGACGCTCTACCAAGGCATCTTGGTTGATATAACCTTCTTCCACGAAGAAGCGCTCAATGTCAGCTGTGTCAACTTCCACCTTCTTCTTAGCTTCGATACCGTAGTCCACCATGAGGAGCTCAATAGTATCGCCGTCAAGAGATTGGTTTTGCGTTGCCATCACGCCCATCATAAAGAGTTTCTTGACAATTTCAGCTGGCTCGCGCTTGATCCGTTTTGCAATTTCTGCAACGGTCATTCCGTCTGTATATTCAAATTCAGTTGGCAACTCATGGAACTTACGTTCTGTAACAGGTTTTGGTGCCTGATTATTGTTGCCCTTTCCTTTTTTATTTTTCTTGTTTTTATTCCAATTACTATTTCTTTGATTTCTCACTTGATTTTGACTGCTTCGATTCTTTTGTTGTTTTCTTGGACCTTCTTCTTCGCGATCAAAATCATCGCGCTTCTTATCTGGTCGAGCTTGCTTCTTACGACGCGTATCCACAGCGGCTGGCGCTGGACTTGGATTCGCCGCTGGAGCAGATGGAGCTGGTGCAGGCTGAACTGGTGCACTTGCTTCTGCCTTAGGCTGCTCCTTGCGGCGGTTTTGCCGTTCCATAACTTCTTTTGCTTCCTGAGCTTGCTTAAAGCGTTCCTCGCTGGAGCGAGCGTATTCAGCATTCTGCTCTGCTTTCAAAGCTGCTGCTCGGGCCTTAAAGTCAATCTTCGGTCCTTGAGGCTGTTGGCGGTTTTGACCGTTAAATCCTTGATGATTCTGACCATTTCGGCGGCCATCTTGACCACGATTATCGCGACGGTCATTTGGACGATTGCCCCTATCTCGGTCGTTGCGGTTTCCGCGATTCTTATTTCGATTATCACGGTCCTCACGTTTGCCTTGCTCTTTGTTTTGTGGTTTGCGGTTGCCTTGCTGCTTCCGACGCTCTGCCTCTTCCTTGGCTCTCGCTTCACGTTCTGCCTTAAAGTTCCGGCTTTGCGGGCGCTTGACAGGCGCAGCTGTTTCTACTTTCGCTTCTGGCTTAGCAGTTACTTTTGCCTCTGTCTGTTCTGCCTTGACTGGCGCTGCCTCTTTGGCAGGAGTTTTTTGCGGTGATGGCTGAGCTGCTGCAGGCTTTTCTGCAGTAGCTTGAGGTGCGGCTGCTTTTGTAAAGCTGGATTTGATTCGCTCACCAGCGTCAGCTTCTACGCTGGACGAATGACTTTTGACATCCAGACCCAGCTCCTTGGCACGA
Organism: Streptococcus sanguinis; assembly: GCF_050220005.1. Classification (GTDB taxonomy): domain Bacteria; phylum Bacillota; class Bacilli; order Lactobacillales; family Streptococcaceae; genus Streptococcus; species Streptococcus sanguinis_Z. The sequence continues at coordinate 1,920,402 of NZ_CP071413.1, forward strand.
GCCACTACCTCCTTGCTTTCTTTTCCCAGTTCTTTGGCGATTTCATACAATCTTACTTTAGACAAATCTTGTCCTCCTCTTCTATTACATAAGAGACCTCATTTTCTTTGTAAAACCAGCATCTGTCACGGCAAGCACTTTTCTGGCCTTGCCAATGGCAGAGCTTAATTCCAGTGTTGAAAACACGGTTGATACTTCTACTTGGTAGTAACGACTTTTATCAGTGATTTTCTTGCTGAGATTAGGAGCTGCATCCTGGGCCAAAAAGACCAGATGTGCTTTTCCCTCCTGGATAGCTTTGACGGTCAGCTCCTCACCAGAAATGATGCGGCCAGCCCGCTGAGCCAGTCCCAGCAAATTTGCAAGTTTCTCTTTATTCAAGACCTAACTCTCTTCTTTTGACCTTATGATCGACATAAGCGATTAACTCATCATAAAAAGCCTCATCCACTTCCATACTGAAGCTGCGGTTAAAGACCCGCTTCTTCTTAGCTTGAAGAGCTTCTTGATTGTCCAGCTTGATATAAGCTCCACGGCCGTTGGCCTTTCCTGTCGGATCGATAAAGACTTGACCTTCCTTGTTCTTGACAATCCGCAGCAAATCACGCTTGTCAATCACTTCGTTGGACACCACTGATTTTCTTAAAGGGATTTTTCTTGTTTTTGCCATTCCAGCCCCCTTAGTCTAGTTCTTCAGCTTCGCTTTCTAAAGCAGCTGTTTCTAGTACAGTTTCCTCTGCAACTGCGTCAAAGTCTGTTGCTTCTGCTGCTGAAACTTCTGTCTCCAAAACAGCTGCTTCCGCAAGAATTTCTTCAGCTTCCTGAGCAAATCCGCCCAGTTCATTGGCTGCTTCCATTTCTTCAAACTCTGTGGCAGACTTGATATCGATTCTAAAGCCTGTCAAATGAGCTGCCAAGCGTACATTCTGTCCGCGACGGCCGATAGCCAGAGAAAGCTTGTTGTCCGGTACGACAACCAAGGCCCGCTTGTTATCTTCTTGGTTAAAGATAACTTGGTCAACCTCTGCAGGAGCAATAGCGTTGTAGATAAATTCAGCTGGATCTGCTACCCACTCGATGACATCGATATTTTCTTCAGTCGGCACCATACGCCCGCTCTTCGGATCGTATTTGGCAGGATGGAACTTGCTCGTAATTTTCTTGATATTAGCTCCACCGCGTCCGACGATTGTTCCGATGGCATCCACATTAGGGTTGTGGCTGCGAACCGCTACCTTGGTCCGATCGCCAGCTTCCCGCGATACGCTCATGATTTCCACAGTTCCGTCATAAACTTCTGGGATTTCTTGCTCCATCAAGCGCTTGATCATTTCTGGATGGCTGCGACTGACAAAGACATTGACACCGCGAGGGTTATCTTCTACCTTGTAGACAAAGACTTCGATGCGGTCATGAGAGGCAAAGACCTCACCAGGAATCTGGTCTTGCTTCGATAGTTGCGCTTCGATGCTACCAAGATTGACATAGATAAAGCGATTGTCAAAGCGCTCCACAGTTCCTGACATGATTTCATTTTCATGCTCTTTATAGGTATTGTAGGTGATTGCTCGGGTCTGCTTGCGCATCTTTTCCATGATGGTTTGCTTGGCTGACTGAGCAGCGACACGGCCAAATTCAGCTGGCGCTTCTTCAAACTTGATCTTATCTCCCAATTCATAGGCTGAACTGATAGCCAAGGCATCTTTGAGACTGATTTCCAAACGGCTGTCAAAGACCTCGTCCACGACTTCGCGAACAGTATAGACACGGAAATCTCCTGACTTTTCGTCAAACTCAATGGCTGCGCTGTCTGCCTGACCATAGCGACGACGATAGGCTGAGCGGAGTGACTCAGTCACTGCGTCAATGATATCTTCTTTCTTGATTCCTTTGTCTTCTTCCAAAATGCGGAAGGCCTCTAGCATTTCTTTACTCATTTTCATGTGACTTTTGCCGAAACAAAAGTGTTCCTTTCTTTTCTATATTGCTTCTGCGGCTAAAACTTAACGGCTAATCTGGCTTTGGAAACCAGACTGTAGGGAATTTCGACTTCTTTTCTGCGAGTCTTGTCCAGATATTCCATGTGCAGAACATCCTCTTCAAAGCTCAGCAAGGTGCCTTCAAAGACTTTCTGCTTGTCAACAGCCTTATAGAGACTGACATGGATATAACTGCCGACTGCATCGGATAGCTGTTCCTTGGTCTTGAGCGGACGCTCCAAGCCCGGACTGGTCACTTCCAGAAAATACTGTTCTGGGAAGGGATCTGGTTTGATTTGATCCAAGAGCGGACTGATAATATCCGTCAAATCCGCTGTATCATTGACCGTAATGCCCTCAGGCTTATCTACAAAAACACTGAGAACGTAGTCCCCGCCCATCTTTCCGTACTCAATATCGACTAATTCATAGGGGGCCAAAATGGCTGGTTCAATAACCTCCCTCACCAATTCAACAATCGTTGCGATATGACGACACCTCCTCACAGATAAGAGGCGAAGATACTTCCTCGCCTCTCTTTCCTTATTCATTACTAGTATTATAGCACGACAAGTCCCAGAATGCAAGGGAAATGTGCCGTACAAGCTTTTAAAGACAGAATGCCACTTAAAACGCTCTTATTTTTAAGCAACATTCTTTCCCAATAATAAAGTCTTCAAGGAGTATTTCCTCAAAGACTCTTTCTTATTCAAATGCTGCTTCCACCCGGTAGATGACTTGTCCCTTGTTAGCAAATTTCTGCTCATACTCAGTCAGGACATTGTCCTCAAAGTCGCTGGCATGCAAATCTAACCACACGCCCTTTAACTTCATACCATACTGAGAAAAGCTTACTAGGCTATACTCAAAAAGACCGCGGTTGTCCGTTTTGAAGTGGATTTCTCCATTTTCCGGCAAAATCTGCTGATAGGTCGCCAGAAAGGACTGATAGGTCAGACGGCGCTTTTCATGACGTTTCTTGGGCCAAGGATCTGAAAAGTTCAGATAGAGGCGGTCAATCTCGCCATCTTCAAAATAATCAGTCAGATCCGAACCGTCCACCCAGAGAAGCTTGATATTGGGCACATCCGTTGCTAGCACCTTGTCCAAGGCATAGCTGAGGACCGATTTCTGGATATCAATCCCGATATAGTTGATCTCAGGATTGGCCTTGGCCATGCCAGATACAAAGGCTCCTTTACCGCTGCCAACCTCTACATGAATGGGATGGTCATTGCCAAAAATCTCCCGCCATCTGCCCTTGGCGTCTGCCGGATTCAAAATCACATACTGGGGATGCGCCTCTAGCAGTTCCGTCGCTCCCTTTCGATTCCTTACTCTCATTGTCCTCTTCCGTATTTGGAACGGAAGTTTCGTAATGCGTAAATCTCCCGGTTCACATTTTCTAAATCATTGTTTTCATAGTATTTGGCAATCTGCATCAGATAAGAATACTGACCAAACCAGTATAGCTTATTGAAAACAGTCTGATTATACTTATAGCCATAAGCGCTCAGCCACTCTTGCCAGCCTGAATCAGGCACATAATGGCTCAAAATATGAGCTACATCCATCATCCTGTCTGTCAGGCGCACAGAATCCCAATCCACCAAGTAAATAAGCCCGCTGTCGGTCTCTACCCAGTTGCTGTGGCGCACATCTCCGTGAACGATGGTCGCATAATCCTCACGAAAGGCCGGCACTGTCTGGCGTAGGTCGCGGATGACTGATTGCAGATATTGATTATTCCTCAAAGCAAGCGGCACTTGATTGAGCCAAGCATTCAGTAAATCAGTTGGCGTTTCCAATGTATAGCCCAGCTTGGTCAGCTGAGTCATCAATGGGCGCGAGCGATGCAGCCGAGTCAAAATATTGATTACTTGCTTTTTGGACATATCATTTGGGGTCAGAATAGTGCCTGAAAGCCACTCCTGCCCGCTCATTACGTTGCCGTCCGGCATCCGGCGGCTCCACAAAAGCTGCGGTGCGATTTGTTCTCGAGCTAAGCCTGCTAAGATAGGGGTTGTATTCATCTTGACGAAAACGCGCCCCCCGTCCGGATAAGTCCCCATATAGGCCTTTCCGCTCTTACCAGCTATCGGTGTCAGGGTCAGCTCGTTATCAACCAAGTCCATATTTCCCCTCCGTAAAAAGTTTCTTTATCATTTTACTAATTTTACCTCTTTTAGTCAACCAATCTCCGTAACTTAAACGGCAGATAGAACAGATAGAGTAGGGCAGTCGCTCCCATCATGGCCAGCACTGCTGTCTTGTCTTGGAGAAATAGCAGTGCAGTCAGCACTTCAGCCAAGAGAACGCTGCTGCCAATAGATGTGATAATTTGTCTTGCTCCCTTCAGCTTTTCCCCTCTTTCTATCGGAAAAAGCTGGGTCAAAAACTGATAGTCAAAAGTTTCATACAAGGCCGTCAGCTGGAAGAGCAAGAGGTAATTGAACAAGACCGCAAAAGCTGCAGCAATCCAAGCTTGACTGACAAAAATCAAGGCCAAAAGAGCTAGAAAGAGCAGTCTTAAGGTCAGAGCAAAAAAGTCTCCATTTCGCAAGTAAGAGCGCAAAAAGAGATTCTGCCAGGTCTTGCTATGCTGCTTGCCCACAAGTCTCGTCAAACCATCCAGATAGGCCCGGCGCTTGACACTATTTGAAATGCCTTTAACATTGGTAAAGAGAGCAAAGAAACGGAGAATCGTCTGCTTTCGGGCTGCTTCATAAGCGACCAGAACCTGCCAATCTAAACCATTTTCAGTAAAGAACTTCTTAGCCTTAGCCTGAAACAAAAACCATTTTAAGACTAGCATAAGGAGGCAGTAAAGCCCGAAGCCCCAAACAGGCAATCCCAGAGCCAGAAAAAGCGGAGCTAACAGTAGCAATAGCCCTGTCTGTAAGACTGCGTACAAGAGATAGGAACGCAGAATCTGAGCCTTGATAAAAGCCCTGACTTCTGCTTCTCTGACCAAGAGAAAGAGAGCATCCGGCTTTTCCAGATAGGTCGCAATCCGTCCAAAAGGCAGGATAAAGAGCGATAGAATAACTAGACTGGCAATAATCGGGAGGTGATTGGTCGGGAAATGCCGCAAAAGCTGACTGTACTGAACACCTAAAAATCCCATAAAAATCAGAAGAAAGAGCACGAAATGATCATTAAAAACATAGCGCAGGTATTTCAGACACTGCTGACGAAAATCCTGCTTTCGTTTGGCAAATAATTCTTTCATAGCGCCGCCTCTTCTGTCAGGGCTAGATAGATGTCATTCAGACTAGCATCCGGCATTTGAAATTGGGCCCGCAACTCAGTCAAGCTGCCCTTGGCCCGTACTTGACCCTTGTGCAAGATTACAAAACTATCGCACATCTTCTCGGCAGAGTCCAGAACATGGGTGCTCATCAGAATCGACTTGCCCTTCTTCTTTTCCTCATCCAAGAGCTGGATAAGGTCTGCAATAGCTACCGGATCCAGTCCCAGAAAAGGCTCATCTACGATAAAAAGGCTGGGATCAACTACAAAAGCACAGATAATCATCACTTTTTGCTTCATCCCTTTTGAAAAGTGAACAGGGAACCAATCCAGTTTTTCCTTGAGTCGGAACATTTCCAATAACTTATCCACGCGCTTAAAAGCTGTTTCCTGCTCAATGTCGTATGCCATAGCTACCGTTTCAATGTGCTCGCGCAGGGTTAATTCTTCGTAGAGACTGGGCGTTTCAGGAATAAAACCGATTTTCTTGCGGTAATCACTAGGATTAGTCCGCAGCTCCAGCCCATCAATTTGAATCTGCCCCTTATAAGGCGTCAAAAGACCGATAATCTCATTGATAGTCGTGGACTTGCCCGCACCGTTGAGACCAATCAGACCAACCAGCTGGCCATTTCCCACTTCAAAGCTGACATCCTTTAAAACCGGGATATTAACATAGCCGCCCGTAAGCTCTTTGATTTCTAACATATTTTCTCCGAATTCTGGTATAATGGTTCTTATATTATAACAAAATCTAGCGAATAGAGGTACCATTTATGGCTGATTGTATTTTTTGTAAAATTATTGCCGGAGAAATCCCTTCTTCTAAAGTCTATGAAGACGAGAAAGTCCTTGCTTTTCTGGATATTTCTCAGGTAACACCAGGTCATACCTTGGTTGTCCCTAAAGAGCATTTCCGAAATGTGCTGGATATGGATGCCGACAGCACCAGTCAGCTCTTTGCTCGCTTACCTGACATTGCCCGTAAGGTGATGAAAGCCACAGGTGCAGCTGGTATGAATATCATCAACAACAACGAAGAAATCGCTGGACAGACTGTCTTTCATACCCATGTGCATTTGGCACCGCGCTACAGTGATGCAGATGACCTCAAGATTACTTTCGCAGCCCACGAACCAGACTTCCCAGCTCTAGCCGAATTAGCTGAGAAGATTACACAAGCTTAAGGAGAGACTATGAAACTGTCAAATATTTTCCTATTTATCGGTGCTGCAGCAGCCAGCTACAAGCTGGTTGAAAACCGACAAAAAATTCAAGAAGAAATCATTGAAACAACAGATAGTCTAGACAAAGTAAAGGACAGTCTAGCCAATATCCAACGAAATATTGCCATCATTCAAGAGCAAAAAGAGCAAGTCAAAGACATCGCTCAAGATCTTACTTATAAATATAAAGTCCTTGAAAACCAAGCTCAAGTGCAGATCCAGCAAGTCAAAGACATCTGGGAAAAGTACGAGTCGTGATAGAGAAAAACTCCAGCTAAAAACTGGAGTTTTTCTCTATCAAAAGGTGCTGTTTTTGAAATACGAAGTGGTTCTCTGAAAATTTTTTCTACATCTATTTATCGCAACTTATTATTCCTAATAAAACAGAGATTATTTTCCTTTACGGATATTTCGAAAAAGGAGGATTAGCATAAGGACAAATAGTCCTTCTAGAAAGAAGAAAGCAACCTCACTATTCATTATAAGGGAGTCAACTTCAATATTATATCGGCGTAACCCTGCTATATTGAAAAATAGAATCCTAAGAAATCGTCGAAGAAAGATAAACAGCTGCAAACTATAAATTATGAAGACCTTTTTAACTCCAATTATTAAACTTTGTTCTTTTGTAAAATAAGACATAGCAACAGCATTTAATAGCAGCATGACTGTTAGGCTAAGGGTGTCTTGCCGAAGAATCATAGGATCAAAGTAACTAAGTCTAAAGTGAATGAGAGGAGAAAATTGAAAAAGAAGAATCCCTATTAAACTTGGAAAGAAAATTTTCTTAAGCGAAGGCGGAAAGTCTAGACTCAATCTCGTAAAGGACAAAATAATGAGCAGGATAATCAGAATAATGCTATAGAATATGACAACACCTGAAACCAATTGACTTCTTTTTGCCAAAGCAGAAAGAAAACCAGCAGAAAGAAAAATACCAACAGGAGTAAGCCAATCTAGTGAATAATTCCATTTTGGACCCTTATTAACCTTAAATCCATCAATAAAGCAGAAAAATGTTATAAAAGAGAGTCCAACGATAAGTCCAAGAGGTAAAAACGGAATGGCTAAGAAAAGGAATAAAATTCCCATAACCCACATATTGAGATTGTAGTAAAGTTTGGGCTTCATACCTCGAGCAAAATCCCCTTCTTCCATGGGTGTTTGTCGCATTCTCAATATATAATAGTAAAAAAGAGATACCATTCCTACATAAACCCAAGAATTTAATCCAAGACGTTGCTCTTGGATACTTTGTATGAGGCTAAATACAGTCAAAACAGCAAATACAAACTGCAGAAATTTATTGGTGAATATCTGTCTTTTTTTCCAAGATGAATAGGATAGTTTCGACTTCGGATAACTGAGCTCATAGGCATAGGCTGTCATCTCTTCAAGTTTCTTGTCCGTCTCCTCTGTCATCATATGTGGAGCAATTTTAGAAGTAGTAAATCTTCCAAGAACAAATCTCAAGACTTCTCCATCTGTGAAGCGTCGATACTCCTTGTATATCTGTTCAAACAAGACAGTTAGAATACGAGGCTTTTCTTTAAAATATTGCTTCCACTCATCCCAATCATTGATGAGTTCATCACTTTTCGTTAGTTTTTCAACATAAAGATAGCCTTCGTAATACCAATATTCAAAATTCTCCTTATTATCTAGTTCAAACTCTTTTACAACAGAAGGATAGGACTGAACAATATTCCAGAATTGTAGCTTTTTCAGATAGGGATTTGACTCCTCGTTACTTGAACGCTCTACAAATTGGAGTATCAGGGTTAAAACCTTTTTATTCTTTAAAGGATAGACATCCACTTTTTCTAACAAAGATAGTAAAAGTGATTGATCCTTAACCCTTTCAAAAAGAAATTGCCAATCACGCAATAGACTATAGTCGTCTTCATAATGAGCGTTTAGCAGTTCATAAAAAACTACCTCAACCTCATCAGGGTTATCTAAAGAGTATTGATTAAAGTCAACATTTTCACCAAGTTTTACCTTTAATTTCTTTAAGTACTCAGCTAGGTCATCAAACTGTTCACGATCCTCTTCAAACATTACTTGTCGCACCTTTTCAAGGATATAAGTTAAAGTAGGGACACTCTTAATTATGTGACGCTTCTGACTCACTTGAAACAGCACGACAAAAGCAAGATGCGGGTGCTTAAAAAAATCTATCCAAGATGTTAGTTGATTTGCTTTTTTAGAATCTTTGAGAATTTCTTGGCATAAAAGATATGAAGCGTAAAATTGCTCAGTCTCTTCTTTTGCACTTGCAATAGATTTCTGTTGTTCTACTGCCTCTGCCCTTTTGATTTCCCAATGATTCAGTTTGTAATAGTAACTCCAGTTGCGAAAATCAGGGACATAGTCCTTCAGTAAAGGTATGATGATAGAGAATTGTTCAGACTTGTTAAAAATATAAACATCCATTTCCTCTAGGACAGTTTGAACAGCACTCATGTCATATCTATACTGACTAAAGAACTGGCTCCAAAGATTTTCTTGCTCTTCAAAGCTATAATCAGCATTGCCGATTATGTTTTCAATCGAATTCCGAATTATATACGAAGTTTCATTATAGCCGCTAAAATCCAGGGTAGACTTTGCGGTTTCTTCTTGTAACTGCGCTTCCTCCACCTTCAACGTTTCAAAGTTTAGAGAAGTCTCTGGTTCTTCATAGTTTCCGATTGAAGCAGTTGAGCTTTTATAGTCACTAAAGTCAAGTAGAGACTTTGCACCTTCCTCTTGCGACTGCTCCTCTTCTATATGTAAAGTATCAAAATCAAGGGAACTTGAAGCAGAGTCTTGGGTTTCCTCACCTGTCTGACTTTCTTGCTGATGGGAAATCGGTTTTCTTAGACCAGTCTCTGAGCTAGCATTGATTGATCTTGCATAATCTAAGGCTACTTGATAGGCTTCAACAATTTGCTGATAGATTTCTGGTTGGTCTTCAGGATGATAATGTCGAACCAGCTCAGCATAACGTCTCCGAATTGCTTTGACATCATGAGTTGGCTCAATACCTAAAGTTTCCCATATACTCATATTTTCTCCTCTCTTACAACCCTCGTTCTAGATAATCTAAGTAACGAGAAAATGACTGGTAAACCTTAGGTAATTGATAGACAGACGCCTGTTTGACCTCTTCCTCAAATCTCTTTGTTTCCTCCATCAGATTATCTCTTCTCCTGCCGAGTAGCATACTATAGACGCGATTGGCCTTCTCAATCAAGAAGCGGTAGACCTCTGTCTCCTGTGCATTAATCTTATAGCGAGATAATTCAGATTGTTTGACCTTGATTTCCTTTTCTGTCAGCGTAATACTATCTTGCAAGATGACATGGCTAAAGATTTCTTGAGTCGAGTCAATTTTCACTTCCACATCCAATATTCCATTAAGATCATAGGTGAATCGGACTGTAAAACCTTCATTAGCTCGATAATTTACAGGAACTGGAACTTCCAGTTCTCCTAAGAATAAGTTTTGGGTCGCCTTCATCATCTCGCCTTGGTAGACCTTTATCTTCACCTGGCTCTGTCCCACTTCAGCAGTATAGTAATGCTCCAACCGCGAAGCAGGGAGGGTGGAATTTCGCTCTATTATTGGTGAAAAATGATCACCGACTACCTTAATACCGAGTGTGAACGGGCAGATATCAGAAAGCAACAGGTCTCGTATCTCTCCTTGACGTTGCTTGATTCCTGCAAGGAGCGCACATCCTCTTGCAATCATCAGATCGGGATTATCAGATACTTGCACCTTTTGATCAATACAGTAAGATAGAAAATCCTGAACCAATCTCAATTTTGAAGTTCCCCCAACTAGGACAAAATTATCAGAGCTTACATAGCTAAAACGTGCATCCATCAAAGCGCGGTCTAAAACTGACTTAACACGGGCTAACAGAGGTTGACAAAGCTCATAAAAACGCTGGTAGGTCAAATTTAAAGAATATCTCTGTTCCTGGTCAAGTACTGACATTTTCACTTCTTCTTTGTCATTCAAGTCCAACTTAGTTTTCTCAGCTTGCACCAAAATTTTGCTATAGAATTCGCGCGAAATGGAGTCCTTGGTCAATTGATTGAAGACTAAAAATTCCTCAGCAATAGCTGCAGTGAAATCCTCTCCTCCCAAACGATTGTCACCTGCTATAGACACAATCTCAACAATATTATCAAACAACTCTACAACGGAGATATCCAGAGTACCTCCACCAAAATCGACTACAATGAAAGATTGATCCTCTTGATGACTCACGGATCTTTTAGCAAGGGCAGCTGCAGAAGGTTCATTGATAATACGATCAATCTTAACCCCTGCAAATTTTCCTGCTATTTTTGTCGCATAGCGCTGAGCATCATTGAAATAGGCTGGTACACTAACGATAACTTCATCAACTTTCTCTCCAAGATAAGTTTCTGCATCATCTACCAACTTTCGAATCACAAAAGAGCTTAATTCTTCAGCCTTATAAGTTCTATGTCCTAGTCTTAAGTCGTGCTTAGTTCCCATAAAGCGTTTAAATTGAGAAACAGTCTTGTCAGAATGAGTGACCAAGCGCTCCTTAGCGATTTTCCCAACTATGATTTCGTCATTATCGTCTAAGGCCACAACAGAAGGAGTCAAAAACTCTCCAAAAGCATTTGGGATCAGCTTAACCTGACCGTCTTGATAAACTCCAACCAAAGAATTTGTTGTTCCTAAATCAATACCTACAATCATACTTCTTCTAACTCCAAATTTTTATACATATTCCCATTATACAGGAAATATTCTATTTTTTTAAGAAAAATCTGCTAGTCATACAACACAGGCACGAAAAAATGTATGCAACTTTTTCTAGCTACATACATTTTTCAAGATATTTTTGTTTTTACATTCAAACTTGTTCATTTTTACTATTTCGGTTTGATTATACTATGAAACTTTAAAATAATATTATAGGAAAAAACTACTGTCAGAAAACATTATTTCTTCATATGCTTGTAGTGCATCACTTGCTAGATTCAATTCAATAATAACAAGAGAAGTTTGATATAATTGACAAATGTTTTAAAAAGAGAGAATCAATAACAACTTCACTTGATGTTACTTTTTGTCACCAACTACAATTTACAAAGAGCTGGCCTCTTTTTATATTTAACTTTTTTACTCTGTAGTCGTATTGACTACTGGCTGACTTTGCGGGGTGCTGACACTGACATCTGCCGCTGGGGCAGAGGAAGCCGCTGGAGCAACTGGAGTTGTATTCGTCGTTCCAACTGTTGTATCTGTCGTTGGATAAGAATAATTCTCATAACCATTATTATAAGTAGGCTGACTATAAGAATTCTGGTAACTGCTATAGCTTTCTGTGCTACTAGATGTACTGCTGCTATTGCTGCTTCTTAGACTGTTGCCGCCCATAATATCTTCATAGAGAACAGCATTGGTCTTCAGACTCTTAACTGTATCCAAGCCCAGAGACTTGCGGATTAGATTCTGCATGCTCAACAAATGCTCCGACGTCACTAGCTGATAGCTTCCACCGTCAGGCAAGGTCGCATCTTCTCCACGCAGCTGTTCAGACTTGATGTTTTTAAAGGCATCCTGATAGCCTAGCAGTTGTGGAATGCTTTTTGAATCAAGCGCGATATTGGTCTGCATGTTGCTGCTGACAGCTTTTAAAATAGCCTGATAATGGCTGACACTGTTGAGACTGAGAACTTTTTCAACCACTTTCTTAATTACTTCACGTTGACGCTTTTGGCGGCCATAGTCACCCTCTGGATCCTGATAGCGCATGCGAGCATAGACAAGCGCCTGATCACCATTGATGGTTTGCTTGCCTGGCTCAACCTTGGCAGTATACTCAGGCTCATTATCCTCAATAGAAATTGGGAAGTCAAAGGTATTATTAACCTCAATACCACCTACTGCGTCTACTAACTGAACCAAGCCCTGCATATTAATCATCACATAGCGGTCAATGTGGATATTCATCAGGCTCTCAATAGTCGAAATGGCTAACTCTGCTCCGCCATTCGCATAGGCAGCATTCAGTTTGGCTTCAACTGTCTGACCGTTCTCATCAATCTGAGTCAAAATATCACGTTCCAAACTCATCATGACTGTTTTCTTGGTCTTTGGATTGACACTCAGGAGAATCATGGTATCGCTGTTCCCAACCCAAGTATCCTCGCGGGAGCCGCTCCCTGTATCCACTCCCATCAGCAAGATGGTCATGGGCTTAGTCGCAGAAATGACATCCGTCTCATTTCCCAAGCCCTTATAAGTCTTGGACAGTTCATCTGTTGACTGACCATAAATCGTCCATGCATAAGTACCAATACCAGCTGTCGTTACGACAAGGAGGCTGAGAAACATCATTATAATCTTTTTAAACATATCTTTTTTAGTCTATCAGTTTACCCATCAGGTAAACATCAAGAAATATCCCTTCTTTTAAATAGGCTCCTCTTTTTTGTAAGCCTTCAATTTCAAATCCTAAATCTTTATAGAGGTGAACCGCTCGTTCATTTCTAACCTGAACGCTCAATTCCAAACGTCTAATATCCTGAGAATCTTCTGCCCAAGCCAGTGCCTCTTCTAGCAATATGCGTCCCAGTCCTTGGTTCCAGAAAGCTTTCTTCACCGCGACAAAGACTTGACCAATATGGCGAATTCGCTCATGGAAATCAGCTGTGATGCTGACAAGACCGGCAATCTCACCATTTAAAAGAGCCAACAAGTAAAGCTGATTACTGGAAGCAGCCTGATGCTCAATGAATGAAGCCATCTCCTCTTGATTCATCAAAATTCCAGCTTCATCCAGCGTCATATAATCTGACTCAGACCCGACCTGATTGAGGAAGGCAATCAGCTCAGCTGCATCTGTTTTTTCCGCTTCTCGCAAGCACAATTCATATTCAGTCATTCTGCAGTCCCTCAAGCAGCTCTTGGGCTCGCTTTCCTTGGGCTTCAAAAACCAATTCACGTCCATCTTCCTTTTTCAAGAGGCTTAATTTTAAATAGTTATCAGGCAGATTTTCTCCCAGCAGCTCCCCCCATTCAATGACCGTCACACCCTCCCCGAAGAGAAAGTCATCCAAATCAATGGAATCTGGATCGTCTCCGACGCGGTAGACATCCAGATGATAGAGCGGCAAGCGCCCCTCGTATTCCCGAACAATGGTATAGGTTGGACTTTTAATCATCTGACTGATGCCCAAACCTAGAGCCAGACCCTTAGTAAAGGTTGTCTTCCCTGCTCCTAAATCTCCCGTTAAAACCAGTACGTCCCCTGCCTGAAGCAATTTGCCCAGACGTTGACCCCACTGAATTAATTCTTCCTCATTATGACTAAACATTCTCTTATTATACCAGAAAAAAATTTTTTCTGCTTAATTTTGCAAAAGAAAAATCAGCCGCAAAAAGCTGATTTTTTATACTGAAAATATAAGCTATCCAAACTTCACTAGACACAAGGAAATCCAGCAATGTTTAGACCTAATTTAAAGCCAGATTTACGAAATTCAAAATAAAGAGAAGATCCAAAATCCAAATCATAGAATGCACATCCTTAGCTTGACCTTTGAAGATTTTGACCAAAGTGTAGGTAATAAATCCAGCTGCTATCCCGTGAGTGATAGAGTAGGCAAATCCCATAAAAATAGAAGTAAAGAAAGCTGGAATGGCTTCTGCCATATCATCCCAATGGATATTTTTCAGACTAGCTAGCATCATAATCCCCACAATAATCAGAATCGGTGCAGTTGCAGCGTTAGGAACAATGGCTAAAAGCGGACTAAAGAAGCTTGACACCGTAAAGCAGATGGCTACGACCAAGGCGGTCAGACCTGTTCGGCCTCCAGCTCCGATACCAGCTGCAGACTCCACATAAGTCGTCACGTTAGAGGTTCCAGCAATGGCTCCAATAGAGGTTCCGATGAGGTCCGAGTAAAGCGCCTTATCCAAACCTTCTGATTCATGGTTTTCCCCAGAAGTCGCCACAATCCCGACCTTTTCACCAGTCCCAATCAAAGTACCAATAGTATCAAAAATATCTGTCAAGGAGAAAGCCAGAATGGCCATACAGGTCTGGGGCCAGCGAGCTGAATCTGCCAAAAGGGCACCCAGACCTTTCGGGCCTACTGCCACCCCAAAAATCTGTCCCAGTTCATTAACAGCAGTACCAATGTTATTCTGCCCAAAGTCAATAGCTGACAAATCAACCAAGCCAACCAGAATAGCTACCACTGTCGTTACTAGGATGGATAGGATAACCCCACCCTTGATATTTTTCACGATAAAGAAGATTGTGATGGCCAAACCGACCAGGGCTACTAGGACCGCTGGATTGTTAAAGTCTACCAGACCTGGAGTTGCTGCTGAATTAGCTGTAATAGCCGCTGCAGCCTTATCTGCACCTTTGCCAGCTACTGTATAATTGCCCGGATCGATTGAAAACTTGAGCAAGCCAGCATTTTTAATACCTACATAGGCCAGAAAGACTCCGATCCCAGCTGAAATAGCTGCTCGCAAGGAGCCTGGAATTGACTCAATGATCATCTTACGCACCTTGGTCAAAGTGATAATGAGTGAAATAATCCCGCAGATAAAGACCATGGCCAAGGCTTCCTGCCAAGTATAGCCCAAGGCAAAGACGACCGTAAAAGTGAAAAAGGCATTCAGCCCCATACCCGGTGCCTGCGCATAAGGCAAATTGGCAAAGAAGGCCATCATCAAGGTTCCGGCAACAGCCCCGATAATCGTAGCTAGGAAAACACCCTGCTTGGGCATACCTGTCTGAGCCAGCATGGCCGGATTGACGAATAAAATGTAGGACATGGCAAAGAAAGTCGTCAGACCTGCCAAAACCTCTGTCCGGACATCTGTCCCTTTTTCGGTCAGTTTGAAAAATTTATCCATTTTTCAATAAATCTCCTTTTGAGTAAAATTTCTAATATCTAGTTCAAAAACAAAGAAAAACAGATCGAATTTCATTTATTCGCGAACGATAGTTTAAATTATAATAAAAAACATTCACTTTTTCAAGGTGAATGTCTCGCTGTTCTTATTTTTTATTATCTTTCATCAGAAATACCAAACTCATAAACTGTAAAAAGGTAAAACCAAGAATGAAAGGCAGTCGATCAGGCTGCAAAGTTTGCAAGAGTTTCTGTAGAACCAGCTGTGGATGAAGTAATAAATCCCAGCTATTGAGGCGATCATAACGTCCTATGTAGATAGCCAGACTGGACACAGCCGACAGAGCTGCCGTCAGCAATAGATCCAAATACCAGTTAAGCTTCCAACGCTCCTTGATGACATACCAGCTCTCCATACCACAGAAAATCCCGAATAAAATACTGGAAACAAAAGCTAAAAAGAGCAGAAAAACACTTGGCTTACTCAGAACATCTGCTACCCAAGTCATATGAATCAAATCAGTAATCATATAGAAAGTGTTGGGGAAGAAAAGCAACCACAACAGGAAAAGAAGAGGATAGATCCACTTCTGTTTCTTGAATAAAAGCGTCAATACAGCAGCATCATAGCTGATTAAGGCCAAGGTCATATTCCAGATGAGATAGGTAGGACCGCCATTTAGAGATTGTATATAGATAAAAAAGGCAATCATCAGAAAAAGAGCATGAATCATGATCGGTTTACGCATACGAAAAGCTCCTCCTCGGTGTGTCATAATTGTGACTGATTAGAGCACCATTATAACATAAGTCGTGTTATTTACACTGAATTCTGTTATAATAGTCTGTATTATCACTGAAAAGAGACTCACATGACAAAAAAAGTAATCGCTGTGGACTTGGACGGAACCTTGCTGGATTCTAACAGCAATCTGTCTGACTTCACCAAAGAAACTATCAAAAAAATTTCCCAAAAGGGCCACAAGGTCATTATCACAACAGGCCGGCCCTATCGCATGGCTTTGAAATATTATAAAGAATTAGAGCTCAAAACGCCCATGATCAACTTCAACGGCTCTTTGACTCACATCCCAGAAAAGAAATGGGACTTTGAAAAATCGCTGACGCTGGATAAGTCCTTTCTGCTGGATATGGTTAAGCGCAAGGATGAGATTGAAGCAGATTTCATTGCTGGCGAATACCGCAATAAGTTCTACATCACCAATCCCAATGAAGAAATTGCTGATCCTAAGCTATTTGGCATCGATGCTTTTAAGCCTGAAAATCAGTTTCAAGCCAACTTGGTAACGGAGAATCCTAACGCCATTCTCCTGCAGACGCGAGCAGCTGATAAATATGCTCTGGCAGAGGAAATGAATGCTTTTTACCAGCATGAACTTGCTATCAACTCTTGGGGCGGGCCGCTCAACATTCTCGAGTGTGCTCCAAAAGGGGTCAATAAGGCCTTCGCCCTTCAGTACCTGCTTAATGTTCTCAATGTGGATCGTAAAAATCTGATTGCCTTTGGTGATGAGCAAAATGATACTGAGATGCTGTCCTTTGCTGGCACTGGCTATGCCATGAAAAATGCCAATACTGACCTGCTGCCCTACGCCGACCAGCAATTATCTCTGACTAACGACCAAGATGGTGTCGCCCACGAACTCAACAAACTATTTTTATAAAAGTAGACAATTTGGCAAACTCTGTTTGAGAGTTTGTCTTTTCTTTTGTGTCTTCTCTCGACCTCAATCATGCTCAAAAGCTTTAAAAATAGAAGCTTATCCGCAGTACCATAGTTTTAAAGGTTACTTCTGCTTGAAATTGTAAGCGTTCGCTATTTGTTTGAGTTTGTGATATAATTAACATAATCAAAAACTAAATAACAGGAGGAAACTACTTATGAAAGCAGTTGTTGTAAATCCAGAGGGAACTAATGTCCAACTCATCGAAAATAAAGAAATGCGTCCTCTTGAAACAGGGGAAGCTCTCGTTGATATCGAATACTGTGGTGTCTGCCATACGGATTTGCACGTCGCGCACGGCGACTTTGGCAAGGTACCGGGCCGCGTTCTTGGCCATGAAGGTATCGGCATTGTCAAAGAAATCGCTCCAGATGTAAAAAGCCTCAAAGTCGGAGACCGCGTCAGTGTCGCTTGGTTCTTTGAAGGCTGTGGCGCTTGTGAATACTGTACAACTGGCCGCGAAACCCTTTGCCGTACTGTAAAAAATGCTGGTTATTCTGTTGACGGTGGGATGGCAGAGCAATGTATCGTAACAGCCGATTATGCTGTCAAAGTTCCTGAAGGACTGGATCCTGCCCAAGCTTCTTCTATCACTTGTGCCGGTGTAACTACCTACAAGGCTATCAAAGAAGCTCAGTTGCAGCCAGGCCAATGGACAGTTATCTTTGGAGCAGGTGGATTGGGTAACCTAGCGGTTCAATATGCCAAGAAAGTCTTTAATGCCCATGTTGTTGCTGTTGATATCAACAATGACAAACTCGCTCTGGCCAAAGAAGTTGGTGCTGACATCGTCATCAACGGTCATGAAGTTGAAGATGTCACTGCTCTTATCCAAGAAAAAACTGGCGGTGCACATTCTGCCGTAGTAACAGCCGTTTCTAAAGTTGCCTTCAACCAAGCTGTTGACTCTGTTCGTGCTGGCGGTCGGGTAGTTGCCGTTGGATTGCCATCTGAAATGATGGACCTCAGCATTGTCAAAACTGTTTTAGATGGTATCCAAGTCATTGGTTCCCTCGTTGGTACACGCAAGGACTTGGAAGAAGCCTTCCAGTTTGGTGCTGAAGGATTAGTGGTTCCTGTCGTTCAAAAGCGCCCTGTTTCAGATGCAGTGGATGTCTTTGACGAAATGGAAGCGGGTACCATTCAGGGACGTATGGTACTTGACTTCACACACTAATACTTTAAAACATGTCAATCCCAACATTTACCAAGCTCTTGGAAACGTATGATGGACAGACTTGATATTATTTAGAAACTTTTGCCATTATAGAGGGAGACTAAAGACATTAGATGCGATTTTTTGTCTTTGGTCCTCCTCTTTCTTTTTTGAAAAATAAACACTTTCTCAAACACGATTCTTTTCTTTCATTTCAAAAGTCTCTTTCATATTATTTCACACTTTTTTCATATGTTAATCTGTTGTATTTTCCGTTTTCCTAATTTATTAAAACATTTCTATAGCTATGGTTTGCTTATACCTATATTTATCAGGCATTCAGTGAATACTGACATTTTTGAAAGAAAAAGTCGTTTTTAGGAACAAACGCTTGCATTTTTCATGAAAACGTTTTATAATAAACTTGCCTTAAAGTTTTCTTAAAACTTAAGTCAAACATTTTATAAGGAGGAATGTCAATAATGAGTATCGGAATCATTATTGCTAGCCACGGTGAATTTGCTGCTGGTATTCATCAATCAGGTTCTATGATTTTCGGTGAGCAGGAAAAAGTACAAGTTGTAACTTTCATGCCCAACGAAGGACCAGATGATCTCTATGCAAAGTTCAATGACGCTGTGGCTTCGTTTGATGCGGACGATGAAGTGTTGGTCTTGGCTGACCTTTGGAGTGGCTCTCCATTCAACCAAGCTAGCCGTGTCATGGGTGAAAATCCAGACCGCAAGTTCGCTATCATTACAGGCTTGAACCTGCCTATGCTGATTCAAGCTTATACAGAAAGGATGATGGATGCCAACGCCGGCGTTGAAGCTGTTGTTGCTAATATCATCAAAGAAGCCAAGGAAGGAGTCAAAGCTCTGCCTGAAGAGCTGAATCCTGCTGCTGAAGAAGCAAATGCTCCTGCCGCAGCTGCTCCAGTTGCCCAAGCAGCGATCCCTGAAGGGACTGTAATCGGTGATGGCAAGCTCAAAATCAACCTTGCCCGGATCGACACACGTTTGCTGCACGGTCAGGTAGCAACAGCTTGGACGCCAGATTCAAAAGCAGATCGTATTATCGTTGCTTCTGATTCAGTAGCTCAAGACGAACTTCGTAAAGAGTTGATTAAGCAAGCTGCACCAGGTAATGTCAAAGCCAATGTTGTCCCAATCGACAAATTGATTGCTGTTTCAAAAGACCCTCGCTTTGGCAACACTCATGCCTTGATTCTGTTTGAAACTCCTCAAGACGCCCTTCGTGCTGTTGAAGGCGGTGTGCCAATCAAGACCCTTAACGTTGGTTCTATGGCTCACTCAACTGGTAAAACGATGGTCAACAACGTACTGTCAATGGACAAGGAAGACGTTGCCACTTATGAAAAACTGCGCGACCTTGGCGTTGAATTCGACGTACGTAAAGTACCAAATGACTCTAAAAAAGATTTGTTTGATTTGATTAAGAAAGCCAACGTGCAGTAGAATCAAACGTTTTGCTTTTATTAATTTACGAAAGGATTTAGAACATGTCTATTATTTCTATGGTTTTAGTAGTCTTTGTTGCCTTCTTAGCTGGTCTAGAAGGTATCTTGGACCAATTCCAATTCCACCAACCGCTGGTTGCTTGTACCTTGATTGGACTGGTAACTGGTAATTTGGCTGCCGGTGTTATGCTGGGTGGCTCTCTCCAGCTGATCGCTCTTGGCTGGGCTAATATCGGAGCTGCTGTAGCACCTGATGCCGCCCTCGCTTCTGTTGCCGCTGCCATCATCATGGTACTGGGCGGAGACTTCTCAAGCAAAGGAATCGCTGTAGCACAAGGTGTTGCTATTCCACTTGCTGTTGCTGGTCTCTTCTTGACTATGATTGTCCGTACTTTGTCAGTCGGTTTGGTTCACGGTGCAGATGCTGCTGCGAAAAAAGGAGACATTAAAGGAGTTGAACGCGCTCACTTTATCGCTCTTTTCATGCAAGGAGCACGTATTGCTATCCCTGCAGCACTTCTTTTGATGATTCCTGCTGAGTCTGTTAAATCTGCTCTTGAAGCTATGCCAGCTTGGCTATCAGAAGGTATGCAAATCGGTGGTGGTATGGTCGTAGCCGTTGGTTATGCCATGGTTATCAACATGATGGCAACTCGTGAAGTATGGCCATTCTTCGCTATTGGTTTCGCTTTGGCTGCTGTCAGCGAACTCACTCTGATTGCCCTCGGTGCAATTGGTGTCGCTATTGCCCTCATCTACCTCGCTCTGTCTAAAAAAGGCGGAAATGGCGGTGGCGGAGCAACAGCTTCATCTAACGATCCAATCGGCGACATCCTGGAAGACTACTAAGAAAGGAGACACACTATCATGACAGAATTAAATACTGTAAAACCTGATGAGTCAGGAAAATTGACTCTTTCAAAGGCTGACCGTCAAAAAGTTTGGTGGCGTTCTACTTTCTTGCAAGGCTCTTGGAACTACGAACGTATGCAAAACTTGGGCTGGGCTTATTCACTGATTCCAGCTATTAAGAAGCTTTATACTAAAAAAGAAGATCAAGCTGCTGCTCTTGAGCGTCACTTGGAATTCTTCAACACTCACCCATATGTAGCAGCTCCAATCATCGGAGTTACACTTGCGCTTGAAGAAGAGAAAGCAAATGGTGCAGCAATTGACGATGCGGCTATTCAAGGGGTTAAAATCGGTATGATGGGACCTCTGGCTGGTATCGGAGACCCTGTCTTCTGGTTCACAGTTCGTCCTATCCTTGGAGCACTTGGTGCATCTCTTGCTTTGACTGGAAATATCATTGGGCCACTTATCTTCTTCTTAGCTTGGAATGCTATCCGGATGGCTTTCCTCTGGTACACACAAGAATTGGGCTACAAGGCTGGTTCTGAAATCACTAAAGACATGTCTGGTGGTATCCTCCAAGACATTACCAAAGGTGCTTCAATCCTAGGTATGTTTATCTTGGCTGTTCTGGTTGAGCGCTGGGTATCTATTAAGTTTGTCTTTAACGTATCATCTGTTAAGCTAGATGATAAAGCATATATCCATTGGGACAAATTGTCTAGTGGCTATAAGGGTATCCAAGAAGCCTTTGCTCAAGTAGGTCAAGGACTATCTCAAACCCCTGAAAAAGTTACAACTTTCCAACAAAACTTGGATTCCTTGATTCCTGGTTTGATGGGACTGCTTCTAACTTTCGCTTGTATGTGGTTGCTTAAGAAGAAAGTGTCCCCTATCACGATCATCATCGCCCTCTTCGTAGTTGGTGTACTAGCTCACGTTGCTGGTTTGATGTAATCAAAAAGAAGGTTTCGGCCTTCTTTTTATTGTGGTATAATAGCTATATTATTTAAAAGGGAGTTACTCTATGGCACAGTCACAAAACAAAACAGTTGAGTTTAATACCACTGGCGTTTCCTATCTTGGATTAGGCGGAAAGGTTGGGAAATTTTTAATCGGCGAGACAGCTCTGGAGTTTTATGCTGATGCCAACGTAGAAGATTATATTCAGCTGCCTTGGACTAGCATCACTACTATCGGTGCTAATGTTTCTGGTAAAAAAGTCAGCCGCCATTTTGAAATCTGGACTGACAAAGGAAAGTTTCTCTTTGCCTCCAAAGACTCTGGTAAGATACTCAAAATTGCACGAGAGCATATCGGCAACGACAAAGTCGTTAGATTGCCGACTCTGTTACAAAAAATTGCTGGAATCTTTAAGAAGAAAAAATAGGGTTGAAAAGTTTCAACCTTATTTTTTTATATTTCGACTACGACAAAAGCTGCTTGTACGACCAAAATGGAGCTAGCACAAAAAATTGGAAAGTGAATCAGTCTGAGAATGCACTATTTCAGCCCCCTTGAAATAATGGGATGAAGTAAGCTGATATTATCAATGCAAGACCGCATCATTAGATTTTCAAAAAGGATAAACATCAGCTAAATTTTTCTCGAAAGTCCATGTCTTGACACCTTCAACATCACGGACATCTAGCTGCTTAAATCCGTTCTTTTTGTAAAAACGACAGTTGCTTTCTGTATGAGTAATTAAAGTAATCCGCTGGCATTTTTCTTCTTTTGCAAGCAATTCAAGTCCCTTTGATATAAAAAGACCGCCAACTCCCTGTCCTTGATAATCAGGCAGCACACCCAGCAATTCAAGATAAAGAGTTGAAATACCCCTTTTTTTAGCTTCTTTACTGCCCTCCCCAAAGACTTTTTGAAAGGCTAAAAGCTGGGGAATATATTGCCACATCCTCCATGCTCCTGCCCGCAAAAAGGAA
Source organism: Streptococcus sanguinis (assembly GCF_050220005.1). GTDB lineage: Bacteria > Bacillota > Bacilli > Lactobacillales > Streptococcaceae > Streptococcus > Streptococcus sanguinis_Z. The sequence goes on from NZ_CP071413.1 coordinate 1,942,948, forward strand.
AGTATACCGACAGGATGGCTACCGAGCTTATGAATAGTAGCGACCGCCATAAGACACCCGTCCACTTCAGCAAGTAGGCAAATATGATGACGCATCGCTGCCTTAACCATAACTGCATGCAATCTATTTAGAAAATCAATATAAGACTGGCTGCTGCCAAAGAGAGGGCGGAATTTTTCTCTATAGACCTCATGCTCAGCAAAAGCAGCAGTTAAAACTGAGACTGCAGCAGCAAGATCCCTTTCATCTGCTCTTCTAAAACGAATCATGATAACTACCTCTTCAAATCTTTTCTGCTAATTTTTCTAAAAAAGCCTGCCGTTTTTCAGCTGTAGACTGAGAAATATTCCCGAAATTCAACCAACGGCGCTGTCTAGCACCGATAGACTTAAAGGTATGGCCCAACATGGCTTTCTTGACGACATCACCACAGAAATACTTAAGATAGAAAGTCGGTGCTGCTGAAGTAGTAATAGCCAATACCTCTTTAATATTGGTCAAACGACCAACTAACTGGCGAGTTTTCGTCTCCTCGTAAATCTTATTTTTCAAAAAGACCTTATCTTCAAAGCCCTTGACAATAGCTGGCATATCCGCCCACCAGATAGGAAAAATCATGATAAGGCGGTCACAGGACGCAAGAGCTTCCTGATATTTTAAAACCAGCGGGTCTAGTGCCTGACCTTTATTAAAAAGCGCTAGCTCTTCCTTGGTATAGACAGGATTAAAACCATCCACATAGAGATCGATCAGTTCATAGGTCTGACCTTTCTTCTCCAACAAGTCCTGAACCTGCTCTAAAATGGCATGGTTAAAGCTTTTATCATAGGGATGTGCATAAACAATGAGATTTTTACTCATATTTGTAACCTCCTAGTAAATCATTGAACATTGAGCGATAGACTTCCTCATCAAAAGGCTCCAAACCTTTGGCAATAAAATGCCCATAGCCTGTGATGAAGGTGTCCAGCTTGAGCAAAAGAATCTTTTTCTCTTTCTGACTCTCAATAGGCAGCTGATCCAGATAATCCACTGTCTTGTTCCCGATTTCCAGAAGCTCACCTTTCCGATAAGCCTCTGTCGCCACAGGGCTGAAAAAGAGAAAATCCATCATCTGACTGTTAGTCTTATATTCCGATAAAAGAAAGAGCCCTATCTGCCAAATGCAATCCAAAGGATCAGAGACTCCATCTAGATACTGCTCCTCTAAACTCTTAAGCTGCTTCTGGTTTTCCAAAAAACAGACCTGATAGTAAAGTTCCTCCTTGTTCTCAAAAGCCTTGTAAAAAGCACCGGTTGTAACTCCCAGCAAAGATGCCAGTTTCCTCAAGGGAATATTCTGATAGCCATACTCTCTAATAAGCTGGCTTGCTTTCTCAATCATACGGTCGCGCGTTGTTTGTTTTACCATAAGAACTCCTTTAGATAACTATGTTACCTTTATCTAAAGATAACATAGTTATCTTTTTCTGTCAAGATTTTTCCTATCCTAGGATTTACATTTTCCGGAAAATCCTGTATAATAGTCGAAACGGATAAGTACTATTGGGCACTTTTCAGAAAGTCTGCGGCGGCTGTGAGCAGATAGGGAGAAAATAGGAAATTCTACCGTTAGTTTTAAAAATGAATAATTAAGCAAGTGCACTTTTGTGAAGTTGGATGGAACCGCGGCTCTGCCGCTCCAACAGTTTCATAAAGTGCTTTTTATTTTTGGAGGTACCTATGTTAGATTTAAAACGCATCCGTACAGATTTTGATTCTGTCGCTGAAAAATTAGCTACGCGAGGTGTTGACACCGCTACCCTTAACCAAATGAAAACCATTGACAAAGAACGTCGGGATTTGTTAGTTAAGGTGGAAGAACTCAAGGCTGAGCGCAATACTGTTTCTGCTGAAATTGCCCAAGCTAAACGCAACAAAGAAAATACAGATGACAAGATTGCTGCTATGCAAAAACTCTCTGCTGAAGTCAAAACCCTAGACGCAACTTTGACTGAGCTGGACGCTAAGTTGACCGAGTTCACCACCACGTTGCCTAATATTCCACATGATAGTGTTCCTATCGGAGTAGATGAGGACGAAAACGTTGAAGTTCGTCGCTGGGGTACACCACGCCAATTTGACTTTGAAGCTAAAGCTCACTGGGATTTAGGTGAGGATTTGGACATCTTAGACTGGGAACGTGGGGCAAAAGTTACTGGTGCTCGCTTCCTCTTCTATAAGGGCTTAGGAGCTCGATTAGAGCGTGCCATCTACAACTTCATGCTGGACGAGCATGGCAAAGAAGGCTATACCGAAGTTATCACTCCTTACATGGTCAACCACGATTCTATGTTTGGGACTGGGCAATATCCTAAGTTCAAAGAAGATACCTTTGAGCTAAGCGATACCAACTTCGTTCTGATTCCGACTGCTGAAGTTCCACTGACCAACTATTATCGAGACGAAATTCTCGACGGAAAAGAATTGCCAATCTACTTCACCGCTATGAGCCCATCATTCCGCTCTGAAGCGGGCTCTGCTGGTCGTGACACGCGCGGTCTCATTCGTTTGCACCAATTCCACAAGGTTGAAATGGTGAAATTTGCCAAGCCAGAAGAATCATATGAAGAGCTAGAAAAGATGACTGCCAACGCTGAAAACATCCTGCAAAAGCTGAATCTGCCTTACCGCGTTGTAGCACTCTGTACTGGAGATATGGGATTCTCGGCCGCTAAGACCTACGACTTGGAGGTTTGGATTCCGGCTCAGAACACCTACCGTGAAATCTCTAGTTGCTCTAACACAGAAGATTTCCAAGCTCGTCGAGCACAAATCCGCTACCGTGACGAAGCAGATGGTAAGGTCAAACTCCTTCATACTCTCAACGGTTCTGGACTGGCTGTCGGACGCACAGTAGCAGCTATCTTAGAAAATTACCAAAACGAAGATGGCTCTGTGACTATCCCAGAAGTCCTGCGTCCATACATGGGTGGATTAGAAGTCATCGCGCCAAAATAATTCACCTCATCTAACAGATAGTTTGTACCAGGGATATAAGCCTAGCTCATATCAAAAGCCAGCACCAAAAGATGCTGGCTTTTACTTTGTTCAAGCTTCATTTCTCTTAACTCGTCACAAGCCTCTCAAAGAGGCGTTTGCATTACTTACCGCTACCCCTACTTAGATATTTACCTTCTTTCAAACTTAATCTATCCATTGCTATATTGTGCTTTTCCTGCTCTTGTATATCTTTCTTGATTGTGGCTTCGTTGAGTTCAACTGTACTCATGTAATAGCTTTCTGCTCAAAAATACCTTTTCTCAAATTTATACTTAGGATTGACATGTTTATAAAACATCACAAGAGCACTTTTACTTTTCAAGTAACCCATAAAATTTAAAACACCTATTTTTGATGGGATACTCATTAACATATATACATAATCCGGAATAAAGTACCCTTCTATAATTTCAACATCTTTATAAACACATAATAGGTGGAATATTCTACCTAAACCACTTCGATATTGATTATAGATCACTTTTCATATATATTTAAGTGTAAACATAATGTGATAGAACACATCCACTTTATATGTGATAAACTATGTACTTTTTGTGATTTTTCCTCCTTTCACTTTACAATTGGCTTGAACACCTTTATTGTATCGTGTCTGGAGTTTTTTGATATAATCCTTGATACGCAATCGCATAGTGGGTGATTTATTTGTCTTGCACCTAACGAAGTGAGACAAACTGAATGTCACAAATCAAAAAAAGCCAAGACACTTGTCTCGACCTTCATTTTATTCAACGATAAATTGACTCAAAATCCCATTGATGAACTTACTGGACTTTTCGTCAGAGAATTGCTTGGAAAGCTCAATGGCTTCGTTGACTGCTACCAACTGTGGCGTGTCAAACTCTGTAATCTCAAAGATACCCAGACGCAGGATATTTTTTTCGACCAGCGTCAAACGATCCACAGTCCAGCCCTTTTTGAGGTGCTGGGCAATTTTCTTATCCAAGTCGTCCTTGGACTGGACCACACCGGAGACCAGATTGAGCAAGAAGGCTGGAATATCAGCTTCCGTTGCTTTGTCAGCCCCTTCGTCCTTATCATAAGAATAGGCAAAGCGACAAGCTTCTACAAGATCCCCTTCATACTCTAGGCTCATCAGGGCCTGAAAAGCCCGCTGGCGCAGACCTCTTCTGGATTCCAACAGTATATCAGTCATTGAGGAAGTCCTCATCAAATAGATCTTTCAAGTCTGGCTTCGGTGCCTTTTCTGGAACAATGCCTGCCACATGGATATTGACCGCAGACAGCTCTACCTCAGCCATATCAAAAACAGCGCTTTTTACAGCTTTCTGGATTGCTACTGCAACAGTCGGAACGCTGACACCGTATTCCAAATACAGGTAGATATCTACAGTCACATCACCTGTCTCATCGGTATGAAGCGATACTCCGCGACCGAGGGAGCGCATGGAAAGACTGTCTGACATACTCTTATTTGCGAAGGAATAAACACCTTCTACCTTTGCCGTTGCAATGGCAATGATTTTTTCCAAAACACGTGGCGCAATGACGATTTCACCTAATTGTTCAGCTGCCATAGTTATTACCTCTTCTATATTATGCGCGAGAAACGTAAGTTCCTTCTGCAGTGTTGATGATTAATTTTTGTCCAACTTCGATGAAGTCTGGTACGTTGACAACAAGACCTGTCTCAAGTGTAGCTGGCTTACCAGATCCGGTAACAGTAGCTCCCTTGATAGACGGCTGAGTATCTGTTACGACCAATTCAACTGTTGTTGGTACTGTCACACCAATCACTTCTGTTCCGTAGAACTGGATTTTCACATCAGAGTTTTCAAGGATGAATTTCAATTCTTCTTCTACATTGACTACTGGAATTTCATATTGATCATAAGTCTCAGTATTCATGAAATAAGCAGTGTCATCCATTTTGTACAAGTATTGAGCTGGAACAGTTTCAATAATGGCTTGTTCAAATTTTTCTTCTGGACGGTAGCTGGTATCGAAGGTAGAGCCAGTACGAACATCGCGCAGTTTCATCCGCATAATCGTATTTCCCTTACCTGGCTTGTGGTGGCTCGCTTCCAAAACACGGATGAGTTTTCCATCAGCTGTTTCGAAGGTCATTCCAGCTTTCAGCTTACTTGCTTCAATCATTCTATATTACCTCTTTTTAAAATTATATTTCTACTTATTCTATCATAAAGCCTGATAATTCTCAAATAACAATCAACTCTTTCGGCGCAAGAGTTAGGACTTCGCAGCCTGTTTCTGTGATGAGGAGATCGTCTTCGATGCGGACACCGTATTTGCCGTCCAGATAGATACCCGGCTCATCAGTCAGGACCATGCCGGCCTCAATCGGCTCTTCTGACTTGCCAAAGTAAGGAATTTCATGGATATCCAGACCGATACCATGGCCAATCCCGTGGCTAAAGTAAGGACCGTAACCAGCATCGTTAATAATCTGGCGCGGAATCCGGTCAAAATCAATTCGGCTAAGCCCAGCCTTGGCTGCTTTTATCAGGGCTTGATTGCTGCGCAGGACAATATCATAAATCTCCCGCTCCTCATCCGTCACCTGCCCCACATGAACAGTCCGCGTCATATCACTGACATAGTGATTGTAGTAGCAGCCAAAGTCCATGGTCAGGGTTTCCCCTTTTTGAATGACCTTGTCACTAGCCACGCCATGCGGCATAGCAGAGCGGTAACCCGAAGCGATGATGAAGTCAAAAGAGGCGCCTGAAGCACCTAGCTGCCGCATACGGGTATCTAAAAAGTTCATAACAGCCAGTTCTGTCGTCTCACCAGGCCTGATAAAATCCAGCACGTCTAGGAAAGCTTGATCCGAAATCTGACAGGCCTTGCGAATGGTCGCGATTTCTTGCTCATCTTTAATCATGCGCAGATTTTCAATAAAGCCTGTCATGGGAACCGGCTCGTAGGCTGAGAAGACACTTTCCAGCATTTTGAAGTAGGCATAGGAAATCTCGTCCTCAAAGCCGATTTTTTGCAACTTGTCGTCCGCAATAATCTTGACAATCTCCCCAATCGCATCGCGCGTTTCGACAATATCAAAACCTTGGACAACTCCCTTGGCAATCAGCGTATAGCGCGCATCCGTCAGGAAAATCCGACGATTCTTGCTGATAAAAACTGTCGCTTCTGTCCCACTGAAGCCAGTCAAATAGTAAATATTTTTCAGATTGGTTACTAAAACAGCGTCACATTCTGTCTGAGCCAATGCTGCTTCAAACTTCTCAACTCTTGATAACATGAGCCACCTCCATGAAATAACTAAGCTTATTATATCAAAAAACCAGTCAAATAGGACATTTTTTTGACAAACCGTATCTAGGACTTAGATCCAACGAGCATTCTCCAACACGAAAAATCCCTGTTCTTTTCTAAAAAAACAGGAATTTGATGAATTATTTTACGTGCAGCTTGCCTTTCAAGTACTGGCCGGTATAGCTGGCTGGATTAGCAGCAACTTCTTCCGGTGTACCCGTCGCAATAATCGTACCGCCACCGACACCGCCTTCCGGTCCTAAATCGATGATATGGTCAGCTGTCTTGATGACATCCAGATTGTGCTCGATAACGAGGACTGTATTTCCATCGTCCACAAAGCGTGATAACACATGAAGGAGCTTGGCAATGTCTTCAGAATGCAGACCCGTGGTCGGCTCATCCAAGATATAGAAGGACTTACCAGTAGAGCGCTTGTGAAGCTCGCTGGCTAGCTTCATCCGCTGGGCTTCACCACCTGACAAAGTGGTGGCTGGCTGCCCCAGAGTCACATAGCCTAGTCCCACATCCTTGATGGTCTGGAGTTTGCGGGCAATCTTGGGAATGTGCTGGAAGAATTCTACCGCATCATTGACCGTCATGTCCAGAACCTGAGCGATATTCTTCTCCTTGTAGTGGACTTCTAGAGTCTCGCTATTATAGCGGGTACCGTGGCAGACCTCACAGGCTACATAGACGTCAGGCAGGAAGTGCATTTCAATCTTGATAATCCCATCACCCGAGCAGGCCTCACAGCGGCCGCCCTTGACATTAAAGCTGAAACGTCCCTTCTTGTAGCCGCGAATCTTGGCTTCGTTGGTCTTGGCAAACAGATCGCGAATATCGTCAAAGACTCCAGTATAGGTAGCCGGATTAGAGCGCGGTGTCCGACCAATCGGACTTTGGTCAATATCAATCAATCGATCCACATGCTCAATGCCGCTGATTTTCTTGAACTTACCTGGCTTGGCAGAATTGCGGTTGAGTTTTTGGGCGATGGCCTTTTTAAGGATAGAGTTGACCAGCGTTGACTTACCAGACCCAGAAACTCCTGTCACAGCGATAAATTTGCCCAAGGGGAATCTGGCCGTGATATTCTGCAGATTATTTTCCTGAGCCCCTTTCACTTCAATAAAGCGGCCATTGCCTACACGGCGTTCCAATGGTACTGGAATCTCGCGCTTACCTGACAGGTATTGGCCAGTGATGGATTTTTTGCTCTTAGCCACTTGCGCAGGAGTGCCTGCTGCGACGATTTCACCGCCGAAAACACCAGCTCCTGGTCCCACATCAATCAGCCAGTCAGCCTCCCGCATGGTATCCTCATCATGCTCAACTACGATGAGGGTATTGCCCAGGTCGCGCATCTTCTTGAGGCTGGCAATCAGGCGGTCATTGTCACGCTGGTGCAAGCCAATGGAGGGCTCGTCCAGAATATAAAGGACGCCGCTTAGGTTAGAACCAATCTGGGTCGCCAAGCGAATCCGCTGGCTTTCTCCTCCTGATAGAGTCCCAGCCGAGCGAGACAAAGTCAGGTAATTAAGACCAACGTTATTGAGGAAGGTCAGCCGGTCATGAATTTCTTTGAGAATAGGCCGCGCAATAGTAGCTTCATTGTCAGTCAGACTTAACTTCTCCAACTGTTCCAAATGATCTGCAATGGACAAGTCTGAAATCTCACCGATGTGCAAGCCATCTTCGCCGCCAACCTTGACAGACAAGGCCTGGGGACTGAGTCGATAACCATGACAAGCTGCACAAGTCAGCTCATTCATATAAGCCCGCATCTGCGTCCGAGTAAAATCACTATTGGTCTCATGGTAGCGGCGGTTGATATTGGTGACAACCCCCTCAAAAGGAATGTCAATATCGCGCACACCCCCAAATTCATTTTCATAGTGGAAATGAAACTCCCGCCCATCTGAGCCAAAGAAAATCAGCTGTTTTTCTTCCTCAGTCAGCTCCTCAAAAGGCTTATCCATATCAATGCCAAAAGCCGTCATGGCCTGCTCCAGCATCTGCGGATAGTAGTTGGAAGAGATGGGATTCCAAGGTGCTAGCGCTCCTTCGCGTAAGGTCTTGCTAGCTTCTGGCACAACCACATCTAGATCCACCTCCAGCTTAACCCCCAGACCATCACAGTCCGGACAGGAGCCAAAAGGCGCATTGAAAGAGAAGAGTCGTGGTTCTAGCTCTGGGACTGTAAAGCCGCAGACTGGACAGGCATAATGCTCCGAAAAGAGCAACTCCTCGCCGTCCATGGTGTCAATCACCACATACCCCTCAGCAATCCGCAGAGCAGCTTCGACCGAGTCAAAGAGGCGACTGCGCACCCCTTCCTTAATGACAATTCTGTCTACTACGACCTCAATATCATGTTGCTTGCTCTTGGACAGCTCTGGTACTTCCGTCACATCGTAAATATCGCCATCCACGCGCACACGGACATAACCGTCTTTCTGAATCTTATCAAAAACGGTCTTATGCTGGCCCTTTTTCTTGCGGATGACCGGCGCTAAAATCTGCAACCGCTGACGCTCTGGCAATTCCAAGACCTTGTCAACAATCTGCTCGACAGATGAAGCCGTAATAGCCCCATGACCGTTGATACAGTATGGCGTCCCAACACGAGCATAGAGCAGACGCAAGTAGTCATTGATTTCGGTTGCAGTTCCCACTGTTGAGCGAGGATTTTTACTGGTCGTCTTCTGGTCGATGGAAATAGCCGGGCTGAGACCATCAATCGAGTCCACATCCGGCTTTTCCATATTGCCCAAAAACTGCCGAGCATAGGCCGACAGACTCTCCACATAGCGGCGCTGCCCCTCAGCATAGAGGGTATCAAAAGCCAGACTGGACTTGCCCGAACCGGACAGCCCCGTCACCACGACTAGCTTGTCCCGCGGAATTTCTACATCAATATTTTTTAAATTATGAGCTCGCGCTCCATGAATCACAATTTTATCTTGCATTTTGACCTCGTTTCACTTATAAACCTTCTCCATTATAACAAATTTTTCTGCAAACTTTTGCCCCAAAAACCCGAATTTGTAGTATAATAGTACGGTATGCAAAAAACACTCTGGAAAGGAAAATGATTATGAAGCAAGTCTTTTTATCAACTACGACAGAATTCAAAGAGATTGATTCGCTCGAATCAGGCACCTGGATCAATCTTGTCAACCCTTCCCAGAGCGAATCAATTGAAATCGCCAACGCCTTTGGTATTGACATCGCCGACCTGCGAGCACCGCTCGATGCAGAAGAAATGTCCCGACTTACGATCGAGGATGAGTATACACTGATCATCGTTGACGTGCCCATCACTGAGGAGCGGAATAACCAGACTTACTATGTCACGATCCCCCTTGGTATTATCATCACGGAAGAGGCTATTATTACCACTTGTTTGGAAAAATTACCTCTGCTGGACATCTTCATTCACAGGCGCCTGCGCAACTTCTATACTTTTATGAAGTCACGTTTCATCTTTCAGATTCTCTACCACAATGCCGAGCTGTATCTGACAGCCCTGCGCTCCATTGACCGCAAGAGTGAGCAGATTGAAAGTCAACTGCACAAGTCCACGCGAAATGAAGAACTGATTGAGCTTATGGAGTTGGAAAAGACCATCGTCTATTTCAAAGCCTCCCTTAAGACAAATGAGCGCGTGATTAAGAAGCTGACCAGCTCCACTAGCAATATCAAGAAATACCTGGAAGATGAGGACTTACTGGAAGATACACTGATTGAAACCCAGCAGGCCATTGAGATGGCTGATATCTACGGCAACATCCTCCACAGTATGACAGAGACCTTTGCCTCTATCATTTCTAATAACCAGAACAATATCATGAAAGCCTTGGCTCTGGTGACCATCGTCATGTCCATCCCTACCATGATTTTCTCGGCCTATGGGATGAACTTCAAAAATAACGAATTGCCTCTCAACGGTGAGCCACATGCCTTCTGGATTATCATGTTCATCGCCTTTGCCATGAGTGCTTCGGTCATGGCCTACCTCATGCACAAAAAACTATTTTAGCCTTTAGAAAGAACGCCTATGTCACAAGTATCCCTCGACAAACTCAGCAAAAAAAACAAAGAATTTATCCATATCGCGACTAACCAGCTCCTACAAGACGGCAAATCCGATCAGGAAATCCAGACTATCTTAGAAGGCATTCTGCCGGAAATTCTGGAAAATCAAGCCAAGGGAATCACTGCCCGCGGCCTCTACGGAGCCCCAACTACTTGGGCAGCTTCTCTGACTGCAAAAGAGCGCTATGATGCCGAACATCCAAAAGAAAATGACGATCCTAAATGGATGATGCTGGACTCTGTTCTCTTCATCTTTGGTTTCTTTACCCTCCTGACCTCAATCGTCAATCTAGCTTCCTCTCAACTATCTGTCTATGGACTGACGACTCTCGTTCTTGGAAGCATCGTCGGTGGCCTTTCTTTCTATGCCCTCTACCACTTTATCTACCGTTTCTACGGACCAGACAAGGACCGCAGCCAGCGTCCTAAGCTACTCAAGTCCATCCTGACCATGGCAGCGGCTATTCTCCTCTGGAGCATGTCCATCGTATTGACCAGCCTCCTGCCCGAATTCCTCAATCCCCGCCTGTCCAATGTCGTAGTTGCTATTGTCGGTGCTATTACCCTAGCCCTTCGTTTCTATCTCAAAAAACGCTTCAACATCAAGAGCGCGACTATGGGACCGACGAGATAAGAAATCTTTAAATCAAATAATACTTAAAAAGACAGTTCAAATCAAACTGTCTTTTTATTATACAATTCTTCTATTATCTAAAAAATCCCTGCCGAGGCAGGGAATCTAATTAGTCTTCATTTACGAAAGGCATCAAAGCCATTACGCGAGCGCGTTTGATAGCTGTTGTTACTTTACGTTGGTTTTTAGCTGAAGTTCCTGTTACACGACGAGGAAGGATTTTCCCACGTTCTGAAACGAAACGGCTAAGAAGCTCAGTATCTTTGTAATCAACATATTCAATTTTGTTCGCTGCGATGTAATCAACTTTTTTACGGCGTTTGAATCCGCCACGACGTTGTTGAGCCATGTGTTTTCTCCTTTATATTATAGTTAGATTCAATCCTTAGAAAGGTAGATCGTCGTCTGAGATATCCATCGGGTTAGAATTGCCAAATGGGCTCTCATCACGAGAAAAGTTCGGTACTTGGTTAGATGAGTCTGCACTGCCATAACTTGGAGCAGAGCTGCCGCCGAAGCTGTTCCCACCGTAACCGCCAGATGACTGACCTTCACGGTTAGAGCGACTTTCCAAGAGTTGGAAAGTGTCCGCAACAACTTCTGTGACATAGACACGCTGGCCTTGCTGATTCTCGTAGTTACGCGTTTGAATACGACCTGTAATTCCGATTAGGGCTCCTTTTTTAGCCCAGTTTGCAAGATTTTCTGCCTGCTGACGCCAGATGACAACATTGATAAAGTCCGCTTCTCGCTCGCCACTTTGATTTTTAAAGTTGCGATTGACAGCCAGAGTAAATGTTGCGACCGCTTGGTTCTGCGGAGTATAGCGAAGCTCAGCATCACGGGTCATGCGACCCACCAGTACAACGTTATTAATCATAGTCTACCTTCTTAAGCGTCAAGTTTGACGATCATGTGACGAAGAATGTCAGCGTTGATTTTTGAAAGACGGTCAAACTCTTTAAGAGCTGCATCGTCGTTTGCTTCAACGTTAACGATGTGGTAAAGTCCTTCACGGAAATCTTGGATTTCGTATGCAAGACGACGTTTTTCCCAGTCTTTTGATTCAACAACAGTTGCACCATTGTCAGTCAAGATAGAGTCAAAGCGTGCTACCAAAGCGTTTTTAGCTTCTTCTTCAATGTTTGGACGAATAATATAAAGAATTTCGTATTTAGCCATTGATTTTTCCTCCTTTTGGTCTAATGACCCCAAGACTTTGCAAGGGGTAAGTGAGGTTTGCTCACAAATAACTATTATAGCAGACTTGCGGCAGAATGGCAAGGGAAAGTTTTGATATAAAGAAAACTCTCCCTGTCACCAGAGAGAGTCCGAAAAATACGATTCTTTTTTAGAGAGGCTAGACAATTCTACCTTGATCGACGACCAGTTTTCCAGCCTTGTAGACCTGATGGGTCAGATTGGTCGCAAAGAAATAAAGTGGATAGTCAATGTTCTTAGCGTCTAGGATGGTAATGTCCGCCTGCTTACCAGTATCAAAGCTGCCAATCTTATCTTGACGGTTAACTGAATAGGCCGCATTGATGGTTACAGCGTTAAGGACTTCTACTGGTGTCAGGCGCATCATAAAGCAGCCCAACTGCATGACGAACTGCAGGTTAGCTGTTGGACAAGAGCCTGGATTGCTGTCGGTGGTCAGGGTAATAGCCATACCAGCTTCCAGCATCTTGCGGGCTGGTGCATAGGTATCTTCCATCAGACTGAAGGTAGTTGCTGGCAGGAGATTACCGATAACCTTGGCTTCTGCCATCTTGCGAATGCCCTCATCGGTCGCTACCATCAAGTGCTCTGCACTCGTTGCTCCCAGTTCAGCCGCTACATCCACCCCGCCGATAGATTCGATTTCATCAGCATGGATACGAAGCTTGAAGCCCATTTCCTTAGCCTTAGAAAGCAAGTAGCGTGACTCGTCAGCTGTAAAGACGCCTTTTTCACAGAAAATATCACAAAACTCAGCTAGATTTTCTGCTTTTACCCGAGGCAGCATTTCCTCGACGATAAGCTCCAGATATTCCTGAGAGCGTCCCTTGTATTCTGGTGGAACGGCGTGGGCAGCCATGAAGGTCGAAACCAAATCAATATCGTGGTCACGGTCCAGAGCTCCAACAACATCCAGCTGGCGCTTCTCTGTTTCCCAGTCCAGACCATAGCCACTCTTGGCCTCGACAGTCGTCACCCCATGCAGCAGCATATAGTCCAGCAGCCTCTTGGACTTATTGTAGAGAGTATCAAAAGAAGCTTCTCGCGTCGCCCGGACTGTACTGAGAATACCGCCGCCTTGGGCAAGAATTTCCAGATAAGGGACCCCGGCTAATTTCTTGGCAAATTCATGCTCCCGGCTACCGCCGTAGACCAAGTGAGTGTGACAGTCGATCAAGCCAGGTGTAGCAATCTTGCCCTCATAAAACTGAATCTTAGTATCAGGTCCAACCAGACTGGCATCCGGCTCTCCGCTGCCAACTGCTAGGATTTTGCCGTCTTTGACTGCAATGTAGCCGTCTTCCAAAACCTGAGCTTCCTTCATCTCCTCGCCAAAAAGGGGATGTCCGAGGTCCTTGGGACAGAAGACTTGATTAAAGTGAGTTAATAGTAAATCAGCAGTCATGCTTGTTCCTCCATTTCATTTTCCGACATATTTGCTTTTCATCATAATACACTATCGTCAAATTATAGTCAAAAGCTTGTAAAAGATAGGAGCCCCACTTTTTTTACTGCTTTTGTCATTTTCTTGACTCTTTATGGACGGGAGTCTTATAGAATGTAGGAGAAAGATATTTTACACTTGACTAAAAGGAGGATTTTTCATGTCATACTTTAGCGAAAATGAAATTGCAGCAGCAATGACCGTCAAATTAGACGATGTACTGCCTGAAAAAACAGTTTTCCAAGAAGGCATCCGTCGAGCACCTGACCGGGGCTTCCGTTTGACTCAAGCTCAAACCGAAATTGCTTTAAAAAATGCCCTTCGCTATATTCCAAAGAGATTCCATGAGGAAGTAATTCCAGAATTCTTAGAAGAACTGAAGACTCGCGGACGGATTTATGGCTACCGCTGGCGTCCAAAAGAACGCATCTATGGTAAACCAATTGATGAATATAAAGGAAACTGTACCGCAGCCAAAGCTATGCAGGTCATGATTGACAACAACCTGAGCTTTGAAATCGCCCTTTATCCTTATGAATTAGTTACCTACGGAGAAACTGGATCTGTCTGCGCTAACTGGATGCAGTACAACCTGATCAAGAAATACTTGGAAATCATGACCGACCATCAAACCTTGGTCGTGGAATCTGGCCATCCTCTTGGTCTCTTCAAATCCAAACCAGAAGCTCCACGTGTTATCATCACCAACGGCCTCTTGGTCGGTGAATATGACAATATGAAGGACTGGGAAATTGCGGAAGAAATGGGCGTGACCAACTATGGTCAAATGACAGCTGGCGGCTGGATGTACATCGGCCCTCAAGGTATCGTCCATGGTACTTTCAACACCCTCCTCAATGCTGGGCGCTTGAAACTGGGTGTAGCTGATGATGGCGACCTGACTGGCAAACTCTTCATCTCTTCTGGTCTGGGCGGCATGAGTGGAGCTCAAGGGAAAGCGGCCGAAATTGCTAAAGCTGTGGCAATCGTGGCAGAAGTAGACTATTCTCGGATTGAAACTCGTCACTCCCAAGGATGGATTAGCCAATTAGCTGAAAGTCCAAAAGAAGCAATTGACTTGGCTCAAAAAGCTCTGGAAGCTGGCGAATCCACTTCTATCGCCTATCATGGTAACATCGTAGACCTCTTGGAATATGTCAACGAGCACAATATCCATGTAGATCTGCTTTCTGACCAAACTTCTTGCCACAATGTTTACGACGGCGGCTACTGTCCGGCTGGTATCAGCTTTGAAGAGCGGACACGCCTCCTGGCTGAAGACAAGGAAACCTTTGCTAAGTTGGTTGACGAAACCTTGGAACGTCACTTCAAGGCTATCAAGACCTTGACTAACAATGGCACCTACTTCTTTGACTATGGTAATGCCTTTATGAAGGCAGTTTATGACTCTGGCATCAAGGAAATTTCTAAGAATGGCTTTGATGACAAAGACGGCTTCATCTGGCCATCTTATGTAGAAGATATCATGGGTCCAATGCTCTTTGACTATGGTTATGGTCCTTTCCGTTGGGTATGTCTGAGCGGTAAGCATGAAGACCTAGTCGCTACTGACCACGCAGCTATGGAAGTGATTGACCCTAACCGGCGCTACCAAGACCGCGACAACTACAACTGGATTCGCGATGCAGAAAAGAACCAGCTAGTTGTTGGAACTCAAGCGCGGATTCTCTACCAAGACTGTATGGGCCGTGTCAATATTGCTCTCAAGTTCAATGAATTAGTCCGCGAAGGCAAGATTGGTCCTGTCATGATCGGCCGTGACCACCACGACGTATCTGGTACTGACTCTCCATTCCGTGAAACTTCTAATATCAAGGACGGTTCTAATGTAACCTGCGACATGGCTGTGCAATGTTACGCTGGTAATGCAGCTCGTGGTATGAGTCTGGTAGCTCTCCACAACGGTGGCGGAACTGGTATCGGTAAGTCTATCAACGGTGGCTTTGGCTTGGTACTGGACGGCAGCGAACGCATTGATGAAATCATCAAATCTGCTATCGCTTGGGATACCATCGGCGGAGTTGCACGTCGGAACTGGGCTCGCAATGAGCATGCTATCGAAACAGCTATCGAGTACAACCGTCTCCATGAAGGAACAGACCACATCACCATTCCGTACTTAACTGACGAAGATTTGGTCAAAGAATCTGTTAAGAAGTTGTTCGAATAGAAAAAACTTGTCCCCCAACTTCCAACCTGAGCTAGGTATTAACCTGGCTCAGGAGGAGGTTCTGCTTTATTAAGTTCATATTATAAATTAAAATTATTGATATCACGAGGTAATATCTTATGGCAAAAATTGTTGAATGTATTCCTAACTTTTCTGAAGGCCGCAACCAAGCGGTCATTGACGGTCTAGTGGAAACAGCTAAGAGCGTGCCAGGCGTAACACTTTTGGACCACTCTTCTGACGCCAGCCACAACCGCAGCGTCTTTACCTTGGTCGGTGATGACCAAAACATTCAGGAAGTTGCCTTTCGTTTGGTTAAATATGCTTCTGAAAACATTGACTTGACCAAGCACCAAGGCGAACACCCTCGTATGGGCGCAACTGATGTTCTGCCTTTTGTACCTATCAAGGACATCACAAGTGAGGAATGCGTAGAAATTGCGAAGACTGTATCTGAGCGAATCAATCGTGAGCTCGGTATTCCTATCTTCCTCTATGAAGATGCAGCGACTCGTCCAGAGCGTAAGAACTTGGCTAAAGTTCGCAAAGGACAATTTGAAGGCATGCCTGAAAAACTCTTGGAAGCTGACTGGGCACCTGACTACGGTGAAAGAAAGATTCACCCAACTGCTGGTGTTACTGCTGTTGGTGCTAGAATGCCGCTCATCGCCTACAACATCAACTTGGATACAGACAATCTAGAAATTGCCAACAATATTGCCAAAATCATCCGTGGATCAAGCGGTGGCTACAAGTACTGTAAAGCGATCGGTGTGATGTTGGAAGACCGCAACATTGCTCAGGTTTCTATCAACATGGTCAATCTGGAAAAATTCCCACTCTATCGCGTCTTTGAAACTGTTCGCTTTGAAGCCAAACGCTACGGAGTTGGAATCCTCGGCTCAGAAGTCATCGGTTTGGCGCCAGCTAAGGCTTTGATTGATGCAGCAGAATACTATCTGCAAATCGAAGACTTTGACTACGGCAAGCAAGTTCTGGAAAACCATTTGCTGGGCTAGGAGGACAGAAACCTATGAAATTAGTAGATTTAAGTTTGACAGAATTTGCCCAAGTCCTAGGCTCAGATGCTCCTGCACCAGGAGGTGGCTCTGCCGCTGCTCTTTCAGCAGCGAACGGTATTTCCCTAACTAAGATGGTCTGCGAATTAACCTTTGGCAAGAAAAAATACGCAGAATTTGAAGCAGAAATTGCTCAAGTGCACGCAGAAAGTGCCCGCTTGCAAGAAAGCCTGCTCGCAGCTATCGACAAGGACACTGAAGCCTTCAATCTAGTCTCCGCTGTCTTTGATATGCCTAAGGAAACAGAGGAAGACAAGGCTGCCCGACGGGAAGCTATGCAGCAAGCCCTCAAGGAAGCGACCAAGTCGCCTTATGGCATGATGGAAGACATCTTGGCTGCCCTGCAAACAACTCAAAAAGCTGTTGGCAAGTCCAATACCAATGCTGCCAGCGACCTGGGGGTAGCAGCTCTCAACCTTAAGGCTGGCCTGCAAGGTGCTTGGCTCAATGTCCTCATCAATCTGTCAGGTGTCAAGGATGAAGCATTCGTCACAGACTACCGGAGCAAGGGTGAGGACCTCCTGCAAAAAGGCTGCGCCCTAGCCGATGAAATTTATCAAGAAATTTTGAAAGTTGTCTAATAGATAAGCGGAAGAGAAGTCCACTCTTTCCTGTGAATGGACTTCCTCTTCTCAAGAGGTAACAATATGGTTTTATCAGATATTGAAATTGCGAATTCGGTTCAAATGAAGCCTATCAAAGAGGTGGCAGAAAAGCTAGGAATTGCTGAAGATGCCTTGTCTCTTTATGGAAATCACAAGGCAAAAATCAGTGCCGGCCAACTAGAAGCCTTAAAAGACAAGCCAGACGGCAAACTGATTCTCGTGACCGCTATTTCTCCGACACCAGCTGGAGAAGGCAAGACCACAACTTCTGTCGGATTGGTCGATGCTTTGGCTGCTATCGGTAAAAAAGCCGTTATCGCTCTGCGGGAGCCTTCTCTCGGACCTGTCTTTGGTATCAAGGGCGGAGCTGCTGGTGGTGGACACGCTCAGGTGGTGCCGATGGAGGATATCAATCTCCATTTCACTGGTGACTTTCATGCCATCGGTGTTGCCAACAACCTACTAGCGGCCCTCATTGATAACCACATTCATCATGGCAATGCCTTAGGTATCGACTCTCGCCGCATCACTTGGAAGCGGGCAGTGGATATGAATGACCGGCAACTGCGCCACATCGTGGACGGTTTGCAAGGTAAAGTCAACGGTGTTCCGCGTGAAGATGGTTTTGACATTACAGTTGCTTCTGAGGTTATGGCTATTCTCTGTCTGTCAGAAAATATCACTGACCTTAAGAACCGCTTGGAAAAAATCATCATTGGCTACAGCTTTGACGGCAAGCCAATAACTGCTAAGGATCTGAAAGCTGGTGGCGCTATGGCTGCTGTCCTCAAAGACGCCATCCATCCAAACTTGGTTCAAACTCTGGAACACACACCAGCCTTGATTCACGGTGGACCTTTTGCCAACATTGCCCATGGCTGTAACAGTGTCCTAGCTACCAAGCTGGCTCTCAAATATGCCGACTATGCAGTCACAGAAGCTGGTTTCGGTGCTGACCTAGGTGCTGAAAAATTCATTGATATCAAGTGTCGTACATCTGGACTTCGCCCAGCAGCTGTAGTTCTAGTTGCTACCATCCGCGCTCTCAAGATGCATGGTGGTGTGGCTAAGAGTGATTTGGCTGAAGAAAATGTCCAAGCCGTTGTAGATGGTCTGCCAAACTTAGAAAAACATCTGGAAAACATTCAAGATGTTTATGGCCTGCCAGCAGTCGTTGCCATCAATAAATTCCCGCTGGATACCGAAGCAGAGTTGCAAGCAGTTTATGATGCCTGTCAAAAACGCGGCGTTGACGTAGTGATTTCCGACGTCTGGGCAAATGGCGGAGCTGGCGGTAAAGAATTGGCTGAAAAAGTCGTGGAACTGGCCGAAGGAGACAATCACTTCCAATTTGTATATAATGAAGAGGACTCCATTGAGACCAAGCTAAACAAAATTGTTACCAAGGTCTATGGAGGCAAGGGCGTTCGCCTGACTCCTGCTGCTAAACGCGAGCTCAAACAACTGGAAGAGCTAGGCTTCTCCAACTATCCTATCTGTATGGCTAAGACTCAGTACTCTTTCTCAGACGATGTTAAGAAACTGGGCGCACCTAAAGACTTTGTCGTGACTATCAGCCAGCTCAAAGTTTCTGCTGGTGCAGGCTTCATCGTTGCTCTGACTGGTGCAATCATGACCATGCCAGGACTGCCTAAAGTACCAGCCAGCGAAAAGATTGATGTTGACAAAGACGGCAATATCAGCGGTTTGTTCTAATAAATACCAAAAATGACAAATGTAACCCTTCTAAGAGTAAATGATTTTCAAGTTTCCGATTGGTCGGGGGGAAAGACAAAACAACTTTATCTTTCCCCGCCAACTGGCCACTATGGTAAGCGAGAATTTGACTATCGGCTCTCGACAGCAACTGTGGAGTTGGCTGAAAGTCAGTTTTCTGACCTCAGCGGCTTTCACCGCATTCTCATGAGCCTGGACCACACACTTCATCTCCACAATGCCAGTCGGCAGGAGGAAACGGCTCTAGCTCCCTTTACTCCCTATGTCTTTGAAGGGAGTGATTCTATCACAAGTCGGGGGACTTGTACCGACTTTAACTTAATCTACAGCGACCATTATCAGGGACAGATGATTGCCATCTCAAATGGGCAAGAGCTTAGCCGAGATGAAGAAATTCAATTTATCTATGCCTTAGAGGACCTGACGGTGACGGGAACCAACCTGCCATCACTTAACCTAGAGGCAGAGCAGCTTCTGATAGTGGAAAAAGAGACTCAGGAAACTGAGCTGCATATAATGTTTTCGAGTAACCAGCCAAAGGGTGCTCCCCTTGCTATATGGGCTGGTTTGACCCACATCCCTACTAAGTAAAGATACCATGATGCCTTGTCACCATTCTATCTTTACTTGGAAAGGATCCCATATCTCTAAAGGAGAAACATTATTATGGATGCAACTAAACTCACTGCACAAGAACAAGAACAGGAAAAAGCGAAATTCAGCTTTTCCGGTGCAACTCTCTACGGTATCAATGCCGTTATCGGATCAGGGATTTTCCTCCTACCGCAAAAGATTTATAAAGGACTTGGTCCTGCCTCTCTAGCTGTCATGCTTGGAACTGCCCTCCTCGTTATTCTCCTAGCCGTCTGCTTGGCAGAAACTGCAGGTTATTTTAATAAAAACGGCGGAGCTTTCCAATATTCCAAAGCGGCCTTCGGAAACTTTGTAGGCTTTAATGTCGGTTTTCTGGGATGGGTCGTAACCATTATCGCTTGGGCCGCTATGGCAGCAGCATTTGCAAGACTTTTTGTCATCACTTTTAAAGCCTTTGAACCTTATGAACTTTTGCTCAGTGTGAGCCTGATTATTTTGCTCAGCTTGATGAATATATCTGGTCTTAAGACTTCAAAAATATTTACCTTGACCGCTACTGTAGCTAAACTCATTCCAATCGTTGCCTTTAGTTTATGCGCAATTTTCTTTATTAAATCGGGAATTGATAAAGGTAACTTCACTCCGTTTCTACAACTAGATCCTAAAGTAGATATCATGAAAGCTATCTCAAGTACAGCCATTTATATCTTCTACGGATTTATCGGATTTGAAACCATGTCTATCGTTGCTGGTGAAATGCGCAACCCAGAAAAGAATGTACCTCGGGCTATCTTAGGCTCTATCAGTATTGTATCAGTTCTCTATATGTTGATTATCGCTGGAACCATTGCCATGCTGGGCAGCCGTATCTTGCAAACAGATGCTTCTGTACAAGACGCCTTTGTTGAGATGATTGGCCCTGCTGGTGCTTGGATTATTTCCATTGGAGCACTCATCTCTATCACTGGTCTTAATATCGGAGAGTCCGTCATGGTTCCGCGTTATGGTGCAGCTATCGCAAATGAAGGTCTGCTTCCTAAGAAAATTGCAGAAACCAACTCTAAAAATGCCCCTATAGTTGCCATTATTATTTCAGGAATCCTGGCCATCGCCCTGCTCTTCTCTGGTAAATTTGAAGAATTAGCAGCTCTCAGCGTGGTCTTCCGCTTCTTCCAATACATCCCAACTGCTCTAGCTGTACTAGTATTAAGAAAGAAATATCCAGACAAGAAAGTAGTTTTCCGCGTTCCATTTGGTCCAGTAATTCCAATTTTGGCGGTTCTAGTCAGCCTCGTCATGATTTGGGGTGAAAACCCAATGAACTATGTCTACGGCCTCATCGGTGTCCTTATCGCCAGTGCAGTATACTTTATCTATATAGTACTGATTTGTAAAAATAAAGTTCTTGAACAAGAAGGAGAATGAATCTTATGACACATGTAATCAATTTGGATGGCGAACACCTTACTTTAGAAGACGTCATCGCAGTAGCCCGTAATGGAGCCACCTGCGAAATTGACCAAGAAGCTAAGAAAGCTGTAGAAGCTTCCCGCAAAATCGTGGATGACATCGTCCGCGAAAAGCGGGTAGTCTACGGTGTTACAACCGGATTCGGATCTCTCTGCAATGTCAGCATCTCACCAGAAGATACGACTCAACTGCAAGAAAACCTAATCCGTACGCACTCTTCAGGCTACGGCGATCCCCTGCCTGAAGATGCAGTCCGTGCAATTATGCTAATCCGGATTAATTCCTTGGTCAAGGGCTATTCTGGTATCCGTCTCTCTACTGTCGAAAAGCTCCTGGAATTGCTCAATAAAGGCGTTGTCCCTTACATTCCAGAAAAAGGCTCTTTGGGAGCTTCTGGTGACTTGGCCCCGCTGGCTCACATGGTTCTGCCTATGTTAGGACTAGGCCGCGCTTACTATCAAGGCCAATTACTCTCTGGACAAGAAGCTTTGGACAAGGCTGGTATCGAGAAAATTGCTCTAGCAGCCAAGGAAGGGCTGGCGCTGATTAACGGAACGACTGTCCTGACAGGTATCGGAGCTCTGGCTACCTACGATGCCATCCAGCTGCTTAAACTGTCAGATGTCGCTGGCGCTCTTTCCATGGAAGTCCACAATGGTATTACCAGTCCTTTCGAAGAAGACCTGCATACCATTCGACCTCAAAGCGGACAGCTGGCTACAGCCCGCAATATCCGCAACCTTCTAGAAGGCAGTGGCAACACAACCGTAGCCACTCAACAGCGGGTCCAAGACCCATATACCCTGCGTTGTATTCCGCAGATTCATGGTGCCAGCAAGGACTCTATCGCTTATGTCAAGACCAAGGTTGAGATTGAAATCAACTCTGTTACAGACAACCCTATCATTACCAAAGAAGGTCATGTCATCTCAGGCGGTAACTTCCATGGAGAACCAATGGCACAGCCATTCGACTTCCTAGGCATCGCTATTTCTGAAATCGGAAATGTATCCGAGCGTCGTGTAGAACGTCTGGTCAACAGCCAACTGAGCAAGCTTCCATCATTCTTGGTCAAACACCCAGGACTCAACTCTGGCTTTATGATTACCCAGTACGCTTGTGCTTCGCTTGCTTCTGAGAACAAGGTCTTGTCTCATCCAGCCAGCGTAGACTCTATCCCATCTTGTGAAAACCAAGAAGACTTTGTCAGCATGGGAACTACTGCAGCACGTAAGGCAGCTGAAATTCTCAAGAATTCTCGCCGCATCGTGGCAACAGAAATCATGGCAGCCTGCCAAGCTCTGGATCTGAAACCAGAAAACCATGAACTTGGTAAAGGAACCAAGCCAGCCTACGACCTCTTCCGTCGGCATGTCCGCTTTATCGAGTTTGACAAGGACATCGAAATCTATGAAGAGCTCAACAAAGCTTCTGAGCTGATTGAAAACGAAGAATTCCTAGCAGCCGTTGAAAAGGCTGTAGACTTGAGCATTCAGTTCTAAAGCTGATGACTCTGTAAAAAAGCTAACCTAAGAAGCCCGCTCTCGTTCAGCTGGGCTTCTTTTCCCGCCAAAAGTCATTGACAGGCTTGGTGGAAACTCTTATAATAAAGTCGCAAGTATCGTTATGGAAAAGGACAAAATCATGTTAGAAGATTACTATCAGCTAGATAACAGCTACTATCATAAGAGACTGGATGATGATTTATATGCTGCCAAATGGGGTATGGTTATTGAGTTTTTGGACTTAAACGACCCTAACTTAAGACCCTTTGACGGCGTCAACTTTGCCTTGATTGGCTTCAAGAGTGACAAAGGGGTTTATATCAACCACGGCCGAGTGGGGGCTGTCGAAGGACCACAAGCTATCCGAACTCAGCTGGCCAAGCTTCCTTGGCATCTTGGCAGAAACGTCCGCGTCTTTGATGCTGGCGATATTGACGGTCCTAACCGCTCTCTGGAGCAGCTGCAGCAAAGCTTGGCTCGAGCAGTCAAACGTCTGCGAGAGCTCAATCTCCGGCCTATTGTCCTAGGGGGCGGCCACGAAACAGCCTACGGCCACTATCTGGGACTCAAGTCGTCACTAGCACCCGACCAAGACTTGGCTGTTATCAATATGGATGCCCATTTTGATTTGCGTCCCTATGACCAGACTGGTCCTAACTCTGGTACTGGTTTTCGCCAGATGTTCGATGACACTCTGGCTCAGAAGCAGGCCTTTAACTACCTCATCCTGGGGATTCAGGAGCATAATAACAATCTCTTTCTCTTTGACTTTGTGGCAAAATCCAAGGCCATCCAGTTTCTGACTGGAATGGATATGTACCAAATGGGTTACAAGGAAGTCTGTAAGGTGGTCGATACCTTTTTGGCCGGCAAGGAGCAGGTCTATTTGACCATTGACATTGACTGCTTTGCAGCTGGCGCCGCTCCTGGTGTCAGTGCCATTCAGTCGCTCGGTGTGGATCCCAATCTAGCGGTTCTGGTCTTCCAGCACATCGCTGCCTCAGGCAAACTGATCGGCTTTGACATCGTCGAAGTCTCTCCACCTCACGATATAGACAACCATACGGCTAATCTGGCTGCCAGCTTTATCTTTTACCTGACCCAGGTCTGGGCGCAAGCACATGACTGATAGGCATTTAAAAACTTCATTACAAACATCAAAAGAGGATGAACATTGCTTTCATCCTCTTTTATTGTGTGTTTAATGCCTGAGACAAACTCTGGCGTAAGTTTTCTAATTCCTTTAGCTGGTGCCGATCTCTGTAGGGATTGAGCTGGCTTTTGGCCGTTTCATAGTAGGTCTCAAAGTCCTGATCCAGCAAGTCTTCAAAGCCTGCTTCCTGCAAGCTGCCAGTCAGCAGGCGATACTTAATCACAGCCATCAGATAGTAGATCAGCCCTTTGTCCCGCGGATTGCCATAGCGGCTAATGAGACTATCCTTTTTCCGCAGCAGATCAAGCACCGACTGGTAATCTCCCTTCACGCAGCCAATCAAGGCCAGATAAACTTCCAACTGGGTCTCTTTCCAAGGGAAGCTGAGAGATTTCAAGGCTGTTTTGGCTTTGAGGAAAATCCGCTCCGCCTGCTCATAATCTTTCAGCTGATAATAGGTCATACCCAAGCCGATGTAGAAAGCAAAAATCGAAGGCTCTGCTGTTTTATTTTCCGTCAACTTAATGGCCTCCTTCTGATGGGCCAGCGCAGTCGTAAAATTCCCGCGAATCTGCTCAATCTCTGCCAAATAGTCTAGAGCCGCCGCAATCTGAATCGAGTACTTGGAACGCAGCGAAGCCGTCAAGCTGAAACAGTCGATAGACTGGTAGAGGTGGTGGAGCGACTGCTCCTCATCCCCAATCATGAGATGATAGAGCCCCTTGAGCCGGAGATTGATGGCAATGGCTTCGTGATTGTTGGCCTGGACCGAAGCATCCAGAGCCAATTCCGTATAGTAGCGCATCTCAGGGATATTCTCTGTCTGGATGCAGTAATAAATCATCTGCCGATAGCCTTCTAAGAGAAACTCCATCTGCTGCAGCTCCTTGGCAGAAGCAATCACCTGTTGGATATTGTCCATCCCCTGCTGGTAATTCCCAGTCCGGATAGCATAGCGCCCTTCTAGATAGAGGAAACGGAGAACCAAAAGCTGAAAATCCTTGTGATTCTGATGTTTTCTCTCTAAGCCCTCTATTTCCCGACAGATACGGTCAAACTGGTCTAAAACCGCTGACTGATTGCTATCATCCGTCTTTTCAATAAAGCCAAACTCCCGCGAATAAATCGGAAAGAGCTCGTGATGAAACTGCAAGGTGGCCTCAAGATAATGCAATTCGTACTCCAGAGACTTAATCGGCTGCTTGGACATCTTGTAGTGATAGGCGATTTCATTGAGCAGCTGAGCATGATAGAGAGAGTCTCCCAGCTGGTCTTCCATGCCTTGGGCAATCTGGTGATGCAGCATTCGCTTCTTGGCAAGCGACAAACGCTCATAGGCGTAGATTCTCAGAAGCTCCTGGCTGAACCACACTACCAATTCCTCGCCCTGCTCCTCTTCCATCAAGAGCTGCTTCTGCTCAAACTCCTCAGTGATTTCGACCACTTCTTCCATCGGCAAACCTAGTAGCCTAGCTAAGAGCGAAACCGACGCAGGAGCCCTAAAGCAAGCCAGATAGTCCACCAACTCCTCCTCTTGGCTGCTCAGATAATCCAACTTCAGAGACAGCTTGGCCTTGATGGCCGGAGTCAGCGGATGAAACTTCTCTCCTCGCAGGAGCTGCTCAGCATACTCCGATAGGAAGAAAGGGATGCCTTGACTGACCCGATAAATATCCTCAAGGCGTGCTTCAGACATGGCTAGCTGACCTGTCTGGGCTTGCAAGTAAGCCACACTATCCTTAAAATTCAGCGGCTGCAGCTCAATAAAGCCTAGCTTATTGCGAACCAGCAGGTGATTGAAAAAATGTTCCAAATAAGAAGGGGTGCTCAGATGCTTGGTCAGCACAAAGGCCACAGGATAACCAGTCAAATGATTCATGACCTGCTCCAAGACAGCAACACTGGCCTTATCCATCCAGTGACAGTCCTCAATCAAGACAATCAAAGCCTTTTTCTTAGAAATCTTCTGCAGAATATCCACTACAAACTGAGCCAGCTTGTCCGCATCCAACTGAAGACCAGAAGTGCCGCTTGTCAAAATAGGAAAATAACTCTCCAAAATGACCTGCCACTGGCTGATAGAGAGAATCTGGTGCTGAATAACCAAGTCCCCCAGGCCGTCCAGCAAACCACGCCAAGGCTGGAACTCTGCCTTCATCTCTTCCTTGAAGCACTCAGCCATGACAATCTGGAAATACTTGGTCTGATTGGCCAGTACTTGACGAGTCACTGTCCGCTTTCCGATACCAGTACCACCGACTAGGACCAGAGCACGCGCCTCCTGAGTCTCTATCACCTTAGAAAAGTAAGATTCCAAACGCTTGATTTCATCGACCCGCCCGAAAAAGTGATCCGTATTGCGCAGAAACTGCTTGGTCTTACGCTCGCTACGGTCCTTGGCAAGCACCTCATGATATAGTTGCTGAATAGGTTCCGTAGGACTAATGCCCAGTTCCTTATCCAAAATATTGACCAATTTATAATAAGTCTCTATCACCTTGCCAGGCCGATCATGATCCTGATAAAGCTTCATGAGCAAATGATAGTTCTTCTCATCAAACTCATCAATGCTAATCAAGCGGCGCAAATTCCGCTCGGCCTCTTCCAAATCCAGCTGGTCTTTTTCTGTTTCCAGCTGTTGGTAGCAGGCTTGGATATAAAGTTGCTCATATCGCGTCCGCATCTTGGAAACCCAATAATCAAAGGCCTCGCTGTCCTTGAGATAGA
Source organism: Streptococcus sanguinis (assembly GCF_050220005.1). Taxonomy (GTDB): domain Bacteria; phylum Bacillota; class Bacilli; order Lactobacillales; family Streptococcaceae; genus Streptococcus; species Streptococcus sanguinis_Z. The sequence continues at coordinate 1,969,727 of NZ_CP071413.1, forward strand.
AGCCCTGCAGAAAATCCCCTTGATAGAGCGACAGATGCTTTGCAGGATGGTCCGTGAAACGTTCCACATCACTTTCAATCGCACACTCGGGATTAAGCGACAGCACAGTCCGGTTGGGAGCGACAATCCATTCTCCACCTAGTAGCTTGTTAGCTTGATAAATGGTGTTGCGCAAATTCTTTTTGGCGGTCTGATTATCCTTGTTTTCCCAGAGGATTCCTGCAATCTCCTCCCGATTGACTGCTCCATTGATGTGGAGATAGTAAAGCAGAGCATTGATTTTAGCAAAAGGAAAAAAGACTTCCTCCTGATTGAGAAAGACACTCGGACTTCCCAGCAATTTCAACCTCAACAGATTTTTCGACATGCAAACGCCTCCAAGAAACCTTATAGAACTAATATAAACAAAAAGAGACAGTTTGGCAAGTAAAGTATTATACTAGCCCTTAATTTCCAGTTTTTAAATTGGTTTTATTTAGGATTTTTTTGTTATACTAGGATGAAAATAAAATTTTAGAAAGTTACTTATGAAGAAAAATTTTGTTCTTTTCATTTTTCTCCTTCTGAGCGCGATTGGCTTAGAATACGAGACACAAGCCTATACTACTGGCAGTATGTCAGGTACTTCCTACGGGATTGTCGGACTGTCAGCCCTCTTGGCCCTGCTCTATATCGTCCCTGCCCTGCTCTTGATTCGCCAACTGGGCAAAAAATGGCAGACTCCTGCACTTAGCCTTGGGGTGGCTCTGCTAGGTGGCCTTTTCATTTCAGGCTGGACCTCTGGCTTGGCCAACACCTATATCCACGAGTGGGTCAGCAGGAGCTTCCCAAACACTTTGCTCAGTGACCTAGAAAATGCTATCGCAGCTCCGCTGGTTGAAGAACCGCTCAAGCTGTTGGCAGTTGCCTTCGCTGTCTATCTAGTCCCAGTCAAAAAGCTCAAATCCTTCTTGATGCTGGGTATAACGGCCGGCATGGGCTTTCAGATTAGCGAAGATTTCTCTTATATCCTCTCTGACCTGCCCGAAGGCTTCTCTTTCACCATCTCTGGGATTCTAGGACGTATCACTGGCGGCATTGCCTCTCACTGGCTCTACACCGCCCTAACCACTCTCGGTCTGGCTCTCATGCTACGCTATGCCAAAACTCAGAAAAATTATTTCCGAGTGGGGCTCTTCTACTTCCTAGCAGCCTTCGTTCTCCACTTCTTCTGGAACTCACCGCTGACTGCTATCGAAACAGATATCCCAATCATCGTACCGGCTATGACCGCTGTGGCTGTCTTTATCTTTTACCAAGCCTACCGAACAGCCCATAAAATCGACCAAGAAGAATTGGAAGTGGAGTAATGCAAAAAAACGACCGTTATGGTCGTTTTTTTTTGGGTATTCAGGAATATTTTTTAACATTCTACATTTAAGACATACCAAGCAATTGCAAAAATCGGAATGACCTATTTTTAGAGATATCTACATAATCCCTTTGTCATACTCTAGCATTCATTTCGCAAAATTATCTCTAATCCTCTCCCCAACGGCATTTCTATCCTATTTTCCCCATGCTCTTTCCTTAAAGAAATGTTAACATTTTCTTAAAACTAACTTATATTAGGAATTTTTAAGCCGCAGTCTGTATACTTTCTACAAATCATCTAAGAAAGAGGTATGGATATGGATTATCTAGTGATTCCGGCCTATGAGCCTGATTATAATCTTATTAAGCTGATAAAAAAAATTCACCATAAAGGTGATTTTCATATCATTGTTATCGATGACGGCAGCTCTTCCAAATGCCAGATAGTCTTTGAGCAGGCAGAGCAGTACGCGACCGTGCTCCGTCATCAGGTCAATCAAGGCAAAGGGCAAGCGCTGAAAACTGCTTTCACCTTTATCCAAGCACTAAAGATCTATGGAACGGTTGTAACAGCAGATGCGGATGGCCAGCACAAGGTCTGGGATATTTTCCGTGTAGCGAGCAAGGCTTCTGAAAATCCCAATCAGCTGATTCTGGGAGCACGCGCCTTTACTGGCAAGGTGCCTCTGCGCAGCCGCTTCGGCAATAGTCTGACTCGGGCTCTGTTTAAAGCTCAGACTGGCGTGAGCGTCTCCGATACTCAGACAGGCTTGCGAGCCTTTACAACCAACATGATTCCCTTTATGCTAAAGGCAGAGGGTCAGCGCTATGAGTATGAAATGAACATGCTCCTAGAAGCCAGCAAGGAATATCCCATTTTGGAAGTGCCCATTGAGACGGTCTATATCAATGACAATCAAGGCTCGCACTTCCGACCAATTCGGGATGGCCTCATGATTTATAAAAATATTTTCAAATTTGCCCTGACTTCTCTCAGCAGCTTCGTCGTCGACTACATCGTCTACGCCCTGGCTCTCTTGTTTTTAGCCGCTGTGCCGACCAGCTTGAGAATTCTTCTCGCAAATGGGATTGCTCGAGTGACCAGCTCAATCTTTAACTATTCGACCAATAAAAGGCTGGTCTTTAAGAACGACGACAGTATACTCAAGACAGGAACTGGCTATTTCAGCCTAGCTGTAGTACTCTTTATCTTAGACACACTGCTGATCCGCCTCTTCTACGCTGTCTTTGGTCTCAATCTTCTGATTGTCAAAATTATCGTCGGTATTTTACTCTTCACCGTTTCTTGGATGGTACAAAAGAGATTTATTTTTAAGGAAAGGACACACACCGCATCATGAAATTTTTAAAGAAACGCTATGCCTACGCCTCCATTTTCGGGCTGCTTCTGACAGCTTCCTTCAGCTACTCCATGCTGAAAACCTTTGTCATCGCAGAGACCATTTCCACGGTTTCAAGTACGAGTTCGTCGTCCAATGCCGAGGCTGCCAGCAAGGCTGCGGAAACAGCAACTGTGACGGATACCAGCTATTCAGACGATAATATCTCGGTCACGTTGACTGAAAAGACCGTCAGCAACACCCAGGTCTACATCGCTGATGTGACCGTCAGCTCATCAGAATACCTGAAAACAGCCTTTGCCCAAAACACTTACGGAAACAATGTCACCGCCAAAACCTCGGAAACAGCTGCCAACAACAATGCTATCCTAGCGGTTAACGGCGACTACTACGGAGCCAACACGACTGGCTATGTCATCCGCAACGGCGTCGTCTACCGCGATACCGTCCGAGAAGACTCCAGCAATGGTGATTTGGCTATTTACAAAGACGGCTCCTTCAAGATTATCTATGAAGACCAAGTCTCTGCCGATCAACTGGTCAAAGACGGCGTGGTCAATCTCTTGGCCTTCGGCCCATCTCTTGTAGAAAATGGTGAGATTGTCGTTGATACCAACTCCGAAGTCGGCCAGTCTATGTCTTCCAATCCTCGGACTGCTATCGGTATCATTGATGAAAACCACTACATCATCATCGTTTCAGACGGACGCACCTCAGAAAGCGAAGGGCTTTCCCTCTACCAGATGGCAGAAATCATGAAATCTTATGGTGTTAAGACCGCCTACAACCTCGACGGCGGGGGTTCCTCTACACTTTACTTTAACGGTCAGGTCATTAACAAACCTACAACCAACGGAAACACTATCTCAGAAAGGTCGGTGAGTGATATTGTCTACATCGGTTACTAATCCCAGTAAAAAACGTTTTAGAAAAACAGCCCTTATCTATGCACTATTAACTATTTTCTTCTTTGCTTTCAGCAGAATCTATGAATCTTTCAGCTTCGGCGAAACATCTAGCCACATGCATTATCTCTTTGTCATTCCTCTAGCGGGCGGCATTTTCCTTCTACTCTTTATGAAGGTCATCCCTAACCTCTCTCGGCTCAGCCTCAACCTCTGGAACTCAGCTGTAGCCATTATGACAGCCGGTATGCTCTTTCGTGGCATCGTCAACCTATCTGGCCGCTCCACAACGCTGGATATGCCCTACTGGTACGTAGGAGCAGCCTTTGCGGCTCTGGCACTACTCTCCATGGTCTTTACTCGAAGTGAGTGGAATAAAGAAATCCAGGCACAGCCAATACCCAGCAAAAAAGAAGATACAAAACTAAGTCGTCGTGAAACCTACAGCCAAGTATAAACCAAAAAACCTCAGAAAAATCTGAGGTTTTTATTCTAGTGATAATCATTCTGAGTCTTCATTCACATTCATACACACTACCCGTTAGCGGATCAATGACTTCTGCCAGCTTAAAGTGTCCCTGCTCATAATGGTAATGGCAGATGGCGCAGTTGCCAAAGCGCACCTTGGGATCCAGAGCTTGGGCCGCAATCTTGAGATAGAAGGCCCACATGGCACCGCCGTGGCTAACAGCTAAGACTGGCTCTGCATCCGCCCGCTCCATGACCTCAGTCAGAGTGACTAGCATGCGCTCACCGACTTGGTCCACACCTTCTCCTCCATAGGGAACGAATAGGTCTTCAAATGAGGTGGCTCCTGGTCGAAATTTCGGCTGCAGGCGTTCAGGCTGGGCTTCAAAGAGACCAAAGTTCCATTCTTTAATGCCCTTGAGACGAGTATAATCGGTCCGGCCGGAGACGAGTTCTAAGGTATCAGAAGCTCGCTCCTGGGTGGACGAGTAGAGCTGACCAAAACGAATGCCTCGCTCTTGCAAATAAGCTCCTGCTTGCCGGGCTTGATCCTGCCCCAGTTCTGTCAAAGGAGAATCGCAAGCTCCCTGTACCAAGCCCTCTTGATTGAAAAAAGTCTGACCATGCCGCATCAAATATAAATCTTTCATTTTCCCTCCCAATTGCTAAAATCATGACCGATGGCCTCTTCTAGATAGAATTGGTCATGTTCAAAAGTAAACTTCAAAATCCCACAGTTGGTCATGTGACCTAGGTCATCCAGACGCCAGTTTTTTTGCCAAGCTCTGGCAAAATTGGCCATAGCTCCGCCATGGGAGACCATGAGCACAGACTGACCATCCGTCTCTTGCATGAGCTGAAGAATGGTCGCTGCCATACGCGCTTGTACCTGTTCCTGTGATTCACCGCCATAGGTCACAAAGAAATCTCCATAAGGTAGGGGTGGATTGAGGTCTTCGCTTTCCCCTTCAAAGGTGCCAAAGTTCCACTCCTTGAGCCCCTTGACACGCTTATAGGGAAGCTTACCGTCCGTTACCAATTCCAAGGTATCACAGGCCCGCTCTTGAGTAGAGCTATAAGCATCGTCAAAAGTAATACCGGCATCCTTAAAATATTGCCCTGCCACCTTGGCCTGATAGACGCCAAAATCGGTCAGAGGAGCATCGCACCAGCCCTGCACCTTATGGCGCAGATTAAAAAGCGTTTGGCCATGCCGCATCAGATAAAGAGTTTTTGCCATCATTCATATCTCCTTTAGATGAGTCCTAACTTTTCAAAGGCCTTGTAGAGACCGTCTTGACTGACCGAGTCTGTCACCAGATTGGCCATGGCCTTGATTTCCGCTCCGCCATTTCCCATAGCGACCCCGACCTGACAATAGTCCAGCATAGGAATATCAACCTTGGCATCGCCAAAAGCCAGAGTATCCGTCCTGTCAGCATCCAGATGCTTCAAGAGAACCTCAATAGCATGTGCCTTGGTAATATCTTTGACTCCTAAGTCACCAAAGAGAGCATGCTCGCCCTTGCCACCCCAAGTACCTGCCTTAAGCTCAGGAAAAGCAGCCTTGGAATCCAGATGGTCTTGGTAGCTCTTGAGGATAAAGCTGACTTTGTTCAAGTCGTCCCGATAGAGCTCTCCACCATAAACCAAACCATGAAGGGCTTCTTCTGCCTCCATATTTACGACTTCTTCTGGATTGGCTCCTTTTCCAAGTACATAGGTCCGAAGCACTGGTCGCGCTGCTTCGCGAAAGCCCCTGCTTGCAAAGAGACCGTTATTACTCTCTAGGTAAAACTCTAGCCTCCGCTCCTGAAGCCAGTCGACTAGCCTTTTAGCGACATCTCGCGGAATCAGCTGGTGCAGAATAACCTGACCCTTATGCTCCACGTAAGAGCCGTTGCCACCAATCATGCCATCAAAGCCAATATCCCAAATTTCCGGCGGCATCTCAGCCTTGCTACGACCTGTGCAGACATAGACCAGATGGCCCTTTTCCCGTGCCTTGCGAATGGCAAGTATAGCCGACTCCGGTATATGATTATCATAGTCGATGATGGTACCGTCCACATCCAGAAAGATGATTTTTCTCGTCATAAAACTTCCTCTTCCTCGCATTTGCCGAATGCTTTCTACTAATAATCCAAGCTAGCAAACGTTTTCTTCAATGTTTACAAATTCTCTCATTCTGACCCAGCTCTATTTTATAAAAGCTTCATCCTATTATATACCTTTTTGAAAGCCTTTTCCTATAGAATTATCAGAGATAATGGTACTATCCTTTTTTCAGAGAAAAAAAGCAAGAAGGACAGCTTTTAGTCAACTTGTTCCTTCTGCTCTTTTTATTCCCCATCTTATCTACTCATCTTCTGCTTCAAATAGCCAGAGTTTAGAATCAAAGTCATAGCTCGGCTTTTGCTCAGAATCCTCCAGAAGCTGACCGCTGGAAGCGTCCGTTGTGACCAGCCCAACTCGCATAAGCTCAGCTCCAGTATAGGTACGCCCCTCTAGCCGATAGACCGTATCCGCAGCCAGCCCTTTCAGTTGCAAACGCTGATGAGAGCGATTGACTTGATTGAGGACCTTGAAAGTGCCTAAAAGCGCAGTGTTCTGATCCTGACTGACAAGCATCCAAGCTGTCTGCCCATCTCCCTTAAATGGCGACTGCAGCCGATAAAAAGTTCCATTATGAATCAGTTCTCGATGGCGCTTGTAAAAAGCTATCTGTTCCCTGACTTCAGCCAATTCTCCTGGGCTTAGCTGATTAAGATCCAGCTCATAGCCAAAGGAACCGAAAAAGGCGACATTGCCCCGCGTCTTCAACGGAGTCAGACGGTTGGTCTGGTGATTGGGCACGATGGAGACATGGGCTCCCATGGATGAAAGCGGATAGAGAAGGCTAGTCCCGTACTGGATCTTCAAGCGCTCAATCGCATCCGAATCATCGCTGGTCCAAGCTTGAGGAGCATAGTAGAGCATACCTGGATCAAAGCGGCCTCCACCTGAAGAGCAGGATTCAAATAACAGTCTCGGATAGCGACTGATTAAACGCTCATACAAGTCATAAACACCCAAGACATAGCGGTGAAAAATCTCCCCTTGCTGATCGGCTGGCCAGGCAGCTGAGAAGACATCCGTCAGAGGGCGATTCATATCCCATTTGATATAATCCAGCTGCGCTTCTTCGATAACCGCCGATAGACGCTCAAAAATCTCATCCACTACTTCCGGCCGAGAATAGTCCAAAACAAACTGGTTCCGACCATGGTGGGGCTGTCTATCTGGCACTGCCAGCAGCCAGTCAGGATGAGTTCGGTAGAGTTGGCTGTCCTTATTGACCATTTCCGGCTCAAACCAAAGACCAAACTGCATGCCCAAACCGTGAATACGCTCTGCTAGCGAGCCCAGCCCCTTCGGCAGCCTTTCTGGATTGACAAACCAATCCCCCAGCCCAGCGCGATCGTTAGTCCGCTGGCCAAACCATCCGTCATCTAGCACAAAGAGCTCCACTCCTACATCTTGAGCCTTTTCAGCAAGCTCCAGCAGCTGATTCTCACTAAAGTCAAAATAGGTAGCTTCCCAGTTATTGATGAGAACAGGACGCGCTCGCTCGCGCCAGTAGCCCCTAGCTAGGCGTCGACGAAATAGCTGATGAAAGACTTGACTCATGCCGTTGAGGCCCCGCTCAGAATATACTAGCAGAGCTTCTGGACTGGTAAAGGACTGGCCTGCAGCCAGCTTCCACTCAAAACCAAAAGGATTGATGGCTAGCTGCAACCGGGTCACATCATAGGTATCCACCTCAGCCTGAATGAGAAAATTACCTGAATACACCAAGGCCGTTCCTAGTACTGGACCTGAAAATTCAGTCGTTTCCGGTCGCTTAAGAGCCACAAAAGGATTGTGGTGGGGACTGGAAATGCCGCGGGTTGACTCAATAGACTGAATCCCCTGCTGAAGCGGGCGCTCCTTGATATGGCGTTCCCGAGCCCATGCCCCTGATAACTGCAGCCAGTCATAATCAGCATCTGGCAGATCAAGCGACAGACTAGCTAGGGATTCCAAGTAGCAAGTTTCCCTGCCTTGATTAATCACTTTGCTGGAGCGAGTGATAACCGGCCAATCAGCAAAAATCGTATAAAACAGCTGAACTTCTACTTCTGTCACCTCATCTCGTAGGGTTAGAATAAGAGTCTTAGCCTCCGTTTGAGTCTCTGTATAAGTAGCGGGCAGCCCCTCTAAAGCAGGCTTACCATCTACTATCTGATGACTGACATAGACAAAATCAGTAATACGCGAGCCATTTTCCTGCCGCAGACAGATAGCGGGATGACGAAAATCTGTCGTGCCGTATTCTGGAAATTCCTGACGCACATGCTCCAAAGAATAGCGTAAATCTCCTTCTTTCCGATAGGTCGTCATGGGCCGATGCTGCAGCTCCACCAGATAAGAATAATCTCGCTCCGGTACCGCCGCTCCGTAGTAAAGCTGCAAGAGTTTACCATCCCCCGAAATCTGGAAGATATAAGAAACATCACCATTAGTCAGATGAAATTGCCTGCACTCTTCCTTAAACAAAATACTCGCCTTATTCATGGTCTTCTCCTTTCACAGTCTGCAATCAAACTTCCACTTTCATTATAAAAAAGGCCACCCCTTTTGGTAAGCCTTTCTTTCTAGTATTATTTATCCAAATGTGACTTTTTACAGCTCCTGCCCCAGATGAGAGCTAGCCTTGCGAAAGTTCAAGGGCGACTGGCCACGTGCCTTCTTGAAGGCTTTTGAAAAGCTCTGTGTTCCGGCAAAGCCCGTCTTATTGGCAATCTCTTCCACCGAAAGCTGGCTGCTCGTCAGCAAATCAGCTGCCATATTGAGTCGCAAATCATTGCTGTACTCCTTGATTCCCTTGCCTACTTCATCCTTGAAAAGCCGAGATAGGTAGGAAGGATGCAGCGCCAATTTCTGCGCCAACTCCTGCACAGATAAATTTTCTGGCAGATGACTGCTCAGCAGTTCCAAGACCTGCTGGACATAAGGATTGACCCGACGGCTTTCCGTGATTAAAGAGGTCTGCTTGAGACGCTGGGACAAGAGCTCCAAGAAGCGATAAACTTGCCTTTGCAGAGCTAGTTCAGCTGTTATTCCGCTGCCCTCATAAGCCAGACTTTCAAAGACCAAGGCCTTAAATTCCTGCAAAGAAGTCAGCGCAAAAGACCATTGGCCAGACTGCAGTCCCAGAGCCTGCAGATAATGAGGCAAGAGGAGCCCACCCAGTCCCATCCAGACATAAGACCAAGGCTCTTCTCCATCAGCCTGATAAAAAACCGACTGATCTGGTGGCACCACAAAGCCCTGCCCTTCCTGCAAATCATAGCGCTGATTGCCCACGGAGTAAGTCCCCCGTCCCTCCAGTACGATGTGAATGACATAAACATCCCGAACAGCCGGCCCAAAGCTATGGTGGGCTTCCGTTTTTGAATAACCACAGAAGGCAAAAAAACAATCTTCTTGGCCAAACTGCATAGACTTAACCAAGGTCAGCGAATGCTCCATCAGCTCCTCCTTAGATTTGGATAATTTTTTTATCCTTATTATAAAACAAAAACCACTAAACAGCAAATGAAGCTGATTAGTGGTTTCTTCATTCATCTTAGAAAGATTGGACGGATGGGTTATGATTAAAGAGAGCATGGGTAGCCTTATAGATATGGTAGGCTGTTGCAGCATTATTCATAGTGTAAAGGTGTATGCCCGCTACATCTTGGGTCACCAAGTCAACAATTTGGTCCACAGCATAAGCCAGACCAGCTGCTCTCAGAGACTCTGGGTCATGTTCGTATTTATCCAGAATAGCCCGGAATTTTCTTGGCAGCTTGATATTCTCACAGGTCTTGAGCAGGCGCAGAGCCTGATTGCGATTGAGAATCGGCATAATCCCAGCATGGATTGGCACTTCAATACCGGCTAAAATACACTTGTCCTGAAAATCATAAAAACGCTCATTGTCAAAGAAAAGCTGAGTCACCAGACTAGAACAGCCAGCATCCACCTTTTTCTTGAGATTTTGAATATCCGAAATCTGATTTGGAGAATCTGGATGGCCCTCCGGATAGCAGGCTCCAATGATGTCAAAGTGCGGTGCTTCTGTCTTAATGTATTCAATCAAATCAGTCGCATAGGTAAAATCATCCTTAGGCGCTACATCTGGAAAAATATCCCCTCGCAAAGCCAAAATCTGATGGACACCAACCCGATCCAAAGACTGCAAGATATTGGACACCATGTCCTTGGTCAGATAGACCGCAGGTAAGTGAGCAATCGTCGGAATCTGGAGATCATTGGCGATGAACTCGGTCAAACGAACCGTCGTCTCCTCAATGTCAAACTTATTATTGCTGGCAGTCACACTGATAAAGTGCGGAGCCAGATCTTGCATCTCTCTCAATGCCTGAAAAATCTTATCATTGCCTACTGCCGGATTGGGAGGAAATACTTCAAATGAGAGACTGGGTGTGTGACGACGAACCATATAACAAAAAGTTCCTTTCAATGATGGTAGTGATAGCCGAGGGCAACCCTAGAAGAACAACTTCTGCAGGATTGTCAGCTCTGCTTCAATTTTTGGGGTATCCTCCATCAAGATCAACTTTTGAGGTTCCAGGAGGATTATTGCAAATGTTGTCTAGCTGCTTTGGCTGCTTCTACTAAGCGCACCAAGCTAGCCTTGGTTTCTGGGATACCACGAGTTTTAAGACCACAGTCAGGGTTGATCCAGACCTTACTGCTTGGCACCTTAGCCAAGATAGCTTCAATCGTATGGTCGATTTCCCCTTCATTTGGCACGCGTGGTGAGTGGATGTCGTAAACTCCAGGCCCCACTTCTGTCTGGAAGTTCTTAGCCTTGAGCTCATCCAGGATTTCCAAGTTAGAGCGGCTAGCTTCAAAGGAAATCACGTCCGCATCCATGTTGTCGATCGCAGGGATGATATCTGTAAATTCTGAGTAACACATGTGAGTGTGGATTTGCGTATCGGGAGCTACTGTAGAGTGTACCAAGCGGAAGGCTGGAATTGCCCAGTCAAGATAATCTTCATACCAGTCACTGCGGCGGAGTGGTAATTTCTCACGAAGAGCAGCCTCGTCGATTTGGATAATCTTAACACCAGCAGCTTCAAGGTCAAGTACTTCATCTTTGATTGCAAGAGCGATTTGAAGGGTAGAATCCTTGATAGAGATGTCTTCACGTGGGAAAGACCAGTTGAGGATGGTTACAGGTCCAGTCAACATACCCTTAACAGGTTTGTCTGTACGGCTTTGTGCGTAGCTAGACCATTTAACAGTGATTGGGTTGAGACGAGTCACATCACCCCAGATGATTGGTGGTTTCACCCCACGCATACCGTATGATTGTACCCAACCATTCTTAGAGAAGAGGTAACCTGACAGGTTTTGACCGAAGTACTCAACCATGTCATTACGCTCGAACTCACCGTGTACTAGCACGTCAAAGCCGACTTCTTCCTGCCACTTGATCCAATCATCGATTTGCTCAGCCAAGAACTTGTCATAGTCTTCTGCTGACAGCTCGCCCTTGCGGAAAGCCAAGCGTTTGGCACGGACTTCCTTAGTTTGAGGGAAGGAGCCAATTGTCGTAGTTGGCAACGGTGGCAGATTGAGCGCCTTGTGCTGGATTTCCTCACGCTCTGCAAAGACCGGCAGGCGAGTGTAGTCAGCATCTGTCAAGCCAGCGATCCGAGCAGCCAGCTCTGCATTTTGCCCAACACGCTCTGCTGCAAAGAGAGCTTTGTTAGCTGCAAGTGCTTCAGCACCACCGCCATTGCGGATAGCATCCAAGTCACGGATTTCATCCAATTTTTCCACCGCAAAGGCAAAGTGGTTCAAGATTGCTGGTTCAAATTCTTCATTAGCAGTCGTAAATGGCACATGGAGAAGTGAGCATGAGCTTGTCAAAACAAGATTTTCAGCTGGAATTTGCTCAAGCACTGCCAAGCTCTTTTCATAGTTGTTGCGCCAGATGTTCTTACCGTTGACAATCCCTGCATAAAGAGTCTTATCAGCTGGGAAGCCACCTTTTACAAGGTCAAGAGTTTTCTTGCCTTCGACAAAGTCCAGACCAATCGCATCTACTGGCAACTCTACAAGGTCTGCATAGATGTCACGAACGTCACCAAAGTAGGTTTGAACTAAGACTTCCAAGCCTTTCTTGTCTGCCAAAAGCTTCTTATAAAGGTCCAAGAAGAGAGCTTTTTCTTCTGCTGACAGGTCTTTAACCAGACTTGGCTCATCCAGCTGGATACGCTCTGCACCTAGCTCTGCTAATTTGGCAAAAACTTCTTGATAGGCTGCAGCCAGGGCATCTACAAAGTCAGCCGGCGCTACACCGTCTTCAAAGTCAGATACTTGCAGAAGGGTGAATGGGCCGACCACAACAGGACGGGTTACCAAGCCCAACTCTTTTGCTTCTGCAAATTCATCAAAAATCTTATGCCCAGCCAGCTTGACTTGGGTTTCTTTTTCAAATTTAGGAACGATATAGTGGTAGTTGGTGTTGAACCATTTCTTCATCGGAAGGGCACGGACATCCCCTTTTTCGCCCTGATAACCACGAGCCAAGGCAAAATAACGCTCCAAGTCAGTCAGCTCCAAGCCTTGCACAGATGACGGCACCACGTTAAAGAGAAAGGCTGCATCCAATACATTGTCGTAGTGAGAAAAGTCATTTGACGGAATCTCTGAAATTCCTTTTTCCTTAACAATATTCCAGTGCTTAGCGCGCAGCTCCTTAGCTGCAGCCAGAAGCTCTTCTGCTGAGATTTCATGTCTAAAGTATTTTTCAGTTGTAAATTTTAATTCGCGGAATTCGCCCAAACGTGGGAAACCAATGATAGTCGTTGACATAAATGTCCTCCAAAATTTTTCTTGATTTTATCTTATCAGAAAATCGCCCCTCTGTATAATTGGAATTTCCCAGAGTTTGATATAGCCTAAAACTATAACCACCCTCATCAACCAATCCAAAATCCCTATTTTAACAACACTATTGACTGAAATTATTGTTTGCTATAGGTAGAAGTTATGACCTTAGAAAAAGAAAAACCAGCGATTTTTATTCTCGCTGGTTTCTTTTCATTCTTTTACTAGTGCTTTCCTCTCCTCCTTCTCCACAACAAACTCTCTAACCAAGCGGTAGATAACTGCAAAAATAGGCGTGAAGAAAATCATGCCGACCAAGCCAAAGAGATTACCTCCAATCAGGGCGGCGGCTAGGGTAAAGAGAGTTGGGAGACCAACGGACTGGCCGACCACGCGCGGATAGATGACATTCCCCTCAATCAGCTGCACTCCTTGAAAGACTGCGATAGAAAGGAGGGCTTTCCAAGGGCTGTCGGTAAAGATAAAGATAGCTCCCAGAGCACAAGCTGAGAAAGGCCCGATGTAGGGAATGAAAGAGAGCACTCCAGCTAAAACCCCAGTCAGGGCAGCATAAGGCAGGCCTGTCAGAGAGTAGGCGATAAAGACTAAAATCCCAACAATGACGGCCTCTATCATCTGCCCCATCAGAAACTTATCATAGGTCTCAACAATGACAGAACCGACATAGGATAGGCGTTTCACAGCCTTCTCAGGAAGCAGGACTTGCAAGAGACGGCTAGTAATTGTCTGTAAATGCTCCTTGCTGCTCAAGAAGGCAAACATGAGAAAGATAGACATGATGACAGAGAAGAAATTGCCAAAGATGGCAGAGATATTGCCTGTCAGACTGCCTAGAAGAGAAATGGCTCGGTTGACAATGTCGCTATTTTGCAGTTGCTTGGTCAAATCTTTCAGCTGGCTAGAGGAAAGCAAACCAGACTGCTGCAGCCACTTGGCTACCTGAGGCGCTACCTTGCCGATTGTCGTGCTTAGCTGATTGACCGCTGTGGTCAAAGTCGGCACTACGATGGAGACAATCCCCGTCATAATAAGAGCTAAAATCAGCACCTCTAAAACCAAGGCCAAACCGCGCTGCAACTTCTGAGGGACTCTACATTTGTCCAAGAAGTCTTCCAGTTTTTTCATCGGGACATTAAAGATAAAGGCGAGGACTCCGCCCAGTATAATGGGTGAAAAAACCGAAGTTAGACTCTGCAGGCCAGACCAGATATTCCCGATATAGAGAACCAGAGCCAGAGCAAGCGCCGCAAATACGATTAGTTTATAAGATTCATTTATTTTTTTCATAAGGCTTCCTTTTAAGGTTTTATCATTTCCTTATTTTATCATAATTTTCGAGGGCTTTCGAGCAGGAGAAAGCATCGATTAGTCAGCTTTGTCTTCACTTTTTATTTTTTGAAAATCTTGAAGATAGAGGACCCCAGCTCCTATAGACAAAAGGCCTGCAAAGATAGCTAGAAAAGGAATAAATCCCATGATAGATGCAAAAAGCAGCATCTGATGATTCATCTTATTGACCCTAGAGTCCCCACTATAATGAGACATACCAGCTAAGGAAAGTATCAACAAGAAAACATTAATTAGCAGAATCAGAAGTGCCCATATGTAATTTTCAATGAAGCTACCAATCAAATCAACAAACTCAAAACTCGATCTTTGTAAAGAAAAATACATGATAAGAATTCCCGCTATAATACTCGCAACCCCATTTACCAATAACAATTTATTCGACTTCATATAAATCCCATTCTTTCTTTTTTAAACATAGTATACCTAGCCACTTTCTAATCTGTCAACCATTATAAAAGAATGATTGTCACATCCGATAAATCCGTTTTCATTCAAATTATCTTATGATAAAATAACTTTATGCACAAGAAAACGATTATTGATTTTAAGCAATTGGGGCAACGCCTGATTTTTACGAATCCCATCAAGGAGCTAAAGACTCGCCGTCTTGACCAAGTGGAGGAACTTTTGGCAGAGATTGAGGGCTGGCAGGAGAAAGGATACTATGCTGTCGGCTATGTCAGCTATGAAGCAGCGCCAGCCTTTGAGGAAAAGTTCCAAGTTCATGCGGCCCCGCTCCAGAAGGAATACCTCCTCTACTTTACTATCCACGATAAGGCTGAGGAGGCTGCCATTCCCTTGACCTATGAGGAAGTGGAAATGCCAGCAGCTTGGCAGGGGCTGACTTCTGAGCAAGAGTACCAGAAGGCTATCGAGATCATTCATCATCATATCCGCCAGGGCGATACCTATCAAGTCAACTACACGGTGCAACTGTGCACGGAGCTCAATCCTGAGGATAGCTTGGCTATTTACAACAGGCTAGTCGTTGAGCAAAATGCGGCCTACAATGCCTATGTAGAGCATGATGAGACCTCCATCTTGTCCATCAGCCCTGAGCTCTTTTTCGAGGAGCACCGAGGTCAACTGACCACTCGTCCGATGAAAGGAACTACCAATCGGGGACTGACTTTAGAGCAAGATAGAGAGCAGGCTGCATGGCTGGCCCAGGATGCCAAAAACCGAGCTGAAAATATGATGATTGTCGATCTGCTTCGCAATGACATGAACCGTATTTCTCAAACAGGCAGCGAGCGGGTTGAGCATCTCTGCAGCGTCGAGCAATACTCTACAGTATGGCAGATGACCTCTACCATCAAAAGCCAGCTGCAGGAGAGAGTCGGGCTGGCAGAGATTTTCAAGGCGCTCTTTCCTTGCGGATCCATCACAGGCGCTCCTAAGATTTCGACCATGGCTATCATCAAGGCAACAGAAAAAGCCGCCCGCGGGGTCTACTGCGGTACAGTCGGCATCTGCCTGCCAGACCAGAGACGGATTTTCAACGTCGCCATCCGCACCATTCAGCTGGAGGGAAGGAAAGCCATCTATGGCGTTGGCGGCGGCATCACTTGGGACAGCACCTGGAAATCTGAATACATCGAAACCCAGCAAAAATCTGCCGTCCTCTATCGAAAGAATCCGCGATTCGACCTGATTTCTACAGGAAAAGTGACAAATAGAAAGTTAACCTGGCAAGAGCAGCACCTGCAAAGACTGACAGAAGCAGCCGGCTACTTCGCCTATCCTTTTGACCAAGACAAACTGAAGCAAGAGCTAGAAGAAACCTGCACTCAGCTAGACAAAGAAAAAGATTACAGGCTGCGTATAGCTCTTAAAAAAGACGGCAGTATTGGGCTAGAAACGGCTCCTCTACTACCGCTAACAAAGACTTTCAGAAAGGCAAAACTGGTCGAGCAAACCGCCAATCTAGCCCAGCCTTTCACCTATTTCAAAACCAGTCATCGTCCTCATCTGACCTTGGAGCAGCAAGAACAGATTTACTACAATGCCCAAGGCCAACTACTGGAAACTTCTATCGGCAATCTGCTGCTGGAGCTAGACGGCAAGCTCTATACGCCTCCAGCTGAACTAGGCCTACTCAAGGGCATCTACCGTCAGCAGCTACTGGATAATGGACAGGCTACTGAGAAAGTTTTAACGCTAGCTGATCTGGCTCAAGTAGAGAAAATCTACGCCTGCAATGCAGTCAGAGGACTGTACGAGCTGGAGATTGAGGATGAAGAGTTCCACAATTTGCCACTTGCTTTTAATCCTCATCAAAAACTTTAGAAATATTTGAGAAATTCTTTATAAATATTTGAAAGTTTGGTGCTATACTAATTAATAAGAAGAGGAGTTTTCTCTCCTAACATCATGAAAAGGAGACTTGATCATGGAAAATGTTTTGGTTTTACAGCAAGTCAGCAAGAAATTCGGCCGGCAGTACGCTCTGACCGATGTGAGTCTGACGATAAAAAAAGGAGATATTTACGGTTTAATTGGCAAGAACGGGGCCGGAAAGACCACTCTGATCAAGGTCATCACCCAGCTTTTGGAAGCAAGCAATGGTAATGTCTCCCTCTTTGGCTCTCAGAACTATCAAGAATGGACGCAGAGCCTCAAACGGGTCGGTTCGGTCATCGAAACACCGGTCGCTCACAACCACCTGACAGCCTATGAAAATCTCAGCTACTACTGCAAGCTCCGCCATATTCCCCATGCAGACAAAGTCATCCGTGAAACCTTGGAATACGTGGACTTGACAGATACCGGCAAGAAGAAATTTCGCGACTTCTCACTCGGGATGAAACAGCGGCTGGGTCTAGCTATCGCGCTTCTTACCAGACCTGACCTGATGATACTGGACGAGCCTATCAATGGCCTGGATCCAGTCGGCATCAAGGAATTCCGCCAGCTGGTACAGCGGCTAAACGAAGAGTTGGGCATGACCTTTATCATCTCCAGCCATATCCTGTCTGAACTCTACTTGGTGGGTAACCGGTTCGGCATTATCGAAGAAGGACGGCTGATTCGCGAGATTTCAAAGGCGGAGTTTGAAGAACAGAGTGAAGACTATATCGTGCTTAAAACGTCACGGTTAGAAGAAGCCAGCCGGCTGATTCACGACCAGCTCATGCATCGCATCAAGGTCGTCAATGCTTCTGACGAGATTCATATCTTTACCCATTCGCATGAGATTAGCAAGATTGTCAAGGAACTTGCGGTTGCAGATATACCAGTGCAGGAGATTTACTATGCACGACAAAACCTAGAAAACTTCTTTACAGACTTGGTCAAATGAAAAAGGGAGGCTTATCATGATGGATTTCATTCGAGCTGATTTTTACCGGCTCATGCGCTCAAAAGGCTTTTGGATTACTGAGTTTTTCTGTGTGATTTTATCAGCAACCTTCTTCCAGGCAAATATTCATTTTGGAGCAAATATCTCCAGAAATGAGGCTGCTAGTCAAGCTCTAGGAAAACTAACCGGCCTTCAAGCTCTGGACTATTTTGCAGGCAAAACAGACAGTCTGCTCTTTTTCACTATCATTGGTATCAGTATGGTCCTAGGAGTGGACCTGTCTCGGAAACTGTATAAAAACTGTCTGAGCTACGGCATCTCTAAGCTCAGCTATTATTTTTCTAAGTTCTTTGTTTGTGTTAGCATCGCAGCATTTCACTTCCTGCTGATTTTATCTATCTCCTTTGTGACTGCTAGTCTGTCCAACGGAATTGGAAGTGCCCCCAGCTCTTTTTTGCCTCAGCTAGGAGCTGCTCTCTTCGTTCAATTTCTCAGCACGATTACATGGATTGCCATCATTTCTTTTGTGCTCTATGCCAGCCACTCGATTATATCTAGCTTTCTGACCTATTTCCTTGGCGGTACTTTACTGACTATTCCCCTCATCTTTTATCCGGATAATGAATGGCTAATCTGTCTGACCCTGCGATTTAACACAAATATGGCAGCAGATGGCGGAGCTGTTATCAAGGCTATCCTGACAGTGGTAACGGTCACCCTAGTCTTTCTGATTAGCGGGCTGATGGTTTTTAAAAAGAAAAATTTATAAAAAGCAGGAACAATCTTAAACATTCAGAGGAGATTTCATGTTACATACTATCCAGGCGGAGCTCTACCAGCTTGTCCGCTCTAAGCTTTTTTGGCTAATAGAAGGGCTGCTCTTTTTTCTCATTTTCATCAGCTCTCTTGGTGAAAGAAACTTTAATTTTTATATCTCTACATCTTCTGATCCAGAAGATATAGTCATCCAAGGTTGGACAGGATTTGAAGCTCTCGGGCAGCTTGCTAAAGACTTCCTGCCCTTTGTCATGATTACTGTCCTTGTGCTTATCATCTTTCTGTTAGGTCGCGACCTGACTAGAAAACTATACAACAATATATTAGCTAGCGGGGTTTCTCGGAAAGAGTTTTACCTATCCAAAATAGCTGTTCTTGTCATAATTATCATCTTTCAACTAATAACAGCCTTCGCAGCAGCCTTTATCTTTGGAAGCCTCTTCCATGGACTTGGGACTATGCCAAAGAACTTTTTCTGGAGCTTTTCCTTGTCTTTCTTTCGCTCCTTTCTCTTTATTATGACCTGCAGTTCCGTAGTTACCTGTCTCCTCTACCTGACCCGCTCCACCCTAGCCAGCTATCTCGGCTTTTTCGCCCTGATTATGCTTCAGTCTAGCCTCATCATCGTTTTCCCTCAGATAAATTCTGAACTATTTTTACTCTTAATCCTAGCTGGTTCTCTCTTAGGTGGTTACCAAGCCTTCCAGCACAGGGACTTATAAATTTAAGCAGTCAGCCCTTTGGCTGCTTTTTTATTGCTTTTGGATTGGTTCTGCATTTCTTTAGAAATATTTTAGAATTTCTTGAGAAATATTTGAAATCTAGCTTGTATACTAAAATCAAACCTAAGAAAGCGAGAATATACCATGCAAACTGTTTTAGAAGTAAAGCAAGTTACCAAACAATATGGCCAGCAATATGCCCTTGATCATGTGAGCCTTTCGATCCAGAAAGGCGATATTTATGGACTGATTGGCAAGAACGGAGCTGGCAAAACCACTCTTCTCAAGACCATTAGCCGGCTCATTCATGCCAACAGCGGAACCGTGTCTGTCTTTGGTTCGCAGAACTCTAAGGAATGGAATGAAGCCCTGCGTAAGATAGGAACTGTCATCGAAACACCAGTCGCTTACAATCAGATGACTGCTTATCAAAACCTCAACTACTACTGCAAGGTCCACCAGATTGCCCAGCCCGACCAGCTCATCAAGGAAACCCTGGCCTATGTCGGATTGAGCAATACTGGTAAAAAGAAATTCCGCAACTTTTCGCTAGGAATGAAGCAGCGTCTAGGAATCGCTATTGCACTTATCAGTAAGCCTGAACTCATGATTTTAGACGAACCTATCAACGGCCTAGATCCGCTTGGCATCAAGGAATTTCGACTGATGATTCAGCGACTCAATCAAGAGTTGGGAATCACTTTTATCATTTCCAGCCACATCTTGTCTGAGCTTTATCTGGTAGCCACCAAGTTTGGCGTGATTGACCAAGGACGGCTTGTCGCAGAATTCACCAAGGACGACTTTGACCGAGCCAGCGAAGATTATATCGTCCTCAAAACCAGCGATAGAGACCAGGCCGCCAACCTCATCCAAGGTAAGCTCCACTATCAGCTCAAGGACGCTGATAAATCTGACGAACTGCACATTGTCGCCCAAGAGCAGGAACTAAATGACATCAATAGGGAGTTGGTCCTATCCAACATTCATGTCAATGGTATCTATGCAGCTCACAAAGATTTAGAAAAATACTTTACAGATTTAGTCCAGTAAGGAGAAAAAAACATGTTACATACTTTTCAAGCAGATTTTTACCGTTTCTTTCGTTCCAAGGCTGTTTGGATTACCGAATTCATCTTTCTACTGACGACCTTGAGCGCAGTCTTTGGCAAATTAAATGCCGTCCAGCTTATACAAGCGGTGTCCAACGCTATCGGTAACAATACATTTATCATCATTATCCTCTCTATGGTCGTCATCGGGACAGATCTGAACAAGCAGCTTTACAAGAATACTTTAACCAGCGGCGTTTCCCGTACCAGTTTCTTCGTCTCTAAAGCCCTAGTCATGGTCTGCGTAACGTTCCTGCAGTTGGCTCTCTATTATAGCATCAACTTTATCCTAGCGGCCATTCTAAACGGTATTGGTGATTTATCCGCCACCTTCCTGCTTCAGTTTATTCTTCTATTCTTTGTGCAGTGCCTGACTGTTATTGCTTGGACAGCCGTTATTTCCTTTATTCTTTATCTGAGTAAATCTATGATTGCTGCCCTGGGAGGTTACCTTTTCTGCGCATCCTTAACCGGAGCTCTTGCGCAACTTTATCCCAAATCTTTATGGCTGCAGCATTTCACCATGAGCTTTGATTTTGAGACGCTTCAAAGCAACGGTGTAACCTTAAGAATTGTTCTAATCGCCTTGTTTTTAGGAACAGTCTTCACTGCAGCAAGCCTTTATACTTTCCACAAAAAGGATTTATAGTAGAGAATGAGCCAGTTCTTGACTGGCTCATTTTAATTTTTTCAATTTTAAATTTCTTGAGAAATATTTTAGAATTTCTTGAGAAATATTTGATAATTAGTTTGTATAATAAAAGTATAAACAAAGTAATTAAAGGAGAAACATCATGCAAAATGTTTTAGAAGTGAAAGGACTCACTAAAAAATACGGTGATCAATATGCTCTGAAAGACGTCAGTCTTTCCATCAAGAAAGGAGAGATCTACGGTCTCATCGGAAAAAACGGTGCTGGTAAGACCACACTGATCAAAATCATCACGCAAGTCATCTATCCTAGCGGAGGGTCCGTGTCTGTCCTGGGCTCTCAGAACCAACAAGAATGGACCAAGGCCCTCAGCCATACTGGATCTGTTATCGAGACCCCTGTAGCTCATGCCCACATGTCGGCCTATGAAAATCTGCGCTACTACTGTACCGACCGGGGCATTCCAAATGCTGACAAAGTCATCAAAGAAACCCTGCAATATGTCGGCCTGACCGATACTGGAAAGAAAAAATTCCGCAATTTCTCTCTAGGGATGAAACAGCGGTTGGGCATTGCCATTGCCATTTTGGGGCGTCCCGACTTGCTCATTCTGGACGAGCCCATCAATGGTTTAGATCCAGTTGGGATTCAGGAATTTAGAGAAATGGTCAAGCGCCTCAATCAAGAATTAGGCATCACCATCATCATTTCCAGCCATATCCTGTCCGAGCTTTATCTAGTCGCAACTCGCTTTGGCTTTATCAATCAAGGGCATTTCATCAAGGAGCTGTCTAAGGAAGAATTTAACCGAGAAAGCGGCGACTATATCATCCTAAAAACGGATAATATCAAGCAAGCTGCTCATTTAGTGCAAGACAAGCTCGGCTACCATCTCAGACCAACCAACAAGGAAGATGAGCTACATATTTCCGGTAAGGTACAAGAAATTCGCAAGATTGCCAAGGAACTAGTCCTAGCCGACATCCCAATCGGGGAAATCTACTACGCCCACAAAGACTTAGAAAAATACTTTACAGACTTAATCAACCAACAAGGAGGAAACACTCATGTTTAATAGTATCAAGGCGGATTACTACCGTCTCTTCCGCTCCGTAGGATTCTGGGGAGTGCAGGCTTTCTGCATCTTTGGAATTCTCCTCGGCATTTTCACTTCCAAAGTTGTCAGTTCCGACAACGGTATCTTTTTTGCCATAGATGTCGTCTCCTACAACAGCGGCATGCTCTTTATTGCCTGCAATGTCATGACTAGCTTGCTTCTCGGTGTTGATCTCAATGACAAACTTTATCACAATAACCTGACTACAGGCAAGACTCGGACCCAGTATTACTTCTCTAAATCACTGACTATCGGTAGCTTACTTCCTATGCAGTTCATACTACTCTACATTTTTGGTATTGTCATCGAATTTGTCCGAACCGGTGGTAATATGGGAACCCTGCCAGCTAATTTCTGGGGACAATTCGCAATACTCTTTGTCATGCAGGCCATCTGTACCTATGCTTGGTACTGCATTACCAGCTTTGTCCTCTACTTGACTCGAAACTATAGTGTCGTCTTTATCACCTATATCATGACCTACATCTTACTCGGCCTCCCTAGTCAAATGGTTGATGCCAATAATGAATGGTTCAAGGCTATCAAGATGGAGTTCGTCTACGGAGACGCTTCAATACCAGGTGTCATCATCAAAACAGCTATCTTTGCTCTCAGTCTGATCACGGTCTTTACAATAGCAGGACTGGCTACACTGAAAAAGAGAGATTTGTAAAATAAAAACTCAGCTAATCACTAAATTAGCTGAGTTTTTTTGAGCGGATTTTAATTGGATGATGAGCGGATTTCACCCTTTCTGGTCTAGCCGGCTTTATCGGCTTTCTTTCACTGCTTCCAATCTTGCTTTTTAAAGAACAAACTGATGCAGACTCCTAGGATAAGGTAGAAAGTGACAAAGGCAAGACTAGCTGCCAGACTGGTCGGATATGGAAAGATCTTGCCCAGAGGAAAAAGAACATTAGATAGAAATCCGAGGGGAACAAAAAGCAAGAATAAAATCAAGGCTAGCTTAACCTGAAAAGAAGGTCTTATCTCGGATAGATTGCGGCCTGTTCCCCACACCAGCAGCCCTACTCCCTGAACGATCAGCACCGGCGTTAGCAAGACACTGATTTTGAGAAAATCAGCTAGGATAATGGAGAGGATGATGCCCAGACCGACAAAGCCAAGAGAGAGCTGATAGCAAATATTGCTGGCTATTCTCCTGTGCTTGATTGACTGCTCTTCCTCTTTCTGTACTACAGGCTCAATTCCCTTGAGCAGATAGTCTGTGGTCACCTCAAAATAGTCACTCATGGAAATGATCTTATCCAAATCAGGCATACTCTGCTCGCTCTCCCACTTGGAAACGGCCTGTCTAGACACACCGAGTTTTTCGGCTAGCCCCTCCTGAGAAATGCCCCGCACTTTTCGCAGGTACTGGATTCTGTCTGATAGATTCATGGATTGTTTTACCTACTCTTTCTTATTTTTTATACTTTCTTTCATTGAAACTTATTATAGCACAAGGCGGAGAGACTGCAAAGTCTGATTGTCATCTCTTCATAAAATGCTAGACTTCTTCTTTAGATGGAAGAGCTTTTTCCTCCCTATCCATCCGATACCAGAGATAGATACTATAAAGTGTCAGGAGAATCACACCTCCAAAGTAAAAGAAGGGATTGACTTGAGAGAAATCCAATTGATTGTTAGCTTGAGCTATGCCAACAAAAGTCGGGATGAGGGTGTTGGAGAGCGCATGAAAGATGTTACAAGCAAGGGCAGACTGGGTCTTCTTATAAAGTGCAGCAAGCCAGAAAGAGAGAAAGATACTGAAAATGATAAAAACTGAGAAAAGATCCTGGCTTCGATCATAAAAGCGATCGTAAAACCAGAGAGGAATATGCCAGATGGCCCAAATGATACCGGTCATCAAAGTAGAGACAAAGAAAGAAAACTTTTTCTCTAAGGCCGGCTGTAGGAAGCCGCGCCAGCCGAATTCTTCAATCCCGCCCGATAGGACAATACAATAGATAAAAAACCAAGGAAAGCTTACTAAAGCGCCGTCTACCAGCTTGCCGCCAGAAGCTAGGGCATAGAAGGCGGTCAGACCGCCACCATAGATTAGCAAGTAGAGCCAAGTCTCTTTCTTGCCTGAAAAAAGATAGGAGCAAATGGCCTTGAAGCCTTTCTTTTTCAGTACTATCAGGCTGGCCAGCATAGGCCCAAACATAGCAATACCATTTAGAATAGCTTCAAGAGCAAGATAGGCTGTAGGTGGGCTGTCTGGCCAAAGGTTTTTGAGGATAATGTCCAATAGCCAGAATCCCCATGTCCAGCCGAAGTTCCAAGCCAGAAACGGCAAAATTAGTTTTGGTTGTGGTTTGATAGTTGTTTCTGTATTCATGAGAATACCTCCTTATAATATAATTAAACTCAAGTTTTTGATCCAAATCTTCAAAGACAGCGACTCGTTCATTCCGAAATCAAAAACTCGGCTTCTGCTTTCAGATTAACAAAAAAGCCAGTTGCCTTTCTAGCGACTGGACTTGGAATAAAGAAAAAATCTAGTTGCTTTTTGAGTGATTGAACTTGGAATCATTGTCAACTGTCAGTTGCAAGTCAGTTATATCAAGGGTTTAGAGCAGTTGGCTGATTTTTCACTTTGACTGTTAAAATGACCTCGCTGATATGACTTGCTTTTCAAATCACAAAACAAAAAGGCATCTTTATCATGCCTTTCTTCGACTTAATCTAAAAATAAACCTCCGCCAATTCAAAAATTAGCTGAGGTTTTTTGAGCGGATTTTGAGGCTAGCTGATAGAGCTGAGCCTTCCTTATTTTGCTTTTTCAAGTCTTTTTTACAAAGTCACAACTAGTTCAAACCAGTCGTCCTCAGCTTTCATTGTCAAGTCCCCGCCTAGGATTTCGACTAACTGCTGGGTGATGTAGAGCCCCAGCCCTGAAGACTCCTCGCTGCTGGATAGGTTTTCTGAGTAAAAGCGATTGGTCAGCTTATCCAGATATTGGATAGGCTGCTGAACGATATTTTTGACGGTAAAGATACAATGCTCGCCCTCTTTTTTCAGAGAAATGCTGGCGGCCTTACGGCCGTGTTTGAGGACATTGCTTATCATATTTTGGACAATGCGCTCTAAAATTTCTGGGTCTGTCTCTAGCTCTAGACCTTCAGCCAGCTCTACCTGCAGGTCAATCTGGGCTTTCTGAAAGGCGTCATAATAGGTAAAAAGCTGCTGGGTTACCAGCTGGGATATGTCTGTCGGCTGGACATTAGCTCGTATGGCTCCCTCCATTAGCCGGCGATACTCCATCAAGGCTTCCAGCCGTTTGGACACCATTCCCAGACTATCTGCAATTTTGATTAGCTGCTGACTTTCCTGACTATCATCCTTCAGTAGCTGCTGGGTGTAGCCACTGGCAATGGTCAGAGGGGTGCGGATATCATGGGCAATATTACTGATAGCCATATCCAGCGTCTTCTTTTCCTGCTGGACAACAAAGGTCGTCTTATCTAGCTCCCGAAAGAGCAACTCTGCTTCCTCTGTCAATTCCAAAATACTGGGGGCATGGGCAGCAGGAGCCAGACGATTCTGGCTCCCTGTCTGCCGCTTCAGACGAATCTGCTGTGCCACATCCTTGACCGCCAGATGATAGCGTATGAAACCAATGGCCAGAAACAGACTGATAAGGGCAAATAAAATGACTAACACCAACATATCAGTCCTCCTTGAGCCGGACACCCAGTCCCCAAACAGTCTCTATGTATTCCTCTGTTGGATCCAACTGAGCCAGTTTCTTACGTAGATTGCTGAGGTGAGTATTCAGGGTATTATCCCCAGGCAGATAGCTCTCTTCCCAGACCTGCTCAAAGAGCTCTTCCTTGGTGTAGATCTTCTTGGGATGACGGAGCAAGAGCTGGAGGATATGATATTCTTTCTTGCTCAGACGGACGCTTTTCTCTCCACAGACCGCCTCAAAAGTAGCCTTGAGCAGACGGATATTTTTAAAGGACTGGCCTTCTTCCTCGCCAGTCAAAGCCTGCTGGCTGCGCAGCTGCACGGTGATACGGGCAAAAACTTCATCCAGATTGAAGGGTTTGACGATATAATCATTAGCACCATTCAGCAGATACTGGCTAACCAGCGCTTTCTCACCAAGGGCCGTCAGCATGACCACTGGCACCGTAGCATTGCTGCTGCGAATTTCCCTCAACACTTCATCGCCATTCTTCCCCGGCAGCATGATATCCAAAAGGACCAAATCAATCTCCTCCCGCTCAAACAGCGAAATGCCCTCCGTCCCCGAATAGGCGGAATAAACCGTGTGTTCCTTCTGAAAAAGATCTTTTAGAATTTCATGAATATCACTGTTGTCTTCGATGAGTAAAATATGAGCCATAAACACTCGCCTCCAGAAATTTCCTATCACTAGTGTAGCAAGGATAAGAGGCTAAGTCAATAAAAGATGGACTATTCGAAAAACTTTAGAAATATTTTAGAATTACTTGAAGGATATTTGAGAATCGAACTTTAAAATAGAAAGAAATAAGAAATGTATGTGCTATAAAAAGGAGGCTCAGAATGTTTAAAATTTTTTGCAAAATCGTTTTTAGAAGTATTACTTTCGCCCTTGAGGGCTAAGGAAAAATGCTGAGACATTCATATCTCAGCCTTTTTCTTATTTCACAGATGCTCCGTTAGTCGCGATGACTTCCTTGTACCAATCAAAAGATTTTTTCTTGGAACGTTTGAGTGTTCCCTTGCCTTCATTGTCCCGATCCACGTAGATAAAGCCGTAGCGCTTCTTCATCTCTCCAGTACCGGCTGATACTAGGTCGATACAGCCCCAGGTCGTGTAGCCCCACAGCACCACACCGTCCTCATTGATGGCTTCCCGCATAGCCTTTACATGGGCCGCCAAGTAGTCAATCCGGTAGTCATCAGCCACATAGCCATTTTCATCCGGAGTATCCACTGCACCCAGACCATTTTCCACGATAAACATGGGCTTTTGATAACGATCCCAGATGGCATTTAGCGTAATGCGCAAGCCCAGAGGATCAATCTGCCAGCCCCACTCAGAGCTTTCCAAATAAGGGTTCTTGAGAGAAGCAAAGATATTGCCCTCCGTCAGCTCATTAACCTTAGGATCTCCCGAAGCCACCCGGCTAGAGTAATATGAGAAGGAAATGAAGTCCACCGTATGCTCCTTGAGCAGCTGCAGGTCTTCTTCTGTCATTTCGACAGTGATACCCTCGCGCTCCCAAGCTTTCTGGGCATAGTTGGGATATTCGCCACGCGCCTGCACATCAATGAAGAAATAGTTTTTCCTGTCTTCCTCCATACCAGCCCATACATCGCGTGGATGACAGGTGTTAGGATAATTTTGACCCGCCGCTAACATACAGCCGACCTTATTTTCCGGATCAATCTCATGAGCCAGCTTGGTGGCAATGGCTGACGCGACTAGCTCATGATGGGCTGCTTGATACTTGACCTGCTCCTCATTTTCGCCTTCTTCAAAGCAGAGCCCCGCTCCCATAAATGGTGCATGGGACAGTCAAAGTGAGTAATGGTCACCAATGGCTCAATGCCGTACTTGTGGCATTCCTTAAAGAGGTCTTCGTAAAATTTCAGGCCAGCTTCATTGGGCTCCAGCTCATCCCCCTTAGGGAAAATCCTGCTCCAAGCAATGGACAGACGATAGGTCTTAAAGCCCATCTCGCCAAAGAGGGCAATGTCCTCCTTAAAGCGATGGTACATGTCAATAGCTTCCTTGGCTGGGTAGAAATAGCCTTCCTCAAAGTCAAACATCTTTTTCTTACCCGTGATGATGGCCAGACGATCCTCACCAATCGGCACCACATCTACATTGGCCAGCCCGCGACCATCCGCATCATAAGCGCCCTCGCACTGGTTGGCAGCTGTCGCTCCGCCCCACAAAAAACCATCAGGAAAAGTCAGTTTTTCAGTCATCTTTTTGCCTCCTTATCAATTAAACGTTTTTCTTATATTATAATAAACAATCAGCAAATAAACTTCTAACATCCTACGGAAAATTGATACTATTCCAAGTTCTATGGTGTCTGTGAGGTTCGGCATTCCCAATATTCTTCAACTCATGTGGATCCACCTCAAAGGAGGTCAAGACGGTAGAACGTCTAGTTGCTGGTCAATGATGAGAGAGGTGGCATTAGGAGGGGGATCAACTAATCTGTATTTGATTTGTAATAGCATAGATATCATTGTCATCTATCAGGAACTGGCTATCATCATGAGGATCCACATAGACTGGGATAGGTCTAGGATTCTGGCTGTAAGAGATAAAATGATGTTCTCTTAAGGGAAGGCAAATGCTGGTTTGATAGGGCACTTGGTTAATATCAAATTCAAGCCAAATCTCATGCAACGGATTATACTCTCTAAACTGTTCAGCGGGGATAACATCGATAATATAGCCGTCATAGACATGTCCTAGTCTTCTGGCTTGAGCGAGGCTAGCCTTCTTTATCCAAGCAGCAATCATTAGAGAGAGAATCTTGCCGACTAGCAATAGACTAAAGCCAGGCAAGAAGACTATATAAAAGAAATGACGGTTTTCACTAGAAGCACTCTGATAGGGATACTCAGGATTATAGGCAATAGGGATTTGACTTTGAATTTTGGGTTTTGTAAATCTACCGAGAACAGAATAGCCTTCATAAGCCACGCCGTCTACTTGATATTGGTAGATGCTATTATAAAGACTTAGTCCTCTTCCTCCTCTACTTCCTCCGGTTTCATACACATCATAGTCAATGACTTGAGCGGATGTAGTTTTCCAACCATAAAATACGGCTTTGAATTGCCCTGTTGCAGTGATACAGATATAAGTGAGGGCTATCATAATCAGGCTTAGGTAGACTAAAGATACAATGGGATTCTCTTTACGAACTGTTCCCTCAACAATACTGATCCTTTTTGCAGCCTTAGGTTGCGACTTTGGCTCCTGTAGAGGATTAAAGGCCTGATAGAGGGAGCCGGCAGCAAATGCCATAAATAATAAGAATCCCAGCAATGGCATGAGTACAAGGATAGGGATTGGGATGTCATTCTTATATTGGCTCTGCTCAGGCGACTTGGGATTGTAGAGAATGCTAATGGTTTCCCCAGACTTAGGCACTTCATATTGATAGATGTCTGAAATCCCCTGGTAGGTTTGGCCATCAACAATGTAGTGATAAATAGGGTAGTAAGCGGGCGTAGAGCGATTTTCCGGACTGGTCGTAAAATCGCTCACCTCAGCCGTTATGGTCTTCCACCCCTGAAATCGACTCTTATACCAATTAGTGGACGAGACATCTTTCAGCATCATGAACAGAAACGACAGCCCCACGATACAGCTGAATAAAGCAAAGAATAGTTTGTATAATTTGTTTGAACTAGTATTGTCTTTTGTCATATCATCCTATTATACCATAGGTCAGGGATTTTTAGCCTTTTTATACTCATCCAAAATCAAAGCGAAATGTTTTATAACCACCTTGGTTTAATCGAGCTCACAGCTGAAATAACACCCCCCCAATCTGGCATTTTTCTTCAGACCAGTGATAGATTTTCCTTATCAGTGCGATAAAAAATACATATTACTAAAGGTCTGTTATCTATGCTACACTAGGAACATCAAGTGTTTAAGGAGTGAGAGCCGTGAACTGGGACGTCGTCAGTGATTACTATCCCCTCTATCAAGAGGCCTTTCTTTTAACCATGTTTATCGCCTTTTGGGGGATTTTGGGGTCAATTGCCGTCGGATTCTTAGTCAGTCTGATTCGCTTTTACAAGGTTCCAATTTTGAAGCCGCTAGCAACCGCCTATATCGAGTTTTCCCGCAATACGCCGCTGTTGCTGCAACTTTTCTTTCTTTTCTTCGGCCTGCCTCGTGTTGGACTCGTTCTATCCTCTGAGGCTTGTGCAACGATTGGGCTAATCTTTCTGGGCGGTTCCTACATGGCTGAGTCTTTCCGAAGCGGCCTTGAAGCAGTCAGCCAAACGCAGAGGGAGGTCGGACTCTCTATCGGCCTACGACCAGTACAAGTCTTCTACTATGTCATCCTGCCTCAGGCTGCAGCTATTGCCCTGCCTTCCTTTAGTGCCAATGTCATCTTTTTAATCAAGGAAACCTCAGTATTTTCAGCTGTTGCCTTGGCAGACCTAATGTTTGTAGCTAAGGACTTGATTGGTCTTTACTACGAGACAGATACGGCTCTGCTCATGTTGGTCATCGCTTATCTGATTATTTTGCTGCCAATCTCACTTGGCTTTAGCTGGATAGAAAGGAGGCTGCGGCGTGCAGGATTCGGGCATTCAAGTTCTCTTTCAGGGGAATAATTTTTTACGTATCTTACAAGGGCTAGGTGTCACCATTGGTATTTCCATCCTCTCGGTCATCATCTCCCTCATCTTGGGGACTATTTTGGGCATCATTATGACCTCGCACTCAAAGATCGTGCGCTTTCTGTCCAGAGCCTATCTAGAGTTTATCCGCGTCATGCCTCAGCTGGTTCTGCTCTTTCTGGTTTACTTTGGCTTAGCCAGAAATTTCGACATCAATATCTCCGGTGAGCTTTCAGCCATTATCGTCTTCTCTCTTTGGGGAACGGCGGAGATGGGTGACTTGGTACGGGGTGCCATCACTTCCCTACCCAAGCATCAGTTTGAGAGTGGTCAGGCACTGGGACTATCTCAGCGCCAACTCTATGTCTACATTATCATCCCACAGGTACTGCGACGGCTTTTGCCACAGGCGATTAATCTAATCACGCGGATGATTAAGACAACCTCACTCATCGTCCTTATCGGAGTCATCGAGGTCGTCAAGGTCGGCCAGCAGATCATTGACAGTAATCGTCTGTCTATCCCTTCTGCTGCTTTTTGGATTTATGGCTGCATTCTGCTGCTTTACTTCGCAGTCTGCTTCCCTATTTCTAAGCTGTCCTCTTATTTGGAAACCATCTGGAAGGAGTAACGGACATCATGTCAGAAATCATTTTAGAATTAAGGGACATTCGCAAGTCTTTCGGCAGCAATGCCATCCTTAAAGGCCTGTCTCTCTCTGTCCAAAAAGGAGAGGTCGTGGTCATCCTAGGATCATCTGGCTGTGGCAAGTCAACCCTACTTCGCTGCATCAACGGCCTTGAAAGCATCCAATCTGGCGATATTTTACTGGACGGCCAGTCCATCCTCAGCCAGAAAAAGGACTTCCATCTCGTTCGTCAGAAGATTGGCATGGTCTTTCAAAGCTATGAACTCTTCCCCCATTTGGATGTTCTTCAAAATCTGATTCTTGCTCCAATAAAGGCTCAGGGGCGCAAGAAGGACGAGGTCATCAAGGAAGCTGAAAGTCTGCTGGAGCGGGTCGGCCTGGCTGATAAAAAGCACAGCTTTGCTCGCCAACTGTCTGGCGGCCAAAAGCAACGGGTGGCAATCGTCCGTTCGCTTCTCATGCACCCGGAAATCATCCTTTTTGATGAGGTGACTGCTTCGCTGGATCCCGAGATGGTCCGTGAAGTGCTAGAGCTTATTAATGACCTAGCCGAGGAAGGCCGGACCATGCTGATTGTGACCCACGAAATGCAGTTCGCCCGCGCCATTGCCGATCGGATTATCTTCATGGACCAAGGTGGTATCCTTGAGGAAAATACCGCCCAACAGTTCTTCAGCCAACCAAAAACCCAGCGAGCCCAGGAATTTCTCAATGTCTTTGACTTCAGTCATCTAGGCTGACAGTTATGCCTCACCCACCACTGATGTGGCTACTTTTTGGTATCTCTGTATTTTCTTCACATTCTCATATCTTATAAAGGAGTCTCTTATGAAATTATCTAAAATAATCTTTACTTTAACAACCCTTACTCTGGCTTTCTTCCTTGTCGCTTGCGGCAGTTCCAGCAAGAAAGATGCTGGTAACAAAGACGCAGCTTCCAGCAAAACGGTCAAGGCCCGCAGTCTTGAGGAAATTAAAAAGAGCGGTAAGCTCCGTATTGCGGTTTTCAGCGACAAGAAACCGTTCGGCTATGTAGATAACAACGGCAAATATCAAGGCTATGACATTTATCTGGGCGACCAGCTAGCCAAAGATTTGGGTGTTAAGCCAGAGTACGTGCCTGTAGATGCTGCCAATCGGGCTGAATACTTAATCTCCAACAAGGTCGATATCACCCTAGCCAACTTCACTGTCACAGACGAGCGGAAAAAACAAGTTGACTTCGCCCTGCCCTATATGAAGGTATCTCTCGGAGTCGTATCACCAAAGGGCTCAGTTATCACCAAACCTGAGCAATTGGAAGGCAAGACCCTGATCATCACCAAGGGAACCACGGCTGAAACCTACTTTGAAAAGAACTACCCGAATATCAGGCTGCAAAAGTATGATCAATACAGCGATGCTTACCAAGCCCTGCTGGACGGCCGCGGCGATGCCTTTTCTACAGACAATACTGAAGTCCTAGCCTGGGCTCTGGAAAACAAAGGCTTTGAAGTCGGCATCACTTCGCTAGGTGATCCAGATACCATTGCCCCAGCTGTGCAGAAAGGCAATACCGAGCTGCTCAACTACATCAACGACGAAATCAAGAAACTCGGCAAAGAAAACTTCTTCCACAAGGCCTATGAAGAAACCCTCCATCCAACATACGGCGAAGCTGCTAAGGCTGACGACCTAGTTGTTGAAGGCGGAGAAGTTAAATAAACCTGCTGATATAGAGCAAGAAGTTGGACAAAAACTTAATTTCTAGCCGAAATATAATATTAGTTCACATAAAAACGGATAAAATCAACACTTTTGTAATCAGTTGATTTTATCCGTTTTTTCTATTTAAACAGACCTATTTCATTCGATAAAAATCAATCACTAGACCAGATGGGCCTTTCACTAGCAGGGACTCCGTTCCCCAATCAGTTACAGCTGGGCCGTGTAAAATCTCAGCACCAAGCTCTTTCAGCCGTTTGTAATTCTGGTTTACATCCTCAACCTCGATGTGAAGAATGATGCCTGATTGGAAATTTTCCAAAGGAATCAAATGATTTTGGGACAACATGAGACAATGACTGCCAATCGTGAACTGAGCAAAACCATCATCAACATAATCGGCCTTTTTATCCAAAATACGCTCCAAGTCAGCACAGACTTGGGGAACATTTGAAACGATAATATCTAATTGATTTAAATTCATTTGTTATTCTCCATAAAAAGACCGGATTGCTCCGATCTTTTCAAGTTCGACTCTAGGAAAATCAAAGAATAAAGGCTACAAAGCTTACACTTGATTTTCGACGAGAGGAATTATTTGATTGCGCGTGATTGCAACCCTTCTTCTTCTAAGAAGAGACGGAATGGTACGAGTTCTTCTGCTTCGTATTTTTCCTTAAAGTCTTTAATAGCCTCTTCTGAGTGAAGTTTTGGATCGAGTTCAAGTACTTCTACTGGAAGTGGACGGTGTTGCGTGATGCGGGCATCGATGACAACTGTCTTGCCTGCTTTGTTGAGTTTTACAGCTTCTGCAACGACTGCATCAATATCTTCGATACGGTCAACTGTAAATCCAACAGCACCTTGAGCTTCAGCGATTTTCGCATAGTCAGCATTAGGGAAGTCACAACCAAACAAGTGTTTGTTTGTGTCTTCGTATTTGTCCTTGATGAAGGCATATTTACCATTTGAGAAGACAACGTTGATAACTGGAAGGTCGTATTGAACGTTTGTGATAACGTCTGGGTAGCACATGTTGAATGCACCGTCACCCATGATGTTCCATACTTGGCGATCTGGATTGTCTTTCTTAGCAGCAATACCACCAGGAAGGGCAATACCCATTGTCGCAAAGAGTGGAGATGTACGCCACATGTTCTTAGGTGTCATGTGAAGGTGACGAGTAGATGTTTGAGTAGTGTCACCTACGTCGATTGAGTAGATAGCGTCTTGATCAGCATGTTTGTTGATTGCATTGTAAACTTGGTACAATTGCAATTCACCCTCAGTTTTACCTTCGAGTTTGTTCATGTAATCACGCCAGTTTTGGTTGTTCTTCACGTTTGCACGCCACCATGGAGTAGATTCTACTGGGTTTACTTTGTCAAGGATCGCTTTCGCTGCTTGACCTGCATCACCAAGGATTGAAGCGTCAAGGGCATGGCGTTTACCAAGTTTGTAAGGGTCAATATCGACTTGGATGAATTTTTCAGTGTTCTTGAAAGCTTCGTAAACTTCAGCAAATGGGAAGTTTGACCCAAGGAAAAGAACGGTGTCTGCTTCAAAGACCACTTCGTTGGCTGGTTTCCAACCAACACGGTAAGCAGAACCTGTCAAACCTTCGTAGTTCCATTCGAAAGCTTCAAAGTTTTTACCAGTTGTGATGATTGGTGCTTTGATTTTACGTGACAATTCCGTAATCACTTCACCAGCTTTAACACCACCAAATCCAGCGTAGATAACTGGACGCTCAGCCTTGTTCAAGATTTCAACTGCTTTGTCGATTTCAACTTCGTTCAAAGCAGGAGCGATGAATGAACGCTCGTAAGAACCTGATCCGTAATATGAGTTTTCGTCGATTTCTTGGAAACCGAAGTTTACTGGGATTTCAACAACAGCTGGACCTTTTTTAGAAACGGCAGCACGGCAAGCTTCGTCAATCACTTTTGGCAATTGCTCAGCGTAAGCGACACGTTTGTTGTAAACAGCAATACCGTTATACATTGGGTTTTGGTTCAATTCTTGGAAGGCATCCATGTTGAGTTCGTTGACTGGACGTGATCCAAGAATAGCAAGGAATGGAGTATTATCCATAGCTGCATCGTAAACACCGTTAATCAAGTGAGTCGCACCTGGACCACCTGAACCAACTGCAACCCCGATTGAGCCGCCAAATTTAGCTTGCATGACCGCTGCAAGAGCACCAGTTTCTTCGTGGCGAACTTGCAAGAAACGGATATCTTTGTCTTCAGCCAAAGCATCCATAAGTGAGCTGAGTGTTCCTGATGGGATACCGTAGATGGTATCTACGCCCCATGTTTTCAATACGTTGAGCATTGCTGCAGATGCAGTAATTTTTCCTTGAGTCATAAGAATAACTCTCCTTCAATAAAATAAATTTTCAGTTATTGAAAACATTTCCATTTGTGAATGAAAACGCTTCAAGAAACTTTACTATATCAATTTACCATGTTTTTTCTTACTTGTATAAGAATATGCTCAGAGATGCTCAATCCCTATTACATGACAGATGTTCTTTTTGAGAAAATTTCACAAACTTATAGTAGAATAGGATATTTTATTATAATTTGCATGCACCTCTAAGACTTGTAGCTGTAGGAAATCGAACAAAAAGAGACTGGGACAAAAGTCCTAGCCTCTTAATTGTTTTTGGATTGTCGAGCAAGACGCAGTGGTTGAGTGGGCTCTACTACATTGATTTCATTAGCTTTTACAGCCCTACTCAACTGTGCGGAGGTGAGACGACGAAATCGAATTCTAACGAATTACCGATTTCTGCCCCACTCTCTTTTTATTTCATTTAATCAATTTTCGCAACATTGAGAAGCAGCGAGCTAGTCAAAACAGACACAGAACTTAAGGCCATGGCAAGACCTGCTAGTTCTGGATTGAGGGTCAATCCCAGTCCTGCAAAGACTCCAGCAGCAATTGGAATCCCAAGGATATTGTAGATAGAGGCCCAGAAGAGATTGAGTAAGATCCTGCGGAAGGTCTTTTGACTCATGTCAAAGGCGCGCACAACGCCAAGTAAATCATTTTGCGTGAGCACGATGCCACCGGACTCGATCGCAATATCCGTTCCAGATCCCATAGCGATCCCCACATCCGCGATCGAGAGAGCTGGAGCATCATTGATCCCATCTCCAACAAAGGCGACCTTGCTAGCTTCTTGCAGTTTTTGGATGGCGCTAGCTTTTTCTTGAGGAAGGACATCAGCAATGACGGTGTCAATTCCCACTTGCTTAGCAATAGCTTGGGCCACCCGTTCATTATCCCCCGTTAACATGACCGTTTTCAAGCCCCGTTCTTTGAGCTTTTTGATCGCTTCTTTTGAGCTGGCCTTCGGAGCATCTTGAATGGCAATCAAGCCAATCACTTGCCCATCCACAGACAAACTGATCACTGTTTTGGCCTGCTCTTGCAACTCTACCATCCGTTTTTCAAGCTCCGGATCCATCGCTGTCCCGTCATGAAGTTTGCCATTTCCCAAGGTCACCAACTGCTGGTCGATCTGACCTTGGACCCCTTTTCCTTCAATCGCTTGGAAGTTTTCCACAGGGGATAACACCAAACCTTTTTCTTCTGCTTGGGATAACACCGCTTGGGCTAGTGGATGTTCTGAAAAAGTTTCAAGACTAGCAGCCAGTGTCAAGACACGCGCTTTATCTCCTACAACATCGGTTACAAGTGGTTGGCCAATGGTAATAGTCCCTGTCTTATCAAACACAACGGTTTGAATCTTTTGCACTTCTTGAAGAACTGTTCCATTTTTAATCAGAACGCCCATCTTGGCACTACGGCCGGTTCCGACCATCAGGGCTGTTGGGGTTGCTAAACCAAGGGCACAAGGACAGGCAATAATGAGGACAGAGACTGCATAGAGCATGGCCTCTTGAAGCGACGCGCCCAAAAGCACGGACCAAACCCAGAAAGTCGCAATGGCCAAAATCGTCACCACTGGAACAAAGATACCTGAAATCTTATCCGTCAAATCTTGAATAGGAGCACGACTGGATTGGGCCATTTTGACAAAGTCCACAATTTGAGATAGGAGGGTCTCACTACCGACTTTTTCAGCCTTAAAGAGAATGGTCCCATTGCTGTTGATAGTGGAGCCGATAACTGCATCACCAACTGATTTTTCCACAGGCAAGCTTTCACCTGTCACCATCGACTCATCAATGGTCGTACTTCCTTCTACAATCGTCCCATCAACCGCGATCTTTTCCCCAGGACGGACCCGAATCAAGTCATCAATTTGGATATCTTCTGCCGCAACCTCGACATAGTTCCCATCACGGAGAACTTGAGCCGTTTTTGCCTGCAAATCCAACAACTTTTCCACAGCCTCGGAGGCATTGTTACGCATCCGTTCTTCAAAGATTTGCCCTAAGAGGACAAAGAAGATGATAAAACCCGCAGCCTCAAAGTATACTGGCTGACCAGTAAAAAGGGCAAATACACTATAGACATAGGCTACCAGGGTTCCAAGAGCTACCAAGGTATCCATATTGGAATGATGCTTCTTAAATGAGGCCCAGGCACTCTTAATAAAAGGAACTCCTGCTACCAACATGATCGGCGTTGTCGCTAGAAAAGTCCCCCAGCGACTGACTGGATGGGATACAAATCCTGCCATCATCCCGATCATCAAGATCAATAAGGGAAGAGTAAAGATACTAGTAATCCAAAAGCGACCCCGTAAACTTAAGAGACGACGGCGTTTTTCCACAACCGTGTAGGAACCCTTTTGCATCTTCATTCCACATGAAAACTCGAAGTCCCCTGTTTCTGTCGGAGTAAAGGATATCACCTTATCCACACCGACTTCCAAAGGCTCTAAAATCCCCTGATCTTCAAACCAAATTTCCTTGTAACAGCCGGAAGGATTGACCCGATGGAAGGTGATTTCAGCAGGGATCCCTTTTTGAAGTTGAAATTCCTTTGGACTATAGCCTTTTTCTGCTGTAATACGGATCTTTTGCACTCCGTTTTCCACAACTGCTTTTTGTTTTTCTACCATACCTACTCCTTTATTCCACAATCATGTGACCATGCATCATGTTCATTCCACATGAATACCCATATTCGCCCGCTTTTTCTGGCGTAATTTCAATGACATGTTTTTCACCTAAAGGCAAATCTTCATGAACGCCAAAATCTGGAAAGATCACTTGAGCCAGACATGAAGATGGATCCTTGCGATTAAAGATGATCCGGGCTGGAACATTCTTTTTCAGGACAATGGTTTCAGGCGAATAGCCCCCCATGACTTCGACTTCAATTTCTTGATAACCTGATTTCTGACGAGCGTGGTCGCTTACCTTTTCATGCTCTGCAAAGAACCACCAAGCAATAAAAGCAACCACAAGTAAACAAACAATACTAATCAACAATCCAAACATGGAATTTCCTTCTTTCTATTACATACAATTGCAAGGGACTGTTTCGACAGCCTCTGCTTTCTTTTCTTCCAGGACCTGCTGCAGCTGATTAAGATCTGCAAGCGTAAAGTCACTCGCCTGAATCAAGTTTTCAAGCACCTGGACAATCCTTTTGGAGCAAACCTTGTCTTTCACATCCTCAACGACCAAGTCTAAACTCTGGTCCTGCTTCAACAAAGCCGAGTAAACAAAGGCTTTGCCTGATTTTTCTCTAGTCAAACATCCTTTCTCCATCAAGCGGGTCAAGAGAGTCTTGACCGTCGACTTCGACCAGTCAAAGCGCTCGGACAAGACGGCGATCAAATCCGTGCTGGTCTGCTTGCCTTCCATCCAGATAATCTTCATGATGCGCCATTCCGCATTGGAAATTTGCATGACCTCTCCTTTCTAAATCTACATTTGTAAATCTTATAATCCTATTTTACCTCTAAGATTTACATTTGTCAACCAAAAGTTTTTAAAAAAAATCTTCCTTTGAAGATTTGTCTGGTTGGGCTTTTTTCGCTCCCTATTTTTATCTCTATAACGTCTCCTGCAAAGCCTTGGACAGGGCTGCATAGCCAGCAATGGTCAGATGGAGGCCGTCCCTTGTGTAGTCTGGGCGCAGCTGGCCTTCCTCGTTCAGAAAAGCATCGTATAGATCAATAAACTGGACATTCATGTAGGCGCTGGCCAGCTGGCGATAGGCCTGATTGAGGGCCTGAATCTTTTCATTGCTACGGACATAGACCGTACTCTTGTAGGCTGGAGCTTCATTGACCGGCAGGACCGACAGCAACTGGATCTGAGCCAGCGGATAGTCGCGAGAAATCTCCTGAATAACGGCTTCCAAATTAGCCAGCGTTTCTGTCTGAGGCATCTCCTTGCCAATATCATTGGTACCTATCAGGATAAAGACCTTATCCAAAGCCTGCCCAAAGAGATGGGCATCTAGGTTTTCTAAAAGCAAATCAGTCTTATAGCCCCGAATGCCGCGGTTGACCAGTCTTTTATCCGTCTGCAGGAGCTCCTGGAGCGGATAGTATTCTACAATGGAATCTCCGATAAAGATGATGTCTGGCTCCTTGACGGAGAGTCGATTGAGCTCTCTGTAGTTTTGCTGCAATTTTGCCTGCTCCTTGAGAAGCCATTCTTCTAATAA
Organism: Streptococcus sanguinis; assembly: GCF_050220005.1. Taxonomy (GTDB): domain Bacteria; phylum Bacillota; class Bacilli; order Lactobacillales; family Streptococcaceae; genus Streptococcus; species Streptococcus sanguinis_Z. Next base: position 2,009,090 of record NZ_CP071413.1, read on the forward strand.
TTGTACTGCCATTATCCTTTTTCCTCTTCTAAGTATTGCTCAATCACCTGTAGAACACCGGATTCTGTATTGGCTGGTGCTAGGTAATCTGCCACCCCTTTGACCCGCTCATCGCCATTTTCCATAGCGTAAGAAATACCAGCTAATTCAAGCATTTCTACATCATTTTCACTATCGCCAAAAGCCATGATTTCCGAGCTTTGAATCTGCCACTTAGCCATCAGCTGCTGCAAGCCCCAAGCCTTGTGCATTCCATCTTGGAGGATGTCAATGGCTCCGTAACCACTGGCAACAGCGCTTAATCGGCCTGCAAAATGCTGATTGAGCAGACGAGCATGCTCTGCTGCTGCAGACTCTTCGACCATCATACTCATTTTCAAGACCTTGTCAAAAGGATAATCCTGAAGGCTAGGCACAAAATTCATCCGTTTGTGGAAAAGCTGGGCCATTTCCTTAGTCATAACCTTTTCAATCAAGGGAAACTTTGTCCCTTCCTGGACAAAGCCGCCTCTTTCGGAGGTCACAACCAGCTGAAGTTCCCTTTCATGACCGGAAAAATAAGCCAACGCATCCCTAATCAATCCAGGTTCCCAGAAACTGCTCATGCTTAGCTGATTCTTTTCAAAAATCCTAGCTCCGTTGGCGACTACCAAAGTCATTCGTTCTACCAAATCTCCCAATAGCAGACGCATCCGTGGAATTTCATTACCAGTAGCCACCACAAAGCGAATGTCTCTCTTCTCCAGCTCATCTAAAATAGTAGCCAGACGCGGCAAATCCAGCTGTCCCTGTCCGTCCAGCAAGGTTCCATCCATGTCTGCCGCTATCATCTTTACAGTCATCTTTTTATCCATTCTTATCTCTATCATCTGGTTTTTACTGTTCCTTTTCCAGAAAAGCTCTAACTTTTAGACATATTATACTACTTAAAAAAGTAAAAAGAAAGGCAAGAAGAGGCGGATAAGACGGTCGATTTTACAAAGAGCACTTTTCAATCTTCCAGTTTTATATTATAATCATAGCTATATTTCTGTTGTAAATTGGAGGTCCTCATGAGCAAAAAAGAAGTCGCATTCCCACGCTACCAGCAGATTGCCGTCGCTATTGCTGAGCGAATCGTTGACGGCAAATATCCCATCGGCAGCAAAATCTATGCCCGCTCTACCCTAGCCAGCAACTTCAATGTCTCTCCTGAGACAGCCCGCAAGGCTATCAATGTGCTGGTAGATCTGGAAATCATGGAAGTCCGCCATGGCAGCGGGGCATTCATTTCCTCCAAGGAAAAAGCTCAGCAGTTTCTCGAGACCTATAAAGATGTCAACTCTCTGCAGGACCTCAAAAGCAAGCTCCACCAGAGCATCCAGCGCCAAGAGGAAGAATTTGCCAACTTTTCCCAGCTGCTTAACCAGCTTCTCAGTCGGACCAAAGATGTTCAGCAGCGCTTCCCTTTCAATCCCTACGAGCTCCAGCTCTCAACAGACGCCATCAACCTAGGAAAATCTATCAATGAGCTCAATATCTGGCACTCGACTGGCGCTACCATTGTCGCAGTCCAGCAGGGAGACCAACTCCTAATCTCGCCTGGTCCTTATACCAAGCTGGAAGCCGGCAATACCATCTACTTTGTTGGCAACGAATTATCAGTCGGTTTGATGCATAATTTATTTTTTAATGAAATTGAAACAAACAAGTGAAACAGCACTTGTTTTTTCTTTGTCAAAAAAACAGAATAGACAGGCAAATCCGCTGTCTGACAAGCTTTTTACGACTTTCAAAAATATTTCAAAAAATCACTCCCCTTTTTTATAATATCCGAAAAATACCGGTCTGACGGTCTTTTGGGTTTGACAAAGTGACCACACGATGTTATACTGTGATGGTCTTTTAAGTGACAACTTATCAAAATAAACATGTAGTCACTTGTGCAAAAGGAGAAATACGTTGAATAAACTAGAAGTAAAACATTTGACTAAAATTTTCGGCAAAAGGCAAAAGCAGGCACTGGAAATGGTGCAGCAAGCCAAAAGCAAAACGGAAATTTTAGAAAAAACTGGTGCTACTGTCGGAGTTTACGATGTAAACTTTGAGGTTCAGATCGGAGAAATTTTTGTCATCATGGGACTGTCCGGTAGTGGGAAGTCTACCCTTATCCGCCTGCTCAACCGATTGATTGACCCAACATCAGGCGACATTTACATCGACGGCCAAGATGTGGCCAAGATGAACGAAGAGGAGCTGCGTGACGTTCGCCGCCACAAGCTCAATATGGTCTTCCAAAACTTTGGACTCTTCCCGCATCGGACCATTTTGGAAAATACTGAGTTCGGTCTGGAAGTTCGAGGTGTTGATAAGGAAGAGCGCACGCGCCTAGCTGAACAAGCTCTGGACAATGCCGGTCTCCTGTCCTTCAAGGACCAATACCCCGATCAGCTCTCCGGTGGGATGCAGCAGCGGGTCGGCCTAGCTCGAGCTTTGGCCAATAATCCTGATATTCTGCTCATGGACGAGGCCTTCTCAGCTCTAGATCCCCTTATCCGCCGCGAAATGCAGGATGAGCTGCTGGATCTGCAGGCAGAGCATGAGCGTACCATTATCTTTATCACCCACGATCTCAATGAGGCCCTGCGTATCGGTGACCGTATTGCTATTATGGCTGACGGTCAGATTATGCAGATTGGCACCGGTGAGGAAATCCTGACCAATCCAGCCAACGACTTCGTTCGAGAGTTCGTTGAAGATGTGGACCGCTCCAAGGTCTTGACTGCCCAGAATATCATGACAACGCCACTGACTACTAACATTGATATTGACGGACCAACCGTGGCTCTTAATCGGATGAAAAAAGAAGAGGTCAGTATGCTGCTGGCTGTGGATAGGAAGCGGCATCTCAAGGGTAGTCTAACTGCCGAAGCCGCCCGAGATGCCCGTAAGCAACATCAAGCACTGGCTGAAGTGATTGATAAGAACGTCCGCAAGGTCACTCAGGAAACCCTGATTACTGATATTTTCCCGCTGATTTACGATTCACCAGCGCCTCTGGCCGTTGTAGATGATAAGGACAAGTTAGTCGGCGTTATTATTAAAGGTCGAGTCATCGAAGCCTTGGCCAATACTACTGAATCTGAAGAATAAGGGAGGTTCGCATTTTGAATATTTTACAACAGCCAATCCCCGTTTCTCAATGGGTTGAGGCCTTTACTAACTGGGTAACTGATACCTTCTCCGGGCTTTTCTCGGTCCTTCAGGCTATCGGAAATGCCATCATGAATGGGATGACAGACACCCTGCTCTTCATTCCGCCCCTGCTCTTTATCGCAGTCATCACTATCTTTACCTATTTGATTTCCAAGCGTAAGCTGGGGCTGCCCCTGCTCACCTTCCTAGGCCTGCTCTTTGTTTACAACCAAGGCCTCTGGGAAAATCTCATGAACACTGTGACCTTGGTCATCGTCTCCAGTGCCATTTCCATTATCATCGGTATTCCACTGGGGATTTGGATGGCTAAGAGCAACCGTGTCGAAGCCGTTATCAAGCCCTTGCTAGACTTTATGCAGACCATGCCGGCCTTTGTCTACCTGATACCGGCCGTGGCCTTCTTCGGTATCGGTATGGTGCCTGGGGTCTTTGCCTCTGTCATCTTTGCCCTGCCACCGACTGTCCGCTTTACCAATCTAGCCATTCGTCAGATTCCGACCGAGCTGATTGAAGCGTCAGACTCCTTCGGGGGCACTGGCAAGCAGAAGCTCTTCAAAGTTGAGCTGCCTCTGGCTAAAAATACCATCCTAGCTGGGGTCAATCAGACCATCATGTTAGCTCTGTCTATGGTCGTTACTGCCTCTATGATTGGGGCGCCAGGACTGGGCCGCGGCGTTCTCTCTGCCTTGCAGCATGCCGACATCGGTTCCGGATTTGTCAATGGGGTGTCTCTGGTTATCCTGGCCATTATCATTGACCGCCTGACCCAGAAGCTCAACCAACCTCTGGCTAAAAAATCACCGGTCACTACTAAGGAAAAACGCAACAAGATTATGCTCTGGTCTGCTCTGGCTGCTGTTATCCTGACAGCCTTTGTCGGAAATCAAGTAACCAAGCTCCAGCAAAACAAAAAAGAAAAGGTCAACCTTGCCTATGTTGAATGGGACTCCGAAGTTGCCTCAACCAATGTCGTAGCGGAAGCTCTCAAGGAAATGGGCTACGATGTCACCATCACACCGCTGGACAATGCCGTTATGTGGAAGTCCGTTTCTAATGGCGAAGCCGATGCCATGGTTTCTGCCTGGTTGCCGACCACCCACGCTGCTCTCTATGAGGAGTACAAGGATAAGCTAGTGGACTTGGGGCCAAACCTTGAGGGCGTTAAGACAGGGCTAGTCGTACCAAGTTATATGGATGCCGACTCTATCGAAGACCTGTCAGACCAAGCCAAGAAAACCATCACAGGTATTGAGCCCGGTGCTGGTATCATGACCGCGACTGAGAAGACTATGCAAGAATACAGCAATCTCAGTGGCTGGAATCTTTCTTCTTCCTCAACTGGAGCCATGACCACTGCTCTGGATCAGGCTATTAAGAATAAAGAAGATATTATCGTAACCGGCTGGTCACCACACTGGATGTTCTCCAAATACGACCTCAAATACCTCAAGGATCCTAAGGGAACCATGGGCGGTAAGGAAGCTATCCACACTATGACTCGGAAAAATCTAGAAAAGGACTTACCAGAAGTCAATAAGGTCCTAGACAACTTCAACTGGACTCAAAAGGACATGGAAGAAGTCATGCTTAAGATTAACGAAGGCAGCTCACCAGAAGCTGCAGCCAAAGAGTGGATCAAAAACCACCAGAAAGAAGTCGAAAGCTGGAAGAAATAAAAGTATATAAAAAAGGATGAATCTTTTGATTCATCCTTTTTTTATAAGGAGCCATTTTGTTTAAGTCATTCAATCCTGATAGAGACTGTCTCCATTCGTCGCAATGACTTCTTTGTACCAATCAAAAGATTTTTTCTTGTAGCGGGCTAGAGTTCCGCTACCGTCATCGTTGCGGTCAACGTAGATAAAGCCATAACGTTTGCTAAGTTCTGCCGTGCTGGCTGAGACTAGATCAATACAGCCCCAAGTCGTGTAACCTAGCAATTCTACGCCATCTTCCAGCGCTTCTCCTACCTGCTGCAAATGCTGTTTGAGATAATCAATGCGGTAGTCATCTTCAACCGTTGGGCCATTTGGACCATCCACCAAGACATCCTTGGCACCGAGACCATTTTCCACGATGAAGAGAGGCAGCTGATAGCGGTCATAAAAGCTATTCAATACCAAACGCAGGCCAACTGGGTCAATCTGCCAGCCCCATTCTGAACTAGCCAGATGAGGATTCATAATACCACCTAAAAGATTGCCTCGGCCGGAAGAATAATTTTCCGGATCATGGGCCGCAACTACACTCATATAGTAGGAGAAGGAAATAAAGTCTACAGTATTTTCAGCCAAAAGCTCTTTGTCTCCCGGCGCAAACTGAATCTCAATCCCATTCTCCTTGAAGAAACGATTGATATAGGCTGGATATTTTCCACGCGCATGGATATCAGAGAAGAGATAGTTTTGATTTTCAAATTCTCGTGCTGCCAGCACATCTTCAGGTTTAGGTGTCATGGGATAGGCCGGCATGGTGAGAACCATACAGCCAATCTTAAAATCAGGATTAATCTCATGACCAATCTTCGTTGCCAAAGCAGAAGCTACCAGCTCATGATGGACCGCTTGATAGAGGTCTTGTTTGGACAACTCTTCAGCTGGCGTGGCAATGCCCCCACTCATAAAGGGCGCATGGAGAACAGAGTTGATTTCATTAAAGGTCAGCCAATACTTGACCTTGTCCTTATAGCGGATAAAAACCGTGCGAACATAGCGCTCGTAGAAGCCAATCAAATTGCGGTTGGCCCAGCCATTGTACTGACGCGCTAAATGAAGGGGCGTTTCATAGTGAGACAGGGTAATCAGCGGCTCAATGCCATATTTGGCCAGTTCATCAAAAAGATTGTCATAGAATTGCAGACCAGCTTCATTGGGCTCCTGCTCGTCTCCATTTGGGAAAATCCGAGACCAGGCAATGGAAGTTCGGTAGACCTTGAAGCCCATCTCTGCAAAGAGGGCGATGTCCTCCTTGTAACGATGGTAGAAATCAATCCCTTCCAGCTTGAGATTATCTGCTGTCGGTCCCTCGGTAATCAAAGGATTGCGGTCACCTGGCTTGGCTGGCACTCCGCCTTTTGGAGTCACATCCTGAACAGACAGGCCTTTTCCATCTAGATTATAGGCACCTTCATACTGGTTGGCTGCAGTTGCACCGCCCCAGAGGAAATTCTGCGGAAATTTACCCATTTGCATTTTCTCACTTTCGTTTTTTTTGTATTTATATTATAATAGTTGTCAAACATATTTTCTAACACAATTATCTTAATAAATTGTACTATTCTATGAAAGAGTGTCCCCATGATTGATTTAGGCCAACTACATAAAAATACCGTTTTTAAAAACCAAGGAACCCCTTATTCTCTGACCCGCACCATCACTGAGAATGGTCATCCAGATATTCTTTTCCACTGGCATACCGATGTTGAAATGATTTATGTCCACGAAGGAAAAGCACAATTTCATATTGACGACGACTACTTTAACAGCGAAAAAGGTGATATTATCCTGATTCGCCCCAATGCCCTGCACTCCATCCACCCCATCAACGACGAGCGCCATTATATGGACGCTATTAATTTCCATCTGGATCTGATGGGCTATTCTGCCATGGATCAGGCCAGCATCAACTATCTGCAGCCCCTCTACAATGGCCAGTTGGACTTGACTCATGTTATCAAGCCTACGGATACAGCCTATGCCGAGATTCGCCAGTGCCTCTTAGCAGCTATGGAAACAGGCTATTTCCGCAAATCTCACTACGAATTTCAGCTCAAAGCCCAGCTCAACCAGCTCTTCTACCTGCTCTTTGAGAACGGCTATGTCATTTCCAAAGACCTGTCACCAGAAGGCTATCGCAAGGAAGAAAAGATTCGCTCCATCATTGACTACATCAATGCCCATTACCAAGAAGACCTGAATATTGACCAATTGGCCGGCATTTGCGGCTACAGTTCCACCCATTTCATGAACTTCTTCAAGAAGCATCTGGGCGTTTCCTGCATTGAGTACTTGATCCAATTCCGCCTACGCAAAGCAGCCGAACTACTGCAACACTCCAACCTTTCTGTACTGGAAATCTCCAGCCAAGCAGGCTTTAATAACCTGTCCAACTTTAACCGCCAGTTTAAAAAATACTACCAAATGACACCAAGCCAGTATCGGAAGAAATGAAGCTCTAAATAGAAAATAAAAAACGAATACCTGTTAATCAAAATAAGCTGGAGGGTATTCGTTTTTTTATGCTAATTTCACAAGAAAGACAGAAATAATAGTATGTTTTTACATATAAGTCAGCTAAGACGTCAGTGTTTCAATCGTTCTCCTTACGAACTCATCATTTCTATACTAGCAAGTTCAGCAGAAGATTGAAGAGCCCCAGCCAAAAGATAGCTAGCAGCAAATTGCGCCCCTGCTTTTCCTTGAAGAGATTTCTTCTCAGAAACAGGCAGAAAATCAACAAGACCAAGGAGCACACCAGCAACAAAAACAAGATAAACATAGGTATAAGATACAAAAGTAGCCACAAACCAAAATGCATTTCATTTTCTTTCCAATCAAATAAGTCAAAATAATAGACAAGCTCGAAAACGGTCAGTTCCATTCATTAACAGTTCTATAATCCTTTTTAATTATAACAAAATCTTAAATTTCAAAACAGCAAAAACCAGATTGGTAAATCCAATCTGGCTAAAATCATATTCAAGCAATTTATTGCCCCGGCCAATTCAGTCCAACATGAGAATTCATTTCCTGATAGGCGGTATCAATCCGTGCTCTGGTTTCTTGATCCAGTTTGTCTCGATACTTGCCACCTTCGACAAAGTCGTCCAAAATCCAGGTCTGGTAAGTGTATAAAGGTAGACCGTCTGCCGAAGTAGTGCCTTTTTCCACTCGGCTGACCCAGCTCGGATGAGCCTGGGCACTTTTTATCTGTGTGCCCTTTGTTGTCTTTTCAATGGTAACATCCATCAGCACTCCGCGCTCGGTCCAATGAGCATTTTCAATCTCCTCCATGGTTTCGATGCGCTGATTGGAAATGAAATTCCCCATAGAATACATAATCAGCTTCTTCTGACCATCTTTCTCTACAATCTCCGCCGGCTGAACCACATGCGGATGCCCTCCAAAGACGATATCTGCTCCCCAGTCAACCATTTTATGGTAGAGGGTCATCTGCTCTTCTGTCGGCTCCAGCTGGTACTCTACCCCCATCTGAGGCATAACAACCGTGATGTCCGCTTCCTTTTCTGCCCGCTCAATCTCGGCTCGCATCTTTTCTTCATCCAGATCGGACAGACGATTGTCATAGTCTTCCTGACTGAGCAGCCCTTCCATGCCATTATAACCATAGGAGTAAGCCAGCAGTGCAATCTTAATGCCTTTGACTTCCTTTATCAAGAGCGGTGCCTGACTGCGGCTTTCATGCGGATAAACACCAATGGGAGTGATTCCCTCTTTTTCAAAAGCCTGAGCTGTAGTGAAAACTCCCTCCAAGCCAGAGTCTAAAATATGGTTATGGGCCAGGTCCATCACCTGATAGCCAGCATCCTTGATTGCTGGAACTACGGCTTCTGGAGCATTAAAAAGCGGATAGCCATTCAAGGGATAGTCTGGCCGAATCGTGCCCTCAAAGTCCCCTAAGACCAAATCTCCCTGCCGAAGCCATTCCTTAGCATATTGGAAATTCTCAGAAAAATCATAAGTTCCATCTTCTTTCTGAGCACTCAGATAAAGGCCATCGTGATAAAGCAAATCCCCAGTCGCCATGATACGAACCGTCTGATTCTGAGAAGAACCTGACTGCTGCTCTTTCTTACTAGGAGACAGTAAGGTAAAATCCTGCAAATGTTCTGACAAGAGGATTAAGCTGGCTGACAGCCCTACTACGGTCAAAAGCACTCCGACAAACTGGCGATTACTAAGCTGTTTTTGAAAGATTTTGGGACGAGGAAATGGAAGTTCCTTAAACCAATCCCGCCAAGCATGGTAAGCATCTGTCAGGAGAGTATGCTCCGCAGCAAAATCAGATATCTTTTTCCAAAGTTTCTGAAAAAAAGTCTGAATCTTCTCCCAAAGAAATTTTTTATCCATCACATCTCTCCGCTTTTTCTTACTTGATAATAGTGCATCAACATTTACTATATTGTACTATTTTTACCGCCAAAAGAAAAGAAAAGCAAAAAACAGGAGCGGGGAGAAGCGTGCTACAATCTCCAAATTGCGGCATGCTTCCACCATTCTCCTGCTTCATTATCTATTTTTTCAATTCTAATAGCTGATTGCCGAGCTGAAACTCAGCTTTCATTCTTACACAAAACTCCCTACATCAACGGTCAGCACTTGGCCGTCTCGGACGACCTGCTGCCCAGCAATGTAGACATCCTGAACATCACTGCCTTTGACTGCGTACACTAGGTGCGACAGCATATTTCCAAAAGGATAGAGATGAAGTCTTCCCTTAGGTTGAATGACAATGAAATCGGCTTGCTTGCCCGCTTCCAGACTACCGATTTTGTTATCCAATCCCAACGCCTTGGCTCCTTCAATAGTCAAAGCTTTCAAGGACTGATCAATCGTAAACTGGGTCGCATCTCCTGCCCGCATCTTCTGAAGGAGAGCAGCTGTCCGACCTTCTTCAAACATATCCAGATTATTATTGGAAGCGACAGAGTCTGTCGCTAAGCCAACGGTCACCCCAGCGGCTAATAAATCCGTCACCGGAGCTACCCCGGAAGCCAGCTTGAGGTTGCTGATAGGATTGTGGGCGATGCTGACTGGTGAAGCCGCCAAATCCGCAATCTCTGACGTATTCAGCTCAACCCCATGAGCAAAAATACCTGACTGCTCCAAGTAGCCTAGGCCTTTCAAGAAAGCCAGAGGCCGTTTGCCATAGCGCTCCAGTATGATTTTATTTTCATCCTGTGTCTCCGCTACATGGATATGAAGCTTCAAATCCAGTTCACGCGCTAGCTCAAGACTGCCCTTGAGCAGTTCTTCGTCACAGGCATAAGGCGAATGAGGCGCCACCATGACCTGAAAATCTTCATCATTATAGGAAAGGATTTTCTCAATAATGGCCCGAGTACGAGCCAGAGTCTCTTCTGCCGTTTCTACCTCTGAGCTAAAGAGTGTCGGTGAGAAATAGCATCGCATACTGGACTGCCGCACAGCCTGATAAATCCGGTCAATATCCACTCCCTGAGGATTATACATGTCGTTAAAAGTTGTTGTTCCTGACAGCAGCATTTCAGCCAGAGCCAGCTGGACAGCCTGGGTCGTTAAATCTGCTGTGAATCGACTTTCTGCTGGCCAGATATAGTCCTCCAGCCATTCATGAAGATTGCTGTCATCACGAATCCCGCGCAGCAAGGTCATGGCCGAGTGAGTATGACAGTTGACCAGCCCTGGCATGATCCAAGTACCTTCATAATCCACTGTTTCACTACATTTCCCTAGCCAGCTTTCATCATAGGGACCACAGTAGGCAATGCGGTCGTCCTCAACCACCAATAGCCCTTCCCGGTAAACATGAAATTGGCTGTCACAGGTCACCAGATTGACATTTGTATAAGCTTTCATCCGCCATATCCTCACTTTCCCAATACTTGGCTTCAAGAGATTTTAGCTATTATAACAAGCCTAATCTAATTGCGCAAGTTTTTTTATAAAATTATGGCATTAAAAAGAGCCCCAGCTGAGGCCCTAGTTGTCAATCATTATCTATGACTAATCTTCCGTGTCAGGAAATCCCCAACAAACTGAATAAAGAAGATGAGCAGCAAAATAAGAATGGTCGCAAGAATGGTCACATCATGGTTGAAACGCTGATAACCATAAGTCAGGGCAACATTTCCCAGTCCACCGGCACCAATCGCCCCTGCCATAGCGGTCTCACCAACCAGAGAGATCAGCGTAACAGTCGTCACCCGAATCAAGTCCGGCAGACCTTCCCGCAGGTAAACACCGACAATGTCCCAGAAAGTTGCTCCACTAGCCTGCGCCGCCTCAATGACTCCTCGGTCTAGTTCGGATAGGACCACCTGAACCTGACGGGCAAAGAAAGGAAAAACAGCCAGAGAAAGAGGCACCAAGGCCGCAGTCGGTCCAATCCCAGTTCCCACAATAATCCGAGTAAAAGGATTGATGAGGGCTAGGAGAATGATGAAAGGAATCGCCCGGAAGATAGAGGTAACTTTGTCCAAGACGAAAAAGACAAGTCTATTTTCCAAAATACCTCTCGGCCCTGTCAAGACAAGCAAGAGACCTGCGATAAAGCCTAGAATCCCTCCGATAAAGAAAGGAATGATAGTCATATACAGAGTCAGGTAAATAGCTGTTCCCCAGCCAGCCTGCCCAGACCAGCCCATTCTATAAACATTGGGCATAAATTGTTGAATCAGCTGTAGCATTAGTTACTCCCTTCTTTCAGAACATGCAGCTCTACTCCTGCTTCGCGCAGACTTTCCTGCACCGCCGCCAGTTGCTTGGTCTCTCCAGATAAGATAACGACCATTTCTCCGACCGGTACATGATCTAAAATCTCAATATTGGCGTGAAGAATATTGGCAGATATGTGATACTGCTTGTAAATGTCGTTTATAATGGCTGTGTCCGTTACCACACCTGAGTATTTCAGGTGGGCCAGAATGGAATTTTCCGGCAGGTTTTGCACAATCTTTTGCTGGTTGATTTTGATCATGGCCTCATTGATACCCGTTGCGGTCGTAATGAAGTCTTGAGTCAGCTCATTCTTGGGATTAGAGAAAATATTCAGAACTGATCCTTCCTCAATCAGCTGACCATTCTGCATGACTGCTACCCGGTTAGCAATGTCCTTGACAATCTGCATTTCGTGGGTAATGAGGACAATAGTCAGACCCAATTTTTGATTCAAATCCTGCAATAGAGCCAAAATCTGCTTGGTGGTCTTAGGATCCAGAGCAGATGTAGACTCATCCGAGATTAGGATTTTGGGATCATTGGCCAAGGCCCGTGCAATGGCCACCCGCTGCTTCTGACCGCCAGACAACTGAGCAGGATAATTATCTGCACGATCCGCTAAGCCTACCAAATCCAAAAGAGTATGAACTTTTTTCTCTTTTTCAGCAGCTGATAAAGGAGAATGCTTGAGCGCAAAGGCAACATTTTCCTTGGCTGTCATCTGTGCCATGAGGTTAAAATGCTGGAAAATCATCCCAATATCCTTACGCTTTTGACGTAGCTGAGCCGCAGTAAGCTGAACCTGATGATGATCATAGAAAACCGTATCATCCACCGTAATCTTACCGGCAGACGGCACCTGCAGCAAGTTAATGACACGAACCAGAGTAGATTTCCCGGCACCAGAATAGCCTACAATTCCATATATATCTCCCTGATTAATATGAATGGTCACATCTTCTACGGCCTTAATGTCTTGCTTTTTTTGATTAAAAACGACATCAATGTGATCTAATTTGATAATTTCTTTGCCCATAATTTCCGATTCACTCCTTGATTTGTCCAATATGTGATTTATCCTCTGTAGCCTTTTAGTTTGATTTCCGCCTGTCACTTGACCAAAGACAGTGATAAGTTGCGTGCTGCAATCTGTACCAACCTAGCTCAAAGCTAGATAATGATCAAACTAAATGACCATAATAGCAGATAAAGGGCTGGAGAAGCTAATCTCCGCCCTTCTTAATCATTTCATTTATTCAATACAATGACCTTCTGCAAGTTAAAAATTACCACACTGGCTGATCCATACCATCTGATGATTCTTCGATAACTTTTTTTACTTCATCAGTGTGGTAAGCCTTGATAATTTTTTCAATTGCGTCAGCCTTGTCTGATTTCTTCCAATCTGCTTTCGCTGCGATCAGATTATACCATTGTTTTGAGTTTTCATTGGCTTCTTCTTTGAAGAGGGCCTTCTTGTAGTCAATACCTGCTTCGCGGACGAAAGTATTATTGACAACTGCAGCATCTGCTGAAGTCAGAGAAGCTGGTGTTTGAGAAGCATCCAACTCAGAAATTGTCAGATTCTTCTTGTTTTCTTTGATGTTGGCAACAGTCGCAAGTTCCTTACCTTTAACATCAAGCTTGATCAAGCCAGCTGATTCAAGAAGATAAAGAGCACGGCTCTCATTTGTCGCATCATTTGGAACGGCAATTGTACCATTTTCTGGGATGTCTTTCACATCTGTATATTTATTTTTGCCGTCCTTTGTACCAGAGTAGAGACGAATAGGTGCGATATAAGTATCCGCAACAGACACAAGGTCTGCTCCCTTCTCTTTATTCCAGTTTTCAAGGAAGTTGTAATGTTGGAAAGCGTTGATATCCACATCACCGTCAAGCAGAGCTTGGTTAGGCTGAGAGTAGTCGGTAAACTGCGTATACTCTAATTTAACGCCTGCATTTTCTTTGTCAAGAATCTCTTGAACCTTGTTCCAGCGCGCTTCTTCTGTATCACTCAGGCTCATTACCCCAACCTTGATGGTTACAGGTCCGCCTGCTGATTTGCTCTCCTTACTAGAAGAACCTCCGCAAGCTGCCAAACCCAAGGCTACAAGGCCGACTAAGCCTACTGAAAAGATTTTTTTCAAATTCATCATTTATTCTCCTTTGATGGATAAAATTCTAAATCTTCTATTTTATAAGATTACTTCTCATTTTACCATGTTAAAGAAGACTTGGCTTATATAAATAATTTATCGCCGTGATAAAAAATTTATATAACGGATTGAAGCATTTGCGTTGATTTTATGCCCTTTTATTGCATGAAGGTTAGCAGATAGCCGTATCCTTCTGCTTCCATTTTTTCTTTTGGAATAAATCGCAGAGCCGCTGAGTTGATGCAGTAGCGCAAGCCGCCTGCTGCTTCTGGACCGTCTGTGAAGACATGGCCTAGATGAGCATTTCCAGAACGACTGCGCACTTCGATCCGCTCCATGCCATGACTCTTGTCTTCATAATATCGCAGAACTTCTCTGGCAATAGGCCGGCTAAAGCTAGGCCAGCCGCAGCCAGACTCAAACTTGTCACCAGCAAAAAAGAGGGGCTCACCAGTCGTCACATCTACATAAATTCCTTCTTCAAAAGTGGCATTGTAGGCATTATGGAAAGGACGCTCTGTTGCACTAAGCTGTGTCACCTGGTACTGCTCTTCCGTCAGCTGCTCTTTCAGTTCCTCATCAGTAGGCTTCTCGTACTGACCAGGATCGACCAAGGGCTGATAGGCGTCATTGACATTGATGTGGCAGTAGCCACCAGGATTTTTCTTGAGATAATCCTGATGATAGTCTTCAGCTAGGACATAGTGGCGCAAATGCTCTAGCTCAACAGCAATCTTTTGTCCCAGCTGCTTTTCCTGTTCAGCAAAGACCTGCTCAATGACGTTCTTATCGGCTTGATTGGTATAGTAAACGCCCGTCCGATACTGACGACCCACATCATTTCCCTGCTTATTGACCGACAGAGGATCAATAACTCGGAAATAATAGAGCAGGATTTCCCGCAGGCTGACTCGCTTTTCGTCATAGATTAGATGAACCGTTTCTGCATGGTCCGTCTGGTGAATCAGCTGGTAGTTAGTTGATTCCACCTGTCCATTAGCGTATCCCACTGTCGTTTCCTCTACACCCTCAATGCGGGAGAAGTACTCTTCCAAGCCCCAGAAGCATCCGCCTGCTAAATAAATTTCTGCCATAAAATCACCTCATTTCTTTGCGTCTATTTTCTCATAAAAGAAGTTGAAATTATAGCAATTTGATTAGAACTTTCTTCAAATTGATATGAAAAAGCTGGGTCTTAATGACAATCAACCCAGCCATGTTCTTCATTTCAAATCACAACAACACTTACATTAAATCTTTTTATAGAAGATTACTCCTCAATATACTTCAATTTTCCTCGAAAATCTTCTAAGCTCTCATAGCCTTTTTCTTCCATAATAGCCTTGAGTTCTGCAGCGATGCGCTTGAAGGCTGCCACTCCTTCTTTATGAAGGGTTGTTCCTACCTGCACCATACTAGCTCCACAGAGGATATGCTCAAAGGCATCGCGGCCAGTCAGGACACCTCCAGTTCCGATGATTTGGATTTCTGGTTTCAGGCGTTGGTAAAAAGCATGGACATTGGCCAGAGCGGTCGGCTTGATGTACTGACCTCCGATACCTCCAAAACCATTTTTCGGACGAATGACCACTGACTCATCTTCTATATAAAGGCCGTTTCCGATAGAGTTTACACAATTGACAAACTTGAGCGGATATTTGTTAAAAATCGCAGCAGCCTGATCAAAATGCACGATATCAAAATAAGGAGGCAGCTTAATACCCAACGGCTTGGTAAAATAAGCAAAAACCTCTGACAAAATCTTTTCCGTCGTTTCAAAGTCATAGGCAATCTGCGGCTTGCCAGGGACATTGGGGCAGGAGAGATTGAGCTCAGTAATGCCTTTAAAGTCACTTGCCTGCACTTTCTGAAGAATGGTGTGGGTTTCTTCTGGTGACATACCGACCAAAGAGAGGAAGAAAGTTCGATTTGGTTCGCTTTTCTGGAGTTCCAGCAGGTAGTCAAGATAGTAGTCCAAACCATTGTTGGGCAGGCCCATGGAGTTGATAGACCCCAGCGGAACATCCTGATAGCGCGGTTCTGGGTTTCCCTGACGAAATTCCAGCGTCGCTGTCTTGGTCACAAATGTTCCCGCAGCAGAATCTTTGACTTCTGCCAGTTCCTCTTTTGTCATGCAGGCAACCCCAGCTGCATTCATTAGGCAGTTGTCAAATGCAAAACCAGCAATCTGTGTAGATATCGAAACCATATTAAACGCTCCTTTTTTCTGAAGGCGAGTGCCTTTAGCTCATTTCCTCTATTATATCACCAAAACCCGCTTTTTCGTTTTTTAAACCAGCAATTCCTGACTAACGTTCGGAAAACATCCAGTTCGCTCAGCTATTTTCTGGAATATTTCAGAAAATAAATTGTGGAAATTTTTAGAAAATTCAACTTTTTTCTTTACAAGAGAAAAAAAGTCTGCTATAATGTTCCATGTAATAAAATATGACATCTAAAAGATGCCTGTTTTAAAAATTTAAACACATCCTCGTCACACAAGCTACAAGTAGCTTTTGACAGGATGGTTTACTATTTTATTTAAAGGAGAATGACAGATGACAACTGCTAAAGAATATATCCAAAGCACTTTCGAGACCGTAAAAGCCCGCAACGGACACGAGGCAGAATTCCTCCAAGCTGTTGAAGAGTTTCTCAATACTCTGGAGCCCGTTTTTGAAAAACATCCAGAATACATCGAAGAAAACATCCTAGCGCGTATTACTGAGCCTGAGCGTGTAATCAGCTTCCGTGTTCCTTGGGTTGACCGCGAAGGTAACGTACAAGTCAACCGTGGTTACCGCGTACAATTTAACTCAGCAGTTGGTCCTTATAAAGGCGGCCTTCGTTTCCACCCAACTGTAAACCAAGGCATCTTGAAATTCCTCGGCTTTGAGCAAATCTTCAAAAATGTCTTGACCGGCCTGCCAATCGGCGGCGGTAAGGGTGGTTCCGACTTTGATCCCAAAGGTAAGACTGATGCTGAAGTGATGCGCTTCTGCCAAAGCTTTATGACAGAATTGCAAAAACACATCGGCCCATCTCTTGACGTTCCAGCTGGTGATATCGGTGTCGGCGGACGTGAAATCGGCTACCTCTATGGCCAATACAAACGTCTTAACCAATTCGACGCTGGTGTCTTGACTGGTAAACCTCTTGGATTTGGCGGCAGCTTGATCCGTCCAGAAGCAACAGGCTATGGCTTGGTTTACTACACAGAAGAAATGCTCAAGGCTAACGGCCAAAGCTTTGCTGGCAAGAAGGTGGTTATTTCCGGTTCTGGTAACGTAGCCCAATACGCTCTTCAAAAAGCAACTGAGCTGGGAGCAACTGTTATCTCTGTTTCTGACTCAAACGGTTATGTCATCGATGAAAATGGTATTGACTTTGATCTTTTGGTTGATGTTAAAGAAAAACGCCGTGCTCGTTTGACTGAATATGCAGCTGAGAAACCAACTGCTACATACCATGAAGGTTCTGTATGGTCTTACGCTGGTAACTATGATATTGCTCTGCCATGTGCGACTCAAAATGAAATCAATGGCGAAGCCGCTAAACGCTTGGTTGCTCAAGGTGTTATCTGTGTATCTGAAGGTGCCAACATGCCTAGCGACCTGGATGCTATCGCTGTTTACAAAGAAAATGGTATCTTCTACGGACCTGCCAAAGCTGCCAACGCTGGTGGTGTAGCTGTATCCGCATTGGAAATGAGCCAAAACAGCCTTCGTCTGTCATGGACTCGCGAAGAAGTTGACGGCCGCCTCAAGGACATCATGACAAACATCTTCAACACAGCTAAGACTACCGCTGAAACTTACGGACTTGGCAAAGACTACCTAGCTGGTGCTAACATTGCTGCTTTCGAAAACGTAGCCAACGCTATGATTGCCCAAGGTATTGTTTAACTAGTCGATACATCCTATCGGAGGACAAATCATGAACTTACGGCCAATGGAAGTGAGAGACAATCCAGCTGTAGCGCAGCTCATTCGAGCCAGCCTAGAAGAATTCGGGCTTGACAAACCAGGAACTGTCTACTTTGATTCTCATCTAGATCATTTGGCCGACTATTATCAACATCAAGAGAGGGCAGCTTACTTTGTTCTGGAAGACGAAGGTCATCTCGTTGGCTGCGGTGGCTTTGCACCTGTGTCTGATAAAATTGCTGAATTACAAAAACTGTATGTCACTAAAAACAGTCGTGGCAAAGGTTATTCCAGTCGGCTGATAAAGCAGATATTCCAAGAAGCCCGCCTAGCAGGTTATGAACAGCTTTATCTAGAAACCACTACTGAACTGGCTACGGCCGTGGCCGTCTATCAACACTATGGTTTTACATCACTGCAACAACCACTTTCTAACGCTGCCGGCCACCCAGCTATGAATATCTGGATGATAAAATCCCTCTTATCAGATGAATAGATGTCGGTATACTCTGGCTGTCTCAAGAACATCATGACAAATATCCTCAACACAGCTAAAACTACCGCTGAAACTTACGGACTTGGCAAAGACTATCTGGCTGGCGCTAACATTGCTGCTTTCTAAAACGTAGCCAACGCTATGATTGCCCAAGGTCCTGTTTAAGTACTATTTAACTAGAACTCAAAGAAATCCGACTGCTTATAAAAGCGGTCGGATTTTTATATATCTAATTTTTCAAAAAACTTGCCTGATGACTGCTTTTCTTTTAGCTTCTCCAGCAGCTCATTCTCCAGAAAAGGACTTAGTTCGTCAAAATCTTGACAAACCTTAAAGACAGTTTCTCTGTCCAACTGGTCATAAGCTAGTTCGTAATAATCCTTCTTATGATGCCAGTTCTGGTCATAATTGACATCTGTTCGCTGATAGTAAACGATGTTTTGCTTCGGTGTCAGGTAAAGCTTCTGCGTCAGAATGCTTTTCTGATCTTTGGACAGCTTGCTACGATTGAAAATCTTGACACCTTGAAAAATCTTACGCTCATGGATACCTTGATTTGTGACTTTTAATTCAATTCTTTTATAATGCATACTGATACCTCCAGAAATCACCTACATTATATCAAGTTTTGACAGATTTTCAAGCAAAAGTGTCATTTCCAAAAGTCTTTAGTCGCCTCTAAAATTTCTTCTGTCGGTGACACCGTAGCCTCAGTAATGCTCTTGCCAGTCTTTTTCAGATAAGCTTGTATCAGATGATAGCCATAAGCATAGCCCGCAGCATAAGGCATACCAACCGGTATTTGACCTTGTATTTCTGCAATTTCATCACCGTAGAGATAAGGAGCCATTTCCGCCATCCCAGTTAGCTGAAGCTGACTTGAGATGATGGGCTTAATCTCCTCTAACTGCTCTGGACTGGTTGAAGTAACCCAAGGCCCAATGAGATCTTTGCCATAGAGTTCAGCAGCAAAAGACTCTGCCAACCCCTCACTGACTACCCAGTCTGCTAAGGTCGTCTGCTGGTTCCATTTGATAAATTGGAAGCGGACATTATGGTTGCACTCATGGGCCAGCGCCGCCTGCACACGTGGCAAAGTATAGTCATTTGGTAGTAGACTAAGCATGAGGTAGCCTGGAATTCCTCCATCTCCGCTGTAACCCTTATTGAGCTGTAGCATAGGTTTTTCTGGATTGCCTAACAAAATAGTAAAATAGTAATCCTCAACCTCTAAATCATAGCCAGCTTGCTCAAAAAGACCGATACTCCTCTTGATGGTATCTTGACAATTTTGCCAGAGTTGATCAGAGCTCAGAGCATCAATAGACGGTCTATCCTTTTCTGATAGAGTTCCGGGTAGCTGATTCATAAAGCCAAGTAGGAACAAGGCATCAAATCCTCCGGGATACTTCGCTTTCAGAGGAATGTGTTGTGTTTGATATTTTGTTGCAAAAGGTGCTAAAATCTTAGCTCGAAAATAACCTTCTCTCTTTTCTAAAGGCAGCTCGAGCATCTCTTGATAAACTTTATCTGAACGAATCATATTGATTTTCATGGTAATCTCCTTTTCTAATTTCCACCAGTATACACCCTCCTCTAAGGTCAGAGTCAAGAAAAAGATTTGAAATTTTCGTCTCAAATCTTCTTTTATCTATACAGTTTGCTGCCTCCACTTTCAAATCTAGTGCGGAAAATAGCAAAGGCGTTAAAGTGATGGGATAATATTCCCTATTGCTCCTTCTTTTTCTCTTGCTTTGTCTTGTTTTTCTCCTTTTGCCACTTAGCATTTTCGTAGGTCACGGTATAGGTATCCTCATCGCCGCCTTCCCCATCAAAGATTAGGTCAAAGCGGATGGACTTGCCTGGCGCCAAATTGGTGCCGATTTGTGTATTGTCAAAGGTTGAGCCATCCAAAATATAGACATTTTCCTTCTTGTCATAGAGTCCAAAGTCATAAGGACTGACCAGAATGGGCTTTTTAGAAGTGTTTTCAACCGTGATAGTCGCAACGACAGCTACTCCTGTTGACTCATCGCTCATGACTCTCTTGCTGTCTTCCACTGCCGAATGAACTGTCACCTTGAGTCCACTGGAAAATTCAACTGTTTTCTCAAAAGCATGACTGGAATAGGAATCAAGAGGTGAGTTATGGTAGCCCGTGAGAGACTTGAGATGGTTATTTTCCTCCATAAGGCCAATCGTGGTGATGACGAGGAGAATGCTGAGCAAGGCCAGAAGAAAAATGATAATACCAGACACCAGAGCTGCCCAAAAGAGACCCTGCTTGTGGAGAGGACGTTTTAAACGGTAAACAAGATTGTCCTCACTGACAATCTCCTGCTGAATTCGCTGATTCATATTGACCTTTCTAATCAATAATTACTTTCCTTTTGAAAGAGGTCCAAGCGTCGGAAGCTCAATCCCCTCTCGCAAAAGCGCCTCATGGTAAAGACGGTAGAAAATATGGTAAATAGAAATCTGCATGCCTCCCTGCACTATCATGCTGATACGGAAGTTAAACTGGCCATTTGAAGCCATCTGCGGCCCCAAGATATTCGGCTCTTTAAGAATCTCTGGATGTTCTGGCACAGCTTCTTCATTGACCTTAGAAATGATGCGGTAAATCTCGTCCAAATCCGTCTGGGCATAAATGGGAATGTCAATTAGAACACGCATATCTCCACGGGAAAGATTGCTGACAACCATAATATTGCGGTTGGGCACAAAATGAAGCGTTCCGTCCGCGTCCCGTACCTGCGTCGTCCGAATCCCGACACTGATTACTGTTCCAGCGATGTTGATAGGACCGTTAGTCAGGCGGACATTGTCACCGACATCTAACTGTCTCTCGAGAAGGATAAAGAAGCCATTGACCAGATCCGACAGGAAGCCCTGGGCTCCCATTCCGATGGCCACCCCGGCAATTCCGGCACCAGCTAAAAGGCTGGAAACCGGCAGTCCCAAGATAGATAAAACCCAGTAAATCAAGAGAAAATACAAGACATAATTAAGCAGATTTTCAATCAAACGAGTAATGGTTTTCTGTCTGGCTACATCCTGCTTGGATAGTTTGAGAGAAGGGGCAATGATTTTGGTCACTGACAAATGCAGGATTTTCTTAACGATGTAAAATAAGATAAAAAGCAGAAGTAAAGAGACCAGCTTGGAAAAAAGGTCATCTGCAATCTTGCTCCAGTCAAACTGCTGGATATAGCGGGAAAAGACATTTCCGGTCTTAGACATAGGCTA
Source organism: Streptococcus sanguinis (assembly GCF_050220005.1). Classification (GTDB taxonomy): domain Bacteria; phylum Bacillota; class Bacilli; order Lactobacillales; family Streptococcaceae; genus Streptococcus; species Streptococcus sanguinis_Z. Next base: position 2,030,553 of record NZ_CP071413.1, read on the forward strand.
CCTCCAAAAAGATTACTACCATTATACCACAAAGACCAATCAACGCGGACATAGAATGGTTAGTCCGACCTAGCATTGTTTTCACTCCCTTTCTATCGTATAATAAAATAAGTATCTAAGACAAGAAAGGAACTGACATGCTCCATCGCTTCATCACAATTTAGAATAAAACCAATCTAATCAAGCGGATTTCCATCGGTATTGGCATTGGTGTCCTACTGGTTGTCATCTTCCCCCAAGCACAAGCCATCGGACTTCTGGGCCAAATCTTCGTTGGCGGCCTCAAGGCCATCGCTCCGCTCCTAGTCTTCGCTCTGGTGGCAAATGCCTTATCTCAACAGCAAAAAGGACAAAAGAGCAATATGAAGACAGTCATCTTGCTCTACCTTCTGGGAACCTTTGCGGCGGCCCTGGTCGCAGTCCTAGTCAACTTCTTCTTTCCCATTAGTATAGAGTTGGCTTCGTCCTCCCAAAAGGTTTCTCCGCCAGATGGAATCGGACAAGTTCTCAGCAATCTTCTGCTTCAGCTGGTGGACAATCCCGTCAACGCCCTCATCACCGCTAACTACATTGGTATCCTGTCCTGGGCTGTCATCTTTGGAATTGCCATGCGGGAAGCCAGCCACCACAGCAAGGAACTGTTGCAGACCTTGGCAGATATCACTTCTAAGATTGTCGAGTGGATTATCAATCTAGCCCCTCTGGGTATTTTAGGTCTGGTCTACACGACCATTTCCGGCAAAGGTTTCCAGGCTCTAAAAAGCTATGGTATCCTGCTGCTGGCCTTGATAGCCAGCATGCTGATTGTCGCTCTGATTATCAATCCTTTGATTACCTTTATTATGCTGCGGAAAAATCCCTATCCCTTGGTCTGGCACTGTTTGCGGGTCAGTGGCGTGACTGCCTTTTTCACGCGCAGCTCTGCGGCAAACATCCCCGTTAACATGAAACTCTGTTGAGATCTGGGGCTCAATCCAGAGACCTACTCTGTCTCTATTCCTCTGGGAGCCACTATCAACATGGCAGGGGCTGCTATTACTATCAATACCCTGACCTTAGCTGCTGTCAACACGCTGGGTATCAGAGTTGACTTTGGCACGGCTCTAGTTCTCAGTATTGTAGCGGCAATTTCTGCCTGCGGGGCTTCCGGCGTAGCTGGCGGTTCTCTTCTACTCATTCCAGTCGCCTGCAGCCTCTTTGGGATTTCCAATGATTTGGCCATGCAGGTAGTCAGCGTCGGTTTCGTTATTGGTGTCATTCAGGACTCCTGCGAGACAGCCCTCAACTCTTCTACAGACGTTCTCTTTACAGCTGCGGCCGAGATGAGCAGCTGGCCAAAAGAAAAACGCTATTAATTTCGACAAAAAACCTCTAGACTTCCATCATTACGGAAAGCTAGAGGCTTTTTTACGTGCGAAAATTAGTTCTTTCGACGCCTGTCAAAGTATTTCTTTGTCTCACTGATGATAATAGGAGAAAGTGCTAGAAGAGCGATTAAGTTTGGCAAGGCCATGAGGGCGTTGACAATATCTGCAAGAATCCAGACCGCCTCCAGACCCACAAAGCCACCGAGAACAATCATAAGGACAAAGAGCAGACGATAAACGCGGATATAGCGCACCCCAAAGAGAAATTCAAAACAGCGCTCACCATAGTAGTTCCAGCCCAAGATAGTCGTAAAGGCAAAGAGAACTAGAAAGACCGAAAGCAGGACCGGACCAAAATTAGCAAAAACACTCGCAAAGGCTGCCTGAGTCAGGGACACACCGTTGAGGTTGCCATCCCAGACTCCTGTGATTAAAATCGTCAAGCCTGTCAGACTACAGATAATCAAGGTGTCGATGAAGGTTCCGGTCATAGAAATCAAGCCCTGTTCTACCGGTTCCTTGGTCCGGGCTGCCGCCGCTGCAATGGGGGCTGATCCCAAACCAGATTCATTGGAGAAAACTCCACGCGCGACCCCGTTTTGAATGGCCATCTGGATGGTCGCACCGGCAAAGCCACCGACAGCAGCCGTCTGGCTAAAAGCTGAACTAAAGACCAGATGGAGAGTCGGCAGTAATCGATCTAGATTGACCACTAAGACAGTCACAGTGCCCAAGATATAAATAGCTGCCATAAAGGGAACAACCTTGGTCGATACTCGAGCAATAGACTGGATGCCGCTGAAAATAACCAAAGCTACTAAAATAGCCAAGATAGAAGCTGTCACAGCTGGAGGCAGCTGAATGGTATTCTGCATGGCCTCTGTGATGGAATTAACCTGCGTAAAGGTACCAATCCCCAAGAGAGCCACCAAGATACCAGCTATCGCGAAAAAGATGGCCAGCGGGCGCCACTTCTCGCCCATCCCTAGTAAGATATAGTGCATAGGACCGCCTGCCATGGCTCCATGAGCATCCTTGCGCCGGTACTTGATAGCCAAGAGACCCTCAGCATACTTGGTCGCCATCCCAAAGAAAGCAGCTACCCACATCCAGAAGAGGGCACCCGGTCCACCAGTTTTAATGGCTGTTGCCACTCCGATGATATTGCCCGTTCCCACCGTCGCGGCTAGAGCCGTACAAAGAGCCGCAAAGCTGGATACATCGCCCTGATGCTCCTCGTCTGATACAAAGATTAGCCGAAAGGCACGCGGAAGACGAAAAATCTGCAGCAGGCCCAGACGCAGACTGAGATAGATACCGGTACCAACCAGCAAAATGAGCAGAGGCGGACCCCAAACCAAAGAATCTAGACGATTCAAAATTTCCAACATGATATAAGCTCCTTTTCACACCGAGAAAAAGAAAGAGCACATGCATAACATGTACTCTGGATGTGCTGGAGTAGGGAAATCCCTGCCTCTTCGCTCTGTCCTTTTACCTGAGAGTTTGAGCGGTTCTAAACCGCCTTGCCCCTTCGGTGCCATTCATGGTCTCTCCAGAGTTCCGTCCATTTCACAGTCAGAGGTGCCTGCCTCTTTCTGAAAAACTTCGTTCGGTGTTGATTATTAATTTTCTATTATTCTAAAAGAACATTCGCCTTTTGTCAATATTTTATGAAAATTTTTGAGTATGTAAACGTTTTTTGATACAAAAAAGAAGCCCTCAGGCTTCTTGCTTAGCTCAATTCAGCGATAATAGCCTTGAGCTGGTCTTTGGTGTGAACACCTGCGACTTGCTTCACGACTTGACCGTCTTTCTTGAACAGAAGAGTCGGAATGGACATAATTCCAAATTCACGGGCAGTATTTGGATTTTCATCCACATCCATTTTGAGGATTTTCAATTCGTCCTCATGGACTTCCCCTGCCAACTGCTCCAAGATAGGTGCCTGCATACGGCACGGACCGCACCAAGTTGCCCAAAAGTCAATCAGAACCAATCCCTCTTTTGTTTCTTCTGCGAATGTTGCATCTGTAACTGCTGCTACCATAAATCTTCTCCTTTAAATAGCTTACTTTTGATAACATTTTACACCAAAAGCTAGAGAAAGAAAAATATTTGCTACGGGTAGACCTTAGTCGCTCAGTGAGAAATGGTTAATCATGAGATTGCTGGCATCCAAGAGAACTTTCTCCAAGAGCTGGTCTGTCGCTTCTTGCACCTTGTCGCTCATAGCTTGATTTTCAGCTTCAAAGTTAATAGCCTCGCCCTTGGCCAAAGCTCGGTCCACCCGACCGATCATTTCATGACCCCAGGCCATAGTCTTTTCCTGATAATCATCCAAGTCTCCAACATGACTGCTAAAATGAGCATCAGCCAACCCAGCAATGAGTCGATTAGCCCAGTAGAAAGAATCCGTCGAAACCTTGTCTGTCGTGTTGGCAAAGTAATCTGGCGTTGTCGAGACTTGAGTAAAGAAAGGAACTGCTGTATTGTAAGGCATGGAGCCGTAGGATAGCCACTGGATGCCCGTTGTTTCCTGCGGTTGATTAGGGCGCAGCTGCAAGATGGCTGTCTGACTGGTCCGATTGATCCCGATAGTCCTAAAGGCCCGTCTGCTATGGTGGTCTCCCTCTGCTCCATAAGGATCATAAGGCGAATCCTGATAGTGACTGCTCAGGACATACTTGACATCTTCGATCGTGATCTTGCGGTATGGCTTGCGGCACCATGGAATGAAGAAACTCCTTGGATCTTGCTCTACTTCTGGATTGAGAAAACGCTGGATGTCCCAAGCACGCGGTGTATTGTAATGACGGTCCTTATCCTTCTGGCTGCCAAAAGCATAGCGTGGATTGAAGCCCTCGTCCGAGTAATTCAGATTGAGATAGTTTTCCTCGATAAAGTTTTTGAGATTTGGATGACAGAGGAAATGCTCTGGATTGTCAAATTCAAAATAATCGCTGCCCAGCTGATTGGGATTGGTCACATAGGCATCGTCTGGTACGCGTCGCGCCATCCAATGGTGGCCGCCAATGGTTTCCAGCCACCAGATTTCATTAATATCTGAAATAGCAATCCCATTGGACTCATAAGTGCCGTACTCCTCCAGGATTTTTCCTAAGCGTAGAACCCCTTCGCGAGCTGTCTTGATATAGGGCAGGACCAGTGTGAGGATATCTTCCTCACTGATACCTGATTCTACTAGAGGGTCAGCCCCCAGCACGCGGCTGTTGGTCGTAATCGTTTCCGTCGCGCTAACAGCAACATTATAGCTGTTAATCCCAGCAGCTCCCCAAATACCATCCTTGGGAACCGCATCTGGCACTGCCGTATAGCGGACTGGATTGTCCGGCAGATCCATCTCAAAGGATGTCAAAACTGACTGATAATGGCGGGGCTGGTCTTGTGGCTCCACTACAACAAATTTCTTGGGCGTAAAAACCCCATTTTGTGAATCCTCTGTACGAGCCACAATGGTTGAACCGTCGTAACTGGCCTTCTTGCCCACCAAAATAGTCGTGCAGGAATCTGATGCGTGTTTTAATCTCATTATTTTCCCTCCGGTACTCTTTATGCTGCTTACATTATAGCAAAAAGCAGGCTCTCATAAAAGAACCTGCTGCTATCTCTTCGCTGAAACTTCCAATGCCCTATTCAATTTTCAAGACATAGGTATGCTCTTTGTAAAGCTCATCAATATCAAAATGCTCTAAATCTTCTTTCCTTGAGACAATATAATGCCCTTCTCTTTGATAATAGCCTAAGGAATTTCCTGACTTATCTGTCAGACAGATTGTCTGCTGCTTAGTATCAACGCTGAAAGAAAACGGTATTTGACCTTTGGGTCGCCCGACAACTAAATAATCTTGACAAATCAGCTTGCCGCCCCACTTCTGATAGAGATGATTTGCTTGTTCTCCGTCTCTGGTGAAGATGATCAAGGCCTCAACTTTCTTTTCATGCAGCTGCTCCCAAGCAGCTTGAAAGAGTTGACTGGCTATCCCTTGATTCTGAAAATCAGGATGGACAGCCAGATTAGCGAAGTAAGCTATCTTTTCTCCCGGATAATATGCATAAGAATGACTTGCTTCTTCGGTGTAAATCCCAATATCTAGAAGCCCCACAACCTGATCATCTTCCACTGCTATGAGCTCAATCGAATCTTGGTAAGGTTCTTCGGTAAACTCATCCTTGCTGCAGCTCATATCATCAAAGAAAGGCGAAAAGAGATAACTCAAAGCCTTTGTATAAATCCAACTTTTCTCATAAGTCGAATCATAGATTTGTATTTTCATTTCTGGCCTCTTACTTAAAGATCACAATCGTTGCGCCACTGCCACCGGCATTTTGCGGAGCATAGCCGAAGGACTTGACGTGCTTGTTGCGGCGGAGGTATTTAGTCACCCCTTCACGGATGACCCCGGTCCCAATACCGTGGATAATATCCACCTGGGCCATATTATTGAGGAGGGCCTGATCGATAAAGGCATCCAGCTCTTCCATGGCCTCTTCATAGCGTTTGCCGCGCAGATCTAGTCTGGCTTTCGGTCCAGCAGTATTGGCCCGCTTGACCACATTGACCTGCTTGCGCTTAGGTTGCTGCTCCTTTTCAGCCTTGAGTAAGTTAAACTCCTGCTCTTCTAGAGTCATCTTGATAAGACCAACCTGAGCTTCCCAACGGCCGTCCTTGAGCTGCTTGACCAAGGTTCCCCGCTGACCATAGCTGGTGACTAGGATATCATCTCCCACCTTGGGCGCCCGATTTTTCTTAGCCTGCTTGAGCACCTTATTCTTTGATAAATCAACCGTTTCTGGTGCCAACTTTTTAAGCTGAGCCTTGGCTTCAATAATCTCATGCGGTTTGAGACTGGACTTATCATGGAGATTTTTGAGAATGCTCTCACTCTCTGACAAAGCCAAATCAACGATTTCCTGGGCTTCCAAGCGTGCCTTATTGAGCTCGGTTTCCTTTTCTCTGTTAAACTCATTATAAAGTTTTTTGAGGGCTCGGTTAAATTTGAGATTTTCCTGCTCCACCTCGCGGATATTATCCAAGCGCTTGCGGCTTTCCAGCGTCTGCTCCTCAAGGCGCTCAATGATTCGATTAACATCGCTGTCTGTGTTGGTCTGCTCTTGGGCATGACCAACGATAACTTCCGACAAGCCCAAACGCCGAGCGATTTCAAAAGCATTGGAGCGGCCAGGCACTCCCTGCATAAAGCGATAGGTCGGCCTTAAACTATCTGTATCAAACTCCATGCTGGCATTTTCCACCCAATCCGTCTCAATCCCATAGGCTTTGAGCTCAGGATAATGGGTCGTCGCCATGGTTTTAATCTGTCTTAGCCGCAAGTCTTCCAAGATAGCAATAGCCAGAGCTGCTCCCTCCTGCGGGTCAGTTCCAGCTCCCAGCTCATCCAGCAGAACCAGACTCTCGCTATCAACCTGCTCTAAAATAGAGACGATATTAGTCATGTGACTGGAGAAAGTCGACAAACTCTGCTCAATGGACTGCTCATCACCAATGTCTGCAAAAATCTGACTGAAAATCCCGACGCGGCTCCCCTTGTCCGCCAGAATCGGCAGACCTGACTGAGCCATGATCTGAGCTAAGCCCAAGGTCTTCAACATAATGGTCTTACCACCCGTATTAGGCCCTGTAATGACAATCTCTGTCAAATCTGGCCCGAAATGTAGGTCATTAGATACCGCATTTTCAATCAGGGGATGGCGGACACTAAGCAGTTGGATATCCTGCTCTTCCGACAGGTCAGGCACCACCGATCCCGTCTCCTGCATGAAGCGGATCTTGGCACGCACTAGGTCCAAATGTCCGATAATCCAAGCATTGTTGGCAATTTCAGCTGCATGGGGACGGAAGAGGTCAGATAATTCCTGCAAAATTCGCTGAATTTCATATCGTTCGTCCGCCCGACTGCTGGCAATTTCTTCGTTGAGATTGACAACTGCTCTAGGCTCGATATAGACGGTATTGCCGCTGGCAGAAATATCGTGAACCACACCAGAAATGCGGTTGCGGTAGGTATTTTTCACGGGCAGCACATTGCGTCCATTCCGGCTGGCCACTACCTGATCCGCCAGCATCTCGCCCTTGTTTTTGAGAATCTCTTGCAAAATTTCCCGCACCTGGTTTTCATTTTCTTGAATTTTTCGGCGGATACGGCTCAAACTTTCGCTGGCAAAGCTTTCGATAAAGCCACCATCATTCACAGCCTGCAGACTTCCTTGCAGCTTAGGGAACACAGCTAGATTCTCAAACAGACGGTCCAGCTTTTCCAAGTGCACATTTTCCAAGTCATCATAAAAGGACTTGAGTTCCTGAGTCACAGCTAAGACGCGCTTGAGAGCCAAAAACTCCTCAATATTCAAGTCGCTTTCCAGCTCCAAGCGCTTGGTCAAGGCAGTAATATCCTGAGTAGCGGCCAGACTAAAGTGCGGATGCTGCACAAAAATCTGCTGCATATCTGTCATTTCCAGAAAAGCCGAGGCCACCGTCTCCTTCTTACTGGTCGGCAAAAGCAGGCCCAGCTCCAGCTGCCCCTGCTCGGTCAAAAGATAGGGAGCAAAAAGTTCTTTAATCTTTTTAAATTCTAAGGTTTCTAAAATTTTTGTGTTCATAATTTTCTTTTCTAGTAAAAAAGAACCCAGCTAGCAGGCCAACTGAGTCGTCTTTTATCCGATAACTTGATTCACCCAGAGATCTTTGAGGATATTGGATGTGATAGGGGTATACTTGACAATAAAGCGAATCATGAAGCTGCTGTTGAGTCGCTCCTGAACCATCTCCATCGGCACCGTCGCTAAAATAGTCAGGCACATTCCCAAAACAAAAATAGAGATGCAAACAGCGATGGCTCCGCTGGTCACATTGTACCATTTGGTGTCTAGCTTATTGGGGTAGGGAATCAGGTTCGCAAAAATCCCGAAAAAGCGCCCAAGGATGTAGACAGCTGTAAAAATAATAAGATAGGCCAAACCAGCATAAAAAACCTGATCTAAATGAAAAAGTTGGGAGCTAGGGAAAAAGTAGGTCGAAGAGCCCTGAGTCGCACTGGCATAAGGCACCCAAAGGCTGATAAATTTAGCCAAGCTCTTATAAAAAGCTCCAGCCACCAGCATAGAAATCATGGTTGCAGCAGCATAATAGCCCTGCAGCACAATACCACGCGAGTAGCCGATATAAAAGCTCCAGGCCAATATTAGTAAAATAATAATAGAAAACATTATTTCTCCTCTATTTACCCGACTTTTCTCTCAAATCACTGAGCATTTTGTGACGAAAATCTTCTAGTTCTTTTTCCTTGTCGTCAAACTCAATCTCGCGGCTAAGCTGAGTAGATAGACTATTGACCGCCAGCAAAATCGCCAGGACTTCATCATCTGCCGCAGGCATCTGCTCTTTGATAGCCTTGTATTTTTCCTTTGCTACCCGTTCTACTTCTTCCATAAAGAGATTATCGTGTTCTGTTGTTAGAGTTAAGGTCTTGTTTCCAAATGTAAATTTATATCGATTCAAATTTGCCATAAAATCACCTCATTGTATTATATCAAAAAAGAAGCCCTTTGTCAGTTATTAAAACACTTGGAACAAGACTGGGACTTTCTTTTTCATCTTTTTTGACATAGCAAACAGCGATGCGCTCCTACAAAATTTTTGTAGGATTTTCAATCTTATGACTTTAGACTTTTCCATTTTATGGTACAATAGGGGGTATGGAAACTATCACCCTCAGTCCTAAACAGCAAGAAATTCAGGCTTTTGTTGAGAAATATCAAAGCCAGCTGGCTCCTAACAAGAACTCACATATTCAACATTTCTTCCGGCTGGATCAGGCGACGGTCAGTGTCTTTAGCTCCGGAAAAGTTCTTTTTCAAGGAGCAAAAGCTGCTCACTACGCTGGCTTTTTTGGCCATCAAGCAGGCAAATCCAGTTCTAGTCCTGCTTCTCAGAATTTTGCCCTCATTGGGACAGATGAGGTCGGAAACGGCTCCTACTTTGGAGGTCTAGCCGTCGTAGCTTCTTTCGTCACTCCAGACCAGCACGACTTTCTGAGAAAACTGGGCGTTGGTGATTCTAAAACCTTGAACGATAGCAAGATTCGCCAACTAGCTCCTGTCTTGAAAGAAAAGATTGCCCATCAAGCTCTGCTCTTATCGCCAGAGAAGTACAATGAAATCATCGCTTCTGGCTACAACGCTGTCTCTGTCAAGGTAGCTCTGCACAATCAAGCTATCTACCTACTGCTGCAGAAAGGCATCAATCCCGAAAAAATCGTCATCGATGCCTTTACCAACCAGCAAAACTACAACAAATACCTAAAGCAGGAAAAAAATCATTTTCCAAATCCGATAAGTCTGATTGAAAAGGCTGAAGGAAAGTTCCTAGCTGTTGCGGTCAGCTCTATTATCGCTCGTGACCTCTTTCTGGAAAATCTAGAAAACCTCAGCCAAGAGTTAGGCTATACCCTGCCTAGCGGAGCCGGAAGCAAGAGCGATCATGTTGCCAGCCAGATTCTTCTAGCCTATGGAATGGCCGGTCTGCAGCATTCTGCTAAACTCCACTTTAAAAATACTGAAAAAGCACAAAAACTTTTAGAAAGGTAACCTATGAAAAAATCAAATCCTGTCCTCTCATTTCTCAAAGAATGGGGCCTCTTTCTCTTCTTCATCTCTGTCATTATCCTGTCACGGCTCTTTCTCTGGTCCCCTGTAAAGGTAGATGGCCACTCTATGGACCCTACGCTGGCTAATGGGGAATACCTGCTTGTCCTCAAACATCAGTCTATTGACCGATTTGATATCGTTGTCGCCACTGAGACAGATGATAACGGTACAACCAAGGAGATTGTCAAGCGGGTCATCGGTATGCCGGGCGACACTATTCAGTATGAAAATGATACCCTTTACATCAACGGCAAAAAAACAGACGAGCCTTACCTGACGGACTACATCAAGAAATTCAAAGAAGACAAGCTCCAATCCACTTATACTGGGGACGATTATGATGATAATGGCGAGTTTTTCAGAAAACTCGCTGCTCAGGCTCAAGCCTTCACTGTTGACAAAGATGGTAGTCCTGTCTTCACCATCAAGCTTCTGGATGATGAATACCTGCTTCTGGGTGACGACCGGATTGTTTCCAAGGACAGCCGACAGGTTGGTGCCTTCAAAGCAGAACAAATCCAGGGCGAAGCCAAGTTTCGCTTCTGGCCGCTGCTGCCTTTTAAGACCTATTAAGCATATCGAACTCAGTTGAACGTCAACTGGGTTCGTTTTAAAAGAAGAACCTATAAACTATGGAATTTTACTTTTCAGGAACGATTGAACGGATTATTTTTGAAAATCCCAGCAACTTTTTCCGCATCCTGCTTTTAGATATTGAGGATACAGATGCCGAGGATTTTGAAGATTTTGAAATCATTGTCACCGGCTCCATGGCAGATGTCATGGAAGGCGAAGACTACAGCTTCTGGGGCAGTCTTGTCCAGCACCCCAAATATGGCCAGCAGCTGAAAATTTCCCGCTATGAGCGAGCAAAACCCAGCAGTAAAGGCCTAGTAAAATACTTCTCCAGTGACCATTTCAAGGGAATCGGGGTCAAGACTGCTCAAAAAATCGTCCAACTCTACGGAGAAGATACCGAGGACACCATTGACAAGATTTTAGCGGAGCCGGAAAAGCTGATCCAGATAAACGGCTTAGCAGCTAAGAACCGCGAGGCCTTTGTTGCCAAGCTCAGACTCAACTACGGAACTGAGATGGTACTAGCCAAGCTGGCAGCCTACGGCATTCCCAATAAGCTGGCTTTTCAAATCCAGGATACCTACAAGGAAGAAACGCTGGATATTGTCGAAAAATATCCCTATCAGCTGGTAGAGGATATTCAGGGGATTGGCTTTAAAATCGCTGACCATCTGGCAGAAGAGCTGGGTATCCAAAGTGATGCCCCTGAGCGTTTTCGGGCTGGTCTTGTCCACACCTTGCTGACCCAGTCCATGGAGCGGGGAGATACCTATGTCGAAGCTCGTGATTTACTAGAACATACCATCGAGCTCTTAGAAAGCTCACGCCAAGTGGAGCTGGACCCTAGTCTAGTCGCTGATGAGCTGGCTCATCTGATTGAGGAAGATAAGATCCAGAATGTAGAAACCAAGATTTTTGAAAACAGCCTATTTTTTGCTGAAGAAGGAATAAAAAGTAATCTGGTCCGTCTGCTGGAAAAAGGAGAGCAAGATTCTTTCGATCCAGATAAGATTACTACAGCTATCCAGCAAGTGGAGGAAAGCTCCGGCATCTCCTATGACAGTATCCAAAAAGAAGCCATCCGTCAGGCTATCAATCAAAAGGTCTTTATCCTAACCGGCGGACCGGGTACTGGAAAAACTACCGTTATCAACTGTATCATCGCAGTCTACGCCCAGCTTCGCGGTTTGGATCTGCGAAAGGTCAATGATCTGCCGATTCTGCTTGCAGCTCCTACCGGTCGTGCTGCTCGGCGCATGAACGAATTGACCGGTCTTCCTAGCGCTACTATCCACCGCCATTTGGGGATGACCGGAGATGACGATACCAGTCATTTGGATGATTATCTGGATGCTGATTTTATCATTGTGGATGAATTTTCCATGGTGGACACTTGGCTGGCTAATCAGCTGCTCAGCAATATCTCATCTCAGACCAAGCTCTTGATTGTCGGAGATGCGGACCAGCTGCCCTCTGTCAGTCCAGGTCAGGTACTGGCGGACTTGCTGCAGATACCAACTATTCCACAGACTAAGCTGGAAACCATCTATCGGCAGAGCGAGGAGTCTACAATTGTCACACTGGCTAGCCAGATTCAGAAGGGCATTTTACCAGCAGACTTCACAGAGAAAAAAGCGGATCGCTCTTATTTTGAAGCTAGAAATGAGCATATCCCGCCTATGATTGAGAAAATCGCTAGCGCAGCCATTCGCAGCGGTATCCCAGCTCAAGATGTTCAGGTATTGGCACCTATGTATCGGGGGCCAGCCGGCATTGACCAGATTAACAATCTTATGCAAAATCTCATCAATCCTATAGAGAAAGAGGAACTGACCTTTGAAGCTCCCGACTGTCAGTATCGCCAAGGAGACAGGGTTATCCACTTGGTCAATGATGCCGAAAGCAATGTCTTCAACGGTGACTTAGGCTATATCAGTGACCTTCTGCCTGCTAAGTACAGCGACTCCAAGCAGGACGAGCTGACCATTGCCTTTGATGGCAATGAACTTGTTTATCAGCGTAGCGAGTGGTATAAGATTCGCCTGGCCTACGCTATGAGCATCCACAAGTCTCAGGGCAGTGAATTTCCCGTGGTCATCTTGCCCATCACCAAGAGCAGTCACCGGATGCTGCAGCGCAACCTCATCTACACTGCTATCACCCGCGCCAAGAGCAAGTTGATCTTACTTGGGGAAAAAGCAGCCTTTGACTATGCTGCAAAAAACACTGGCACTGCCCGCAAAACCTATCTCATCGAGCGCTTTGGCGACTTTCCGCAAGCTGAGAGTAATATCCACAATACTGTGGATAAAATGAAACCACCTGTGGAAAACTATGTCCTGACTGAGGAAAATTTCCTGAAAATCGACCCCCTAATCGGCCTGACCGAGGAAGATATCCACAGTATATTCAGCACATAAATAAAAAGGCTGGAACAGAATTAAATTTTTTAGTTCTGTCCTATCGCCTTTTTTTATGCCTTATTTTTCTGGCTAAAGAGCTGCAGGAGCTCGTCAGTAAAGATATCCAGACCGACCGAGGTCATCATAAACTGCAGAAAATGGAAACGTTCTGGCAGTTTTTCGGGCTCACTTTCAAAAGCGGTCCCATGCATCCAGAAGTTCACCAGCAGCAGAAAAACTTCTGCAGCCTCTTCCGGATACTCGGTCTGAAGGGAGCCATCTGCCATCCCTTTTTTGATAATGTCACTGACCACAGGGGCGCCTATCCGCAGATTGTCCCGCATCATGGTCAAAATAAAGCCCGCGTCCTTCTCATACTCACCTACAATGCCGTCCGTAGCCCGGGCTGTCTGACTTCCCAGATTAGACTTGAGGATGGTCTGCAGCTGCTCCCTGCCAGTCAGATTTTCCGTAGCCTTGAGCCACTGCTTCATCTCTTCTTCCATCAGCTCCTGCCGGCTCCTCAACACCGCAAGGACAATCTCATCTTTTGACTTGAAATGATGGTAGATAGCCCCCTTGGAGATGCCCGCCGTCTGAGCAATATCCTGCATACTGGTCTTTTCGGACCCCTTTTGGATAAAGAGCTGGGTTGCTGTATTTAAAATTTTTTCTCTCATGGCCTGGGATTTGTCTTTTCGCTGCGCCATTCTGTTCCCCTTTGTTTCTAATGTAGCTTTATTCTACCAAAAAAGCCGGAGAAATACAAAATCATAAAAATATCTTTAAGCCTTGTCTTGCTGTTCCCTTTGATACCAAAGATAGATACTGTAAGCCGCCATCAAGATATAGCCTAGGAAAAAGAGCGGATTTTCCGTCCCCTTGCCTACAAAGATGCCTTCGCCAATTGTATTAATGAGCCCATGAAAGAGGACACAATAGAGGACAGACTGACTGGTCTTGTAAAGGGCTGCCAGCCAGAAACGGCCGAGCAGGCAAAATGCTGTAAAGACCAGAAGAGAGGTCCCTGCCTGACTGCTGCCGGGGGTAAAGAAGAGGGGCAGATGCCAGACAGCCCAGATTAACCCAGTTGCTACAGTTGCCAAAGGGAAGGGCAGGATCTTCTCCAGACTTGGCTGCAGGAAGCCCTGCCAGCCAATTTCTTCATTACCACCTGTCAAGAGAGTGGTTACCAGAGCCAGAACCAAGACATTCAAAAGATTCAAATTTGGCAGCGGCTTGGTCACAAAGACAATGGAAATCGTGAAGAGACCCACAAAAATCAACAGATAAGGCCAGCTTCCTTTCCTGGCAAACTTGATAAAAGTCAGCATTTCTTTCAAAGACTTACCTAAGACAAGCTTGGCACTTATAGCAGGACCAAATGTTCCCACTATCGTGAGCAGCGGAGGAAGCAACGGCACTCGCCCTTTCAGCACAGCCGAGAGAATCCACGCAGACCAAGTGATACCAAAAGTCCAAAGCAGAAAAATTAGAATTTGCTTGACAGATGAGGAATCTTTATAGTTTCTAGCTTGCATCTTTCTCAGCTCCTTTCCGATTGCCCTTCCAGTACCACCAGCCCAGCAGCAAAATTGTCATCACGGCATTCGCAGCATGAAAACTAAGAGACGTTCCGCCCTTGGTAGCTGCTCCTACGATAACTGTCTGGGCAAAGTTAATGCAGCCATGAAAGACCATGCAGGCAAAAACAGACGCTGTCTGCTTATATAGAACAGCCAGACAAAAGCTAGCCATGACACAAAATAGAATATAAAAAGGCAGGGAAAGCTGGCTTTGACCTGTTCCCGGAATCAGCCAGAGTGGCAGATGCCAGGCAACCCAGATGAGACCTGTGATGACCGTAGCAATCGGAAAAGAAAACTTCTTCTCCAAAGCTGGCTGCAGCACTCCCCGCCAGCCCAGCTCTTCATTCCCGCCACCAGCAAAGGTGATAAAGGTCCAGCCCAAAGGAAACATGAGTATGGCATTGAGCGGCGGTAATACAGGATTGGCAATAAAGAGAGTCAAAATCCGAATCAGGCAGAAGACTAGCATATACAGCCACCAGCCCTTAGCATGAGAAAAGATAAAGGACAGCATCTGCTTCGGTTTAGAAATGTTAAGGCTGATAAAGCTCCCTAGAGCTGGGCCAAAAGCCCCTATCAAGATAAAGACAGTTCCCAGAGTTTCTGCGCCATTGGTGATCTGCAGCGCAGATAAAATATAGAGAATCAGCCAGGATCCCCAGCTGATACCAAAGGTCCAAGCTAAGAAAGGCCAAATATGCTTGGGTTCTGGCCCTACATGTGTTTGTGTGTTCATATGATTACTCCTTTTTCTTTGACAGAAGAGCGATTGCCAAGATTTTTAGCCTGCATCTTTCTCAGCTCCTTTCCGATTGCCCTTCCAGTACCACCAGCCGACCAGCAGAGCGGTCATGATCAGATTAGCAGCCTGGAAGCTGAGATACCTTCCGCCATTTGTAGCACTGCCGACAATCGTCGCCTGAGCAAAGTTAATGCAGCCGTGAAAGACCATGCAGGCAAAGACAGAGGCCGTCTGCTTGTAGAGAACCGCCAGACAGAAACTGAGCAGGATACAAAAGAAAATATAGAAAGGCAAAGAAACCTGACTTTGACTCGTTCCCGGAATCAGCCAGAGGGGCAGATGCCAGACCACCCAGACCAGAGCCGTGATGACAGTTGCCAGAGGGAAGGAGAATTTTTTCTCCAGAGCCGGCTGCAGCACTCCCCGCCAGCCCAACTCTTCATTGCCGCCGCCAGCAAAGGTGATAAAGGTCCAGCCCAGAGGAAACATCAGAACGGCATTCAGAGGCGGCAGGGCTGGATTGGCGATAAAAAGGGTCAAAATCCGAACCAGACAGAAGGCTAGCATATAAATCCACCAGCCCTTAGCATGAGAAAAGATAAAGTCCAGCATCTTCTTGGGATGAGAAATTTTGAGGCTGATAAAAGTTCCCAAAGTCGGTCCGAAGCCCCCGATGAAATTGAGAGCAAAGCCCAAAGGCTCAGCCCCGTTGGTCAGCTTCAGGGCGGTTAAAATATACTGAAGCAGCCAGGCTCCCCAGGTAATGCCAAAAGTCCAGGCCAGAAAGGGCAGGATATGCCTTGCCTCTGGCTCTACATGTGTTTGTGTGTTCATACGATAACTCCTTATCGAATGTAGAATAGTGAAAAGTCATCCGAAAACTGGACAAAGGCATCCTTTACTTTCAGTCTTTCAGATGATTGCCTGTTTTGAAAAGCAGATTTTTAAAATCCGACCATTCGGTTTGTTTTATTATAAAAAATAAAGACCTGCGCCAAATAGAAAACGTAGTCTTTTAGTCCTTGCCTAAACTAAAAAGCAAAGATGGACTAATTGGTGCTAAAATATACGTCAGCATCGTCTAGATACTGCCTGCTGCTTTTAGTTTCTAAGTTGTCCTGACTCTGATGCTTAAGACAGGCCATTTCTCTGCTACTTGCTCCTTTCTTGATTTTGCGATCGCCGGATATGCCAGAGATTGGAGGCAAGGCTCAGACCCCCTACTGCCATAATACCCAGTCCTCGCCAAGGGCTAAAGACAGAAGTCAGCAAGCCACCAGCAAGGACAGCATATCCAGCTTTGACTCCCCACTTAGAATAGCGTATGCCATTCTCACCCTGTGTTATCTTTTCTAGCCACACCTTACGTTTTTCTGCCTGCTGCTGCAAAAACTCTTTCTGACCTTCCCGCTGCCGATCTAGCTCCTGATTGAACTTGAGGATGTGCTCGCTTGTTTTTTCTACTACAGATTTCTTCATTTCTGTTCCTTTCTTTTTAAAAACCGACCAGACGGTTTTTTATTTTATAAACTCAGTATAACAGACACAGAAAACTTTGTCCAGTATTTTTTCAAAAAAGATTATTTTTAGTTAATGAAAATTATCAGCCAACTTAGAAACTCGTCACAAGCAACTCTCTCATTCTAAAAACTATATCTAAAAAAGCCTGGTAATGAACCAAGCCTTTATCTTTATTCAAACCCCGTCACTGTCAGTCCTAGCAACCGGATACCTCGTGGTTGCTCTTCCAAGCTATCGTAAATCTCATGAGCCGTTCGCTCGATTTGCTCCTTGTCTTGAGTGGCTAGATTCAAACTTTTCCTTTTAGTCAAGGTGGAGAAATCGGCATAACGAATTTTCAGAACGATGGTTCGTCCTTTCTTATCATGCTTAGTCAGGCTATTTTCTACCTTCTGTGCCAGCAGGGTCAGCTCTTTCTTGATATCCTCCTCACTATAGAGTAGTTTGGCATAGGTCCGCTCCTTCCCGATCGACTTACGAATACGATTGGATTTGACTGGACTATTACTGATGCCACGCGCTTTACGATAGAGATCAAAACCAAAGCGACCAAACTTATCAATTAAAGTCATTTCCGGTATCTTGAGCAGATCTGCACCAGTATAAACTCCCATTTCATGCAGTTTTTCAACACTCTTCTTACCAACTCCATGAAACTTGGCAATATCCATAGGCGCCAGAAAGGCCTCAGCCTCTTCGGGTAAAATAACAGTCAGACCATGAGGCTTCTCATAGTCACTGGCAATCTTGGCTAGAAACTTATTATAAGAAACGCCCGCTGAAGCCGTCAGATGGAGTTCATTCCAGATATCGTGCTGAATCAGCTTGGCTATTTTGACTGCGGATTTAATCCCAAGCTTGTTTTCCGTTACATCCAGATAAGCCTCGTCGATGCTCATTGGCTCAATCAAGTCCGTATAACGTTTGAAAATTTCTCGGATCTGCAATCCGACCGCCTGATATTTTTCGTAATTCCCCGAGATAAAAATCCCCTGAGGACAACGCTCATAGGCTTCCTTGGAGCTCATAGCCGAATGAACTCCGAACTTTCTGGCCTCATAATTGCAGGTGGAGACGACACCACGACCGCCAGTCAAGCGTGGGTCGCTGCCGATAATGACCGGATGCCCCTTTAACTTAGGATTATCCCTCTCTTCCACCGAAGCGAAAAAAGCGTCCATATCAATGTGGATAATCTTCCGAGATGTATCGTTAATCAGTGGAAAAATCAGCATGCCCTCCTCCTTTCTCCTACAATCAATCTCAGCTTACAGGCTTTCACAAAGTCGGCCCTTTTTTGCTCAAATAAATCTGAAACAGTTTTTCGTTCTTGTAAAAAGTATTTTAAACGTAAGATTCTTCGTCAGTAATTTTTGTATGACATTTTAATTACTTTTATTATAACTTTTTTACCCATTTTTCCAAAATATTTGAAAAGAGTTATGTTTTTCAAATCTATAGTACACATCCGCGACTTTTTACTTTCTGTATTATAAAAGAAAGTCTTTCTTTCTGCCGAAAATGGTTTGTGAAACCGATTACCGTATGATATACTTTACTTATAAATGTAACAGTTTATGTTGCTAGAATAAAGAGGAAAATCAAATGGTTGTAAAAACAGTTGTTGAAGCTCAAGATATTTTTGACAAAGCTTGGGAAGGCTTCAAAGGTGAAGACTGGAAAGAGAAAGCAAGTGTTTCTCGCTTCGTTCAAGCTAACTACACACCTTATGATGGAGATGAAAGTTTCTTGGCAGGTCCTACTGAGCGCTCACTCCACATCAAGAAAATCGTAGAAGAAACAAAAGCTCACTACGAAGAAACTCGTTTCCCAATGGACACTCGTCCAGCATCTATCGCTGATATTGACGCTGGTTACATTGACAAGGACAACGAACTGATTTACGGTATCCAAAACGACGAACTCTTCAAATTGAACTTCATGCCAAAAGGCGGTATCCGCATGGCTGAAACTACTTTGAAAGAAAATGGATACGAACCAGACCCTGCTGTTCATGAAATCTTTACTAAATATGTTACTACAGTAAATGACGGTATCTTCCGTGCTTACACTTCTAACATCCGCCGTGCTCGTCACGCCCACACTGTAACTGGTCTTCCAGATGCTTACTCACGCGGACGTATCATCGGGGTTTACGCACGTCTTGCTCTTTATGGAGCTGACTACCTCATGGCTGAAAAAGTTCGCGACTGGAATGGTTTGACTGATATTGACGAAGAAACAATCCGTCTGCGCGAAGAAATCAACCTGCAATACCAAGCACTTGGTGAAGTTGTAAAACTTGGTGACCTTTACGGAGTTGACGTTCGCCGTCCTGCTTTCGACGTTAAAGAAGCTATCCAATGGACTAACATCGCCTTCATGGCTGTCTGCCGTGTCATCAACGGTGCTGCTACTTCTCTCGGACGTGTGCCTATCGTTCTTGACATCTACGCAGAACGTGACTTGGCTCGCGGTACTTACACTGAATCAGAAATCCAAGAATTTGTTGATGATTTCGTTATGAAACTTCGTACAGTGAAGTTTGCTCGTACGAAAGCTTACGACCAACTTTACTCTGGTGACCCAACCTTCATCACTACTTCTATGGCAGGTATGGGAAACGACGGCCGTCACCGTGTTACAAAGATGGACTACCGTTTCCTTAACACACTTGACAACATTGGTAACTCTCCAGAGCCAAACTTGACCGTTCTCTGGACTGACAAACTTCCATACTCATTCCGTCGCTACTGTATGCACATGAGCCACAAGCACTCTTCTATCCAATATGAAGGTGTGACAACTATGGCTAAAGATGGTTACGGTGAAATGAGCTGTATCTCTTGCTGTGTGTCTCCACTTGACCCTGAAAATGAAGAACAACGCCACAATATCCAATACTTTGGTGCTCGTGTAAACGTGCTGAAAGCCCTTCTGACAGGTCTCAATGGCGGTTACGACGACGTTCATAAAGACTACAAGGTATTTGACATCGAGCCTATCCGTGACGAAGTTCTTGAATTCGAATCAGTTAAAGCGAACTTTGAAAAATCACTCGACTGGTTGACTGACACTTACGTAGATGCCTTGAACATCATCCACTACATGACTGACAAGTACAACTACGAAGCTGTTCAAATGGCCTTCTTGCCAACTTACCAACGCGCTAACATGGGATTCGGTATCTGTGGATTTGCCAACACTGTTGATACCTTGTCTGCTATCAAGTACGCTACTGTTAAGCCAATCCGCGACGAAAACGGCTATATCTACGACTATGAAACAATCGGAGAATACCCACGTTGGGGTGAAGATGATCCTCGCTCAAACGAACTGGCTGAATGGTTGGTTGAAGCTTACACAACTCGTCTGCGCAGCCACAAACTTTACAAGAACGCTGAAGCAACAGTATCACTCTTGACTATCACATCTAACGTTGCTTACTCTAAACAAACTGGTAACTCACCAGTCCACAAAGGAGTTTACCTCAACGAAGATGGTAGCGTGAACTTGTCTAAATTGGAATTCTTCTCACCAGGTGCTAACCCATCTAACAAGGCAAAAGGTGGCTGGTTGCAAAACCTTAACTCACTTGCTAGCTTGGACTTCAGTTACGCAGCTGACGGTATCTCATTGACAACTCAAGTTTCACCTCGTGCGCTTGGTAAGACACACGACGAACAAGTAGACAACTTGGTTACTATCCTGGATGGCTACTTCGAAAACGGTGGTCAGCACGTTAACTTGAACGTTATGGACTTGAAGGATGTTTACGACAAGATTATGTCTGGTGAAGATGTTATCGTTCGTATCTCAGGTTACTGTGTAAATACTAAGTACTTGACTCCAGAGCAAAAGACTGAATTGACTCAACGTGTCTTCCACGAAGTACTCTCTATGGACGATGCTTTGAGCTAATAAACGACTAAGGACTTACAAACCATTTGAAAGAAGATTGGAAATCTCCAATCTTCTTTTTTGTATTTCAGACTTCGAGTGACTGCCAACTTGATGATATTTTTCAGAGGCTTTATGGTATAATGGTTCTATTGCTATACTAGGAAAAGGACTGGGGAAATGACAGAGAAAGGTATCAGGGAAGAAGCTAAAGATTTCAATCTGGCGGTAGATGTCATCATGCTGGCTGGGACACTGCTGCTACAGAGCGGATCCGAGACTTATCGGGTGGAAGACACCATGATTCGTATCGCTCATTCGCAAGGGATCATCGATTGCAATGCCTTAGCAATGCCAGTGGCTATTTTCTTTTCGATTGAAAATACAAATGTCTCACGGATGAAGCGTAATCTCAAGACAAACTACAATATCGAGAAGGTCTGTGACGTGAATCAGGTCTCCCGTCAGTTGGTAACAGGAGAAATCAGTCTTCAGGAAGCTTTTGATGAGCTGAATCGTCTCAAAGTGAAGGAGCTGCCCTATAACAAGAAGCAGCTGATCGCTGCCGCAACGCTCAGCGCTCCCTTCTTCTCCATCATGTTTGGCGGAAACTTCTACGATGCTTTAGGCGCGGCCATTGCTACCTTCTTTGGCTTTGCCTTCTCTTTGTATGTGGACAAGTATATCCGCATTCCTTTTGTGACTGCTTTTGCTGGAGCCTTTGTCTTCGGACTGCTGGCTCATATCTGGACACGTTATTCCGGTTTTAACTCCACAGATGATTTAATTATTGCAGGTTCTGTCATGCCTTTTGTGCCCGGCATTGCTCTGACCAACTCTGTGCGTGACATCATGACCAACCATATCAACTCTGGGATGAGCAAGCTCTTTGAATCGCTCCTCATTACCCTTGCTCTTGGTGCAGGTACTTCTGTCGCCCTCCTTATTATGAAATAAGCCTATGACAATCTTGACTTTCTTACTGCAAGCCGTTGCCAGCCTGCTGGCCATCATTACCTTTTTAATCGTTCTAAACGTCCAGCGTAGTATGCTGATTCCCGGCGGAGTGCTGGGCATGGCTATTTGGCTACTCTATCTCCTGCTCAAAGGACCGACCAATGTCATTATAGCAACCTTTGTGGCTGCTATCATTGGTTCCTGCGTCAGCCAAATTCTCAGCATCATCTACAAAACGCCCGCTGTTGTTTTTATTTTGGCTATTCTAGCCCCCTTGGTCCCAGGCTACATTTCCTATCGGACGACTGCCTTCTTTGTCACTGGTGACTATAGCCAGGCCATGATTCACGCCACTCTGGTGGTCATTCTAGCCTTGGTCATCTCGATTGGCATGGCCAGTGGCACTGTCGTACTCAAGCTCTATCACTATTTAAAAAAGCGCCAAACCAAACTCACAGCAAATAAACAGTAGAGCCATCTGCTGTTTTTATTTTGGAAAATACATCTTAAGCCTGATTTAGCTGAGATTAGATGTTTTTTGTAAGAGTTTTATTCCTAAGTATGGTAAAATAGTTTTCGGAATATACTAGAATAAAAGGATTTAAAGAGGTCTTATAATGACAATCGGAATCGACAAAATCGGTTTTGCGACCAGTAATTATGTTTTAAAATTAAATGATTTAGCTGCAGCCCGTGGGACTGACCCAGACAAGCTTAGCAAGGGGCTCTTACTCAAGGAACTTAGCATTGCTCCTCTGACTGAGGATATTGTTACCTTGGGTGCGGCGGCAGCAGAGCCCATCCTGACAACAGAAGACAAAGAAAAGATTGATATGGTCATCGTGGCTACTGAGTCAGGGATTGACCAAAGCAAAGCGGCAGCCGTTTTTGTCCATGGCCTTTTGGGTATCCAGCCTTTTGCCCGCAGCTTTGAAATTAAGGAAGCCTGCTATGGAGCTACTGCTGCACTGGACTATGCCAAGCTCCATATCGAAAAACATCCAGACAGCAAAGTTTTGGTGTTAGCTAGCGACATTGCCAAGTATGGCATTCATACACCTGGCGAGCCAACGCAGGGAGCAGGTGCTATTTCTATGCTGATTAGCAGCAATCCCCGTATCCTCGCTTTCAATGATGACAATGTAGCTCAGACACGTGATGTCATGGATTTTTGGCGCCCAAATTACTCGACAACCCCTTATGTCAACGGTCTCTATTCAACCCAGCAGTATCTGGATAGCTTAAAGACAACTTGGATGGAGTACCAGAAGCGCCACAAGCTAGCTCTCAAAGATTTTGCGGCCTACTGCTTCCACTTGCCCTATCCAAAATTGGCCCTTAAAGGCCTCAATAAAATCATGGATAAAAGCCTGCCCCAAGAGCAGCAAGACCAGCTCAGAAAGAACTTTGAAGCCTCTATTCTCTACAGCCAAAAAGTTGGAAATATCTATACAGGCTCCCTCTTCCTAGGCCTCCTGTCTCTTTTAGAAAACTCTGACAACCTCAAGGCCGGCGATCGGATTGCTCTTTTCGGCTATGGCAGCGGGGCTGTCTCTGAAATCTTCAGTGCCAATTTGGTAGAGGGCTATGAAAAGCATCTATCTCAAACACGCCTAGAGGAATTAAACCAGCGTCAAGCTCTTTCCATCGCAGACTACGAGCGCATCTTTTTCGAAGAAGCTGAGCTGGATGCGGAAGGCAATGCCCGCTTCTCTGACTATGAAAACCAAAGCTTTGCTCTGGCAGAAATTGCAGAGCACCAGCGCAAGTACATCAAAGTTGAGAAATCATCATGAAAGTAAACTGGACTGGATTTTCCAAAAAAACTCCTGCTGAACGGCTGCAGATGCTGAAAGAAAAGGGACTTTTACAAGATGAACATTGGCAGCTGCTAGACAGTCAGCAGACTTTGCCTCTGGAAACGGCCAACCAGATGAGTGAAAATGTGCTGGCCACTCTAGCCCTGCCCTACTCTCTGGTGCCAGACTTTCTGGTGGATGGCAAAAGCTATCAAGTTCCATTTGTGACAGAAGAGCCATCTGTGGTAGCAGCGGCTAGCTTTGCGGCTAAAATTATCAAACGTTCAGGCGGATTTGAAACCGAGGTTCACAAACGCCAGATGATTGGGCAAATTGCCCTCTATCAGGTTGATAAGGCAGACCAAGCCATCAAAGATGTTCTCAGGAAAAAGAAAGAGTTGCTGGAACAGGCCAACCAAGCCTATCCATCGATTGTTGCTCGTGGTGGAGGTGCTAGAGATCTCTGGCTGGAGCCAAAGGATGACTTCCTCATTTTTTATCTTTCTGTGGATACACAGGAAGCCATGGGTGCCAATATGCTCAACACCATGCTGGAGGCCCTCACCCTTTCTCTGGAAGAGCTGACTGGCGGTAAAAGTCTGATGGCTATCCTATCAAACTATGCAACAGATAGCCTAGTAACAGCTCGCTGTGTCATCGACTATCGTTTTCTCAGTCGGGATAAGGCCGAGGCGGAACTTCTTGCGAATAAAATGCAACTAGCCAGTAAATTAGCAAAGGTCGACCCTTACCGAGCAGCTACCCACAATAAAGGTATCTTTAATGGTATTGATGCTTTGGTGCTGGCTACTGGAAATGACTGGAGGGCTATAGAAGCTGGCGCTCATGCCTATGCCAGCCGAGAAGGAAGCTACAGCGGACTCTCTACTTGGAATGCGGATTCAGACAACCGACAGCTTCATGGTCAGATGACACTGCCCATGCCCATTGCAACTAAGGGAGGCTCCATCGGCCTCAATCCCGCAGTGGCAGCCAGCTTTGACTTGCTAGGGCAGCCTCAGGCCAAGGACTTGGCTTCCCTCATCGTATCGGTCGGATTGGCACAAAACTTCGCTGCCCTCAAAGCCCTGGTCAGTACTGGCATCCAAGCCGGACACATGAAATTGCAAGCCAAATCTTTAGCATTACAAGCTGGAGCCCAAGGCGAAGAAATTGCTGCTGTAGCCAATCGCTTAACAGCCAAGAAGACTTTCAACCTCGCTACTGCTCAAGAAATCCTAGCTGACTTACGAAAACAGGACAAGTAAAAAGGCCATTGATGGCCTTTTTTGTATGACTTTATGCTATTTATTGAATCTGTTCATGAGCTTCTTTTAGCCGACCGTAGAGTAGATAAGGTACACTCTTTAATTCTTGCAAGTTTCGGCAGGACAGGGCACACATGATGAGGCGCAAATCCGATTTCCAGCCTTCTACAATATCAATAACCTCTTCCACTGAGTGATTTTCCACCAAGTCCAATATGGCGCGAGAAAGGCCAACCGACTTGGCTCCTAAGACAAGGGCTTTGATCATATCCAAAGGATGACGGACACCTCCACTAGCCAAGAGTTCGACCTCATCGCAAAGTGGCTGAAGAGCTAGCAGGCTCTGCAGAGTAGATTGCCCCCAATCATTAAGGTAATCACGATTGCCACCACGCTGATTCTCAATATAGGCAAAGCTAGTGCCACCCCGGCCGGAAATATCAAAAGTCTGAATCCCCAAGGAGCGCGCTTCTTCGACAGTAGAGCGATCCATGCCAAAGCCAACTTCTTTAAGAATTAGAGGAAGATCCAGCCACTGACCATAATCAGTCAAGTGCTGGCGCCAAGAGCGAAATTCCCGCTCGCCCTCTGGCATCAGCAATTCCTGCATGAGATTGACATGGACCTGCAAAAAGAGGGGATGCAAATCAGCTACTGCCTGCTGGGCGGCTTGAAAAGGCTTGTCCAAGCCGATATTGGTAGCCAGCAATAAATTAGGCCGACCAGTCGCCACCCGATAGGAAGAATCAGAAGGATTTTTCAAGGCTGCGCTGTAAGAGCCAGTTACAAAAAGAAGGCCGCAACTTTCAGCTACTTGAGCCAGCTTTTCATTGACTTGACCGCCTTTTTTGCTGCCGCCAGTCATGGCATTGATGTAAAAAGGAAACGCCCAATCACGACCAGCAAAGTGAGTAGATAGGTCAATCTCTGCCAAATCGTACTTGGGCAAAGAACGGTGAACCAGTTCCATTTCATCAAAACTGTTGTAACCCAGACTCTGCTCTAAAGCGTATTTGATATGGTCATCCTTACGATTCTGGCTCATCATGGTCCATCCTTTCTCTGTATAATAACTCAATGCCAGCTTCTTGCCAAGCTTGAATCAATTGGTTGCTAGATGCGGCATCAAAGCTGAGAGCAATCCCACAGTCGCCACCGCCGGCACCACTGCTCTTAGCCACACAGTTCAGTCCCTCTGCCGCTTCTTTTAAGACTTTCAGCCTGTCTGTATAAATAGCTGGGCTGAGTGTTTCTAAGAGCTGACTAGCCTTTTCCAAACTGGACTGAATAGCGAACTTCTCTCCTACTAATAAAGCTCTCTCCAAAGCATCAACCTGCGTCCTGCTTCCTGTCAAAAAGGAGTCTGAAATAGCTGACTTGACCTGATTGACCAAGTCCTTAGAAATCGCCGGCTGCTTGGTCCAGCCAACTAGAAAATCCATGGCTAAGCAAGGCTTAATACTGCGAATTTCAAAACCCCAATCCTCTGCTAGTAATTGCTGTAAATCAACTTTGTCCATACACTTGCGGACCAGCTCTCTATCAAAAGATCGGTAGTAAATCAGGTCTTCATAAGCAATGCAGGCTAGATCTCCCATAGAGCCATTGTCCCCTCGCTTTAGGAGGACGTAGGAAGCCAGTTTGAAGAGCAGCTCTGGCTCTAAGTCCAGCTCATAAAGTCCTGCCATGGCCTTGAGAGTCAGAATAACCACACTACCGCTGGAGCCAATCCCGAACTTCTTACCGTCCCTTTCCATTTTGCCACTAATCTTTAGAGAAAAGGGCTGAAGTTGGTAGCCTAAGGCTAGCAGATAAGTGTTCATAGCCCCTACCGTCTCCTGAATCAAGACATAATCAAGGTCTGGCTCTAGGTTAGAGCTGTGTTCAAACATATCTGATGTCAAGTGATAGTCAGGCGCTGTCTGGATTTCCGCCGTCATATAGATAGGAATGGCCTTGATAATGGCTGGCTGACCGGCCGTCAGCACTGCATATTCACCTGCCAGATAAAGCTTGCCGCATGTTTGGACTCTTGCACTAGTCTTCATCTGACAAGTCCTTTGTTTTGGAGACGATAAGCCGATAATCCTTCTCAAATATAGCAACCAGATGGTCTAGGTCTTCCTCCAAGCAGAGGACCTTGACATTTGGCCCTGCGTCCATGGTAAAGTAGCAACGCTCGCCCTGGTCCCGCAGCTTTCTGACAGCATCCATAGCCTGGTAAGACTCCTCTGTCAGATAAGAAAACGGCGGATAAGCTTTTTCTGTCGTGGCATGCATTCGAAGAGCATTTTCTTCTGTCAGCTGACCTACCTTAGCAAAATCATTGTCCTGCAAATAGCCTAGCATAGCCTGATAATCCAAAGCAGACTGGTCAATCCAATCTGGGAAAATGGTGGAAGTTTTAGCACAGAGCTCCATACCGTCACGGCTGGAAATGGGCTTTTTCTCATCGTGCAGAACCAGCATAATCATGGCTAGTTTCAAATCCGTCTTGACTGGATAAATGGCCCCACTGTCCTTATCCCAGGCCGCTAGCGGACCAAAGAAAGACCGAGCAGATGATCCTGAAGCAAACTTAGCCAGCTGGGCCAGCTCTTGCGTCTGATAGCCCGTCTGAAAATAAGCATTGCAGGCCTTGACTAGGGCTGATAGACCGCTGGAGCTGGAAGACAGCCCTGCTGCAGTTGGCATATTATTGCTGGTATCAACGCGGACAAAACCATCTTCTGGAGAGCGGAAACGGTCAATAATCTTACTGATTTTGGCATGTTCTGCCGGGCTTTGCAGCTGACCGTCAATATAAAACTCATCTCCAGTCGCTGAATCCGGCAAAGGACTCAGCTGCGTCTCGGTATACATATTTTCCAGTGTCAGCGAGATACTGCTGGTAGACGGAATCATCTTTTCTGCATCTTTCTTCCCCCAATATTTGACAATTGCAATATTGGCATAGGATTTGACACTTACAGGCTTTCGATCCATGTGTTAATGGCCCCTTTCTCTCTCAATAATGCGGCTAAGGCCTCCGCCTGATTTCTTTCTCCTACAAGAGCAATGACACAGCCACCCAGACCACCGCCGCTCATTTTAGCTCCCAAAGCTCCGTTTTCAAGAGCTGCCGCTACTAGCTCATCTGCTTTCTGGCAAGACACTCCTAGCTTGGCTAACTTCTCATGAGCCTTGGTCATAGCTTGTCCCATTGTCATCAGGTCCTTGATAGAAATGGCTTTCTCAAGGATTTTTGTTAAATTCCCCAATTCCTGAAGCAAGGGCAGAGCCTTTTGACCCTGACTTTCTACAGCTCGAATAGCTTCGCGGGTATGACCGTGAATGCCCGTATCTGCAATCACTAAAAAGGCATCCAGATCCAGCTCTATTTCACTGAAACCAAAATTGCGGATGAATTTGATAGCCACATCGCTAAGGCAGGTCTTGGCATCAAGGCCACTGGGATTCATATGGGCAATCATCTCTGCCCGATTGGCTAGAATCTCCAGTGTTTGGTCATCCAGTTCTTCCTCAAAGTAGTCAAAGACCGCCCGAATAGCTGCAATACTAACCGCGGCTGAAGACCCCATTCCCCTCTTCTCAGGGACCATGGACTCCACCTGACAGCGAATCTTAGCCCCTTGCCGACCGAGATGTTCTAGACAGGCAAAAACAGCCATAGACAGCGTATCCTCGGCGTAGAGGGTCCAGGCCCGCTCAGACGGAAAGACCTGACAGGTCACTTCAATACGATTAAGGGGCAGGGAAATGGCCGGATAGCCGTAGACCACCGAATGCTCTCCCATTAAAATAATTTTACTATGTGCCTTGCCGACACCAATTTCTTTTGTCATATTCTTCTCTTGTCTGTAGATTCTCTCTATCTTATTTTAATATACTTTGGCAAAAAAAGCGATTTTTATTAAGAGAAAATCACTGGGGCTAGAGACCGATATTTATATAGGCAGACACGATAAAACTCCGGGGCTTGCAGCCGGAGTCTTTTAAAGTTCTCTTCTTATCAGGTCCATCAGCTGGTTACGATCTAAGATCCATTGAGCCCGCTCGTCTTTTTCATAGGTCCGGTTGGACAGGAAAATAGCCGCCTTTTGCTCCTTGCGATTATACATGATAAAGGTTCCCGTGTAGCCAGTGTGATCCAGCCAGCGCCCCTCTAGATTCCAGGCTAGACTGCGTCTTTTGCCTGGCTCCTTGGAAAAATTCTGGGTCAGATTGGCCGCAAAATCATCCTGCAGATAATGTTCCAGAAATATTTCCAAATCCTTGATAGTTGAAAATAAGCCAGCACTGCCAGCATGGACACCCAGCACACGCGCCTTGGGATCATGAACCTGACCATCCTGGACACCGCGAACGGTCGGCACAGCTCCTAGAACTGGTCCAAAACTAGTCTCAGCCAAACTCCAAGGCTGGAAAATCTGACTTTGAAAAATCTGATCCAAGGCCTGACCGTAGATTTCTTCCAACATAAAGCCCAAGAGCAGAAAATTCACATCCGTATAGCGAAAGGTCTTATCTTCAAGCACTGTCAAATGATTGAGTGCTGCTTTCAACTCGGGAGCTGTCAGCTGATCACGATTAGGAATAAAGGGATCCAGTCCTGATGTGTGGGTCAAGAGCTGACGCAAGGTCACATCTTCTTGATGAAAGGCCGGATAATAGTGCTGCAAGGGCAAATCCAGCTCCAGCTTGCCCTGCTCATACAAAAAGGCTGCCAGAGTACCAACTCCGACCACCTTGCTGACGCTAGCCAAGTCATAGACCAACCCCGCTTGAGTAGCCTTTCCTTCTTGCGGATCAGCTAGACCAAAGTAGAATTCCTGCCACCGGCCAGCTTGGTACAAGGCCAGACTAGCACCGGGATAGATACCATCTTTTAGCTGTTCTTTGATTTTACTGATGATGTTTTCTAGAGTCATGCTTCAAACCACAATTCAATCTTGCTAGAATCCTGACTCAACAGGAACTTATCTGACTTGGGTACAAAAACCTCGTGTCCTTCAAAGATAGGACGCAGCGCAGCGGTTTCTAAACGATTGACCTGAGCTTTGAGCATAGTCAAGTCCCAAGTTAGGGCATTGTCTGCCTGCAAGTCTTGTCCCTCTGCTTCTGTAAAGGTCAGGAAATCCAGCGCATTTTCAATCTTGCTATAAAATTCTTGAGCTTCATTGGCATTAGGTACACGAATTTCTACTGTTTCTATCTCAAATTGGCTAAGGCCGATGAAGTCCTCTTGCTTTTCAAATTCAGGCGCCGCCGTGACCTCTTGCAGATTTGCTCTATTATCTTCAGCATGCAGGAGAACTAGGTCACCCTCTGGTGACAGAGCTTCAAAAGCATAGCCTTTCTCTCCTTGATACAGCTTAGTCCAAGCAGGCTTTTGGGCCAATAGAGACTCGATTTCTTTAGCATCTGCAACCTTGACAACGATTCTGGCTAATTTTTTAGGACCTTTTACTCGCCGCGACCGCATACTGGGTGATTCTTCCAACTGCAGTTTCTCAGTCTTAGTCTGATCTCCTAAAGACAGAAAAGCAGCTTCCTCTAAAAGGGCCTTCATGCCCAGCTGATTGACAAAAAATTCTTGATTTAAATGACGATTATTGATCTTTAATACAGGGATAATTCTAATAATATGATTCGCGCTCATAATTCCTCCAAACCATTTTATTGTAATGGATTTTCATCTTTTTGACAAGAAATTATGCGCAAATAAACAATTTTTAAAACAAGAAGACCTTGGATTTATTGGTAAACGGTCTGAGCAATGACCAAACCCCTAGCGGACTCAAACTCGTACTGCAGATAGGACTGCTAGGTACCGGGCGCGATAATACCACGAATATCCAGAATATCTGTCCCAGTCTGCCCAATAATCGAATCTGCTAGCAGGCAACAGTTGGTCGACAGGACAAAATACGTCTTGAAACGACTGGTTTTAAACTTATACAGCTGCGCTCCTAGTTCATGCTTCAACTTGTAGGAGTATGTTGGCTGGCCATTTTTCAGTTCTGCTGGCGGCTCCCATTCTACTAACAGCTGATCAATTTCAGCCAGGCGCTTCTCAACCGCTTCCTTCTCCTTATCTGTCAAAGCCAGAGAATAACCAAAGAGCGTTTTCTTGCTTTCTTTTTTGCAAAGCTCAATATAGGCGTCTTTAGGAACCTTGAAGAGAACACCGTCTCCAATCATGCCCTTGCATCGCTCAGAAAAAACATCATAGCTGCCATAAGAAATCACTTGTCCCTGATAACAAATATCTACATGACCAATGCCCCCTAATAAACTTGTCTTTGAAGTATGGACCAAGACCTCCAAGTCCGCCTTTTTTTCTCTATTCTTAACAAGACTATAAACATTTTTACGATCAGAAGCTGCATCTCCCTGAATCAGTCGATTAAAGCGTTCCAGATTTTCTACCGGAATAAAGGCTGCAAAAATAATAGGTAGGTTAATACGAATTTGCCTACGCAGCCGATGTTTTTCACGGTCATTGTCGAAAAAGAGGCCATCCCGGATATTGGACATTCCCAGCATCATCAAATAGATTCCCAAAATCAAAAACTGCAAGTGTCCGTCAGTCGCAGGCGAAAGAATACTGGTCAGTCCAATCCCACCATAGAGAACGGTATCAAATAGATAGCGCAAGCCGCCCTTGACATGATTTTGCCGATAAAGCAGATAGGTCACTCCGTAAATACCGGCCGTCAAAATCTGGTAGCTACCCAAACTGATAATCACAATATTGACAGGCACATCACTGATTCGGTTAAGCCAGCTGATACCCATAGCGACTGCAATCTGAAGCAGACTATGCCAGACAGCCCCTTCTTTCTTGCGCGTAAAAACATGAAGAACAATATTTACCAAGCCAACAACTGTCAGATAAAGCGAAATAAAATCGAAGGCCAGCTGGGTAAATCTGAAGCCATTGACAATGATAATCAGGCCAAAAACAAGGGCTAAAAAACCAAAGAGTAAGGTTCTGCGGCCACTGATCTTATGATATTTTGATACTTGCATCTCCATCTTTACCTTCTCTTTCGTTCGAAAAAAGAGTTGAGGAAATCCCCCAACTCTGATCTTATGTGCTTATCCGTAGATTGTTTTAAACAAGAGGACTGCTGTGATACCTGCAAGAATCGGTGCCACAACTGGAACCCAAGAATACCACCATTTTGAATCACCCTTGTGTTTGCCCAAAACAGATTCTGGCAGGATGAAGTGGAGGATACGAGGTCCAAGGTCACGAGCTGGGTTCAGCCCAGGTCCAGTAGGGCCTCCCAGAGAGGTTACCAAAGCCATTACTAAGAAACCAAGTGCCAAGTGAGCGACTGAAAGACCAGCAGCAGTATGCGGAGCCACTTGTGCTTTCACTGCTGCATCAGTCAACTGCTGACCAGATTGCTCAATAAATGGTTTCAAATATTGTAACGCTTCTGCCCCAAAGAAGTTCTTAGTCAAGCCTAGAGCAGCAAAGAAAAGAACAAAAGAACCAACAAATTCATTGATAAAACCATTGAACAAGGCAGCTTTACGTGATTCAGGTGTGCCATGATCTAGGCTAGAGATAGTAGAGAAAGTACCTAAGATATTGTTAGGATTTTCTGTTTTCAGATAGTAAGGACGGTGGGTCGCAACGACCAAGGCCTGTCCGAAGATAGCTCCCAAAATCTGTGCTGCAATGTATGGCGCAACCTGTGCCCAAGGGAAATACCCGCTGACAGCAAGTCCCAAAGTAAAGGCAGGGTTGATATGGTTACCGGACACATTACCAAACATCAAAGCTGGAATCATAACCCCCATACCGTATCCGACAGCGATGACCAACCAACCGCTCTGATGTCCCTTAGTTCCTTTTAATTCAACGTTGGCAACAGCTCCGTTCCCCAAGACAATGAGGATAGCTGTTCCTAAAAATTCTGTGGCGTATTTAACGACCCATTCGAAATCCATTTAGTGATACTCCTTAAATATTTTTTAGACAAAGTCTATTTTATCAAGTATAATGGATAATGTAAAGGTCATTTTTAATAAAAATAAGAAAAAGAGGGAAGAATATGCGTTTTAATCAGTATAGTTATGCAAGAACGAAAAGGGAAAATATGTTGACAGAATTAGCTGAACTAGGCTTTTTTTATGACAGCAATCGCTCTGATAAGGAAAATCTTGAAGATTTTCTCCGCACCAGCTTTTTCACTTATAAAAATACAGATCATCCATTGAAATCCTGGGCTGCTGACAGCCAAACAGACCTGCTGAGCTTTTTCCAGTCTGACAGAGAACTGACGGCGTCTGTCTTTTATACTGTGGCCTTTCAGCTGCTTGAGTTCTCGCCCTTTATTGATTTTACAGATGTTGAGGCCTTTCGCAAAGAAACGGGCTTTCCCATTACATTTGGAGACTTGTTAGAAAATCTCTACCAGCTGCTCAACACTCGGACAAAAAATGGTAACCTCTTAGTTGATAAGCTAGTCAGCGAGGGGTTAATTCCTGAGGACAATACCCACCACTACTTCAACGGCAAGAGTCTGGCAACCTTTTCCAGCCACGACGCCATCCGAGAGGTGGTTTACGTAGAATCACGCGTGGATACTGATCAAGATGGTCGTCCGGACCTCATCAAGGTCAGCATTATCCGTCCTCGTTACCAAGGGAAAATTCCGGCCGTCATGACTGCTTCTCCTTATCATCAAGGAACCAATGACCCCGCAAGCGACAAGGCTCTCCATGATATGAATGTGGACTTAGTAAAAAAAGAGCCTCATCAAATCACAGTAGAAGATCCTAAGCTCAAATTGCTCCAGCTGGATTCGCCAGCTCCTGTCCAAGAAGTCTCTGAAGCCGAGGAAAAATTAGGCCATATCGGCACCTACACACTCAATGACTACTTGCTGTCCCGCGGCTTTGCCAATCTCTATGTGTCTGGCGTGGGAACTAAAGACTCTGAAGGACTGATGACCAGCGGCGACTATCAGCAGATCGAAGCCTATAAGAACGTTATTGATTGGCTCAACGGCCGCTGCCGAGCCTTCACCGACCACACTCGCCAACGGGAAATCAAGGCCACTTGGTCCAACGGAAAAGTGGCTACGACCGGTATCTCCTATCTGGGCACCATGTCCAACGGTCTGGCAACGACTGGCGTAGATGGACTGGAGGTCATCATCGCCGAAGCTGGGATTTCTTCTTGGTACAACTACTACCGCGAAAACGGCCTTGTCACAAGTCCTGGCGGCTATCCAGGAGAGGATTTTGAATCCCTGACCGAACTGACCTACTCCCGCAACCTGAGGGCTGGTGACTACCTGCGCAACAACGACGCTTATCAACAAAGCTTAGAGCAACAGCGCAAAGACCTAGATCGGAAAACCGGAGATTACAGTCAATTTTGGCATGATCGCAACTACTTGCTCCATGCAGATAAGGTCAAGGCCGAAGTCGTCTTCACCCATGGCTCTCAAGACTGGAACGTTAAGCCTCTCCATGTCTATAATATGTTTCGAGCCTTACCATCCCGCATAAAAAAGCATCTCTTCTTCCATAACGGTGCCCATGTTTACATGAACAACTGGCAGTCCATTGACTTCCGTGAGTCTATCAATGCTCTGCTGAGCAAAAAACTGCTGGGATGTGAATCAGACTTCGAACTGCCAGCAATCATTTGGCAGGATAACAGTCAAGCTCAAAGTTGGCTGACCTTGGAAGACTTCGGCGGACAAGAGCAGAAACTTCAGCTCCAACTAGGCCAAGACTGCCAATCTATCCAAAATCAATATCCAGAAGAAGACTATAATCGTTTTGCTAAAAATTACCAAAGCTTCAAGACTGAGCTCTTTGACGGTAAGGTCAACCAGATTACTCTGGACTGGACCTTGGAAAAGGACCTCTTTCTCAACGGAGCGAGCCAGCTCACTCTTCACCTCAAATCCAGCACCGATAAGGGATTGATTTCTGCTCAATTGCTGGACTTCGGACCAGCTAAACGCCTCACACCGATTCCTACGCCTATTGAGCTTAGAGTCATGGACAACGGCCGCTACTATATGCTGGACAATCTGGTTGAACTCCCCCATACTGAAACGCCTCATCGCGTCATCACCAAAGGCTTCATCAACCTGCAAAACCGGACAAATCTACTGACTGTCGAAGAAGTCACTCCTGACCAATGGCTAGAATTTTCCTTTGAACTGCAACCAACCATCTATAAGATGAAAAAAGGCGACCAACTGCGCCTCGTCCTCTACACTACAGACTTTGAGCATACCGTTCGTGATAAGACTGACTATGAGCTGACGGTAGATTTGGAGCAATCTAGTTTGGATTTGCCAACAATGACATCACATTAATAAAAGAAAAAGACGCTGAAATTCAGCGCTTCAGATTGAAGACAAAGTCCTAAGAACAGAAGTTTCTAAGGGCTTTTCTTTTATTGTAGATTGAGATATTCCTCTGCATATTTTTTATAATCTGGCTTTTCCTTGCGGTTCATAGCAAAGAGCATACTGCCTGTGAGATAGTCATCGTCTGAGTCAGGAATTAGCATAATAGCAATGTTTTTATCTTTCTCAGGAAAGATGATAGAAAATGTTCCGCCATTATCTTTCCGAGTCAGGCCGTAATAACTCACTCCATTCTTAAAACCAACTGCATTTTGAGTATACTCATACTCTTCTTCGTTGACAATAATGGTCTTGTCTTTTATTTCAATGGTCTTTTGTTCACCGCTAGCATCCTGTACATTCCATTTTCCCTGAATTTTGGGACTGCCACTGCAGCCAATTAGGATAAAAAGGGATGAGAGCACTACCAACAGCAAAGCTTTTATCTTCTTGTTTTTCAAGTTGTCTTCTCCTTGGTATATAGATTCATGACCATTCTACTATAAAGGCTAAATTTTTGTCAAACCTCTTAGAAATCTTCTTCTTGCCACTTTTCCAAAAAATGATATAATTTGAAGAGTGAAGATTACCAAGGGCTTAGCCCTTGTGAGAGAAAGGAAAGAAAATCTTATGATGAACATGCAAAGCATGATGAAGCAAGCACAAAAGCTTCAAAAACAAATGGAAAAAGGACAGGCAGAACTAGCTGCAACAGAATTTACCGGCAAATCAGCTCAAGACTTAGTCGTTGCTAAACTGACTGGCGATAAAAAGGTAGTCAGCATTGACTTCAATCCAGCAGTTGTGGATCCTGAAGATTTGGAAACTCTGTCAGAGATGACTGCGCAGGCCCTCAATCACGCGCTGGCTCAGATTGATGATGCTACTCAGAAGAAAATGGGCGCTTTCGCAGGCAAATTGCCATTTTAAGCAAGATAAATAACCTTCCAACTTGACTAAACATAAGTCAAGCAATACTCGAACCAGCAAAAAAGACTGAAGAATCTCAGTCTTTTTTGATTTATAGTCGTTCCCTCACCAGTCCACTACACAAAATTAAGCAAATCCGCTGCCTTACTCATCAAAAGCAGGGCATAGTCAGGTTTGTTTTGCAGCTCCTTGATAGAGCTCTGCACCAGCTCCAAATCGTCGGTAATCATGCCATCAACGCCCAAGCGGAAGGATTTACCGATACTGTCTGCATCATTAATGGTCCAGTCATAAAGCTGCTTATCCGTCATCCATAGCTTATCAACAAAGTTTTCATCGAGGGTCGAATACTCCATCGTATAGCCGGAAGCCTGTGTCCGTGGGAAAATAGTATTGTAGGGCAGGATAAAGAAGGTCGGTATGCTCTCATCATACTGGACTGTCTTGTCAATAACCTGATAGTCCAAAGACTGAATCTGATGGCCATAAACCTTGATATTGGCTCCATATTGGCTCAGGAAACGGTCCATCATATCATCTGAGTCCAAGCTGCTGGTCTTGATTTCTATCAAGAGTCGCTGCCCCATCTGATTGGCTCGTTTGAGATAAGCATCAAAGCTGGAAATTTTGGCAGTGTGTCCATTTTCTGAAATATCTAAAGCCGTCAGCTCTTGCAGAGTCAGCTCTTGCGGTCTGGAATCGACGCCGGCCAAGGCTTTTAGATTGGCATCGTGCATCATGACAAACTGGCCATCCTTGGTCTCCTGAACATCCATTTCGATATAATCCGGCTTGAGCAGGGCAGTTTTCTCTAGCGACTCAACTGTATTCTGGACACCATTTCCCTGTGAAACTCCACGATGCGAGATAGTCAGAGGGACGTTTTCCAAGGGTAGATTGAGATAGGCAAAGCCTTCAAGGGCAAAGACAGAGCTAGTGACCAAAAGGATAAACCAGCGCATGAGTGGCAGGCCTTTCCTGTATCGGTACTCAGACAGCTTGCTGTCTGTCAGAAAAGCCACGAACTTAATCAGAAAATAGGCTACCATGAAGTAATAAGCCAGCTTTATGAGGCAGTAATTGACAACCGCTGCTGTCAAGGCTATCTGATTGGACTGGCCATCCGCATACTGCTGCAACACTAAAATCGGAATGCTGCTTAAAAGAAAGAAGAGAAAGCTCTTGGCCAGTATCCAAAAGAGCTGCCAAGTATAGCGAATCAAGTGCCCCTTGGTCTTCTCCAAACTATACCTAATCGCGTCTCGTAGGCGGAAATGCTCAAAAAAGAGCTTGGGCAGGGCAAACATCAGACGGACAGCTATCAAAAAAAGCAGAAAACCTAAAGCATAGATTGATAATTTCATCCATAAGGCTGTCTTGAGATAGGTCACGATAAATTCTGGAATCAAAATTTTATTCAAATAGTAGATTTTGAGAATTTGCCTCAGAAAGGGAAAGATAAAGCCCATATACAGTGCAATAAAGAGGATCTTACTGGGCCGGGCGTAGCGAATTAGCGAGCCGCTGTCTTTGAAACTTTTCTTAATGAACTGAAAGGCGCTTCGTTCTTCCTCGTCCAGAAGATTGCGGAGCCCCATAAATATCAGTCCAATCTGAAAATAAGCGACAAAGAGATTGGCCGCAAAAAGCGCTAGAAAGGCTAAGCCAACCCAGACATTTGAAGTCAGAACCTTCAGGGCATTCGTATAAGATAAGAAGAGGTAGCCTGTCTGCTTGAGCAGAGTCTCTGCTGCAAAGGAGTTGAAAGGCACCCAGGCCAGCTCCATGAGCATAAAGACTGTGAAAAAGAGCAACAGAATTTTATCAAGATTACGATAGAGACGTAAAAGTCCCAGTCTTTGTGATTTCATTTTCTTCCTTTATGTTGTGAATA
Source organism: Streptococcus sanguinis (assembly GCF_050220005.1). GTDB lineage: Bacteria > Bacillota > Bacilli > Lactobacillales > Streptococcaceae > Streptococcus > Streptococcus sanguinis_Z. The sequence continues at coordinate 2,068,583 of NZ_CP071413.1, forward strand.
ATACAAAACTTGCTAAAAAGCGATTCTTATTTAAAACAAGGTTGAGACAGATGTCCCAACCTTATTTTTATTTTCCAAATAAACGTGCCCAGAAGCCCTTGCTTTCCTGCTCCTGCACCTTTTCCTTGGCTTCATCCAACTCCAACAGCAAGGTCTCACGCTCATTCATAGCCTTAGCTGTTAGCTGCTGCTGCTGATCCAGCTGCTTGTCCTTTTCAGCAATCTGGACATCCTTGATGCGCAACTGCTCATCTTTCTTAGCCAACTGGCTGTCCTTGGCCTTAAGCTGCTCATAGAGACGCACAATCTCAGCATTTTTTTCGTCCACCAAGATTTCCATCAGCTCGCGTTGCTTCACATCTTCGCTAACAGGTTCATCTTCAAAAATAGTTTTCTTATAAATCTCTTCCAGCTTAATCAAGCCGCTACGAGTCACCACTGTGACTCCTTTTTCATTCTTTTCCGTATCTTCTGGCGGCAGTGCCTTGACACGATTGTTAATCGCCTGGCGGCTAACTCCAAGAATCTCGGCTAACTCGCTGACTGTCTTTTCAATTGCCATAATTTCCTCAAAAACTTTTTCTAGTTTATAGATACCTAAATCTTATCATATCAAGCCTTAACTGTCAAATTTCACAATATTTTTTGAGCCTGACTCCTATCTTTTCAACCCCTTTTTGTGATACAATGAGACAGATTAGTCTAATAAAAGAAATGAAAAAATCTAATGAATTTAGAAGCCTAGATATTCCTAGGTATAGTCCTCCAAGAGGAACCACAAGACAGCAAAAAGGCATCCGTAAGGATATACCAGACTTCTAACCAACAGATAAAAACCACTCTCCACGAAAGGAAATTCCAATGAAGTATTTCGACACAATCATCATCGGAGGAGGACCGGCTGGCATGATGGCTGCCATTTCCAGTTCTTTCTACGGACAGAAGACCCTGCTTATCGAGAAAAATAAACGATTGGGCAAAAAACTAGCCGGAACGGGTGGTGGCCGCTGCAATGTGACCAATAACGGAAACCTAGATGACCTCATGGCTGGTATTCCGGGCAACGGACGCTTTCTTTACAGCGTTTTTTCCCAGTTTGACAACCATGATATCATCAACTTCTTTACAGAGAACGGTGTCAAACTCAAGGTTGAAGACCACGGCCGTGTTTTCCCAGCGACAGACAAGTCCCGCACCATTATCGAAGCTTTGGAAAAGAAAATTGCAGAGCTGGGCGGTACTGTCATCACCAATACCGAAATTGTCTCCGTCAAAAAATCTGATGAGCTTTTCACTGTCAGATCCAGCGACCAGACTTGGACCTGCCAGAAATTGATTGTGACGACTGGCGGCAAGTCCTACCCTTCAACAGGCTCGACAGGCTTCGGTCATGATATTGCCCGACACTTCAAGCACACAGTGACTGACCTAGAAGCTGCTGAAAGTCCTCTTCTGACTGACTTTCCTCACAAAGCGCTTCAGGGGATTTCGCTGGACGATGTGACCCTCAGCTATGGCAAGCATGTCATCACCCACGACTTGCTCTTTACCCACTTTGGCCTATCAGGTCCGGCAGCTCTGCGCTTGTCTAGCTTTGTCAAGGGCGGTGAAACCATCTATCTGGACCTTTTGCCACAGATGAGTCAGCAGGCTCTGACGGATTTTTTAGAAGAACATCGGGAAAAATCCCTGAAGAACTGCCTGAAAATTCTCCTGCCCGAGCGAATGGCAGACTTTTTTGCCCAACCCTTTCCCGAGAAAGTCAAACAACTCAATCTCAGTGAAAAAGAGGCTCTCATCAAACAAATCAAAGAACTGCCCATCCCTGTCACTGGCAAAATGTCCCTGGCCAAGTCCTTTGTAACCAAGGGCGGAGTCAGCCTCAAAGAAATTAATCCCAAAACTCTGGAAAGCAAGCTCGTTCCCGGTCTCCACTTTGCTGGAGAGGTCCTAGACATCAATGCCCACACAGGTGGCTTCAACATCACATCTGCCCTCTGTACCGGCTGGGTGGCAGGAAGCTTGCATTATGAGTGATGGCTCATATTTATCCATTCAGGTCAAACAAAAGGAATAAGCAAATGAATCGACTAGAAAATGTAGAATTCGTCAACATGTGCATGATTTATGACGGAGAAAAAGTTCTCGTACAAGAACGAGTCAAGTCTGACTGGCCCGGCATCACTTTTCCTGGCGGGCATGTAGAGCGCGGAGAATCTTTTACCGATGCAGTTATCAGAGAAATCAAAGAAGAAACTGGATTAACCATATTCAATCCTCAACTTTGTGGCATAAAGAATTGGTATGATGATAAAGATTTTCGTTATGTCGTCCTGCTCTACAAGACAAAGCACTATTCCGGTGTGCTGCAATCCTCAGATGAAGGAAAGGTCTGGTGGGAAGATTTTAAAAATTTGTCCCATTTAAAGCTAGCAACAAGTGACATGTCTGATATGCTGCGTGTTTTTTTAGAAGACGATTTAAGTGAATTCTTTTACTATAAAGACGGTGACGACTGGCTTTATGACTTGAAGTAGAAATAAATAGGCTAGGAAATTCCTAGCCTATTTATTTCGCATTTGTCCGAACATAAGCTGTAATCACATCTGCTGTGTACTGAGCTGTGCCAACTCCAAATTTATCGATGTTTTCTTTAAACTCTGGGTTATAGACATAGCCTTTACCGATATGACCGAATACTTCAATAGAGCAGTCAAAACCATAAGTGCGAATGGCTTGTAAGAGACACGCTGCCTGCTCTTGATTTTCTGCTGCGTCAACCGACAAGCCTTGCTGCATATTCTCTGCTAGACTTTGAAAAACTTGATTGAAGGCTGCGGCAGATTCTTCTTCCCGTCCATTTTGACGAGCCAATGCTTCTGCCATGACTTCTTGACCGTATTCTTCGACAGCTTCTTGATGATATTTGTGATTGTCTTCGTAGGCAAAGCCTGCAAATTTTTCTTTCATTGTCATCTTTCTTTCTCCCTTTTCGTCTTGGATGGTTTTTTGTAAGGTGGAAATCAAGGTATCCAAGCGGTCTCTTTCCTGCTGCAAATACTCTAACTGCCTAACCAGATGCGGCAATAAAGCCTGTTCATCCTGACTCAGCAGCTCTGCTATTTTCTCCAAAGAAAAACCCAGATACTTATAGTAAAGGATGACCTGCAACCGCTCTAAATCAGCTTGACTGTATGTCCGATAGCCATTTTCTGATTTGGCTGGGACTAACAGTCCGATTTTATCATAATGATGCAGGGTTTTTACAGAGACACCTGACAGCTGCGCCGCTTCTTTGATATGGTACATGATAGACCTCCTTACCACTATAGTATAAACCCTGACCTAAGGGTAGAGTCAAGCCTTTTATGAAATTTTTAAAGTCACTTTAAATTTTCTAAAGTAGCTAGCATTTATTTACGAGAAACCATGGCTATGAAGCCCAGTTTTTCTTGATTTTTTTGGAACATCTTAAACATCTTCATAAATTGACTATAGTTTTCTTTCTTGAGGGCATTGAAGCAGATTTTCAGTGTGCCACCCAGTCCTTCGTCATAAATCATACCTCGAAGACTCATCAAGGTCATTTCGCCAACAAAGGTGTCCACACGGTCAAAAGCGTGAGAACGTGCTAGCTGAATCCAAGATCCCTCGGTTAGAGGCCCCACATTGACATTAATCGCACGTGACAGCTCTTCTCGGACATTCTCATCTCTTTGTTTGAGCATGACGTCGTGGGTGAGGAGCACTCCGTCTGGCTTCAGCACCCGGTAGTACTCATCCATACATTTGGCCTTCCCCTTATCCGTTTGCATGGTCAGCATGGCTTCATTAATAACGATATCAAAAGAATTGTCATCATAAGGCAGCTTCATGGCATTAGCCTGCTCAAATGTGACGAGTTCACTAACACCAGCTTTGTCTCCATTAAGCTTAGCCTGAGCCAGCGCAGCCTTATCCAAATCAACAGAAGTAATCTGGCAGCCATATGTTTTAGCAAGCTCGATTGTTGTGGTCCCCATATTGCAGGCAACTTCTAGAACCTTCTTTTCACTGGAAAACTGCCCCTGCTCAATCAGCCAGTCCGTTGCCAGCTTACCGCCAGGACGAAGACGTTTCTTTCCTAATTTTGCTAAAAATTTATGACCTGCTTCTGCCATTTCCGAACCTCCATAATTTTGATTGCTTCCATTATAGCATAAAATATTATATTTTCAGATAATTCTTAGAATTTAACAAAAAAAACAGACCGAATCGACCGATTCAATCTGTCTTGTATCTCTTTACAGCCCAAGAAATCCAGTCAGATAGCGCAGCAAGGCTACTAAGACTACACCAAACACAACAGTTGCAATCAAGTTTTTATACTTAAAAGCTACATAGCTAGTCGGAAAAACGACTATTAAATCCAGCCATTTAAAACTCGGCAGCTGACCTGTTTTAGCATTGGTGACACTGGACAGGATAAGGGCAAAGATAATGGAAACTGGCAAATATTTGAGGAAACGCTCTGCCATAGGCGGAAGACCCTTGTACTTGACTAGGATAAAGGGCAAAATCCGCGGAATCCAAGTGACCAGGGCTGACAAAAGAATAGCCAGCAAAATATATTTACTTATCATCCAAAAGCACCCCCACTGTACAGCCTAGCAAGGTTGCAAAAAGCACCGCCAGCGAATTTTGAAGCAGCATAGTTAGGACCAAGTAGGCAATTCCCACCACGCCCAAGACGAAAAAGAGCTTCTTTATCTTGACCCGTCGCAGCATGATTGTAAACTGAGAAGAGAAAATGCCAATAAACATGGCAACTAGGGCAAAGTCTAGGCCAAAGCTCTCAGGATTGGGCAGAAGGGCGCCGAGGGCAGTTCCTAAAATAGTACCCAAAATCCAAGAAGTATAACTCATGAAATTGTTACCCATCATCCAGCTAGCCGCAATCTCTTCTGTATGCACCTGCTCTCCCATCAAGACCCCATAAGATTCGTCCGTCAAAAAAGATCCAATGACAATATTCTGCATCAAGCTAGCCTTACGAAAAAGGGTCGATGCATGCAGACAGAGCAGAAGATGCCGGATATTGATGAGAAAAACAGTCAGTGCGATGGCCAAAACCGGCGCCTGCCGGGCAAATAAACCAATCATGGCAAACTGGGCACTGCCAGCATAAACCAGAATACTCATCAGCCCCATCTCCAAGGGATTCATATGAGGCGCCGCCATGATGCCGCAGGCTAGACCAATCCCAATATAGCCCAGAGCCGTTGGCACTGCCGCTTGTGCCCCTTGTTTAAATGTCTGTCCACGCATTCTTCTCCTTTACTCCATCGTTTCAAAAGCCAAACTCGGCTTAGCATTCAGATCCAAACTGGCAAAACTCTTCTTATTCCACTCACTGACACTAGCATAAGCAATCATACCAGCATTGTCACCGCAGAGGCGAAGAGGCGGAATAATCACCTTAACATCCTTAATCTCAGCTGCCAAGCGTTCTCTCAGGGCTTGATTGGCCGCAACACCGCCCGCCACGACCAGAGTCTTAACTGGATATTTTTCCAGTGCTTTCTTAGTCTTGGCCATGAGAATATCCATGACCGCTGCCTGAAAGCTTGCTGACAAGTCTTGATTAGACAAAGTCTCTCCTTTTTGCTGGGCATTGTGGTGCAGGTTGATAAAGGCTGACTTGAGGCCGGAAAAAGAAAATTCCAGATTGTCTTCCTTAATCATGGCCCGCGGAAAATCATAAATATCCTGTCCCTCATGAGCCAGCTGATCAATCTCCCGGCCTGCTGGATAGGTCAGCCCCATGACTCGACCGACCTTATCATAGGCTTCACCGACCGCATCATCGCGAGTTTCCCCCACAATCTTATAGTCACCAGCCTGACTAACATAGACCAGCTCAGTATGGCCGCCACTGACCAAGAGAGCCAGCAAGGGAAATTCCAAGGGCTCCACGCTCTGAGCTGCCATCAGGTGTCCAGCCATGTGATTGACCGGAATCAAGGGAATATCATGAGCCCAAGCAAAAGACTTGGCCGCCGCCAAGCCGACCAGAAGCGCCCCAACCAGACCAGGACCGTAGGTAACGGCCACCGCTGTGACTTGCTCCTCGCTAATCCCTGCTTCTGCCAAGGCCTCCTCAATGCAAACCGTAATGACCTCCACATGGTGACGGCTGGCCACTTCCGGTACCACTCCGCCAAAACGCTTGTGACTCTCAATCTGGCTGGCAATGACATTGCTCAAAAGCTCAGTCTCATTCTTCAGAACCGCCACACTGGTCTCATCACAGGAAGTCTCAAAAGCTAAAATATATCTATCTTTCATGGATCTCTCTTTTCATGACAATCGCATCTTCCACCGGCGCATGGTAGTAGGCCTTCCGCCGCGCGATTTCTTCAAATTTTTCTTTTTTGTAAAATAGCAGAGCTGGCTTGTTGGACTCCCTCACTTCGAGGAAAATTTCTTTGTCTGCTGGCAAAAAGTCAAACAAGGCTGTCGCGATTTTCTGTCCCTGATAGTTAGGCAATACAGCAATCTGCAGAACTTCTGCTTCAAAGTCTGTATCCTGCCAGACTAAAAAGCCGACAAGCTGACTCCCATCTTCTGCTAGCGCACATCTATTCACATTCGAGAGCAGGACCTCTTCCAATTGACCCACAGTCCAAGGGCTGACCTCATAGACTGCAAGTAAGAGCTGTTCCAGCTCTTCTGCTAGAACTGCCACGTCCACATCCGAGCTGTCGCTCCATTTTCTCAACTTAATCATAGGCGCTGAATGTAAGAATTACTGGATTCCTGGTGGGTCTTGAGCCAATTTTCCTCGGCCTCTACCCTCTTGAGATAATTAGGAACAAAATCATGAATAGACTGAGCTGGCAGTTCTAAACCAAGACGACCAATAGTTGCTGCCTCAGGTAAAGTCGGCTGAATGGCAGCCTGAGGAAGAGCCGCTTCAATCTGCTCCGTAAAAGCTGTCGTTTCTCCGACAAAGGTGACTGATTGGTTAGCAGCGCTAGCTATTTCCAAAACCTCTTCCAAAGGTAGATGGGCTTCCGGCCGTACAGCCTGACCAGACTGGTAAAAGCCAGCATAGACATTATTGCGGCGGGCATCCATGACAGGAATGACCAAACCTTCCACCTGCTCTGGGACTAAAGCCAGCAAACTAGACACACCGACCAGCTCAATCTTGAGGGTATGAGCCAGAGTCTTGGCTGTCGCCACCGCCATTCGCAGACCTGTGTAGCTGCCCGGACCCTGAGCAACTACGATACGATCCAAATCCGTCGGCTTCATGTCCAGACTATTCATCAGAAAATCAATAGCCGGCATCAGGGTAATGCTGTGGTTTTTCTTTATATTTAAAGTCATCTGCGCCAGCAAGGTCTCGTCCTCTAAAATCGCGAGCGTCAGCGCCTTACTTGACGTATCAAAAGCTGCAATCTTCATGCTTATCCTCTATTTTTCCTCTTGCCGCCAAAGTGAGCGGCGTTTTAATTTGTCTTCGTAGAAACTATCTACCAAAAATTCCTCTAAAATCTGGCTAAAAGCCTCCAAATTAGGCACTTGCTGCGCCAAGTGTTTTCCAAAAATCGCTTCTTGCTCAGCAATCTTGGGCAGCAAATCCGCTCCAGCAGCAGTCAAGCTCAAGCGAGAACTGCGCTTGTCCTTGCTAGAAATTTCCTTCTTGACCAAGCCTTTTTTAATCAAAGCCTGCACCAAGCGACTAGGGCTTTTTTCCTCACAAATCAGGGATTCCCCCAAGCCCTTGAGAGACAGCGGAGCATGTTCGCCCAAAACGAGCAAGACCTCGCTTTGATTGGGCGTAATTCCCAAAGGCTCTAGCAACTTCCCATATTCTCTCGTCGCTAAGCTCTCTGCACTTCTAAACAAATAGCCAAATCGAATTCCTTCTGCTACCACGCTGCTCTCCTTTCAAAAATCACTTCTATACTATTTTACACTAGATTAGGTAAATTGTTGACAATTTTAGTTAAAAAATATAAAATCTTAAATAGATGATATATCATCTATTTGCAAAAGGAGGAAAAACGGATGACCCCAAACCCTACAAATCAAAAACCAGCTAGAACAATGACCCACGCTTTTGTGACTGGTGCGACCGGTCTTTTAGGAAATAATCTCGTGCGTGCTCTGCTAAAAGAAAACATTCAAGTGACCGCTCTCGTTCGCTCCGAGGAAAAAGCGCGCAAACAATTTGCCGACCTGCCTATCCAGATTGTCAAGGGGGATATTTTAGAGCCCGAAAGCTATCGTGACTATCTAGCAGGCTGCGACAGCCTCTTTCATACCGCTGCTTTTTTCCGCGATAATTATAAAGGCGGCAAGCACTGGCAGGAGCTCTACGACACTAATATTATAGGCACAAATAACCTCCTAGAAGCTGCTTACGAGGCTGGTATCCGCCAATTTGTCCATACTTCCTCCTGTGTCGTACTGGAAGGTGAGGCCAATCAGCTAATCGATGAAAGCATGTCTCGCTCAAAAGATACTCCTTTTGATTACTATCGCAGCAAGATTTTGAGTGAAGAGGCCGTTCGTGATTTCTTGGACAAGCATTCAGATGTTTTCGGTTGCTTTATCTTGCCGAGTGTAATGTTGGGTCCTAGAGACCTTGGTCCGACCTCCAGTGGGCAGCTGATTATCAATTTTGTAGAGCAAAAACTTCCAGGTATCTTAAAGGCTAGCTATAATATGGTGGATGCTAGAGATGTAGCAGATATTCATCTCCGCGCCATGAAATACGGACGCTCAAAGGAGCGCTATCTGGCAGTTGGACGGCAAGTGACCATGACAGAATTGTACCAAATACTGGAAAAAATCACTGGCGTTCCCGCCCCCAAGCGCAAGATCTCCCCTCTTTTCGTAAAAATCTATGCCCAAGCAAGTGAGCTCTACCACCGGCTCACCAAAAGACCAATTTTGGTTACCAATGAGCTCGCTCATCTCATGGCCGAAGAATATCTCAAAAGTAATTTTAGCTTTGCCAAAACCGAGAGCGAGCTAGGCGGACAGCATCGCCCTCTCGAAGAAAGCTTAGCTGACGTGGTAGATTGGTACCGCAAGCACGGCTATTTCGCCAAATAAGCAGCCCTCAAAATCAAGTGACCAAATGTTCATCGCTTGATTTTTCTTTTTGTCAAGCCGCTTTGGCTGAAAAACCGTCTCTGAAATTCACCGTCCCGACTTGCTTCCTAAGCTCATTCTATGGTATAATTACAATAATAATTAAACATCAGGTCAATTTCATTACTCTTACTTTTCCATAAGATACAAGGCTAAAACAGCATTTTAGCCTCTTCATTTGAGTAAGCCCTATCAGAAGTCACAGCAATCGCTCACTTTCCATTTATCATTTTTAATTTATCATGTGAAGAAATGCGCTAACGCCTGCCTTCTTTTATTTTTTAGACCTTATCACAGAAAGGAATCTTATGATTTACAAAGTTTTTTATCAGGAAACAAAAGAGCGCAGTCCGCGCCGTGAAAAGACACGTGCCCTTTATTTAGAGATTGAAGCAGCTAATCAATTGGAAGGCCGTATTCAGGCTCGTAAGTTAGTCGAAGAAAATACCCCTTACAATATTGAATTTATCGAGCTCTTGTCTGACAAACACCTCGAATACGAAAAAGAGTCAGGCACTTTTGAATTGACGGAGTTCTAACCCATGGCATATACCTTAAAACCCAAAGAAGTTGGCGTTTTTGCGATTGGTGGGTTAGGCGAAATCGGTAAAAACACCTACGGGATTGAATACCAAAATGAAATCATCATCGTGGATGCCGGTATCAAGTTCCCAGAAGACGACCTACTAGGAATTGACTATGTCATTCCCGACTACTCTTATATCGTGGAAAATATTGACCGCGTAAAAGCTGTCCTCATCACCCACGGGCACGAGGACCATATCGGCGGTATTCCTTTCCTGCTCAAGCAAGCCAATGTTCCTATCTATGCTGGTCCTTTGGCCCTGGCCCTCATTCGCGGCAAGTTAGAAGAGCATGGACTTTTGCGTGATGCCAAGCTCTATGAAATCAATCAAAACACAGAACTGCAGTTCAAGCATCTGAAAGCTACTTTCTTCCGGACAACCCACTCTATTCCAGAGCCTTTGGGAATTGTCATCCATACGCCGCAGGGTAAGATTGTCTGTACCGGTGACTTCAAGTTTGACTTTACACCAGTCGGTGAGCCGGCCGACCTGCACCGCATGGCTGCTCTGGGCGAGGAAGGCGTTCTCTGCCTCCTATCTGACTCGACCAATGCTGAAGTTCCGACCTTTACCAATTCCGAAAAAGTGGTCGGGCAATCTATCATGAAGATTATCGAAGGCATACATGGACGGATTATTTTCGCCTCCTTTGCCTCAAACATCTTCCGGCTCCAGCAGGCAGCAGATGCTGCTGTCAAGACCGGCCGTAAGATTGCAGTCTTTGGCCGCTCCATGGAAAAGGCTATTGTCAACGGGATTGAGTTGGGCTATATCAAGGTTCCTAAAGATACCTTCATCGAGCCAAATGAACTCAAGGACTACCCAGCTGGCGAAGTGCTGATTATGTGTACCGGAAGTCAGGGTGAGCCGATGGCAGCCCTGTCTCGGATTGCCAATGGTACCCACCGTCAGGTTCAACTGCAACCAGGAGATACAGTCATCTTCTCATCCAGCCCTATCCCTGGTAATACGACCAGCGTTAACAAGCTGATTAACATTATTTCCGAAGCCGGTGTAGAAGTGATTCACGGCAAGATTAACAACATCCACACCTCTGGACACGGTGGCCAACAAGAGCAGAAACTCATGCTCCGCTTGATCAAGCCTAAATATTTCATGCCAGTCCATGGTGAATACCGTATGCAGAAAGTCCATGCAGGTCTAGCAGTTGATACTGGAGTACCAAAAGACAATATCTTCATCATGAGTAATGGTGATGTGTTGGCTCTGACAGCTGACTCAGCTCGTATTGCCGGCAGCTTCAACGCTCAGGATATTTATGTTGATGGGAACCGCATTGGTGAAATCGGAGCTGCTGTCCTGCGCGACCGTAAAGACCTATCAGAGGACGGCGTTGTCCTGGCTGTCGCAACGGTTGACTTTGAGTCCAAGATGATTTTAGCTGGTCCAGATATTCTCAGCCGTGGCTTTATCTACATGCGCGAATCAGGTGACCTCATTCGCCAAAGCCAGCGCATCCTCTTCAATGCCATTCGCATTGCACTCAAGAATAAAGACGCCAGCGTCCAATCTGTCAGCGGCGCTATCGTCAACGCCTTGCGTCCTTTCCTCTACGAAAGCACCGAGCGCGAACCTATTATTATTCCGATGGTGCTTACACCAGACGAAGATAACTAAAAACAAGCTTTGCTAGATCAGCAAAGCTTGTTTTTCTGCTTTATTTTTTGTTCGCGAAGCATGCTTAATAATCCAAGCGCAACTCGGACTCAATTCTTCCTCTTGCCAAGCTCCAATCACACTCTCAAATTTTTCAGGATCTTCTTTATATAAATCATTCAGATTATTAGCGACACTTTTTTGGATTGATTTATCCGCATCATCCTTTAGATTCCTTAAAATAGCAGTAAACTTATCAAAATAATCTAAGACCACAGTCTGCTTCTTAGCCCAAGGCAGTCGGATACGCATACACTCACTGGCTAATCTGCGGACGCGCATATTCTCATCTTGGCTCCACTCTAGCAGTAAATCCATGGTAGCTTTAGGATAATTAGCCAGCAAGGGCCGCATGGAAAATTCTCCAGTAAATCGCTTGGTTAATTCCTTGCTGAAGGCTGCACTCAGCTCAAATTCCTGACTTCCGTAAAGTTCTACGTATTTGCCAATCGGCCACAACCAGTATCCTTCTGAGAACATCCCTAGGCCACCCTCTAACTCTGGCCCAAGTATCTGCTCAAAAATCTTCAGAGAATCAGCATAAGAAAGCGGCAAGCATTCTTTGATACTCTTTGCAAGCAGCTCTTGACGCTGAGTAAATTCCAAAGCCTCTAAGTCGCTTTCAACTAGAGACATAAAATACTGAGCATCAAACTTATCTGTAACTTCTTGCAAGCGACGGCTCAAATCCTCCGCATAAACCAAATCATAATAATCTTTAACCTTTTTCGCCATAATTTCTAAATCCCCTTAACAGACTTCTCACTGCTCCTCTGACTTCTGCTTCTTCCTCTTTCTCAGCCAGAAAAAGAGACAACTCGTTCAAGGCGCCTGAAATCATATGAGCTGCCATATCCAAATCAATAGAGATAAGTCTTCTTTCTTTAGATAAAATGTCTAATTGTTCTCTCAAATGAAAGAAAGAATTAGCCTCGTCCTGACGACGCCACTCTTTCCACTCAACGACATTGGGACCATCGAGCAGGAGAATACGTCTATTTTCGGTCAAGGTCGCAAAACGAACAAAAGCAACACAGCCTTCCACCAACTGCTCCCAAGAATCGTGTGCTTCCAGGGCATTTTTTTCTACATAAAATCCCAGTTCGGACTGAATTTGTGCCAGTACGGCGGTAAATAAAGTTTTCTTATTCCCGAAATGATGATAAAGTGCGCCTCTTGTCATTCCCAATTCATCTACAATTTCTTCCAAGGAAGTTTCTGCATAACCCTTTAAAGAAAAATGTTTCCGGGCGATAGCTAATATTTTCTTGCTTGTCTCTAGAGAAGCCTGCTGTTTTTTATTCATCTTCACTCTCCAAATAATTTGCCGCAAACTCAGCGCTAGGTGGAATTACTTGAATCACATCAACCAAAACAGAACCCGGCGCTTCCACAATGAAATGGCGCTGACCAAAATCTTCACTCTTAATAGGAAGAAGGAACTCCATTTCTTCTTGCTGACGCAATTCTTCATAAAGAAAATCCACATTGTCAACTTCGATATTGATGATTAGACCACTCGCCTTAGACTGGTAGGCTTGTGGCACTGTCCCATGCTTGCTATCAATAAAAGCAAGCTCAAAACCACTCTCGATATTCTTTAAACTAATATACCAATCTGAACGGAAGGTTTCCTGAAATTGGAAATAGTCAATGAAAAATTGTGCAGCTTGATGGACATCTTCGCTCATTAAAACGGGGTATAAACTGGTAATCATTTGTTCTCCTTTTCTTAAACTTTATTTTAACATACATACTGAATGTATGCAAATGAATATTAAAAAACAGAAGCCAAATTGACTTCCATCTATTGAGACTAGCTCAGCTCAATCGCTTGATAAAATGATACTTGGTAATGCCCTTTTGTGGGACATCTGATAGACTGGCGTAGATTTCATAGCCTTGCTTGATGTAAAAATCCTTGGCCTGATAAGATTTAGTGGACAAGGTTATACTAGTAGCTCCAACTTCTGCAGCCTTTTCTTCTAATTCTGCCAGCAGACTGGCTCCCAAACCTTTTTTCTGATGTTCTTTATCCACCACCAAAGCCTTGATATGAATGTTTGCCAACACCTGTTGGGCATGGAGCAAGGCAATTAACTGGCCATCTTCCTCCTGCCTTAGATAATAATCTTGAGGTTCAAGTTTTTCAAGCATACCTGAACCAAAACAAGCCTCATATTGCTCATCAAAAACCCGCTTAATAAAATCATGAAATTCTTCCATCTTTCTCCTCCTCCATGAAAAAGCAGGGGATATGCCAATCCTCCTGCTCTAAGTTTAGTATAAATCTAAATAATTATCCACTTCCCATTGGGAGACAAAGGTTGCATAGCTAGCCCACTCGATACGCTTAGCTTCTAAGAAGCTAGTATAGATATGCTCGCCAAGTGCTGCTTTCACAACTTCGTCTTCTGTCAAGGCCTTCAAGGCATTGTGAAGAGTTGATGGCAAGTCTGTAATTCCAGCTTCTTTTCGCTCCTCTGGAGTCATGATGTAGATATTCTCTTCGATTGGTGCTGGAGCTTCGATTTTATTTTCGACACCGTGCAGTCCAACTTCCAAGAGAACAGCCATAGCAATATATGGATTGGCCATCGGATCAACGGAGCGCAACTCCAAGCGAGTACCCATACCACGAGAAGCCGGCACGCGCACCAACGGTGAACGATTGCGTCCTGCCCAAGCGATATAAACTGGCGCTTCATAGCCAGGAACCAGACGTTTGTATGAGTTAACCGTTGGATTCATGATAGCTGTGTAGTTATAGGCATGGTTAATCAAACCACCCAAGAAATGGTAGGCTGTTTCTGACAGCTGCATACCTTTTGGATCTTCTGGATCGAAGAAGGCATTATTTCCGTCTTGATCAAAGAGGGACATGTTACAGTGCATACCAGATCCCGCAATACCAAACTTCGGCTTAGCCATAAAGGTCGCATAAAGGCCGTGCTTACGAGCAATAGTTTTCACAACCAGCTTAAAAATCTGAATTTTATCACAAGCACGGAGCACTTCGTCATACTTAAAGTCAATCTCGTGCTGGCCGACTGCGACCTCATGGTGGCTAGCTTCTACTTCAAAGCCCATCTTAGTCAAGACATTGACGATTTCCCGGCGAGTATTGTCTGCCAAATCTGTCGGCGCTAAGTCAAAATAGCCACCCTTATCATTTACTTCCAGCGTCGGATCGCCATTTTCATCTAGCTTAAAGAGGAAAAATTCTGGCTCTGGTCCGAGGTTAAAGGACTTGAATCCCAGTTCTTCCATATGCTTGAGAGCGCGTTTGAGGTTGCTGCGAGGATCCCCTAGAAACGGTACATGATCCGTCGTATAAACATCACAAATCAGGCCCGCTACACTGCCGTTTTCATCTCCCCAAGGAAAGACTGTCCAAGTATCCAAATCAGGATAAAGATACATATCTGATTCATTGATACGGACAAAACCTTCAATGGAAGAACCATCAAACATGGCTTTATTGGATAAGACCTTGTCAAGCTGTTCATCCGTGGCAGGAATTTCCACATTCTTCATAGTCCCTAAAATATCAGAAAACATAAGACGAATAAAGGTAACATTTTTCTCTTTTACTTCGCGACGGATATCAGCTGCTGTAATAGACATTAAATTTCTCCTTGTAATTCAAACAAAATAGCTATGGTCGACGCATCTGACCAAAAGTTGGTAGAGAAGAAGCAAAACGGCCTTGCTGCAAGATGTCATGATGCAGAGCACGGCGGACATCTTTTTCACTAATGGTCTTGTGGGACTTGGCTTCACGCTCAGCATATTTCCTCTTAATTGCAGCGATATTATAACCTTCCGAAATATAATCCTTAATTTCTAAAAGACGGTCCATATCATTCAAAGAATACATCCGACGATTGCCCTCATTCCGAGCAGGGGTAATCAGATTCTGGTCTTCATAATAACGGATCTGACGGGCAGATAGGTCCGTCAGTTTCATAACACTGCCGATGGGAAAGACTGCCATGTTTCGGCGAAACTCTTTTTCCTTCATTCAAATTCCTCTCTACGCACTATTATAGGACGAAATAAATCTTATGTCAAGAAATAATGTTAGATTTTCTTACACAGATTTTATTTTTTCTTTTCAAAGATGGTTCGCAGCCGCTCTATATCAGAATTTACCAGAATTGCAACAAAGACTCCCATAAAGGTTTCAAAGATTCTGGCAAAGACATACAAGATGGTATCTTCCGGCCGAATGGACAGGGTAATAATCAGCATGGCAGATACTCCGCCAATGACTCCCGCCTTGTTGTTCATAGCGACATTGGTCATGATTGTCAGCATAGTACAGACCGGTACCAAAAGGAGGGTGACCCAATACTGCTCCTTAAAGACACTATTGGCAATGAAAAAGAGCAGAGCGTAAAAACCACCGATGCTGTTTCCTAAGATTCGCGATGTCCCGAAGTGGACACTCTTATCAAAATCCTCACGAAGACTAAAGACTGCCGTCAAAGCACCGATTTGCAGGCCTTTCCAACCAAAAAGGCCAAAGAGCAGTAGAATGATGAAAACAGCCAGACCGGTTTTAAAGGTACGCATGCCCAGACGAAATTTCGATTTATCAAACTTGTATTTATTGAAATAACTCATTAGTCTCCTTCCAGAAAATCCTCCCTCTCTTCATTTTAACATATTTCGTCTCAAAAAAACTCTTTCTGCTCAGGACTTTTCTCGCACAAAGAAAAAGCTCTATCAGCTAGCGCATCAAGAGCTATCGACTATTTAAAAGCTGAAACATTATCTGTCCCAGCCACGTTTTTATTATCTTTAGTTTGGATAAATGTAGGTAACTCCACCCATAAATTCATTCGGGTTAAAGTAGCCACGATAGTTGTTAATTTGCTTTTGGCGATTGTAGTTCGCTTCCAAGACTTGGATAGAGCTATCACTTTGAACATCTGTCACATAAGCAACATGTCCATATTCACCGCCATCCCAAACTGCAATAGCACCTGGTACTGGAACATTTCCTGTTGCATAACCCTGAGCACCAGCATTAATTGCCCAAGTATTAGCATTGCCCCACCAGTTACTTGCCCAAGGCGCCATTTCTTTCACACCCCATGTACATTGGCCGATTGGGTAAGAATTGCCATAGTCAGTTGGCGTATTTAAGACAACATCTTCAGTATCAGATACCAAAGCAGCATCACTTGTCGCTTCATAAGCTGGAGCGCTGTAAGGATTGTATGTCTGAGCCACAGCAGTGCCATTTACTTGCAACACATCTCCTGGGTTAATCGTATCAAAAATTGTCTTTCCATTATTGGCAGCAAGTTCGTAAGGATTCATTCCATTGGCGCTAGCAATGGCAAAAAAAGAGTCCCCTTGCTGGACAACATAAGAATCTGCATGAACAGCTTGAGCGCCGATTGTCGCCAGAAAAGCTGTAGAAGTTAAACCAAGAGTTGCTTTAGCAAATGCTTTTTTCATAAATGTTTTTCTCCGTATAATTTGATGATAAAAAAATCATACAATATTTACATGTCAGTTTTTTTAGAGTTATGTTTTTGTCCTGTTACAAATAATTTAGACTTTTGCTACATGAGATTTTGCAGTATTTTTAAAGATAAAAAGGCTAGGGATTTCCTAGCCTCATCTATTATCAGTCTTCTTTACCTTTCAATTTTCCTAGACCTAAAGCACCAATAATGGCTGCTAAACCTAGATATGGCAGATAGACTGTATCTTTGGCTCCCGTTTCTGGAAGAAGAGAAACAGGAATCTTTTTAGCCACTGCAGTTGGATTAGCTCTTCTTGGATCGTTTATATCTGAAACAAGCAGATGCTGTGCCTTAGGAGTGACTGTTGTAACTGTATTTGAAGCATAGACTACATGGTTGACCGTATTGATGTAGGTATTTTCAAAAGTACCCGCAGCAATCCGCTTCATCTGTAGATAGGTTTCAGCCTGAAAAGCTGAATCCAGAGAAATAGTCTCTAAGAATTCTTCCTTGAAACGAATAGAAATCAAGCCTTTCTCAAGATCAAGATTCGCGGCTGTATACTCAGTCAAGTCTGTACCAGCCTTTATCACCTTACCATCTTTGAGCGTGATGTCTACTTTGGCAAAGGTTTTGTAAGCACCCGTGTACTCATCACCTCGTTGATCATAATCATCCACAAAGCTATAGTCTGTCAACTCTTCAGAGTGGTTAGCAGGGATTAAGCCGCCGATGAGACGGTAGCTAAAGTGCCGTCCCAAAGTCAGTTCCTTGCCATCCAAGTTCTCTGCACTTGCTGGATCAAGGCTCAGAGTAATATCTTTTTCAGGACTGATTTTAGGAACATTGTTGACGACTACGTCTGTCGCATAACCATTTCCAAAGTC
Organism: Streptococcus sanguinis; assembly: GCF_050220005.1. GTDB lineage: Bacteria > Bacillota > Bacilli > Lactobacillales > Streptococcaceae > Streptococcus > Streptococcus sanguinis_Z. Next base: position 2,086,367 of record NZ_CP071413.1, read on the forward strand.
AATTTGATAAGCCCGGTTCTCGAATTTACCACCTGTGCGGCCCATTCCTTCTTTGACTGCCATAGGGCTTGTTATCGTCAAAGACTTACCTGCCATGACATATTGGTCATAAAAGGCTTGGGCATCGTCTGCTGCAAAGAGTTGGAAAGAACCTTTGACAGTGATATTCGCCTTTTGAAGGAGCTCTCGAACTGCTGCAGGGGCTGTTTCAAGGCTCTCGTAGTGGGTCACTGTCACACCTGCCACAGCCTTGCCATCTGCATCTACTAGCTTGACTAATTCCGGACGAAGTTCAAGTGCTTCTTCCGGATAGTCATCTACATAGTAGAAACCTTTTTGAATCGTGCTCTTAGATGACTTGTCACCCTTATACTGATCCAAATCCCAAGTCAGCTCGTAGTAATTGGTCGAACCAGCCAAGATTTCCTTGCCATCAATCACCAATCCTGCCTTGTTTTTATTGACCTTGGTTGGCTTGATGTAATTATTGCTAGGATTGTCTGAATCATTAGGCTTGCCTGGCGTGGTCACGCGTACTACGTTTGAGCGGACACCATAGGCATCATTGACTGTCAGGGTGAAATTATTAGTATAGGTTGCACCATCATTGAGAACTCGGCCGACTACCGTTGGAAAGAGCGTAGCAGCTTCTTTGGTCCTATCAGCGTTATAAGTAGCTAGCGTTGCTGCAGTTGCCTTGAATGTCACTGTGTGACTAGCCTTGTCATAGCTGACGTCAAAACCTCCGCTAACAGCTTTTGTTGCTTCTAAGTCAACTTCATAACCACTTGGCAACGGATCAGCAATGACAAAAGAAGTCGTCTCACTGCGTCCAGCTGGAAGAGCTTCTGTCTTTAAGGCAAACTGAACGACGGACTGCTTAGCCACCAAGGTCTTATCAATATTGATGCCTTGCTCATTGTGAATCTCTTTGTTAATCTGCGGTTGAGATTGCAAGAGATGATAATGATAATGCACAGTCGGAGCTACGGGCGCTGCTGGCTCTTTTTGATAAACAGGCTCTGCTGGTAAGGTTGGCAGCGGGCTATAAGTTGGTTCTACCGGCTTATTAGGCTCCGGTGTATCTTGTGTAGGAGTTGGCGCTGCCGGCTCCTTCTCATAAGTCGGTGCTGCCGGAGGTGTTGGCTCCTTTTCATAGGTCGGTTCTACCACTGCTGGCCGGACAGCTTTTTCTACTTCATAGCTTGGCTCAGATGGCTTACTAGGCTCTGGTGTTTCCGGTGTACGCGTCGGTGGCGTCGGATCTTTTTCATAAGTCGGTGCTGCCGGAGGTGTTGGAAGAGCCTTCGGTGTTGGTGTAGTTGGAGCTGGATCCAAAGGCTTAAGCGCTTCTTCGCTTGGCACTGCAGGAGCTGTAGGAGCTACTGGCGCTTCCGGTTCTTCTACTGTGATGATTGGCAGATCATTCGCTCGAACATCACCATTAATCGCAAACCAAATATTTGGCTTCTTAGGAGCTAGTTTGTCAGCCCTACGTGGATCAGTAGCCTCTGGCTGGCCTAACACTTCAGAAGAGGAAATTGTTCCAATCGTCATACTGTTGGTTGTGCCAGAAATTTCTACCGCTCCTGCTCCATACCATGAGTTAGGAGCATCTGTAGTGTCCCAGCCTGAGTCCGGCTGAGCATTCTTATACATGGTAAAGCGAGATCCGCCAACTCCTTTTTTGAAGTTTTCAGACTCAGTCGCATAAATTTGGCCGTTCTTTTCACCAATAGATGAACCTGAAATCTTGTTGAAAGTTCCGGTATAATCTTTGGCCATTTCGATAGAATTAGCTTCACGGTTGAGGGAAGCCACGGACATCAAGGCCTGATCAAAATTAATCGGTTGGCCTTTATCATCATAAAAGACAAATTCCGTCTTCACAAAGAGAGAGGTTGCATCTTCAAAATTTCCTGTATAAGCTGAAGCAAAAACTCCCATTGTCGGGTCTTTAAAAATACCTAACCAGGCCTTATCATTGCGGAATTGAGAGCTTGGATCAAGGGTATAAGTATAAACGATTTTAGAAACTTTTTTCCCTCGATAATAAGTTCCCTGAAGATTTGTATAGGTTGCAGTTGCAGACTGACCACGGCTGAGCAAAACAGAAGACCATTCAGTCGGCCCTTTACCACTTGTTACGTTAGAACTATAGTCTGCATACTTACCAACTGTACCAAAACTTTCCTGCTGGTTGGTCTGATAGTTAGCATTTTGAATATCCGTTACTTTGAAGTTGTCCAACTGGAAGAGTTTCTTAGAAAACTCTGCAGTATTCTTCACAGCGGCTTCCATGCCAGCATAGCTGACGAACTCGCCAGTTGTAGTCAGTGACAGATCAGCATTAGGTTCTGATTTGAAAACCAGGCTTTGCGCAATTGGACGGCTCAAATGACCGTCTTCAGTCTTCTTTGTTTCTGCGATAGCCAGTCCAGCCTTAATCTTGGCCTGTTCAGCATCATATTTAGCCTTATCTTGCTGATACTTGGCTAATTTTGTGTTATAGACAGCCAAATCTGCATTATACTGGGCCAACTGAGCTTGATAATTTGCTTGGGATTGAGCATTACGCTTCTTGATTTCTTCATTTTCAGCTGCTATAGTGGCATTCTTAGCTTGATTCTCTGCTAGCTTTTGCTCATATTCTTTTTTAGCTGCCGCATTTTCAGCTTCAACTTGAGCCTTTTTAGCTTCATAAGCTGCTAAATCTGCTTCATATTGAGCTTTTTTATCTTGATTTTCCTTTTGGATACGGGCCAATTCTGCCTGATAATTCGCCTGAGCCGCTTGATATGCCGCTTCATTATCAGCATTGGTCTTTCGGACAGTAGCTAAATCTGTTTGATATTGGGCAAGTGCTGCCTCGTAGGCCGCTTTTGCAGCCGCATTCCTCTGTTTAATAGCTTCATTATCAGTAGCAATCTTAGCATTGGCAGCTTGAGTGTCAGCCAAAGCTTTTTCATACCGGGCCTTAGCTGCCGCATTCGCTTTTTGAACACGATCAAGCTCACTTGCATAAGCCGCCAGGGCCGCATCATAATTAGCCTTTGTTTCCGCATTCAGTTTTTGAACACGAGCTAATTCTGCATCATAGGCCGCTTTTGCCGCTTGGTAAGCCGCCGCATTATCAGCATTGGTCTTTTGAACCGCTGCTAAATCTGTTTTGTATTTACTAAGGGCAGCTTCATAATCTGCTTTCAGCTGAGCATTTTCTGCTGTGATCCGAGCTACTTCTGCTTGATGAGCAGACAAATCTTTAGCATATTGCTCCGCTATCGCCTTGTTTTCTGCTGTAATCCGAGCTACTTCCGCCTCGTAGGCTGATACTTTTTCTTTGTACTCCTTGACCTTGGTATCAATCTCGGTTACCTGCGCTTGATAATCTACTGCAATCTCCGCTTTTTTGTCTGCTGTTTCTTGAGCAGTCTGAGCTACTCCTTTGTCAACAGTTGGGTCTTTGACCACTGTCAGCCCAGCTTCTTGAGCTTTTTTGACGCTTTCATCTAAATCAGCTGTTGAAATAGTCACTGTCACACCGCCATCTGCCTGACTTGCTCGCGCCTGACTCTCTTTAGATACCTGACTAGCTAGTCCTTGGGCTTGAGGCAGATTGGTCGCTGCATTTCCAGGGCTCGCTATTTCAGTATTGATAGGACTATTGGTATCCGATACTACTTCATCTGCTCTTGCTTGCATCGTTGACGTTAAAAAAGCCGCACCCAGAACAGCACCGCATAAAGTTTTAACAGCCTTATTTTTCCGAAAACCAAAAACTTCTTTTTTCTTCATTTTTCTCCTCCCTCTGCTAACTTCTACAGTCAGCAGTTTTCCCATGCCTTCAGAAAATCAAAAAGTAATGGGAACCACCAATAGGAAGTTTCTTTCTCATTTTGACTCTCTTTAAACATCAGAATAAATATGTATCTTAATGCTATCAAGTTTTCCCTCGTTTTGCAAGCATTTTTTGCTCCTTTTATTTACCTTAGAATAAATTTGGACATTTACCCATATATTGCCTATTTTTATCTTTTTTTGCTCTATCTTTCTTTAAATGAACAATAAGAATACAAGAAAAAGACCAGCTTTCACTAGTCTTTCCTTATTACAGTTTTGTACTTGTTATCTACAAAATCAAAGTTTCTAAGCTTACTGCTTATTTCTCAGTCAGTGCTGCAAGTCCTGGCAATACTTTACCTTCAAGGAGTTCCATTGATGCTCCACCACCAGTAGAAATCCATGAGAACTTGTCTGCACGGCCAAGGTTGATGGCTGCAGCAGCTGAGTCACCACCACCGATGATTGATTTCACACCTGGTTGTTTCACGATAGCGTCCATAACACCGATTGTACCAGCTTGGAAGTCTGGGTTTTCAAATACACCCATAGGGCCATTCCAGACAACAGTTTTCGCACCAGTCAACGCTTCATCAAATTTAGCGATAGATTTAGGACCGATATCCAAACCAAGGAAGCCTGGATCCACTGCTTCACCTTCAGTATCTTTCACTTCAGTGTAGTCCGCAAATGCGTTTGCTTCTTTAGAGTCAACTGGCAAGATCAATTTGCCGTTTGCTTTTTCAAGAAGAGCTTTCGCAACATCCAATTTATCTTCTTCTACAAGTGAGTTACCGATTTCGATACCTTGCGCTTTGTAGAATGTGTAAGTCATACCACCACCGATAAGAACTTTATCAGCTTTTTCAAGCAAGTTTTCGATAACACCAATCTTGTCAGATACTTTTGAACCACCAAGAATAGCTACGAATGGACGTTCTGGAGTTTCAACTGCTTCTTGGATGTAGGCAATTTCATTTTCAAGAAGGAAGCCAGCAACAGCTTTTTCAACGTTTGCAGAGATACCAACGTTTGATGCGTGTGCACGGTGAGCTGTACCAAATGCATCGTTTACGAAGATACCATCTCCAAGAGATGCCCAGTATTTACCAAGTTCAGGATCGTTTTTAGATTCTTTCTTGCCGTCAACATCTTCAAAACGAGTGTTTTCGACCAAAAGAACTTGCCCATCTTCAAGAGCATTGATAGCTGCTTCCAATTCAGCACCACGAGTGACACCTGGGAAAACAACGTCTTGATCCAATTTAGCAGCCAAGTCTGCAGCTACTGGTGCAAGTGATTTACCTTCTTTGTCTGCTTCTTCTTTTACACGTCCAAGGTGAGAGAAGAGAATTGCGCGACCGCCTTGCTCGATGATGTATTTAATAGTTGGAAGAGCAGCAGTGATACGGTTGTCATTCGTAATCACTCCGTCTTTCAATGGTACGTTAAAGTCTACACGAACGAGGACTTTTTTACCTTTCAAATCAACGTCTTTAACAGTAAGTTTTGCCATGTTACAAAAACTCCTTTTCATATTTTATACGCAACTATTATATCATATTTTCCAAAAGTTTTCTTGATATAAAGAAAATTTTCACAAAAAAGAAAGGCCACGCACTTCTTTCTCCCGAACTTTGAAATTAGAGAATGGGAAGAAGGGCTCTGAACTCATTCAGACAATAGTTAAAGCTGGATTTTTCTCTAGATTTGACAACTCAAAAAGCCAGTAAAATTACTGACTTCAATGCTTCCCATTGTTAAATTGCAAATACCTGTCCTACTGCATAGGTGACCGCCATGGTTAAAAGACCGATAACGAGGTTCCGAATCATGGCATTTTTGAGCGGTGCTTTGCCTAATCTAGCGCTGGTGTAGCCCGTTCCCAAAAGAGCCAAGGCCACAATCAGAACGGTTGCCCAGATACGGATAGTGGCTGGAAGCAGGATAATGGTAATCATAGGAAAAAGCGCACCAACAGCAAAGGCTAAAAAGCTTGATACGGCAGCATGCCAGGGATTAGTGAACTCCTCAATCTCGATTCCATATTTTTCCTGCACCAAAGCCTCCAACGGATCTTGGAGAAAAGCCCGATTGGTCATGAGCTGGGCAGAAGTCTCACACTCGCCATTTTGAACATAGGCAGCATAGAGAGACTGCCTAGCAATATCTGGATTTTTCTCTAAAAGCTCCCGCTCTCTGGCAACAGCAGCTTCTTCTGTATCCTTTTGAGTAGAAACAGAAACATACTCTCCACCAGCCATAGAAAAGGCACCTGCAAAGACTGCCGCTAAACCAGACAGAAAGATAATCCAGACATCGTCCGTCGCACTAGCCACCCCAATAACCACACCTGCTATGGAAATAATGCCGTCATTAGCTCCTAAAACCCCTGCCCTCAATATATTCAGCCGACCACTAAAGTTCGTATCAATTTTATGTTCTTCCACTATTTAAATTTTCTCTTTCTTTTTATTTATAATGATTATAAATAAAATCCAGAGCTAATACAAGAGAAAACCGAAAAATGAGAAAAGTTCTACTATTTAAGAGAAGAAAGGCATTGAAAAAAGAGCCGTTTTAAACGACTCCTTTCTTTATAATCACTATAATGCTGTAACAAACTAATTATTTCACCACAATATTAACTAGTTTATTTGGAACGCTAATCACTTTAACAACTTCTTTGCCGGCAATTTCTGACTTGATTTTCTCATCTGCCAGAGCGATTTCCTGCAATTCCTCACGGCTCAAGTCCTTAGCTACAACTAGCTTAGCACGGACTTTACCCTTGATTTGCACTACGATTTCGACCTCTGCCTCAACCAGCTTGCTTTCGTCATAAGTTGGCCAAGCTACGTAGGAAATGCTCTTACCAGTTTGAGCTACTGCCTGCCAGAGTTCTTCAGCCAAGTGCGGTGCAAAAGGCGCAAGCAATTGAATGAAACCTTTAGCATATTCGACATAGAGTTTTTCTTCCTTGTTGGCTGCATTGACAAAAATCATGAGCTGGGCAATGGCTGTATTAAACTTGAGCTCCTCAATCTGCTCTGTGACAGACTTGACTGTTTCATGGTAGACCTTGTCCAAAGCTCCGCTATTTTCAGAGACCAGCTCCTTAGAGTTAAGGAGACGATAGACCCGATCCAGGAACTTACGGCTACCTTCCAGACCTTCCTCGCTCCATGCGATGGAAGCATCCAGCGGTCCCATAAACATTTCATAGACACGAAGCGTCTCGGCACCATACTGCTCTACTACATCGTCAGGGTTGACCACATTCTTCAGAGATTTAGACATCTTGGCTGGTGCTTGCTCCAGTTCTTCTCCCGTTTCGATGTTGAAGAAAGAACCGTCGCGTTTCTCTACTTTATCTGTCGCCACAAGAGCACCACGGCTGTCACGGTAGCTAGTCCCCAGAATCATTCCTTGGTTAAAGAGTTTTTGGAAAGGCTCTTTGGTCGGAACCACTCCGATATCATAGAGGAATTTGTGCCAGAAGCGAGCATAGAGGAGATGGAGCACAGCGTGCTCTGCGCCACCGATATAAATGTCAACTGGCAGCCAAGTCTTGAGCAGCTCTTCGTCTGCTAATTTCTCATTGTTGTGTGGGTCAATGTAACGCAGGTAATACCAGCTAGAACCAGCCCATTGAGGCATGGTGTTGGTTTCGCGGCGTCCTTTGACACCATCTTCCCGAGTCACTTCCAGCCAGTCAGTCAGATTAGCCAATGGACTTTCACCGGTACCTGACGGACGGATATCCTTGGTTACAGGCAAGACAAGCGGAAGTTCATTTTCAGGAACAGCCGTTGAGGTGCCATCTTCCCAATGAATAATTGGAATTGGCTCACCCCAGTAGCGCTGACGGCTAAAGAGCCAGTCGCGCAGGCGATAGGTGACTTTTTCGTTTCCGACACCTTCTGCTTCCAGCCAAGAAACCATCTTGTCAATCGCGGCAGCCTTGTCTAAGCCATCTAGGAAGCCAGAGTTAATATGCGGACCGTCTTCTGTGTAAGCAGCTTCAGCAACATTGCCACCCTCTAGAACCGGAATAATCTCTAAATCGAACTGCTTAGCAAACTCCCAGTCGCGCTCGTCATGCGCAGGAACAGCCATGATAGCTCCTGTTCCGTAGCTTGCAAGCACATAGTCGGCAATCCAGATTGGGATTTCCTTGCCATTGACAGGATTGATGGCATAAGCTCCTGTCCAGACACCAGTCTTCTCCTTAGCTAAATCAGTCCGAGCTAGGTCGGATTTGAGGCTAGCTGCATGTTTGTAGTCTGCTACTGCTTGAGCTTGTTCTGCACTTGTAATGGCATCAACGAGAGCATGCTCTGGAGCCAAAACAGCATAGGTCGCACCAAAAAGGGTGTCCGGACGAGTCGTAAAGACGGTGAAGTCCTTGTCTGTGTCCTTAATCTTGAAGGTTACATTAGCACCGGTTGATTTACCGATCCAGTTGCGCTGCATATCCTTGATAGACTCTGGCCAGTCCAGTTCCTCCAAGTCATTAAGCAAACGTTCTGCATAGGCTGTGATTTTCAGCATCCACTGACGCATGGGTTTTCGGACAACTGGATAACCACCACGCTCAGATGTTCCGTCTGGAAGAACTTCCTCATTGGCGATAGCCGTTCCCAGCTCTTCAACCCAGTTTACTGGCACTTCAGCTTCATAAGCCAGGCCTTTTTCGTAAAGCTTGGTGAAAATCCACTGGGTCCATTTGTAGTAGTTGGGGTCAGTTGTATTGATTTCTCGGTCCCAGTCATAGGAGAAGCCAAGAGCGTTGATTTGACGCTTAAAGTTGGCAATGTTTTCCGCTGTAAAGTCAGCTGGGTCATTGCCTGTATCCATGGCGTATTGCTCAGCCGGAAGACCAAAGGCGTCCCAGCCCATAGGGTGGAGGACATTGTAGCCTTGCGCGCGCTTGTAGCGGCTGAGGATATCTGTCGCCGTGTAGCCCTCCGGATGCCCTACATGGAGCCCTGCTCCTGATGGGTAAGGAAACATGTCCAGCGCATAAAAGTTAGGCTTGTCCTTGTCCGTACCTGTCTTAAATGTATGGTGCTCTGCCCAATATTTCTGCCACTTGGGCTCGATTTCTTTGTGATTATAATAAGCCATTCTTTTCTCCATTTTTTGTACTGTTTCTATTATACCATTTTCAAGGGATTTTGAAAGACGGAATTTCATGACTGCCAGACACATCAGACAAGGGAGCTCTCCACCAAAAAATAAGCCACGCTATCAACCCTGCGGTTGAAAGGTGGCTTGTTTTGTATTTTGCTTTTATTTATCCAAATCCTTGACATATTGGTCGACTGCTAGAATGGCACCTGCAATGTCAGAAGCTGAAATCTCAAATGGCATCTGATGGATGGTTTCACCCTCAATCGTCGCTTGTTGACCAACTTTGAGCAAATCTTCATAGCTAGCATTTTCTAAATGCATTTCTTTCAGAGTTGTCGGCATACCAATCTTTTGATAGAAGCGAATATATTTTTCCAATTCTTCTTTAGGTCTGTTTTCTAAGAAGAGCTGGGTCAAGGTCCCATAGGCAACTTTTTCGCCGTGGGTCAGGTGGTGAATATCGCCTGTGAGAGCTGTAAAGCCGTTGTGGATAGCATGGGCTGCTGCTAAACCTCCGCTCTCAAAGCCGACGCCGCTGAGAAGGGTATTGGCTTCAATGATATTTTCCAGAGCTGGAGTCACGACTTTCGCTTCACAGGCTGCAATAGCCTGCAGGCCATCTGAAAACAGTGTTTCTTCACACTTCTTCGCAATTGCCACACCAGCTAGACTCTGTCTTTGTCCCAACATGGTAGTGCCATTTTTCTGCTGGACAGCACGAGCTTCTACCCAAGTCGCTAAACCATCTGCAATCCCAGAAGCCAAAAGCCGTTTTGGCGCCCCAGCAATCACTTTCGTATCCACCAAGACGAGTTCAGGGTTTTTACTATAGAAAATATACTTTTCAAAGGCTCCATCTTCTGTATAGATAACAGAAAGTGCTGAAGTTGGGGCATCCGTAGAGGCAATGGTTGGCGCAATGACCACAGGACGACCTAGTATGTCTGCAATCGCCTTCGCACTGTCAATCGTTTTCCCACCGCCTAGACCAATAACCAAGTCTGCTCCGTCTTTTTCAGCCAGAGCAACGACCCGATCAATTTCAGCATCTGAAGCTTCTCCGTTAAAAGCGACATGCAGCACATGAAAACCATAACGAGTAAGGTAGTCATTGAATTTTTCCCCAACAATCTGGTAAACTACATCATCACAAAGCAAGACTGGATGGCTTCCTAATTGAAGAATCTGTTTTGCATTTTCAAACAGGGCATTTTCTCCCTGAATATAACGAGACGGGCTTGCAAAAATTCTCATAGAACACCTCTTTCTTTTTTATAGATAGAGCATTATATATGTTTAAATGTATTCCTGATTGTGAATTGCTGACCAGTCAGCAGCAAAGTCATCCACTGCCTTAGAGATAGACGGCATGGCAAAGGCTGCTGCAAAGATATCTGGTCCTGCTGTAATGGCTTGGGCCCCATCAGCAAAAGCACGATTAATTTGGCTAACATTCTTAAAGGACGCTGCCAATATTTTGCTGGCGGAATGTTCCCGCTCAATCGCTTGAGCCAGCTGGCTAATTACAGCATCTGAATCAATATTGAGATTTTCCATGCGGTTATAGTAAGGAGCAAGATAGTCAGCCCCCGCTTCAATGGCTAATAGCCCTTGAAAGGTTGTATAAATGGCTGTCGCTGTAATCTTGTAGCCCTCTGCTTTGAGAGTTTTGATAGCTGCCAGCCCAGCCGGTGTGACCGGAACTTTAATGTAGACAGCATCGTCGCATTTTTTTCGAATTTCAGCAGCATCTTTCAAGATTCCCTCATAATCCTTGGCAACAACCTGCACATGGATAGATGGACCTTCTCCTATGATTTCCCGAACAGCGCGAATCCGTTCGAAGAAATCTATTTTCCCTTCTTTTTTTGCGATGGTCGGATTAGAAGTCACTCCCGCCAAGGGGAGGACTTCCGACCATTTTTTTATCTCCTCTAAATTTAAGGTATCAAGCATGAATTCCATAAATTGGACCTCTTTTACAATGTGTGCTCCGTACGCCCGATAATATCATCTTGTGTCGCCTTGGAAAGCACATTGAAGAAAGCAGAGTAGCCTGCAACGCGAACAATCAAATCGCGGTGTTTTTCAGGATGCTTCTGAGCATCAATCAAGGTTTCCCGAGAAACGACATTGTATTGGATATGATAGCCATGCAGACGGTTAAAGAATGTACGAAGCAAGGCAATAAGTTTCACTTTATCTTCTTCCTTAGACAGGGTCTGAGGATTGACTTTTTGATTGAGCAGAACGCCTCCTACGATTTCATCTGTCGGCAATTTAGAAACAGATTTCAATACGGAGGTCGGACCGTTCTTGTCCATATTGTGGGATGGAGAGCATCCTTCAGCGAGTGGTGTCCCGGCATTGCGGCCATCTGGTGTCGCCAAGGTACCGCGACCTTGACCTACATTGGCTGAAATAGAAGAGGTTCCTGAGTAGCGGATACCGCCAATTGGACCGCGGCCATAACGGGTATTTGGATATTTAGCGATTTCATCCACATAAATATCATAAGCATCTGTCACTAGCTTATCTGCGTAATCATCGTCATTACCATATTTTGGTGCATCATGAATCAGCATCTCTTGAATTTCTTTACCACGCTCACCTGCATAATCCGTTTTAAGTGCATGCCAGAGTTCAGCCGGAGTCAGCCTGCCTTCCTCAAAGACCAGCTTTTTGATAGCCGCCAGTGAGTCTGATAGATTGGCAATACCGACTTGAAGACCGGAAATATAGTCATAGACAGCTCCACCCTCTTTCAAATGCTTGCCGCGTCCGATACAGTCATCTGTCAAAGCTGAGCAGAGGATATCCGGCACTTCTCTTTCAAGAGACAGGTCGATAGAATTTTCCACGATGACACTCATGCGGGTCAAATGACGCAAGGTCTTGTCCCAAGCCGTTTGCAGCTCAGCAAAGCTCTTCATATCTTTAAAGTGACCGAAGCTTGGTGCAAAGCGCTTGCCAGATGCTGGATCTATCCCATCGTTCATAGTAATCAGGAGTACCTTAGGGAAGTTCATGTAGCTCATACCTGTACAACGGTAGCCCCATTTACCAGGCACAGCAGTTTCCACACAGCCGATAGCACTGTAGTCGTATGCGTCTTCTTCCAAAACTCCTTTAGCAATAAAGGACGGAATGATGATTTCATCATTATTGAAGGCCGGCATACCGAAGCCAAGCTTCATGACTTCGATACACTCATTCATAAAGCGAGCATCCAAGCCTGTATGATAACGAACGGTCAGATTCGGCTGAGGAAGATGAGTTTGAGCTACAGATTTCAACACAAGGTAGGAAAGTTGGTTGACTGCATCTCTCTTATCTCTCGTTTGGCCACCGATTGTCACATTTTGATAAAGGGGACTGCCCGCAGATGAGAATGTGTGGGCCTGGCTGCGCACTTTATTAATGGTAATCGTCTTAATCCAAAGATTGGTTAAGCGTTCCACAATACTAGCCTCTGTCTCACGTCCAGCTTCCAAATCTGCCTTGACATAAGGATACATGTACTGGTCAAAGCGTCCATAAGAGAGTGAATGTCCGTTGGACTCAATCTGAAGGATACACTGGATAAACCAAACAGACTGAACAGCTTCAGCAAAGGTTGATGCTGGCTCGTACGGCACTTTAGAACAGATTCTAGCGATTTCTAAGAGCTCTTGACGGCGCTTAGGCTCTGCTTTTTCAGCAAGCTGATTGGCCAAGGCCACAAAACGCTCCGCATAAGCTTTCACAGCATCTACTACGATGAAAATGGAATCATAGAAGTGGTATTTGTCAATACTAGCCGGATCGGTCAAATCCAAGGCTTCCTTAGCTGCGCGAGCTTTTTCTTCAAAACCTTTCAGTCCATAGGCCAAGAGTTTTTGATAGTTGACCGCCAAGTGGGCATCCCCAGAGTTCATCTTTCCTTCCATGCCAAAGAAACCTGTTTCCATATAAACCTGAACTTCTTCTGGAAGTAAAGCTCCAGCTCTCGCACGGAGGTTATTGTTTTCCCAGAAAGGAGCAATACTGCGGAGCTGCTCTTTGGTTTCCTCTGTGATGTAGAAGACGTCTCCGTCCCGCTTCTCAAAAAGATCTAGTTCATTGAGTACAAACTCTAAAGTATACTCTGGGAAAATAGGCGCGTCTTTATTAGATGAAGCCTGATTACCGACGATCATCGTTTCATCTTCGATATAAAGCGTCATATTTTCCAAAATCTCTTTGAGCATGTAAGCACGCTTCAACACATTTGGCTTTTCCTTATGCTTATCATAAGCCTTGGTAGCTAGGACAGCACGCTCTGCGTCAATATAGGGTTTTTTATTTAACACATCTTCCCGATATTTATTCATCCGCTCTGTTAAGCTGCCAAAATAGTCTGTTTTTATTGTTGTTTTTTCTACTTCTTTTACTTGGATCATTTGGCCACAACCTTTCTTATGAAATTTAATTTATTTCTTTCGTAACTATTGTAACATGCAAAATTCTAGAATTCAATCATTTATAGGCGATTACTGAATTAAAGATTTTTTGCACATTTGTGCCATCTGAGCCAAGAAACTTTTGTGTTTTTATTCATCAAAGTCAGATTATTCTTCATTTTCCAATTCGTTATTATAGGCAATCTTATCCTGAAACTTCACAAATGGGAAATAGACAAAGGCGGACATAGCTAGGATGACAATTTGAATGACTGCCCCTTGCCAGCCAGCGACCATAAAGCCAGAAATGATAGCCGGTGTACTCCAAGGCAAAGTCACACCTGCGAATGGCTGCATAAAGCCAACCGCAATCGCCATGTAGACAATCAAAGCAGCCAGAACCGGAACCAAAACGAAGGGCAGGAACATGACTGGATTCATCACAATCGGAAAACCGAAGACAACTGGTTCATTGACATTGAAGATTGCCGGGAAAGCAGCAACTTTCCCCAGAGCCTTATACTGTTTGGACTTGGCAGCAAAGAGCATGGCCACGACCACTCCAAAAGTGATACCGGATCCCGATAAGATAAGAAAACTATCCAAGAACTGTTGGGTCACAATATGAGCGCCTTGACTGACAGACAGCTTATCTGCAGCAAGCAGGGCCTTATTAGCATCCAGATTTGATAACAGCAAGGCTGTTACGACACCATTGACAACGGACTGCCCATGAACGCCAAACCACCATAAGAAAGAAATGAAGAAAGCAATACCGATAGCTCCATACAGAGAGCCCGTCAGACCTTGCAAAGGCACCTGAATGACATCGTAAATCATCTCAATAAATGTACCACCACCAGTCGCTATCTTGGCAATAATGTAAACAAGCATCGACAGCAAGAAAATAACGAAAGCCGGAATCATGGCTTCAAACTGCTTGGCAATCGCTTGCGGAACCTGCTCTGGCATTTTGATGACAATATGCTTTTGAATGAAAATCGTATAGATACTGCCAACTGCCAGACCAATGAGAATGGCCCCAATGATTCCTTGTCCGCCAAACCAGACCTTGGCAATCGCATCTGCAATCGCCTCACCCTTTTCTGGTATGTAGGAGGATTTCAAAAGGATAAAGAAGGAAGAAAGAGACAGCACTCCTGCCGGCAGAGGCTCTACACCGCTGTTCTTGGCATAAGAATAACCAATTGAAAAACAAGAAATCAGCCCCATAATGGCAAAGGTCCCTGAATAAACCTGCATAAACGGTTCTGTCCAGTCAGCCCCAAACACACCAGCAATGGCTTGATTTAGACCTTCAAACGGTAATTGCCCTACAATCAAGAATAGACTTCCCACAACTGTAAGAGGCAAAATTGCCAACATACCATCTTTTAAGGCGATAATCCCGCGCATATTGACAAACTTCATAATCGGCGCAATGATTTTTTGAGTATCCACTTTAGACATGACGAAGCTCCTTGATTTTAATGTTTATCCAACAAACTCAAAGCGAGGTTTAGCACTTTTTTACCATCTAGCATACCGTAATCAGCCATCGGAATAACTGCAATCGGAGTATGGCAGCTGTCGCAAATAGCTGTAGATTTGTCTAGTG
Source organism: Streptococcus sanguinis (assembly GCF_050220005.1). Taxonomy (GTDB): domain Bacteria; phylum Bacillota; class Bacilli; order Lactobacillales; family Streptococcaceae; genus Streptococcus; species Streptococcus sanguinis_Z. The sequence goes on from NZ_CP071413.1 coordinate 2,101,382, forward strand.
TATAGGCTACCTGCGGACCCAATAAAGCGACATCCAGATCCGCTGCATAATCAGCCAGCTTAGCCTGAGAGTAGGCTTCGATCTCAGCTTCCAGCCCTTTTTCAGCTGCAGCTATCTTCATATTGTTGACCAACATTCCTGTTGAAAAACCTGCCGCGCAAAACAAACCAATTTTAAGCATCTTTTCACCCTCCTTATGATTCATTTTTTCCCTTGTAATTCTCTTCTCAAGTCGATGATTTCCTTGATGAGATTAATCTCTGTAATGCTGGTCATCAAATGATCTTGAGAATGGACAAACAGCGCTGTAATCTCTGTTTTCGTTCCTCCAGCTTCCTGAGCTAGGAACTTGGTCTGCAAGTTATGGGCCTCTAACAGCGCCTTATCTGCAAGCTCAATCTGCTCATCGCATTCTGAAAACTTACCATCTTTAGCTAGTGATAAAGCTTGATAAATATGCTGCTTGGCATCACCGGCATCTAGGATAAGGCCCATGATAATTTGATCTGCTACAATCATTTCCATATGTTACAACCGCTCCTATCTTTATAATTAACAAAAACCTGTTCTTTTGTTTGAAAGTGATTTATTTTTGTTTGTAACTAGAATGTATCACCTTTATCTCAGTCCGTCAATATATTATAGAACAAATTAGCTTATTTAAATTTTTTCGCACATTTGTGCAAAAAATAAAAACTCCCCCATAAAGGACAATTCTGTACAGCTTTATGCAACTGCGAATCAAAGGCACTCTATTAGATAAGAACGATAAGCAGATTCGGCACAAAAAAAGAAGCAGCAGCTATTCGCTTCTTCTTCCTCATATTGTGTTATGTTAAGAAACCGGAACTTATTTTTTTATGCGGCTTTCTCAATTTCCTTTGCTATTTTACTTTTCCGCAATTTCCTCTGGAGGATATACTTCAATAAAACAACAGGATTCAGACTGTAGGATAATTGCAATTTAAAATAATTCATCCACTCGATGACAGCAAAAAACCAAATTGCAAAAGAGATTATGAATGTGGGAAATTCACTGTAATTTAACATAATTATCGGTGCTCCCACACCCAGTAAAATAAGGTCTAAGCTCTTTAGTATCCTGTAAATTTTGCCTGCATATATTTCAGCAAATCTTGGATTGGAAATCCTTTTTATCAAAATCCACCAGAAAACAGAGCCCTGTATCAGAATAAAACTCAGTACAAACAAGGAGAAAGAAATAGAAATCAAAGCTCCAGTAGTAAAAAACCATTTTTTTAGCAGGAAAAAATTTATCCAAAATACTAGCACAGCGACTAGCTCCCCTGTGGCTAAACTAGTCAATTTTTGTTTCATCGGCTTTTTCAAATCAACAATCCACCTCCATACATAGCCGCTAATCCACTATTAAAAAATAGGATTCCTGAATTTAGTTTTGGAAATCTTATTTCACCTGAGATTCTACTGCCATCAAGAAGTGAGGAAACTCCTATCTCCATCTAGTTCTAGCATTTTTAAAATCGTCGCTTCATCTGTGACCAAGTGATTGACATAGCCAGCTCGCAACACCGCTAAGATAGCAGCAGATTTTTGACTGCCATAAGCAAAGGCTAGACTAAGCGGCACCTTTTTCAAATTTTCCAAAGAGATGGCAATCGTTCGATTTTGCAAATGCTGGTAGACCATCTCCCCTTTTTTATTAAAGAAGCGACAGCAGATTTCTCCGACAGCATCCTGACTCTCTAGAGCAAGAAAATCCTCTGGGGTCAGCATGTCCAGCCATTGACGATTTCCCGTGTCAACCTGCCCGCCAATACCAACCACAGCCACATCCAGCTCCTGCCAGCTGCTTTTTAGATCTTCAAAATATTTAGAAGCCAATATTCCATTTGTCAGTTGCTCATTCTCCTGAATAATCGTGGAATTCATAAAACGGCAGTCCCCATGGTATTTTCCAGCCATGCTATAGATGAGGGTATTCACATGATAGCGAGCATGGATATGACTGGGACCACCTGCCAAAGGAAAGAAATGAACATTTGTCAAATGCTTGTTGCTGGAGTGCTCTACTAAAAGGCTCAAGCTCTTGCCCCAAGAAAATCCTACTTTATCATTGTCTTTAATCAGGCTGCGCAGCATACCTGCAGCAGCTTGAGCCAACCTCTCTTCCAGGTCTGCTGGAGATTCATCCACTAAATTACTGACAATTTCGATTCCCTTGAGCCCATATTTTTCTTTTACATAGTTTTCCAAATGGAACAAGCGGGTATCAAAGTCTTCAATCTCAATCTTTACAATGCCCTCTTTTTTAGCTTCTGCCAGCATTCGGCTAATGGTGGTGCGATAAATCCCTGTCTCAGCCGCAATGTCAGACTGGCTTCTTTCTTCGATATAGTAGAGATAAGCAATTTTTGCCAATAGTTTTTTTCTTTCATTTTTCATCTTATCTCCTTCTCTGCTAGATCAGAGTCAGCTTGATATCGGCAGCTTTCAAGCGCTCAACAGCCTCTTTCGGAATCGCCTTGTCAGTCACCACTTGAGCAATCTGCTTGAAGCCAAATCTCTTAACCGTACCTTTTCTGGTAAACTTGCTTGAGTCCGTCAAAACAATCATCCGGTCAGATGCCTCTGACATATACTGCACAACCTCACTCCGCATCAGATCCTTGCCTGTAAAGCCTAGATTTTCATCATAGCCATCTGTTCCGACAAAAGCATGTTCTACGTGGAAAAAGCGGATCATTTCCTTGAGAAGAGGCCCTACTGTCACTTGAGAATCTTTCTGAAATTCTCCGCCCAGTAAGATAATTTTACAAGAATCAGTTTGTTTTATATAATCCGCAATAAAATAAGAATTGGTAATAATCTTGACATTCTTCTTCGTCCGGCAGATTTCCTCAGCTAGCAAGGCACAGGTCGAACCTGATTCGATCATAATGGTTTCATTATCCTGAACGATTTTTGCTGCTTCCTGGGCAATTCGGCGCTTGGTATCATAATGAAAGGAAAGTCTGACATTCAGATCATCGCCGCTATTTAAAACAGCATAGCCATGCTCTCTGCGCAGTAGACCTTTGGTTTCCAGCTTATCCAAGTCCTTGCGAATCGTTACTTTGGACACTTTTAAGCGGTCAGACAAAGTATTGACATCGATTCGTTCAAATTCAGATACTAATTTAACAATTTCATCTAAACGTTCCATTCTATCACCTCTGCTATTATTGTAACAAAAGACGTCTTAAAAATAAAATAAAAATAACTTTCATTCGTAATTGTTTTTCTTTCTAAAATAAGTTATAATGATTGTATCCAAAGGAGGCCTGAGTATGGAAACAACAAAAGGAATTATTTTCAACATCCAACATTTCAGTATTCATGATGGACCAGGGATTCGTACAACGGTTTTCCTCAAGGGCTGTCCTCTACGCTGCCCTTGGTGCTCCAATCCAGAATCACAGCAATTCAGACCCGAGCCTATGCTGGATGCTACTACCAAAAAAAGCATCACTATGGGGGAGGAAAGAAGTGTCGAGGAGATTATCAACGAAGTCCTAAAAGACAGAGATTTTTATGAAGAATCTGGCGGTGGCCTAACCTTATCTGGCGGAGAGATTTTCGCCCAGTTTGAATTTGCCAAGGCCATTCTCAAAGCGGCTAAGGAAAAAGGGATTCATACCGCTATTGAAACAACTGCCTTTGTAGAACATGAAAAATTCGTGGATCTCATCCAGTACGTTGATTTCATCTATACCGATCTGAAACATTATAACTCTGTCAACCACCGCAAGGTGACTGGAGTAAAAAACGAATTAATTGTTCAGAATATCCACTACGCCTTTACTCATCAAAAGACGATTGTTCTGCGCATTCCAGTCATTCCAGATTTTAACGACTCCTTAGAAGATGCAGAGCGGTTTGCGACTTTGTTTAATGAACTATCCATCAATCAAGTCCAGCTGTTGCCTTTCCATCAATTTGGCGAAAATAAATACAAATTACTTGGCCGAAAGTATGCCATGGAAGATGTCAAGGCCTTGCACCCTGAAGACTTATTTGAATACCAAGATGTCTTTTTGAAGCATGACATTAATTGTTATTTTTAGTCTTTAATTTTCAAACACTAAAAAACAAGCTACGCTTTCAGCCCTATTGTTGAAAGGTGGCTTGTTTTATTTATTCTCCAAATAGTTTGAGTTTACTTTCAATTTCCTGATAGACCAGACTAGACTGCATACCGACTGCTGCAGCGCTGTCGCGACAATACTGGAGCAGGAAGGTGTAGTATTTGTAGTAGAAGCTCAGGTCATAGCCTAGCTTACCTAGAATAGCTAGCTGCTCCTCAAAACCTACAATCAGGTCTCGGAACCACTGCTCATTCCAAGTCATGGAGATGCTATTTGGACGCAAGCGATAGTAATAGAGCGGTTCATTGAGGTAGATAATCTTCTCTGACTGAAGGTAAAGCTTATAAGTCGTGAAGGCATCTTCAGCCACTCGGCCGACTGGATAGCGCACTGTATCAAAGAGCTTACGTTTATAGAGCTTGGCCCAGGCACAGAGAAAGACACCGTCTAGCATGCGCCGTCTAGGGTACTCCTCGATTATCTCTTCTCGCGTATAGAGGGTTTCAAAATGCTCTGTCGAATAGTAGAGGAAGGCTGAATCCTCAGCACGGAAACTACAGTGGTGACCAATGGCAATGTCCGCATCATACTCCTTGAGCTTTTCATAGAGGCGGGCAACATGCTGCTCAGGCAGCCAGTCATCCGAATCCACAAAAATCAAATAGTCTGCACTAGAGTGCTCAATCCCTGTGTTGCGGGCACCGGACAAACCTTGATTGTCCTGATAAATGAGACGAATCCTCGCATCCTGATCAGCTAGCTCTTGGCAAATCTGACCAGAAGCATCTGTTGAACCATCATTGACTAGAATAATTTCCAGATTTTTATAGGTCTGACGACAGACGCTGTTCACACATTCTGCTAAATACTGCTCAACATTGTAAACAGGGATGATAACACTGATTAATTCCTGAGACATGATAACTCCTATTCTTTTCCTGTCTTTTTATTATACATGATTTTTTAGGTTTGTGAGGTGTTTTTGGAAAATAAGTTTTTAAAGGGTAGTTTCCGTTTTTTAGACACATTTATAACCATTGTTTAATTATCTTGTTTTTACACTTATAAAAATCTTCCGTCCTTTATTTTGTGCTATACTCGAATTAGGGATTTTAAGGGAGATTAGGAAATGTTTGGATTCTTTTTCGTTGCATTTGTGGCTGTCTTTGGCATCGTCTTTTTTATCAGTTATAAGCTACTTGAAGACAGGGAAGATAGGGACTCGGATTGGTCGTCCAGCCAAAGCCCAGAGCCTGACTATTTCCAGCAAACCCAGACTGCCTCTTGGGAACTCAAATATAACAAGGGAAAACAGGGAGAGTACCAGCTTGGTCAGGTCTTGAACCAGCTCTATGGCTATAAAAAGATCTTGTACAATCTCTATATCTTCAAAGAAGATAGCACTACCACTGAGATTGATGCCTTGCTGATTCATCCATCTGGAATTTACATTTTTGAGTCCAAAAACTACAAGGGCTGGATCTTCGGCTCAGAAAATCAGCAATACTGGACTCAGGTTCTTTCCGGAGGCCGCGGAAAATCTTACAAGCATTCTTTTTTCAATCCCATTATTCAAAATAAAGTCCATCTCAAATGGCTCAGCTACTATCTCAACCAATACACGCCAAATCTATATTCCTATATCGTCTTTGGCAATGACTGTCAGCTTAAGAAAATCCATCTAAACAGTGATAGGCATAAAGTTATTCAGACCTGGCAAGTGATAGGGGCAATTGACAGGCAGGCCTGCCAAAGTCAAGCCTACCTGTCGCCCGAGCAGATTGACGACCTCTATCGTATGCTGCTGCCCTTGACCAAGCGAAAGCAGGTCGTCAAAGAGCGCCATATTAACCACATTGCTCAGAATAAGCAGCGTAGAGAAGCAGAAAAGATCTGCCCTCGCTGCCAGCATGGATTGGTGCTCCGTACAGCAGCCAAAGGATCTAATGCCGGTCAGAAATTTTGGGGCTGCTCCAATTTCCCCAGATGCCGCTTTACTCAAAAATACCAAGAGCCTGTCTGCAGTCCGCCCGCTACGCAAGCATCTAATCTCGGACAGCCTATCATACAAAACCTAAATCAAACACAAAGCAACAGCTAGAACCTGCTGTTGCTTTTTTGTAGATTATTTTTCCTCTAGCTTGCAAAACTAAGATTTTTTCTTCAAGCCAAGGAAACCAGCTGCCAGTCCTAAGAGCCCGAATCCCAGCAGATTGGTCAATAGACTGCTTTGGCTGCCGGTCTTAGGTAGTTGTTTGGAAGAAGCTTGTTGAAGAGTTGGCTCTTGAGACGCTGCTTGAGGATCCGTCTGGCCGCTTGCTTTGTAGGTCAGATTTTCTACCTGGCTACCCATTGGAGCAGGCCTTGCAGGGGTTGCCTGCTGGGCTTGATTTTGAGAGGCTTGCTCCATATCGGCCAACGGCACGACGCTCTTCATAAACTCATCTTGTGAAATGGCCCTTTCTTCAACTGCATCTTGAATACCAGTGAGGCTGACAAAATAGTAACGAGCCCAATCCTTGGTCAGTCGCTGAATACCAGCTAGACCAGCTCCTGGATACCAGAGCGGCTTACTCACTTCTTCAGCAAACTTCCAGTCACCGCCAACTTGAATACCAAGCTTGGCATCCGGGTCAGATTTTTCAGAAATACGAGCTTCTACGGAAACTAAAACAGCCCGAATGGTTTGAGGATTTGGAATATCACGGGCCTGATCAGAACCCCAGTGGGCAACCCGATCCTGCTTAGGTAATACCTCAATAGCTGTTCCCCCACCAGCCAAGGCTTCCTGCCGTGCATCTCCTACGTAGCTGGACATATTGCCCTTGAATTGAGCAACCCATTGAACCCCTTGAGGGTGATCCACAATTTTCTCCCAGACATTGGAGTCCTTCCGGAGCACGAAAGCCTGCATGTTACGAATATCCGCCCAAGCATTGTTGGCCTTATTGTCCGTCATTTCCATCACAACGCCCCAAGGATCAAATTCATTCATCCATTTTCCGCGTTCCTTGTCAAAGACAGCCTTCGCTTCTTCGTCGGTCATCCCTTCGCCTTTATAAGCAAGGTAGTACCAATCCGCCGCTGGGTCATATGTCGGACGGCCGCCTAACACGACAGCTCCGCCATTAAATTGGCCAGGGCCGCCATTAGGACCGCGTTTTTGACGCTCCCCATTTTCTTCAACGACATTTTCCTCCGACCAAACCCAGACATCCCCTTGATTGGCTCCCATCTGAGCAATGGCGCGCTGCTTCTGCTCATCGGACATGACCTGACTGGCTGGCAGCTCGCTAGCGGCTGCAGCTGATTCAGCCTGATTTGCAGGAGCTGCTTGGGGTTCAGCTACAGCTGGATTTTCAGCCTCGGGACTTGCTTGCGCTGCTGGAGAAGCCGACATTTCAGCTACTGCGGCAGGGGCAGGCACAACATCTTCTGCTTCAACTCTTGATACAGCTGTCAAAGCTGCTAAGGACAAGAGGGAAACACATAGCAGCAAGCCACTTCCATACTTGGCAGCAGAAGCAGATTTTGCTAGGCCTTGCCAAGAAAACTTATTATTCATATCATTCTCCTTTCATAAGGTGCAGAGTCGAGCTTAATCAATGAAATATGCAGACCGATTCGCTGCTCTTAGGCTTCATTGATTCTGAATAACAAATAATCTCCCTGCAAAAACAAGTTTAGGGCAGAGGATTCCCCGCGCTCTTGTATATCTTATACCAGTCAGCCCGAGAGAGCTCAATATCAAAAGCAGCCACCATTGAGCGAATTCGCTGCGGATTCATGGAGCCAACAATCGGCTGCATTTGTGCCGGATGACGCAAAATCCAAGCGAGAACTAAGGCTTCAAAAGAAACTTGATAGTCTGATGCAAAGGCATGCAGAGTTTCTGTAAGCTGAGCATATTTAGGATGCTCCATAAAAAGTCCCTGGTTCAAGTCGACCTGAAATGGTGACCAAGGCTGAATCGTGATATGATGCAATCGACAATAGTCCAGTACACTACCATCCCGAACGATTGCCAAAGGATTGAGCATATTGGCATTGAGCCCAGCGTCCAGCATCGGAGTATGGGCTGGACCAAACTGTAGTTGGTTGGCAATCAAGGGCTGCTCCACACTCTTTTGCAGCAGCTCCATTTGATAAGGGTTTTGATTGCTGACTCCGAAATAGCGAACCTTCCCGGCTTGGTGCAGCTGTGAGAAAGCTTCAGCCACCTCTTCCGGCTCTACAAGAGCATCTGGCCGGTGCAGGAGGAGCACATCCAGATAGTCTGTCTGCAAACGCTCCAAGCTGCCTTCAACCGAGCTGATGATATAATCCTTAGCAAAGTCAAAATGGTAGTTGGTGTGAACATCCCGCAGTCCGCACTTGGACTGGATGAGAACTCGGTCCCGGGGAATCTTAGCCGAGCGAAGAGCCTGCGCAAACTTGGCTTCAGACTGGCCACCAGCATAAACATCTGAGTGGTCAAAGAAATTAATTCCCACTTCTAATGCCGTTTCAAGAACGGAAACGACCTCTTCAGGAGCATGCTCTGCCAGACGCATGCAGCCCAAAACCAGCTGACTAGCTCCTTCCAGTTCATTTCCGACTGTCATATATTTCATCGCAACACCTCATTTCTTATAGACTGGATGGTCAAGCAAGGTCAACTCTTCAATCTTGACATTTTCTGTTTCAAAGACGATAAACTCATTCTTATCCTTGAGCAAGCCAGATGGCACATAGAGATAGTGAATCGGCCCTTCATTCCAGTAGCGGCCTAGGTTGAAGCCGTTAACCGAAATACAGCCCTTCCCATACTTAGAGCAATCGATGAAGGTATCAGCGATATCATCCAACTCCGCTTCAAAGCGATAGAAGGTCGGTGCTTTGACTCTTTCCGGTGGAGCTGAGTAGCAGTCTAACTTGGCCAACATTTCCTTGTCAAACTTGAGCGCATAATGCTTCCAGCCCTTTCGGAACTGGTGGTTAATCATGATACCACCCTTGATTCCCTTGGATTGACTAGGTGCGCCCAACTTGTAACCATAGTTGACCCGCCCCATATTTTCCACCAGCACATCAATCTGAATCCGCTCAGTATCAGCTGAGAAGAGCATCTCATCACCGATTTCTTCCCGATACTGGGTAGCTAGGTGCTCCTGATTGACATAGAAATGGCAGCGGTCATGAGTCTCCAATGCCTTGAGCCTTTCCTCATGGTATTGATTTTTGATATCGGAACGGTAGAGGATATAGCCATGATTCTGCCCAATCTGCTCCATAGGCTGCGGATAATCCAGCAGAATTTCCTCTGTGATGTCCGCTGCAACATCCAGCAGATTTGCAGTCCCAAGCAGCGGAAAACTGCCATAGGCCTTGGCCTGTCGGCTAATAGGCTCCATCTGCTCAAGCTCTGTAAAGACCTCATGGGTCACCCGCTGAACAGCGTAGTATTTCTCAGTCGGCTGCCCCCACTCAGTAATAGGTGCGTCAAAATCATAGGAGGTAATCTGCGGCAAATCCTTTGTCTTGCGGGCTGAACAGCCGCTGATAAAACCAAAATTGGTCCCACCTCTCAGTAGAAAGAGGTTCATACTGCCCAGCTGCAGCATTTTTTTGACATCCTGGGCCAAATCTTCGGCTTCTCGCCGAACGATTTCCTCGCTCCAGCGGCTGAACCAACCATCCCAAAACTCGGTACACATAAGTGGCCATTTCTTGCCATAGCGCTCCATGAAAGCTCGCAGATTATCTGTATTTTCCTTAGGTTGGGAACCAAAATTCCCCGTCACAAAAATATCATCCTCAATCAAGGTTCCAGACTCCAAAGCCTCTATCCATGTCCCGTCAGAGGTAAAGAGGGGAACCGTAACGCCACGTACCTTCATCATCTGCGCAATGCTGCGCATGTAGGCCTTGTCCTCGGCGTAAGAACCGTATTCATTTTCCACCTGCATCATGAGGATAGGGCCGCCCTGATCACTTTGATAGGGCAGAAGCTTGGGAAAGAGCCAGTCATAAAAATGACTGACCTTTTCCAGAAACAGCGGATGATTGACCCGCAGGCGCATCGAAGGATATCTCAAGAGCCAGGCCGGCAGACCGCCAAAGTCAAACTCTGCACAGATATAAGGCGTCGGACGGACAATGAGATAAAGCCCCATCTCCTCAACCAACTTGAAGTATGCTTCAAAATCCAGCATGCCCTCTGCCTGAAACTGTCCTTCCTGAGGCTCATGCAATGCCCAAGGAATATAAGTTTCTACCGTATTAAAGCCCAGAGCTTTGAGATTGTATAGGGTATCTCGCCACTGGTCTGGATGAAGCCGGAAATACTGAATAGCTCCCGATAAAATCTTAAAAGGCTTGCCATCCAAGTAAAATTCTTCTTTAATTTCAAATTTTGCCATTTATCCAAGCTCCTCCTGTTTATCTGCCATCTTGACAAAGGGCAGATATATAGCGGTTGAAATAGCGATATTAACCAGCGAAAGAATAATTGCCCGCCAGTCGAAGGCTGTCGCAAAGAAACCGTAGAGAATCGGCGGCATGACCCAGGTGACGTTTTGAGTAACCGGCGCAACCAAGCCCATAGAGGTTGCAAAGTAGGCTACTGTTACCATGACCATTGGCGTCAGGACGTATGGAATAAACATAATTGGATTCAAAACGATTGGCAGACCGTACATGACCGGCTCACCGATGTTGAAGACCATTGGGAAAATTCCCAACTTAGCCACTTCGCGATAGTGCTTGTTCCGAGATTGCCAGAGAATGGCAATGGCAACTCCAATCGCATCAAACCAGACAAAAGCACCGAAAGAATTATCCGTCCACATGTAAGGAATCGCATGCCCAGCCTGATAAGCTTCCAGATTAGCCAGCATGGTCACACCAAAGAGACTGGCCATAACCGGCGCCAGCACATTACCACCGTGCAGTCCGAAGAACCAGAAAATCTTATTGAGAAAGACAATGAGTAGCACAGCCCAGAAGCTTTGAGACAAGCTGAGAAGCGGTGCCTGCAAAATCTTGTAAATCCAGTCAATCAACAGCTCGCCTGTCACCAGATTAAAGAGATAGGTCGCAATTCCCACGACATACATAGCAATCGCAGCCGGAATGATAGACAGGAATGGCTTCATGATAGCTGGCGGAACAGAATCTGGAAGTTTGATAGTCCAGTTACGATTCATGACCTTACAAAAGATGATAACAGATACAAAACCAATCAGAATAGCAGTAAAGTAGCCACGCGCACTAATCTGGTCACCTGGAATAACACTGTTAATCGTCACAGACAGATTACTGCCGTCAAGTTTTAGCTCTGGGAGTTTTGAAATCGCCTTGCTCAGCCCTGGTGTTTTGCCAGCCAACTCAAAGGTTTTAGTAACTGATCCACCAATGGTAATGATATAGGAAGCCACAGCTACCAGACCAGCAGACACCTTATCAGTATTGTAAATCTTAGCGATATTGACCCCGAAGGTAAAAAGGAACAAGAGGGTAACGATAGGAATACTGCCCTTAAATACCAGCCAGTTAATATCAATCAGCCACTGGAAGGTAGATGAAATCCAGGTCCAGCCGAACTGTCCTGGCAAGTCAGATAGAAAGGCATTTACCATGAGGGCGAAAGAGCCCGTCATAATCACAGGCATGGTTCCAATAAAGGAATCCCGCAGGGCAACCAGAAATTTTTGGTTGCCGATTTTATTGGCAATAGGCATGAGACGCGCTTGCCATTTATCAACCAAACTACTCATCTGCATTTCTCCTATTCATCAAATTTTTTATGCAAATCAACAATCTCCTTTGCCAAATCAACAAAGGCGATACTGGTCATGAGATGATCCTGCCCATGCACCATAAATAAACTAAGTTCTGTCTTCTCTCCTTGTGCCTCCTTGGTCAGCATTTCAGCCTGAGCGTGATGGGCTTGCAGCAGGGCCTTCTGAGCCTGACTCAGCCTCTCCTGAGCCCGGTCAAAGTCCTGCTTTTTAGCTGCTGCAATGGCTTCAATAGCACAAGACTTGGCCTCTCCGCCATACATAATGAGGGTCATAGCGACCTCTAAGGAATCTTTATTTTCCATAAAAGTACCTACTTCATGAGCGACTCTGCCAGATCCAGGACCTTATCCCCCTTCATCATTCCGTAGTCCGTCATAGGGATAACATCGACCGGAATACCTTTTGAAGCTAATTTTTCCTGCAAATCCTCCAACAGATAGCGGACCTGAGGCCCCAGCAAAAGGACATCAACCTTTTTCTCGTTTAGATAGTCTTCTGCTTCTGATACTGGCACCGCAAATATCGTCGCAGCCAAGCCGCGCTCCTCTGCAGCTTTCTGCATTTTATTGACCATGAGACTGGTGCTCATCCCAGCCGCACAGACTAACATAATTTGTTTTGTTTCCATCAGCATCCTCCTTTATGAATCTGACCTAGCCTGCAACGACGCTTGCTATTTATTTTCAATATATAAACAAAAATCCGAAAACAGAATATTTTTCACTATGTTATTAATATTCTATAAACATTATAACTATTTTTTTGTACTATGTCAACGCTTACATTTGAGATTTATAGCTTTTTTTGATAGTATAGCAGCAGAGGAAACAAGATGACACGAACTAGAAAACAAAACGAGCTAAGGGCAACTGTCCTGGATCAGCTCTATGCCAAACGACCGATTTCTCGGATTGATATTTCAAAAGAAACTCAGATTACACCAGCCACGACTGGCAGTATCATCAATGAACTGATCAAGGAAGGCTTGGTACTGGAGCTGGGCGAGCTCAATGATGAGAGTGTAGGCCGCAAAAAAACTCTACTGGATATTGCGCCTCATAGCCGCTACTATCTGGGCTTTGAGATTTCTGAAAAACAGCTGGCTATGGTCATCGCTGATAATACCGGTGAGATTGTAGAAAGCAATATTCGGACTTATCAGGTCGAGGTGACAGGTGGCCCGTCTGACCAGGAAATTATCCGGCTGATTCAAGATTTTCTGAAAAAGAATAGCAAACACTCCATCTCAGCGATTGCCCTCGGGCTGCCGGGACATGTGAATCTCTCTGAAAGTGATTTTATCATTTCTAAAAATCCCCACTGGGGACAGATTAACCTGCAGACTATTCAAGAAGCCTTTGACCTTCCTGTCTACTTTGCCAATAAGTCCCACTGTTTGACAATGGCTGAACGCCTCTTTAGCTATCATCCTACAGACAGTAATTTTATCGTCTATCATGTCGCTAGAGGTATTCATTGCTCCTACATGTACAAGGGCAGTATTTACAGTCAGGAGAATTATCTTATCGGGGAGGTGGGGCATACCGTCATCAATCCTGAAGGCGAGCGCTGTCCTTGCGGCAAGCACGGCTGCCTGCAGGTTTATGCCAGCGAGAGTGCTCTGATTGATAAAGCAGCTATCCTGTATCGGGCTTCCCAGACCTCGCTCTTAAAGACCCTTGTAGAGGACGTGAATGACATTGATTTGACAAGTTTGATGACTGCCTATCGCTTAGGAGACTTAGGCAGCATTGAGTTGATTCATACTGCCTGTCGCTACCTGGCCATTTCCATTTCCAACCTCTGCCAGCTTATTGATAGCGAAAGGATTTATCTGGACGGCCAGCTCTTTTCCTATCCGGTGATTGCCGAGCAGGTCCTGGCTCAGTTAGAGCAGGAAGTACCTCTCTTTCCAAAGCAAAAACAAGCGGAGATTGTTATTATCCCCTACTCTAAATACAGTATTGCCCGCTCTGCAGTCAGCCTCTGTGTCTATCATGAATTTTTAGATAAAAAAGGAAACCTATAAAAGCCGAGACAAGAATCTCGGTCTTTTTTATAAAAAATAGAGACAGGCTTTCTAGGAGCTTACCCCTAAAAGTCTGTCTCATTTTACTATCTATTAATCGAACGTGAAATCATGGAAATGGTGTGGCGCTGTCCTCTGAGAGCCTTACTCATGGCAAAGATATTTTCAACCGGAGCCAGACAGCCGTAGCCTGAATCTCCGATATGCTGGATATCTACACCGCAGATTTTGTTGCGGATGGCCATTTGCTTGACAATATCCTCATCAGCACTCTCCTGACTGGTACCAATCGCACTCATAACCAGAGCCCCCTTTTGATGGGCCAGGCGGACAATCTGCTTCAAGTCCTGCTCATCAAAGCCAGGCACACTGCCGACTGCCGGTGCTAGGACAATATCAACACCAGCTTCGATAAATTGAGCGATTGCTTCTAGGTCTGCTACCGGCTCATCCACACCCGAAGCATGCATTTTACCTGCAATCAACAGGCCTGAAAAATTCTCCTTGACCACTCGAATGGTGTCAATAATGGCTTGATTGGTGACACCAGTTCCCGGATTACCCGTCAGGCAGATAAAGTCAACGCCCAACTCTTCTGCTCGCTGAATGGTCGCTAGACTAGCCTGACGCCCCTCATTGATGATTAGGCGTTCTCCTGCCATCTGGGCCTGACTGTCCACCGGCTCTAGATTGATACCGATAGGACGGCCCACCAAGCGGTGCAGCTCCTCAACAAAATCTTCCTTGGCATCCAGACCAGCTACAAAAGGCTGGAATATATCAATCCCATTCAACAGAATCAAGTCAGCACCAAAAGACCGAGCAATCTCTGCATTGGTCACATCACCGATATAAGATTCTTTAAAAGCTACGTTTTCAGACAGGATAACGCGGCCCTCACTGGCCTTGATGCTCTGTTTCAGCTCCGGCGCAGTCATATTTAAAATTTCTGAAGCATTTGAACTAATGAATCGTTTTACCATAAGAACATCTCTTTTCTTTATTATTCATTAATAAACACTTTGAAATCTATTCTATTTGGATATTTTGTTTGTTTTTTGTTATCAACTACAGTATAGCACAAGGTTAGATAAATGTAAACGCTTTATATTTTCTTTGACAAAATAGCCTGCTTTCACAAACAAAAGCAGACTATTGAAACGAACTCGATTATTTTTGATTTGAGCAGGATTCGATAAGTACTCTTATCTCCGCATCACCAGATGACCACCCGCTCTTCTGGGCTCCGCCACATGCCATCTCCCTCTTTCACATCAAAGGTTGTAAAGAAGTCGTCAAAGTTAGGCAACTGCACATTGGTCCGAAGTTTGGCTGGCGCATGGACATCAACGCTTGCCAGAAGCTTCATATACTCTTCGCGTCCCTTCATCCGCCAGATGCGGGCAAAGTTAGTAAAGAATTCCTCAGCAGAGAAATCCGCTTCTTTCTTGGCTGCTTCTAGGGCTGCTGCAATGCCGCCAAGATCAGCCACGTTTTCTGAAACGGTCAGCTTGCCATTGACCTTAGCACCATAGGAATCCTGTCCTTCGAACTGGTCAATGACCTTTTGAGTCCGCTCGGTAAAGGCTTGATAGTCGTGCTCCGTCCACCAATTGTTGAGGCTGCCATTTTCATCAAAGGAAGCGCCATTGGTATCAAAAGCATGAGAAATCTCATGGGCAATGACCGCTCCGATACCACCGTAATTAGCTGACGAGGACTGGTGCAAGTCATAGAAAGGAGCCTGCAGGATAGCCGCTGGAAAGACAATCAGGTTTTTCTGCGGATTATAGTAGGCATTGACCATGTGGGCTGGCATTCCCCATTCCTTGTAATCTACTGGTTGATTCCACTTGCTCCAGCTGTAAGCAATATCAATCTGGCTCAGCTTCTGAGCATTTTCAAAGAGAGTCAGCTTTTCATCGACGACCTTTCGAGAATAACGCTCAGGCAGCTCGTCAGGATAGCCAATATAAGGCTTGATGACATTGAGTTTGACAATAGCCTTGTCCCGAGTTTCTGGTGTCAGCCAGTCATTCTGGGCCAGGCGGTTTTTGTAAACTTCAATCATCGTTGCCACTTTCTGCTCCACATCAGCCTTGGCTTCTGGTGAGAACTTCTGACCGGCATACCAGAGACCAACAGCTTGATTAAAGGGACCTTGGGCCAGATAAAAGGCTGCTTTTTTCTTATCCTGAGCCTGAGGAGTTCCCGATAGAGCACGATGATAAGCACCTGCTAAGACACGGATGTCATCTGTTAGATAAGGGGTTGTATTACGAACTGCAGAGAGAATCAGCAGAGCATGGAGTTTATCCCAGTTAGCGGCTGTATAGATATCCTTAGCTGCCTGCCAAAAACGCTCTTCCGGCACAATGACTTGGTCGGGTTCTTGACCGATTAACTTGGTGAAAATATCCGCCAGAGGCAACTCTGGTACCAAGGCTTTGAAATCGTCCCACTTATAAGGATGATAGAGCTTAGCATACTCAGAGCTTTCTTCACTAGACAGAACATACTGAGCAAAAACAGAATCCAGCTCCAATACCTTATCCAAAAGATCCTTGATTTCCTCTTCAGCAAAGTCAAATTTTGCTAGCAAATCTTCCTGAGCCTTGCGCCATTTTGCAAGAAGATCCGCCTTCTGCGGATGGTCCTCCGCATAGTAGGTCGTATCTGGCAAAATTGTTCCCGGTCCGTCTGCCCAGAGGACATTGATACGAGCGTCCATAAAGTCAGGTGCCACACCAAAGGGGAAATAAGTCGGCTTGCCAGCCAGTTCAAAATCAGCAATCTTAGAAGCATATTCTTCAAAAGACGCTAGGTTGCGAATCTCATCAATGTAAGCACGCGCAGGCTCAATCCCTGCCGCTTCCCGCTTGTCATAATCCGCTGCTAGGCGATGGTAAGCAATAAAGTTCTGCAGAATTGCATTTTCTGGCACTCCATCGCCAGCCAACCATTTGTCAGTCGTGGCGAGCATAAGATCTTCAATCTCATCTGCCAAATCCATGAAGCCGCCCGTCACTGGCTTATCATCAGGAATGACCGCCGTCTTGGCCCACTCACCATTAATCGCATCGTAGAAATCATCTTGTAGTCGTGTCATCTTCTTCTCTCTTTCATGCTTTTGATATAACCTTATCAAAATCTACTTATTTTTTCAAACGTTTCTTATATTAATTTTAGAGATTTATTAAAAATTAACTTGACTTAATTTTTATTTTAATGTATATTAATCTCATGGAGGTGTATGAGATGATTACGATTAAAGATTTGACTGTCAGCTATCAGGATACGCTGGCTCTTGAGCCCCTTTCATTAACCATTAAGGAGCCAACCATTACTGGGATTATCGGTCCTAACGGAGCCGGAAAATCCACCCTGCTCAAGGGCATGCTAGGGATTATTGACCACCAAGGCCAGACTCTGCTGGATCAAAAACCGCTGCAGAACTCTCTCCAGCGCGTCGCCTATGTAGAGCAAAAGATTAATATTGATTATCATTTTCCTATCAAAGTCAAAGAGTGTGTCTCTTTGGGACTTTACCCGCAGCTCAAGCTCTTTCAAGGGCTGAAGAATTCCCATTGGGACAAGGTAGCTGAGGCATTGAAAATTGTCGGTTTAGAAGACTTGGCTGAGCGCCAGATTAGCCAGCTATCTGGCGGTCAATTCCAGCGAGTCTTGATTGCTCGCTGCTTGGTTCAAGAAGCGGATTGTATCTTTTTGGACGAGCCCTTCGTCGGGATTGACTCTGTCAGCGAAGAGATTATTATGTCTACCCTGCGCAGTCTCAAAGCCGCAGGCAAGATTATCCTGATTGTCCATCATGACTTGAGCAAGGTTGTTGATTATTTCGACCAAGTTATCCTGCTCAATCGTAAGCTGATTGCCTTTGGTCCTACCGAGACCAGCTTTAACAAGGACAATATGAAAAAGACTTACGGCTCCCAGCTCTTTATGAATGGAGGTGACTAGAATGATTTTAGAATTTTTCCAAGGGCTGCGGAACTTTCACTTCCTGCAAAATGCCCTCATCACAGCAATCGTCATTGGGATTGTTGCTGGGGCTGTCGGCTGCTTTATCATTCTGCGCGGCATGTCGCTCATGGGGGACGCTATCTCTCATGCGGTTCTGCCCGGTGTGGCTCTCTCCTATATTTTAGGGGTTAATTTCTTTATCGGAGCAATCACCTTCGGACTTTTGGCCTCGATTATTATCACCTACATCAAGGGCAATTCCATTATCAAAAGCGATACGGCCATTGGGATTACCTTTTCTTCCTTCCTGGCTCTGGGTGTGATCCTGATTGGCGTAGCCAATAGCTCCACTGATCTCTTTCATATTCTCTTTGGGAATATTTTGGCTGTTCAGGATATTGATATGTGGATTAGTATTGGAGTCGGAATAGCTGTGCTCTTAATCATCACCCTCTTTTTCAAACAGCTATTGATTACTTCCTTTGACCCCTTGCTAGCTCAAGCCATGGGCATGCCGGTTAGCTTCTACCACTATCTGCTGATGATTCTCTTGACCTTGGTCTCTGTGACAGCTATGCAGAGCGTGGGAACCATTCTGATTGTAGCTCTCTTGATAACGCCAGCAGCAACAGCCTACCTCTATGCCAACAGTCTGAAAACTATGATTCTGCTGTCCTCGGGTTTGGGAGCTCTGGCTTCTGTGCTGGGACTCTTTATCGGCTATAGCTTTAATGTCGCTGCAGGATCCAGCATTGTCCTGACCTCGGCCCTCATCTTTCTCATCTCTTTCTTTATTGCCCCTAAGCAACGCTATTTAAAACTTAAAAACCAACCTAAACTAAAATAAAATTTAATGGAGGAATCCCATGAAAAAATTAGGTTTTTTATCCCTGCTTTTGCTAGCAGTCTGCACTCTCTTTGCCTGCTCCGATCAGAAGAACGCGTCCAGTGACTCGTCCAAGCTCAAGGTTGTTGCGACCAACTCAATTATCGCTGATATTACCAAAAATATAGCTGGCGATAAGATTGATCTGCACAGCATTGTACCAGTCGGCAAAGATCCCCATGAATATGAGCCCCTGCCTGAAGATGTCAAAAAGACTTCTCAAGCGGATCTCATCTTCTACAACGGTATCAATCTGGAAACTGGCGGTAATGCTTGGTTTACCAAGTTGGTCAAAAATGCCAATAAGGAAGAAAACAAGGACTACTATGCTGTAAGCGATGGCGTTGACGTCATTTACCTTGAAGGTCAAAGTGAAAAGGGTAAGGAAGACCCTCATGCTTGGCTCAATTTGGAAAACGGTATCATCTATGCGCAAAATATTGCCAAGCGTTTGATCGAAAAAGACCCTGACAATAAGGCCACTTACGAGAAAAATCTCAAAGCTTATGTGGAAAAATTGACTGCTTTGGACAAGGAAGCCAAGGAGAAATTCAACAATATTCCAGAGGAAAAGAAAATGATTGTGACCAGTGAAGGCTGCTTCAAGTACTTCTCTAAGGCCTACAATGTGCCATCAGCCTACATCTGGGAAATCAACACCGAAGAAGAAGGAACTCCAGACCAAATCAAGAGCTTAGTTGAAAAACTACGCGAGACCAAAGTGCCATCTCTCTTTGTCGAATCAAGTGTGGACGACCGTCCGATGAAGACTGTTTCTAAAGACACAAACATCCCAATCCACGCTAAAATCTTCACTGACTCAATCGCTGATGAAGGGGAAGAGGGTGACAGCTACTACAGCATGATGAAATACAATCTGGATAAAATTTCTGAAGGATTGGCAAAATAACGATAAAAGGTTAGGAAGACAAAATCCTAACCTCTTTATTTATGGAGAACGAACTTCACATGGAGTCGATCTCAAATTTCCGGTCAAATTATTCGAAAAAAATCACTATTCGCTGTACAATGAAGCTATCAAACATGAATGGAGACTTCCTATGACAACTTTTCTCGGAAATCCTGTAACCTTTACTGGAAAACAACTGCAAGTCGGCGACACCGCCCACGATTTTAGCCTGACAGCTACTGATCTTTCAAAGAAAACTCTGGCTGACTTTGCTGGCAAAAAGAAAGTCCTGAGCATCATCCCATCTATCGATACTGGTGTCTGCTCGACTCAGACTCGCCGTTTCAACCAAGAGCTCTCTGACTTGGACAATACCGTTGTTATCACGGTTTCAGTTGATTTGCCTTTTGCTCAAGGCAAGTGGTGTGCTGCTGAAGGCATTGAGAATGCTGTCATGCTCTCTGACTACTTCGATCATTCTTTCGGTCGCGACTATGCTGTCCTTATCAATGAATGGCACCTTTTGGCTCGCGCAGTTCTAGTTTTGGACGAAAACAACACTGTGACCTACGCTGAGTATGTAGACAATATCAATACCGAGCCAGACTTTGAAGCAGCGATTGCTGCAGTTAAGAGTTTGTAAAAGATAAAAATACGGATTTGCTAGTCCGTATTTTTTTGTGCGAAAAACTTCTGCCAAAACTGACGGAAGCAAGCCCAGGAACGCAAGAGAAAGGATGGTCGATTCAGCAATTTCTTGAATTGAGCAATCTCTGCCTTTGCCTGTTTATAAGCACTCCGCCCCTTTCGAGCATAAGGGCTCTTAGCCGAACGATAGCCCAGCGGACCACGATTATTCTGAGGTGACTTGAACTTGCGGTCGCTATTTTCAATGGCAAGCCTGCGAAAGCGAGGATCCCAGACTGCAGGTGTTTTGACGTCATAGCGGGTATGAGAAGCCTGATTGACCGGACGATTGCGTTCACCGTAGTTAAAGCTGGCGCTATTCACAATACCATTTTGACTAGCACCCTCTGGATCGATAATATTGAGAAAGCGACCTCTCTGATCCAGAATAAACTCTGTATGAAAATCAATCAGGATTTTTATATTGGCCTGACTAACTTGACCATCCGGATAGATAGCTTGCTCTGACCTCTTATCAATATAGGCTTTATTATGCAAGCGAGAGGATTCCTTGAAACTGTAGGGAAGTCCGGGGTCGGCCTTGAAATAAGCTGCCAAGGCCTCCGCATCCGTCATCCCCACCTCTCTGAAATGGTCCCGAACCCACTGAGCCTGCTGACAAGAAATGACATAGCGAAACTGATGCAGCTGCCTTTTGAGCTTTTGATTACCATCCTTTTGGCTGAAATCATCTGCCGGAAAAGCCTGTCGTAAGGTGCTTGAAAAAATCTTCCAAAAGCGGTCATGAGGGGCAAGGTCAGGAGCAATTCGAGCTAGTAGAAGATTTGTCTCTCTCTTATCTCCGCTCAACTCCTCAGGCATATTAACAAGACTCATAGCCAGAACCAGCAGCTCCTGAGCTACTAACCTGCTGTTCTGAGCCGCCTCAGCCTGCCAGAGCTCTTGAAAGAAGGGACTGCCAAAAAGCTGAGCCTCCTGCAGGTAATCTCCTTCTTCTGACACTGTTTTTCCTTGCTCGTTATTTAACCCTGCAAAAACTCGTTCCAACGCTGACTGAGACCAACCGATTGATTGCAATTGCTGAAAAAGCTGCTCTTTTTCTTCTTTCGGATACATGACTCCCCTCCTTTCTTTTAGCTCTAGTAGTTCAAAACTGTAGAGGTTATAATAAAAAATCTAATCCACATAGAACAATTAGATTTTATCACAAACTCACATGATAGCAAAGAACAAAATATGAATCCTTGGACTATTAACAATAAAGATGTTCTTAACAAATCACTCAATAAATAAAGAGAAGACCAAACTGGTCCTCTCTCAGTATGAGTTTTGTTTAAATGAGCTGTTCCAACTTTGATTTTGCTACAATTCATCTAGAATTCGATTTTATCAATAAATGCTCTTAAGCTTTACGACGTTTTGCAAAAGCCAGTCCCAGCATAGAGAGCAATCCCAATCCTGCAAGCGCTAGAGAAGATTCAGCAGATCCTGTTTTTGGAAGAGCTGCTGGAGCCTGATAGGTCTGAACTGGTTTCTTTCCGTTCTTCACTCCTGTTGTAGTGACTTTCAGAACCTTTCGCTCATTCTTAGAAACGAGGTTGGTTGGGTCGTCTGTCTCAAGGGCTGCAAGAGCTGCTTTCAAAGCTTCAAGTTTGGCATTTTCGACTCTATAGGTTTCTTCCTTACTTGCCAAGTTTGCTTTAGCATCATTGAGAGACGCTTCTGCTTCTTTTAGAAGAGCAGGGGCGTTTTGCAAGCGAGTAACATAGTCTTTAGCAGCTTGAACAGCACGTTGAGCCTCTTCCAGAGCTGTAGCCGCAGCAGTTGCCTTTTCTTGAGCGGTCGCTGTAGCTGCTTTCAATTCGGCAAGCTTGGCATTAGCTCCCTCAGCTGTTTTTTGCGCACTTGCTTGGGCTGCTTCTTTTTCTTTCAAGCTTGCTTGAGCTTTATCTAAAACCGCAAGTTTAGCCTTGGTTTCTTCAGAAGCCGAATTCTTGCTATTTTCGAGTTCAGCTTGGTAAGTACGTTCCGCCTTGGCCAACTTGTCCTTAGCAGTTTTCACAACCTCACGCAGTAATGGGGCTTTCTCCTGCTTGTTCTGAGCATTTGTTAGCGTACGTTGAGCAGCGTCCAACTTAGCTTGCGAAGCCGCCAAATCTTTACGAGCAGCGTCTGCCTCTTGATTATTGGCATTTGGATTGATTAAGGCTGGTGTTATTTTGGAAGGGTCCTGAATATCACCGTCATTATTCGCGAAGAGAAGGAAGTTAATTCGGTTAATAATGCCGTTGTTGCTAAAGTTAACAGCTACATAATCTCCCTTTTTCTGCCTATCTAGGCTGCCAACTATTTTTTGAGCATAGATTGTTGTTCTAATGGGGTCTCTAAAGCTATCTCCAAGGTCAAATAATTGGAATTTAATATTGTCATAGATAGTCTTCTTCAAATAATCAACGGACACTTTTTCTTGACTGGCCAACGTAGGATAAAAACCAAGCTCATTTAAACCAGTAACTCTATATCCAAACTGATCAAGCCCAAATTTAGCAACCACATCTTTTGGAACATTCACTTGTGAAGTTATAGGATCTTTTGCTTGGGCTCTATATTTTTGCTCACGGGCTGCTTGGCTTAGGGCCGCCGCATAATCCATACTATTTTGCGTTAATGTTACAGGAGCATTGCCTACTTGCTTACGGATTTGGTTGATTAAATCTTGAGCATAGTAGTTAATTTCCAAAAGGATCTCTTTAGGAATATCATTAATATCTACTATACGTTGAGCATCCTTTTGACTGCTAATGAAGTTATTACTTGATTTTAGAATCGCTGCTTCTTTTGCAAGCATTTCTTTCGCTTCAGGAGTTAACTGGCCCGATCCTTTTTTATCAATAGTTCTTGCTGCCCTGATGTAATCTTGCGATAGGGTAAAGGTATTGTGTACTTGGTCCTGGGAAGAAAGTTTCGCTTCTTTTTCCTTGATTTCTGCTTGAGCTGCTTTGATATCTGCCTGGGCTTGATCAATCACTGCTTGGCGTTTCGCATCTTCAGCTTCAGCTGTCTTCAACTGATCTTCGTAAGAAGCTAAGTGGTTTTTAGCCTTGTCAAGCTCATCCTTTGCCTTCGTTACCTTTTCACTCACCAGTTTGCTATCCACAGCTTTTTGGGCTGCATTCACAGCATCCTGAGCAGCTTGAGTCTCGTTTTGTGCCTTAGCTGCTTGAGCTTGAGCATCCTGAGCTACAGCTGCCTGTGTGTTTTCTACTTTTTTAGCTGTATCAAGAGCTGCTTGGGCTTGCTTGGCCGCGTTTTCTGCTGGAGCAACTTTCTTCTCAGCTTCTGTCACAGCTGCTTGAGCTTCGGCAATTTTTTGTGCACTTGTATCAGCATTATCTTTCTTAGCTGTTTCAACCTTAGTCTCAGCTGCCGCAACCTGTTCTTTGGCTTGGTCAACAGCCGCTTGGGCTTGATTAACCTGCTCAGTTTGCTGTTTAAGAGCTTCTGGGCTTGCAGATAGAGCCTTATCTTGGTTTGCAGGGGCATTTGCATCCACTGGAGTTGTATCTGCAGCTACAGTGTGAGCAATGCCAGTACTAGCAAGAACTGCTGCACCTAGAATGACATGTTTTGGGATTTTTTTCATGGTTTTCCTCCTGATATGTTAATAGTATAATGAGAAAAGCTTTGTTTGTCAAACTATTTACATGTTTTTTTGAGAACTTTTATCGCAAATATGTCCAAAAATAGAATCTCGTCTCAATCGCTTCCAAAAAAACTGTGTGTCTAGCTATAATTGTATAATGAATTTTACGCTTACTGACCTTGCCAAGGATAAAGTCTTAACAGATTACAAACATATTAGTCATAGAATGCAGAAAACCGCCCGTCAAGCAACGAGCGGTCTTCTTATTCTCGAATTTCTTATCCTTCGATGGCAATAAAGGGGGATCCTTCTGTATTATCCGTCGGATCTACGCTCTTGACTCCAAAGAGATAGTCTACTGGATACCAGCCATTATTAGCTGCATTATAAGGGTCACGGACATAGGTTTTTCCATTGTCATAGCCTTTAAGAACCAGCTCATGAGTTACTGGATAATGGGCAAAGATGCTAGTACCAACGGCACCTAGGACATGATGCCCCTGCGAAAGCACTTCTTTGACTGCGGAAGCTGTAAACAGGGTCTCAGTCGTCAAATCCCAGTGCTGGGCAGCTCGGACAATACCACGGCTGCTAGTACCAAATCCACCTTTATTAAATTCATTGGTATGGTTATATAGGTAATCCGCAACAGTTGTCGGAAGCACTTCTGTCCCAGTAATCCCAGAAATAACCATGGCTAGCGTTGTCGGCACGCATCCTGTCGCATCCACGCTGTAAGGACCATACTTCCTGCCACCCCAGCGACCATCACAATGAAGAAAATCTAAACATCAAAGAAAGGCTTAGACACTGTATTCTTGCAGCGATTTTTGTTATACTAATGATAGAAAGTTCAGCGAGGATGCAAGATGACCCCAAATAAAGAAGACTATCTCAAGTGTATCTATGAGATTGGCAGCCGCCACAAAAAAATCACCAATAAAGAAATCGCCCAGCTCATGCAGGTTTCACCTCCAGCTGTGACGGAAATGATGAAAAAAATGCTGGCGGAAGAACTTCTGGTCAAGGATAAAAAAGCCGGCTACCTGCTGACTGATTTGGGGCTAAGGCTAGTTTCTGACCTCTACCGCAAGCACCGGCTGATTGAAGTCTTTCTGGTCAACCATCTCGGCTACTCGACTGATGAAATCCATGAGGAAGCCGAAGTCCTAGAGCATACTGTTTCTGAGCGCTTCGTTGAGCGTCTAGATGCCATGCTCCAGTACCCCAAGACCTGTCCTCACGGAGGCACTATCCCAGCCAAGGGTGAGCTTCTGGACGAAGAAAACCAACTGACTCTGGAAGAGGCCTCTGCCCCTGGCGACTATATCATCAAACGGGTGCATGACGACTTTGACTTGCTCAAATACTTGGAAAAATACAACCTGCAAATCGGCCAAACCATCACTTTCATCCAATACGATTCTTTCGCTCAGGCCTATCTTCTTAAGACAGAAACTCAAGAAATCCAAATCAATCCTATGATTGCCCAGCAGATTTATGTGGAAAAACTATAAACAGAACCCAGTTCGGACTTTTTAGTCTAAACTGGGTTTTTATTGACAAAAATAAGATGTCGGAATATAATAAGTATACTTATAAAAATCTAGAGGGAAAGCTAATGGAAAAATCGCAGTTTAACTCCATCTACAAGGATGAATACAAAAAATCAACCGGTCTGCTCTTTATCCGCGCCTACCATAAGTGGCATGGGCTGATAAAAAACAAACTGAGAACGATTGATTTGACCCATCCCCAGTTTGTCGTTCTGACCACTCTTGCTGCACTCCTGTGTCAGCAAGAATGGGTTAGTCAGACCGATATTGCCCAATTTTCTGACATGGATGTTATGACCGTATCCCAAATCATCCGCCTCTTGGTCAAGAAAGGTTTGATCATGCGGGAAGTCCATCCCAAGGACAGCCGTGCCAACATCATACTCCTAACGGATACGGGGCTGCAAAAGGTTAACCAAGCCCTTCCTCTGGTAGAAGGTATTGATCAGGCGTTCTTTGGAAAATTAGGAAATAATACAGAAACATTAAACCAACTCTTAATCAAACTGGAGGCAGAAAATGACTAGATTTTGGATTGGTGTCGTATCAAAAGAACATGTACTAAGAGGTGTAGAAGGTGGATTTTGCCAAGTCTGCCATGGTAAGAAAGCACCGCTGAACCGAATGAAAAAGGGGGACTATCTTCTGTACTACAGCCCCAAGTATCAGCTGAATAGTCAGGAAAAACTGCAGGCCTTTACAGCAGTTGGCAAGATTCTAGATGACACAGCTTACCAAGTAAAGATGTTTGAAGGCTTCGTCCCATTTCGGCGAGATGTCAGCTACTACCAGCCTGTCAAAGACTGCCCCATTGACCAAGTCCGACAACATCCTCAGTGGCGCCAATATGCTTCTCAGATAAGATATGGACATTTCGAAGTTTCGAAAGACTTCTTCCTTTATGTTTTTGAGCAAATGAAACTGGACAGCCCTGCAAATCAGTAAAAGCAGCTTCGTTTGACTTACACCTAAACCTTGCTCACCTGTCATTAAATCTAAAGTTCCGATTCTCAAGGAAAATCGGAACTTTTTGATTTTAAGTGAAATTATCGATTTATTAAATCAGCATAAAAGCTGATAAACTACCCGTAATCACATTTACTAAAGCATGTATGATCCAGCTGGCTAAAATGGAGCCATCAGATTTCTTTTCATTGACAAAGCCCATATAGGCCGCGATACCACCCGTACACAAAATGATGAGCAGGGTTTGCTGCCAAGAGAGCACTGTTATAAACATCAAGCCATGGAGCAGACCAAAAAGAGCAGCTTGTATGGTGTTGGCCACTACAAAGGATAAGCGGCTAGCCAATCTCTTTAAAAGAAAACCTCTGAATAACAGTTCTTCCGACAGAGAAGTTTGAAAAATACCATAAATCAGAACAGCTGGCAAGGCTTGGAAGCCGAGGCCTGAGAAATTCGAAGTCGCTGTATCTAGATTTTTTACAGCAGGATATACTAGCAAAAACGAAAGAAGCAAGAAAGATAGCGAACCCAACAAAATCCACAGCCAGATCTTTCGGCTGCCAGCATCTTTTAGTGGTTTTAAGCCAAGCCATTCTAAAAATGGACTTTTTCTTCTAGCACTTATCAACCACCAAACAAAAGGAAGAAAAGCAAACAAAGCAATTTGAATCAGAGCATTCAGCATCTGTTGAACTAGATTTTCCATGATAAGAGACTCCTTTCTTTTCTTTAATATGATTATACAAGACAAACTTCAAGAATTTATAAAGTAATTCTAAAATATTTCTAAAGAATGAAAGAAATCATAAACATAAACAATCAAGGATTATCGCCACTTCCACTTGTTTGCTATGCTCATCATTTTTGGACTAAATGATGCTCAAAAACTCTTTAAAGATCTATCTCAAAAATCTAAGAAAAGTTGCAGATAAAAATAAGGCGTTGAGTTTAAAAAATAGAAAACTGACAATGCATTAAAGAAAGAAAAAAGTCCTAAAATTTTATCACACAAAGTCAAATTTTCAGCCTATCTATCCTAGATGATTTTCTTTTTAGTCAAATACTCCCAGCTCCTGCTTATCCACTTCATCCCCCTCGGAGTCTCAATTTTTCAAGCTCAGTACCATGCCAAAAGCTGTTTTTCCCTTCTTGCCAACACGCTTACATTTTGCTAAAATGATGTCAAAAATCAGTAAGGAAAAATTATGCCACAAGAACTTTTTAAAGAATTTGCCCAGCTAGATCAAGTGGAAGCTATTGTTCTCGGTGGCTCTCGTACTGGACAGCATTTTGACAAAGACTCAGACTATGATGTTTATATCTACTTGACAGGTTCCATTGCTCCCACGACTCGACGCGATATCCTCAGCAAGTACTGCTCCTACATGGAAATTGGCAATCAGTTTTGGGAACTAGAGGATGACTGTGTGTTAAAGAACAAGATCGAAATTGAGCTCATTTACCGTACACTGGATAGCTTTGATAAAGATCTGCAGACTGTCGTCCTAGATCACCAAGCTCAGAATGCCTATACTACCTGTATGTGGCACAATCTGCTTCACAGCAAAATCATCTACGACCGAAATGGTCGCTACGAGACACTTCAGAACAAGTACAGACTACCTTATCCAGCTGAGCTGAAAAAGAATATTATTAAGAAGCAGCTCCTCTTACTCGATCAAGCCATGCCAGCTTTCTCCAAACAAATAGAAAAAGCGCTCAAGCGTCAGGACTTGCTCAGCATCAATCACCGCAGCAGTGAATTTTTTGCTTCCTATTTTGACTTGCTCTTCGCTCTAAACGAACAGACGCACCCTGGAGAAAAGAGAATGCTGGAGTTTGCAAAAACAAACTGCTCGCTATTGCCTCAGCATTTCGAAGAAAATATACAGACCTATTTTCAAAAACTCTACACTGAGCCCGCTGAAGCCATAAAGCTTATCAATCAGCTAGTGACGACCATCAAAGAAATCATTCCTCAAGAAATTATTGGCGATTTTTAGTAATGTTGTCGGAAACTATCTATTCATTGCTACAGAAGCAAAAAAATTAGGAGTTTGAACACTAGTGTTCAAACTCCTTTTCATGCTTCTTATCAGCGATTCTTCGTATCCAAGATAATGGTCACTGGACCATCATTGATTAGCTCTACCCGCATGTCTGCTCCAAAAATCCCCGTCTGAGTCGGCACTTCCTGCTGCAAGGCAAAATTGAAGGCATCATAAAAATTGCTAGCCATCTCTGGCGGAGCAGCCTTGACAAAGGCTGGCCGATTACCCTTTTTGGTATCTGCATGCAGGGTGAACTGGGAAATTGACAAAATCTCTCCAGCAATGTCCTTGATAGATAGGTTCATCTTGCCCTCAGCATCAGAAAAAATCCGCATATTGACAATCTTCCTGACTGCATAATCCATATCCTCTTGACTATCGTCAGGCCCTACGCCTACTAGGAGCAGGAGACCTTGTCCAATACTGTTGTGCAGCTGCTGGTCAATGCTGACCTGAGCACGTTTCACGCGCTGAATCACTATTTTCATATCTTTTCCTTTGATTTAAGCAAATCACCAAGGGTAACTTACAGCTAGATAATGATTTCCGAAATGGATCAACCATTGGTCCGCTTGACCGAGTAGACCTCCGGCACGCTCTTTATCTTATCTACCACCGTCGTCAGCATGGACAGATTAGCAATACCAAAAGAAACGTGGATATTGGCAAATTTCATATCCTTGGTCGGCTGAGCATTAACTGTTGAAATGTTTTTGGTGGTATTAGACAGAACCTGCAACACATCGTTGAGGAGACCAGAGCGGTTGAGACCGTAAATATCAATGTGTGCCGTGTACTCTTTGGTCGTATTGTTGTCTTCCCATTCCACATCAATCAGCCGCTGCTCGTAATTTTCCTGGGCCTTGAGATTCATGCAGTCCTGCCGGTGAATGGCTACACCGCGTCCTTTGGTAATATAGCCGACAATATCATCACCTGGTACAGGATTACAGCATTTGGCAATCCGGATGAGGAGACCAGACGCCCCCTGAATAACCACACCGCCTTCGTGCTTAACCTTGAGGGTGTCTTTTTTGTTTTCGACCTTGACTTCGCCGCCCTTGACCAATTCCTCCGCTTCTGCTCTGGCCTTGGCCCGCTCTTCCTCACGGCGCTCTTTTTCTGTCAGACGATTGAAAATACTAATGGCACCAATCTCACCGAAGCCAATCGCCGCAAAAAGCGCCTCTTCAGTCTTATAACTGGTCTTCTGCAGCACTTCTTCCATGTGCTTCTTGTCCATGTACTTATTGGCTACATAGCCATGCTCCTGGAATTGAGCCTGCAAGAGCTCCCGCCCTTTGGAGATAGACAGCTCCTTGTCTTGATTTTTAAAGAACTGGCGGATTTTATTTCTGGCCTTGCTGGTCTTGACAATATTGAGCCAGTCGCGGCTCGGTCCGAAGGAGTTAGCGTTGGTGATGATTTCCACCTGATCACCTGTCCTGAGCTTGGTTGTCAGGGGCACCATGCGGCCATTGACCTTGGCTCCTGTGGCTTTCTCACCGACCTTGGTATGGATCTCATAGGCAAAGTCAATGGGACCCGAGTCCTTAGGCAGAGATCGCACTGCTCCGTCCGGTGTGAAGACGTAAATTTCCTCAGCTAGATAGCTCTCCTTGACCGAATCAACGAAGTCCTTGGCATCATTAGACTGATCCTGCAGCTCCATCAGCTCCTTAATCCAGTTCATCCCGATAGCTGATTCTCTGCTGTCTACCTGGCCCTTGACGCCTTTCTTATAAGCCCAGTGGGCCGCAACCCCATACTCAGCGACCTCATGCATTTCCTTGGTCCGAATCTGAAACTCAATCGGACCTTTGGGGCCATAAACGGTCGTATGGATGGACTGGTAACCATTGGCCTTGCGATTGGCAATATAATCCTTGAACCGCCCAGGCATCGGCCGCCAAAGCTCATGAATGTAGCCCAGCATGGCATAAACATCACTTTGAGTATCCAAGATACAGCGAATAGCAATCAGATCATAAATCTCATCAAAACGCTTCTTCTTGTCCTGCATCTTGCGATAGATCGAGTAGATATGCTTGGGCCGGCCATAAATCTTACCGTGCAGATTGCGCTCGCCAGCATAGGTCTCAATCTTCTGAACCACCTCTTCTACCAGTTCTTCACGCTCCCGACGCTTCTCCTTCATCATGTGGGAAATTTTGTAAAATTCCACTTCATTGAGATAACGGAAAGACAAATCTTCCAGCTCCCACTTGACACTGGAAATCCCCAGGCGATGAGCCAAGGGGGCGTAGATTTCCATTGTTTCTCGGGAAATCCGCTCCTGCTTATCCTTGCGCAGATGCTTGAGCGTCCGCATATTGTGGAGACGGTCTGCCAGTTTGACCAAAATAACCCGAATATCCTCCGACATGGCCATCAGCATCTTGCGATGGTTTTCCGCCAACTGCTCCTCATGGGATTTGTACTTGACCTTACCCAGCTTGGTAACCCCATCCACAATCACGCGGACATCCGTCCCAAACTCTCTTTCCAAATCATCCAGCGTCGCACGGGTATCCTCAACCACATCATGCAGGAAGCCGCAGGCGACCGTTACTGCGTCCAGCTTGAGCTTGGCCAAAATCCCTGCCACCTGAATAGGATGCACAATATAAGGCTCACCTGACCTACGGAACTGCCCACTGTGACAGTCAATCGCATAGATCAGAGCTTTCTGTATAAAGGCCACATCCTCCGTAGCCAGATATTTTCTCGTAAGGGCCAATACCTGATCGCCCGTCAAATTCACTTCTTTTGGCATCTCGTCTCTCCAATTCCTGCCTACTATTTTATCACTTTTAGCCCAATATGAAAACCTAGAAGACGGTTCATATAAAAACCCGCCTTAAACGGGCGGGCTGTGGTGAAGAAAGTGAAGAACTTCTTCCTTGATAAATTGACAATAAGCGTAGACAAGGTAGCAAGTAGATGCCACACCTAAAAGGGCGACAAATAACTCAAATAAGGCAGACATAGTCATGGCGAACCTCCTCTCCTTATCAGGCAAAAAATGCAGATACGCTTCCCAGCTTAGGCAGCCTGATTTTTTTCCGTTTTATTTTCCTTTCCGACTTACCCAAGTGAGCTCACCACTATTATACCAAAATACGAAAACGGATACAATAGTGGTAAATCTTGGAGCATTCTGTTTTAGTTTATATTCTCATATTTGCAACTTATGAAGCTTCCAGTCAATTTTATTAAGTTTTAATTTATGATCTTCTCTTGATGATAGCGCTTTAATATAGTATAATATAAGTCTGAAATTCATTTTAACAAAGGAGATATTATGTCTAAATCATCCCTTCAAAAAACGGTTGTGCTTTTGAGTGCAGCGGCTCTTGCGGCAGCTGTAAATGCTGTTCAAGCTGATGAGAATACTGCACCAGTCACTGCTAATCCTGCTCCAGTAGAAAGCAGCGCAGCGGAAGCAAAACCAACGACTGCTGCAAGTCCTACTGAAGCTACTGCGACACCAGAGAGCACAGAGCCTAACTCTGCTATTTCTCCAGAAAATGCCAGTGGGAACGCTGATGCTCTGATGGCTATGGCTCGCAATGTAGCGGCTACTGAGGATACGAAACCCGTGGAGGGACAGACTGTCGATCTTCGTATCTTGGCAACGACCGACCTCCATACCAACTTAGTCAACTACGACTACTATCAGGACAAGCCGGTGGAGACCTTGGGACTGGCTAAAACAGCCGTGCTGATTGAGAAGGCCAAGAAAGAAAATCCTAACGTCCTCTTGGTTGACAATGGCGATACCATCCAAGGAACGCCGCTGGGAACCTATAAGGCCATTGTGGATCCTGTGGAGAAGGGCGAACAGCACCCTATGTACGCTGCCTTACAAGCTCTGGGCTTTGAAGCTGGTACGCTAGGCAATCATGAGTTCAACTACGGCCTGGACTATCTGAACCGCGTGATTGAGACAGCTGGCTTGCCTATTGTCAATGCCAATGTGCTGGATCCAGCGACTGGTAAATTCATCTATCAGCCTTACAAAATCATCGAAAAGACCTTTACGGATACTCAGGGACGCTTGACGACCGTCAAGATTGGTGTGACTGGGATTGTACCGCCGCAGATTCTCAACTGGGATAAGGCAAACCTAGAAGGAAAAGTGGTCGTTCGCGATTCTGTTGAGGCCATTCGAGACATCATTCCTGAGATGCGCAAGGCTGGTGCAGACATCACTTTGGTGCTTTCTCACTCTGGTATCGGAGATGACAAGTATGAAAAAGGCGAGGAAAATGAAGGTTATCAAATCGCTAGCCTGCCAGGTGTGGATGCTGTCGTAACGGGCCACTCCCACGCAGAATTTCCAAGTGGAAACGGAACTGGCTTCTACGAAAAATACCCTGGCGTAGACGGTGTCAACGGGAAAATCAACGGTACTCCAGTAACCATGGCTGGAAAATACGGCGACCATCTGGGCGTCATTGACCTCAAGCTGAACTATACCGACGGCAAATGGAAAGTCACTGACAGCAAGGGCTCCATCCGCAAAGTAGATACCAAGTCTAATGTAGCAGATCAGCGCGTCATTGACATTGCCAAAGAATCCCACCAAGGGACTATTATCTATGTCCGCCAGCAAGTCGGCACTACAACTGCACCGATTACAAGCTACTTCTCTCTGGTCAAAGACGATCCATCTGTGCAAATCGTCAATAATGCTCAGCTTTGGTATGCTAAGCAAGAACTGGCTGGCACGCCTGAAGCCAATCTTCCTATCCTATCTGCAGCAGCTCCTTTCAAGGCAGGAACTCGTGGGGATGCAACGGCCTACACAGACATTCCAGCTGGTCCTATTGCCATCAAGAACGTAGCAGACCTCTATCTCTATGATAATGTCACAGCTATCCTCAAGGTCAACGGTGTCCAACTCAAAGAATGGTTGGAAATGTCAGCTGGTCAATTCAATACCATTGACCCAAATAATAACCAACCGCAAAATCTGGTCAATACTGACTACCGGACTTATAACTTTGATGTTATCGACGGTGTTACCTATGAGTTTGACATTACCCAGCCGAACAAATACGACCGCGAAGGCAAACTGGCCAACCCAAATGCCAGCCGGGTCCGTAATCTGAAATACCAAGGCAAAGAGATTGACCCCAATCAGGAATTTATCGTCGTGACCAACAACTACCGGTCTAATGGTAACTTCCCAGGTGTTCGAGAAGCCAGCCTCAACCGTCTGCTCAATCTGGAAAACCGCCAAGCTATCATCAACTATATCTTGGCTGTCAAAAATATCAATCCAAGTGCAGATCAGAACTGGCATTTCGCTGATACCATCAAGGGACTGGACCTGCGCTTCCTGACAGCTGACAAGGCCAAGAACTTGATTGGTACTGACGGAGACATCGTCTATCTAGCAGCTTCTGCCCAAGAAGGATTCGGCGAATACAAATTCGTCTACGTCGCACCGAAAACTGAACCGGTGCCTATCGAACAGTCAATCTCTCCGACTATCGCAGTCGAAGCAGCCAACCTGCAGCATAGCAGAGTAGACTTCCCTGTCTTGACTGCTGTTGACCCTAGCACAAACAAGCAAGCGTTCCACAGACAGGCAGGAGCAGAAAGCCTCCCAGAAACCGGAGAAAAAAACAATAGCTTCAGCCTGCTAGGCCTGTTTCTCGCTGGGACAGCTGCTTTCTTTAAAAGAAGAAAGCTAGAAAGCAGCTAACCTCCTCGTTCACAAAGCACCTGATACAGAAGCAGGTGCTTTTCATAATGTATTAAAAAACACTTCCCTAGAGAAAGTGCTTCTGCAATATTTAATAAACTTGTTCGGAAACTTATCTTATTCTTTTTTGCTTTCCTTAGGTAGCGAGGCTCTGCAAACGACGTTTGTGATATCTAGTCTAGCGGACTATTTTAGAAATCAGGAAGATTTTTGGGGCGAATCATTGACGCAAACTGCGTTTGCTTTATCCTCACCCTCCAACAGGCTCCCAGACTATTGAAGCTCAACAATCCTTTCGTGTTATCTCTGGTAAATATAAAAGCTGACATAATTCTAAACAGACAAAGCATCCCACCCCCTTCTAGATTTCAAAGCCCAGTGAACTCCAATTCTCCGGGCTTTTATTGATTCATAAAAATTTTACCCTTTTTTAAAATCGCTCACCGTAAGGTAAAGAGATAAAATAGAAACTAGGACAAATACCATCCAGCAGGCCGACATATGATAGAGAGCTAATGAAGAAAATCCGAAAGTTCCTAAGGGAATAGAAAGAGTAAAAAGCAAGCCCAGAAAGTTATTACCCTGTGCTAGCATATCTGCCGGAAGCTTTTCCATAATCAAGGCATCCAATTTCGGAGCAGATTTTCCCATAATGTAAGCCGAAAAAGCCAGAAAAGACAGCCCAATAAAAGGATTCAGTCCCAAAAGATTTGATAGAGCTGTTAATAAAAAAGAAGTACTATTCATAATCAGCAGAAAAGACAGTGACTGCTTTGAAAAATAATCATTGGGTGTCAAACTGCCCAAAATAGCTCCGACTAATAAGATGATTTCCACAATAAGCAGCGACTGACCATAGCCTAGGCCAAGTATCCCCGCCCTATGCAAAAAGTAGAAGTTATAGATGGCGCCTATGGATCCGCCCAAAGAATTAAGAGCCAAAATAGAGAGCAGTATGCCCACAAATGAAGAATTGCCAGAATTTTTGAAGACAAGTTCCATTTCTTGGTAGGTTTTTTTGAAATTTTTCCATAGCGAATTCTTTTCCGTCACTGGAAGAACCTCTTTGTGGGTCAAGGCACGACGATGCCTTAAAAGAACCAGGGAAGATAAGAGAAAAGACAAGGCATTGATAGCAGCAACCAGGGGAAAGTTATTATCAGAAACCGTCAACAGCCAGACGCCAAAGGATTGACCAAGGATACTTGACAGATACGAGACAAATTGAGTAAATGAATAGGCCTCAAATAAATCATCCTTGTCTAAATTATGCTGAAGAATAGGCATTCTCAAGCCAGACGCATAATCACTCAGAACATCTGTAACGATATTAATAAGACAAATGACTGAAAAAGCCAGAAAGGTTTGATTTTGAATCATAAAAGCGACCAAACTGAAGAGAACAGCCTGGATTACTCCCACTACTATCATCGTCCGGCCTTTTCTGACTGACTGGTCTGCCCGGACTCCAATCCAGAAAGTAAAAACCGTTGGAACCATCGTAATCATGTTTGCTATAAAAACTGCCAAATTGCTATAAGGAAGGCTCGCCGCATAGATGACAAAGACTAGGTTATAAATATATGAGCCTAAGGAATTCAACAGCCTAGAGATAGTCAAAGCTCTGTATAAACTATGCCGAAGAAAAATTTTCATATTTTGATTCCTTTCAAATTACTTGATTCGCTTTTAATAATTCTTGTTTATATTTGCTAATTACATATGCAATTTCTTTTTTTCGTTTAGAATCTGTTTCTGATAAAATAGCACTGCTAATTATTAGCTCCCGAGCAGCATCTAAATACTTAACATTATCAGTATAATGAAATAATTTTAGAAGTGTATCAGATATACCTAACATCCCCCTACAAAAATCTACAAATTGTGCAAATTCAAAAAAAAGAATAGGAGATAATTCTTCTGCTAAATCAATATATTTAACAGGGTTAATTCTAAGCAACATCTGTATAATTCCAGCTGTTCCATCAATCAAATAAGGAGAAATACAATATTCTGAAATTTTTACTCCTCTTGCACCATCTAAATTCACTAAGTTACTAATAATATAATCAATTCCTTGATCAATAAGTGCTGAATCAGATATTTTCGAATTGAGATATAATAATGCTCCTGCTGCTCCATTCAATCCCAAACCTTTTTCATGCTTAAGCAACTCAAATAGTTTACCATTATCCTTTAGAGCAATATTATATTTGTCAAATCTATTATTTTTTATAGCTATACAATCTAAGAAAGAATTTTTTTCCTCTAGCAACTCAATGTTGGAAGTATTTAGAGAAAATGTTACATCTGTATTCTCACAACAGTAAATTTCCTTAAAAATATCCAATGCTTTATAAATATCAACTGAATCATCATTTAAATACTTAATTAATTTAGAGATATTTGATTTTATTCCTTTGTGAAGAAGCAATTTATCTATATTAGAAAATCTTTGCTCCTCACATTTATTTTGCAGTCTTCCTAGTAAATAAAGTAGCATTCTTCCTAATTTATGGCAATCAGCTTTTTTCCCATCAACTTTATTCCATTCTTTTAAAGAGATTACACTATAGATACCCGTAAGCGGATCATCTCCATAAACATATGAATTTTCTAAATCAATAAATGTAATTTTATAATTATAATCTATGATAAAATTATCTGGATGAATGTCATTCAT
The DNA here is from genome assembly GCF_050220005.1 of Streptococcus sanguinis. Taxonomy (GTDB): domain Bacteria; phylum Bacillota; class Bacilli; order Lactobacillales; family Streptococcaceae; genus Streptococcus; species Streptococcus sanguinis_Z. Next base: position 2,138,341 of record NZ_CP071413.1, read on the forward strand.
AACAATATCGTTTGTATGGAAAGCAGCAACTGTTTCTAACAAACTACCAAAACACTTCATTAGCTTTTTGAATTTCTCATAGTTTTCTAAGAGCGACTTATTTCTATAAGAAAATAATGAATGTTGGTCACAGAACTCTGATAGATTAATTCCGTCTATATACTCATAAATATAATAATTATTTATCCATTCTCTCACCTTTTCTATCCTACGAGGAGACATTTGCTTAGCTTCCCCAGACACTATCCATTCATTCTTTCTTAATTCTTGCCTTTTTATTTTTCCAAAACATAAGATATGAGGTTTGCTTTCTTTTATAACAACTTCTTTATCATTTGATTTATTCTGAGCCAAATAAACATTCCCCCCATTACCTTGTTTAAGTAATTTAATCACTTGATAATTTTCTGACAAATATGATTGATTAAATTCTTGATGTTCCTGAAGATCCTCAATCCAACTAGGCAAATCAAAGTACGTTTTTTGATAATCTTGCCATTTTTCTCCATTCGGACCATATAAAGTTGGGAACCCATCTTCTAAATTGTCTTTGTTAACCTCTAAACAACCATAGCGATAAAAAATAACATTAGAATCTTTAAAATTTCTATCACTAAGAATATAAATCCCCTCTGCTTTCTTAGGAATTACTGAGTATAAATTTTCTAGTATCTTTTTACAATGTTTATCATCTCGAGGATATATAGTAATGAATTTTCCAGATTCTGCAGGAGACTCTCTGTCAGAAAAATTATATTCAATAATTGATTGATTTTTTAAGTATTTAAAAACAACTCCCTCTTTACATAAATATGGATAGAGAAGCAAAAACAACTCCGAATAGTTTTCAATTGTCGCAGAAATATGGATTTTAAAACCAAATTCAGGGACATTATATTTATCAATATTACAATATTCAAAGTCAGTATTTTTCATGTTTATCCCTTTCTGTTTGATACTTGAATAAACGAACAGTTGTTTATCTTAGTCAAAGTACTATCAACATGCTTTTCAATATATTTTCCTATCTCTTTTTCAAACTTATTTTTTTTTAAAATATCATTTTCTTCAAGGCAAAATTTTGTGATAATTGGCTTATCCATGTTTTCTCCTTAATACTTAATATAGGAACAACCACTACTAGAAAACGTAGCAGTGGTCGTAAATTTTAATATTTAACTCAATCTTTTAGCTCCTAATCTCCTTAATAAACATGGGGCTAGAAAGAAAATGGTTTTTAATTTTTTTAAAATGAAACAGTAAAAATAATCATTTAAACTAGTAAACTCTTTCAAAACTATCATCTTATAAGTGTTATAACCTCATAGAATCAAACTATTTTCGCCCTAAACCCAACCTTACTAATATTTTAATAGTTACAAGTTTGAGCATTTAACTTTTGTTAACTGCACCACTATACTTTATTACTTCTCTGGTTAAGCTGTAATGGGACATTTATAAGTAGCAACAACTTCTTTTTGTGGTGCTGCATGTTTGTTAGCTTCTTGCATGAACCGTGTCATTACATTTTCCTCCTTTGCTATTTGTTGACACTAGTATACCTTAATATCAAAACCTCAACTTAAAATTTTCATATTTTCAAACTACATATCCTAAAATTATTTACGCAATAAAAAACGAGACAGAAAGCTCCTACCTCGCTATATTCTAGTAATTACTGTAATAAAAAATTTTTAAAGTTTATTTGCTCTTTGCATTTATTCAAACTTTTTTAGCCAGTTATCCCTATTCTTAGTATAGTAGTCCGCGCTGTAGTTGCAGTTCAGCAACTTCAGAGTACGGATAGCATCTTCCATTTTTTCTTTTCCTTGACTTTTCTTCCCAGATATATAGTCGAACTGGCCCGAAGCGAACAAATAGATGATACGGAAATAAGCTTCATTTTCCCCAAAGAAGGAATCTTGAATCTGCTTATCAAAATAGGCTGCCTTGGATCGATTGTTTTTATCAATCGCCTTAAAAAATCCATTCAACAAAATAGTATGAATATAATTTCTATTAGATGTCAAGTCCTTCAAATGGCTTGTTTTTACCAGCATTTCTCTGGTATATCTATAGTATAAGTCAAGCGGGAGCAGAACCGACATTTCAGAAAACAACCTCAGCTCATACTCTCCCCAGATTTCAACTGAAAATAAATAATCGGATAGAAAGCCACTTTCTTCTTCCGTTATTTCCACCCTTTCATCAAAGAGAATCATGTGAGCCTTAATCAGCAAGGCATTCAGGAAGTAAGCCACTTTCTGAGGAGACTGGTGATACTTAACAATCTGGTCCTGATACATCTTTTCCAGCTTGCTCATATTCTGCTGGTCGTGTGCCTCCCAAAGCTGCTTTTGCAGTATAGTGTAGGAGGTAGGTTGAAAACCACGGACCAAATAAACAAATTCTTCCAACTCCATGTGAATATTCTCTAAAGCAACCAGTAATTTTGCAGCAGAGATATCGGATTCCCCATTTTCAAAGCGACTTAACATAGAGTAGGAAAAAGCATCGCCAGTCGCATTTTTTAAAGAAATATTCCGTCCCTGGCGTATTTCCCGAAAAACTTCACCCATATATGTATACATATTCCGCCTCCTATCTAATCTTATATTGGTTGACCACTGACTCTCAACTATTGGTTCAATTCCGACAAAACACTGACTGCTGTCAAGGCATAAAGCGGAGCGGTTTCAGCCCGCAGGATACGTGGACCTAGACCTGCTGACACAGCGCCTGCTTGGCCGAAGGCTACTATTTCCTCTGGCGATAGACCGCCCTCCGGTCCGAAGATAAAGAGGACTTTTGCGCCGACTCCCAAGCCTGACAGAGCTCGGACTAGTGCTGCAGATTCTCCTTCTTTGGCCGATTCTTCATAGGCCACGATGATGTGGTCAAAGTCTGCCAAGGCTGCCTGAAAATCTGCCTTTTTATCAAAGAGCCGAACCTCCGGAATCAGATTACGCTTACTCTGCTCTGCTGCTCCCTGAGCAATTTTCTCTAGTTTTTCGCTCTTTTTGGCCAGCTTTTTACCATCCCACTTGGCCACCGACCAGTCCGCTGGAAAGGCCCAGAGAGCACAGGCTCCTAGTTCCGTTGCCTTTTGAGTGATAAATTCCAACTTATCCCCCTTGGGAAAGCCTGAAGCAATGGTCACTTGAACCGGCAACTCTGTATTGTCTGCCAGCTCCTCCAAGATTTCCAAGCTCTGATGGCCGGAGTCTAACACCTGAGCCAGCCGTTTTATGCCATCATCAAAGACTAGTGTGACTTGGTCGCCCGCTTTAAGCCGCATGACTGAAAACATATGTTTGGCCGTATCCTTATCCGTGACCACCAGAGGGGACTGAGGACTTCCTTTTATAAAATACTGCTGCATCTAACCACCTATCACGCCTGAAATGTCCTGCGTTTTCTTAAAGACACAGGCATTCCATTCGCCCTGAATCATATGCGTTTCCAGGAAAAATCCTGCTACTTCTGCTGACTTGCGCACCATTTCCCACTTCTCAGAAATGATTCCACTCATAATCAGATAACCCTCATCCTTGACCAAACGATAGGCATCCTCAGTCAGATGGACAAGAATATCGGCCAAGATATTGGCAACAATGACATCCGCCTCGATTTCTACACCTCGAAGAAGATCCCCCGGCGCCACATGGATGTTCTCCATACCTGGATTGAGCTCGATATTCTCCTGCGCCACGCGCACCGCCACCTCGTCCAAATCATAAGCGTAGATGTCCTTAGCGCCTAAGAGAGAGCTAGCAATGGAGAGGACGCCGCTGCCTGTGCCCATATCCAACACCGTTTCTCCGCCTCGCAAGACCTGCTCCAGCGCAAAGAGGCTCATCTTGGTCGTCGGGTGAGTGCCCGTACCAAAGGCCATGCCAGGATCCAGCTTGATAATCTTCTCACCAGCTGTCGCCTCATAGTCCGTCCAGGACGGCACAATGGTCAAGTCGTGGGTGATCCGAGCCGGCTCAAAGTATTTCTTCCAATTGTCCGCCCAGTCTTCCTCAGCCAGTTCCTGGCGAGTCAGCTGAATATCTCCCGTCTCCAAGCCAAAGCCATCCAGCTCTGCCAGACGCTCATTGACCTGGGCCGCAATGGCCTCTATATCCACAGAATCCGGATAGTAGCCAGTAATCTTGACTCGCTCGCTCTGCTCAACTTCTGGAAAAAGCTCACCATACTGGTCGACCTGCCCCAGATAATCTGCGCTGTCATCGATAGCCACCCCCTGACTGCCCAGCTCGATCAGAATATTCGAGGCCGCTTCCTCCGCCTCCCGCTTCACTTCAATCGTTAATTCCTGCCAAGTATCCATCATTAAAATACCAAGCCCGTAAAACACAAAGCCAAAATAGGAAATTCTCTGACGACGTTTGTGTCTATGAGAACTTTAACATTTGGCACAGTGTTTAGGGCGGGTTCAGTTTAGAAATTTAACTGAACAATCCTTTCTTTGTTTATTTCATTGTCTTCGTCATGTAAACCATATCCATGCCTTCTTTTTCGGGCTCAATATGGGTCTGATGATAGCCGTTTTTCTCATAAAAAGCGACCATGCCTTTATCTTGGAAAACCGTACACAAATCCCATTGCGTAATGGTGGAGAATGCCTCCTCAATCAGACCAAGCCCCTCAGAGCCATATCCTTTATTCTGGTACTCTGGCAAAATCGCCACTGTCCCAATCCAGCCTGCTGTCTGCTCGTCATTCGTATTCAAGCGGATAAAGCCCAGAATCTTCTCGCCGTCTTTGACAAAATAATAAAAACTATTGGGCCGCTCAACCAGCTTCCAGCGAATCCGCTCTCGCTCCTCCAGATAGGGGTCGTATTGATCCTGATATTTCTCATAAACAGCCTTAAAACTAGCTCGCTGAATGGCAATAATAGTCTCTAAATCCTCAGCTCCTGCCCGCTCAATATAAATCATGATCGCACCCCCAAATAATCTCTCAACCTGTCCTGCAGCTGCGGAATAACCTTTTCATCTGCTAAAAACTGGCTCACATCCATCATCTGATAAGCCTGGCCCTCATCGCCAAAGGCGATACTGGTACATTCTTCCTGAGTGATGGTTCCCACCATAAAAATAGAGGTTTTGTCAGGATCAAGCATTCCTTGATATGCCTTAACCCAGACAATAGCCGCTTCTTCAAGCTTCAAACCAAGCTCTTCAAAAATTTCTCTTTGGACGCATTCAAAAGGTGTCTCCTCGCCCTCGCGGCCACCGCCCGGCAGCTCCCACATATTGGGCCAAGGAATGGTTGAAATATCATCTCGTAAGATAGTCAGTAGCTTATCATCACGGAGCAAGGCAATCTTGCAGCCAGAAAACTCCATCTGTTTGTGCAGCAAATCTAGTCCTTCTTCATCTGTCATCAGCGCCTCCTAATACCTCGGATAAGGATAAAAGTCTGTCTCAGTCAAATCTGCTCTGCCATTTTCAAAAGCCTCAGCATTCCAAGCTATCTCAAACTCTGCCGCCTCTGGATCTGCTAAAAAGTCCATGAGCGCATCAAGGCCAGACTCAGCCGTTTGGGTTAGGAAATCTACGAAATAAGCCAGAAACTCCCGTGACAGCCCCTTCTTAGGCTCGTAGGGCAGGGTAGCCAGATAGTCCTCGGCCTCAAAACGAGACTTGGTTGGATTATAGAAAAGCACGGCTTCCTCAAAGTAAATATCCTCAGCCGAGGCATTTCCCTCAGCATCAACCGTCTCAATCCCGCCTAGATTTTGCACCTCAAGGAGAAAGGCCACTTCCACTGCGTGATTCTTCTTGTCCCAGTTTATCTCGTAGTCAAAAGGAAAGCTCTTCTCCATTTCCTCGTCCAATATCTCCAAAAAACCGTACTTAGCCATGATTTCCTCTTTTCATTGTGATAAAATATTACTATCTACAATAGTAACACAAAAAGCCAAGAAAAACACTTGCAGAAAGGAAATCTTATGCCAGAAAACCTCGCCCTGCGCATGCGGCCGACCGGCATTGATCAGATCATCGGCCAGCAGCATCTGGTCGGACCTGGAAAAATCATCCGTCGCATGGTTGAAGCCAACCGCTTGTCCTCGATGATTCTCTACGGACCACCCGGCATCGGCAAGACCTCTATTGCCTCGGCTATTGCCGGAACAACAAAGTTCGCCTTTCGGACCTTTAACGCCACCGTAGATAGCAAGAAACGCCTGCAAGAGATCGCTGAAGAAGCGAAATTTTCCGGCGGACTGGTGCTCCTGCTGGATGAGATTCACCGCTTGGACAAGACCAAGCAAGACTTCCTGCTGCCGCTATTAGAAAGCGGTCTGGTCATCATGATTGGAGCGACGACAGAAAATCCTTTCTTTTCTGTCACCCCTGCCATCCGAAGCCGGGTTCAGATATTTGAGCTTGAGCCCCTCAGCAACGACGACATCCGGACAGCCATTCAGCTAGCCTTGACGGATAAGGAACGAGGATTTGATTTCCCAGTGGAGCTAGATGATGAAGCTCTGGATTTCATTGCCATCTCTACCAACGGAGACCTGCGCTCCGCCTATAATTCATTGGATTTAGCCGTACTCTCTACCCCAGAAGATGGCAAGGGTATTCGCCACATCACGCTCGATGTGATGGAAAACAGCCTGCAAAAGAGCTATATCACCATGGATAAGGACGGGGACGGCCATTACGATGTCCTCTCTGCCCTACAGAAGTCCATCCGCGGCTCTGATGTCAATGCCAGCCTTCACTATGCAGCCCGCCTCATTGAAGCTGGAGACTTGCCTAGCCTGGCTCGCCGCTTGACCGTTATCGCTTATGAAGATATCGGCCTGGCAAATCCCGACGCCCAAGTCCATACCGTTATAGCTCTGGAGGCTGCCCAGCGGATTGGCTTTCCTGAAGCTCGTATCCTCATTGCTAATATTGTCATTGACTTGGCTCTATCCCCCAAATCCAACTCAGCCTATCTGGCCATGGACAAGGCCTTAGCTGACTTACGAAAGAATGGAAATCTGCCCATCCCCCGCCACTTACGAGATGGCCATTATGCCGGCAGTAAGGAACTGGGCAACGCACAGGACTATCTCTACCCTCACTCCTATCCTGGCAATTGGGTCAAGCAGGACTATCTGCCCGACAAGATAAAAGACGCCAATTATTTCACTTATACTGAGAATGGCAAATACGAGCGGGCCCTTGGAATGACCAAGGATAAGATTGACGACTTAAAAAAATGATGACATCGTTTGCAAAAAATCACATTTTTCTCTTGAATTTTTCAAAATTTATGGTATTATAATTATAGAAACGCTGTGGTGTACGACTTCACACTTAAGTGTTGACCGACTATTTTTTGTATTATTAGGGAAACAAAAGACTTCTAACAGCATGCAAGCCGTGTCACGCGGAAGCAGCTTCAGTTAGAGCGAGTTGCCCACCTGCTTAATTGCGCGGGTTCAATACAAATCGTGAAGGTCCGGCACCAATACAGCTTTTTCTATTGCCTCCTTAGCTCAGCTGGCAGAGCAGCGGACTCTTAATCCGTGGGTCGCAGGTTCGATCCCTGCAGGGGGCATAGAAATAGATAAGAAAAAGCCTTGGTTTCAGGGCTTTTTTGTTTGTACTTTTATTGGTTATTCGAATCTTTCTCAATTTTAAAACGTATATCACAGCTTCCCTTCCTCTATCTCTTTTAAAAATCTTGTCATATAGTTCAAGTGTCCTTTATTTGTATGTACATTAGCATCTAGGTATTCCAAGCATTTCCTAGCTCTAGGAGTGACTGAATATAGAGCCTTTACCTTTTCCCTCATTTCTAATGCCTCTAATACCAGCTCTTCATCTTTCTTTGCTTCTTCTTGGGATTGCTTCAATTCTGATTGTTTTAGATCCTTTAATACCTTTACTTTTTCAGCAAGATCTGTTAAATTACTCAGCTTTTCTTCATATTCGCTTCTTATATTGTTTCCTTGTTGTAGCCATTTTTTTAATTCTTCATAGCTCTCATAAAGGTTCTTCCGTTTTAGCAGCTTCATTTCCTCTTCTCTTTGGAGCCGCTCCTCCTCTAATTTCCTTTCCTCTTCTAACTTATTTTTCCGTTCAATTTCCTCTTGTTCCCGCAACCGAGCAAGCCTATCCTCTTCTTTTTGTTTAGCAATTCTATTCCTCTTCTCAGCCTCCTGCTCCTCTTGCTTCGCCTCCTCTCTCCACTGTTTCAATTTTTCTTTGTAGCTTTCAATATCAAATATTTCATTGAGTTCTGGATGAAGATAATCATTTATGACATAAATGATACGCTCAATCTTATTATACGCCAACTGACGTTCCTCATTTTTTCTGCTTAAAGCCATTTTAAAAAGAATATAATCGTTCCATGGATTAAACTCATTTTCTTTATCCTCTTTAAAATAACCCTTACTATAAAAATCTTCCAGCATCTCTTCATCCATCACTTCACGAAGATCTTCAAACTTTAGATTCTTTTTTAATTTATAAGTTTTTTCTGCTCTCTTTATACTTTTAGTTAGTTCTTCATTTTCAAACTTCTCAATACAGGAAGAACCGATTGGAGAAAGCTCTATACCAGAGCCATCATTCCTAGTAATAGCAAATACTTTCTTGAGGCTTTTATGACCACATAAACAACTTTGTTTTCTATCAGCATCAATTTTTACAAGTTCTGCTTTTGTCCACTCCATTTTTGCCTCTTCCCAATTATCCGCAATACTCAGTTCAACAACTGTCTCTTTCAATAGTTCCTCTGACATTTTTATATCTCCTTATTCCAAATGTTGGTTCCTCAAATTGAGTGAATCTTTTCCTCAGATTTCTAGTACAAGTATAACAGAAAAGAAGATAATTGAAAACGCATACATATAATCCTCTAGATAATTTCCACAAAAAAATCCCCTTCCTTTAGATACAAGAAAGGAGGGGCATCGCATAGAAAAAACTACGAGAGAAGACTGAAGCAAAATATATTTGACGAAAACCTGATAAAGATGATCACACACCGAGCATATTCCTAAGGATGTCTTATAATTTTTTTAGTTTAGGAATTAAGAAAGATTATATATATCAAGTTTTGATATGCCTCACGCTTGCATATCCAAGCGGCTTTCCCCGTAGTTCTGAGCAACTAATTTGTTCTAGGAAACATCTTAGTTGCTTTTTATTTTAAAACAACTATATTACGGAACATCACAGTCTGGATTAACAAAAGGATACAAGATAGTGACTGATTGTAAAAAAGCATTCTTATTTCTGCTTTCTAAAAAACGGCTACTGGTAATCTAGGTTTGGAGTAAAAAATCTCTGTCCCTCAAAGGAACAGAGATGAAATTTATTTCTTCTTCGCACGGAAGACAATGAAGCCTACCAAGCCTACTAGAGCTACTCCAGCAGCAATCATGATCCAGCTAGCATTCTCACCCGCTTTAGGGAGAACTTTCTTGGTTCCAACATTAGAGGCATTTCCTCCGCCAGTACCATTGTCTGATTCGATGATCACAACAGTGCTTCCTGTAGTGCTGCTTGAGCTAGAAGTCGTGCTACTGCTGCTTGAGCTACTTGAACTGCTTGAACTAGAGCTGCTCTTAGAGCTATTGTCCGAGCTAGGTTTCGGCGGTTGCGGAACTCCCGGAACTGGTGTATTGGTAATGTTCATACCATCAACAGTGGCTGTATAACCATAAACACGATCTTCAGTAACTGAGTAGACAATATCTTTTCCATCTTCACCAGTCGCTGGCAAGTCAGTGAACTCATACTTCCACTCACCCTTATCATTCGGACCAACTTCTTTATGATCGACTTCAACGCCATTTGCATAGAGACGAACGGTAATCTTGTCTGGACGTTTGCCATCTTTATCGTTGTCATCATTCCAAGTCTTGGTACCTGAAGCAGTAATCAATGCCTTACGGTTGGTAAAGTCTTTGTAAATAATACCAGAACCATAATTTTTGAGCTGAGCGGCATTAACCTGAATCTCTTCATCTGACAGTTGGTAACCTTCTGGTGCCTTGGTTTCCTTAATCAGATAATGCTCCTTAATCAAGTTGCTGAAAGAAGCAATCCCATTAGCATCACTGGTTGCTTTTTGAACAATTGTCACACCATCTTCATCGTACAATGTGAATTCAGCACCTGCTAGGGCTTTACCAGCTTCATCTTTCTTAGTCACCTGCACACCATAGACATCCCCATGTGCATAGCCGTTTGCACGTTGGTAGCGGACAGCAACTGAAGATTTTTGCTCTTCGATATTATCTGCTCGCATGATTGCTTCGTTCGGGAAGAGTGTTCCATCAGTCGGAACTGTAGGGAAGTTGACACGATAGCGAACATAGAAGCCTTCATTGGCACCGATATGCCCCATGTTAATGGTAAAGGAACGCTTGTCAGCAGCAAGATTAATCGTATAATTTGCTGTCACATCCTCGCGTTGCTGACTTAGTCGGTAAGAGTTATCAGCCGGGTCAACAACCCATGAACCTTTAAGAATTTGGAAGCTGTTGAGATCAATTTCTCCGGTATTAAAGCCCAGAGTATCTGAAATAACAACATTATCCAGTTCTTGATTTTGTTGGTTGATATTCAGGCTGTAAGTAATGCTCTTGATATTATCCGCATTATTCCAGCCGTATTTTATGAAAGTATAAGGAGTTGCTTGGCCAGGAAGACCTTTGTAGTCAATTTTTCCATATTCAACAATCTTCTTGCCAACGATAAGTTTCAGAGGAATAGAGCCTTTATCTCTGGCTACTGTATGATCAACGCGAGCTAAAAGATGAACTTTCCCTTCAATATGAGAGCGAGTCAGGACATAGTCTGTATAGGTCAGTGTAAGCTGCTTAGAGCTTGCATCAACCACAGCTGTCGCTACGAGATTGCCGTCATCATCTTTGACTTCAAAATCAGCTCCCTCCAAAGCAAATTCAGCAGGAAGTCCAATGGTCGTAGTATCTCCTGGCTGAACCTTGCCATAATTAAAGGCAAAGTTTGCGTCAATTTGGAATTTTTCCCAAGGGGAGAGGCCGTCAGTCAGTTCTTCACCCTTTTGATTGTAGACATTGATTGATGTGATAACATCATCTACCGTGTTAGCTCTGGCAGATTGACTGCTAGAAAACAGGCTAAAGAGGAGCACAAAGGCTACTGAGAAAAAGCGCGCAATAGTATGAGATATTTTTTTCATAAATAATCCCTCCATTTTTCCTTTTTTCCTTTTTACTGAACATGTAAAAAACATTAAGATTTCTTTACATTTCCAATTTACTACATATATTAGACTAGCATACGATTGACCATAAGTCAACTAATTACCTTAACCGGTTCCGGTTTGGTACACAGGTTGTAAACCAGTTTATTTCTCCAAAAACCTTGTCATATAGGAGTTGGAAACAGTTTCATTCGTCACCTTTTTGTATTCTTTGAAACAAAATTGTAATATTTGACAACCTAATAAATGAACAAACATTGATAATATGACTACAAAATTAATCATATATATAAATATATTTTGACAATAAACATAAGTATGAAAGCTTCGGACAAGACTTGTTATAATCAAAAAAAACTGAACAAATATGCTCAGTTTTCTAATTGATAAATATAAGATAAAGATTATATCTAATTTATACGAGTATATAATCCCGTTATTTTTCTACATCATTCCGCCCATCATGCCTGGATCCATAGCTGGAGCTGGGCTTGCTGGTTCTGGTTGATTAGCTACTACTGCTTCGGTTGTCAAGATAAGGCTGGCAACAGAAGCGGCATTTTGCAAGGCTGAACGAGTCACCTTAACTGGGTCAATGATTCCAGCCTCAATCATGTTAACCCATTCGCCAGTCGCAGCATTGAAGCCTGTACCAGCTTCAGAGTTTTTCAGACGGTCAATGACGATTGAACCTTCAAAGCCTGCATTCAGAGCGATTTGACGAACAGGCTCTTCCAAGGCGCGAAGAACGATGTTACGTCCAGTTCCTTCATCCCCTGCCAACTCAAGACCTGCGACAGCGTTCAGAACGTTGATATAGGCCGTACCACCACCGGATACGATTCCTTCTTCTACCGCTGCACGCGTTGCATTAAGGGCATCTTCGATGCGGAGTTTCATTTCTTTGAGTTCTGTTTCTGTGGCAGCTCCGACCTTAATCACAGCTACACCACCGGACAATTTAGCCAGACGCTCTTGCAGTTTTTCACGGTCAAACTCAGAAGTGCTGCTTTCAATCTGTGACTTAATGACTGCCACACGGTTAGCAATAGCTTCAGGATTGCCAGAACCTTCCACAATCACAGTACTGTCCTTATCAACAGTGACTTTAGAAGCTTGTCCAAGCGCTTCAATCGTAGCATCCTTGAGCTCTAGGCCAAGATCATCTGTAATCACTGTACCGCCTGTTAAGATAGCGATGTCTTCCAACATAGCCTTACGACGATCACCAAAGCCTGGTGCCTTGACAGCCACCACATTAAAGGTTCCGCGAATCTTGTTAAGAACCAATGTTGGCAGAGCTTCTCCGTCCACATCATCTGCGACAATCAAGAGCGGACGATTAGTTTTCAAGATATTTTCCAATAATGGCAGAATCTCTTGAATGTTAGAAATTTTCTTGTCAGTAATCAAGATGTAAGGATTGTCCAGTTCAGCCACCATTTTTTCATTGTCGGTTACCATATATTGAGACAAGTAGCCACGGTCAAACTGCATTCCCTCAACTACATCCAGTTCCGTTTCCATTCCTTTGGACTCTTCGATAGTAATAACGCCGTCATTTCCAACTTTTTCCATAGCTTCTGAGATGTACTCGCCGACTTTCTCGCTGCGAGAAGATACGGCAGCAACCTGAGCAATAGCTTCCTTGTTAGAAACTGGCACTGAGTTAGATTTCAGAGCTTCAACAGCTGTCGCAACGGCTGCTTCAATCCCGCGGCGGATACCGATTGGATTAGCACCAGCTGTAACATTTTTAATCCCTTCACGGACGATAGCCTGAGTCAAAACAGTTGCTGTTGTTGTTCCGTCACCAGCGATATCGTTGGTTTTTGAAGCTACTTCTGACACCAGCTTAGCGCCCATATTTTCAAAATGGTCTTCTAGTTCGATTTCCTTGGCAATGGTTACACCGTCATTGGTGATAAGGGGTGAGCCAAAGGATTTTTCCAAAACGACATTGCGGCCTTTAGGACCCAAAGTCACCTTGACAGTATTCGCCAAGATGTCAACTCCACGAACCATACTGCTTCTTGCATCTGCTGAAAATTTAATATCTTTTGCCATTTTATTATTCCTCTCTTCTAATCTTACTCGACAACTGCTAGAATATTGGCTTCACTGACTAAGAGATAAGCTTCATCTCCGTCCTTGACTTCCACACCTGCATGGCTTTCTACCAGAACCTTGTCCCCTTCCTTAACGCTCAGGGCTACCAGCTCACCGTTCAAAGTACGAATGCCTTGACCGACTGCGACAACTTCTGCTGTCTTAGTCGCTGCTTGGCCGTTGCCTGCAATGACAAATCCGCCAACTTTCTGCTCTTTTTCTTCTACTTTCAAGACCACACGGTCTCCTAATGGTTTTAACATGTTTTTCCTCCAAAGATTGATTTTTTAGCACTCTAAACTATCGAGTGCTAATCTATAGTTATTATTTTATCACTTGGTCAGAAATAGTCAAGAAAAAAACCGGCTAGATGAAAGAAAAATTTTATTTTTTCTTCACCTGGTCCTAAACTCAAAAAAACAAGTCCGAGCTAAAATCCTCTCAGACTTGTCTTTAGGGGGAATGTCTATCTTGCAAGTTTTAGTTTTGCTTCAAAATCATCAATCACTTTTTGCAGATTTAGGCGTCCTCTATAGATACCATATCCAAATACGAGCATGGCTAAGATACCCAGTAGAGCTAGGACGATTCCTGCAATCAGTGCTAGGAGATTGGTCTCATGAAAGAGATAAATCAGAACAAGACCGATGCTGGCAATGGCAAAGAAGAGACTGAACCAGCGTCCTAGATTTTCAATCATATGCTTCTGGTAGTGAATTTCTGTTTCATAGCCTTGAATCAATTCTTGTTCTGTCATGATCTTCTCCTTTTAATATTTCAATCCTGGGTTGAAGAAACCAACTAATACACCAACAAAAGCAACTACAACGAGAATGAGCATAACTTTGATTGGAGAAAAGTTTTTCTTCGCCATCAGCCACCAACAGAAAACGATAAAGAGTGCTGTCAAGAGACCAGGGTAGACACCATCTAACTGATCTTGCATGACCAAAAATGCTTTACCAGATGAATCTTTCAATTGGAAGGCCGTTTTTACTGGAACCCAAGTAGCAGCAACTGCTCCGATAACCATACCACCAACGATAGATACTGATTTACGGATAGCCTGTCCTTGAGGACCTACCAAAAATTCAACTGCCTTATCACCTAATTCATAACCTTTGAAATAGGCGAATTTCATACCTGCATAGGCAAGTAAATTCCATACTACAATGTAGAAGATTGCACCAAGAGGTGAACCGCCATTAGAGAGTCCTAGGGCAATCCCTAGAATAATCGGAATCAAGGTACCAACAATAAGGGAATCCCCAATACCTGCAACCGGTCCCATAAGACCAGCCCGCAGTCCATTTATAGTTTCATCATCAACTCCATCAGCACCATTGGCACGTGCTTCTTCAAGACCAGCTGTAATCCCAACAATCAAAGCTCCCAGCTGAGGTTCTGTATTAAAGAAAGCAGTATAAGTTTGCATAGCCTTTGCCTGCTCTTCTTTATCCTTATAAAGCTCCTCCACCACTGGCAACATAGAAGCTAAATAACCAAAGGTCTGCATGTGTTCTTGTGAAAAACAGGTTAGATTCCCATAGTACCAATGATGGAAAGATTTGCCTAAAGTTTTTCTTGTTAATTTTACCATCTTAAATATCCTCCTCATCATCGTCTTCAATAAAATCTGCATTTGGTCCTGCAGTAGCTTGCGCTCTTATATTTTTAGCCATTTGAATTTCATAAAACAGAACGGCGAAAATCAGAGAAACAACAGCACAAGAAACAAGATTCAGACCCAGAGAAGCTGCCAATGTAAAACCGACAAAGAAAGGAATGAAATCAACAGCTTTTTCAACAATTTGTTTTAAAAGGATAGCGATTCCGACACACGGAAGAAGTGAGCCAACTGTAAAGAGAGTTTTCATAGGAATTCCATCCAACGGTAGGGCTGATTTCAAAGTTGTTACAGCCTCAGCACCTAGTTTACACATGATAAGTGTAGGCAGGAATGAAAAAACCAAGTGTGAAATCCAAGGGAAACCCCAATCGACTACATATAGCTTTTTAAAATCCTTTTTTTCTACTGCTTTCCAACCAATATGCTGCCAAAGCAGATTCATAGTTGCTGTACCATAGAAGAGTACTGTACCAACTGTTCCTACTAGAGTTCCCATTGATTTTGCAAGGTTTGCTGCATCAGCAGAATCTAAAGTTAAACCTTGTGTCTTAATGGCAACCATAGCAAGTGGAATCCCGATGTAAGAAACAGCTCGCACATCAGCAGAGACAGTACCACCAGGAGTGACCAAAGCGATGTAAACCAATTGCATAGCAACTCCACAAACAATACCAAGCTTAATATCACCTAAGATAAGACCAGATATTAAACCTCCAACTAAGGGACGTCCTAATGTATAGTTACCAATAGATGTACCACCCAAACCAGGCATAGATGACAGACATGCAAATAATCCCAGTAAAGCGGCTTGTAGCCAAGAAATTGTCATAATAGACTCTCCTTTTCATTATTATAATTAAAAACCAAATTTAGACTTGAAATCGCTCCAGTAACCGATGGAAACATCTGGCAAGAGCTGGAATTTGACTTTGTAGCCAGCTTTTTCAATCGCCTCAATCGCTTCTGCCTCTTCCTGGGTGATGGACTGGTTATTGCCCAGCTTAACAGCTCCCGGACGGTCATTAGCAGGACCGACGATGATTTCCTTAACATCCCCGGGTACAAAACCTTGGTCCACTAGGATTTCCTTCATGTCCACAGGATTTTTTGTAATGAGGAAATAGCGACTGTCTGAATCTGTGACCTTGCCTGATTTTTCCTTGAAGGCTTCCTTGGTCCAAACAAAAGTCTTCTTATCAGAAGCTCCCTTGTAGGCCTGAATCAAAACCTTGTTTCCTGCTGCTGCATTATTAACTGCAATCAAGCCATCACAAGGGTATTCCTTAGCCCAGCGAGTGACTGTTTGACCGTGGATCATGCGGTCGTCAATCCGTACAAATGATACTGTCATCTTTAAAATCTCCTTTTATCTTTTATAATGTATGCGGAAGCACTAAATATCGTCTTCATCTTCGTCAGCTGCATCACTTACGACTTCAAATTCCTGCAAAGCAGCTGTGGCCTCGGAAAGGATAGCCTGAGCCAGCTCTTTCCCGTCCAAGATGTCTTTCATAACCAAGCCAGTCAGTCCCATGGTCAGGTTCAAACCTCCCAAGATAACTGCTGAGTTGAGCTTACCCATGTCGGCTAAGACGCTAGCTGCTGTCGTCAGAGGACTGCCTCCTACAATATCAGCCAGAACTAAGACACTGTCATCAGCGCTTAAGCCAGCCAAAGCCTGAGTAAAATCAACTGCAAAATCATCAACTGACTTGCCTTCCTGAAGACCGACTGCAATGACCTGATCCGTCTTGTCTCCGGCAAACATCTTCAAGGAACTCTGCACGCCTGCTGCCAGTCCCCCATGGCTGATCAGTACAAGGTATTTCATCTTTCCTGCCTCCTTTATCCTTCGACTTCTTAGCCAAGTCAGGCTTTAGATGACGAAGGATTTATTGATGATTTTATTGTACAGGATATGGAACCGGTTTCATATTGTCAAATGTCACTTTGCCCAGATGACATTTGTTAGGAAAAATATGACATTTGTCATATTGGTCTAGGCAGCTGTACTTTTTCTGATTTAATTGGCAATAAAAAAGAAAGCAGATTATTTTCCGCTTTCTATTTCTCTTTGAATGCTCGGCAAGGCACTGTCAATCTCTTGATTCTGCATAGCATTTTGAATCAGATAGTCCATCCGATCCATCGTATGACGGTCCACTTCCAGACTGATGTCAATGATGGAGCGATTCATCATGTGGTCTAGCCTCTCAGAAGTCAAGGAATCCAAGCCAAAATCATCAGCCTGTAAGATTTCTCTAGCCTGTTGACTTTTCACCACAGATGGTAAGACTGAGGTCCCCTGCGATTTTTCAAACAAGGCCTGCTGGCTTTCTTTATCCTGTGACAGCAAGAGCATAAATTCCCAAGCCAGCTTTTCTTGCTTGGTATTGGAAGACATGCCAAAGAGCGAGGTCTTGACCTGTGTTCCCATCACCTGGCTATTGGCTGTTGGCATGGGGATACAGGTCCAGGAAAAGCTGGAGTATTTGGCAACATGGTATGGATAGGGCTTGTAGGTCCGATACTGGGCCAGACTCATAGGATAGAAGGCCACCCGCCCCTCATCAAAATCATTAGAAGTCACCTTATAGTGCTGGCTGAGCATATCTAGCTTGCTCATAAAGGCCAAGGCTTGGTGCATCTCTGAGCTGTCTACATTGATACCGGATTTATCGATAAGATGGCCGCCATAAGCTACCAGAGCCTGCTGCCAAGTGTAATCTGTAATACCGTACTGATCCACCACACCATCGCCATTGGTATCCTTGGTTACTTTCTTGCAAATCTCATAGAAATCCGCCAGGGTCCAACCTGACTCAGGAATGCTAATTCCTTCCTTTTCAAGCAGGTCTTTATTGACACACATCATGATAGGATTGCTCTCAACTGGAAGGGCATAGCTGACTCCCTGATATTTCCCAGCTTCATAAGCCACTGGATAAAAGGCTGTCCGTTCATCATCCGTTAGGAGGGTATCCAAGGATTTGAGCGCACCAGTCGAAGCCAACATGCTAAAGTCGTTTTCCGGTAGCATAAAGAGATCCGGCTGCTCTCCTTTCAAGACTTGCTCCGCCAGCCAGTCAGCGTAATCATCCTTAGGAATCCCGCTTTCATAGACGACCTTGACATGAGGATGCGTCTTTTCAAACTTTTTAATCAGCCTGTCCAAGACCTTGTTTTCGCGGCTGTTAGGCACATCCCAGCTAGAGCCAGCATAGACCCCGATACGCAGGACTTTTTCCTGAGCCGAAGCCCAAAAGACAAAAGCCAAGGCAACAGATATGACAAGGACAACCAACAGGGCCACATGTCTTAGTCTCCACTTCATTTGTCGCTTTCCTTACTAAAATCTCTCTGGGTGACTCCGGTCTGCACAGCCCAGATAGCCAGCTGGGTTCTGTCGCGCAAGTTGAGCTTGGCTAGGATACCTGACAGGTAATTTCGGACTGTCCCTTCTGATAGAAAGAGCTTGGCTGCAATTTCTTTATTAGAAATCCCAAAGCCAATCTGCTGAATAATCTTCCACTCCGTCCGGCTCATGTCCTCTATATTTTCCTCCGTCACTGTGATAGCAAAGTTGGACTGGGCCATCTGTGAAAAGATTTTGAAGACCTTGGTAGCAATATTGGGATTAATCATAGCTCCGCCCCGATAGACTGTCTGAATGGCTTCGTGAAGCTCTTCTGTCGAAACCCCTTTGAGAATATAGCCAGACGCGCCGTATTTGAGAGCGGAGAAGATAAATTCATCGTCATCAAAGGTCGTCAGAATGATAATCTTAACATCCGGATACTGCTCTTTGACAGCCTTAGTACAGAGAACACCGTCCATGACTGGCATGCGAATATCCATCAAAATCACATCTGGGCGCACCCGATGAAGCTTTTCCAGCACTTCCTTGCCGTCTCCGACCGTCCCGACTACCTCAATATCTGCGTGGGCAGACAGAATGATTTGCAGAGACTCGCGAATCAAGGCCTGATCGTCTGCTATTAAAACCTTAATCATGTCTTCCTCCTATTTTTGGGATTTCGATATGCGTGTAGAAACCGTCCCGATTTTCAAAGCGGACGCTTCCGCCAATAATCATTAGACGCTCCTGCATCTGCTTGAGGCCATAGCCATAGTGGAGTTCATCAAAACCAACACCATCATCCTGAATGGTCATTACATAGGACTCTTCCTCCAGCAACTCAATCCAGATAGTCTTGGCATGCCCATGGCGGACAGAGTTGGTAATAGACTCCTGAATCACCCGGAAGACAATGTCTTCCTTGGCAATATCCAAGTCGATATTATCCCATTCGTAGCGGAGATGAATCTCCAAGTTGGAGATAGCTTCATACTCACGGATAATCTTAATCAGAGCTTCCTTCAAAGTGTTATTTTCCAGAGCTCCCGGCCGCATCTTATTGAGCGATCCGCGGACATCACGGATACCATCTCGAACGACGACAGAGACATTATTGAGCTGCTCCTTAGCCCGATTGGTATCAATATCAACCAAGACCTTGACCGCATCAATACCCGCTGAAATTCCCGTCAGGGCATGGCCCAATGTATCGTGAATCTCTCTGGCAATCCGCTTCCGCTCTCGGTCTTCTGCTATTTTTTCGGACAAGGCCAGATAAGAGTTCAACTCGCGATTGGCCTGAGAAGCCATGCGCAGCTCTTCCTCAATCCGATGACGCTCTGTAATAGCCGATAGAATATAGAAGAGCAAGGAAATCATAAAGACGACGATATTGAGGGAGTAGAGAAAGTTCTTGCCAAAAAGCAGCAACAGCCGGACGGACTCTGGGTAAAAACGAATATAGGTATCTAGAGAAGGCAACTTGATAAAGAGCGACATGAGGTCATAGTTGGACAAGAGCAGCATGCCAAAGCTCAAAATAATGAAAGAAAACCAATACTTCTTGTCCTTGGAAGAATTGAACTCCTTAGAGCCATAGAAAATATCCGCAAACACCAGGAGAATCAAGCCATTGTAGGACGAGTGCAGAACGGAAAAGATGACTAGCATGAGCAGGATTTCAATAATAGTCGCTTTGTCATAGACGGACAGCTGATTGGGGTGGCGCTCCCGGTAGTACATGACCAAAAGCAGACAGGCATAGAGGCTAATTGATACCCAGAAAATCAAGCTGGGAGAGCCCGGAATAGCATCCAAACGCTCCAAAAGCGAGTGACTGAAGCCCTTAGCTGCTACATAGTTGGTCGCAAAAAGATAGATGGACGCATTATAGACAATGGCAACCAGATTGATGACCATCAAGGCTATTTTGCTGTAAAATATACTTTTTTGAGGTCTCATTATTGCCACCCTGTAACTGTGTATTGACTGATATTATCCCTATTAACCAGATGAACTGGAATCAGGTATTGGCTGTCGTAGGATTTCCCCTCCTGCATCAGCTCAATTACCTGCGCCACCTTGCGTCCCATCTGAATGGGCGATTGGGCCACGGTCCCCTCTATGTCGCTAGTCGTAGCCAGAAAGTTTTTGATATCTGGTGAACCATCCACGCCATAGATTGAGATTTTCTTATCAAGACCTTGATTTTTAATAGCAGCCAAGGCCCCGATGGCTGCTCGATCATTGAGCGCCATAACTACATTAAAGTCTAAACCTTCATCCAGAGCCCCTTTGACCTGTGGCATGGTTTCCTCAGTCTGGCCTAGTGTTTCTTTCTGGGAAATAATCTTGTAGCTGGGCTGTTTTTCAATCGTATCAATAAATCCCTGAATCCGGTCCATGGCAGAGACGGCATTGCGGTGTTCTAAAAGGAGAATGTTGGCAGAAGGCAAGCGCTTCATCATGTCCTGGGCAATCAGGACGCCTGCTTGGTAGTTATCAGACACAATGGTCGTATCCACTTTTACATCCTGACTGATAGGCGCATCCACTACGATGATTTTAATACCAGCTTTCTTGGCCTTTTGAAGAGAGGAAATGATACTTGGACTATTACTTTTCACCGGATTGATAACAATGACATCAACCTTTTCTCGGACAAAAAAGTCAATCTGCTGGCTCTGCTTGCCCTCATCCAGCTCAGGATCCCGAACGTAGAGCCTGCTGCCCTGCTGGTTAGTTTTCTTCTCCAGCTCCGCATTTAAGGTCTTGTAAAAGTCATTGTTCATGGTCATGTAAGTCACCCCAATCTTGACCTGCTTCTCATCTGGCAAAACGCCCTTGAAATAAACAAAAAGCAAACCCAAGATAAGCAGAATAAAAAGCGGCCAGAGAGCCTTCTTCTGATAATGCTGTATCCGTTTTTTGACCTTAGCTGATACCATTTTCCACCCCCTATACCGCAAGCGCCTTTATGGAACATATAGCATTATTATATTACAAAGCCGCCAAAAAGCAAAATCTTTCTAGAAATAGCTATAATAAAAGAGGCGAGACAGAATCTAAAAAATCCATGATTTTTGATTCTTGGTCCCACCTCGGCAATCATAATTAAACTTTTAAAAGCTTGAGAGAAATAGAATTCAGTCAAACAGATCTTGCATCCTGCAAAACTGAATGATGATTTTTTGGCGCAAGGTCATTTCCCACTCTTTGCTTCTTGCTTAAAAGGGAAGTTCCTCTTCTTCCAATACTAAATCTGCTAAATCAGCTCCGCTGTTATTTTCACGCAGAGCGCGCTGAGCCCGACTTTCCAGAAGCTGGAAGCTATGACAAAGCACCTCTGTCACATAATGAGTCGCCCCCTCCTTCTCATAGCGACGAGTCCGTAGCTCACCATCCAGAGAAATCAAGCTGCCCTTACTTGCATAGCTGGCTAAAGTCTCAGCTAGACGCCCCCAGACAACCACATTTACAAAATCCGCCTCACGCTCACCGCTCTGAGATTTATAACGGCGATTAACCGCGACCGTTGCGCGGGCCACAGATTTTTCATTCGCAGTCTTGTGCAGTTCAGGTGTAGCCGTCAGCCGGCCGATTACAATTACTTTATTATACATTTTATATCCTCCTAACTTATCATTCGTAAAAGGAGGCAAAAAGTGAAAAAAATGTGGTATAGTAATGATAAAAAGGAAAGTTGTAGTTTCTGCCCCTTTTCTACTAGATTTATACGACGGAGGCTCCGATGACCATTAAACATTCGCCTGTGAAAAATCTTCTTTTTATCCTGATTTCTCTGTGGTTCGGAAGTTTTTCCGCCTTGGCTGCCGTAGACTACCTGACCGGCTCCAACCCCTACAAAGATACTAGTTTCTTTGTCCTTAGTCTGCTGGTTGCTGCTTTCTTCTTACTGCTCCTTATCTTTGCTATTCGCAGACTAACCATTCATGCGACTATCCTCTCCTTTGACCACGAATATGTAACCTACCATTATAGCGGACTCTTATCAGCTGCCACCTACTGCATTCCTATGCAGCAGATTAGTCATGCTCGCTACAGCCGAGATAGTGAAGAATCCGAGATTAGTCTTTGGATGGAGGACGGCTTCCATGACTTTGCAGCCTTTAACCATCCCCGTCATAAGATTTATGCCTATCCTGATAGCCAACTCATCGGTATTGTTTTCAAGAGAAAACGCCTCAAATTATTGGAAGACCACGGCCTAAACAGCCTTATCTACCAATACAAATACAGCACTCCGAGCCAGATTCACACAGCCACTCCTCAATCATCAACCGACTCGCAAAGCAATAGCGACAGCGTCTTCTTTTGAGACAGTGTGGACACGAGCCATAAGTTTCTAACAAAAAAGCTCAGAAATTCTGAGCTTTTTATGATGTTGAATCCTTATTTTTATCCCTGCCAATGTTTGGCTGGGTCAAAGGCAGTTCCAACTAGTTCGCTATCGGCTAATTCAATGATGCCACGTTTTTGAGGCGCATTAGGTAACTGAAGTTCCCGTGGGCTGCACATCATACCAAAACTCTTTTCGCCTCGAAGTTCTCCTGGAAAAATCAAATTCCCTTTAGGCATCATGGCACCTGGCAGAGCCACAATCGTTTTGAGGCCGACTTTGGCATTAGGAGCACCAGCCACGATTTGAACGGTCTTATCAGCAGCTACCTGCACTTGGCAGATATTCAGGTGGTCACTATCTGGATGAGCTACCATATCAACAATTTCTCCAACCACAAACTTCGGCTGGCTGTCATTAACCAAGTCCGCTGGGAAGCCTTCCTTGCTCAGCTCCTGATTGAGAATAGCCACTTGCTCATCTGTCAAAAAGACCTGTCCGCGCTCTGCAATTTCAAAAAGGTCTGACTGCTCAAAAATATTCCAAGCTACAGTCTGGTCATTATCTTCACGGTAAACACGCGCTACCCGTCCCTTGCGCTCAGCCGCCAGTTTAGCTCCTTGATTGTCCGCAGCAATAACCATCAGCACGTCGCCGACATATTCTTTATTATAGGTAAAAATCATTTTACGCTCCCTTTTTATCTTATACTCGCTAAAAATTCATTGATTTGACCCTTGGTCTTGCGTTCACGATTGACCAGACGGCCAATCTCCTGTCCCTTTTCCAACACTACTAAGCTGGGAATCCCGTATACGTCCCACTCTTTGGCCAGATCCAGATAATCATCACGATCCACTTGGATAAAGCGATAGTCAGGATTTTCCGCTTCTATCTCTGGCAGAAAAGGTTTGATAAATCGGCAATCTCCGCACCAGTCAGCTGTGAAAAAGAAGACAGTCTTCTCCCCATCATTGACATAAGAAGCCAATTCCTCTATATTTACAGGAAAAATCATGCTTCTTCCTCGTAGCTTAGCTGACCATTTTCATAGACAAAAGCAAAATGGCGGTCGTCCTCTAAGACCAGACCACCAACCAAGCGGTCATCTGTGGACTCGTAGAGCTTAACATAAAGGCAGGAAATAGTGCCCTGACTGGAAAAGAAATCTCGCACAAGCTCGACGATTTCCTCCCGATTACGCAGTCTTTTCTGTTCCTGTAAGACTTTGGCTGCCCCAAAAGCCAGCGCTCCAGCCCCCAAAAGGGCGGTTGTGGTTAAAATGATTTTTTTAGCTTTCATGTAGAATATTTTAACACAAAAGAGCAGAGGCGACAAACAATATTCCAGATTTTCCTGGGAGAAGCTGCATTCTTGGGCGGGCAGCCCTCTTGATTCTATAAGCTATAAGATTTCCCTACTCATTTACCGCAAAAAGTGATAAAATAGGGGGCAGAAAGAAGGTAAGTTTATGACAACATTATTTTCAAAAATCAAGGAAGTAACAGAGCTTTCTGCTATTTCAGGTCACGAGGCACCTGTTCGCAGCTACCTGCGGGAAAAAATCACTCCCCATGTCGATGAGGTTGTCACCGACGGCCTGGGCGGTATCTTTGGGGTACGCCATGCAGAAGCTGAAAATGCTCCCCGTGTATTGGTAGCAGCCCACATGGACGAGGTCGGCTTTATGGTCAGCGAGATTAAAGCTGACGGGACCTTCCGCGTAGTGGAAATCGGCGGCTGGAATCCGCTGGTCGTTAGCAGCCAACGCTTCAAACTCTTTACCCGTGAAGGTCGGGAAATCCCTCTTATCTCAGGCTCTGTCCCTCCTCATCTGACGCGCGGATCTGGCGGACCAGTTATGCCACAGATTGCAGATATTGTCTTTGACGGAGGCTTTGCGGATAAGGCAGAAGCCGAAAGCTACGGCATCCGTCCAGGAGACACGATTGTGCCAGACAGCTCTGCTATTCTCACAGCTAACGAAAAAAATATCATCTCCAAAGCCTGGGATAACCGCTACGGCGTCCTTATGGTCAGCGAATTAGCTCAAACCTTGTCTGGTCAACCACTAGACAGCCAACTCTATGTCGGCGCCAATGTTCAAGAAGAGGTTGGCCTGCGTGGTGCCCATGCTTCAACGACAAAATTTGTCCCCGAGGTCTTCTTGGCTGTGGACTGCTCCCCAGCAGGTGACATCTACGGCGGTCAAGGGGCCATCGGTGACGGAACGCTGATTCGCTTCTTTGACCCTGGTCATCTCATGCTGCCCGCTATGAAGGATTTCCTCTTGACAACTGCTGAGGAAGCAGGCATCAAGTATCAATATTACTGCGGCAAGGGCGGAACGGATGCTGGTGCTGCCCATCTCCAAAGCGGCGGCGTACCATCTACCACTATTGGTGTCTGTGCCCGCTACATCCATTCCCACCAAACTCTCTATGCCATGGACGATTTCTTGCAAGCCCAAGCTTTCCTGCAAGCTTTGGTCAAAAAGCTGGATCGCTCAACAGTGGACACGATTACCAACTATTAATTTCAAAAGGCAGCTCGTTCTTCATTCGGGCTGCTATCTCTTTTGTCTGATACTTTCCCTTTCAACTTTCCAATTTGAAGAAAATTTTGTTATAATGCTTAGCAGAGGTGAAAATATACATGAAAAAAATTGCTTTTGATTCTGAGAAATACTTAAACCTGCAGCGCGACCATATCTTGGAGCGCATTAATCAATTTGAGGGCAAACTTTACATGGAATTCGGCGGTAAAATGCTGGAAGACTTCCATGCTGCCCGCGTCCTGCCAGGCTATGAGCCGGACAATAAAATCAAACTTCTCAAAGAGCTCAAGGACCAAGTGGAGATTGTCATTGCTATCAATGCCAATAATATTGAGCACTCTAAGGCGCGTGGTGATTTGGGTATTTCCTATGACCAGGAAGTACTGCGACTAATCGATACCTTTAACGAGCTGGATATTTATGTAGGCTCAGTGGTCATCACCCAGTATTCCGGTCAGCCGGCGGCGGACCTCTTCCGCAGCCAGCTGGAAAAGAATGGCATTGCCTCCTATATCCACTACCCAATCAAGGGCTACCCGACCGATATGGACCATATCATCTCACCTGAAGGTATGGGGAAAAACGACTACATCAAAACCAGCCGTAATCTAGTCGTAGTAACCGCACCTGGTCCTGGTTCTGGTAAATTGGCTACTTGCTTGTCCAACATGTATCATGACCAAATCAATGGCATCAAGTCAGGTTACGCCAAGTTTGAAACCTTCCCAGTTTGGAATCTGCCCCTGCACCATCCGGTCAATTTAGCTTATGAGGCAGCGACGGCAGACCTGGACGATGTCAACATGATTGATCCTTTCCACCTGCAAACCTACGGAAAAACCACAGTCAACTACAATCGTGATATTGAAATTTTCCCAGTCCTCAAGCGTATGCTAGAGCGCATCCTTGGAAAATCACCCTATGCTTCTCCAACGGATATGGGCGTCAACATGGTCGGCTTTGCCATTGTAGACAATGATGCAGCTATCGAGGCATCTCAACAGGAAATCATCCGTCGCTACTACCAGACGATTCTGGACTTCAAGGCAGAGCGCGTTTCTGAATCTGCTGTCAAGAAAATCGAACTCTTGATGAACGACCTGGGCATCACACCGCTGGACCGTAAGGTAACAGTTGCTGCGCGTGCCAAGGCTGAAAGCACCGGTGAGCCAGCTCTAGCCTTGGAATTGCCAAACGGTGAAATCGTAACCGGTAAGACCTCTGAACTCTTTGGTCCTACGGCTGCTGTATTGATTAATGCCATTAAGAAATTAGCCTATATTGCTAAAGAAACCAAGCTGATCGAGCCTGAGTATGTCAAGCCAATCCAAGGCCTGAAAATCAATCATCTGGGCAGCCGAAATCCGCGCCTCCACTCAAACGAAATCTTAATGGCTCTGGCAATCACAGCCATGGAAAATCAAGATGCAGCAAATGCCATGCAACAACTCGGCAATCTCAAGGGCAGCGAGGCCCACTCCACCGTCACTCTGACTGATGAAGACAAAAACGTCCTACGTAAGTTGGGCATCCATGTTACCATGGACCCCGTTTACCAGTATGATCGACTCTATAGAAAATAAAAACAAGCTCTGTTAAAAGCTTGTTTAGAAAGCTGGCGTCGCCAGCTTTTTTTGTTAATAACGCTTGGACAGGAGAAAGCGCAAAAGATAGTAAAGTCCCAAAACCAAGATAATGGTCAAGGTCAGAAACTGATTGAGACTTAAGATGATTGGGAAAACCATAGACAGGACACTCAGGCACGCTGCCAGCAGCAAAAGGATATTAAAAAGCAGAGTGCGAGTCTTTTCGTCAATCATGCGATTGCGCTCATCAGTCACCTGAATGTAGAGCTTATCAAAATTTTCTTCCCGTCTTAGGGCAAGATTATACCGAATGGTCATCAAAGAAAGCCCCAGCAGGATGCCGACCATGACTCCTTCCTGCTGATCATCCAGAGAATGAAAGTGGCTCCAGGCCAATCCTACCAAGATGATAAAAGTTAAGATTCGCCCCACGATAACTTTTCTTTGAAGTTTTTTCCTAAATTCTTGTTTAGTTAATGTTTCCATGTCATCCTCCTATTTTTCATACGCTTGAAAAATTTTCAATATCACCACAATCAGGAACATTCCCACAAAAGGCAGGATTTCCTTAGGGATAAAATTTGCTTGCAAATGGAGATAAGATAAGCCAACCACCACCAAAATAGCCAATATCCATTTACACAAATAAGTCCATTTCATGATTCATCCTCCTCAAAGAGAAACACTTCTTCAATCCTTAAATTGAAAAAGGATGCAATTTTATGAGCCAAAAGCAGCGAGGCATTGTAGCGGCCTTTTTCCAAAGAAATAATCGTTTGTCTCGTGACCTCTAGCTTCTCAGCCAGTTCTTCTTGGCTGAGCTTTTTTCTTTTTCGCAATTCTTGAATTCGATTTTCCAAGGTTGCTTCCTTTCCGCAATGTAAAACAAACTTTGCTTTTCAAATATAGTATAGTCTCCTTTACATATTTTGTCAAGAATAAAACGACAAAAAAGAACTGAAACTTTAAACATTTCAGTCCTTTTATCATCTTTATTGATTTCCTTTGTTATTTGCTTTTTAAAGCCACAGTCAACTCGACACAGGCTCCTCCTTGGTCTGGATTGAGCAGGGTCAGACGACCACCGTGCAAGAGAGCTACCTGCTTAGAAAAGGCTAAGCCGATACCATGATGGGGATTAGCTGAATTGCGGCTTTGGTCACTCTGATAAAAGAGCTGTTCCGCTCCCAGCAGCATCTCCTCTGAAAATGAAGGGCCGTTGTTCCAGATAGCAAAAACAAACTGGTCTTGCTGCACTGATACCGTCAGCTTGACTTCCTTTTGATCCTGATTAGCATGTTCAAGCGCATTCAGTAAAATATTGAGCAAAGCCCGTTTGAGATAGTCCAAATGAATCGACAAAATCAGACTAAGATTACAATCTTCTTGGAGATAAAAACGATAGCTTTCCTGTTTGCTGAACAGTGCCCAATCGTCCTGGAGATAAACCAAAAAGTCCCCTAAGGAAAGCTGACTGAACTGATTAGAATCAATCTGAAAGGTCTTAGCGTAATCAATCAA
The DNA here is from genome assembly GCF_050220005.1 of Streptococcus sanguinis. Lineage (GTDB taxonomy): Bacteria > Bacillota > Bacilli > Lactobacillales > Streptococcaceae > Streptococcus > Streptococcus sanguinis_Z. Next base: position 2,166,682 of record NZ_CP071413.1, read on the forward strand.
AGAGCCACAATACTCTTCCATCTTGTGACTAGCCTGCAAAATCTCAGTAGCATAGTCTGCCTGTGGCTGGCCCAACTGCGCCAACTCCAAAAGCTCAGCATTCCCCTTAATCACAGTTAGGGGCGTCTTCAAATCGTGCGATGTCGCTGATAGCTGTAAAATCAACTCCTGATTATGCTGCTGCTCTCTTTCTAGAAGACGAGCATTTTCTTGGTGGCTGCTCCGTAAATCGCTATAGACTTCTAGCATTTCCTCAATCCGAAAAAGCTGGCTTTGATTTTCTTCTAAAAGCTTCTTGCTCGTTAGCATTTTTATTTCCCTATCGATTTTTCGGAGCAATTTCAAAATATGATAAAAAGTAATCAGCAGTAAGCTCCCTGCCCAAAAGAACAAGGTAAAAAGAACGTGATTACTTCCTTGCGTAAATTCATAGCCTATAAGCACAAAAATCAAAACATGGAAAAAAACGATTTTTAAACTGGTTGTCCAGACTAGGCTTTTGAAATTTCGTGTTCTAATTGCCATCTATAGCCTACTCCTCTCACTGTTGCGATTGCTTGCAACCCTTCTTGTTTGCATTTTTGGCGAATCTGATATACGTATTCTGAGATGGAGCGAAGCTGTGTTTCTGAGCTTTCTGGGTAAAGCAAGGTATACAGGCGTTCAGCTGAAAAGGTCTGCTTGGGATTGCTAGCTAATAAATGCAGCAACTTAAACTCTCGCTCTGAAAATTTCAAGACTTTACCAAAACAGGCAACTTCATAGCGCTCTGGATAAAATTGACAAGAAGCAATTTCAGAATAGCGCTCCTCACGTCTTTCCTCCCGCCTAAGATGAGCTCTGACACGCGCCAGTAATTCTTTGGTTCCAAAAGGCTTGACAATATAGTCATCTGCTCCGCGAAAGAGCCCTTCCACCTTGTCCGCCTCCAACTCCTTGGCCGTCAGAAAGATGATTGGACACGAAAGATGAGGACGAATGTAGGAACACAGCTCAAAACCATTAACAGGCTCCATCATCACATCCAGCAGAATCAAGTCATATCCGACAAAATGCGTCAGCTCTAGGTCTTCTATCCGATCAAGCGTCGTCACATCATAAGCATCGAGCTCTAGGACGTTTTTCACTAGCTTCAAAATGCTCCGGTCGTCATCAACCACTAAAATACGATACTGTCTCATAATTTCCATTATAGCATACCTCTAGCGAACATCTCGTTTCAAGGTTAAGAATATAGCAGAGCTCCAAACCAAAGCTAACCATAACAGTTGTATTCCCAGCCCTGATAGATCTATTGAATGCTGAAGCCCTTCATACTCAAAAAGATTTAGGGTAGCCAGATCGGGCAGGTATTTTGCTTCCTTGATGAACGTTGCCAATAAACGGCTGAGACCAATCAAGAGAGGAAAGAGCACCGACACCGGCACAACCCAAGATTGAAATAGCAAAGCGAGGCCGGCAGTTAAAAAAGCCAGAAAAAGATTGCTGAGAAGGCCGAAAGAGCTGTAATAGAGGAATTTCCCTAGTAAGGACCAGCTAAAGTCTAGGTCAAAACGAGCCAGCATAACAAGGAAACAGCTGCCTATCATGACACTGTAGAGAACCAAGAGCAGCAAGGTCAGAAAAAGGAATTTCCCAGCCAACCAAGCCTTTCTATTTGATACGGTTAGAAAATTAGTTCGCATCCCAGACTTGACAAACTCTTGGGCAAAATAGAGAGAAGTAAAGATGACCATGACAGGCTGCGCCAGATAGAGAGCATGCAAAACCTCGCTCAGAGCCTTCGTCTGACCAACTGCTGTCTGACTGTAGTCAAGGTTCATCAGAAAAAATGGAACAGCTACCATAGCCACCAAGGCTGCACCAAGAGCGAAATAGTAAGAACGGAACTTAATCCATTCACTTTTAAGCAGAGCTTTGATCATCAGTAGCGCCCTCCTAAATCCGTCTTCAAAAAGCGCAGAGAGGTTATGCCGCCGATGACTAGTAACCATGCGCCTAGTATCAAGAGCCCTTGTAAGGGATTGTTGACATATTGGGAAGTTGGCGTTGCAGTAAACAACTCTCCTGCTGGCTGTGGCAGATAAGCTCCCCAACTCGTGTGAGCAGCTAGATAGTTTCCTAGATTATAGATTTGGGGTACGAGAAAAAGCAGAGGAACTAGCATGGTCCGAGCCAATAAACCTAACAAAAATGAAAGGATTCCTAATAGGGTTAGAGATAAGGTTTTCCACAAAATCAAACTCCAAGCTGCCTGATTGAGCAGAATCGGATCAAGCCCTTCCTTTCCTAAAGCAAGATGCATGACCATATAACTACAGTAGATTGATAAAAAGCTACTGGCAAGAGAAAAGCAAGCAAAGGTCATGAGTTTCCCCACAAGCAACTTCAGGCGGTTATTACAGGTCAAAAGACTGGTTCTCAAGCTATGAGACTGAAATTCCATAGCTCCCAAAATTCCAGCTAAGATGACCAAAACCATGCCTGCCATTGAGGCACCATTGAGGCCTAGATACTCCAGCGGGTCAATGGCTTCTGCCAGGCCGGGAACCGTCTCAGGCGTAGCATCCAAGCCGACAGATAAATACTGTCGACCCTCCAGCCAGGATACGGCAGGCACCAATAGCAGCATGAAGGCCATACTCACTTTGAAAGCCTTGGTTGAGCAAATTTTCAACCATTCTGAATGCAATAAGGACAGCGTTTCTTTCATCTTAAACCTCCTCTGTCAAATCAAAGAAGAAATCTTCTAGACTGTCTGAATCTTGCAGCACCTCTTCCAATCGTCCCTGCTCAATAATTCGCCCATGATGAATCAAGACCACATCATCTGTCACCATTTGCACCTCTGACAGGATATGAGAAGATAGAAGTACCGTTTTCCCTAAATCAGCCTGCCGACGGATGAACTTTCTAAACCACTTAATCCCACTTGGATCTAGTCCATTAGTCGGCTCATCTAATATAAGAAACTGAGGATCACCCAGCAAAGCTGCTGCTAAACCCAACCGTTGACCTTCCCCCAGAGACAGGCTTGACAAGAGGTCTTTCCTCTTATGAGCGATTCCAGTCATCTCCAAAACCTCATCGATCCGAGACTTGGAAATGGCATTACTCGCCGCAATAATTCTCAAGTGGTCATAGACCTTTCGATTTGGCAGACCGCCAATGCCGTCAAAGGCTGCACCTACCGTTCTGAGCGGATAAGTCATTGACTGATAAGTTCGCCCATCAAAAGTCGCAGTTCCTGCTGTCGCCCGATCTAACCCCAACAAAATCCTCAAGGTCGAACTTTTCCCTGCACCATTTGGGCCCAGAAAGGCTGTAATCCGCCCGCTTCTAGCTGTAAAAGAAATATCTTCTAAAATCTGCTTGCTGCCATGCTTTTTGCAGACTCCTTCTATTTTCACTTTATGTTCCATACTGAACTCCTTTTGATTTTTCTTTAGTATACAGGGGCAAGTTCAGAGAAAGTTCAGACAATAAAAAACTTGCCTTGCGACAAGTTCCTTTTCTCATTTTTCAACCTCATCCCAGAGTTGGCGGATGCTTTTTTTCTGTACTGGATCGACAAAGTGTGGCGCGATTTCCACCAGAGATTGCAAGACAAAAGCCCGCTCAGCCACATAAGGATGAGGAACTATCAAATTTGGACTGTATATCTCCTCTTGCCCTATGTAAAGGATATCTAGATCAATCACACGAGGTCCCCATTTGATCTCCCGCACGCGCCCTAAATCCGCTTCGATAGCCAAGAGCGTCTGCATTAATTCCTCAGGATTGAGCCAAGTCTCAACTTCAACAACTTGATTGAGAAACGGAGCCTGCTCAACACCACCCCAAGGTTCTGTCTCGATACGACTTGATGCCTGCAAAATTCTTATATTTTGCTCTGCCATTTTTTCCATAGCTGCATCCAGATTGGCAGCTGGGTTGCCTTGATTGCTCCCCAGAGCGATAAAGGCTTTCCGCTTTTGACGCACTAGCTTGACTGAGCAGGTCTCTAAAGGCAGCGGCACCGGTGCCCAAGGCTTCTTGACCTCCAAACTGACCTTCTGTACCAAAGGATGGGTCAGAAAAATGCGGTCAATCAGCTTGTAAGCCAGCGTCTCAATCAAGTCTTCTTTGCTTTCCTGACACCAGTGGGTCAAATCCTGAGCCAATTCTCCATAGTGGATAGAAGCTGTTAGGTCGCCTGTTTTGGCAACCCGAGTCATATCATAGTCCAAAATCAGATCCAGCACAAAACGCTGGCCCAACTCCTTCTCTGCTCCAAACAGACCGTGATAAGCATACACTTCCAAATCCTTAATGCGCAGCTGATCCATTCTCTTATCCTTTCTGATTCAAGTTTCTGGATTTTATCCTTGATAAAATAATCTAGCCTTTCCTGACATGCTCCACCACTGATAAGATCAATGCCCCATCAGTTTGTAAGCTTCATTTTTTAGGTCCTTATCCGTCGCTAAAACGCCACGCGCTGCTGTAGTAACCGTTGCAGTGCCAGGCTTTCTGACTCCACGCATATTCATACACATATGCTCAGCTTCTACCCAGACCAAGGCCCCTTGAGCACCCAGATAGTCCATCAAGGCCTCGGCAATCTCTACGGTCAATCGCTCTTGAATCTGTGGTTTCTTGGCATAGACCTCTACTGTTCGGGCCAGCTTGGACAGGCCTGCTACCCGACCATTAGGCACATAGGCGATGTGAACCTTCCCGTAAAATGGCAGGAAGTGGTGCTCACACATGGAATGAAAGAAAATATCCTTCTCCACTACCATATTATTGTCAATGATTTCAAAAGACTTGGCCAGATGCTCCTCAGCAGTCTCACCCAGCCCAGCAAAGATTTCCTGGTACATTTTAGCAATGCGCTGTGGCGTCTCCTGCAAACCTTCGCGGCTTCCGTCTTCTCCAACCGCCTCAATAATCTGGGCAACAGCTGCTTCAATTTTCTTCGTGTCCATATATGCTCCTATGTTCATTTTTATTTTTTGATAACTGACTTGACTGAGAAGGACGCTCAGCAAAGTCTAACTTGCGATTCTCAAGGATTGATTTTCTAACCTGAGCTAGAAAATAAAGAGAACCCGTAATCAGCAAAAGCTCATCTGACTCATGCTCTACTGCTAAATAATCTGCTAAATAATCCGGCCATTCTTTGTAAGACAGCCCTTGCTGCTCAGCCAAGGCTTGCATGCTCTCTTTAGAAAAACTCCGCGAATCAGCAAAGGCTGTCAAGCTTATAGCTGCTTTGGGAATCTTTTGCAGTAACTTCACCATATCATCCAAGGCCTTGGTTTGGATACAAGCAAATAAAATGTGCTTCTTATAAGTCGGATAATGCTGGTCCAGTGTCGCAGCTAGCGACCGCAGAGCATGGGGATTATGGGCTCCATCCAGAAGAATAAGCGGCTGAACCGATATCCTTTCCAAACGACCAGGCCATACAGCAGCAAGCAAGGCCCTCTCAACCTCTGCTTTTGTCAATAAAGGCAGCGACTGCAGCTGACAGTATAGGTCGCACAAGTTCAGAGCTAGGCCAGCATTGTCAGCCTGATGCAGTCCCATCAAAGCTGTTTGATACGAGTCTTTGGCCCGATAGGCATTCGAAAAGGAAAAGCACTCCCCCTCCTCTGACTCTTGAGGTTCCACTTGATAAGCTTGAGACCAAGAAAAGAGCGGAGCATCTTTTTCAGCAGCCTTTTGCTCGACTACTGCCAGAGCCTCCGGCTCCAACCTACCGGTCACAATGGGAACTCCATGCTTGATAATGCCAGCTTTCTGCTGGGCAATAGCCTCTAGACTGTCACCCAGCAAGGCCACATGATCCAAACCAACTGTCGTGATAGCAGTCAGTAAGGGCTGACAGACATTGGTACTATCCAAAAGCCCACCCATGCCGACCTCGATAATAGCCACATCCACCTGCTGCTGGGCAAAATAATCATAAGCTAGAGCAGTTACAATCTCAAACTCAGTTATCCCCTGCAAGCCAGAGTCTGTCGCATGCTGAGCCAAAAGCTCTTGGTAAATAGAAAGCAATCGCTGAAGGTCTTGGTCGGAAATCGCATTGCCATTAATAGCGACTTGCTCATTGTAGCTGACTAGGTAGGGAGAGGTGAAGGTGCCAACACGCAGACCTCGCACTCCCAAGAGTTGGCGCAGATGGGCAATGGTTGAGCCCTTGCCATTAGTCCCCGCAATATGAATGACTGGCAGCCGCAAATGCGGATTCCCCCGCAGCTCCAGCAAACGCTCCATCCGCTCCAAGCCAAAATTGGGACTGGCTGTCCGATAGGCTTCCAGCCAGCTTAAATCAGGTAATTCTTGTTTTTTCATCTTACTTATACTGACCTAGATTGAGATCTTCTGTCTGCTGTGCTAGACGAATCGCATCGCCAACGGCAGCAGCCATCCGGTGCTTAGCCACTTCGTGCACTCTGACAACTTCAACGCCTCTGCTGGCCGCAAGGCTAGTCAGATGGGCTGAAGCTGTATCACGGTTTTCAAAGCCTTCCTGAGTCTCAGGATTGACCTCAAAGCCGTTTTCTTCTAAGATACTAACGAGAAACCGCTTACGAGAAACCCCAAGAAAAATAGGGAAACCAGCCTGATGGAGACTATCCAGCTCCTGCAAAATGAGAAGATTCTCCCGTTTGGTCAAACCGAAACCAATCCCTGGATCCATCATGATATTATCACGCGAAAGGCCGGCATATTCCGCCACCTTCAAAGATTTCTCAAAACACTTCCACATCAGTTCTGTAATTGGCAAGTCTGCAAAAAGAGATAACTCTTCCTTTGTGAAGGCTGATCCAAAGCCAAATTCTGGGAAAATTTTTGAACTGGCATGTTGAGGACGAGCCATCACTGGATTAAACATGACAATGACTGGCGCGCCATATTCCGCAGCTGTCTCTGCCATCTTTTCATCACCCAAAAGACCGGTAATATCGTTGATGATATCTGCACCCGCAGCCAAAGCCGCTGCAGCCACTTCCGACTTCCAAGTGTCCACAGAAATCAGAATATCACTTTCCCGACGAATAGCTTCAATGACCGGCACCACCCGTTCTATCTCTTCTTGAATAGCCACAAAATGACTGCCTGGCCGAGTAGACTCACCACCAATATCCAGCATGTGAGCTCCCTCAGAAATCAGCTTTCTAGCCTGAGCCAATGCCGTCACAACCGTATTGTAGCGCCCACCATCTGAAAAGGAATCCGGCGTCGCATTGATAATGCCACAGAGGCCCGTTCGGCCATTTGGAGCAATTGCTTTTAGATTTACCATTTGACTTTCATCTCATTTCTATCGGCTGCCCTGCTCTTCAACAAAAAAGGCACACTCATCTAGTGTACCGCAAAGCTCTCAGCAGATGCAGTATCCAGTCCTATGAACTGCACTCGACTTCACAAGAAGACCTTATCTAGTCCCTTGTTTCATTTACCATTTTACCATAATTCTTCTATTTGACAAAACACTTTCTAAAAGCAAAAGGGTAAAAGGCTTAGAATAATCATATTTCGGAGAATATGGGCCAGCATAGACAGCTCCAAACGCTGAAAATAAGGCCTGAGTACATGAGCAAAGACTAGTCCCAAAACCAGATAGGACAGAAAGCATAGAGTTTCCTGAGGATTTTTCGCAAGGGAAAAGCAGAGCAAACCTAGTGCAATCCCCCAGCTCTTCCGATAGCGAAGAGAGAAGTCACTGTCAACAAATTTCGGTGCTGCAGGGGATAAAACGGCGATGTCTATCCCCAGAAGCAAAAGAGAAGATGATAGAAAACTCTCCGTCAGCATCTGCTCCACCGCCTGACCTAGCTCGACTTCCTTGCCACACAGCAGAAGAACGCCCGCAGCATTGACCAAAATCATCAAAAAATACAAGAAAAGCAGGTGTCGATAATTGCTTGACTGACGCAGAGAACCTTTGATTTCCTGCAGTTCTCTGGAAAAATAAAAGGCACAACAAAAAAGCAACCCCAGCAAGCCCACCATAAAAAGCAGATTAGCCTGACTAAAGACCAAGCGATGAGGCATTGGATGAAGTATGAGTAGCAGTCCCGTCTGAGTCAACATAGCCAGCAATAACAATTGAATGATTTTTTCTAATTTCAGCATATTCTCTCCATTCTTCTCTTATCATTATAGAAGAAGTAAGAGCAAGCTGGGAGAAATCCCCTCAAATGTCCTAATTTGTGCCTCAAATGACCAAAAAAGCAGATATTCTCCGCTTTCTTACTTGTTCACCAAACCTGTCAGTATCATGATGAGTACTGCAACTCCATTTCTCAGCATGTGTGCCAAAATAGACATTTCCAAACGCTTAAATATGTAAGCAACCGCGGCTAAAACAGCACCCATACCTGCATAGATAACAAAACTGCCGATATTGGTTGGACCATGAAAAAGACCGAAAAGAATGACTCCTACAACCAATCCCCAAACATAATGCTTGGTAAAAATCTTCTGAGGAATCAATCCGCGAAAGACCACTTCCTCCAAAATAGGAGCCTGAATCACGGCTCCTACCACTAATAAAATCTTGGGTACATGCTGAAATAAAGCGTTCAAGGCAGCCTGATTGGCAGTGGAAATAGCCTGGCCTTCCAGCAGCATGATAATTGCTCCCAGCATGTTGACGCCAATCATGACAACATTAGAAACAGCTAACCAGCCAAACGAAGACCATTTGAAAAAGCTAAAGTCAAGGCTCAACAGTTCTTCTTGCTTAGCCATTCTCAGAACAAAAAAGACAATCAAAAGATATACAACCAGCACAAAGATAGTCTGTCCAGCTGAAAAAACTCTTCTCAGAAGATGTCATTTGCCGGATAAATATAAATGGTATCTGGCTGAGAAATAAGACAAACAGAGTCAGTAGGATGTACTCTAATTTTTTTAGAATTGCTTTCATATCTTCCTCCTTTTCCTTCCTAGTATAGCTCAATTTTCTCTTTTTGTATAGACAATTCTTAACTGCAAGCATCTTGTATATCACGGGTTGGGAACTAATACTGATAGTGATTATGAGAACGAATCGCTCAATGTTTTCAAGGCCAGCAACCAAGAAAATCCTTTCTTAAAGCATATAAAAAGCCCAGTCAAACTGAGCTTTTGGATTTTTTGTTTTATTGATTTTTGAAACGTTCAACATCACGGGCAATGACCAACTCTTCGTCAGTCGGGATAACCAAGACTTTGACCTTGGCATCAGGACTGGAAATCACGCCTTCTGCACCACGAACATTTTTTTCTGGGTCTACGTTACAGCCAAACCAAGAAATACCATTAATAACCAGTTCACGAATGGTCACAGAATTTTCACCAATTCCTGCAGTAAAGATGATAGCATCAGCTCCATTCAAAACAGCAAGATACTGACCAATGTATTTTTGAATCCGGTCTACAAAAATGTCATTAGCTAATTGAGCCTTGGCATCACCTGACCGCATCGCCTCATGGATATCACGCATATCACTTGACTTCTCAGAAACTCCAAGCAAGCCAGATTCACGATTCAAAACGCGGCTAATATCTTCCGGAGTATTAAAGTCATCTGTGTATTGCATCAGGTAAGGAATGATGGCAGGGTCGATATCCCCTGTACGCGTTCCCATCATGACGCCGCCAAGTGGTGTGAATCCCATAGAGGTATCTACAGAAACGCCCTTGTCTACTGCTGTGATAGAAGCTCCGTTACCAATGTGGCAAGTGATAAGTTTGAGTTCTTCAATCGGACGTCCCAAAATTTTAGCAGCTTCCTTGGCTACATACTCATGGCTAGTACCGTGAGCTCCGTACTTGCGGACCTTGTTTTCAGTGTAATATTTAGTCGGAATCGGATAGCGATATGCTTTTTCCGGCATAGTTGTATGGAAAGAGGTGTCAAAGACCACCACGCTGGTAATGTCTGGCAGAATTTCTCTAAAAGCACGGATGCCTGCAGCGTTGGCTGGATTATGCAATGGAGCCAGAAGAGACAACTCCTCTACCTTTTGAATCACTTCTTCATCAACGAGAGCTGAATCCTTAAAGTATTCACCACCAGCCACAACACGGTGACCCACACCGGTAATCTCATCATAAGATTCAATGATATTAAAGCGTTTCAAATCATCCAGCAAAATTTTTACGGCCTGCGTGTGATCTGCAATATCAAGAACCTGCTTCTCTGAACGACCGTCAAATTTCACTGTTGAAATAGAATCCTTGAGACCAATCCGTTCCAGCAAGCCCTTAGCCAAGACCTTTTCTTCCGGCATCAAGTAGAGTTGCCATTTTAAGCTTGAGCTTCCTGCATTAATAGAAATTGTTTTCGACATTTCTTCACCTCTTTAAGCGTTTTCAAAATTATTATATCAAAATTTTGTTTGAATTTCACTATCTTTGTACCAGTTTTGAAAACTTTGACGGAATTTAAACATTTCATCATGATCCTGCAAATCCCGCAGAGGATAGATAAAAGGCTGAATGTTATTCGCTTCCTGTTTCCTCAAGACAAAAAGAGTTTTGGCATGCTTGCTGCTTGAGAAAATAGACTCTGGCAAGGTTATCATCGCGATAAACTGAGCCTTGGCTAGGAGCCATTTTTTCAGCAGGGGTGCTTGAGCGCTGGTTAAGAGGTCATTCGGCGCCAGAAATATAGCATAACCACCTGGCTTCAGATATTTGAGTGATTGCTCCATCAGGAGATGATGGGCATAAGTGTGCTCATCCGGACTAGCCACTTCATAGCGGGAGGCGATACTGTCGTCTGGATAAAAACCGACCGGTAAATCACTGATAATGATATCACTCTCTTTCAGAACCTGAGGTCGAACTGCATCCCCCTGAGCAAAGTGAGCCTTAGAGTTCATAACCTCTGCAATACTAGCAGAAAGGTCAATTAATAAATCATCTAGCTCCAGACCTAAGTAGTCAATCTTCTTTTGGGTATGATTGAGAATAGTCTCAGCCAAATTTCCTGTTCCGCTGCCGATTTCTAATACATCAGCTTCCTCTCCGTGAGCCAGCTGATCCAATAAGAAAGTAATCAGAAAACCAATTGTGTCAGGTGTGAATTGATGATTGACCTGCATGGGCTCCGTCTGGGCAGCCTTCATCAGGATAAACTGATAGGCTCTCCGCCACTCTTCCTTGTTCAAATGCAGAGCGCGGATTTTTTCATCGTTAGTCAGAACTTCTTGTAAGTCCGTATCCCCATCTAGGTAAATACCGTTCTGCTCAATCAGAGCATCGTAAAAATTGGTCGCCAGAGCATTTTGGATATTCTGGATGTTTTCGAGAATCAGAGTATAAACTTGTTCTATCTTTTCAAAATTCATGGAATCCTCCGTTTATCCTATCATACCAAAAATAAGGCCCCTTTCCAAGATATATAAAATTACAAAGATTTTACAGTTATATTAGTTCGATTTTCCAGCTTCGTCCGAAATCGCTTTCTCTTTTTTGTCAGTTGCTTTCTTGTCTTCCTTAGCTTTCTCCTCCTCCTTCTTAGAAATGGTAAAAGTAAAGGAATAGGAATGCCCGCTGCTGAGCTGACTGCCGATTTCCAGTTCCTTCCCTTTCTTACGGTAGACCGCCTTGCCCTGCTCAAACTCCATCTCACCACTATCATCCTTGGCTGTAGCTTTTGTCAGAACTGCCATTGCATAGGCTTCCGTCCTTTCCCTGTTGAAAAGCTGCAAACGCTGACTGCTGACTTGACGGTTGAGATAAAACTGCAGGAGCAGGCTAAAGACAGCGGCCATCAATAGCGCATACAGTAAAATACCAGCCTCAACTTTCTTCTTCCACACGATAGACGAACTCCCTCTCTAAGCTTTTTTCAAAGCGAAAATGAAGATGGACAAGCTTACCGTCCTGACGGACGTCAGCTGCTTCTAAACCATAAATCATCGGCTGGTAGCCGCGACCGCTCTTATCTGTTTTACGGAAATCATCGCCCTTAGATTTACCCAAGGCCAAGTCCCGGCCATCTTGTCTGATGTAGATTTTATTGTCTTCTACCTTGTCAAATTGACTTCGCGAAAGCTCCGTCTCCAGTTGGTCGGCAAACAAAAGCCACTCTTGCTGCTGATTATTCTCCTGCTGATGCAGTTCTGAAGATAAGAGCTGGGTCATAGCCTGAAAGACCAGTATTCCACCACTGAGAACCAGCAAGGCTACCAAGGCCTCCAAGAGAGTAAAGGCCTTGACTTTAAGGTTTTTGGACACGGATGACTACCTCCCCTTCGTGATAGACTAGCAGCTGCTTATCTGTCTTAAGCTGACGCACAGCAATTCCATTGATATGAAGCTCTTCTTGTCCTGTTTGCAGGGCCATACGAGCTACCCGAAGCACCTCTTCCTGCTGCAGAAGGATCTGCTGCTCTTTACGAGACCGGCTAATCTGTCCCAGAAGCAGACTAGCAATAGCCGCAAAAACTGCCATGGCAACCAGAGCTTCCAGCAGAATGCTAGCCTGAAGCTGTCGTCTTTTTAAACTTGCCATTCCCCATATAAAGCTGGTAAACAACTGTCCTGTCCTCCGTCTGAAAAGTAATTTTGCTGAGTGATGAATTCCCACCAGCCCGGTCAAACTGAATGACCTGCTGCTCATGTTCCTGCAAAGTTTGTGGAAAGTCCAGCTCTTGATAGCCATTGGAAATCTGACGTCCCGAAATCTTGAGAGAAAACTTCTCATGACCGGCTAAGCTCAGCCTCTGCGTCTCCTGGTAGAGCCGCTCAAATTCTAAAAAGAAGAGTTGCTCTTGAACCTGATTGAAGCCAGCCCTCACCGAGCCAGATAAGCCTAGTAGTAGAAAACTAACGACAAAAAGAACGAGGAGACTTTCCAGCAGGGTAAAAGCCTTAATTGGCAACCGCTTGAGTTTCGCCACTGTGTTTTCCATAGTAAGCTTTATATGAATCTGCCTGTTTCTGGCTGATATTTCCTGCACTGACTAGCTTGCTCAGGCTAGCCTTTTCATTGGTATTCTTCAGTTCATACAGCTCCGCCTGGCTTTCTACCACCTTGACCACCGCTGCAGTTCCTGTATCTGAAACAGCATCTTTTTGCTTGGTCAGATTAGGCACAAAGAGCAGCAAGAGTACGCTGATAACCAGCAAGACAATCAGCATTTCCACAAGGGTAAATGCTTGAACTTTTAAGGTATTAAGTTTTTTCATTACAAATGAACCTCCATATTCTGATAAATGGGCAAGAGCATTGCCGCATAAAGTAAAACAATCACTAAGGCAACAAAAATAAATACTAGGGGCTGAATGAAATTCATGGCCCGGTTGATACGTAGGAAAAATTCCTCCCAAGTCTTTTCAGCATAGACTTCCAGTTCACTCCCCAACTTGGACTTTACCTCACCATACTCGATCATCAAGGACAATTCTTTCTTAAAGAAAGGATAGCTTGCCACCTTGTCCGCATAGCCTTGACCGCCTTGCAAAGCAGCAGCCATATCTTCTCCGATTTCCTGAAAGAGCTGGGAAGGCTGCTCCTGCATAATCGCAAAAATCTGACTCAGTTCCAAGCCCTGACCAATCATATTTCCCCATTCACGAGCATAATAAGCGGTCAAGTAAGCCTGTACCAAACGTCCAATAAATGGCAGAGCTGCTAGTTTGCTGAAAAAACGAATCTTGGAAGACTTTCGATAGTAAAAGAGAGCCACTGAAACCAAGACAGCTAAAGCAAAGCTGCTCCACAAAAAGATCTGAGGCAGGTGATTAATCAGTCGGGTAGCTAGATTCTGGCTGTCCAATTGAGGCAGAAGATAGTTGCGCAAGCCCAGCATGATAAGGACCAAAAAGCCCAGCAGCATGAGAGGATAGGTCCCTACCTCTATCAATTTTTTCTTAACCTTGGACAGATTTTCCAGATAGGTCTCAATCTTGCCCAGACTAAGTGTCAGATTGCCATGTAGCTCAGATAAGGACAGCTGGGTTACAACGCTGTCGGAAAATCCCAGTCGACTGACAATCTCTGAAAAGGATTGACCAGCTGACAAGCCTGCCTGCATTTCTGCGACATACACTTCCTCCAGCAAGGCACTTCGCCTCAGAAAGTCTACAATCTCTGCTAAGTGAAAACCGCTGCTAAAGAGATTATGAAAGAGCTCAATAATCTTTTTCTGCTTAGGCGTAGACAATTTTTTCGGTCTGCCTTTGCTCAGCACTGATATGTCCTTCTGCAAAAAGCTGATCAATCTGCTGATTCCAGACTGCGGCTTCGTGCTCTTGATAGTTTTGACTGACAAAATCAACGACACCTCCTCCCCCAATTAAACGCTGGTAACAAACACCTTGCAGCACCATTCTTAGCTCATCCTCGCTAACGCCCAATTCCAAAAGCCGCTCATAGACACCGCGAACACTCTTGGCATGAATTGTTGAAAAGACCGTAGCTCCGGTCAAACTTGCCCGAACCACTGCTCTAGCTGTCTCTCGATCACGGATTTCCCCGATAATCAAAAGATCCGGCCGATGTCGCAGAGACAGCTTAATTAGACTGTCATAAGTCATGCCAATGGTTTCGTTCAGCTGCAGCTGCAGCATAGCCTCTTGCTTAATCTCAACCGGATCTTCAATTGACATAACCTGCTGACCAGAAAATTTGAGCTGAGCCAAATGGTACATTAAGGTCGTCTTGCCGCTGCCGACTGGACCTGAGAATAGATAGAGGCCGCGAGCCTGAATTTTCTTGCGCAGCTCCGGCAATTGCTCAAACCAAAAGCGCAGCTCCCTGTCCTCGTCATGAAGGAGTCGGATAACCAGACTTTCAAAACCACGGTAATCCCCAACTGTCGACAGCCGGATTGAAACCTTGGCTTCCTCGCAGTCATAATCGCAAGACCCAAGCTGACTGCGGCGCTTCTCTCCAACATTCATACCTGCGACAAACTTAAAGTGGCTGATAACAGCTGACAGAAGCTCAAAATCATAAATTTTTATAAAGCGACGTTCATCACCGATTCTCATATAAAGCTCATAGCAAGTAGTCTTAGGAATGAGGTAAATATCCTGCGCCCCCTCTTGCCGAGCCTGCCTGATCATTTCTTTTGCAATTTCTTGAACCATACATCCTCCTCACCTTACTATTCGCAAAAAATCCAGAAAAAGAAAAAACAGCGGAAGAAACTTAACTTCTAACAAATTAGGTCTCTTCTGCTGCTCTATTATCAGATTTGCAAAATATATTCTGTCGATTTAAAGAGGCTTAGTGGTTTTTAGTTTGACTGAGCAAGCTCGATGCTTTTCAAGGCCGTTCTGCTTAGTATAGCCTGGCCGGTACTTGCTCTTAGGAATCTGGCAGTCATTCTCCAGCAAAAACAGCGAGTGGTACTGCTGAACATTCTCATCACACTCCTCGCACCAGCGCTGATCCTCCGGATCCCAAAAAATTGTCATTAAATCACTGCGGCTCTTATACAAAGGTGACTGCTCTTCCATTTGCAGCCAGCGGCTTTTATAATACTTAAGGGCTTCATAATAATCATCGAACTGCTTCTTTGCAACGATATCATCTTCCCAGCCATCTAGGAACCACCACGGTTCATAGTCCCCGTACATCTCAATTACACAATACATACTCGTCCTCTCTTTGTACCGTATATTATATATGAATTCTTTGACGAACAAAACTATTTTGCTCAAAATCAGAAAACAATATAAAAACCCCTTTTAACCAAAGATTAAAAGGGATAGGTAAAAGACAACTTAAGAATTTTATTGGACTGGAGAGAGGTCATTTTCTATAATAACCTTAATGGCATGATGGTTCGCAGCTTGGCCGAAAACCTTGAAAGCTTCTTCAATTTCACTCAACTTAAAGTAATGAGTCACTAGCTTTTCTGGCTCAATCTTATGACTTTCCAGAGCCTTTAGCAGCTGTGGAGTAGTATTGGTAGATACCAGCCCGGTCGTCACATTGATATTTCGAATCCAGAGCCGATCTAACTCAAACTCTACAGGTTTGCCATGAACTCCACAGTTAGCAATGGTTCCATCAACGGCAATGACTTTCTGACAAAGATCAAAACTGTCTGGAATCCCTACTGCTTCAATGGCTACATCAACTCCACGTCCATCTGTCAAGTCAAAGATAGCCTGCACAGCTTTTTCAGCATTCGCTGAATTTACCTTATCTGTTGCCCCAAAGGCCATGGCCGTATCTAAACGATTCTCATCGATGTCAACCATGATAATCTTTGACGGAGAATAAAACTGAGCTGTCAGCAGAGATGCGAGACCGATTGGTCCAGAGCCAACGATAGCTACTGTACATCCAGGCTCTACTTTACCTTTTAAAACTCCTATTTCATAAGCTGTTGGCAGAATGTCTGACAGCATGACTAAGGCTTCATCTGATAAATCAGATGGTGTGTGATAGAGAGTATTATCCGCATGGGGCACACGCAGATACTCAGCTTGAGTTCCGTCAATCAAATGCCCGAAAATCCATCCACCTTCATCTTCACAATGGGCGTAGATACCTTTCTTGCAATAGTAGCACTTGCCACAGGCACAAACACAGGAAATCAGAACCTTATCGCCCTTCTTGAAATTGGTTACACTGTCACCAACTTCTTCAACAATACCGATGCCTTCATGTCCCAGAATAGTACCGCTCTTGCAGGCAGGTACGTCTCCTTTAATAATATGAAGATCAGTCCCGCAGATAGTGGTCTTTACCATACGGACAATAGCGTCTGTTGGCTTACGTACGACAGGTTTATCAACATCTATAAACTGGGCAAATCCCGGTTTAACATAAGTATAGGCTTTCATAGGATATCCTTTCTATTGTTATGTTATGATGAATGTTTTTCATTTTATTTTAACAGTTTGTGAAAAAAATCTCAAGGTTTTTCTCCAAAAAAGTGGGACAAAAACCGTTTTGTCCCACCCTATTGTCTGCATGATCTTAAGCAAAATTTTCATCTTGCTTGTTTCTGCATTATAAAGTTTCTAAAGCAATCATCGTTGTCACAGCTGCGTCATAGTAATTATCTGACGGCAAACCTTGCATGAAGAGATATTTATTCTGCTGCACCAATTTGCGGAATTCCATATTGTTATTAGCCGCATAGAATACTGGAGCAGTAAAGCTGCCAGCCTGATTACTATTGAGAGCCTTCCCTTTCAGAGTGTAGCCCGCATAGATCTTTTCTTGACTGAGGAAGAAGTTCAACATCTTCTTCAGCATTTTTTGACTTTTTTCATCTTTGCTTTGAGCCAGGTTGTAAGGAAGTCGGCAGGCATTATAAGAATAATAGCCATCATTTGCAGACTCAACCGTATCAGCATCAGCTGCCCGAATTTTGTCGCCTTCAACCCAGATAAAGTCTGGTATCAAACCAGTCTTATTATCAGCGCTGATTGCTTCAAGTTTGCTGAGCATGTTATCTCGGATTGTCAGCCACTGCTTATCCTTTGTCAGCTCATAGAAAGCTTGGAACTGCTGCGGCAATGTATCAGAAGTCCGCATGAGATTATAAAATTTCGATTCTGCATTTGCCCAGTTCCCAACCGTCAAAACGCCGTTGCTTTCATTATAGTTATATGCCAAGACATCTTTCAGAATAGCCTGAGCCTGATCTTGGTATTCTTTCGCCTTGTCCGGCCACTGTTTAGCCGCCTGAATCAAAGCATAAGCAATGTAGAGATCGCCGTCTGTAGCATTGTTTTCGTCTTCATGATTGCTCTTTCCGTCCTTAATCGTCTGTTTCCAAGACATGAGCTGGGTATCTTTCAGACGATGAGCTAGATAATATTGGTAGAGCTTTTCAAAATCAGCCGAACTGGCATCGCCTTGCTTAGCTGCATCCACAGCAATCACCATGCCATAACCCTGTGCCTCAGACAGCACAACATCTTCAGTTTTACTGTTTGTCGTCCTGATATAAGACAATTTGTCCTTGGTTACGACATATTCTTTAGACCATTGGCTGTATATCTTCTTTTTGATATTAGGAGTACTGCCCATGCGGGTGTACAATAGGATACCAGCCAAGACAGCCAGAATTGTCACAAACCAAATAAATCTTAATCTTGTTCTTTTCACACTTTCTCCTAACCTGCAAATCGTTTTGTTTTAACCCACTTGGTTTCTTTCCTCTTCAAAATCTTGTCCAAGATAACAGATCCTACTGCATCTAAAGAAACAACGATAAAGAGCTGAGAGTAAGTCAAATAGGACACAAGAGCCAGCCAAATCTGTTTGGTGGTCGCCTGTCCAAACTGAGAAGCCAGGGCGATATTGATCTGCAAAAGATAAAGCAAAATCATCAGAAGCCAGTTAAAGAGCATCAGCTGGACGATATAGATATTCTGAGCATCAAAAGCGAAAGGAATCCGCACATCCGGTACAAAGAGCTGGGTAATCATCGCCGCTACATTGGCAAAGAAAACCAAGTCAGATAAGACAATCGCCAAATTAAACCAGAAGAAGATACAAGAATAATTGAACACTTCCAGTTTCACGCGCCAGTTACCGCCACTAAAAAGATGCTTGAAGTTGGCAAGAACTACCTCATAATTCCCCTTAGCCCAGCGCTTACGCTGCATGTAGTAGGACTTGAGGGTTTCTGGCTCTTGTTGGAAGGCCTCTGAGTTATAAGCCAAAGCAATCAGCTTGCCGCTCTGCATAATCTTAAAGGAAATTTCCGTATCCTCTGTCAAGGCACCATTTTTCCAACCACCAATACTCTTAACAAACTCCGTGTTAATCAAGAAGTTTGTACCTGGAATCCGCCCAATCTTAAAGAGGTGCCACATACCTACGTGGTAAACACGCTGAGTCACAACGATTTCTTGGTTGATACAACGTGTCAGGAAGTTCTGATTGGCATTCCGAGTCTTGTTGCGTCCAAAGGAAGCAACGTGGCGTTCTGGATCTTCCAAAACTTTCTTGACTAGGAAGTAAAGAGCATTCTTTTCTGGCATGGCATCCGCATCATAGACACAGATATATTCACCCTTGGCCATCTTCAGGGCATCATTCAGCACCCCTGCCTTACCTCCCGTACCTGTACGGTCTGTAATTATAACATTGCGTCCAGCATACTCAGGCATC
The DNA here is from genome assembly GCF_050220005.1 of Streptococcus sanguinis. Classification (GTDB taxonomy): domain Bacteria; phylum Bacillota; class Bacilli; order Lactobacillales; family Streptococcaceae; genus Streptococcus; species Streptococcus sanguinis_Z. The sequence goes on from NZ_CP071413.1 coordinate 2,185,769, forward strand.
GCCTGTACTTTCAGCATTTCCTGATAGGTATCGTCCGAGCAGTTGTCCGCAAAGAGCAGAACTTCCACTCGGTCATGAGGATAGTCCAAATCCAGAATGGCCTTAGTTGTCTGAGCGATAACCACATCTTCATTGTGGGCTGGGACAACGACTGTAACCATAGGATAATGTTCCAATGGGCTGGTATCCACGTTGAAGTCACTGCGTTTCATCCAGAAATGCACGGACGAGCATAGAATAACCAAGGCCCAAGCCAGAGACATCCAGATGGAGAACAGAGTGACAATCATAATAAGTTGACTAATCATGACGAGTCACCGCCCTAAAATTTTTATTGACCCGATTGTAAATAACCAGATAATAAATGAAGAGAACCAAAAAGCTAATAGCAAAAAAGATACTTAGCACCATAGAGATGATAAAAAATACTTCTGTTAAAGACATGTGTTTACCTCCTAGTATTCTACGATAATGTCGGTTTCAAGCTGACGCTCCAGATTGCTCAAAGCGTCATCGAAATTATGGAATTTGTCAATGTTTTGAGCATTAAGTTTTAAACTGCCGGACTGAAACTGAATTTTTTGGTCAGTTTTCTTATTCTCAAAGTGCATCATCGTTAAATCGTCACGCACTTTCTCTTGGAAATATTCCTTGACTTCCTGATCCAGATCTTCTACCAGAACGAGAAAGTTACCATTGGATACATAGTAAACAGTTTCTACATTCTGGAAGTCCCAGTTAAGCAGTCGTAAAATTCTCTTGAGCATCCGCTTGTACTCCCGAGAGTGAATTTGATAAAAATGATGATTGTGTGCCCAATGGACCAGTAAGGCCTGAAAGGCTGGAGCTTGTTTCTGATTTACTTTCTGAACCATTTCTTCATAAGCCTCAGCAGCATCTTCACTGTCATCCTGCACTAATCCCAAGCGCTGATGAAGATAGAAATTCACTCGGCTGGTCAGCCAAGCACTGACAGGGAAGACATAAAGCAAGAAGAGAACTTGATTGTCCGGTAGATAGGTTACATCAAAGAGCAAGATCAGAGTTGCGATAACCACACCCAGAATCATGGCCCATGTCACCAAGAGATCAGATAGGACAAAGACACTAAAAATACCTAATGAAATCAGCGCGATTCCGATATAAAATATGTTAGCTGCAAAATTCCAACTGTAGAAAAGAATTAGTCCAATTGCCAGTACAAAGACTGCTAATGATTTTTCTAGTCCTTTTTTCCTAAACATTTTTTACTCCTGTCTTAAATTCTTCTGGTCTAGCCGTTTGCTTAAAATAGTGGGCAATAGCTTGAGCAATCCGCTCAGAAGCCTTACCGTCACCATACGGATTGCTGGCTTGGGCCATTTCCTGATAGAGTGACTCATCTGTCAGCAGGGCTTCCATTGCCTCTGCTACTGCTTGAGTTTCTGTACCGACCAGCTTCAAGGTGCCGGCTTCAACTCCTTCTGGTCTCTCTGTTGTATCACGAAGTACCAGTACAGGCTTACCTAAGGAAGGTGCTTCCTCTTGTACTCCGCCTGAGTCTGACATGATGAAATAGCTTTTAGCTGCGATATTATGGAAATCCAACACATCTAAAGGCTCAATCAGATGAATTTTCTCATTGTCACTCAGAATTTCTCTAGCCGCTTCCTGAACCGCTGGACTCAAGTGAACGGGATAGACAATTTCTACATCATCATGGGCATCTACAATCTGTCGTAGAGTTCGAAAGACCCTTCTCATCGGCTCGCCTTGATTTTCCCGACGATGCATAGTCACCAAAATCATCTTGCGAGCTGGATCAATACGGTCAAGCACCTCGTGCTGATAATCAGCTTGGACGGTAAGCTTTAGAGCGTCAATAGCTGTATTTCCTGTCACAAAAACTGTTTCTGCTGGATGGTTTTCCTTGAGCAAGTTAGCCTTACTCTGATCCGTTGGCGCAAAATACAAGTCGGTCAAAGAGTCGGTCATCTGACGATTCATCTCTTCTGGGAAAGGAGAGTATTTATTCCAAGTCCGCAAGCCAGCTTCCACGTGGCCGATACGAACTTGATTATAAAACGCTGCAAGACTAGCCGCAAAAGTCGTTGTCGTATCACCGTGCACCAGCATAATATCTGGCTTGTTTTCCTTTAAGATATCATCCAGCTTATGCAGGATTTTGACAGTAATATCTGTCAGGGTTTGATTCTTCCCCATAATATCCAAATCATAATCAGGCTTAATCTTAAAAGTCTCAAGTACCTGATCCAGCATCTGACGATGCTGAGCAGTCACAACTGTTGTTGTCTCAAACAAGTCTGCCTGCTTCTTCAGTTCAATAACCAGTGGAGCCATCTTAATTGCTTCTGGACGAGTTCCAAAAACAACCATTACCTTAATTTTCTTCATTTTTCCTCACCAAAAATCAACATTGTTATATTAACTTTTTACTAAAAAATGTTTGTTTTAAGTAACCTTAGTTATTTTACCATCAAGCGTTTCAATAATCAAAGCATGAACTATTATTTTATACTTTCTTAATAGTAATTTACATGTTGGTAACTTATTTAAGATTATTTTAATTTTCTTAACTTAACTGTAACTTAAAATTACTGAAATTTTTTGGTTTTCTCAAAAAAATAAATAAAAAGGAAAGAACTTATAGGCTTAAAGCCCTGATTTATGCAGAATTTTGTGTTTTTTACCTATATTTTTTAATCTTTATTCATTGTAATAAAATATTATTCTATTTGTAATCTAATTGTTTTCTATTCTTTATATTTCAAAATCCTCCCTTCATGAATGAGCTAGCTAGATAAATGCCAGCTATCGTTCTCTACAACCTTCGAACACTACCATTAAAACCAACCTCCTCTTTTTTAAAATTTCAAACCTACCCCTCCTACTATTTTAGGATTTTTAAAATAGTATAACCTAGCGCTATCATACTACAAAAAACCAGCTACCTCCCTGATTAAAAATAAATATGGCATCTCGCATCATAGAAAAACTGAAACAGGAAATCTTGAATATTTCTTCTATAGTCGTTGATCCATAAAGGAGAACTTAAAAACAACTTTCTAAGTATATTATGGGATAATATTTAGTTGCGAGCAAGAAATTATCGGCTGCAACAAAAAATCCCTCCCGAAAATCGGGAGGGAAAGTTCTTTATTTAAGAACAATATTTTCTTCAGTTTCAAATCCACCTGGCAGTTCTGTCACTTCGTCGATAATTTCAACTTCATTGACAGCCTGAGGCTCCAAATTGCGATAGCGGGCCATACCAGTACCAGCTGGGATAATCTTACCGATGATAACATTTTCCTTGAGGCCAAGCAGATGGTCTTTCTTACCACGGATAGCAGCATCTGTCAGGACACGAGTTGTTTCCTGGAAGGAAGCTGCAGACAGGAAGCTATTTGTCTCAAGGGAAGCTTTGGTGATTCCCATGAGGACTGGACGAGCTGTCGCAGGTACACCACCTGAGATAACCACATCACGGTTAGCATCTGTAAAGTCAGTGATATCCATAAGAGTTCCCATGAGAAGATCTGTATCTCCTGGATCCATAACGCGCACCTTGCGAATCATTTGGCGAACCATTACTTCGATGTGTTTGTCGCCGATTTCTACCCCTTGGCTACGGTAAACTTTTTGTACTTCAGCAAGCAGGTAAGTTTCAACAGACAAGACATCACGGACAGCCAGCAAGTGCTTAGGCTGGATAGAACCTTCAGTCAAGGCAGCACCACGAGAAACTTGGTCGCCCACTTCTACCTTCATGCGGGCTGTAAATGGTACCACATATTCACCTTCGCCAGTTTGGCCTTTAACAAAGACCTTCTTGGTACGAGTAGATGCATCTTCTTCGATAGCAGTAACTTCACCCTTGACTTCAGTGATGACCGCTTCCCCTTTTGGATTGCGGGCTTCAAAGATTTCTTGGACACGAGGAAGACCTTGCGTGATATCGGTATTAGAGGCAACACCACCCGTGTGGAAGGTCCGCATGGTCAGCTGTGTACCAGGCTCCCCGATAGACTGGGCAGCGATGGTTCCGACTGCTTCACCGACTTCAACCGCATCACCCGTTGCCAAGTTGATACCGTAACAGTGACGGCAGACACCGTGGCGGGTGTTACATGTAAAGACGGAACGGATTGTCACTTCTTCAACACCAGCATTAACGATTTCACGCGCCTTGTCTTCTGTGATCAATTCATTTGGACCAATAATGACAGCACCAGTTTCTGGATGTTTAACCGTCTTCTTAGTGTAACGACCATTGAGACGCTCTTCCAGAGACTCGATCATTTCCTTGCCTTCTGTGATAGAAGTGATGAGCAAGCCGCGGTCTGTACCACAGTCGTCTTCACGGATAATCACATCTTGAGCAACGTCAACCAGACGACGAGTCAGGTAACCCGAGTCGGCTGTCTTAAGGGCCGTATCGGTCATACCCTTACGAGCACCGTGGGTAGAGAAGAACATTTCCAAAACAGACAGACCTTCACGGAAGTTAGACAAGATTGGCAATTCCATGATACGTCCATTTGGCGCAGCCATCAGACCACGCATACCGGCCAACTGAGAGAAGTTAGAGATGTTACCCCGGGCTCCAGAGTCCATCATCATAACGATAGGGTTCTTCGGATCCTGGTTGGCAACCAAACGTTTTTCCAATTTCTCACGAGCTGCCCGCCACTCAGCAGTAACTGCATTGTAGCGTTCGTCATCAGTAATCATACCACGACGGAATTGTTTAGTAATTTGTTCAACACGCTTGTGGGATTCTTCAATAATCTCAGCCTTGTCTTCGACAACTGGGATATCAGCGATACCCACTGTCAGACCAGCCAAAGTAGAATGGTGATAACCCAGGTTCTTCAAGCGGTCAAGAAGAGCAGATGTTTCTGTTGTACGGAAGCGTTTAAAGATTTCCGCAATGATATTACCAAGATTTTTCTTCTTAAACGGAACATTGATCTCAAGCTGTTCAATGACTTCCTTGATGTCTTGTCCTGACTCCAAGAAGTACTTAATTGGCACACCTTCTGTCAAGTTAGCATTAGTCGGCTCTTGCAAGTAAGGCAATTCCTCAGGCATAATCGCGTTAAAGAGAATTTTACCAACAGTTGTGATCAAAATCTTATGCTTCTGGTCTTCTGTCCAAGGCTTATTGAGACTGTCTGTTGCAATACCAACACGAGTATGCAAGTGAACATATCCGTTGCGGAGAGCCATAACCGCTTCATCCATATCCTTGAAAATCATACCTTCGCCTTCGCGACCAGCCTCTTCCATGGTCAGGTAGTAGTTCCCCAAGACCATATCCTGAGACGGTGTTACAACTGGCTTACCGTCTTTGGGATTCAAGATGTGCTCAGCAGCCAGCATGAGGATACGAGCTTCAGCTTGCGCTTCCTCTGACAACGGTACGTGGATAGCCATCTGGTCACCGTCAAAGTCGGCATTGTAGGCTTCACAGACCAATGGATGCAAACGAAGAGCTTTACCATCAATCAGAACTGGTTCAAAGGCCTGAATTCCTAAACGGTGAAGAGTCGGTGCGCGGTTAAGAAGCACTGGGTGTTCCTTGATTACTTCTTCCAGAATATCCCAGATACGCTCATCTCCACGTTCTACCAAGCGTTTGGCAGCTTTAACGTTCTGTACAATATCGCGAGCAACGATTTCCCGCATGACAAATGGCTTGAAGAGTTCAATCGCCATTTCACGCGGAACACCACATTGATACATTTTCAATGTAGGACCAACGGCGATAACGGAACGTCCTGAGAAGTCAACCCGTTTACCCAGCAAGTTTTGACGGAAGCGTCCTTGTTTCCCTTTAAGCATATGGCTCAGAGACTTGAGCGGACGGCTGCCTGGTCCAGTAATTGGACGGCCGCGGCGACCGTTATCAATCAAAGCATCAACCGCTTCTTGAAGCATCCGCTTCTCATTTTGAACGATGATACCAGGGGCATTGAGTTCTAATAAACGAGCCAAACGGTTGTTCCGGTTGATAACCCGGCGATAGAGATCATTGAGGTCAGAAGCCGCAAAACGACCACCATCCAGCTGAACCATAGGGCGCAAATCTGGCGGAATAACCGGCAGGATATTGAGGACCATCCATTCTGGCTTATTGCCAGACTTGTAGAAGGCGTCCAAGACATCCAAGCGACGAACAGCTTTGATCCGTTTTTGACCTGAAGCAGTTTTCAATTCTTCTTTGAGGACAGCAATTTCAGCTTCCAAGTCCACTTGTTTCAAGAGGTCTTGAATAGCTTCTGCTCCCATTTTGGCTACAAATGAGCCTGCACCGTACTCGCGTAAGCGTTCACGGTACTCACGTTCCGTCATGATTGACTTGTGCTCTAGCGGTGTATCCTTAGGATCAATCACCACATAAGCCGCAAAATAAATGACTTCTTCCAGGGCACGTGGGCTCATATCCAAAGTGAGACCCATGCGGCTTGGAATTCCTTTAAAGTACCAAATATGTGAAACAGGTGCCTTCAATTCAATGTGGCCCATACGCTCACGGCGAACCTTAGCACGGGTTACTTCAACACCACAGCGGTCACAGACGATTCCTTTGTAACGAATCCGTTTGTACTTACCACAGGCACATTCCCAGTCCTTTGTTGGACCGAAGATCACTTCGTCAAAAAGACCTTCGCGTTCTGGTTTCAGGGTTCGGTAATTGATTGTTTCAGGTTTCTTCACTTCCCCATAAGACCATGAACGGACCTTATTTGGAGAAGCTAGGGTGATTTGCATACTTTTAAAACGATTTACATCAACCACTATTTCTTACCTTTCTTCATTTTCTAATCAGTGTCTATTCTTATTCTTTTCCTTCAGCCTCAAAAGCTGCTTTCGCTTCTTGAGCTGCTTTTTCACGCGCTTTTTCAAGATCGTCAACGTGAATCACGTCATCATCTTCACCTTCGTCTAGGTCACGCAGTTCTACTTCATTGTCATCTTCATCGAGAACGCGCATGTCAAGACCAAGAGATTGCAATTCTTTGACAAGAACGCGGAAGGATTCTGGCACACCTGGTTTTGGAATTGGTTTTCCTTTGGTAATAGCTTCATAAGCCTTCAAACGGCCGTTGACATCATCTGACTTGTAAGTCAGGATTTCTTGCAGAACGTTAGAAGCACCGTAAGCTTCCAAGGCCCAAACTTCCATCTCACCAAAACGTTGTCCACCAAACTGAGCTTTACCTCCGAGCGGCTGTTGGGTAACCATTGAGTAAGGACCTACTGAGCGGGCATGGAGTTTATCATCTACCATGTGGTGGAGCTTGATCATGTACATGACACCAACAGATACACGGTTGTCAAACGGCTCACCGGTACGTCCGTCATAAAGAATAGTCTTGGCATCGCTGTCCATACCAGCTTCACGCACTGTATCCCAGAGGTCTTCTGAGCTTGCTCCATCAAAGACTGGTGTTGCAATATGGATGCCCAAGTTACGTGCTGCCATACCAAGGTGGAGCTCCATAACCTGACCGATGTTCATACGAGATGGTACCCCGAGTGGGTTCAACATGATATCAACCGGTGTTCCATCTGGCAAGTAAGGCATGTCTTCCACAGGAACGATACGGGATACAACCCCTTTGTTTCCGTGACGACCGGCCATCTTATCTCCGACCTTGATTTTACGTTTTTGAGCGATGTAGACGCGAACCAGCATATTAACGCCAGATTGCAGTTCATCACCATTAGCACGGGTAAAGATTTTCACGTCACGAACCACTCCATCGGCACCATGTGGCACACGCAGAGAGGTATCGCGGACTTCACGAGACTTGTCTCCGAAGATAGCGTGCAAGAGACGTTCCTCAGCAGAAAGGTCTTTTTCACCCTTAGGGGTCACTTTACCTACAAGAATATCGCCTTCTTTGACTTCCGCCCCGATGCGGATAATACCCATTTCGTCCAAGTTGCGCAGGGCATCTTCCCCTACGTTTGGGATTTCGCGGGTAATTTCTTCAGGGCCAAGCTTGGTGTCGCGAGTTTCTGATTCGTATTCTTCCAAGTGAACTGAGGTGTAGACATCGTCTTTCACCAGACGCTCACTCATGATAACCGCATCCTCGAAGTTGTAACCTTCCCATGTCATGTAGGCAACGATTGGGTTTTGTCCCAGGGCCATTTCTCCATTTTCCATAGAAGGTCCGTCAGCGATAAAGTCGCCTTTTTCAACGACATCGCCAACTTTTACCAAGGTACGTTGGTTGTAAGCAGTTCCTGAGTTCGAACGGCGGAATTTTTGAATTTGGTAAACATCAAGAGAACCATCTTCACGGCGGACTTCAACCTTGTCTGCATCCGCATAGGTAACCTTACCATCATGCTGAGCAATAACCGCTGCACCAGAGTCGTGAGCAGCTTGGTATTCCATACCAGTACCAACATAAGGTGCTTTTGGATCAATCAAAGGTACAGCCTGACGCTGCATGTTGGCACCCATGAGAGCACGGTTGGAGTCGTCATTTTCTAAGAAAGGAATACATGCTGTCGCTACGGCAACTACCTGCTTAGGCGATACATCCATGTAGTCTACTTGGTCTGATGGGAATTCTTGGTTATTACCTTGGTGGCGTCCCATAACGATAGGCTCTGCAAAGCCACCTTTTTCATTCAGCTTAGAGTTGGCCTGCGCTACGATAAATTCATCTTCCTCATCAGCTGTCAGCCAAACGATTTCGTTGGTTACTACGCCAGCTTCACGGTCTACTTTACGGTAAGGCGTTTGAATAAATCCGTATTTGTTAAGGTGTCCATAAGAAGACAAGTTATTAATCAAACCGATGTTTGGTCCTTCAGGCGTTTCGATTGGACACATACGGCCATAGTGAGTATAGTGCACGTCCCGCACTTCATAACCAGCACGGTCACGTGTCAAACCACCAGGTCCCAAGGCAGAAAGACGGCGCTTGTGAGAAAGCTCAGACAGCGGATTGTGTTGGTCCATGAACTGAGACAATTGTGAAGAACCAAAGAATTCTTTAATAGCTGCAGTCACTGGACGGATGTTGATGATTTGCTGTGGAGTTAGTACTTCGTTATCCTGAACAGACATCCGTTCACGAACATTACGCTCCATCCGAGAAAGTCCAAGACGGACTTGGTTAGCCAAAAGCTCACCAACAGCACGAATACGACGGTTCCCCAAGTGGTCAATATCATCTACACGACCGATACCTTCAGCCAAGTTGAGGAAGTAGCTCATCTCAGCCAAGATATCAGCTGGTGTCACGATCCGAACCTTGTCAGACGGATTTGCATTACCAATGATGGTCACAACGCGGTCTGGATCAGTCGGTGCCACTACCTTGAACTTCTGCAATTCTACAGGGTCTGTCAAGACAGCTGAGTCGTTTGGAATATAAGTGATTTTGTTCAAACCATTATCCAGCTGCTCTGCAATGCTGTCAATCACACTGCGGGTCATAACTGTACCAGCTTCAACTAAGATTTCTCCAGTTTCAGCATCTACCAATGGCTCTGCAATGGTTTGGTTCAGCAAGCGTGTCTTGACGCTGAGTTTCTTATTAATCTTGTACCGACCAACTGCTGCCAAGTCATAACGATGCGGATCAAAGAAACGCGCTTCAAGAAGGGAACGAGAACTTTCAGCCGTCTTAGGCTCACCTGGACGAAGACGCTCATAGATTTCTTTCAGAGCTTCATCTGTACGGGAGTCCATTGGGTTCTTGTGGATATCTTTTTCAATGGTATTGCGCACCAAGTCGCTGTCACCAAAGATGTCCAAGATCTCATCATCACCTGAGAAACCAAGCGCACGCACCAGAGTGGTAAATGGAATCTTACGTGTCCGGTCAATACGAGTGTAGGCAATGTCTTTTGAGTCTGTTTCCAACTCTAACCAAGCTCCGCGGTTAGGAATAACGGTTGATCCGTAGCCAACTTTTCCATTTTTGTCAACTTTATCGTTGAAGTAAACCCCTGGAGAACGCACCAACTGGGATACGATAATCCGCTCACCACCATTGATGATGAAGGTTCCCATTTCAGTCATGATTGGGAAATCGCCAAAGAAGACTTCCTGAGTCTTGATTTCACCAGTTTCCTTGTTAATCAGACGGAAGGTTACAAAGATTGGCGCTGAGTAGCTGGCATCGTGGATACGTGCTTCTTCCAGCGTATATTTAGGCTCACGGATTTCATAGCCAACAAATTCCAATTCCATGGTGTCGGTAAAGTTTGAAATAGGAAGTACATCTTCAAAGACTTCCTTCAGACCATGATCCAAGAAATCTTGGAACGAATCCGTTTGGATTTCAATCAAATTTGGTAAATCAAGAACTTCCTTAATTCTTGAAAAACTACGACGGGTACGGTGTTTACCGTATCGAACTTCATGTCCTGCCAAGTTTTTACTCCTTTATGATAAGATACTAAGCCCTTGATAAAGCGAGAAGAAGCATATCTTTACCTCACGCTTTTTAGAGCGAGTTCTGTGAAATGTTTTCAGAGGAAAATCCTCTGTCATTTACAATGCTGCAAAACAGCCACAATCAGTCCCTTTTGTTTAATTTTCAGAAAAATTAAATTATGATTACATAACCCGTTTTTCCTAAAAATAGGCACAAAAAGAGCAGCTAAATCTGACTTATTCAAGTTTGATTTAACTGCTGTAAGCTTCTATTTGGACAATATTTCAAATAAAGCACACGACAAATTATTGTTATCATTATACCTTATTTAGCTAGAAATTGCAAGGATTTCATCCGCTTTCTGAAAAGTTAAAACTGTTCTTGATGCGCTAGTTCCCTTGCCGGTTATTATTGGAATTGGAGTTGGAATTAGAATTAGAGGTAGAACCGCCCAGTATAGCTGACCAAGCCTTCTGATAGTCCGCATCTGATGCCCCGATACCAAAGCGGTAGGTCGTGGTCGGAGCACCGTTTTTAGCCCAATAGCTAGGCACTGTCGGACCACTGAGATTAACAGAGCGGCCGTTTACCGTTACTGTACCTGGCTTTTCCCCTGTGGACTTGAGTACATCAGACTTAATCACACTCGGATCAAGAGTAAATTTATCACCAACACCCCAGGCATTTGGATCTGCCTGATAGATAGCATCTGCCATATAGGCCATGTAGGAGGCATTATTATTATAACCAGTCAACGCCGCCATAGAGCTATTATCATCATGACCAATCCAGCCTCCCAAAGTCATCTTTGGAGTAGAAAGCATCAGCCACATATCACCGTTGGTGTTGGTCGTTCCAGTCTTACCAATCCAATCGGCTCCAGCCAAGGTTCCATTGACCTGACTGATTCGAGATTTGTAGGTCGTAGTAGCCCCAGAATTGATAACTCCCCGCATGAGCTCCTGCATAATCGTAGCAGCTGCTGGGCTGTAAATCTGAACAGGATTGGCCTTATGCTGGTAAATCACCTTGCCATCTCGGTCTGTGATTTTTTCAACCATGTATTTTTTCTGGTAGGTTCCATTATTAGCCAAGGTTTGGAAACCATTGGTGTGCTGAGCTACAGATACTTCAATTCCCCCGCCCATTGGGAGACTCTCAATGCTGTAGTCATCAATGTAATAACCCATTTTTTCCATATAGCCACGGACATTGACACCTTTTTCGCGTAATCCGCGGTAAGTCCAATAAGCCGGAATATTCCAAGAAGTATTGAGAGCTTCTTGCAGATCCATCATAGCTGTACCACGGCTGTCCACGTGCATAATTGGGTCACCGCTTGAAAAGTTAGTCGGATAGTTAGAAAGAACGCTGGCGCTGCCCATCAGACCTTGGTCAATAGCAATCCCATAAGCCAGAATCGGCTTAATAGTCGAACCCGGCGAGCGCTCTGTATCAAAGGCATGATTGTTCTGATTGGAAGCATAATCTCTTCCTCCGACAAAGCCAATCACAGCACCGGTTTTATTATCCAAGAGGACATTCCCCACTTCAACTGCACCAGTTCCGTCATCCAAGACGCCCCCATAGTTGGCTACTGCATTTTGCATAGCAGTATGAATGTTCTTGTTGATTGTGGTGGTGACAGTATAGCCGCCATCGCTCAGTTCTTTAGCAGCCAATTCCTTGTAGGCTTTGACAGTGTCGTTGTTTTTCAGCTCTTGCTGAGAAACATTGTCCCGCTGAATCAAGTATTCGTACATGGTCTGCTGGGCTTCTTCGACCGCTGTGTAATAAAGGTAGCCATGCGAAGATTTTTCCGAGCTTTCAGAAGGCTTGAAATCCTTGGTCAAGTCATAGTCCTTGTACTCCTTGTACTCTTTCTCGCTTAGCTTGCCCGTCCGATACATATTATAGAGCACATCCTTGGCACGTTCCAAGCCCAGAGCCATATCTCCTGCACTCTTGAGACTGCCATCCGCTGCATAAGGCGAATAAACAATCGGACTCTGTGGCAAGCCGGCAATAAAAGCAGACTGGGGCACAGTCAAATCCTTAGCAGAAACACCAAAAATCCCTTGAGCAGCTTCTTCCACACCGGCGATATTCTGCCCCTTATTGTTGCGCCCAAAAGGCGAAACGTTCAAGTAGGTCGTCAAAATATCATCCTTAGACATGTAGCGCTCCAAAGCTAGAGCATCAACAATCTCCGCCGCTTTCCGCTTGAAGGTCGGTGCATCGCCCACCACCTGCTGCTTGATCAACTGCTGAGTAATAGTTGAACCCCCGCTGGACGAGCCAACTCCGACAACAGAGCCGAGCGTAGCCCGAAGCACAGCCTTGGGCACCACTCCGTTATGCGTTTCAAAATTCTCATCCTCTGTAGCGATAACGGCTTTTTTTACATTTTCAGAGATGGCGTCACTCTTAACCGGAATGCGGAGCAAATCATTGTCCACTTCTGCAATCAAGCTGCCATCGGCATAGGTAAGTTTAGAAATACCAGAGATATTATTCACCTGCTTGACCAGCTCTTCTTGCTTGGGCACTTCCACCTTACTGAAAAGACTAGCTGCATAGCCTATCCCAATCCCAGCACCGATGACGCCACCGAAGAAGATAAACACAAAAGCCATATTCATCAGAAGTTTAAAAGTCCGCAAGAAAACAGCAAAAACATCACCGATAGACCAGCCATTGTTGCTACTGCCAATCTTCTTGCTCCATTCTGGAAGATGTATTTTTTTGATAAACTGCTGGGCTTTTCCCCAGAACTCTTTTAATTTCTCTATTAATTGTTCCAAGTTTGATTCTCCTTGTTATCTTCCCATTATACCAAATATCTATGATTTATTTCAAGGAAACATTGCTATTTAAAAGCTTTATGATACAATAGAGTAACATAAATTTAAAATATAGATAAGCCAATTTCTTGGCTTTTAGAATAGGAGAGACATGATGCACATTTTTGATGAGCTAAAAGAACGTGGCTTGGTATTCCAAACTACTGATGAAGCAGCTTTACGCAAGGCCTTAGAAGAAGGACAAGTCTCTTATTATAGTGGATACGATCCGACCGCTGACAGCCTGCACCTTGGCCACTTGGTAGCCATTCTGACCAGCCGTCGCTTGCAACTAGCCGGACACAAACCCTACGCTCTGGTCGGAGGAGCAACTGGATTGATTGGCGATCCATCCTTTAGGGATGCAGAACGCAGCCTCCAAACCAAGGAAACCGTGGAAGGCTGGGTGAAATCTATCCAAGATCAGCTTTCTCGCTTTCTGGACTTTGAAAAGGGTGATAATAAGGCCGAAATGGTCAACAACTATGACTGGTTCAGCAGCATCAGCTTTATCGACTTCCTGCGTGACGTCGGCAAATACTTCACTGTCAACTACATGATGAGTAAAGATTCTGTCAAGAGCCGGATTGAGACAGGGATTTCCTATACAGAATTCGCCTACCAGATCATGCAAGGATATGACTTCTATATCCTCAATCAAAACCACGACATAACCCTGCAAATCGGTGGTTCTGACCAATGGGGGAATATGACAGCAGGTACAGAGCTCCTGCGCCGCAAGGCTGACAAGACTGGCCATGTAATAACCGTTCCGCTCATTACCGACGCTACTGGCAAAAAATTTGGTAAATCAGAAGGCAATGCTGTCTGGCTCAATCCTGACAAGACTTCTCCTTACGAAATGTATCAATTCTGGATGAATGTCATGGACGCAGACGCTATCCGCTTCCTGAAAATCTTCACCTTCCTGTCCTTGGATGAAATCGAAGAGATTCGCCAACAGTTTGAAGCAGCACCACACGAACGCTTGGCGCAGAAAGTTCTGGCTCGCGAAGTGGTCAGTCTGGTTCACGGTCAAGAAGCATATCAAGAAGCTCTCAACATCACTGAGCAGCTCTTTGCCGGAAATATCAAGAATTTGTCCGTCAAGGAACTCAAACAAGGCCTGCGCGGTGTGCCTAACTATCAGGTCCAAGCAGAAGACAACCTCAATATTGTAGAACTGCTTGTGACAGCCGGCGTGGTAAACTCAAAACGTCAAGCCCGCGAAGACGTCCAAAACGGCGCTATCTACCTCAATGGTGAGCGTATCCAAGATTTAGACTATGTCCTCAGCGACTCAGATAAACTGGAAGACGAGCTGACAGTTATCCGCCGCGGTAAGAAGAAATACTTTGTCCTGACCTACTAAAGATAAAAATCCGATTACCTGAATCGGATTTTTCTATGTCTTACCAAGGAAAGGACATTCAACTTTATAAAAACAATAGAAAGAGAACGCCTATGAAACCAAGACTCGCTCGCTTTGCCCAAGCTTCGGCTATGGCCTGTCCACTCTGCCAGCAAAGCTTGGCTATGGAAGAAAACAGCCTCAAGTGCGCCAATCGCCATTCCTACGACATCTCCAAATTCGGTTATGTCAATCTAGCTCCTCAAGCCAAACAAGCTAAAGACTATGACAAAACGAGCTTTCAAAATAGGCAAGTCATCTTGGAAGCCGGCTTTTATCAGCATGTCCTAGACGAGTTGCAGAATCTGCTTCAGGCCCTGCCTGAAGAACAGACCATTCTAGACGTCGCTTGCGGAGAGGGCTACTATGCTCGAAAAATTCAGGAAAAATTCCCCAACAAAGAAATTTACGCTTTTGATTTATCCAAAGATTCCATCCAGTTAGCTGCAAAAAGTGATCAGAGTCTGGCTGTAAAATGGTTCGTCGGGGATTTGGCACACTTACCCGTTCAGGATCAAAGCATGGATGTCTTGCTGGACATCTTCTCACCAGCTAATTACCATGAATTTCAGCGAGTATTGAAAAAAGAGGGACTTATCATTAAAGTCATCCCAACAGAAAATCATCTGAAAGAAATTCGAGCTAAAGTAGCTGACCAGCTCCGTCAAAAAGATTATTCTAATCAAGATATCATCCAGCACTTCCAGAAGCACTTTGCCATCCTATCTAGAAAGACCGTAGAATCAACTCATGCCCTGCATTCTGAGGAGAAAACTGCCCTGCTGCAGATGACTCCTTTACTCTTTCATGTTGAAAAAAATCTAATCAATTGGGAGCTGCTTACACATGCCACCATTTCAGCCGAGATTCTTATCGGAAAACTAAAACAAGAAAAAATCTAAGCTCCTTTCAGTAAAAAATGCTGTTATAACAGCCATTTTAAAAACGCAGACAAGCCTGTCTGCGTTCTTTGTTTATCAACTGATTAATAGACTGTCTTCTCTGTCTCTGGATCAAAGAAGTGCGCTTTATTGAGGTCGAAGCCTAGGTCAATACCTGCACCAGTTTCTAGGTAATCCCGTGAATCCACACGCGCTACAAACTCACTAGAACCCACTTGGCAATAGAGATGAGACTCTGCTCCCAGCAATTCTGAAACAGAAATCTTGGCATGGACAACTGAATTCGGGAAAGTTTCCAAGAAAGCAGCTTCTGCATTGATATCCTCTGGACGAATACCGAAGATCAGCTCCTTGCCCTCGTAACCTTTCTCCCGCAGAACCTTGAAAGCTCCTTCTGGCACAGTCAAGCGCAGACCTTCTGCGACAATCTCATTCCCTTCAAGCTTAACTGGGATGAAGTTCATAGCTGGGCTACCAATGAAGCCAGCAACGAACTTATTAACTGGGTTGTTATAGACTTCCTGCGGCGTACCAATCTGCTCCACCCGTCCAATCGTACCAGTTCCAGCAGGATTCTTGGTCGCTGACATGATAACGATACGATCCGCCAAGGTCATAGCTTCAGTCTGGTCATGGGTGACATAGATAGTTGTTGCCCCAATACGGCGGTGAATCTTGGCAATCTCCGCCCGCATAGAAACACGCAACTTAGCATCCAAGTTAGACAGAGGCTCATCCATAAGGAAAACCTTTGCATCACGAACGATAGCGCGTCCCATTGCTACCCGCTGACGCTGACCACCAGACAAATCAGCTGGCTTACGCTGCAAGAATTCCTTCAAGCCCAGAATTTCTGCTGCTTCATTGACCCGTTTTTCAATATCTTCCTTGCTGTACTTGCGCAGCTTGAGACCAAAAGCCATGTTGTCGTAGACAGTCATGTGCGGATAAAGGGCATAGTTCTGGAAAACCATGGCGATGTCGCGGTCTTTTGGCGCCACATCATTGACCACTGTACCGTCAATAGAGGCAGTTCCTTCTGTGATGTCTTCAAGGCCTGCAATCATACGCAGAGTAGTTGATTTTCCGCAACCGGACGGACCGACAAAGACGATAAATTCCTTGTCCTTAATATCAAGATTGAAGTCTTCCACTGAGTAGTGGTCGCTGTTGGGATATTTTTTATAGATATTTTTCAGATTTAATTCGACCATAATAAGCCCCTTCTTTTGAATAAAAATATTTTCTTTCAAGCTCTCGTTTGCAAAGCGCTTTCACATTGTCCATTATATCGTTTTTTTTTGACTTTTTCAAGCACTTTTAGTAAAACGTTTGCATAATTTTTAAAAATTTTCTCCATCAAAAAAGAGACCAAGTGGCCTCTTCAAAACTTATCCTTCTTTTTTTCTACTACGGAGTGACAATCCAGCTGCGCCTAAAGCGCTGATAAGTCCTGCAACTGTGAGAAGAGCATTAGAAGCTTGACCCGTATGCGGCAAGACTGACGCACCACTCTTACTTCCCTTGTTTTTAAGCTGATCTAGCTGGGTGACCTTAGCTGATGAAGACTGCTCTTGTACTGATTTGGCCCCATCAACTGCTGGCAAAATACCGCTAGTTACTTGGTAAGCAGGTAAAGCATCAGCTACTGCCGCGTCAGCAGCATTGACACCGCCGGTAAATTCCGGAAGAGCCGCCATCTGAGGAGCGCTGTCTGGATGTGCACTCCTGACTGATGGCTGAACGCCAGCATCATAGGCGTTGTTTTCTGTTATAGTTGGATCAGAATCATTGACGCCTCCTGTAAATTCAGGCCGTGTTACTGTTGCCGCTTCTGAATCACTAACATTGCCACTGAATTCTGCTTGTGCAGTTGCCTGGGGAGCTGTATCGGGATGAGTTCCAACCCCATGGCTAGATAAATCATACTCTGACTCTGTCGCTGTTATCGGCTCAGAATCATTGACGCCCCCTGTAAATTCAGGCCGTGTTACTGTTGCTGCTTCTGAATCACTAACATTTCCACTGAATTCTGGTTGTACTGAGGACTGCGGAGCTGTATCGGGATGAGTTCCAACTTCATGGCTAGACAAATCATATTCCGACGCCGTTGCTATTGCTGGCTCAGAGTCGCTGACGCCTCCACTAAATTCTTTCCTGGTTTCTTGTGGTGAATCACTTGGAATAGAAGAAGCTGTCTCAGCTTTAGCAGCATTCTTGGCAATCGCTTCTAGATTTTCAAGAGCTTTTGTCTGCTCAGCAGCGATCTGTTCCTGCAGTTTCTCTGCTTTTTCAGCACTGTCTACACTATCATCTAGCTGCGCAATCGCATCTGTCATCGTCTTTAATACTGCTCGAATCTTTTCTTTAGCTTGCTTTTTATCGAGTTCTGAAAGTGTTTGATGATGTTCAATTGCTTCAATCTGTTTGTCGACTTCTTCTTCAAGCTCATCTAAAACCAAGTCTTTGCCAACTGGATGAATCGTGTCCAAGCTAGCAATGCCAGCTTCCTCAATTCTCTCTAGTTCCTCTTCGGTATCAGCCTTTTCAAGCGCCGTTTTCGCATCTGCTAGAGTTGCTTCCGCTTCAGCTTTAGCCGTAGCCCGTTCTGCATCTGACAGATTCGGGTTGCTCCGTAAGTCTGCTAGCTTATCAGACAGAGCAAGATCTAGTTTCAGTCCAGTCGTAACTTTTAGCAAACCTTGCTTCTCTGCCGCTACCTGTTCCTGAATTTTTTCGGCATCATCAGGACTTTCAACCCAAGCATTATAAGCTGCAATTGCTTTTTGAGCTATGGCTGCTGCATCTTCAATTTTCTTTTTAGCTGCAGTTTTTTCCTCAGCAGAAAGACTTTGACTCTTCTCAACAGCCTCGATAGTAGCTGTTTTTTCTTCCTGAATTTCTTTTAAGAACTGCTCTTTGCCAATAGGGTGAATCTTGGCTAAGTGGGCTATGGCTGTTTCTTTTGCCTGGTCATAGACTTCCTGAGAATCTGCTCCTTCAATAGCCTTCTTGGCTGCTTCCACCACCTGCTCTATCTCACCTCTAACCGCTTTCTTTTCTGCTTCTGAAAGATTGGGATTTGCTTCCAAGTCAGCTAACTTGGCAGCCAGAGTGAAATCTACGGTTGAACTTGCTATAAATTTGAAAAACTTATCTTCCTCGGTTATTGCCTGCTCTTGAATCACTTCCGCTTGCTCTGCTGTTGCTGCATTAACATCTAATTTCTGAATTGCATCTTCTGCTTCTGCTACCTTCTTCCTTACAGACTCTTGGAAGCTTTTCTTTTGCTCCTCAAGCAGTAAATCGCTACTATCTACAAGTTTATCAAACTCTGCTTTTCCATTTTGGATTTCATCTAGAAGTAAATCTTTGCCGACTGGATTGATAGAGTTGATGTCTGCCAATCCATCTTCCTTAGCTTGATCAATCCTTTCTTTATCCTCAGCTGCAGCAATTTCATTCTGAGCCTTTGCAGCTGTTTGATTGACTTCCTCCTTAGCTGCTGCAAGCTCCTCAGCTGACAAATTTGGATTATTCCCAAGATCTGTCACTTTCTCAGCCAGAAACGTGCCTACTTCTGTATTAGCAGCCTCCCTGACCGTTGTCAAATCCTGATTTACTGGCGATGCAGCGACCGGAGTCTCTACTGCATTTGCCACTGGCCGCTCCTCATCTGCCGCCACCATACTGTGACCTAAAAACAGAGCACAAATAAGGACTGAACCAACACCTAAAACTGACTTCCGAATAGAATATCGCAAAACTTTTTCTGTTCTTTTCATTTTATTCTCCCCTGAACATAGTTTATTATCCCGATCAGTAACCCTTAATAAAAAGTCCAGTCAAACCTCCCATAAATCTTTCAGATTAGGTAATCTTTAAACTACACTTTCTATTTGACTTCTGATAAGATTTTTTATCATTTTATCATATTAACTTGTTAAAATAAAAGAATTATCGGCTTGATTTATGTACATTTTTGTGAAATCGTCCAGTTTTTAAACAGACATGATGTCCAGAAATTAAACTAAAAATTTTTCCATTTAACAATGTGTAAACTTTTTTAGTAAAAATTCCGGGCTATTTTCTAGCTTATTTCAGACAGAAAAAGTAAAATGGTATAGGAGGGATAAAATTATGGCTCTTAATACACGAGATAGGATTTTAGATGCATTTTTTGAATTAGCAGATAAACAGCCAGATAGACCGCGTTTTACCTTTACAGAAATCGCTAAAGAAGCCGGCTTGTCCAGACAGGCTATTTACAAACGACACTTTAATAACACTACTGAAATTATCGAATACATTCGCCAAGATATGGTGAAGCAAGCCTTTGCTCCCAACTGGAATAGCAACAAAGCTGAAGCGGACTTAGATCCTTTCACCTTTTTGGCTCAAACGATTCTTCCCGCTATTTATGAGCAACGCCAACGCATTAAAATATTATATACTAGTTCTGTCGATCCCCTGTGGAGCGATTTTATTACTGCCAGTTACAAGGACTGGATTGAGCAGAATCTAAATCTTGACCACCAAAAATTAGGTATTCCTGAAGACCTGGCCAATCAACTGCTGGCCGGCTGGATTAGTTCTCTTATCGAGAATTGGATCACTCAGGATGACCCCGTTCCTTGCAAGCAGTTCTCTAAAACATTTCTCAACCTTGTATCTTCACCCCTAACCAGCTTTGCTGCCTATGATAGTCCAGCTGGTCCTTCAAATAAAATTGTTATCGCATAACCAACTAGAAGAAAAACAGAGAAATGACAGAACCGGTCCTTGTAAGGGAAGACTGGTTTTTTAATATTTTTATATTAAATTTTAAAAATAATTGGACATTTCCTCTATAAAGTGTTATCATTTTAGTTGACAAGCGGTAAACTATTTTGTTGGAATTTGCTCTATTTTTAGACAAATCAGCAAGAACTTAATAAAAAAGAAGGAAGGTACTTATGCCCCAAGATACTCGAGACAAAGTCGTCAATGCCTTAATTGAGCTGGCAGAGCAAAATCCTGAAAAGTCTTATTTTACTTTTTCAGAGATTGCAAAACAAGCTGGTCTATCGCGCCAGGCTATCTATAAAAAGCATTTTAGTAATGTTGAAGACATTATCCAATACATCCGCCAGACAATTATGACTCCGTTTTTGCCCCTGTATGAAAGCTACGAAGAAGGAAATGGAGAAAATCCGTTCTGTTTCTTTGCCCAACATATGATTCCTACCCTTTATGAACATAGGAAATGGATGAAGGTGCTCTATACTACAGCTATCGATCCTTTCTGGAGTGACTATCTATCTACCTTCTTCACTCAGTGGGTCGTGCAAAATTTAGAAATTGACTCTAAAAAATTGGGAATTCCAAAAGAAATGGCTACGGAAATTGTTGTTAGATGGATTAACTCCCTCATTGAAATTTGGATTATCAAAGAAGATCCTATGCCAGCAGAGGATTTCGCCAAGCTCTTCCTGAATGTGATTTCAACCCCTATGGATCAGTTTATAACACCTCACAGTGAATCCTAATTCAACTCAAAATTATGAAGCCCACCTAATTTAGGCAGGCTTTTTTTGTCTGTAAAATTTCTTACTCTCCCGAAGAAAAGAGAGCAGATAGTCTTCTGCTCTCGTCAACATATAAGCTATAAAATTAAGCACCAAGCTTCGTTTAATCTACTCGATAATAGAAGCTACCTTGTTCGTCAAAGCTATTCAGGCCAACTCCTGTCCAGATTCTGTCTTGACCAACATCTGAATTATCTGTAAAGTTTTCCTTGTCTGCGACCTTAACTCCCTTGGGAAGAAACTCAATCAGAAAACCTCCGCTTTCTCCGCCGTAGACACCGCCAGCAGCAGTACCATAGTCTGTCAGAGAAGCTCCGTACAATTCATAACCGCTTGAAACCAAGCCCTTGTCATCAAAAACAAGCTGGTTGCCAGAAGCATCCTGCCAGGTTCCTTTAACGCTGGCATAATTACCATTTGCAAGTGCTGAAATGTCCATCGCTTCCTTCTTTTCCTTGGTTTTTTCTGTGCTCGCACTCTCTGAGCTAGTGCTGCTAGTCGCTGAAGATGCTGCTGCAGTTGATTGACTGGATACCTGCTCCACAGAACTTGATACTGAGCCAGTACTGCTAGCAGGCGTCTCTGATTGATTCGTAGCACTGCCCTTTGAACAAGCTGTCATAGCAAATAAAGCAGCTCCTGCTAGTAAAAAAGGTAAAGCTTTTTTCTTCATTTTTCTCCTCTTTCTCACGGTAAGATAAATCATGTGATTAGTAACATTATAGATTATTTTATCGCTTTTTACAAGAAGAATTCTAGCAGCTGGACAGGCGCACAGCTACTGACCTTATTTACTCAGCTTCTGCCACATCCAGAACCCTGTAGATTGTTTTTGCCAGAGCTGCTTCATAATCAGCTGCACCATAAAGTTTATCACTTGTGACTTGGGCTGTCTGCTTTTCTAGGTCTACCGCCACATCTGACACTCCCTCCATGGATAGGAAGTGCTGGGTGACGTGTTTGACACAATTTTGACAAGATAAATTTTCTAATTGGACTATTTGTTTCATAGATTCATTCCTCCGTATATTCCTTCATTTTAAAGCGTCCTAGACGCAGTGCATTGGCCACAACTGATACTGAGCTCAAGCTCATGGCCAGACCAGCCAGCATAGGATTGAGCAAGGGACCGCCGAAAAGATGCAATAGCCCCATAGCAATCGGGATACCTAGTGTATTGTAGGCAAAAGCCCAGAAGAGATTTTCCTTGATATTATGAATGGTCGCCTGACTGAGCTTGATAGCCTTGACCACATCCTGCAAATCACTATGCATGAGCACTACATCTGCTGACTCAATAGCCACATCGGCGCCAGAGCCGATGGCAATTCCAACATCTGCCTGGACCAGAGCCGGCGCATCATTGATACCGTCTCCTACCATAGCCAGTTTTTCCCCAGCTTCCTGTAAGTTCTTGATAGCAGTGGCCTTACCATCTGGCAATACACCTGCGATAACTTTTTGGATGCCAGCTTTCTGGGCAATAGCTGTCGCAGTTTCTTCACGATCTCCTGTCAGCATGATAACTTCCAGCCCCATAGACTGGAGCTCCTGCACCGCCTTCAGGCTGCTGGACTTCATCTCATCTGCTACCGCTAAAATACCTGTCAGCTGTCCATCTACTGCGACAAACATGGCTGTCTTCCCATCTTGGGAAAGCTCCAACAACTGTTCTTGAAAGGCACTGCTGTCAATGTTCTTTTCTTTCATCAAAGACGCATTTCCCACCAGAAGATGCTTACCTTCAACCTGAGCTGACAAACCTCGGCCAACAATGGCCTCAAAATGGCTGACAGGCAGCAAGTCAAGCTCCTCCTCTTCAGCTGCTTCCAAGATAGCCTGAGCCAAAGGATGCTCAGAATGCTGCTCAGAACTGGCTATTAGCTGCAACAAGTCAGAGCGATTAAAAGCACCTAAAGGCAACAAATCCGTCAGGCTGGGCTTGCCAATCGTAATCGTCCCCGTCTTATCAAGAACAATGGTGTTCAGCTGATAAGAAGCTTCCAAAGCTTGTCCAGACTTAATCAGAATGCCATTTTCAGCCCCTTTACCAGTCCCAACCATGATGGCTGTCGGAGTAGCTAACCCCAGCGCACAAGGGCAGGCAATGACCAGAACTGCTATAAAGATTGACAAAGAAAAGCTAAGACTCTCACCAGCTAGAAAATACCAGCCAAGCGCAGAAAAAGTAGCCAAGCTCAGCACGATTGGGACAAAATAGAGTGAAATCTTATCGGCCAAAGCCGCTATCGGTGCCTTAGAACCCTGCGCTTCCTCCACCAATCTGACAATCTGAGCTAAGGTCGTATCCGAACCCACCCTAGTTGCTTGGTAATCAATACTACCATTTTGATTGATTGTGGCACTAGTAATGGTATCGCCGACCTTCTTTTCAATCGGGACACTTTCACCAGTCATCATGGACTCATCCACAAAGGTCTGTCCCTCCGTCACAAGGCCATCTACCGGCATACGCTCCCCTGGCTTGATACGGATAATGTCTCCAACTCGGATGTCCTCTGTATCAATGGTCACAGCCTCACCATAGCGAATCACTGTCGCCTGACTAGGCACTAGCTCAAGCAGAGACTGAATCGCCTGAGACGTTCTCCCCTTGGCTGAACTTTCCAGATATTTACCCAGAAGAACCAAGGCAATAATCACTGCAACAGACTCAAAATAAAGCTGATGAACAAAGGGATGATGACCAAGAAAAACCTGACT
The DNA here is from genome assembly GCF_050220005.1 of Streptococcus sanguinis. Lineage (GTDB taxonomy): Bacteria > Bacillota > Bacilli > Lactobacillales > Streptococcaceae > Streptococcus > Streptococcus sanguinis_Z. The sequence goes on from NZ_CP071413.1 coordinate 2,209,631, forward strand.
GACCGAGTAGAGGCTGTAGAAAAATGCTGCGCTGGTCCCCACCGCAATCAAACTATCCATATTGGGATGTTGCTTGATAAGATTGCGAAATCCCCTCTGATAGAAACCACGACCAATCCACACAGCAGGCAGAGTCAAAAGTAGTTGTGACAGAACGAAGACCAAAGGGTGCGCCATATGGTCCAAGAAGCTAGGCAGAGGAAGACCGACCATACTTCCCATAGAGATATAAAGTAAAGGCAGAGCCGTAATCAAAAGAATCAGTAACTCTTGTTTCTTTTTTTGCAATTTCTGAGCTTTAATCTCAGCTTCTTCGCTTACATCAGACGGTCGGTCTTTTCCTTTTTCTTCTGCCTGATAACCAGCCTCAGCTACAGCATCCAGCACTTGCTGGCTATCAAATCCCGCCTTAGGAAGCAAACTGAGACGTTCTGTCGCCAGATTGACACTGACATCCTCGACCGTTTCCAAGTCCTTGACCGCCATCTCCACCGTCATAGCACAGGCAGCGCAGGTCATACCAGAGAGTTTGTATTCTTTCTTCTCGCTCATCAATGCGTCTCCTTTCTGTGCCCGCAACGACACTGGCCTTGAGGACAGTGGCATTTAATTTCCAGCGGAGCCGAAGCTCTTTTCTTATCGATGACTTGGCTGAGCCGCTCCAAATCCCCTTGACTGAACTGACTTCTCTCAATCATTGAAATCAAAAGATCTCCGTGTTTAGTATTACAGATATTGTCAAAAAAAGCCTGCCAAGTACTTTCCAGATGGTCCGCTTCTAAAATCCGAGCATCGTAGTAAAACTTGCCCTCGATTTTTTCCATAGCGATAAATTCTTTGGTCTTCAGACGATTCAAAAGGGTCTTGATTGTTGCCGGCTTCCAGGAAAAATCAGCTTCCAACCGCGCTATAATTTCTGTACTGCGACTGTGTGGATAGGCCCATAACACGCGCATCACTTGCCATTCTGCTTGGCTAATATTTTGCTGTTCCATTGTTTAACACTCCCTTATCATTTACATTTGTAATCTAACTCTTTATTAGTTTACATTTGTAATCGTAATTTGTCAAGTATTTTTATCGTCATTTTCCGATATACAAAAAAGAAGACGGGCTAGTCCCGTCTTCTTACTTTATTTATATTAATGCGCCAACATCTCTTGGGCAATTTCTTGACCGGTCAATTTACTTGGATAATAGGTTGGCCAGTTTTCCAGTTCATCAAAGAGTGCTTCCTGGCTTTCGCCACCATAGAAGATATGGAAGTGAGCCGCCTTGGTCGGTGCAATGTTGTGATCGCTAAACTGAACATACTTGTACTCCCCAGCATCCTCGTCTGTCGCTTCAAACATGAAGCGAACTCCACGATTTCCCTTAGAGTAAGTCAAAGTGTGCTTGCCAACGTATTTATACGTATATTTCTTGGATTTTCCATCTACCACAAATTCCATAGTCTTGTCTGTGATATTGATATTGGAAACATCTGTCTTGTAGCCTTTGTCATAGTAGTCCTTGTATTCAGCTGCTGTCATTTTTCCAGTCAGCTTAGCCTTGTAGTCAAAGACTTGGTCCAAGGTCCCGTCTTTCAGATAAGGGTAAACAGACTGCCACTCGCCAGCATAATCAGACAAGGTCCGATCCTTGACGGCACTGTCTTCAAAGTAGCCGTTTTGCACTGTCTTATCGTCTTCTTCTTTCTCGGCTGCAATCTCCGCTCCCTCTTGGTCAGTTGTCTTCTTGAGAGCCTTTAGATTGGCCTGCATGATAGAAACATAGTCTGCCCCATCCTTGGTCTGCTCTTCAGTCAAGCTTTCCAGCGGATTCAAGACATCAAGTTCTACCCCTGTTTCCTTAGCCAATGTAGAAGCCAGAGCCTGAGAGGCATTCTCTTCAAAGTAAATATACTTGATTTTATTTTTCTTAATGTACTCGGTCAATTCAGCCAAGCGTGAAGCGGATGGCTCACTGTCTGGTGAAAGTCCAGAAATTGGCACCTGCTTCAAGCCATAGTCCAATGCCAGATAGTTAAAGGCTGCGTGCTGAGTAACAAAGCTCTTTTGCTTGGCATTGGCCAACCCATCCTCATATTCCTTATCCAAGGCTTCCAGCTTCTTGATATAAGCCGCTGCATTTTTCTCAAAAGCAGCTTTCTTGTCAGGATAAGACTTGCTCAGGCTATCACGGATGTGCTCCACCATTTTAATAGCCCGCTTCGGAGATAACCAAACATGGGGATCATAGGCATGATGATGTCCCTCTTCCCCATGGTCGTGGTCTTCTTCCTCTTCACCGCCAGGCAGCAAGAGCATGTCTCCTGTCGCCTTGATAACCGTTTCTTCCTTATTTTTCAAAGTTTTTAACAGATCAGGAACCCAAGTCTCCATGTTTTCATTTTCATAGACAAAGGCATCTGCATCCTGAATCGTCGCAACTGCCTTAGCTGAAGGCTCATAATCATGCGGCTCTGTACCTGCCCCGATTAGAAGTTCAACATTGGCCTCATCTCCAGCCACCTGCTTGGTAAACTCATAAACAGGATAAAAAGTCGTGACAATATTGAGCTTGCCATCTGCATTTTTTTGATTTGAACAAGCTACTAAGAAAATACTCAGTAAACCTGCTAATAGTAAGCTAATTTTTTTCATTTTCTGCTCCTATTTCATAAATTTTTTGACCAGATTGACCAGTAAGAACAAGCTGACGAAAATAATCGTAATGCTAGCGCTAGCTGGCGTCTCTGCATAGTAAGAAATATAAAGTCCAGCAATCATACCAAAGAAACCAATGGCATTTGCCAGCAAAATGACCGACTTGAAATTTTTCCCAATCCGCAGGGCAATACTAGCCGGCAAGACCATAATGGTCGAAACTAGCAAGGCTCCCGCAGCTGGAATCATGAGGGCAATCGCAACACCCGTCACGATATTAAAGAGAATAGACATGGTCCGCACAGGCAGCCCGTCCACAAAGGCCGTATCCTCATCAAAGGTCAAGATGTACATGGGGCGAATGAAGAGGAAGGTCAAGACAAGCACCACAGCAGCAATGACAAAGAGAGAAATCACCTGCTCCCTACTGATAGTCACAATGGATCCAAATAGATACTGGTCCAGACTCATCGAGCTAGAACTCTTGCCCTTACTCATAACAATCAAGGAAATAGCTAAGCCAGTTGACATGAGAATGGCCGTTCCGATTTCCATGAAATTCTTATAGATAGTCCGCAGATACTCCAAAAAGACTGCTGCAACAATGACGACAAGCACCGTTGTGAGAGTGGGCGATAGTCCAAGAACCAAGCCAAAAGCTACACCTGCCAGCGAAACGTGACTGAGCGTATCACTCATAAGGCTCTGCCGACGTAAAATCAGGAATGTCCCTAGAATCGGTGAGAAGAGGCTCATGGCAATAACTGCCAAGAAGGCTCGCTGCATAAAATCATAGGAAAATAGATTAAGCATGGCTCACCTCCTGTCCATTGTCGCTTTCATGCACATTGAAACAGCGCCAAGGTGAGTCCTGATTACGGACCAGATGAATATTGCGGTCAGCATATTTACGAACTTCTTCCGGATCGTGTGTAATCATCAAGACAGCTTTCCCATGCTGATGAGCACTATGGTGCATGAGCTTGTAAAATTCATCCTTGCTGCCTGCATCCATCCCTGTTGTCGGCTCATCTAGGACAAAAATATCCGGATCCGAAGCAAACATCCGAGCAATCACAGCCCTCTGCTTTTGCCCGCCAGAGAGAGAACCAATCCTCTTATCCCGATATTCCCACATTCCAACCGACTCCAGACTTGCCTTGATATGCTCCTCATCATGCTCATTCAAACGACGAAACCAACCCTTGCGCGGATAACGTCCCGACTTGACAAACTCATACACCGTACTAGGAAAACCAGCATTAAAACTAGCAATCTGCTGAGGTAAATAAGCAATCCGCAGTTTCTTGCCTCGCACATTAGTCTTGGAAATCTTAACTTCCCCATGCTTAGGCTGTAAAATTCCCAAACTAGCCTTGATAAGTGTCGTCTTAGCAGCTCCATTTTCCCCCGTCAAGGTGACAAACTCACCACTGTCTAGAAAATAATGAATATGCTCTAGCACAGGCTCCTTGTCATAGTAAAATGAAAGATTATCCACTGCGATATATCTCATTTACCAATCTCTCCCACTAAGGCTTCCAAGAACTTCGCAATCACCGCCTGTTCACTAGCAGAAAACTGCTCTGATAATTTTTGATACGTCTCCAAAGTATGTGCGTGATGATGCTGATGTTCCTTTGCAATCGGCTGCGCTAACTCAGTCAAACGGTAAAAGGTAACCCGTGCATCTCTCTTATCTTTAAAAGCTTGCAGCATCTCTTGCCGAACCAAAGATTTCACAGCCTTGGTCACAGCAGCTTGACTCACATTCAGTTTTTTGGCTAAATCAGAATTTGTCAAAGATTCCTCAGACAAAAGCATTAAAATATGCTCTTGCGTATTGGTTAAAGGCACATCACTCGTGCAAGAACCAATCAGAATCTCATGCTGATTTTCTGCTTTCAAAATAACTTCATTTAAAAATTGATCGATCTTCTGCGCTAAATGAGTCATTTCCTCCTCCTTCTCTTAACCAGTTAAAGCTTTACTGGTTAATTATACCACAAAAAAGAAAAGAGTCAAGAATTTTCAGTAAAAGTAAAATGCTTTTCACAAAAAATATTTAATCATACAATTAGATTCTTAAGTCCTAAATAAAACTCAATCATAGAATAAAAAGGAACAAACCGAGCTGACTCATATTAGCATTCTAGATTCTATAAACAATTTGATGGTGAATCCATTACATTAGTTGAGTGTGGATTTACAAGTAAAATCATGATTCAATCTTCCGCATTAGCTTACAAATAAATACTAAAGAGATAACAAAAAAACGAAGTAAAAATACTTCGCTAAACTTAAGCTATACCGGCGGCCGGGGTCGAACCGGCACGTCCGTGAGGACACTGGATTTTGAGTCCAGCGCGTCTGCCAATTCCGCCACGCCGGCTCAAGTTTTTAACTGGGGTAGCTGGATTCGAACCAACGCATGAGGGAGTCAAAGTCCCTTGCCTTACCGCTTGGCGATACCCCAATAATAATAAATAGGCGAGTGATGGGGATCGAACCCACGCATGCCAGAGCCACAATCTGGTGTGTTAACCACTTCACCACACCCGCCATATTTAAACACGGGCAGTAGGAATTGAACCCACACTGAAGGTTTTGGAGACCTTAGTTCTACCTTTAAACTATGCCCGTAAAGGTTATGGAAGGGGAGGGATTCGAACCCCCGAACCCGAAGGAGCGGATTTACAGTCCGCCGCGTTTAGCCTCTTCG